>NZ_JARFVB010000002.1 GCF_029193885.1 Flagellimonas yonaguniensis | reverse complement strand
GACTTTTTACAGATAGATCTAATCTAAAGGTGGGTCACTTTGGCCCGGCGGGGGTGGGTCACTTTCGTCCGGCCAGCTATGGTCACTTTAACCCGGCGAGGGTGGTATACTATGTCCGGCGTTTCCACCCAATATAAGGGATTACTATATTTCAACGTTTTATTGTACTCCCTGTGTCTTTTGTTGAGGTAAATGGTTGGATCATAAATAACCATTTGGCTTATTTGATCCAAGTGTTTGCGGATAAAGAATTTATGGTTGTTTATAGCTATTAGATCTTTTAGTGTTTTGATTCCCTTATTATAATAGCTCCTGTTTCTACGATATACTATTTCTGACCTGAATACCTCATGATTGTCAACAAATAGAGCCTGTTCGGTTGTCTTACAATAAAATTTTGATTTAAAATCGCCATCTCTTGATCCAGCTATTTTGGAACTTCTAACATGGGATAATTGATTTGAATACATTGACCTGTTTATGCACATTGTATTGGATATTAAATCTTGATTTGATAAATAGATACCGTCAAAAATTTCTGGCGTGTTAATCAGGTTTACTCCATATTCAGGAGGTTGCAAGAACATCTTATCTAAATCAAGCTCAAATTGATTTTCCAACATTCTGACCGCTTCATTAAAATCCTCAAAGGTGAATTGATTGGCGTTATGCAAACCATTATTCCAGTACTTGTGAATGCTACCACTAACTTTAAGCTTGATTAATTCACCTTCAGTGTTGCGCACAAACTGAAATATTAAATTCTTATGTCTAAATTTTTCGATGATGTACGCTTTGCCTATTGAATTTACTCGTACAAGCTGTTCCAAAAGCAGTAATGACGGACTTTCATATATGCGTTTTAAGTTTTGCTGATCTCTGGTCTCAAAAGGCATATTGTCAAACATTATTAGACAATTTTGACTGTACCTCTTTCTTAAATATGATAAGCTGCAGTGACTCACCATTATCAGCCATCCTAATTTCTACAGGGATACTCCATTTTTTAAATTTGCGTTTGCTTAAGTAGGAATAAGTAAGTGGCCTTTTAGAGAGTTCGTGGTTAATGCAATTTGTCCAATTTGGACTATCAAAAAATTGAACCGCAATTTCCCTTGAATCTTTATGGGGTTTCTTTATTCTAAGTTTTATTGGAGCCAGAAGTTTGCCATATTCAAGTTGAGCAAAATGATATTCTTTGACTACTTTGTCAGAGTTGGCCAAGATGTATTTCTGCGAGGCCAGAATGTTGGCCTTGTTCATAGCTATTATTGTTTTGCTTGAACAAGGCTAGCTTCCACTTCAGTGCGTTTAAAGTAAACCCTACGGCCTTTATAATAGGCTTGTAGTTTGCCTTGCTTGCGCCATTCGTGTAACGTTGACAGTGAGATGTTGAAAAAAGCGCATACTTCCTTCGGTGTCATTACGGTGGTGCTGGAATTTTCAGTTTGTTGTTTGGAAAGAGCACTTCGGACGGCTTCCGTTATGCTTTCATTAATGAACTGTTTTAGCTCAGTTTTTGGGATTTCAAATCTAACTTGCATTTTACTAGGTATTAGAGTTTATTGGCTCAAGCAGTCTATCTGCTGAGCAATAACCCTCTTACTTACCATAAAGTTTATTTGATTTTCCCGTTCAAATAATAGGATGTAGAAATCCTAAGAGTTTTAATCTGCTGTATATAACAACACAACGAATATATACCTATTTTTGAATATGACCGTTTATGATTAGATTCAGTTGTTAACATAAGATGCTGTTTATAAACAAGTTGTTTCTAATTGGAAATCGGGAAAGGTCTTATATGGTGTGGTGTCTAAGTTTTGATCGTTTTAGTGTTTTTTGTTAATAAGTAATAATTTGGGTATGCCAACGCAGCAGGATATAGCATTGATTTTAATTAAGGGTTTTCGACCTTACGTTAAAGATGCTAGTTTAAAAAAGTATGATGATGAGTTTGCAAAACGGAAGCGGTACGCGTCGAAGTTCATTCTCGAGGTCTTCCCAAAGTACATTGATTATGATTATTGGATAAGTCGCCCAAAGGAAAAGCGTGACACCTATCTTTTCAATTATTATTTTGTTGAGGTCCCAACTACAGGTCTTATATATACGCCATTGTTGAAAAGGTATGTGAACAACACCCACCCTAGATTACCCAAGGTTAAATCCTAATAAATAGTCATTTTGGCGATTTTCCAGTTTTTCACTTGTCTTCGGGATTTGTATATATCTATATTTGAAAAGGATGGTGTTCTTTTCGGCATCTGGTCGCTCTGTTAACAACCGAGAACGTTTTTAGGCGTAAGGTCAGGGGAGGAAAGTTCGCCATCTTTTCCTTTTTACGTTTGTAGATAGGGTAACGCGGATGAGAAAATAAAAGCAACAATTGATGATAAATCCAAGTGTTGGGAATTATAACTGAGAAGTGGTAAATTTTAGCAAAGAAAGTGGGTGGTGCCTATTTTGAATCACAATGCTTTGAAACTATATGTGGGACGTTAACAAGGATACTAGTCTTCACCCTGAGGAATCCATCATAGAGATTTACATGACCTATAAGTAAGTCATACTTTACAGGTAGAGTTTGTGCAGATATTTTTAAGTGTCCTTTGACCAAGGTTGGTGTTGTTGCTCTATTTGATGAAGCGACAGGTTATCAGTAAAATAGAGAAAAGATAAACTTCAAAAAACACTTGGAACTCTGTAGGTGGAAAATAAAAAAGGAGGCATTAGCCTCCTTTTCTTTTGAGATTATACAATCGTCGAATATTGTAAATGACATTCGACACCTTTTTTTAATATTCTGTATCAGAATAAGTTTTCATAAGGATTGTTTTATGGTGTTTAATTTTAAAATTCAAATTTTGTGCCAAATTATACAATTTTAAAAGTATTGCCAAAATCAAATTTGCCTAATTCAAAGCAATCTTCATTCATATATTTCATCCTATATGTACTGCTTAAATTAGAAAATGCATGTTTCAGTGTTACTCTAAACTCTATATAATCTACGTTATTAGTTATTCGTTTCTCAATAGTTTCATCAAGCGTTCTTACGGTTATGCAATGAGGAGCGTAGGTGGTTTTTTCTATTACTGGTCTCCATCTTGGCATGTGAATCCATCTTTTTCTCGTTAATTCAATCGGCGTATGAACAACATGCTTGGCATCTCCGTTACCTTTTGCATTCGTGTTTTCACACAAATATGCTTCAATGTTTACATCAAAAGCAGAAAAAAATGATCTGTTTACAAATTTAAAGGTAAAGTAATCTTTGTTATCATCATTTTTTCTTTTAGATACAACTTTTGAAATTTTAACTCTTGGTCGTAAAAAGACGAAGAAAATTGCAGCCAAGGATAATCCTCCTATAAAACTTGTAAAGAAACTATATGTAAAAGAACTTGAATTAAATGAGTCTGGAGGTTCAATATAGGCCTCAAACCACCATACTAATATAACTAAAACGACAAAACCGATAAAATAATATACGGTGATTGGCAAAAATTTATAGTTCATTGGCTGTTTAAATTGGCGGGGGAGATGTTGCAATATAATATTTTTCTTAAATATTTAACAAAAAATACTTGTAATCAACGAGTAGCTTTTTCGTAATCAGTCTCTTTTTTGGACCCTTAGTCTAGGTTTGAGGCAGCTTATATTGTTTTCAAATGAGTAGAATGCTAGACCCTATAATGTAAAAGTCTAGCTAGTTCCCAGCTCATTGCCAAATTGATTTCTTTTGTAAAGAGCAGTGTATTTTCTGCATGAGTGATGGTGCAAATTAAAGTTTCAATCACTTCCTTATTTTACCTTGTATTTCATGTAGAAATAGTTAGCGCTAATTTCGGGATTCGGTGTAAAATTTAGGATTGTTGGTAAATCGTTGGCAAGATAAAAACAAAAAACCCTGAAAATCAATAGACTAACAGGGTTTAAAGTACTCGAGGCGGGACTTGAACCCGCACGGGCATAATGCCCACAGGATTTTAAGTCCGGCGTGTCTACCAATTCCACCACTCGAGCAGGACTTGTATGTAAAAAAAAACTCCACCCGTGGTGACTGAGCGGAGTCGAAGTCGAGCGAAAAACGGGATTCGAACCCGCGACCTCCACCTTGGCAAGGTGATGCTCTACCAACTGAGCTATTTTCGCATTTTAAATGAACTCTGCACTTTTCCCAAGCGCGGATGCAAATTTATAATATTTCTATTAAAATAAAAGAATTTTTTTAGGAAGATGCCTTTTTCTTTTTGCCCAACAATCGCTTGATCTCGTTTAATTTCATCAATGCCTCCACAGGAGTCAGTGTATCAATGTCCAAGTGTAGGATTTCCTCCTTGATTTCCTCGAGCAAAGGATCGTCCAAATTGAAAAAACTCAACTGCATTTCATTTTGGGAAGCTTGTAGCTTGTCGCTTACCTCTTCACTGGAGTGTGATTTTTCAAGTTTTACGAGGATTTTGTTTGCTTTTTGAATTACCTGTTGGGGCATCCCCGCCATTTTCGCCACATGGATTCCAAAACTGTGTTCACTACCGCCAGGCACCAATTTACGAAGGAAAAGTACATTGTCCTCCAACTCCTTTACCGAAACATTATAGTTCTTGATGCGGGAAAACGTATTGGTCATGTCATTGAGTTCGTGATAGTGCGTAGCGAACAAGGTCTTTGCCTTGGCTGGGTGTTCATGCAGGTATTCCGAAATCGCCCAAGCAATCGAAATCCCGTCATAAGTGCTGGTCCCACGGCCAATTTCATCCAACAGTACCAAACTGCGTTCCGAAAGATTGTTCAAAATAGAGGCGGTCTCGTTCATTTCCACCATAAAGGTCGATTCGCCCATGGAAATATTATCGCTGGCCCCGACCCTTGTGAAGATTTTGTCCACAACACCCAAATTGGCCTCTGTGGCAGGGACAAAACTACCCATCTGCGCCAATAGAACTATAAGTGCAGTTTGTCGTAACAAGGCCGACTTACCACTCATATTGGGTCCCGTAATCATAATGATTTGCTGCTCTTCGCGATTGAGTAGTACATCATTGGTCACATAAGCATCGCCAATGGGCAACTGCTTTTCAATAACAGGGTGCCTACCTTCCCTGATATCAATGTCAGTGGTATCGTTTACTGAAGGTTCCACATAATTGTTCTCTTTGGCCAATTGCGCAAATCCGCAAAGGCAATCCAATTGGGCAATCAGGTGTGCATTGAGCTGTACAGGAGCGATGTATTCCTGCATCCATACAAGCAACTGCTCAAAAAGCTGTTGCTCCAATTGGTAAATCCGTTCCTCGGCACCCAAGATCTTGGATTCGTACTCTTTTAATTCCTCTGTGATGTATCGCTCTGCATTGACCAAGGTCTGTTTGCGTACCCAGCTTTCGGGAACTTTGTCCTTATGGGTGTTTCGAACTTCAATGTAGTAGCCAAATACATTGTTCGAAGCAATTTTTAAGGAGGTAATACCCGTTTCCTTGGTTTCCCTTTCCAGCATTTTGTCCAGATAGTCTTTGCTGGAAAAAGCAAGGCCACGTAATTCGTCCAATTCTTCGGAATAGCCCTGAGCGATGGTGTTGCCTTTGGCAATGTTCACTGGAGCTTCTTCGTTGAGCACTTCTTTTATTTTGGAGCGGAGGGCATCACAATCGTTCAAGCGTTCCCCGATATGTTGTAGGGAATCGTTGGCACTGTTTTGGGCCAATTGTTTGATGGGGGCTACTGCTTCCAATGAATTTTTAAGTTGAACCACCTCCTTGGGATTGATTTTGCCCGTGGCCAATTTGGAGATCAACCGCTCCAAATCGCCCATTTGCTTGATGTACCCCTGAATCTTGTTCAGTTGTTCATCCTCATCTTTTAAATAGGAGACCACCTGATGCCTCTGTTGGATTTTCTCCACATTTTTCAAGGGAAGTGCCAGCCATCTTTTTAGCAATCGTCCGCCCATTGGGGAAATGGTCTTGTCGATAATGTCCAACAAGGTTACCGCATTCTGATGTGAGGAATGGTAGAGTTCCAGATTCCTGATGGTAAATCGGTCCATCCAAACGTATTCTTCTTCGGCAATACGCTGTATTCTATTGATGTGTTGTAGTCTACTGTGCTGTGTTTCGGATAGATAGTGCAGCACCGCACCCGATGCAATGATGCCGTGGTTGAGATGGTCTATACCAAATCCTTTCAGGGTTTTTGTTCCAAAATGATTGTTCAAACTCTCTTGGGCATAATCTTCTTGAAAAATCCAATCTTCCAAAAAGAAACTATGGAACTGGTTGCCGAAGCATTCCACAAAATCTTTTTTATGGTTTTTCGATACCAAGACCTCGTTGGGTGAAAAATTCTGGAGCAGTTTGTCCACTTGTTCCACCGATCCTTCCGAAGTCAAGTATTCCCCAGTGGAAACATCCAAAAAGGAAACCCCTAATTTGTTCCTTCCAATATGTACCGCGCACAAAAAGTTGTTGCTCTTGGCGGAAAGGATGTCATCGTTCAGGGCGACTCCTGGTGTGACCAACTCCGTTACACCTCGTTTTACAATACTTTTTGTTTGTTTAGGGTCTTCCAACTGGTCGCAAATGGCCACACGCTGCCCAGCTTTTACCAATTTGGGCAAATAGGTGTTCAGGGAATGGTGTGGAAACCCTGCCAATTCGGTCTTGTCGCCTCCATTGTTCCTGTGGGTAAGGATAATGCCCAATATCTTGGCGGCCTTTACCGCATCTTCCCCGAAGGTTTCATAAAAGTCCCCTACACGGAACAGCAGCAAAGCATCAGGGTGTTTTACCTTAATGGCATTGTACTGTTGCATCAACGGGGTTACTTTCTTATTCTTTTTCTTGGCTGCCAAAGCGATTTATTATCTGTTGGAAAAACATTTTAATCACCAAATAAGATTGCACAAACTTTGAATTAATACTTTGTCATTCCGCACAGTTGCTAAGCGTAGTCGAAGCACGATGCGGAATCTAGTGGTTTGATGGATTCCTGTTTTCACAGGAATGACAATCCTAAAGGCGAATTATTCTCTTATTTTTGCCCAAAACTGGGATGAAAACGAATATATTGTTTTCATCAGCCATCAGAAATTTTTGTTGATATTTTTACCCCAATGTTTAAAAAATGAGTCGAAAACTGGAAAATAGTGAGCTGGACCGATTGGATGTGACCGGTTTTAAGGAGGCCGAGAAATCGCCCATCATCATCATTTTGGACAATGTTCGCAGCTTGAACAACATTGGTTCCGTGTTCCGGACGGCGGATGCTTTTTTGATTCAGAAAATCTATCTCTGCGGCATCACGGCCACTCCTCCGCATAAGGATATCCGTAAAACGGCCTTGGGTGCCACCGAAAGTGTGGAGTGGGAATATCGTAAAGACACCTTGGAATTGGTTCAGGAATTAAAGCAGGGTGGTGTTAAGGTAGTTTCCGTAGAGCAAGCCGAAAATGCCATTATGCTGAATGATTATCAAGTGTGGTCAGATGATACCGTAGCCTTGGTTTTTGGAAACGAGGTAAAAGGGGTTTCGCAGGAAGTCGTATCTGCTAGCGATACAGTTTTGGAGATTCCCCAGTTCGGTACCAAGCACTCCTTGAACATTTCGGTAAGTATGGGGGTAGTGGTATGGGATATTTGGTCCAAACAAAATGCCCAAAAAATAAATAGGCCCTGAAAAACAGGGCCATATGTAAAAGTCTGAGTTAGTTAGTTTCTCATATTGAGGCTGCTAATAAAATAAAACCATTCGTTATATCCAAACATTTTCCAAAAATTCTCTTAAATGTTTGATAAAAGTATGTGGTCTTCCAGTTTTACCAAAATGAATTCATAATCCTTGGGATTCTGTACAAAATCGAGTTCTCCCACATCCAAAATTATACTGTTTTGACTGGGATTGCTCTTGATGAAATCCAAGTACCCACGATTGATTTTTTCCAAATACCCAGGGTCGATGTTCTGCTCATAATCACGCCCTCTTTTTTTGATGTTTTCCAGTAGCCGTTCGGTATTTTGATAGAGATAGAGGTAAATCTCGGGTTTTCGTACCTCTTTGTACATAAAATTAAAGACCTTTCGGTATAGATTGTACTCCTCTTTCTGCAAGGTGACTTTCGCAAAAATCAACGATTTGAAGATGTCGTAATCACTTACCATGAAGTTCTTGAAAAGATCAAACTGTGAGGTGTCGTCCATGAACTGTTGGTACCTATCCGCTAAAAAGGACATTTCCAAAGGAAATGCATAACGTGCTTGATCCTCATAAAACTTGGGAAGAAAGGGGTTGTCCGCAAAACGTTCCAGCACCAATTTGGCATTGAAGTCGTTGGAAATCATTTTGGACAGCGTTGTTTTCCCAGCTCCAATATTTCCCTCAATGGCAATGAGCTGTAATTGGGAAAAGAGCCCTGACCTATCCTTGAAAAGTTTGTGCTTGGTCTTGGTCAGCTTGCTTTTGTCCCTGCATTCCTGCAGCAGATTACGGGTATCCTTGTACAGCACGGGATGATAGAACTGGGGTGCAATATCGCTCAGTGGTTTCAGAACAAAATTGCGATGCTGCATTTGCGGGTGTGGAACCACTAAATCATTATTCTGGATAGCTTCCGACCCATAATAAACGATGTCAATGTCCAAGGTCCTGGAACTATGTCCCGATGCCAAACGAACCCTGCCGAAATCCTGCTCGATTTGTAGCAGGGTATCCAACAATTCCTTCGGTTCAAGAGGTGTGAGCAGCGATAGGGCGATATTGTAGAAATCACTCCCTTCAAAACCAACTGCTGGGTTTTCATATACAGAGGAAATATCCAGTATTTTTCCTGCCTTTTGCTGAATGCGGAAAATGGCTTTTTGGAGGTTCGCAAGGCGATTTCCCAAATTGCTGCCCAGTGAAAGATATACCTTTTGTTTTTTGACCATAATCGAATAAACAAAGTAAACAAAACAATACTACAATGGTTATATTTGGAACGTAATAAATTTTATTGAATGAAGTTTTTAAGAAACCTATTGGCCTCGATTTTGGGGAGCTTGGTAGCATTTATGATCGTTGTTGGCATGTTCTTCATTTTTATGGCCCTCGTGGGAAGTGTGGATGATGGTGTCGTCGTAAAGAAGAACTCTATACTGGAAATCAGTTTTACAGCCCCGATTTTGGATTATACAGGGAAAGATGAAGCGGACCCATTTGCTGCATTTGGAAGTGAGGAATTCGGTTTGGATGAGGTTCTACATGCTATCAAAGTGGCCAAAAATGATGACAATATCGAGGGAATCAGTATTGCCACAGGTTATTTGTTGGCCGGAGTGGCCCAAACCCGAGAGATACGAGAAGCATTGATCGATTTTAAATCGGGCGGGAAATTTGTAATGGCTCATGCCGATGTGTATGCGCAACGTGATTATTATTTGGCAAGTGCCGCAGATGAGATTTACATTAATCCTGTTGGGGTCCTGGATTTTAAGGGCTTGGCCACTGAAGTGCTCTTTTATAAAGGGCTGCAGGAAAAGTCTGGAATTAAAATGGAAGTCATTCGCCATGGAAAATACAAAAGTGCGGTAGAGCCATTTCTGTCAGATACCATGAGCGATGAAAACCGTACCCAGATCAAGGAGTTGATCACCTCTATTTGGAGTGTCATCGTGGATGATATTTCAGAATCCAGGAACATTACCCCACAAAATTTGAATATCATCGCCGATACCCTAGGTGGAAGAACCCCAGAGTATGCGGTAGCCTCAGGGCTTTTGGATGGAGCTTTGCACTATGACGAATATGAAGCCATGCTCAAGGAAAAAATAGGGGTTGCCGAAGATGGGGAGCTGGAGTATGTCGGACTTAGGGATTATGTGCAGAAAGCGAATAAAAAGAAGATAAGAACAGGCTCTGATAAAATTGCCGTAATCTATGCCCAAGGAGAAATTCTAGGTGGAGAAGGAGGGAAGGATTACATTGGGCAAGGCCTTATTGTGGATGCTCTGCACAAAGCTGTTGACAATGAAAGCGTGAAGGCCATTGTGCTACGGGTGGATTCCCCAGGGGGAAGTGCCCTGGTTTCCGATATTATTTGGAGGGAAATGCAATTGGCCAAACAAGAAAAGCCTTTGGTCGTTTCCTTTGGAAACGTTGCCGCATCGGGAGGTTATTATATTGGGGTGGCGAGTGATAGGATTTTTGCGGAACCTACTACGATTACAGGTTCCATTGGTGTTTTTGGGACCATTCCGAATGTGCACCAACTGGCCGAGAATATGGGGGTTAATGCAGAACAGGTAGGGACGAATAAAAACTCCGTGGATTATTCGTTTTTTGAACCTATGACAGATACTTTCCGCAGCGTAATGCAAGAAAGTATAGAGGAAACCTACGAAACCTTTTTGAATCGTGTGTCCCAAGGTAGGAATATGCCTGTGGAGCGTGTGAACGAAATAGCCCAAGGCAGGGTGTGGAGTGGGGTGGATGCCCAAGCACTCGGTCTGGTGGACGAACTGGGCAATCTGGATGATGCCATTACTGCCGCAGCAGAAATGGCGGGGCTCGCGGATTATGGAGTGCGCAAATACCCTAAATACAAATCGGATTTTGAACGGTTCATGGAGGACTTCGGGTCGGTAAGAACCAAAATAGGAGAATCCATCATTCAAGAGGAGATTGGAACGGAAGCTTACGATATCCTGAAAGAATTCAAACAATTTACCAAACAAGAAGGGATTCAGGCCAAGATGCCTTTCAGTTTGAACATAAAATAGAACGATTACAATGGTTCCTATGGGAACTTTCAATAACATATGACGCAAAAGGACAAGAAGTTAGCATTTTCAATATATCTGTATCTCGGGGCATTGTTCATTACCTCTTTGGTGGTGTCCAATCTTATCTTCCAAAAATTTTTCTCTTGGAACCCTTTTGGGGATGTTACCGTTTTTGGAGCGCCACTTTTTGAACTTTCGGTGGGTATTTTGCCCTATCCCATCACTTTTTTGATCACGGATTTTATATCTGAGGTTTTTGGACAGAAAAAGGCCAATCAAGTAGTTACAGCGGGTATTTTTGCCTCGTTTTTCTCCATGGGTATTATTTTGCTGGCCAATTATTCCTCCGCTATTCCTACTTCTCCTGTTGACGATGCTACCTTTACAACGGTGTTCGGATTGTCGCCCCTCGGGGTTTTGGCCTCTATGTTGGCTTATTTGGCCGCGCAGTATATCGATATTACCATTTATCATTTTTGGAAACGTATTACCAAGGGAAGGATGCTGTGGCTCAGGAACAATTTTTCCACCTTTTCATCCCAGTTTATAGACACCTTTACCGTGGTGGGGCTACTGTGCATTTTTGGGGTGCTTCCATGGGATAAATTCTACGGGTTGTTGATTAGTGGTGTTATTTTTAAGATAATGATCGCCCTGCTCGACACCCCTTTGCTCTATTTCTTCGTATATCTAATGCGGAAAAGATTTAACTTAAAAATAGGGGAAGAAATTTCTTTGGATTGACGCTTCTCCTTTAATTTGTTGTAAAACATACAAGTATGAAGAAAAAAGTCCTGAAGATTACCGGTATAACCTTACTTATCCTACTCGCTATCATTATTGCCGTCCCATTGTTTCTTCAAGGTAAAATTGAAGAGATCATCAAGGCCAAAGTCAACAATAGTATCAATGCCACTTTGGATTTTGAAGAAGCAGATCTTAGCCTTCTTAGAAGTTTTCCAAATGCCAATGTGGAATTGACCAAGCTTTCATTGGTGAACAAGGCCCCTTTTGAAGGAGATACCCTATTTGCCTCCTCGGAAATAGAACTGGCCATGTCCATCAAGGAATTGTTCAAATCCGCGGATGAGCCCATTGTTATCAAAACCTTGAACATTGATGGTGCCAAGTTGCACATAAAAGCTGATGCCGAAGGCAATGCCAACTATGATATCGCCAAAGAGAATGAATCTTCGGCCACTGCTGCACCCGAAGAATCCAGTAGCAATTTTACATTGAACATGGATTCCTACGCTATAACTAATTCCGAGATCATTTACGAGGATTTGGGCAGTGGGATGTTGCTGGACATATCCGAGATGAATCATTCGGGGACGGGAGACCTTTCCTTGGAAAAATCGGAACTGAAAACCCTTACCGATGCCTTGGTGTCCTTTGAAATGGACAGTACCAGATACTTGAACAAGAACAAAATCAATTTGGATGCACTGATCGGTATTGATTTAACAGAGAACAAATATTCCTTTTTGGAAAACAAGGCCATGATCAACCAATTGCCTTTGGTGTTCGATGGTTTTGTGAAGGTAAACGAGGACAATCAGGAAGTGGACATCACGTTCAAAACACCATCCTCCGACTTTAAAAACTTTTTGGCCGTGATTCCCGAAGCCTATGCAGCCAACATCGAGAATGTGGAAACAACCGGAAATTTTGAAGTGAACGGTGAGTTCAAGGGAGTGGTCGATGACGAACATATTCCGGCTTTTAAAATAGCCATCAATTCGGAAAACGCATCCTTCAAATATCCAGATTTGCCCAAATCGGTGCGTAATGTGTATATCGATACCGAAATCAATAACGAGACGGGAATTACGGAGGACACCTACGTGAACATCAACAGGCTCTCTTTTCTTATTGATGAGGATAAATTCAACTTGAATGCCAAAATCAGGGAGTTGTTGGGCAACACCAAGATAAATGCACATATGGATGGACGAATCAATTTGGCGAATATCTCACAGGCCTATCCTGTGCCGGATGACTATAATCTTAAAGGGATATTGAATGCGGATGTGACCACGGCTTTTGATATGGCTTCCTTGGAGAAAAAGCAATATCAGAATACCAAGACAAGTGGAAAGGCATCCGTTTCTGGTTTTGAATATGCTTCGGAAGAGTTGAAGAATCCAGTGGCCATCAATACAGCGGCCGTTACTTTCAACCCAAATACGGTAACCCTTGATTCCTTCCAAGGTAAAACGGGAAGTACGGACTTCGATGCGAAGGGCACTTTGACCAATTTGTTGGGCTTTATGTTCAATGATGAAAATATCGAGGGTAATTTTACACTCAATTCCAACCAATTTGCCTTGAACGATTTTATGGTCGAGGAAACCGAGGAGATTGACACGGAAGAAGCAGTGGGGGAAACCACTTCCACTACGTCAGGGGAGGAGCGCATCAAGATACCATCGTTCTTGGATTGTACCATTGATGCTGCTGCGAATACGGTGGTTTACGATGATCTTAATCTGAAAAATGTAAAGGGAACTTTGGTTATCAAAGATGAGACGGCCACGGTCAAAAATCTTACTTCGGATTTGTTTGGAGGTACATTGGGCATGTCCGGTTCGGTATCCACCAAGGAAGAGGCCGCTACTTTTGACATTGACCTTGGAATGAACAATTTTAATATTGGGGAATCCTTTGCCGGTTTGGATTTGCTTAAAACACTGACGCCTTTGGCCAGCGCACTCGAAGGAAAATTGAATTCGGACATTAAGATCACAGGTAACCTAAAAGATGATTTTACCCCAAACTTGGCAACCATATCAGGGAATTTACTGGCTGAACTCCTGTCGCCAAAATTAGATGCCCAAAAAGCACCTTTGGTGTCTTCATTGGACAGTAAATTGAATTTTTTGAACACCAAGGAAATCAATTTGGACGGACTTAAAACCGCATTGAGTTTTGATAACGGTTCCGTTAAAGTGAAGCCGTTTACCTTGAAGTATAAGGATATCAATATCAATGTGGATGGTAGTCACTCTTTTGATAAGCAAATGCAGTACAAAGCTACCTTGGATGTGCCTGCCAAGTATTTGGGTGCTGAGGTAAACAAATTGATTGCCCAATTGAACGATGATAGTGTAGGGGAGGTCACTGTTCCGGTAACGGCCAACATCGGTGGCAATTTCACGAATCCTTCAGTAAGTACCGACCTGACATCGAGTGTGAAGACTTTGACTTCCAAGTTGGTGGAAATGCAAAAGAACAAATTGGTAAACCAAGGCAAGGACAAGGCAAAGGATCTTTTGTCGGATGTATTTAAAAAAGATGAATCCGATACCACCACTGCTCAATCCAATGATGTAAAAGAAACCATTGGGACTTTACTTGGTGGAAAAAAAGGAGATAATAAAACCGATACCACCAAAACCGAAAAGCAGGATGAGGTGAAAAATGCGGCCAAATCCATTTTGGGCGGATTGCTCGGTAAAAAGAAAAAGGATAGTGTGAATTAATGCGAAGGGCGATTGAAATCGCCCTTTTTATTGCTCTATTTCCTTGTCCAACAAAGCTAAGATGGCATCCAAGCTCTGCATTAATGGCATGTATTTCACGGTTTCTGTTTGCTGGCTGGTCAAGATGAACGTGAGGATGTTATTTTCAAATTCGATGGAATTCAGCAAGGGAATATTGCTTAGGTGCTCATTTTTCTCTTTGAGACCTAAATCCCCCGATACACCTGTAAGATCATAGATCGTACGTATACTGTTTTCATTGGAACGGAACATATTTATGATTTTGTCCCGTTCATTGGTCAGTAGATTTTCCTGTTTGGAAGTGTCGTCAATAGTGGCGATCCAGTTGGTAAGCAAAATTCTGAGTTGGGGGTTTTTGATGTCCTTTAAACTCCCTGAATTGATCATTTCGTTGAGCAAGGAATTATTGGGGATAAAGGCAATGTCGAATGCAAAGGCATTGAAAAACAAATTGGAAAGTTCCTGTTCGCTGGGCAGTGAGTCGGTATCCATGTAGGACACTATTTTTTTGGCTTCCTCATAACTACGCTTGTTATAGGCAATCAGTTCGTTGAGTTTGACCCTGCTTGTTTGGAACTCATCCTTTAGTCCCATCAAATAGATTTGCTCTTTTTCCCGTTTCACGTGGTTTTCATTGGCATTGTTGATGGCAAGTGCGATAAGAATGCCAATAACCACCAAAACTATTTCCCCGATGGCATACAAAATGTAATTGCTGACTTTTTTCTCAGCAATCAATTCCTTTCTGATTTTTCTAAAAAACTTGAGCATGGTCGGTAATTCGGATATGGTTCAACCTCAAAAATACTAGTTATAGCCAGTGGCCACAGCAAATATAATAGTGAATGCTCCAATCAATAGCATGAGCAAGGTAGGTTTTAGGGCAAATTTGAACCATTTGTTATAGGGGATATTGCCAATGGCCAAAATCGCCATTAATGCACCGTTGGTGGGCACGATCATATCGGCCATTACAGCACCATATTGATAAGCCAAAACACACGTTTGTCTGGATAAACCAATCAAATCCGAAAGCGGCACCAAAATAGGGAGTGTCAGTATGGCCTGCCCGGAATAGCTGGGTACCGGAAAATGCAACAAGGTATGGGAAACCATCATCATTACACCGGAAAGGGCTGGAGGGAAATTTTGTAAAGGACCAAAAAGTCCATAAACAATTGTGTCCATGATCAGGCCATCTTTTAAGATGATGGAGATGCTATTGGCCAAACCAATGATCACGCAGGCAAAAATCATTTCTTTCATTCCGGCCACGTAGGTTTCCCCAGTTTTGTTCCAACCCATCTTCGAAATAAGTCCGGCCACAATGCCAAGTGCAAAAAAGCATCCTGACATTTCCATAAAGCCCCATTCAAACTGGACAATACCATAAATCACAATGGTAAATGTTATGGCCAACAAGGCCAAAATGAGTTTACTTCTCGAGTTCATGGTTGCACTTTGCGTGGGCATGTGTATTTTTTCAATGCGATTTTTTTTGCTGTAAAAAAGCAGGTAACCAACCCAGACCACAAAGGCAATTAAAAGCGTTGCAATCCGAAGAGTGCTGCCCGACAAAAGTGGCAAAGCGGCTTCTTTTTGTGCAATTATCACTGCAAAGGGGTTGGATGGACTGAAGGAACTTCCCACCACAGTAGATCCATAACTTGCAAAGAGCATGGTAAAAGTGTTGTAGCCCAAACTTTTTCCAAATAAAATCAATACAGGGGTCATGGCAACCACTTCTTCTTGCAATCCGATGGAGGCGCCACCCGCTGTGAAAATTGCAGCCACAATAATTAGTGCCAAACTTTCTTTTCCCTTAAGGGAAGCCACCAATTTTACCAGGCCTTGATTAAAGGTGTCGGTTTTTTCAATGAGGTAAAAGCACCCGCCGATCAAGAGTATAAGAACAATGAGTTCTGCCCTTCCAGCAATTCCCTTGGGGATGGAAATCAAAAGGTCGAAAATTGAGGGGCTTTCAGTGTTTATTTGTTGGTACGAATCGTTTACCACACGGGTTACGCCGGTTTCTGCACCAACAACCCTTTCATAGGAACCTTGTGGGACAATGTAAGTGAGAATCCAAGCCAAAAGGATAACCCCGAGCAAAATGACAAAGGCATTTGGGAATTTTTTCATTGAAGTTGGTTTATGTATGATTGGTTTAGTTGTGTTCTCTCCAAAAAAACATGACCGACTTTATCATCAGGAAAGTATAACTCCCTTAAAATAAGACTTTTCAGTGAAAAATAGGGGCGTTGTGACTTTGAATGACCGATTATTTAATGTCAATGCCTACATAATACCCTTCACTTCCCCTGATGTTGAATACCGTGTTGTCCTCAAAAATGAGATATTGTCCCTTAATGCCCTTGAGTACTCCATTATAGCTCGGTGTCTTGTCCAAGTTGAGGCTTTTTACTTTTTCTGGATATTTCAATACCGGAAATTGTAAATGGGTCTCTTCCCTGTCATCCAAATAATAATCGATGGCCTCATCTGGAATATTGGCCTTTAATTTGTTGCGCCATTCCACCAAATCCACATCCTCTAGGTCGTTTTTGAGCATTTTCTGCCAACTGGTCTTGTCGCTTACAAATTCTTTCAGCGCCACCTCAGTGATACCTGCCAAATATCGATTGGGTACCTCTACAATCTCTATGGCTTCGTGTGCCCCTTGATCTATCCAACGTGTGGGCACTTGTGATTTTCTTGTGACTCCTACTTTTATATTGCTCGAATTGGCCAAATACACAATGTGCGGCTGTAGTTGCATTTTTTTCTCAAACTCAAGGTCGCGGTCCTCTTTGTCCAAATGGGCGGTGCTCAGTTCCGGTTTCATGATCCAATCACCTGCTCGTGGTGTTTCAAAAAAGCAGGATTTACAAAACCCTTGTCTATAGATAGGCTTGTCCTCCCCGCAGTTCAAACATTGATATTTGATGAAATCTATCTGAAGTTCCTTGTTCAGCCCTTGATTCATATTGATGAAATCGTTATCAAAAACCAAAAAGTATTGGATGGGGTTTCCAATTTCCGTTCGCATCTTTTTCAGGACTCCTTCGTACAGCATATTAAAATGAATGTGTTTATCTTATTTGAAAATGAGTGTCAGAAAAGTTATTTTAGCAGTTACGCCAAGCTAACTTTCTTTGGTTAAATATACCTAAAATGCCAATACCATTATTCAACTCCATTGCTTCTTGGTTATTAAGAAAGCGCTATCATCAAATAGAGCTTTTTTTGAAGTACCCATTGGATGTGCAGGATGAGGTATTGCGCCAACTTATGGATTTTTCCAAAGATACCATGATAGGAAAACAATATGGTTTTCAGGACTTGCCCAAGTACGAAGAATTCAGGAGCAGGGTCCCCATTGTGACCTACGAGGAAATAGCTCCACTCATTGAGCGAACGCGAAGGGGTGAACAGAATTTGTTCTGGCCTACGACCATAAAATGGTTTGCCAAGAGCAGTGGGACCACCAATGCCAAGAGCAAGTTTATACCCGTTAGTACGGAAGCCTTGGAGGATTGCCATTATAAATCCAGCAAAGACTTGTTGTGCCTCTACCTGAACAACAACGAAAATTCACAATTGTTCACAGGAAAAAGTTTGAGGTTGGGAGGTAGCAAGGAACTCTACGAGGACAATGGGACATTTTTCGGAGACCTTTCCGCCATATTGATAGATAATATGCCGCTGTGGGCGGAATATAGCAGTACACCCAGTAACAAAGTCTCCCTGATGACCGAATGGGAATCCAAATTAGAGGCCATTATTGAGGAAAGTATACGTGAGAATGTGACTAGTTTGGCTGGAGTTCCATCTTGGATGTTGGTATTGCTTAATCAGGTTTTGGAGAAAACAGGTAAGAACCATCTGTTTGAGATTTGGGAAAACTTGGAGGTTTATTTCCATGGAGGGGTAAGTTTTACTCCGTACAAGAATCAGTATAAGAAACTATTGCCCCGAAAAAAGTTCAATTTTTACGAGACCTATAATGCTTCAGAAGGATTCTTCGGGATTCAGGATCAAAACAATTCCGATGAGTTGTTGTTGATGTTGGACTACGGCATTTTTTATGAGTTCATCCCAATTGATGCGAATGGGGAAGGAGACCAGGCGATTCCACTTTGGGAGGTTCAATTGGGGGTCAACTACGCCATGATCATTACCACCAATGCAGGCTTGTGGCGTTATAAAATCGGGGATACCATCCGATTTACATCCAAAAGCCCATATCGAATCAAAATCACGGGACGCACCAAACACCATATCAATGTGTTTGGCGAAGAGCTGATCATTGAAAATGCGGAAGAAGCGTTGAAACAAGTCTGTCTGAAAACCGAGGCGGAAATCATGGATTATACTGCTGCTCCCATTTTTATGACAGGCAAGGAGAAAGGCGCACACGAATGGATCATTGAGTTTAGAAAGTTGCCAGAAGACATCGCCTATTTTACCGAAATGTTGGACAATGCGCTCAAGGCACTTAATTCGGATTACGAGGCCAAACGCTACAACAACATTACCTTAAAGATGCCCAAAGTTCATGTGGCACGCGAGAATTTGTTCCACCATTGGCTCAAGTCCAAAAATAAATTGGGCGGACAGCATAAGATACCTCGACTGTCCAATGATAGGGATTGTTTAGAGGAACTTCTCAGCATGAACACTCTTTAACAAGGAAGATTATCGTAAAAAAAGGTCTTTTGTCCTAACTTTACGAAAACGTTTTCGTAAATTATATCCATTTATCGTGAAAACGTTTCTTTTGAACAAATAAAAAAGGTTTTACTTCGTTAATTATGGAACTTTCCCCTATCAAATCTTTTTGTAAAAACACAAAACCATTAAAATCATGGCAGAAAAACTTGTTGTAATTTCAGATAAGTGGGGCGCAAAAAAGGGGCTTTGGATAGCTTCTTATTTTGGCTACCTGCAGCAATACTACGATATTGTTTTCCACGATTGTCAACAGTTGGGCAATGTTGATGTATCCATCTTCTCTGAAGAAAATATTGATAATGCCTTTAAGGAAGGGGGACTGGACAGTGCGGTCTCCAACCTTGTCAATAAAGAGACTGAACCCGCCCACTATTTGGCATTTGGCATAGGAGGTACGGTAGCGTTTAAAGCCTTATTAAAAGGTTTGCCAGCTAAATCCGTTACGTCCATTTCCGCTATTGGAATCGAAAATGAAAATGAAACGGTGCCTTCAGATGTGGAATTGATCTATGGGGAGTGCGATAAATCCAAACCTGGATTGAAATGGGCCAAAACTGTTGGGGCCGATTTAAGAATTGTTCCAAATTTTGGGCATACCCTGTATTCGGATGAGAATATAATCTCCAAAGTAAGTCTGGAGTTATTGGAAAAAGTAACTAAAAAAGCAGTCTAATTAAGAGACTGCTTTTAGTTTTTTCACTGTTTCGTAAGAGAGTTTTTTCTCAGCGTAACCTTTGGTTACCTTAAATTCCGTTTCTTCACTACTCGGTAAAGTAAACATGGCATCCGTGAACACGGCTTCGCACAACGAGCGTAATCCACGTGCACCAAGTTTGTATTCCACTGCTTTTTCAACGATATAGTCCAATGCCTGATCGGTAATGGAGAACTTGATGTCATCCATGGCAAACAGTTTTTCGTACTGTTTGATGATGGCGTTCTTCGGTTCAGTAAGAATGGCACGGAGTGTCTTGGCATCCAAAGGGTTCATGTGCGTAAGCACAGGTAGCCTTCCTATAATTTCGGGGATAAGACCAAATTCCTTCAAATCCTTAGGGATGATGTATTGAAGGATATTCTCCTGATCTAGATTCTCTTCGGCTTTGGAGGCACTGTACCCCACAGCTTGCATGTTCAAACGTTTGGTAATGATGCGTTCGATACCATCAAAAGCGCCACCTGCCACAAACAGAATGTTTTCGGTGTTGACCTCGATGAATTTTTGATCGGGATGTTTTCGGCCACCTTTAGGTGGCACGTTCACAGTGGTTCCTTCCAAGAGCTTCAAAAGTCCTTGCTGAACTCCTTCTCCGGAAACATCACGGGTAATTGATGGGTTGTCGCTTTTACGGGCGATTTTGTCTATTTCATCAATAAAAACAATACCACGCTCCGCTTTTTCCAAATTGTAGTCGGCAGCTTGTAGCAGACGTGTAAGGATACTTTCCACATCTTCGCCCACATAACCTGCTTCAGTTAAAACGGTGGCATCCACTATGGCCAATGGCACGTTCAACATTTTGGCAATGGTCTTTGCGATAAGGGTTTTACCCGTACCCGTTTGCCCAACCATTACGATGTTACTTTTTTGGATTTCGATATCGTCATCCTTGCCTTTGGGCTGCAACAATCTCTTGTAGTGGTTGTACACCGCTACGGACATTACTTTTTTAGTTCTTTCCTGACCAATCACAAAAGTATCCAAGAAATCGTGGATCTCCATGGGTTTTTTTAAGACCAATTCGGAGGACAGATCTTGGTTTTTGGATTGTTTGGACTCCTCGGCTACTATGCTATGAGCCTGTTCTATACATCTATCGCAAATGTGCGCATCCAAACCGGCGATCAATAAATTGGTTTCCGGCTTTTTTCTACCACAAAAAGAACATTCCAAATTTTCCTTTGCCATATAATTCTAATCTTCAACCAACAATAACGCAAAAAAAATGGATTTGTTCTGCATTAAGTGGTTGTTTTTTAATCTATTGCAGTTGTTTTTACTTTTCTCTTTCCAATATTTCATCAATCATTCCATAGGCTTTGGCCTCAGGGGCTTTCATCCAGAAATCACGATCACTGTCTTCGTAGACCTTGTCGTACGATTGTCCGGAATGTTTTGAAATGATCTCATAAAGCTCACCTTTGATCTTAAGGACTTCTTGTGCTGCTATTTCAATATCGCTGGCCTGGCCTTGTGCTCCGGAAAGGGGTTGGTGGATCATTACCCTGGAATGGGGCAGTCCACTACGTTTGCCTTCTTGTCCCGCACAAAGCAACACGGCCGCCATTGAAGCTGCTATACCTGTACAAATAGTGGCGACGTCGGGTTTTATAAATTGCATGGTGTCGTAAATGCCCAAACCTGCATACACACTTCCGCCCGGCGAATTGATGTAGATTTGGATATCCTTGGTGGCATCGGCGCTTTCCAAGAAAAGTAATTGTGCCTGCACAATATTGGCCACTTGATCGTTGATGCCCGTTCCCATAAAAATGATTCTGTCCATCATCAATCTGGAGAAAACATCCATGGCAACGGCATTCAATTGCCTTTCCTCAATGATGTTCGGGGTCATGTTCATGGGGTACATGGTACTCATGAGTTTATCATAGTACATGCTGTTGATACCATGATGTTGGGTAGCGTATTTTTTGAATTCTTTTCCGTAATCCATAGGATTTGACTCGATTTATCTTAAAAAAAAGGTGCCGAAAAATTAGCTTTTCGGCACCGTAAAGATACTTAATTTTCTTTTAGCGAAACCTTAGCTGTATGCTTCCTTGATGAAGTCGTCATAGGAGACTTCCTTTACCTTAAGGTTGGCCTTTTCTTTGTAGAGGTCCAAAAGTTTTTGGCTCATCAATTGTTCGGACAATCTTTTTACCTCGTCCTGATTGCTCATTACCCTAGCGGCAACATTCTCCAATTCTTCTTCTTTGGGGTCTATGTGGCCGTATTGTGCCATTTGTGATTTGATGAATCCTTTGGCGAACTCCTTCAATTCATCAAACTGAACCTGAAGTTCGTTTTCTTGGATGATCTTGCCCTCGATCAATTGGTAACGAAGTCCTTTTTCGGATTTTTCAAACTCTTCTTTGGCTTCATCCTCTGTCAATGGGTTTTCTCCACTGATCTGGATCCACTTTTTCAAAAACTCGGAAGGAAGCTCGAATTTGGTCTCATCGATCAATTTTTCAGTAATGTCGTTCAACAATTTTTGATCGGACTGCTGCTCGAACTGTTTTTCTGAATCTTCCTTGATCTTGTCCTTCAATTCTTTTTCTGAAGAAACGTTCCCTTCTCCGAACAATTTATCGAAGAGTTCTTGCTCCAAAACTGCGGGTTCTCTTTCGTTGATTTCTTCAATAGTGAAGATAACATCGATTTTTAAGCCATCAGCTTTGTCCTTTGCTATCCCCAAGGCGCTAGGTAACAGGTAATCTTCTTTGAAAAGTCCTTTTGTGTTCAAGGTAACAGTGTCGCCAACTTTTTTTCCTACAAGTGCATCAACAGCTTTTTTGCTCTTGATTTTGTCCACTTCAATGGTGGTCTTGTGGTCGATTTCTTCCTCTTCATTGGCAAAGAAGCCGGTAATCTCATCTTTGTTGCCCACTTCGGTCTTGGAAATCAATTTCCCGTATTGCTTTTGAATACGCTCCACTTGCTCCTCGATCATTTTTTTATCGGCCACGATTTTGTATTGGGTAACGGCTTTTTTGGTCTTCAGGTTAACGTCAAAGCTTGGTGCCAATCCCAACTCGAATTCGAAATCCAAATTGTCCTTATCCCAGTCAAAATCGTCCTGTTGTTTGGGAAGAGGATTTCCCAAAACATCCAATTTTTCTTCGGTAAGGTATTTGTTCAGATTGTCTTGGAGCAATTTGTTCACTTCATCCACCAAAACGGCCTTGCCATACTGCTTTTTGATAAGTCCCATGGGAACCTGTCCTTTTCTGAAACCAGGAATATTGGCCTGCTTTCTGTAATCCTTTAGGATTTTCTCTACTTTGTCCTGATAGTCTTCTTTGCTTATGGCAACCTTTACTACTGCATTAAGATCGTCAATCTGCTCTTTGGTTATATTCATTTCCTACCTAATTTGCTTTCTAAAAATGGGATGCAAAAGTAACTCTTTTTTGATTTGCTGCCAAGTTTTTAAACCCTTGACTTTCAAACCATATGATTTCTACTGATCTTCCTTTAAAATGGAATGCAAAATGGCTTGTAAAAAAGAGAGCAACAGGCTGAAAATAATGGCCCACCAAAAACTGGTCACATGGAAACCATCAATCAAATTCGCTGCCAAAAGAATAATGATGGCATTGATGACCAAAAGGAAGAGTCCTAGGGTAAGGATGGTAATGGGCAAGGTAAAGATGACCAAGATTGGTTTTACCAAAAAGTTGAGCAAGCTGAGGACTACGGCTACGATTATAGCGGTAAACATGGAATCGACACCGACTCCGGGCAATACGTAGCTCAGTATTACAACTGCAAGTGCATTCAACAATAATCTTAGAATGAGTTTCATAGGTTGACTAATTGATTTTATAAATAAAAAGGCACCGAATTTCGGTGCCTTTAAGATAAAGAAAAATTATGTTTGTTTAGTCAATATATAGTCCAGTGTAATCCAAAGGATTGACTCCGGGCAAATTCGAATTATATTTTGCGTTGATAGTCTCAATGAAGGCGTTGGCTACTATGGCATATCCTCTTGGTGCTGGGTGAACTCCATCCAAAGAGAATCCTCCACCTGTGGCAAATGTGGCATCCACGATACTGCCATCGGCTTGTTGGAACCCATTGGCGTTTAGCTCGGCCAATAATGCATTTGCATCCACAAACGCCAAATCGTAAGCTGCGGCCAAACCAGCAATGGTTTGGTTGTATGATTCAAGTGCTGTTTCCACAAGGTCTTGCTCGTCTGGTGTCAATACCCATTGGTCTGCTAAAGGGACGGCAACTCCATTGATTGATGTAGGATTGTTAGGGTCGGCAAGTGTTCCTATGAAAGAACTTGCTGTGAGTACCAAGAGGTCTTTTTCGGTGGCTTGTCTCATATTGGTCAGTGCAGGGTTGAACCCTGTCAAATCTGTCAGGTCTTCATCCATGATAACCACCGCATTTCCTTCCCCTGGGGCAAAAGAGATGGTTCTAGCTGCCAACTCATCCTCTGTTATGATATTCAATTGTTGTAATTGGGCCAAACCAGCGTTGTATGCACCATAAGCGTCTGCGCTGTTCAAAAAGGCAGCTGTAGCTTCATCCAAAGGAATGGGGTTGTGTGGTACCGTTGTAAAATAGGGTATGTCGGTCACATTGGGCAAATTGGCAATGGCTCCATCTGCACCGTTTGCTGTCATGGCTTGAAGCATGGCGTCCAAAGATCCTGCAAAAACATTTGGGTCGGTAATATCGTTTCTGGAGTAGGTGCTTGGGTCTAGGTTGCCTGCTTGGTCAACTCCTGTTCCACCGCCAGTAGCGTATACCAAAATATCGTTTGCGCCAGCCCATAAGGTAAAAAATGTGGGGCCCTGAGCGGCGGCATCTCCGATTACCGTTGCGGATTCTGAAGATGAAAACCGGGCAAAGTATGGATTGGCGGTTCCCATGGCCACACCGGCCAAGCTACCGTATCCAGGTGCTAACAATTCGTAACTTTTGGCTCCAGGTACACCCATGTTGTTGTATGTTCCTGTTAGTTTGTTTGAAACTTCCGTGGTGCCTTGGCCTATAACTTCAACTGGACTTGGACTTTCGCCCAAAAAGGACAATATCAATCTATTGCCTGCTATTGGGGTTCCTCCAAGTGTCATTCCTCCAAGATTGTCCGCCATAAATGGAATCTCGAAACTTCCACCTCCCGCAAGAGCAAAGTTTGCGGCCAGCATGTTTGGAAAGGACGCTTCTTGCCCGTCTTCAAATAAGGCATTGTCGGAAAAACCAGCTGTCAATGAGTTTCCAATGGCTACGTAATTGGAAAAATCAGCTGTTCCTGAAGTGTATTCCACTGGGTCTGGGTCCGGTGTTTCGGTTATTGGGGTGTCATCTTCGCATGCAATCAAGAGTAAGCCTAGAAATGGGAGTAGGGCATAAAACTTTTTCATATCAAAAAATCTGTTATAGTTAGTTTATGTTAATTCTTATGGTAAGAATCTGAATTAACCAAATCTATATCAAATTTGTCATACAGACAATTAAATGGGTAAAAAAATTATGCATGCATAATAAAAAGGGGTGAATTTTAAGAATTCAGAAAGTTGAAACTCTTCTCGAAAAACTGTTTTGGATTTTCTGCATGTAGCCAATGTCCAGCCTTATCAATGGTTTCAATTTGGACATTGGGGAAGTGTCTTTTGATTTCGGCAAAGTCGTTGGGTTGGATGTATTCCGAACGGTCGCCACGCAAAAACAGGGTAGGGCCATTATAAATGGCATTTGGGAATATATTTTCGCCAATTTCTTCCATGCGGTTTTTGAGCACGTCAAAGTTGAAACGGAACCCCAGCTTTTCTTTTTCCACCCAATAGAGGTTTTTGAGCAAAAACTGTCGAATTCCTCTGTCCTTAATATATTTGGACAATTCATCGTCAGCTTCACGCCTGTCTGAAATTTGGTCAAAATCCAAGTGGGAAAGACCATTGAAGATGAAATCGTGATGTGGGGGATAATATTTTGGGGCGATATCTGCTACGATCAATTTAGTTACCCTATCCGGATGGGAAGTAGCCAATTGCATGGACGTTTTGCCTCCCATGGAGTGTCCCATCACAAA
Organism: Flagellimonas yonaguniensis; assembly: GCF_029193885.1. GTDB lineage: Bacteria > Bacteroidota > Bacteroidia > Flavobacteriales > Flavobacteriaceae > Flagellimonas > Flagellimonas yonaguniensis. Next base: position 399,028 of record NZ_JARFVB010000002.1, on the reverse strand, counting down.
GGCGGAATCTAGATTATGATGGTTCATGTAGTTGATGACATCATCGCTCAATATGTCATAATTGAACTCTTCGGAATGAAAACTTTTTCCGTGGTTGCGCTGATCTATCAAATGAACTTGAAATCCATTTTCGGAATATTGGGTGCCAAGGGTTTTCCAATTGTCGGACATGCCCAAAAATCCATGCAGTATGATGAAAGGTTGCCCTTCGCCCAATATTTTTGAATGCAGTATCTCCATTATTTCAATCGGTGTAAGTACATGTTCACCACATTTTCGAGACCTAGATATATGGACTCGCAGATTAAAGCATGTCCTATGGAGACTTCCAAAAGGTGTGGAATGTGTTCTTTGAAAAATTTGATGTTTTCCAAACTAAGGTCGTGCCCTGCATTGAGACCAAGACCAACTTCGTGTGCCATTTTGGCTGCCTCAACAAACGGAGCAATACCACCTTCCTTGTTACCTTTGGCAAATTCATCGGCAAAACTTTCAGTATAGAGTTCCACGCGGTCGGTTCCCGTTTCTGCTGCCCCTTTTACCATTTCCATGTCGGGGTCCACAAAAATTGAAGTTCGGATGCCGTTTTCCTTAAAGGTTTTGATGACGTCAACCAAAAAGTCCCTGTGCTTTATGGTGTCCCAGCCAGCGTTGGAGGTAATGGCATCTTCGGCATCGGGCACCAAGGTAACCTGCGTGGGCTTTACTTCGAGCACCAAATCGATAAATTTTGGAACAGGATTGCCCTCAATATTGAATTCTGTGGTAACCACTTTTTTGAGGTCCCGCGCATCTTGGTAACGAATATGTCTTTCGTCCGGTCTTGGGTGTATTGTGATGCCCTGTGCACCGAAGGATTCGATGTCCTTGGTGGAAGTGATCAGGTTGGGCACATTGCCACCCCTCGAATTTCGTAAAGTTGCCAGTTTATTTATGTTGACACTTAACTTTGTCATGTGGTTCTTTTTTAGAATGTCAAAAATAAGAATTCGGCATGCCTTTTGCCATTTTAAATTAGTATTTTGCACCTAATAGAGTTGTTATGCAGATTCAAGACAAAATAATCAGCACAGTTCCCGTTTTTGAAGTGTCGGAAACTTTGAAAGATGTGATCAAATTTTTTGAAGAGACCACATTTTCCCATGTTGGAGTGACCGAGAACGGTACATATTTGGGATTGCTTTCCGAAAACGACCTGGCCTGTTTCGAACCCGAAAAAAAAGTTGACGATTTCAGGTTTGAAATGGAGGACTTTTTTGTGACCAAGGAAACCGCTTGGTTGGATGTGCTGGAAATGTTCTCTAGAAACGAGGCCAATGTGTTGCCTGTTTTGGATGAAGACCGTTTGATTATTGGTTATTACGATCTTGAGGATGTGGTGGACGTATTTATCGATACACCTTTCTTTAGGGAGCCAGGAGCCATTCTGGTGGTTTCCATTGGAATCAAGGATTATTCCTTTAGTGAGATTGCCCAAATTGTGGAAGGAAACAATGCCCGCTTGTTGGGTGCCTTCATTACCGATTCACAGAACGATATCGTGGAGATTACCTTGAAAGTTGGAACACAGAGCTTGAACGAGGTGGCACAGACGTTTAGGAGATACAACTACACCATTGTGTTTGGGAACAGCGACGACCAGTTCTTGGAAGATTTGAAGCAACGTTCCGACTATCTGGAAAAATATCTTAATGTTTAGTATGAAGGTAGCCATTTACGGTCAGTCCTTTCAGAAGGAGGACCAGCTCTGCGTGGAGGAGCTTTTGGACGAATTGAAGAAGTTGGATGCTAGTGTTTATGTGGAGGAGAACTTCAATGAACTTGTTGCTACAATTACCGAAGAACAAGTAAAGGGAACATTTACCCAATCCAAAGGATTGGATTCCTCTTTTGATATGTTCGTGAGTTTTGGCGGCGATGGTACCATGTTGCGAGCCGTTACATATATAAAGGACTACGATATTCCCATTGTTGGTGTCAATACGGGTCGTTTGGGATTTTTGTCCACTTTTAAAAAGGAGAACGTCCGAAAACTGGTTACTGAATTTGAAGCTGGTCATTATACCATTGAAGAAAGGACATTGGTAGAGGTGGAACTGGATTCCGAACTGGATGAATTCCGTGGAATCAATTTTGCCCTGAACGAAATTACGGTGAGTCGCAAGGATACCACTTCCATGATTACCGTGGAAACTTGGCTGGACGATGAATATTTGACCTCCTACTGGTCCGATGGACTAATTGTTTCCACCCCAACAGGCTCAACAGGCTATTCCTTGAGTTGTGGCGGTCCGGTCATTGCTCCTTCGGCAGAATCATTAGTGCTCACACCCATTGCGCCGCACAATCTAAATGCCCGCCCTTTGGTGATTTCCGATAAAACTCAAATTAGACTGAAGGTTTCAGGTAGGGAGCGGACCCATTTGGTGTCCCTGGATTCTCGGATTGCCGATATTCCGAACGGTAAGGAGATTCGCATCAAAAAAGCGGACTTTACCATCAAAATGATCGAGTACAAATCCGAAAGCTTCTTGAAAACCTTGCGCAACAAATTACTTTGGGGAGAGGATAGACGTAATTGATACCATCAAAAACAATAAAAGGAACGAAAAACTGTTTAACAAGGGAGAGCAACTCTAAATATAAATCTATAGACCTTCCTTTACTCTTAATTCTTGAAACTTTTTGGATAGTATGCGGATAGTTTTGGCAGTTTTTCTATGCTGTGTGATCAAGGTAAATGCACAGACCTACGAGATAGGAGTGTTTGCCGGTGGTGCCAATATGATAGGTGATGTGGGAAGGACCAATTACATTTTACCTTCTGGCCCTGCCTTTGGAGGAATATTTAAATGGAACAAAGGGAAACGCTATGCTTGGAGGGCCAGTGTCCTTTATGGTGACGTTACCGCGGACGATACCAAATCCCACATGCAGTCCAGGCAACAAAGGGGGTATGTGGTCGATAATTCCATCTTGGAGTTCTCCGCTGGACTGGAAATCAACTTTGTCGAGTACAATCTTCATAAGCTCGGACCCGCCTTCACGCCTTACTTGTACACGGGTGTAACCTACTTTAGATACGATTTTAATTATATTGATGCCCTTCAGATGCAGGATATTAACCAAAAAGAAGGTAGTTTTGCAATTCCAATGACGGTTGGGGCTAAGTATCGTTTAAATCAATTCTTGATTCTAGGGGCCGAAATTGGGGCCAGATATACTTTTACGGACAATTTGGACGCAAGTAACCCAGAAGGTTCCAATTTTGAGCAATTCCGATTCGGGAATATATTGAGCGACGACTGGTACGTTTTTTCAGGTATAACATTGACCTATACCTTTGGACGTAAGCCCTGCCAGGATTGTTTTCAATAAAATGCACACACTAGAGGACGTAGACAAAGAAAAACTACCACAACACGTGGCCATCATCATGGATGGTAATGGAAGATGGGCCAAACAGCGTGGCAAAATACGTATGTTCGGGCACGAGAACGGAGTGGAATCCGTGAACCAAACTGTGGAGAGCTGTGCCAAACTCCAGATTCCTTTTTTGACACTTTATGCCTTTTCCACAGAAAATTGGAACCGCCCAAAGACTGAGATAGATACCTTGATGAGGCTTTTGGTCAACGCGTTGAAAAGGGAATTGAAAACCCTGAACAAGCATAATATTAGGTTAAAGGCCATCGGTAAGATCGAAACATTGCCCAAAAAAGTCTATAAAGAGCTTACCGAAGTGATGTCAAAAACCGAGAACAATTCAGGGATGACCCTTACGCTGGCATTGAGCTACGGCTCACGGGAGGAGATAAAAACAGCGGTTCAGGAGATTGCGGTCAAAGTTAAAAATAACATAATTTCCCCCGAAAATATTGATGAAACAGTTATAAATACACATCTTTACGCGCACTTTTTGCCTGATGTAGACCTGCTTATCCGTACCAGTGGCGAATGCAGGATAAGTAATTTTCTACTTTGGCAGATTGCATACGCCGAATTATATTTTATTGATGTATTTTGGCCCGACTTTAGAGAAAACCATTTGGTAGAGGCCATATTAAGTTACCAAAATAGAGAACGACGATTTGGAAAAACGAGCGAACAACTTAACTAAGGGTATCACAAATTCCATACTTACCGCCCTTATTATCCCACTATTTTTATTTTCAACCCACGGTATTGCCCAGGAAACCGATTTTGAAGAAGGCAAGCAATACATTTTGGGAGGGTTGACCGTAACAGGTCTACAGAGCTACAATGAACAAACCGTGAAGAGCTACACTGGTTTGCGTGTAGGTCAGCCGATCAAGGTGCCCGGCGATGAAATAAGTGCTGTGATCAAAAAGTTATGGAATCTCGACTTGTTCAGTAATGTGGAAATGTATTACACCAAAATCGAGGACGACAAGATATTTTTGGAACTGAACATCACTGAGCGCCCAACCTTGAACAATGTTACGGTTTACGGTGTTAAGAAAAGAAAGGTTGAGGATATCATAGATGACACCGACCTGAAAAAAGGAAAGAAAATAACGGAGAGTTTAATAGCCAATACCAAGAACTACCTTCAGAACAAGTATAAAAAACAAGGGTTCTTGAATGCCAAGGTGAACATCGCCACTGCTGCGGATACCACTGGTGCCAATGTACAGAACATGGTCATCAATGTGAACAAGGGGGATAAGGTCAAAATCAAGAATATCAACTTTGTCGGCAACGAAAAGCTGTCCAACAAAAGACTGAGAAAATCCCTTAAAAACACAAAGAAGAAAAAAATCTATCGTTTCTGGAAAAAGTCAAAATACATTGAAGCCGACTACGAAGAAGATTTGGATAACCTGATTGATGCCTATGCGGAAAGAGGGTACAGGGATGCTAGGATATTATCGGATACTTTTGTGAAACTGGACGATAAGAACATTGACTTGACCATTAAGGTGGAAGAAGGGGATAGATACTATTTTGGTAACATTGATTTTGTTGGTAACACTGTATACACCGATAGGATGTTGAGCCAATATTTGGGCATCAAAAAAGGGGATACCTATAACGGCGTGCTGCTCAAAGAACGTATAGCAGATGCTTCCGATCCTGATGCGCAGGACTTGACCAATCTTTATCAGAATAACGGGTATCTGTTCTCAACCATCAATCCTGTTGAGGTTTCCGCAGTAAACGATACCATCGATTTTGAGATAAGGATCATTGAGGGAAAAGAGACCTTTTTGGATCATGTGACCGTTTCGGGTAACGACAAGACCAATGATCATGTGATCTACAGAGAAATACGAACCAGGCCTGGCCAAAAATACAGCAAGTCCAATATCGTAAGGACGATTAGGGAATTGGGTCAACTTGGCTTCTTCGATGCAGAACAAATAGTACCGGACATTCAAAATCCAAACGCGAATGAAGGAACGGTTGACGTAAATTATAGCTTGGTCGAATCCGGCTCCAGCCAAATTGAGCTCCAAGGAGGTTTTGGAGGAGGAGGTTTCATAGGTACATTGGGACTTTCCTTCAGTAACTTTTCCCTTAGGAACATCTTTAACAAAGAAGCTTATACACCCGTACCCATGGGGGATGGTCAAACATTTGCATTGCGTTTGCAGGCCAGTAGAACCTTTAGGGTATATAGCTTGAATTTCTCCGAACCTTGGTTAGGAGGTAAAAAACCGGTAAGGTTCAACCTGTCCTTATCAAGAACACAACAATTTGGTACCAGTTACGATAGTAACGGAAGATTGGATGTGGATAAGTCCAGGGGTTTTGCCATTACAGGAGTTTCTGCTGGTTTGGCAAAAAGGGTGCAATGGCCGGATGATTTCTTCACTATTTCACATTCCTTGAGCTATCAGTTGTATGATTTTGACAACTACAACAGTGGACTGTTCAATTTCGGTAATGGTAGTTCCAACTCCTTGAGTTATACATTTGGTATCTCTAGAAGTTCCCAAGGACCGAGCAGAATTTTCCCAACTTCCGGTTCCAACTTTGAGTTGACTGCAAAGTTTACCCCGCCATACTCGCTTTTCAGCAGTAAAGATTACGGACAGTTGAAAGACGATATTGATGAAACTACCCAAAGGCTTTACGACATAGGAGAGCCTGGTTCGACAGAGGAGCAGCTGGAATTTAATCAGTTGAGTGATGATCTGGAACGGATGGAAGAAGAGCGCTTTAAGTTACTGGAATATTATAAGGTAAAGTTCAAAGGAGACTGGTACCAGGCCATAGTGGGCAAGCTTACTTTGCGCACCAATGCCGAGTTTGGATTCTTGGGAGCTTATAACCATGATATTGGTAATGTGCCTTTTGAGCGCTTCTACGTTGGGGGCGACGGTTTAGGTAACTTTACCTTGGACGGTAGGGATGTGGTACAGTTACGTGGATATGAAAACCAATCGTTGACTCCATACAGTACCAACCCAATTACAAATAATCTGGAACAAGATGGAGGAACCATTTACAATAAATTCTCATTGGAAATGCGTTATCCACTTACTTTAAAGCCAACAGCTTCCATATATGCACTGACATTTTTGGAAGCAGGTAACGCCTTCAACAATTTTAATGACTATAATCCGTTTGAGTTAAAAAGATCTGCCGGAGTGGGGCTACGTATTTTTATGCCGGCATTCGGACTCTTGGGAATTGATTTTGGTTATGGCTTCGATACAGATGCCCGTCCAGGATCGGTGGGACCAAGTGGATGGCAAACGCACTTCATCATCGGGCAGCAGTTTTAATTTATGGAAAATCGTGTATTGCTAATTTGTAAATAATTCATTTTAAATAAATTAGTAATTTTGGCACGATATTTTCTATGTAAAATGCGGAATCAAAGATGAATACCAAAGTTCTTTTATCAGTAGTTGTTTTGATGTCGTCCCTTTATGGGTTTTCCCAACGAGGAGTGCGCATAGGATATGTGGATATGGAATATATCCTCGAAAATGTGGAGGAGTACAGGGATGCTACTGAACAGTTGAATGCCAAGGCCCAAAAATGGAAGCAGGAAATCGAGCTGAAGCAAAGCGTCATCGAACAAATGAAAAAAGATCTGATGGCAGAAAAGGTTTTGTTGACGGACGAGCTTATTTTGGAACGTGAAGAGGAAATCCAGTTGCTTGAAAAGGAAATGTTGGACTACCAGCAAGACCGTTTTGGACCACAAGGGGATTTGGTACTCCAAAAACAAGTTTTGATACAGCCCATACAGGATCAAGTGTTCAATGAAGTACAAAAAATCGGGGCCAATAAAAGATACGATTTTATTTTTGATAAATCCGCAGATGTTGTAATGTTGTATTCCGAAAAAAGACACGATATCAGTGACTTGGTCTTAAGGGAGATAGGACGCACCAGAAAAATCAGTGCATCCAACAAAAAACAACAGGAACAAAGCCGTCTAGAGCAGTTCAAAGAGGAAGAAGACCAGATCAGTGATGCGCTTAAGGAAAGACAGGAACAAGCAGCTGAAGCCCAAGAGGAACGGGAAAAGGCAGCAGAGGAACGAAGAGAGGATAAGTTGAAAGAACGCGAAGAGCGTAAGAAAGCATACGAAGAACGAAGAAAAAAATTATTGGAAGAGCGCGAAGCCAAGAGAAAAGCCAAATTGGAAGAACGAAAAAAAGCGCAAGAACAACAAAAGGATTCAATAGGATAGATTATATTGAAACACTAAATTTAAAGTCAAAAAGTAACGTTGAGAATCATGAAAAATGTAAAAAGGATTGCTGTAGCCCTAGTATTGTTTGTTGCGGCTACGGGTTTTGTAAATGCACAGAGCAAGGTTGCACATATCAATGTACAGCAACTATTGTCTGAAATGCCGGAGATGAAGGCTGCACAAGCTGAATTGAAGAAATTACAGGAAACTTATCAAGCGGATATTCAAGGCTCCATGACAGAGCTTCAAAACAAGTATACACAATACCAAAATGAAGCCACTTCCAAAACAAGGGAAGAAAACGAGCAAAGAGCCGTAGAGCTTCAAGGATTTGAGAAAAACATTGAAGAAGCACAACAAAAGGCTATGCAGGATATGCAAAAGAAACAGCAAGAGTTGTTCGCTCCTATCTCGGAAAAAGCCAAAGCAGCTATTGAAAAAGTGGCAGCGGCCGAAGGGTATGAGTATGTAATCGATGCCAGCCCAGGATTAAGCTTGATCGTGGCCAAAGGAAAAGATCTTTTGCCAGCTGTAAAGCAAGAGCTTGGTTTCTAAACCATGATTTTACAATATTCAAAAAACCGCTTTTATTAAAAGCGGTTTTTTTATGCCATAAAAATTCAAGGCACTATTTTTAATCATGCAAAAACCAATAGGCATTTTTGATTCAGGAGTAGGGGGTACATCCATTTGGAAAGAAGTGGCAAAGATGCTTCCTCGCGAAAACACCATTTATCTGGCCGATAGTGCCAACGCCCCTTATGGCGAAAAGTCAAAAGAGGAAATACAACGGCTCAGCATCAAGAACACAGAGTTTCTGCTCGGTCGTGGCTGTAAAATCATTCTAGTGGCATGTAATACCGCCACAACAAACGCTATTGACTACCTTCGTTCCCATTACGATGTGCCATTTATAGGAATCGAGCCCGCCATAAAACCTGCCGCATTGCATACCAAAACCAAAAAAATTGGGGTTTTGGCCACCAAGGGTACCCTCTCCAGTAGCTTGTTCCACAATACGTCCAAACTGTATGCTGAAGGAATCACCATATTGGAACAGGAAGGAAAAAGATTGGTGGAGCTTATAGAAGCAGGTAAAATCCAATCTGATGAGATGAAAGAGCTATTGATCGGTTTCTTACAGCCCATGCTTGATCAAAATATGGATTGTCTGGTACTCGGATGTACCCATTACCCGTACCTGATACCCGTTTTGAAAGACATATTGCCAGAACATATTAACATCATAGATTCGGGCGAGGCCGTGGCGAGACAAACCAAAGCTATTTTGGAGCAAAACAGCCTGCTTTCAGATAGGAATGTACAACCCGAACATATCTTTTATACCAATGCCAATATAGCGGTTATTGAAGATTTAATCGATCGGCCCTCCGCGAAAGTCTTTTATCTGGATTTCTAATAGAATGAAACTGTCATTCCCGTGAAAACGGGAATCCAAAACCTATTTTCTTCGGTAAGTCAGATATGTAAAGTCATATTGATGTCTATCATCCTTTGGATGATGTTCCTCGTTTACCAATTTCCATTGGTCATCATCGATTTCCGGAAAAAAAGCGTCCGCTTCAAAAGTGCCGTGAACCCTTGTCAATTCAATATCCGTGGCACGGTCCATGGACTGTTTGTAGATTTCCCCGCCTCCGATGATGAAAGCCGTTTCGTTGTCTTTCACCAGACCAATGGCATCCGCCAATGAATGTACAATGGTGCAAGGAAACTTTGGGGTATAATCCTCGTCCCGTGTGATGGCAATATGGGTTCGGTTGGGCAATGGTTTCGGAAAGCTCTCCAATGTCTTTCTGCCCATGATGATCTTGTGTCCCGAGGTCAAGTTTTTAAAGCGTTTGAAATCATCAGGCAAATGCCACACCAAGTCGTTGTCCTTGCCAAGGGCATTGTTTTCGGCCGCGGCCGCAATAATGATCAATTTTCTCATTGATCTTTTTTTTTATTGATTTTGGAAAGAGGAAAGTCCGTTTCTATTTCCTTTTGGATTTCGCCAATCCGTTCTTTTTGAAGCCTTACCAATCGCTCACGTTGCTGACGCTCCCAATTTTGCCCCATGAATTTGTGGGTCACAAACACATTGAACAGATGCAGGACCAATAAAAAGACCCAGGCCAATACGATCCAAAAGGACCAATCGTACCCTTCCCCGTACTTGAGGACCTTGTTGGCAAGAATCAAAAAAATACTGCCGATCAAAAAAATGACAAAGTGGGAGAACAGCCCTTTCTTTTGTTTGATGCGCTTATGGGCATTCTCCAAAAGTTCGTGCTGCTCCAAATCTATTTCCGACTTCTTCTTTTTACCAAATGACAACATGGAATGGCTATCTTTATCAACAAAGATAACTGAATTGTATCCAAAAATCCCGACATGCAAAATCTAAGAAAAAAATTTCCAGCCCTTAATCAATCCGTATACGCCAATACCGCATCCGCAGGGCTGTTGAGCGAAGATTTGATGGAGTGGCGCCAAGGGCACGACCTCGATTACCTTATTGGCGGAAGTGAAATCAAGAACAAAGGTTTTGCCCACATGCCCGAGATCAAGAAGACCGTTGGGAGGTTTTTCAATTGCAAAGCGGAAAATGTGGCCTTGGTCCCAAATTTCAGTTTGGGATTCAACCTGCTCTTGGAAGGATTGCCCAAGGATAAAAAGGTATTGCTCGTAAATAAGGATTATCCAAGTGTCAACTGGCCATTCGAGACCCGGAATTTTAAGCGGGACTATGTGGATGCCGATGAACATATGGAAGAAAATATCCATGCCAAGGTAAAAAAAGGCGATATTGAAGTACTTGCACTCAGTTTGGTGCAATGGGTAGATGGGGTCCGTATCGACTTTGATTTTTTGAAAGATTTGAAAAAGGAGTTTCCCAACCTGATGATTCTGGCCGATGGTACCCAATATTGTGGAACAGAGCCTTTTGATTTTGAAGCTTCAGGAATCGATATCTTGGGAACCAGTGCCTACAAATGGATGCTGGCCGGTTACGGGAACGGTTTTTTTCTGGTAAAAGACGAAGTGATGGAGCAGTTCGAGCTTCGGGGTATCGGAAATGGCTCTGTGGACAATGATGCCTCCAAACGGAACAACATCACTTTTTGTAAGTTTTTGGAACCGGGCCATTTGGATTCCCTCAATTTTGGAAGCTTGGAGTTTGCGGTCAAATTTCTGGATGAAATAGGTTTGGACAATGTGCAGGCACAACTCCAAAAGCTCTCCAAAAAAGCAATGACAGTCTTTACCGAGCTCGATTTGTTGCAGCCCGCTATCACCAAAAGAAAGCAGCACAGCACCATCTTCAATGTTAAGGGAGACGAGAAGCTCTTCAATAAACTCACCGGGGAAAATGTAGTGGCATCACCACGGGGCGGAGGTATTCGGTTGAGCTTTCATTTTTACAATACCGAAGAAGAAGTAGATGTTGTTGCAACACTTTTAAAACGCTGGGCTTCAAACTAATAATTGGTAAAAAACATTGATTTTATTTACTAAAAGTGATCTTGGGGTTAGGTGGATTTTATCAAATTGATAAATCGATTCTAACTTATTGTAAATAAATGGTTTTATGTATTGTTTTGTACTGAAATTAAAATTTTTGGTACCATGGCAATTAAAAAACAATACCTAAAGAGCAAGCCTGTTTGCAAAGTAACTTTCACAGTTCCTGCGGACGAGGCCAAAACGGTTGCTGTAGTGGGGGACTTCAATAAATGGAACCCTAAAAAGAGCAGCTTGAAGAAATTGAAGAACGGCACCTTTAAGGGAACGTTTGACCTACCCGTGGAGAACAGCTACGAGTTTAGATACTTGATCGACGGCAATTACACCAATGACTCCGAGGCTGACCGTTACCAATGGAACGATTATGCGGGCACCGAGAACGCCGTATTGGAAGTATAAAAACACTGTCCGCCATGAGTGAGCCCCAAAGCTGATGGCGGATTCCCTTTTCCTTTGATTTATTATTATCCTTTGCCCTGAACTTGTTTCAGGGTCTCATAAACTTTTGACATAATTTGATGAGATGCTGAAACGAGTTCAGCATGACGCTCTCAAAATTCACTTTGTCCAATAATCCACAACGGTTACATCCGCAATGTGCGGCCCTGCAACGTCGCCAAAGGCTACATGGTCGGGGTGGGTAAGGTACGTATCGCGATCGGCTTCGCTGTTAAAAGTTAAAAAGAAACAATGGGTAAGTCCTTTGTTCAGGTTTTCTGGGCTGTTGTTCTTGCCCCATTCATATCCTTTTATTTCGGAAATTTTGGATGGCAGGGCGTTGAAAGCCTCTTCCACTTGCTGTATATCTTCTTCGGAAGAATTCTCCTTGAATTTGAACAATACCACATGGCGGAGTTGAGGTGCTGTTGTTTCTTCTGATTTTTCCGTGCTTGCTGTCTGTTTTTCGGAGGCTTCCTTTTTTGGTTGTTCACCACAACTGGCAAATAATAGTGTGGCGAATATTCCGATGATGGTGGGTTTCATGGCTTATGGGTTAACATTGATTTGAGTCAAATGTACGATTTTGGATAGATTAATCTTGTTTCTATTATTCCCTTAGCCTTTAGCGTCACCCTGAACTTGTTTCAGGGTCTCAGAAGGGTTGTTATAATTTGATGAGATGTTGAAACAAGTTCAGCATGACCATTTGCCTTTTTGTGTATGTATTGGTTTTGGTCAACCAAGGTCATAATTTGTTATGACGCTTTATCCGTTGGGGTTGATTAGATTTGAAGCATGACACAAAGCGATAGAAAATTTTCGGACTTGTTTGAAGATGTTTATTCTTCGCCAAATGAGCTGGCCGAAGTTTTGGATTTGGGTGTTGAAATGCTTTTTTATGTAGAGGAGGGTGTTTTTTCCAAAGAGGATTTGCGAAATGTTGTTACTGCTTTAAGAAAGATAACTTTGGAGCTAAGAAAATGATTACTTCGAAAATTTTGATTTCAAGCCTATTTCTGGTGCGAGCCTGCCTTTGTCGGCAGACAGGCGTTACGCTCGTTCCATTATTGAATTAGTAAGGTTTTGAGAAGTTATACTGGTCACGAGCCAAGGGGCTCACGCTAGCTGGGTATTTTCAATCCAATAGGCAATCAAAATTTTAAAACACCCCTATCAAATGCATCAAAATGGGTTATGATAGGGAGTTCAAAGCTGGAGTAATCGGAATTGGTGGAGTTTACAATGACCACATGTCCCACTTTGCAATTAAGAGCTGCCTGTATCCCTGAATGGGAGTCCTCAAAAATAATGGAGCCTGCTTTGTCCACACCTAGCCTTTCAATGGCCCGGTCGAATAGGTCAGGGTTTGGTTTTCCTTTTACGGTGCCATCATTGTACACAATATGGTCTTCAGCAAAATAATCCAACAGGTTGAATTTGTCAATAAAAAAGTCCACATTCGATTTTCCCGAGGCTGTGGCAATGGCCATGGGGATGTTGTTTGCTTTCAAATAATTCAGAAGGTCCAGTGCTCCTGGCGCCAGTACCATTTTATGCTTAAGGCACTCATTGCGGTACAGGACTTCCTTCTCTTCGGAATAGTTGTGGACTTCTTCATCGCTCAACTCCCTTTTAAACAAAATTTCGAGGGTGTCCTTCCCGTTTCTGCCGTGGATGTATTCTTTTTTTTGCTCTTTGGTCAGGAGAATATTGTGTGCAGCTAGATATTCGTCCCAAGATTTTTCTTGGTGTTCGGAATCCCAGAACAATGTGCCGTTGAAGTCAAAAATCACTCCACCTTTTTTCATGATATTGTGAATTGATAAGGTCTTTACACTGCCACAACCCCCTTGATATGTGGGTGCGGGTCGTAGTTCAATAGCTCAAAATCATCAAAGGTAAAGTTAAAAATGTCCTTTACTTCAGGGTTCAATTTCATGGTGGGCAAGGGGCGAGGGTTACGGCTCAATTGCAGTTCCACCTGCTCCATGTGGTTGTTGTAAATATGTGCATCACCAAAGGTGTGGATGAACTCCCCGGGTTGGTAGCCACAGACTTGGGCCATCATCAAGGTAAACAACGCATAAGAAGCAATGTTGAATGGTACCCCCAAAAAGATATCCGCACTACGTTGGTACAATTGACAGGATAATTTGCCATCGGCCACATAAAACTGGAAAAAGGCATGGCAGGGTGGTAGAGCCGCCTTTCCGTTGGCCACATTTTCGGAAAATGATACCGAAGTATCCGGTAATACACTGGGATTCCATGCAGAAACCAACATTCTACGGCTGTTTGGGTTGTTTTTCAAGGTTTCCACCACTTCCTTGATCTGGTCGATTTCCTCGCTGTTCCAATTGCGCCATTGATGTCCATAAACTGGGCCCAAATCCCCATTTTCATCGGCCCACTCATTCCAAATTCGGACTCCATTTTCCTGAAGGTAGGCAATATTGGTATCTCCCTTTAAAAACCATAAAAGTTCATGCACAATAGATTTAAGGTGCAGCTTTTTTGTCGTTACCATAGGGAAGCCCTCGGAGAGGTCGAACCGCATTTGATAGCCAAAAACACTCAAGGTTCCTGTTCCTGTGCGGTCCCCTTTTTGGTTCCCGTGCTCCAATACGTGTTTAAGAAGGTCGTGGTACTGTTTCATGCTGTCTGTTCTGTTATCAGAGTCATTTCGAGGATTTTCCGCAGGCGGAAAATTGTATCGAGAAATCATTTTCGGAAAAAAGTTAAGATATCTCGACTACGCTCGATATGATAAAAAATCAATCCATCGAAATTACTTCAATAAGTGTGTTTTGGAAACTAAAAGGCAAAAGACTTATGAAGAGTTTATTAACTGAAAAGAGGTTGAAGGGTTACCCTAAAATCATCCCAGCTATGGTAGCCGACAGCAATGAAGCCAAAGATCCTCCCAAAACGGCCTTCATTCCAAATGAGGAAAGTACTTTTCGTTGACCGGGCGCCAAGGACCCTATACCGCCAATTTGAATACCGATGGAAGCAAAGTTGGCAAAACCACAGAGCATATAGGTGGCCATGATTACTGATTTGTTGTAGGTAAAATGAACACCACTGGCCACATTCTTTAGATCTGCCAATTGAATGTATCCCACAAACTCGCTAGCGGCAAGCTTTATTCCAAGCAACTGTCCCATGAGCATAATGTCCTCATTGGCAACACCAATAAGCCACATAAGCGGGGCAAATATGGTTCCTAGAATGGCCTCCAATGAAAATTCCGTATAAGGGGAATTGGCAGCGATCCAGTTGTTGAACGTGGAGACATCACCAACCCAGCCCAAGATTCCGTTGATCATGGCGATAAAGGCCACAAAGACCAAGAGCATGGCCCCGACGTTCAAGGCGAGTTTAAGGCCTTCGGTGGTTCCATTGGCAATGGCGTCCAAAATATTGGCACCTATTTTTTCGGAAGACACCTCTACATCGGTGTTGACTTTCTCGGTCTGTGGATACAATATTTTTGAAATAACGATTGCCCCAGGTGCCGCCATTACCGATGCTGCCAAAAGGTGCTTGGCAAAGACCAAGCGTAGTTCTGGATCATCACCGCCTAAAAAACCGATGTAGGCGGCCAAGACCGCTCCTGCTACCGTAGCCATTCCTCCAATCATGACCAAAAGGATTTCGGATTTGTTCATTTTTTCCAAGTAGGCCTTGATGAGTAAAGGTGCTTCGGTTTGTCCCAAAAAGATATTGCCTGCCACGGAAAGACTTTCGGCTCCCGATATGCCCAATGTTTTGGAAAGTAGCCAAGCCATCCATTTTACCACTACTTGAATCACTCCCAAATAATAAAGAACCGAGGTCAAGGCGGAGAAAAATATAATGGTAGGCAGTACTTGAAAAGCGAAAATGTACCCAAATGTATCCATGTCCACTACCAGGCCTTCAAACAGGAATTGGCTTCCAGCACGGGTAAAGTCCAGAATGCTGACGAAAATGCTTCCGACTTGTTCAAAAATATATTGTACAAAAGGAACCTTGAGCACGCCAATGGCAATCAATACTTGTAACGATAAACCGATTCCGACCGTTTTCCAATTGATGGCCTTTCTGTTGGAACTGAACAAAAAGGATATCAGAATAAGCACTGCCATCCCCAGTGCACCGCGTAAAAATGTAGTGAAGTTGAACCCTTGGTTGGGTATGATTTCTGCAGTTTCCGGTTGGAAAGCGGTTTCCGTAATAGTGGACCCGATGGCAACGTTAAGGGAATCTGCGGGCAATGAATTTTGGCCGAAAGCGACCGAACAAATGAATAAAAGTATCAGTAAACTTTGGGTCTTTTTCGCCATGTACGTTGGTTGTTTATTTGCGCTTGGAAATCTCATCCCTTAATTTGGCAGCTTTTTCGTAGTCTTCGCTGGCAACTGCCTTGTCCAATTCTTTGTGGAGTTCTTGTAGGGACATCTCCCGGTATCCGTGTGTGTCGGCACCCGATTCTATTTCCACGGTCTCTCCCTCTTGTAGGATTTCGTCGACCATGATGCTGTCATCGTCATCCTCTTCCTTTTCTTTGGAAGAGAATTTAAGGAAAATCCCAGCTTTGTCAAGAATGGTCTTGTACGTAAAGATAGGAGCATCAAAGCGTAGCGCAAGCGCAATGGCATCGCTGGTACGGGCATCGATGATTTCCTCATCGTTATCGCGCTCACAAATAATGCTGGAATAGAAAACACCATCCACCAGTTTATGGATAATTACCTGCTTGACCACAATTTTGAACCTATCGGCAAAATTCTTGAACAGGTCATGTGTTAATGGTCTGGGCGGTTTTATCTCTTTCTCCAGTGCAATGGCAATGGATTGTGCTTCAAATGCGCCAATAACAATGGGAAGTTTACGGTCTCCCTCTTCTTCATTTAAAATAAGGGCATACGCGCCATTTTGTGTTTGGCTGTATGATATCCCCTTTATTTTTAATCGTACTAAACTCATATATCTCCTCCTAAAGCAAAGGGCCGTCCAAATAAGTGGCTTTACCAGTTATCTGAACAGCCCCTTGCAATGGGCAAATTAACAAAATTTAAGCGTTTTGGGCTTTAAATTCTTTTAATTTTTCGATGAGTTCGGGCACTACCTCGAAGGCATCCCCGACTATTCCGTAATCCGCAGCCTTAAAGAAAGGTGCTTCGGGGTCGTTGTTGATGACCACTTTTACTTTGGAGGCGTTGATGCCTGCCAAATGCTGAATGGCCCCAGATATACCAATGGCGATATAGAGATTGCTCGCAACGGGCTTTCCAGTTTGTCCTACGTGCTCACTGTGCGGGCGCCATCCCATATCCGAAACTGGTTTGGAGCAGGCGGTTGCCGCACCCAAAACATCGGCCAATTCTTCAACCATGCCCCAGTTTTCGGGTCCTTTAAGTCCACGCCCCCCTGATACAACAATATCCGCATCGGCAATGGTTGCTTTTCCGACCACACGATCTACTTCCACCGATTTAACGGCAAAGGCATCGTCGTTCAAAGAAGGGCTATATTCCTCAACTGAGGCAGAAACATTATTTTCCACTACTCCGAAGGCGTTACTGGATACCCCGATTACTTTTATATCCGATGAAATTTCGGTCATGGCGAACCCTTTATTACTGAAAGCGGTGCGCTTTACAATAAAAGGAGAAGTGCTTTCTGGGGCAGCCACTACGTTAGGTACATATCCAGCGGTCAATTTAGCTGTTAGGATAGGTGCTAAAAATTTGCTGTCCACACTGGAACTCAATATGATTACTTTAGCGTCCTCTCCTTTTACTGCTTGGGCCAATACATCTGCATAGGCCTTGGCGTTAAAGGTTGTCAGGGAATCGTCCGATACCTTCAAAACTTTGGAGATCCCGTAGGTTCCCAAGGAGGCATCGTCCTCGGCATTAAAAGATACCGCTGTTACGGTTGTGCCTAAATCTTGGGCCACTTTATGTGCGTAAGAGGCCACTTCGAAGGCATTTTTTTTGAATTTTCCCTTAAGGGATTCTGTATATACTAATACTGACATAATTTCTTAATCTTGTTTAGATAACTTTTGCTTCATTGTGCAGTAGTTCGACCAATTCTCCCACATTGCCGGCATCGACCAATTTAACAGGTCCTTTGGCTGCAGGTTTTACAAATTTTTGGTCTTGAGTTGGCTGAGTGGCATCAACAGGTTCTATCACGTTCAATGCTTTTTTACGGGCCATCATGATTCCTCTCATGTTGGGGATGCGAAGGTCACTTTCCTCGACCAATCCTTTCTGTCCACCGATGACCAAGGGAAGCGATGTGCTTATTTTTTCCTTACCACCATCGATTTCACGAACCGCAGTTGCTGTGTCGCCATCGATTTCGAGTCCTATACAGGTGTTCACAAAATTCATGTCCAATAAAGTGGCAAGTATTCCTGGAACCATACCTCCATTATAGTCGATGGATTCCCTACCTGCAATAATAAGGTCGTATTCCCCTTTTTTGACCACTTTGGCCAATTGCTGGGCCACGAAGAAACCATCTTTTGGCTCGGCATTCACTCGAATGGCCTCATCGGCGCCAATGGCCAACGCTTTTCTGATGGTCGGCTCCGTTTGGACACCGCCAACATTTACCACATGAACTGTGGCACCTTGCTTTTCTTTGAACCACATGGCGCGGGTTAGGCCGAATTCATCATTTGGATTAATAACAAATTGAACCCCGTTTGTGTCAAACTGGGTATCGCCTTCCGTAAAATTGATTTTGGAAGTAGTATCCGGTACGTTGCTTATGCAAACTAAAATCTTCATATATACTTAAGGTTTATGTGCTCAAATATAATTATAAAATCCGAAATTTATTATGCATGCATAATAAATTTTGTTCTTTTTTTGGATTTTGGTCAGGCAAATTTCGGGTAGTTTTTGCTATTTTTGCTTGCGTTTTTAAGCAGACTATAAATATTTAGTACGATTCAATGAAAACATTACAATTTAGGGAGGCGATAGCCGAGGCTATGTCCGAAGAAATGCGAAGGGATGAGAACATTTATCTGATGGGCGAGGAGGTAGCCGAGTACAATGGTGCTTATAAGGCTTCCAAGGGCATGTTGGATGAGTTCGGACCTGAGCGTGTTTTGGATACCCCGATTTCAGAACTTGGTTTTGCCGGTATCGGCGTTGGTTCTGCCATGAACGGCAATAGGCCCATTATAGAATTCATGACATTCAATTTCTCCTTGGTGGGAATTGATCAAATTATAAATAACGCCGCCAAAATCCGTCAGATGTCCGGTGGTCAATTCAATTGCCCCATCGTGTTTAGAGGTCCAACAGCTTCTGCAGGACAGTTGGCCGCAACCCACTCCCAGGCTTTTGAAAGCTGGTATGCCAATACCCCTGGACTTAAAGTTGTGGTTCCTTCCAACCCAGCCGATGCCAAAGGATTGTTGAAATCAGCGATTCGTGATGACGACCCTGTGATTTTTATGGAATCGGAGCAGATGTACGGAGACAAGGGAGAGGTGCCGGAAGGAGAGTACACCATTCCATTGGGTGTTGCTGACATTAAAAGGGAAGGTACGGACGTTACCATCGTTTCCTTTGGAAAAATTATCAAAGAGGCTTACAAGGCTGCCGATGAATTGGAAAAAGAGGGCGTTAGCTGTGAAATCATCGATTTGAGAACAGTTCGCCCAATGGACCATGAAGCCATCTTGGCTTCCGTAAAGAAAACCAACAGAATGGTCATCTTGGAAGAAGCTTGGCCTTTTGGTAATGTGGCCACCGAAATCATCTATCACGTTCAGGATAAAGCGTTCGATTATCTGGATGCACCTATCGTAAAATTGAACACTGCAGATACGCCTGCACCATACTCTCCAGTCCTTTTGGCCGAATGGTTGCCCAACCATGAGGATGTTATCAAGGCTGTTAAGAAAGTGTTATATAAGCTATAGAATCATATTTGTAAGGTATATTAGCCCTGTCAACTTTGTTGATAGGGCTTTTTTAGGGAATATTTTTTGATTAGAAATTACTTTGAACCAAATTTGACCTAATATATGAATTGGGAAGCAGTTGTGTTTTTCCTGATTGTCCCTTACATCTGCCTATGAAAAGATTCTTTTCCGTTTTTTTTCTGCTTTTTATCACTTGTGTTACCGCACAGACCAAAATCGAGGGTGTGGTTACCGATGATACCGGTATGCCAATCGCCTTTGCGAATATCATTTTCGTTAATTCTTCCGAAGGGACCATTACCAACGACAATGGACACTTTTATATGGAGTCCGATGAAACCTATGGTGCCATTAAAGTATCCTTTATCGGGTATGAGACCATGGAAATTCCACTGGAGCAAAAGGTAAACTATGGTATGGAAATCGTGCTCACGGAATCTGCAGAGCAACTTCAGGAAGTCGTTGTTTACACAGGAAAGCAATCCAAGAAGAACAATCCCGCGATTGATATTCTCCGAAAAATATGGGCCAAAAAACGGGAAAACGGAGTGCGTAAGTTCAAGCAGTACCAATACGATAAGTATGAAAAAGTAGAGTTTGACCTGAATACCATTGATAGTGCGCTGATCAAAAGCAAGCTTTTCAGGGGGCTGGAATTTATGTTCGAGGATTTGGATACCTCCCGAATCACAGGGAAAACCTATCTGCCCATGTTCCTGAACGAAACTTTTTCCAAAGTCTACGGAGATAATGTACTGGATAAGGAGAAAGAGGATGTGCTCGGTAATAAAAACTCTGGGTTCAGTGGCAATCAGGCCATAACCGCCTTTGTGGAAGATCTCTATTCCGATTATGATATTTACGACAACTACCTTAAGTTTTTTGATAAGAGCTTTACCAGTCCATTGTCCAAGACCGGGGTTGACGTCTATAACTACGTGTTGTCTGACAGTACTTATATTGATGATAAATGGTGCTACAATATTATTTATTACCCCAGGCGAAAGAACGAACTTACTTTTAAAGGGGATTTTTGGGTAAACGATACCACCTATGCCATCAAGAAGATCAATATGCAGGTCACCAAGAGTGCCAATATCAACTGGGTAAAGGATATCTATATCGAACAGGATTTTGAGGTGGTCAGCGATTCGGTCTTTCTCTTGAAGCGTGATTATATGCTGAGCGACTTCAGTTTCTCCAAAAAAGAGGAATCGCGTGGGGTGTATGGTAAGCGAACCACGGTTTTTGACAATTATAATTTTAATAACCCACGACCAGAAGAGTTTTACAAGGCCGTTGCCGACCCTTATGACCCAAGGGTATTCTCGCAAGACAGTGTTTTTTGGAAAAATGCCCGTTTGGAAAGCTTGAACGAGGATGAATCGGGAATCTTCAAGTTGTTGGATACCCTAAAAACCGTGCCCAAGTTCCGTACCTATTACGACATTGTGAGTGTATTGGGCTCGGGCTATATCGAAATCGATAAATGGAACATCGATATTGGGGATGTCTATAGTACTTTCGGTTATAACGATGCGGAAGGGATTCGGATGCGCGCTGGGGCACGGACCTATTTCGGACAGAACGATATGTGGCGTCTGGAAGGCTATATGGCCTATGGTTTTGATGACAGAAAGTTCAAGCACGGATTCTCGGGCAAGTTTTTGCTCGACCGAAAGAACCGGCTCATTATTTCGGGGGGCAATCGAAGGGATATAGAACAGTTGGGCCTTAGTTTGACGAGTACCAACGATGTGATGGGGCGGAGTATCGCTTCATCTTCCTTGGTGACCGTGGGGTCCAACGACCGTTTGACGAACATTAACCTTTCCACGCTCAATTTTGAGATGGAACCCGTGAAAAATTTCAGGATAAATGTGGGGGGGTCTTTCCGTACACTGAGTTCTGCCTTGCCCGATGCTTTTAGTCTGGATTATGTGGACCCGACTTTACCTACAGGAATCGCATCGGAAGTAAAACAGTTTGATTTGAATACTACATTGATTTACACTCCGGGCAAGCGAACTATTGGATACGGGGTGGAGCGTTCCAATATCAATGATGATTATAGCACCCTGGTTTTAAAATACACCAAAGGTGTGGATGGTTTTCTGGAAAGTGATTTTGATTATGAGAAGATCCAGTTTTCATACCAGCAACCTTGGCAAATAGGTGGTTTTGGTCGGTTGACGAGTAGTGTGGAACTTGGTAAAACCTTTGGGGCTGTACCTTTGGGCTTGTTGAGTGTTATCCCTGGAAACCAGACCTTGTTTTCGCTGTACAATGCATTTCCCAACTTGGATTTCTACGAATTTGTCACTGATACTTATGCGACGGTACATTTGGAACACAATTTTAATGGGCGTTTGTTTTCGCGTATTCCTTGGTTGCGCAAACTCAACCTTAGGGAAATTGTTGGGGTAAGGGGAGCATGGGGACAACTGTCCGAAGAAAATATCGCTCTGAGTGCTCCGACGAACATTCCTTTAATGGCACCCGAAGACCAAGTGTATTGGGAATACTCTTTTGGTGTAGGCAACATCTTCAAAATACTGCGTATAGACTTTAATTTTAGAGGGAATTACCTCGAGAATCCTGATGCAAGAGCCTTTGGGATAACCGGAACCTTCGGATTTAGCTTTTAATTCACACGAAACAGGCAATTTATGGGGGCTATTCCAGTTATACTGGTTATTTTTGCATAATAAATTTATCACTAACATGTCTAAAAAACCACGTATTACCTTTGATGTACTGGTAGAAATTCCCAAAGGTAGCAGAAACAAGTACGAATACGATTTTGCCCTCAATAAAATTCGGTTTGATCGAACCTTATTTTCTTCAATGATGTATCCTGGCGATTATGGATTCATTCCAGAAACCTTGGCCTTGGATGGCGACCCATTGGATGTATTGGTTCTTTGCACCGAGCCAACCTACCCTATGGTAGTTGTGGAAGTAAAGCCAGTTGGGGTTTTCCACATGACCGATGAGAAAGGTCCTGATGAAAAGGTGATATGTGTGCCTGTTTCCGATCCTATCTGGAGCAAAAGAGACGATATTAGTGAATTGAACCCACACCGATTGAAAGAGATCGAGCACTTCTTCCAAGTGTATAAGGATTTGGAAGAGAAGAAGGTGGATACCGGTGGTTGGGGAGATGTCAACGAAGCCGTTAAAATCTATCAGGAATGTGTACAACGCTACGAAGATAGCGACCACAAAAAGAGGCGAGCCTTCACGATATAGATTACATAATAATAACTTTAAAAAAATGCGCTTTTATTAATTAAAGGCGCATTTTTTTTATTACTTCGTATTTTATTACATTAGCTGGCATTAAAAAAATTCTAAACAATCTAACCTATGGATTTAATCGTAAAATTTTTGCCTGTATTTGGTGTGTTGGCACTGCTTTATGTGTTCATCAAGAACGTATGGATTTCAAAACAAGAGGTCGGGGACGAAAAAATGGCAAGGATTGCCAAGAACATTGCCGATGGGGCAATGTCATTCTTAAAAGCCGAGTATAAAATACTGAGCATCTTTGTAGTCTGTGTGGCCGTTCTGCTCTTTTTTAAAGGGAGCAACGAATCTGGCTCCAACGGTATGGTGGCACTCTCTTTTGTGGTAGGGGCCATCTGTTCTGCTTTGGCAGGGTTTATCGGGATGAAAGTCGCGACCAAGGCCAACGTAAGAACTACCAATGCAGCTAGAAACTCTTTGGGCAAGGCATTGGAAGTTGCCTTTGCAGGTGGAGCTGTGATGGGACTTGGTGTAGTGGGACTCGGTGTTCTTGGTTTGAGCGGACTATTCATGATTTATAGTGGACAAGGTTGGGAAATCGCCGAAGTATTGAATGTGCTTTCCGGGTTTTCCCTTGGAGCCTCGTCCATCGCACTTTTTGCCCGTGTGGGTGGAGGTATATACACCAAAGCTGCCGATGTAGGTGCTGATTTGGTAGGTAAGGTCGAAGCTGGGATTCCTGAAGACCACCCGTTGAACCCTGCAACCATTGCGGATAATGTGGGTGATAATGTAGGGGATGTTGCCGGTATGGGAGCTGACCTTTTTGAGTCCTACGTAGGTTCCATAATTGGTACCATGGTACTAGGGGCCGTTTTCGCGGGATTGCCAGAATTCCAAGCGGCTTTTGATGGACTCGGTGCAGTGTACTTGCCTCTTGCATTGGCGGCGGTAGGTATCATTATGTCGATTATCGGAACATTCTTTGTTCGAGTAAAAGACGGTGGAAACCCACAAACCGCTTTGAATATAGGTGAATTTGGATCTGCTGGCTTGATGTTGGTGGCTTCTTACTTTATTATCAATGCAATGCTACCCGAATCTTGGGTGGAAGGTGGAAAGGAATTTACTTCCATGGGAGTGTTTTGGGCAACTATTGCTGGTTTGGTGGCCGGGTTGTTGGTTGGAAAAGTAACAGAATATTATACAGGTACGGGAACCAAACCCGTAAACTCCATAGTACGTCAGTCGGAAACTGGTTCGGCGACCAATATTATTGCTGGTCTAGGCGTGGGTATGATGTCCACTGCCATTCCAATTATATTAATCGCAGCGGCCATATTGGTTTCCCATCATTTTGCTGGACTGTACGGAATTGCAATAGCAGCTGTGGGAATGTTGGCCAATACAGGTATTCAGCTTGCCGTTGATGCCTACGGTCCCATTTCGGACAACGCAGGTGGTATCGCTGAAATGGCAGAGCTTCCTGGGGAAGTTCGTGACAGGACTGATAAATTGGATGCCGTAGGAAATACAACAGCGGCCATTGGTAAAGGATTTGCCATTGCGTCTGCGGCATTGACGGCATTGGCACTTTTTGCAGCTTTTATGAAAACAGCCGGGGTGCAGTCCATCGACGTTTCCCGTCCGGATATCATGGCAGGATTACTGATAGGGGGAATGCTTCCTTTCGTGTTCTCTGCCCTTTCGATGAATGCAGTAGGTAGAGCGGCTATGTCTATGATCGAAGAGGTTCGTCGTCAGTTCAATGATATACCGGAACTAAAGGCTGCATTGGGCATCATGCGCAAGCACGATTCGGATCTTTCAAAAGCCAGTAAAGAGGATATGGAAATTTTTGAAGCAGCTGATGGTAAGGCAGAGTATCAAAAATGTGTTGAAATTTCTACGCAAGCTTCCATTAGAGAAATGGTATTGCCCGGATTATTGGCCATCGCGGTACCAGTAGCCGTCGGATTTATTGGTGGGGCCGAGATGTTGGGAGGTCTTTTGGCGGGTGTAACCACAGCAGGAGTACTTATGGCCATATTCCAATCCAATGCCGGTGGAGCATGGGACAACGCCAAAAAGACCATAGAAAGTGATGGTCGAAAAGGTAGTGATGCCCATAAAGCGGCAGTGGTGGGTGATACCGTAGGTGATCCTTTTAAGGATACATCAGGTCCTTCCTTAAATATTTTGCTTAAATTGATGTCGGTAGTGGCATTGGTCATTGCGCCTAGTTTGGTAAGCCTTTCCCCAGCTGATGAAGTGGGTATGGTAAAAGAAGACGGTACTATGATCACCATTACCGAAGAGGGAATGAAAGAAACCAAAACCGTTGAAAAACAAATCCGTGTGGAAGTTAGCAATACTGCAGATGGTGCCTACAAGGCCGTAATCATTTCAACTTCCAAAGAAGATGGAAAAGTAGTTGAAGAAACCGAAGAGCTTACAGCTGACACCAAAGAAGAATTGGAGAAAAAAATAGAAGAGTATAAGAGTGCCGAGGCAAAGAATTAGCTAGCACTTTTGAAAGCTGGAAAAACCACGCTATCGGCGTGGTTTTTTATACTGTCACATCGAGCGCAGTCGAGATGTATTAGTTCAATTTAAACGTAATGGGGATTGAGTAAGGTACTTTGACAGGTGTTCCTCGTTGTTTTCCGGGTTGTAATTTGGGCAACTTGGAAATGATACGGGCAGCTTCTTTTTCGAGACTCTCATGTGGTCCTTTAAGTCTTACATCGCCGATGCTACCATCTTTCTGAACAGTGAAAATAACACTTACCCTGCCTTGCAGTCCCATTTCCTTTGCAATATCCGGGTAACGGAAGTTCTTTCGAATATGTTTCAACATATTTTCTTGAAAACAATCTCTTTTGTCTTTTTCGGTTTTTTCATTTTCACAGCCCGGGAATACAGGGGCATTTTCAATAAGGATGAAGGGTATCTCTTCTGGAATGATATCTTCGGCAACATCAATGGATTCAACATCGGCTATTTCCGCGTCTTGGTCGGTTTCCGATGGTTTGATTACATCTTCAACAATGTCCTCATCATCATCGGTGATTTCAATTTTGGGTGGTGCTTGAATTTTGGGTTTTGGAGGTTCTGGGATTTTAAGCTTGAGGATGGTTGCGTCTTCAATCAAATCCTCGTCGACTTTTAATTCGCCTACGTCCCAAGAATTGTCTTGGTAATAGGTTTTCCATTCCAAAGCCATATAGGCCATGAAGAGTACTAAGGTCATCCCTACAAAAAAGTAGAGTAGACTGTTTCGTTTTACCTCCAGTTGTGGATTTTTTTTCGGTTCCATAATTTTCAAAGTTTTGGGCCTGAAAAGGCGTAGTTAATAGCAGTGGGTTCATCCCACCTCTAAACTACTTTGAAAAAGAACCGGAGTAAACCGCCAATGAGTGAACGGGCTATTTGATTGAGGGAAACGGAAATAAGTTTTTAATCCACTATCGCTTGATAGATCAAAGCACGTAATTTTCCGTGATCGTCAATGTCGCCTGCGGGGATCAATTGGGTAAAATACACCACAACCATTTCCTCTTTTGGGTCTACCCAATAGGAGGAGTGATAGGCACCTCCCCATGCAAACTCACCTTCGGAGCCCAATTCGCCACGTAGTCCCAAATCTTCCACAGTGGAAAATCCCAGTCCGAAACCTTGTCCTTCATCACGGGGAAAAGGAAGGTGGTTGGTGGTCATCAACTCCACGGTTTTAGGTGAAATGATACGTTTGCCATCAAATACCCCCCTGTTGAGTATCATTTGTAAAAACCTGGCATAATCCATGGAAGTGCTCAAAAGACCTGCGCCTCCTGAAAAACTTTTTCTGGGACCATCCACATAAGCTCCTTGGCCCACCATACCACCAGGGTTTGGTGCACGCTCCAATCCGTTTTCCGTAGCTGAATAAACGGTTGCCAAACGTTCCCTTTTTTCTAAAGGGAGATAAAAATGGGTGTCTACCATGCCAAGAGGGTCCAGAATGTTGTTTTTAAGAAAAACATCAAGGGATTTACCTGAAACAACTTCAATCAACGCCCCAAGAATATCGGTGTTGTACCCGTATACAAATTTTGTTCTGGGTTGTGATTCAAATGGGAGCTCTGCCATGCGATTTACCGTTGCTTGAATGGGCTCGTCACGATCGGCAAAATACCACCCTTGGATTTTGGCTTCTTCCCATAGGTCTGCTGCAATTCCATATCCATAAGAAACTCCAGAAGTGTGGGTAAGCAGATCACGAATGGTAATGGGTCTATTGGCGGGAACAATATCGTAGGTGCCATCATCCTTGCTCACAGCTACCTTGGTTTCCATAAAAGCGGGAATGTATTTTCCGACAGGATCTGTGATCAATAGTTTCCCTCTTTCTTGAAGCATCATGATTCCCGTGCTGACAATGGCCTTGGTTTGCGAGGCTATCCTGAAGATGGAGCCCTTGGTCATGGGAACGTTGATCTCGATATCGTTCTTGCCAAAGGATTCAAAATAGGCAATCTTACCTTTTCGTGCCACAAGAATGGTGGCACCGGGCAATTCTTCATCATCTATATAATCTTGAAAGGTTTGGGTTAAATATTGCAAACGCTCAGAAGATAATCCTACATCCTCGGGGGTTGTTTTGGCCAGTTCTTGTGCATTGGTATTGAAAGGGAGAAAGAATGCAAACAGTAAGGTTGCATATTGGGT
This sequence comes from Flagellimonas yonaguniensis, assembly GCF_029193885.1. Classification (GTDB taxonomy): domain Bacteria; phylum Bacteroidota; class Bacteroidia; order Flavobacteriales; family Flavobacteriaceae; genus Flagellimonas; species Flagellimonas yonaguniensis. Next base: position 371,477 of record NZ_JARFVB010000002.1, on the reverse strand, counting down.
TATTCGAAGGGCTTTCATGTGACTTGAATTAGTTTGATTGTTGCAAAAACACATCTAAATATACCTAATATCTGGTCTGCAATGAATTCTTTGAAGAATAGTTCTTCCTTGGAATAATTATTCAAACAGTCCGTGGATTTCCCCATCTATACGGTTGATGACTTCGCCCAAATCCTCTGGATTGTCCACAAAATCGAGATTGTCCACATCAAAAATGAGCAATTTGCCCTTTTTGTATGTGTTTACCCAAGCTTCGTAGCGTTCGTTCAGACGACTGAGATAATCAATGGAAATGGAATTTTCATAATCACGTCCCCGTTTGTGTATTTGGTTTACCAAGTTTGGGATGGAACTACGTAGGTAGATCATTAGATCCGGTGGTTGTACCAAGGTTTCCATTAATTCAAAAAGACCTTTGTAGTTTTCAAAATCACGGTTGGTCATTAGGCCCATGGCATGCAAGTTGGGTGCAAAAATATGGGCGTCTTCATAAATGGTCCTATCCTGGATCACATTTTTGCCACTTTCCCTGATCTTTAAAATTTGACGGTATCTGCTGTTCAAGAAATAAATCTGAAGGTTGAAACTCCAACGCTCCATTTGGGTGTAAAAATCATCGAGGTAGGGATTGTCCACCACATCCTCAAAATGAGCTTCCCATTTATAGTGTTTAGATAAAAGATTGGTAAGGGTGGTTTTCCCTGCACCTATATTTCCAGCTACAGCAATATGCATATGTCAGTGTTTATTGATAATGTACTTTGTGCCACTTGCGGCACAATATACAAAGTTAATATGCGCCATTGAAAATTTTTGGGTGTACGCGATTTTTCTTAAAAAAATCCTAAATTAAAATATTTTGTTAGTGTCGATTAAACCATTCTTCGATATTGGTGTCAAATCCACAATTTTGAACCAAATGATATGATGAAAATATTGCTCTTTTCTGTTTTTTTGATGCTTACCATATCCTATGGATATTCCCAAAGTTTTATAGGTACTGCAACATATCAAAGCAAAACTTCGATACAAGGGGATTTTGGTCCACCAGATATGCCCGAAGCCCGCAAACAAGAAATTATGGAACGGATGAAAAAGGCAATGGAGAAAACATACGAATTGACTTTTGATCGTTCAACCTCCATTTACGTGGAAGAAGAAAAATTGGAAGCACCATCCATTAACCAGAGTGGCGGTGGACGCCGATTTGGTATGTTCTCTGCGACCGGTGGCACTTATTATAAAGATATTCAAGAACAGACCTACACCAATGAAGTCGAGACTTTTGGCAAGAAATTTTTGATTAAGGATAGTTTGCGGCAATTGAACTGGGAGCTTACTTCGGAAACAAAAAAAATAGGCAACTACACTTGTTACAAAGCAATTGCGGTAAAAGTGATAGATACAGCTACCATGGATAATCTTAGGAATATGTTGAGACCGCCCCGGCGTGATGATGCTGACAAAGAGGAGGGACAAAAACAAAAGGATTCTGTTAATGGGAATTCTTTGTTGGCTCGTATTGAGGCACCTAAGGAACAAACCATTACCGCATGGTTCACACCGGATATTCCTGTGGGTCAAGGGCCAGGTTCCTACTGGGGACTTCCTGGTCTTATCTTGGAGGTGAATGATGGCCGTACTGCCATATTGTGTTCCAAAATAGTGCTCAACCCTGATGAAGAAATTGAAATAGTACAGCCCAAAAGAGGTAAAGAGGTGAGCCAGGCCGAATACAATCAAATATTGGCGGAAAAAATGAAAGAAATGTCAGAAAGGTTTCGGAATAATGGACGAAGAAGTGGCGGCCCAGGTGGCAGACCATAATTTTTTAGAATAGTTGATGAATAAAATTTTTCAGGCACTATTGTTACTCTTCGTAACATCTGCCATGGCCCAAAAGGTCACAGTGACAGGAATGGTTACAGATTCCCTAAAAAACCCTTTGGATGTTGCTAACGTAGTTGCGGTAAACCAAGAGAACCAAGCATTGGATGGTTTTGGGATAACCAATGACAAAGGGCAGTACAAATTGAACCTAAAGGCAAATTCCAATTATATTTTAAAAGTAAGCTACCTGGGATTTAGTCCTGCCGAAATACCATTACAAACAGTAGAATCCGATGTGGTCATGGATGTGGTTCTTTATGAACAGGCAGAAAACCTGAAAGAGGTTGAGGTTGTTTATGAGATTCCAATCACAATTCAAGGAGATACCATAGTTTACAACACAGATTCTTTTGTGTCGGGAACTGAACGGAAGTTGTCGGATGTTCTGGAGAAATTGCCAGGAATCGAGGTTAGTGATGAGGGTGAGATACAAGTAGAGGGCAAAACAGTAACCAAGGTCATGGTGGAAGGGGAGGAATTTTTTGATGGCGATTCGAAGCTCGCATCAAAAAACATACCTGCCAATGCACTCAGTAAAATAGAAGTATTGCGTAATTATTCAGAAGTTTCTCAGCTTGGAGGGGTTGCCAATAATCAGGACAATGTTGCACTGAACATAAAACTAAAGGAAGGCAAAAAGAAATTTTGGTTCGGTGAAATCACTGGAGGTTTAGGTTTGGATGAACGGTATATCGCCCATCCTAAATTGTTTTACTATTCACCCGATTTTAGTGTAAATATCCTTACCGACCTGAACAATATCGGAGCGGTGGCCTTTTCTTCTCGCGATTATTGGAATTTTACAGGAGGCTTTCGCAGTGCGACCAGAAGGACTGTGGGGACATCATTTACCACAAGTTCCAATAGTCAGGGAATTAGTACGGCCCAGAACAACAGGGCAAAATCCGTGGAAACAAAGTTCGGGGCCATAAATTTCAGCTACAAACCATCCGAATCCTGGAGGTTGAGCGGATATGGAATTTATTCGTACAACAACACGCTCATGCAGACCACTGCCAGCAACACATATATCTCCAGTGGCGAAACAGAGAATACCGATACCAATATAGATCAAACATCAAAGTTGGGACTCTTACAATTCAAATCTTCCTATAAGCCAAACGACAGGTTGCAATGGGATTATCAGATTCAGACCAAATTGTCCAACGAGGGTCAATACACAAATATCTTGTCGGTATCCGATGTAACAGACGAGATTGGCCAGAACAATGCGCAAAAACCAACAACGGTAACGCAGAACACCAATCTGTATTATACCTTGAATCCAGACCATATATTTGCGTTTGAGGGGCAATATGAATATTCCGACGAAGATCCTTTTTATAATGCCATTCGTTCGGAACAACCCTTTGAAGGATTGATACCCTTGGATTCCGACCAATCCGATTACAATATCAACCAAAGACAATACACTCAAACCAACAGGGTGGATGCCAAATTGGATTATTTTTGGGTGACCGGGGCCAAGAGCAATATTAATTTAACCTTGGGAACCACCCAATCCAGCCAAAGGTTCAATTCATCCATTTTTCAAGTATTGGATGCCGGAAATGAGATTACTTTTGATGATGATGAACTCAATAACGATGTCCGGTTTAATTTTTCCGATTTGTATTTCGGATTGCATTATAAATGGATATTGGGCAAGTTCACTTTTAATCCAGGGGTTCACGTACATAACTATGTGGCCACAAATACACAACTTGGTTCAGAGGCAAAGGACGAGCTTACCAATATAGTGCCCGACCTGTTCATCAATTTTCAAATAAAACAATCCGAGAGTATCAGGTTTAACTATAACATTACCCGAAACTTTACGGATATCAACAACTTGGCGGAAGGCTACATTTTTAACAACTATAACTCGGTTTATCAAGGGAACCGCGATTTGGAAAGTGCACTGTATCACAACGTGTCCCTTAATTTTTTCAGTTTTAATATGTTCAACCTTCAAAATATATTCGCCAGGTTCAACTATAGCAAACGTATTGATGCTTTCAAGGTAAATACCAGTATCGATGGAATCAATCAGGTACGTACCACCATCAATTCCAATTTGGAAGATGAAACATTCAGTGGTTCTGGGAGTTTTCAGAGAACCTTTGGCAGAATCAAGGTAAAGACCAATGCGTCTCTATCACTTTCAAATACATATAATATAGTTAATGATGCACCTCAGAATTCGAAATCGCTGACCCAGGGTTATTCTGCATCCGTTGGTAGCAGTTTTACCAATGCCCCTAACTTGGAACTTGGGATTGGATATACCATTAATGATTACGATAACGGAAATACAAGTACTACCTATTACACCAACAGGCCGTTTGCCAAGTTCGATGCCACCTTCTTGAAAAATTTTCTTTTTTTGTTGGATTACGACCACTACATATACTCGGATAAGGAAGACACGATCGACAATAGATATGGTTTTCTGGATGCGAGTCTATCCTATCAAAAAACGGACAGTAAATGGGAATACAGTATCGAGGCGACCAACCTTACCAATAACTCCTCTTTGGACCAAAATTCTTATGATGACCTGTTTTTTAGAACTTCAAACTATGTTGTTCAGCCATGTTACGTAGTGTTAAAGGTAAGGTATGAATTATGATTTCTTTTTGTATCCAAAATTTTGATGGTTATTGGTTTCACCGTACTTTTGCCCATCAAAACGAGGAAAGATTTGACTGATTGCAACCTCTTGTCCTGAATAATCAGAGACGAAAAATGCTAAAGCAGTTTACTGGGCCTGTGTTCAGTGGTCTCTACCGAGAAATAAACTCCTTTGGTTTTTCATTTGAATCTTTTCATTAAAGGAAAACAATGTCATATTTATTTACGTCCGAATCCGTAAGCGAAGGACATCCGGATAAGATTGCAGATCAAATCAGTGATGCATTGCTGGATAATTTTTTGGCCTTTGACCCCGAGAGCAAAGTAGCCTGTGAAACTTTAGTGACCACGGGTCAGGTGGTGTTGGCGGGAGAAGTAAAAAGTCATACCTATGTGGATTTACAGAGCATTGCCAGGGAAGTCATCAACAATATAGGGTACACCAAAGGTGAGTATAAGTTCAGCGGGGACTCCTGTGGGGTTGTTTCGTTGATTCATGAACAATCACAGGACATCAATCAAGGTGTTGACCGTGGTGCCAAGGAAGAACAAGGAGCTGGAGATCAAGGGATGATGTTCGGCTATGCCACGACAGAGACAGATAACTACATGCCTTTGGCATTGGATATCTCGCACAAGATTTTGGAGGTGTTGGCCGGTTTGAGGCGAGAGGGAACCCGAATACCCTATTTACGTCCCGATGCAAAGGCCCAGGTAACGATTGAATATTCGGATGACAATGTTCCACAGCGGATTGATACCATTGTGATTTCCACCCAACACGATGAATTTGATTCGGACGAAGCGATGCTGGCCAAGATCAAGGATGATATCATCAACATTTTGATTCCCGAGGTAAAAAAGTTGTTGCCCGAGAACATTCAAGAATTGTTCACGGACAACATCAAATATCATATCAATCCCACTGGAAAATTTGTGATTGGGGGTCCGCACGGAGATGCTGGTCTAACGGGACGAAAAATAGTGGTGGATACCTATGGCGGAAAAGGTGCTCACGGAGGAGGTGCTTTCAGTGGTAAAGACCCAAGCAAGGTAGACCGAAGTGCTGCCTATGCTGCCCGACACATGGCCAAGAACTTGGTGGCCGCAGGAGTTGCCGGTGAAATATTGGTGCAGGTAAGTTATGCCATTGGCGTGGTTGAGCCCACATCCATTTTTGTGGATACGTACAACTCTTCCAATGTGGATATGACAGATGGGGAAATAGCCCAAAAAGCATCTGAACTCTTCGATATGCGCCCCTTTGCCATTGAAGAGCGCCTTAAGCTCCGTAACCCAATTTACTTGGAAACGGCCGCTTACGGTCATTTGGGAAAAGAACCCAGAACCATGACCAAGGTCTTTGAATCTCCCTATAACGGAAGAATCGAAAAAGAAGTGGAGCTTTTCACATGGGAGAAGTTGGATATGGTGGACAAGGTAAAAGAGGCTTTCGGTTTGTAAACCACCGTTAAAAACATAGATGGAAAGGAGCTTTGACAAGGCTCCTTTTTTTATTGGTTTACTAACACGAACTTTAGTAGCTTTAGCATATCAAAAAAATAACAAAAAAATGAGAAGTTCAGTTAGAATCCTGTTCCTATGTATTTTAATGTTGGCGGTTACCGTCAGTTGTAAAAAAACCGTCAAGACCGAGGTGCAAGAAGTCGACACCTACGTGGCTGACAATTACACCAAAAAAGAAGTGGACATTGAAATGCGGGATGGGGTAAAACTGCATACCACCATTTACGCTCCAAAGGATACTTCCAAGGAGTACCCTATCATTATGCAGCGTACCCCATATAGTTCCAGACCTTATGGCGAGGGCAATTTCAGGACGAGAATCGGTCCCAATGGGCATTTGATGAAGGAAGGGAACATCATCGTTTACCAAGATGTTAGGGGAAGATGGCTCAGTGAAGGACATTATGTTAATATGCGGGCCTACATTCCCAACAAAACCTCCAATGATCAGGTGGATGAAAGTTCAGATACTTACGATACCATTGAATGGTTGGTGAACAATGTGGAAAACAACAATGGCAATGTGGGTATTTGGGGCATATCCTATCCGGGTTATTATGCCACCTACGCCACTGTGGATGCCCACCCTGCGTTGAAGGCTGCCTCACCACAGGCCTGTATCGGGGATTTCTTTTTTGATGATTTCCATCATAACGGAGCCTATTTGTTGAGCTATTTCAGGGCAACTTCACTTTTTGGAACCCCAAGACCCAATGGGGACCAGCCCATAGATACGGCTTGGTACACGCTTCCCAACCTGCCCACGGAGGATCAGTACCAGTTCTTTTTGGATGCGGGACCACTTAAAAACCTAGATCATTTCTTTGAATATGAGACTGCTGATACCCCGACCATGCGCCCTGAAGGTGTGACCGATGATTTCTTTTGGAATGAATTGAAAGAGCACCCAAATTACGATGCCATGTGGCAGAGCAGGGGTTTGATTCAACACTTGAAGAATGTAAAGAGCAGCGTGGCCACCATGATTGTAGGGGGATGGTTTGATGCCGAAGACCTCCATGGTCCTTTGGAAACCTACAAAAACATTGAAGAATATAACGAAGACAACTACAATACCATGGTGTTCGGGCCATGGGACCACGGGGCCTGGGCAAGGACAAAGCAGCGAAACGCTGTGGGCAATTACTATTTTGGGGATTCCATATCCTTGTTCTTCCAAGAAGAGATTGAAACCAAGTTTTTCAATCATTTCCTAAAAGGAGAAGGTGATGAAAATTCTGGATTGCCCGAAGCCTATGTGTTCGATACAGGTAAAAAAGAATGGAAAAAATACGATACTTGGCCGCCGGAAAATGCCGAAAAGCAGACCATGTACTTGTCCGAAGACCAAGAACTCACTTCAGAGCAACAAGGAACCACGGGGATTCAGTTCGTTAGCAATGTGAAGAAACCCGTTCCATATTCTGAAGATGTGAAAACCGTTTTTACCCCAAGAAAATATATGACTGACGATCAGCGTTTTGCTGCCCGACGTTCCGATGTCCTGGTTTTTGAAACCGATGTGATGGAGGAGGACCTGACCTTGGCCGGGGATATTTTGGCCAAACTGAAAGTGGCCACTACAGGAACCGCGGCCGATTGGATCGTAAAAGTAATCGATGTGCACCCAGCAGATATCGAGACCAATGAGGAAATGCAAGACCATCTTAAAATGAGCAATTACCATTTAATGGTAAGGAGCGAAGTCCTTCGTGGTCGATTCAGGAATGGTTTTTCAGAGCCAGAACCGTTTACGCCCAACCAAAAGACGGATGTGGACATCAAACTACAGGATGTGTTCCATACCATAAAAAAGGGGCACAAATTGCAGATTCAGGTGCAAAGTACATGGTTCCCGCTCATTGATTTGAACCCGCAGACCTATGTGGACAACATCTTTAAGGCGGACGAATCAGATTTCAAAACACAAACCCATACCGTATTTACCGATTCCAACATTGAGTTCACGGTATTGAAATAATAAAGTAACGAGTTTCGTGGGGCAGGACAATTGATGAAAATTTCCCAAAAGATTAGGAAAATCAAATTTTCCATCAGTATATTTGTCCCACGAAGTTCAAACATGTATTGTTAGTTATCAAGAAAGGTGGAGGGAATAGACCCGTTGAAGCCTTAGCAACCCTTGACGCTTGTCATGAAGGTGCTACATTCTATCCCATTTTGGGAATAGATAACATCACAGGTAGTTTCTGCCCCTTCTTTCTTATAACCTTACTATTTATTAATTGTTGACCCTCAGGGTCTATTGCTGTATATATGGATTTAAGGCATTTGGCCATATCGGATTTTAAAACATTGAGCGGGTCCGTTCAGGATATAAAGTTGTCGTACCAGACTTTTGGAAAACCCTTGCACACTGCACCCATTATTTTGGTCAACCATGCGCTCACAGGTAATTCCAACGTGGCAGGAAAAGATGGATGGTGGTCCGATCTGATTGGTGACGGAAAATGCATCGATACAGAGAAGTACACCATTTTATCCTTTAATATTCCTGGGAACGGCTTCGATGGTTTCATCATCAAAAACTATAAGGATTTTGTGGCTGGCGATATGGCCAGAATATTTCTCTGGGGATTGGAGCAATTGGAAATTGATAAACTCTTCGCCATTATCGGCGGTTCCTTGGGAGGTGGTATTGCCTGGGAAATGACGGCCACCAACCCAAATATTACGGAACATTTGATTCCTGTTGCATCGGATTGGAAATCCACGGATTGGTTGATAGCCAACTGCCAGATTCAAGAGCAGTTCTTGGTCAATTCCAAGCAGCCCGTACACGATGCCCGGATGCACGCGATGCTTTGTTACAGAACCCCGGAATCGTTCAAGGAAAGATTTAAAAGAAGCACCAACGAAGAGTTGAAAGTGTTCAACGTGGAATCTTGGTTGATGCACCACGGTAAAAAATTACAGGAACGTTTCCAGTTGTCAGCTTATAAGTTGATGAACCAACTGTTGAAATCCATCGATATCACTAGAAATGGAGAAGAAGCTTTTAAAGCGTTGCAGGAAAGCGATACCAAAATCCATATTATAGGTGTTAACTCTGATTTGTTCTTCACTGCCGAAGAAAATAAGGAAACGTTTAAACGGTTGGCACAGGCCAACACCAATGTTACTTATGGTGAGGTGCAATCCGTACATGGTCACGATGCCTTTTTGATGGAATTTGAACAATTGGAGAAATTGTTGGAGAGCGTTTTCCAAAAGAATACCGAGCGTATAAAAATTTTGAAGTTCGGAGGCAAATCCTTGGCCAATGGAGAAGGCATCCAGCGTGTATTGAAAATTATAACCAAAAGGTTTGAAGAAGATGAACACTTTGCTGTAGTGGTTTCTGCTCGTGGCAAGGCAACGGACCAATTGGAAAATTTGTTGGAAAAAGCAGCTAAGGGCGCTGACTTCAAAGCTGATCTGGGAAAGTTTGCAGACTATCAGAAAAATAATTTCGATGGTGTGGATATTGATGAAGAACTGGCCGCCATTGAGAAAATATTGAACGGGGTTTCCTTAACAGGGGATTACAGTCTTAAGATCAAGGATGAGATATTGTCCTTCGGAGAACTGTTGTCTGCCAAGTATGTGACCGCTTCTTTGAATGCATCTGGATTACAAGCAAAGCTTTTGGATTCAAGAAAGTTGATTGCAACCGATGACAACTTTAGCAATGCTGAAGTGGATCAAGGGATATCCAAGGAAAATGTGCTTCGATATTTCCATGAGTTGGAAAAGGATACCATTCCAATCGTTACTGGATTTATTGGTTCCAATCGAGATGGTTCAACCACAACTTTAGGGAGAAACGGAAGTAACTATTCCGCCGCCTTGTTGGCCAATTTTCTGGATGCTGGCGAGTTGATCAATTACACCCATGTCGATGGCATTTTTACGGCCAATCCAGATTTGGTGCAAGATGCGAAGCTGATAGATGTGATATCATACAGTGAGGCCAACGAGTTGGCAAATTTTGGGGCCAACATTTTGCACGCGAAGACCATTATCCCATTGATTGAGAAAAATATTCCGTTGCGCATCTGCAATACTTTCAACGATGATAATGAGGGTACCTTGATTGGACCAAAAACCAACAATGGTGGAATAAAGTCGTTATCCGTGCTGGAGAACATGGCACTCATCAATTTGGAGGGTAGGGGACTGCTTGGTAAAGTTGGTGTGGACATGCGGATTTTTAGGGCATTGGGCCTAAATGGTATCAGTGTGGGTATTGTTAGCCAAGGCTCGTCCGAACGGGGTATTGGTCTTGTTGTGGACGAATCCAAAGCGGAAAAGGCCAAAAAAGTACTCGACCAAGAATTCGAGACCGATTACTCTTCTCAAGATATTAACCAAATCACTGTGGTGAAAGATGTTTCCGTGATATCCATTGTGGGGATGGATTTGAGCAGTTTTCACAAGCCATTCAATGCTTTGGCGAAAAATCAAATAATTCCGCTCTTGTTCAACAATACGGTAACTGGGAAGAACGTGAGTATGGTGGTAAAGAAATCCGATCTTCACAAAGCCATCAACGTAATCCATGGACAGATTTTCGGTATTGCCAAGAAAATCAATCTGGCCTTATTTGGTCATGGCAACGTGGGAGGTACTTTGATCAGTCAGATTCTGGGCTCGGAAAAGAGTATTGAAGAGCGAAAAAGTATTGACCTAAAGGTTTTTGCTGTTGCAAATTCAAGAAAAGTACTTTTGGATGCTTCAGGAGTGGGTTCGGATTGGAAAGAACGTTTGGAAAAAGAGGGGCGACCCTATCAAATTGAAGATATAACCGCATTTGCCAAAAAGCATCACTTGGAGAACCTAATCGCGGTGGACAATACGGCGAGCAAAACATTTGTAGAGCAATACGAACCACTGATTGAGCATGGTTTTGATTTGGTTTCATCGAATAAAATTGCGAATACGCTCAGTTTTGAGAAATATAAATCGGTTAGAAAATGTTTGGATAATAATCAAAAGCAATACCTGTACGAAACCAATGTAGGGGCAGGTCTTCCACTTATAGATACCATTAAATTATTACATCTGTCCGGAGAGAATATTACCCGAATAAAAGGTGTGTTCTCGGGTTCGTTGAGTTATATTTTCAATACCTTTTCGGAGAAAGATATTTCCTTTTCAGAAATTGTAAAGGAAGCCATGGAAAGTGGATTTACTGAACCCGACCCAAGGGAGGATTTGTCTGGAAATGATGTGGGAAGGAAGTTGTTGATTTTGGCCAGGGAATTAGATCTTCAGAACGAGTTTTCCGATATTGATGTCCAAAATCTGATTCCCGAAGAGTTACAGACCTTGGATTTTGAAAAATTCATGGAGCGTATAGGGGAGATGGATAACATTTATAAAGAAATCAAGGAGAACCAAGAAGCAGGTCACGTATTACGCTATGTGGGCGACTTGCATGGTGATTTGCAACAGGACAAGGGAGTTTTGGAGGTAAAATTGGTTTCAGTGCCCAAAGGAAGTGCTTTGGGACAGGTAAAAGGCTCTGATTCCATTATTGAGATATATACAGAATCCTACGGAGAGCATCCCTTGGTGATTCAGGGAGCAGGAGCTGGGGCAGCAGTAACGGCAAGGGGTGTGTTTGGTGACATTTTAAGAATAGCAGAAAAGATATGAGCAGTAAAGGCAAAAAATTCGAGACACAGGCGATAAGAACGCAAATGGAGCGCAGTCAAAATTTGGAGCATTCCAGCCCCATTTATATGACATCCAGCTTTGTTTTTGAAGATGCAGAGGATATGCGCGCTTCTTTTGCAGAAGAAAAGCAACGGAATATTTATTCCAGATACTCCAATCCCAATTCAAACGAACTTATTGAAAAAGTATGCAAGATGGAAGGTGCGGAGAATGGTTTTGCCTATGCCTCAGGAATGGCTGCAGTGTTTTCCACCTTGGCCGCCTTGTTGGATGCTGGTGACCATGTGATATCGTCTAAAAGTATTTTTGGTTCCACACATACCCTGTTCACTCAGTTTTTTCCAAAATGGAACATCGAGACCAGCTATTTTGATGCCAATGATTTGTCTCAAATTGAAGGATTGATTCAATCCAATACCAAAATTCTTTATGCGGAAACCCCGACCAACCCAGGTGTGGATGTATTGGATTTGGAAATGTTGGCGAAGATTGCCAAAAAACATGACCTCATTTTCATTATTGATAATTGTTTTGCAACGCCCTACTTGCAACAACCCATAAAGTTTGGTGCGGATTTAGTGATTCACTCAGGTACAAAGTTAATGGACGGACAAGGACGAGTACTGGCCGGAATTACGGTGGGCAGTGGTGATTTGATGGATAAAGTCTATCGTTTTTCTCGAATAACTGGACCAGCGTTGTCGCCTTTTAATGCGTGGGTGCTTTCAAGAAGTTTGGAAACTTTGGCCATTCGGGTGGATAGACATTGTGAAAACGCTTTGAAATTGGCAACATATCTGGAAGGGCATGATAAAGTTGAGTGGGTAAAATACCCTTTCTTGAAATCACACCCAAAACACGAAATTGCCAAAAAGCAGATGAAAGCTGGGGGATGTGTGGTTGCTTTTGAGGTAAAAGGAGGTCTGGAGGCAGGACGGGAATTTTTTGACAGTATCCGATTATTGTCCCTGTCGGCTAATTTGGGGGATGCACGAAGCATCGTGACACACCCAGCGTCCACAACGCACAGCAAGCTTACCACGGAAGAGCGCAATGCCGTCGGAATTTCGGATGGAATGGTTCGGGTATCGGTAGGCTTGGAACATATTGATGACATAATTGCGGATATCGAGCAGGCTTTAGGGTAAATTCGATTACCAGCTTAATAGAGGTGAATTGCTAATTTTCCCTATATTCGTGTGATGCTCTCCAAGAAGACAAAATACGGACTCAAAGCACTTACCTATCTCGCAAAAGTTAAGGACAGGGAGCCTGTTCAGATTGCGGAAATTGCCAAATGTGAGAATATTTCCCAAAAGTTTCTGGAAAGTATTTTGCTGACCCTTCGAAGAAATGGCCTCTTGGGATCCAAAAAAGGAAAAGGGGGCGGGTATTACCTAATTAAGGAGCCCGAAGAAATCCACATGACCACGGTAATGCGAGTGCTGGAAGGCCCGATTGCTATGGTACCTTGTGTGAGCCTCAACTTCTACGAAAAATGTGACGACTGCCCGGATGAGGATGAGTGCTCCGTTCACAAACTCATGTTGCAGGTAAGGGACAGTGCATTAGAGGTATATAGGAACAATACACTGGCCGATTTGCTGTAAAAGTTTCTGAAAATTTATGCTTATTCAATAAGATTTTTTTAAAAATCAACCCTTATTTGTATATAATCTACTAAAACGATGGGATAAAAGTAATTTTAAACTTCATTTTGGTTTTTCTTCCAAAAAATAATTTTATTTTTGAAAACTCTAGTAAAACGATAGACTTTATATTTTATGGCACTCGATATTGATTTGGATTATTACAACAAGCAATTTAGGGGTATACCACCTGAAGAAATTATCAGTTGGGCTCTTCAATTGTCGAAAAAAAGAATTGTAACCACAAGCTTTGGGAAGTACTCTGCGGTACTACTCAATACATTTAGTCTGGAAGATCCCGGTATCAATGTGGTTTGGTGCGATACAGGTTATAACCTACCTGAAACTTATGAGCATGCTTCGCATCTAACTTCATTACTCAATCTTAATCTAAACACTTACGTTCCAAAAGAAACAAAGGCTTTTACCGAACATCGATTGGGATTTCCTTCGGTAGACCAGCCAGAGCATGCCGAATTCTCAGAGATTGTGAAGCTTGAGCCTTTCCGAAGAGCTTTGGCGGATTTTAAACCGGATATTTGGTTTTCCAACATTAGAATACGCCAGACCGAATTAAGAAGCTCTAAAGATATTTTAAGTTATAGCAAAGATGGAATTCTCAAAATAAGCCCTTTTTACTATTGGACAGATGAAGAACTGGATTCTTATTTAGATGCACATAACCTACCTAAGAACAGCACATATTTTGATCCGGTAAAAGCTTTGGAAAGCAGGGAGTGTGGCATTCATCTTCAATAGATGGATATAATATCCAAATCATTTTTGTTTATTAATCTATTAAAAAGATAGGAATAGTAGAATATGCAGAGTTTTAGAACAGAAATAGAAAATCCAGTTGTAGAAAAGGACATCATCGAATTGGAGAAAAAAATCCGACAGTTCAAAGGTGGTGAAGTGGATGAGGAAAAATTCCGTAGTCTTCGATTGGCCCGTGGGGTTTATGGACAACGTCAACAGGGTGTGCAAATGATTCGTATCAAGTTGCCCTACGGTAAAGTGACCTCCAATCAGTTGTTTCGAATCGCCGATGTTTCCGATGAATATTCCAGAGGGCGTTTGCACATCACTACCCGTCAGGATATCCAGATTCACTATGTGGATTTGGAACGTACCCCGGAACTTTGGGCGCAATTGGAAAAGGATCAAGTAACCCTACGTGAAGCCTGTGGGAATACAGTTCGAAACGTAACCGCAAGTGAAACGGCTGGAATCGATATGGATGAACCATTTGATGTTTCTCCCTATGCCCAAGCGGTTTTTGAATATTTCCTACGTAATCCGATCGGACAGGAAATGGGAAGAAAGTTCAAGGTTTCCTTCTCTGCCAGTGATGAAGATACGGGACTGTCCTACATGCACGATCTTGGTTTTATCGCCAAGGAAAAAGATGGTGAAAGAGGTTTTAAAGTGATGTTGGCTGGTGGTTTGGGTTCTCAACCGCGACACGCTGATGAGCTTTATGGCTTTTTGCCTACCGATAAGATTATTCCATTAATGGAAGGTGTTATTCGCGTGTTTGATAGATACGGGGAGCGTAAGAGTAGGGCCAAGGCCAGAATGAAATTTTTGTTGAAGGATATTGGTTTGGATGGATTTAAACAATTGTTGGAAGAAGAACAAATCGCCGTTCCCCATCAAACCTATCCCATCAACTTTGAGGATTATCCAAAAGTAAATATCGCTGAGGTTGAGACGCCAGAAGTTTCAATTGAAGACCAAGAAGCTTTTGAACAATGGAAGTCGACCAATCTGGTTCCTCAAAAACAAGAAGGCTATGTAGCCATCGGTATTAAAGTGCTTTTAGGTGATTTCTATACAGATAAAGCCCGTGAGTTGGCCAAATTGGTGAAAGATTATGCCGCAGGTGAGATTCGTTTGTCACTTAGGCAAAACATATTGATACCCTATGTTAAGGAGGAACTGGTTCCTTTCTTTTATCAGGAACTCAAAAAACTGGGCTTCGCCGAAGCCGGTTATAACAAGGCTTTGGATATTACAGCCTGTCCAGGAACCGATACCTGTAATCTTGGTATTGCCAGCAGTACGGGAATTGCAGACGAGTTGGAAAAGGTTATCAAAGCGGAATACCCCCAGTACATCAAAAACCCGGATGTCGTCATCAAGATCAGTGGTTGTATGAATGCATGTGGACAGCACAATATGGCCCATATCGGGTTTCAAGGCATGTCTGTTCGAACTAAGGATAAATTGGTGGCACCAGCCCTTCAGGTTTTGTTGGGAGGTGGAAACTATGGCGACGGTAAAGCAAGGTTTGCAGATAAAGTGGCCAAGATTCCAAGTAAAAGGGGGCCACAAGCATTGCGTCTTATTTTGGATGACTTCGAAGCCAACGGGAATGGAGCATCGTTCACTGACTATTATGAGGAAAAGGGACAGATTTATTTCTATGACTTCCTTAAACCATTGACCGATGTGGATAACCTGACCCAAGAAGATTTCATTGACTGGGGCAATGAGGAAAAATATAAAAAAGAGATAGGGATTGGGGAATGTGCAGGGGTTATTGTAGACCTCGTGGCTACCTTGTTTTTTGAAAGCCAGGAGAAGATTGAAAGTGCCGAAGAGGGTATCAAAGAAGGCAAATGGGCGGCAAGTATCTACTATTCTTATCAGTCCATTGTAAACTCTGCCAAGGCATTGTTGACCGCGGAAAAAGTGAAGACCAATACCCATGCGAGTATCATCAAGGATTTTGATAAGCTGTATGTGGGAACAGGAAAAATTGCCTTAGAGGGCGGGTTTGATAAAATAGCTCTTCAGTTGAACAAAAACGAACCATCCGAATCATTTGCAAAAAGCTATTTGGAAGATGCCAAAACGGTGCTGCAGCGTTTGGAAACGTTCAGAAAAATGGAGTTGGAACATGCGTAGAGGAGGAAAGTTGACGGTAGTGGGTGCAGGTCCGGGAGATGTGGATTTGATAACACTGAAAGGAGTTAAGGCCTTACAAAATGCAGATGTCGTTTTGTATGATGCATTGGTTGATTCCGAGTTGTTGGAACACGCCTCACAAGCTGAGCAAATATTTGTGGGCAAGCGCAGGGGATGCTATTCCTATCAGCAAGAACAGATCAATGATTTGATTGTTGAGCGTGCTCAACAGGGATTACATGTGGTAAGGTTAAAAGGCGGAGACCCCTTTGTGTTTGGACGAGGCGCCGAAGAAATGGAACACGCATCAGCGTTTGGAGTGGAAGTGGCGGTAGTGCCAGGGATTTCATCCTCGGTGTCCGTGCCGGCATCACAAAATATTCCCGTGACCAAAAGAGGTTCAGCCGAAAGCTTTTGGGTCATTACAGGAACCACAAAGGAGCATAAACTATCAAATGATGTGGCTCTGGCGGCAAAATCCAACGCTACCGTGATTATCTTGATGGGAATGTCCAAATTGGGGGAAATTATGGAACTCTTCAAAGAAGAGGGAAAAACAGAGACACCAGTGGCCATTATTCAAAATGGAACAACGGAAAACGAGAAAATCGGTATTGGCACTGTTGCTTCAATTGAGCACAAGGCAAAGGAGCAGCAGTTGTCCAATCCAGCCATTATAGTTATTGGCGAGGTGGTCAACCATCGTCAAAATATCTTGGATATTCAACTCGAATATCAAAATCAGGGAAAAAAATTGTTTGAAAAAGTATAAATCAATATGTCAGCTCGAGTCTAGTCGAGAGGATTTAAATGTAGAGTTATGATCAAAACAGACATCATTATAATAGGAGCGGGGCCCACAGGTTTGTTTACCGTTTTTGAAGCAGGATTGCTTAAACTAAAGTGTCATTTAATTGATGCCTTGGCACAACCAGGAGGGCAATGTTCAGAGATCTATCCTAAAAAACCCATATACGATATTCCAGCTTATCCAGAAATTTTGGCAGGTACTTTGGTGGATAACCTTATGGAGCAAATCAAACCGTTCGAGCCTGGTTTTACTTTGGGGGAACGTGCCGAAACCTTGGACAAGCAAGAAGACGGTTCCTATATTGTGACAACAAACAAGGGGACACAGCACCATGCTCCCGTAGTGGTTATTGCAGGAGGATTGGGATCTTTTGAACCTAGAAAACCTCTGATTCCAAATATTGGACTCTTTGAAAGCAAAGGGGTGGAATATATGATCAAGGATCCCGAGCAGTTTCGGGATAAAAAAGTGGTGATCTCCGGTGGAGGTGACTCTGCATTGGATTGGGCCATATTCTTGGCCGATGTAGCCTCCGAAGTTTCCTTGGTGCATCGTAGAAATGAGTTCCGTGGAGCTCTTGATTCTGTTGAGAAAGCTCGTGAGTTGGCCAAGTTGGGCAAGATTCAATTGTATACGAAAGCCGAAGTGAAAGAAATCCATGGGAAGGATGACCTTCATGCTGTTGTTATCAAATATAACGATGAAGAAAAAGAACCAACTTATGTGGAAACCGATTACTTTATTCCATTGTTCGGATTGTCTCCAAAATTGGGACCTATTGGAAATTGGGGCTTGGAAATTGAAAAAAATGCCATCAAGGTGAACAATGCCAAGGATTATCAAACCAATCTTCCAGGGGTGTTTGCCATTGGGGATGTCAATACCTATCCTGGTAAATTAAAATTGATTCTTTCTGGATTTCACGAAGCGGCCGTAATGTGCCAGTATGCCTATCAAATTATCAATCCAGATAAGCGATTCGTGATGAAGTATACTACCGTTGGTGGCGTGCAAGGATTTGATGGCTCCAAAAAGGAAGCCAAAAAAGAAGTTGTACAGAGCATCAACTAATATCATTTGTTTTTAGAAGAGAGAACACCTTCCATAAGTGATTTTGGAGGGTGTTTCTGTTTTTAGGGTATATTTGAATTTTACAAGCGTATGACAACTCCGTTCACATTAAGCGATTTTTACGGCAATCTTGGTTTGCCCATTCCTGAGAACATTGGGAAGGACATTGGGCATTTCAATGTTTTTAACATTGCCGAATATCGTACACGGTTGAACAAAGGAGAAATGCGCTATGATAGAAGGGCATACTTTAAAATTAGCCTTATCAATGGTAAAAATCGAGCTGAATATGCAGATAAGATTATTCATATCGAAGACAAGGCCCTATTGTTCGCATCACCAAAGATCCCCTATAATTATGTGCCACAAGAAGAGGAGCAATCAGGTTACTTTTGCGTGTTTACGGAAAGCTTTTTATCTAAAGATAAAAGCGGGATTATTTTGGAAAAATTGCCCATCTTCCAACCTGGAGGATATCCCATACTCGATATCTCCGATGAGGATTATGGGGAAGTCGAACGGCTGTTTGCTAAAATGGACAAGGAACTCTCGTCCGACTATCCCTTCAAGTTCGATTTGATCCGTGCTTATGTGATCGAACTGTTGCATATAGGTCAAAAGTTGCATCCAGTTCAACCACAAGCAAGTGGAAAAAATGCAGCGATTCGAATTACCGATATGTTCGTGGAGTTGTTGGAAAGGCAATTCCCTATAAATGCTCCAGTCCAAAGATTAATGCTGAAAACAGCCAACGATTTTGCAGAACGCTTGGCTGTGCACGCCAATCATCTAAATAAAGTACTTAAAGAGACCACAGGGAGCACTACAACAGCAATTATTCATGCCAGAATATTTGAAGAAGCCAAAATACTGCTCAACAACACTGACTGGAACATATCCGAAATCGCATTCAGTCTAGGTTTTGAAGAGGTGGCACACTTTTCCAATTTCTTTAAAAAACACGCACACTTATCCCCAATGAAGTTTAGGACTTCCGTCAAAGTTTGATTTTTGCAAAAAAGGGATTGATGCTTGCAATCTCCAAAAGGCATATCCAGCTAATTTTGTTTTGTAATCAAAAAATCAAATAAAATGAGCAAAGAAAAATTAGTATTGGTCACAGGTGGTAGCCGTGGATTGGGAGAAAATATGGCTATCAAATTGGCCGAAAAAGGTTTGAACGTCCTAATTACCTATCAAAGTAATAATGAAGAGGCGGACAAAACTGTAAAAGAAGTTGAAAAATTTGGTCAAAAAGCATATGCGCTCCAATTGGATGTGGCAGAAAACAACAGTTTTGATGCTTTTGTGAATGAAGTAAAAAAGGTGCTGGATTCTCATTTTGGGACATCAAAAATTGATTACTTGATTAACAATGCTGGAATTGGAATCAACGCACCGATTACCGAGACTACTGAAGAACAATTGGATGCTCTTGTGGACATTCATTTTAAAGGAGCATTTTTCTTGACACAGAAACTTTTGCCCATTCTTTCGGATGGGGGAGGTATCGTGAATATTTCAAGCGGGTTGGCGCGTTTTTCATTTCCTGGCTATTCGGTGTACGGCTCAATGAAAGCGGCTATTGAGGCCCTGACCCGATATCAGGCCAAAGAATTGGGGGTGCGTCAAATCAGGTCGAATGTGGTGGCGCCAGGAGCCATTGAAACGGATTTTGGAGGCGGTACCAACAAGAATGATGAGGATAAAAGAGCGGCCATTTCCAATTTTACTGCCTTGGGTCGAGTTGGAATCCCTAGTGACATTGGAGGAGTTGTTGCTTTTTTATGTACCGAGGATGCCAAGTGGGTCAATGCACAGCGCATAGAGGTTTCAGGAGGAATGATGGTGTAAGAACATCACAGAAAATATTAAGAAATGGGTTGAGTGATCAATCCGTTTTTTTATTGTTTGTTTTCTAAAAATTCAAGGGCTTTTTTTGCTTTTCACTAAGGAGTGCCGTTTCTTTGCAGTTCAGTTCATTTATAAATTGAAAGTGTTATCAAGAAAGGTGGAGGGATTGGACCCTGTGAAGCCTTAGCAACCCTCGACTTCGAGAAGGTGCTACATTCTACCCTTGTCTTGGATTTTTTCAAGACCTTTTAGGAAGTTTAACCTGTAAGGGGAAGGATAACGAAGGAATACAACACCGTATCCACCCACTTTTCTTGATTTCATAACACCCTTTTTTGAAGGAAGATTGTACTATGGAAAAAATTGAAGACATATTGAAGAAACGGATTTTAGTATTGGATGGGGCAATGGGCACCATGCTGCAACGCTATAAATTCAATGAAGCCGATTTTAGGGGAGAACGTTTCAAGGATTGGCCAAGTGATCTTCAAGGAAACAACGATTTGTTGTCCTTGACCCAATCTGAAGCTGTGAAAGAAGTTCATCGGAAGTTTTTGGAAGCCGGTGCGGACATTATTGAAACCAATACCTTTTCTGGTACTACCATCGCCATGGCAGACTACCACATGGAAGAATTGGTATATGAATTGAATTTTGAATCCGCTAAGATTGCAAGGGAGGTAGCCGACGAATTCACCAAAAAAAATCCAAACAAGCCTAGGTTTGTAGCGGGAAGTATTGGCCCTACCAATAAAACGGCCAGTATGTCGCCAGATGTTAATGACCCTGGCTACCGTGCTGTATCTTTTGATGAACTTCGTATCGCATATAAACAACAGATAGAGGCCTTACTCGATGGCGGAGTGGATATTTTATTGGTAGAGACCATATTTGACACCCTTAACGCCAAAGCAGCCCTTTTTGCCATAGAAGAGGTAAAGGATGAACGCAATATTGAAGTACCAATAATGGTCAGTGGAACCATTACCGATGCTTCGGGAAGAACATTGTCTGGACAGACAGCCGAAGCCTTTTTGATTTCCGTTTCCCATATCCCGATATTATCGGTCGGCTTTAATTGTGCCTTGGGAGCCAAACAATTGGTGCCTCATTTGGAGGTGGTGTCGGCTAAATCAGAATTTGCCGTTTCTGCTCACCCAAATGCAGGACTACCCAACGCCTTTGGAGAATATGACGAAACACCCGAGCAAATGGCCGTGCAGATCAAGGAATATGCGGATAAAGGATTAGTGAATATTGTTGGTGGTTGTTGTGGAACCACTCCAGAGCACATTAAGGCCATTGCCGATGTGGTAAAAGATTATAAACCGAGAAAACTTCTGACTCCAGCATAGCTTAAGTTTATGGCAACGAACAACGAACAACGATATTTAAAACTTTCAGGCCTCGAGCCCTTGGTCGTAACCCCAGATAGTAATTTCATCAATGTGGGGGAACGTACCAATGTAGCTGGTTCCAAACGGTTTTTACGGCTCATCAAAGAAGAAAAATTCGACGAAGCCTTGGATGTTGCACGAAATCAAGTCGAAGGCGGTGCCCAAATCATCGATGTTAATATGGACGATGGTCTGATCGATGGTAAGGAAGCTATGGTCAAATTCCTCAATCTTATTGTCTCAGAGCCGGATATTGCCCGAGTACCCATCATGATCGATAGTTCCAAGTGGGAAATCATCGAGGCCGGATTACAGGTGGTGCAAGGGAAATGTGTGGTGAATTCCATCAGCCTCAAGGAAGGGGAAGAGGAATTTATCGGTCATGCCAAGTTGATCAAGCGCTACGGGGCCGCAGTAATTGTTATGGCTTTTGACGAAGTAGGTCAGGCTGATAACTTGCAGCGTAGAATCGAAATTGCCAAGCGTTCCTACGATGTGCTGGTCAACAAGGTCAATTTTCCACCAGAGGATATCATTTTCGATCTCAATATCTTTCCAGTGGCCACCGGAATGGAGGAGCATAGGCGCAATGCCGTCGATTTCATAGAAGCCACCAGGTGGGTAAAGGAAAATCTACCTTATTGCAGTGTAAGTGGGGGAGTGAGCAATGTTTCCTTTTCGTTCAGGGGGAACAACCCTGTTCGTGAAGCCATTAACTCGGCCTTTTTGTTCCATGCCATAAAAGCAGGGATGAACATAGGAATCGTTAACCCGACCATGTTGGAGGTGTACGATGATATTCCCAAAGACCTGTTGGAGTATGTGGAAGATGTACTGTTGGATAGAAGGGACGATGCCACAGAAAGACTTTTGGAGTTCGCAGAGACAGTTGTAGGTACCAAAAAAGAATCAAAAGTTGACCTATCCTGGAGGGAGGAACCGATTCAAGATAGGATTACACGTGCCCTGGTCAAAGGAATCGATCAGTACATTATTGAAGATGTGGAAGAAGCGCGTCAACAGGCAGCCAAGCCTTTGCAAGTAATCGAAGGTAATTTGATGACCGGGATGAATGTTGTTGGAGATTTGTTCGGAAGCGGAAAAATGTTTTTGCCACAAGTGGTAAAATCCGCTAGGGTCATGAAAAAGGCCGTTGCCTATTTAACACCTTATATCGAAGCATCCAAGGACGAAAATGCGAAGGCAGCAGGTAAAATTTTAATGGCTACCGTAAAAGGTGATGTACACGATATCGGTAAAAACATCGTAAGTGTGGTACTGGCCTGCAACAATTACGAAATTGTGGATTTGGGGGTGATGGTGCCACCGGAAAAAATCATCAATAAGGCAAAGGAAGAGCAAGTGGATATTATTGGCTTGAGCGGACTTATTACACCGTCTTTGGATGAAATGGTGTTTTTGGCCAAGGAAATGGAACGTCAAAACTTTGAAGTACCCCTTTTGATCGGAGGAGCTACGACAAGTAAAGCCCATACCGCTGTTAAGATTGACCCACAATATAGAAATGCAGTGGTGCATGTGAACGATGCTTCTAGAGCGGTAACAGTGGTAGGGGACTTGTTGCATCACGAAACAGCAGTTACCTATAAAAAATCCATCAAACTGGATTACGAGAGTTTTAGGGAGAAGTTTCTAAAGCGTGGGAAGCAAAAGGAGTACTTGACCTTGGAGCAAGCACGGAAGAACAAACTTCAAATCGATTGGAATCCATCGGACATAAAAAAACCGAACCAGTTGGGCGTTGAGGTCTGGGAAGATTTTGATCTGACCAAATTGGAAGAATTTATTGATTGGTCCCCATTCTTCCGAAGCTGGGACCTGCACGGTAAATATCCCGATATTTTGACGGATAAGGTCGTTGGCGAGCAGGCCAGAGAACTTTTTGAGGATGCCCAAGTGCTTTTGAAGAAAGTCTTGAGTGGGAAACTATTGAAGGCCAAGGCCATTTTTGGATTGTTTCCGGCCAATCAAATTGATGATGATGATATTGAGGTTGTCAAGGATGGGGAAACCTTCATTTTTAGAACACTGCGCCAACAGTTGAAAAAACGCGAAGGGGTTCCCAATATCGCCTTGGCGGATTTTATTGCTCCGAAAAATGCTGGAATTCAGGATTATATAGGCTGTTTTTGTGTAAGCACGGGATTCGGTACGCAAGAATTGGCCGCCGAATTCGAAAAGAACCATGATGATTACAATTCCATTATGATCAAAGCCTTGGCAGACCGATTCGCAGAGGCTTTTGCAGAATATCTGCACAAAGAGGTACGAACAAAATTCTGGGGCTACGCCGTTGACGAAGAATTGGATAATACAGAACTCATCAAAGAAAAATATAGAGGAATTAGACCTGCGCCTGGCTACCCCGCTTGTCCAGACCATTTGGAAAAGTTGACCATTTGGGAAATGATGGAGGTAGAGGAAAAAATAGGTGTGAAATTGACCGATAGCTTGGCCATGTGGCCAGCTGCCAGTGTCAGTGGCTATTACTTTGGACACCCAGAAGCAAAGTATTTTGGATTGGGAAAAATAAAGCAGGATCAAGTAAAGGATTTTGCTGAGCGAAAAAATATAAATTTGGAGAAAGCCCAAAAGTGGCTGGCTCCCAATATTGTTGATGAGTAATAGTTTTGGGATATTATAGTTTGCCAAGATTCAACCATCAACTAAAAACGATTAACGGACAACCGTAAAATGAAAATTACCGACCACATAAAAAAAGCAAACGGAGAAACGCTTTTCAGTTTTGAAATTGTACCACCCGTAAAAGGAAAGAGCATTCAAGAGTTGTAC
The DNA here is from genome assembly GCF_029193885.1 of Flagellimonas yonaguniensis. Taxonomy (GTDB): domain Bacteria; phylum Bacteroidota; class Bacteroidia; order Flavobacteriales; family Flavobacteriaceae; genus Flagellimonas; species Flagellimonas yonaguniensis. The sequence continues at coordinate 347,235 of NZ_JARFVB010000002.1, read as the reverse complement.
AATAACATAGATCCTTTAATGGAGTTCAAACCTCCGTTCATTGATGTGACTACCTCAAGGGAAGAGTATGTCTATAAGGAGAAAGGTGGGTTGTTGGAAAAAAAGATGACACGAACCCGCCCTGGAACTTTGGGCATTTGTGCCTCATTGAAGCATAAATATGATGTGGACACCGTTCCCCATGTGCTCTGTGGAGGTTTTACCAAGGAAGAAACTGAATATTTATTGGTGGACTGTCAGTATTTGGAGATAGAAAATGTAATGGCACTTCGTGGGGATGCCCGAAAAGAGGAGAAATACTTCACACCTACCAAAGGAGGGCATCGGTATGCCACCGAATTGGTAGAGCAGATTCAAAATATCAATCAGGGAAACTATTTACATGATACCATTGAATCCAGTGGTTTGGGTAGTTTCTGTATTGGTGTGGCAGGCTATCCAGAAAAACACATGGAAGCACCATCCCTGCAATCCGATTTGAAACGCTTGAAACAAAAGGTGGAATTGGGAGCAGATTATGTGGTCACCCAGATGTTTTTTGACAATCAAAAGTTCTTTGATTTTGTTGGGGCCGCACGTGAAATGGGCATCGATATACCGATTATTCCAGGAATCAAGCCGATTGCCGTTAAACGTCATTTGCAATTGCTGCCCCATGTTTTCAGCATAGACCTTCCTCAAGATTTGATTGATGCTGTGGAAGCATGCCAAGATAACAAGGCAGTACGTCAAGTAGGGGTGGAGTGGGCCATTCAGCAGTCCAAGGAATTAAGGGAAGCAGGCGTGCCCGTATTGCATTATTACTCCATGGGAAAATCAGATAATGTAAAGGCCATAGCCAAGGAACTTTTTTAATTTCCTACTTTAGCGCCCCATGAGGCACCTACTTTATCTGGTATTTCTGTTATGTTTTTGCTTTGGATTCTCACAAGATGGAGATGTCCCAAAACAATATACATTGGATGTAAGCCAATATTATGGCTCTGTACTGTTGCATAATCCTGACATTTCCCACTTGATTACCGATCATCCGGGAGGTATTATTGTGGGGTTTAACAGAAAACGTTTTGGTCATGAGGATTGGGAGGCGGATTTAGGCTATCCAGATACAGGTTTTTCGTTCGTCTATCAAGATATGAACAATACGACCCTTGGAAAGCATTTTGGGTTGTATGCGCACTATAATTTCTATTTTTTCAAACGAAATCTTCAGTTTAGGGTAGCACAGGGTATCGCCTACAACACTAATCCATACGATAGAACTGAAAACTTCAGGAACAATGCCTATGGGAGTCACTTGTTGAGTTCTACCATGCTCATGTTCAACTATCACAAGGAAAATATTGTGGCAGGATTGGGTTTTAAGGCTGGTATTTCCCTAATCCACTATTCCAACGCCAATTTCAAGGCACCGAATACGTCTACTAACACCATCGCCTTTAATTTTGGGCTGACTTACGATTTAGAAAAGGATGGGACTTTTGAATATTTGGTCCCCGAAGCAAAGGAAAAAATAACCGAACCGATTCGATATAACTTGGTGCTCCGTGGAGGAGCCAACGAGAGTGATGTCATTAATATGGGCCAATATGGCTTTGCCATTGTTTCGGCTTATGCAGATAAACGTTTGGGGAACCGGAGTGCCATTCAGTTGGGTACAGATGTGTTCTTTTCCAATTTTTTAAAGGAATTGATACGTTACCAAGCTATATCGTTTCCTGAATTGGATGTATCCCCGGATACCGATTACAAGCGCGTAGGTGTGTTTTTGGGGCACGAACTTTTTGTGAACAAATTAAGTGTGGTGGCCCAATTGGGTTATTATGTCTATTATCCTTTTGATTTTGAGGGAAGAATGTACAACCGAATCGGTTTGAAACGATATTTTGGAGATAAGATATTCGGAGCGGTAACCCTAAAATCACATGGTGCCAAAGCAGAAGCCATTGAATTTGGAATAGGTGTCAGATTATAGAATTGAGATGTTGGAAGTTGGAAATTTATTTAGGTTTAAGGATGTCATCTCGAGCGCAGTCGAGAGGTACTTCGTGTTGGCTATTTTTCTAATATTGATTTCTTGCAACGGCGATAACGTTCCCGATTGTTTTCGAAATGCTGGAGAAATGGTAAGGCAACCAGTTGATGTTGCAGAATTTAACGCTATCACGGTTTTTGAAAACCTGAACGTGGTCTTGAAACAGGGTGATGAACAACAGGTCGAAGTGGAAACTGGGGAGTATCTCTTGAACGATGTCTCTGTGGAGGTAAAGGATAACCGCCTTGTGCTTCGCAATGAAAACAGTTGTAATTATGTTAGGGATTACGGCTTGACCACGGTCTATATTACTTCGCCTAACATTACTGAAATTCGAAGCAGTACAGGTCTGTTGATTTCCAGTGATGGGGTTCTGAATTACCCCGGCCTCACACTATTGGCTGAAAGCTATTCCAATCCCGAAACCGAAACCACGGATGGCTCTTTCGATTTAAACCTGAATTCAACCACGGTCAGAATATTGGTCAATGGGATAGCCTATTTCAAGCTTCAAGGAAATACGGAAAATTTGAATGTGACCGTTGCCGCTGGGGATTCCAGGATTGAAGCTAACCAATTAATAGCGAATAGGGCAATTGTTAGCCATAGGGGTTCCAATGATGTTTTTGTGAATCCGCAACAAAGTTTGAGCGGCGTAATCAGGGGAACAGGAAATGTGATCAGTGTAAACATCCCTCCTGAAGTGGATGTTGATGAATTGTTCACAGGTAAGTTGATATTTGAAGATTGATATGGTTTCAAACTATGACATTGATTCCCAGTTTCTATAATATTTCTCTTTAATTTCGAAATTCAAATCGAGTTTTTGGGAAATCTCTTCGCACATATTAAAAATCTCTTCTCTCCTTTTCCAAAGGTAAAATCATTGGAAGGGCTTCAAGGGCTGGATAAAGCGGATATGCTTTTCCATAATCTCATTGCAGAAAAAAAAGTACCAGGTTTGGCCGTTACTGTTTTGAACAAAGGTCAAATGGTGCTTCAAAAAGGGTATGGTTTTGCAGATGTCGATAAAAGAATCAAGGTCCATCCAAAGGATACGGTTTTCCGCATCGCAAGCATTTCCAAATGTATCACAGGATTGGCGTTGGGTAAAATGGAGGAAGATGGTTTAGTGGATTTGGATGAATCTTTCTACTCCTATGTGCCTTACTATCCAAAAAAGAAATACGACTTCACGCTTAGGCAACTGGCAAGTCATACAGCTGGTATTCGAGGGTACCGGGGCAAGGAATATGCACTGAATCGGGATTACTCCATCAAAGATGGAATGGAAGTGTTTAAAAATGACCCTTTGTTTTTTGAACCCGGTACCGGTTATCTTTACAATAGTTTTGATTTTGTGTTATTGTCCTTGGCTATGCAGGAAGCGAGTGGTGTTCCATTTAACGAATATGTGAAAGATCATATTTTGACACCCTTGGGGTTGAAAAATACCTTTTCTTCAGTGGATATCGATTTCAGTTCGAGCGCAGACGAGAACAAAACCCGGTTCTACACCAAACGGGCATTGTGCTTCACCGAAGCTGTTGCCGTGAACAATAACTACAAATTGGCAGGGGGAGGTTATTTGGCCACCTGCGAGGATGTGGCCAAACTGGGGCAGGCGATTTTAGAACAAAAATTACTCGAGGGAGCAACCTACGAGCAGTTACTGACTTCCCAAATCATAGAAGATAAACCCACATATTATGGTCTTGGGTTTCAGGTCAGTCAGGATTCCAACGGTAGGCCATTTGTGGGACACGTTGGCAACAGCGTAGGAGCTTACACCAACCTTTTTGTGTATCCAAAACAAGAAAAAGTTGTAGCTATCCTGATCAATTGCACAGATCCAAAGGTGCAACCTTTTTTAGATGAAGCAATTGATGCTGTTTTCGAGAAGCTAGCTTAGACTTTACTTGCCAACTGCTCCTCAATTTCCAAGGCGTATTTTTTGCAAAGGTCGAAGGTGTCTGTAACGTCCTTCATCGTTGTCCTCGGATTGATGAGGCACATCCGAAGCACAATCTGTCCATTTAAAATAGTGGTGACGAGCAAAGCCTTGCGTGAATCCACAACTTTGCCAGAAATGTATTGGTTGATCTTGTCCAATTCCTTTTCTGAGTATTTTTTGTTGATAGGGTTGTACCTGAAATTGATGACAGCCAAGGTAGCTGGAAACACGACTTCCCAACTTTTACTGCCACGAAGCATCGTTTCCACTTCTTCTGCCAAATCGATATTGTAGCTGATGGCATCGCGAAACTCCTTTAAACCAAAGGTTTTTAAGGACATATAAAACTTCAATGCCCGAAACCTTCTGGTCAATTGAATGCCGTGATCGTAAAAATTGATTTCAGAGGTATTACCTTCAATATCCCTTAAATATTCGGGTTTTTCAGTAAAGGTGTGGCTCAGGTTTTTGTGGTTTCGCACCAAAAGGCAACCCATTTCGTAAGGTTGGAAGAACCATTTATGTGGGTCCACGGTCAAGGAATCAGCTTTTTCAATGCCTTTCATCGCCTGTTTGCCTTTTTGGGATAAAATGGCCGCTCCACCATAGGCACCATCAATGTGAAACCAGATATCCTCTTTCTTGCAAATTTTTCCCAATTCCACCAAAGGGTCCACAGTGCCTGTATTGGTTGTTCCTGCGGTGGCGATCAAACAAAATGGATAAAGACCTTCCAACCTGTCCTTGGCAATACAGTTTTTCAATTTGTTTACGGAAAACTTGAGTTCGCTGTCAGTTGGAATGATCCTGATTTGTTCTTTTTTAAATCCCAACACCCGAATGGCCTTGATATTGGAAGAGTGTGCTTGATCGGATAGATAAATAACCGCTTTGGAAAAATCATCCCCACATTTTATTCTACGAGCTGTTACCACAGCAGTGAGGTTGGCCATGGACCCCCCGCTGGTAAAGATGCCTCCACCTTTTTTCTTGGGAAATCCAAAAATCTTCAACAGCCACTGAATGGTCACGATCTCCAGTTCGGCTGCAGCTGGACTTGCGGCCCATCCTCCAGAGAAAATATTATATCCCGTGGCCAAAGCATCGGCCATTACACTGATATAGTTGCTAGGGCCAGGTACAAAAGAAAACGATCGTGGGTGAGCCATATTGGCGCTATTGGTCATTACTTTTTCCAAAACAAAATCGAGTACCTGTGATGGGTCCATGCCTTGTTCGGGGGCTTCCTCCAAGAACAAAGAGTCCATTTCTTCCCGCGAGCCAAGGGCAACAGGCAATTTTTCGTGTTGGGTAGCATGGTGTTCCACTATGGCATCAACGATCTGATACCCATAACTTTTCATTTCTTCTTTTGAGAGTTCCAATCTGGCGTTGTTCTTCTTCATAGGTCCGTTTTCTACTGAACCGCAAAAGTACCATATTTGGAACGGTTTTCCATCCATTTTGGATGGTTGTTCCATCTGTTAGGGTAAAAGGAAAATCAGGAGGTAAGTTCAGTAAACAAGCTCTCCAGGTTTTTGTTCTTTCTACTGAGTTGGAGTGTTTTTAGTTTATTGTCGTGAGCAAAATCAAAAACGGAAGGCCTCATGTCTTTGGATGTGCCAAAAGTGATTTCGTAGACAAATCCACCTGTGTTTTTTACATTGGAAACATGGGGCATCTGTTGCAGTAATTGTTCCTCTACACGATAATCAAATTCCACTTCAATGATTTGCTCTTCGGCTTCACGAAGTTCCTCCAGTTTTTTGTCGGCCACCAATTCCCCTTTGTTGATGATGATTACCCGGTCGCAAACGGCTTCCACTTCTTTCATAATGTGTGTGGAGAGCAAAATGGTTTTCTCCTTGCCGATTTCGCGAATCAGTTTTCGGATCTCGATCAATTGGTTGGGGTCGAGTCCCGTAGTAGGCTCATCGAGAATCAGAACTTCCGGGTTGTGCAGCAAAGCTGCCGCAAGCCCAACTCGCTGACGGTATCCTTTGGAAAGCTGTCCGATTTTTTTGTGTGCCTCTGGGGATAATCCTGTTTGTTCTATCACATCATTGATTTTGGATTTGTCCACTTTATAGACATTTGCATTGAAAGCCAAGTATTCCTTAACGTACATCTCCAAATACAGTGGATTGTGCTCTGGCAAGTACCCGATGCTTTTTTGAACATCTTTTTCCGCTTCCAAAACGTCGAACCCATTTACGGTGGCTTCTCCAGTATCGGCTTTGTGATAGGTGGTCAAAATCCGCATCATGGTGGACTTTCCTGCACCGTTGGGGCCTAAAAAGCCAACAACCTCGCCCTTGTTGATTGTAAAGGAAACATTGTTCAATGCTTTTTGGGAACCAAAGGTTTTTGTGATATTCTCTACGGTAATGGACATTCAAAATCAATTTAATGACTAGTTGGACATTTTTCAATATTACTTGACCTAAAACCGTCAATTCGAGTGAAATTCTGAAGAATTTTGTATCGAGAATCGGTTTTTTGAACTTGAAATTCTGGTTGTCGATGCAATTTTCATTCGGTTTTGACTTCACTCAACCATCAAAAAGCACTCGAACTGACAAATTTCAATCAAAATGCACAACCTTTTTGTTGATTCCAAAAATACACTTTTAGATGCTTTAATCCATCGGTTTCAAAAGCAAGGATTTTATTCCATGCATCTTTTTAAACATTATCGGTAAGATGGGAATTCTTAAAAAAGGGTGGTTTCTATAAAATAATGTGTAGTGAAAATGTCATTTTTGAAAAAAATCAAAAAAAATTTGGGAATGTATGTGTGTTTCGGATTGAATACCTAAATTAGCCAACAATTAACAACGAGATGACAAACACGTATTTCTGGAACCGTTTTTATTTTTACTTCTTTTTTCAAAGAGGAACGGGACTATTATAGATACGTTTAAAGTATAACCAATTTATAAAGTCCCGATACATCGGGGCTTTTTTTTTGCAATGGAATTAAAAGTCGCCATACAAGGAATTAAGGGTTCCAACCATCATCAGGTTGCCACCGATTTTTTTGGAGATGACATTGAGTTGCTCGAGTGCAACTCTTTTGACGCTGTTATCGATAATTTGATGATAGGTGCTGCGGACAAGGGCATTATGGCCATTGAGAACTCCATCGCAGGATCCATTATCCCCAATTACAATTTGGTTTATCACAACAATATCCATGTGATAGGGGAGCACTACCTGAACATCCACCATAACCTTATGGTCAAGAAAGGACAAACTTTTGATGATATTCAAGAGGTACATTCACACCCTATGGCATTATTGCAATGTAAGGAGTTCTTTAAGGCTCACCCGCAAATAAAATTGGTGGAAAGCGTGGATACAGCCGAGACGGCAAAGCGGATCAAAGAGGAGAAGTTGGAGCATATTGCTGCAATTGCCCCAAAAATGGCAGCCAAATTGTACGATTTGGAAATCATTGCTGACAATATCCAGACCATCGTGAACAATTCCACGAGGTTCATAGTTCTTAAAAAACAGAACAAGGTACTGCCGGAAAAGGAAATCAATAAAGCTTCATTGAGATTTATAACCGATCACAAAAGAGGCAGTTTGGCCACGGTGCTGAACGTGATGAGCGATTGCAACATGAACCTAACCAAGATTCAGTCCTTGCCCGTGATCGAGACCCCATGGAAGTATGCCTTTTTCGTGGATGTGACTTTTAATAAATATGAGCACTTTGCCAAAACCAAATCGTTGATGCAGATCATGGCCGAGGATTTCAAGGTTTTGGGAGAATATAAAAATGCATTGTTGTAATGATAACAGCAGATAGGTTAAATACCGTACAGGAATACTACTTCTCTAAAAAATTAAGAGAGGTCAGGGGATTGATGGCCGAAGGCAAGCCCATTATCAATATGGGGATTGGCAGCCCGGATTTGGCCCCATCGCCACAAGTACTGGAAACCCTTCGGGATTCCATTATCGAGGCTGGGGCGCATCAATACCAAAGCTATCAAGGATTACCACAACTAAGAGAGGCCATTGCGGATTTCTATCAACAAAAATTTCAAGTGACCGTAGACCCATCTTCCGAAATTTTGCCTTTGATGGGGTCCAAGGAAGGCATTATGCACATCAGTATGGCCTTTTTAAATGAGGGGGATGAAGCACTGTTGCCCAATCCTGGGTATCCTACCTACGCCTCTGTTACCAACTTGGTGGGTGGAGCTCCTGTTACGTATGACTTAAAAGCGGAAAATGGGTGGTTCCCCGATTTGGAAGAACTGTCCAAAAAAGATTTGACCAAAGTAAAGTTGATGTGGATCAGCTACCCACATATGCCCACAGGGGCAACGGCGACCAAGGAGCAATTGGAGTCTTTGGTGGATTTTGCCAAGGAAAATGAAATCCTTTTGGTAAACGATAATCCATATAGTTTTGTCCTCTCCAGCAATCCTACCAGTATTTTGTCCATTGAAGGGGCCAAGGATTGCACCTTGGAGCTGAACAGTTTGAGCAAGACCTTCAATATGGCAGGCTGGCGTGTTGGGATGCTGCTGGGTAGTGCAGAGCACATCACTGCGGTGTTGAAAGTAAAGAGCAATATGGATTCAGGAATGTTCTACGGTATTCAAAAAGGAGCTATTGCGGCTTTGCAAAGTGGTCCCGAATGGTTCGAAGCATTGGACAAGGTGTATACCAAACGACGAGAGTTGATGTTTCAATTGGCAGATAAATTAGGCTGTACCTACGATGAAAATGCGGTGGGCATGTTTGTATGGTGCAAATTGCCTGAGGGCGCTCCATCGTCGGAATCATTTATTGATGAGGTGCTTTACGATAAAGATATTTTTATTGCCCCTGGAACCATATTTGGGAGTAATGGAGAAGGCTATATTCGTTTTTCCCTTTGTGTGAAAGAAGAAAAAATCGAAGAAGCCATTGAAAGATTTTAGATTATGAAAGTAGTCATTATAGGAGTTGGATTGATAGGTGGTTCTTTCGCGAAGGATGTGAAAAAGCTACATCCTGACGCTGAAATTATCGGAGTGGACAAGAGTGATTCCCATTTAGATGAAGCTTTGGAACTTCAGATTATTGATAAAAAAGGGGATTACGAGTCTTTGGAAACTGCGGACATGGTCTACGTGGGCATTCCTGTGAATGTTCTGGTTACCGAATTACCCAAAATTTTGGATGCAGTTGGGGATGAAACCGTGGTAATGGATGCAGGATCCACCAAACGATTGATATGCGAACAAGTAGCAGATCATCCCAAGCGGAGAAATTTTATGGCCTGCCATCCCATAGCCGGTACCGAGTTTTCGGGACCAGCCGCGGCGTTTCAAGGATTGTATACGGGTAAGACCATGATAATTTGCGAAGTTGAAAAAACAGCCTTCAAGCTTCAAGAAAGAGCATTGGCCATTTTTCAGGATATAGGAATGCGAATTCGATATATGAATCCCGAAGCGCACGACAAACATATCGCCTACGTATCTCATTTATCACACATTAGCTCTTTTATGTTGGGAAAGACGGTTATTGAGAAAGAAAAAAATGAGCGTGATATTTTTGACATGGCGGGGAGTGGTTTTGAAAGCACCGTTCGGTTGGCGAAAAGTTCGCCCGATATGTGGACACCTATTTTTGAGCAGAACAAAGACAATGTTGTGGAAACGTTGGAAGAATACATCCAGAACCTGACCACGTTCAAACAACTGATATTGGACAATGATTTTGAAAATGTCCACCAAGAAATGAGCAATACCAATAAAATAAAACAAATACTAAAAGGAATACCACTTACAAAAAAATAGAGAGTATTATGGAAAACAAGAAGGAAATGAGGAAATGGTTGGATGACATGAATTTGGGTCATCCCTTGGTAGTAGCAGGTCCGTGCAGTGCAGAGACCGAAGACCAAGTGCTGAAAATAGCACACGATCTTAAAGATACCGATGTGAGCTATTACCGAGCTGGAATCTGGAAACCAAGAACTCGTCCAGGAAATTTTGAAGGAGTAGGAGCCATTGGATTGAAGTGGTTGCAAAAGGTAAAAGAGGAAACTGGGCTAAAAACCGCTACCGAAGTGGCCAATAGAGCACATGTAGATCTTGCGTTGGAGCACGATGTAGATTTGTTGTGGATCGGAGCACGTTCAACGGTAAGTCCATTTATCGTTCAAGAGATTGCCGATGCTTTGGAGGGAACCGACAAAATCGTTTTGGTCAAGAACCCCGTAAACCCAGATATTTCCCTTTGGTTGGGCGCTGTAGAGCGTTTGCACTCCGCAAATATTGAAAAATTGGGGGTGATCCACAGAGGTTTCTCCACTTACGAGAAAACCAAATACCGAAATATTCCAGAATGGCAGTTGGCCATCGAGTTGCAGACCAAGTTCCCTGATCTGCCCATCATCAATGACCCTAGCCATATAACGGGAAAACGTGATATGATTTTTGATGTATCGCAAACTGCTTTGGACTTGAACTTTGATGGTTTGATGATCGAAACACATTATGATCCTGACAATGCATGGAGTGATGCCGCTCAGCAGGTAACCCCAAAAACATTGGTTCAGATCATGAAAGATTTACGTATCAGAAAAGAAACAGACGAAGAAGCCGAGTACAAGAACAATTTGAGCAACCTAAGAGCTCAGATAGATATATTGGACAACCAATTGATTGACCTTTTGGGTAAAAGGATGAAGGTGTCCGATGGCATTGGCGAACTGAAAAAACAAAAGAATGTGGCAGTGCTTCAAAGCAATCGTTGGAATGCCATTTTGGGCAATATGATCTTGGAAGGAGAGCAAAGAGGATTGAGCGAGGAATTTGTTTTGAAAATGTTCAAGGCAATCCACCAGGAATCCATCAACCACCAAGAAAAAATCATCAACGCTTAGGCTGATTTTTAATCAGGTAGATTCAAGAACTATTTGTAGCTTCGATAATAATTGAAGGTGCAAATAGTTTTTTTGCTTCAAACTGTAACAAAAGTGTGAAGGGGTCATCTTTGAAAAGTAAAAACACTCTATCATGAAAAAAATATACACACTAGGTATTCTTTTGCTTCCTTTGGTTATGTTTTCGCAACGAATCATTGATACGGAAGTCGGGGAATTCAACAAAATCAAGGTTTTTGATTTGATCGAGGTCAACCTGATCCAATCAGATGAGAACAAGATCATGATCAAAGGCTGGAATGTCGACGACATTAAATGGACCAATAAAAATGGGGTCTTGAAACTTAGAATGCAGTTGGATAAAAAGTTTCAGGGAGAGGATACCATGATCGAAGTCTACTACACCAATCTGGATGTGATCGATGGTAATGAAGGAGCACAGATTACTTGCAACGAGATGGTTCAGAAAAGTAGAATAGAGTTACGAGCCCAAGAAGGGGCCACCATCCGTATAGGAATGGATGTGGATTATGCCGAGATAAGAGCCGTAACGGGTGGTATTGTCCAAGCTTCTGGTTTGGCAAAAAACCAGACAGTTGTATTGAATACAGGAGGTATTTTTGAAGGAAGGGAACTAAGAACCGCAACAACGGATGTGAAGATTTCTGCCGGAGGTGAAGCGGATGTGTTTGCTTCAGAAATGGTGGACATTAATGTAAAGGCCGGGGGGGATGTGTATGTTTACGGAAATCCAGAAACGGTACATAAAAAGACCTTTGTGGGCGGAAGGGTTCACATTAAGGATTAATGAAACTTGTTGCCATAAAAAAGCCCTCCAATTGATGGAGGGCTTTTTTATTTGTCATTTGTATGTACGGCATTTACTTTTTAAATATGTATCGGGTAATGAAAATACCTTGCCCGTCACCTTTTCCACCTTCACTTTCAACGCCGCTTACCACAAAGGCCAATTCCCATCCATTGGAAACCATATCGTTGATCATGGAAGTGATAAGTGCATCGTTTGCAGCAATGTTCTGGAAACGGATACCTCCGATGTTATAAAAATTCAAAAGTTTGGTTTCCTCAAAATTCTTTACACGGATTTCATTTCTCTTGGATTTGTTTCGAGTATTGTCGTCCTCGGTCTGTACACTTGTAAACTCTTTGTAATCCTTGTCCTCCAAAGCGTTTATGATTCGAGATCTTCCCAGTCCATTGGGGACTATGGACTCCACACTGGTAACTACATGGTACTGCTGTGCACTCATAGCAAATGTTGCTGCGAGAATTGCCACAGCGGCCAAAATGATTTTCTTCATGATTGAAATGTTAATGATCGTTAAAACTGTTAACAAAGATATACGACGAAAAAGCAGGAATATTGTTTCTTTGTAATCAAAATATAAACAAATAGTGAACGGAACTGTTTATAAATCAACGGGAAGCTGGTATACCGTAAAAGCTTCGGATGGAGAATTTTACGAATGCCGTATCAAGGGCAAGTTCCGAACACAGGGAATCAAGAGTACCAATCCGGTGGCCGTTGGCGACCATGTGGAATTCCATTTGGAAAATATTGGGGATGAAACGGTTGGTGTGATTTCCAAAATCGGGGAGCGCAAGAACTACATTGTCCGCAGGTCGGTAAAGCTTTCCAAGCAAACACACATCATTGCTTCCAATTTAGATCAAGTGTTTCTGTTGGTCACGTTGAACAACCCCCCCACTTTTACCAGTTTTATAGATCGATTTTTGGTAACGGCAGAAGCGTATGACATTCCCGTAGTGCTACTGTTCAATAAAATGGATGTGTATAGTGAAGAGGAAAAGTTCGAGGTAGACTATTTGATGGACCTTTACCGTAAAATTGGCTATACCTGCATTCAGATTGAAGCCAAACAAGGCAAAAACGTGGACAAAGTAAAAGAACTGATGCTTGGTCACACAAGTATGTTCGCGGGCCATTCCGGTGTAGGGAAATCCACCTTGGTCAATGCTCTGGAGCCAGGTTTGAAGTTGAAAACGGCAGAGATTTCGGAACAGCACATGCAAGGACAGCACACTACCACATTTGCCGAGATGTACGACCTATCTTTTGATGCTCGAATCATTGATACCCCAGGGATAAAGGGGTTTGGTATTGTGGATATGGAAAAGCACGAGATCGGCGATTATTTCCCTGAATTTTTCGAGTTGAAATCGGAATGCAAGTTCAATAACTGTCTTCATTTGGATGAGCCCAAATGTGCAGTGAAAGAAGCTTTGGAGAATAATGAAATTGCGGCAAGCCGATACCGAAGTTATGTTCAAATGTTAACAGGGGAAGAAGACAATCCGTATAGGGAAAGATAAATGAGAACAGTATTACAAAGAGTTTCAAAAGCAAGTGTTACGGTTGATGGCAAACTGATTTCATCCATAGGAAATGGTTTATTGGTGTTGTTGGGCATTGAGGACGCCGATAACAAAGAAGACATTGATTGGTTGTCCAATAAAATAGTGAACCTCCGTATCTTCAATGATGAAAACGATGTGATGAATCGCTCTGTGTTGGATATTGATGGAGATATTATCGTGGTCAGTCAATTTACGTTGCATGCGCAGACCAAAAAAGGAAATCGCCCATCTTACATAAAAGCGGCAAAACCGGATGTTGCAGTTCCAATGTACGAGGAGTTTGTCCAAGTCTTGGAGCAAAAATTAGGTAAAAAAGTGGGCACGGGAATTTTTGGTGCCGACATGAAAGTGGAACTTCTCAACGATGGTCCAGTTACCATTGCCATGGACACAAAAAACAAGGAATAATTACTTTTTATCGAAAAAAAATCGCCTTTTTTGTAGGAAATTAAAGACTTTAGTGCTGCCTGAACTAACCATTTCCCAATAAACGAATGCGATTCTATTTTCTATTCCTATTTAGCTTATTCTTTCATTTCTCGTTTTCTCAGAACTATACTGTTGACGCCATTCCAAAGGAAGTAAGGCAAAATGCCGATGCAGTTGTTCGATTGGACATAATGGATGTGGTCGTTGAGGATCAGGATAGGATGAAGGTTTCCGCCAAAAGGGTGGTTACGATTTTCAATGAGAAAGGTAATGAGCATGTTCATGCCTATGCGTTTTATGAAAAAAACGATAGGGTTTCCGAGCTGGAAGCCATTATTTACAATGCACATGGAAAAGAAATAAAGAAGATCAAGAAAAGGGATTTTTTGGACCAAAGTGCTATTGATGGCGGTACACTTTATTCCGATTCACGTGTTTTGGTCATGCGATATACCCCTACACAATATCCCTATACTGTTGAATTTGTTAAAGAGTATACAACCCCAAATACGGCATTTGCACCAAATTGGGCTTTTTTGGACGATTATAGGGTAAGTACCGAAAAAAGCGAGTTCTCCTTTACCATGGAATGTGGCATACCTTTTAGGCATAAAGAGGAGAATTTTGAGTCTTACCAAATTGACATCAAAGAGACGGAAAACTCAATTGCATACAAGGCCAAAAACCTAAAGGCCATAAAAGCGGAACCATTGTCCCCATCATTTAACGATTTTGCCCCTCAGGTAAAAATTGCCATGGACGAATTCCATCTCGAAGGTGTTGACGGAAAAGCTTCAACATGGCAAGAACTTGGTAAATGGATGAACGATGAACTTCTGGAGGGAAGGGACGATTTGGATGAAGGTACCATTCAATACGTTAAAAACTTGGTTAAAGGAGTATCCGACCCATTAGAGAAAACCAGGATAATATATAAATATGTTCAAGAAAATACCCGCTATATAAGTGTTCAATTGGGCATTGGCGGTTGGATGCCCATAAGCGCATCGGATGTGGATCGCGTAAAGTATGGCGACTGTAAGGGGCTTACCAATTATACAAAGGCCCTGTTGAGTGCAGTTGGGGTAGAATCGTACTATACCGTGGTGCATGCGGGCGGACAAATGAAAAGTTTCGATGAAGACTTCCCGTCCATGCAAGGAAACCATGTGTTTTTAAATGTACCACTCGAGAAAGAAGAAGTTTGGTTGGAATGTACCAGCCAAAAAACACCTGTCAATTACCTGGGCACTTTTACCGATAACCGAAATGTTTTGAAAGTGACTCCTAAAGGAGGGGAATTGGTCAGGACAAAAGCCTATTTGGATGAAGACAATTATCAATCCACCAAGGCAGAATTCCACGTTACAGAAGGGAAGAATGTCAAAGGGAAAGTGAAAATCCTTTCAAAGGGATTCCAATACGATGACAAGTACTGGAGAACCGGTAATACCAAGTCCGAACAAGAAGAGTTCTATAAATCATACTGGAATTATGTGCAGAACCTGAGATTGGATGAGGTCAAGTACCAAAACGATGCCAATAATATTGAGTTTATCGAAGAGGTGGCCTTCAGTGTCGAGAACTATTTGACCATTGCAGGCGATAAACTATTGTTGGTACCTAATGTGTCAAATCGCAATTATGGGGTGCCGGATAGATCTAGAAATAGAAAAAGACCATTGGTGATCAAGCGTGGCTATTTGGATGAAGATGAGTTCATCATTCACCTTCCTGAAGGATACATTCCTGAAACATGGATGTTGCCCGTCAAGGAAGAGACCAAGTTTGGGGTTTACGCTATATCCATTGAGCCCGTGGAACCAGGGATCATTGTGTACAAAAGAAAACTTTTGATCAAATCGGGAGAATACCCCAAAGAAGACTATAAACTCTATCGTGACTTCCGAAAGAAAGTCGCTAGATATGATAATTCTAAAATCGTTCTAAGTAAAAAAGAATCATGAAATTAAGACTGTTTTTTCTTCTGCTGCTCGTACAGCAAGTAGTGAGTTCCAATGAAATCAAATTCGGAAAAGTATCCAAGGAAGAAGTGGCCGCAACAGAGCATGCCACTTACCCCGAGGCCAATGCTGCCATTCTCCATAAGGAGGAAAGGGTATGGTACGATTATAAATACAACACAGGTTGGTCCCTTATCCGTGAAGTGCACTATCGCATCAAAATATACAACAAAGAGGGATTTGATTGGGCAACATTACAGGTTCCCCTTTATCTTGGAGAAAGTGAAAACGAGACCATACACGCAGTAAAAGGCTATACGTTTAATCTGGAAAATGGAAAAGTGGTAAGCCAAAAACTCAAGAATGATGGTGTCTTCATGGAAGACGTGAACAAATATAGGGAAAAAGCCTCCATTACAATGCCAGATGTGCATGAGGGGAGTGTGTTGGATATTAAATACGAAATCAACTCCCCATTGTATTGGTACATCGATGAGTTTAAGCTGCAATACGATATTCCTGTGGATTACGTGAAAGTACGATTGGATATTCCAGAGTACTTTATTTTTAAGCAATATAGTAGGGGGTTCCATCCCATTGATTTTACACAGACCAAAGAAAACCGAACGCTTAAGGTTTCATACCGATCTTCTTTGGATTCGGCGGGAAAGTATTCCAAAAATACCCAGAAAAACAATACTCTTGAATTAACTGAGAATGTGTACAACATAGCTGCATCCAATTTGCCGGCTTTGTTGGAAGAGAAATACACGAACAATATAGATAATTATAGAACAGCCATTCAGTTTGAACTCGCATCGACAAATTTTCCCAATCAAGGTTTTACGCATTACAGCACTACCTGGGAGGATGTTGCCAAGACCATTTACAACAATGATGATTTTGGAGGGGAGTTGAACAAGGACAATTATTTTGATGATGATGTTGATCGATTGATATCAGGATTATCATCCGATTCTGAAAAGACAATGGCCATTTTCCAACACGTAAAATCCAAAATGAACTGGGATGGATATACCGGGGTAGGATGTAGTCAAGGTGTGAGAAAAGCATATAAAGAAGGTACAGGGAATGTTGCCGAGGTCAATTTGATGCTCATCGCTATGCTCAAATATGCGGGTCTCGATGCAAATCCAGTTTTGGTAAGTACCAGATCGCATGGCATACCTATGTTCCCAACCAGAAATGGATTCAATTATGTGGTGGCTGGTCTTGAAATTCAAAATGACCTAGTGTTATTTGATGCCACTGATAAAAACGCCATGCCAGATGTATTACCGACACGTGCCTTGAATTGGTTTGGTAGATTGATTCGCGATGATGGTAGTTCCAGTCAAGTTAGCTTAATGCCCAAATCCAAATCTTTGGATGCTGTGATGATGAATATAGATCTGAATGAAGATGGATCCATACAGGGGAAGTATAGACAACAATACACAGCCAATAACGCATTTGCTTTTAGGAATAGCTATACAGAAGGATCCGAAGAATCATATTTGGATAATTTGGAGAAAAATGGTGATATGGAAATATCAGGTTTTGATTTACAGAATGCCGAAGAACTGTCAAAACCTATTGTACAATCCTATGAGTTTAAAAAAGAAGCGGCCTATGAGATAATAGCAGGCAAACTTTATCTGTCGCCATTGTTTCATTTGACCACACGGGTTAATCCTTTCAAAATGGAAAAAAGGGAATTCCCTGTCGATTACGGCTACCCTTGGGAGGATAAGTACATAATTTCAATTAAAATCCCAGAGGGATACACCGTTGAATCCATTCCAGAACCTATGGTGGTGGCATTGCCCGAAAATATGGGGCAGTTCAAATATAACATTTTGGTTGCCCAGGATATGATAAGGGCACGAATTGAAACGGCGCTCAACAGTCCTGTGATTCCAGCATATTATTATGCTGATCTCAAAGAGTTTTACCGCCACATTATAGATAAGGAATCCGAAAAGGTTATTCTGACAAAATCTTAAAAAATATAAAATGAGGAAAGCACTTGTGCTCTTGGTTTTGTTGAATACCTCACTGGTTTTTGCTCAGGAACCAGAATTTGGCGAGTTGTCCACTTTTGAATCTGAATTCAAAACTTATCAAAAAGATACCACGGCCCATGCGGTATATCTTTATGAAAAAGGGGAAAACTACTTCGAGGTAAGAAGAAACTATGTTTGGCTGATCACGGAGTATCATGCCAAAATAAAAATATTGGACAAGGAAGGCTTTTCCGAGGCCGAAATCGCCATTCCCTATTATCATTCAGAAAGGAAAACTGAGAAAGTGAACGATGTTCAGGCCATTACCCATACTGATGGAGTTAGGTACAATGTTATGGAGGATAATGTTTATGATGTTGAGATCAATGAGCGATGGTCGGAAAAAAGATTCACTTTTTCCAATGTTCAAGAAGGTTCGGTGCTTGAGTACGCATACGAAGTACAGTCTCCGTTTTTTTATAACCTAAATGGATGGGAGTTCCAAGAACATATTCCTAAACTGTATTCGGAATATAACGCCAAAATACCTGGGAACTATAAGTACAACAGGACGCTTATGGGCCAGCTACCATTGGATGTCAACGATGCCAGTATCAAACCCAATTGTTTTAGCATACCAGGGGTGTCGGCCCAAGCCGATTGTGAAGTGTTGAAATACGTGATGGAGGATGTTCCCGCATTCAAGGATGATGAAGAATATATGTTGGCACCTTCCAATTATAGGTCGCGTCTGGAATTTGAGCTTTCCGAGTATGAAGGTTTTGATGGGCGAAGGGAAAGATTTACCAAGTCTTGGAAGGATGTGGACAAAGAATTTAGGTCAGATCGGGATATTGGGGGACAGCTCCGAAAAAAGAATTATTTTGAAAGAAACCTTCCATTGGAAATCATCAGGGGAAAAGAAGATGACCTTACCAAGGCCATGAACCTGTATGATTTCGTCAAGTCCCATTACAGTTGGAACGGGAAATATGGCATTTTTAGGGATAACAAAGTGAAAAAAGCCTTTGATGAGGGAGTGGGCAATGTTGCGGAAATAAACATCACACTGATCAATTTGTTGAACGCATCGGGTATTGATACGGATTTAATGTTGATGTCCACCAGAATGCACGGATTGCCGAAAAAGTCCCACCCCGTTATGTCTGACTTTAACTACGTGGTCGCCAAATTGGAAATTGATGGAACCACCTACCTATTGGATGCAACGGAAAAGGCACTACCTTTCGGGATGTTGCCCTACCGATGTTTGAACTATTATGGTAGAGTGATGGATTTGGATGGCGCTAGCTATTGGTACGACATTGTGCCAGAGAAATTAAATACCAGAGCCATTCGATTGCAAGTGAAATTGGACCTTGAAAATGGTTTGGCAAGTGGTGTCTGTGATGAAATTTCAAAGGGATACGATGCTTATTTTAAGCGAAACCGATTGGCTTCGCTGTCAAACGAGGAGTATTTGGAGGAGATTGAGAAAGGGAACAGCGATGGATTTTTTGTCAAGGATTACGAAATCGTCGAAGAACAATCAGATGAGAAAAATCTGGTAGAACGTTATTCCTTCGAATTGGAAGGAGTGGAACCTTCAGGAACCATTTATTTCAATCCGTTTTTAATCCGTTTTTTTAAAAACAACCCTTTCAAAGCTGAAACCAGAAGTTACCCCGTGGATTTTGGCTATCTCAGAAAATTCAACTACATGGCCAAAATAGAAGTGCCGGAGGGATATAAAATCAAAGAAATACCAGAACCGGTTAACTTGGCCTTACCTGATGGAAGTGGAGTGTTACTTTTCAACACGACTGAAATGCAAGGGAATGTTATGGTCGTTTTTTCACTTCAATTAAAATCCACACAGTACAACAATGAAGGTTACGATTATGTGAAAAAGTTTTTCAGCAATGCCGTAGCAAGTCAAAACCAAAGTTATGTGGTTCTCGAAAAGGAATAAGCCAGTTGTGCTTACCTTTGTGTTCAAATCATAAAAACTGTTAGGGTGAACATAGAAAACGCACAAAAAGCAGTGGACGAATGGATCAAGAACCATGGGGTCCGCTATTTCAATGAACTTACCAATATGGCCCAGCTTACCGAAGAGGTAGGGGAGGTGGCCCGCATTATTGCGAGACGGTATGGTGAACAGAGCGAAAAAGAATCGGACAAGGCCAAGGACTTGGGCGAAGAGCTCGCCGATGTGGTTTTTGTGGTACTTTGTTTGGCCAACCAAACAGGAATCGATCTACAGGAAGCGTTCGACAAAAAGCTGGACCTAAAGACCAAACGCGATCACGACCGTCATCAAAATAACAAAAAGCTTAAATAAAGTTGCCCGCTTAAAGGGACATTAGGCCCGTTTTTTCTAGTTTTGAAAATTCATTCAAACCCATCAGCATTGAAACTCCAGCTTTCCTCGCCCAGCGATAATAAAATCCAAAACGCCATAGCGATTACAGGTTCCAAAAGTGAAACCAATCGCTCACTTTTATTGCAAGCCCTTTTTCCGAACATTAAAATTGAGAATCTTTCCAATTCCGATGATGGAGAGGTAATGCAAAAAGGATTGGCCAAGTCAACGGGAGAGGTGGATATTCATCATGCAGGTACCGCCATGCGATTTTTAACGGGCTATTTTGCATCCCAAGAAGGGAAACAAGTCATTCTCACAGGTTCTCAGCGTATGCAGGAGCGCCCCATAAAAGTGTTGGTGGAAGCCCTACAATCACTTGGGGCTGATATTCAATATGAAAAAGAAGCGGGTTATCCTCCCCTAAAAATATCTGGAAAGAAACTTGAAAAAAGTAAAGTGCCACTTCCAGCCAATATAAGTAGTCAATATATTTCTGCCTTGTTGTTGATAGCACCCAGCTTGGAAAATGGCCTCGAATTGGAGTTGATAGGCAAAATAACGTCGGTTCCTTATATAAAAATGACATTGGCCCTTTTGGAACAATTAGGTGTACAAACTTCTTTCGAAGGGAATAGTATCAAGGTTTCTCCCAAAAAAGCTGTGGGAGATACGACGTTGGTCGTGGAATCCGATTGGAGCTCGGCCAGTTATTTTTATAGCATTGTCGCCATGTGTGAAATAGGTGCTGAAATTCAATTGTCCTCCTACAAACAAAGTTCCTTGCAAGGAGATAGTATTTTAGCAGAAATCTATAAAGATTTTGGTGTTGAGACTACGTTTGCAAACAATACCATTCTCCTTGAAAAAATATCGGAAGTCAGTTCAAATCATTTGGAGTATGACCTTTCCAACGCTCCCGATATTGCGCAGACCATTGCGGTTAGCTGTTTAGGTATGGGCATTGGTTGTCATTTAACAGGATTGCATACCCTGCCCATCAAGGAAACCGACCGTTTGGCAGCACTTCAAACTGAGTTGGGCAAGTTTGGCGCTACGGTGGATATCGACTCAGAAAGCCTAACCTTACAACCGCAATCAACCCTTAAAAGTGAAGTTGCTGTGGATACCTATAACGACCACAGGATGGCAATGGCCTTTGGTCCGTTGGCCTTAAAAGCAGATTTTGTAGTGAACGATGCCGAGGTGGTTTCCAAGTCCTATCCCGATTTTTGGAAGGACCTCAAAACACTCGGATTCGGTATCGAGGAACTGTAATCCACATTTAATCATCAAATTACTTGACATCCGCTATCGCGAGGTTGTATATTTGCCATTCTTTAAAAAAATCGAAAAAAAGTCCACATGAAATTATCGAACTTCAATTTTGAATTGCCTAAAGAATTATTGGCAGAATATCCTGCAGAACACAGGGATGAATCCAAACTAATGGTGGTTCACAGGGATACTGGAAAAATTGAACACAAAATGTTCAAAGACCTAGTTGATTATTTTGATGAAGATGATGTAATGGTCTTGAACAATACCAAGGTATTTCCTGCAAGACTTTTTGGTAACAAGGAAAAAACCGGAGCTAGAATCGAGGTGTTCTTGTTGCGCGAGCTTAACCAAGAACAGCGCCTTTGGGATGTTTTGGTGGACCCGGCAAGAAAAATCAGAATTGGTAACAAGCTTTATTTTGGAGAAGATGAGAGCTTGGTGGCCGAAGTAATCGATAACACTACATCCAGAGGAAGAACATTGCGTTTTCTTTACGATGGTTCGTACACCGATTTTAGAAGAAAGCTTAGGGAATTGGGGGAAACACCACTTCCAAAATATATTAAAAGAGACGTTACGCCCGATGATGAGGAACGTTACCAGACCATTTACGCCAAGCACGAAGGTGCCGTTGCAGCACCTACGGCAGGTCTGCACTTTTCCAAACATTTGTTGAAGCGTTTGGAGATCAAAGGAATCAACTTTGCAGAAGTGACGCTTCATGTTGGTTTGGGAACCTTCAATCCAGTTGAGGTGGAGGATTTGTCCAAGCACAAAATGGACAGCGAAGAGTTGGTGATCGATGAGAAGGCCACCGAAATTGTAAATACGGCCAAATCAAACAAAAGAAAGGTATGCGCTGTGGGTACAACGGTTATGCGTGGATTGGAAAGTGCCGTGTCTTCCGAGCATACATTGAACACCTTTGAGGGATGGACCAATAAGTTCATCTTCCCTCCATACGAGTTCAGTATTGCCAACTGTATGATCACGAACTTCCACTTGCCAAAGTCCACCTTATTGATGATGGTCTCTGCATTTGCAGGTCACGATTTGATCAAAAAGGCATACAAGCAGGCCATTTTGGAAGGCTACCGCTTCTATTCCTACGGGGATGCGATGTTGATTCTGTAAAAACAATATCTCAAAGAAGATAAATCCCGTTCGCTATATGGCCAGCGGGATTTTTTCTTGCTTATCTTTAAGTTGTGGAAATCAAAAAAAAGGACATACGGGCATTGACGAAAGAACAGCTTCGCAACTTTTTTGTGGAGCAGGGTGACAAGGCATTTCGCGGAAATCAGGTGTACGAATGGTTGTGGCAGAAATCAGCTCACGATTTTGATGCAATGACCAATATTTCCAAGGAGACCCGAAAAATGTTGGAAGACAACTTTGTGATCAACCATATTCGAGTAGATCAAATGCAACGTAGTTCCGATGGTACCATAAAAAATGCCGTTCGTTTGCATGATGGATTGGTCGTGGAATCGGTTTTGATTCCCACGGAAACTAGAACCACAGCCTGTGTATCCAGTCAGGTAGGGTGTAGTTTGGACTGCAGATTTTGCGCTACGGCCCGCTTAAAGCGCATGCGAAACTTGAATCCAGATGAGATTTATGATCAAGTGGTGGCCATAGACAATGAAAGCCGTCTTTATTTTGATAGACCCTTGAGCAATATCGTTTTTATGGGCATGGGCGAGCCCTTGATGAACTACAACAATGTACTCAAGGCCATTGAGAAGATTACATCGCCGGAGGGATTGGGAATGTCTCCCAAAAGAATTGTGGTATCCACTTCCGGAGTTCCAAAAATCATTAAAAAAATGGCCGATGAAGAAGTGAAGTTCGGCTTGGCCGTTTCCCTGCATTCCGCAATTGATGAGGTGCGTACCTCCATCATGCCGTTTAATTCGACCTTTCCGTTAAAGGACCTTCGTGAGGCGCTGGAATATTGGTATGGCAAGACCAAGAACAGAATTACCTACGAATATGTGGTGTGGAAAGGTATCAACGATACCCAAGAAGCTGCCGATGCTTTGGTCAAGTTCTGCAAGTTTGCCCCATCAAAGGTCAATATCATTGAGTACAATCCCATTGATGATGGTGAGTTTCAGCAAGCTTCCAATAGTGCTATTGAAATGTACCAGAAGACTTTGGAGCGAAACGGCATAACGGTGACCATACGTAGGTCCCGAGGAAAGGATATTGATGCCGCCTGCGGACAGCTTGCCAATAAGAGCTAGGTTTTCAATGTTCAATTAGCAATAAACAATTCTACAATACACGCTTTACCAAAAAAATGCCACTTGTAAATCATCGATAGTTTTGGACCTGTATCTTAAAACTTCGATTTCATTCCAACAACTCTTGCATTTTCCCTACTTTTAGGGTTTCAAAACCAAACACCACACCGTTACGTTGAAAATCGTTTCGCAGATAAGGGAACCCATAGAAAATGAGATGCAACTTTTTGAGGAAAAATTCCTCAAATCCATGTCTTCCAAAGTCGCATTGTTCAACAGGATCACTTATTACATCGTTAATAGAAAGGGCAAGCAAATGCGCCCCATGTTCGTTTTTTTGACCGCCAAATTATTGAATGGGGAAGTCAATGAGCGAACCTATACGGGAGCATCGATCATAGAATTGATACATACCGCAAGTTTGGTTCATGATGATGTGGTGGACGATAGCAACAAGCGAAGGGGCTTTTTCTCCATCAATGCTTTATGGAAGAACAAAATTGCTGTGTTGGTAGGTGATTTTCTTTTCTCCAAAGGACTTTTGGTCTCCTTGGAAAACAAGGATTACGATTTACTTCATATTATTTCCAATGCGGTCCGTGATATGAGTGAAGGGGAATTGCTTCAGATTGAAAAAGCACGATTGTTGGATATTACCGAGGATGTATACTACGACATTATCCGACAGAAAACCGCAACCTTGATAGCAGCCTGTTGCAGTATGGGTGCTTGTTCCGTTAGACCCGATTCAGAAGAAGTGGAAACCTTCAGGAAATTCGGTGAGCTTTGTGGAATGGCTTTCCAAATCAAGGATGACCTGTTTGATTATGGTGCTGAGAAAATCGGTAAGCCTACGGGAATCGATATCAAGGAACAGAAAATGACACTTCCCTTGATCTATGCTTTGAACAATAGCGACAAGGAAAAGAAAAAGTGGTTGATCAACTCCATCAAAAAGCACAATAAGGACAAAAAGCGGGTAAAGGAAGTAATCGAGTACGTCAAAGAAAAGGGCGGACTGGATTATGCCGTGGTCAAAATGTTGGAGTTCAAGGATCAAGCATTGGCCATTTTGGACAATTATCCCGATTCCGAGTACAAAAGTGCCCTCGCATTTATGGTCAACTACGTGGTGGATCGCAAAAAATAATAATTTAAAATACTGATAATCAATTAAATGCCGAAAATTTTTATTTTTCAGGCAACTGTTTGTATTCATATCCCGTCTATTAAAATAGAAGCACTTTTGTAAACCAAACTTTTTGAAGATCATCGCGTTACATAGCAATGAAAAACAGCTGATCAAAAAATCGATCAAAGGGGACCAACAATCCCAAAGGTTGTTGTACGATAAATTTTCGCCCAAAATGCTAGGGGTTTGTAGACAGTACATCAAGGACCTCCATTTTGCGGAGGATGTGATGGTCAATGGATTTGTCAAGGTCTTTGACCATTTAAGTTCCTATCAACATAAAGGGAGTTTTGAAGGTTGGATCAGAATAATAATGGTACGAGAAAGTATTTCGTATTTGCGCAAAAGGCAGTTTGTGGTCTATGATGACGATGTCGTGGAAGTGAACGGAGAAATTTCAACTTCCAACAATGGCCTTTTGGATGTTGAATATGTGCAACACTTGATCGATGAACTTCCCGAAGGCTACAAAGCGGTATTCTTGCTTTATGCTATCGAAGGTTATGGCCACAAAGAGATTGCAGAGCTATTGGAAATATCCGAGGGAACCTCAAAATCGCAATTGTTCAAGGCCAGAAAGATGCTTCAGGAGAATTTAAGTTTAAAGGGAATGTCGCCCAAGTCACATTCGGCGAACAAAAAATAGAGGGTATGGATAAATTGGAAAAACATATCAAGGAGAAGCTTGAGAAGCGAACCATTGCACCATCAAAAGGGGCATGGGACAAGATTGCTACGCAAGTAAAAGAGCCAGCGCAGCGAAAAAGAAACACCTGGTTTCCTTATGCCATTGCTGCGAGCGTTGTGGGCATTGTGCTGGTGTCGGTCTTCTTTTTTGCCAATGGCGATGCCGAGGTGGAGCAACTACAAGTTGTGGAAACGGAGGCCCATGAAGAAGCCGGAATAAAATCCGTGGAGAAAGTAGAAAAAGAGCTACCTCCAGAGGTGGAGACCGAGTTGGCCGGGACGGAAGTCGAATCTATAGAACCAGAGGAAAACAGGGAGGTTCAACAGCCGATTTCCAATGTGGCGGTTGCCGAGCAGGATGTGAAAGAACCATTACAGGACGAAATCAAAATAAATTCGGATAAGCTGATAGCACAAAAGGTGGAAGAAGTGGTGGCACAGGTAGCACTGATGGAAAGTGGACAACAAGATGTCTCCGATGCCGAAGTGGATTCCCTTTTGCGAGCGGCACAACGTCAAATTTTGACCGATAAGTTATTCGCCGATGGCGGTTCCGTAGATGCCATGTCACTATTGGCAGAAGTGGAGGATGAACTGGACGAATCGTTCCGAGATCAAATATTCGATGCCTTAAAATCAGGATACCTTAAACTACGTACCGCCGTGGCAGACCGAAATCAATAAAATTATTCATCAATCAAGTCAAACCTTCTACAACTTCCTGTCCAATCGGGCAGGAGGGAGGGAGGTTTATAATCCAAAACAATCATGAAAACAATTACATTTTATTCAGCAGTTTTATTCTTGTTCCTTGTATCCCAAGTAACATTTGGGCAGGAGGACTATCAAAAGAAAATAGAGGCGTTGAGGGTCGAGAAACAACGCATTGTGGAACAGGAGAAAGAAGCTCTAAAATTAGAAGTGAAAGACATCAACCAGCGTTTGGAGGATGGGGATATTTCTGAAAATGAAACTAGGATCTTAAAAGAAGAAGTGGCCAAACAAAGGGCTCTGAACATTGAAAACCGTGTCGCGATCATTGAGAACAGAATAGCTTTGCTAGAGCGCAATAAGGGCAATGTGCTTACATTGAGTGAATTGGATTCCATCGAGGGCAGAAAAATGAGGATTGATCTGAGTATTGATGGTAGACCGGCCATAACCTTTAACTCAAAAAGAAAGAAAAAGTACATTAAGTACGATCGACGTACCTATTCCGATTTTGTAATGGCTGTTGGGTTGAACAATGCATTGATCGAGGGGCAATCATTGGACGATTCTCCTTATAAAATTGGAGGTAGCCGCTTTTTTGAAATGGGTTGGCAATGGCGGACCAGGGTTTTTAAAAACGCCAATTGGTTGCGTTTTAATTATGGATTTTCATTTCAATTCAATGGACTTAAACCAGATGGAAACCAAATATTTGTTCAAAATGGGGATCAGACTACTTTGGAAGAATTTGAATACGATTTAGAGAAGTCCAAACTTAGAATGGACAACCTTGTGTTTCCCGTGCATTTTGAGATGGGCCCATCCCGTGTTAAAGAAACAGAGCGTACTATTCGGTATTCCATTAGAAATCAATTTAGATTGGGCTTGGGCGGATATGCAGGTTTTAATTTGGGAACGCGTCAAAAACTGAAGTATACTCGGGATGGTGAGGATGTGAAAGATAAACTGAAAAGAGGCTACAATACCAGCGATCTAATTTACGGTGTAAGTGGCTATGTGGGGTTTGATGGGGTTTTGCTTTACCTTAAATATGATTTGAACCCCATATTTAAACATGCGGACACGGAACAGAACAATATATCATTGGGCCTTCGGTTCGATATTTAACCATTTTGAACCTTGAAGAAATACGGTCGGGATTTTCCTGGCCGTTTTTTTATGCGGATAGTGCCCGTTCCATTTCTGGAGTGAAATCCTCTTTGTAATACACTTTTTTACAATGGGAACATTCTGCGTAACGGATATTGTTGATGGTAAAGAGTGGAATCCAGAACAAATGGGCGTAGTTGGGTTGGGCCACCGCAGTGATTGTTCCCGTTTGTCCACAATGCGAACAGGAAACATGGGATAGCTTTTTGGTTTCCTTTTTGCCCGGTCTTGTTCCGAAGAAGAGTATCATAGGATGTATCTAGAGAGTAAAGATATTGGATTTATGTCATTCATCGAGAATCATCTGGAGTTCTATTTTTTTACGATTATTCCTCCATGTGCTTTTGTACTCTTGGTCAACAAAAAATATTTTTAGATCTGCTTTGTATTCTTGGTTCACATAATAGATGGTAAAATCTGACTTGTACTCAAAATCTGTAAAGTACCACAGGCCAACATTGTCTATGGCCTTGTATTCCCTATCCACAACATATACTAGTAAATCAGCCTTATATTCCTGGTCTACTCTAAATATTTTCACGTCTGCCTTATATTCTTGATTTACCTCGTACACTTGTTGGGCACGCACTGTTGCAGAAATAAAGATTAACACAAAAGGAGATAGCCATTTTTTCATAGAAGAAGAGATGTCAATTTTTATGCCAATGCTTTGGCATTGTTTTCAAAGGGCGAATAAAAAAATCATTTTCGTTTTTAAATATTTTCTACATTCGTTCACATTTTTGAAACATTGAGCGCCTACCACGATTTGGAGGATTGGTTGTCCTGGATGGACGACATCTCCAGTAAGGATTATGTGATTATCGATAACTTTCTTCGGGAGGAACTGTACTTGGAGATGAAATCTTTTCTTCTGGGCAAACTGCCCAATTTTAAGGAAGCTGGTATTGGTGCCCATTCCGATAATCAAATTGATGGTAAGATACGTGGCGATTTTACGTATTGGTTGGACAGAAAGCGAGATGCCCAACTGGAAATGTATTGGAACCTTTTGGATGAAACCCTCCACATTTTCAATCGATATTGCTATTTAAGTTTATCGGGTTACGAGTTTCATTTGGCACACTATCCATCCGGAGGGCATTACGATAAGCATCTAGATCAATTTGAAAGCAGAAACAACCGTATGATTTCCATGATCATTTATTTGAACGATGATTGGAAACATGGAGATGGTGGTGAATTGGAGATTTTTGAAAAAGACGGTTCTAGCTTTTTAGTGGAACCTTTGGCGGCCCGTTGTGTACTATTCAAAAGTGCCCAAGTGCCCCACGCAGTGCTAAAAGCTCAAAAAAGTAGGTTTAGTTTAACGGGTTGGTTATTGCACCAACCCTCGTCTGTGGGTAAATTGTTTGTTTGATCAATGCTTTTTGCACGGAATCTGCTGAATTAAATCTTCATTTTGTGCTGTTGATGCACCATAGGAAATTATCAAGGTTCCTTTGGTCCCATCATTGGCTTCAATGGTAAATACTATGGATTCATCACTAGGGTTTGTCATCCCTTCAAAACGATAGGAGCTGATGATTTTTAAATCACTGGGTTGATACTCTTTTTTGGAGTACAATGCCTTGATGCAGGTTTCTTCTGCTTCAAAATCCTCTTCATATCCCTCTTGGGTCAAGGTATTCACCGCTTGCGACAGTGTATCGAAACTATGTTTGTTCATGTGTTCTTAATTATGTTTTTAAATTATTGATAAAGTACAAGACCTGTTCCTTTACTTTTGGCCAGTCTGTGTATTCATGGTCTTGGCTGGTATCCACTGAACCGCCTTCTTTTTTAGCAATGGAGCGCATGATCAATTTTTTGAAATAATTGTATTCAGTGTATTTCAAAGCTCCTGCAATATGCCATATAGTTGTTGTGTTCCAGCCGGTATCTTTTAAAAAGTCATTCGCAATTTGCGCTGCCTCCTCATGTTCTTCTTTAAGGTCGGATGCTACTGCCATACTTACCGAGAAAAAAGCACTTGGCTTTTCGTTTAAGGTATCAATGTGTTCTTGAACATAGTCTTTTATCAACGTATTGTATTTGTGAATATGTATTGAACTACCAACAAGAACCGTATCAAAATTGTCCGGGACAGGAGGGTCTTCTACAGCATTGGCTATAACCACTTGATGGCCGCCTTCTTGTAGCACGTTCTCCATAAACCTTGCAATTTTTCGGGTTTGGCCTTCCACGGTGCCATAAATGATTAAAATCTTCATCACTATTGGGTTGATTGTTACACTACCCTAAAGTCATGAAATATTTTTGAAAATCTCAATGATTTTAATCAGTTACACCCAACTATAAATTATAATTTCCCTCCCACAATTGGCAGCACTAGTTCGGTGTCATCCAAGTTTATGGTCAGTTCTGTTCCCGGTTCGGGCCAAAGGGTAAACTCCTTATCGCTGGAAAAAATCATCAGACCGATTTGCTGTCCTTTGGGAATAATCTGATCATCGGGCATCAACTCAAATTCCATTTCGTAGAATTTGTTGGGAACCAAAGGTTCACTTTCGGTCAATGAACTGTGGTTTTGAGGGTCTGCCCATCCACGAGTGATAATGTTGTCCGTTATTTTGGTGTTCAAAGCATCGGTCCAAGGCAGGGATACCACCCAAACAGATAAATTGGCTGCAGGTTTGCTACTGGCCAGTTTGACCTTGATTTTGGGCACTCCAGAGATGTGAACATCTTCGGTTAAAGGAGCAGTGACATAAAGGAGTCTGTGCTCTGTGGCCTCAGCTTTTGCCAAGCTTGCACCCGAAAAGGAATAGTTGTCCACTAAGGTCTCCGTTCCTTGCTTTTTGGGCTTACTGGTGGTCAATTGTCCCTTTTCGGGTGCACCTTTTGTTAAGAACAGTTTCATATCCTTTGCCTCCGGATTGGGGTAATCCGCATAAGGAGTTGGGTTATCTTTTTTGTCGTTTTCGCGAACAATCCACGCTTTCGGTTCATTTTCAACTCCATTTTCCACCCCGTATAGATATCGGGTAAACCATCGGTTCATCATGGATATGGGCGGTGGCCCACCGTGACCGTTTTGATGGTAATAAATCCGTACGGGCAGCCCCATTTCTTTGGCTTTTTTGTAAATGCGGTAGCTATGTTCGGGCATCACGTTCCAGTCGTTGAAACCATGGGACATCAAAAGGGCCGCTTTCATGGGTTTCATATCGTTCAGGTAATCCCTTCCAGCCCAAAAGTCGTTGTAATCTCCTGTAATACGGTCCTGCCCGTTCTTCATTTCGGTATCACGAATGATTTCATTGTTTCTAGCTCTGTTGGATTCGTCTCCACTATGGATAAAATCGTAGAGCACATCGATGTCCTCGCCCAGATATCCGCCAGGAGAACGTATAAGGCCATTGGAGCGATAATAATGGTAATACGAAGTATTCGGTGCAATGGGGATTATGGCCTCTAGGCCATCGACGCCTGTGGTGGCAGCGGCCAGAGGTATGGTTCCGTTGTACGAGGTGCCCGTCATGCCCACTTTTCCTGTGGACCAATAAGCTTTGACTTCGGTGCCGCCCTCTCTCTCGGTAAAGCCCTTTGCTCTTCCATTGAGCCAATCTATAACTGCTTTTGGGGCCAAGGATTCGTTGTCGCCACCAACCGTTGGTGCCCCATCGGAAAGCCCTGTGCCCGGAGAGGAAGAGTGGACCACGATATAGCCTCGTGGGACCCATGTTCTCACTTGGGAGTTGGAAATTATCGGACGTTCGCCGACCCGTGTAACGCTAGGGTGCTTTCTTGGTTTTCCTTGTTCTCCAAGTTCATGTTGTACATCCCAAAAAATTCCTTTGGCCAAGCCAGCTGTACCAGCGTAATATGGACTGGATTCGTAGATAACGGGAAGCTTTAGGTTTTCCGTGTCCGTTTGTTCCGGGCGTGACACATCCACGTGCATACGGTCCAATTTGCCATCGCCATCCGAATCAAAAGTGGTTTCCACCCAAAGATCATGGCGTATCCATTTACTAGGGTCGGAAAAAGCCTCGACCACTTGTGCTTCGCCATTTTCTATAACAGGGCCGGACTTTTCGGCCATTTGTCCTTGGGCCACCAGCACAAAGGCCAATAAAAATGTAACTAGGATCAAATAACTTTTTGTTTCTTTCTTTACCATATCATCAATTTTTTTCTCGTTCTTACAATTGGAAGGTAATCAGTCCCCAAGATACTAAATCTAAAAGAGGGAATTCCTTTTTGGATTCATCAAAACATTGTTTTTATTTACCTTTAACAGCTATTTTAACAAAACACCTTGATTTCAAAAACCACCATAGACCAAGTTTATGAAACCGCCCGATTGGAGGAGGTCATCGGCGATTTTGTGCAATTGAAGAAGTCGGGGTCCAATTTCAAGGGACTGAGTCCTTTTACGGATGAACGTACTCCCAGTTTTATGGTATCACCCGTAAAACAGATTTGGAAGGATTTCAGTAGTGGAAAGGGAGGTAATGTGGTGGCTTTTTTGATGGAGCACGAACACTTCACCTATCCCGAAGCCATAAAATACTTGGCAAAAAAGTACAACATTGAAGTAGAGGAGACCGAACAGACGGATGAGCAGAAGGAACAGGCCAATGAGCGGGAGAGCATGTATTTGGTCTCCGAGTATGCACAAAAGTATTTTACCGAAACCCTTTGGGAATCTGAACTGGGCAAAGCCATTGGGCTGACCTATTTTAAGGAGCGCGGCTTTACCGATGAGACCATTAAAAAGTTTGGTCTGGGTTATAGTTTGGACGAGTGGGAGGCTTTTACCAAAACTGCTTTGGACAATGGTTACCAATTGGAGTTCTTGGAAAAAACGGGACTTACCATTGTTAAGGAACAGGCTGGTGGAGAAAAGCGAAAGTTTGATAGGTTCAAGGGGCGTGTGATGTTCCCTATCCATTCCATGAGCGGTAGGGTACTTGGATTCGGTGGCCGGATTTTGACAAATGATAAAAAGGCTGCAAAATATCTGAACTCGCCCGAGAGCGAAATCTATCATAAGAGCAAGGTGCTGTACGGTATTTATTATGCCAAGCAGGCCATTGCCAAGGAAGATAACTGCTTTTTGGTGGAAGGGTACACGGATGTCATTCAAATGTACCAGCGTGGGGTGGAAAATGTGGTGTCCTCAAGTGGAACGGCATTGACCCCTGAGCAGATTCGACTCATCAATAGGCTTACCAAGAACATTACCGTTCTTTTTGATGGTGATGCCGCGGGATTACGTGCATCTCTCCGTGGTATTGACCTTATTCTGGAACAGGGCATGAACGTGAAGGTCTGTACCTTTCCTGAGGGCGAGGACCCTGATAGTTTTGCCAAAAACAATACCTACGAGGATCTGGTGCAGTACTTGGATGAAAATGCCAAGGATTTTATTCAGTTCAAGACTTCCTTGTTGGCAGAGGAAGCTGCCAACGATCCTATAAAACGAGCCGATACGGTACGGGATATTGTCAACAGTATCAGTAAGATTCCAGATCGTATCCGACAGGAAATCTACGTACAGGAATGTGCAAAAATCATGCAGATTTCTGAGGATGTCCTTTATAACACCCTGGCACAGATTGATAAAAAACATCAAACGGATGCTTCCAAAAAAGTAAGGAAAGAACAGAAGGCCTTTGAAGTTGTAAAAAACGACGCTGTAGTTGAGAGGGTCGATGTACAATATGAGTTGGAACGAAAGATCATTGAAGTTCTCTTATTGTATGGTAATCAAAAGCAAGAGTTCGAGGATTTGGTACTCAAAGAAAATGAAGAGGGTGAGTTGGTGCTTGAACCCGAGGTTGTAGAGGCCAAGGTCTATGAAAAAGTGTATTTGGACCTTCAGGATGATGAAATTGAGCTGACCAACGAGCAGTTCAAAACCATTTATTACAAATTGATCGAGAAGTTGAACGAGGATTCGGAATTTTCAATCAATACCTTTTTGTCTGATTTAGACCAGGAAACGGTTTCGCAAGTGTCTTCTATCTTGATGGAAGAGGAGCAGTATGTATTGCACGATTGGGAACGAAGGGACATCTATCCAAAAGAAAAACAGATAGGCGTTGCACAATTGGTGGGCGAGACCATTCTTACCCTGCGCTGCAATTTGATAAAAAACCGTATTGAAAAATTAAAGGAAAGAACACAGGATAGTCAAGGGGACCATACGGAGGTTTTGGAAGAGATCATGAATTATCTCCAGCTCAATAAATTGTTGAACGCCAAATTGAATCGTGTACTTTCTTAACATATAAAACCCCTTTCAATTCAAATTGAAAGGGGTTTCCACAATAGTTGGTTTGGTTGGGTATTCCTTAATAGAGTTCCAGGGCTTTGGCCTGTTGCAGTAAGTCCACCAAATTATCCACGTTCAATTTTTTCATCAAACGGGCTTTGTACGTACTTACTGTTTTTTCGTTAAGATTCAAACCTTCCGCAACTTCCTTGTTTCTTTTTCCACTGGCCAATAGTTTAAGCACCTCGACCTCACGGGAAGAAAGTTTTCTAAAGAATCTACGTGGTTTTTGTGTTCCTTCGTCAAAAGCAAGACGTTGGGCCAGTTCGTTGGTAATGAACATATTGCCTTCACTTACTTTTTTGACGGCGGAAATAATGTATTCCAAATCCGCAGTTTTGGATAAGTACCCAAATGCACCTGCACGGATGGTGCTCAGAGCGTAAACATCTTCGGACTGTCCGCTGTACATCAAGGTCTTGATGTCAGGAAATTCCAATTTCATTTTTCTTAGCGTGGCAATTCCATTGATTTCTGGAATGTCCATTTCTAAAATCACTACATCGGGGGTTACAGTTTTCAATGTATTAAAAAGCTCTTCGGTAGTTGAAACATCAGCAATGACTTCAATGTCTGAGCTCGATTCAAGTACCTGTCTAATACCAAGCCTAACAATGGGATGGTTGTCAGCAATCAATACTTTTATCATTTGATTCGGTTTGTTTTAATTAATGGTTAGCTCCTAAATACTAAAAGTATAGCGAGCAAGATAACAATTTAATAATGTAAAACTGTAACTTTTTTCTTAAAACCATAGTTTTTCTGGGGTTTTTTTCGTCTTAAACTGGGATTTCCCAGACAAACCGCTACTTTAACCCGATCGGAATCTCACAAATAGGTATGGGAACCATCTTATGTTTGTTTGCAGTATTATACTTTTTATATATAGTGAATATTTCCTTTTCCCTGCCAGAAAAATCCTCGGCATTTTTGCCTTGATCATCCATTTCCATGGCCCATTCCAGTTCAGGATAGGAGGCACCGATTTGATCTTCGTCGGTTCTGCTATCTCCCCAAAGGCCATCGGTAGGCGCAGCTTCCATAATATCTTGGTTTACTCCGAGTGCAGCACCCAAAGCGTAAACCTCTGTTTTGACAAGGTCTGCAATCGGACTAAGGTCAACCCCTCCGTCACCATATTTAGTATAGAACCCGATGCCAAAATCCTCTACCTTGTTCCCTGTTCCCGCAACCAGATATCCCTTAAGGGCGGCGAAATAGTAAAGAGTGGTCATACGCAGTCTGGCCCTTGTATTGGCCAGGGACATAAAACGTTCTTCTTCGTTGTCCACTTTTGGAAAAGCGTCCACCAGACTATCAAAAACGGGGGTTAGGTTAACGGGTTGTCTGGAAACGTTGGGGAAATTCTCAATCAACCAATCAATATGTCTGTCAGCTCGGGTCACTTGATTCTTGCCCTGATGAATCGGCATTTCCAAACACAAAAGATCCAAACCGGTCTTTGCACAGAGCGTTGAGGTCACTGCGGAATCAATTCCGCCTGAAACACCAATTACAAAACCGTTGCATTTTGCGTTTTCGGCATACGTTTTTAGCCAATTCACAATATGGTCGATTACCTTTTCTGTTTGCATATCTTACTATTTAGATTCTATAAATTACCTTTGTGCCCTGTAAATTTAAACCCTGTGCCCTTAAAAATGAAGTGGTTGTTCAAATACTTTACAATTCCCGTGTTCAGAAGTTTTGTTTTAATGATGATTTTGTTGCTTTCATCCTGTGCGGAAACCGATAAGACCGAAGAAGAAATTGATAAGGTTGCCATTGATTTACAGATTTCAAGGTTTGATGAAGCGTTTGCAAATGCTGAAGCAAATGACATCCAGAACTTGAAACGGAAATACCCTTACTTGTTCCCGGAACAATTTCCCGATAGCGTTTGGATTGCCAAGCTTGCCGATACGATTCAAATTGAATTGTCTGATGAAGTTGCCAAGGCTTTTGGCAATTTTGAGCAGGAATCGGAGGATTTGGAATCTCTCTTCAAACACATAAAATATTATTTTCCAGAGACCGAAACACCTCATGTGGTTACACTCACTTCGGATGTTGGGTACGAAAGCCGGGTTATTTTGACGGATTCCCTTTTATTGATCGGTCTGGATAATTATTTGGGGCAAGACCATCATTTTTATGAAGGTATCCAAAGATACATAGCAACCTCTTTGGACAAAAAGTTTTTGATTTCCGATGTGGCAAGTGCTTTTTCCAAAAAAGTGATCAACTTTCCTCGTAACCGGACACTGCTTTCCCGCATGGTCTATTTTGGAAAAGAACTTTATCTGAAAGATAAACTGATGCCTTCTGCAACGGATGCCCAGAAAATTGGATATTCCGAAGAACAGATGGAATGGGCCAGGGCCAATGAAGAACAAATGTGGACGTATTTTGTGGAACGGGAGCTGCTGTACAGTACCGATACGGGATTGGACAGGAAATTTTTGGACCCGGCACCCTTTACCAAATTTGGATTGGAACTGGACAACGAATCGCCTCCAAGGTTGGGAAGATACATGGGGTGGCAAATTGTGAGGGCCTTTATGGAAAAAACGGATATGGGTCTTAAGCAATTATTGCAGATGCCCGCGGATGAAATTTTAAAACAGTCAAATTACAAACCAAAAAGATAAATGGCAGTAGAACACACTTCGGAGATAACCTTGAAGGTTGGATTGGATGAGAACCGAGTGCCCGAGGAATTGAAATGGTCGGCGCAGGACGGTGGTATTAATGAGGAAGAGGCCAAAGCCATGATGCTGTCCGTTTGGGATAGCAAAAACCAAGAATCGTTGAAAATCGATCTTTGGACCAAGGATATGCCCGTGGACGAGATGAAGGTGTTTTTTCATCAGACCTTGGTTACCATGGCCGATACTTTTTTCAAGGCCACACAGGACGAAAAGATGACCGCTACCATGAAGGATTTTTGTGATTACTTTGCGGAAAAGTTGGAGCTTAAAAAGTAGGCCTCCAATCTTCAGAGCCTATTTTTTGATTTCAACATAACCCATTTCTTTCATAGTTTGGGATTTAAGATGTCGATGTGAACGATTTAGGGTCTCCCCTGAACCTTTCATTAGTTTAAATCGGGAACTTTGATGTTGTGACAGGGATTCAATTTCATAATAATTTTCCTTTTCAATTACTGTAAGGCGTTCGTGTTGGTCTATTAAGGCGCGCCAAATCTTCCTCATTGATTTATAGGGGCTATTGATTTTGTGTAAAATATCCTCTATTGAACGGTGGTCGCTTTTAGTAGGTCTGTAGAATGATAGGTAATCCAAGCCATTTGAAACCGAATCTGAGTTGAAGATTGGATCAAGGGTCAAGGATTTTGAAATCAATTCAATGGATGCGCCATAATAATAGTTCGAATTAAGTGCTGCAAACTTTAGGGGCACTTGGAACTGTACCAATACTGAGCTGGCATTGGCATATACCTTTTGCTCATAAAAATCGGGTGCATTTTCCCCGATTTCCTGTTTTAAAATGTTTTGCCCCATTTTAATAATCGATTTTTTGTCTAATTTTTTAATTTTTTCCACAGTGGCGTTTTCAATTTTTGTTGCTTGACGGGAAGAAGTGCAATTGGACATGATTAAAAGAATAAGGAAAGGGCATACAAATTTAAAAAGTGCGGAACTGAACATGTGTGGACTAATTCGCTTGATTGAATTTAACTTTGTCCTTACCCCTTAAATCCAAGGCACGGATTATACTTTCCTTTTTTGGTGATTGTAAAATCATATAAACCACCATTCCTCCGATGATCATGAGGTATAGTTGGTTTTGGGTCAAATAAAAAACTGCAGCACTTATAAGTGAAGGCATTTCCAGAAGTATCATTTTCAATAAAAAGACAGTTTGGAATTTCTCAAGTTTTTTGGGTAGTGATAGGTCGGTTGAAATGCCCAAAAGATATTTTCTAAAAATCAGGTCGCTTAAATATATGCCTAGAACAATAGTGCAGATTACAAAAGCCAATAAAATATCCCATGCATGCAAAATCAATAAATATGGGTTGTCCGCCAATTGGTATACAACTATGCCAACCAGAATCGGACTTGCCATTATGGCTTTGTGAAGTAGGTTGATTCTTTTTAAAAAACTTGAAATTCCGTTATTGCTATCATTCATTTTGATGTGCGTTATTCAAAATAATGAAAGAAAACGCATTATTACGGTTGGTAATTGACGGATGCTGAGTTTCAATTGACGGATTGGGGTATGTTCAGGTCCCTTCCTGCATCCGGCATATTGATTATCCTACCTTTTTCAATTTAATTTATCCATTGATTCGCGGCAAGGCCATCGGAACTTCCATTAACAAAACTCGGCTATTGGTAAGCGATTTTAAATCAAAACTGTCCGCTTCCCATACGCCAAACCCATCTCGTTTTCCCAGTTTTTGGCCATCGATCTCAACATCTCCATCCAAAATAAATGCGTAAACCCCATTGCCTTCTTTTTTTATCCGATAGGAATCTGAGGCACCCGATTCAAATTTTCCTAAATGGAACCAAGCATCTTGATGTACCCAAACCCCTTCATCATCAGGATTGGGTGAAAGTACTTGGTAAAAGGCATTCTTTTTTTCAATGTCCCGAATGGAAATCTGGTCATATCTAGGTTCCACATTTCGCTTGTTGGGGAAAACCCATATCTGTAAAAACTTAACTTCTTGGTCTGTGTTTTTGTTGTACTCGCTATGCTGAATACCGGTGCCAGCACTCATTACCTGTACGTCCCCTTCTTTGATGGTCGTGGTATTGCCCATGCTATCCTTGTGTTCCAAATCCCCTCCCAAAGGAATGGATATGATTTCCATATTGTCGTGCGGGTGGGTTCCAAAACCTCTTCCGGGAGCCACTTGGTCATCATTCAGTACACGCAAAACCCCAAAGTGCATGCGCTCTGGGTCGTGGTAGCCTGCAAAACTAAAAGTATGATGTGAATTCAACCAGCCATGGTCAGCGTGGCCGCGAGTTGCTGCTTTGTGCAATACAGATTTCA
Organism: Flagellimonas yonaguniensis; assembly: GCF_029193885.1. Classification (GTDB taxonomy): domain Bacteria; phylum Bacteroidota; class Bacteroidia; order Flavobacteriales; family Flavobacteriaceae; genus Flagellimonas; species Flagellimonas yonaguniensis. The sequence continues at coordinate 308,553 of NZ_JARFVB010000002.1, read as the reverse complement.
TTGTATCGATTTTTGATTTATAAAAGCTTTTTCAGGTAGCTATTAGTCGTAAAATCGGACCTAATCTTACCTTGTTTGATTAATGAGGAAAGTAGGGCTTTATGGTTATTTGTTGCTCTGGAAAAATTGTTGGTTGATACCGTCGATGAACTCAAGAAGTTCTTCCCTCCCCATTCGGTTGGTTGATGAAGTGGTAAAATGTGGAGGTGCTTCTTCCCAAGCACCTTCCAATAATTTTTGGAGGTAAGCATTTGCTTGCTTTTCGATAACGGCAGGTTTGAGTTTGTCCGCCTTGGTAAAGATTATGGCAAAAGGAATCTGGTTGGTGCCCAGCCATTCCATGAATTCAAGGTCCACAGGTTGTGGGTCGTGGCGGATATCCACCAACACAAAACCACATACCAGTTGCTTTCTTTTCTGAAAATACTCGGTAATGTATTTCTGAAAGGTTTTTTTGTCTTTTTTGGAAACCCGAGCATAGCCGTAACCTGGCAAATCCACCAAAAACCAATTGTTGTTGATCTTAAAATGGTTGATGAGTTGTGTCTTTCCGGGTCTTCCCGAGGTTTTGGCCAGTGCTTTTCGCTCCACCAGCATATTGATCAAGGATGATTTCCCTACATTGGACCTACCGATAAAGGCGTATTCGGGTAAGGGCTCATTGGGGCATTTGGCAACATTGGAGTTGCTCATCACAAATTCTGCTGAGGTAATTTTCATGCCTAGAAGTTACGCTTTTTCAGCCAAGCTTCAAGAATATGGTTAAAGTCGTTGGGGTGCTCCATCATGGGGGCATGGCCACATTTTTCTATCCAATATAAATCGGAATCAGGTAGCAATTCATGGAATTCCTTGGCCACATTCGGTGGGGTCACTGTATCGTTTTCTCCCCAAATAATACATGTTGGTGTATTCATGTGGGGCAGGTCTTTGGACATATTATGGCGAATGGCACTTTTGGCTATGGCCAATGTCTTTACCAACTTCATCCTGTCGTTCACGGTTGCAAAAACCTCGTCCACGATTTCCTTTGTGGCCACTTTTGGGTCGTAAAATACGTCCTCTGCCTTCTTTTTAATGAACTCGTAATCACCACGCTTCGGGTATCCATCACCCATGGCGCTCTCGTAGAGTCCAGAACTTCCTGTAATTACCAAAGCCTTTACCATTTCGGGGAACATTTTGGTGTGTAACAGACCAATATGTCCGCCCAAGGAATTTCCAAGCAAGATAACATCCTTCAGACCCTTGTGTTCGATAAACCCTTCCAAGAACGTGGCAAAGTTCTTTACCGTGGTTTTTAACAATGGCATATCGTAAATGGGCAATTCTGGAATAAGTACTTGGTATCCTTTAGGTGGAAAATATTCGGATACTCCTTGGAAGTTGCTCAAGCCTCCCATCAAACCGTGCAATATGATCATGGGAGTACCTTCTCCCTTTTCTATATATCGGTATTTGCCATCCTCGATTAAATGCTCTTCCATCTATAGTCAGTTGGTAGTAAGAGGCGCAAATATAGGAATTTCATATCACAAAGATTTTAGGTTTTTACATAAGTGGGGCAAGTTTCTTCATTCGGCTCAAATCTTATCACGTGTTGGACATCGGTCACAAGTTCCATTTTGGGGTACAAACAAGTGGATTTTATTCAAAAGTGGGGAATTTATTAACAAAAGTGGTTTTAAGTGGAGAAATGTGGAAATAAAATCTATATATTTGAGTTGTATTAAGTAACCAATTGATTTCTAGTGACCCATATCATAGGACAACATGATTGCAAAGCGGACTCCAAAGGAAGGGTGTTGTTGCCCATTTCTTTGAAGAACCAACTGTTGCCCGTAATCAAGGATGGGTTTGTGATCAAGCGGTCTGTTTTTCAGCAATGCCTGGAATTATACCCCAAGGCTGAGTTCGATGTGTTGATGCAGAAAGTGATGAAGAAAAGCAAAATCAACCGAAAGTATGATGCTTTTGTGAGAAATTTTGTTGCCGGAATGAAGGAAGTGAGCATTGATGGGGATTCTGGGAGATTGCAAATCCCAAAAAATTTGGTTGAGTTTGCTGGTATCGAAAAAGAAGTGGTTCTGAACGCGGTTTTTGACAAGATCGAGATTTGGAACAAGGATATGTACGAGAAAGTCTTGGCGGAAAGCGAGAAAGATTATGCGGATCTGGCCGAGGAGATTTTTGATGACGATGAGTAGTGCGTATCACAATCCGGTATTACTGAAGGAGTCAGTGGACGGATTGAATATAAAGGAAGATGGAGTGTATGTGGATGTCACCTTTGGTGGCGGTGGGCACTCCAAAGAAATTTTGAAAAGATTGGGTAGTAGCGGAAAGTTGTTCGCGTTTGATCAAGATGAAGATGCCCTTCAGAATATAATAGATGATGATAGGTTTCAATTGATCAATCAAAACTTTCGCTACCTCAAACAGTTTTTAAAGTTCTATGGCATTCGGAAAGTTGATGGAATTTTGGCGGATTTTGGGGTTTCCTCCCATCAGTTCGACGAGGCAGACCGCGGTTTCTCTATTCGATTCAATGCGGATTTGGATATGCGGATGGATAAAAACAACGAGTTGTCCGCCTATCAGGTAGTGAACTCCTATTCCCAAGAAGATTTAGCGTCGGTTCTTTTTCAATATGGTGAATTGCGAAATGCAAATGCCATGGCCAAGACTATAGTCGCAGCCAGATCGGAAGAGCCCATCAAAACAACTGATGACCTTAAAAAGGTGTTGAGCAGGTTTTTGCCAAAAATGAAGGAGAACAAAATTTTGGCGCAGATCTATCAGGCTATCAGAATAGAGGTCAACCAAGAGATTGAGGTGCTCAAGGAATTTTTGGAGCAAGTGCCCGAAATTTTGAAAGAAGGTGGTCGTTTGAGCTTGATCAGTTACCACTCCTTGGAGGATCGGTTGGCAAAGCGCTTTATCCGGGCCGGTAAGTTTGACGGCGAGCCTGAAAAGGATTTTTACGGGAACATCAATGTCCCTTTGAAGAAAGTTGGAGGATTGATTGTTCCATCAGCAGAAGAAATAGCCAATAACAATAGGGCAAGAAGTGCAAAACTCCGCATTGCGGAAAAAATATAAGGGTGTAGTTGAAATGACATTTTGAGCTGTCACCCTGAGCGCAGTCGAAGGGGCGGACGAAAGATGATTGAAGGATAGATCCCCGCCTTCGCGGGAATGACAAAACGAACACGAAATGAGAAAAGGATTACTGGACATATTAAAAGGAAAGTTTTTGGTGAGCGGCGATGCTCCCAAGAACTGGATGTTTTTGTTGTTTGCTTCCTTCTTGGCGGCCTTGATGATTTCCAGTAGTCACAATGCCGATAAAAAAGTATTGGAGATTGCAGAGTTGAACGAGGAGGTGCGAAAACTTAAAAGTGAGTTTTTTGAGGCACGTTCCAATGTGCAGCAACTGAAGCTCGAATCAACTTTGCGCGAGGTGGTGGCCGAAAAAGGATTGGCACCATCACAAAACCCGCCAAAAAAAATAAAAGTTAAATCAGCGGAATAGTGGCCATTACCGAAAAAAATATCATGAACAGATTGTACCTCGTAGCCGGGGGGCTTCTTGTGTTGGCCATTGCCGTTGTGGTAAAACTGGTGGATATCCAAATGGTGCAAGGCAAAAAGTACAAGGAGCTTGCCCTGAGTAAGACCGAAAAGATGTTTACTATTGAGCCCAATCGCGGAAACCTATATTCAGAAGACGGCAGTTTGTTGGCGGCATCCGTTCCTAAATATGAAATCCGGTTTGATGCAAAGACGGTTTCCCAAGAAAATTTTGAGAACCACGTAGCTGCCCTGTCCGATTCCTTGGGCAAAATGTTCGATAGACCCTCTTCCTATTACAGACAATTGTTCCGTAAGGCACGGGCTAATGGCAACCGATACAAACTTGTCGCTAGAAATGTCGGGTACTTGGATTATGTGCGAATCAAGCAATTTCCATTGTTCAACCTTGGGCCATACAAAGGAGGCTTTATCGAGACCCATCGTGTGGTTCGTGAATACCCTTTGGGTAAAATGGCTGCCAGAAGCATTGGTTATGAACGTGTGGATGAAAATGGTTACTATACTCGTGTAGGATTGGACGGGGCCTTTGGGGAATCTTATCTCCGTGGTAAGGAAGGTAAGCGATTAAAACAAAAAATTGCCAAAGGGCAGTGGAAGCCCGTTGGGCTGGACAATATTGTAGAGCCTCAAGATGGTCTGGACGTGGTGTCCACCATCGATGTCAATATTCAGGATATTGCCCATCACGAATTGTTAAAGCAATTGGAGAGATACAAGGCCGATCATGGTTGCGTGGTGGTCATGGAAACCAAAACAGGCGAGATCAAGGCCATTTCCAATTTGGGAAGAACGTCCGAAGGAAAGTATTATGAAAAGTTGAACTATGCGGTTGGGGAATCCCATGAACCCGGTTCCACTTTTAAATTAATGTCCATGGTGGCCGCTTTGGAAGATCAAGTTATAGATACCAATACGGTTATAGATACCGAAAAAGGGAGATACCGTATTTATGATGGTGTGGTAAAGGATTCCAAATGGGGCGGGTACGGAGAAATTACGGCCGCCAAGGCTTTTGCAGTATCATCCAACACGGCTTTTGCGAAGATCATCAATGAAAATTACAAGGAACAGCCTGAAAAATTCGTGAACCGTCTCATGAATATGGGACTTCATAAAAAATTGGGTATTCCAATAAAAGGAGAGGGGGCACCTGTAATCCGATATCCTGGCGATAAGGGTTGGTCCGGAATTTCTTTGGGTTGGATGTCGCACGGATATGAAGTTTCGTTGACGCCGATTCAAACTTTGGCTTTTTACAATGCCATAGCCAATGATGGGGAATATGTAAAACCCCGTTTGATTCAAGAAGTGCGTGAGGGCAACAAGGTGTTAAAGCGATTTGACAAGGAGGTGTTGAATTCTTCTATTTGTTCAAAAGAGACCGTTAAAAAAGCGCAGCAGCTATTAAAGGATGTTGTGGAGAAGGATTACGGAACTGGACATGGGATGTATTCCAAAAACTTTTCCATGGCAGGAAAAACGGGAACCACACAAAAAAACTATGTGCACAAGAATCCTGATAAGTTGGCGTATATCTCCTCCTTTGCGGGATACTTTCCTGCGGATAACCCAAAATATTCCTGTATTGTGGTGATTCATGAGCCAGATAAGGATGAAGGCTACTATGGAGCGGATGTTTCAGGTCCAGTGTTTAAATCCATGGCGCAAAAAATACACGCTATTTCACCTATGGTGGATGAAGTGGATAGTAGGATTATTGAAGATGCTGATTTGGAAAAAGAGTACCAGCAATACTATGTCCAAGTACAGAAGAAATACAGCACTATACCCAATGTGAAGGGAATGAGTGGAATGGATGCCGTTTCCCTGTTGGAAAACTTGGGAATTGAAGTCGAGGTGCATGGGAATGGGAAAGTAAAAAATCAGTCGGTAAACCAGGGGACCAATATCAAACAGGTCAAAAAAATAGTATTGGAGCTTTCATGAAGTTATTGAAGGACATATTGTATGGTGTAAGTCTTTCCGCTGTGAGCGGGGATACCAACGTGATGGTGAACAACGTTCATTTCGATTCCAGAAAAGTTGAAATGGACGATGTGTTCGTAGCCATTCGTGGAACCCTTACCGACGGACATAAATTTATTCAAAAGGCTGTGGATTCGGGAGCAAGGGCCATTGTGTGCGAAGAGCTTCCCGAAATTATGGTCAACGGTGTTACTTATCTGCAAGTGAACAATTGCAATAGTGCTCTGGCCGTAATTGCTTCGAACTTCTACGATAATCCATCCAAGAACCTAAAATTGGTCGGGGTTACAGGTACCAATGGGAAGACTACGGTAACCACTCTTTTGTACAACCTGTTCAAAAAAGCTGGTTTTAAGGTGGGGTTGATTTCCACTATCAAAGTGTTGGTGGATGACAAGGAGTTTAAAACCACCCATACTACCCCAGATGTACTTACCATCAATAATTATTTGTCCATGATGAATGAAGCTGGGGTGGAGTTCTGTTTTATGGAAGTGAGTTCACACGGAATCCATCAAAAAAGAGCAGAAGGGCTCTATTTTGAAGGAGCCATCTTTACCAATTTGTCCCATGATCATTTGGATTACCATAAAACCTTTGCCGAATATCGGGATACCAAGAAGGAATTGTTCGACGGATTGCCCAAAACGGCTTTTGCCCTGGTCAATATCGACGATAAGAACGGACTGGTCATGTTGCAGAACACCAGAGCCAAAAAATATACCTACGCTCTAAAGACCTTCGCCGATTACAGGGCACAGATTTTGGAAAAACAGTTCAACGGTCAGTTATTGAAAGTTGATGACAATGAACTGTGGTCCAAACTGATCGGGGATTTTAATGCGTACAATTTGCTGGCCATTTATGCCACCGCCGATATTCTGGGGCTCGAAAAAATGGAGACCCTCAGGCTGATGAGCGAGTTGGAGAATGTGGATGGCAGGTTTCAATATTACATATCAAAAGATAAGATAACGGCTATTGTTGATTATGCCCATACGCCGGATGCACTCAAAAATGTATTGATTACTATCAATGCATTGAGGACTGGAAATGAAAACGTCATCACCGTAGTGGGGTGTGGTGGTGACCGTGATAAGTCAAAGCGTCCGGTTATGGGTCATATCGCTTCAGAAATGAGCAATCAGGCCATTTTCACATCCGACAATCCAAGAACAGAGTCTCCAGCAGCCATCATAGAAGAAATGGAAACAGGAGTTGAAGCCCAAAATGTTCGAAAGGTATTGTCCATTGAAAATAGAAAGCAGGCAATAAGAACAGCGTGCAAGCTTGCAGTGGCCAACGATATCATCCTAGTGGCGGGAAAAGGCCATGAGACCTACCAGGAGACCAATGGTGTCCGGGTCGATTTTGATGATTTTAAAGAAATAAAAGAGGCTCTGGAGAGCCTAAAAAAATAATGTAGTCCATGTTATACTACTTGTTCGAATTTTTAGAGAAGCAATACCAACTGCCAGGCGCGGGGCTTTTTCAGTTCCTTACGTTCAGGGCTGCATTGTCCGTGTTGTTGTCCCTATTGATTGCCATGGTCTACGGAAAACGGATCATACTGTTCTTGCAGAAGAAACAAATAGGGGAAAGTATCCGTGATTTAGGTTTGGAGGGACAAAAACAGAAAGCTGGAACGCCTACCATGGGAGGATTGATCATTATCATGTCCACCTTATTGCCCGTGATTCTTTTTGCGGATATCAAAAATATTTATGTCATCCTGCTGATAGTGACCACCATTTGGATGGGCATCATCGGGTTTATTGACGATTACATAAAAATCTTTAAAAAAGATAAAAAAGGACTTAAAGGAAGATTTAAGGTCATGGGTCAAGTGGGATTGGGACTGATCGTTGGTTTAACGCTCTATTTCCATCCTGCGGTTACCATCAAGGAGAAGGATACGACCACCATTACCGAAAATTTTAAGGTGGAAAACGTATTTGGAGAGGAGACAAAAACACTTCGAACCAATGTCCCATTTTTTAAGAACAATGAATTGGACTATACGGATTTTATTTCTTGGATGGGCGAAGGAATGGAAGAATATGCATGGCTCATATTTGTGCCAGTGGTAATTTTGATTGTTACGGCCGTCTCCAATGGTGCCAACCTTACCGATGGTATCGATGGTTTGGCAGCGGGCTCATCGGCCATAATTGTATTGACACTGGGGATTTTTGCCTGGGTATCCGGTAACATACAATTCTCTGACTATTTGGACATTTTTTATCTGCCCAGAGTGGGGGAATTAGTGGTCTTTATTGCGGCATTTGTTGGGGCTTTAGTCGGATTTTTATGGTACAATACCTATCCCGCACAAGTATTTATGGGAGATACAGGGAGTTTGACCATTGGAGGTGTCATTGCTGTGATTGCCATTATCGTAAGAAAAGAATTGTTGATTCCAATATTATGTGGAATCTTCTTTGCCGAGTCTTTATCGGTTATGCTACAGGTGGGCTATTTCAAGCATACCAAGAAAAAATATGGAGAGGGAAAGCGCATATTCTTGATGGCGCCATTGCACCATCACTATCAGAAGAAATCATATCACGAGAGTAAAATAGTGACCCGTTTTTGGATTATAGGAATCATGTTGGCCATAATCAGCATCGTCACTCTTAAAATTCGATAGAAATGGGCCGCTTGGTGATACTTGGAGGAGGAGAAAGTGGCGTTGGAACTGCCATCTTGGGAAAGCAAAAAGGATTTGAGGTATTTGTCTCTGACAAAGGTGAAATTAAAGAAAAGTATAAAAAGGTTCTTGAACATTTTGAGATTGAATGGGAGTCCGGTGAGCATACCGAAGCCAAGATTCTGAACGCCGATTTGGTAATGAAGAGTCCAGGTATTCCTGATAAAGTGCCTTTGGTAAAAGCATTGGTGGAAAAAGGTGTTCCGGTAATTTCAGAAATAGAGTTCGCATCCAAATATACCGATGCAACCTTGATTGGAATCACGGGAAGCAACGGAAAAACCACAACCACCATGTTGACCAACCATATTTTAAAGGATGGTGGGCTCAATGTGGGGATGGCGGGCAATATAGGCGATAGCTATGCTAAAATGGTTGCTGAAAATGATTTTGACCACTATGTGTTGGAAATAAGCAGTTTTCAGTTGGACGGTATTGTGGATTTCAAACCCCACATTGCCATGATCACTAACATAACGCCCGATCATTTGGATAGGTACGAATACAAGTTTGAAAACTATATCGCATCCAAATTTAGAATAGCGATGAATCAGGATAAAGATGATTACCTGATATATGATGCTGATGATGAAGTGATTCAGGATTGGCTAAAAAAGCACCCGGTTCAATCAAAATTATTACCCTTTTCCGTGAAACAAAAACTGGAAGAGGGAGCTTGGTTGGAAGACAAAACGATTAAAATAAAGCTAGAAAATAAAACCTTGGAAATGAGTGAAGATATTTTGGCCTTGGAAGGTCAGCACAACGTAAAGAACACAATGGCGGCAAGCATGGCTGCCATGTTGGTTAAGGTCAGAAAAGAGACCATTCGCCAGAGTATTCAGTCTTTTCAGGGCGTGCCCCACAGACTGGAGAATGTATTGAAAATCAATCATGTGGAGTACATCAATGATTCCAAAGCCACCAATGTAAATGCCACGTATTATGCGTTGGACGGCATTAAAAAGCCCATTGTTTGGATTGTTGGAGGTGTCGATAAAGGAAATGATTATTCCGAGCTGATGCCGCTGGTAAGAGAAAAAGTAAAGGCGATCATTTGCTTGGGTGTGGATAATTCCAAGTTGATAGATGCCTTTGGGAACGTAATCGACCTTATGGTCGAAACTTTTTCCATGGAGGAGGCCGTCAAGGTTGCCTACAAGGTTGCGGAACGTGGAGATGCTGTTTTGTTATCGCCAGCTTGTGCCAGTTTCGACCTTTTTAAAAATTATGAGGATAGAGGAGACCAATTTAAAAATGCAATAAAAAATCTGTAAAACGTGTTGCGAGTATTCAAAAATCTGAAAGGTGATAAAGCCATTTGGGGTGTAGTGGCCCTCTTGGCACTTTTCTCATTTTTGCCAGTGTATAGTGCCAGTACCAATCTGGTTTACGTCAATGGTGACGGAACCACATTGGGCCATTTGGTAAAACATGCTGTACTACTGTTTTTGGGCTTTGGTATTATATATGCAGTGCACAGGATACCTACGCATTATTTCAAGGGACTGTCCATAATTGCGATGCCTATCGTAATACTATTGTTGATCTATACTTTAACTGTAGAAACTCGAATAGGAGGGGTAACGGCAAATCGTTGGATTAAGATTCCATTGGTCGGGGTGAACTTCCAGACATCAACTTTGGCAGCAGTGGTCTTGATGATTTGGATAGCTAGGTATCTTACCAAAATCAAAGATGTCAAGATAACTTTCAAAGAAAGTATTCTTCCACTTTGGCTTCCTGTGGCATTGGTCGTACTCTTGATTTTGCCCGAAAATTTTTCAACGGCGGCCATAATCAGTTTTATGGCTTTGGTATTGTGCTTTCTGGGCGGATATCCTTTAAAATATTTATTTGCCATGATCGGGACCGGAATCGTTCTGGCAGGAATGTTTCTGTTTGTATTGTTCAAAGCACCCGAAGTATTGCCGCAGCGTGCAGGAACGTGGAAATCGAGAATAGAAACGTTTATCCATCCGGAACAAGCCGATAAAGATGATCTACACCAATTAACCTTGGCACAGATTGCAGTGGCGGAGGGTGGCGTAGTTGGCAAAGGAGCGGGAAAAAGTGTGATGAAAAATATGTTGTCCCAGAGTACCTCGGATTTCATTTTTGCCATCATTATTGAAGAATATGGATTGCTGGGAGGAGGAGCATTGTTGTTTTTCTATCTCTTATTGTTGTTCCGAATTGTGGTCGTGGCTCATTCATCAAAAACGGTTTTTTCAAAATTATTGGTGATAGGGGTCGGGCTGCCGATTGTATTCCAGGCTTTTATCAATATGGCGGTGGTGGTGCAGTTGTTTCCCGTTACGGGTCAACCTTTACCATTGATCAGTATGGGAGGGACATCCATTTGGATGACGTGTATGGCCATTGGAATTGTATTGAGTGCCAGCAACAAAAAAGAAAATTTAGAGGAGCAATCCCAAGGAATAGATGAAACGAATCCTTTAGAAGTATTAAGTGGACAATTATAGGTTTATACTTTCTGGAGGAGGAACGGGTGGACATATTTACCCCGCAGTGGCCATAGCGAACGAGTTGAAGAGGAGATATCCCGATGCAGAATTTTTGTTCGTTGGAGCCAAGGGTAAAATGGAAATGGAAAAAGTACCGCAGGCCGGATATGAAATCAAGGGTTTGTGGATAAGTGGAATACAACGGAAACTGACATTTAAAAACCTCATGTTTCCATTTAAATTGATAAGTAGTTTGTTGGAAGCACGCAAAATAGTGAAACAATTCAAACCCCACGTAGCAATTGGTACGGGTGGTTTTGCGAGCGGACCATTGTTGCGAATGGCCGAAAGCTCGGGCGTTCCCTGTGTGCTACAAGAACAGAATTCCTTTGCAGGGATCACCAACAAACTATTGGCAGGAAAAGCGGAGAAAATCTGTGTGGCCTATGATGGGATGGAACGTTTTTTTCCAAAAGAGAAAATTGTGAAGACCGGCAATCCCATACGCACGGATTTAGTGGATTTGAAGGAAGGGAAAGATGAAGCTTCAAGATTTTTTCAGTTAGATGGAGGTAAGAAAACAGTTTTGGTGTTGGGTGGTAGCCTCGGGGCAAGACGAATCAATCAATTGATTGAAAAGGAGCTTGATTTTTTTGAAGAAAAAGGATTGCAGGTGCTTTGGCAATGTGGCAAACTGTATCACGAAGAATACAAAAAATATGGCTCGAATATGGTCAAGGTGTTGGCCTTTGTCAACCGCATGGAATTGGCTTACGCAGCTGCAGATGTCATTATTTCAAGGGCGGGTGCAGGTTCGGTTTCAGAGCTTTGTTTGGTAGGTAAACCTGTGATTTTTATCCCATCACCCAATGTGGCCGAGGACCATCAAACCAAAAATGCAATGGCACTGGTATCCAAGGATGCAGCCATTATGTTGAGGGAAAATGAGTTGGATGCTGAATTTGAACAAAGTTTTTCTGACTTAATGGGTTCTAAAGAGACCCGGGAAACACTTGGAAAGAATATAAAAAAAATGGCCATGCCCAAGGCCACACAACATATTGTGAACGAAATTGAAAAGTTGTTGAAGTGAATTTGAAGGATATACATAGCGTTTATTTTATCGGCATTGGTGGCATAGGTATGTCTGCCTTGGCGCGCTACTTCAAGTTTGTGGGCAAAGAGGTGGCCGGTTACGATCGCACTTCGACACCTATTACAGATAGCTTGAAGGAAAAGGGGATTTCGGTTCATTTTGAGGATAATGTCGATTTGATTTCAGATATCTTCAAACACCCCAACACATTAGTGGTCTACACGCCTGCAGTGCCTTCAAAGCATTCGGAATATCAGTATTATTTGAATCAGGGATTTGACTTGAAAAAACGTTCCGAGGTACTCGGAATTATTACCAAAGATTCATTTTGCTTGGCTGTAGCAGGTACACATGGAAAAACGACCACTACGTGCATATTGGCACATCTGCTCAAAGAATGTGAGATGCCGATGACAGCATTTTTAGGTGGTATTTCCGAAGATTTTGACAGTAACTTTGTGCTGGATGGCACGGAATATTCCGTAGTGGAGGCAGATGAGTTCGATCGTTCGTTTTTACGGTTGTCGCCAACAGTTGCCTGCATTACATCGATGGATGCTGACCACTTGGACATTTATGGCACCAAAGAAGAATTGGAGCGTTCGTTCCATGAATTTATTGAAAAAATCAAGCCGGGAGGGAAGTTGTTTGTGCGTAAGGGACTTCCTTTGGAGGGAATCACTTTTGGGATTGACGATGGTGCCGATTACTGTATCGAAAATATTGAAATTGAACATGGAGCCTACATATTTGATCTCGTAACGCCTTCCGAGGTCATCAAGAAAGTCAAGTTCAACAAGCCTGGAAGACACAATTTGCTCAATGGATTGGCCGCTTTTGCGATGGCGGTGCAAACGGGTTGCCCACCACATCGCCTTGCCGAGGCTTTGGCAACTTTTAAAGGGGTGCAACGTAGGTTCTCGTATCAGATCAAGGAAAAAGATTTTGTGTTTATCGACGATTACGCTCATCATCCCACAGAAATCAGTGCGGTGCATCAGGCGATTCGAGAAATGCATGCAGGGCAAAAGGTAACCGTGATATTTCAACCCCATCTTTTTTCCAGAACAAAGGATTTTGCAGATGATTTTGCAGCAAGTCTATCGGATTTTGATGAAATCATCCTACTGGATATTTACCCTGCTAGGGAAGAGCCCATCGAAGGAGTCACCTCTCAGTGGCTATTGGACAAAATAGAGAACCCCAATAAAAAACTGATTTCGAAATCAACATTATTGGAGGAGATAAAGAACTGTACGACAGGGGTCTTGGTTGCTCTTGGTGCGGGGGATATTGGAATGGAAGTACCAAAAATCAAAAAACAACTGAGTTATGCGCATTAATTGGGATTACATCAAGCTGTCAGTTTTGTCGGTTGCCGTAGTTGCGCTTTACGGTTTTGCCGATGAAAGAAACCAAGGCAAAAAGGTTGAAAATGTCACTGTGAAATTCGTTGGTGAAAACAATTTGTATTTAACTGAGGATGCGGTTAATAAATTGTTAATACAAAATTACGGAGCCCTAGAGAATACGCCCAAAGAACAGTTAGTTTTGAATACTATAGAGGAGGTTATACTATCCAATGATATGGTCAAAAATGCCCAGGTCTATCTAACTGTGAACGGGGAACTTGTATCCAAGATTGTCCAGCGAAAGCCAATTGGAAGAATAGAAGGTGTCTCCAAATTTTATTTGGATGATCAAGGGGAGCGTATGCCATTGTCAAGGTATCATTCGGCAAGGGTCCCGATAATCACTGGAAAGATTACAGGGAAAACCCTTGAGGATGCCTATGTGATTTTGGACTATATCAACAATGATGATTTCCTGAGAAAGAACATCATCGGGATACATATTGAGGACGAAGGAAAATATCAGCTTAAGTTCCGCATGGAAAACTTTGTGGTGAATTTGGGCGGAGTGGATAACCTGAACAAGAAGTTCAGCAATTTTATGGCCTTTTATGCTAAGGCCGCCAAGGACAATTCCTTGGAAGAGTATGCAACAGTTAGTTTGGAATTCAACAATCAAGTGGTTTGCACCAAAATTTAAAGTATGGAACAAGGTAATTATTCAGTTGGGTTGGATATTGGAACTACCAAGATCGTAGCGATCATCGGTAGGGAAAATGAGTATGGAAAAATTGAGATTTTGGGCACTGGACGGTCTAAAAGTTTGGGTGTTCATCGCGGAGTGGTCAACAATATCACACAGACCATCTCGTCTATTCAGCAGGCGGTGGAACAGGCCGAATTGAATTCGGGCCTTAAAATAGGTTCCGTGGTCGTGGGTATTGCTGGTCAGCATATTCGCAGCTTGCACCACAGCGATTATATCACAAGACCCAATTCTGAAGAGGTCATAGACAATGAGGATTTGGACAAATTGTGCAACCAAGTTTACAAATTGGTAATGCTTCCCGGTGAGGAAATCATCCACGTGTTGCCACAAGAGTATAAAGTGGACGGCCAGTCTGAAATAAAGGAACCTGTAGGGATGTACGGTGGTCGATTGGAAGCCAATTTTCATGTAGTGGTGGGACAGGTGTCATCCATTAAAAACATTGGCAGATGTATCAAAAGTGCTGGATTGGACTTGGGGAATATTACATTGGAACCTTTGGCGTCCGCTGATGCGGTTTTGAGTCAGGAAGAAAAAGAGGCTGGTGTTGCTTTGATTGATATAGGTGGTGGAACCACGGATCTGGCCATTTTTAAGGATGGCATTATCCGTCACACTTCCGTAATTCCATTTGGGGGTAACGTAATTACCGAGGATATCAAAGAGGGCTGCTCCATCATCGAGAAGCAGGCCGAACTATTGAAAATAAAATTCGGTTCCGCTTGGCCAGGGGAGAACAAGGACAATGAAATTGTTTCCATTCCTGGACTAAGAGGTCGTGAGCCCAAAGAAATCACATTGAAGAACCTTTCCAAGATCATCCACGCCCGTGTGGTGGAAATCGTGGAACAGGTGTATGTGGAAATCAAAAACTACGGACACGAGGAGCAAAAGAAAAAATTGATCGCGGGAATTGTACTTACAGGTGGAGGAAGCCAGTTGAAACATTTAAAGCAACTGGTGGAATACATTACTGGTATGGACACAAGAATCGGTTATCCCAACGAGCATCTTGCCGGTGATTCGGACGAGGAGGTCGCAAGCCCATTGTACGCAACGGCTGTTGGATTGCTGATGAATTCCTTGGAGGCTGAAAAGAAAAACCAAGTAGTGCACCAAGAAGAGGCACACCAAGAAGAGGTTTTGGTAGGCCAAGAACACGATATGGGAGCCAAGACAAATGTGGCTTCACATACTGAGAGAAAATCCATTTTTGACAAATGGTCAGAAAAGTTGAAGGACTTTTTGGACAACGCAGAATAATAACCCCATAAGAGAAACACAACTGTCATGAGTAAGAACACTGAATTTGACAACATCGCTTTTGATTTGCCCAAGAACAAGAGCAACGTAATTAAAGTTATTGGAGTCGGCGGTGGCGGAAGCAACGCTATCAACCACATGTTTCAGGCCGGTATCAATGGAGTGGATTTTGTAATCTGCAACACCGATGCCCAGGCATTACAAAACAGTTCAGTACCCAACAAGATCCAATTAGGGGTTTCCCTTACCGAAGGATTGGGTGCAGGAGCCAACCCCGAAGTTGGAGAGCAAGCCGCTTTGGAAAGCATGGAAGATTTAAAGGCCATGTTGGAGCACAATACCAAAATGGCATTCATTACCGCAGGAATGGGTGGTGGTACCGGTACAGGAGCAGCTCCCGTTATTGCAAAGATTGCCAAAGAAATGGATGTTCTTACGGTTGGTATCGTTACCATGCCGTTCCAGTTCGAAGGGGCCATGCGTAATAAGCAAGCACAAATGGGGATAGAAAAACTACGTGCCAACGTGGATTCCTTGATTGTGATCAACAACAATAAGCTTAGGGAAGTATATGGCAATCTTGGGTTTAAGGCCGGTTTCTCAAAGGCGGATGAGGTTTTGGCCACTGCGGCAAGGGGTATCGCAGAGGTAATAACCCATCACTATACACAAAATATTGACCTTAGGGATGCCAAGACAGTACTTTCCAATAGTGGTACGGCCATCATGGGGTCAGCTGCAGCATCTGGCTCAGCAAGAGCCACCGAGGCCATTATGAAGGCATTGGATTCACCATTGTTGAACGATAACAAGATAAACGGTGCTAAAAACGTATTGTTGCTCATTGTTTCCGGTTCTCAAGAAATCACTATCGATGAAATTGGCGAGATCAATGATCATATCCAAATCGAAGCTGGTCACGGAGCCAACATCATTATGGGTGTGGGCGAGGACGAAGCGCTTGGAGAAGCCATAGCGGTTACTGTAATCGCTACGGGGTTTAATGTGGACCAACAGGACAACATTGTGAATACTGAGTCCAAAAAAGTATTCTATACTTTGGAAGATGAGCAAACCGCTGAACAAGACCTTACTCCGGAGGCTACATCGGTACAGGAAGTTAAAGTAGAAAAAACTCCAGTTCCCGAACCAGAACCAACGCCCGAACCAGAACCACAAGTGGTGAAACATACCTTGGATATGGAAGATGAGCAAGAGGAGATCGCACCTAAAGTCGAGGCTAAAGACCCTGACTTGATTCCAACGACCAACTACATCAGAAATTTCAATGTGTTCTACGAAGAAGTGGTCGCTGAGCCAATAGAGGATGACTTTGTCATTATCGAAGCCAAGAATGTAATCAACAATATTGATGTAGTTGATGCAGAGGAAGTGCCCGCAAAGAGCAACGAAGATCAGTTTACCTTGAGTTTTGATATGCCACTGAATCAAGTTGAAGAAGAGGACGAGAAAGAACATACAGTAACCTTTAACTTGGATGATGGTTTGGGAGATGTGGAAGTGAACGATTATGTGGAGGTAAAGCCTGTTTTGGAATACAAGAAAGAGGGAGAGACCAGATACGACCTTCAAGAGTACATGGAGTTGGAGGAAAAATTGACTGGAGCTAAATCAAAAGCAGAGACGCATGAGCCAAAAATGGTGGAGAACGAGCTTGTTTTTGAAAAGAAGGAGATAAAGGTCGAAGAAAAAAGTGAAGGTTCTGGGAAAAATGAAGAGACCACAAGCAGTCTAGATCCCATGAACAGTTCCATCAGCGATATCTTGAAAGATCGAGCCGATGAACGTAGGAGAAAGTTGAAAAACTTCAATTACAAGTTCCAAAACAATAGGAGCAGTATAGATGATATAGAAAAAGAGCCGGCATATAAGCGCCAAGGAGTGGACTTGAACGATGTTCCAAAGGAACAGAAAGTGTCCAGGACCAGCTTGGGAGAGGATAGCAACGATGATTTACAGTTACGTTCCAATAACTCTTTTTTGCACGATAATGTTGATTAGTAGTGTTTAAATTAACATCCATTTTTAATGGAGAGCATAAACCCGAAAGTGACAAAACTTTCGGGTTTATTTTTTATCTTCGCGAACTAAATCAGAACAGATGGGTTTGCAAGAAAAGGTGATGACAGAAATGAAGGCCGCAATGAAGGCAAAAGATACCGTTGCCTTGGAAGCATTGCGAGCTGTTAAGTCTGCCATCTTATTGGCCAAGACCGATAAGGGTGGTGGTGCCGAGCTATCCGAAGAGGATGAGATCAAATTGGTTCAAAAATTGGTAAAACAACGTAAGGACAGTGCAGCGATTTACCAAGAACAAGGTAGAGAGGACTTGGTGGAACCAGAATTGGCGCAAGTAGCCGTAATCGAAAAGTTTTTGCCCGAACAGCTTACCGAAGAGGAAATTGAAAAAGTGGTGGTTATGACCATCGATTCCGTAGGAGCTTCAGGTATGCAGGACATGGGTAAGGTAATGGGGATTGTTTCCAAAGAATTGGCCGGTCAAGCTGATGGAAAGACCATTTCCGCCATTGTCAAAGCAAAATTGAGTTCGTGATCACGAATATAGGGCCCCTTAGCTCAACTGAATAGAGCACTGGATTTCGGCTCCAGCGGTTCGGGGTTTGAATCCCTGAGGGGTCACAAAAGGGGACTTTCTGCAAATCAAGTGGAAGTCTCCTTTTTCTTTGCCAGGGCTTTGCCGTACACAAGGTTCTGTATGGTAAACACGGGAATTGTCATTCTTTTTTAATATTGGGAGTCAGTCATGTTTCAGTAGAGATACAGTCTTTTGGTATTGGAGGGAAAATGTCGGCCACAAGAGCTGCAATTCGTTTTCCCTTTTGTTTCGAAAGAGTAGCCCTAGGATTTGTAGTAAAGGAGAAAAGGGCAAAAAGGAACAGTATGCTCAAAAAAGGTATGTGAAAACTGACATTGCCCTAAATGGAGCTTGCCCCTTATCCAAGAACTGCACTGACAAGACAAATCGCAAAGTCCAACTTATCGGAATCAGGAAAAATAGTTACTATCCTTACCATCTTCAGTGCTTTGTTTATGCTGTTCCCCTTCATATATTGCCCACTATTAAAATTATGTAAATGCTTTTTGAACATTTTTTAGATTGATAAATTATCAAAAAAAAAGTACGGAATTTTTAAAAAGAGACTAAATAGTCTTATTTTTGTTTTTAAAAGCAAATTATTTTGACTGAAAAGGGAATTAGGACAAGAAACCATTTTATAGAAGTTAGTGCCGCTTTATTCAACCATTATGGTTATGCCGGTACCTCTGTGGATACTATATTAGACAAAGCTGGATATTCCAAAGGGGCATTGTATCGCACATTTAAAGACAAAGAAGAGATTGTTGTTGAGGCATTTAAGTTCAATCTAAAGGAACTTGGAACAAGAATGCAGAAGGAAATTGATAAGGAATTAACTGCTAAGAGAAAATTAAATGCCATGTTCAGGCTATATACCGATGTCATTTTAGGAAAAATTTTTCCAAATGGTTGTCCTTTGTTGAATACTTCAGTGGAAGTTGATGATACTAATGATCAAATGCGTTTAATAGCTTCAAAAGCATTTGATACTTGGAGGGATTTGATAAGGGAAATCCTGGAAGAAGGGATAAAAAACAATGAATTTGATCAAAATATGGATATAGGGCAAGTCCCTGATTTTATTATCGCGACAATTGAAGGAAGCATAGCTATATCAAAAGCACAAAAGAACCCGAGTATCGTTGTCAACAATATTCAGATGCTTAAACAAATATTGAACTTTTAAATTTTTTTACCATAAAAAAGACTATTTGGTCTTTTTGTTAAATCATTATTTATGTCAA
Organism: Flagellimonas yonaguniensis; assembly: GCF_029193885.1. Taxonomy (GTDB): domain Bacteria; phylum Bacteroidota; class Bacteroidia; order Flavobacteriales; family Flavobacteriaceae; genus Flagellimonas; species Flagellimonas yonaguniensis. Next base: position 289,448 of record NZ_JARFVB010000002.1, on the reverse strand, counting down.
AAACAGCTTATATAATCGATGGATATCGAAGTCCTGTGGGTAAAAGCCATAAAGGAGCATTCAAGAACATGCGCTCTGATGATATAGCCGTACAGGTTGTGAATCACTTATTGAAAGAGGTACCAAACATAGATCCGGAACAGATTGACGACCTGATTCTTGGTTGCGCCTATCCGGAAGCCGAACAGGGTATGCAAATGGCACGTCTCATCTCATTGATGGCCCTACCGATGTCTGTTCCTGGTTTGACCATCAACCGCTTTTGTGGATCGGGGCTTGAGGCGATGGCCATTGCCGTACAAAGAATCCAAAGTGGCATGGCCGATGTTATTATAGCTGGCGGAACGGAAAGTATGACATTGATCGCCGAGGGAGGTACCAAGTTTTCACCAAACCCCGAAATGGTACAAAAACATCCAGACTATTTCATCAACATGGGATTGACTGCAGAAAATGTTGCCGCTAAATATGGGATATCACGTGAGCATCAGGATGTTTTTGCATTGGAATCCCATAAAAAAGCATGGCGGGCCCTCGTAGAACATAAATTTGAGGATGAAATTGTACCTATCATCGCCAATGGAAGGAAAATTGATGTTGATGGTAATGTAAAGAACATTTCGGAAAGAATTGATCAAGATGAGCATTTTAGGCCAACCACTTCATTGGATGCTTTGGCAAAACTTAAACCTGCTTTTAAAAAAGGTGGTACCGTAACAGCTGGGAATTCTTCTCCCCTAAGCGATGGTGCCGCCTTTACTTTGATCGCTTCGGAAGATTTTGTGAAAAAACACAATTTGACCCCTAAGGCAAGGATGTTGGGCTATGGAGCAACGGGTGTACATCCTGCTTTTATGGGAATAGGCCCTGTGGAGGCAGTGCCGATGGTCTTGGGCAAGGCCGGTCTTGGGCTAGAAGATATAGACTTGTATGAATTGAACGAAGCTTTTGCCGCCCAGGCACTTGCCGTTATCCAAGAACTTGAACTAGACCCTGAAAAAGTGAATGTCAACGGTGGGGCCATTGCATTGGGGCATCCCCTTGGGGCCACTGGAACCAAATTGGCCATTCACTTAATTCATGAGATGAGAAGGAGAAATTCCAAATACGGTATGGTCACGGCATGCACGGCAGGAGGGCAAGGAGTGGCCGGAATATTCGAGAACCTTCAAAACTAACCGTTAATCTCATGAGATCAAAAAAAGTATCATACCCGACCTATCTTTTTATAATTGCTTTTGCCCTGTTCGGTCATCAAATCTCTTTTGGTCAATCCGTATTGGACAAGTATATCGAAGAGGGAATAAAGTCAAATCAAAGATTCCTTCAGGCACAAATGGAAAGCAATATAAGTGTACAGGAAAACAAGATTGCAAAAGGACAGTTGTACCCCGATATCTTCTTGAGTGCGGATTACAGCATTTCAAATGGAGGCAGGTCCATAGCCATTCCTTTGGGCGATTTATTGAACCCCATCCATTCCAGTCTGAACGATATCAATGGAAACAATCAGTTCCCCACCGATCTTGAGAACGTTGATGAACAATTTTTGCCAAACGATTTTCACGATACAAAAGTGAGAATCGTACAGCCCTTGTTGAACACGGATATTTATTACCAATACAAAGCTTCACAAGCCAATATCTCCGCCACCAAGGCAAGAGAAGAATCGTACAAGGCCCAGCTCAAGTTTGAAATTACCAGGGCATATTACGATTATTTAAAAAACCTTGAACAGAAAAAGATTTTGGACAGCACCCAAATCCTGCTGAAAGAATTGGCGAGGGTCAACTTAAAATTTGTCAAATATCACATAGCCACTAGGGATATCATTTATAATTCCGAAAGTCAAATTTTTGATGTGGACGCACAAATAGCAACAGCCGAGAGGGAAGTCTCCACCTCCAAAATGTACTTTAACACCTTGCTGAATAGAAATTTAAATGATTCTATACTGGTGGACAGTGAAATGACAACAAATTTCACACTGACAGGAGATCTTGAACAACAGGCACTTGACAACCGCTCAGAAATAAAGGCTGTTCAGAGTTCCATCGATTCGTTGCAATACCATCTGAAAAAAGACAAGAGTTACTTGATTCCTAACATTAATGTCATAGGCGATTTTGGGTATCAGGGCTATGGATATCACTTTGATGGGGAGCAAGAATATTACATGGTCAACCTTCGTCTTACCTGGCCACTATTTAAGGGAAATAGAAACAGAGCGGAGATTAAAAAAACACAGTTTTACAGAAATCAGGTGGAACTTCAACTTCAGGACTTGAAAAATTCCATCAAACTCCAGGTCAATTCGGCTTTATTACAGTTTGCCGAGAGTCAAAAAGTGTTCGATGCACAATTGGCAGGTCTTAAAAGCGCAGAGGAAAATTTTAAGATCGTTCAGAGCAGGTATCGGGAAAACCTTGTGCCACTGGTCGAATTCAACGAAGCAAGGATCAATTATACAAATACACAGTTAAAGGTTTCGATTGCAAAGTATAATATAAAAATAGCCGAGGCCAACCTAAAAAGAACTTTACAACTCTAACAATGAAAAAATCAAATTATCTCTTGATCATAATAGGTGTCATAACCTTTTTTGGATGCAAAAAAGAATATAGGACTGCTGAAAAATCACTGAAAACGAACAAAAAACCTGTTAGGGTTATTTCGCTCGAGCAGTCAAGATCCATAGATCCGATAACGGCTTCGGGGGTGTTGGTTTCAAATGAGGAAGCGATCTTATCTTTCAAAATCGGCGGGGTCGTTCAATCCCTGAATGTTTCTGCAGGTGAGACGGTAAATAAAAACCAAAGGCTTGCCAATTTAAATTTATCGGAGATCAATGCGCAAGTGGAAAGTGCCAAATATACCTATGAAAAGTCCATTCGTGATTTTGATAGGGCCACAAATCTTTACAGGGATACTGTGGGGACTTTGGAACAGGTCCAAAATATGGAAACCCTGAGTGAAATTGCAAAGAGCAATCTTACCACGGCCCGGTTCAACCGTCAGTTTGCCATAATCAATAGTCCATATCGTGGCAATATATTGAAGAAGTATGTGGAAGTAGGTGAGATTGTTTCTCCAGGCCAGCCCATTTATAAAATTGGGACATCCGGTTTTGATGGTTCGCAGGTTGTACGGATAGGATTGGCGGACAAGGATGTCATAAGGATAAAACTGAGTGATATGGCATTGGTGTCATTTGATGCAGTCCCCAATGAACAACTTAGGGGAATAGTGACAGAAATAGCAAGTTCTGCCAATGCCAGTACAGGTTTGTACAATGTGGAATTGACCTTGGAAGGATTTCACGAAGATCTAAAAAACGGGTTTATAGGCAAGGTGGAACTCTATCCGGGAGCTGACAGCAAAAAATATAAAATCCCTATTGATGCATTGGTTGAAGGCAATGGAACAATTGGGAAAGTCTTTATATCGGAGAATGGTCTTACCGCTATCGAAAAAGAGGTGGAGGTTTCAAATTTTGGAAAGGATTATATGGTGGTGGATACGGAAAGTCTTCCCCCGAATGCTTCTGTTGTTATAGAAGGTGCCGCATATCTAAGGTCTAACGATTCAATACAAATAGTAAAATGAGATTACCCCATTTAGCCATTTCAAACAGGCTGTTTGTAATTACCAGTATAGTCCTTCTGGTCTTCATCGGATACAAATCTTTCAAGTCCATGCCAAGATCTGAAGATCCTTTTTTGGAGTTGCCCAAATATTCCATTATCGCAGTTTACCCCGGAGCTAGCCCAGAGGATATGGAAGAGCTTATTGTAGATCCCATTGAAGAATTGATTGACGAACTGGATGACATCGATGAAATAAAAACAGAGGTTACCAATGGTCTGGCCGTTATCAATGTTGATGCAGAATTTGGTATCGATTATGATGGAAAATACGATGATATAGTTACGGAAATCGGTAAAATAAGAAACGAACTCCCGTCCGGTATCTTGGAGCTCGATATCAATCAATACAAACCTGAGGATAGGAATGTTGTCCATCAATACGCACTGGTTTCGAAAGATGTGGAGTTCAGGACACTTTATGATTTGGCGGAAGACCTTGAAAAGGATCTTGAAAAATCCAACGTGGTAAAAAAAGTGGAGATTGAAGCTTATCCCCACGAAGAGATAAGGATAAGTTTGGATTTTCAAAAAATGTCCCAAGTGGGCATTAGCCTCAAACAGGTCGTCAATGTCCTGAAGTCCAACAATGCAAACATTCCAGGAGGTAGCTTAAAGTCCGGTAAGTTGACATTCAACATAAAATCATCGGGAAGCTATGAATCGCTGGATGAGATAAGGAACATAGCCATTACGTCCCAAGACAATCAAATTGTATATCTAAAAAATATTGCAAATATCAATTACGATTATGAGGATCCTAGATGGATTGCCCGTTTCAATGGCGAAAAGGCGATCTATCTGTCGGTTTATCAAAAAAAGGGGGGCAATATTTTAACGCTTTCAGAAGAAATCGGCCAAAAAGCGAAAGATTTCAAGAAAAAACTTCCGGCATCGATTCAATTGGAAACCCCATTTGAACAGGCTCCGGCGGTTAAATCAAGAATAAACGATTTTTTGAACAACCTATTACAGGGTGTGTTTCTTGTGGGAATCATAATCCTTGTTTTTTTGGGATGGCGACCTGCATCCATAGTGGTTACGGTAATTCCGTTGTCGATACTGATTGCCATAATCCTTCTTGATTTTACCGGATATGCCCTGCATCAAATAAGTATTTCTTCATTGGTGATAGCCTTGGGGCTTTTGGTGGACAACGCCATTGTGGTAGTGGAGAACATTATTCGGTTCAAAAAGGAAGGATTCGGTATAGGTAAGGCGGCTGCCATGGGTACCGCAGAAGTGGGCTATGCCATTGTAAGTTCCACCATTACCACGGTCTTGGCCTTTGCCCCCTTGGCCTTATTGGAAAGTGGGCCGGGCGTATTTCTTCGCAGTTTGCCCCTCACTGTCATATTTGTCTTGGTCGGTTCATTGGTTCTGGCATTGGTATTTACCCCAATTTTGGCCCAAAAACTGTTAAAGGACAAAAACACCACAAAGTCATCCGTTATTATTGAGAAACTAGAGGACTTTATAGAGAAAAAATATTCCAAGACGTTGGATTTTGCCCTCGAAAAAGGATGGTTGATCATGCTCATCGGAGTCCTTACCATGATCGGTTCCATACTATTGTTCCCAAAAATCGGCGTCAGTTTTTTCCCTACGGCCGATAAGCCCATGCTGTTACTGAGTGTGGAACAACCGTATTCCAGTAACATTGACCATACGGATGAAACCTTACGTTTTATAGAATCCGTTTTGGACACAACGGATTATGTGCAAAGTTACACAACCAATGCGGGGCATGGTAATCCACAGGTCTATTACAATAGGATTCCAGAGGAGTACAAAACATATCATGGTGAGGTATTGATCAATTTCAAGGAATGGGATGAGGAAAGGTTCCACAATACATTGAACGGTTTCCGAAAGGCTTTCAATAGTAATCCCAATGGGAAAATCTCTTTTAGGGAATTGCAGAATGGAGCTCCTTTCGAGGCCCCTGTGGAAATTCTTCTTATAGGTGAAGACCTCAAAACACTTAAAAGAATATCATACGATATAGAAAACCTGATTGCCGAAACACCCGGGGTCATTGATGTGGAAAATCCCCTGGCAAGGGCCAAAACGGATATCAAAGTTGATATAAACCGTGATAAAGCAGCAATGTACAATGTCTCATTGTTTGATATTGACCAAACTGTCCGGGCCAGTTTAAACGGACTGAGTATTGATAAAATCAAAATAAGCGAAGAGGATGAGGAATATCCCTTGGTATTGAGAATACCTTTTAAAGACAGGCCTTCCATCAGGGATTTTGGTAAAGTATCCGTACCAAACGCCAGAGGAGAGAATATTTTATTGAGTCAACTTGCTTCCATCAAATTTGATCAAGACTATGCAAAGATCAATCATTACAATACCGATAGGAATACGGCAATAACATCTAATGTGACGAATCCTGAGGAAACCAGAAAAATTACGGAATCCATAATAGAAAAACTCAAGGATTATAAATGGCCCAATGGCTATACTTACCATGTGGGCGGGGAATATGAAACCCAATCTGAAAGTTTTGGGGATTTGGGAACGTTGCTCATGGTAGCATTGATACTGATTTTTGCAGTGTTGGTTTTGCAGTTTAGGAGCATTCGACAGCCCCTTATCATATTCTCTGCAATTCCATTGGCCATAAGTGGGTCTTTCATTGCCCTTTTTATTACGGGATGGTCTTTTTCATTTTTTGCATTTGTCGGGTTTATCAGCCTTGTGGGGATTGTGGTGAACAATTCCATTATCCTTGTTGATTATACCAACCAACTCCTGAAAGAGGGGCTTTCCAAAATAGAAGCCATCAAAACTGCTGCAAAAAGAAGGTTTACACCCATCATACTTACAACATTGACAACTATTGTGGGATTGCTTCCCTTGACAGCTTCGGGAACATCGCTTTGGTCCCCTTTGGGATGGACACTGATCGGAGGAATGATTTCATCGACCTTATTGACCCTTTTGGTTGTTCCCATTTTGTACAAATGGTTGACCGTAACATATAAGCAAAGGATTTAATATGAAGAAGAACCAATTTGATATCATGGTAATAGGCTCGGGTCCAGGAGGATATGTCGCTGCGATCCGAGCCTCACAATTGGGCTACCGAACCGCAATTGTGGAGAAGTATGGTTCCTTGGGAGGCACATGTACCAATGTTGGTTGTATTCCTTCCAAGGCATTGTTGGATACTTCCAAAAAATTTTATCAAGCAAGGGGGAAGTTCAAGGAATTTGGAATAGACATCAATCCACCACAGCTAAATGTCGGGCAGGTGTTTCATCGTAAGGACAAGGTTGTCGATGCCAATACCAAAGGTATCGATTACCTCATGTCAAAAAACAATATTGAGGTGATCACGGGTAAAGCATCATTTTTAAACAATGAATCTGTGAAAATTGAAAACGATAAGGGCATTGTTACCATCCCATCATCCAGATTTATTATAGCAACAGGCTCCAAGCCCGCTTCAATACCCGGAGTTGTATTCGATAAGAAAAGAATTATTACTTCTACAGAGGCGTTGAGCCTAAATGAAATTCCTGAAAGTCTCATAATTATAGGTGGTGGTGTCATCGGCTGTGAAATGGCATCCATATTCGCAAGGTTCGGATCAAAAGTTACTGTTCTGGAGTATGCAGATTCCTTGGTGTCGGGCATGGATGGTGATTTGGGCAAAGGGCTCAAGAAGGTCTTGACAAAGGAAGGGGTACAAGTTTTGTTAGGGCAAAGAGTCAAAGAGGTCAAAAATGAAGGGGGCCGTACCGTTGTAATTTACCAAAACCAGAAAGGGGAAAATATAAGATCCGTTTCATCGTATGTTCTGGTTGCTGTTGGAAGAAAAGCCTATACGAAAGGATTGGGTTTGGAGAACACCAATGTTCAAGTTGATGAAAACGGTAGAATAAAGGTCGATGAAAACCTTGCCACACATGAGTCCAACATATATGCCATTGGAGATGTGATAAGAGGTCCAATGTTGGCACACAAAGCTGAGGAGGAGGGTGTTTTTGTTGTGGAAAGGATAGATGGTCAAAAACCGCATATCAATTACAATGCAATCCCCAAGGTGGTCTACACATGGCCCGAAGTGGCATCCGTGGGGCAAACCGAAGAGGAACTCAAATGGCGGAACATTCCTTACAATACAGGAAAGTTTCCTTTTTCGGCGAGTTCCAGAGCAAGGGCTGCAGGGGAAAAGGATGGTTTTGTAAAAGTATTGTCAGAGCCTGTATATGGCGAGATATTGGGAATACACATTATTGGACCAAGAGCGGCCGATTTGATTGCTCAAGCGGTAGTGGCCATGGAGTATGAGGTCACTGCAAAGGATATGTTTTCCATTTCGTATGCGCACCCCACCTATTCGGAAGCATTAAAAGATGCTTTTAGGCTCTCATATAATGATCAAGCCATCAATTTGTAAGTGAAGGATCGGTTAAGGGGGTGGGGTAAAGATTTTTTGGTATGGCGGTTTCGAGCCCCTATGGATTTTTAACTTGGTATATCATCATTCTTGTGCTGTTTAGAGGGAAATTCAATTCCCTCTTCTTTGATCAATTCATAGCCAAATTTCATGATGGTTTCAATAACAGGGATTGCTTGCATTCCTTTATCGGTAAGGCTGTATTCTACCTTTGGGGGAACTACGGCATAGACTTTTCGATTTATCATGCCCTTTGCTTCCAATTCCCGTAACTGGCTTGTGAGCATTTTATCCGTTATGTGGGGAATATCTTTTTTAAGTTCGTTAAAACGTTGGACAGATTCTTGCAAGCGCCATAAAATTGGCATTTTCCATGTACCTCCAATATGGCTCAACGCAAACTCTATTGGGGTATAATATAATTTTCTATCATGAAAAAATTCCGGCATACTACTACTTTTTATAAACAGCTATTTTATTGTTTTGAACGCAACCTACCCAGTATAGGTTATTGGCCTCCATGGCTACCGTGGCATTTGCAAAATCCGCACCACCTCCCTTTATCAACTCTTCAAATTTTAAGGTCTCGGGAGACATTTCCACAATACTAAAGTACATGTTTTTGATAGAAATTCCCTTGCTTTCAAAAACCTCGACAGGGCGGCCATTTTGGCCTGCAATCAAAAGATTGCCCTCTATGGACCAGCGGATATTGTCCGGTAAAAAACCAACTGTCGCCGATGCCGTAATATTTTTTTTCGCCAATGAGATTTTATGGACTTTTCGCCTTGCCCATTCAGATACATATAGGTTTTCTCCATTGGGCGAGATTGCTATGCCATTTGCTCCGGAAAAAAAGGTGGGGAGCAATGGTTGCCACTCAAGTTTTGTTTTGTGCCATTTCCATATTTGACCGGTAGGGTTCCCTTTATCAAATTTTTGAAGAAAATCACTTTCGGTCGGATCATACATACTTGTTGCATATATGCTTCCGTCTCCATCCACAACAAGCCCATTCGCCCAGACGTTTTTTGGAAAGTCGATATGCCTTTTCCATTTCAATTTTGGTAATTTATCGACAATGATCAAGTCAAAGATTTCGATTGCCTCCCTACTTCCATGATTGATGACATAAAGTTGGTAGTTGCCAACGGAAGATTGTGTCAGGTATATTCCATGGGGCGAAAAGTGGGTCAAACCATCATAATTGTCTTGTTCATTGATTAAGCGGAACAGTAGCATAATGGATTCGCTCTTTGTATTCAATGCAAAAATGGCTCCGGATGATTGTTTTGTGGAAACCATGGAACTAACAATTGCCCAATCGGTACCATTTACTTTTATTAAATCCTCCGGATTGTCGATGCCCTTGATGAAATAATCAGGGGCATTGTTGTTCTGGGAATAAAATTCGGAACTTAAGAGTAGGAAAACCACCAATAACAGGATGGTTAAAACAGAGAAGGGTTTCATTTTATTTTTTTGACAAATCTACGAGCATAACAAGGATGTTTTTCATACTTACAAAAAGGTAAGTATAGGACCAAAATGTAAGTATGGACAATTTCAAAACCCAAATTCCAATCTTTGTCCCAAAACTGGGAAAATGGAAAAAAACAGGATTTTGATCGCTTTGGCCGTGGGTGTTTTTGGAATCACCACAACAGAATTTGGCGTAATCGGAATATTGCCGGACCTGGCAGCCTACTTTAACGTGACCATAGATACGGCTGGACTGATGTTAAGTGCATTTGCCATTGTTGTGGCCTTTTCTGGTCCGTTCATGGTCCAATGGTTGTCATCTTACAATAGAAAAAACCTTATGATTTTTTCTTTGGTAATATTTGTTGTATCCAATTTGCTTTCGGTCATATCCGAACACTTTTATGTTTTGGTATTTGTACGGATGGTACCGGCATTTTTTCATCCGGTCTATTGGTCCATTGCACTTTCCATTGCGGCCCGACAATCAACTCATGGGGACTCTTCCAAATCGGTCAGCATGGTTTTTTCGGGTTTGACCATTGCAACCGTTCTCGGTGTACCCATGGCCACTTATATTTCCGATTTATTTGGTTGGCAGGCTTCCTTTTTGTTGTCGGCCCTAATAAATCTTGTATCTGTTCTGGGACTTTGGTTTTTCATGCCACCGATCGAGACGGAGAAGAAAGTTGCCCAAAAAAGGGATTTGGGCATTTTAAAGAACAATGTTCTATGGGTCAATTTTCTGATTACGTTTCTAATAATCACGGCAATGTATTCCACCTATGCCTATATGGCCGAATTTTTAGGGTCGGTTTCCAAGATGGATGGAACGGATATTAGCCTAATGCTTTTGGTGTTTGGTGCAATGGGGATATATGGTAACCGGTTGGCTGGAAAATATATGGGAAAATACCCAAAGAAAGCAACTGTCCTTTTTATTGTGTTATTGATCAGTGTACACCTTTTGGTGTATTGGTTTGGAATGTATTATTGGCTTATAGTCTTAATAACGGCTATTTGGGGATTGATCCATACGGGAGGGTTTGTGATCGGCAATTTAAATTTGACTTCTTCCATATCCGGTACATCCGAATTGATAAATAGCTTGTTTACCTCATGTGGGAACCTTGCAGTAACGATTGGTACACTACTTGGTGGGTTTTGGATTGCAAGTTACGGTGTACACAATGTAATATGGTCAAGTATTGTTTGCTTACTGATGTGCTTGTTCACGATTTTTATGAAAGTGAAATTTGTGAAAGAAATGCGAGTGTGAATTTCATGCGGTCAATTGGGCGTGGAAAAACTTAAAGCAACCATTCAATGGATAAGCCGGATAATCTGAGCCACCTATGCGGGATTCAAGTAACCTGGATAAATGAACTACTCGGATTTTTTTAATTCATAGCCAAATTTCATTATGGTTTTACTAATGGTCAATCTGTATTGATAAATAGTTTGTTTGCTCAAGAGGAAATCTTGCAAAAACAGTAAGTTCATAGCATAGCTGGTTGTATTTTGTATTACCTAATATGGTTTACTGTTTTTGCATGTTTCCCATTTGGATGAAAGTTGGAATTTGAGATGAATCAAGAGCCTTGTCTCATTGGATTTTACCCAAGATATGATGATTTGACTTGGTCAAACACAATGACTTGGCTAAGTCAATGTTGATTTAAAAGAAAAGCAATGAGTTCGTCAGGAGACAATTTGTTATAATCAATGATGATATCCGGTGTTACGGGTTCGGTGGTTTTCCCCCCATTGGGCCTTTCCAAATAAAATCGTGGCGAGACAGCTGTAAGTCCTGTGTTTGGCATCTTAAAGAATTGGATAGAACCTGTTTGCCCGCTCTTGCCTCCTGTTGGTTCTCCTACCAGTTGCCCAAACGTATAATCTTGAACAGTATTGGCGAACAAAATGGCAGATGAATAGGTATATGGGCCAATCAGTATGGATACTTTTCCTTTGAATGTGTTGGTTGCTGTGGTGTCAACAGGAATCAATGTATCTATTTCCCCTTCTTTAATGGAGCCAATGACCTCACCAGGGTCCCTGAATTTGGCAATAATTTTCTTTTTGTAGTTTGATCCCCAACGGTAGGGTTTGTCCGCAATATATCTTAATATGCCCTTCATCCAAAATTGATCATCACCGCCTCCGTTCTTACGTATATCGATTATCAAATGGGATATCCCATGGCTTTGAAGAGCGGAAAAAGATGTATCCATGAAGGAGTAATACCTTTCCGGGTCATCCCACCAAAAGCTATTGACTGTGAGCACCGCATTTTCATGGTCCAGGATCTTTAAATCAAAATTGTCTTCAAAGGTTTCTTCCCGATAAAGTTTGGGAAGGCCGCATATACCATTTATGGAAATCACCTGCGTTTTTTTATCATACAGTACTTCAATGTCGAACTTCTGCTGTTCTCCATACATCAACATATAAAATATGGAGAACTTTGTTTGCAATATGGCTTTCCGGTGCTCTTCTGAATCACCATTTATTCTTGACAATAGGGAAGATGTTATGGTCTCTATGGGAATGTTGTTGATTTTTACTATTTGATGTCCCATATATTCGGAAGGTTTTCCATCAATCAGAGAATGGATGACCAGATCGTCTTTGTTGAAGATGACTTCAAAAGGAAATAAATTTCCTCCATTTAAAATATAATCTTCAACAATGGTACTGTTGATATATCCAACAAATGTATGTCCGTCAGATAATTGACTGTTTAAGGGCGATATACGTTTCCAAAACTCTAAAATTTCCATAGGATGGATAATACTATCCCTTATTTGTGCCACACTTTGATATAACCTGTCTATATCTTTTACGGTATAGGATAAATCGGGGTGGGTGGCATGCAACCAATCAAACCAAGTGTCAATATCCGACTTTAGATCTTCGGGCGGCAACTGTGTCTTTAAATGTTCATAAGGACTCTTTTGTGCAGTTAATGGGGGAAAAGTCAAAACCATTAATAGTAACAGAATTGTTGATTTCATGATTGTTCTTTTAAGATTTACTAAACTTAGTTTTTGATGATGAATTCATGTATGGATATCTTTACATGAAGATACTTTGGTGAATATATTCAATTTTATCTTTATATAAAGATAGTTTTCTGTAATTTTAGTGAAATGGAGAATAAAAATGACATTATCGATACTTTGATTTCGGATTGGAATCGAGAACGACCGGATTTAGATGCTACTGCCATGCACATAGTCGGAAGATTACTGATTTTGGGTAAAGGCTTGGAAAAAAGAGCCAATCAATCTTTGGGTGAGTTTGAGATTCATTATACAGATTTGGATGTATTGGCCACATTGAGACGCAGTGGATCGCCCTTTGAATTGTCTCCCAAAGAACTCATGCAATCCGTCTTGATAACCTCAGGGGCCATGACCGCTTTACTTGATAGGTTAACCAAATTAGGTCTTATTTATAGATCTCCTGATGCAATGGATGGTCGGGTCAAGAAAGCTGGACTGACAGAAAAGGGAAAGGATATAATAGATAGAGCAATTAAAATTCGGTTCAATGAAGCAAAGGATTCCATCGCTTGCCTTACCAAAAAGGAGAAGGAAGCGTTTCTTCCATTGTTGAAAAAGTTGATGGGAACACTCAGCTAATTTCATAGGTCGGTTTTACACATTTCTAAAAGATGGTTGACTTTCATTAAATACTCAAAATTAAATGGATTATCCTAATAGGGTCCTTGTCATTACTTTTTGAGTACCTCAAAATAAAAGGTCACACTGGAGAACCCGGTAAAGATTCCCAGCCCATTTTTTACATTAGTGAATGGTTCGTACAGGTCACGGGAATCTTGACTGGTCGTCTCATACAACTGGGCATATTCCTCGTTTACATGGAAAAGTGTTACCCGGTGCAGGCCAAATTGATTATAGTGAACCGTGGCCCTTAAGGAAAAAATGTTGGATTGTGTTGGCGAACTGACATATTCAAAATTCTCCCCGATTCCCGCTAGGGCCTCCAATTGGTTGATTGGCTCTGGATTTGCTTCAATGTTTTCGATTAAAAGGTAGTGATAGTCATCATTTTCATTGTTCCATGTTATATCGATTGTTTCTTGAAAGGACTCGGTAAAATCCCTCAATTCAGATGGGGTGTCAATCAATGGAATGTATATTTCATCATGTGAAATATTACCATTTTCTGGAAGTGGGGGGATAGTGGTTTCTGCGTGAACGGTTTCTCCCTCATGCTCAAATTCAATTCTGTATGTCTCACCTATTTTGATCGTAAGATCATCTCCCGTGTATTCGTAACGACCTGCTTCCCCTGGCATCATGGATAATTCATAACTTTCACTATCAAGGATTATATGAACATTGGCATTGGTTAGGTAGGTTGTTTGATCATTGTCCTCCTCGTTGTATAAACTCGATTTTTTTAATATAATATCGTCAACTGGGTCACCTTCGTACAAGTAGGCTTCAATTACGGGTTCACTTTGTACCTTATAATCAGGGACATCCTCACATGCTGTTAGAGGTATAATCGACGTAATCATTATATATTTTAATAGTCTCATTGTTTTTGGATTAAAATTTAACATTGAAGAATATACTTGGGGTAAATCCAATATAGTTCACGTTGGTCTCGATGACATTGTCTTCTACCACCTCGAACTCTTTGTACCAAATGTTTGTCCTATTGTAAAGGTTGAAGAGGGATAGCCCCGCGTTTCCAGTGCCCCCTCCCAATTTAAAAGAGTAGGTGGCACTCAGGTCCAACCGGTGGTATGGGGGGAGGCGAAGCCCATTTTTATCACCTACACTCACATACTCATAGGTGGTGCCGTCCAATAAAGTGATGGTATATTCACCATCGGGGGCAGTATAGGGTTTACCACTGCCGTAGACCCAAGTGGCTCCGAGATCCCACTTTCCTATTTTTAACATGTTCACCCATTTAAGCTCATGGCGTTGGTCGTGCAGTGCATAATATGGATTGTCGCTGATATCGGGAAAGGTATGTACCACTTCGCTCAATGTATATCCCAACCAACCCGTATAGGCACCGACCTTTTTTTGAAGCAGGAATTCCACTCCACGGGCAATGCCCGTTCCTTCAAAAAAGTATTGGTCATCGGAACCAGATCTTAGTGCAGATTGAAACCGAAGGGAAAATTCGGACAGTCCGGTCATGTCCTTTTCAAAATATTCGACATCCAATAGCCAACCATCGTTTTCATAGCTTATGCCGAATATCCTATGTTCTGAGGAGCTAATGGGATTGGTCTCGTCATTGGCCAATAGCCAAAAATCCCTACTGCCCTGGGTAACATCTTCTCGAACTATTCGGTTTACAAATTGATAGTATTTGCCCCAAGCAGCTTTAAGTTTTATTTCATCGGACAATTGATATGTGCCTGAAATCCTGGGTTCATAGTAGATTTCTTCTGTAATATCAAAATGTGAAACCCTTATTCCTCCCAAAAGATCTAATTTCGAGGTTGCGCTCCAATTATCCTGAACAAATAAAGATGCCAAATTACCGTCGTTGTCCCGTGTAATGATTTCCAAAGAATCGTTCATGATATAATCGTACTTAACCTGATTGGAAGTGTACTGGCCGCCAAACTCCAACATATGATCGGAATTGATCTGATATTCGGCATGGAGGCGAGCCGTCAAGTCCTTGAGTTCGTTGTCCTCTATTATTCCCAGTACGCTGTTTGTGGTGCTGTCGGTGCGTTGTACGGTTACATCACTTAGTCTGTCCCTTTTGGAAAAATAATTGGAGTAGGCAACAATTGTTTTGGTATAGAGTTTTTCGTTCCATTTTCTTGCCCATCTGAGACTGCTCCCCAAATTCCCCCAATTCAACACATCACTTATGTTCGTGTCCACACTGCCTTCATTGTCTTGCCCAAAAGTGTTTTGGGATTCCCGGGAATTATCCAAATTGTCTTCCCCATTGTATAGGGATAGGGAAATAATATCTTGGTCACTTGGCCGATAACTGAGTTTTGCATTAAGGTCATAGAAATGAAAAGTGGGCTCTGTCTCGTTCCGTTGGTTTTGAAAATCACCTCCCATATTTTGGTCGTCCGATCCAAAGGAACTGTCATCGTTATAAAGGTCGAATATGTCCTGGTAGAGACCACTTTGAATGATGTCGGTATATGATCTCCTGCCCGCAATTAAAAGATTGGCTTTTTTCCCCAAAGGAATTTCCATGGCAATATTGGCACTCAATAAGCTTGCCCCTGCGGATAAAGTAAATTTATTGTTATTGCCGGTCTTTCCAGTGAGTTCCATTATGCTGGAAATTCTTCCACCAAATTCTGCTGGAAACCCGCCTTTGTAAAGTTGAATGTCTTTAAGCGCCTCGCTATTGAAAGCGCTGAAAAATCCATAAAAATGGTCCACATGATAAACGGTAAACCCATCTAACAGAATCAGGTTTTGATCGGGTGTCCCACCGCGCACATACAATCCCGCAGATGACTCGTTGGTCCCGCTCACCCCGGGCAACAATTGCAGGGCCCTGAAAATGTCTTTTTCACCAAGGTTCGGGATAGACGCCAATTCCTTGGGAGACAATGCCACTTGGCTGACTTTTTTGTTGAACCGAACCACCTGTTGTTCGGTTTCAGCGGAAAGTACAACTTCATCCAATTGTTCTGTGGTGGGTGTGAGGAATATTTCAATATTGGTATTGGCCATCGTTGACGCTACTTTTATGGTCTTGGCCTCATATCCGATGTATTTTACCCGAATGCTTGTGTTTTCAACAGGAACATCGAACAAGGTAAAATACCCATCAATATTGGTGGTTGTCCCATTGTTTGTTCCTACTACAAAAACATTTGCAAAAGGAAGTGTCTCACCTGTTGCTAGATCTTTGACAATACCGCTTATTGTTATTTTCTCCGGTGACCCACTTTGGTTGAATAGTCTTTTTAGTTCCAAACTGTGGGCATAAAACCCCATAAAAATGAAACAAAATAGGATTGCTGTTTTTTTCATGTAAATCGATAAGATTGATTTACTGCGAAAGAAATCCAAATACCCTGGGATTTTTGGGCTTTTCATGTGAAAGGGTCAATAATCTGATTGAAGCGGACTTTTTTATTCCCCCAAGTTTTTAATGGAAGGGTAGGAGTAGGTGTGCATCTTTAGAATTGGTATAGTCTGCAATTGTTATGGGTAAGTGATTGAGGTTTGAAGTTATTTCTGTATTGATTGAAAGGAATCCATATCTCTTTGGACTAAACTGAGAGTTGTTCACTAATTATTTAGCAATGAAGAGATTTTTATTGTTGGCTTTATTGATGATGGGAGCTTTCGGTTTTGCCCAAACCATGGATTACAATACCAAAAACGGATATGCTGTCCATGGATATGATGTAGTATCGTATTTTGGCGATAGGCCATTGGAAGGAAAGAAAGAGTTCTCCACAACCTATGATGGAGTCGGGTTTAAGTTTTACAACCAAGAAAATTTAGAAAAGTTCAGGGAAAGCCCATCCTCTTATCTTCCAAAGTATGGAGGCTATTGCGCCTATGCAGTGGCTACCAGCGGTAAAAAGGTAAATGTGGATCCAGAGACTTACGAAATCAGGGACGGAAAACTTTATCTGTTCTACAACAAAGGAAAGAATAACACCCTGCAGTTTTGGCTTGATGCCTCTCCAAATGATTTGGTTTCCGAAGCAGATAAAAACTGGGAGAAAATAAAGAATTGATTATTCTTTCTATCTTAATGCTCAAATTCATCGAAATACGAATTAAATAACCTATAACTAAACATCATGTTCAAATCTTCCTTGGAAACTTTGGAGCAGTTTAAGCAGGTACTGTCTGAACTATCCAAAGATTGTTATTCCCAACCATGCGAGATATTGTCCAATGCCACCATTGGGCAGCACACGCGACACATCATCGAGCTTTACCTTTGTTTGATCAAAGGGTATGAGCTTTCCGATGTTTCCTATGATCGCAGGGAGCGCAACCTCCAAATTGAGGAGGATTTGGCTTATGCATTGGATAGGTTGACATATATTCAGGAGCATTTGAACAAACCCAATAAGACCATAAAAATCAGTTATGAGCTAGCAGGAGAGGAAAACTGTATGGACTCCAATTACTTTAGGGAAGTGATGTACAATTTGGAGCATACCATCCATCACCAAGCTTTGATCAAAGTCGGGATTAGGCACCTTTCCACACAAGAAATCCCTGAGTCTTTTGGAGTGGCGCCATCTACCATACAATACAGAAAGGCATGTGCACAGTAAGTTTTATATCTTCAGGTGGCAAGCGGGTTATTACCTCCAACCGCGATGAACATATTTCAAGGCCTTTGGCCTTGCGGCCGCAAGAGGAAACCATAGGTTCGGTAAAGGTGCTTTTTCCGAAAGACCCCAAAGCAGGGGGCACATGGTTCGCTCTTAACGAGTACGGTTCGGTGGCCGTGCTCCTCAATGGTGGTTTTGTGAATCATGTTCCAAAGGGGAATTATGCCCGTAGTCGGGGATTGGTGCTTCTGGATGTTGTCGCATCCGAGCAACCTTATGATCTGCTTCAGGAAATGCAACTCCTGAACATAGAACCTTTTACCTTGATTTTGTTCAATGGTAAATTATTGGAGTTTAGATGGGATGGCCATCAAAAATATTTTAGACCGTTGGATGCGACAAAAAGCCATATTTGGTCCTCTGCCACACTTTATAAAGATGAGGTGATCGAACATCGAAGAAAATTGTTTCAAAAGTTCATGGACGGAAATTCCCAAATTTCCACAGGTGGGGTGGTTGACTTTCATTCCAATAACCATGATGATTTTGAGAACGGTTTTATAATTGATCGGGATTCTGGTCTAAAAACCTTTAGCGTTACCCAAGCTGTTTTGGATGACGAGGAAATTGTGATGCGCCACTTGGATTTGCTGAACGATAGATTTTTCGAAGTTCCTTTTTCGCCTAGCGAACTCACTTTGTAACTGAAATGGATGCACTGAAACTTATATGGCATCGAATCTCTCATTGGGAATATTGGCCGTTTTGGCTGATTTATTACCCCATGTTTCCCGTTTGGCTGTACTATTCCATCAAGGCGCGTTCCTTTTTCTTTTTTAACGCCGCCAATCCTGGAATGAAAAATGGGGGGATGGCCATGATTTCCAAAATGGAAATATACAATATGATTCCAGATCGGTTTATTCCCCAAACACTTTTTGTTGATAAAGATGAATCCCCTGAAATGGCTTTGGAACGGGTGCTGGATGAAGGTATCAATTTTCCTTTTATCGCCAAACCGGACATTGGAATGAAGGCCTTTGGGGTAGAAAAAATCCATAATAAAGATGAATTTCAGAAATATGTGAATTGGACGCCCTCGAACTTTTTGGTGCAAGAACTTATCCCATACCAAAAAGAGGTGGGTATCTTTTACGTTCGCAAGCCAGATGAAGCTCACGGCACAATTACAGGTATAGTGTCCAAGGAATTTTTGTCCATCACAGGCGATGGGCAGTGTACCATGTTGGAACTCATCAAAAGGAATCCTCGTAGCCACTTGCAGTTAAAGGTGTTGGAACAGAAGTTTGGCAGCCAGCTTCAAAATGTATTGGAAAAGAACGAAGAATTTGTCTTGGTGCCCTACGGAAGCCATACCCGAGGCGCCAAGTTCGTGGATATCAGCCATAAGATCAATGAGGAGTTGATGCAAACAATTGATCATATCTGCTCCCAAATGGAAGGTTTCCATTATGGCCGATTGGATGTTCTTTACAATACCATTGAGGAACTTTGTCAAGGAAAGAACTTTAGCATTATCGAAGTGAATGGAGCAGGGGGAGAGGCTACCCATATTTACGATCCCAAACATTCATTGTTTTGGGCTTGGCGAGAGGTTGCCCGTCATTGGGGCATGTTGTGCGACATCAGTATTACCAACAAGAGGGCAGGTTGCACGTATTTAAGTTTTAAGGATGGCAGGACCATGCTCAAGGAAACTGGGGCTTTGCAGTCTCGTTTAAAGGTAGTTTGAAGTGGTCAGAACCCTTCTGGCAGAAACAATGTCATATTCGCTATCTCCATTTCATCCAAATGTCCCATTTTGCTTAGGTCCTTGGTAATCAGGTGCATGTGTAAATAAGAATCATGATGGGTAAAGACACCTTGGTGTTTTGTGGAGAAGAACCCGATTACCTCTACCTTCTCATCAATTAGAGAGTAATTGGTCTGGCCTTGGTGGGCTTCTGCTGGGGAAGATACTTTGGTTCCCATGGGCAGATTTTGAATATGGATGATAGCATTTGAAATATCCCCCACCAATTTAAAGGCAAAAGGAGTACCCTGTTCTGTGGTCATGGAACTTAAGAAGTTTTCTACATCTTTAATGTCCTTTATATCTTGTGGTAGTTTTATTTGTTTCCATTCTGTAACATTGGTGTAAACGAAGAAAGGCGCGGAAACTTGAAAATTTCGTTCAACGGACATGGTGGAATCCGAAGTGACTTTGGACAAATAGCTCACACCATCATTAATCAATATTTCCCCGGTCAGAAAACTTTGAGGGCCAATTCCATAAAGGCCAGACTTGTTTTGTATGGAATCCAGTTCGATTTTGCCATCCAAATCACCACTCCACATTACATTTTTCATGGCACCGACTATTTGTAAATTTGTCGGGTTGTTTGGGGTCTCTTTTTGTGGTGATTTACATTGAATGAATAAGAAAATCGTCAAAGCCCATAAAATTCTATAATTGATCATCAGCGATATGATTTACCTAGATTATTTTTAGGATAAATGCCTCCATTTTGGCAGGTTCTGTGGTCGGCGCAAACCGTTTTACAGGCTTACCGGTTTTATCAATGACAAATTTTGTGAAGTTCCATTTGATTTTACTCCCCAACAAACCACTTAATTCCGATTTCAGGTACTTGAAAATAGGATGGGCATCGCTTCCGTTGACATCGATTTTGGCAAACAAGGGAAAGCTGACACCATAATTGACTTGACAAAATTCTTGAATATCATTGGTGGTTCCAGGTTCTTGATTGCCAAATTGATTGCAGGGAAATCCCAAAACCACTAATCCTTGCTCTTTGTATGTCTTATAAAGTGATTCCAGACCTTCATATTGAGGTGTAAGGCCACATTTGCTGGCGGTATTGACCACGATAATTGTTTTGCCCTTGTATTTTTCCATGGATTCAGGAGTACCATCCAATCGTTCTGCTTCAAAATCGTAAAAGTTCATTTGGGAAAGTTGTTTCTAGGATGATTTAGAAATGTAAAATAGTATGTTGAGATATGTACCCATTATAAGATAAGCTTATCTATTGATTTTTTGGGGTTTCAGCTCCTCAAAAAAGAAATCGTCATTGGGTACATCAAAATCAAAACCGGTCACATTTAAATTGTTGTCCGTTTCAATCTTGATGGTTCCAAAACTGAACCATGCATGGGGGTGGTCCCAGTGGATTTGCCATACATCAAAATTCCAATGCGTCAAGGTGGCAGAGAGTAACGGCGAATGGGAGAAATCCAACTTCAGCTCATTGTTCTTTTTCAAAATATCGATTTTGCCGTAGACTTTGGATTCATACTCGCCTACGAAATCCTCTGGTTTGATGATGGGCTCGGTATTTAAAACCCTGTTTTTCTTCCTGTCGGCAATGCGGGTATCCTTTTCCTGGGCTTCATCTTTCAATTTCAGATAATCTGCGGACCAATCCTTTTCAGTGGTTACACCCAAAAAATTGTCCAAAGCGTAGTATGTTGCTGCCATAATGGGGCTTTTGGGGCCGTTGGTCAGAACAACAACGCCCAATTTTTCATCTGGAATCATGGTGATGGCCGTAATCATACCATCATATCCACCGGTATGACCGACCTTTAATCGACCTTGATAATCGCTCAAGCCCCATCCTAGTCCATAAGCGTTAAAATGTTGGTTGAAGTCGTTGGGGACGGTATGGTCCACATAATGATTGTTGTGAGGGGTCCAGACCATATTTCTTGTACGTTTTGCCAAAAGCGTATCCTTCCCGATTATTCCATGGTTCAAATTGAAGATCATCCATTTGGAAATATCGGAAACGCTGGAAATCAGTCCGCCTGTTGCCGCTACATTGTCCCAATTGGCCCATGGGATGGCGTAGTTTTGATTGTCTTTTCTGGCGTGTGGGGTTGCATAATTCCCTTTACTGTCCAAATCATTGATGGATGAAATGGTCCGATGCATTTTCAGAGGTTCCAAAATACGTTCTTTCACATTGGTTCCCCAGCTTTTTCCGGTAACGGTTTCAATGAGTTCTCCTGCCGTAATGAACATTAAATTGGAATACCCATAGCCAGCCCTGAAATCGTATGCCTTTGGAACATATTTAAAATGCTTTATGAGTTCTTTGGCGGGCAAATTGGATTTGTACCAAATATTGTCACCACTATATGTGCCCAAACCAACCCGGTGGCTCAGAATATCCCTGATTGTGGTATTGTCGCTGACCCAAGGATCATACAATTCAAAATAGGGCAAATATTTTTTAACCTTGTCGTTCCAATCCAACTTACCTTCTTGTACCAGCATCCCAATAATAGCTGTGGTAAAAGCCTTGGAATTGGATGCGATGGCATATAGGGTGTTTTCGTTGGGTTTTTCGCTTTCTCCAACTTCCAGTACGCCGTAATTTCCCGTAAAGACCAGTTGACCGTCTTTAACAATTCCGATGGATGCACTCGGCACATCCCAATCCTTTACCATTTTGGCAAAATAGGCATCCACTGCCTCTAGGTCGACATTGGTGGTCGATTGAGCCTGTGTGTAGTGGAAAATCAGGAAAAGGGCAACAAGGGAAAATCTAATTTTAAGCATGGGAGTGAATTTATGAAAACCGGTACCTTTCAGGTGGTTTGATTGTTTTCATAAATATAGTGGATAAATTCCCAGTTTCCGCAATCAAATGATTTCCAGATGTATTGTTTGGGTATATACGATTGGTCCGTTACAGTTTTTTCTGCTTGATGGCTTTCATGATAATGGGGGCATGAATGCGCGAGTTTTCGATAAACCATTTATGGGTTTCCATACCTCCGCAGATGACACCTGCCAAAAATAGACCGTCTACATTGGTCTCCATGGTTTCAGGGTCATAGTTGGGCAATCTTTTGGAATCGTCCGACAATGTGATGCCCAGTTTTTCCAGAAAAGCAAAATTGGGTTTGTAGCCTGTTAGTGCCAGCACAAAATCATTTTCCAAGGTCACTTCCCCTTCTGGTGAATTGATGACGATTTCATGAGGTTTTATTTCCTTGACGGTTGAATTGTAATACACTTTGATGCTACCCTCATCAATACGATTGATGATATCTGGTCGTACCCAATATTTTACGCGTGGCCCCACTTCAGGACCACGAATCACAAGGGTTACCTCTGCGCCTTTCCGCCAACATTCCAAAGCGGCATCTATGGCAGAATTACTGGCGCCGACCACTACCAATTTTTGACTGGCATAAAAGTGTGGGTCATTATAGTAATGGGATACCTTTGGTAGATTCTCACCTGGAATATCCATGGTGTTGGGCAGGTCGTAGAATCCGGTTGCAACGACTACGTTTTTGGCCTGGTATTCATCTTTATCTGTCTTGACCAAGAAGTTTTCTCCTTGCTTTTCGGTATCCAGCACTTTTTCAAAAAGATGGATGTTGAGCTGGTTTGAGGTCACGATCCTACGGTAATATTCCAAGGCCTCGTTACGTTTCGGCTTGGCCTCTTTACTGATGAAAGGGATTTCGTTAATCTCCAACTTTTCGGAAGAGGAGAAGAACTGCATGTTCACGGGATAGTTGAACAAGGAATTTACAATAGGTCCTTTTTCAATAATGATATAAGAAATGCCCTGTTTTTTGGCTTCTAGGCCACAGGCGATTCCGATGGGGCCACCCCCAATGATGACAACATCAAATTGCTGCATTATGCTATCTCTTCTTTTAATTTTTTAATGGTTTCGGTCGGGTTGTCGCTTTTAAAAACAAAACTGCCGGCAACCAAAACATCCGCTCCATGATCCATCAATTTTTTGGCATTGTCCGCATTTACGCCACCGTCAATTTCAATTAATGTATTTGCATTTTTTCGATTGATGAGCTCCTTTAGGTCGGCAACTTTTTGATAGGTGTTCTCGATAAAAGATTGACCTCCAAAACCTGGGTTAACGCTCATCACGATAACAATGTCAATATCCTGAATGGTATCTTCCAATAATTTTATGGAAGTATGTGGGTTGATGGCCACCCCTGCTTTCATCCCCTCTGCTTTTATAGCTTGAAGGGTTCTGTGCAAATGGGGGCATGCTTCGTAATGAACGGTTAAATGATCTACTCCCAAATTGGCGAAAGTTTTAATGTACCTGTCCGGGTCAACAATCATAAGGTGGGTGTCCAATGGCTTTTTGGCATGCTTGGCGATAGCTTGTATCACTGGCATTCCAAAGGAAATGTTCGGAACAAAAACACCATCCATGATATCCAAATGAAACCAATCGGCATCACTTTGGTTCACCATTTCTATTTCTTGTTGAAGATTGGCAAAGTCGGATGCCAAGAGCGAAGGGGCAATCATTGATTTGTTCATAGTACAAAGTTAGCCAATTACAGCCATCCTTAAACGAAAAAAACTCCGGTAATCAGCCGGAGTTTATTCATCAATCAAAAAACGAACAGTCATGATAAACTGTTATATCTTACTAAATTACAACTTTCCTGCCAAAAATCAAATTTAAGGATAGTTTAACTGTAATTTATGGAGTGTTTTTCACACTTTATCCCAAATATGTTTTCAAAATCTTACTTCTGGAAGTATGTTTTAACCTACGGATTGCTTTTTCCTTGATTTGACGAACTCTTTCTCTGGTAAGATCAAAAGTTTCACCGATTTCTTCCAAGGTCATGGAATGTTGACCCGCTAAACCAAAGTAAAGCCTGATGACGTCAGCTTCTCGAGGGGTAAGGGTTTCCAATGCACGCTCGATTTCAGTACGAAGGGAATCGTGCAAAAGTTCCTTGTCCGGGTTTGGAGATTCACCACTGCGCAATACATCATAAAGGTTGGAATCTTCACCATCGATTAAAGGTGCATCCATGGATACGTGGCGACCTGAGTTTTTCAAGGATTGCTTCACGTCTTCCACTGTCATGTCCAATTCTTTGGCAATTTCCTCTGCGGATGGTGGACGCTCGTGTGCTTGCTCCAAGAAAGCAAATGTTTTGTTGATCTTGTTAATGGAGCCGATCTTGTTCAAAGGCAAACGAACAATACGGGATTGCTCTGCCAAAGCTTGAAGAATAGATTGACGAATCCACCAAACAGCGTATGAAATAAATTTAAATCCACGGGTTTCATCAAAACGTTGTGCTGCTTTGATAAGTCCCAAGTTTCCTTCATTGATCAAATCAGGAAGTGTCAACCCTTGGTTTTGGTACTGTTTTGCCACAGAAACAACGAACCTAAGGTTGGCTTTAGTTAATTTTTCCAAGGCTACTTGGTCTCCCGCTTTAATTCGCTGTGCCAATTCCACTTCTTCATCAGCGGTAATCAAATCCACTTTACCGATTTCCTGCAAATACTTGTCCAACGAAGCGGTTTCCCTATTGGTAACCTGTTTTGTAATCTTTAACTGTCTCATCTAAAAAATCCCTTCAAATTAAATTTGTGAACCGGAGCTCATTAGGTTATACGTTCAAAAAACCGAAAAGTTACATTTTGGTTACATTTTTTTTAAAAACAAAACCCCGAGGTGTTTTCCCGGGGTTGTTTTTATAGTGTGGGACTGTGTTGAAACTAATCCCTTCTTGGCTTTCTGTCTCGGTTGCCCCCTCTACGGTCGCCACCACCTCTGCGATCACCACGGTCACCGCCTCTATCATTTCTAGGAGGACGTTCTTTGTAACCTTCAGGTTTTGGCAACAAGGCTTTTCTTGATACTTTTTCCTTTTTGGTTCTTGGGTCAAGACCAAAGTACTTTACATCAAAAACATCTCCCATATTCACTACATCGGAAACATTTTCGGTGCGTTCCCATGCCAATTCGGATACATGAAGCAATACTTCATTACCGGGTGCCTCGGTGTATTCCACTACGGCTCCAAAGTCAAGCATCTTGATTACTTTCACTTCGTAAACACTTCCAACCTCAGGCTTGAACATCAAAGCATCGATTTTGGCCAATACGGCATCGATACCATCCTGATCTGTACCAAGAATTTCCACGATACCTTCTTCGGTTTCAGGATCCTCGTTGATAACAATCGTAGTGTTGGTTGTTTTCTGGAGCTCTTGAATCACTTCACCACCTTTTCCAATAAGTGCGCCAATATATTCGCCAGGAATAATTCTGGTCACAATTTTTGGAGCATAAGATTTAACTTCTTCTCTTGGCTCGGCAATCGTGTCGGTAAGTTTGCCCAAAATGTGCATTCTACCGTCTTTGGCCTGCATTAAAGCTTTTACCAAGATCTCATACGAAAGACCTTTTACCTTAATATCCATTTGGCAAGCTGTGATACCATCTGCTGTACCGGTAACTTTAAAGTCCATATCTCCCAAGTGGTCTTCATCACCCAAGATGTCGGAAAGAACGGCATATTTTCCGGTTTCCGTATCGGTGATCAATCCCATTGCGATACCAGACACAGGTTTTTTCAATTGAACACCGGCATCCATCAATGCCATGGTACCAGAACATACGGTAGCCATGGAAGAAGAACCATTGGACTCCAATACTTCGGATACGACACGCACGGTATATGGACAATCCTCAGGAATCATCCCTTTAAGGGCACGTTGTGCCAAGTTACCGTGTCCTACCTCTCTACGGGAAGTACCACGGATTGGTCGTGCTTCACCAGTTGAGAAAGGAGGGAAGTTGTAGTGCAAATAGAATGTTTCCTCACCTTCGTAAGATGGCATGTCTATTTGGTTTGCTTCTCTAGAGGTACCTAAAGTTACGGTTGCCAAAGCTTGCGTTTCACCACGAGTAAATATGGCTGAACCGTGTACAGATGGTAAATAATCAGTTTCACACCAGATAGGTCTAACATCTGTTGTTTTACGACCGTCTAAACGAAGCCCTTCTTCCAAAGTAAGGTTTCTAACTGCTTCTTTTTCAGCTTTGTGGTAGTATTTGGAAACCAAGTCGCCTATTTCTTCCAATTCCTCTTCGGAGAAGGACTCCTTGATTTCTTCTTTGATAGCAGCAAATGCCTCGCTGCGTTCTTTTTTGGATGAACCTGCTTTGGCCACTTCATATACCTTATCGTAGGCCATGTCGTGTACTTTTTTCTGAAGATCTTCATCCTCAGCTTCAGGTTCGTACTCACGAACTTCTTTTTTACCGAAAGCTTCGGCCAATTTTTCCTGTGCAGCACATTGTACTTTAATGGCTTCGTGGGCAAATTTGATGGCTTCTACCATTTCCTCTTCGGAAATCTCGTCCATTTCACCTTCTACCATCATTACAGAATCTGCTGAGGCACCGATCATCATATCAATGTCGGACTCTTTCAATTGTTCCCTTGTTGGGTTGATGATGAACTCACCGTTTACCCTACCTACACGAACTTCGGAAATAGCACATTCGAATGGAAAATCCGAAAGTTGAATGGCAGCCGAAGCAGCCAATCCGGCCATAGCATCAGGCATAACATCTTCGTCATGCGACATCAACTGAATCATTACCTGTGTTTCGGAATGATAATCTTTAGGGAACAAAGGTCTCAACACCCTGTCCACCAAACGCATGGTCAATACTTCGCCATCGCTTGGTCTTGCCTCTCTCTTAAAGAAACCACCTGGATAACGTCCAGCAGCAGCAAATTTTTCGCGATAATCCACAGTAAGTGGCAAAAAGTCCACATCTGCAGCTTTGTAATTTGAGACAACTGTACACAATAGCATACACTTGCCAGATTGGACAACAACAGAGCCATGGGCCTGTTTTGCCAGTTTTCCGGTTTCGATAGAAATCTCTCTACCGTCACCAAGGTCTATGACCTCTTTGAATGTCTTTGGAATCATAAAATTAATCTTACCCAACCCTATTGGTCGGGTCGTTAAACATTTGGTCTACCGCCATCCGGGCGGTCGGGTTGTGTTGTTGTTGTGTGTGCCCTGGGGCACTTGACCAATGAAAAACTATTTTGTAGCTTTTTGTGTTTGCCCAGTTTATGCCGGGACTTTTTGTTGAAACACGTTCAACCAAAACAAAGGGGAAGCCAATGCCTCCCCTTATGTTTTTATTTTCTGATACCTAGTTCCTTGATTAAGGTACGGTATTTTGCAATATCTTTTTTCTTTAGGTAATCCAAAAGACTACGTCTTTTACCTACCAATGCCACCAAAGAACGCTCAGTGTTGTAATCTTTGTGGTTCTTTTTAAGGTGTCCTGTCAAGTGGTTGATACGGTGCGTGAACAAGGCAATTTGTCCTTCCGTAGAACCGGTGTTGCTCTCAGAGCCGCCGTGTTTCTTGAAAATCTCGGCTTTAACTTCTTTTGTTAAATACATTCCAATATTATTTAAATGATTTTTATGTATTGATTGTCCTTCAATCAGCGTGCAAAGATAGTTTTTTATTTGAAACCAAAAGACTTATTGGAAATAAACTTTGGATGCTGGTGCGATGTGTAATTTTCTTACTCAACAAAAAAGCCCCGAATTCGGGGCTTTTTTTAATTTCTTACAGGTTGATTGGTAATCAAATCTATATATAGATTGATTTTTTTCTTCAAGTCCCTGCGATGGGTTATGAAGTCCAAAAAGCCGTGTTCTTTTAAAAACTCAGATGTTTGGAAACCATCGGGAAGGTCTTTCCCTGTCGTATCCTTTACAACCCTTGGTCCGGCAAAACCAATCAGCGCACCGGGTTCGGCAATGTTGATGTCCCCCAACATAGCGTACGAAGCGGTGGTGCCTCCTGTGGTTGGGTCCGTACATAATGAAATGTATGGTATTTTTGCTTCGGCCAACTGCGCTAATTTAGCGGATGTTTTGGCCAACTGCATCAAGGATAGGGCGGCTTCCATCATACGTGCACCTCCTGACTTGGAGATCATGACAAATGGGACCTTCTTTCTTTTGGCCACATCAATGGCACGCGATATTTTTTCGCCTACCACGCTTCCCATCGAGCCTCCAATGAAGGCAAAATCCATACAGGCCACAACAATGTCCTTTCCTTGTGATTTGCCAACTGCGGTTCTCACGGCATCTTTTAGCCCTGTTTTTTTCTGGGCTGCTTTTAGACGGTCGGAATATTTTTTGGTATCCTCGAACTTCAAAGGGTCCTTGGATGTCATTTTTGTGTCAAGTTCGCGGAACTTGTTGTCATCAAAAAGGATTTCAAAATATTCTTTACTGCCTATGCGTACGTGATAATCATCTTCTGGACTTACATAGAAGTTTTTGGCCAAATCCTCGGCTTCGACAATCTTACCGGTCGGGGATTTGTACCATAGCCCCTTGGGGGTGTCTTTTTTCTCCTCGGTAGCTGTCTGTATTCCTTTTTCCTTTCTTTTAAACCAAGACGACATGCAATCAATATTTAGTTAGACTAAAGGCTTACAAAGTGTTTACGTTGTTCAGGTCTTCGAAGGCTTTTTTCAAACGGGCGATGAAAGTTTTTTCGCCTTCGCGAAGCCAAACACGTGGATCGTAGAATTTTTTGTTGGGTTGGTCATCCCCATCAGGATTGCCAATTTGTGTCTGCAAATAATCCGCTTTACCTTGGATATAATCCCGTACACCTTCCAAGAATGCATACTGCAAATCGGTGTCGATGTTCATTTTGATGACACCGTAACCAATGGCTTCCCTAATCTCTTCCAAAGTGGAACCGGAACCTCCGTGAAATACAAAATCGATATGATTGTGCTCCACACCATATTTCTCGGTAATGAACTCTTGGGAGTTCTTAAGGATTTTTGGAGTCAATTTTACGTTACCTGGTTTGTATACCCCGTGAACGTTACCAAATGCAGCTGCGATGGTAAATTTTGGACTAACTTTTGAAAGTTCTTCGTAAGCGAAGGCCACTTCTTCGGGCTGGGTGTACAATTTGGAATCGTCAACATCGGTGTTGTCAACACCATCTTCTTCACCTCCGGTGATTCCCAATTCAATCTCCAAAGTCATGTCCATTTTGCTCATGCGCTCCAAGTACCCTTTGCAGATTTCAATGTTTTCCTCGATCGGCTCTTCGGAAAGGTCGATCATGTGCGAACTGAACAATGATTTGCCAGTTTCTTTATAATGCTTTTCACTAGCGTCCAATAGCCCGTCGATCCAAGGCAATAATTTTTTGGCACAGTGGTCTGTGTGAAGGATTACGGTTGCTCCGTAAGCTTCGGCCAATTGATGGACATGTTTTGCGCCGGCAACTGCTCCCAAGATGGCAGCTTTTTGATTTTCATTGGAAAGTCCTTTACCTGCGTTGAACTGTGCTCCTCCATTGGAGAATTGAATGATTACGGGAGAATTCAATGTGGCAGCGGTTTCCATTACGGCGTTGATACTGTCCGAGCCAATTACGTTCACGGCCGGAAGTGCATATCCGTTTTCTTTTGCGTGGTTGAAGATTGTTTGTACTTCATCACCGGTAGCAACCCCGGGCTTGATATTGTGGGACATAGTTATATTGGTTTCAAATTAAATAGGAGACAAAAGTAATAAAATATTTGCTCTAGAAGGGATAATTGATACCTATGTTGAAGACTGCCTGTTTGAAGCTGTAGCCATCGAACCAGCGATTGGACCCGACTTTGGCAGGATTATAGGTCTTGAAGCCTACATCCAACCTGAAAACAAAATATGTAAAATCGTACCGAAGCCCAAGTCCAGTGCCCAATGCTATGTCGCCCAGTGAGGAAAAACCACTGAATACGGCCTCCGGATTTGTCTCATTATCGAATACGTTCCAGATGTTGCCGGCATCGGCAAATAGAGCACCTTTTACATCCCCAGCTATTGGGAATCGGTATTCGAGATTCATAGCAAGCTTTAGGTTGGCTTCGTTAAAATCATTGATGTTGTCCGTACTTCCCGGCCCTAGTTCGTAGGCGTTCCAGGCACGATTATCGTTGGACCCTCCTGCAAAATAACTGCGAACAAAAGGAACGTTGTCGGAGTTTCCATAGGGAATGGCCAATCCGGAGAAGCTTCGAAATGCAATTACCTGTCCGCCGCCTATGCTCCAATGACGGATATAGTCGAACTCTGTTTTTACATATTGCGAATATGGAACGCTGAAGACCAGATTTTGTCCGTTGGGGTTTTTGTTGAAAGGTATCACATTGGTCAGTAGGGAGAGCATGCCCCCGGCACTTTCCAGTTTTATACGGTATTGATAAAAATCAAGGTCGTTTATCCCTGACTTGCTGTTTTTGGTATGGGTAAAATTGGTGGCGAAAATGAGGTTGTTCTCCGTTAACCTTATACGTCTTTCTTCAATGCTGTTCACCAATTCCTTATCTTCCGGACTCACGGGAATTGAATCATTCAAAACATTTCGAACGAAATTATTTGCTCCTGTGGGGATGCTCAATCTAGGGTCTTCCCCTTCCTCTTGAATAGGCTCAAAATAGGAGGAATATTCGGGATCATCCTGAAAATCATCCGCAATTTCATCCAAGTTGGAAAAAGTGTTTCGGTACACATTGTAGAAATTGTTGGTGTTTACATTGCGTACAAATTCGACGTTCAACAGTTCAATATTGTTCTTGAGCCTTGTTGTGGGAGACCAATTATAGGATAAAATGGAGTTCAGCGACTGTTTATCCAATCCAATGTTCCGCTGGAAGTTGGTACCTACGGACAATCGGCTTTGGGGAAGCATATAATAAGGTATGATGCGTTCCGTGCTGAATGGTAACCAAATCCGAGGGAATGTGATGTTGATGTCCCCACCGAGCTCGGAAGTGAATGTTTCATCCGATAGTGACGCATCGCTCAAGAGACCAATGGACCCCCTGGCCGAAACATTCAATGTTTCGGCTCCTCCAAAAACATTCCGTGTAATGACAGAGGCACTAAAGGCTGTGCCTACTTGTTGGATATTGGAGTGGGTAACATCGAAATTCAAGTTCAGCGAATATTTGGGTTTTGCGGCCAAATAAATGTTTGTCTCCAGTTTTGTTTGTGTGGAATCGGGCACAAAATCAATGTTGGGGTATTTAAAGGTATTGAGGTTGGTGATTTGCCTATAGGTTCGAATCCTATCCAAATCACGGTATATGCTGTCTTTCTCAAAGAAAATGGCATCGGTAAGTGCCTTGGGCCTATACCTGAGTTTGCCGCTGTAGTAAATATTGTAATTTTCGTGCTGCACGCTTTTCAAAGTGTCCGTGGCTCCATTAATGTCATAATCTGCATAAATGTTGATTTGCTTATGTCGGGCCACTTTGTAGGGCATGTTGGTATCCGTACTATCATTCGTGCTTCGGAATTTTTTGATGTTCAGTTGTACATCCATCAATTGATCGTCCGATGCGATGGTCGTATCCCTGAGAATGGTATAGTTGATGGAGCTTTCCTGAAAATTATAAACCCCCGAGTTCCTGAACAGGGTTGTAAGGCGCTCCCGCTCCATGGTAAATTTCTCCAAGTCAAATTGTTCGCCTTGCTTTACAAAGCTTTGCCTGTTGGCTTGGTCGTAAATGGAGTCCAACTCCGGGGATGTGATGTTCTTTTGGATGGTATCCACGATGTAGGGCGAGTTTAAGGTAATATTGTACTCGATTTGTGCCCTTTTCTTTCTTTTGCCGTTCACAATTTCATATGCTCCGGTATTGTTGAAGTATCCCTTGGTGTTATAATAGGATTTCAGTTTGCTAAGGGATTTATTGGTTTCCGAAGTATCGATGATTACAGGAGGTTCCCCGATTCTTTTCAGAAATTCGCTGTATCCTTTTATAAGGAATGATTCACTTAGCCTATTGACCTGCTTCTGCGACAGTAAGTTGTTCAATCGTTTTTCCCTTTTTTCTTTTTTGTGCAGCCAATCTTGGAAAGATGAATCGGGATTTTCTTTGGCAAGATTATAAAGGTTCAGTTTTAGAGGATAACCCAGAACACTGCTGTTGGGTTTTTGGGATATTAGGCCTTTTACTTCGCTATCGGTAACCTTTTCGTCATTGATCAAAATGGTGTTTTTGGTGAGCAATAATTCATCCTCCCCAACCTTTTTTAAGGTATTGCAACCCAAAATGCTTAGCAAAAGCAACAATAATCCTATTTTTGCCCAGTTGCATGTTACACCAAAAGAACCATTCATAGAAGCCAAAAATACACGATTTAGATGGTTACAAAAAACCAAATTAAACTAGTTGTTAGCCTAAAGCAAAAAAAGTACCGATCTCAACATGGGCTCTTTGTGGTCGAAGGAAAAAAGGTGGTAAATGAATTGTTGGGGGCGGGAATGAAGCCCTTTAAGGTCTTTGTTGATGATGTTGGGCTTTCGGAGAGTATCAAAGAAGCGGAAGTCATATCCAAAAAGGACTTGAAGCAAATGAGCAGTTTAAAACAACCGAACGGTGTGTTGGGGGTTTTTCATATGGTCGAACCCAAGGAAGACATAGTCGATGATTGGGTAGTGGTTTTGGATGCCGTTAGGGATCCAGGTAATTTGGGAACCATCATTCGTCTTTGTGATTGGTTTGGGGTAAAACAACTTGTATGCTCGGCAGATACTGTGGACTGTTATAACCCCAAAGTGCTTCAGGCCACCATGGGTTCCATTGCAAGAGTACATATCCCATATTTGGATTTGGAGGAGTTTTTGGGCAATACGAAGCTTCCTATCTATGGGGCCTATATGGATGGCGAACCGGTTTATAAAGCTGATTTGGGTGGAAAAGGAATTTTGGTAATGGGCAACGAGGCCAATGGGATTTCCGATCGGGTCGAAAAATTTATCTCTGAAAGGATTTCCATTCCACAATACGGATCAGCTACTACGGAAAGTCTCAATGTGGCCACAGCAACCGCAATCTTACTGAACGAGATACGCAGGGGATAGTTTATTCAAAAGTGAAATTGATGAAAATGCCCCGGGTACGCATGGCAGCGATGTTTCCTGTCCAAGGACTGTTTGGGTCCACATCGGGAACCAATTCGTCCGTAAGGGCAAATACCCCTCGTATGGATGGGGTGAACTTGAAATATTCGGTATAAAAATCGATTCCAAAGCCAAGTTCGTAGCCATAAACATTCTGCTTCATCCTAAATTGGCCACTGCTATTGTCGTCCAAGCTATCTTCGTTGCTTCCCAAATTGATGGATGTATAAACTCCACCGATAATAAAAGGCTTCCAATTTCCTATTCTGCGGGTGCTGGCCTTGATCAGAAATGGAAAACGGATATAGGTGGAACGAACTTCCCGCAAGGCATCGACCTGAGTGGTAAACCCAGGAAAACCCAAAGTCCTGGAGGTGTAGAGTAGACCTGGTTCAAAACGGGCGTCCAAAAACTCGTTGATTCGGAGTTCGCCGATCAGACCCACATTGAAACCCAAGCTTTTGTCGACCAAAATATCTTGACCTATATCATCCTTGTACTCAAACTGAAAGTCATATTGGTTAAAACCGAGATAATACCCCCAGTTCAAAAATTTCTTATCCTCGTTCTGAAGGTTTAAAATGGGGTCCCCACCAAATTGGGCTAGGGCAGCGGTGTTTGACAATGCTAGAAGTCCAAAAAGGATAAGGAGATTTTTCATCAATCTATTTTGAAGCGACGTAAATGGATGCTACACCCATGGTCTGTGGTTTGTTCTCTACACCTATAAACCCAATTTTCTTCAAAATATTGTTGAAAGCCTCCCCGTGAGGGAAAACTGAGGCGGATTCACTCAAATAATTGTAGGCGGATTTATCCTTGGAAAAAACTTTGCCAATGGCTGGTAAAATATATTTTGTGTAGAGCTTGTACCCTTGCTTAAAGGGTGTTTTGGTCGGAACCGAAGTCTCAAGAACCACAAAATGCCCTCCAGGTTTCAGTACTCTGTAGATTTCCTCGAGTCCTTTTTCCAGATTTTCAAAATTCCGTACCCCGAACGCCACAGTAATGGCATCAAATGAATTGTCATCGAAAGGGAGGTTTTCACTATCGCCCAACACCATTTCAATGGTGTCTTGGAGGCTTTTGTTGGAAACCTTGGTTTTGCCAACTTCCAACATGCCAGGGGAAAGGTCCAGGCCGACTATCTTTTCGGCACCAGTCTTTATCATCGCAATGGCAAGGTCGCCTGTCCCGGTAGCTATATCCAAAATGGATTCAGGGGATTTCTCCTTTAAAAAGGCCACTATTTTTTTGCGCCATTTTACATCCGTTCCCAAGGAAATAACCCGATTGAGACCATCGTAATTGCCGGAAATGTTATCGAACATCTGTTTTACCTGCTCCTTCTTGCCGAGCTCAGACTCTTTGTAGGGCGTTACCTTTTTTGACATCGCTTCAATTTGCTGGCAAATATACAACTTAGCTAAAGGGATGCAGACAAAAATATTTGTGTAATTTTGCCCTCCAAAGGGATTTATTTTCCGTATTTGGTTAAAAGTATGGAGTTTAAGTATAGCGTACCATTCTTAGTGTCATTTGTAGCGTACAAATGGAGTTTATTTAAGAACACATCCTATTCTAATCAATGAGAATCATTATTGCAGGTGCTGGTGAAGTGGGGTTCCACTTGGCGAAATTGTTGTCCTACGAAGCACAGGAAATCACTTTGATTGATACCGACAAGGAAAGATTGTCCTATGCGGATAACCATTTGGATATTCGGGTGCTTCGAGGTGATGCCACATCCATTCAGGTATTGCAGGATGCACAGGTGGATAGCTCCGATCTTGTTATAGGGGTCACTGCTTCGGAAACCACCAATTTGACCCTTTGTGTTCTTGCCAAGCAATTGGGTTGTAAACGTACCATGGCCAGAATCTCCAACACGGAGTTCATGGACAATCGTGAACTTATCAAATTTGATCAGTTGGGGATTGATGAATTGATTTCCCCAGAGCGACTCGCAGCCATGGAAATCCAGTTGATGCTCAATCAGTCGGCTTTTAACGACACCTATCAATTTGAAGAAGGATTATTGACCATGTTCGGGGTAATTCTGCCTAAGACCGCTCCTTTTGTAGGGAAGATGGTCAAAGAGGCCGCGAGAATTTTTCCCGAACTCAATTTTATGCCCATTGCCCTTCAGCGAACTGGAACCCAGTTTACTTTAATCCCAAGGGGGGATACCATTTTTAAAGAGGGCGATCAAGTGTACTTCATTACTTCCGATAAGGGAGTTGAGGAATTGTACAAGCTTTCAGGAATGCAAAAGCAGGACATCAAGAATGTGATGATCCTGGGAGGAAGTAAGGTCGGCTATAAAACAGCACGGGACCTTTGCAACAAAAAGTTCAATGTGAAATTGATCGAAAAGAACAAGGAAAAAGCATTCGATATCGCGGATGAACTGCCCCATGCGCTTGTGATTAATGGGGATGGACGGAATGTGGAGCTGTTGGAAGAGGAAAACTTGGAGGCCATGGATGCTTTTATCGCTGTAACGGGAAATTCAGAGACCAACATTATGTCTTGTTTGGTGGCCAAAAACAAAAAAATCAAGAAAACCATTGCTTTGGTGGAAAACATGGACTATTTCCAGTTGTCCCATTCCATTGGGGTGGATACACTCATCAATAAAAAACTACTTGCTGCCAACAGTATCTTTAGGTATATCCGAAAAGGAGAGGTACTTGCCCTGACCCGTTTGAACAATTTGAACGCTGAGATTTTGGAGTTTGAGGTAAAAGCATCCTCACTTGTCAATGGTGAAATCATCAAAGAACTCAATTTTCCAAGGGAAGCAAGTATCGGTGGCGTGATCAGAAACGGGGAGGGTATCATTGCCTTGGGGGATTTTAGGATTGCCGAAGGGGATAAGGTCGTGGTCTGTTGCTTGCCCAAGGCCATACCAAGGATAGAAAAGCTGTTCCTCTAATGAAACTCAATACACGAATCATCATCCATATCATGGGACTCTTGTTGCTTTGCAACGGCTCTTTTATGCTATTGGCGGCACTTGCCAGTGGCATTTATAAGGATGGTGCCACTATGGATATCATGTTAGCTGCCATTGTGACCATGCTTTTTGGGATGATGGCCATGTTCTACACACGGGGACATAAAAAAGAAGTCAAAAGGAAAGAAGGATACATTGTTGTGACCTTTGGTTGGATCGTGATGTCCATATCAGGAATGTTGCCCTATCTTTTTTCTGGTTCGATACCTTCCATTACTGATGCTTTTTTTGAAACGATGTCGGGCTATACCACCACGGGAGCTTCCATTTTAGATGATATAGAAGCACTGCCCGAAGGAATTCTGCTCTGGCGAAGCCTTACCCATTGGATCGGTGGAATGGGGATTATCGTGTTGGCCATTGCCATTCTACCACTTTTAGGTATAGGGGGAATGCAGTTGTTCGCAGCCGAGGCACCTGGCCCGGGAGGGGATAAGCTCCACCCAAGGATTACGGATACCGCCAAAAGGTTATGGCTTATCTATTTTGGATATACGGTTTTGGAAACCTTATTGTTGAAGTTTGCGGGCATGTCGTTTTTTGATGCCATCAACCATGCTTTGGCAACCATGTCAACCGGAGGATTCTCCACCAAAAATGCAAGTTTGGCTTTTTGGAACGATCAGCCATTGATTCAATATATCATCATCCTGTTCATGTTTTTGGCGGGAAGCAATTTCGTACTCAGTTATTTTGCCTTGACAGGACGGGTAAAACGTGTTTTTAAGGACGAGGAGTTCAAGTATTACTTCGGATTTATAGTGGTTTTTGCCATTATTGCTGCACTGGGCGTTTATTTTAGGGCCGATGTTCCTGTGTCGGATTTTCATCCCATGGTTTTGGGAAAAGCGGAAAGTGCCTTTAGGCACACCTTGTTTCAGGTCATCGCCGTGATTACCACAACAGGCTTTGTTTCGGCTGATTTTACCTCATGGACCCCCTTTTTGACCGTGTTCTTTTTTGGTTTGATGTTTTTAGGAGGGTCTGCTGGTTCAACAGCCGGTGGGATCAAGGTAATGCGTCACCTGCTGATTATCAAAAACGGTATTTTGGAATTTAAACGAACCTTGCATCCCAATGCGGTGATTCCCGTCCGTTACAATCAAAAAACGGTAACGGAACATATCGTGTACAACGTGGTGGCTTTTTTCGTGCTGTACATGTTGCTTTTTATCATTGGGTCTTTGGTTCTCGGATTCTTGGGCTTGGACTTTGTGTCGGCCGTTGGTGGTTCTGCCTCTTCGTTGGGTAATGTGGGACCGGCTTTGGGTAGTTTGAACCCTGTGAGCAATTATAACAGCCTTCCCGATGCAGGAAAGTGGTGGTGTAGTTTCTTGATGCTTTTGGGGCGTCTTGAACTTTTCACTGTACTGATCGTACTTACCCCATATTTCTGGAAAAAGACGTAAAAAAACCTCTCAAAGTAAACTCCAAGAGGTTTTGCATTTATTATCAGGAGATGCTGAAACAAATCCAGCATGACTTGTAATTTTTATGGATTAAAGAACGGCCTTTATTCTCGAAATGGCTTCTTTCAATTCTTTTTCTGATGCCGCGTAGGATATACGAATGCAATTCGGGTTTCCGAATGCTTCGCCCGTAACCGTGGCCACATTGGCATGTTCCAATAAATACAATGAAAAATCAGAAGCATTGTTAATGGTAACACCGTTCAAGGTTTTTCCAAAGAATGCCGAAATATCGGGGAAAACATAAAATGCACCTTCGGGCACGTTGAGGTTAAATCCTTCTATTTCTCCCAAAAGACCAAGGACAAGGTCCCTTCTTTCGTGAAACTTATCGATCATGAACTGGATTTTGCTCACGGGAGCCTCCAATGCGGTAATAACGGCACGTTGTGCAATGGCATTGGTGCCACTGGTAACCTGACCTTGTAATTTGGTGCATCCTTTGGCAATCCATTCGGGGGCGCCAATGTAGCCGATACGCCATCCGGTCATGGCAAAAGCTTTGGACACCCCATTCACGGTAACGGTTCTATCGTACATGCCATCGATGCCGGCGATGCTTACATGACCGCCTGCAAAATTGATGTGCTCGTAGATTTCATCCGATACCACATAAATGTCCGGGTGTTTTTTAAGTACCTCGGCCAAACCTTCCAATTCCTCCTTGCTATATACGGAACCACTGGGGTTACAAGGAGAACTGAACCAAAGCATTTTGGTTTTAGGCGTAATGGCCGCTTCCAATTGCTCTGGCGTCATCTTAAAATCGGTATCGATTTGCGTAAGAACTTCAACGGGAACTCCTTCTGCCAATTTTACGATATCGCTATAGCTTACCCAATAAGGTGCAGGAAGGATTACTTCATCACCTGGGTTGAGCACTACCATGGCCACATTGAAGAGCGATTGTTTCGCCCCCGTGGAGACCACGATCTGGTTCGGGCCGTAATTAAGATTATTGTCTCTTTTGAACTTGTTGGAGATAGCGGTTTTGAGCTCTGCGTAACCATCAACAGGTGTATAGCTGCTATAATTTTCGTCAATGGCCTGTTTTGCGGCCTCTTTGATGAAATCAGGAATGTTGAAATCGGGCTCCCCCAAGCTCAAACCGATAATATCCTTTCCTTCGTTTCGTAATTCCCGTGCTTTGGCGGCCATGGCCAAAGTTGCTGACGTGGACATGTTCTTGATCCTGTCAGATAGATGGTTGCTCATTGATATTTCGTTTTTACTGATACTGAAGCGCTGGGTTTTTACCTAGCTCTTTTAAGTGTTTGAAGTGCGAAATTATGGCTTTTCTGGTAGTTTTATATTCGTGATAAGGTAAATTGAACTCCTGCGCAGTCTGTTTCACAATTTTTGAAATATTTGTGTAATGAATGTGACTGATGTTCGGGAAGATATGGTGCTCTACCTGATGGTTCAATCCGCCGGTAAACCAGTTGACGATCCTGTTCTTAGTGCCAAAATTCACAGTGGTGAACAGCTGGTGGATGGCCCAGGTGTTTTTCATGTTTCCTTCTTCGTCGGGCAACGGTGTCTCTGCATGGTCCACGATATGCGCCAATTGGAATACCACACTTAGGATTACCCCGGCAACATAGTGCATAATGAAGAATCCAAGCAATACTTGCCACCAAGCGATATCAACAAAAATCAATGGTAGCACGATCCAAATGGTCAAATAGATGATTTTGGTAATCACCAAAGTGCTCCAGTTGATCACAGGGTTTGGAAGTTTTCCGTAGCTCAATTTCCTTTTCATGTAACGGTACATCTGTTGGAAGTCCGTTGTGATGGCCCAGTTGAAAGTCAATAGACCGTATAGGAAAATAGAGTAGTAGTGTTGGAACTTATGGTGTTTTCTCCACTCTGCATGTTTGGAGAATCTTAGGATTCTTCCTGCTTCCATATCTTCATCGTGCTCGTGGATATTGGTATAGGTATGGTGCAGCACATTGTGTTGTACTTGCCAGTTGTAAACATTTCCTGCCAAGATGTAAATACTGCTTCCCATGAGCTTGTTCACCCATTTTTTATTTGAGTATGCACCATGGTTCCCATCGTGCATTACGTTCATCCCAACTCCGGCCATCCCAACTCCCATGGTAATGGAAAGTAGTAAATAGCCCCAGAAAGGCAGGTTCAAGGTCAACATTAAAAAATAAGGGGTCAAAAAAATGGCAAACATCACCATGGTTTTCAAGTGAAGTTTCCAGTTCCCGGTTTTCTTAAGGTTGTTTTCTTTGAAGTATTCGTTTACTCTTTTGTTCAACGTTCTGAAAAATTGTGCGGAATCTCTTCTGGAAAACCGGATGGTATTCTTATCCATAAAAAAAGTTTTTACAAAGGTAACTAAAATGCTTCTTTAGAGTTAACAAGGTTTTGTTAGAACGGTGTTAAGGTCGTCAAAAGTATTAGCTTTGTCAAAAATAATGTTTGGAACATGAAAGCGGAACTTATCTTTAAATATTTTACGACGCTCAACGACGAACAGAAAGCCCAGTTTATAAAGTTGGAAACGTTGTACCAAGATTGGAACCAAAAAATCAATGTGGTTTCCAGAAAGGATATTGATGAGTTGTATCTGCGCCATGTGCTTCACTCTCTGGGGATTGCCCGAATACAGGTGTTCAACGAAGGTTCTGAAATTTTGGATGTTGGAACCGGTGGTGGATTTCCTGGTATTCCGTTGGCTATCTTGTTTCCAAACGTGAAATTTACCCTTGTTGATGCCATAGGTAAAAAAATAAAAGTGGTCAATGAGGTGGTCGAAGGCTTGGGGTTAACGAATGTCAAAACCTATCATTCCCGTGTGGAGGAAATCCCCGGACAGTTTGATTTTATTGTGAGCCGTGCGGTTGCGGCTATGCCCACATTCGTACATTGGACCAAGGGGAAAATCAAAAAGGAGTCTGCGCATCAGCGCAAAAACGGCATACTTTACCTTAAAGGTGGAGACCTTACGGAAGAACTGAAGGGATACGAAACCGTTCAGGTCTTTGATTTGAACGAGTATTTTGAAGAGGAATTCTTTGAGACCAAAAAAGTTGTCTATTTGCCCCAGAAGTACAAGGGCTAAACTATATGCTATACATGCGCTTATACACCAATCTACACTTTCTAGCGTAGTCCTTGGCATATTGCCATAATTGCTGATATTTTTTAATCATCAATTTCCTCCATGCATTGATTCGGACTGTCATAACTAACTGATTTAATGTAACAAATATAATTATGTTACATTTAGTTTACAATTAGTTAACGTTAAATTTACATATAAATTATGTTTTGATTCTTTTTTAGGTTGTTAATCTATTGGTTTTCAGTGATTTATTTGCTATTTATATATATTTTTCATGTCAGCCTCGGCGATATCCACTAATAGCTGTCCCATTTTGGCACAAACCAGATTGAAGAACACTTCGCCTTTTTCCTTGGAAGCTTTGC
This sequence comes from Flagellimonas yonaguniensis, assembly GCF_029193885.1. Taxonomy (GTDB): domain Bacteria; phylum Bacteroidota; class Bacteroidia; order Flavobacteriales; family Flavobacteriaceae; genus Flagellimonas; species Flagellimonas yonaguniensis. The sequence goes on along the minus strand of NZ_JARFVB010000002.1, from coordinate 247,857 downwards.
TCGGGTCCCCAACTCCAGTGTCCTTGGTTATTTTTGACCAAGGTCGTTCCGTCCAGGCCCAACCTTCGGAAAAGGCTTTTATTTTGTTTTTGAACTCTTTGCCATCGCCCCAATCTTCTCGTGGCAATACCAATTCTGGAGTTAAATGTAGGATAAGACTGGTCTCCATTTCATCGGCATGGTCACCCAGAAGGTCAAAAACACCTGATTCACTGCCGAGTTTGAACCAATTCGTGACGCAAAGGAACATATCGGGGAAAAGTAGCCCCAGTTCCCTTACAATGGCCTTCCAGTTATTTCCTCCATGGCTGTTCAAGATCACAAACTTTTTTACGCCTTGACGGTCCAATACGGTAATCAGGTCTTTCAATATGGCGAATTGTGTGCTCGGGTTTAGGTTCATGTCCAGATATATATCCGATTGCCCGGTGTTTACTCCAAAGGGAATGGTTGGTAGTACCACTACTTTGCTTCCTTGTTCCCAGGCTATTCTGGCAGATTCTTCAGCTATTGAAGTACCTTCTATAACATCGGTGGCGTAGGGGAGGTGATAGTTGTGGGCTTCGGTGGCTCCCCAGGGCAAAACGGCCAAATCGAAAGATTCATCCTTGAGGTGTTTCCAGTTGGTTTCGGCCAAAATATAGGGTCTGGGCATGGGTTTGTGGGTTAGGTTAAACAAAAAAGCCATCATTTAAAAAATGATGGCCTTTAATTTAGTTGTTTTGATTTTATCCCAAAAATGGATATCTGTAATTTTCTGGGGTCACAAAAGTCTCCTTGATCAATCTCGGGGAGACCCAACGCAAGAGGTTCTGCATGGACCCTGCCTTATCGTTGGTTCCCGAAGCTCTTGCACCACCAAAAGGTTGCTGTCCCACAACGGCACCCGTTGGCTTGTCATTGATGTAAAAGTTGCCAGCAGCATTCTGTAAGGCTTTGGTCGCCTCATCAATGGAGTAACGATCTCCGGATAAAACAGCACCTGTGAGCCCGTATTCCGATGTGCTATCCAGTAATTTCAAAGTATCGCTCCAGTCCTTGTCCTCGTACACATAAACGGTGACCACTGGACCGAAAAGCTCGGTATACATGGTCTCGTACTGTGGGTCGGTGGTCAAAATCACGGTGGGCTCCACAAAATACCCTTCGGATTTATCATAATTGCCCCCAGCGATGATTTCGGCCTCATCGTCGGCCTTTGCCTGATCGATGTACTTGGCCAGTTTATCAAAAGACCCTTCGTGAATCACTGCGGTAATAAAATTGCTCATGTCTTCTGGGGTACCTGGCTTGTTGAAAGAGGCAATGTCTTTTTTGACCAGTTCCAGAATCTCATTGGCAGTGGACTTGGGTAGATATACCCGTGATGCCGCACTACATTTTTGACCTTGGAACTCAAAGGCGCCTCGGCTGATCGCCGTAGCTACTTGTTGAGGTTTCGCAGTAGGGTGGGCTATGATAAAATCCTTACCTCCAGTTTCGCCCACGATTCGTGGATAAGTTTTGTACTTATGGATGTTGTTTCCAATCTGTTTCCAAAGATTCTTGAACACCGTGGTGGAGCCAGTAAAGTGTATTCCCGAGAAATCAGGACTGTCCAATAGGGTATCGGATATCATGACTGGGTCACCGTAGACCACGTTGATCACACCATCTGGCAATCCGGCCTCCTTGAGCACATCCACGATCACTTTCGCGGAATACACCTGACTGTCGCTCGGTTTCCAGACCACAACGTTCCCCATCATAGCGGCACTGGTGGGAAGGTTCCCTGCAATGGCCGTAAAGTTGAAGGGGGTAATGGCGTAGACAAAGCCTTCCAATGGACGGTATTCCACACGGTTCCACACTCCCTCGGAAGATTCAGGTTGCTCGCTGTAAATCTGGGACATGTACTCCACATTGAAACGAAGGAAATCCACGATCTCACATGCAGAATCGATTTCGGCCTGATAAATATTCTTGGATTGGGCAAGCATGGTGGAGGCGTTCATCTTTTGGCGGTAAGGCCCGGCAATAAGGTCCGCTGCCTTCAGGAATACAGCGGCACGCTGTTCCCAAGTCAGGTTGGCCCATGCCTCCCTGGCCTCAAGACAGTTGGCGATGGCCTTTTCCACATGTTCCTTTTCCGCTAAATGGTAGTGTCCCAAAATATGTTTGTGGTCGTGCGGAGGGGACATGGTCCTGGTGTTGCCCGTTCTTATCTCTTCGCTTCCAATGTAAAGTGGGATGTCCACATTGTCATTGTAATACGCTTTATATTGTTTTAGTACTTCTTCACGTTCAGGAGAACCCGGGGCATAGCTCAGAACGGGTTCATTGTATGCGGTTGGAACTTGAAAAAATCCTTTTCCCATAGAAATGTTTTTTAATGATTAAAAATTCTATCAAAGATAGGGAAACCTATATCGAATTTAAAATGATGTGGATTAGTTTATGGCAAAGGGCGCGGCAAACTTAAAAGTGGGTATTTCCACCTCGAATTCTTCGGCATTGGTAAAGTTTACCATATAATAGTGACCTCGCATGGCCCCGACAGGCGACGCCAAAAGGCAGCCCGAACTATAAGTGTGGGATTTTCCCGGTTTTATCACTGGTTTCCTTCCTATGACACCTTCCCCGTCAATGGTTTCCATATCCTTGAGGGCGTCAAATACATCCCAGTGCCTAGCAGTAAGCTGTACGGTATCCTTGCTAAGGTTCTCAATGGTTATGGTGTAGCCAAATGCATAATGCACTTTGTAGTTTTTAAAAAATGTGCCTTCAAATGAGGTGCGTACCGATACTTTTATTCCTTTGGTTACCTGTGTAAACATAACTATCAATAGGTTAAACCGCTTCCTGTAAACGTAACTACGATGGTAATAAAGGCCAAAATCATAAATATCGTGTTCAGAAAGATGTATTTCAAAATGGTTTTAAACCTTCCCTGTCCATAAAATTTGCGCATTGCCTTGTACAGGTATATGCCAAAAATCAGTAGAAAGATTCCTGAGCTGTTAATATTGAATATCATATCCAACGTGAGGCTAAGGATGAGCAAGATAAATAAGAGTGACTGATTGTGAAAGCTAAAAATAAGATGATCGGTGTAGGTGTAATTTTTTCTGATGTACACCAACCAAATGAACAATGTGAACACTGGCATAAAGAAAAATATGACGAACGGGAGCTTGGATATGGTGCTATTGACCCAACTCCCGGGTTCCTTGATTACTTTCAAGGTGCTGTTCGCGGAATTAAAGGCCATTTTGTTGGACCAGGTTTTGTTGATTTTATATTTGGTCATGGCTTGGTCAAAATTGAAAAGGGTATCTTTTTTGATTACGTGCCCAAAAAACTCTGCTTTGCTGAAGAATTTCCCCATGCCCGATTCTTTGTCCAGACTTTTAAAGTAACCTGTTGGGTCGGCATTCATGAAAGAATCTTTTCTTTTTTCTGCTTGGCTTATTCCTTTCATGAATATTCCCAAAGAATCCAAATAATCCAATTGGTTGGACAATTCTTGGTCTGTACCTTTTACGGAGTCGAACTTTTGCATTTCAGTCAAAATACTTGGATTTACTTTTTTTATGGAATCCAATGTCTTTTTTACATCTTCAGATTGCTTTTCAAGGGCGATGCTATCCACGACAAGACCTCCGGAGTCCAGATTGAATTTTAACGGGGAACCATTATAAATGGTGCCGTCAAAGTTTTTGGCTGATTCATCCCAAGCATCGAACTTACTGTTGTAGGTAAACATCAAAAAGTACAGGAAGGCCAAGCTCAATAAAAACCGAAACGGGTTGGTGTAGGTAACCCTTTTGCCGTTTATGTAATCCTTGGTTATTCTCCCGGGTCTCAATAACAGGGCGGAAAGTGTTTTTAACAGCTTGGAGTCGTAATTGATGAGACTGGAGAAGAATTCATCAAAAAAAACCTTTAAGGTAAGTTTCTTGGTACTGTTGGCCTGCGAGCAATTGGGGCAATACTTGTCGCTGATGTCCAAAGGGTGTCCACAGTTGAGGCATTTTACACCTCTGAACTTTAATTCGTAGCGACCCTTGGTGATCAAACCATCTTTTTTGCCCATACCTTTTAAGGATTAGGGTTTAAAGATAAATTAATTACTGATATTTCTGGAATTGGCGGAGCCTATGCCTATGATACTGTCGTACATATCCCCGAAATCCCGATAATAGACCAAGATGAGATAGTTGTTCTCTGTAAAATGAAAATTCCCGCTTACCAAATTGGGTTCTAGGGTCCCATCATCTTTTTGTACAACATACTTATAATTGTAGAATCCTTGCTTCATCATAAGTGTGGCTTCGAACTTACCGTTTTCCTCATTAAAGATCATTCTGTTCTCATCCGTCAAGGCGTAGTTGTTGAACTTTCCGATCACATAAACATTGTTCAGTCCTATCTGGTTGGTGTAGGGCAAGCTAAAATGTACTTTGGAGTACTCTGCTTCCCTCGAAACGTCTTCTCCTTGTAGTGTTCTGACCACAAAATCCCCGTTGATGTCCGGAAAATAAGTGTACTCTTGGTCAAATCTATATTCGTTGGTAAACAGATAATGGTGGTATACATCCCTTATTTCAATGTTTGATATGGCAAATGTCGGTGAGCGAAGGTCCTTGGTATCGAAGTAGAAGTATTCGTTACCACCAAGAAAACTGGTTTCCTCGTTGTATTTGTAGACGAGTTCGGTCCCAATGGTAAATTGGGGCTTGATGTTGTAAAGGGCCGTGGGCCATTGATGATTTTGTATAATGGCGACTTTTACCTCCCGTTTTGGATTGACCACATTAAAGCCGGCCGTGTTTATATTGAATTGGACTACTTGTTTTGTGTTGATGTAATTAAAATCCCTAGATCGTTTTACCACGCCAGAAACGGCTACGGCATCCCGATATACTACAAACCTTCTGGAGAATTGAAGGTCGCCATAACTATTGTGGATTTCCAGTACATAATTGCCGCTTACCCTTAATTTAACATTCTGGTTAGGGATGGTAAGACGGTAGTTGGAATAGGGTTGTAGGGTAGTGTAGCTGTTTTCGTAGTCTATGATACGCTGATTGTCCGCTCCATCCAAATATTGGGATTTCAGTAATTGGGAGGGAGTCCAATCGTAATCGCAATGCACTATTTTATAATAATAATCCTGTTCGTTGGCCATAAGGTCATCAAACTCCAAAGTCATGGATTCCCCGAGCCGTATCACGGGAAATTGGTCATCTGTAGGACCTTTGAAAACAATTGATTTGATGTTTTCTGGAGGGTTGACCTCTTCCATGATTTGACCAAAAGCCGAAGGGGCCAACAAACCCATTAGTAGCAAAATGTAGGTATAACGTATCAAGGGCGTGAATTTGACGTAAAGGTAAACAAAAAGTATGCCCAGTAAATTAAGCTCGGTATAATCCCATATTTTATGGTTAATTATTATGAAAACAATCCTTTTAGTGCTATTTTTGCGTCCGATTTTGATAACAAAAGGTCTACAATAATATGTCTAAAGACATCCGGATTAAAAAGGGGTTGGACATCAACCTCGTCGGGGCGGCAGAGCAGACTATTTCCAAAGCCGTTACAAGTAACGTATACGCCCTGAACCTAGATGATTTCCACGGAATCACTCCAAAAATGTTGATAAAACAGGGGGAAGAGATAAAAGCGGGCGAGCCCCTCTTTTATAACAAGAACAACGAAGAAATGCACTTTGTTTCTCCAGTAAGCGGTGAACTTGTGGAAATCGTAAGGGGGGCAAGGAGAAGAATCTTAACACTGAAGGTCCTTGCCGATAAAGAACAAAATTACGTGATAAACAAGGTGCCGGATTTGGATACGGCAGATGCTGATACCATCAAAACCTACCTGTTGCAGTGTGGGGGGTGGCCTTTCATCAAGCAAAGACCTTATGATGTGATCGCTGATCCAGAGATGACACCGAAAGCAATTTTTGTCTCAGCGCTTGCTACGGCTCCATTGGCGGCAGACCCTGATTTTGCCTTAAGGGACAAAGAACAGGAGATTCAAGCAGCGGTTATGGCGCTTAGTAAGCTTACTCCCGGTAAAATCCATGTTTCCGTAGGATCGAGCAGATCACCCTTCAATGATATTAAAGGTGTGGAGTTGCATAAGGTTTCTGGTCCCCATCCAGCAGGTTTGGTGGGCACGCAAATCAATAAAATCGATCCCGTGAACAAGGGAGAAGTGGTTTGGACACTGTCCGCTCAGGATATGGTAATGGTGGGTGAATTGCTTTTGACAGGTAAGTTCAATGCCGAGCGAGTTGTGGCCTTGGCTGGATCTGTGGTGAAAGAGCCAAAGTACTACAGGACGAAAATCGGAGCGGAAATCTCAACCTTTTTGTATGCAAGTGGCGTAAAAGAGGATAGGTTCCGATTGATCAACGGAGATGTGCTTACAGGAGTAAAAACGCATACCGAAGGATATCTTGGTTTCTACAATAATACGGTCACGGCCATTCCGGAAGGCGACGATTACGAACTTTTCGGGTGGAACAAGCCGGTTTTCAATAAAATATCATCCACAAGGGCTTTGACCTTTTCTTGGTTGCAGCCCAAAAAGAAGTACGATTTGGACACCAATACCAATGGGGAGCACAGGGCTTTCGTGGTAACAGGTAGGTATGAGGAGGTTTTTCCTCTGGACATATACCCGCTTCAGTTGTTGAAAGCCTGTATGGTGAAAGATTTGGATGAAATGGAGCAATTGGGCCTTTACGAAGTGGCTCCCGAGGATTTCTCTTTGACGGAATTCATATGCATATCAAAACAACCACACCAACAAATAATCAGGGAAGGATTGGATTTGTTGCAAAAAGAACTTGGATAATATGGGCATGAAAGAAAAATTACATCAGTTAAAACTTAAGTATCAGGGCAAAAAAATGGCTCCTGCCTTCAATGCGCTGCATACTTTTCTTTATATGCCGAACGAGACCACCCATTCGGGGGCACACGTTCGAGCTGCAGATGATTTGAAACGTACCATGAACACAGTCATCATGGCCTTGGTGCCTTGTCTGTTGTTCGGGATGTTCAATGCAGGTTACCAGCACTACTCCGCAATCAATGGTTTTCCAGAGAATTTTTCCCTTTTCGATCATTTCTTGACTTGGGAAAACTTTTTGGTGGGAATCACGACCGTTTTGCCATTGGTAATCGTGTCCTACGGGGTTGGTTTGGCGATTGAATTCTTGTTCGCCGTAATCAAAGGCCACGAAGTGGAAGAAGGTTATTTGGTAACCGGAATGTTGGTTCCATTGATTATTCCCGTTGACACACCACTTTGGATGTTGGCCATTGCCGTTGCCTTTGGTGTTGTTATCGGAAAAGAGGTCTTCGGGGGTACGGGAATGAATATTTTGAACCCTGCACTGACCATTCGAGCATTCTTGTTCTTTGCCTATCCAACTTGGATGAGTGGTGACAAGGTTTGGGTTCACGAAGGTGTTCAGAGAGCTGGAACTGCGGATGCCATTTCAGGAGAAACCGTTCTTGGTTCCTTGGCTCAAGGTTCAGATTATGCATACTCCTTGTCCGATATGTTCTACGGGTTTATTCCTGGTTCTGTTGGCGAAACATCAACTTTGTTGATTGTGTTGGGCGGACTTTTCTTGATTTTTTCAAAAATAGCTTCTTGGAGAATTATGTTGAGTGCCGTAGTCGGAGCATTGGCCATGGGACTTATCTTCAATGGTATCGTGGATGCTGGATGGTTGCCCGAGTACAGTAAATTCTATACATTGATGAGTTTCCCTTACTGGCAGCACTTGTTGGTGGGTGGATTGGCCTTCGGTATTGTATTTATGGCCACTGACCCTGTAACCGGGTCACAGACCAATAAGGGTAAATGGTACTACGGATTCTTTATCGGATTCCTTTCGGTAATGATCAGGGTGTTCAACCCAGGGTATCCAGAAGGTGTGTTTTTGGCAATTCTGTTGATGAACGTGTTTGCACCTACCATTGATCACTACGTTGTGAAAGGTAACATCAAGAAGAGATTAAAAAGATTTAAGACAGCAACCATATATCCAAAGGCTTCGGATGAGGTTGATTCACTAAAAACTGAAACAGCTTAATTATGGCAATCAATACAGAAAAAAATAGCTACACTGTACTATTCGCAGTTTTAATGGTTATTGTTGTAGGGTCGCTATTGGCTTTCGTTGCATCTGGCCTTAAGCCAAAAATTGATGAGAACGAACGCTTTGAAAAGCAACAGAACATCCTATATGCCATGGGAGTTAACAATAATGAAGGTGAGGGAGATGTTGCCTTCATTCCTACGACAGAGGTGGAAGACGCATTTTCACAATATATAACGCAACAATTGGTGTTGGACGGTTCTGAAGCAGTTGAAAAGGAGAACGCATACCTTATCGATGTGCAAAAAGAGCTTGCTAAAATCAAAAGTGGAGAAAAAGCAGAGCTTCCCTTGTTGATTGGTGAAAAAGACGGAGAAAAATTCTATATCATCCCTATGTATGGTAAAGGACTTTGGGATGCTATTTGGGGGTATATTTCCTTGGATGATAATATGGAAATTAAAGGGGTTTACTTTGATCACAGAGGAGAGACTCCAGGGCTTGGCGCCAATATTAAGCAACGCTTTTTTATGGATGACTTCAAAGGGGAGTCCATTATGGATGGCAATACCTATACAGGTGTAAATGTAGCCAAAGGGAACAACGATCCCTTGAACAACGATAAAGAAGACAACGCTGTGGATGCATTGGCAGGGGCTACCATTACAGGTAATGGGGTCACTGCAATGATCAAAGAAAGCCTCAAGCTATACAAACCTTATTTACAAACTATTAGAACCAATTAATATGGCGCTACTATCAAAAAAAGATGCAAATCTGATAAAGGATCCGTTGGCGGACAACAATCCGATTACCATTCAGGTATTGGGTATCTGTTCGGCACTTGCGATTACTGCGGAGCTTAAAGCTTCCGTGGTTATGGCAATATCTGTATTGTTCGTATTGGGTGTGGGTAATGTGGTCATATCGCTTATCCGTAATATGATCCCTTCAAAAATTCGAATCATTGTTCAGTTGGTCGTAGTTGCCTCCCTGGTAATTATTGTGGACCAAGTGCTGAAGGCCTTTGCTTATGAACTGAGCAAGACCCTCTCGGTATTCGTTGGATTGATCATTACCAATTGTATCATTATGGGACGTTTTGAAGCGTTTGCTTTGGGTAACGGACCATGGAGATCTTTCTTGGACGGTATCGGTAATGCATTGGGATATGGTGTGATTCTTGTAATCGTTGGTTTTTTTAGGGAGCTATTGGGTTCAGGAACACTTTTTGGAATAAAGGTATTGGGAGACCCTGTGACCAAAACAGGTCTGTACTCCATCGGATATGAGAACAATGGCTTTATGATTATTCCCCCGGCCGCATTGATCGTTGTGGGAATCATCATTTGGGTACAACGCTCAAGGAATAGGGCATTAATTGAAGAAGCATAAACTGAGGAAGCATGTTAGAGCATTTAGAACTATTTTTTAGATCAATCTTCGTAGACAATATGGTGTTTGCGGTCTTTTTGGGAATGTGTTCCTACTTGGCCGTATCCAAAAAAGTTTCCACGGCCGTAGGTTTGGGGGCCGCTGTAATATTCGTTTTGGGTGTTACCGTGCCATTGAACTGGTTATTGGATAAATATTTACTGCAAGATGGAGCCTTGGTCTGGTTAGGTCCAGAATATGCGGATTACGACCTTAGTTTCCTATCCTTTATTCTGTTTATTGCAACCATTGCTACAATGGTGCAGTTAGTGGAGATTGTGGTGGAAAAATTCTCTCCATCACTTTATAACTCATTGGGTATTTTCTTGCCTTTGATCGCTGTAAACTGTGCTATCTTGGGTGGTTCACTGTTTATGCAGACAAGAGAGATACCAAACATTGGGTTGGCGCTCAATTATGGAATCAGTTCGGGTATTGGATGGTTCTTGGCTATTTTGGCCATTGCCGCCATTCGTGAAAAAATCAGATATTCCAATGTTCCAGCGCCATTGCGTGGTTTGGGAATCACATTTATAATCACAGGTTTAATGGGAATCGGTTTCCAAAGTTTTGGAGGTATGCTCACAGGTGATAATGAGCCGCCAGAGGATGAACAGAACACAACCGTTGAAACCCAGGAAGAAAAAGAAATCAAAAAAGAGATTGACGATAAAGAAAAAGCAGTCTCTTATAACGACGCCATAAACAAATAGAAGATGATATTAGCCGCAAGTACCGGAGGTACTATCTTAATTACTGTAGTTGCATTTCTTGTTTTGTTGTTACTGTTAGTGGCACTTTTGCTGTTCACTAAGGAAAAGCTATCCCCGTCAGGTCCCGTGACCATTACCATAAATGGCGAAAAGAAATTGGAAGTCGGATCGGGAGGTTCCTTGCTGTCAACTTTGGGTAACCAAAAAATATTCCTGCCTTCCGCTTGTGGTGGAGGTGGAACCTGTATCCAATGTGAATGCCACGTACTTTCAGGTGGAGGTGAGGCATTGCCGACCGAGACTCCCCACTTCTCAAAAAAGGAGTTGGGCGAAGGTGCACGTTTGGCCTGTCAGGTTAAGGTAAAGCAGGACATGGAAATCACAATTCCAGAAGAGGTGTTCGGTATCAAAAAATGGAATGCCAAAGTGGTACGTAATTACAACGTAGCCTCTTTCATCAAAGAATTTGTGGTGGAGATTCCAGAGGATATGAACTATAAGGCAGGTGGATATATTCAAATCGAAATTCCACCATGCGAAGTGAAATATTCTGATATTGACATTACGGCTCACCCAGAAGAGCATGAAACCCCTGACAAGTTCCAAACGGAGTGGGACAAATTCAACTTGTGGCCATTGGTCATGAAGAACCCAGAAACTGAGGAAAGAGCCTATTCCATGGCTTCTTATCCAGCAGAAGGAAGGGAAATCATGCTGAACGTTCGTATTGCAACCCCACCATGGGATCGTAATAAAAACGGATGGATGGATGTAAACCCAGGTATTGCTTCTTCTTATATCTTTAGTTTGAAGGAAGGTGACCCAGTAACCATTTCTGGGCCATTTGGTGAATTCTTCATCAACGAGTCCGATGCTGAAATGCTTTACGTTGGTGGTGGTGCCGGTATGGCCCCGATGCGTTCCCACTTGTACCACCTGTTCAAAACCTTGAAGACCGATAGAAAAGTGACTTATTGGTACGGTGGTCGTTCCAAGAGAGAGTTGTTCTATATTGATCACTTTAAGGAATTGGAAAGGGAATTCCCTAACTTTAAGTTCTACATGGCACTTTCAGAGCCTCAGGAAGAGGATAACTGGAAAGTGAAGAAGGATATCAATGATGAAGAAGGAGATGGTTTTGTTGGGTTCATCCACAACTGTGTTATTGATAACTATTTGAACCATCATGAAGCACCAGAGGATATCGAGCTATACTTCTGTGGTCCACCATTGATGAACAAAGCAGTGGAGAAAATGGGTCAGGATTTTGGTATTCCAGATGAGAATATCAGGTTCGATGACTTTGGAGGATAAAACCAAAATAGCGAATCACCTCGAGCATTGTCGAGAGGTATGAATAAAACCAAACCGATGCTCATGCATCGGTTTTTTTGTTGCCTATGGGAAGAGAACTAACAGAACAGGAACTGCACAACTTGGCGATGAACATCGTGGGTCGCGAGCTGGAGGCCAATGGTTTTGAATTTATGGCCATCAACAGTAAGCTCAAAAAGAACCCACAGTATGTATGTCTCAAGGAAAAGATACTGCACTTTATTGTGGTGCGCAATGTGGAATTTCCCTTGAATCCAAGGGAATATGATGAAGAATTGATGCGTACCTTAAAGAACCATGCGGAGAAATTTGAGGCAAGGACCTATTTTGCAGGGGTCGGTCTATCCAATGCATCGGACAGGACGGAGCCGTTGTATTTGAATGAGGAATATGTAGTGGACTATCAAGGTTTAATCGAAATATAAATGAAGCATAAAATACCCATAAAGCATTTAGATACCATTATGGCTAAAAACCGTCAGTTCGAGTTTTTTCAGAAGGAAAAAGTATCGAGAACAAGGTTTATATTTAAGAAAATTCTTTTCTCGATACATTTTTTTGACCTTCAGTTCAAAAAACCACTCGAAATGACGAATTTTTCATCAAAATGCACTGCGAGTTATAAAGTATTGTTATTGGGATTGGTCGTATTGTTTTTGAGCTGTACGCCAAAGAAAAGTGTCAAAAACCAAACTTGGGGAAATGCCTTGGGTACTACCTATTCCATTATTTACATTGCGGATGAGGAGTTGGACTACCAACAGGAGATAGATTCTGTTTTTCAGGTGCTCAATCAGTCCATGTCCACCTACATCCCTTCTTCTGATATTTCCAAGATCAATGAAGGTGACTCCACCATTGTAGTCGATGAGATGTTCAAGGAAGTTTTTGATGTTTCCAGCGAGGTTCACAAGGCCTCAAACGGCTATTTTGACCCTACCATAGGCGTTTTGGCCAATGCATGGGGATTTGGGCCGGGAGAGCAGATAGAGCTTGATAGCCTTCGCGTGGATAGTTTACTGGGGTATGTAGGATGGGATAAGGTAAAGTTGAATTCCAATAACACCATATCAAAGACGCATCCCTCCATCCGATTTGATTTTAATGCTGTGGCCAAAGGCTACGCCATAGATCGATTGGGAGCTATGCTGGATGAAAAAGGGATCAAGAATTATTTGGTGGAAGTTGGCGGAGAAGTATTGGCCAAAGGAACTAATCTGGATTCTGGAAAACAATGGTCTGTTGGAATTGACGACCCCCAAGTGGAAACAGGTCGTCAACTGAAGCAGATCGTATCCTTGGAGGATATGGCCATGGCCTCATCTGGAAACTACAGGAAGTTTCGGGTAGATCCAGAGACGGGAGAGAAGTACGTGCATACCATCAACCCCAAAACAGGATATACCAAAAATTCCAATGTTCTCGCGACAAGTGTGGTGGCCAAGACCTGTGCCGTTGCCGATGCCTTTGCGACTTCGTTTATGGCAATGGATCTCGAGGATACAAAACAAGTGCTCGAAGATCATGACGAGTTGGAAGCCTATATCATTTACTTGGATGAAAATGGGGAGACACAAGAGTTTTTCACTCCAGGTTTTGAAGCTTTGGTAAAGGAGTAATGGTATTTATAATTTAGTTATTGGAATCGTATAAAATTTTATCATTTTTTTTGATTCTTATATTTTGAACCAAACCTGTTCCTTCAAAGAAAAAACCAACACCTATTATTTTACTTCTAGTTTCTGCAACATCAAAAGTATAAGCATGATTTCCATTGATTGTAATAACCATTTTTTGGTCTTTTGAGATGCATTTTAATTGAATGGGGTCAGTAGGTTCCACACCGAAATTCGAAAGATCGTTTTTCTTTCCGCTTATTTGTTTATCAAAAGCAAACAAGGAAATTTCTGAAATGCAACCTTTGTTGCACACAGGGATTGCAATTGGCCCATCTTCATGTATAATTGTCAGTTGGGCTACTTGGCAAGGAGTATTCCCAGATTGAAAGTTGTTTTGAAAAGAGGTCGTCAGTTCAAATTCATCAGTATATAGTTCCCCAAAATCCCTTACTTGATAAAGCCCCACAATGGTTTTGCTGGTATGCGGGTTTATCCCATGGACTTTTAACATATCAACGTCTATGGAGAGTTCATTTTCAAGATGTAAGTATACGGGTATGGAATCTGTTTCGATAGTGGCCAACCAACCATTGGATGGGATAAAAACATCTTTTTCTTTAACAATGGAATCATTGACCACCAGTTTTGATTTAAAAAAACCTGGTCTATAATAGATACTGGTCAGGATACTGTCATTTTTGTTGACAACCACTCTTTTTCTTTTGTCCCAGTCCTGTTGAATTTCAATTTTGTCCTTTTCATCTGCTATGGAGGCATTGTATTTGAAGACTACAGAATTTGGTAATCCTGTAGCTACGGATTTAATGGAAAATGCAAAATCATTTGGACTATAATATTTGGCACGGTTCCGTAAAAGTGAATGGGAAAAAACAACCGAAATCAGGAATATAATAGCTGTGCCGTATGTGAGGAATGTGCTTGTTCCAATTGTTTTTTTGTCTTTTACAACAACTGGTCCAGCAGGTTCAAAGCTATTTGAAAAAGCCCTCCAGTGATCATATCCAATGTACTTTGCCAAAGTATCCAAAGTACTGCTGTTAGGTCTTGATTTATAATGTATGCGTCCGCCTAAACGCTTTAGTGTGGAAATACTCAATAGAATACCCGTTTCTTCCTGTATGGATTCACACAGAGCCTGAAAGTCACGGGTGTCCCATGATTTTATGGGACCTCGAGATAACTTATTGGAAATCAATAAAAAGCAATGATCGATATGTTTCTTGTAATCTTCCAATTCAGAAGTGTTCATAATGATGAATGAACTTGAACAAAAATGAACAAGTCTGTTTGCATTTAGAGGATTGTTCAATAATACATTTGAAAAATCATCGATCAATAGTAATTAAAAAAGATCATATAATGAGAACAAAAATCTATATGTTATTACTTTGCGGCACTTTATTCTTCCAAACTTCATGTGCACAAAAGAAGAAAAAAGACAACCAAGTACAAGAACTGCCTTTTGCCCAGTTCCAATGGAATGTTGTGGACAAAGAGGGTAACGAACAGCCCATTGATACGGTAGAGTACAATGATAAAATGGCGCTTCACTTACCTAAGGGGCATATTGCTTACCTCAAAAATAAAAAGTTTAAAGATTTTGAAATTAAATTTGATGTGATTGGATTTGTGATGCCGGGATTGGGATTCCGGGGACAGGACAAAGAAAACTATGAACTGATCTATTTGAGGGAAAATTCAAGTAATAAAAAAGATGCACTTCAATATATACCCATTTTTAATGGGAGTTTGCCGTGGCAATTGTACAACTATCCAAAATATGAGGCAAGTGCCACCTTTACGGAAGAGAAGATAGCATCATTCCCATTATCCATCGAACACTATTTGGAAAAGGGGGTAATAAGCAATAGTCTACGCTTAAAACTGGAAGAAAAAGGAGTGAGATATTCCCCAAATGCCCAAGTGCAATTGGTAAATGAAAGAACTTGGGGTATTGGTGATGCAGAGCAGTATAAAGGAAGTTTTTTGAGGGAAACTGCTACGAATTGGGAATTGTGGGATCCAAACGTATGGTCGCATGTCAAAATTATAGTTGTTGGGGACCGAGCTTCTGTTTATGTCCAAGATATGGAGATTCCAAGAATGACCGTGGATTTGAAACGAGATGTTAAAACAGGGGATATTAGCCTGCGAAATCAATTTTTTGATGCTTTTTATACCAATGTTTCAATAAAGGATCTGGGAGATGGTACTTTGTCAATTAAGAACAATAGAGAAGAAGTGCTTTCTGATAATTACATTAAGAAATGGCAGATTTCACCAAAATTTATTAAAAATGAAAATGGAATTCTTTCCCAGTTGGATTCTATTCGAGAAAATGGTGCCACATGGAAATATGTGGAAACCGATGTTGATGGATTGCTCAATATCAGTAGGTTTATTAGCCAAATGAATGGTAGTGTTGCATTGAAAACGATTATTCATTCAGAGACCAAACAGGATGCAAGTATGCATATTGGTTATGCGAAGCATTTAATAGTGGTATTGAACAATGAAGTTGTTTTCAACAAGGAAATGGATATGAAAAAAGAAGAGGGAAGGGTGTTTGTGGATAACGAAAACTTGAATCTTAATCTATTGCAAGGGAAAAATGAATTGTTCATGATACTGACAGGAGATGAACAATATCAACAAAACTGGGGTGTAATTGCCAAACTGGACAAATTGAACGGAATACAAATTAATTAACCTTTACAAACAAAAGGAATAATCTCCCCCTTAGCCAATCTATATTTTTCAACTGTCTCCTTTGGAAGTGTATGGGTATAATCCACTTCTTCCACAGTGAAACCTATACTGCGAAGCTTATCAAAATAATCCCTTCCGTAGATGCGGACATGATCGTACTGACCAAAAATACGGGCGCGCTCCTTTCGGTCGGTAATGGTGTCGTCCTCGAATGTTTTTTCCCTTTTCAGGTCTTGCGGAATTTGAAATATGCCCCATCCGCCTGGTTTCATGATGCGGTAGAGTTCTTGCATGGCCTTGGTGTCATCGGGGATGTGTTCCAGTACGTGGTTGCACAGAATCACGTCAAAAGAATCATCTTGAAAGGGTAGATTGCAGATATCCGCTTTCACATCAGCTAAAGGAGAATTGAGGTCGGTAGTGGTGTATTCCAAATTATCCAACTTTTTAAAGCGCTTGTAAAAAGCCTGTTCGGGAGCAAAGTGGAGTAATTTCATGGGCTCGTTGAAGAACTCGGTTTCATTCTTTAAATACAACCATAATAAACGGTGCCGTTCCAAGGAGAGGGTAGAGGGGGAGAGTACGTTCTCCCTTGGGTTCTCATAACCATAGGGCAAAAAGCTCCTGAAGGATTTTCCATCTATCGGGTCTGTGAACTTGTCTCCCTTTAGGGAAAAGGCAATCAATGGACGTACCCAATAGCTTAACCGGATGAGTAATGGTCTAGGGATTAGATTGAGGAAGTATTTAAATATTTTTGACACGAATAAAATGATTAATGCCTGTTGTAAACCTAGAGGTACCTATGCGTCAAATAAAATGTCAGTTCGAGTTTTTTCCTTATGGAAAAAGTATCGAGAACTGTGGATTGAGTACTGCTTTTTCCAATTCTCGATATAATTTTTGTACGTTTCACTCCCAAAAATCACTCGAATTGACGAATTTTTATCAGAACTACTTACTTAAAGCACCAATTTCTCGCTACGGAACTCATCTTCTTCGTCGCTGCTAATCCCTAAAGCTTCATAAATATATTGGAACGTGGACAACAGTTCCGGTTTTCCATCCACTAGGGCTACATCGTGTTCAAAATGGGCACTTGGTTTGCCATCGGCGGTAAGTATGGTCCAACCGTCCCTAAGCTGTTTGATTCGCCTAGTACCCATATTGATCATGGGCTCGATGGCCACAACCGTTCCGTTCACAAATTTTTTGCCACGTCCACGTTTGCCGTAGTTGGGCATTTGAGGGTCCTCATGGAGCTCACGTCCCAAACCATGACCTACCAATTCACGTACCACACCATATCCGTGGTCTTCAGTGTACTTTTGAATGGCATAGCCCACATCGCCTACACGGTTGCCTAGTTTAAACTCCCTGATTCCAATGTACAACGATTCTTTTGTGACCTTGAGGAGTTTTTTGGTTTCCTCGGCTACTTCGCCTACTTCAAAAGTATAGGCATGGTCGCCGTAGAAACCATTTTTGACCGCACCGCAATCAACGGAAACAATATCTCCATCCTTTAAGAGATCATTACCGGGTATTCCGTGCACCACTTGTGCGTTAGGGCTCCAATTTAAGGTGTTGGGAAAGTCGTACATACCCAAAAAGCCTGGTTCAGCTCCTTGTTCCCGAATAAATTCCTCGGCCATTTTATCCAATTTCAGTGGATTGGCACCGGGTTTTATTTCCTTGGCCAACATGCCCAAGGTTTTGGATACTACCAAAGCGTTCTCACGCATCAACTCGATTTCCTCAGCTGTTTTTACTTTAATCATGCCCGCAAAGATAGATTGATTCAAGGGATTTTAGGGAATGTTTGTTTATATCAATGGTTTTTGGGTCATTAATTCCGGTTGTGGAACGCCCAATAATTTGAGGATGGTAGGGGCAATGTCGCCCAATACACCACTTTTCACTTCTTTTATATCATTGTCCACCAAAATCAGTGGAACTGGGTTGGTGGTGTGTGCTGTGTTGGGGCTACCGTCTGGATTGACCATAGTATCACAGTTGCCATGGTCGGCAATTACAATAGTGGAATAGCCGTTCTCCAAACCAGCGGTTATCACATCCTTGGCACATTCGTCCACCGTTTCGCAAGCTTTTATGGCCGCTTCCATTACACCTGTATGCCCAACCATATCTGGGTTGGCAAAATTGAGGCAGACAAAATCGGCATTACCTTTTTTCAATTCTGGGATAATGGCATCGCGAATATCGTAGGCACTCATCTCGGGCTGAAGATCATAAGTGGCCACTTTGGGGGATGGGCAAAGAATGCGTTGCTCGCCTTCAAAAGGTTCTTCACGTCCTCCATTGAAGAAAAAGGTAACGTGGGGGTACTTTTCGGTTTCGGCGATTCTGATTTGTTTCTTGCCGTTTTTGGCAAGGGTCTCGCCCAAAGTGTCCTTGATATTTTCTTTGTTGAATATGATTTTGATGTCCTTGAAGGATTCATCATAATTTGTCATGGTAACGTAATACAGGTCCAGTTTGTGCATATTCTGCTCATGGAAATCCTGTTGGCTCAAAGCTTGGGTCAATTCACGGCCACGGTCGGTCCTGAAATTGAAGAAGATGATCACGTCGCCATCTTTGATTTTAGCGACCGGTTCGTTATTGGTATCCGTTAAAACCAAAGGTTTGATGAACTCATCGGTAACGCCACCATCATAACTTTTTTGCATGGCCTCTCCGATATTCTGGGTTTTCTCGCCTTCGGCATTCACTACAACATCGTAGGCCATTTTAACCCGCTCCCATCGCTTGTCACGATCCATGGCGTAATATCTTCCGATCACGGTTGCCAATTTGGTCTTTTTGTCGGCACAATAGTTGTCAAGATCTACCAAAAAGCCTTTGCCGCTTTTGGGATCAACGTCCCGACCATCAGTAAACGCGTGGACAAAGGAATTTTCCACCCCGCTTTCATCAGCGGCTTTGACCAATGCCTTGAGATGGTCAATGTGACTGTGCACACCGCCATCACTTACCAAACCTAAAAAATGGACGGGTTTATGGTTTGCTTTGGCGTATTCAAATGCTTCTTGAAGCACTTTCTCGTTTCTTAAGGTATCCTCTTTTACTGCTTTATTGATTTTTGCCAAGTCTTGGTACACGATTCTTCCCGCACCCAAGTTCATGTGGCCCACTT
The DNA here is from genome assembly GCF_029193885.1 of Flagellimonas yonaguniensis. Classification (GTDB taxonomy): domain Bacteria; phylum Bacteroidota; class Bacteroidia; order Flavobacteriales; family Flavobacteriaceae; genus Flagellimonas; species Flagellimonas yonaguniensis. Next base: position 228,756 of record NZ_JARFVB010000002.1, on the reverse strand, counting down.
CACTGTTTCCCATTTGTCCTTCGGGCAGACCAACGTTCATTCCGTCCGTGTGTAGATCGGCATCGGGATATTTGGTATATAGCGAGTCAATAAATGGGGTGTTGGCTTTTTCAATTGCCGAAACCTTTGGATCTGGGGATTTTCCCCAACCATCCAAAATCATTAGAATAACCTTTTTGTCCATAGTGAAATATTGTACTGCAAAAATAAAATGATCTCGTTGGATGCCCTAGTTTTTCTTTAAAATTCTAATTATGAATCTGTTAATAATTTTATGTTAATATTGAAAAGTTGTTAAAATTTAGTTATTTATCTGTTAATCATGTAACGCATAAGGTTTTGAGAAGTCTATTTTTATAACAAGTAAATTCATTAATCAAAAACAATTCATCATGAAAAAAACAATCTTCACAGTGGCCGCTGTATGTCTGTTGGCCCTAAGCGGTGTTTCTGCCAATGAGCTGAAAGCCAACGAAACAGAATCAACCATTGAAATGGTTTCCCCAGATGCCTTAAGTGCTTTTTGTAAAGCCGTAATGCAAGGCGATGTGGAGACCGTAAAAAAATTCATTGAACTTGGAGAGGATGTCAACCAAAAATCCTTGGGCAAGGCACCTATCCATTATGCTGCCCGTTACAACAAGGCTGAAGTGCTCAAAGTGCTTATTGCCAATGGTGCGGACCTTAAAAAACGTTGTGATGGTGGAATGACCGCCATGAAATATGCCAAACTATCCAATGCTACCGAAGCACAGGCCGTGTTGGAAGCTGCTATGAAAAAATAGAAAAGGAGTTTATTCGTCCAAGAACGAAAAGGGCCCAATCCAATCGGATGGGCCCTTTGCTCATTTTACATATTCAGTGTTCTTGCAAAAGAGTGTATCTCTTAGAATTCAAAACCTGTGAAAGCTCTGTACAAAAATGCATAAAAAGCCATGAATAGCATGACCGCGCAAAATATGGAATATCCTTTCAAAAAGAATACCACAAAGCTAGGTTTGCAATCGTCAAATGCCTCTAAATAGAGATCTTTAAAGTGTACTAGTGTTCCCATGTGTTCTCTCTTTTTTACAGCATAAAAGGATTAAGAGAACTTATGGTTGATTTGGGGTTACTTCAAAGATAAGGAAATAAAGTCGGAATGCCTTTTTTATCGATAAACCGTCAATTCTATCGACCTGAATATTTTTCTATGGCTTCCTTAATTTTTTCAATACGGTTTTCAGGGTCAGGGTGGGTGCTCTGAAATTCGGGAACTCTATCGGGGCCCGCTGCTGCCTTCAATACTTCCATGACCGTGATCATCTCATTGGGATCGTATCCGGATTGAATCATGAACAGGACACCGAGTTCGTCACTTTCCAGTTCGTCTCCTCTTCCGTTTTTAAGTAGTGTATTTTGTCCAATACCTGCTACTACGCTACCCATATCGCCACCTACGGACGCACCTGTGGCCAAGGTCTGCCAAAAATTGCTCTCCGCGATCCGTTCGGCGGAATGTCTTCCGATCACATGACCTATCTCGTGCCCCAAAACCCCGGCAAGTTGGGGTTCGTTGAGTTGGGAGAATAAAGCATAGGTAATGAAAATTTGTCCCCCGGGCAGAGCAAAAGCATTGATGGTACGGTCGTCCGCCAAAAGATGAAATTCATATTGATAAGGGGTTTCCCGAGCTACGCTGCTCTGTACCAATTTGTTGCCCACGGCATCCACCAAGGCCTGCATGCGTTGATCGGGATATAGGCCACCATGTTGTTGCGCCATTTCTGGTGCACTCTGTAGTCCGATCGCGATTTCCTGCTCTGCGGTCATGTTGATGTTCTGGGTTCGTCCAGTGTATGGATTCTCTTCTTGGTTGCTGCATCGGCGGATAAAAGCAAAAGCAACAATGGCCAAACCGATGAGGATGCGTATCCTCCAACTTCCTCTTCTCATGGGTAAGTGTTCTTGATAGTTGAAGATACGAAAAAACCGTTATAGCAGTACAGGGTTGATATCCAAAATATTGTCCTGCACATAAGTTTTTATGAAACCTGTGGTAAAATGTTCGCTTCCCAAAAAATTCTCTTTTTGCATCAACTTTAAAATGTTGAGTTTTCGATACTCCGTAAGCATGGGGATGGATATGGAGGCATAGCTGTAATGCCACGGTTCGTATTTGAACCCTCTCCGTCTTGGGTTGTTGGTGTACACGAGGTAGAATCCATATTTGGTCGAATTTTCATCGAGCCAGCCTTTAAATTCTTCAAAAGGACCGCCTGCTTCAAATTTATCAGGGTCAAGTACCCCGCCCGTTACTTTGGGATTCCCATCGATAATATCGATGTCGGTGCCCCAGTGGTGCCTGCTTGTTCCAGGAATGGTGGAATATTCTATGATTTTATCGATAGCCTCCAATGGGGACATTCCATCTTCGGTAAAGCGGACATATTTGCGTTCCCAAATACGTTCCTGATGGTAAAAATCACGGTAGCTGGATACCATTTGAATGTCAAACCCATCAGCATAGGCAGCTTTTTTCATTTCCAAAAAGGACTCGTATGCTTCTTTTTTCAGGTTGATGCCCTCCCCAAAAAGTTCAATATCTGCCTTGCCCATCAACTCTGCAGTGGAGTAATCCGGGTCATACATGTTTGGAAGAATGGGAGGTAAGGTGCAGGCCAAGCCTGATGCAGAAGCAGTTTTGATGAAAGTCCTTCTTTTCATGGAATGAATTTTGCCCCCAAGTTAAGAAGTATTTTTAATAGAAAAAGATTTACCCGATAGACACTATCGGGGATTCAGTTATAATTGTCATTCCCGTGAAAACGGGAATCCAAACAATTGACTTTTTGGTTTTAGGTGTAAAAAGGAAATAATTATTTATCCAAAAACAAAAAACCCGAATATTCCAGTTCCAAATCATCCAAGGTAACCAGGTAAAAATAGACACCCTCGGGCAGGCCGGCTGCTTGATTGGGAATCATGCTTCCCGTGTTGGCCACTCCCCTGAACTCATTGGTGTAGTTGATTTTCTCAAAAACCTTCTGTCCGTATCGGTTAAAGATCCTCAAACTATTGTTTGGCGATTCCTCCATGCCGTCAATAACCAAAAAATCGTTGGTGCCATCCCCGTTCGGACTCAAAAAGTAATTGCCCAATGTGGGGTTGTCCACAGCAAATGTATCGGTGGGCAGAGGTAGGGTGCCAAAGGTAATGGCGGCATAATCGCTGGGCACAAATGTTTGGGATGTAATAACCCCCAATGAAAGGTCGCCACCAATAGCTGAGTTGCCGATGATTACCCATTGGTTGGACGATTTGTTCCACCCAACCACGATAATGGATTCCAAAGTTGCATTGGGGATATCTCCCAAAGCACTTCTGCTGTTCCAAGAAATCGTTACCTGTGCGGGCACATCACTTTCCACGATCCAAAACTCTTGGTCGGATACGGTGCCAATATCCTTTACTTTTTCTTCGGTGTCAAAGGCTTGTAAAATGGATGATGGGTTCGACGGGTCTTCATAGAAATAGGCACATACGGCCAAAGGGGGCGCGCTTTGCGAATTCAGTGTCAAAGGTCGGAGCTGTTCCGAATCCCCCACCGGAAATGAAAACACCTCACGGTTGTTGATGGCGGCAAAGCCGGTTACTTTGGAAGCATTGCTCTCGCCTGTGAAAAAACCTTGATCCATAAAGTTCAGGTTTATCGTAGGGATGTTGGTGGGGCTTAAGAAATCTCCCAGTATAAAATTGACATTGTTCTGAACCAAGATAGGATTTTGCAAAAAGACATTGCCATCCGCCATGATCTCGGTATCCCAAAACGCAGGGGATACATTCCCGGAAACGATAATGGGGCGGTTTCCGTAAAAACCGACCAATCCCGAAGATGGTTCAAAATTGGCATCGTTGATAAAATCAGTATGCAGGCCTATCTGTGCATTGTGTTGCACGGCAAAGTTGCCACTGTTGTACAGCGCACTTTGGGCTACAGCAAAGCTGACCGATAACAAAAATGCTATGTGGAGGAGGGGTTTCATGGAGTGAATTGAATTACCATGAATTGCCAAGCTGAATTTTGAGGATTACCACTTGTGTCGAAAATGTGTACTTCAAATGAATTGGCTCCTTGGTTCGCTACTTGAATAATCCCTGAGGTAGTGCCATTAACGGTTAATTGAACTATATAATCAGTAGATATTGATGTGTTAAAGGTTACTGTATATACTCCGGGATCTGAAATCCGAGATACATTATTAATAAAACTTGATAGGGTATTTGAGCTTGCATCCGCATTAACATGTCCCATGCCAATCACAATTGAAGTCAAAGGACTTTGCCAAGAAACATTTGCTCCAAGTGTTGTTAGAACCTGTCCGTTTGTTGTGGAAGGTTTTACCCTTAATTGGTCTGTATTAACTTCTATTGTTGAATCATCGACATTTACATCAAGGGCGCCTGTCGTTCCGTTCTGTACGAGCCCGTCCCCTGCAATGTTGCCGTTTATTTCATCGACACCAACGCTGTCATCAATGATCTCATTGGTGCCCACCGAGTTGTCGTCCATCTTTGCATTGTTGATCGCATCATCGACAATTGTGAGTGCTCCCGCATTGTCGATTGTTGCATCCCCGCTTATGGCCACGCCCGTTGCAATGTTAGAAGCGTCTCCCACTAGAATCTGTCCATCATTGAGGGAGGATGATGCGAAGGTTGTTCCATCCACTAGAATCCAGTTTGTTCCGTTCCACTGCATGAGCTGTCCGTTGGTTGTCCCATCGGCAAGTTTGTCTAGGGTTACATTGCCCCCTGCTATTTTGGTTGTGGTCACGGCATTGTTCGCAATATCTGTTTCGGCAATGCCACCGTCAATTATTTCATTGGTGCCTACAGAGTTGTTGTCCATCTTTGCATTGTTGATCGCATCATCGACAATTGTGAGTGCTCCCGTATTGTCGATTGTTGCATCCCCGCTTATGGCCACGCCCGTTGCGATGTTAGAAGCGTCTCCCACTAGAATCTGTCCATCATTGAGGGAGGATGATGCGAAGGTTGTTCCATCCACTAGAATCCAGTTTGTTCCGTTCCACTGCATGAGCTGTCCGTTGGTTGTCCCATCGGCAAGTTTGTCTAGGGTTACATTGCCCCCTGCTATTTTGGTTGTGGTCACGGCATTGTTCGCAATATCCTCCTCACGGATGGTTTGGTTCAATATTTCATCAGTGGTAACCGCGCCTGTTGCAATCTCATAGTCTGTGATTCCATCTTCGGAAACGTCCAAAGTGTAGGGATTAATTTCATCGCCGTCTCCTTCCAGTTTCAAAGTTGAGTCAAAAGGTCCAACTACCTCATTGCCCACAATACTGTCCAGTTGGGTGTTCAGTAGGTCCGAGCGGTTGACATAGTTCCAAGCACTGCCATTGTACATAAAAATGTCACCTGCATTGGTAGCTCCCTCAAGATTGTCCAAGGCAACGGCTTCATCCGCCAGTTTACGATTGGTAACCGATTCATCTTGGAGCTTGGAATCCCCATTTATGGTCGTATTGGCAATATTGGCCCCTCTGATGAGTCCTACCTCATAATTGTAATTGATGCTACCATCGGCATTCTCAGTTTGTGAGATGACAACGGTGCTGTCTTTTGACTGTGCTGGATTGATGGTGCTGAAATAATCCGGTCGGGTACTCACCGTAAACGAATTGTCCAGCTCTTCGCAGATATTGATCCATTCCGTACCGTTATAATAATGCAAACATTCTTGGTCCGTATTGTACACCACGGCGCCCTGTAGCGGGCTAATATTGCTCATTTGGGCGTCAGTTACCCGGGTGATGACCAAAACAAGGTTGTTGCTTTGCAATTCCAATAGGGAAGCTGTGTCCAGATTCTGTGGGTTATCGCCGATTTTAACCTGTGCGTTCAGCGAGTTGATCACAAGTAGGCCCATGATCAAATAGAGTATTGAAGTTTTCACAGTGTTCAGTATTTGAGGATTTTCCAAACGTGAAAAGCAAAACTAAACTTAAGTTTGAATAATCATAATAAATACCGTCAAAACACCCAATTCACGGGTGAATGGAATTCCCTTTGGTATATTTGTGGGAACAGAATTAACAAAAGTTTAGAACGGCTTAATTTTTTATCCCGTCTCCAAGAGTTTTCTTTAACTTGTAATAAAAACACAGAAATGAAAAATGCTTTTTTGATATTGTTCTCTTTATTGGTATCGGGCTGGTCCCTAGCACAGGATTCACGTCAAATGCTCAGGGGGAAAGTACTTTACCGAAGTTCCAATGTGCCCAACGAGAACGTTATCAATTCCACGAGCGGCCAAGCTACCATAACCGACGAAAACGGGGAATTTATGATAAAAGTGAAGGAAGGTGATCAATTGGTGTTTACCGCGATCAACTACCAGTTGGAGGTCATTACCATTTCCCCTGAAATATTGGCCAACAACCGCTTGGTGGTAGAGGTTGACGAAAAAGTGCAGGAGCTGGAAGAGGTGGTGGTAACGCCTGAAAACCAAGAGCGGTTCCTTGAGGTAAAGAATGAGGATTTCAAGGAGTTCGATTACGGTATAGATAGGGGAACCGAAGTGGAGAATGTGGCCAATTCCCAGATTACCCGAGGTATGAAGGATGGACTCAACTTTGTGAACATCTTTAAGGCATTGTTCAAACCACAAGAAGCCAATAATGGGCTACAACGGGCTCCATTAAAAGTAAGCGAAGTGCTACGCCATGTGTACGATGACGAATTTTTCGTGGTCGACCTACGATTGCCCCAGGACAAAATAGATGCTTTTCTATTGTATTGCGATGACAAAATACCTTCCCAGACCTTGCTGAGAAAGGAAAACGAATTTCAGTTGATCGATTTTTTGGTTACCCAGAGCAAGGAGTATTTGGCAACTTTGGATGAGGAATGAGAAAATGCCTGTTCGTATTGGTGATTTTTGCCACCCAATGGGCTTTTGCCCAAGAATGGGATAGTAAAATCTTGCAAGGTAGGGTAACCAGTACGGATAAGGACGTTGTGGGGGTCGTAGTCCAGAATACGACCACACGGGATGCCGTAATTACCGATTTAGAAGGCAACTTTTCGATACGGGTTCGAGTAAACGACACCTTGGTGTTCTCCGCAGTGCATTTTTTAAGGAAATCGCTTCCCGTTACCCAAGCATTGTATCAATCCAGCTTTGTTGAGGTTCCCATGCAGGAATTTGTGAATCAGCTAAGGGAAGTTGTTGTGAGTCCTTATGATTTAACAGGTGACCTCGCCAAGGATATAGACCGGGTAACCTTGGAACAAGATGTGAGCGCAGAAGCATTGAATTTGCCCAATGCCCATCAGCACATACCCACACAGAGCGAGAGAAGATTGGAGCAGGCAACGGCTGGAAAGTTCAATGTGGGAATGTTGTTGAACCCACCAATCGATCCATTGATCAATGCCATTACAGGACGCACCAAAATGTTGAAAAAAAGGGTGGAAGTTGACAAAACGTATGCCCAAACCCAACAGGTGCAGGGCTTTTATGCCGATTCGCTGTTCGTGTCCACACTTAAAATACCCATGCAGAAAATAAATGACTTTATGTATTTCTGTGAAGTGGACGAAGCTTTTCAGGCGGCGGTGGAATCCCAAGATAAGCTTAGGATATGGGATATCATGCTTCAAAAAAGCAGAGCTTATCGGGAAAACAACGATTTGGATTGATTTTTTAGGAGTTAGGAGTTAGGAGTTAGGAGTCATTGGTGGTCTTGCTTTTTTGCTGTAAGTTTTTGGTTTTTAAACTTGATGTTTGAGCCTGAAATTGGGTTTGTCCGAAGGTTGATACCAGAAGTCGGTTCGCAGTAAGTCATATAACTGAATAACAAAATAACCGAAGAACGCAGTCAAAAAGTCTGAAAATAGTTTGGCAGGTAAATTGCAGAAAGTTCCCTAAAACTGTAACATTGTAGCACAATTAAAGTCTATTACCACATGATGAAGCTAAAAAGAGTAAAAATGATGGTCTTGCCCTTGGCAATACTTATGTTTTTGTCGTTCTCATCCACTCATAAATTCTACGTTAGTGTTACCAATATTGTCTATTCCGAAGATGATAGCGCATTTCAGATAACCAGTCGCATTTTTATAGATGACTTGGATAAGCTCCTCAAGGAACGCTATGGTGTTGAAGCCAAACTGGCCACCCCGAACGAATCCAAGATTGCCGACGAGTACATCGGGAAATATTTCAGGTCAAAATTTTTGGTGCAACTGGATGGAGAGGTAGTGTCCTATAACTTTTTGGGAAAGCGCTACGATAACGATGTGGTCATCTGTTATCTGGAAATACCCAACGTGAAATTATCCGAAGTAAAAACCATGTCCATCCAGAACGAGGTACTTATGGATTTGTTCGATGAACAGAAAAATGTGGTGCACATAAAATGGAAGGGAAACAAAAGGAGTTTTGTCCTCATTAGGGAGAATAATAAAGGAATGTTAAATTTGTGATGTATTCTTAACAATTGGTTAAAATATGTTACTTTTCAAAGCTATAAAACCAGATAGAAAATGAACAGAATCAAGTATTGCTTCGCTTCCGTGTTGTTCCTTTTTGGAGCCGTGGTCATGGCACAAGAAGAGGGCGACGTAAAGGAAGAACGTGAGCCCGGTCACTACAACCAGAGTAAATTTAAACAACTTTACGAGGAATTTTCCACTCCCAACACATACCGGTCTGCTTCCGGGGCACCCGGTCCCGATTATTACCAGCAACAGGCAGATTATGTTATGGACATTTACCTGGATGATAAAAATGCAAAGATCAATGGCGAGGAAACCATTACTTATCACAATAATTCGCCGGACGATCTAGAGTTCCTCTGGATACAATTGGATCAGAATGTTCGTGCCAAGGACTCCAAATCGCCATTGCGTAATGGAAATGGTGTAAATATGGCCTATACGGCAGGTAATTTTGCCCAAACCTATATCAGCGAACCATTTGATGGAGGTTTTAATATTGAGTCGGTAACGGACAATAGCGGAAAACCGTTGTCCTATACCATCAATCAAACCATGATGCGTGTCAATATCCCAGAAGCACTGAAAAGTGGGGAGAAGGTTTCTTTCTCGATCAAGTGGTGGTACAATATCCCTGATCATACCGTGAACAGAGCACGTTCTGGATACGAATATTTCCCTGAAGATGGGAACCGTGCCTATGTAATTGCACAATTCTTCCCAAGAATGGCCGTTTACAGCGATGTGGAAGGATGGCAAAACCATCAGTTCTGGGGAAGCGGTGAGTTCGCTTTGCCATTTGGTAACTACGATGTGAGCATTACCGTTCCTGCGGATCACGTGTTGGATGGAACAGGTGTGCTTCAGAACCGTGACGATGTATTCTCAAAAGATATGATGAAGCGTTACAAGAAGGCCCAAAAGTCGTATGACGAGCCTGTGATCATTGTAACCCAAGAAGAAGCGGAAGCTGCTGAAAAAGGTTTCTCCACCGATACCAAAACTTGGAAGTTCAAGGCGACCAACGTTAGGGATTATGCATTCGCTACCTCCAGAAAATTCATCTGGGACATGCAAGCCGTAAAAATCGGAAGCAAAGATGTAATGGCGGTATCGCTATATCCAAAAGAAGGTAACCCGCTTTGGGAAGAGCAGTCCACAAAAGCCGTGGCACAGACCTTGGAAACATACTCAAAACACACTTTTGATTACCCATACCACAAGGCAATCTCCGTTCATGCGAAGAACCAAGGTATGGAGTATCCAATGATTTGCTGGAACTACGGTCGTCCAAACGAGGATGGTACTTACTCAGATAGGGTTAAGTATGGAATGATCAGTGTGATCATCCATGAAGTAGGGCACAACTTCTTCCCAATGATCGTAAACTCCGATGAGCGTCAGTGGGGATGGATGGATGAAGGTTTGGATACCTTTATGCAGTATTTGGCAGAGCAGGATTTCGGGAAAAACTACCCAGAGGTTATTGCCCCAAATGATAAGTACCCATCAAGAAGAGGCGAGCCTTCAAAAATAGTTCCTTACATGGCCGGCGATCAAAGTCATATTTCACCGATTATGTCAAACCCTGAAAACGTGTATCAGCTAGGGCCTAACGCTTATGCAAAACCAGCAACAGCCCTTAATATTCTTAGGGAAACGGTAATGGGCGAGGAATTGTTCGATCATGCGTTCAAAACCTATGCACAGCGTTGGATGTTCAAGCACCCAACCCCTGAGGATTTCTTCCGTACCATGGAAGATGCTTCCGCTGTTGATTTGGATTGGTACTGGAGGGGATGGTTCTACACCACCGATAATGTGGATATAGGCGTGAAAGGCGTTAAAAAGTACTACGTGTCCAACAAGCCTACCAAGGAAATGGAAAAATACATGGCCGATAGAAACCTTACAGAGGCCGACCTTCCACCATTGGTGTACTTGGCCGAAGAGGAGAGCGAGGACTTTTCCCCTGAGTTGAAAGGGAAATCCCCAACAGAGACTTCCCAAAACCTTAAGGAATTTATGATGGATAATATGACCGAGGCCGAGAGAGGCCAGGTCAAAGAGCCCAAGTATTTCTATGAAATCACTTTTGATAAGCCAGGAGGTATCCCAATGCCATTGATCGTGGAATACACCTACGCAGATGGTACCACGGAGAATGTTACCTATCCTCCAGAAATCTGGAGAAAGAACGATGCCGAGGTAAAAAGAGTGATGGCCACTGAGAAGGAATTGGTTGGAATCGTGGTAGATCCAAAAATGGAAACCGCCGATATTGATACCACCAATAACTCATGGCCCAAGAAAGAAGAGAAGTCAGACTTTGATAAATTCAAGGAAAACATCAAAGGAGACAAATAGTATTGAAAACTATGTTAAGAGCCTCGTGATTTCACGGGGCTTTTTTTATTTTGAACCTAAGTTCTGATTATATTTGTGGCATGCAATTTCTATTCATAAGCGGAGCTGAGATTTTTTTCATCCTATTCATAGTGGTGATGGTGTTCGGTGCGGATAAGATTCCCGGAATCGCCCGGGGGCTCGGCAAAGGAATGCGTCAACTCAAAGACGCCACGGATGATATTAAACGTGAAATCCAGAAAACCGCGGATGTGGACACCGACTTTACCAAGAATATCCGTAAGGAAATCGATGACGTAAAGAAGAATGTGGACGAAGTCTCCGGCTCCATCAAAAGAGATCTCAACAAGTAAATTCCTCCTATGTTGGAAAAATTGCTCAAATGGGATAGGGACACTTTTGTTTATCTCAATGGTTTGGGCATAGAGGATTATGATGTGTTTTGGTCAATCGTGACCAGTTTTGCCACTTGGATTCCCCTTTTTATTCTTTTCCTGATATTATTTTACCTTAAGTTTTCAAAGAAAGAGGCCTTGTATAAATTTTTGACCGTCCTCGGTTTGGCGATTTTCATTACCCTGATTACACATATCACAAAAATTTCGGTAGCCAGATTAAGGCCAAATAACACGGAGGAAATCAACACTCTTATCCGTATTCTAAAAACCCCAACGGACTATAGTTTTTTCTCAGGACATGCCTCCAGTTCGTTTTCCATAACCATGTTGGTGTTCCTTTTCTTAAGGCATAAAGTGAAATGGGCGATTTTGTTTTTCATCTGGCCTATCCTATTTGCCTTGAGCCGCATTTATGTAGGGGTTCACTTTCCTATTGATATTCTAGTGGGCATGGTGGTGGGATTATTGTCAGGATGGCTTTTTTATGGACTCTACCAGCGTTTTATAGCACCCTGCTCAACGTTAGCCCGTCCCTGATTGGCAGTAAAACCGTTTCTATCCGCGGGTCTTCTTTCAATTTTTGATTGTATTGCAGTAGCGCAATTGTGGCCTTGTCCGATTTTTGTATAGGCTCCACTACTTTTCCTGACCAAAGCACATTGTCCGATAGAATAACACTGCCCGGTTTGGCTTTTTGGATCACAGCTTCAAAATAGGCATCGTAGTTTACCTTTTGTGCATCAATGAAAACAAGGTCAAAAGTATGGTCCAAGCCGGGAACAATGTCCAGGGCATCCCCAATATGCTGTTTGATTTGAGAACCCAATCCGCTTTTGTCAAAATACTTGCGCTGCATTTCATGAAGTTCCTCGTTTACCTCAATAGTGTGTAGTTCCCCATCTGTTTGAAGCCCTTCCGCCAAACACAATGCTGAATAACCCGTATACGTTCCAATCTCTAAAATGTATTCGGGGTTGATGATTTTGGACAACATACTCAACACCCTACCCTGAAAATGTCCTGTGATCATTCGGGGCTGAATCACTTTTAAGTGTGTTTCTCGAGTAAGCTCCTGTAGCAACGTGGGTTCATCCTCCGAACTGTTGGCAATGTAACTCTCCAAAATGGGCGATAGGAAATGCATGATATATTTTTCGCAAAAATATAGAAAAGAACTACATTGGAACAGTTGATAAACCAAAACCATTCCATGGCATTACCAAAGGTAAACATACGAACGGCAACACTGGGCGATCTTCAAGTGCTGCTACATTTTGAACAAGAGATCATAAAGGCCGAACGACCGTTCGATGTCACTATAAAAGAAGGCCCCATCAGCTACTACGATATTGGCGAAATGATCAAAGACCTTAAATCCCATGTGGTGGTCGCAGAGGTAAACCATAAGATAGTCGCTTCGGGCTATGCCATTTCCAAAAAGGCCAGACATTATCTGGATCATGAGCTGTATGCTTACCTAGGGTTTATGTATACCGACGAGAATTATCGTGGGATGGGCATCAATGCCTTAATTGTTGATGAACTCAAGCAATGGTCACAGCAAGAAGGTTATAAAGAAATCAGACTGACTGTGTACAATGAAAACCTGCCCGCCATCAAGGCCTATGAAAAAGTGGGTTTTAAAAAGCACATCATCGAAATGCGGTTGGTATGATTTTCATTACATTACTTCCACAAATCGTATTTTTGATGCAAACCTAAAGAGAATGACCTTCGAGAATACGCTTGAATTTGCCAAAAAGCTCGATGCTTCCGATGCATTGGCTCCTTATAGAAATGAATTTCACTACCCACAGGTCAACGGAAAGGATGTGATCTACTTTACAGGGAATTCCCTTGGGCTTCAGCCCAAACGGACCCAAAAATTCGTGGATGATGTGATGAAGGATTGGCGGGAATTGGCTGTGGAAGGTCACTTTTATGCCGATAAACCTTGGTGGGACTACCACGAAAGACTTGCCGAAGGGTTGGGCAAAGTAGTCGGGGCCAAGCCCAAGGAAATTTCAGTGATGAACACGCTTACGGTCAATCTTCATTTGTTGATGGTATCGTTCTACCGACCCACCGAAAAACGTTTCAAGATCATCTGTGAGGAAAAAGCATTTCCCTCAGACCAATATATGCTGCAAAGTCAGGTCCGTTACCATGGGTTGGACCCCAAAGATGCCATTGTGGAAGTGAAAAAACGAGAAGGGGAACATGCCTGGCGCACGGAAGACATCATTCAAAAAATAAATGAGGTAGGGGATGAGCTGGCCCTTGTGCTGATGGGTGGCGTCAACTACTACAATGGTCAGGTGCTTGACATGGAGGCCATTACCAAAGCAGGAAAAGGAGTTGGTGCCTTTGTTGGTTGGGATTTGGCACATGGAGCAGGAAACATCAAACTGGACCTGCATGATTGGGGTGCTGATTTCGCCGCATGGTGCAGTTACAAATATATGAACAGCGGTCCTGGCAATGCATCCGGAATCTTTGTTCACGAAAAGCATTTGGGCAAAGATGATATTCCCCGTTTTGAAGGCTGGTGGGGCACCAAAAAGGAAACCCGTTTTTTAATGAAATCCGAGTTCGATCCTATTAAAAGTGCCGATGCATGGCAATTGAGCAATCCACCAATACTGTCCATTGCACCTTACTTGGCATCCTTGGAAATATTTGATGAAGTGGGAATGGATGCCCTGATCGAAAAACAAAAGACCATTGTGTCCTATTTGGAGTTTGTGCTTCATGAAATCGATAAGGAGGTGGACAGTACATTTGAGATCATTACCCCGGAGGCCAGAGGTTGTCAGCTTTCGGTGTTTTTGCATGGAGAGGGCAAGACCATCTTTGATTATTTAATGAAAAACGGTGTGATCACCGATTGGAGGGAGCCCAACGTCATTCGATTGGCCCCTGCGCCCCTATATTGTTCATACGAGGATATGTACCGCTTTGGGCAGATTTTAAAAGAAGGAATACAGGGCAAATAAGCAGCACTAAAATGAACCAACTAAACACGACCATTCAATGAAATCCTTATGGCTTATTCTGTCCAATCCAAGGTATTTTGGAGTGGCATGGGTCTTTACCAGTATCAATATTTGGTTTGGTACCTGGGCTATCTATATTCCCACCGTGAAGGAAAAACTGCATATAAACAAAGCCGATTTGGGGATAGCCCTATTTTGTTTGTCGTTGGGTGTTTTTACTATTTTCCCGGTAGCCTCCAAGATCATCAATAAACTTGGGGTGGGAAGGGCCTCTTGGTATGGAGTGGTGTTTGCCTCCGTAACGGCCATGTTGCCGCTTATGGCGCCCAATTATTATTTGTTGATGGCGGCCCTCTATCTTTTTGGTGCCAGTAATGGGTTTATCGATATTGCCATAAACACCTTGGTCACGGAGATTGAAAAGGAGGACAAGCAAAACTTTATGTCCGCGGCCCATGGCTTCTTTAGTTTGGGCGGTATTTTGGTGGGACTGGGGAGTTTCTTGATTCCCGTCATTGGAAACCCGGTACTGCATATGGGTATTACGGTGGTTTTGGTGTTCATCATCAATTTTTTTCTGAAGAAACATTACATCCACGTAGTGGCCGCACCAGTGGAAAAAGAACCCTTTAGTCTAAAATTGTTTAAGCCTTTATTGTTATTGGGCATTATCGGTTTTGTGTCCTTCGGGAGTGAGGGCGCCATTATCGATTGGAGTGCACTTTACCTTAAGGAAATGACCATGGCCCCGGAGTTGCTCATTGGAGCTGGATTTTTGGCATTTTCCACAACCATGACCCTGGGACGATTTCTAGGGGATGGGATCAGTGCCAAAATAGGACCCATTAAAATAGTGGGACTGGGTGCGCTTATTGCCGCAGTTGGTTTTGTTTTGGTGTTGACCCAGCACACGGTATGGTCCATTGTTGGATTTGCCTTTAACGGTCTTGGCTTTTCCGTGATCGTACCTGAATTGTTTCGAATTGGGGGCAATGTAAAGGGAGTGGATTCTTCCCAAGGAGTTGCCTTTATCGCAGGGGCAGGGTATATGGGGTTTTTGTTGGGCCCGGTAATCCTTGGGTTTATTGCCGAAAGTGCCTCACTGAACTATAGCTTTATCTTGTTGTTGTGCATGGCCCTCTTGGTTTTTGGGATTACGTTTTTCTTGCGTAGGAGGAAAAACAGTTAGGGTGCAATCGTTTTTTATGGAATACGATTTTTATTGATTGGCCATTAATTTTTCCAATTGCATTTTTGCCCCTTGACCGGGTCGTTTTGCATAACCGTTGACTAAGTCTCCTTCATCATTGTAAATCAAATAATGTGGAATTGTTTTGATTCCCAAATCTTCTATGACCATAGAAGTATTTCCGTTTTCTATAAAATAGTTTTGGCTATCTGAGATTTCGTGGTGTTCTATCGCTTTTTTCCATTTTTCTTTTTTATCGTTCACACTCAAATACACAAACTCGATATTTTCTTTTTCCAGCTCGGATTTCAGAATTTTGGACTCAGGCATTGTTTCACGGCAAGGTTTGCACCAACTGGCCCAGAAATCAACATAAAGCCACTTCCCTTTGTTGTTGTTTAAAACTTCGGAAAATGTAAGTGTATCATTTTTCAAAGTGGTCAAAACCAATTTGTCCGATTTGCTAAAATCAATTTTATATGCTTCGACCACTTGGTTCAGCTTCTCCAAATTGGAGGTGTTCTCTTGTAATTTTTTAAAATAGCGTTCTTTGTCCTTTACCCTAAAATTTCTACCTATTCCATCATATGCATCAAACAATAGATAGTTCTTTGCAGTGTGGTTGAATCTTTTGTCCTGCAGAATTGAGTCGAACCTTATTCGTGAATCAATATAAAATGCTCCGGAATTTCCATTGTTTTCTTCGATCATATCCAAATCATATTTTGAAATTTGGATTAAATAATCCCTGAAGAAGGAAAACTTCATCAAAGAATCGGTTTTGGATAAATCAAATCCATATACCTGCTCGATAATTTCCTCATTTTCCAACGACTTTTGTCGTGCTAGCCAATTTTTAATGTTTTTCAGCTTTTTATGTTTTTCCATTAACATGTTTAAGGCGTCTTTGCGATAGTGGTAGTTTATTGGAGAAATGATGTTGTTGCGTTTTAAAGAATCCAAAAGGTCAATTTCCTTCTCAAAGTCCTTGTTTGCCTGTAGATAGTATTCAATTGAATTTTTCTCATAATTTTCTCCACCAGAAATAAACAAATTACCAAATACCAAGTAGTGACTGGTATATTTGTTGTCAAATAGCTTCTTTAGTCTAAAACCATTGTAATTTAATTCGACATCATTCACATTTCGATTTGTGATTTTTGCTTTGGGAATATTGTCCTCAAAATCAAATATGATGGTGTCTCCATTTTTTACCAGAAAACTTTTCTTGATACGTGTAAAGAAATCATTAGTGGATAATTCAAGATAGTCGCTATAACACTCTATTGCCAATGTATCGTTTACCTTGGGTTTTGGAAGCCAGGTCTGTACATTGTTCATATAATCTAAGTATGTAAAACCATTGTTTTGGTAGAAAGCCTTTCTTCCCGAACTGTCTTTTACTACTTTACCAACACTGTCCTGTTTCATTAAATGCATATATGTTTTTGGTGCATTTACGCTAATCAGTACAATCTTGTTTGGTTTTGATTTCTTGGGTTCAACAATTTCATTTTTACAGGAAAATAAAACGATAAGGATGATGAATGGAAGTGTATGTTTATGGGGTTTCATTCTTTAGCTTTTTTTTTCAAATTCTTGAGGTTAGAAAAATATTTAGTTAGCACTAAAGGGGATAAAAATGATCGCAGATTAAATTTTTGATGCCATTGATTAGTGCCTTGTGAAAACTCAATCACGCTTGGTCAGTTCCACATCAATCAAAGTCAGGATGTAATCGATTATTTTGGACATTCATTTCTGCCTGGAACGTGTACTATCGTTGTTTTTCCAATTCCTTTTCAATTTTAGATAAAATTGTACTGATTTTTTTTATTCTTCCCCAAAAAAAGGTCACTATTTGCTTGTTCTTTACTATGCTGAACGAGTCTATTTTTATATTATTCAAAGGTATCAATCTCGTTGACCACACTTTGCCCCAGTAGTTTTAATTGATTGTACTGTGCAACCATGGCATCAAATTGCCATGCTGCTAAACTGATCACATTCCTATAGGTTGCAGATTGAGTGTACTCCTTAAAGACCGCCACATAATCGGATTGTGGTGTTCGATAAGTATTGAGTGAATCTTGTGGCAAGAAAGCAGATGCCAAGATCAAAGACCTATCAAATTGGGTTGAAAGGTAGGCCTCTTGGTTGATCACGTACTCATTGTAACTGTTCTCATTTTCAGCAATATCATCCAATAAATTATGGTATTTAGTCAAGAGCGAATCTAAAGTGGTGTTATTGATCTTTCCAAAATAGGAGGAATTTCTCAAAGCTTCATATCCGCTTATATTGGGTTTGAATGCATAATCTGCAAAAGCAGCCCCACATTGCATAAATAGGCTTAAATCCTCGTCTTCTGTTTTATTTAGGATTCGTACACGAGCTTGTTTGCATAGTTCGCCAATATATGTTCTACCATAGGTGATCTCTTCCAATTGTTTCAAATCTTCATTGGTGTGGGCTTTGACTTTCACCAAATACTCTTTTAAGGCTTTTTTGTCCTTATTGGCCTGGTTCCAGTTGTTTATTTGCAAAGCAATCAAAATCCCAATGACCACCAGTACAATTTCACCAATGGCGTATTTAAAGTACTGTGTGGTTTTACCTTCTGATAGTAGGGCTCGCCTTATTTTTCTAAAGAATGTTGCCATGGGTTTAAGATTGGTGATCAAGTCTATGTGGCTTAACTACGTAAAAAGAGAACGAACATTTTTTTGGAGCCATTTTGCACATAGTGTTTTTTATAGTTCCTGAACTAATTGAATGTTATTCCCGCAGGTGTCATTGAAGATCGCATATTTTACATTTCCCATTTCAGTGGGTTTTACACTGAACTCCACACCTAGCTTGGTCAACCGTTCATATTCAGAGTCTACGTTTTCAACGTCAAATTGCGTCCATGGAATGCCAGCTTCCATCAACGCATCTTGATACACCTTGGATGGTTCAAAATGGTTTGGGGCTGGTTCCAGTAATACTTCCGGTCCATCCTGCCAGTCTTTCGATACTAGGGTCAACCATCTGTTTCCACCTCCCAAAGGTTTGTCTTTCTTTTTAATGAAACCCAACTTCTCCGTATAAAACTGCATAGCCCTTTCTTGGTCTCGAACGGGAATGCTGATCAATGTTACTTTCATTTTCCATGCTTTTTATATTGCTGCTAACATGTTTATCTCGATACCAAAAAATAAAAAAATAAGATTATAGCCGATGCATCATATCATCTTTTAATATGTCTGGGGGAATTTAAATGCCTCTTTTCCAGTTTTACCAACTCTACTAGCTAATACTTTATTCCTTGCTTACCGTAAGCCCGGTAAAATATAAATTACTGCCACCATCGGGTCGGTTGTGCTGTTGGGCCAGTTGTAGGCCTTCCATGGCCACATAGTCTTCCCAAGTGGAGACCAAACTGGGCTCTTCTTGATTGGATTTTCTATAAGCCCACTCCCGGATAATATAATCGTCTTTAAAATAAAAGTCATACGCATCGCCAGGGGTGTAGCCTCCTTCGTTGGCATACACAATGGTAAGTTTTTGCATGGGCTCTTCGCTAATGGGCGCTGTGGCCTCTTCGGTATGCTCGTAGGTATAATTGTTGGAGTCCCATATCAAATTAAAGGGTGCCATCAACCAATACCTGTCATTGATGAAACCGCTATTGGTCCTTAAGGCAATGCTGTCCATGGAATTTCGGTTGTAGGTAAGGGTGTCGGGTCCAGAAATGGCAGTGACCGTATTGCTCTTGGGCTCCCAGTTCCAGCTACGCTCAAAATGCATGGAATCCCTGTCCACATTAAAGGTAAAAGTGATTTCCGTCACATCTGACCAGTTGTCGAAACCGTGCGCTTCCGCTACACGTTCAGGAATGGATTTTTCAATTTCGGATGGCTCGGCAGCTTCTTCGGTTTTTTTTGGCTCGGTTTTGCAGGCAGTAAAAAATATGAAAGTTAGCAGTGCAACGAGGTAATTGGTCTTCATGACTGGTTTTTAACCAAATATACTAGGAAAATCTCTTATTTTGCGCCCCGTTTTAAAAAGCCTGACCAAATAAATCTGTTTCCGGAGTGACTTTTTTTAAAAACTTGTTTCTAATACTTGTAAGTAACCCCGACAAAGCGTTTTTGGAAAAGGAAGACTTATACGTACAACTTTCTGATGAGGAATTAGTGAAACAGATTGTGGCGGACAACGACCCTATGCTCTTTGGGAAGTTGTATGACCGTTATGCAAAATTGGTGTACAACAAATGCTACGGATTCGCAAAATCCGAGGATGAGGCGGAGGATTTAATGCAGGATGTGTTCCTCCAACTTTTTATCAAACTTCGCACTTTTAAGGGGAAATCGAAGTTTTCTACTTGGCTGTATTCTTTTACCTATAATTTTTGTGTCAATTATGTCAACCGGAACAAACAACGAAAAATACGGGACAAGTCCGTACAGGTTGAAAACTCCGAATATAAGCTTACCGAAGAGGTGCCCGATGAGAGTCTATACGAAATGAAGGCGGATAAGCTCAAAAAGGCATTGGAACAGATATCCCCAGAAGAGAAATCCATTTTGTTGCTCAAATACCAAGATGGAGCTAGTATTAAAGAACTGGTAACTTTAATGGAACTAGGGGAGAGTGCAGTGAAAATGCGGCTCAAAAGAGCGAAAGAAAGATTATTGGAAATCTATAATACCCTGGAATAGATGGCAAAGAAACACAAAAACCCATTTAAAGAGCTGGAGGCCTCCCTGCACGAGGCACCGCCCGAAATGAAGCAAAAAGTCATGAACGATATTGCTGCGGCAAAGTTGATCATGGACATGGCTTCATTGTTCTCGATCAATTTGGGAAGTGCCTTGCGTAAACTGTTCCGAACCATGGGAGACAACTAATCAACTAACAGAACACTATAAATAAACAACAACTATGGAGACTATTAATGAATGGAAAAATGTGACCCTGGAGTCCCTATCCGGTATGGGCAAAGAGATAGCTTTGGCCTTTCCCAAAATCTTGGGTGCTATCGTTATTTTAATTTTAGGTTGGATCGTCATCAAAATTGTACTTTTTCTCCTCAAGAAAATTCTGAAGCTGGCCAAAGTGGATATGCTCAATGATAAGATCAATGGTATGGATGTAACGGGCAAGGGCGACCTTAATGTAGATGTCATAAAGATCATACTGGGTTTTGTTCGGTGGTTTTTGATCTTGGTCTTTCTGATCGTGGCCGCGGATATTTTGGATTGGAAGATTATTTCACAGGAAATCGGTAACCTTTTGCATTACCTTCCTAAATTCTTTAGTGCATTGGCACTGCTGATGCTTGGGTTCTATATCGGGAACTTTGTGAAGAAGACCATCAAACGGTTGTTCGATTCATTGGAGTTCGGTGGTTCCAATATTGTGAGCAACCTGTTTTTCTACGTGATCGTGATCTTTATGTCCATTACTGCATTGAACCAAGCAGGGGTGGACACAACCATCATTACCAATAACATTACCTTGATTTTGGGCTCTTTCCTTTTGGCATTCGCCTTGGGAGTTGGTCTGGGATCCCGCGAAATCGTTGCGGATATCCTCAGGGCATTTTACACCCGAAAAACCTATGTGGTAGGTGATAAAATTGTAATCGATGGGAATGAGGGAACCATAAAAGCCATTGAGAACAATAGCCTTACCCTTGAAACACAAGAGGGCAAGTTCGTGATACCGATCAAGGATGTGGTATCTCAAAAAGTACAGATAAAACCATAATGGAACTATTGTGAAAAACAAGTGCGGAAACTTCCTTGGAATTTGATTATTTTTGAAGTCTTACAACACGTAAAAAATGAGTTCAAAAAAAGGAAAAGTTCAGGAATTGATCCAAGAAAAACTGTTAGAAGACCGCAAAGTGTTTTTGTGGGGCCAAGTAGATGATGATTCTGCGAAGCACGTAATCGACAGGTTACTGTATTTGGATATGTTGAACAATAAAGAGATTCAATTGATCATCAATAGCCCAGGTGGGTACGTAACCTCTGGTTTTGCTATTTACGATACCATTAAACAGATAAAAAGCCCCGTATCCACGGTGTGTTCCGGCTTGGCGGCCTCTATGGGTTCCATCCTTCTATCCGTAGGGGAAAAGGGCAGAAGATTCATTCAGCCGCACGCCCGTGTAATGATCCACCAACCAAGCGGTGGAGCAAGGGGGCAGGCTTCCAATATTGAAATCCAGGCAAGGGAAATCATCAAGACCAAGGAATTGGGTGCCAAAATCCTATCAGAGAATTGTGGACAGGACTACGATAAGGTTATGAAGGATTTTGATCGTGACTACTGGATGAGTGCAGAGGAATCCGTGGAATACGGTATCGTCGATGAAATCTTGAAATAGGACAGCGATATTTCTAAAAAGTGAAAAGTCCTTCGCAAGTGTTTGTGAAGGACTTTTTATATATAGGCGCCGTAGCGGAATATTTTAGAATATATACGTCGAAAATCAGAGCTATGGATTACACTAGAAACAAAAAGAGTGGAATGGGGGTGTAAATACCACTTTGAGGGATGTGTGTGTCTCTTATGGTTGAACCAAAAAAAATTAAAATTCCGTATTTTAGCTGTTTAACTTGAATTGGCCCAGAGGGCATTTATGGCACAGACTCCAAAAAATATAGCCATCATCGGTTCCGGATTGGTGGGTTCCCTATTAGCAATATATCTTCGAAGAATTGGGCATACGGTTACCGTCTTTGATAGAAGACCGGATATTAGGACCATCAAGTTTTCGGGAAGGTCTATCAACCTTGCCATGAGCAATAGGGGCTGGCGTTCCTTGGATGAGGTGGGCATTGGTGGTAAAATCAAGGATTTGGCCATACCCTTGGATAAACGAGCCATGCATGTGAACGGTAAACCCATGTATTTTCAGAAATATGGAAAGGATGGAGAGGCTATTTGGTCCATTTCTAGGGGGGTCCTGAACAAACGAATGATCGATTTGGCAGAGGAGGAAGGTGCAGAGTTTCGATTTAATGAAAAAGTCTGGGACGTGAATTTGCCCGAGGCCAAAATCTATACAGGAGAAACGGAAAAAAGTGAGTGGAAGGAATATCAGTATGACCTAATTTTTGGCTGCGATGGTGCTTTTTCACGTGTCCGCCATAAAATGCAACGTCGCAGTAGGTTCAATTATTCCCAAAACTTTATCGATGTGGGGTATAAGGAGCTTACCATACCCGCCAACGAGGACGGAACCCATAAGTTGGACAAAAACTCGTTTCATATTTGGCCACGTGGGGAGTTTATGCTCATTGCCATGCCCAATATTGACGGTAGTTTTACCTGTACCTTGTTCTTGCCATTTGAGGGAGAGGTTTCTTTCGAGAGCATAACTTCGGTGGATGATGCCAAGGAGTTTTTCAAAAAGTATTTCCCGAACGTTCGTAAGGAAATAGAAGATTTGACCAAAGACTTTTTTAATAATCCGACCAGTGCCATGGTTACCATGAAGTGTTACCCATGGACGTATTGGAACAAAGTGGCTCTTGTGGGCGATTCGGCCCACGCTATCGTCCCATTTTATGGACAAGGAATGAACGCCGGTTTTGAGGATATCTACGTGCTAAACCAATTAATGGAGAAGCATGGGGATGATTGGGATACCATTTTCTCCGAATACCAAGAAGAACGGAAGCCAAATGCTGACGCCATTGCAGAGCTGAGTTATAGAAACTTTATGGAAATGAGCAGTAAAACGGCTGACCCAAAATTTTTGTTACAGAAAAAGATAGAAAAGCAGTTTGCTGCCAAGCATCCAGAAAAGTGGGTGCCCGTGTACAGTCGTGTCACTTTTTCGGATAGACCTTATTCAGAAGCATTGGCGATTGGTGATAGGCAGGAAGAAATTATGCGACGGGTAATGCAAATGCCTGATATTGAGAAAAAATGGAACTCCATAGAAGTGGAAGAAATGATTCTTGGATTATTGGATGATAAATAATATGTGCCATTTCGACCGAATGGGAGAAATCTTTTTTCAGGGTTTCCAGGATAACACTAATTTCCCGAATTATCTCTGAGAAAATGATTTCAAAAGGTCACTGAGCGTAGTCGAAGTAGACCTTTGCACTTTATATATAAATTAACTTACTTCTGGGAATAAGCTAGGTTGTCATGTCGAGCGTAATTGAGACATCTTAAGTAGGAAAAGATTTCTCAATCGCTTTGCCCAATTGGAAATGACAACATAAAAAAAGCCACCTTTTAAGGTGGCTTCTAATTCTTAACCTGAGCTATTGGATTAAAGCTTGGCAAAAAGTTTTTCCATTCTTTCCTGCTCTTCTTCAGCCAAAAGAGGATCCACCAAAATTCTTCCACTGTGCTCGTCGGTAATGATTTTTTTGCGGGATGCAATCTCAACCTGTACCTGTGGAGGAATTGTAAAGAACGAACCACCGGAAGCACCACGTTCTACAGGAACCACGGCCAAACCGTTTTTCACATTGAGACGGATTCTTTTGTAAGCTTTGACCAATCGCTCTTCGATTTTGTCTTCGTATTCCTCGGATTTTTTCAAAAGGGCTTTCTCCTCTTTTTCAGTTTCTGAAAGAATAGCGTCCAATTCCCCTTTCTTGTGCTTCAAGTGACCTTCACGCTCGGATAATTTCTCCTTGGTCTGTGCAATCACTTCTTTTTTCTGCTCAATCTGGGCTTTGAACTCTTTGATGTTCTTTTCGGCCAATTGAATCTCCAACTCTTGGAACTCCACTTCCTTGCTCAAGGAATTGAACTCGCGGCTGTTCCTTACATTTTTTTGTTGCTCGCTGTATTTTTTGATAAGCGTTTTGGACTCATCGATGAGATTTTTTTTGGCAGTAATCTCAAAGTTGATGGTCTCAACATCCGTTTTCAATTTGTCCATTCTGGTTTTAAGACCAAGAACTTCGTCTTCCAAGTCCTCTACTTCCAAAGGCAATTCGCCTCTAACGTTGCGGATTTCATCCACTCTGGAATCAATGAGTTGTAAATCGTACAATGCTCTCAACTTGTCTTCCACAGTGCTTTCTTTCTTATTCGCCATATATTTTATAAATACTTGATGGGATTCGTTATACTCTCCGATAAAGAGACTGCAAAATTAGGAATTTTTTTCGTAAGATAATCAACCAATAAATCTTTTGTAAATTGCTCAGTTTCAAAGTGCCCAATATCAGCGATCACCAGTTGGTTTTCGGCTTGGTAAAAATCATGGTATTTTAGGTCTGCGGTAACAAGAATATCTGCTCCCGCCTTCTTGGCAGCACCTATGGCAAAAGCTCCGCTCCCCCCTAAAACAGCTACTTTACTTACCTTCCTGCCCAGTAGTTCGGAATGCCGTACGGTGGAGGCCTTCATTCGCTCTTTGACCATGAGCAGAAACTCTTTTTCTTCCATTTCAATATCAAGGTGGCCCACCATGCCCATGCCCAAATCCTGATTGGTGTTTTCAAGAGTGAGCACTTCGTAAGCCACTTCTTCGTAGGGGTGGGCATCAAAAAGGGCTTTTAAAATGGGTTTTTCCTTCTCAAAGGAGTAGATGACGTTGATCATGGTCTCTTTTTCAAAATGAACCTCGCCCACTTTTCCGACAGCAGGATTGGCGCCGTCTTCTGCCTTGAAACTTCCTACACCTTCCAAACTGTAGCTGCAATTGCTGTATTTGCCAATTTCCCCGGCACCTGCTGCAAAGAGGGCCATTTTTATATTTTCTGCAGTGGCATTCGGGGCATAGGTGGTCAATTTTTTAATGCTTTTTGTCCTCGGAATCAGGATTTCTGGATTTTTGAGTCCCAAAACATCACAGATTTTGGCATTTACCCCAATTTTGCTGTTGTCCAATGCGGTATGCATACTGTAAATGGCAATGTTATTGGTAATGGCTTTGAGTACCACACGTTCCACATAGTTGCTTCCTGTCAACTTTTTTAAGCCTTTGAAAATGATGGGATGAAAACTCACGATGAGGTTGCACTTTTTTTCAATGGCTTCGTCCATTACGTTTTCCAGTGTGTCGAGGGTGACCAGGACACCTTTTACCTTCATATTGGGGTCGCCCACCAACAGGCCTACGTTGTCAAAGCTCTCTGCGTGTTCCAAAGGTGCCAATTCTTCCAGCGTTTTTGCTATCTTGTTAACGGTCATTTTAAAAATGTTAAGTGGGCTAAAGATAAAATATTATATTTTCGTTCAATGCTTCAATTGCTTCGGAAAATAGCGTTCCCCATTTCGTTGATCTATGCCTTGGTGGTCTATGTTCGAAACTTCTTGTTCGATATAGGTGTTTTTTCATCCAAATCGTACCAAACACCGACCATTTGTGTGGGAAACTTGAGTGTTGGTGGTACGGGCAAGACACCGATGACGGAATATTTGTTGCGAATATTATCTGATCGAGATGTGGCGGTGCTGAGCAGGGGATATAAGCGTAAATCCAAAGGGTTCTATTTGGCCAATGCCAAAAGCACTGTTTTGGAATTAGGGGATGAACCTTATCAAATCCATCAAAAGTTTCCAGAAGTAGCCGTTGCTGTTGATGCCGATAGGCGAAAAGGCATAGAGAAATTGGAAAGTTTGATCAAACCGGATGTCATTGTTTTGGATGATGCCTTTCAACATAGAAAAGTAAAGCCGAGTTTTTCAATTTTGCTTACCACTTATCGTAATTTATATGTGGATGATTGGTATTTGCCCACGGGTAGCCTTCGGGATGCCAAGAAAGAGGCAAAACGTGCCGATTTGATCATTGTGACCAAATGTCCCAAGGAGTTGCTGGAGGATGAAAAGCATGCGATTACTGCAAAACTAAAGCCAAGAAAGCATCAAAAGGTGTTGTTTGCTTCATTGCGGTATCATGATTGTGTGACTGATGGAGGAGAGGAGAAAATACAATTATCCCAATTAAAGAACAAACAAGTGGCTTTGGTAACAGGAATTGCTTCGCCTGAACCTTTGGTTGAGCATTTAAAAACCGTAGGAGTGGACTTTGAGCATTTTGAGTTTGGGGATCACCATCACTTTACCCATAAGGAAATTGAACAGTTCCAAGGATATGAAATGGTGCTGACGACTGAAAAGGATTTTGTTAGATTGAAGGGGAGGGCGGAAAATCTGTATTTTTTGGAAATTGCGCATAGCTTCTCCAGTGATGATGAGGTGGTTTTGAAAAATGCTGTTGAAGGATCGCTTTAGACGGAACCTTCCATTTTGCTCCTAAAAATGTTTTCCCCGATTTTTTGGTAGAACACTTCTGGTTTAAATGGCTTGGTGACCACATCGTTGCATCCTGCTTCGTAGAAACTGTCCAGACTATCGTCCAATGAAATGGCCGTAAGTGCGATAATGGGGATGTTCTGGTCGAATTTGCGTATTTGTCGAGTGGCTTCCTCGCCGCTTATACCTGGCATGTGGATGTCCATTAAAATGGCATCGTAGGTGTTGTTTTTGGCCAAATCAATGGCTTCGTTCCCATTGTTGGCTATATCGCAGGTAATCTCTTTTTTGGTAAGCATTTTTTTGGTGATCACCTGATTGATTTTGTTGTCTTCCACAATCAAAATGTGCAGCCCTTTAAATTGGAATTCTTCTGGATTGAGTTCAAAGGCGATATCTTCCCCCTCTTTGCTTTCATAATCCATATCCATTTCAAAGTAGAAGGAGCTTCCGTGGTCCAGTTCGCTTTCCAAGTGGATGGAACTTCCAAATAGGCCCACTAGGCTTTTTACAATGGTCAGTCCAAGTCCTGTTCCCCCATACTCCCTATTGATCTGAATAGATCCCTGCTCAAAGCTGTCAAAAATGTTTTTCTGTTGTTCCTCGGAAATTCCAATTCCGTTATCCCTTACTTCAAAATAGAGCTTTACCTGATCTTCATCTTTTTTCAGCATCTTGGCTATGACCTCTACTTTACCGTTTTTAGTGAATTTAAGGGCATTGCCAACAAGGTTCATGAATATTTGGGATAGCTTGATGGGGTCTCCCAATAATTTTTTCGGAATGGTCGGGTCATAATCCAAGACCAATTGCGTCTTTTTCTCGTTTGCATTTTGCTGGAGCGATTCCACCACGTCTTCCAGTACCTTGTGCAATTTGAATTCTATACTGAGCGGCTCCAGTTTTTCGGCATCGATTTTGTTGATTTGAAGAATATCATTGATGAAATTAAGCAGGTATTCCCCTGAAAATTTCAATGATTTCAAATGCTCCTTCTGGTGTTCTGACGGATTTTCCTCCAACAAAAGGTGTGTGAGCCCCGTGACGGCATACAATGGTGTTCGCAGTTCGTGGGTTACCGTGGACAGGAAATTGGTTTTTGCTTCCATGGCCGAAACCGCAGCATCCCTTGCCAGCTCCAATTCCTTGTTTTTGGTATAGAGAAGATCGTTGGTTTTAAGTTTGATTTGGTTGTTCCTGAACAAGGATACCGCCAATAGCGAGATAATGGTCAAAAAGGCCGATGTTAAAATGGCCGTGATCTCTGAGCGGTTTTTGGATTCGCTCAACTCCTCATTCTTGGCTTGGAGCTTGTTCATTTCGTTCATTTGGTGCTCATTGCGTACCCTTGCGCCTATATCCACATCCAATTTGGCCTTTTCTGTATTGAACACGGAATCCTTGATTTGAGCCAACTGTTTGGCATAGCCCAATGATTCCTTATAATTTCCGTTGGCTTCATAAATAGTGGCCAATTGTTCATAGGAGTTTTTGATCTCTTTGGCAAAACCATGTTTTTGTGCCAGCTCCAAAGAAGCTTTGGAGTGTATGATGCCCTCCTCCAAATCGTCCAATGTCACACTTATTTTGGCCAATTGCAGATTGGCCTTGGTTGCTAGGAAAGCTCGTTCCTTGTCATCTGCGTTCACAATAAGTGCGTGCAGGTTTTTTACCGCATCATCGTATTTCTCGATATTGGTGTAAATGTTGGCCTCCAACAATAGTATATTGTTGGTAAGGTTTCTATTATTGCTAAGTTTCCTGGATTCTTCCAGCTGTTTCAATGCTTGGAAGTTGTTGCCTTCGTCATACCTGAGTGCGGCATCCAAATACAAATGGAATGCTTCCCCGTATGGGTAGGAGGTGTCTTTTAGTAGAATACTGGCCCTGTCCCAGTAAAATGTTGCTGATTTGCGATCACCTTCCTCTAGAAACAATCTTGCATATTGATGATACGTATCCAATAAAAGTTTGGAGTCTTCATTGGTTTCGGCAATATTGGCGGCTTCTTTCAGGGTTTCCAAAGCCTTGTCCACTTTGTTTTCGTGGCGATATTGCATGAATTCATCAAAAACGGCCTTGACCTTGGAGGTTGAATTCCCTTCGTTTTGAGCAAAAGCGAGTTGTGTGCATATGGCCATGCACAAGAGTAGCAGCAAATTTTTGCCTATCCTTTTGTTTGTCGGTTTTAAGGTCAAACGTAATTTTTCTTTATCAGCAAAGCTATTAAATCAATGATTCTGGAGCAATATCCAGTTTCGTTATCGTACCATCCAATGATTTTCACCATTTTACCGATCACGGAGGTCATCAATGAATCAAACGTACAAGAGTAAGAACTATTGTTTATATCGATAGAAACAATGGGGTCTTCGGTGTAGCTTAATATGCCTTTTAGATTACTGTCCGCTTGCTTCTTAAAGGTAGCATTTATTTCTTCAATGGAGGTTTCTTGGGTAACATTGAAGGTAATATCCGTAAGTGAACCATTGGGTACGGGCACTCGGATACCACATCCTCCTATCACATCGGACAATTCGGGGAAAATACTTGTGAGTGCCTTTGCCGCTCCTGTTGTGGTGGGAATTATGGATTGACCTGCTGCCCGGGACCTTCTTAGGTCGCGGTGGGGGCTATCGTGCAAACTTTGGTCGGAGGTGTAGGAGTGCACCGTGGTAATGTAGGCTTGCTCTATCCCACAGAGATCATTGACTGTTTTGATCATTGGGGCGGCATTGTTGGTAGTGCAGGATGCATTGGAAATGATTTGGTCCCCACGTTCGATAATTTCCTCATTGACACCCAAAACCACCATTTTGATGGAATCGTCCAGTGGAGGAACGGAGAGAATCACTTTTTTTGCTCCATTTTTCACATGGTATTGCAAATCTTCCCTTGTCTTGAATTTTCCGGTGGATTCGACTACAATATCAACATCATGCGATTTCCAGTCAATTTCTTTGGGATAGGTGTGGTTGAGAACGGGTATTTCCCTGTCATCGACCAGAATCAGATTGTCCTTGTGGGATATATTATTGTTCAATACCCCATGAATGCTGTCATATTTGAGCAGATGGGCCAAAGTTTCTGCATTGGCCAAATCGTTTATGGCCACGATCTTGATGTTCGGATGATTCAGCAAAAGTCTGAAAAGGGTTCTACCGATACGGCCAAAGCCATTGATACCAACAGTGATGTTTTTCATAATCTGGGGGAGAGGTGGATGGTTGTGGTGTTAGTGTATATGCTTGTGCGCTTTGTACGATGAGCGGACCAAAGCTCCACTTTCCACGTGCCTAAAGCCCATTTTCAACCCTATTTCCTCATATTTTTTGAACTGTTCCGGCAAAATAAACTGTTTCACGGGAAGGTGTTTTTTGGAAGGTTGCAGATACTGCCCAATGGTGACCACATCCACATCTGCCTTTCTGAGGTCTTCCATGGTGGCTATGACCTCGTTTTCTTCTTCCCCCAAACCTAGCATGATTCCTGATTTGGTCCTTTTTGCCCCATTTTTCTTTAAATAGTCCAGTACTTCAAGACTTCTTTCATATTTTGCCTGAATCCTGACTTCGCGAGTGAGTCGTTTCACGGTTTCCATATTATGGGAAATCACTTCAGGAGCCACGTTTATGATTCTATCCAAATGGGTGGGGATTCCCTGAAAATCGGGAATCAAGGTCTCCATGGTGGTCTCAGGGTTCATCCGTCTAACGGCTTTTACCGTCTCCGCCCAAATTATGGAGCCCATGTCCTTGAGATCGTCACGGTCTACGGATGTGAGCACGGCATGCTTAATGTTCATGATTTTTATGGAACGAGCCACTTTTTCGGGCTCTGCCCAGTCCACGGTTTCCGGACGACCTGTTTTTACGCCGCAAAACCCACAGGAACGGGTGCAGATGTTTCCTAAAATCATGAATGTTGCGGTACCTTCTCCCCAGCATTCGCCCATATTCGGGCAACTACCAGAGGTGCAAATGGTATTTAGGTCGTATTTATCCACAAGCCCCCTTAACTGTGTGTATTTTTTGCCCGTTGGGAGCTTTACCCTTAGCCATTTTGGCTTTCCTTTGGGTGGAATTACGTTTTCTGCTACGCTTGTGCTCATACAACAAATTTATGATTTACAAAGATACGAAACTGGTAAGGAAAGTTTGTGCCTTGGAGCGGGTCACTTTTTTTTGATGATTTCGGCCAAAAGTTTTTTCGCCCGAAGCAGTTTTACCTTCACATTGTTCACAGGTTCATTGAGTTCTTTGGCAATGTCGGCATAACTCATTTCCTGAAAATAGCGCAGGTTGATGACCTTTTGGTAATGGGGCTTCAATTTTTTGATGTCTTGAAGAAGGTGGGCAAGGTTCTGCTCAGTGATCAATCGATCTTCTACCGTGGGGGTTTCATCCAGAACCCTTTTCACTTCGTCACTGCGTGATTCCATTTCGTTCATGAGGCTTCTCTTGCGTTTTCGGAGAAGGTCTACATGGAGGTTTTTGGAAATAGTGATGAGCCAAGTCTTGAACTCGTAGTTTTCGTCGTAGGTGTCGATTTTATCAAACGCCTTTGAAAAGGTTCGTATGGTGATATCCTCTGCGTCATTCTCATTTTTTGTGCGAAGTACCTGAAAACCGTAAACATCGTTCCAAAAAGTGTCCAAGAGTGTACTGAAGGCAATTTGGTTTCCTGCTTTTGCCTTTTGTATAATCTCCTTGATGGAATCTTCGGTTTTTTCCAAAAAATGAGTCTTACCTAAAAATTAAGGGTTATTGGGTATTTGTAACTGTGTCTTTTTTGCAATCTTGTTCTTCAGGGAGTTTACCGCAAAAACCGCAAGCTTCCCCATTTTTGTTCAAAAACGGACTTTGACTTGCACAGGTTCCGGCGAACTCACCGTTCTTTTTTCCCCAGATTTTAATGGCGATTCCTGCAAATGCAAGTGCCAACAATCCAATGGTGACTAATGCTAACTTCATATTCCAACTTTTGTACAAAGGTACAAAATACCTTGCTAAAGGATGGGGTGTTTAAGGTTTCTTTAAAGTAAACCTTAATATTTGATGTTGGCAACGATATTGTCCACCGAAGGTGTATTGTTTCCACCTTCAGGTTCTATGGTAATGTAACCCACGGCGTTGTCGGCATAAGGCAATGCGAGAAGCTTGTCCTTTTCGTCAAAGTTTTTGATTATGCCCAAGTTGACCAATTCCCCATTTACTTCGGCCCACATCTGGAAACACTTGTTCTCGGGAAGTTCGGGAACATTGCTCACATTGATATATGAAAGTTTTTTCACAGGGTTGATATAGGCAATGGCCTTGAGTTCCTTGGCTTCACGTTCGCCTTTTACCTGGTGTTTTTTTGTAGCAGGGTTGTTGAGAACGATAAACTGGTTTCTCATGTCGGCCAACTGGTCTTTCATGTTATCCTCCAAATATTTGATTTGGTTGGTTACCATGGTGTTTTCCTGTTGTAACGTCTGGTTCTGATTCCAGAAGAAAAGGGAGGAGCCGGCAAAAATCATTATGGCAATACTTGCTGCAACGGCGTATCTCATGAATCTTTTGCTAACCATGGTTTCCTTTTTGGCACTGGCAAGTATGATCTCTTTAAGGCCTTCAGGGGTTTTTCTGGCGTACAAATTGGCGAAGGTCTCCAGATTTTTCTGGAGCGTATCGTATGTTTCCCTTACCTCGGGGTACATGGCAATGTACCTTTCGGCTTTTTGTGACTCTTCTTTGGTGGTATCTCCCAAAAGATACTTTTCCAAGATGTCCGATTCTAAAAATATTTTAACTTTCTCCTTCATGATAATAGATTTAATAACAGGAGCAAAGACATGGAGGTGCCGTAAATCTTTCCAAGTTCCCTAAGTCCGATTTTCAATCTGGACTTTATGGTTCCCAAGGGAATATCCAATTCATCGCTTGCCTCCTGCTGTGTCATTCCCTCAAAAAACAGGGCTTCAAGAACAATCCTATACTTATCCTCAATCTTGTCCAAGTTTTCCTGGATGTCCAGATGTTCGGGGTTTATGCTCTTTACTCCTACATTATATACGTCCGAAACGTCGATTTGGATCTCTTTGTCCGATTTATTGTTAACACTTCTTAACTTGTCTATGGCGGTGTTGCGTACTATTCGGAACAACCAAGTAAAAAGCTTGGCTTTTGAAGCATCATAAGTGTCCGCTTTTTTCCAAATTTTGATGAAACTTTCCTGAAGCACATCTTGGGCCAAATCTTCATCTTTTACCACCTTGTGAGCAACTCCAAAGAGCGTATCACCATAATTTTCATAAAGTAGAGAAATAGCCTTGTCGTCTTTTTCTGCAAGGAGTGAAACAATATGTCTCTCGATCAATGTGCTCATTTATGATGCTTTTGGTAAAATTTTTTAGGGGGCCAAAATCTAAAATAGGATTTATCTCGTATATAAGACAAAGCTAAGACAGAAAAAGCATTTTGTGTTAGTTGATTTTGAAAAGAAACAAGGGGTGTGATAACCCTGACAATATATTATAAATTTGGTTAGTTTGGTTTGGTATAACCCTCGTTATTGGTTTCAATGCGAGGGTTATTTTATTATGTTCACCTCTGGTTGAATCTTTATTTTGAAGGTTTTTTGTACCTCTTCCTGAATTTTTTGGGCCAATTCCAAAATTTCCTTACCCGATGCATTCCCGTGATTTACCAAAACCAAGGCCTGTTTCTCGTGTACACCGGCATCTCCGAAACGCTTTCCTTTAAAACCACATTGCTCTATGAGCCAACCAGCTGGGATTTTATAGTGATTCTCATCCATCTCATAAGAAGGGGCATTGGGATTTTTTTTGATGAACTTGTCAAAGGCCTTTTTGGAAATGATCGGGTTTTTGAAAAAACTGCCACTGTTTCCAATTTCCTTGGGGTCGGGCAATTTACTTTTTCGAATGGCGATTACAGCATCTGAAATATCCTGAATGGTCGGATGAACGATTCCTCTGTTCTTCAGTTCATTTTCAATGGAACCGTAGCCTGTATGGAGCACATGATTTTTTTTGGTCAGCTTTAAGACCACTGATGTAATAATGTATTTCCCTTTGGCCTTGTTTTTGAAAATGGAATCCCTATAGCCAAACTCGCAGGCTTCGTTGTCAAAACCTTCCAGTTCCCCTGTTTTCACATCCATGGCGGCGCAGCTCACAAAAACATCTTTGAGTTCCACACCGTAGGCGCCAATGTTTTGGATGGGGGCCGTACCCACATTACCGGGAATCAAAGAAAGATTTTCCAGACCACCATAACCATGTTTCAAACTCCACATGACCAGTTCGTGCCAATTCTCGCCGGCCATTACCTTGACTTCAACGTTATCCTCATCTTCCTCGACAACGGTAATGCCTTTCAGTTGGATGTGCATTACCAGCGCATCAATATCTTGGGTAAGTAGCATATTGCTTCCTCCGCTGATGATGAACTTTTTGGGATATGCCTTGAGTTCCAGTGCTTTTTGGAGTTGGACCAATCCGGTAATCTCAACAAAAAACCTTGCCTTTACATCAATACCAAAGGTATTGTGGCTTTTTAAGGATATGTTTTCCTGAATGTTCACTGGGCGTTGTACTTGGTTAAGGCCTTGCCCAAAATTTGGACGGCCTTTACAAGTTGCTCTTTTTCGAGCACATAGGCAATTCTTATTTGATTTTTTCCCAATCCAGGCGTAGCGTAAAAACCTGCTGCTGGGGCTACCATTACGGTTTTTTCATCAACTTCAAAACTTTCCAGTAACCATTGTGCAAAGTGGTCCGCATCTTCAACGGGAAGTTCGACGACACAGTAAAAGGCACCTTGCGGGGTGGCTACTTTTACGCCTTCCAACTTGTTCAGCTCTGTTATAAGGAGATTCCTTCGGGCAACATATTCCTCGATTACATTGTCAAAATACTCCTGAGGTGTTTCCAAAGCAGCTTCGCTTGCAATCTGGGCAAAGGTCGGAGGGGACAATCGGGCCTGGGCAAATTTCATGGCAGTATTGATCACTTGTTTGTTCTTGGAGATCAAACAACCGATTCGAGCGCCGCACATGCTGTATCTTTTGGAAACGGAGTCAACTACAATGGCATGTTCTTCGAGTCCATCAACCTGAAGAATGGAGTAGTGTTCCCTTCCATCATAGGTAAATTCCCTATACACTTCGTCGGCAACAAGAAAAAGATCGTGTTTTTTGACCAAATCCGCCAATTGATGAATCTCTTCTTTGCTGTACAGGTATCCCGTGGGATTTCCAGGGTTGCAAATTAGAATAGCCTTGGTTTTTGGGGTAATGAGTTCCTCGAACTTGGAAATGGGAGGGAGCGCAAAATTATTGTCAATGGAGGATGCTATGGGTTTTACGTTTACTCCCGCTGCAGTGGCAAAACCATTGTAGTTGGCGTAAAATGGCTCTGGAATTATGATCTCATCCCCATTGTCCATTATGGTTCCCATGGTAAAAGACAGTGCTTCCGATCCCCCTGTGGTCACGATAATATCTTCCGCATCAACCAAAATGTCCTGTTTGGCGTAGTAAGCGGCAATTTTTTGACGATACATCTCTGAGCCCTGGGTCATGCTGTACTCAAGTACTTCGATATTGTGGTTGCGAACAGCATCCAAAGCCACTTTAGGTGTCTTTATATCGGGCTGTCCAATATTAAGGTGTATTACCTGGGTTCCCCGTTTTTTGGCATCCTCTGCGTAGGGCACCAATTTACGGATGGGCGATGCGGGCATTAGTGTCCCTTTCTTGGAGATACTTGGCATGTACTAAAGTTTTGGCAAAAATGAGAAAACCAATTATTGAAAACAACAACTTTATTGAATAATTATGCGGTTGTCGAAATGTTAAAATACTATCTGGTATACAGCTTAATTTGTATATTTAATAAGTATGACTAGCTGAAATTTGGTATGTTGAGGAAAAATGTCATCTTTTTTGCACTTCTTTTAATTGTGCCGCTTATGGTTATGGCACAAGGGTACAAACTGCCAAAAGGTGAAAAACACCAGAAGATTAGGTTTGAGTTGATCAACAACCTTATTATTATTCCGGTGGAGATCAATGGTACGGAATTGACTTTTATTTTGGATTCCGGGGTCAGTAAGCCTATCCTTTTCAATTTGTCCAAGTCGGATTCCATTTCCATCAACAATGTAACCGAAGTGACGGTGCAAGGTCTAGGGGGCGGAGAGCCTATGAAGGCATTGAGTTCCAAAGGAAACATATTTGAACTCGGGGACGCCAAGAATTTTTCCCAAGACCTTTATGTGGTCTTGGACAGGGATATAAACTTTTCCACCTCTTTGGGTATTCCCGTTCATGGAATCATGGGATATGATTTGTTTAGGGATTTTATTGTTGAAGTGAATTATGCTTCAAAAAGAATAATACTGCACAACCCAGAACGATATACATACAGGGATAGACGAAAAACACAGACCATTCCCTTAATGGTCGAAGGGCGGAAGGCGTATATGCAAGCCACCGTCTTAATGAAGGATACTGCAAATGTCCCGGTCAAATTATTGGTTGATACCGGGAGTAGTGATGCCTTGTGGTTGTTTCATCAGCCCACCAAAGGACTTGAGGTACCGGAAAAAAATTACGAAGATCTTTTGGGGCATGGCCTCAGTGGGGATATTTTTGGAAAACGCAGCAAGATCAATGGGATTCGGATAGGGGATTTTGAATTGAATGAAGCTAAAGTGGCTTTTCCCTACCGTGAATCTTTTAAGGGCCTGGACAGCCTGAGTGATCGTAACGGAAGTGTTGGGGGAGAGTTGTTGAAACGCTTTAATATGGTTTTCGATTATTCTCGGGGCTTGATCACTTTAAAAAAGAACGGGAACTTTAAAGAGCCCTTTCAATACAATTTGGCAGGGATAGATTTACAGCACAATGGACTTAGGTACATTGCAGAAAGTATTGCCAATGGGAATGGTGTGGTTAAAAGCGATGAACAGGATGCCTTTGGGAATGTCCAAATCCTATTGGAAAACAAAACAAGGCTGAGTCTTGTGCCCGAAATTGTGGTATCTGGTATCCGTGCAGGAAGCCCTGCGGCAGAAGCGGGTCTCCGTGAGGGGGATGTGATTCTCGCAGTAAACGGAAAACGAGTGCACCGATACAAACTCCAAGAAATCCTTAAAATGTTGAACGAACGGGAAGGAAAACGGATAAAGGTACTGATTGAACGATACAACAGGGACCTACTGTTTACCTTTGTCCTGAAAAAGATGTTTGACGATGACTAAAAAGTAAAAGCCCCAAAACCAACTGGTTTTAGGGCTTTAAAATATAATTTTCTTTTTACTTACTTCGCTCCTGGATTCTTAACGGTACCTTTGATTTTAAGGACTTTCGTCGGAGTATCCGCATTGGAGGTCACAGTGATGGCCTTTCTGATCGGGCCAACTCTGTTGGTGTCATATTTTACTTCGATTTTACCTGTTTTTCCAGGCATAATCGGTTCTTCCGGTTTTTTGGGGATAGTACACCCACAGCTCGATCTTACATTGCTGATGACCAAAGGGGCATTACCAGTGTTGGTAAACTCAAAAACACGAATACCATCACTTCCTCTTTCGATTTCTCCGTAATCAATGGTCTCGCTCTTAAATTCGATTTTAGCAGTTTCCTGAGCGTATACCCCTAAGGATAAAAGCCCTACAAACAGCATGAGTACAGTTTTTTTCATCATTTTTGGTTTTTGGGTAAATTTCAAATGTAGATGTTTTGATACCTGCATCCAAAATTCTTTTGTTATAGAATAACGTTACTTATTTTTGTTTCGTATTTCTGGATTGGCTCTAATCCGAAGAATAGCGAAAAATTAACATTTGGCTTCCCCTTCAAAAATCCAATCACAGTTCAATTAAACAAAAACTGTACCGAAAAATGGAAATCCCATCAAAATATGACCCAAAAAGGGTTGAAGAACATTGGTATGCCTACTGGTCCGAGCACGATTATTTTAGCTCCAAACCAGATGAAAGGGAGCCGTACACCATAGTAATACCTCCCCCAAATGTTACTGGAGTGCTCCATATGGGGCACATGCTCAATAATACCCTACAAGATGTTCTTGTCCGTAGAGCGAGACTATTGGGGAAGAATGCCTGTTGGGTCCCGGGAATGGACCATGCATCCATAGCCACTGAGGCCAAAGTGGTTGCTAAGCTAAAGGCCGATGGCATCGACAAGTCAAAATTATCCCGTGAAGAATTTTTGAAACATGCTTGGGATTGGACCGATGAATATGGAGGCGTAATCCTTCAACAGTTGAAAAAATTGGGGGCGTCCTGTGATTGGGACCGCACCAAGTTCACCATGGACGAGGACATGTCGGCCTCCGTGATCAAGGTTTTTGTTGATCTATACAAAAAAGGACTGATTTACAGGGGATACCGAATGGTTAACTGGGACCCTGAGGCCAAGACCACTCTCTCTGATGAGGAAGTGATCTATGAAGAAAGACAGGGTAATCTATACTATTTGTCCTACGCCATTGAAGATTCTGAAGAAAAAGTGACCATTGCCACCACTCGTCCAGAGACTATTTTGGGCGATACCGCGATTTGCATCAACCCAAATGATGAAAGATACCGTCATTTGCGTGGCAAAAAGGCCATAGTGCCCATTTGCGATAGGGTGATCCCCATTATTGAGGATGAATATGTGGATATGGAATTTGGTACGGGATGCCTTAAGGTTACACCTGCGCACGACGAGAACGATAAAAATCTTGGGGATAAGCATAACCTTGAAGTGGTTGATATTTTTAATGAGGACGCTACCCTGAATTCATTCGGACTTCATTACGAAGGAAAGGACCGTTTTGTGGTTCGGAAAGAAATTTCCAAGGAGTTGGAAGAGAAGGGGTATTTGGTAAAAACCGAACAGCATATCAATAAAGTAGGCACATCGGAAAGGACCAAAGCAGTAATCGAGCCAAGACTTTCGGACCAATGGTTCCTAAAAATGGAAAATCTGGCCAAACCTGCCCTGGAAAGCGTATTTACTACAAACGACATCAAATTTTTCCCGAAAAAGTTTGAAAATACTTATCGCCATTGGATGGAAGGCATTCGTGATTGGAATATTTCACGTCAATTGTGGTGGGGTCATCAAATTCCCGCATATTATTATGGCGACGGCAAGGAGGATTTTGTGGTTGCCGAATCTCCAGAAGAAGCATTGAAACTGGCAAGAGCCATAAAACCGAACATAGAAGCAACCGACTTGCTACAAGACCGTGATGTACTGGATACTTGGTTTTCTTCTTGGTTATGGCCCATCAGTGTGTTTGGGGGAATCTTGGACCCTGACAATGAAGAAGTAAATTACTATTACCCTACCAATGATTTGGTAACGGCCCCTGATATCATATTCTTTTGGGTGGCCAGAATGATTATGGCAGGGTATGAATACAGGGGAAAACGACCTTTTGAAAATGTCTATTTTACGGGGCTTGTCAGGGATAAACAACGTAGAAAGATGTCCAAACAATTGGGTAATTCCCCCGATGCTCTTAAACTCATTGAGGATTTTGGGGCAGATGGTGTACGCGTTGGACTATTGTTGAGCTCATCGGCTGGAAATGATATCATGTTCGATGAGGCACTTTGCCAGCAAGGAGCAAATTTTGCCAATAAAATATGGAACGCCTTCCGTTTGGTAAAAGGATGGGAAGTGGCAGATATCCCGCAGCCTGAAGCGGCACAAAAGGGAATTGAGTGGTACAAGGCCAAGTTCAATCAAACTTTGGTGGAAATAGAAGACCATTTCTCCAAATACCGTATTTCCGATGCTTTAATGGCCACATATAAATTGGTATGGGACGATTTCTGCTCTTGGTTGTTGGAAATTGTGAAACCTGAGTATCAAAAGCCCATCGACCAAAAAACGTATGATGAGGTATTGGGTCTTTTTGAAGAAAACTTGAAATTGTTGCATCCATTCATGCCGTTCTTAACGGAAGAAGTCTGGCAGCATATCGCCGAGCGGACACCAGAGGATGCCTTGATTGTGGCCAAGTGGCCAGAAGCCAAAGAAGTGAATTCAGCCTTGATAGCGGATTTTGAATTTGCCTCTGAAGTGATTTCGGGAATACGGACCATCAGAAAGGAAAAAAACATCCCTCAAAAGGATGCATTGGAACTCTTTATGCTGAATGCCGAAGGGATGGGAACGCAGATGGATGCCATTATCCTGAAATTAGGAAACCTCTCAAAGATGGAGTCGGTCGGTGCCAGTTTGGACGGAGCCCTTACTTTCAGGGTAAAAAGTAACGAATACTTTATTCCGATAAGTGGTGCTATTGATGTTGAAGCTGAAATTGCCAAGATTACAGAAGAACTCAATTATACCAAAGGATTTTTAAAATCTGTGGAAAAGAAGTTGAGCAATGAACGTTTTGTGAACAATGCACCGGAAAAAGTAGTGGCTATGGAGCGTAAAAAAGCCGCCGATGCCGAGGCAAAAATCGAAACTTTGGAAAAGAGTTTGGCGAGTTTGCAATAACCAAGAAATACATGGTATGTTGATTTTGAAAAGGGAAGTGCGCTTCCCTTTTCTTTTTATTTTTCATACTTTGGAAGGCATAATAACCAATTGACTTTAAAACCAATGAAAAACCTCGATAGAAGAAGTTTTATCCAAAAAACTTCGTTGACCGCAGCTGCAGTTTCCATAGCCCCAACCTATTTAAAAGCCAATTCTGAAAGACCTTTTTCTTCGACTTATATGGGCGGATATTCGGCTCCCAAATTGGAAAAGGTTCGTGCTGCATTCGTGGGAGTAGGTGCCAGGGGAGGAACCCATGCCAAGTTCTTCGCCGCTTTGGAAGGGACCGAAGTGGTTGCCATCTGTGATCTTTATGAGGATTTGGTAAAAGAAAAGACCCAATGGGTAAAGGATGCCACGGGGGATAATCGACATAAAAACATCGCCCAATATTGGGGAGACGAAGATAAATGGCGGACCATGCTAAAGGAAGTAAGGCCCGATGTGGTGTTCATTGCCACCAACTGGGCCAATCATGCACCGATGGCCATTGGTGCCATGGAGCATGGGGCGCATGCGTTTGTCGAGGTGCCCATGGCCACCACCATTCAGGATATGTGGGATATTGTGGATGCCAGTGAGCGCACCCAAAAGCATTGCATGATGTTGGAAAATGTCAACTACAGTCGAGATGAATTGATGTTTCTCAATATGTGCCGACAAGGTGTGATTGGGGAAATCTTGCATGGTGAAGCAGCCTATATCCACGAATTGCGCTGGCAAATGGAAGAGCAGGAGCGAGGTACGGGCTCTTGGCGGACATACCACTATGCCAACCGTAACGGAAACCTGTACCCCACCCATGGTTTGGGACCCGTGGCCCAATACATGAAATTGGCAAGACGGGAGGATACTTTTGGTAGCTTGGTTTCTTTTTCCACACCAGCAAGAGGGAGGGCGTTATATGCCGAGAAAAATTATCCTGCGGATCATAAATGGAACCAACTCGATTTTAAAGGTGGGGATTTGAATACATCGATTATTAAAACCACCATGGGCAAGACCATAATGGTACAATGGGATGAAACAAGCCCACGACCCTATTCCCGATTGAATTTGGTACAAGGAACCAAAGGCACACTGGCTGGATTTCCTACGCGGGTTGCTTTGGAGGGGGGTGTTTTGGGCATTACCAAGAACCACCACTCTTGGGTGCAAGGAGAACAGCTCGAAAAATTGTACGAAAAATATGATCATCCCCTCTATAAACGACTGAATGAAGCAGCTAAAGGCAGTGGACATGGAGGTATGGACGGAATCATGGTGTACCGCATTGTGGAATGCCTGCAAAAAGGCTTGCCGTTGGACCAAAATGTTTATGAAGGATGTTTGTGGAGCGCTGTTTCCCCATTGAGTGAACGTTCCGTGGCCAGTGGCGGTGCACCACAACCTTTTCCCGATTTTACCCGAGGCAATTGGAAGGATACCGAACCGTTGCAAATTGTAAGCTAAGTAGACCGGACCAATGATTGAAATAAAAGTACCCGCCCGAATCTGTTTTTACGGCGACCATCAGGATTATTTGGAACTGCCCGTTATCGCGGGAACCATTGACCGATACATCAATATAAAAGCAAGTCCCAATACCGATAATGCATACCTTTTAAAGTTGTTGGACCTCGAAGTGGAAACCTCCATTGCACTGGATGATGATTTGATCCGGATTCAAGCCGATGATTACTTTAGATCGGTAATGGCTGTATTAAAAAGGCAAGGTTTTCAGTTTGATCAAGGTTACTATATAGAGATTTCAGGAAACATCCCTGTGAATGCTGGGCTTTCCAGTTCCTCTGCGTTAGTGGTGGCTTGGATTCGTTTTTTGATCGCAGCACAAGGAAAATCCGAAGAAATCAGTGATCATCAAATTGGGAGATGGGCCTATGAGGCAGAAGTGTTGTTCTTTGATCAGCCTGGAGGTTTAATGGATCAGTATACCATTGCACAAAAGGGATTGATCTATATTGATACCCAGAGTGGAGAAACTACCCGCCTCAGTGCCAATTTGGGAAAGTTGCTGGTGGCGGAGTCCGGCGTGCCCAAAAAAACCTTGGAAGTATTGAAAAATGCTAGGGTGTATGCACAAAAGGCTGTGGCTGCTGTTAAAAACGTTTATCCGGAATTTGATTTGGAGCATGCCGTCTTGGAGGATTATCAAAAATATGTCAATCTAGTGCCCAAGGAGCTTCAAGGATATTGGTACGCCACTATTTATAACTATCACATCACATTGGAAGCAAAAAAAGAATTGTTGAATCCAAATCCGAACATCCAACTTTTGGGGGATTTAATGAACCAGCACCAAATCATTCTCCAAAATGAAATCAAAAATACACCTTTGGAAATGGTGGGGATGATGGATGCTGCCCGTGATGCTGGCGCTTTAGGAGCAAAAATCATCGGTTCTGGAGGTGGTGGCTGTATGGTGGCCATGATAACGGAGGATATGGAGAATAACGTGAAACAGGCATTTTTGGACAAGGGCGCCAAGGCAGTCTACTCAGTGGAATTAATAAGTTGATTACAATGGAGAATACGAGTTTGATTATTATGGTAGGTGGCGCATCATCACGAATGAAGCGTAGTTTAAAAGCTAGGGAGGACCAAAAAGGGATCATGGACAACATTCCCCACAAAAGTTTGATTCCTGTAGGGGAAAATAGCAGGCCTTTCTTGTACTATTTGGTCCAGAATGCAGTGGAAGCGGGATATACCAAACTGTATTTGATTACAAGCCCAGAGAATGGAGCCTTTCAAAATTTGAAAGAGCAAGGCGGTCTTCCGAAGGGACTGGAGGTTTTTTTGGCCGTACAATCCGTGCCAGCGGGAAGAACAAAACCATTGGGCACTGCCGATGCCCTTCAGCAATGTTTGGACCAATACCCTGAATTGAAGCAGACCACGTTTACGGTTTGCAATGGGGATAATCTTTATTCCGTTGGTGCTTTGAAAGATTTAAGGGAAGATAGAAAAGCTCCCCATGCTTTGATCAGTTACGGCAGTTCAGGTTTTGATTACACCGAGGAGCGCATTGCCAAGTTTGCCGTGATGGATATTTCTTCGGATGGTTTTTTACAGCAAATCATAGAAAAACCCAATGTGGAGGATGTTCCAAAGTATAGGGATGAGTCTGGGGAACTGCGGGTAAGTATGAACATTTTTAGTTTTTCGGGCAAAGAAATCTATCCCTATTTAAAAAACTGTCCCATTGACCCTGTACGCGATGAAAAGGAGTTGCCCAAGGCCGTAGCTGTTTTGGTTGGCGAGGAATCCCAAAGCGTCCTTTGTATACCCCGCTCCGAGCACATTCCCGATTTAACGGATGCAAATGATATTCAATTATTTAAAAATTTAGAGTAACTTAAAGGCATGTAATCCCATACTTGCATCGAGCAAACTTTAAATTTTTGAAATGGAATCGTATGCAACGGCATTATTATATGCCACACCATTTTTTATTGGCTTGGTATTGATTGAGGTTCTTTACGGCCGATTTGTGAAAGATCAGAAACACAACCTCATGGATACCGTGAGCAGTCTTAGCTCCGGTTTGACCAATGTGGTCAAGGATTCGTTGGGATTGGTACTTATTCTGGTAAGCTATCCCTTTTTATTGGAGCATTTGGCGTTATTGGAAATCAAAGCTACGTGGTTGGTTTGGGTAGTGGCCTTTATAGCTTTGGATTTTGCTGGCTATTGGAACCACAGGTTGAGCCATCACATTAATTTTTTTTGGAACCAGCACGTGATTCATCATAGCAGTGAAGAATTCAATTTGGCATGTGCACTTCGCCAGCCTATTTCCAACTTATTGGGATATTACGCACTTTTGCTGATTCCAGCCGCCCTGTTGGGGGTTCCCAATCAAGTGATAGCGATATTGGCGCCCATCCATTTGTTTGCCCAATTTTGGTACCATACCCAGCATATTGGAAAAATGGGCTTTTTGGAGTACGTGATAGTGACCCCTTCTCAGCATCGGGTCCACCATGCCATTAACCCGGAGTACATTGATAAAAACCTTGGACAGATATTCTGTGTTTGGGACAGAATGTTTGGAACTTTTCAGGAGGAGTTGGAAGAGGTGCCCCCACAATACGGTGTATTGAAACCTGCCAATACCTGGAACCCCATAATCATCAATTTTCAGCATTTATGGCGATTGACTCAAGATGCATGGCGTACCAAAAGTTATTGGGACAAATTACGGATTTGGTTTATGCCAACGGGTTGGCGGCCCAAGGATGTGAAGGAAAAATATCCTGTTGCCATCATAGAGAATGTCTACAATTTTAGAAAGTACCAGCCTGAGGCCTCCAATTCGTTAAAGGGCTATGCACTGTTCCAATTGATTGCCACTACGGTTTTAA
This sequence comes from Flagellimonas yonaguniensis, assembly GCF_029193885.1. Taxonomy (GTDB): domain Bacteria; phylum Bacteroidota; class Bacteroidia; order Flavobacteriales; family Flavobacteriaceae; genus Flagellimonas; species Flagellimonas yonaguniensis. The sequence continues at coordinate 184,112 of NZ_JARFVB010000002.1, read as the reverse complement.
TGCTCTTTATGTTCTACAATTATTCGAACATTGGATTTGATGGACTTTTACTCTTCGGTGCTTTTATTTTTGTGGGTATTTATGGCTACACCACTCTTATGGACCGCAAGAGCTATGCAGTTTGGATTGAAGTGGTTCGAGGAGTGGGTGGATTGGCACTGATTTATTTTACCAATGATTGGTTTGGAATCAATACATACTTTTCGATAGGAAGCTATCTAGTGGCCCTATATTTTTTGGTAACGATTTTCGGGGCTATCTACTTTACGTATTTTGAGAAGTCATTCGCGACCCCGGATTTGGTTTCTTAGAGCGATTTAAGTTCTTTTTCCACCAATTCCACATATTTTTCCATGGCTTCCTCCACGCTTATTCTTTTGGCTTGAAAAAGGGCATTTGCCTTGAATGCATTGATGAGTGGTGTCCTACTGCCAGGATTGTCAAAGTTTTTGTTGGCAATCTTAAAATAGGCGTACAACTTTAACAGAAGGTCTGCGGGTAGGGGATCCGTGTAATCGTTAACAAAGTTAACGGCATCATTGAACCTTTTATGTAATTCTTCGTTAATCATCCAACGGTCTTACGGAAGCAATGCAAGTGCGTGCCCCAACTACTTTTTGATTGAGTTTTACAGTGATGTCACAGTCAAGCGGCAACAATAGATCCACACGCGATCCAAATTTTATAAAACCAGCATCCTCCCCTTGGGTTACTTGTTCGCCTTCTTCGGCATAGTTTACGATTCTACGTGCCATGGCCCCAGCTATTTGCCGGTAACCGATTTCCCCAAATTTTGGGGTGTGCAGGATTATCGTGGTGCGTTCATTCTCGGTACTGGATTTTGGGTGCCAGGCCACCAGATATTTTCCTGGATGGTATTTGGAATAGGTTACCGTGCCGCTGGCAGGGTATCGGGTCACGTGTACATTGGTAGGTGACATGAATATGGATACCTGCTTTCTTTTCTCCTTGAAGTATTCGGGCTCGTCAACTTCCTCAATGACCACTACTTTGCCATCAACGGGAGCCAATATTTCATCAAAATTGGGTGTGACCAATCGCTTTGGATTCCTGAAAAACTGCAATATGGCTATCAAAAGCAATAAAGCGGCAATTTGAACCGCAAACCGAATCCATTCGATATCAATCAAGTACTGTGCGGCCAAAACGGCTGCTACCACAATAAAAAAAGTGGTAATGATAATTTTTTGCCCCTCTTTATGAAACATAGGAGAATATAGTTAAAATCAAATAAGCAAAAGGCGCAGCAAAAACCAAACTATCCAATCGGTCCCAAATTCCGCCATGTCCAGGCAAGATAGCTCCGCTATCCTTAACTCCTGCCATACGCTTGAATTTTGATTCCAATAAATCGCCCAAACTCCCTGCAACCACTATTAAACAGGCCATTGCCATCCACTCCGTTACCGTGAGCCTTGTTTCGTACCACGATAAAAAATAGGCGGCTATCAATGCAAAAATAAGACCTCCTACGGAACCTTCAATGGTTTTTTTTGGTGAAACTGCAGGAAATAGTTTCGTGCGTCCCAAAGTTCTTCCCACCAAGTAGGCAAACGTATCATTGACCCATATCAAAATAAATATGCCCATAATCAAAAACTGGGCGAATTCATCGATTTTGTAGGGAATCATGGTCAAGAAAATGCATCCCCCCCCAATATAAAAGAGTCCAATGAAAAATTTCTGAAAGCTTGTAAAATTCCCGGGTTTTTTGGAAAACAGGAACATGAGCAATGCGATGTCCACCGTTATGGTCAACAGCATCAGTAGATTTACCACTATAGTGTCGTTGGTCAGGTAAATAAAAATCCACCACAATGCCAAATAGGCCACAAAGATGTAATAGCCTTTGAGCCTTACGATTCTTTTGAACTCATACAAACATGCCAGTCCAAATGCCATGAACAGGAAATCGAAAGCATCCGAACTTAAAAATACAGCGCCTAGGAGTAGTAATACATAAATCACCCCTGTTATGGAGCGTCTTAAAATTTCTCTCATGTATTTAGAAATCTTCTAGGAGTAAAAGATATACATTTTTTGAGGCACTTCCGTAGGAAAGGAAGTCATCCTTGTTTTCGGCCGTTTGTTGAAAGTGCTTTAGTGTGGTAATGTTGTTGGGAATATCTTTTTGATAGCGTTCTTTAATGATTTTGAGTGCTTCGCTTATGGAATCCACTAGCTGACTCGTAGTGGCGAAAACCACCAAGTTGGAAGGTAGTTCGTTCAACTTCTTTTCCTTGATTTGATTGGAGCAGACCAAAATGGAACCGTTGTGTGCAACAAGGTGCTCACAGGTGGTAAAGAAAATTTCGCTTTCGTCGCGGTTATTGGTAAAGTCAATTTTCTCAGAAGCAAAACGGGTTTCCAACCTTGGGTCCATGGAATAGAAAAGATGGTTTTGCCAATCATTTTCCGAAATAATGTTTTTGAGTGCTTCGGAAACCTCTGCAAAATCTTCACAGTAGATAAACTTGCCACCATTTTTTTTGAAGTAGATGGTAAATTTCTCATCTACGGGAATTTTTAAATCGGGCATGTGGTCACCACGGGTTTCCGCGGTTTCCTTGGAAACCTTTTTTCCTCCTCCGAAAAGTTTTTTAAAAACTCCCATTTATGGTATCGCGTTCTTTTCTACTGAATCAATACAATTCTTTTGATTGGACTTTGCTAAATGATTTTATTCGGCAGGCTCTAGCTTCTCCTCTTCTTTTTCGAAAGGTCTTTGGCCAAAAATCTTCTCCAAATCGTCTTTAAAGATAACTTCTTTGTCCAAAAGTCTTTCGGCAAGTTCGGTAAGCTTGTCCTTGTTTTCTTCCAAAAGTTTAATGGCCCTTTCGTATTGCTTTTCAATCATTTTGGATATTTCCTGATCGATTTTCTGGGCAGTCTCTTCACTGTATGGTTTAGTAAACCCATACTCGTTCTGTCCTGAGGAATCGTAGTAGGTAATATTACCCAATTCATCATTAAGTCCGTATATGGTGACCATGGCACGAGCTTGTTTGGTTACTTTTTCCAAATCGCTCAATGCTCCAGTGGAAATCTTACCGAAAATTACCTTTTCTGCTGCTCTACCTCCCATAGTGGCGCACATTTCATCCAACATTTGTTCCGGACGGACGATTAAACGCTCCTCTGGTAAATACCATGCAGCTCCCAGGGATTGTCCCCTTGGTACAATGGTCACTTTAACCAGTGGTGCGGCATGCTCCAACATCCAGCTTACGGTTGCGTGTCCCGCTTCGTGGAAAGCGATGGTCTTCTTTTCATCTGGTGTGATGATTTTGTTTTTCTTTTCCAATCCCCCAACGATTCTGTCCACGGCATCCAAGAAATCTTGTTTGGTCACTGCTTTCTTCTCTTTACGTGCAGCGATCAATGCGGCTTCGTTACAGACATTGGCAATATCGGCTCCAGAGAAACCAGGGGTTTGCTTGGCCAAAAAGTCCAAGTCCAATGTTTCCGCGGTTTTTATGGGACGAAGGTGTACTTCGAATATTTGCTTTCTTTCGTTAAGGTCGGGAAGGTCAACATAGATTTGGCGGTCAAAACGTCCTGCACGCATCAATGCCTTGTCCAGTACATCTGCACGGTTGGTGGCAGCCAATACGATTACGTTGGTATTGGTGCCGAAACCATCCATTTCCGTCAATAGCTGGTTCAATGTGTTTTCACGCTCATCATTGGAGCCTGTAAAGTTATTTTTGCCCCTTGCACGTCCAATGGCGTCGATTTCATCGATGAATATGATAGCTGGGGATTTGTCCTTCGCTTGTTTGAACAAATCACGGACCCTTGATGCTCCCACACCCACGAACATTTCAACAAAGTCGGAACCTGAGAGGGAGAAGAAAGGTACTTTTGCCTCGCCCGCTACTGCTTTTGCCAAGAGGGTCTTACCTGTACCTGGAGGGCCTACCAAAAGGGCTCCCTTGGGTATTTTACCTCCGAGAGAGGTGTATTTGTCCGGGTTTTTCAAGAACTCTACAATCTCCTGAACTTCTTCTTTGGCTCCTTCCAAACCTGCAACATCTTTAAAAGATGTACGGGTATCGGTCTTTTCGTCAAACAATTTGGCCTTGGATTTTCCAATGTTGAAAATCTGTCCGCCTGCACCGCCTCCTGCACCGCCTGACATTCTACGCATCAGGTAGATCCAAATACCTATTATGAGGGCAAATGGCAACAGGGTAAGGAATATTTCGCCGAGGACGTTGGATTCCGTGTCAAACTCGACAATGGTGTCTAGGTTGTTCTCTTTCTTGATTTCCGTTATCTCATTCTGGAAAATCTGCAAATCCCCGTAATCCAGCACATATTGCGGTACTAGACCAGTGGATGGGAACAAAGGTTTTTCGGCCACTCCTTTGTGGACGTCCTTGTTCAGGGCTTCCTCGGTAAGATATACCTTGGCTTGGCGCGTATTGGTAATGATGACGATTTTGGAGATGTCACCATTGCGCAAAAATTCCTGTAATTCGGAGGTTGTGGTTTTTTCAGTGCTGGAAAAACTGCTTCCACCAAAAAATTGGAAGCCGATGATCAAAGCGATGACCACACCATAAATCCACCACGAGCTAAAACGTGGCTTCTTCGGAGTATTATTATTTGGGTTGTTTTCTTTTGCCATTTTTTCTTAAGAATTGTAACTACTTTCCACCATAGTGACCTTGGCATCTCCCCAAAGTCCTTCAATGTCATAAAATTCCCTAATGTGTTTTTGAAATACATGCACCACAACGTTCACATAATCCATCAGTACCCATTCGGCGTTCTCGGAGCCTTCGACATGCCATGGCTTGTCGTGTATGGCCTTGCTTACCTTTTTTTGGATAGAGGATACAATTGCGTTTACATGTGTGTTGGAAGTACCGTTGCAGATGATAAAATAGTCGCAAACTGTATTTTCGATTTCCCTAAGGTCCAGTAGATTTATATCAACTCCTTTAACGTCTTCTATTCCTTCCAGGATCAAGGCAATCAATTCATCTGCGCTAGCTTTCGTTTTCTGCATTCAAAAAGTTTAGTTTTTACAAAGTTATGTTTTTTTTGTTTTCTTAGCCCTAGTTTTTAACAAATCGTAAAGGCTTGTCACATTGGGAAAACATTTTCAATTACTCAAACTTGATGCCACGGATTCCACAAATTCATATTTGAAGGATTTGTTGCGTTCCGAAAATCCATCTGACTATACTGTTGTTGTTGCTGAAAGACAATTAAAAGGAAGGGGGCAAATGGGAATGGTTTGGCAATCGGAAGGCGGTAAGAACCTTACATTTAGTATGTTGCGAAGGTTTGATGCGTTGAGTGTCAAGCATCAATTTGTATTGAACATTGCCGTTTCCATAGCAGTTTGTGATGTGTTGAATGAACTTTTGGTGCCGGATGTGGCGGTAAAATGGCCCAACGACATTATGTCAGGTTCCAAGAAAGTTTGTGGCATTTTGATTGAAAATGTGCTCAAAGGTAATAGGGTGGGGCAGTCCATTATCGGAATTGGCCTTAATGTGAACCAGACTGATTTTGCGAATTTGGACAAGGCTTCCTCTTTAAAACGAATTACAGGACGAAATTTTAATTTGGATGAACTGCTCCATAGCTTACTGGAGCGTATGAGGTTCCACTTGGATGGCATTGAGGTAAAAACCGTTACACAATTGTTGCCTTCCTACGAGAAACTACTTTTCAGAAAGGACAAGCCTTCCACTTTTACCAATGACAAAGGTGGATTGTTCATGGGCTATATCCGTAAAGTATCGCCGTCGGGCAAACTGGTGCTCGAACTGGAAGATAGGATATTTAAAGAATTTGACCTAAAAGAGGTAAGCTTGCTTTACTGACCTATTTTGTCCATGTTGTTGGACAGCGTTCCCATAAAGTTGGTAATCGGTGCTTTGATCATCATGGCCATCATGGCATTGAACTCTCCTTCAAAACTCAATGCAACTTCGCTTTCGTTTTCTCCCAGCGTGTTTATGTCCGCAGTCAATGTAAAGGGGAGTTTGTCACTGGCGGCGCCCAAAACCACTTTGTCATGTGGGTTTTGTTCTTTCAATCGGAGTACAATTTCAGGCATGCCTTTCAATGCAAACTTAAAGGTGTTTTCGTCCAATACTTCAAATTTGTCAATGTTGTCAGGCATTAGTGTTTCAAAGTTTTTGATGTCCGTTAAGAACTCAAATACTTCTTTGTCGCTTTTAGCTACTTGTTTTTTTGGGGTTTCAATGTGCATGGTAAACTATTGTTTCTTCCATTCTTGTGGATTGGATCTCCACTCCAATAGGGTCTGTAATTGATTTTGTTGGATGTAATTGGTCTCCGAGGCTTGTTCGATCAGGTTTTCGTAATCGGACAGTGTATGGAGTTCCACTCCTTCTTTCTCGAAATTTTCTGTGGATACGGGAAAGCCGTAGGTAAAAATGGCGATCATCCCCTTAATATCGGCATTTTGTTCTTTCAAGGCCTGCACGGCATTCAAACTGCTGTTGCCCGTACTGATGAGGTCTTCGATGACCACTACGCTCTGTCCAGCTTCAAAATAGCCTTCAATCTGGTTTTGTCTTCCATGCTCTTTTGGTTTTGGCCTTACATAAACAAAGGGGAGTCCCAGTGCTTCGGCGACCAGAATACCGATTCCGATGGCGCCGGTGGCCACCCCTGCAATTACATCGGGCTTACCATAGAGGTTCTCGACCTGTTTGGCAATTTCTTCCCTGACAAAATTTCGTACTTGGGGGTAAGAGAGCATGATCCTATTATCGCAATAAATAGGCGATTTCCAACCCGAAGCCCAAGTAAAAGGATTTTCAGGTTCCAACTTAATTGCATTAATTTGTAATAACAGCTCGGCTGTTTTTTTTGCGATTTGCTTATCTAAAACCATTGCGCAAATGTATGAAGTTTTTGTTAATGAGGCTCCACTGATTTTAACAAACGAGCGCCCCCAGGATTCCAATGGTAATTTGTTTTCTTTGGATGGTGATTCCATTGTTGAGGCTATCAAGCTTTTGTCGAAAAAGAAGCTGAAAAAGGCCTACCTGTATCATCCCGATGATGAAAAAATCCTGAAACTTTTCATGCACAAGATTCCCGTAGTGGTTGCTGGCGGTGGATTTGTGGTCAATAAAAAAGGGAAGGTCCTGTTCATTTTCAGAAATGGAAAATGGGATTTGCCCAAAGGAAAGGTGGACAAAGGCGAATCCATAGAAAATGCCGCAATTCGTGAAGTAGAGGAGGAAACGGGTGTGAAAAACCTTAAAATAGAACGATTTCTCCATACCACTTTTCACATTTTTAAAAGAAACGGTGAATACCGATTGAAGCAAACGCATTGGTTTATCATGACCACCGATTACAAAGGGAAATTGGTGGCGGAAAAATCCGAAGGCATCAAAAAAGTGAAGTGGAAAGGTGCCAGAAAGACGAAAAAGGCGTTAAAAAATTCTTACCACAACATTAAGGTTCTGTTCGAGGATTGGCCCTTTAATTAGGCAATAACCCCGAAGCGTCACTGCCTTTCGCAATGCGATAAATCGGGTAGGTAAGATAGGCCTCTTCAAAATGCTCTGAGCGTTCAAAAATCCAATTGAGCTGTGCATACCAGTTGTTGACAAAATTGAGTTCAGCTTCTTTTTTGGCTTCGAATTCCTGTAACAACAGTGAATCACTTTGCAACATTTCCAGTGCAACATCTTCAAAAACGTAAGGGGAGAAGCCTTCTTTACGCTGCAATACGGTATCAAAAAAGTTCCAGTTGAAGAAGGAATCGGCCCCTTGTGGTTCCAAGGTTTCCATAAGATATCTAATTCCTGGTTGGCGCGTAGGAACCAATAAATCCCCCTCTCTAAAATGGACCTGCTTGTTGCTTTTTGTGACTTGGGTGTTTGAGTGGAGGTAATGACCTTCGTAGGGAGCGTTTCGTGTATCGTAAGTTGCTATTTTGTATACTTCTACTAAAAGTGTGGTGTCTTCTTTGATAGGGGAATATTGAATTTTATTGACATCCAATCGCTCTATTACTTTTTTCCAACTTTTTTTGATGATATAGGCATCAGGCACCTCTACGGTATCAGCCGGATAAAAATAATCGTTGTAAACGGTTTCTTTGGTAAAAGGCTTGTCCCTGTTGTATTTCAATCTTGGTAGACCGGTAACCTCACTTGTCGGATGTTCTGCTTCAAAACCTTTAAAATTTAGAATTGAGCTTTGTGTAGTGTCCACCTGCCAGTTAAAGTAATACTCGCTTAGATCCAAGTTGTTTTCCAAGGTTCTCTTACGAAGCGATTTTATGTTGTCGTGTTCTGTTTCTACCACCTCGATAAGGCTCTGCATAAGGTCATACGTGCCTTCAACCCGCTGTTTGTAAGGTTTTAGCATGTGTGTTTCCACCATTAGGCCCAAGGTGCTCCAGAGTGTAGTGTATCCTGTGGAGTACCGGGGGTAATCCATGAATTGGCTGAACCCCTGTTCTGGAGGCCTATTGAACACATTGACATAAGGAGTGATGTCCCATTCTTTTTCAATCAATGAATTCTCAAGGCTTGGCATTAATGTATCATGCAGATATTCGCCCATTTCGCCTCCCAATTTATTGTGTTGGGTAAAAAGATGGGTCAGTACGTATTGATAATCCGCCCCGTTGCTCACATGGTTGTCTATGAACACATCGGGTTTTACCATATGGAATATCTGTGCAAACGTCTTAGCATTTTGGGTGTCCATTTTGATGAAATCCCGATTCAAGTCGTAATTGCGGGCATTTCCCCTGAATCCATATTCGGCGGGGCCATTTTGATTGGCCCGAGTTGTGGAATTCCTATTCAAGGAGCCGCCTACGTTGTAAATGGGAATGGTGACCAATACCGTGTTCTTTGGCATTTCCAGTTTGCCGGTGGCCAAATCCCTGTAAAGCATCATGGTGGCATCTATTCCATCGCTCTCACCTGGATGGATGCCATTGTTTATAAGGATGATCGATTTTTCCTTGCGGATATTTTCATAGTTAAAGTCCCCATCGGGATTAAAGGTAACGGTGTGCAACGGTAGGCCACTATCGGTTTTGCCAATGGTGTGAATGTTTATCTCTGGAAATTCACGGGCAAGGGTAATGAAGTAATCAATGGTCTGTTGATAGGTTGCCGTTTCCATTCCTTCTGATGATTCGTAACGGGTAGGGTAAGAGGATTTCTCATCTTGTGTTTCAGATTCACAGGATGCAAAAAGATAAAGGGCGGCGAAAAAAAATATGTACTTCAACACTATAATCGGGGATTTTGGTTCACAAAACACTTGTTTGGCTGTACCAAAAATACGGATTATTCTAATTTATGAAGCAGCAGTGATACAGCCAAGGTCGTTTGGCTCAATTTTAAAAATAGGTTTGTTCTTGAAGTTAAGGATGTAAGGACACCTGTCTTTGAAATCCGCCCATTTTTTGTAGTCCAACGGATCTATGGAAGATGTGATCATATTGATCACTACATGTTCGGTAATGTTCAGCTCGATCATTTCATCCAAGAAGTCCCATCCATCCATGATGGGCATATTGATGTCCAGAAAAATAACTTCTGGAATAGGTTTTCCCAAGTTTTGTCTTTCAATAAGGGCGTCATAGGCCTCTTTGCCATTTTGAAAAATTTGTATGTCCTTGCAATCTGCGACAGATTTCAACATTTTTTTGATGCCAAACACTGTAATCGGGTCATCGTCCACAATAAAAATACAACTAACTTTCTTCATTAAAATACACATTGAATGTAGTGCCTTTGTCAACTTCACTCTGCACTGTTATACTTCCGCCCATGGCTTCAATCTGGTTCTTTATCAAATAAAGACCAAAGCCTTTGGCATCTTCTCTGTTGTGGAATGTCTTGTACATCCCAAAAATTTTGTCCCCGTACCTGTCCAAATCCATTCCCAATCCGTTGTCGGAAATGCTCAACAAAACACCTTTGTCGGACTTGATGGCATTTATGGTAATTATAGGTGGTCTGCCCGGACTTTTATATTTGACCGCATTGGAAACAAGGTTTAGAATAATGCTGTCCAAGTAAGTCGGCACGCATTTCACTACCATGTCATCTGCTACGTTGTTTATGATTTGGGTATCATTGTTTTCCAAAAATGCGGAAAGGTTGTGCAATACGCCCGTAATGCTCTTTTTGAGGTTAAGTGTTTTTTTTGTTTCGGATTCCTGGGTGTTGATATCCAACACTTGGTTGAGGTTTCCCAAGGTTTCCAATAAGTTGTCCGAAGCCTGAGTCAGCATTTTGATGATACGCTTACGTTCCTCTTGGTCTTTTTCGGAGTTTAAGAATCCTAAAAGCATGGAAAAATTAGCGGAGTGAGATCTTAGGTTATGTGATACAATATGTGCAAAACTGATGAGTTTTTGATTTTGCATCGAAGTTATTTTAATCAAGTCACATAATTCCTCTTGCTTTTTTTTCATGGAAGTGATGTCCAAACCCATACCAATGACTCCACATACTTTCCCTTCCAAATCAAAATATGGGATTTTTGATGTTAGGAAATGGGTTGTTTTGCCATTGAGGCAGCTAACGGTCTCTTTACCTATAATCGGGGTAAGGTGTTTCATTACCTGAATGTCTTCTTCTCGGGAAATTTGAGCAATCTCCCGGTCATAAAGGTCAAAGTCAGTCTTGCCAATGAGTTCTTCAGGTTTTTTGTGTAAATAGGAGCACTCACCCTTGTTTACCAATACCTTTCTGGATTCCAAATCCTTTACATAAACATTTAAAGGGAGGCTGTCCACCAAGGTGGTAAGCAACTGTTGGTGTTCTTTTACCCTATGCTCGGCAATTACTTGATTGTGGATATCCTTGATGGTTCCAAAGATCTTGGCCACTTTACCTTCCTTGATAAAAGGTTTGCCGGTTATGCGAACCCATCTTTCCTCGCCATTGAAGGTCACTATCATAACCTTGGTGTCGTAGGATTGATAATCCGTTATAGCCTTGTGAAACAGCATGGATACTTTGTTTTGGCTATATCCGGACTTATAAAATTCTATCGCCTCGATTACAGTGGGCTCATAGCAGTCGGGAACTTGATGGATTCTTTTGGTTTCCTTGCACCACGTAAGCTTCTCGGTGTCTATTTCATATTCCCACCAACCTGTTTTGGATACCTCCATTTTGGTTTCCATGATGTTTTTCAACCAGTTGAGTTCCTCTTCTTTTTCAACTTCGGAAGTAATGTCATCGGTTTGGACAATGGTTCCGATAACATTCTCTTTTTCGTCGAACCAGGGGGCGAAATAACTTTTTAAATGACGGGTCTCGTTGTTGAGGGAGATTTCATGCCGTAGGTTGAACGATTTGGCTTCCTGTAGTTTTTCTATTAGATCTTCTACCTCTGGGAGCAAACTGAAAATTTGGGTCTTTTGTTTTTTGTTGATGGGAGGTAGTCCGAAGATTTCCAGCCAAGAACAAGAAGCATCCAATAGATTGCCTTCCTTGCAAAGAAGTGCCGTTGCTTTTGGCAACTGCTTCAGTAAATAAAATTGGTCAACTCTTTCAACTGCTTTCAAACCTTGGGGGAATATTTAAAAAGTTCTACCTCTAAGAAATTTCTGACCAAAGTATGGTTATTAGGTAATTTGCCAACTTTAATGTTGTGAAAACACTTATTAGTGTTGCGTCTAATGGTTTATGCTATGTTTGACAAATATCAATTTCAGAGAAATTACTTACATTGTGTTTTTGGCCCAATGTATTTTATTTGACCACAACAGTCTCTGGTACCAAACCTGTATAGTCCCCACCATTTCTAATAACATCCCGAACAATGGAAGAACTGATATAGGATTTGCCAGAAGAGGTCAACAGAAATACAGTTTCAATTTCGGAGAGCTTTCTGTTGGTATGGGCAATGGCTTTTTCGAACTCAAAATCCGCAGGATTGCGCAATCCTCTCAAAATAAAATTGGCATCTATCTTTTTACAAAAATCAACCGTCATCCCTTTGTAGGTGGTCACTTTGATTTTGGGCTCGTCCTTGAAGGCTTCTTCAATGAACTTAACCCGGTCTTCCAAAGAGAACATGTATTTTTTGTCCGCATTGATTCCTATGGCAATGACCAATTCATCAAACAGGGTGACCCCTCTTTTTATAATATCGTAGTGTCCTAAAGTGAGTGGGTCAAAAGAACCGGGGAACAATGCGCGTCTCATGTTGTGGAATAAAGTTTCTTAAAAATACGGTTTCTATCGCAAAGCTTCAACAATGGCACTATCAAAAAGCGCTTCGAGGGAAATTCCCGCGATTTTGGCTTGTTGAGGCAAAAGACTTTCTTCGGTGAGTCCCGGGGTTGTGTTTATTTCGAGGAGATGGGGCACATCGCCGATAAAAATAAATTCACTACGGGTATAGCCTTTCAATCCCAGGGTTCTGTAAATGAACTCGGCCGATTGTCTCACATTGGATTCCTGCTTTTCGGAGATTCTTGCCGGGGTTATCTCCTGTGATTTGCCCATGTATTTCGCCTCAAAGTCAAAAAAATCGTTTTCCGAAATAATTTCAGTGGCGGGAAGTACCGTCACTTCGTTGTTGAACGTGATCACACCAACGGAAACTTCGGTTCCATCCAAAAAGGATTCTATGATGATTTGGTTGTCCTCGGAAAATGCGTTTTCAATGGCGTCGCCCAAATCCTCTTTTTTGTGCACTTTGGAAACTCCATAGCTACTGCCCGCTCTATTGGCCTTCACAAAACACGGAAGGCCCACTTTGTCCACAATGGCATCTTCATCCACCGATTGGCCCTTGTTCAAATAGTAGGAGGTGGCACAAGGCACGCCATAGGGTTTCAAGGTGCTCAGCAAGTCTCGTTTGTTAAAGGTCAATGCGGCTTCGTAATGGTTGCAGGAGGTTTGTGGAATGCCCAAAAGTTCAAAATAGGCCTGCATCAATCCATCTTCTCCGGGAGTGCCGTGTATGGCATTGAAAACACAATCAAAATGAATTTTTTCAGTATCGATGGTTATGCTGAAATCGGATTTGTCCACGGAATGTTCCTGATTGTCTTCATCCAAATAAAACCATCTGTCCTTTGTGATGACAATACGATAGGCATTGTACTTTTTTCTATCTAAATACTTGTGAACCACGTTCCCGCTTTTTATGGAAATATGGTGTTCGCTGGAGTAGCCGCCCATGATGATGGCAATGTTCTTTTTCATTGACTTGTAAAATATCGCAGAGCCAAAGTAAAGAAAAAAGGGTTGGCTTTCCTATATTTGTTCCGATAAGGTGAACTGCATGAAAAATTTTTTCAAGTTTTTAAAAAGTAAGACATTTTTGATCCAGCTTGGATTGGCTGCTGTTGCCGTGTTGGTTTTGGTTTTCGTTACACTGCAATGGCTAAAGAGTACGACCAACCATGGTGAATTTGTTGAGGTGCCCGATTTTTCAAAAATGTCGGTTTCGGAAATGCGGTCGGCAGTTGAGGAAGCTGGGTTGAGGTATCAGGTGTTGGATTCATCAGAATATAATCCCGACTACCCACGTTTCTCCATATTGGAACAAAATCCTCCTGCGGGCAATAAGGTCAAGTCCAATCGTAAAATTTATTTCACGGTAAACCCATCAGGTTATAAAAAGGTAAGTGTGCCGGATATCATTCAGGTTACTCGCCGCAATGCAGAATCTATGCTCAGAGCTGTGGGATTGGATGTGGAACGTGTTACTTACAAGGATGAGTTGGGCAAGGACATGGTCTATAATATGAAGCATAAAGGGAAATACATAAAACCCGGCGACCGATTGCCAAAAACCTCCAAGATCGAGCTTATCTGTGGCAACGGGACCATCCCCGGAAGTGCGCGGGTACAGGCAGATTCCAACTAAGTATGGATACTTCGGAAAATCAGGACGAGCTTTCTCAGGAAGATCTCTATGAGCATCATGGTTTTGTGGCCTCCAAAGGTCAGGAACCGTTGCGTGTGGATAAATTCTTGATGAACTTTATCGAGAACGCTACACGGAACAAAATCCAACAGGCAGCCAAGAAAGGACATATTTGGGTAAATGGCTCCATTGTAAAGCAAAATTACAAGGTAAAGGCCGGCGATGAGGTAAAGGTGATGTTCGAGCACCCACCCTACGAGTTCCTGCTGACCCCCGAAGATATTCCATTGGATATCGTCTATGAAGACGATGTACTTTTGGTAGTGAACAAACCTGCAGGCATGGTGGTCCACCCGGGACATGGGAATTACTCGGGAACCTTGATCAATGCATTGGTCTATCATTTTGAAAATTTGCCCAATAATAGTTCGGACAGACCGGGATTGGTACACCGTATCGATAAAGACACTTCGGGTTTATTGGTGGTTGCCAAAACGGAGACGGCCATGACACATTTGGCCCAGCAATTTTTTGATAAGACCAGTGAGCGGGAATATGTAGCCTTGGTTTGGGGCAATGTGGAAGATGATGAGGGGACCATAGAAGGGCATATTGCCCGGAACCCCAAGAACCGTTTGCAGATGATGGTGTTTCCAGAAGGAGATGAAGGGAAAGAAGCCGTTACCCATTACAAGGTATTGGAGCGTTTTGGATACGTTACTTTGATTTCATGCAAACTGGAAACAGGCAGGACCCATCAGATTCGGGTGCACATGAAATACATAGGGCATACCTTGTTCAACGATGAGCGCTACGGTGGCGATAAGATTTTAAAGGGGACCACTTTTACCAAATACAAGCAATTTGTGGAAAATACCTTTAAAGTATTGCCCAGACAAGCACTACATGCCAAAACCCTTGGTTTTGAACATCCTGTTACGGGCGAGTTTATGCGATTTGATTCCGAACTGCCCGAGGATATGGTAAACGGAATCGAAAAATGGCGAGGCTATGCCAAGCATCACGAATCATAGTTTTCTTCAATCCCAAGATTGAAAACACCATTGGAATCCCCTTCCAAAAAAGTAAAAACCTCGTTATTTTTACAAAAAATAGAACAAGATGAAAATTGTGATTTCTCCTGCAAAGTCGCTCGATTATGATACGGCTTTGCCTACATCAAAATATAGTCAGCCCCAATTTTTGGAACAAGCGGAAAAACTGAATTCCGTCCTAAAAAAGAAAAAGCCCAAGGCTTTGTCGGAGCTCATGTCCATTTCTGATAAACTGGCCGATTTAAATTGGGAACGCAATCAACAATTTGAGTTGCCATTTACTGCGGCCAATGCGAGACCCGCTATTTATGCATTCAATGGTGATGTGTACCAAGGTTTGGATGCCTACACCATTCCAGAGGATAAATTGGACCGCTTGCAGGATACCTTGCGAATTTTGTCGGGCCTGTACGGTATCTTGAAGCCTTTGGACCTGATGCAGCCCTACCGTTTGGAAATGGGAACGCAACTGAAAGTGGGCCGTAAAAAGAACCTGTACGAGTTTTGGAAAGACCAGATTACGGAATCTTTGAACAGTGAACTAAAGGATGACGAATTATTCGTGAACTTGGCGAGTAACGAATACTTTAGTGCCGTGGATGACAAGAACCTTAAAGTTCCAGTCATTGCCCCGGTCTTCAAGGATTGGAAAAACGATAAGTTAAAGGTCATTAGTTTTTTTGCTAAAAAAGCACGTGGTTCCATGGTCCGTTATATCTTGGATACGGGAGCGGAAACCTTGGACGATATCAAGAATTTTGACTACGACGGATATCTCTACAGCGAAGAGCACACGGTAAAGAAAAACGAACCTGTGTTCATTCGCTAAAAAACTTTGGTAAAATCCGAAGTAATCTTTAAGTTATAAACGACAAGGCATGTTGTTACGATTGAAGTGCACATGCCTTAAATTGTGATACGCTTAAATTTAACCCAGAGGTTACACATTATTCACGACCTTTGAGTGTTTGACTATTTTTTAACACCAACATAAAACAGATACATGCAGCAGACCAAACGGTTAGAAGAGTTTAAAAAATCGGTAACCAATAAGTTCAACATCTATAACAGCCTTTTCCTCAGCTTGCCCTACAAGAACGTGGAAAATGTGGGGATTCTCATTCCCCTCTTGCTCGATCAATGTGAGAAAGGGCTAAAGGCTGGCAAAGAACCCCAAGAGATTTTGGAGGTGTTCTTTTCCAATTTTGTGGATATTCAGGATGAACGGGAACGATTGGACTTTATGTTCCGTATCATTCAGTACGTAGAGCGCCAAGTGGTGCTGTACGATAGTGTAGAGGATTCCGCATTTCCAAAGCTGCAGGAATACAGTAGTTCGTTGACCATCAAGGATTATTTTGAGTTGGTGAACCGTACCAAAAATTGGGACAAGGTATCCAAAAAATTGTCCACCTTCAGTGCACGAATAGTTTTAACGGCACATCCAACGCAGTTCTATACCCCTGCGGTCTTGGATATCATTGCAGAGTTACGTTCGCTTATCGATGAAGATAGAATCCATGATATTGATGTGACCCTTCAACAGTTGGGTTTGACATCATTGATCAATGCGAAGAAGCCGACACCTTTGGATGAGGCTAAAAACATTATCTATATTCTTCGTAATACCTATTATGATGCTGTTGGGGAATTGTATCAGTATGTAAAAAGCAACATTCGAGATGATAAGTTTGAGAACTACAACCTGATGAAACTCGGATTTTGGCCAGGTGGTGACCGTGATGGAAATCCGTTTGTCACGGCCGATATTACCAAGCAAGTAGCCGATGAGTTAAGGCTTACCCTGATGAAGTGCTACTACAATGAATTAAAGAACCTTCGCAAAAAGCTGACTTTTAAGAGCATGCAGGGTGAACTTAACGAATTGAGTGGTAAATTGTATAAGGCCATGTTCGACCCCAACGCACTCATTTCCTATGAGGGAATCATAGGGCATTTGAATGTCGTAAGGGAACAATTGGTAGAGCATTATCATGAATTGTACTTGGATGAATTAGATCGGTTCATTGATAAGGTCCACATCTTCAAAACACATTTTGCCACTTTGGACATTCGCCAAGACCACAGCAAGCATTTGTTAGTTGTGGAGACCGTGCTGAAAAAGCAGGGCATCATCAAGGAAAGCATTGATGAGATTAAAGAAAAAGAATTGGTCAAGTTGTTGCTTGAGAAAGATTTCAACCTCGATCCAAAGGATTTTGATGATGATATTGTAAAGGATACCATTGTCAATATCCAAAACCTGAAAGCAATTCAAGAGAAGAACGGCGAAGATGGGTGTAACCGCTACATCATCAGTAACTCAGAAGATATTTTTGCCGTATTGTTCGTGTTCGGATTGTTCAGATGGTGCGGATGGGACGAGAAGGAAATCACATTCGATATTGTTCCATTGTTTGAGACCATGAAAGGCATGGAGGCTTCTGAAGAAGTGATGCAGACCTTGTTCGACATCCCAAAATACAGGCAGCACCTGGAGCGAAGAAGGGATATCCACACCATAATGCTCGGTTTCTCCGATGGTACCAAGGATGGAGGTTATTTAAAGGCCAACTGGTCCATCTTAAAGACCAAGGAAACGCTGAGCAAAGTCTGTAAGAAAAACGGAGTCAGCGCCATTTTCTTTGATGGTAGGGGGGGGCCACCAGCAAGGGGAGGAGGTAAGACCCACAAGTTCTACGCTGCCCAGACCAAGGATGTGGCCAATCACGAGATCCAACTTACCATCCAAGGGCAGACCATTACCAGTACCTATGGTACCAAAGAACAGTTCATACACAATTCCGAGCAGTTGCTCACTGCGGGGCTCAGCAACAACCTTTTTGGTAAGGAACACACTATTTCCGCTGCTCAGCGTAAGTTGATTGAGGAGCTCTCCGAACTGAGCTTTGAGAAATACGATGCCCTAAAGCAACACGGGAAATTTATTCCGTACTTGGAAAACAGGAGTACCCTAAAATATTACACCAAGGCCAATATTGGAAGTAGACCCGGAAAGCGTGGCAATAAAAAGCAGTTGACACTATCCGACCTACGTGCCATTTCCTTTGTGGGTTCATGGAGCCAGTTAAAACAAAACGTTCCAGGTTATTTCGGATTGGGGTCCGCCATTCAGCAATTGAAAGAGGAAGGACGATTGAACGAAGTGAAGAAACTCTACAAAGAAGTTCCCTTCTTCAAAGCTTTGATGCTGAACAGTATGATGTCCTTGGCCAAGTCCAATTTCGATTTGACCAGTTATATGAAAGAAGATGCCGAGTTTGGCGATTTCTGGAACATACTACATGATGAATTCCAGTTGTCCAAAAAGATGCTCTTGCAGATTTCAGGACTCAAAATTCTGATGGAGGACGAAGCCGTTTCAAGGGAATCCGTGAAAATCAGGGAAAAGATTGTGTTGCCATTGTTGGTAATACAGCAAAACGCCCTGTACCATATCACACAAAACTCGGAATACAAAGAACTGTACGAGAAGATTGTGACCCGTTCGCTTTATGGCAACATCAATGCGAGTAGGAACTCAGCATAGTGCTTGATTTCTTTTTAGGATATTACAAGTTTAATAGTAGCAATCAGTATGGTGCAGAATCCATAGCATCATACTGATTGTTTATTTTTACCCATATACAGTATACTTTTAGTTTTGAGCAAACAACCATTCAAGCACACCCACCCTTATGCGCCCTTTTTATTACCCGAGGCCACTAAATTGATAGTTGGAACCTTGCCTCCACCACGATTTACCACGGGAGAATTAAAGCCGCAAGATGTGGATTTCTGCTATGGGAGTTGTAACGGTCAGCTTTGGCCCATTCTTGATAGAATATTTGATTTGGGTTTAAAATATGAGACTACGCAAGAGGCAGTTGAGCAACGAAAAAAGTTTCTTGTCAAGCATAAAATAGGAGTTTGCGATATAGTTGAAAGTGCCGAAAGAGAAAAAATCGACGCCTCCGATTTGGGTATGCAAAATGTAGTCCTTCGCGATTTGGTGGGTTACTTGAAAAAATACCCGAATATCAAAACATTATTGTTCACTGGCGGAAATAGTAAAAATGGCCCGGAATACTTCTTTCGGAGACAGTTGAAGGAACACGGTCTAAAATTGAGAGTTGTCTCCAATGAAGTGCCTCGGATCCATCATTTAGAATTGCCACTTGATTCTAATTTGTCATTTCGGGCGCAGTCGAGAACGATAAAAACCGTTTCCCTGACCGCCCCTTCAGGCGCCGCCAATCGTGCAGTTGGAAGTTTGCAAGCCTATAAAGACCTTAAAAGTAAAAAACCTGATTTCAATACACTTGATTTCAGGGTAAAGCAGTATAGGGAGTTTTTTTAATTCATTACAGAAGATAGAATCCCATAAAATGCCTTAATCCCATAAGCCAACTGACCAATTTTTACATTTTCGTTGGGACTATGTTGATTGTTGTCTGGATTTACCACGGGAACGATAAAAGCAGGGATTTTCAGTTCGTTGATAAAAGGAGAAATAGGTACGGTGCCGCCCATGGTACGGATTTGAATTACTTCTTTACCAAAGCTTTGGCTTAAGGTTTTCACAATAAACTTACCGTACGGATTATCCAAGTCTGTGCGGAAAGCATCGGTTACACTGCCTTCTTCCACGGTTATGATTTTGTCAAATTGCATACGCTCCTCTTTGGAAGGTACATGATCCAATACTTTGTATCCCTGTTTGGTAATATGATCTTTGACCAATTGTTTCAACCGGTTGCCATCGCTTTCCATGACCAACCTCAAGTCCAGCTCGGCCGTGGCGCTTTCCGGAACAATGGTTCGAGCCTTGTTACCCACCCAACCAGAGCTCAATCCGCGAATATTGAGGGAAGGATATTGCAAGGCCTCCTGATAAAAACCACCTACTTTTTCAGCTGTTTTAAACTGAAGCTTTTCTGCAATAGCCTCGTCGCTATCGGGAACGCTTTTTAAAATGGAGTCGGTTTTTTCATCAATGGAAATACCATCATAATAGCCAGGAATGGTCACTTTGCCATCGGAATCTTTCATGGTTGCCAGCAATTGTGCCAACTGGAACCCAGGGTTCGGGGCATAATTGCCATAATGTCCACTATGTTGCGGTTTTATGGGGCCGTAGGTGGTCAGGGTCAAGGTAGTGATGCCACGACATCCATAAACAACGGTTGGATTTTCAGAAGCATGTACCGGGCCGTCCACGATTATTAAAAAGTCTGATTCCAAAAGTTCCCGATATTGTTTTACTGCGGCAGGTAGGGGATTACTGCCCTTTTCCTCTTCACTGTCCAAAATAACCTTGATGTTAAACGGAAGTTCCTTGCCATCCTTCTTCAAGAGGTCCACGGCGTTCAAGAGCATTACGATGGGCGATTTGTCATCTGAAGTGGAACGTCCGAACAAACGCCAATCGTAATTGATGTCATCGTCCATTTCATCAAAAGAAACCGTTTCAAACCCATCTCCTTTTGGGGCTTTCAAAACCACTTGGTAAGGATTCGACTGATTCCATTTGGATGGGTCTACGGACTGCCCATCAAAATGCATATAAATAAGTATGGTAGGTTTTTCATCGGTCATGGGCATTGCCGCAAAAAACAAGGGAAGTCCCTCTGTATCCAAAACGGCAGTGTTAAAACCCCTATCGACAAATTTACGCTTGAGCCACATGATATTTCGGTCAATATCGGCCGCATCCAGCGCATCATTGGGAATGGCGACAAATTCCCGAATTTCATTGATGGCATCTGCCACTTGTGATTTTATAGCAACATCATCTTGTGCGAAAAGGGAAAAACCAAGGAATAGGGAACCAAGGAAGAGCATTTTTTTCATGAAACAAATCGTCTTGATTTTAAAAGTTGAAATTTAACGAATTTGCTTCACAAAGTCACTAATGTCATCCACTCCATTTGCTGTTAAATATTTAATGAATGCTGAACCAATGATAGCTCCTTTCGCTTTTTGTGTCGCTTGCCCAAAAGTTTCTGCATTACTGATGCCGAAACCGACAATTTGGGGGTTGTTCAACCCCATGCTGGCAATACGGTTGAAATAGTCGGATTGTTCACTGCCGAACCCCTGTTTGGCCCCTGTGGTACTGGCCGAACTTACCATGTAAATAAATCCTTCAGACGCTTCGTCTATGGCTTTGATGCGTTCGTCACTTGTTTGAGGAGTGATTAGGAAAACATTGATCAGTCCATGTTTTTTAAAAATGCCCTCATACTCCTCTTTGTACACATCCAATGGCAGGTCGGGAAGAATCAGTCCGTCAATCCCGATTTCTTCGCATTGGGCACAAAATTCTTCCACACCATATTGTAGCACTGGATTAAAATACCCCATCAAAATAAGGGGAATCGATACCGTTTTTCGAATATCTTTCAGTTGATCAAAGAGCAAAGCGGTGTTCATTCCATTTTTAAGTGCTGCCGTGGAACTTTCTTGGATGGTGGGTCCGTCCGCCAAGGGGTCACTGAACGGCAAACCTATCTCGATGAGGTCCACACCGTTTTTTTCCAAATCTTGGATGATTTTTACAGTGTCACCCAAATTGGGGTAACCTGCTGAAAAATATATGGAGAGGATTTTTTTGTCCTCCTGTAGTTTTTGTTTGATTCTGTTCATAACTTGAAATAATCAATATAGTTCTGTAAATCTTTGTCCCCACGACCGGATAGATTCACTACCACAATATCATCGGGATTGAACTTGCGGTCCTCAAAAATGGCCAGTGCATGGGACGATTCAATAGCGGGAATGATACCCTCTAATTTACAAAGCTCCAATCCTGCCTTCATAGCATCATCATCGGTAATGGAAATGAACTCTCCACGACCCGAAGTATACAAGTGGGCGTGCATGGGGCCGACTCCAGGGTAATCCAATCCTGCTGAAATGGAGTAGGGCTCGGTTATTTGTCCATCTTGTGTTTGCATCAACAAGGTTTTACTGCCGTGAATAATACCTACTTTGCCCAAGGCCGATGTGGCGGCACTTTTACCGGAATCAATTCCTTTTCCGGCCGCCTCAACGGCAATGATACCCACTTCGGGAACATCCAAGTAATGATAAAATGCTCCAGCAGCATTACTTCCACCTCCCACACAGGCCACCACATAATTTGGGTTTTCCCTGCCTTCTTTTTCTTGGAGCTGGTTTTTCATCTCTTCTGAGATTACGGATTGGAAACGGGCCACCATATCCGGATAAGGGTGCGGCCCTACTACGGAACCAATAATGTAATGTGTGTCCACAGGATTGTTGATCCAGTCGCGAATCGCTTCGTTTGTCGCATCTTTTAAGGTTTTACTGCCCGATGTGGCTGGTCTAACCTCGGCTCCCAACATTTTCATACGGGCCACGTTCGGTGCTTGGCGTGCAATATCGATTTCCCCCATGTACACCACACATTGGATCCCCATCAAAGCGCAAACGGTTGCTGTCGCCACCCCGTGCTGACCTGCACCTGTTTCAGCGATGATCCTGTTTTTGCCCAATCTTTTGGCCATTAGAATTTGTCCGATGGTATTATTGACCTTGTGTGCTCCCGTATGACAGAGATCTTCCCGTTTCAGGTAGATTTTCGTATTGTATTTTTCGGATAGGCGCTTTGCAAAATAAAGAGGTGTTGGCCTACCAACGTAATCCTTCAACAATTGATGGAACTCTTCTTTGAAAGAAGGTTCTTCCATGATGCCGAGGTAGTTTTGACGAAGCTCCTCGCAATTGGGATACAGCATCTCCGGGATAAAAGCTCCCCCGAACTCGCCGTAGTATCCCCGTTCATCAGCATGATAGCTTTTCATTGGTGTCTTATTTTTTAGTTGCGAACGCTCTTCAGCGATTCGATAAATACTTTTATGTCATCTATGTTTTTTAGGCCTGGGGCCGTCTCAAATTTACTGTTCACGTCAATGGCAAAACAATTTTCGGAAGCGGGACTGTTTAAGAAGCTCTGTAATTTTTCCTTGGAATCCAATCCAATGCCACCGCTTAAAAAGTAAGGTTTGTCGGATGGATATTGTTTCAAAATGGACCAGTCAAAGGTATAACCATTACCTCCAGGGAGTTTTCCCTTGGTGTCGAAAAGAAAAAAATCACAGGCCGCCTCAAAATCATTCAATACATCAAAATCAAAATCATCCTTGATGGAAAATACTTTGATGATTTCTAGATTTTTCGACTGTACTCGAAATGACAGAAA
Organism: Flagellimonas yonaguniensis; assembly: GCF_029193885.1. Lineage (GTDB taxonomy): Bacteria > Bacteroidota > Bacteroidia > Flavobacteriales > Flavobacteriaceae > Flagellimonas > Flagellimonas yonaguniensis. The sequence goes on along the minus strand of NZ_JARFVB010000002.1, from coordinate 160,937 downwards.
TCTTTCTTTTAGTTCATGGCAGTATTCAGCACTTTCTTTTCCATGGAGTTGTACGGCATCCAATTGATAATGGCCTATTTTTTCCAAGACCTCTTCCAAAGGTGCGTCCACAAAAACCCCTACTTTTTTGATGGAACTGGGCAATGCTGGAATCTCTCCCGAAAAGTAACGGGAGGAAGGTTCCCAGAAGATAAAACCCAAATAATCGGGTTGCAATGCTGCCACCTCTTCTGGATTATGGTTCATGCCGCAAATCTTTAGTTTCATAGTTAATGTCTTGTCAGGTCGAGTGTTTTTGAAACTTGTTTCAAAATGTATCGAGACCACTTATTTCACGATACGATTCACCAAAAGTTAATCACTCGAAATAACGTTATGCAATTATTTTATCAATAAATCTTTTGGCGCTCTCGCCGGGTTCGTTGGTCTTCATAAAATTCTCCCCGATCAAAAAGCCTTGATAATCGAATTCCTTTAGCTCACGAATGGCCTCTACGGAACTGATACCACTTTCGGAAACCTTGACAAAATCATCTGGAATTTTTTTTGATAAGGTTTTGCTGATGTCCAAATCGACCTCAAAGGATTTAAGATTCCTGTTGTTCACGCCCAACATATCCAAACTGGGCATGATGGATTTTTCGAGTTCCTCTTCGTTGTGTACTTCCAACAGTACATCCAGTCCCAAACTTTTGGCCAATTCGGAAAATTTCTTGATTTCCTCTCTCGATAAAATTGCCGCAATCAATAAAATGACATCGGCACCATACGCTTTGGCTTCCACAATCTGATATTCATCTATGATGAACTCCTTTCGTAAAATGGGAATGTTGGTTGATGCCCTTGCAAGGACCAAATCATCCAGTGAACCACCAAAATATTTGCCATCGGTCAGCACGGACATGCCTGAGGCACTAGCATCGGTATACCCCTTGGCCACGTCCTGAACACTCAAGCTTTGGTTGATAACGGATTTGGATGGGGAACGGCGTTTATGCTCTGCAATAATGCCGGAATTGCTTTTGCGCAATACTTCTGCCAAAGAGATAGAGGTACGCTCCATCATTACCGAAGCCTCCAATTGTGGAAGGGTAATGAGCGATTTTTTCAAATCGACTTCTTTGCGCTTATCAGCTACTATTTTATCTAGTATGTTCATATTTGATTTGAAAGCCCGAAGTCGGTAGTCCGAAGTCGGTAGATTCTTTGTAATTATTTGATGTTTTTTCTGAAAGCGACCAACATGTTCATTAAATGGAATGCTTCATTATAAAGCTCTTCAAAGGTTTCGCTTGGAATATAATCTCTTCTATTCGCTTTGTGTAAGCAGGTAACAACTTCGCTTAAAGATCTAATTGCATAACCAATGAATTTTTTAAATTCGGGATTTGTTTGTCCGGTAGAACCTTCCGAAATATTTAATGCTATTGAATCCACAGCCCGTCTTATTTGTGAGCTGAGATTGTAGATTTCATTTTTTGGGAAGAGTTTCGTTATATCATTTATGGTTTCTCCAAAATCCATGGCCTTTTGCCAGACAATTATCTTTTCAAACTTGAATTTTGACGCTCTCATTACTGTTGATTTATTTCTAGTCTCATTAAACTCCGGACTTCTGACTTCGGACTCCTTACATTATTTAGATAAAGATTGCAATTTCCTTAAGGCTTCCAGTCCTTTGCCACCAAACAACGACTCTTTTGCTTTTTCAAAACCTTCTTTTGGCGTGGTGCCTTCCACCGTGGCAATGGCGATCCCTGCATTGGCACAGACTACATTGTTCTGGGCATCGGTTCCTTTGCCTTGCAGGATATTCATGAAAATTTGAGCGGACTCCGCCACATCTTCACCTCCTTTGATTTCCTCTTGCGAAACTTTTTCCACGCCAAAATCAGCTGGTTTCAACATGGCTTCGGTGTGGTTCGATATGGTTTTGGTGTCGCCCGTCAAAGAGATTTCATCATATCCGTCCAGGGCATTTAGAATGGTAAATTTCTTGTCCGTATTCTGATACAGATAACCATACATTCTGGCCAACTCCAAATTAAATACTCCCACCATCTGGTTTTTAGGAAATGCGGGATTTACCATAGGTCCCAACATATTGAAAAATGTTTTCACGGCCAACTCTCTCCGGATGGGGGCCACATTTTTCATGGCAGGGTGGAACAAGGGTGCGTGCAATACACAAATACCTGCTTCCTCGATGGTTTTCTTTAGGAAATCTGCATCATTACTAAATTTGATTCCTAAAAATTCCATGACGTTGCTACTTCCACATTTTGAGGATACTCCGTAGTTGCCATGTTTGGTCACATATATTCCTGCACCTGCCGTCACAAAAGACGCCAGTGTCGAGATATTAAAGGTGTCCTTGCCGTCCCCACCAGTTCCACAAAGGTCGATAGGGTCGTATTCGGCGAGGTCAACGGCCAAACAGAGCTCTAAAAGGGCATCGCGAAAGCCTTCAAGTTCTTCAATGGCCACACTCCGCATCATATAGACAGTCAAAAAAGCTGCGATTTGCGAAGTGTTGTAATCTCCCTTGGCAATGTTTACCAATATTTGTTTGGCTTCTTCCTTTGGAAGGATCTCGTGATTGATGAGTTTATTTAAAGTCTCTTTCATTGTTCTTGTTTGTCATTCCTGCAAAGGCAGGAATCTATTTGTTGTTATTTTGGATTCCCACCTGCGCAGGAATGACATATACATTAGGTGTTTAACCAATTTTTGAGCATTTGCTTTCCTTCGGGTGTCAATACGGATTCTGGATGGAATTGCACTGCCGTAACATCGTATTCCTTATGTCGAAGTGACATTACTTGTCCGTTTTCATCCACCGCTGTGGTCTCCAATACCTTCGGTAAATTGGGGTCGACTACCCAAGAATGGTATCGACCCACCTGAAGCGTTTTGGGCATACCTTGATAAATGGGGTCATCCTTCGTCACGGTTATGGTGGTATCCACCCCGTGATATACTTGGTCTAAATTGATTAAGGTACCTCCGAACACTTCTCCAATGGCCTGTAGCCCCAGGCACACTCCAAAAATGCGTTTGGTGGGCGCATAGGTCTTGATGATTTCCTTTAAAAGTCCTGCTTCATCGGGGATTCCCGGTCCTGGGGAAAGCACGATGTATTCAAACGGTTCGACTTCGTCCAAGGTAAGCTGGTCGTTCCGTTTTACGGTTACTTCGCAATCCAAATCTTCCAGATAGTGTACCAAGTTGTAGGTAAAGCTATCGTAGTTGTCTATCATTAAAATCTTTCTTCCCATGCTTAGATTGTTTCGGCTATTTCCAGCGCTTTGGTCAATGCGCCCAATTTATTGTAGGTCTCTTGGAGTTCGTCATCAGGATTGGAGGCGGCTACCAATCCTGCCCCTGCTTGGTAATACAGTTCGTGGTCCTTGCTTAAAAAAGTTCGGATCATGATGGCATGGTTAAAGTTACCTTCAAAATCCATAAACCCGATGGCACCACCATAATAGGAACGGCTTGTTTTCTCATATTTTTCAATGAGTTGCATGGCCATGTGTTTGGGTGCTCCACTCAAAGTCCCTGCGGGAAAGGTGTCGGCCACCACTTTCATGGTAGTGCTGTCCTTTTTCTTTTGTCCCGTTACTTTGGAAACCAAGTGGATTACGTGCGAGAAATATTGTACCTCTCGATACGTATCCACATTAACCGTATTGCCATTACGGCTTAGATCGTTTCTTGCAAGATCAACGAGCATCACGTGCTCGCTGTTCTCTTTTTCGTCCTGCGCCAATTTTTTGGCCAGTTCGGCATCCTTTTCATCGTTTCCGGTACGTTTGTAGGTCCCGGCTATGGGATGAATCTCCGCTTTGCCATCTTTTACGATCAGTTGGGCCTCTGGCGAGCTTCCGAAGATTTTAAAATCCCCATAATCAAAATAGAACAGGTAAGGGGAGGGGTTGATGGAGCGAAGTGCTCGGTACACATTGAACTCGTCTCCCTTGAATTTTTGTTTAAACCTTCTGGAAAGCACCAATTGGAACACATCGCCACGCTGACAATGTTTTTTTGCCAAGGCAACTTGTTCTTTGTAGTCTTCGTCCTTTAGGTTGGATTCTGGTTCTCCTTCTTTATTGAAATTGTAAGAGGAAAAGGTACGGACGTTGAAAAGCTGCTCCATTTCATCCACATTGCTTTCGGAGTCGTAACAATGTGCGAACAAATAGGCTTCATTCTTAAAATGATTGATGGCAATGATGTTCTGGTACACCGCATAATAAATGTCGGGAATATTGGCGGAATCATCCTTTTTGGAAATCTCCACGTCCTCAAAATAACGAACGGCATCGTATGCCATATACCCGAACAATCCGTTGTAAATGAACTTAAAACCATTTTGTGTGGTCTTGAATTGTTTTCCAAAGTTGTGAATCATTTCGGTAACATCGGTATCCGGAGTGATCTCGGTTACTTTCTTGGATCCATCTGGAAAACGTTGTGTAATGGTTTCGTTCTCCACTTTAATGGATGCAATAGGGTTGCAACAGATGTATGAAAAACTGTTGTCGTTGGCGTGGTAGTCGCTACTTTCCAAAAGAATGCTGTTGGGGAACTTGTCCCTGATCTTTAGGTAAACGCTCACGGGGGTAATGGTATCCGCGAGGATTTTTTTGTAATGTGTGGTTAATGTATACTCCATTTTCATTTCTATTTCCACTGAGGTGGAAAGCTATTTTTGGTTAATCAAAGAAATAGGTTAAATCCTTCCAATCTGGGTTGAAATCATTTATCAGATTTATTTTCCAGCTCCTATTCCATTTTTTTAATTGTTTCTCTCTACGAATGGCTGGCATTGGGAAATTGAATTTTTCATAATAGACCAATGTTTTAAGATTGTATCTACTTGCAAATTTGCTCCCGACACCTTTTTTGTGCCTGTACATTCTCTTTTTTAAATCGTTTGTATAGCCTATATATATGGTTCCCATTTTCTTGTTTGATATGATATAGACATAAAAACTCATTTTTCAACTTTTAGGATTTCCGCCTTCACGGAAATTAGAACTAAAGTCTTAAAAAAAGAAAAAGGCCTGTCGTGATGACAAGCCTTTTATATGGTTATAATGGGGACTTAGCTCACGACGTTTGACGTAAGTTTATCCACCACCAGTTATTTGCTCTAAATAATTTCATTGCATCAAATATAGGGAGGAATTTTTAACTCAGCAATACCCTTTTGTTTTAAAATGAGAATTCATTAGTATGAAATTAAACTAAAAAGTTAGTTGATGTCTGGTTTTGTTTATTTTTGAGAGAACACTCAAAACCTAATAGACTATGAATACCTTAACCAAAGCCCTAAATAGGTTTATTGTCATTTATTTTTTAATCTACATATTTCCATTTCCATCGGATTATATTCCATTTGTGGGAAAGTATGTGGCCAATACCGTTCAAAATTTTTGGGATTGGATATTGCCTATTGTTTATGAAGATGTTCTAGGTTTTGAAGATAAATTGGTATTGGAACCTACTGGAAGTGGTGATCGTACCGTTGACTATTTGTTTTTGATGGTGAACTTTTTACTTGCCATAATTGTCACCGTTGGAAGTTTGTTCTTTTCCCTTGAAGAAAACAAGGAAAAGAAAATCTTTACCTATTTTATAGTGACATTACGTTATTTTTTGGCTTTTACTATGTTCACCTATGGTTTTGCCAAAATGTTTTACTTGCAATTTAGTCAACTTAGCTTATATAGTTTAGAGCAAACTTTTGGCAATTCATCCCCTATGGGAATTTTGTGGCGATTTATGGGGTATTCTGAACCCTATACGGTGTTTACGGGCATACTGGAGGTTTTGGGAGGCATATTTCTGATTTGGAGGAGGACTAAAGTCCTTGGAGCTATTATGTGTTTTGGAATAATGTTGAACGTCTTTGTATTGAATCTTTCCTATGATGTGCCTGTAAAATTGTTTTCATTTCATTTGACCCTTATGAGTTTGGTGATTTTAATGCCTGATTATAAAAATCTGATGAAGTTCTTTTTAAAGAACAGTCCATCAGAACCCATTACCCATCAACCTTACTTTAAAGTAAAAAGAAATGAGATTATACGGCTGACTGTGAAGTTTCTATTGGTTGGCTTTGTATTGTTCAATGGAGTAAAATCAAGTTTACAACGACAAAAAGAGTATGGCAAACGCGCTCCAGAACATAATCTGTATGGTGTTTATGAGGTGCATCATTTTATTAAAAATGGAGATACATTATCATCCAATGATCCTATGCCATTATTGGGATATCCCCAAAAATGGAAAAAGCTATTGATTGATAAAAGGGATAGTAGAATTATTTTGATGGATGATGAACAAAGGGCCATGAAGCATGAACTGGATACCATTTCCAAAAGGTTTAGTATGACCAGTCACTTGGATGAGAGTTTAAAATATGAATTCAACTATAAGCAAAAAGGAAACTGGCTTTATTTGAATTCAGAACAAGGAAAGGATTCTTTAATAGTTAATCTTTTAAGAAAGAAGCGGGAAGATTTTTACCTGGAAAGTCGAGGATTTCATTGGATTAATGATTATCCAATGAATCGGTGATGGCATTAAATAAAAAATCCCGTCCAAGAATTGCTCGGACGGGATTTTCACACACTAAATAGGAGTTGATCACATCTGTAGATCAACTACCAAATCAAACTCATCATAGATCAATTTGTCCTTGGCGGTGCCAATTATTCCAGATCCGTATTTTACGTCATACTTGGTTCTGTCAACTTTCAATGTAGCAGTTGCTTTGTCTCCATAAACGGAAACCTCAAAAGTCACAGGCTCGGTGGTACCTTTAATGGTAAGGTCACCGGTCACGTCGTAAGAGTTTTTTCCAGTTGATTTCACTTTAGTGAAAACCAATTTGGCAGTAGGATTATTGGCCGTACCAAAAAAGTCATCTGACTTCAGGTGGCCGTCCAATTTCCCTTTATAGTCACCTTCCAAATCAGTTGTGTTGATACTTGTCATGTCCACAACAAACTCACCGCCAACCAATTTTTCACCATCAAATTCCAAAGCTCCTGACTCAAGGCTGATAGTTCCTGTGTGGGAACCTCCAACTTTGTAACCTTTCCAGGTAACGGTACTTTCGGAAGTTTTTACTTCTTTGGTTTCTTTTTTAATTGGGTTGGCTATTGCAGAAGCGCCAAAAAGGGTAACCAATGCCAAACTTAAAATTGTCTTTTTCATGATTGTTTTAATTTCTGTTTTTAAATGTTAAGGGTTCAATAATTATATAAGAGTGAATAATTCTTCTTTTGATTTACGGACCTTGGGCAAGTGCTGGGTGGCATCTTCCTCGGAACGGTAACCCACGGCCAATACGACGACTGCATTTAGGTCTCTGTCATTAAGTCCAAGAATCTCGTTGTACTTGTCTGATTCAAAACCTTCCATGGGGCAGGTGTCGATTTTTAGTTCTGCCGCAGCCTGTAATGTATTTCCCAAAGCGATATATGCTTGTCTTGCGGTCCAATTGCTTTTGGTTTCCAAAGGAAGATCGATAAGTTTGGACTTCATAAAGTCGGAATATCCTTTAAGTCCATCCATTGGAATATCCCTGGTCTTACTTACGTTAGATACGAAATCATCCACTAATTCCTCACCGTAGTTGGTTTTATTGGCAAACACGATGATTTGAGAAGCGTCCTCAATTTGGTATTGGTCCCAAGATGCGGGTCTTAGTTGTTCCTTTACCTTTTGGTCGGAAACAACCAATACTTCATAAGGTTGCAATCCGTAAGAGGAAGCGCTCAAACGGATGGCTTCCAAAAGTGTATCCAAGTCTTCCTCGGAAATTTTCTTGCTTGCATCGAACTTTTTGGTGGCATAGCGCCATGTCCTGTTATCGATTACGTTGCTTGTGCTATTTTCTGTTGCTGTGCTCATATTATATCTAAAATTTATCTAGTAGGGTATTTAATTGTTCCAGTTCTTTATTGTCGAAGTTTTTAAAAATCACTTTGTGGACACCGGACAAAGCCTCGTCCATTTGCTCCAAGGTCTTTAGACCTGTGTCGGTAATAACTATTTCCACCTTACGTCTATTGGATGGGCATACGGTTCTGTTCACAAAACCCTTTGCCAGAAGCTTGTCCACTAATCGAGTGGTATTGCTCATTTTGGTTACCATGCGTTCATTTAGTGTGGAAAGGTTGGCAGGTTTACCTTTCTGCCCTCTTAAAATGCGCAGCACATTGAATTGTTGCATGGAAACCTCAAAAGGTTTAAGGGCGCTGGTCATAATTTCATTGATCTTATTGTTGACCAACTCCATATGAATTGCCGTTCTGGGCTCCAAAGGAATTTTTTTAGTGGTTTTTATAATCTCTTCAACATTCATGTACAAACAATATTTGTATATACAAATGTATGATGATTTTTGACAATCATCCAAATTTTTGATAGATAAATTTTTGTTAAAGAGAGGGGAAAGAGGTTCTCCTTATGTATTTTTAAAGATGTAAAAGACAGATAATGAACAAGTTATTGACTTTAGGATTGATGATTTCCATTATTATGGGCTGTGCTGAAGAGAAGAAGCAAAAAAAGGTAGAGGCTGAAACCGCTGATAACGAATTGGTTGTGCAGAAAGACAATACCAACACAGATGTTGCCTTTCCCATTTATGATTTTGATGGTTTTGAGCCCATGCTCCATAAAGATGATGGCAAAACCTATGTGGTCAACTTTTGGGCCACTTGGTGCAAACCCTGTATTGAGGAAATGCCCCATTTTGAAAGAATCCATTCGGAACAAAAGAATAACAATGTTGAAGTGATATTGGTCAGTTTGGATATGCCCAATATGTGGAAGACCCGATTGGAACCTTTTGTGGAGAACAAAAACATACAGGCCGAGGTGGTGATACTGGACGACCCCAAACAAAACGATTGGATACCAAAGGTATCCGAAGAATGGGGTGGAGGTATTCCCGCTACCTTAATATATAATAAGGATAAACGAACTTTTTACGAACGTGGTTTCACGTACGAAGAACTGAACAACGAGTTATATAAATTCATAAACTAATCGACTATGAAAAAGAGAAGGATTTTAGGAGGGTCTGCATTGCTTTTGATTTTTGTGGCAGCATTTGCCATGGGATTCAAGGTGGAGACCGAACATAATTTGGACAAAGGATACCAAGTTGGCGATAAAGCCGCCGATTTTTCCTTGAAGAATGTGGATGGGGCCATGGTGTCGCTATCGGATTTTGATGGTGCCAGAGGTTTTTTGGTCATATTTACCTGCAATACCTGCCCTTATGCGCAGGCTTATGAGGATAGAATCATTGCGTTGGATGCCAAATACAAACCACAAGGCGTTCCCGTAATTGCCATCAACCCGAACGACCCCAGTGTCAAGCCGGGGGACGGTTTCGCAAAAATGAAGGAGCGTGCAGCCGAAAAAGGGTTCATTTTCCCTTATTTGTTCGATGAGGGCCAAAAAGTATATCCGAAATATGGGGCCACTCGTACACCACACGTTTTCTTGTTGGAAAAAACGGCAACAGGAAACATGGTAAAATATATCGGTGCTATCGACGACAACTATCAAGATGCATCACAGGTGGATGAAACTTTTGTGGAAAATGCCGTGGATGCCATGCTGGCAGGTAATGAAATCAATCCGAAGACGACAAAAGCCATTGGTTGTGGCATAAAATAAGCCGATAATAAAAATAAAACCAGAAGAGAAATCCGGAGTAACGCTTCGGATTTTTATTTTTGTAGCAATCTAAATTGAAAAAAATGTCAGATCTATCACAAGAAGAATGGGCGGAGCAACTGGAAAAAGATGACAACGCCTTTATTTTGGATGTACGTACCCCCGAAGAAGTGGAAGAAGGATATATTCCAGGGTCAACGAACATCGATATTTATTTGGGACAGGAATTTATGGACGAATTGGAAAAATTGGACAAGTCCAAAAACTATTATGTCTACTGCCGGTCGGGAAACCGTAGCGGACAGGCCTGTGCCATTATGAACAGTCTTGGAATTGAAAACGCTTACAATCTGGAAGGTGGCTTTATGAACTGGGACGGCGAAGTAGCAGAGTAGATCTCCATTTATCCCAAATCAATGCGAGAAGACCTACTTTATTTTATTTGGAGGCATAATAAGCTTCCGACCGAACAGTTGTGCACGGGCAATGGGGAGCCTATTGTGATTAAGGCACCGGGAACCCAAAACAGGTTGGCCGGTCCCGATTTTTTCAACGCCAAAGTTGAAATCGACGGACAGCTCTGGGCAGGTAATGTGGAGATGCACCTTAAATCTTCGGATTGGTATGTGCATCATCACGAAACAGATGAAAATTATGACAATGTCATTCTCCATGTGGTATGGGAGGATGACATTGCTGTTTTTAGGAAGGACGGCTCCCAAATACCCACTTTGGAAGTCAAGCAATATGTGGCAGACCAACTTTTGAATGGTTATCAAAACCTGATGAACAATTCGCGCACAAAGTTTATCAGCTGCGAGAAAGATGTGAGGCAGGTGGATTCCTTTGTGATGGAAAATTGGTTGCATCGATTGTACATTGAACGCCTAGAGCATAAATCCAAATTGATATGGGAACTTTTGGACGCCTCCAAGAATGATTGGGAAGCGGTGCTTTTTATGCTTTTGGCCAAGAATTTTGGTTCCAAGGTCAATGGCCCATACTTTATGGAGCGGGCACGACAATTGGATTTTTCCATAGTGAGGAAAACAACCAACGAGCCCTTGCAATTGGAAGCTTTGCTTTTTGGTCACTTTGGACTTTTACAAGTGGATGACTGCATCGATTCGTATTATTTGCAACTCAAAAAAGAATACGGTTATCTGCAGCGTAAGTTTGATTTGGACATACCGTCATCGAAACCGGAGTTCTTCGGATTGCGACCGATGAATTTTCCAACTATTCGGATTTCGCAATTGGTCAATTTATATGCGGGAAGTCACAACTTCTTTTCCAAATTAATGGATTTGAACACGCTGGAAGGTATTTATCAGTCCTTCGAGATTTGTGCAGGTCCGTATTGGGAAGAGCATTATACCTTTGGAAAGGTCTCCAAAAAGAGAATGAAAAAATTATCCAAAAGGTTTATCGACCTGATAGTCATTAATACGTTGGTGCCACTTAAATTCTGCTATGCAAAGCATTTGGGCAGGGACTGGAATGAAGATTTGATCACGCTGGTTTCAGCATTGGGGAAGGAGGATAATTCCGTCATCAAAAATTTTGATAAAATAGGTTTAAAGGCCCAAAATGCATTGGAAAGTCAGGCAAAACTGGAGCTATTTACCAATTACTGTTCTCAAAATAAATGCATGCAATGCGCCATTGGTACGCAATTATTGAATAGAAATACATAATTTTAACCATGTCTTTATTTTACAATACGCTTTATTACTTTCAAAAAAGGGGTTTTGAGGTCTGTGGACGCATAGCGGAACGACTTGGGATTCGTGCCCGGGTGGTGCGTACCAGTTTTATCTATTTGACCTTTGTTACCTTGGGTTTCGGTTTCGCGCTGTACCTCTTTATCGCGTTCTGGCTTCGGATTAAAGACTTGATCTATACCAAAAGAACCTCCGTATTTGACCTCTGAACATGATTAGATTGATGCGTTCCAAAATAGTATTGGCACTTTCCTTAATGGTCGTGGTGCTTTTGTTTGGGGTGGTCGGTTATAAAATGTTGTCGGACTTTACCTGGATAGAGGCCATTTACATGACCATTATCACAGTGACCACGGTGGGTTTTTCTGAGGTAAGGCCCTTGGACGCCAATGCAAAGATTTTTACCGTATTTTTAATCGTTACCAGTGTGTTCATCTTCGGTTTCGCCATTTCCGTGGTTTCCGAGTACATTTTAGGAAGAAACTCATTGGAACTGCTAAAAAAGAAAAAAGTGAAGAAACAAATAGATAGTCTTTCCAATCATGTTGTGGTTTGCGGATTTGGTAGAAATGGAATGCAGGCCGCCGAAAAATTGATTGCTTACAAAAAGCCTTTTGTGGTCATTGAAAAGGACAGGGAGATCATAGAAAGGCATGAGGAAGAAGTCTTGTTTGTGGAAGGCGATGCCAATGAGGATGAAGTACTGCTCCAAGCGGGCATAGATAGGGCGCAGTATCTGATCACGGCCGTACCGGACGATTCGGCCAACCTTTTTATTGTTCTTTCAGCAAGGCAACTCAATAAAAATCTTTTCATTATAAGTAGGGCATCGCAGGTAACCTCGATAAAAAAGCTGCAATTTGCGGGTGCGAACAAAGTGATCATGCCCGACAAGATAGGGGGCGATCACATGGCATCTTTGGTGGTCATGCCAGATTTGATCACCTTTTTGGACCAATTGTCCATAGAAGGGGAGCATACCACGAATTTAGAGGAAGTCAGTATAGAGGACTTTACCAATCAAATGGATTGCCATTCCCTTCGCGATTTGGATTTACGTAGAAAAACGGGCTGTACCATTATAGGTTACATAGATCCTAACGGCAAATATATCATCAACCCGGAAGCAGATATGGTTCTACAGCCCAAAAGTAAAGTTATTGTGTTGGGTAGGCCAGAGCAGATACGTAAGCTGAACCAAATGTTTCAGATAGGCTAGTTTAACACGCATTAATTTTTTTGCGAAGAAATTTTTTAGGATATTGGGCCTTTACAAAAAACTAACATAACCAAAACAATATGATGAAGTATAGACTTCTTTCCATTTTAAGTTTAATGTTACCGGCACTTTCTTTTGCTCAGGAAAGTACATCAGAAAAAATTGATGCGGTTTTTTCCAGATACACAAGCTGGTTTGTTGATGCTATTTTCTACGAGATCCCTTTTTCGGAACAGTTCCAGATACCTTGGGTGCTTCTTGTATTGGTAGGAGGTGCATTGTACTTTACCATTTATTTTAAGCTCATCAACTTTACGGGTTTTTGGACTGCGATAAAAGTGGTCCAAGGGAAGTATGAGGATATAGAAAAGCACGGTGTGGACCATTTATATGGGGATTCTGCGGAAGAGCACGATTTGCCGGATACGATTAGGGATGAATCTGCCCATGGAGAGGTTTCCCACTTTCAAGCCCTTACTGCTGCACTTTCCGCCACTGTTGGGTTGGGGAACATTGCCGGTGTGGCGGTAGCCTTGTCCATTGGTGGTCCCGGAGCGACTTTTTGGATGATCTTGGCCGGACTTTTGGGTATGGCATCAAAATTTGCAGAATGTACCTTGGGTGTTAAGTATAGGGACGTAGGTGAGGATGGTACCGTTTATGGTGGTCCTATGTACTACTTGACCAAAGGTCTTAAAGAAAAAAATGCCAAGGGATTAGGTAAAGTACTTGCTGTACTATTTGCGATTTTCGTAATTGGAGGTTCCTTTGGTGGTGGAAATATGTTCCAGGCCAATCAGGCGGCCGCCCAGTTCGTGGAGTTGTTCAGTCTTGAAAACGACAACGCTGGATTGTATTTTGGTATTGTAATGGCCGTATTGGTGGCCATCGTGATTATCGGGGGTATCAAAAGGATTGCATCCGTTACGGAAAAAATTGTACCCTTTATGGCCGGTATATATGTATTGGCGGCCCTGATTATTTTGGGTGCCAACTTTTCGTCCATCGATGATGCTTTCGGTTTGATTTTCGAAGGAGCCTTTTCAGGACTTGGAATCGCAGGTGGACTTATCGGTGTAATGATCCAAGGTATTCGTAGGGGGGCGTTCTCCAACGAAGCAGGTGTGGGTTCAGCAGCCATTGCCCACTCCGCTGTACGCACCAAGTATCCTGCGAGTGAGGGTATTGTTGCCCTTTTGGAGCCTTTTGTGGATACCGTTGTAATTTGTACCATGACCGCTTTGGTAATCATCATTACCAACTATGAAGTAGGTTTCTTGCAGTATGGTACCGAAATCACGGAGGGTGTTGAGATTACGGCGACCGCTTTTGATTCTGTTATTCCCCACTTCTCGGTAGTATTGACCATTGCGGTAATATTGTTCGCATTCTCCACTATGATTTCTTGGTCTTACTACGGAATGCAGGGATGGATGTACCTTTTTGGAAAAAGCAGAACAAGCGACCTAGCGTACAAAATCTTGTTCTTGTTCTTTGTGATCGTTGGAGCTTCCATTAGCCTTGGTTCCGTGATCGACTTCTCGGATGCCATGATTTTTGCGATGGTTGTACCTAATATTATAGGTGTTGTTTTATTGACTCCAGTGGTTCGAAAAGAATTGAACAAATACATGAATGCCATCAATAAAAAAGAAGATGCGCTGGAAGATGGTGCGGAAGACTTGGTGGATAAAATGTAAAAGCCATAGCTAAGATGAAATTCAAATCCCACTTCAGGTTCAATAAGCAGGAACGAAGTGGGATTTTCTTTTTATTGCTGATGGTGGTCGTGCTTCAAGGCGGGTATTATTATGTAAAGGCAAATCCATCAAAAAGTGAAACCAACTTTGCTCTCAATGCTTCGGAACAACATAGGATTGATAGCCTAAAGACTTACCAGTCTGAAGGAGTTCCAAAAATGTATCCCTTCAACCCAAATTATATTACCGATTACAAAGGCTATGCCTTGGGATTATCCACAACGGAATTGGACCGGTTGTTTGCTCTTAGAAAGCAAGGCAAGTTTGTTAATTCGCCAGAGGAGTTCCAAACCGTTACCCGAATATCAGACTCGTTGCTGAACGAAATCTCTCCGTATTTTAAGTTTCCAGATTGGGTAAAGAACAATCAAACTCCAGCGAAGAAAGAATCAAGTGTCAAGAAAGCACCTACGATTAAGGACCTGAACTCAGCCACGGCTGAAGACCTGAAATCCGTTTATGGCATCGGCGAGACCTTGTCCCAAAGAATCGTGAAGTTCAGGGATAGGTTGGGAGGTTTTTTGGTGAACGAGCAATTGTATGATGTTTATGGGTTAAAGCCCGAAGTTGTTGAAAAAGCTTTGCTTCAGTTTCAAGTAAAGGAAGTTCCGTCCGTTAATAAAATCAATGTCAACAAAGTGGGAGTGGAGGAGTTATCTAGATTAATCTACATAAACAAGTCGTTGGCCTTCAATATTATTGAATATAGGGATAAAAATGGTTTATTTGCATCGTTACAGGAGTTGAGTCAAGTGGATCAATTTCCTACAGAAAAACTAGACAGAATAGCTTTATATTTGTCTTTATAAAATAGGTGCTATGAACGAAATGTACTTCACGGAAGAGCATAATTTATTCCGCGAAAGTTTGAAGGATTTTTTACAGAAGGAAGTTGTTCCCCATATTGAGGAATGGGAGGAATCCGGTAAGATTGATAAAGCTATATGGACCAAGTTTGGGGAAATGGGCTTTTTTGGCCTGATGACCCCAGAAGCATATTCTGGTTTGGGCCTGGACCTTTTTTATACCGTTATTTTTCTAGAGGAATTACAGAAAATAAATTCTGGCGGTTTTGCCGCGGCCATGTGGGCGCACCAGTACCTGGCAATGACTTATCTGAACAGATTGGCCAATAACGATCAGAAAAAGACTTATCTGGAGCCCAGCGTGCTTGGGAATAAAATCGGTTGTTTGGGAGTGTCCGAGCCTTTTGGTGGTAGTGATGTTGCGGCCATGCGGACTACGGCCGAAAAGAAAGGCGATGTTTATATCGTAAACGGTTCCAAAACGTTCATTACCAATGGGGTTTACGGCGACTATATCATCCTTGCTGCCAAAACGGATAAAGATGCTGGCCATAAGGGAATCAGTATGTTTATTATGGACAGGAATGCTGAGGGTGTTTCCGCAAGCAAGCTGAATAAATTGGGCTGGCGTGCCTCCGATACGGCGGAACTGGCTTTTGACAATGTGGAGGTTCCCGCAGCTAACTTATTGGGAGAGGAAAATGCTGGATTTGCCTATATCATGGAAGCTTTTTCTTTGGAGCGCTTGGTAATGGGTGTCAATGCCCATGCAAGAGCTGAATTTGCATTGGACTATGCATTGCAATACATGTCCGAACGTGAGGCGTTTGGCAAATCCATAGATCAGTTTCAGGCTCTCCGACATCGATTGGTCGATCTATATTCGGACATGCTGTTGTGCAAACAATACAATTATTCCACAGTAGCGCAAATGGAGAAAGGTGTCTATGTGGTCAAAGAAGCGACTATTTCCAAACTTAAATCCACAAAAATGGCTGATGAGGTCATTTATAATTGTCTGCAGTTTTTGGGCGGCTACGGGTATATTGAGGATTATCCCATGGCACGCTTGAGCAGGGATAGTAGGTTGGGACCCATCGGAGGGGGTACTTCGGAAATCCTAAAGGAAATCCTGGCAAAGATCATCGTGGACAAAAAGGAGTACAAAAAGCACTCTGTGTAGTCTTTCATCAAAAAAATGAAATATTTCTTTACCCATTGAATATCATTCGTATATTTGCACACCAAAATTTTAAAGAAAGGAGGTTGTAGCCCATGTTAATTATACCAGTAAAAGAAGGAGAAAACATCGATAGAGCTTTGAAGCGTTTCAAACGTAAGTTCGACAGAACAGGTACCATGCGTCAATTGAGATCAAGACAGCAGTTTACCAAACCTTCTGTGGAGCGTAGAGCGCAAATTCAAAAAGCACAATACATTCAAGGCCTAAGAGACCAAGAAGAAGTATAGGGCTACCGCTTTTACAAAATATATCAATCCCGTTCCAATATTGGAGCGGGATTTTTCGTTTTATATCCATACGCATCCTAATTGCTACCTTTGATATATGTCCGTATCAGCTTTTATATCCTATTTAAGGTTGGAGAAAAATTACTCCGAACATACCATAAAGGCTTATGAAAAGGACATTGAAATCTTTGCAGACTTCTGTAGGGAGCACCATGGGGAGTCCAATATTGCAACGGTTTCCTATCCGTTGATCAGAAACTGGATAGTGGCCCTTTCCGATGAAGGTTTGTCCAACAGGACGATCAACAGGAAAATATCCTCGCTCCAAGCTTATTATAAATTTTTATTGAAGGTAGGTGATGTTGCCATTTCGCCATTGGTAAAACATAGAGCACTAAAGACCCAAAAGAAAGTGGAGGTGTCTTTTTCCGAGATGGAAATGGAAGCTATATTGTCCGAAATCCCCTTTGATGATGATTTTGAGGGCGAGCGCGATAAGCTCATTGTGGAGCTCTTATACACGACGGGTATGCGAAGGGCGGAATTGGTCAATTTAAAAGTGTCGGATGTTGATCTAACAGGGCAAGTGTTAAAAGTGTTGGGCAAAAGGAACAAAGAACGAATCCTGCCCTTGTTGCCATCCACCGTAGAGCAGATCAAGAATTATTTGAAGAAGCGTTCAGAACTTGATGACCAGGTTGAATCTCCTTATTTGTTATTGACCAAAGAAGGTCTTAAAATTTATGAAACACTTGTTTATCGAACTATAAATAAGTATTTTAGTTTGGTGTCCCCGAAGGTAAAAAAGAGTCCACATATACTCAGGCATACCTTTGCAACCCACTTGCTGAACAGGGGCGCGGATTTAAACTCCGTAAAGGAATTATTGGGTCATTCGAGTTTGGCATCCACGCAGGTGTACACGCACAATAGTATTGCTGAACTGAAAAAGGTACATCAAAAGGCCCATCCAAGAAACAAGAAATGAAAATTCTTGTATTGTTTAACTTCACTGTCACAGACAGTACTAAAAACTTCGTCTTATGAAAGTAAACGCACAATCGGTAAATTTTACAGCTGATGGTAAACTCATCGACTTCGTCCAAAAACGAATGGACAAGTTGGAATTGTTCTACGACAAGGTCATCGAATCGGATGTATATTTAAAAGTGGAAAACACAAGTGCTAAAGAAAATAAGATCGTGGAAATCATGGTGTTTGTCCCCCGGGATAAATTCATGGTAAAAAAACAATGTAAGTCATTTGAAGAGGCTGTGGATTCGGCCTGTAGTTCCCTGGAAAGACAATTGGTGAAAAAAAAGGAAAAATTAAGGGCAAAAGCTTGATGAAATTTTTTTCAAATTTGTTTTGAATAAAAAAATAAATATCTATACATTTGCAGTCCGTTAGAAATAGCGGGCTTTTTTAGTGAATAAAAAGCGGTGAAATGCCGATATAGCTCAGCTGGCTAGAGCAGCTGATTTGTAATCAGCAGGTCGTGGGTTCGAGTCCCTCTATCGGCTCGTTAAGATACTGAAAAATAAGGCGGGGGGATACTCAAGCGGCCAACGAGGACAGACTGTAAATCTGTTGGTTTTTACCTTCGCAGGTTCGAATCCTGCTCCCCCCACAAAGATTGTTCGGCGGAACAATTGGGAAAGAAGGTTTTTTGAAATAATGGAATCTTTGGATGTGAATCCAGAAAAAAAATGCGGGAGTAGCTCAGTTGGTAGAGCGTCAGCCTTCCAAGCTGAATGTCGCCGGTTCGAACCCGGTCTCCCGCTCTAAACTTGAAACTTGGTTTCAAGAAAAAGGTTGAAGTTTTGACGAGCTAGACTTGTAACTTTCAAACTCTAAACCTGATAACCCATAGGCCGGTGTAGCTCAGGGGTAGAGCGTTTCCTTGGTAAGGAAGAGGTCACGGGTTCAAATCCCGTCATTGGCTCAAAACGATTTGTACACTAATATAAACTAAGATTAAAATTATTTAAAATGGCAAAGGAAACTTTTGATCGTTCCAAACCGCACTTAAATATTGGTACCATTGGACACGTGGATCACGGTAAAACTACATTGACCGCTGCTATTACCACTGTATTGGCCAACGCAGGTTTGTCTGAAACAAGAAGCTTTGATTCAATTGACAACGCTCCTGAAGAAAAAGAAAGAGGTATTACAATCAACACTTCACACGTTGAGTACCAAACAGCAAACCGTCACTACGCACACGTTGACTGTCCTGGTCACGCGGATTACGTAAAGAACATGGTTACTGGTGCTGCTCAGATGGACGGTGCTATCTTGGTTGTTGCTGCAACGGATGGTCCAATGCCGCAAACTCGTGAGCACATCCTTTTGGGACGTCAGGTTGGTATTCCACGTATCGTTGTTTTCTTGAACAAAGTTGACATGGTGGATGATGAAGAACTATTGGAGCTTGTTGAGATGGAAGTAAGGGAATTGCTTTCTTTCTACGAGTACGATGGTGACAATGGTCCTGTTATCGCTGGTTCTGCACTTGGTGCTTTGAACGGTGAGCAAAAATGGGTTGACACTGTTATGGAGTTGATGGAAGCTGTTGATTCTTGGATTGAGGAGCCAACTCGTGAAGTTGATAAAGACTTCCTTATGCCAATCGAAGATGTATTCACTATTACTGGTCGTGGTACCGTTGCTACCGGTCGTATCGAAACTGGTGTTGCCAACACAGGTGACGCTGTTGATATCATTGGTATGGGTGCTGAGAAGTTGTCTTCTACCATTACTGGTGTTGAGATGTTCCGTAAGATTTTGGATAGAGGTGAAGCTGGTGATAACGTAGGTCTTCTTTTGAGAGGTATCGAGAAATCCGATATTAAAAGAGGTATGGTAATCTGTAAGCCAGGTTCTGTTAAGCCACACGCTAAATTCAAAGCTGAGGTATATATCTTGAAAAAAGAAGAAGGTGGACGTCACACTCCATTCCACAACAACTACCGTCCTCAGTTCTACTTGAGAACAACTGACGTTACTGGTAACATTAACTTGCCTGACGGTGTTGAAATGGTAATGCCAGGTGATAACTTGACAATTACTGTGGATTTGATTCAGCCTGTAGCTTGTAGCGTAGGTCTACGTTTCGCTATCCGTGAGGGTGGTAGAACAGTAGGTGCCGGTCAGGTTACTGAGATTCTAGATTAAGATTCAAATTATTATAAAATTGCACTCAAGGGTGTTCCGATTTTCTCGGGATACCTTTCAGTGTAATTATAAACGGGTGTAGCTCAGTTGGTAGAGCACTGGTCTCCAAAACCAGGTGTCGGGAGTTCGAGTCTCTCCTCCCGTGCAAGTAAAATACAAATAATATGGTCACTTACATAAAGGAATCATTCGAAGAGCTTAAGAACAATGTTACTTGGTTGGAAAGGAGCAAAGCTTCCAATCTTATGGTGATCGTTGCTGTGTTTTCCATCTTGTTTGCCTTGGCAACATGGGGTGTGGATTCCTTGTTCAGTAATTTGATCACATTGTATTTTGAAAAATTAATAGGATAAAGATCGGTCGATATGTCTGAGGTTCTGGAGAAAAAATGGTATGTAGTTAGAGCGGTCAGTGGTCAAGAGAACAAGATCAAGGGCTATATTGAAAGCGAGGTGGAGCGTGCAGGTTTTGGCGACTATCTCGAAGAAGTTCTAGTGCCTACCGAAAAAGTTGTTCAGATCAGGAATGGAAAGAAAATCAACAAAGAGCGTGTTTACTTTCCAGGATATATCATGATAAAGGCCAATCTTGGAGGAGAAATGGTGCACATCATTCGTTCCATTACCAATGTGATTGGTTTCTTGGGCGAAGTGAAAGGTGGCGATCCCATTCCATTGAGGAAATCCGAAGTGAACCGTATGTTGGGGAAAGTGGACGAATTGGCTGTCAATACAGATAATGTTGCTATTCCATTTGTGTTGGGTGAAACGGTTAAGGTTATTGATGGACCTTTCAATGGATTCAATGGAACCGTTGAAAAAATCAATGAAGAAAAGCGTAAGCTGGAGGTAATGGTAAAGATTTTCGGAAGAAAGACACCATTGGAACTCAGCTATATGCAAGTAGAAAAAGTATAACAAGAGCTGTTACATATATAAAGCTGTGTTGCTTCCAATTGACACACTTTAAATTTAATTAGAAACAATGGCAAAAGAAGTAGATAAGGTAGTTAAATTACAAGTTAGGGGAGGTGCTGCGAACCCATCGCCACCGGTTGGACCCGCCTTAGGTGCTGCTGGTGTTAACATCATGGAGTTCTGTAAGCAGTTTAATGCTCGTACACAGGACAAACAAGGTAAGGTTTTACCTGTTGTTATCACCGTTTACAAAGACAAATCTTTCGAGTTTGTTGTAAAAACACCACCTGCGGCAGTTCAATTGATGGAAGCGGCTAAGATTAAAAAAGGATCGGGAGAACCTAACAGGGTTAAGAATGGTTCAGTAACCTGGGATCAAGTAAAAGCGATCGCCGAAGACAAAATGGCGGATCTTAATGCCTTTACCGTGGAATCTGCAATGAGTATGGTTGCGGGTACTGCGAGATCAATGGGTCTGAAAATAGCAGGACCAAGACCTTTTTAAAATCTGAAAGCAATTAAGAAATGGCAAGATTGACTAAAAAGCAAAAAGAAGCCCAGGCCAAGATAGACAAGAACAAACTCTATTCCTTGGAAGAGGCATCAGCTTTAGTAAAAGAAATAACCAATGTAAAATTTGACGCTTCCATTGATTTGGCAGTTCGTTTGGGTGTAGATCCAAGAAAAGCAAATCAAATGGTACGTGGCGTTGTTACCCTTCCACACGGAACAGGTAAAGACGTAAAAGTTTTGGCATTGGTGACTCCGGACAAAGAAGCAGAAGCTAAAGAAGCCGGTGCGGACTTTGTAGGATTGGACGAATATTTGGAGAAAATCAAAGGCGGTTGGACCGATGTTGATGTGATCATCACTATGCCAAGCGTTATGGGTAAACTAGGTCCATTAGGTAGAATTTTGGGTCCTAGAGGTTTAATGCCCAATCCAAAAACCGGAACAGTGACTATGGATGTTGCCAAGGCAGTATCCGATGTTAAGGCCGGTAAGATCGACTTTAAAGTGGACAAAACAGGTATTGTGCACGCTGCAATAGGAAAAGCTTCTTTCTCTGCGGACAAAATCGCAGGGAATGCAAGGGAATTGATTGATACCTTGATCAAAATGAAGCCATCCGCTGCAAAAGGTGTGTACATGAAAAGTATCTATCTGTCCAGTACTATGAGTCCTAGTGTTCAATTAGATCCAAAAGCAGTTCAATAGACTGGTAGTTCAATTTTTTTAACTATGACAAGAGAAGAAAAAGCAACAGTAATAGAAGACTTGACTGCACAGTTGGCTGATAATCCAAACATTTACTTGGCGGATATATCAGGATTGAATGCCGTGGACACCTCTAATTTAAGAAGAGCGTGTTTCAAGGCGAACATTAAGCTTGCGGTCGTTAAGAACACCTTGCTTGCAAAAGCAATGGAAGCCTCTGATAAGGAATTCGGTGAACTTCCCGAAGTATTGAAAGGCAACACATCATTGATGTTGTCCGAAACAGGGAACGCACCTGCGAAACTTATCAAGAACTTTAGAAAGAAATCAGAAAAGCCCGTATTGAAAGGTGCCTTTATCGAAGAGGCAGTTTACATCGGGGATGAAAACCTTGACGCACTTGTTAACATCAAGTCCAAAGAGGAAGTTATCGGGGATATCATTGGATTGTTGCAATCGCCAGCCAAGAATGTTATTTCTGGACTTAAGTCCGGAGGCGGTAAATTGGCAGGTATCCTTAAAACGCTTTCTGAGAAAGAATAATTCGCGCACAATAAACTAAGTATATTTTTAAAAATTTTTATTAAACGATAGAAAAATGGCAGATTTAAAAGATTTTGCAGAACAGTTGGTAAACCTTACGGTAAAAGAGGTAAATGAGTTGGCCGACATTTTAAAAGAAGAATATGGTATTGAGCCTGCTGCTGCTGCAGTAGCCGTTGCTGGTGGCGCTGCTGCTGGTGGAGGTGATGGTGAAGCTGCTGAGGAAAAATCAGAATTTGATGTAATCCTTACAGCTGCTGGTGGTTCTAAATTGGCAGTCGTAAAATTGGTTAAGGAATTGACCGGTCTTGGACTAAAAGACGCTAAAGAAATCGTTGACAGCGCACCAAAAGCTGTTAAAGAAGGCGTTGCTAAAGATGAAGCAGAAGGTATCAAAAAATCATTGGAAGAAGCAGGAGCAGAAGTTGAGCTTAAATAATCGCTTTTCCCATAAGAACTTGGTTAAGGTCTTTCCATTTTTGGTTAGACCTTAGCCTATTTATATGAGGAGTGTATAAAGCCGTACACGAACCCACTTAGTATTCACGATCAAAATTTGTCCATAGATGTTCACAAACACTATTGAAAGAGTTAATTTCGCATCCGCTAAGAACATACCGGAATACCCGGATTTCTTGGACATTCAGATAAAATCGTTCCAAGACTTTTTCCAGCTTGAAACTAAATCTGACGAAAGAGGAAACGAAGGTCTCTACAACACCTTCATGGAGAATTTTCCAATCACAGATACCAGAAACCAGTTTGTACTTGAGTTTTTGGATTACTTCATAGATCCACCAAGATATTCCATTCAAGAATGTATCGAACGTGGACTTACCTATAGCGTACCACTTAAGGCACGTTTAAAGCTATATTGTACCGATCCGGAGCACGAAGATTTCGAAACTATCGTTCAGGATGTGTATTTGGGTACCATCCCTTACATGACTCCTAGTGGGACCTTTGTAATCAACGGGGCGGAACGTGTTGTAGTATCCCAGTTGCACAGATCTCCAGGGGTTTTCTTTGGACAGTCTTTCCACGCAAATGGAACAAAACTATATTCAGCCAGGGTAATTCCTTTCAAAGGATCTTGGATTGAATTCGCTACCGATATCAACTCGGTGATGTATGCCTATATCGATAGGAAGAAAAAATTACCGGTAACCACTTTGTTCCGTGCCATTGGCTTTGAAAGGGACAAGGATATTTTGGAAATCTTCGACCTTTCGGAAGAAGTAAAAGTTTCCAAATCCGGACTTAAAAAAGTATTGGGCCGTAAATTGGCCGCAAGGGTGTTGAACACATGGCATGAGGATTTCGTGGACGAGGATACAGGAGAAGTGGTTTCCATCGAAAGAAACGAGATTGTACTTGATCGTGATACCGTTTTGGAAAAGGAGCACATCGATGAGATCATTGATGCCGACGTGAAGACCATTTTGCTTCACAAGGAGAACAATGCACAATCCGATTACGCCATTATCCACAACACTTTGCAAAAAGACCCTACCAACTCTGAAAAAGAAGCGGTAGAGCATATCTATAGACAATTGCGTAATGCCGAGCCGCCAGATGAAGAGACAGCTCGTGGTATCATCGATAAATTGTTCTTCTCCGACCAACGTTACAACTTAGGTGAGGTAGGTCGATACAGAATGAACAAGAAGTTGGGCTTGGATATCGGAATGGACAAACAAGTGTTGACAAAGGAAGATATCATTACCATCATCAAGTATTTGATCGAGTTGATCAACTCCAAAGCGGAGATTGATGATATTGATCACTTGTCCAACCGTCGTGTAAGAACCGTAGGTGAGCAATTGTCCTCACAGTTCGGTGTAGGTTTGGCACGTATGGCACGTACCATCCGTGAGCGTATGAACGTACGTGACAACGAGGTGTTTACTCCGATTGATTTGATCAACGCGAAGACATTGTCTTCTGTGATCAACTCTTTCTTTGGAACCAACCAGTTGTCCCAGTTCATGGACCAGACCAACCCGTTGGCAGAGATTACACACAAAAGAAGATTGTCCGCACTTGGACCAGGAGGTCTTTCTCGTGAAAGAGCAGGTTTCGAGGTGCGTGACGTTCACTATACACACTACGGAAGGTTGTGTCCTATCGAGACACCTGAAGGACCGAACATTGGTTTGATTTCTTCATTGTCCGTATTTGCCAAGGTGAACAATATGGGCTTCTTGGAAACTCCTTATCGTAAAGTAGAAGATGGAAAAGTAGATACGAAAAACCATATCTACCTAAGTGCAGAGGAAGAAGAAGGAATGAAGATTGCCCAAGCCAACATTCCATTGGCAGAAGATGGTACAATTGAAAGGGAAAAGGTAATTGCCCGTGAAGAAGGTGATTTCCCGGTAGTGGATCCAACAGAGGTAAAGTACACCGACGTTGCACCGAATCAGATTGCTTCCATTTCCGCATCCTTGATCCCTTTCTTGGAGCACGATGATGCGAACCGTGCCTTGATGGGATCGAACATGATGCGTCAAGCTGTTCCATTGTTGAGACCGGATTCTCCAATCGTAGGTACAGGTTTGGAAAGACAAGTTGCCACGGATTCCCGAGTATTGATCAATGCAGAAGGAGATGGAGTTGTGGAATATGTGGATTCACAGAAAATCACAATAAAATATACAAGGACCGACGAAGAGCGCTTGGTAAGCTTTGACGATGATGCAAAAACTTACCAATTGGTGAAGTTTAGAAAAACAAACCAAGGGACCAGCATCAACTTGAAGCCAATCGTAAGAAAAGGCGACAAGGTGAAAAAAGGTCAGGTACTTTGTGAAGGTTATGCTACCGAAAAAGGTGAATTGGCCTTGGGTAGAAACATGAAGGTTGCTTTTATGCCTTGGAAAGGATACAACTTTGAGGATGCGATCGTGATTTCTGAAAAAGTTGTTCGTGAGGATATCTTTACCTCTATCCACGTGGATGAGTATTCCTTGGAAGTAAGGGATACCAAATTGGGTGCTGAGGAATTGACAAACGATATTCCGAACGTATCCGAAGAAGCAACAAAGGATTTGGACGAGTACGGTATGATCCGTATCGGTGCCGAAGTGAAGCCTGGAGATATTTTGATCGGTAAGATTACTCCAAAAGGAGAGTCTGATCCAACTCCGGAAGAAAAACTGTTGCGTGCCATCTTTGGTGATAAAGCAGGTGACGTTAAAGATGCTTCCTTAAAAGCTTCTCCATCATTGAGAGGTGTGGTAATCGATAAGAAATTGTTCTCCCGTTCCATCAAGGACAAGAGAAAACGTTCTGAAGATAAAGAGGCCATCGCTAGATTGGAGATGGACTACGAGGTGAAGTTCCAACAACTTAAGGATGAATTGATCGAGAAATTGTTCAGTTTGATCAGCGGAAAAACATCACAAGGGGTAATCAACGATTTGGGTGAGGAAGTACTTCCAAAAGGAAAGAAATACACCATTAAAATGTTGAACGCCGTTGACGATTTCGCTCACTTGGTTGGAGGAAGCTGGACAACAGATGATGCAACCAATGCATTGGTCGCAGACTTGTTGCACAACTATAAAATCAAGTTGAACGATATTCAAGGTAACCTTAGAAGGGACAAGTTTACCATCTCTGTAGGAGATGAACTTCCTGCTGGTATCATGAAGTTGGCCAAAGTTTACATCGCTAAAAAGCGTAAGCTTAAAGTTGGTGATAAAATGGCAGGTCGTCACGGTAACAAAGGTATTGTTGCCCGTATCGTTCGTCAAGAGGATATGCCATTCTTGGAAGATGGAACCCCAGTGGACATAGTATTGAACCCACTAGGTGTACCATCAAGGATGAACATTGGTCAGATTTATGAAACCGTATTGGGTTGGGCCGGACAAAAATTGGGTCAGAAATATGCGACCCCGATTTTCGATGGTGCATCCTTGGATGAGATCAATAAGCTTACCGATGAAGCAGGTGTGCCGAGATTCGGACATACCTACCTATATGACGGAGGAACAGGTCAGCGTTTCGACCAACGTGCAACCGTTGGTGTCATCTACATGTTGAAACTAGGACACATGGTGGAAGACAAGATGCACGCTAGATCTATCGGACCATACTCATTGATCACACAGCAACCATTGGGTGGTAAGGCTCAGTTTGGTGGTCAGCGTTTTGGAGAGATGGAGGTTTGGGCACTCGAGGCCTACGGCGCATCATCCACCCTTAGGGAAATATTGACCGTTAAGTCGGATGATGTTATCGGAAGGGCCAAGACCTATGAGACCATCGTAAAAGGTGAGACCATGCCAGAACCTGGGTTACCAGAATCTTTCAACGTATTGATGCATGAACTTAAAGGTTTGGGCTTGGATATCCGTTTGGAAGAGTAGAACACTATATTACATTAATTATATCATCACCATATTGTTATGGCTAGAATAAAAGATAATAACGCACAAAAAAGGTTCAACAAAATTTCCATCGGACTGGCCTCTCCGGAGTCAATCTTGGCCGAGTCCCGTGGCGAGGTGTTGAAGCCTGAAACCATTAACTATAGAACGCACAAACCAGAGCGTGATGGATTGTTCTGCGAGCGTATTTTTGGTCCTGTGAAGGATTACGAATGTGCCTGTGGTAAATACAAGAGAATCCGTTACCGTGGAATCGTTTGTGACCGTTGTGGTGTTGAAGTGACGGAGAAAAAAGTACGTAGAGACCGTGTGGGACACATTAACCTTGTGGTTCCCGTAGCGCACATCTGGTACTTCCGTTCGCTGCCAAACAAAATAGGATACCTTTTGGGATTACCTTCCAAAAAATTGGACATGATCATATACTACGAAAGGTATGTGGTTATCCAGCCAGGTATCGCCAAAGGTCCAGAAGGTGAGGAAATCAATAAAATGGATTTCTTGACCGAGGAAGAATACTTGAACATTTTGGAAACGCTCCCAACCGAGAACCAATACTTGGAGGATAACGATCCAAATAAGTTCATCGCCAAAATGGGTGCCGAGTGTTTGATCGAGATATTGTCCAGAATCGATTTGGAACAATTGTCCTACGAACTACGTCACAAGGCGAACACAGAAACATCCAAGCAACGTAAGACCGAGGCCTTGAAACGTCTTCAGGTAGTTGAAGCTTTGCGTGAATCACAGAACAACAGGGAGAACAATCCTGAGTGGATGATCATGAAAGTGATTCCAGTGATTCCACCTGAATTGCGTCCATTGGTGCCGTTGGATGGTGGTCGTTTCGCAACTTCCGATTTGAACGATCTGTACCGTAGGGTAATTATCCGTAACAACCGTTTGAAGCGTTTGATGGAAATCAAGGCCCCAGAGGTGATCTTGAGGAACGAAAAACGTATGCTTCAAGAAGCGGTGGATTCCCTTTTCGATAACACAAGAAAGGCATCTGCGGTAAAAACAGAATCAAACAGGCCATTGAAATCCCTTTCTGATTCCTTGAAAGGTAAGCAAGGTCGATTCCGTCAAAACTTGTTGGGTAAACGTGTGGATTACTCCGCTCGTTCCGTAATCGTCGTTGGACCGGAATTGAAATTGTACGAATGTGGTCTTCCTAAAGATATGGCGGCCGAGCTTTACAAGCCATTCATCATCCGTAAGTTGATCGAGAGAGGTATTGTAAAGACAGTTAAATCTGCGAAAAAGATTATAGACAAGAAAGAGCCCGTGGTTTGGGATATTCTTGAAAATGTCCTTAAAGGACATCCTGTATTGTTGAACCGTGCCCCCACATTGCACAGATTGGGTATCCAAGCGTTCCAGCCTAAACTTATTGAAGGTAAGGCGATTCGTTTGCACCCATTGGCATGTACCGCATTTAACGCGGATTTTGATGGGGATCAGATGGCAGTTCACTTGCCATTGGGGCCAGAGGCTATTTTGGAAGCTCAATTATTGATGTTGGCTTCACAGAATATCCTTAACCCAGCCAACGGTTCTCCGATTACCGTACCATCCCAGGATATGGTTTTGGGATTGTACTATATGACCAAGCATAAAAAATCCACACCAGAAGAGCCTGTATTGGGTGAAGGGTTGACCTTCTATTCTTCTGAAGAAGTGGAAATCGCCTTTAACGAGAAAAAAGTTTCGCTTAACGCCGGAATCAAGGTAAGGGCAAAAGACTTTAATGAAGAAGGCGAGTTGGTCTATCAAATCATCGAAACCACTGTAGGTCGTGTATTGTTCAATACTCAAGTGCCGGAAAAAGCGGGATTCATCAATCAGGTATTGAACAAGAAAGCCCTTAGAAATATTATTGGGGACATTCTTGCAGTGACCGATGTTCCCACAACTGCCGACTTCTTGGATAATATTAAGGCCATGGGATACGATTTTGCCTTTAAAGGTGGTCTATCCTTTAGTTTGGGTGATATTATCATTCCTGCGGAAAAGCAAGATATGATCGGTGAGGCCAACGAGCAGGTCGATGGTATTATGATGAACTATAACATGGGTCTTATCACCAACAACGAGCGATATAACCAGGTTATTGATGTTTGGACCTCCACCAATGCGATGTTGACCGAGTTGGCGATGAAGCGAATCCGTGAGGACAAGCAAGGATTCAACTCTGTGTATATGATGTTGGATTCCGGAGCAAGGGGTTCCAAAGAGCAGATTCGTCAGTTGACCGGTATGCGTGGTTTGATGGCCAAGCCTAAAAAATCCACTGCAGGAGGTGGGGAAATTATCGAAAACCCGATTCTTTCGAACTTTAAGGAAGGATTGTCGATTTTGGAATACTTTATCTCTACCCACGGTGCACGTAAGGGTCTTGCGGATACCGCTTTGAAAACGGCGGATGCTGGTTACTTGACCAGGCGTTTGGTGGATGTTTCACAAGACGTGATCGTGAACAGCGAAGATTGTGGAACCTTGAGAGGTATCGAGGTGGAACCATTGAAGAAAAACGAGGAGATTGTTGAAACCTTGGGAGAAAGAATCTTGGGCAGGGTATCGTTGCACGATGTGTACAACCCATTGACCGAGGAACTTATCCTTGAAGCAGGCCAAGAAATCAATGAAGCCGATGTGAAAAAGGTGGAAGCAGCTCCAATCGAAAAGATAGAAGTAAGATCTCCATTGACATGTGAGGCTCCACAAGGAATCTGTGCCAAGTGTTACGGTAGAAACCTTGCGACAAACAAAATGGTGCAACGAGGAGAAGCTGTAGGTGTAGTTGCTGCACAATCCATTGGAGAACCTGGTACACAGTTGACATTGCGTACCTTCCACGTGGGTGGTATTGCAGGTAACATTTCAGAGGAGAATAAGTTGGAGTCCAAGTTTGATGGTGTTGCGGAGATTGAAGACTTAAGACTTGTAACAGGGGAAAACAGTGAAGGGGGTAAAACCAACATTGTGATTTCTAGGACATCCGAGGTCAAGATCACTGATCCAAAAACAGGAATTACCCTAAGTACAAACAATATTCCTTACGGTTCTCAATTGTTCATCAAGAACGGAGAGAAGATTACCAAAGGAACCGTGATTTGTGAATGGGACCCATATAATGGTGTGATCGTTTCAGAGTTCTCTGGTCAGATTGCTTACGAAAATCTTGAGCAAGGGGTTACTTACCAAGTTGAGATTGACGAACAGACCGGTTTCCAGGAGAAAGTAATTTCCGAGACCAGAAACAAAAAGTTGATTCCAACCTTGTTGATCAAGGATGGTAAAGGTGAGACTTTACGTTCATATAACTTGCCAGTTGGATCCCACTTGATGGTTGATGATGGAGAGAAGGTGAAAGAAGGTAAGACTTTGGTGAAAATCCCACGTAAATCTGCCAAGGCAGGGGATATTACCGGTGGTCTTCCAAGGGTGACCGAGCTGTTTGAAGCACGTAACCCATCCAACCCAGCAGTTGTTTCCGAGATTGACGGTGTGGTATCCTTCGGTAAGATCAAGCGTGGTAACCGTGAGATTATCATTGAGTCCAAGACAGGCGATATCAAAAAGTACTTGGTTAAATTGTCCAACCAGATTTTGGTTCAGGAGAATGACTATGTACGTGCAGGTATGCCATTGTCGGATGGTTCCATTACACCAGAAGACATATTGGCCATCAAAGGACCATCCGCAGTACAACAGTATTTGGTAAACGAAGTGCAAGAAGTTTACCGTTTGCAAGGTGTGAAAATCAACGACAAGCACTTTGAGGTTGTTGTGAGACAAATGATGCGTAAAGTAAAAATCCAAGATCCAGGAGATACGATTTTCCTAGAGAACCAATTGGCGCACAAAGATGACTTTATCAATGAGAACGATGAGATTTTCGGTAAAAAAGTCGTTGAGGATGCCGGTGATTCAGAAAGGTTGAAACCAGGACAGATTTTGACGGTACGTGAGCTAAGGGATGAGAACTCGATTCTTAGAAGAGAGGACAAGACCTTGGTGACCGCAAGGGATGCTGTGGCAGCAACTGCTACGCCAATCCTGCAAGGTATCACAAGAGCATCGTTGCAGACGAAGTCGTTTATCTCGGCTGCATCGTTCCAGGAAACCACCAAAGTATTGAACGAAGCTGCTGTAAGCGGTAAAGTGGATTCCTTGGAAGGATTGAAGGAAAATGTAATTGTAGGACATAAGATTCCGGCCGGTACAGGTATGAGGGATTATGACAGTATCATTGTAGGATCCAAAGAGGAGTACGATGAGATCATGGCCCGAAAAGAGGAATTCAAATTCTAAATAAAACAAACCCTGGCCTTTAGGCCAGGGTTTTTCTTTTAAGACAAGTAATAATAATATGGCTGAAGAAAAGAAAAAACAAAAACAGATCAATATAGAGTTGGATGAGAAGATAGCAGAGGGAACCTATTCCAATCTGGCCATCATCAACCACTCCGTATCAGAGTTTGTCGTGGACTTCATTAGCCTGATGCCGGGTGCGCCAAAGGCAAAAGTGAAGAGCAGAATCATTTTGACGCCTCAACATGCCAAGAAGCTGTTAAAGGCATTGAATGATAACGTAAGCCGATTTGAGAAGACCCACGGAACAATTCAAGATTATGAACAACCAGCGATTCCATTGAATTTTGGACCCACTGGAGAAGCATAAAAAAAGCCCCGATTTCGGGGCTTTTTTTTACTTCAACCAACCTTTCTCAATTCCCTTTTTCGAGAAGAAAATCAGGTAAATACCTATAATGATTACAATTACTGGCATGGTGTAGGTGGATGGCCCAAAAGCTTCCACGGCATTGGAGATGAACAGCCAATGGATGAACTGTGCCGCTGCGGTGATCAAGGAGATGATAAAAAGTGGCTTGGCCCATTTTTTACGTATTAAAAGACCGATACATGCGAGCGTACCGGAAAAAACAGCAATGGCAAAAGCTGCAGTTGCCCAAGCAGGGATTCCTTCAAAAGCTTCTCGCTGGGCTTGATCCATACTTTCCAAAAGGGCTACTTGGTTAAAAGCCTGATTGAGATAGTTCATTACCCCGATTAAATTCCATAGAAGAGCGATAACACTCACCACCCAGAACCAGGTTGGCGGTTTAACTGAAGTCGTCATAATATCTTTATTTAATTGGTTACATCAATCAATGTACAAAAAAAAGAGATATGAAAGTTGCAATCAATTCATGGCCAGAGATGTATGCGGGACAATTTAAATTGGGCTTCACTCAAATTCCGAAGTATAGTGCAACTTTACCGAAGGATACTTTTGTTGTGTCATTTGAAGTGAAAATGGGGAATCCGCCAAAAACACCAGCTGTCCTTTTTTATCTGTGGCCAAGAACTTTTGCTTTACTCGTTTAAATTCCTGAAACTCCTCGTTTTTCTCATCTTCGGGCTCCACCCAGCACGCTTTGTGTACAGGGAAGTTCTCGTAAGTGCATTTTGCCCCATACTCATGTTCCAATCGATATTGAATCACTTCATACTGTAATGCCCCAACCGTACCGATTACCTTTCTACCATTCATTTCCAAAGTGAACAATTGAGCGACACCTTCGTCCATTAGCTGATCGATACCTTTATACAATTGCTTGGCTTTCATAGGATCGGCATTGTTAATGTACCTAAAATGCTCAGGGGAAAAACTGGGTATGCCTTTATAGTGCAATTCCTCTCCACTGGTCAATGTATCCCCAATCTTGAAGTTTCCGGTATCGTGAAGCCCCACGATGTCACCTGGATATGAAATATCGACAATTTCTTTTTTTTCGGCAAAAAATGCATTGGGACTTGAAAATTTCAGCTTTTTTCCTTGTCTTACATGCAGATAAGGTGTGTTTCTTTCAAACGTGCCGGAAACGATCTTGATAAAAGCCAAACGATCTCGGTGTTTGGGATCCATGTTGGCGTGTATCTTGAAAACAAAGCCGGAAAAATCCTTTTCACCTGCTTTTACCAATCGCTCTTCCGCTTTTTTGGGTCGTGGAGAGGGGGCGATGTTCACAAAGCAATCCAATAGTTCTCGAACACCAAAATTATTCAGGGCTGAACCGAAGAACACGGGCTGTAGCTCGCCCTTCAAATAGGCTTCTTTATCAAAATCGGGGTAAACTCCTTCAACAAGTTCCAGATTGCCACGTAATTCTTCGGCGGCATCCGTTCCAATGATTTTTTCAAGTTCGGGATTGTCCAAGTTGTCAAAGGCAATGGTCTCTTCGATGTTCTTCTTGCTATTTCCGCTAAACAGGTTGATGTTCTTCTCGTAGATATTATAAATCCCCTTGAAATCGTATCCCATCCCAATGGGGAAGCTCAAAGGAGTTACTGTCAACCCCAATTTTTGCTCCACCTCGTCCAAAAGGTCAAAAGCATCTTTACCCTCACGGTCCAATTTATTGATGAAGACGATCATGGGGATATTTCGCATCCGGCAGACTTCCACCAGCTTTTCGGTCTGTTCCTCCACACCTTTGGCCACATCGATAACAACGATGACGCTATCAACCGCGGTCAAGGTACGGAAAGTATCCTCGGCAAAGTCCTTGTGCCCGGGAGTATCCAGAATATTGATTTTTTTGTCCCTGTAGATAAAGGCCAAAACGGAAGTAGCTACGGAAATTCCCCTTTGACGCTCAATCTCCATAAAGTCACTAGTCGCTGATTTTTTGATTTTATTGCTCTTTACAGCACCTGCTTCCTGGATGGCACCGCCGAATAGCAGTAATTTTTCGGTCAAGGTTGTTTTACCGGCATCAGGGTGGGATATGATACCAAAAGTTCTTCGTTTCGCTATTTCCTTTTCAAATTCCATCAACAAAAATTTCGGCAAAAATAGGGGATTTAAATCTTTTGTCACTCATTTTTAGGACGATTCGGGATTGTTAATATAATTGGAAAAAATAAAGGGGGCAAGACTCGCCTAAACCAAAAAAGAAGGGTATTTTTCAGCCGTTTTAAAATCATTGGCCATTCCACTGATGTGATATCCATTTGTGAAACAGGTAGATGAGGTAACTAATGATAAGGAAACTGCCTTTTATCGATTAAAATAGGAGGTAAATGACAAATAGGTTAATTATGTGACCAATTTGTATCGATGTGTGTCGAAAGGACCAGAGATATTAAAAACAACTAAGAAAACCCCAATTTTCTTACAATTACGAACGAGAACCACTTTACGCCATGGTGATTAGTTGACCAAAACTTATCATTTATGGAGAAGATTACTTTCTTGAATTTTAAGAAGGGCATTTTGGTAATGTTACTTCTATTTTTAGGATTTCCAATATACCCTGCTATTGTTTCAGCGATCGGCCCTGGTACCGTTATCCTTGGGGCATATTCCGGTAATACCGATTCTGATGGAGATGGAATTCCCGATAGTATCGATATCGATAGCGATAACGATGGCATATTGGATGTGGCCGAGGATGCAAATATAGACGGGGACAATAATCCGGCTACCAATCCTACCGATACGGATGGGGACGGCATCCCGAATTATTTGGATCTGGATTCTGATGGAGATGGTTTGTTGGACAACTACGAAGCACAGAACTATGCTTCTTTTCAGTTACCTTCTGGAGAGGATACAGATGGAAATGGTTTGGATGATGCATACGAGGATTTCCCTGGAGCGGGCAATGGATTGTCCCCCATAGATACGGATAGTGATAATATTCCCGATTATTTGGATCTGGATTCCGATAATGATGGGATACTCGATCAAAACGAATCCAGTGTGGTAAGTACCGATTTTGATTGCACTACCGTGCCGAGATTGAATTTTGGAATGGAACCTGTATTGGAATCGGGCACTGCGCTTTCCGAAGGAGCGGTTTATCGTTATCAAGGAGTTGAAGAAGGTCTGGATGCATTGGTTACCATTGAAAAAGTGGTTAATGGTGAGATTTTATACTTTGATCAGAACGAGACCGATGCAGAGTATTTCAAACCAGAGATTTATTTTACAACCACGTCTCAGGAAAGAAGGCCCTATGTGGACTTCAGAATCTCTTTTGTGGAAGATGGAACGACAACTCCAGTGGTTCTTGAAGAGTTAAGTGCCAATTTTATCGATGTTGATGGAAATAGTCAATATCAAGAATATAATAGATTCAACACACCAGCAAGTTATACCCTTGATGCGGATAATGAAATCACGGTGCAGAACACTACGGGCGGCTTTTTGGTCAATGGTGGTATGCAGGAATATACAGGTATCTCCAATGAGCATCCTTCAGTAAATGTTGCAGTGGAATACATTGATATTGATTCGTTTGTGTTCCGTTTTGGAATCCAAGCCGCTGAAGATGATAATTTTAGGACGAATATTGCCAGACAAGCTGGTATTCAATTTACCTGTTTGGATAATTTCATAGACCCACAAACAGTGAATTTCAGTGAGGACATAGATAGTGATGAAGACGGATATCCAGATAGATTGGACATTGATAGTGATGATGATGGAATACCGGACAATGTGGAAGCACAGCCAACTTTTGAGTATGTTTTGCCATCTGGAGAAGACCTGAATGGAAATGGTTTGGACGATGCCTACGAAAATGGTGAAACAATGGGACTTTCATTGGAGGATACAGACGCCGATGGAACTCCAGATTATTTGGATGACGATAGTGACAATGATTGGGTGCCCGACAATAACGAAGGGAACGATTTCAATTTTGATGGAATCCCGGATTGGACCTACACGGGCACGGATACTGATGGGGATGGACTTGATGATGGTTATGAAGGCAGCGATGTGAACGATGGATTTGATGTGAATGATGAAATCGAAAATCCTGCGACCGACCTTCCGGACAGAGATGGCGAAGATGATGTGAATTATCGTGATATAGACGATGACGGCGATGGTATTGATACTCCCGATGAAGACGCAGATGGAGATGGTGACCCCACCAATGATGATACCGATGAAGATGGAACGCCCGACTATTTGGATCCAGATGATGATACCGATACGGATGGTGACGGAGTAACGGATGATGACGAAGAAGAAGATGGAACGGACCCTACCGACCCATGTGATTTTATAGAAGAACACATTACCCAACCACAAACAGGCGATTATCTTACTGCCGATTGTGATGGGGATGGCGTTACCAACGAAGATGAGAAAGAGGACGGTACAGATCCATTTGATCCATGTGATTATAATCCCGATAGCATAACCTTGACACAAACAGGGGATTACCTAGCAGCGGATTGCGATGGAGATGGCGTTACAAACGGCGATGAAAAAGAGGATGGAACCGACCCTTGGGACGCATGTGATTTTGTATTGGATAGCCAAACGGTTGATCCTTCGTCCACATGGAACACTTCTGACTGTGATGGTGATGGTGTAACCAATCAGGACGAGAAAAATGACGGCACCGACCCATTGGATCCATGTGATTACAATCCGGAAAGTGTAACTCTGCCGCCATCCGCCGATTGGAAAGCACTAGATTGTGATGGTGATGGCAATCCTAATGAAACAGACCCAGACCCATTGGTGGCCACCGCCAATGATGATTATGGATCGACCCCAGCATTGACTGAAGTAGCATTGAATATTTTGGAGAATGATGACTTTCTCCCCAATAATGATACAAACAACGTAGGCGAGACGAATTTGTCAAGGATAGGGGGTAATGCAGAAGGTACACTTGCCTTTGATACCGAGAGTGGTTTTGTGAGCTATACACCAACCCTTTCAGAGTCCAGTTCAACTGTGACCATAGAATACCAGGTTTGTAATGTTTTACTGGACCCCAGTGTTTGTGCAACTGCGACCATTTTCATAGAAGTAGGGTCAAACGCATTGGATGCCGTTGATGATTCGTACGTTGCCGAAACAGGAGATGATGGAGTGATAACAGATAGCAATGTGTTGACAAATGATACGTACAATGGTGAAGCCGTAACCCTTGCAGATGTGATTTTGACTTCCACACCGACGGATGCGCTGATCATTAACGAAGATGGAAGCGTCAGTGTTGTGGAAGGTACCGAAGCAGGCACCTATACCATCGACTATACTATTTGCGACATCATGGATGTGGACAATTGTGATACGGCTACGGTAACTGTAGAAGTAACACAAGGGATGGGCAATGTAATTGATGCCGTTGAGGATACCTATACGGCAACTGTGGGTGATGATGGAGCAATAACAGATAGCAATGTGCTGACAAATGATACGTACAATGGTGAAGCCGTAACCCTTGCAGATGTCATTTTGACTTCCACACCGACCGATGCGCTGATCATCAACGAAGATGGAAGTGTCAGTGTTGTGGAAGGTACCGAAGCGGGTACGTATACCATCAGTTATACCATTTGCGACATCATGGATGTGGATAATTGTGATAGTGCCACTGTAACCGTTGAGGTAATGCAGGGGGCGGATAATGTAATCGATGCCGTGGATGATAATTATAATTCAGGCACAGCCGGGGGAGTGATTGCAAATAGCAACGTGTTATTAAATGACACCTTGGATGGGGAAATGGTAACATTGAGCGATGTCATTTTGACGTCGGCCCCAACAAATGAACTCATTGTTAGCGAAGATGGGAGCGTAACAGTAACACCAGAAACAGCACCTGGCACATATACCATTGAATATACCATCTGCGAAGCAGATAATCCTGACAATTGTGATACAGCTACGGTAACAGTTATAGTGGAAGCCATTGAGGTAAACCAAATGTTGACACCCAATGGGGATTTGAAAAATGACTTTTTATATATCCGTGGTCTGGAATATGTTAAATCAAGTACAATAAAAATATTCAACCGATGGGGAACCTTGGTGTTCGAAGGAAACAACTACAATAATGTGAACAATGTTTTCGATGGACGTGTGAGAGGTAAAACTGCACTTAGTGTAAACGATTACCTTCCTGCGGGAATCTATTATTACATATTCAATTATGAAACGGAGCAAGGAAGTTTCACGGACTCGGAATACATTTATTTGAGTAGATAACAATATGGATAGCATGATAAAAAAGCATATAATAACTACGTTATTGTTCATTGGGATTATATCCATGGGAGCCATGGCCCAGCAAGATGCCCAGTACACGCAGTACATGTACAATACATTGAGTGTTAACCCCGCTTATGCAGGCTCAAGGGGGCAACTTAGTTTTGCGGGGCTCTACCGTTCGCAATGGGTGGGGTTGGATGGTGCTCCCGAAACATTCACTTTGAATCTGCATTCTCCTATACGTAACAGTCGGTTGGGGTACGGAGTCTCCATTGTCAATGACAATATAGGGGATGGTGTGGTACAGGAAACCTATCTGGATGCCGTGATATCATATACCATTGATGTTTCCATGGATGCCAAATTATCCTTTGGATTGAAAGCTGGAGGGAACATGCTGAGTCTGGACTTCAACGGACTAAGGAATTTTGACGAAGAAGTCATCGATCAAAATAATATCGATAATAAGTTCACACCTAATTTCGGACTAGGGATTTACTATCACACCGATAAATTCTATGCAGGGCTTTCGGCACCAAACGTGTTGGAATCAGAGTACTTTGATAATGACAATTCTGATGATGGAGTTAACTTTCTATCTGCCGAACGCATGAATATCTACCTGATTACAGGCTATGTTTTCGATATTGGGGCGGATCTTCAATTTAAACCTGCTTTGCTTACAAAAGCCGTAAGTGGGGCGCCTTTGCAAGTAGACCTTTCAGCAAGCTTCCTGTTCGCCAATAAATTCAGTTTTGGTGCGGCATATCGTTGGGATGCTGCTGTAAGTGGCTTGGTGGGCTTTCAGGTGACGGACCAGATTATGCTGGGATTGGCCTACGATCGTGAAGTAACAGAATTGGGAGGGACACAGTTCAACGATGGGTCCTTTGAAGTTTTTCTGAGATTGGAATTGTTGAAATCCTTCCAAAGAACCATATCACCAAGATTCTTTTAATAATAGGTAAATATGCTGAAAAGAATACTCATATTATTGATCATCGTTTGTGGAGGTCTTGTTAGAGTAACCGCACAACAGGACAGTATTCCCGATAAGCAGATAGCAAGGGTCATGGAAAGAGCGGACGAGCGCTACAACCAGTATTCCTTTAGTCCCGCTATCGACAT
The DNA here is from genome assembly GCF_029193885.1 of Flagellimonas yonaguniensis. GTDB lineage: Bacteria > Bacteroidota > Bacteroidia > Flavobacteriales > Flavobacteriaceae > Flagellimonas > Flagellimonas yonaguniensis. Next base: position 121,829 of record NZ_JARFVB010000002.1, on the reverse strand, counting down.
TTACAAGAAAGTTTTGGACAAAGGATATAGCTCTCCCGATCTGCTAAAACGACTAGGGAATTCATACTATTTCAATGCCAAATACCAAGAGGCGGCTGAAACTTATAAGAAACTGGAAGCTACTTATCCCGATGAAATGTCCGTGGAGGATATGTTCCGATATGCACAGAGTTTGAAATCCATGGGAAATTATGATGAGGCAGAAAAGTTGATGAACGATTTTAGGGAAATGACTTCGGCCATGGTGGATTTTGATGAAGATTATATGGCCAAAATAGAGGAAAACTCTGGCCGTTACAACATAAAAACATTCCCCTATAACAGTAAATACTCTGATTTTGCCGCTGCATACTACGAAAAGGGTCTCATTTTTGCCTCCGATCGTGATACGGGCAATTTTGCACGCTATAGGCACACATGGAACGCACGCGACTTTTTGGACCTTTACAAAGTGAATGCCGATAGTATATCCAATGACAAAGTGGTAAAGCTCGAAGGAGATGTCAATACCCGTTTGCACGAGTCAACCTCCGTGGTAACCAAAGATGGGTCGACCATGTACTTTACCCGCAACAACTTTTTCGATGGTAGAAAGAAAAAGGATGAGGAGGGCATCATTCGATTAAAAATATACAGTGCCGAAAAAATTGATGGCGGTTGGGGAAACATAACGGAACTTCCCTTTAATAGTGATTCCTATTCGGTGGCCCACCCCATGTTGAGCCCAGATGGCAAGAAGCTTTATTTTGTTTCCGACATGCCTGGAAGTTTAGGGGAGTCAGATATTTTCGTGACCGAGATTATTGGGGATGGAACTTACGGGCCCATTCAAAACTTGGGAAGCAACATCAATACTATGGCGAGGGAAACATTCCCGTTCATTACCAAGGACGGAGTACTTTATTTCTCTTCGGACGGTCATCAAGGATTGGGAGGATTGGATGTTTTTGCAACGAAAATTGCGTATAACGACTATTCCCAACCCGTGGTCAATGTAGGTAAGCCCGTGAATACACCAAATGACGACTTTTCGTTTATTTTTGATTCCGATGAAAAAACTGGCTACTTTTCATCCAACAGGGATGGTGGAATGGGAGATGATGATATTTATGGGTTTGTGGAAACCGAGCCGTTGACCTTGGACTGCATTCAAGAAGTGACAGGAACCGTTCGAGACCGTATTTCCAATGAAGTTCTAGCAGGAGCGACCGTGAAGATCATCGATGAGGAAAACAATGAAATCTCATCTACTATCACCGATTCCGATGGCAACTACATACTCATGTTGGATTGCTCTAAAGGAAATTTTGTTAGGGCCTCCAGAGACGGATATGTCCCTGCTGAAGAATATTTGCCCATTTCTGATGGTAAACCGCGTATCGTGGACTTCTATTTGGAACGTGATGTGGTAACAGGTGGTTTTGGGGACGATTTGGCGAAACTATTGCAGTTGAGTACAATTTATTTCGATTTGAACAAGTACAACATTAGGCCAGATGCTGAGATAGAGATTCAAAAAGTCATTGTGGCCATGGAGAAATACCCAAGTTTGAAGATCAAGGTAAACTCCCATACAGATAGTCGTGGTATTGATGCCTACAACCTTTGGTTGTCTCAAAAAAGGGCAGAATCCACAGTGGATTATATGATATCCAAGGGAATTTCTGCTGATAGACTCCAAGGAGAAGGATTTGGAGAAACTCGATTGGTAAACGATTGTGTGAATGGGGTATCATGTTCCGAGGAACAACATCAATTGAACAGAAGATCTGAATTCATCATATTTGAATAAGGATTGGTTAAGGATAAATATTGGAACGGCCCTTTTACGGGCCGTTTTTTTATTGCACATTCATTGGCAACTACCTGTTTCGGGACGTATCACATGTAAGATTCAACCTACGAAAGTTACCGTTAAAAATAGCCTAATCGACGAACCGTCTTAAAAAAATCGTAAAAAAATAAGGGACAGACCTCAAGATTTGTGGACTATACAGTTCTATTTTATTGGTTCACAACAATTATTTTCCACCCCTAAAAGTGAGGGTAATTTTGTATTCGGTTGAAAATTCGGTGTATTGAATCACCACTGAATTGGAAAATCGAAAGTCAAGAAATCAACAGAATTACAGCTAATACAATCTTTATTTAACAGTAACCTCATGAAAAAGAGCATTCTAGCCCTACTATTTCTATTTTTTACAGGAATTGCCTTTTCTCAAACTACAGTGACCCTTCAGGACCAATGCAATTGCGAGGTGCTCAAAGGAACAGATGTTTCCAGTGCGGGTGCGGTCACACCAGTCGGTGCAGATTTGGGAGATATTTATGTGAACACCAGTACAGGAACCATATATTTCTGGGATGGTGATTCATGGGAGTTTACAGCCTCCGATAATCAGCAGTTAACTGGTTTTACTTTTGATGATACTACAAATATCTTGTCACTTTCTTTGGAAGATGGAGGAAATGTAAATGTTGATTTAAGTAGTTTGAAAGATGTCCTTACGGACTCAAATACGACCATAACCTCATTTGATATTGATGGTACAAATACCAATTTGGTCATAACTGATTCTGAAGCCAATTCTTATGCTGTGGCATTGGCAGATTTGGCAGCTTTGATTGATACCAATACCCAATTGACCGATGCCGAGGTGGCAACAGCGGTGAACAACGAGTTCCCTAACCTTGACACCGATGCAACGGACGATTTCTCGGGCGACTTCAATGATTTGGCCAATATTCCCGCTAATCTTGATGTTGACAGCACTGATGATTTTTCAGGCGACTTCAACGATTTGACGAACCTTCCCGCCAACTTGGATGTGGATTCCACGGATGACTTCGACGGACAGTGGAGCAGCTTGACGGGGGTTCCCGCCGGATTCGCGGATGACATCGACAACGATACCCAATTGACCGATGCCGAGGTGGCAACAGCGGTGAACAACGAGTTCCCGAACCTTGACACCGATGCAACGGATGATTTCTCAGGGGACTTCAACGATTTGACGAACCTTCCCGCCAACTTGGATGTGGATTCCACGGATGACTTCGACGGACAGTGGAGCAGCTTGACGGGGGTTCCCGCCGGATTCGCGGATGACATCGACAACGATACCCAATTGACCGATGCCGAGGTGGCAACAGCGGTGAACAACGAGTTCCCGAACCTTGACACCGATGCAACGGATGATTTCTCAGGGGACTTTAACGACCTGACCAATTTGCCAGCCAACTTGGATGTGGATTCCACGGATGACTTCGACGGACAGTGGAGCAGCTTGACGGGGGTTCCCGCCGGATTCGCGGATGACATCGACAACGACACCCAATTGACCGATGCCGAGGTGGCAACAGCAGTGAACAACGAGTTCCCGAACCTTGACACCGATGCAACGGATGATTTTTCAGGCGACTTCAACGATTTGACGAACCTTCCCGCCAACTTGGATGTGGATTCCACGGATGACTTCGACGGACAGTGGAGCAGCTTGACGGGGGTTCCCGCCGGATTCGCGGATGACATCGACAACGATACCCAATTGACCGATGCCGAGGTGGCAACAGCGGTGAACAACGAGTTCCCGAACCTTGACACCGATGCAACGGATGATTTCTCAGGGGACTTTAACGACCTGACCAATTTGCCAGCCAACTTGGATGTGGATTCCACGGATGACTTCGACGGACAGTGGAGCAGCTTGACGGGGGTTCCCGCCGGCTTTGCGGATGACATCGACAACGATACCCAATTGACCGATGCCGAGGTGGCAACAGCAGTGAACAACGAGTTCCCGAACCTTGACACCGATGCAACGGATGATTTCTCGGGCGACTTCAACGATTTGACGAACCTTCCCGCCAACTTGGATGTGGATTCCACGGATGACTTCGACGGACAGTGGAGCAGCTTGACGGGGGTTCCCGCCGGCTTTGCGGATGACATCGACAACGATACCCAATTGACCGATGCCGAGGTGGCAACAGCAGTGAACAACGAGTTCCCGAACCTTGACACCGATGCAACGGATGATTTCTCGGGCGACTTCAACGATTTGACGAACCTTCCCGCCAACTTGGATGTGGATTCCACGGATGACTTCGACGGACAGTGGAGCAGCTTGACGGGGGTTCCCGCCGGCTTTGCGGATGACATCGACAACGATACCCAATTGACCGATGCCGAGGTGGCAACAGCGGTGAACAACGAGTTCCCTAACCTTGACACCGATGCAACGGACGATTTCTCGGGCGACTTCAATGATTTGGCCAATATTCCCGCTAATCTTGATGTTGACAGCACTGACGATTTTTCAGGCGACTTCAACGATCTGGCCAACTTGCCAGCCAACTTGGATGTGGATTCCACGGATGACTTCGACGGACAGTGGAGCAGTTTGACTGGGGTTCCCGCCGGATTCGCGGATGACATCGACAACGATACCCAATTGACCGATGCCGAGGTGGCAACAGCGGTGAACAACGAGTTCCCGAACCTTGACACCGATGCAACGGATGATTTCTCGGGCGACTTCAACGATTTGACAAACTTGCCAGCCAACTTGGATGTGGATTCCACGGATGACTTCGACGGACAGTGGAGCAGCTTGACGGGGGTTCCCGCCGGATTCGCGGATGACATCGACAACGACACCCAATTGACCGATGCCGAGGTGGCAACGGCAGTGAACAATGAGTTCCCGAACCTTGACACCGATGCAACGGATGATTTCTCGGGCGACTTCAATGATTTGGCCAATATTCCGGCCAATCTTGATGTTGACAGCACTGATGATTTTTCAGGAGACTTCAACGATTTGACGAACCTTCCCGCCAACTTGGATGTGGATTCCACGGATGACTTCGACGGACAGTGGAGCAGCTTGACTGGGGTTCCCGCCGGTTTTGCGGATGACATCGACAACGACACCCAATTGACCGATGCCGAGGTGGCAACAGCGGTGAACAACGAGTTCCCGAACCTTGACACCGATGCAACGGACGATTTCTCGGGCGACTTCAATGATTTGGCCAATATTCCCGCTAATCTTGATGTTGACAGCACTGACGATTTTTCAGGCGACTTCAACGATCTGGCCAACTTGCCAGCCAACTTGGATGTGGATTCCACGGATGACTTCGACGGACAGTGGAGCAGTTTGACTGGGGTTCCCGCCGGATTCGCGGATGACATCGACAACGATACCCAATTGACCGATGCCGAGGTGGCAACAGCGGTGAACAATGAGTTCCCTAACCTTGACACCGATGCAACGGATGATTTCTCAGGAGACTTCAACGATTTGACAAACTTGCCAGCCAACTTGGATGTGGATTCCACGGATGACTTCGACGGACAGTGGAGCAGTTTGACTGGGGTTCCCGCCGGATTCGCGGATGACATCGACAACGACACCCAATTGACCGATGCCGAGGTGGCAACGGCAGTGAACAATGAGTTCCCGAACCTTGACACCGATGCAACGGATGATTTCTCGGGCGACTTCAATGATTTGACGAACCTTCCCGCCAACTTGGATGTGGATTCCACGGATGACTTCGACGGACAGTGGAGCAGCTTGACGGGGGTTCCCGCCGGCTTTGCGGATGACATCGACAACGATGACCAAACCGCTTCAGAAGTGGATTCAGATACTCCTGTTGATGTTGATGGTGATGGGAATACAGAAGCTACGGTAGAAGATGTAATTCAAGCTATTGCTCCAATTACATCCAAAGCTGCAAGAGTGTTTTACCCACCTTCCATAGCCATTGATGCTTCCTCCAACGGTACTTTTAACCTTGACCTTTATCAAGAGTATATCAATCAATATGGATCGCCCACGGTAGGGAGTACAGGTGCACCTGGAGCAATTCCAACGTATAGCCGAACGGAGTTGTACTACTATGTTACCTATGCAGATCCCACAGTTTTCGATACAGGAAGCATGACAATAGATGCAAATGGTAATTTGAATTATACAGTTCAAGCGCAACCTGCCGATTACAATGCATTGATCAATGTGGTGTTTGTGGTAAAATAATAATGATCAAAGACGTATCGATTTTGAAATCAAACACCTCATATAAATCTTTACTCATAGGATTGTTCATTTTCTTTATGGGGATGAGCTTTGCAAGTGCCCAGTTTTTGTTGCAAGCACCTAACACTGGTGATGAGCACAATTACCAATGGTACGAAGCATCAGACACGGGAACCATTTTGGGAACAGATTCATTTTACGAAGCTACCCGACCTGGTGTTTATTTTGCTACTTATGATGGTACACTATGTGGCTCCAATGCAACAGGCTATTTTATTTTAACCGATTGCGAAGCTCCAAATAATGAGGTGATTTTGGATATTTCGGCCAGTGTTCCTTCTGGGGCCACCGTAAGTTGGAGCCCAGCGTTGAGCGGTGACCAAACAAGACCGACAGTAACAAGTACACAGACCGTGATGCGGTATGTTGCTACCATCACAAAAGTCGGGAATAGTACAGAATTACCACGTTTTACTGTGGTATGCATGAGTCAGGCAGCAAACCTTGTGGATGATATGATTGTGGTCAATGAGGATGCATCCATTACCGTGCCCATATTTGATAATGATACCGATCTACCAACCACAGGTGTCATAACAACGACCAATCCATCCAACGGAACCATAACTATTGATGATAATGGAACCGCCAATGACCCAACCGATGATATCTTGACCTATACACCGAACCCCGATTATAACGGAAGTGATAGTTTTGACTATACTATCTGTAATGCTTTCGGGGATTGTAGTACCGCTACGGTCACTGTGGATGTACTTCCCATTGTGGATGCAAATGATGATTCAGTATCAACGGATATTGGTGTGGAAGCTGTTATCTCGTGGAGAGCAAATGATAACGACATACCTTCTACGGGTTCAATTACTGCTACGGACCCATCAAACGGAGCCATTGTGTTAAACGATAATGGAACCGCCAACGACCCTTCCGATGACAATATTACCTACACACCAAATCCAGGATTCACAGGCACGGATTCTTTTGATTATACCGTGTGTGATTCGAATGGAAATTGCAGTACGGCAACAATCACGATTATTGTAAGTCCTTCAGGAATTGACTTGGACAGTGACAATGATGGAATTGTGGACAGTTTTGAGGACTTGAACGCCGATAACGATAATGACCCATCAACCAATCCAACAGATACCGATGGCGATGGAATCCCTGATTATTTGGATATCGACAGTGATAATGACGGTATACCGGATAATGTAGAGGCACAACTCGCTTTAGGTTACATTCCACCTAGTTTGATGGATGCCAACAACAATGGATTGGATGATGCCTATGAAACAGGAGGGAATGTGGGATTGATTCCTATTGATTCCGATAATGATGGACTCCCTGATTATGTGGATGACGATAGCGATGATGATAATGTCCCAGATGCTATTGAAGGGCACGATCATGACCATGATGGTGTTCCAGAGGTAACAATTATAGGCTCAGATAAAGACAACGACGGTTTGGATGATGAATACGAAGGGGAAACCGTGATTGATATGGATGTCAATGATGAAATGGATGACCCAAATACCGCCTTGCCAGACAATGATGGCGACGGAATACCTGATTTCAGGGATTCGGATGATGATGATGACGGTATCGAGACCATGGATGAGGATACGAATGGAGATGGAAACTATGCCAATGATGATTCCAACGAAGATGGTACACCAAACTATCTCGATCCAGACTTAGGGGAGTTAACGGTAGATGAAGAAGAAGTTGATGTGGTCAATGTGATAACACCTAATGGAGACGGTAGACACGATACCTTGGAAATCCGAGGGATTGAAAACTTCCCCAACAACACTGTACGGATTTATAATAGATGGGGAGTGATGGTATATCAAACCAAGGCATACAACACTACCGGCAATGAATTTGATGGCACATCCCAAGGTAGGGTCACGGTGGATCAGAACAATAAACTTCCTGTGGGAACATATTTCTATGTTATAGATTATGAAAATCAGGCAGGGACTATGAAACAGCTTACAGGCTACATATACATTAATAGATAGACGAATGGTTACTGTGTTGAACGAACTTTTTAAAGGAAAAACTCAATGGTTGCTTGCCCTTTTGCTTATAGCAATGGTAAACTTGCATGCACAGCAAGACGCACAGTACACCCAATATATGTACAATACCGTAAGTGTCAACCCAGCCTATGCTGGTTCACGTGGGCACTTGAGTATAGCTGCATTATATCGTAACCAATGGTTGGGACTCGATGGAGCACCCGAGACACAGACCTTGAACGTTCATACGCCTGTCGGTTATCGCGGTGTGGGATTGGGTCTGTCCATTGTAAATGATAAGATTGGACCCACATCCGAAACTTATTTTGATGTGGATTTTTCCTATACTGTTCAAACAGGTTGGGAAGGGAGATTGAGTTTTGGTCTGAAAGCAAGTGCGCACATGTTGGATGTTAGATACTCGGAATTGGATGAATACGCAATTGATGATCAGTTGAACCAAGGGGATTTAAAAAAGTTCTCACCCAATATTGGAGCAGGTGTATACTATCATACCGATAAATTCTATGCGGGTATTTCCGCTCCAAGAATATTGGAAACCACCCATTTTGATTCCTCTTCCGTATCAACAGCTAAGGAGCAGATGAATTTTTACCTTATTACTGGGTATGTCTGGGACCTAAATCCTGTTTTAAAGTTTAAGCCTACACTTTTGACCAAAGCAGTTCAAGGAGCGCCGTTGCAGGTGGATCTTTCCGCCAACTTTATGTACAATGAAAAATTTATTGGGGGAGTAGCCTATCGTTGGGATGCCGCATTCAGTGGTCTTTTCGGCTTCATGATATCAGACCAATTAATGATTGGAATGGCCTACGACCGTGAGATTACCGAGCTTGGAGCGGCCACTTTCAATGATGGTTCCTTCGAAATAATTCTACGATATGATTTCATCAGAAACATTGGAAACATGAAATCCCCACGTTTCTTTTAGGAAGAATTTAAACACCTATTCCCGTTATTTAGCCACAAAGGTCATATTTTTACCTTATGAGAGAGGAAAAAGTGATACTTGTAAATGAAAAGGACGAGCCCATTGGGTTGATGCCCAAAATGGAAGCTCATGAAAAGGCCTTGTTGCACCGCGCATTCTCGGTTTTTGTGATGAATGCAAAGGGCGAGACCATGCTTCAGCAAAGGGCAAAGGATAAATACCACTCCCCACTGTTATGGACCAATACCTGTTGCAGTCATCAGCGGGATGGGGAAAGCAATATCGATGCAGGTAAACGAAGACTCATGGAAGAAATGGGTTTTGCCACAGAACTCAAGGAACTTTTTACCTTTATATACAAAGCCCCTTTTGACAATGGCCTTACCGAACACGAGTTCGATCATGTGATGGTGGGTTATTTTGAAGATGAACCCAATATCAACCCAGATGAAGTTGCCGATTGGAAATGGATGCATCCCGAAGATATCAAAAGGGACATGGCAAACAACCCCGATGCATATACAGCTTGGTTCAAAATTATTTTTGAACGTTTCTACAACCATCTTATGGAAAACATATCGGTACAATGAAGGTAAAAGCAAGTAGAAAGGCCAGTTTCAATGCAGCCCATAGATTGCACCGACCAGACTGGAGCGATGAAAAGAACAAAACCGTTTTTGGAAAATGCAACAATCCAAAATATCACGGGCACAACTATGACCTTATCGTGAGCGTTACCGGGGAAATAGACCCTGAAACAGGATTTGTAATAGACCTTAAAGTGCTCAAGGAATTGATCAAGGAACACGTTGAGGATGAATTGGACCATAAGAACCTGAACCTTGATGTACCGGAATTTGAAAACTTGAATCCCACAGCGGAAAACATTTCGGTAGTGATATGGAACAAGCTGCGTCCCCACATAGACTCCAATAAAGAGTTGGAGGTGGTACTCTATGAAACCCCTCGAAATTTTGTAACCTATACAGGATAAAAACGATGAACCTATACCCATTAAAATTCAAACCAATCCTTAAAGAGCGACTTTGGGGAGGAACCAAATTGAAAGATATTTTAAATAAAACCATCACAAGCGATATTACCGGTGAAAGCTGGGAGCTCTCAGGAGTGGACGGTGACATATCCGAAGTGTCCAATGGCAATTTGGCAGGCACTTCACTCCAGAGTTTAATGGATGAGCAAGGTAAAGCATTGCTTGGAAAGAGTGTTGTTGAAAGATTTGGGAACGATTTTCCGATTCTCATCAAATTCATTGATGCAAAAAAGGACCTATCCATACAATTGCACCCTAATGACGAGTTGGCCAAAAAACGCCACAATTCCTTTGGAAAAACCGAGATGTGGTACATTATGGATGCCGACCCTGGAGCCAAATTGATTGTGGGGTTCAATAAGGATGTGGAAAAAGAGGAGTATGTAAAAAGCCTTGAGGAAGGTACTTTGACCGATTTGATGAATTATGAAGAAGTAGGTGAAGGGGATACCTTCTTCATCAATACAGGGAAAATCCATGCCATTGGGGCAGGGGTGCTTTTGGCAGAGATTCAGCAAACCTCCGATATCACGTATAGAGTGTTCGATTTTAACCGAAGGGACAAAGACGGAAACCTAAGGGAATTGCACACCAGTTTGGCCGTGGATGCCATTGATTATGAAAAAAAGGACGATTTTAAGGTGGATTACCCTAAAATACAGGATGATGTCAATGCCATGGTGGACTGCCCCTACTTTAAAACCAACTTTTTGGAGTTGGGCGGCCCATTGAAGCAAGATTTGTCCGATAGGGATTCATTCACCATCTATATGTGTGTGGGCGGTACGGCTACGATCAATAACGATTGGGGCAGCGCATCCATAAAAAAAGGAGAGACGGTTCTTGTTCCTGCCTCAAGTACTTATGTAGATATTGATACCCGAGGCACCAAACTTTTAGAAGTTACTATTTAATAGTATCTTTAATGAAAACCACCGCGTTATGCCAAGTATTCGTGATTTAAAAAAGGATGTCAATTTTGTCTTGGGAGACATTATAGAAGCCGTCTATATTTGGGAAGCCGGTTCCGGAACCAAAGAATCTGAGGAAGGAACCGTAATCATAGACGAAGCCATCGATGTTTATGACACATTGATGGATAAAATCAATCAAAAAAAGGTAGAGGACACCAAGGCACATTTTAAATCCATTCGGATAGAATTGGAGGAAAAGGCCACCAAGTTGATTGAACGGCTCAATAGCCTTGAGGCCTAGTTGTTTTTGTCCAGGAATTCCTTGAATTCCTTTCCGTATTTGGAGGCCGCCACATCAGAGGTCAATCCTTTGTAGATGGAGTCCAAGTACTTCGGATTAGCTTCTCTGGCCTCAGTCATCAAAATGTACGGTGTGGCATAGGAGTCTCCATTGTTCAGCCCAAAATTTAAGGCATAGCGATATCTGCTGATCGTATTCTTGTTGATCAAACCTTGTATGGAATCCAAAGCAACGGAATCTTCTTGTAATTCGGGAGTTGTGGCTTGTTGTACCAATGAGAGTTCCTTGATGTTGAACTTGGAGTTCATTTCGTAAAATTCCAAAAGTTTTTCATGGGATTTGGAACCAGAGATTTGCACATCGGTATCAAAAGTATTCCAAGCCGTATTGATTACAATATTTCCTGCTTCCCCAAAAAAGGTGATTCTATCGTTGATGTCGTTATTGTCTTTTTTCTTGAGGTAGAGATAAAATATTTCGGGTTCGGTCACTTCTTCGGAAAAACTGAATGTTCCATCCCCTTGAATTTCCAAAGAATCCAAAACCACAAGTGAGGAATCCTTGAATTGTTGCAAATAAAGAGTTCCTTTTTTAAGGCCTTTGATGTTGCCGCTAACGGTCATGGTGTTCTCCGTGTTTTTTTCACAGGACAGCACGGTAATTCCAATAATCAATACAAATAATATCCGCTTCATCATATATTTTTAGCTGGGCAAAGATGCATAATCTTCTGAGAATATCTAAACATTCGAAGCGACTTCCATCAACAAAGCACATAAATAAGCACCTGCGGTACCCACGACATAGCCAAAAACGGCCAAAAGTATCCCTACAGAGGTCAATGATGGATGGAATTCTGCCGCTACAATGGGTGCGGAGGCTGCACCTCCCACATTGGCCTGACTGCCCACGGCCAAGAAAAAGAACGGTGCTTTTATGATTTTTGCCATTAAAATAAGCAGACCGGCGTGAATGGTTATCCAAATCAAGCCGATGGCGATGAGCCCTGGATTGTCCAGCACCTTGCCCAAATCCATTTTCATACCAATGGTGGCCACCAAAATATAGATGAATATGCTCCCAATTTTACTGGCTCCGGCACCTTCATAATTTTTGGCCTTGGTAAAAGAAAGACCAATTCCGATTGCTGTTGCAAAAACAACCATCCAAAGAAATTCCGAACCAAGTGAGGATAATATTTTCTGTGGATTTCGAACGACTTCAAAATTGTTTTGCAGAAAACCAGCAAAATGGTGCCCTACTAAATGGGCGATGCCCACACCGACAAAAGCAAAGAACAGCAACATAATGAAATCCTTAAGGGAGGTAACCCGTGCGATTTTTTCGGTATAGGTGGAAACTTTTAACTTGAGTTCTTCAATGGATGAGGTGTCAGCCTTGAGCCACCGGTCTATTTTTTCGGTCTTGCCCACACCCAGAAGGATTACTGCCAACCAAAGGTTGGCGACCACAATATCAATAAGTACCATGCCCCCGTAATTTTCTTGGTTGTATTCAAAGACCTCGAGCATGGCCGCTTGATTGGCACCACCGCCAATCCAGCTGCCCGCGATGGTGGCAAGCCCCCTCCATACGGCATCTGTTCCGACACCACCCACTGTTTCTGGAGAAAATATGGAGACTATCAAAATGGCAATAGGGCCTCCTATAACAATACCAACAGTTCCCGTCAAGAACATGACCAAAGCCTTTGAACCTAAATTCATGATGGCTTTAAGGTCAATACTGAGTGTCATTAAAATTAAAGCGGCAGGCAATAAATACCTACTGGCAACATAATAGGTATTGGAAGATGATTCATCAATAATGCCCAAACTGGCCAAAATAGCTGGCAATAGGTAGCACATGAGCACAGTGGGGACAATGCGATAAAACTTCCCCCAAAAACCGGTTTTTATGGATGAGGTATAAAAAACAAAACCTAAACAAAGGCAAAGGAGTCCAAAGATAACGGTATCTTGGGTAAATGGTAGTTGGTCCATATATTTTTAAGCTAAAAGCCCAAATATAGGAAAATCATCAACTGTGGTAACTGAGTGGGGTAATTTTGACGGGGTATTCGTGAATTTTTGTATTCAAGACTTGTGGTCTACCTTATTTGTGGAGAATTGATTCAAATCCTGAAGAATCATGATTATTTTGATGGACAGCAACCAAAAGGAAAACATTTGCAGTAATCAAGGAGTCGTCAATCTTTACATTAGTTTTATTTGGATGGGATTGATTGGGCATATCAAAAAAAATCCCAAATTTGTATAATTGCATGTTCGTGGATATGCCATTCCTTTTTTTTGGATTACATGCACCCTTAAGACACTTATATAGAATGAAAAAATCCTTTTTACTGCTGCTTTTGTTTCCTGTTATTGCTCTGGGCAACGATGCCATTTGGGGAAAGACGGGCCACAGGGTCACAGGAGAGATTGCACAAGAGTATCTGACTGGAAAGGCCAAAAGGGCATTGAGCGATTTGTTGGATGGGCATAGCCTTGCTTTTGTTTCCACTTTTGCGGATGATATCAAAGCGGACCGTTCATATTCCAAATACTCAGCTTGGCATTATGTGAATTATCCCCTTGGGATGAGCTATAAGGATTCGGAAAAAAGCGAGTATGGGGATATCGTTACCGCCATTGAGGAATGTATTGCCAAGGTAAAGGATAAAAACAACACTCGTCAAGATCGTGTGTTCCATCTTAAATTACTGATTCATTTTATTGGGGATTTACATCAACCCATGCATGCCAGTAGAGCAGAGGATAAAGGAGGCAATGATATTCAAGTACAATGGTTCGGCGAGGGGAGCAATTTACACCGGGTATGGGACAAAAACTTGATTGAGTCCTACGGAATGACCTATACCGAATTGGCCTCTGAACTGAGCGAGGTGGGCCGTAAAAAACGAAAGGAAATACAAGAGGGTACCATATACGATTGGGTGGATGAATCCCACAAGATATGTGCGGAACTCTATGATTCTGTTGAGGTTGGGGAAAAACTTGGGTACCGCTATTCCTACGATTACAACAATCTACTGTTCCAACAACTGCAAAGAGGTGGATTACGATTGGCCAAGGTATTGAATGAAGTGTTTAAATAAAAGTTTAGGATTGAAGAACCGTTTTTAATTGGTTTCTGTACTCCGAAGGATTTTGTCCGGTAAAGGCTTTGAACGACTTGTTAAAGTGTGAAAAGTTGTTGAAACCACTGTCGTAACACACCTGCGTAATGCTCATGGGCTGTTCTGCCAAAAGTTTGGAGGCATGTACCAATCTGTACTCGTTGACAAACTGGGTAAACGTTTTGTTTGTGATTTTTTTGAAATACCTACAAAAAGAAGGTACCGTCATGCTTACCATATCTGCAATTTGCTCCAAGCTGATGTCTTCTTTGAAGTTTGTTTTCACATAATTAAAGACAATATTGATACGGTCGTTGTCCTTTACTTCGGTCTCTATGGAGAAGCCTTCAGCGTTCAGCACGTTCATTTCGGTTGAGGTGGCCAAGATGTTCAATATATTAAGGATGGATAGTAACCGTTGGAAATCGGTCTGGTATTCCAAGATTTCCATTTTTTCCCCAACCTTCATTTTGGTCTTCCCAGAAAAAGCGATACCGCCCTTGGCAACCTCGAACAATTTCTGGATGTTTTTCATTTCCGGGATATTGAAGAAATCACTTCCCAGAAAATCCGCTTTCATCTGCACCAAGGTTTCACTCTTGTTCCCAGTAAGCTTATCAGTAAAGCCACAATGTGGTAAATTGGAACCTATTAATATAAGGTCACCGTTCCTGTAATAGGATACATGGCTGCCTATTTGTCTTTTTCCCGATCCCCCGTTCACATATACCAGCTCCAGTTCGGGGTGGTAATGCCAACCATTGTTCTTGTTCTCATTGTTCGCATTGAACTTTTGGAACGTGAATGAGTGACCAAAACTCGGGGCTATTGCTTCAAATGCTGGTTTTTGAATCATTTAGTGCAATTTTTCTTCTTTATAACAAAGTTACAAATGTGTTTAAAGCACAAATATCCACAATGTTACCATAAAGTTATGCTATTTTGTCATTAATACTATGTTAAAACATCTACTATGTTAATATAGCATATAAAGTGGAAAAGATGGTGGTATTTCTGTGCATTGTTGCGCCATACATTTGTACTGTAATCTTAAAAAAACGAAGTGTTATGAAAGTAGTAAAGAACCTAACAGTAGCTGCGGCCCTTTTGATCAGTGCGATTGGGATGGCCAACACAGAAGCAACCGACTTTGGTAAAAAGACAGTAGCCAAATATGAGGTTGAAAAGAACTTGGTCAAAGTAAACCTTGATCCAGTATTCGTCAAGAAAGGTCAAAAAATCATGATGAACCTTTTGAACATTTCCAAAGGAAAGGTGCTTTTGAAAGTATACGATAGCGAAGACAGACTTGTTTTTGACGAAGCTATCGACGGCGATATCGTAGTTGAAAAATCCTTCAACTTTGAAAAAGCCTTCAAAGATAAATATACCATAGTTGTAGTTGACAAATTTGGCACCTACAAGAAAACTATGGAAGTAAGATAGTTTGTTTAGTTAATTTTTATGTGCATTGGGGGTCGAGAGGCCCCCTTTTTTTATGCCCATTTTTTAAGTTTTTCCCGTTTCTTTAAAGGGAGTGCTTCATTTTGTATGGCCATTCGCAACACATCCTGATCTTTGATCCTGGAAAAAAGCAAATTATAGAATTGTTGTACGGTCAAAGGGGCTTTTGATTCTTCCACCAGTTCCATGGTATCGCCGACTATAACTTTACCAGATTCCAAAACACGGATGTAGGTGCCGGGAAATCCATGGTCAATGAACTGCTTTAGGATATCTTGGTTGCCAAACCGAATGCCCAATTTATAACAGGGTTCCCTTGGTTGGGTAATCTGTACCAAGGCTGTCCCTAGTTTGTAGGTACTGCCGATTCTTAACTTTGATTCGTCCAAACCTTCAATGGTTAAGTTTTCTCCGAACATGCCCCAATTCCAATCCAAAAGAGGGTATTTTTCTTTCCAATACGGGTAGTTGTCCGCTGAAAATAAATAACATGCTTTGTATGTGCCACCGTGGTATTTTCTATCTACAACGGTATCGCCTTGCACATCTTCCGTATCCAAATAAATTGGTTTGTCAACGGGGTATTTGTAGATGCCTGTCATGGTTTCTTTGCCATTCCACACGATTTTCGTGGGCCCGCCGAGGTTTGTGGAGATAATTTTCATGATGGTAAGTTATAAAAAAACCACCGCTGGTGGCGGTGGTCCTTCATTTTTAATCGGTGTGGAAAAAAATCAATCCTCTTGATCCAACTTCTTGGTCATTGTGAAACCAACAAAAAGGCCTACACCCGCCATCAAGAAAATACTGCCTGGATAGGCAACTTCCTCATCTACCCCTAAGCTATAGTGCAATACGGAGGCCACAAAAATGGCTGCCCCAATGCCCATGAGCAATAGCGCTAGGTTTAGGATAATGATTTTCCAGACCGGAGCCGCCTTGTCTCTTTTGCCCCTCACAAAAATACTCGCGTCCGCCCCTTTTTCTATCAAGGCCAAGCGTTCCTTGTTACGAGTTGAAAAATAAAGGTAGGCAATGGCAAAAATGACCCCGAAAATAATTGGTATGATGATTACTTCTGATCCCATAACTGTTCGTTTTTAATGATTATTCGTAATTTATTTGTTCATAACCTATGACGACCGTTTTTTGAATCAGGTTACATAATTTTATAAATATTATTTTAAATGTAACCTAAAAGGAACTTTTGGCGTCCAATGAACAATGCTGACCAACAAGGAACAACAACTCATTTCGGAAATACGCAGGGGCAATACCCGCGCGTTCTCCAATTTGGTGGATAGTTATAAGGATTTGGTCTTTACGCTATCCATTAGGATGTTGGGCAATAGGGAGGAGGCCGAAGAAGTGTCTCAAGACGTATTTATTAAGGTATATAAATCTTTGTCAAGTTTTAAAGGCGATTCCAAACTGTCCACTTGGATGTATAGAATTACCTATAACACGTGTTTGGATAGGATTAAAAGGATGAAAAAGAAAAGAATCCATACCGATTTGGAACATATTGATCAAATTGCCTATGCGGATTTGGATACGGCCCTTCAAAAAATGATGGAGACCGAACGGAGTGAAGTAATTGGTCAATGTTTGTCACAATTGTCGGCAGAAGATGCAGGAGTCCTCACGTTGTTTTATCTTGAGGAAAAGAACCTGCAAGAAATGGAGAAAGCGACCAACCTTCCCGTAAATACGCTGAAGGTAAGGTTGTTCAGGGCCAGAAAACGATTGGCTAGTGTTGTGGAAAAGAATGTGAACAAAGAAATATTGCAAAGCAATGGATGAACTAGAAGATAAAAAACTGGAAGCTTTTATCGATAAACTCATGGAAGAAGCCCCATTGGAGTCCCCTTCTGTTGATTTTACCCAGCATGTGCTGCACAAATTGGAAGCTGATACCCCCAATGAAGTGTTTCAATATAAACCCATCGTATCTGGTAAGGTATTGTCGGTTGCCTTTATTATTTTTGTTGCTTTACTTATTTTAATTGGATCTCAAGTGGGGCTCGATAGTGGCCAGGGTTGGTTTAAAAACCTGAACATAGAGGCTTTATTCCATACTGATTGGAGCTGGATGGAAGGATACACTTCTTCTAAAGTAACGGTATATGCTTTCCTATCCTTTGGGCTACTGTTTTTTGCCCAAGTCCCTTGGTTGAAAAAGCAAATGGACAAAACAGCTTTTTAGATATGGGCATAGTAATACGCCCAATACATCAAAAAGAATTGCAGGGGAATCCGAAGAATCAATATCCATTTGGGAATACCGGCAGATGCTTTCTCGCCCGAAAGCATGTAGAAATGTACCGATAGAAACACCCCCAATATTAAAATGATACCGAATGTGCTCAGTTTTCGGGTAGCATCGAAACAAACGCCTATCCCCAATATAATTTCTGCAATACCACTTATATAGACCAAAAGCCTGTGATTCGGAAGATACAAGGGCATGATGCGCATGTACATTTTAGGTTTTACAAAGTGCATGATTCCTGCAACGATGTACATTCCCGCCATTATGTAAAGGTGCCAAGGAGTTTCCATTAGCCTTAAAAATAAGAAAGGCAGACCATAAGGCCTGCCTTTACCAATAATTTATTTTGAATGATCTTATTTGATCATATCATAGCTTCGGGCAATAAAGTTCGTAAGCTCTTCACCTTTCAGCAGTCCTTTGGACAGGCGTGCCAAATCCAAAGATTGATTGATCAGCCTTTCACGTTTCTTCGCGGTCTTGGTATTCAAGATTTCGCTTACCAATTCGTGATTGGTGTTAACGATAAGGTTGTACATATCCGGCATATTGCCCATGCCGAACATGCCACCGCCACCGGTTTGCTGCATTTCCTTCATGCGGCGCATAAACTCAGGCTCTGTAATGATGAACGGTGAAGCACTGCTCTCCATGGCCTCCATCTGAATAGTATATCCCTTATTGGAAATTACTTTTTCCAAATCAGCCTTTAGGCTGTCTTTTTCCTCTTCGGACAATTTGGAAATGGCCGTATCCTCTTTTTTGATAAGGTTATCCACGTGGTCGGCATCCACTCGCACAAAGGACAGGTTCTCTTTGGAAGTTTCCAATTTTTGCATCAGGTGCGGCACAATTGGGGAATCCAACAAGAGGATTTCATAACCCTTTTTCTGGGTAGCTCCAATGTAGCTGTGCTGCGCTTCTTTGTCCGAAGCATACAACACGACCAATTTATCATCCTTGTCGGTCTGATTGTCCTTTATCTTGGCTTCCAACTCTTCAAATGTATAGTAGTCGCCATCAACGGTTGGGTAGAGTGCAAATTTGTCCGCTTTGTCAAAGAATTTATCTTCGGACAGCATTCCGTATTCAATTACCACTTTGATGTCGTTCCACTTCTGTTCAAAATCCTCACGGTTGTTTTTGAAGATTGAAGTCAATTTGTCCGCTACCTTTCTAGTGATGTAGGAAGAAATTTTCTTTACGGCACCATCAGCCTGAAGATAAGATCTTGACACGTTCAATGGGATGTCCGGAGAATCTATCACACCTTTCAACATCGTCAAGAATTCGGGAACAATTCCCTCTACATTGTCCGTAACGAACACTTGGTTTTGGTACAATTGGATTTTATCCTT
The DNA here is from genome assembly GCF_029193885.1 of Flagellimonas yonaguniensis. Classification (GTDB taxonomy): domain Bacteria; phylum Bacteroidota; class Bacteroidia; order Flavobacteriales; family Flavobacteriaceae; genus Flagellimonas; species Flagellimonas yonaguniensis. The sequence continues at coordinate 102,271 of NZ_JARFVB010000002.1, read as the reverse complement.
TTGGATACTGAGGTCGTTCGTCAACTTTGGAAAATACAAAATACCCGTTAAGTTGAACGGATAATCCACGTTCAAATGGATATGGAACAAGGGTTCTTCGAACTGCATGGGGTATAGTTCACGATAAAAGTTCTTGTAATCCTCATCACTTAGGTCAGTGGGCTGTTTGGTCCATGCAGGATTCGGATTGTTGATGATATCGTCCACCTCCTGGGTCGGTGCTGGATCACCTTCTTTCGCACCTTCTGGTTTTGGAAGGGTTTCCGTTTTTGTTCCGAATTTGATCGGAATGGGCATGAACTTATTGTATTTGACCAAAAGTTCACGGATTCTGGCATCTTCCAAAAATTCTGTGGAATCCTCCGCAATGTGAAGGATAATTTCCGTTCCCCTTTCCGTTTTGTCGCTAGGTTCAAGGGAAAATTCAGGAGAACCGTCGCAGCTCCAATGTACTGCTGGCTCTTCTTTGTGACTTTTCGTAATGATTTCCACTTTCTCTGCCACCATAAAGGCAGAGTAGAAACCAAGACCAAAATGCCCGATGATGCCCGCATCTTTGCCGGCATCCTTGTATTTGTCCAAGAATTCCTCGGCACCCGAAAAAGCCACTTCGTTAATGTACTTTTTCACTTCCTCCTCGGTCATACCTATTCCTTGGTCAATAATATGGATGCGCTTGTTGTCCTTGTCCACCTTGACCTCAATCATCGGGTTGGTATATTCGACTTTCGACTCTCCAATGGAGGCAAGGTGCTTTAGTTTTAAAGTTGCATCCGTAGCATTGGAAATAAGTTCCCTTAAGAAGATTTCGTGATCACTGTATAGAAATTTTTTGATCAAGGGAAAAATGTTCTCTACTGAAACATTGATTTTACCTGTAGCCATCGTTTTGTTTTTTATTCTTTTTACTGCTGATTAGTCAAAAAAAATACCATAGTGTCAAATCTGACAAACTGACATTTGAAAGGTGGTTTGAGGGATGGACATCAATTTTAACATAATTTTGTTTATTTAATTTATAAAAAGATTAAACAATATGGTTATATTTACATATGTTATAGGTTAAAAATTGCTATGAAATAGTACTACTATAACAAGTTTGTTTATTTATTGGTTAGGTTGTGAAAATGCACTTTCGCTAGAAAGTGCATTTTCTTTAAAAGCTTGATTGCGCAATTCTGACCTGTTTAACTCTTCAAAAAAATACCAAATGGCAAATACTACTAAATCCAAAATCACCGAGGATAAAATTGTAAGCCTTTATATGGAATCTGTATTGGAAAATGAAAAGGTGCCAAGCTCAGTATTCAAATTCTGTAAGGAAAACAAAATAAAGGAAGATGAATTCTATGGGTTCTTTGGTTCGTTCGAATCATTGCAACAATCCATTTGGAACAAATTCTTCGACAACAGTTATGGGGTAATGCAAAAGAATAAGCAATATCCCTCTATGACCAACGAGGAAAAGATGCTCACCTTCTTCTTTACCTTTTTTGAGAACCTCACCCTGAATAGGAGCTATGTGCTGTTCATCATGCAGGAGCACAAGTATTCTCTGGAAGGATTGGCCCAGTTGAAAGGACTGCATAAAAGGTTCAAGGATTTCGCCTCTACCTTGATAGAGGAGCGAAATGAGGAGAAAAACATGAAAATCTTCAAATACAACGCACCCTTGTTTTCGGAAGGTGCTTGGTTACAGTTTTTGTTCATCCTAAAATTTTGGATGGAAGACAGCTCTCCAGGTTTTGAAAAAACCGATATCGCCATTGAAAAATCCGTGACGACAGTTTTTCAAATTTTTGAAAGTACACCATTGGAAAAAATTGTGGACTTCGGAAAATTCCTTTACAAAGAGAAATTCGCATAAGGCCAATGAAAAGTTTGGATACCATACCCACCGGAAAAATAGAGCGAGCTGGAAAGCTGGTTAAAACTGGGGTCAGAATAGGAGGGAACTATGTAAAGTATTACGGTAAAAAACTCGTAGATCCTCAAACTTCCAAAGATACCCTGGACCAAGATAATGCTGAGGATATTTACGATGGACTTAAAAGTTTGAAAGGAAGTGCCCTAAAAGTGGCACAGATGCTCAGTATGGAGAAGAACCTTTTGCCACGGGCCTACGTGGAAAAGTTCTCCCTTTCCCAATTTTCGGTACCTCCTTTGTCCGCACCTTTGGTGCGCAAGACTTTTAAAAAATATTTAGGGAAGTATCCAGAGGATATTTTTGATGAATTTGAAAAGGATTCCGTGAACGCTGCCAGTATTGGTCAGGTGCACCGTGCCGAGAAAGATGGAAAAAAGTTGGCCGTCAAAATCCAGTATCCTGGCGTTGCCGAAAGTATCAGTAGTGATTTGGCATTGGTAAAGCCCGTGGCAATTAAAATGTTCAATCTAAAAGGGAAGGATTCCGAAAAATATTTCAAGGAAGTAGAGCACAAACTGGTTGAAGAGACCAATTATATTTTGGAGCTGGAGCAGAGTGATGGGATAACGAAAGCTTGTTCCGTAGTTCCGAACATGCGATTTCCAAAGTACTATCGAGAACTTTCCAGTGAACGTATTTTAACCATGGACTGGATGGAAGGTGTCCACCTGGGGGAATTTGTCCAAACCGATTTTGATGTAGAATCTGGAAATACTTTGGGTCAGGCACTTTGGGATTTTTATATGTTCCAAATCCATAAGTTGAGGCGTGTACATGCTGACCCACATCCAGGGAACTTTTTGGTGAGCGAGGAGGGCGAATTGATTGCAATCGATTTTGGTTGCATCAAGCAAATCCCTGATGATTTCTACGTGCCCTATTTTGAATTGGCCAAAGAGGAAAACATAAACAACGATAAAATTTTCATGGAGAGATTGTACGAACTGGAGATTTTAACACCAACAGATTCCGAAGAAGAATTACAGTTTTTCAAAGCCTTGTTCAAAGAAATGCTGACCATTTTCACATCTCCTTTCCATAAAGAGACTTTCGATTTTGGGGATGAAGGCTTCTGGTCGAAAATTGCCAATCTCAGTGAACGCTATTCAAAGGATGAGCAAATCCGCAAAATGAACGGCAACCGGGGTTCCAAACACTTTTTATACATCAACCGTACGTTTTTTGGGCTTTATAACTTACTGCACGACCTCAAGGCTAATGTGGTCGTGAATACTTATCAGCAATATTTGGATTGACCTTTGGTTGAAACTACTACAATAAAACCCCGTTCAATGGCATCAATGAACGGGGTTTTTGATAGATATATATTTAAGGGGCTACTTTTTCTGCTTCACATATTTATCCAACCATTGGTCTTGTTCCCAAAGCATGTGGAGAATACTCTCTTTGCCTCTATAACCATGGCTTTCTTTTGGCAGCATAACCAAACGGACGGTTGCCCCCAACCCTTTTAGGGCATTAAAATAGCGCTCGCTTTGCATAGGGTATGTCCCGGAATTGTTGTCGGCCTTACCGTGGATCAATAATAATGGTGTTTTCATTTTATCGGCATGCATAAAGGGGGACATGGTATAGTATACTTCGGGGGCTTCCCAATAATTTCTTTCCTCACTTTGGAAACCAAAAGGAGTAAGGGTTCTATTATAGGCACCACTTCTTGCAATTCCTGCTGCAAACAGATCAGAGTGGGAAAGCAGATTTGCTACCATGAATGCGCCATAACTATGACCTCCAACTGCAACACGATTACGATCAATATACCCTAAATCGTCCACGGCATCAATTGCAGCTTTTGCATTGGCCACAAGTTGGCTTCTAAAAGTGTCGTTGGGTTGTTCGTCGCCTTCTCCAATTATGGGAAAGGCAGCCCCGTCCAACACTACATATCCTTTGGTGACCCAATATATGGGTGAGCCCCAATAGGGATAGGTAAACTCATTGGGGTTGGAGGTATTTTGCGATGCACTGTTTTTGTCCTTGTATTCCCTTGGGTAGGCCCATAGGACCATGGGCATTTTTTCTTTCTTCTCCATGTCGTATCCAACAGGAAGATATAAAGTTCCAGAAAGTTCCAATCCGTCATCCCTTTTGTAGGTAATGACTTCTTTATGTACATTTTGAATGCTCTTATATGGATTGTCAAAATCCGTCAATTGAACAGGCCCTCTTCTTTTTACCAGACTTTTGTAATAGTAGTTTGGGTACTCGTTGGCAGATTCAATACGTACTAATAATTGGTCCTTTTTTGGATCGTATTCAATTAGGTTTTCCAATTTCCCTTCCAATTTGGAAGTATATAACCTTGTTTTTTTAAGGCTCTTCAAATCGATTTTTTCCACAAAGGGGAACTGTCCTTCCTCTGTATATCCATTCCCGATCAAATAAGCATTGTTGTTCTTGTCCAAGGATAGAACCCAACTGCCATTTTCATTTCTCTTGGTAATAAAGCGACCGGGATCACTATACACATCTTGATAGTTTCTATCTTCAATGATTTTGGCCCCGGCTTCTGGGTTGGAGGGGTCAAAAAGATAGGTTTTGGTATTCCTATTGTTCCACCAACGGTCATGGGCTATGGCCAAATCATCATTTCCCCATTGTATATAACTGAATCTATTTTTGGTTTTTAAGATGGACCTTCCTTCCCCATCAAAAGGAGCATTTATTTCAAAGATCTCATCACGGTAGGGTACCTCATTTTCCGGATCTCCCCCATCCAATGCTTCAACGTATGTTAAAGTCGCTGGTTTGTCGTTCCTCCAACCAATATTCCGCATACCGGTCCTTGTGGCCATAAACCCTTGGGGCAGATCTTCGATAAGCGGTACTTCCAATATTGTTTTTACCTTACTTCCATCTTTTTTATAAACAGTTGTGGTATTGGGGAATCGATAGTAGGGGACCAAATAAGAGAAAGGCTTGTCCAATGTTACCGTCATTACATACTCCCCATCAGGTGAAAAACTGATATTGGTGTACAAATCGGCATTTTTCCATTTGGTCTTGCTTCCGTCCATCTGTACCTTATAAAGTTCAGAGCGTGCCAATTGTTCAAAATTAAATTCATCATTGGGGTTTTTCAACAAATCTTGATATGTCCTGTTCTGTGCTTTTTTACCATCGTTTGTGGAAATTGTAGGGCCTTCAGGAACAGCTTCATCAATATTGATCAAAGGTTTTCTGTCGCCGGGCAACATTTTGACCAAAATGGACTTTCCATCCTTGAACCAATTGATGATGTCCCTCATATTGGCATTTACATTGGTTTCGGTCAGGGTGGTTGCCTTGGCATTCTCCAGATTTAAAACCATTACCTCCACTCCTTCGGAGGTGGTGTTGGTAAACGCTATTTTGGATTGGTCCGGAGACCAACTGAAGTTAGCTAATCTAGGAGTTTCGGACAGCCCTTCTACTTGGGAGCCCTCTTTAGCGCCAATTTTCTTTACAATAATATTGTTGTAGTAGTTTGTACGGCTTCCAATGTTGGTTTTTGGATTGATCCGAAGACCGGCCAATCTGAGTTCTATTTCCGACAATTCAGCTATTGTCTTGTAGTAGTCACGATAGAGGAGTATCATGTATTTGCCGTCATCAGATAATAAGACACTGGGGGCTAGGGGTGCATTTACGAGTTCAAGTATTTCTTCGGAAGGTTTTTGGTAGGTCAGTTTTTCTTGTGCTTGTCCAAAGCTAAGTGAGAATACTGCCCAGAATGCCAAAAAATATTTTTTCATGATTTTGTTTTAAAAGGTTAGTGGGTGAAGTTTTTTCATTTTTTTAAAAGTACAACTTTTAAAAAGTATTATTTTGGCGGAATCTTGAATATTGAGCGTGAATATTTGCTAATTTTCAAATTCTAACTATCTTTTTATTTAAAAATATTATAAATGTACAATTCCAAGATTGCTGGATTAGGTTTTTACGTCCCTGAAAATGTGGTCACTAACGACGATTTGTCAAAAGTGATGGACACCAATGACGAATGGATACAAGAGCGTACCGGAATAAAGGAGAGGCGCCATGTTGTAAAGGGTACCGATACGACCACATCAATGGGTGTGAAGGCGGCCCAAAAGGCAATCGAGCGTGCTGGCATCGATAAAGATGAGATTGATTTTATTGTTTTTGCCACGCTGAGTCCCGATTATTATTTTCCCGGCCCTGGTGTTTTGGTGCAACGTGATCTAGGTTTAAGAACCGTGGGAGCTTTGGATGTCAGAAATCAATGTTCTGGTTTTGTATATGGAATCTCCGTTGCCGATCAGTACATCAAAAGTGGTATGTACAAGAACGTGCTGGTTATCGGTTCCGAGCTGCATTCGCATGGTTTGGATATGACCACAAGAGGTAGGGGGGTGTCCGTTATTTTTGGTGATGGTGCCGGAGCTGCCGTTTTGACCCGTGAGGAAAATACTTCCAAAGGAATCTTATCCACTCATTTGCATTCCGAGGGACAACATGCCGAAGAGCTTTCGTTGATAGCCCCTGGAATGGGAAAACGTTGGGTAAACGACATTATTGAGGATAATGACCCTGAGGATACATCCTATTTCCCTTATATGAATGGCCAGTTTGTGTTTAAAAATGCAGTGGTGCGATTCAGCGAGGTCATCATGGAAGGTCTACAGAAAAATGATTTGGGCCCTCAGGATATTGATATGTTGATTCCGCATCAGGCCAACTTGCGAATTTCCCAATTCATCCAAAAGAAGTTTGGTTTGAACGATGATCAGGTCTTCAACAATATCATGAAATATGGAAACACTACCGCGGCATCCATTCCCATCGCATTGACAGAAGCATGGGAGGCTGGTAAAATCAAAGAAGGTGACTTGGTGGTACTTGCCGCCTTTGGTAGTGGCTTTACATGGGGCAGCGTAATCATTCGCTGGTAATCACATCGAAGAAAAAATAAAAATAAAACCCCGATCCTTTAGGATCGGGGTTTTTCATTGATGCTCTCACAAGATAACCAACCAACACTCGAGTATGGAGCATCAATTATATTTATAGGATTCCACCACCGCCTTGCTTGGTGTTGCTGTCCCTTCTTTTACGTTGCTTCGCACGGTTTTTTCCGCTTCCAAAACGGTAGGATAGTCCCACGTACACATTGTTGCTCTCCCAATTAAAGGAACCTTCCTGTGCGTAGGGATAACTCCCTTCAAAAGCGAATCGCATGGTATTGAAAATATCATTGTAGTTAAAACTCAATGTACCCTTGCCTTCGGCAAAACTGTAGCGGGCTCCCATGTTGACAAAGTACATGGGCTTGGCATTGAATTGTATACTTTTGTTCCGTCCACGGTAGAAACCAAAAGCTTGAAGCGTCAGTTTTTTGGTTACCGTGAAGCTGTTGTTCATCCTAAGGTTCCAAGCGGTGTTGTCCACCTTTACCTTTTGTTCCACAATGTCTTCTTCACTGGGGTTGGGGTCTGTGGTGTTCAATGTTTCCGTTAGACCTCTTTGTGTTTGTGAGAACATATCAAAACTACCATTGATGTTCCACCATTTGGCAGGGCGGTAATTGGTGGATAGTTCAACTCCGTAGGCCGATGTTTTATCAAAGTTGTCATGGGTAAGAATGGTCTTGTTCAAATCCAATCGGTCCACATATATAGCCCTGTTGATTTCATCGGAAATCCTTCGGTAGAAAATTCCACCCGTGATACTTCCGTTTTTGATTCTTTTCGTGTAGTTCGCTTCATAGGAACTGGTAAATTGTGGAACCAAGTTCGGGTTTCCAAAGGATGAGATCAATGGAGTGGCAAACTCTCGAATGGGATTTACTTGCTGTAGTCCAGGTCTGTCCACACGTCTGCTATAGCTCAATTGCAGTTGATCCTTTTCGTTGGGTTTGTAGGTAACAAATGCAGATGGGTATATTTCGGTATATTTATCGGTAAATGCACGTACGGCATTGGTGTCTGCTTTTACCTGCACATCCTCGATGCGAACGCCCATTTGGTAGGACCATTTTTCGTAGCTCTGACCAAAAGTCGCGTAGGCCGAATAAATGTCCATATCGTACACAAATTTGGTGGATGGTGTCGGTACTAAGTCGCCATTGGAATTAAAGGATTGCCCTGTAGAGGAATAATCCACATTGGTCTCAAAATTTCTTGACTGAAGCCCAAGTTCTAACTTGGAGATACTATCCAGTGGGTTTACATAATCCAAGTTGGCCGTGGTCTGGGTACGTTCTGTATCCACAAAATCCAAATAATCGGGATAGGTGGAGGCACCAATGGACCTAAAATCGGCATCTTGCTCGCTTTCAAACTGGTTGTGGTCCACTTCCAATTCAATGTTGTGCCCTTCTTTGTTGAAATCCAATTTATAATCAAAATTGTATTGTTCACTACGGTTATTGGAATCATCCAAGAACAATTGCGTCACATTACGGGACGGATCATTGAAATATAACACTTCCGTGTTTCCAGTGCCTTCCCCTTCAAAGATGTTCTGATTGGTAAAGAAGGAGATCGTGTTTTTATCGTTCAGGTAAAAATCAACCCCTAATTTATAGAGATGTGATTTGTTGTTGTTGAAAAAATCAAACTTTTGACGTGAGTTTTCCTCTAGGCGAAGAATGCTTCCATCGTTTACCCATTTGCCGATATTGTTGCCGTAGTTTCCGTAAAAATTGAATTTCCCGTTGCGGTAGTTCAAATCAATGGAACTATTGAATTTGGCCTCGATACCTTTGGTAAGGCCTATGTTCACGTTTCCATTGAAGCCAATGTTCGCATTTTTGTGCAGTACAATATTGATGATGCCGCTCATCCCTTCCGGATTGTACTTGGCAGATGGATTGGTGATCAACTCAATGGATTTGATCGCTGTGGAAGGAATCTGCTTGAGCAATTGCGCCACGGGAACATTGGAGAGTTTCCCATCCACCATTACCCGGACATTGGAGTTTCCACGTAGGGTTATATCGCCCGTTTGGGAATCCACGTTTACAGAAGGAATATTGTTCATGATATCCGATGCCGAAGCACCAGCGGTGGTCAAGTCTTTCCCTACATTGATCACCTTGCGGTCCACACGCTGTTCTATCGTTGTGCGTTCGGCTACCACTTCCACACCTTCAAGTTCTTTGGTTTCTTCTTCCAAGGTTACCGTCCCTAAGTCTAGGTTACGTTTGCCCTTGGTTATGACCAGTTTTTGTGAATAGGTTTTGAACCCGATGAATTGTACCTCAAAAATAAAGGTGCCGTCGGGCAGTTTTTTGATTTCAAAGCTTCCATCCTCTGTAGTGATGCCACCGGTTATGGTTTTGGAACCATCTTCAGATTTAATGACGATTGCTGCATAGGCAACAGGTTGATTGGTGGTATTGTCCACAACTTTTCCATTGACCACACCCAGTGCGGTATCGGATTCATTAGCTGATGAAATAAATGGGGATGTCAGGCACAGCAATAGTGCAAATAGAAAGCTCACATGTCTCATGAGTAGTTCGTTTTTTGATTGATGATTGATTGATGTTATTCTTATGACGCCCTGGGCCGTGGAATGTTACAGTAGAAAATTATTTTAACATTCTTTAACAGGAAGGTGCTATGGATTCCCCACCTTTGTAAGGTTAATAGATAAGGTAAGACCATTAATAAGGGTCTTTTAAAAGAAGAAACCCCGGTAAAGAATACCAGGGTTATACATTGATAAGCTATACTAAACACTAACCATTAACTATAAAAATACAGTCTTACCAATGACAATAAGTTATGAATAATAGACGACATTTTCAATTGAAAATTACAGTCTATATAAAAGTTTAACACAAAAATTAACAAATGTCAGAAACACTTGTAGTAGGGGCTTCTACAAACCCAGGAAGATACAGTAACACAGCAATTCGTAGGTTGGTTGATAACAATATTGAAACAACCGCATTTGGGATACGTGGGGGAACTGTATCTGGGGTACAAATTAAAGATAACTTAGTTGATTTTCAAAATATTGATACCGTAACTTTATATTTAAGTCCAAAAAACCAACAGGAATATTATCAATCGATTGTGGACTTAAAGCCCAGACGTGTGATTTTTAATCCCGGTACTGAGAACCCTGAATTCTACGAAATCCTTGAAAACGCTGGGATTGATGTGGAAGTTGCCTGTACTTTGGTGTTGTTGGCTACTGGGCAGTATTGACTTTTGGATTGGATTCTTTTGTTCTGATGAGCCATAATCCAATAAATGTCAGCAATCCATTGAGTGGTAACAATTCATAGCCAACTTGATAGCCACCCAAGTATTCTTCAGGTACATTGGCTATTAAAACAATGGTTGCCACTGAAATAAGTGATACGACCCAAACATAGGCATCTTTAATTTTATGCTTAGTGAAAATGCCAAAGGCAAAAAGCCCCAATAATGGCCCATAGGTGTATCCTGCCACGGTCAGCAAACTATCAATGACGTTGCTGCTCAGGATATATTTAAACGCTATAATAACGATTACAAGAGTTATGCTCATTATGATATGGGTGCGTTTTCTGATGCGTTTTTGCTCTTCATCGTCTTTTTTCTGAACGTTTAAAAAGTCCACACAAAAAGATGTCGTCAGCGATGTAAGGGCGCTGTCCGCACTGCTGTATGCGGCAGCGATCAATCCCAGCATAAAAGTTATGGAAATGGCCAAACCTAAATTGCCGTTAAGCGCAATTTCAGGAAAGAGCAAGTCGGTTTTAGGTGTTCCGTCCATCAGAGGAATACCAATACCCTCCCGTTGGGCAAAGATGTAAAGCAGAGCCCCCAATAACATGAACAGAAAAGTGGTCACGACCAGAACAAAACTGAAGGAAACCATATTCTTTTGGGCATCCTTCAAGGATTTGCAGGTCAGGTTTTTTTGCATCATATCTTGGTCCAGTCCCGTCATGCAAATGGTAATGAACATGCCACCAACAAAGGATTTGATGAAATAGCTTCGGTCCAAAAAACTATCGGTCACGAGAATATCGTTGTAATTCTTCAGTTCTTCCGAGGCCAAAAACTCCCCAAAACTCCATCCGAGTTCCTGATTGATCATCACAATGGAAAGAATTACGGCCAAAATCATAAAAAGGGTCTGCAAAGTGTCGGTCCAAACAATGGTTTTAATACCGCCTTTGTTGGTGTATAGCCAAATCAATAAAATGGAAATGACCACTGTGAACTCAAAACGAATCCCCAGGTCATCAAAAACAAATTGCTGCAAAACAATGGCAACTAAGTACAATCTAAAAGCAGCACCCAAAACCCTGGAGATAAAAAAGAAAAATGCCCCTGTTCTATGGCTCACTTTTCCAAAACGGTCGTGCAAATATTCATAAATGGAAGTGAGGTTGAGTTTGTAGTATAAGGGCAAAAGCACAAAGGCCACTACAAAATAACCGAAGAGGTACCCCATGATGACTTGCATATAGCTAAATTGACTGTCCTGTACCCACCCTGGAACCGATATAAAAGTTACCCCAGAGAGCGAAGCACCTACCATTCCAAAAGCCACCACATACCAAGGGGATTGTTTGCCCGCCTTAAAAAAATCGGCATTGGAATCGTTTTTTCCCGTGAAGTAAGAAATAAGGATAAGGACCAAGAAATAGGCACCTATCAACAACAGAATTTGAGTGGCTGTCATACATTCATTTTGATTTGCAAATTACGGAAGTAAATTGATAACAGTAAAATCGTAATTTTGTAGGAGAATTGATGCTATGGAATTTTCATCGAAGCTATTGGAAAATGCAGTTTACGAAATGTCGCAGCTGCCCGGAATCGGTAAGCGAACGGCATTGCGCTTGGTCCTTCATCTTTTGAAACAGCCCGAAGAAAGGACCGAACTATTGGCCCATGCGTTGCTGAAACTGAAGAGCGAGGTCAATTTTTGTAAAAACTGTCATAATATTTCCGATACCGAAGTGTGTGAAATATGTGCCAATCCCAAACGGGATGAGACCATTGTTTGTGTGGTAGAGGACGTCAGGGATGTTATGGCCATTGAAAATACTTCACAGTACAATGGATTGTACCATGTCTTGGGAGGGAAAATATCGCCGATGGAAGGAGTGGGGCCACAAGACCTGAACATTGCCACCTTGATTAAAAAAGTAAAGGATGGAACCGTCAAGGAATTGATTTTGGCTCTGAGTTCCACAATGGAGGGAGATACCACGAATTTTTATATTTATAAACAATTGGAAGGTATGGAAGTGGTCACTTCCACGATTGCCAGAGGAATTTCGGTCGGAGATGAATTGGAATATACAGATGAAGTAACTTTGGGGAGGAGCATCATCAATAGGGTGCCTTTTGAAAGCTCTATAAAAGCTAATTAATGAACATAAATCAAAAATAAGTCGATTTCTTTATTATTTTTGTAAAATAATAATCAAAATCACTTTGATAAATACGAATATGTCAAAATTTGAATTGAAATTACCGCAAATGGGAGAAAGTGTTGCAGAAGCTACCTTGACCAACTGGTTGAAGGAAGTGGGCGACACTATTGAAATGGACGAAGCTATCTTTGAAATTGCTACCGATAAAGTGGATTCGGAAGTTCCCAGTGAAGTGGATGGGGTATTGTTGGAAAAGCGGTTCGATGTGGATGATGTAATCAAGGTGGGAGAAGTAGTAGCTGTAATTCAAGTTGAGGGTGAGGTTGACAATGTAGCGGATGGCAGTTCGGGAAAGGAAGTTATGGAAGAAGAGCCTGCCACGGTACCCGCAAGGGAATTGGAAGCTCAAATGGCCGGGGTCAAGGAAACCGTTACTGCAACTGCCCCTGACTTTTCCAGTTCAGAACGGTTTTATTCTCCTTTGGTGAAAAATATTGCCAAAGAAGAAAATGTTTCCATGGATGAATTGGAGGCCATCGTTGGTACAGGAAAAGAAGGTAGGGTGACCAAAAATGATATCATGGCTTATTTGGAAAGCCGTTCCAATGTAAGCCAGGGTCAAGTAGAGTCCAAGCCACAACCCGAAGCCAAGACAGAGCAAGTTGCCATACCCGAACCTTCAAAACAAGCACCAGAGAAGCCAAAAGAATCCAAAGTGCAAATTGGAGCAGGGGATGAGATAATTCCGTTGACCAGAATGGGCAAATTGATTGCCCACCACATGATTGAGAGTATATCGACCTCCGCACATGTACAAAGCTTTGTGGAAGTGGATGTGACCAATGTGGTCAACTGGAGAAATAAAGTAAAAAATGCTTTCCAGGAACGTGAAGGGGAAAAACTGACCTTCACACCCATATTTATGGAAGCTGTGGCCATGGCCCTTAAAAAATATCCATTGATGAACATTTCATTGGATGGGGACAAGGTCATCAAAAAGAAGAATATCAACTTGGGAATGGCAGCGGCACTGCCCGATGGCAACTTGATCGTGCCCGTTATTAAAAATGCAGACCAATTGAACTTGGTGGGCATGGCCAAAACCGTGAACGATTTGGCTGGTAGGGCCAGGAACAATCAATTGAAGCCCGACGAAATTAGTGACGGAACTTATACAGTGACCAATGTTGGTTCCTTCGGAAGTGTTTTTGGTACGCCCATCATCAATCAGCCACAAGTGGGCATCCTTGCCTTGGGAGCCATCAGAAAGATACCTTCGGTCATCGAAACCGACCAAGGAGAGTATATCGGTATCCGTAGTAAAATGTACCTTTCCCATAGTTACGACCACCGTGTGGTGAACGGAGCATTGGGCGGGATGTTCGTAAAAGCAGTGGCCGATTATTTGGAAGCTTGGGACATAAATAGGGAAATATAGCAGAAAACAGCTCTTATTCCTTCCACTATGCTTAATTTAGAAGCCAAGTGAACTTTTTTAAAAATCCCCACATGCAATTACAATTGACCAAACCTATTTGCTTTTTCGATTTGGAGACCACTGGTACCAATGTCGCAAAGGATAGGATTGTTGAAATATCCATACTGAAGGTTTTTCCCAATGGCAACAAAGAAAGCAGAACCTGGTTGGTAAACCCAGAAATGCCAATTCCACCTGAATCCGAGGCCATTCATGGAATTTCCAATGAAAAAGTGGCCAACGAGCCTACTTTTAAGCAATTGTCCAAGGATATTTATGCGATGATTCGCGATAGTGATCTGGCGGGTTTCAATTCCGATAGGTTCGATATTCCTTTGTTGGCAGAGGAAATGCTTCGAGCTGATGTGGACTTTGATATGAAGAGCATGGTTTCCGTGGATGTGCAGACCATTTTCCATAAAATGGAAAAGCGGACATTGGAGGCAGCCTATAAATTCTACTGCGATAAAAGTTTGGAAGATGCCCATAGTGCAGAGGCCGATACCTTGGCCACTTACGAAGTATTGTTGGCGCAATTGGAACGATACCCTGACCTGGAAAATGATATCAAAAAGCTATCCGAGTTTACTACCCGAAGACAAAACCTTGATTTTGCAGGTTTTATCGGGGTGGATGAAGAGGATAACCCGATTTTTTCCTTCGGAAAACACAAGGGAAAAACAGTGGATGAGGTCATGGAAAAGGAACCCGGCTATTTTGGTTGGATCCTGAATGCCGATTTTCCATTGTACACCAAAAAAGTACTTACCCAGATTAAGTTGAGCAAGCTCAACAATAAGTTTTAAGCTCAACAAGGAGCACTAACCCCATAAGCAAATTATGAAACTGATTTGTATAGGACGTAATTATGTAGACCACATCAATGAGCTCAGCAATGAGCGTCCGGATGAACCAGTGGTTTTTATAAAGCCCGATTCAGCCATCTTGCCCAAAGAACAGGATTTTTATATTCCCGAATTTTCCGAAGATGTACATTATGAAGTGGAGGTCTTGGTAAAAATCAAAAAGGTAGGAAAACATATTTCCACGGAATTTGCCCACAAGTATTACGATGAAGTGGGCTTGGGAATAGATTTTACCGCAAGGGACCTACAATCCAAATTAAAGTCCAAAGGACTGCCCTGGGAAAAGGCCAAAGGGTTTGATGGGGCTGCAGTGGTGGGAAAGTGGCTGCCCAAGGACAAATTTGAAGATTTGGACAACTTGAATTTCTCATTGTCCAAAAATGGCGAAACGGTCCAAGATGGAAATACCTCATTGATGTTATGGAAGATAGATGAGATTATAGCTCACATATCCACATATTTCATGTTGAAAAAAGGCGATATCATTTTTACAGGTACGCCTGCAGGTGTTGGTAAAGTAAGCCCAAATGACTACCTTGTCGGTACCTTGGAAGAAGAGCAAATGTTTGATATTAATGTAAGATAATGATTTACAACCTCGATAAAATAAATGAAATGGCGGAAGGTGATGAGGATTTCATTACCTCTGTGATCTCCGTCTTTTTGGAAGAAGTGCCAGAGGACTTGGAAGGTCTGGAAAAGGCCATCGAAGTCAAGGACTACGAAAGCATATACAAGCTCGCACACAAAATCAAACCCAATGTGGATATTTTGGGTATGGAGCAGACAAGGGCGAAGGCACTTGAAATAGAAACCCTGGGCAAAACAACAGGGAGTATGGATGAGATTGAAGAAAAATTCCCTATCCTTAAAAAAGATGTGCTCCAAGTGGTTTCCGAACTTAAAAACGACTTCGATCTATAAATGCAAGCTGAAATCATCACCATTGGGGATGAGATTCTCATAGGTCAGATTGTGGACACCAATTCAGCGTTTATTTCCAAAGAGCTGAACAAAATAGGTGTTTCCGTCTATCAGATCACATCTATTCAGGATGATAAGGAACATATTTTAAAGTCCTTGAAGGAAGCTGGGGAACGTTCTTCCGTAGTTATCATCACAGGAGGTTTGGGGCCAACAAAGGATGATGTTACCAAACACACCCTTTGTGAGTTCTTTGAGGATGAACTGGTTCAGGATGATGCCGTTTTGAGTCACATCGAAGAACTTTTCAGAAAATACATCACTACGCCCATTTCAGATTTGAACAGGGAACAGGCCATGGTGCCCTCAAGGGCCACGGTACTGCACAATGAGTTTGGTACGGCACCGGGTATCTGGATTAAAAAAGGGAAAACCGCTTTTGTTTCCCTTCCGGGTGTGCCCTACGAGATGAGGAACCTCATTACCAAATCCGTCCTGCCCAAGATCATTGAAGAATACGACCGCCCCCATATTGTCCACAAGACCATCATGACGTATGGAATGGGGGAGAGTGCCGTTGCCGAAAAGTTGGAGGAGTGGGAGAACAACTTGCCATCCTTTATCAAATTCGCCTATCTGCCCAATATAGGCAGTGTAAGGTTGCGTCTTTCTGCCAAAGGGGATGACAAAGATGCCCTCATGGCTGGTATTGAGGAAGAGGTAAAAAAGCTTTATCCTCTGATTGGAGACATTATATATGGCGAGGAGGAGGAAAATGGACGGGTGGAAAAACAGATTGGAACGTTGTTGACCGAACGAAAAATGTCCCTTGCCACTGCTGAGAGTTTTACGGGAGGAGGCATTGCCGAGCGGATAACCGCAGTTCCAGGGGCTTCCAATTATTTTAAGGGCAGTATGGTGTGCTATGCCACCGAGGCCAAGGTAAATTTGTTGGGAGTGCCACAAGAATTGATCGATGCACATTCCGTAGTGAGTGAGGAAGTGGCCATTGCCATGGCAAACAATGTGAAATGCAAGCTGGGAACTGATTTTGCCATTGCCACAACAGGTAACGCTGGCCCCGCCAAAGGTGACTCCGATGCCGAAGTGGGAACCGTATATATAGGAATAAGTACACCAAAGGAAACTTTTGCCCAAAAATTCGTGATGGGCAAGCACCGGGAAAGGGTCGTGAAAAAGTCTGTAAACAAGGCTTTTGAGCTGTTGTACAAAGAAATTTTAAATTTCTGAAAAAGAATTTTGTACGTCCCATTAAAATGGTATAAATTTGCAGCCTCAATAAAATCACTCAAATAGTTAGGGAGATGTCTAAAGTTTGTGAAGTAACAGGAAAAAAGGTGATGTTTGGAAACAACGTTTCCTTTTCTATCAATAAGACAAAAAGGAGGTTCGATGCGAATATCTCCAAGAAGAGATTTTATATTCCTGAGGAAGATCGTTGGGTAACCTTGAACGTTTCTGCCCGTGGGTTGAAAATCATCAACAAAAAAGGAATCTCTGCTGTCTTGAAGGAAATCAATTCCAAAAAGTAAGTTGTAAAAGCATTTTAAGTACAATACAATGGCAAAGAAAGGAAATAGGGTTCAGGTAATTTTAGAGTGTACAGAACACAAAGAATCTGGTATGCCAGGTACTTCTAGGTATATTACCACCAAGAACAAAAAGAACACGCCAGATAGGATGGAAATCAAAAAATACAATCCTATCCTTAAGCGTATGACAGTTCATAAAGAAATTAAGTAATAGCTTTTTACAAAATAAAGGGCAGAAAAATATAAGCCATGGCAAAGAAAACAGTAGCAACACTTCAGTCATCATCCAAAAGATTGACAAAGGCCATCAAAATGGTTAAATCTCCTAAAACTGGAGCTTATACTTTCGTGGAGTCTGTAATGGCACCCGAGATGGTCAATGACTGGTTGAACAGCAAATAAGGGTTTTTTCCTTAAAACAATATTGAGAGCCGCTTTTTAGCGGCTTTTTTATTTTTAAGGTTTTTTATTTTGTCGTATTTGTATGAAATGATGCATTCTTAATGCCCTTCATTGAAATTTTGTGTTAACAAAACTCCCCTTACTTTGCTATCTTTGACCATTCTCAAAGAACACAGGATGAGCTTATTCAAAAATATATTTTCGAAGGATAAAAAAGAGACCTTGGACAAGGGACTCGAAAAATCCAAAAGCAGTTTTTTTGGTAAACTGGGCAAGGCAGTTGCAGGGAAATCCAAAGTGGATGATGAAGTATTGGATAATCTGGAAGAAGTTTTGGTCACTTCCGATGTGGGTGTAAACACTACCCTAAAAATAATCGAGCGCATCGAAGAACGCGTGTCCCGCGACAAATATATGGGGACGGACGAACTCAATACCATTCTTCGTGAAGAGATCGCTGGTTTGCTTTCGGAGACCAATTCAGGCGAGGATACCGAAATCACGGTTCCCCAAGATAAAAAGCCCTATGTCATTATGGTGGTGGGTGTTAATGGTGTAGGTAAGACTACGACTATTGGAAAATTGGCCCATCAATTTAAAAATAAAGGCTTTAAAGTGGTTCTTGGTGCGGCCGATACCTTTCGTGCAGCTGCCATTGACCAATTGGAAGTTTGGGCGAAGCGTGTGGATGTTCCCATCATAAAACAAAAAATGGGGAGCGATCCGGCTTCCGTTGCTTTCGACACTCTAAACTCCGCTGTGGCGGAAAAGGCTGATGTGGTTTTGGTGGATACGGCCGGGCGTCTACATAACAAGGTAAATTTAATGAATGAGCTCTCCAAGGTAAAGCGCGTCATGCAAAAAGTAGTTCCAGATGCACCTCACGAAGTACTTTTGGTACTTGATGGCTCTACGGGGCAAAATGCATTTGAGCAGGCGAAGCAATTTACCAAAGCCACTGAAGTAAGCAGTTTGGCCGTGA
This sequence comes from Flagellimonas yonaguniensis, assembly GCF_029193885.1. Classification (GTDB taxonomy): domain Bacteria; phylum Bacteroidota; class Bacteroidia; order Flavobacteriales; family Flavobacteriaceae; genus Flagellimonas; species Flagellimonas yonaguniensis. The sequence continues at coordinate 83,786 of NZ_JARFVB010000002.1, read as the reverse complement.
CCAAATTGGATGGCACTGCAAAAGGTGGGGTTGTCATCGGTATTTCCGACCAATTCCAAATTCCAGTAAAGTATATTGGCGTAGGCGAGGGGATAGAAGACCTTCAAGTGTTCAACAAATATGAGTTTGTTGATTCATTCTTCAAAATATAAATGACGATGTACAAATATCTTATCTGTTCTTTTTTATTGATTGGTTTCATTTCCTGTAAGCAGAAGGAAGCGCAACCCAAGAAAGATGTTGTTCTGTGGACGCCTTACAACGATTCTGCCGAGGTGGCTGCCAGTGCCGAAAATGAGAACAGACGGATGCGTTATAAATTCATCCAAAGCAAGGTATTGGACAAAAATGAAGTGTTTTTGCCGTTGTATGATGAAGTATCACAATTTACCGAAGCACAATATGAAAAAATGAAGCCTTTGGTTTTGGAGCAAGATATCCCGACCCTTCAAACCCATATTGATCAAGGTACTTTTACGTATGAGGATTTGGTGCTTTTTTATTTGCACAGAATCTATAAATACGAATTGCCCAACAATACCACCCTCAATACCATTATTGCATTGAATCCCAATGTGCTCGAAGAAGCACGTCAGTTGGATGAAAGCAAGGAAATCCATCACCTTATTTACGGTATGCCCATTTTGTTGAAAGACAATATTGGAACTGCTGAAATGAAAACAACAGCAGGGGCCATTGCACTTAAGGATAATCAGACGGATGATGCTTTTATCGTGGAGCGCTTAAAACAAAAGGGAGCACTTATTCTTGGAAAGGCAAACTTGAGTGAGTGGGCCAATTTTATCTGTGGGGTTTGTCCTAACGGACAGAGTGCAGTGGGTGGCCAAACATTGAACCCCTACGGAAGAAGGGTTTTTGATACCGGGGGGTCCAGTGCAGGTAGTGGTACTTCCACCGCGACCAACTACGCCGTAGGTGCTGTGGGCACGGAAACTTCAGGTTCCATACTTTCGCCATCCAGTCAAAATTCCGTGGTTGGATTGAAACCGACTATAGGCTTGTTGAGTAGAACAGGTATTGTGCCTATTTCCAGTACCTTGGATACTCCAGGCCCTATGACCAAAAATGTGACGGACAATGCCATTTTGCTGGATGCCATGTTAGGGAAGGATGATGCCGATTATAAATCGGTAAGTGCAGAACCGGGCATTTTATCCGCTTGGATGAACCCAGAACCTCTGAAGGAAATCCGTTTAGGTGCAATGAAGAACTTAATGGAACGCGATTCCATTTATGTTGCCAATGTCGAGGCTTTGAGAGAGGCTGGCGCACAAGTCGTGGAATTTGAAGCAGAGAACATTCCCTTGGAAGGTTTTACCACCCTGTTGAATCTGGATATGAGGGAAGATTTGCCTGCTTATATAAATGCTGAGGTCAAGGATAAAGATGCTGTACGGGTGGAATCCGTAGAAGATGTGGTTGCCTTTAACCAGCAAGATTCCCTGGTACGTATACCTTATGGACAAGCCCGTTTTGATGGTATTTTGGCGGATTCAACTACTGCAGAGCAATTTGAAAAAATAAAAGAAGACTTAATGGAATCGGGAAGAGCCTTCTTCAATATTATGGAAGAAAAGGACCTCGATGCCGTGTTGAGCATCAACAATTACCATGCAGGTTACGCAGCGGTGGCGGAATATCCTGCCTTGACTGTTCCCATGGGATATAAAGCTACTGGGGAGCCAGAAAGTCTGACCTTCATCGGAAAGCCTTTTTCTGAAGCACATTTATTGCGTATCGGTAAAGCCTTTGAGGAATTGACCAAAGCAAGGGAAATCCCCAAAGGTTATCAGGACTAGTCGATATAGGCATTGAGTTTTTCCCAAAGTTGGTTGTCAAAACTAGAGGGCCCCAATTGACTTTCTCCAGCATCGTCGCCCAAACGAACAATGACCAATCTCTCGCTTGGAATCAGATATAATTTTTGGTCAAAGGCACCGAGTCCCGCGATAAGCTCATCAGGAGCTTCCGGGATTAATTCACCACTAATTGAAGTCTCAAAACTGGGGGCTTTGTAACTGTTCTTACCGTTCAACCACCATAGATATCCGTACGAGGGGTTCAAATCTTGTGAGGTATTGGTCATTTCCGTGAAATAGGTTTTGTCCGTCAGGATTTCTTCCCCATCCCAAGTGCCTTCATTCAGGCAAAGTAGCCCAAAACGTGCCATACTTCGGGTATTACTAAAGAAAAGGTTATTGTACCCCAATTTGACCCAATTTCCCTGCATTCCTATTCTATCCCTTATTTTTTGGTACGAATACTGTTTGAAATCCACTTGGGTGGCGTTTGTGATCACTTGGTCCAAAATGGTATAGGCTGCATTGTGATAGTACCAGAAAGTTCCCGGTTCATTTTTATATAAAAGGCATTCCTTATCATAACAAAAAGGGTCGTCCACGGTATAATCCAACCCTGTGGTCATGGTCAAATGATGACGTATTTTGATGTTGGCTTCCTGTTCTGGCGTAAGCATGGACCAACCTTCGCCCAAATATTCTTGTGAGGAGTCTTCTATTGACAAAAAGCCTTCCGCTTGGGCAATACCCACCGTCATTGCTGTCAAGGTCTTACCGGCTGAATTCCAAGAATGATTGTCGTTGGCGGTAAAATCATCAAAATACCATTCGACCACAATCTTACCATCTTTCAGAATAATGAAGCCATCCGTGCCTTTTTCGTTCAAAAAATCATGTAAACCTTGTTCAGCATCAATGCTCCAAGATAGGTCGGATGGAGATAGGGTTTCCCATTCAGACGTTCCCAAAGGAGGAAAGTACAATTGACTTTCTTCAGGCTCGGGACCTGGTATTTGGTCAGTTACCTCATTGTCGGAAGAGCAGCCCAAAACAAGGAACAGACTTGAAAGAAATGGTAAAAAGAAGTTTTTCATTGTGCTGACATTTAGAGTTTTGACTACAATGAGGTTCAATAGTTTAACGTAGAAGAGCTAAAAATATGCAGTCAATTCAATGTAATGCCTTGTGTTATTGTATTTTTGCACTCCATTTAAAGGAACTATGCGGACAAAATCCTTAAAGAAGAACAAAATCAATGTGGTGACCTTAGGTTGCAGCAAGAATGTCTACGACTCGGAAGTGTTGATGGGACAGCTGCGTGCAAACAATAAAGAGGTGACCCATGAAGAGGAAGGCAATGTGGTGGTAATCAATACCTGCGGATTTATTGCCAATGCAAAGGAGGAAAGCGTGAACACTATTTTGGAGTACGTGCAAAAAAAGGAGTCCGGTGATGTGGACAAGGTTTTTGTGACCGGCTGTTTAAGTGAGCGCTATAAGCCAGATCTGGAGAAGGAGATTCCGAATGTTGACGAATATTTTGGAACGAGCGACCTTCCCAATTTACTGAAGGCCTTAGGTGCCGATTATAAGCACGAGTTGATAGGAGAGCGCTTGACCACCACACCCAAAAACTACGCCTATCTCAAGATTGCCGAAGGTTGTGATCGTCCTTGTTCTTTCTGTGCCATACCTTTAATGCGTGGAAAACACCGAAGCACCCCAATTGAAGAATTGGTGGCGGAAGCTGAAAAATTGGCTGCCAAAGGTGTACAAGAATTAATTTTGATTGCGCAAGACCTTACCTATTATGGCCTTGATCTTTATAAAAAACGAAACTTGGCCGAATTGCTTCAGGCGTTGGTGGAAGTGGAGGGCATTGAATGGATTCGTTTGCACTATGCATTCCCAACAGGATTCCCGATGGATGTTTTGGATGTGATGCGCAACGAGCCTAAAATCTGTAACTATATAGATATTCCGTTACAGCATATTTCGGATGCCATACTTAAAAGTATGCGACGTGGAACCACGCAGGCCAAGACCACAAAATTGTTGAGAGACTTTAGGGAAGCGGTGCCCGGAATGGCCATCCGAACCACCTTGATCGTGGGCTACCCTGGAGAAACCGAAGAAGATTTTGAGACTTTGAAACAATGGGTCCAAGATATGCGATTTGAGCGCTTAGGCTGCTTTACATACAGCCACGAAGAGAATACCCATGCCTATAATTTACAGGATGATGTTCCCGAAGAAGTAAAACAAGAGCGGGCCAACATCATTATGGAAATCCAATCGCAGATATCTTGGGAGCTGAACCAAGAAAAAATCGGAAAAACCTTCCGTTGTATCATCGACAGGAAAGAAGGGAATCACTTTGTGGGGCGTACCGAATTCGATTCACCCGATGTGGACAATGAAGTATTGATTGATGCTACCAAGCATTATGTGAAAATCGGGGACTTTGTGAACATCAAGATTACCGATGCCTCCGATTACGATTTATTTGGAGACCCCGCTTAAGCGTCGGTGGCCAAATCAATGGATTCTTTTTCCAAAGGGTTTTCGGCAGAGAGCAAAGCTGTTTTGATGACCTCGCTCCAAATGGCGTATCCTTTTTTGTTTAGGTGTAAGCCATCGGACATATAGAGTTCAGGTTTCGGACGGTTGTCCGCTGTGATCATTTGCCCAAAAACATTGATGAATTGTGCATTGAGTTCTCCAATTACATATTTGGACAATAATAGGTTGGTCTCAATGATTTGGGGAATCATTTCCTCGCGTTCCAAACTGGGCTTCAAGCTTACAAAGGCCAGTTCCACTTCGGGATATTTTTTGAGAATCATCTGAACCAGTTTGTTACAGTCGTTCAAAACTTCTTGCGGAGACTTGCCTTGTGCAAGGTCATTCTCCCCAGCGTAGAGTACAATCTTATTGGGTTCAGCTCCATTGAAAATTTCATCAAAATAATGAATGCACCATGCATAAGTAGATCCTCCAAACCCTAAGTTGAGCACATTGAAAGGGGCCAAATCCTTTTTCATTCCAACCCAAAGTCGCACGGAGGAACTTCCGTAAAAAATAATCAAGTCGTTTTGGTCTTCCAGACTGTGGACACGTCTTTTTAATCGCTTTATCTCGTTGCGCCATATTTCTGGTGGTTCTTCCATTACGGTCGGAGCAGGTGCTGTATAAAGTTCCTCTGCCCTTTTTCTTGCAGCTTCCACATACTTCGCATAAGTGTGTTGATAGCCTTTTACAAATTCATATACATCAGAAGCATCCGTCTCGGTTAATTTTTCGCTCAGTTTAAATGGTTCGTGAATCTTACAGTAAAAAAAACCATCTGAAATACGCTTGTCAAAATTTGCTAGGACAATGGGCACAATGTAAGGTTCATTTTCCATGGATTGAGCCAGTTTAAAAACTCCCATTTTAAAAGGCCCAGGTGATTCCTCGGTGGAGTAGGATGTGCCTTCAGGACTGATTACCAAATTATGGCCGTCTTGCAAATATTCAGATGCAGTGCGATAAAATATGCTACGGGTTTCTTTTTTGCTCCTTTTGTCCACTGTGTCCGATTCCTTGGTGTAGACATTGATGTATCCCAATTTGTTGTAATAGTTCTGATGGCCATATTCTTGACCACGACCGATCCTTACCGTTCGAATACCTGGATCACTGTATTTTTCATCTAAGATCTTGGCACTGATAAAATGCGAATCCAACGTAATTTGAAATTTGTTGTTGAGCGTGTAGAACGGGTGGTTGAACAGATGGTTGTATATAAAGATACATCCACTTTTCTGAGGGAGATTGTCCATCCCCTCTATGTGGTATTGTACGTGTTCGAATGCTTTTTTTGTGGTCAAGGCACACGATTTTCTGACATCGATTCCCGGTTCGTTTTTCATTTCCGCTACCGTTTCATATATCTGTTGAAGCCCTTTGAGAAACTTTAGTTCCTGCATATCCTCTTGCAAAAGTTCTAAACTTAGTGAAGCGATATGGCGCTCCAAATGCGAACCATTGTTGATGAGTTTCGACAAGGCATCATACCCCAATTGTTTGGTGTTGGTATTGGAGAGCAAGTGCCCAACCTGATGCAAAGGGGATGATAGGGCCAATCGTGATTTGTTGTTCTCGATCAATTGATATACTGCTTGCAGATTGTGTTTGCCCAAAAGTCCCAAGTAGCGGACGAAGGCTGCATTGATTTGATTGCCCATCAGCCATAACAACCGCATAAAAAAGTTGTGTGCGAAAACGGAGCATTTGTCCAGCAGTTGTAGCAAATCCTTTTGATGGATAAAATAAATAGAGGTTTTCTGGGTAGTGACAGCGGAGCAAATATCCTTTTCTCCCATAGCGCAGGACCAGCCAAAAATAAAACCTGGATTGTTGATAGACCGCTGGCGTATCTCAATGTTCCCTTCCAATCGTTTGATGGTCACTTCCCCGTGAATCAGAATAAAAAGTCCGTTTGTAAGCCTGTCTTGGACGTAAAGCACTTCATCGGGTTCATACTCCCGTCGCTCGGCAATGGAGGCGATTTGCGACAGTTGTTGGTCATCAAAATAATCCAAAAATGGAGAGCGCCGCATCAACGAGACCACTTCGGCCTGCTCGGTATTGGGCCCCATAAAAAATTCACGGTCTTTTTGTAGGGGACGATAGCGTGCCGCTTGCAGCAAATCGGTCTGTTTTAAAAGTGCTTGCCGCAGTTGATGGTACAGCGAACGACTTACCTTGGCAATGGTTTGGTTGGTTTCATTATTTTCCAAATGATGGACCATTTCGTCAATGGGCACTTCAAAAAAAGTTGCCTGCTCGGAAGCTACCACGATTTTGTAGGTATATCTTTTACGATCGTTGAGTCCATTGAGGCCCAAGGTGCTCATAGACTGTGAAATTTGGCAGACCAGTACTTCCTCTTCGGGATCTTTGGTGGTGGAATAATAATCGAAAGTGCCTTGGAGCAACCATCGGAACGTATTCACTTTGGAATGTATGTTGCAAATAACGTGACCCTTTTCGTATACAGAAAGGGTTCCATTGGGAAACTGTTTTTTCAGATAATTGATATCCGCTTCAATCTGACTCACAAGCCTTCTTCAAGTATGGGTTGGTACGGTTAACTTCATCAAAAAAAAGCAGTTGAAGAAAGTATTTTGGAATAAAAATGAATTTGAAAAAATGAGGCTGTGATCATAGCGGTATTTCTAAAATTCAGATATGATATTGGTCAATCCCATATTGTGGAAAACCTTGAAAATGTCAGTTTTTGGTTGTAGCACAAACAGGGGGTAACCTCATATTCAGACTTCTAAAAACTGACATTGGTCATGGTATTTGGAATTACTGTTAGGTACTTTTAGTACTTCAAAAAGAAACTGAGCACCAATTTTTCTTTTGGCACTTATAGGAAACAAGGAACATTTACAATTAACTATAACAACTATGAACCAAAATCAAAATAAACTGAAAGCGAGTGTTACCCTACTTCGTATATTCATTGGGTGGCACTTTTTATTTGAAGGTGTGGTAAAGATGTATAATCCCGAGTGGACATCCTTTGGCTATTTGGCGACCGCACAAGGACCTTTTGAGTGGTTTTTTACCATGTTGATAGGGGATGCGACCATAGGTTGGGTGGATACATTGAACATTATCGCACTCATGGTGGTCGGGGTAACCTTTACCCTTGGAATTTTTGAGCGTCTCGGAGCCATAGTGGGAATTGGCCTTTTGGCACTGTATTTTTTTGCCCATCCACCGTTTCCGGGTCTTACCCAAATGAACGTCGAGGGAAACTACTGGATCATCAATAAAAACTTGATTGAGCTGGTGGCCTGTATCGTTATCTATCAATTGCCTACGGGGGCTTACTTTGGCTTGGATTATCTAAGAAAGAACAAACTTAAAACTCAGGAACAATGAAATGGACTAGAAGAGACCTTTTAATAGGATTGGGAGGCTTGCCCGTACTTGGAGCTGTATGGTGGGCTGGAGCGGCGACCTCTGTTGGGTCACAAAAAAAACGTTCTGAAATATTGGAACAGCTCAACATAAAACCATCATTGCCACCTGCAGTTCCAGGAATAGGGGGAGACCCTGTTAGAATTGGGGTAATCGGTTTTGGTATTCGTGGCGAACAGTTGACCAGGGCGCTGGGCTTTGCAACCGATGAATGGAAAGAGGAGATGCGTTTGGCCGCCGAAGAAGACCCCAATAACAAAAGATTGGAGGATTTTGAGGCCCAAGAACGTCTCAACGTGAAATTGGTGGGTATTTGTGATGTATTTGATGTGCGTGCAGAGAAATTCATTAATTCGTTCTCTACGGATGACAATCAAATCAAAAGATATGTGACCTATAAGGATATGATTCAAAGTGGGGATGTGGATGCGGTCGTGATCGCAACACCGGATCATTGGCATGCCCCCATGTCCATTGAAGCTTTGAACAACAATGTGCATGTGTATGTGGAAAAACCGATGACGCACACCGTTGCGGAAACCTATACTTTGCGCAATGCTGCCGAAAATTCCGAAGCGGTATTCGCTGTGGGGCACCAACACAGGCAAACCTTGAGTTTTAGTACCGCCCGCGATATTGTGGACAAAGGAACCCTGGGTCATGTTTCATTGATCCAGACAAATACCAACAGGAACGATGACAATGGTGCCTGGAATTATGATATCCATGAGAAGGCCAGTCCTGAGACCATTGACTGGGAGCAGTTTTTGGGTTCTGCCCCAACGGTGCCGTTCAATAAGAACCATTTTTTCAGGTGGCGTAAATGGTGGTCCTATGGTTCCGGCCTTTCCGGGGATTTATTGTCTCACGATTATGATCGTTTGAACTGCGTGCTAAATATGGGGATTCCAGCATCTGTAATTTCTTCAGGTGGAATTTACACGCATAACGATGGACGAAATGTGCCCGATGTGATTCAAGTGAACATGGAGTTTCCTGATTTTAGTACCGGAAGCAGTCAAGCCAAGGGCAAAGAAAATGGTATGACCTTTTGCTACAGTGCTACTTTGGGGAACGGGTTCAGTAGACCTACGATTTTAATGGGACATGATGCCACTATGGAACTCGGCAATAGATTGACCGTTTGGCCCGATGGTGCATCCACCCGATATGCCGATATGTTGGAAGCTGAAAAAATGAGACCCAATGTGCCCATATACCAATACGATCCAGCGGCTAAGGCAACGGATGCTGTATCATCGGCCACATCGCAATACTTTGCGGACAAAGGCTTGATGTGGACCTATATTGATGGGGTTCGGGTAGATTCCACCTTCTTGCATATGCGAGAGTGGTTGAGTGTCATAAAAAATGGTGGAAAGGTAAGCTGTGGTATCAAGGAAGGGTTTGAAGAGGCTATCTCCGCTCACATGGCAGGCTTGTCATGGAAATTGGGCAGGAAAATAGAATGGGATGCCGCAAGCCAGACCTTGAAACCGATTGAAGGGATTGACTTTGACCAAGTACTCTTGGCCAATGAAAATTGGAACATACAACCAGAAATGGTTGGATGAGGTTTCTTGATTTTTACGGATTCTAGTCCGGAGAATGGGATGTTGCCCAAAGGGATTTATTCTTGAGGCAATGTCCCATTCGTATTTTAGTGGTGTAAACTTAGATTTCCATATTGTAGACCTCGCCCCTGTGGGGTTTGAGAATATCCTTTACTTCCTTCAATTCAAATTCGGCCACCACCAAATAGGCGATGCTATGGGTAGGGCTGAAATGCTCCACACCTCCCAAATCATATTTCAACTCCTCCACTTCCACAAACTCCTTCAGGTGTTTTAAGTAGTGTTCGGCAATCTGGGCAGCAGTTGGCCCTCTAAAGTCCCAAATGATCTTGATTTTTCTATCCAAAAGTTTTTCCATTGTTTTTATGAGTTGAGCACGGAGATGCCATTTTCGGCGAATGCCTTAAAGTCTTCCATGTATTTTAAGGATTGTTTTTTAAAAGCACCCGGCATCAGAAAGCCCATGAGTTTCATACCGAATCCCGAAAGTTGAAATTCCGATTCGGATATCCATCGGGTTTTGCCATCTTCTTCTTTAAAAAAGTTTTTTTGAATGTTGTGGACCCCTTTGGTATCGTAGGTCATGTGAATTTCTTTGGGAAGGTTTCTTTTGATGATGGTTTCCACCATATCCATTTTCCGTTTTCCCATTTCGTAGCTCAAGCTCATCCGAGCCCCTTCTTGTCCAGGATTGTTGGATAGTTGCTCATAGGCAATAAGTCCTCTTTGCCAATGCTTCATGTTATCTGGGTCATCCATTTTTTTGATGAATTCTTCCCTTGGGACATCAACAACAATCTCGGTAGTATACTTCATGTTCAGTTTGGTTTTGTACTAAAGTAGCAATTTCTTGGCATCTATTTCCAACTAAAAAATCTGTTAAGGAAATTAGAACCTTCTTGTAAGGGATTTTGTAATTGTTATTTTTGCGGGATGCTTAAGCACCAAAAAAATACGCTTTTCATCCTTTGCGCTTTGGCTTCGGTCTTATTTGTTTCTTGCGAGGGGATGTTCAATAAAGCGGAAGAAAAGGAACCACTGGCGAGGGTTGATGATACTTTTCTATATAAAGAGGATATTGCCCCTTTGATCGGGGATGATATGACAGCGGAGGATAGCACTGTTTTTGTGACCAATTATATCAACAATTGGGCATCCAAACAGTTATTGTTGTCCAAATCGAAAATCAATCTGCCCGAAGAAAAATTGGCTGAATTTGATCGCTTGGTGTCCGATTACCGAGCAGACCTATATACGCGGGCCTATATTGAAGCTTTGGTAAATCAATCCCGAGATACCGCGATTACCAAAAACCAGCTTGAAGAGTTTTACGAGCGAGAGAAGGAGAACTTCAAACTGAACGAGAAATTGGTGCAGCTCAGGTTTGTGGGAATGTCCAAGCAGTTTTTGGATAGCGATGGGGTAGAGGCCAAAATCAAAAATTGGGATGATTCCGATAAAAGATACTTGGACTCCATAGCGGTACAGTTCAAAAAAATCCATTTTAACGATTCCATTTGGGTAAGTGCTTCGCGGGTAATCGAAGAAATACCCCCTTTGACACAGGCAAATGAGGAAACCCACTTAAAAAAAACACAATTTTTTGAGTTACAAGATTCGTTAGAGGTATATTTGGGCTGGGTAACCAATGTGTTGGAAGTCAACGAAACAGCACCTTTTGATTATGTGGAGCCGGATATCAGGCAACTGATTTTGAACAGGAGACGGTTGAACTATGTTAAAAGACTGGAAACTGAAATTATAGATGAAGCTATTAAGAAGAAAGAATTTGAGGTTTATGATAAAGAAAATTAAAGGACTTTCCATAGCATTTTTTGCAATGCTCGGAATGGTACAGGCACAAGAAGCAGACCAAGCAATGGGTGTGAATGATACCATAAGCAATACCAAAAAAGTGAAATTGGATGGTATTGCCGCAGTGGTCGGGGACTATGTGATTTTGGAATCGGATATCGACAAGACATTGATCGACCTTCAAAACCAAGGAGCCTCCACTGAGGATGTGACCCGTTGCAGTCTTTTGGGAAAACTGATGGAAGATAGACTGTATGCCCATCAAGCCGTCCAGGATAGCTTGTTGGTATCCGATGATATGGTAAACGCCCAAAGTGATAGACAGATTCAGCAGTTGACACAGCAGATAGGTAGTGTCGAGAGAATGCTCAACTACTACAAAAAGTCCGATATGGAAAGCTTCCGTGAAGAGCTTTTTGAAATCAATAAGCTACGTATGCTCTCCGAAAAAATGCAAGGTAAAATTGTAGAGCCCATCGAAGTGACCCCAGAGGAGGTTCGCCAGTTTTTCTACAAAATTCCAGAGGATGAGCGACCTGTTTTCGGGGCGGAGTTGGAAATCGCCCAGATTGTAAAGCAGCCAGAAGCTCCTGAAGAGGAAAAGCAAAAGGTAATCAATCAATTGAAGGAAATCCGTCAGGATGTTTTGGAGAACGATGCCAGTTTCAACGTAAAGGCGATTTTGTATTCAGAGGATCCAGGCTCCAAATCTCAGGGAGGTTTCTATAGTATGACAAAGGAAACCCCGTTTGTAAAAGAATTCAAGGATGTTGCCTTTAGCCTTCAAGAAGGGGAAATCTCGGAGCCCTTTGAAACCACCTTTGGATATCATATTATTTATCTAGAGAAGGTAAGAGGACAGGAAAGGGATTTACGCCACATCCTCATGATTCCGGATGTTCCCCAAAGTGCCATCGACAAAGCTGTAAGTGAATTGGATACCATTCGCCAGCAGATTTTGGATGGAAAATATACCTTTGCCGAGGCCGCACTGAATTTTTCAGATGAAAAAGAGACCAAGTTCGATGGAGGATTGCTCCGTAATCCCATAAATTTTGATTCCCGTTTTGAGCTGACCAAGATGGACCCGACACTTTACAACCAAGTTAGGGATTTAAAGGATGGGGAAATCTCACGTCCACTTCGTGAGAATGACCAAAGAGGAGGTGCTCCAAAGTTCAAGATCATGAAGATTTCCAATAGATATGACGAGCACGAGGCGGATTTTGCCAAGGACTACATAAAGATTCAGGAGTTGGCGCTAAGGGAAAAGCAATTCAAGGCCATCAAGGAATGGATGGACGAGCATATCGAAGACACTTATATCCATGTGGATTCGGAAAGTAGGGGTTGTGATTTTGCAAACAACTGGGTAAAGGAATAATTGTATGTCGGATGTAGTTGCGGTAGAAAATCTGGTAAAAAAACATCAGGAACTAAAAAAAGAGATTGCCAAGGTCATTGTGGGCCAAGAAGAGGTGATCGAACAAATACTACTATCCATATACACGGGAGGGCACTCCCTGCTGATCGGTGTGCCCGGTTTGGCAAAAACCTTGATGGTCAATACCATTGCGCAGACCTTGGGATTGGACTTCAAAAGAATTCAGTTCACTCCCGATTTAATGCCCAGTGATATTTTGGGCAGTGAGGTATTGGATCAAAACCGCAACTTCAAATTTATTATGGGACCAGTTTTTGGAAACATTATCCTGGCGGATGAAATCAACAGGACACCACCCAAAACACAGGCAGCTTTGCTGGAGGCCATGCAGGAGCGGGCTGTGACCATTGCGGGAAAGCAATACAAGCTCAATCGACCCTATTTTGTGCTGGCAACCCAAAACCCCATAGAGCAAGAAGGGACTTATCCGTTGCCCGAAGCACAACTGGACCGTTTTATGTTTGCCATCGAATTGAAGTATCCTTCGGTGGAAGAAGAGATTCAAGTGGTAAAATCAACAACCACGGATGATGAGGTTCAGATAAATACACTGTTCAATGCGGACGAAATCATCGAAGTGCAACATTTGATCAGACGGATACCCGTGCCCGATAATGTTGTGGATTATGCTGTAAGGTTGGTCAATAGGACTAGACCGGGGCAGGAAGGTGCATCCGATTATGTGAAAAATTATATCGATTGGGGGGCTGGACCCAGAGCATCGCAGAACTTGGTTTTGGGTGCCAAGGCCCATGCAGTCATCAATGGAAAGTTCTCTCCGGACATCGAGGATGTCAAAGCAGTTTCCTTGGGAATACTTCGTCATAGGATACTAAAAAACTACAAAGCTGAGGCTGAAGGTATCACTGAAGAAAAAATTATCACGGAATTGTTGTAAAAAATAAGAAAGTCAACGCTTATTTAGTGCGATTCTAATTCCAAAATACTTCACGATTTAGTAAATTTACCGAATTACGAAAATCTTAAAAAACTCAATTGTAGAATGGCATTTGATATAGACATGATTAAGGGTGTCTACGCCACCATGGGTGAGCGCGTAGAAAAAGCCCGTGAGTTGGTGGGCAAGCCCCTGACACTTTCCGAAAAAATACTATACTCTCACCTTTGGGACGGTAAACCCGAAAAAGCCTTTGTAAGAGGCAAGGATTATGTTGATTTCGCCCCCGACAGAATCGCTTGTCAAGATGCAACAGCACAAATGGCCTTGTTGCAGTTCATGCAAGCAGGGAAAGATAAGGTGGCCGTGCCAACAACCGTTCACTGTGATCACCTGATTCAAGCCAAAGAAGGTGCAGCCACGGATTTAAAGCACGCCAACGAGACAAGCAAAGAGGTTTTTGACTTTTTGGGGTCTGTATCAAACAAATATGGAATCGGTTTTTGGAAACCAGGTGCTGGAATTATTCACCAAGTGGTTTTGGAAAACTATGCCTTCCCTGGAGGTATGATGATCGGGACAGATTCCCATACCGTTAATGCAGGTGGATTGGGAATGGTGGCCATAGGTGTTGGTGGAGCAGATGCTGTGGATGTAATGGCAGGAATGGCTTGGGAGCTTAAATTCCCTAAGTTGATCGGTGTAAAGTTGACCGGAAAGCTATCCGGTTGGACCGCACCTAAAGATGTTATTTTGAAAGTGGCCGAGATTCTTACCGTAAAAGGAGGTACAGGGGCCATTGTAGAATATTTTGGGCCTGGAGCAACTTCCATGTCCTGTACAGGTAAAGGAACTATCTGTAATATGGGTGCGGAAATTGGAGCGACCACATCAACTTTTGGTTACGATGAATCCATGGAGCGCTACCTTAGAGCTACCGATAGGGAAGATGTTGCCGATGAAGCCAACAAGGTAAAAGAACATTTGACCGCCGACCCAGAGGTTTATGCCAACCCAGAGCAGTATTTCGATCAAGTAATAGAAATCAATCTTTCGGAATTAAAGCCTCTTCTAAATGGTCCATTTACTCCAGATTTAGCAACAGAAGTGGGGACAATGAAGGAAAAGGCAGAGGAAAATGAATGGCCACTGGCTGTTGAATGGGGATTGATAGGTTCTTGTACCAACTCTTCTTATGAAGATTTGTCGAGAGCATCATCCATTGCACAGCAAGCTTTGGACAAAAAATTGAAGACAAAAGCTGAATTTGGTATCAATCCAGGTTCAGAACAGGTAAGATATACCACGGAGCGTGACGGAATCTTGGAGATATTCGAAAAATTGGATGCCAAGATCTTTACAAATGCTTGCGGACCATGTATAGGTCAATGGGCCCGTTATAAGGATCCAAAGAATGCACCGAAGAACAGCATTGTGCATTCCTTCAACCGAAACTTCGCAAAGCGTGCCGATGGTAACCCTAATACCCACGCATTTGTTGCCTCACCGGAAATGACCGCTGCCATAGCCATTGCTGGTCGTTTGGACTTTAACCCATTGACGGATAAGTTGATCAACGAAGATGGAGAAGAAGTGATGTTGGACGAACCAACAGGATGGGAATTGCCACCAAAAGGTTTTGAAGTTAAGGAAAATGGATACGAAGAACCCCGTGAAGACGGAAGTGGAGTAGAGGTAATCGTGGCCGAAGGTTCGGAGCGTTTGCAATTACTGACACCTTTTGAGCCGATCAAAGCAAGTGACCTTCAAGGAATGAAACTTTTGATCAAGGCATTCGGAAAATGTACAACGGACCACATTTCCATGGCGGGACCTTGGTTACGTTTTAGAGGGCATTTGGACAATATTGCCAATAATACCTTGATTGGAGCTGTAAACGCCTTCAACCAAAAAACCAATTTGGTAAAAAGCCAATTGACAGGTGAGTACGGAGGAGTTCCAGATACGCAACGTGAATACAAAAAAGAAGGTATTAAGACGGTTGTTGTGGGAGACCATAACTATGGAGAGGGTTCTTCACGTGAGCATGCGGCGATGCAACCAAGACACTTGGGCGTTGCCGTTGTATTGGTAAAGTCTTTTGCAAGGATTCACGAGACTAACTTGAAGAAACAAGGAATGTTGGCCTTGACCTTTGCCAATGAGAACGATTACGATTTGATTCAAGAAGACGATACGTTCAACATTGTTGATGCAGCTGAGTTTGCACCGGACAAACCTTTGACCATAGAAGTGGTGCACGCTGATGGAAGCAAGGACACCATTATGGCAAACCACTCGTACAATGATGCGCAGATCAAGTGGTTTAACGAAGGTTCGGCCTTGAACTTGATCAAGAAACAGAATGCTTAATCGTATCTAAAATAATCTGTGAAAACTCCTGATGTTGTTAAAGATATCAGGAGTTTTTAATTTTTGAGAAATAACAATTCATGAAAATCAATAAAAAGACCGTTCTCAATATAGTATTGATTCTTTTTGTCCTATCATTTTTTTTAACGCCCATCGGGTACTATGGAAAAATTTGGCTGAACAGATTATTTGCTTTTTCGCCATCTGTGATTGAAAAAGCGGAACAGCAAAAAATTACCGATTATGATTGGAGACTAAAGGATGGGGAATGGAATTTTTTCAATTTTGAAGGGTCTAAAGGGAATGTGATCCTGATCAATCTTTGGGCGTCATGGCGATTACCTTCCGAGGCCGAACTTGCAAGTATTCAAGAATTGTACGACAAATACAAAGGCAAGATGGATTTTTATATCATTACGAATGAGGAGCGGGAACCTGTAGAAGCCTTTATGGAAGAGCACGGGTTTACTTTCCCCGTAACCTATTTGATCATTGGGGATAAAACGGCCGTGGATACCAGTAAAGTACCATCTTCCTACTTGATTGATAAATCAGGGAATATTGTGATACACGAAGAGGGAATCTCGGATTGGAACACAAAAAAAGTATATAAACTGTTGGATAAATTGATTACAGAATGAAATTGACTAAAGAACAGATCAGCAATGGGATATGGATATTGGCCATATTGCTCATCCTTTTTACCCCAATAGGTTTTCATGCAAGGGTTTTGTTCAACAAGGTTCTTGCGAGAGTAATCACACCAAATATCGAGGATGAAAATGAACAGGCTATTTTAGAAAATTATCATTGGGAGTTGGTTGATTTGGAAGATAGGTCATTCAACCTTCAATCCAAAGAAGGGGAGGTTGTTGTAATAAACATTTGGGCTACATGGTGCCCCCCTTGTGTAGCCGAATTGCCAGGTTTCGCAGAATTGTATTCGGATTATAAGGACAAGGTCACTTTTGCCTTTGTGGCCAATGATGAAAAGGATAAGGTGGTGGCCTTTCTAGAAAAAAAAGGGTATGAATTGCCTGTATACTTTCAAGCATCCTATACGCCACGGAAATTAGCTAGCGGTACTATACCTGTTACCTATGTTATTGATAGACAGGGAAAAATTGTGGTTGACAAAACAGGGGCGGCCAATTGGAATTCGGATAAGACGCGAAGTTTGTTGGACGACTTAGTGGCAGAATAAACAACTATTTCTTCTTGAAATATTTGAAGGGAACGACCAACATGCCAAAGCATTCCCCATCTTCTTTCCCTAGATGCTTGTGATGCATTTTATGGGCCCTGCGAACTCCACGGGCATACCAATTATTGGCATTCCGGAATATTTTGAACCGTTGGTGGATAAAAATATCATGCACGGTAAAATAAGCAATGCCATAGGCCAAGATACCAAAGCCCAAAGGCCAACCATACCAAAAAGAAGTGTAGCTGCCCAAATAGAATAAGGTCATGCTTACAAAGGCGTAAAAAATAAAGAAGGCATCGTTTCGCTCAAACCACGAGTCATGGTCTTTTTTGTGGTGGTCCTTATGCAGACTCCATAGAAAACCGTGCATTACGTATTTATGGGTAAACCACGCCATAAACTCCATAAGGCAGAAGGTTGCCAAAAAAATCAATATCCAGAGTGCTACTTTCATTGTACCAATTGTAGTTTATAATTTACATAAGATTGCGCCAAAAGACCAAATTTCTGGTAGTTGGGCACCCTAATCCTGGAGTTCTTGATTTCCAAAGGAGGAGTGCTCTGCAGCTTTTGAAGTAGTTTTTTGTAATACCTGTATGCTGTATATACCCCAAATTTGGCTTGCTCTGGCAATTTTACGATACCTGAATAGCCAAGGGCGAAATCCGCTTTGATTTCATTGACGATACGTTTCTTGGATGCTTCGTCCAGTTCCAATAGGTTGGTATTGGGGAAATAAGTTCGGTTCAAGCCCTCAAAATCGGCTTTTAAATCGCGTAAAAAGTTCACTTTCTGAAAAGCGGAACCCAATGCCATGGCGGACTCCTTCAGTTCTTCGTACCTCTCTTTATCCCCTTTTACAAATACACAAAGGCACATCAACCCTACCACATCGGCGGAACCATAGATGTATTGACGGTATTCATCAAAAGTCTCGTAATTTTTCTTTGTGAGGTCCATTCGCATACTCTTCATAAAAGACGCTATCAAATGATACGGAATATCATATTTATGAAAGGTATGCTGAAAGGAATTCAATATGGGATTCAAGCTGATTTTGTCCTCTAGGGCCTGCTCCATATCCTTTTCAAAGGCATCGAACAATTTTGCTTTATCGTATTCGTGGAAAGTATCCACGATTTCATCCGCAAAGCGTACAAAGCCATAAATGTTGTAGATGTCGGCGCGTATGGATGGAGCCAACATTTTGGTGGCCAAAGAGAAAGAGGTGCTGTAAGATCGGGTTACAATCTTGCTGCAGCGGTAGGATACATCGTCAAAAATAGTTTTCATCTTTTTACTTTTTAATGATTAAATCAGCCACCAATTTGCCGGATATCAAGGATGGTGGAACCCCTGGGCCGGGAACGGTCAACTGACCGGTAAAGAACAAGTTTTTTACCTTGCTACTTTTGAGGTTAGGTCGTAAAAAAGCGGTTTGGCGCAAGGTGTTGGCCAAACCATAGGCATTACCTTTATAGGAGTTGTACTGCTCCACAAAATCATTGACACAGAAACTTTCCTTAAAAATCACTGATTTTTTTACAGTTTGCTTGGTTAATTTTTCAAATCGGTCCATTACAATATCATAATATTGATCTCGGAGTTGTGGAGTATCTTCCAATCCCGGAGCTATCGGAATCAGAAAAAAGCCCGTTTCTTGGTCTTTTGGCGCCATTGATGCATCTGTCACGGATGGAAAATTGGCATAGAACAACGGATTGGTTGGCCATTGTGGCTCGTCATAGATTTCTTGTGCGTGTTTTTCAAAATCGGTGTCAAAGAACAAGTTGTGATGTTCGATGTTCTCCAATTTTTTGTCGAAACCGATGTAAAACAGCAGTGAGGATGGAGCATAGGTTTTCTTATCCCAGTATTCCTCGGAATATTGCCGGTATTTTTTGTCCAATAAAGTCTCGGTGTGATGGTAATCAGCACCGCTTACCACATAATCCGCCAAGTGGTTGGTTCCTTTACTGCGAATGCCCAAAACTTCTCCGTCCGAGACGAGAATATGACTTGCAGGGCTTTGGGTATGTATGATGACCCCCAATTCTTCGGCTAAACTTTTCATGGCCTTGATGATTTCGTACATACCGCCCTTTGGATGCCAAGTGCCCAGCCCAAAGTCGGCAAAATTCATGAAACTGTAGAAGGATGGGGTCTTGTTCGGCTTTGCTCCCAAGAATAGAACGGGAAATTCCAAAGTGGACACCAGTTTTGGGTTTTTGAACCGTTTGCGGACCTGTTGACTGATGGTTTTGAAAAATTGGTCCACCTTTAAAACCGTTTCTTTGGTTACCAGTTCCAGAGGAGAAAGTCCAGGGCGAAGTACCACTTTATTGATGGCGATATCGTAATTTTCTTGGGCTTCGTCTATAAATTGTTTTAAATGTTCGCTACTTCCCGATTCAATGCGCTCGAACTCGGAACATATATTTTCCATGCAATCCCCTATGGTAATGATATCATCCTCAAAGAAGATTTTATACGCGGGGTTCAACTTGTCCAGCTGATAATAATCTGAGGTCTTTTTATGGAAATCTGCAAAAAACTTGTCAAAAATATCAGGCATCCAATACCAGCTCGGACCTATATCAAAAGTAAACCCGTCCTTTACCAATTGCCGGGCCCGGCCACCAACAGTAGCATTTTTTTCGAACATTTCGACCTCGTATCCCGCTTTGGCCAAATAACATGAGGCGGAAAGGGATGAAAAACCAGAACCAATGACAATTACTTTTTCCATTGTAGTTTAAAGGTTTTCCACTAGTTCGTCTATGGATTTGAATATTTCAATGGAGCTGGGCAGTTTGTCCGCATCGACTTCCTGAATTTGATGTCCCAAAACATACAGTTTGGAGCCGGGAGATTTTTTGAGTAGTTCTGTAAATTGTTCGAAATAATCATCAAGACTGTCCGCAGGAGGTGAAACGGTAAAGTAGGAAATGAATTTTATATTGCTGTAATATTTCAAAAGGTCTTTAAGGTTTTCAATGGGCATTGATTGACCCAAATAAATGGTTTGGTGCCCTTGAAGTGCTAGTTGGTAATTGATGAAGAGGAGACCTAATTCATGTATCTCATTCTCCGGTAGGAAAAGTACATACACATCATCTCCCTTTCTAGGTTGCTCCAGTAGTAGTTTTTCGGTGTGTATGTATATTTTTTGCTTGATTAAATTAGATATGAAATGTTCGTGGGCCGGACTTATGGTATTTGTTTGCCATAATAAACCAAGTTCGTTCAATAAAGGGATAAAGACCTCATTGAAAATTTCCATAAACGACTTTTCCTTCATGAGTTCGTTGTAGGTCTTTAAGAAGATTGACTGGTCGAAATTGAGCATCGCCATCTTTAAGGAGTTGAGGGTGTGGTTATTCCCACTTTTTTGCGAAACGATTTTATTGACAAGTGCAGGTATTTTCTTCTCGGACAACTGGGCTATTTTGGAAATTTTGTACCCATTATTATAGAGTAAAGTAACGTTCAATAATTTCTGAAGACTTTCAAGGTTGTAAGTTCTAATGTTGGTATCCGTTCTTTCGGGGCTGAATAAATTGTATCTTTTTTCCCAAATGCGAATGGTATGCGCCTTTATGCCTGAAAGGTTTTCCATGTCACGAATACTAAAAGAACTTTTTACTTTGTTCATAATTTTCAATTAAACGTTAAACAAATTTACAATTTAAAAGAAGCTATCCTAGTTTTTTATCATAAAATTTAGATTCTTTTTTATGGATATCAGCAACTTGGGGAGGGTATAAGGATTCTTTTGGTAAGGTATGAAACCAAAAAAACCGCAAGAAATTGCGGCTTTTTCTGTGCCCACGACTGGAGTCGAACCAGCACGTCCTTTCGAACACTACCCCCTCAAGGTAGCGTGTCTACCAATTCCACCACGTGGGCCTTTGGAATTTTCGGTGTGCAAATATAATTTTTTTGGACAAAAGGGCGGATTTAAATATAATTTTATCTTGTAAGTTGATGGAAATGGTAGAAGAAAGTTATTGCCCAAAGTTTACAAAATCATAATATCCCCACTCTAGGAAATTATCGATTTTTGTTCGTATTTGCCATGAATCCATCAAACATATTCATTTCAACCCCTTAAAAACCTCATCAAACCACAAATGAAGTCTGCCTTACTGTTTTTCTTTTTTTTATTGTTGATCGGTCCTATTACAAATGTTCATGGCCAAACCAGTTACAAAGTCCATTCTCATAACGATTATGCGCAAGAACTGCCATTTTGGTTTGCGTACAGCAATGGAGCATCCTCCATTGAAGCCGATGTATTCTTAAAGAATGGCATACTCTACGTGACCCATGCCGAAGATGAGATAATGGAGGGCCATACCTTGGGCAAATTATATCTGGATAGACTGAACAATTTGGAGGCATCAGGAGAACTCCGCGAGCTTCAATTACTTATCGATTTCAAGTCAGAGGCATATACAACTCTTGAAAAATTGGAAGAGGAACTGCGGACCTATCCCAGTCTGATCAATGGAGATAAAATCAAATTTGTGATTTCAGGAAATCGTCCCCAACCGGAAGAGTACCAAAATTACCCTGATTTCATTTGGTTCGACCATCAGAATTTGGAGGAACTGGACCACATGGATTTAAGCAAAGTCGCCCTGATCAGTTCCAGCTATGAAAATTATTCCGTTTGGAACGGCTATGGAAGAATGACGGCTCCCGATTTAGATAAAGTGAAAAAAGCCATAGCCAAGGCCAAAGCATCTGGAAAACCATTCCGTTTTTGGGCCACCCCGGATACTAAGACAGCCTGGGCACGTTTGGCCAAATTAGGGGTGGATTACATCAATACGGATAAACCGGCACGGGCCAAACAGTATCTGGATAAACTTGATGAGAACACTTTCAAGTTGGAGGACACTGTTGATGTGTATCGACCTAAATATGAATATGATGCAGATACCAGACCGACCAATATCATTTTAATGATAGGGGATGGCAATGGATTGGCACAAATTTCGTCGGCCATGATTGCCAATAAAGGAAATCTTACCGTTACCGGGTTGAAAAACATTGGTTTGGTCAAAACTGCTTCAGCGGATGATTTGATTACTGATTCTGCGGCAGGTGCTTCTGCCATGGCAACTGGAACAAAAACAAATAATAGAGCCATCGGAGTAGATCCGGAGGATAATGCAATGACTAATTTGGTGGATGTACTTGGAAGCAAAGGATTCAATACGGCTATTGTGACAACCGATGCCATTTATGGGGCCACACCGTCATCGTTTTATGCCCATAGAGCGGAGCGGGATGACACCCCGGGATTGATAGAGGACCTTAAAGGCAGTCAATTGGATTTTTTTATCGCTGGTGGAGAAAAGTACAAAAAATCCATTCAAGAGGTATATACTTCAAAAAAGATGGAAGCCTTTAACGACTTTATAGGTCCCACGGGTATTTACCTTGGGGACAACAAAGTGCCCTCCATTTCTAATGGGAGAGGGGATGCCTTGCCCAAAAGCGTGGCAAAAGCATTGTCTGTTCTAGAATCTGAGGACCAACCATTTTTTTTAATGGTCGAGGGTGCACAAATTGACAACGGAGGCCATTCCAATAGTACAAGTGATATTGTGCGGGAAATGCTGGACTTTGACCGGGCCATTGCGGAGGCATTGAAGTTTGCGGATACCGGCAAAAATACATTGGTCATCATCACAGCGGATCATGAAACCTCTGGTTTTGGAATTGTCGGGGGCAGTCTGGAAGATGGCACTGTTCAAGGTGATTTTTTAACCGTTGACCATACGGGTATCATGGTGCCCTTGTTTTCCTATGGGCCACAAGCTAAAAATTTTAATGGGGTTTATGAGAATACCGATATTTTCAGAAAAATTTTAGCTGCTTTAGATAAAAATTAAAAAAAGGGGCGCATATATGCCACCCCTTTTTTTGACCAAACTATCTAATGAGATCAAAACTTGAGCAAAAAATTTAAATAAGATTTCTTTCGGCCAAAAACGATTTTTTCATGGTTTTTCGGTCAATTTTACCTGTGTCCCCTTTGGGTACGGACTCGATAAAATGGATTTCTGAGGGTACTTTGAACTTTGCAAGGTTGTCCAAGCAATAATTGCGTATCTCTTCTGAACTTACTTCTTTTCCTTTTACGACTAAAGCAGCACCACATTCCCCCCATTTTTCGTGAGGGATCCCAAAAACAACGGCTTCATTTATAGCCTCATGTTGTAATAGTACACGTTCTACCTCCACAGGGTAAACATTCTCCCCACCACTGATGTACATGTGTTTTTTTCGGTCCACAATAAAAATGAAGCCTTCTTCGTCCATTATGGCCACATCCCCTGTTTTAAACCATCTATCGGAAATACTGTCTTTGGAGGCTTTCGGGTTCTTCCAATACCCTGGTGTGACCATAGGTCCGGAAATCCATAGTTCTCCGGGTGTATTTGGAGGAAGCTTGTGACCGTTATCATCCACTACGCGGACCTGAACATAAAAATTGGGTTTGCCAATGGAGCCTTGTTTTTTTTCCGCCATACTTTGGTGCAAGGAGGTAAGGTTGGGTCCAACTTCGGTCAAACCATATCCTTGCCGTATCGGGACATTTTTTTTATGATACTTTCGAATCAGTCCAACGGGCATACTTTCGCCCCCAACAATAATGTAATTGAGAAAGCTAATGTCCGTAGATTCAAACTCCGGGAGCTCGGCTATCATTTTCAACATGGTGGGCACGCCCATAAAAAGATCCAACTTTTCGGCTACAATTGATTGTAATATTTTCTCGGCATCAAACTTTTTGAACATAATTATGGTCCCTCCATGATGCAATACAGGTGCCAGTAATACATTCCAACCTCCCGTATGGAAAAGGGGCATGCAGTTAAGGGTTTTGGTCGCACTGCTGATTACCAGGCTCAATGCGGTATTGATGCTGTTCCAAAAGAGCATTTTGTGGGTATACAAGGTCCCTTTTGGAAAACCTGTAGTACCGCTGGTGTATAAAATGAAAATAGGTTCATCTTCATGTAACTGTGCTGTATAATCAGGACCTTCATCATCTACAAAATGGATAAAAGGAGCAATAGGCTCATAAGTGGCTTTATGTTTTAATGCATGGACATCATAACAGTTTTCATCATAAAGTACCAAAGCAGATTCAGAATTGTCCAATAAAAATTCTACCTCAGCGTGTGCCAATCTGTAATTGATGGGCACCAAAATAATTCCCATTTTTTGTGCTGCTCCAAAAAGTAAGACTTGGGTTAGATCATTTTCAGCGATAATGGCAATTCTATCTCCTTTTTTTAACTGGTGTTTGTCCTTGAGGTAGTGCGCAATGCTATTGGATGCATTGTTAATTTGTTTGTAGGTAAGGGAGCTGCCCGACTCCGCATCTTTCAGGGCTATTTTGTCAGGGGTATATTCCGACCATTTTTGGAACCAATCAAAGGTGTTGATCATAATTTGTTAAAGTTACAGTATAAAAGCATTTGCGGCAAAGGCCAATCCTCCACCAGAGCCAATAAAAAATAAGGTGTCTCCCTCCTTTATTTTCTGATGTTCCCATGCCTGGTGGAATGCCATGGGGATGCATGCAGAACCCGTATATCCATAATGGTGCATTACGGTGTATGCTTTGTCTTGAGGCACACCCAATATTTTTAATGTTTCCCTAATAGCATTTATGTTGATTTGTGTGATTAAGAACTGGTCCACTTCCGAAACCCCTATTCCCATGTTTTCCGCTAGTTGGTTGGCCAGCATGCTCCACATTTGAGGATTGAGTTCGGGGGGGAATTTTTTCACGAACTTAAGTTGATGGTCTTTATGGTCGATAACATTATGGTCGATGGGGGTTTTGGTCCCTCCTGCATAAATGCCCATCCAATCGGCATACTCACCTTTCGAGATTAATTTTCCTGTTTGATGCCCTTTATTTTTTTCCTCAGTGGACGTCAGGATAACAGCACCTGCACCATCTGCAAATAGCGTCACGGTTTTTTTGTCCTCTTTGTTGAGGTATTTGCTCATGCCATAGGCGCCAATGACCATGATTTTGTCCAATCCACCACTTTTGATGTAGTGTGCTGCGGTTTCCGTTGCCGTAACAAATCCTGCACAGGCGGCATTTAAATCAAATGTTCCTGCGTTTTTGGCACCGATTCGGTTTTGTACCACTGCAGCTGTGGATGGTGAAATGTATTCAGGAGTATCCGTGGAGATGATGAGCAAATCTAAATCTGAAGCTTTTAGATTTGCATTTTGCAATGCAGCATTGGCTGCTTTTTCGCAAAGATCAGCAGTGGATTCATTCTCTTTGCACCATCTTCGTTCAAAGATTTCCACATTTTCTCTCAACCAAGTATCTACATCCTCACCCAACAACTCATTGAAATAAGCATTAGGGTATATGTCCTCGGGAACATACATTCCCGAGGATATAATTTTTGCATTTTTCATCTATGCTATTTGATTGTTTTGTTAATCCAAATTCAATTTTGCCTCAAGTACATATAGGCCACCGGTTGGAGGAGCTGCTGTGAACTCCCTCATTTCTGTATTGAACAGATTGGTGGCTGCAAATGATAGCGTAAAGTTTTTGTTAAAGTGGTAACCAAAGTTGAGGTCGAAGGTTACAAAACCTCCCAGAGGACCATAGTTGTATGAATCCGTACTTTTTGAATCTTCAACAATGGGGGTTCCTCTATAGGTGTACCCGGGCAAAGTTTCTGAAGCTATCTGGTAGCTAGAGAAATAGTTGTACTCCTCTACCCATCTACTAAATAGTCCTCCGAAGAACTTTTCCCCACTATGATTAATTCCAAATCCAATTTTATTGGTGGGAGCATTGATCAAGAAGTCCAGGAAGTCAACGTTTCCATCCCCGTTAAAATCATTCTCTGTGTCATCCTCATCAAAGGAATAATCGAAGTAGGAATAGTTGGCTGTTGCACTCCATTTTGGAGAGATGCTATACGTTAGTGCAAAGTCCGCACCATAGGTGTTCACGCGTCCAAAATTGATATAGGTGGCGACCAATCCGTTGTAAAATGCATACCCGGATTGGACTTCCTCAATGGGAGTGTCGCCTCTATGGGTAGCCACACCTACCACGGTAACTGGGCTTAAGAAATCCTTGTTGATGTTATAATAGGCATTGAAATCACCGTAGAGTTTAGGGGACAGAGTACCGCGATACCCAATTTCATAGGTGTCCACCTTTTCAACTCCTTGTACAGGTACCATTGATCCATCTGTAAGTGTAAAACCATCGGAGTTACCCAATATCAAACCAGAGAATAGGTTTCCGTACATGTTTAGGATGGTTGGTGCGGCAATACCTTGTCCGTATGTAAAACGCAGTGTTCCTTTGTCGAACTCTTTCAACACCCCGAATTTTGGAACCACATTAGTGCCATAGATTTCGTGGTTGTCGATACGGGTTGCTGCAATACCTCGGAATCCATTTCCGAAATCATAATCCAAATGAAGGTATCCACCTATTTGGGATACATCAATGTAATCGTCTTCATTCTCATCAAGTAGATAGGTGCCATGACTGTTCGCTTTGTCCAATTGCCATTGTAGTCCGGTCACAAATTCCAGTTTGTCATCAAAGAGTGTGTTGGAATATTGGATTTCTGCATTCCAACGTTTGGAATCATCAACAAATAAGGCTCCACTGGCATAGGAATACTCTCCTGATGCTTCTTCTTCCGAAAGTCCTGAATCTATCCCTCGGTAATATTGTTTGGTCCGTTCGTCAATGGCATAGGTGTCATCGGTTTTACTTGTGGTATAATATACCTGTGCAAAGAAATTTTGTGTTTTAAAACGTAATTGACCAAAACTGATTCTCCAATCCACGATCTGGTTTCGTCCCACATTGGTGGGAGATAAATATGTGCTGTTGCTATGTCCGTAAGTTGCAATAAGGTCCGTGCCTTCTGTTGGTGAGAAATATGCACTGGCTTCGGTCTTGAAAAACTTGACATCGTTATCCAGGTCATATTCTGGGTAACCTTCGGTAATTCCATCCAAATTCCTATCAATATAAACGGAATCGGCATAAATGAATTCTGTTGCTTTTGTGTATTCCCCAGTGGCTTTAATGGCCCATTTATCGCTCAATTTTTTGGCGAATCGAAGCCTGCCCGAGTAATAACCATTACCATCACTGTTCACACCCAAATTGGTGGCAATGGTGGTGCCTTCATATCTTCTTGGGTCTTTGGTAATGGTATTCAATAAACCATTGTGGGCATTGGGTCCATAAAGGGTGGCGTTGGGTCCCAATACAACCTCTATTTGCTCAATGTCTTCCTTGACGGTTGTGGTTAAAGGTCCCATGGGAAGCCCAGTGGCGATCAAGCTTGATATGCGACCATCTGCTACCTGAAGGTTTTTGGAGTTGAAGTTGGAATTGAAACCACGTACGTTGAATGCTGGAGTGGCAATACCGGCCCTGAAATAGTCAATCCCTTTTTTGCGGGCCAGCAGTTCAGCTGGATTTCCTGCATATTCGTTGATCTGTCTTGGAGAAATGGTCACCACGGTTGCGGGGGAGCTTGTGATTTTTTCAGCTTTTTTAGATCCAGATATGATGACAACTTCATCCAGGCTCATGCTGGCCTGTAAACTTACATCGATGGTGGTGCCAGATGCCCCCAGCGTTATGGGTCTAGCCACTGGTGCAAATCCGATATAAGAAAATTGGATAATGTGTTTTCCTTGATTTAATAGCAGTTCGTAGTGCCCACTGGCGTCCGTTGTGGTTCCAACACTGCTCTCCGCTACATACACGCTGGCACCTTCAAGGGGATTTCCCTCGTCATCGGTAACGGTACCGGTTACAGCAACATCTTGGGCAAACAGTCCTGTGAGACCCATGAACAATACTAATAGTGTCTGTAAAAGTTTCATTGTTTGTTTAAGTTTAGTTATTAATTATTTGTGTGCATTCGTGAAATTTTGAATCTCTTCCACAACCTTTTCTGACTGGTCCCAGATGATAAAATGTCCCGCTTCATCTATGAGTTTGTTTGTAGTTTGTGGGTAATCGTGTTGAAGCGTTTCCATTAACAGGTCAATAGTTAAATCAGGATGTAAAATTGTATTGGGAATCAAAAGATCATTCTTTCCAAAGAGTACCATGGTCGGCACTTTAAATTGACCAATTTGGCCATATACGGGGCCTGCGAGCATAGCTTTGATGCTCCGAACAATGGTGGAACAATAGGTTTTGTAGGCTTCAGTATCCTCTTTTATTTTTATTCGGTCCTGGTACATGAACTCTGCATCTTCAGGTAGTTTTCCTTGATAAAAATTTATATTGAAGTTTTGACGGATTTGTTCATCGGTTAAGTTCAGGTAAAGCGATTCGGTAATTACAGCATCAAACCACGCACGGTCTTTGTCCGTAAATTGTTCGATGCCTGCTGGTGAAAGCAAAATCAATTCCTTCAACCATTTTGGGTTTTCCAAGGCTAGGGTCATGGCAATTTGACCTCCCATGGAATGTCCCATTAAAACCACCTTTTTTAATCCGAGTTCATGGATAAAACCATCCACGACTTCAGCATAATCTTCCATGGAAATGGATGTTCCATTCAAATCTGTTTTGCCAAAACCGGGAAGGTCCAATGCAAAGGCTTCCACATTTTTGGGTAGATTGGATAATATTTTATTGTAAGCTTTGGAATAACTGCCCAATCCATGTATCAAAACCCATTTCGTTTTCCCATGACCCGCTTTTAGGTAATGGATTTCTAGATTTTGATTTGGAAGTTTTATTTTTTTTGATGTTGTTGTTTGTCCCATACCTGTTTGGGTAAATAACATGGCAATAATGGCTATGAAAACCATGGGCCAATTTTTGATTTTTATTTTCCTAAGCGCCTGCATATTCCATGGCTTTTTGGTTCATAGGTTTAACTGTGTAAATGATGAGTCCGGTAACGGTAGAAAGAATCAAGGCAAAAGCTGAAGCGATTGCTGGGTTTTTAACAGCCATTCCTTCCATGTAAGGGGTCAGTTCCAGATAGTACACACTAAAGTGTGTTGTAATAGCTACTAAGGATGCTACAATCGGAATCCATTTGTTTTGAGTTTTGGTGAAAATGCCAAAGAATACGGGTACAAATGCGGCGGAGAAAAAAGCATACACCCCATTTTGGGCAAAAATTCCCACGCTTAGGCTTGGGTTGACCAATTGGTCATAGGACAATACAATGGCCACAATGCCCACAATGATCGTTAAGATCTTGTTGATTCTCATGGGAGCTGCCTTTATATTGGCCAATTTGGTCAATGGCATAATGAAATCATTGGTAATGGTGGTGGGTATGGATTGAATAAGTCCTTCCAGTGTGGATAGCCCTGCAGCTAATAGGCCTAAGATAACTACAATCCCCACATAGACAGGGAATCTGTGCAATACATAGGCGGAAACAATTCCATCCATGTTCAATTTTGCTCCATTGAACATAAGGTCTGGGAAACTCAACCTTGCATAGATACCTACAAATACCACCGAAAAAAACAATATCAATACCAAAACAGTGTAGAGTAAAAACCGGTTTACTTGGGAGTCTTTCTTGATCAATAATGATTTAGTTAGGATGTGGGGTTGACAAACAATGGCTATACCTACTATAGCATTGCATACGACTACCTCAAAGAAATCCCTAAAAAGTGGACTTTGTTTGTTGAAGGTTTGTGTTAGCGATGGGTCTATGGCATTCAACTGGTTAATGAAACCATCATCTCCTGTTTTGAACAATAGGTACGCTCCTGAACCCAAGAGGAGGATGGCAACGATAATCATTAAAGCAGCCTGTACGGAGTTGGTATAGACCATGGTATTGGCCCCACCGATCATCATATAGGTAAACACTACTGCCACAATAATGATTAAGACGGTAAGTTCGTTGGCATCCAAAGCTTTGGAGACCACCTTTGTTATGCCTACACATATCAATACTATAAAGGTGATCAATAAAATACTCAAGAAGCCAAATAGGATTTTTAGGAATTGGGAGTCATAACGTTTGCCCACCCAATCAGCAATGGATATGGACTTTACGTTCATCCCATATTTGCGAAAGCGTTTTATGAATATGATGAGGGCGGCATAAATGGCAAATGGCATTACTACCCCAAAAGCTATGAATGCACTGAGGCCATAGAGTGCTATAAAACCCGGGTTTATGATAAAGGTAGCGGCACTGGTTATGGATGCGGCCAATGATAATGCCACTGAAATGGAAGAGAATGATTTGTTTCCTACCGCATACACCTCCAAGCTGTCGGATGAAACCCTTGACTTGTAAACCAAATAGAATAGGATGGACATGAATCCAATGAGGACAACCAGTGTGGTTATTTGGTACGTATCGGTCATAATTTAAATATGTCGGATTAAGTTGTTGTTATAATGAATAATCAATAAAATATGTGCGGAATTAATATGAAATTCGCATTTAAAGATTATTTTTTTTCTTGAGAAAGAATCAATAGATGTTAAGAATATTGATGTGGACTTTTTATCTAAAAATTATATATTATCTACTTTTTTTAAGAAAAATAGGTCTTTTTTGAATAAAAATAGAGATGATAATGACAAAAAATATTTATAGTCAGCATAGAATATAATATTATAAAATACTGTAAATCAAATAAATAAATAAATTAAATATAAAAAGTCAATATATATAAAATTATAATTACTATATTATTGCCAGTCTTTTAGCAGTAGCTTTATCCAAAAATCAAACTAAATGAAACGATTAGAAAACAAGGTTGCCATCGTAACAGGGGGCGCCAAAGGAATTGGTAAGGCTACCGTGAAAAAATTTTTGGAAGAGGGAGCAATGGTTGTTTGTTGGGATATTGATTCCAAAGCAGGAAGCGATTTATTAAGTGACTTCGAAGGTAGATCACTCTATTTTCAAGAAGTGAACACCGTGAATAGGGATTCTGTTGACGCTGCGGTTAGCGAGGTAATGGAGAAATACCATCACATTGATGTTCTTATCAACAATGCTGGGATTACCCGGGATGCGACGCTTAAAAAAATGACTGCAGAGCAATGGAAATCGGTAATCGATGTGAATTTAACCGGTGTTTTTAATTGTACCCAAGCTATTTCAGAACATATGGTAGCCCAAGGTAGTGGAAAAATCATAAGTGCGGCGTCCATTGTGGGGCTTTATGGTAATTTCGGTCAGACCAATTATGTGGCGACAAAGTCTGGAGTAATTGGAATGACCAAGGTTTGGGCACGGGAACTCGGTAGAAAGGGAATATGTGTAAATGCCGTAGCACCAGGATTTATTGCAACCGAAATGGTAGGTACTATACCAGAAAAGGTAATACAGAATCTTGAGGAGAAAACCCCCCTTGGAAGAATGGGAACCCCTGAGGATATCGCAAATGCATACCTGTTTTTGAGCTCGGATGAAGCCAACTTTATTAATGGAACAGTGTTGAGTGTGGATGGTGGACTTGTAATGTGATAGCTAGTTGGGTCCAGATGAAATTATTTTAGAAGAATGAATGAAGCTTAAAAAATTTCAAATATATACGGACTCACTTTTGCCGCATGAGGTTATGCTGCTTGGTCGTGTAAAACAATTTCAAGATCAGGACCGTGAGGATATTTTTGATACGATTTACCATAATGTCTGCAGTGGAAAGCCTCCTAAGGATTATGATGCCAAAATAGATAAACGAAAATACTCTCATTTGATGAACTGGATGGAATCCAAACTCGATGGATTCTGTACGGACCAATATTATGAGCGCCTCAACTATTTTGATATCCGTATAAAAACAGATACGATTTCTTCCGATGAGGAGAAAGAACTACTACAATTGATCAAGCAGTACGAACCGCACCATTTTCATTTTATTCGATTTTATGAAGTGGTCAAGAACTATCTCATGTTCCTTTTGGTAAGGGTCAGACTCAACGACTACGAACTCATACATACTTTTGTTCACGATTACCACGACGATTATGTTCGTTCCAAGGAAGTGAACAATAGAATGACCCAGGCCACAGTGGATATTGTTACGGACTACCATAATTTGAAGATTTCCCAAAATTCCATCAAATGGATATCGTGGTTGACCCGTTTGTGGTCCGAGCAGGGGTTGGATGGGTACAATAGATACCAAACCTTGATTTTATTGAGTTATGTGGCATTGCTCAAAAATGATGTTCTGAAAGAAGTTCTTGGGTATTACAAAGAATTGGAGCCGAAGCTGGAGGATGGATCGTACTATTCGAAAAAACTATTACTCAATTATTATGGCAACAAACAGCTTATCTTAATGAAGATGGATCATTACGATTCTGCATTATATTACGGTAAACTTTCGATCAGTGAGCAAGGGAACGATTATATCATGTATCTGAACAATTACTCCTTCAATCTTTCCAAATTGGGAAGGCCCAAAGAGGCATTGGATCTGTTGATAGAAGCCCGACCGTTCGCAAGACAGATGTCCAATAAATACAATAGAACCTTGTTTATATCATCTTTGATGAAAAGTTATAATGATAACGGGCAGTTTCAAAATGCCAAGCGATATGCCGAAAATCGCTTGACCATGTATGAAAAAGATATTTTGGAGCACAATTGGATAAAGTTTTTCAGAACCTATATGGAAACATTGGTTCACCTTGAAGAGTTTGCCCAAGTGAAGAAGACCATTAGACGATACAACCTAATTGATCGTGAATCACACTTTGTAAAAAACTATGTTTCCTTTTCTTATTTTAAATGGTATATGGCACTGGCTAACCATAAAGAAGGGAATATTACTGAAACCAAATTTTTAAGTGGCATCCGCAAAGAGATAGATCGTTTAAAGGCCACATACCAAATAGAACCCTCTGGGCGTGTTACCGATCTGCTGGAATCATCCATTAAAAGAGCAATCCAGTGACTTTATCATTCAAAAGCTAAAATAGATCCTGTAATTTTGCGACAAGTGTTAGAAGATTGCATTACATGGACAAAGACCTAGGGCGTTTACTGTACAACTATTTATTGAAGACCGGAATGGCAGAGGATCTGGCGGCCTATTTAAACCTGTTGATTTTAGTCGTGGTTGTTCTCATTCTTGTTTTCTTATTGGATGTGCTTATTTGGAAGGTTTTACGAGGACTTTCTGTAAGGCTGGCCAGAAAGTCAAAAAACAATTTTGACAATTTCTTGGTGGCCCAGCGGGTTCCCCGTTACCTGGCCCATGTAGTGCCATTGACCATTTTGTTGGAATTTGTGCCGGTGGCCTTTACAGATTTCAATTATGCAGAGATTATTGCGCTGAAAACCATTAAAATACTTTTCGTTTTTTTGGTCTTGGTCATTTTCAGAAAATTTTTTAAAAGTGTCAACGGATATCTGAAAACCCGCCCCAAGTTCAAGGACAAGCCGATAGATAGCTATGTTCAGGTATTCATGATTTTTGCATGGGTAGTGGGTATACTTACCATTTTTGCCATTGTTACGGAAACCACGGTATGGGAATTCGTTACCGCTTTGGGTGCGGCTTCAGCAGTAGTATTGCTTATTTTCAAAGATTCCATTCTGGGATTTGTGGCCAGCATACAGGTTACCATAAACGATATGGTCCGTATCGGGGACTGGATCACTTTTGATAAATACGGGGCCGATGGTGATGTGGTGGAAATAAGTTTGGCCACTGTCAAGGTGCAGAATTTTGATATGACCATTACCACCATACCGACCTATGCACTTATTTCCGATTCATTCAAGAATTGGAGGGGAATGCAGGTTTCGGGGGGGCGGCGTATAAAAAGGTCATTGATCATTAGGCAACAAAGCATTAAATTCTTGACCAATGAAGAAGTTGAATCATTGAAACGGATTCATTTGGTGGAACCCTATTTAATAAGTAGGAAGGATCAGATCAATTCCTACAACGAATCAAACCAAATCAATAAAGAACTATTGCTTAACGGTAGAAACCTTACCAATTTGGGCGTGTTTCGAAAATATGTGACCAATTACTTGGAAGGGCATTCCGCGATCAACAAGAACATGACATTAATGGTTCGCCAATTACAGCCTACCTCTCAAGGTATTCCTTTGGAAATTTATGCGTTCAGTTCTGACAAGCGATGGGAAAACTACGAATATGTAATGGCCGATATCTTTGACCATCTTTTGGCTGCTTTGCCCTATTTTTCATTGGAGATTTTTGAGCTGCCCGCATCGTTGGGCCCAGCACAGAAACCATAGATGGGCCTTTGCCCGAAAATCGACTGATAATCGGGTATTGATAGTTGTTCCAAAGCTTTAAAACGGGACATCGATTAGGTCCAGTACTCCGTTAGAAATTGAAAGAATTCTATTTTAAGGTCGGCATAGATTTGACGTTGGGTCTCCATTCTTTTTCTGAATTTCACATGCTTGTCCACTAAGGAAACATCCAAAGCAACTTCCCCTATTTTACTGTGTTCGGCCATATTGGATTCGTGTTCCTCTATGGTTTCCTCCAGTTCTTCGATGACACTTCCGTGCAAAATGAATTCATTCTGAAAATGTTCCAGTTTGGCAAGGACATCTGGGGCTTCGTATCGGCCAATAAGTTCGTTTAACCTGTTCTTAAAGGTTTTTAGCTCATCTTTCCAAAACTCTAGCTCCAACTCCCATTGTTTGTGTTCAAAATGAAGGTCAGAGTCGTAAATCAATGTATTTTCCATGACGTTTTATTTAATGTCCAAATAAGTCGATTGACTTTGTTGAACGGTTATTTGACTTTGTTTTTTTCAATATTGAAATAGTCTACAAGTAAGTTGGTCTCGCTAGGCTTCTTGTTATCCCCTTCCAATACCTGATGACTTCTCTTGCCTAGAAGTTTTTCAAGATCGTTTTTGTCCACTACCTCTTTTTTTAAGAGCAATTGTGCCAAATTTTCCAGTTCATCCCTATGTTGTACCAGTAAATTTTTTGTCCGTTCGTAGGCGGATATGACCAAATCGTGGACCTCATGGTCAATTTGCTTGGCCATCTCCTCGCTATAGGGTTTTCCCAGTAAACGTTCATTGTCCCCAGTGGAATCATAAAAACTGATAGGGCCGATTTCTTCATCCAATCCATAGTAAGACACCATGGTGTATGCTTGTTTGGTCACTTTTTCAAGGTCGTCCAGAGCACCGGAAGAGATTTCGTTGAAAACGATTTCCTCTGCGGCCCTTCCACCCAACGATGCGCACATCTGGTCAATAAACTGTGATTTGGTCACAATTTGCCGCTCTTCCGGTAAGTACCAAGCGGCGCCCAGTGATTTTCCCCTTGGTATGATGGAGACCTTTACAAGGGAATCCACATGTTTCAGATGCCAACTGGCAACAGCATGCCCAGCCTCATGGTAGGCTACAATTTCCTTTTCCTTCGGTGAGATGATCTTGCTTTTGCGTTCCATTCCCACGATCACACGGTCCCTGGCCGCCATAAAATCCTCTTGTTCCACCTCGTTTTTCTTTTTCCGTGCCGCCATCAGAGCTGCCTCATTGCATATATTGGCAATATCGGCACCAGAGAACCCGGGACTTAGTTTGGCCAGGACATCAATATCAACGTTTTTTGCAAGTTTCAAAGGGCGGATGTGTACCTTGAAAATCTCGGTTCGTTCCGATTGATTGGGAAGTTCCAAGTAAATATGACGATCAAATCTTCCGGGGCGTAAAAGGGCCTTGTCCAAAACATCGGGACGGTTGGTAGCGGCCAAAACGATTACCCCTGTGTTGTCCCCGAATCCATCGAGCTCGGTAAGTAATTGGTTCAAGGTGCTTTCCCGTTCGTCATTGGCCTGAAAAGCATTGATTTTGCCACGGGAACGACCCACCGCATCGATTTCATCAATGAAAATAATGCTTGGTGCTTTGGTTTTGGCTTGTTTAAAAAGGTCGCGTACCCGTGAAGCCCCCACCCCGACGAACATTTCAACAAACTCTGACCCCGACATGGAGAAAAAGGGAACCTGGGCTTCGCCTGCAACTGCTTTGGCCATTAAGGTTTTTCCTGTTCCCGGAGGTCCCACAAGCATTACGCCCTTGGGAATCTTGGCACCCAATCTGGTATAATCTTCCGGGTTTTTCAGGAAATCGACAACTTCCATTACCTCAGCTTTGGCTTCTTTGAGTCCAGCTATATCGTTAAAGGTCACTTTGCTTTTGGTTCCACCTTTTTCCGATAGTTTTGCAGTGGATTTTCCAAAATTGAACAAAGGATTTCCTCCCTTTCCGCCACCCATTCGTTGAATCAGGAACATCCAGATAAAAATAAAAAAGACTAAAGGCAATACCCAAGATAGTATGATGCCCCAATCCGTACGGTTTTCATACCGGACATCGATTTTTTCAAAAAGACCTGCATCGTCTTGGGCGCGTTGTAGTTTGTTTTCAAAACTTTCTACCGAGCCAATGGTAATGTAATAGTGGGGACCAGAGCTGGATGATAGAAGTCCTTCGGTATCTTCTTTGAGCTCAGGGTTGTCCTGTAAATTTTTTTTGAGGTAGATCTGAGCTATCTCTTTATTGACAACGACAATTTTTTCAATGGCATTTTGGGACAAGAGCGATTCCTCGAATTCGGCCCAACCGATTTCTTTGCTTCCGCTAATGTTTTTATTAAAAAACGGAAATAACAATATAAAGAGAAGCACCCCCCAATATATCCAGCTTATCTTATTGCCGCCTTTTGGAGGGATTGGGCTTTTATCAGTGTCTTTCCCAATGTTATTCGTGCCGCTATGTTTTGAATTTGAAGACATGGTTTTCGCTGCTTCACTTGAAACATCATTGTGTCCATTGGTAATTATCCCAAATCTAGCTTACAATGCTATCATTCTAAATGATTTAGGTCATAGGAAACCCTGATATGTGATCGTATTTTTAAAAAAGTGCAAAAGTTATTGATTATGGATGCCCTTCAGGTAAAAAACTATGTTTCCTTGAATACCGAGTTCCCGATTTGGGAGAGGATATTTACGGTTGCCCCTTTGATCGTGGTCGGCACCAAGGAAAAGCAAGGCTACGACCTTGCACCCAAGCATATGGCCACTCCGATCGGGTTTGACAACTATTTTGGGTTTGTGTGCACTCCAAGGCACGGAACCTATCAAAATGTAAAAAGAACAAGGGAATTTACCGTTAGTTTTCCTAGAACCGATCAAGTGACGACCACTTCTTTGAGTGCTTCCCCCAGAACGGAAGAATTGAACAAATCCCAACAAATCGTGGAAGCCCTTCCCCTGATAAAGGCCACTTCCATGGATGCTCCATTGGTCAAGGATGCTTATTTGTACTTGGAATGTGAACTGTTCAAGATTATTGATGGTTTTGGGGAGAACAGTATCATTACAGGAAAAATCAAGAAAGCCTATGTGCACAACGATTATTTGAGGTTATCCGAAAAGGACGAACAGCAACAGATAAAAGACAACCCATTGTTGGCCTATATTGCCAACGGTCGTTTTGCCAAAATCCATGAAACCTACAATTTTCCATTTCCAAAAGACTTTAAAAGATGAGTTCCAAGGTAGCCCATATTGCAGATTGTATCCTGAGCCAACTCAAATCAAGTGAGAAGGAAATGTTGGGTTTTTTGGAGCAGTTGGTATCGTTGGAATCCCCTTCTCGAAACCCGAAGTCACAATATAAAATCATCAAATTCATTGCTGAAGAGCTGAAGAAATTGGGTTTTTATACCCTTCATGTCCCAGGAAAGGAAACAGGGGGGTATTTGTATGCAAGACCCATTGAAAGAGACAAAAGCAAAGCTTTGCAATTAATGATAGGACATTGTGATACGGTTTGGGAACTGGATACCATAAAGCAAATGCCGGTAACGAATGATGGTCGGATAATGCGGGGACCGGGAGTTTACGATATGAAGGCTGGCCTTACCCAAATAATTTTTGCGTTAAAGATCATTGATGCCTTGAATCTGACTTTGCCCATGACACCTGTTCTCTTGATCAATTCAGATGAAGAAATCGGTAGCAGGGAATCCAGAAGGGCCATTGAACGATTGGCCAAGCTAAGCGAACGAGCCTACATTATGGAACCTCCTTTGGGATTAACGGGCAAACTGAAAACGGCCAGAAAGGGTATTGGACGTTTCACGATTACCGTTAAAGGAAAAGCGGCACATGCTGGGTTGGACCCACAAAAAGGGGTGAATGCCATTGTGGAACTCTCACATCAAGTACAGCGGTTATATGCCATGAACGATTTTGATAGGGGCATTACCGTCAATGTTGGGATGATCGAAGGTGGGGTTTCTCCGAATGTAATCGCACCACAAAGTAAAGCCGTGGTCGATGTACGTGTTCTAAATAAAAAGGATGGCAAACGGATAACTGAAGAGATTCTATCACTCAAACCCACCATGCCAGATGTTGAGGTACAGATTGAAGGAGGGATTGGAAGACCGCCCATGGAACAGACAACGGCAAATCGAATGCTTTGGAGATTGGCCAAGGCCCAAGGCGCCCTTTTAGGGTTGGACTTGGAGGAGGCCACAGCTGGAGGAGGGTCCGATGGGAACACCACCAGTTTGTATACGGCTACTTTGGATGGCCTGGGCACTACCGGCGATGGGGCACATGCCCAACATGAATACATTTTATTGGACGAGTTTCCAGTTCGGACGGCATTATTGACCCTATTGATGTTAGCAGGGGCAGGGAACAATTAAACTCATTATCATGGACCACAAATACATATATGCATCATTGACCCGAATATCGGATTTAGCGGAAAAGGAATTTCAGACAAAGGTTTTGCCACGAGATCAATGGCAAACAGGCGATTATGTTATTTGCGAAATCTTGAACGAAGGAGGGGAGAGCCTAAAAATCGAACTGCCCAATGGCAGGATGAGGGGGGTCATCGCTGGAGAGTTTGTCGTAGGGGCCCTAGGGGAACGCTACGCCACCTTGGAAGCAACGGGAAGTTGGAGGAATGTAGCGGACGATTTGAAAATGACCGTACTCACTGGAGCTGGGCTTATGGGAAAACTCACATCCAAATCGATGTTTTTGCCCAAAATGATTCAGACCATTTATAGAGGTCATGCGGTTCGGGATGGCAGAAAGCTAAGGATGGATGATTTTGTTGAGACCATTCCCAAGATTCCCTTTAATACACCGGTCATTCTGTTTGTGGGCACTTCCATGTCGGCAGGTAAGACAACATCGGCTCGCATTGTAACCAACATTTTTAAACAAGCTGGATATAAGGTGGTCGGGGCAAAACTCACAGGGGCTGGTCGCTTTAAGGATATTTTGGCCTTTAAGGACGTGGGCGCGGACGGGATATTGGATTTTGTGGATGTGGGGCTCCCTTCCTCCATCTGCCCTGCCGAGGTCTATCAAGAAAAATTGGAACAGATGCTCAGTAGAATGGCCAGCGAAAATGCAGATGTAGCGATTGTTGAAATCGGGGCATCCCCTTTGGAACCCTATAATGGGGACATTGCCATAAATGTGTTGCGCGAACATATAAAGTGCACCATTTTGAGTGCTTCGGATCCCTATGCGGTCCATGGTTTGATGAAGGCCTTTGAACTGGTTCCCGATATTGTTACCGGAGTAGCCTCCAATACTTTGGCCGGTGCCAGAATGGTAAAGGAATTGTGTGGGGTAAAAGCACTGAACCTGATGGACTCCACCACAACCCATGAGTTGAAGAAAATTTTGACAGCCAAAACAGGGATGTCGCTCCAAGTAAAATGAAACTTTCCAAAAACGCAGAACAATTGCTCAATGCCAGATATTTGCTAAAGAATATCGACGGAAAGGTAGTTGAATCCCCAGAAGCACTTTTTAGGCGGGTGGCCCAGTGCGTCGCAAGTGCGGAAAACAAGGATGCGCAAACCTGGGAAGATAGATTTTATACCCTTTTGACCAGTCTCCAATTTCTTCCGAATTCCCCAACCTTAATGAATGCAGGATTGCCCAATGGGCAGTTGAGTGCTTGTTTTGTGCTACCCGTAGAGGATAGTTTGAGCAGTATATTCACTACCTTGAAAGATATGGCCTTGATTCATCAAAGCGGGGGAGGAACTGGGTATAATTTTTCCCAACTTCGACCACAAGGCGATTTGGTGTCATCTTCTGGGGGAGTGTCATCGGGCCCCTTGGCATTCATCAAAATATACGATACGGCAACGGAACATGTGCGGCAAGGTGGAAAACGCAGAGGAGCCAATATGGGAATTCTAAATGTGGATCATCCAGATATTGAAGCATTTATCATTTCAAAATCCCAAGGAAACATATTGCAAAACTTCAATTTGTCTGTAGGCATTACCGATGATTTTATGCATGCCGTTGGGACGGGATCGGACTGGAAATTAATCAACCCAAGAACAAAAAAAGTTGCAAAAATAGTCAAAGCCACTGTCCTGTGGGACAAAATAGTTGAGCAGGCAT
Organism: Flagellimonas yonaguniensis; assembly: GCF_029193885.1. Lineage (GTDB taxonomy): Bacteria > Bacteroidota > Bacteroidia > Flavobacteriales > Flavobacteriaceae > Flagellimonas > Flagellimonas yonaguniensis. The sequence goes on along the minus strand of NZ_JARFVB010000002.1, from coordinate 43,189 downwards.
GGGCCACGGGAGACCCAGGACTTATTTTTTTGGATGCGATGAACAGGCACAATCCAGTGCCCAAAGAAGGACGAATACAAAGTACCAATCCTTGCGGAGAAGTTCCCTTGTTTGATTATGAAAGCTGCAACCTTGGGTCCATCAATTTATCAAAAATAATCAAGATTGATGGAGAACAGCAGCGAACAGTGGATTGGGACAAGTTGGATGAAGCCATTGCAGTGGCCATGAGGTTTTTGGACAATATTGTATCCATAAACCATTATTTACTGCCACAGATAGCGAAAGCAACAAAGAACAACAGGAAAGTAGGGCTTGGGGTAATGGGCTGGGCCGAAATGTTGGCATTGCTCAACATACCCTATGCCTCGGAGGAGGCCATTTCACTAGGCGAGAAGATCATGCACTTTGTGCGATCCAAAAGTTATAAGGCATCGGCTGAATTAGCAGAGGAACGTGGTACGTTTCCCAACTGGGAAAAAAGCATTTTCCATCCCCATGAACCCATGCGGAATGCTACATGCAATAGTATAGCCCCAACGGGAAGTATTTCGGTAATTGCCGGGACATCATACTCCATTGAACCCTTGTACGCTTTGGCTTATAAACGTGTCGGCATCTTGGGCGACCAAACACAAATGGAGATCAATCCGGTTTTTGTGGATTTCATGCAAAGCTTGGGGTTGTGGACCGATGCAGTGAAAACCGAAGTGCTGGATACCGGTGGCATCCAAGCATTGATGGATATTCCAGCACACATTCGAAAAGTGTTTCAAACCAGCTTGGACATTCATTGGAAATATCATTTGAAGCATCAGCAAGCTTTCCAGAGGTATACGGACAATGCTGTGTCGAAGACCATCAATTTAGCGGAAAATGCCTCCAAGGAAACTGTTTCAGATATTTATATGACCGCTTGGAAATATGAGCTCAAGGGCATAACCATTTATAGGGACGGAAGTAAGGCGAACCAAGTTTTGCAGGCTTGTCATTTGAACAAAAGCTCTAATTGTTGAATGCTGCTTTTGAAAGTTTTGATTCAGGATATCGTGGCGGCCAGGGCAATTTGAACCATGTCCCTAAAAGTGGTTTCACGGGCATGGGCAGAGAGTCTCTCATCCGTTACCAAGGAGTCGGAAATGGTTAAAATGGTCAATGCTTTCACATTGTATTTAGCAGCGATGGTGTACAGGCCAGCAGTTTCCATTTCCACACAGAGCACGCCGTATTCGGCCCAAAGCTTATATTCTTCGGGGTCATCCACATAAAACTCATCTGAAGAGAGCACATTTCCAGCTTTTATGGGGATGTTGTTCTTTTGGGCGTGATTCACTGCTTTTATAAAAAGGTCGAAATCGGCGGTAGGGGAATAATCGGAGTTGATGAATCGGGAGTTGTTCATGCCCGATGTAGTGGAAGCCGCCATGGCCAAGACAACATCATTTAATTTCACATCTTTTTGATAGGATCCAGCAGATCCCACCCGTATAATGCTCTTGACCCCGTAATCGTTGATGAGTTCATGAAAATAGATCATGGCGGAAGGCATGCCCATACCGCTTCCTTGTACAGATACCCTTTTTCCCTTGTAAGTTCCTGTGTATCCCAACATGCCTCGTATTCTATTATAACAGACAGGGTTTTCCAAAAATGTTTCTGCAATCCATTTGGCCCTCAAAGGATCTCCGGGCATAAGAACAGTCTCTGCAATTTCTCCTTGTTTGGCTTCGATATGGGTGCTCATGATGTTCTTATTTTATTAGGGATGGTCCGGAAGATGTCCCGATTCGGGATACGCCCAGCTCAATATAGTGTAAAGCGGTCTTTTTGTCCTTGACCCCACCGGAAGCTTTTATTTTTGCATTTTCACCAACCGTTCTTTTCATGAGCTTCACATCTTCGAATGTAGCGCCTTCTGTTCCGAATCCTGTGGAGGTTTTCACATAATCGGCATGGGCGGCTACGGCAAGATTACATGCTTTTTCCTTTTCTTCATCGGTAAGGTAGCAGGTTTCAATGATCACTTTCAGTATTTTGTTTCCGATGGCTTCCTTTATGGCTTTGATTTCATCCCGAACAGCATTGTACATTCCTGACTTCAACCACCCGAGATTGATGACCATGTCGATTTCATCTGCCCCATTCCCAATACAATCAACGGCTTCAAACACCTTTGCCTTGCTGGACATGGCTCCCAAAGGGAAACCAATAACGGCAGCGATTTTAATATCGGTCTTGTCTAAACTTTCTTTGGCCAATGACACATGGCATCCGTTTACACAAATGGCATAAAAACCATGGATTTTGGCCTCTTCACATAATTTTTTGATATCTGACCCCGTGGCCGTGGGCTTTAAATTGGTGTGGTCTATATATTTTTCCAATAACATGCTAATGGTTGAACAGTTGTTTGAGCTTAAAGATAGCCAACATCTCCGATCTATTTTTTCCTGCAAACGATTTGGCAATGGATTCGGCGGTTTCCACAATCAGTTCTTTAATGGTTTCAGGAAATTTTTCATGATGTTCTTTATAAAACTCCTTGAATTCTTTAAAGTAGTCTTCGCCCTCTTTTTCTTCGCCCTCCAACCAATCAAAAACAATCTCGATTTGATAGGCGGCATCCGTATGGAATTCATCTTCAATATCATCGACATCCAACCAATGTTGTCGCACATATTTTCGCAATCTTTTTACCTCTATGGGTCTAACGTTATGGTCGGCCATGGCCACGGCATAAAACAGTTTCCCCAAATTTTGGTAGAATTCGTTTCCTATTTTTTCAGAATTAAGCATACCGTTACATTTTTGAATCTTATTAAAAGTAGTACTAATGCCCCTCAATTTTTATGACATTCCTCAATTTAGGGGCAAGGATTCAATTACTTCTTCGGCTTGCGCTTTTATTGCTGCGTCCCCTATTGCTATTGTTCTCATTGTGGTAACGCTCAATATTGTCATCGTAATAATTGCGAACTCTCTCATACCTTGATCGGTTAAGATTGTATGAGCGGTAACGTGGGGGCAACACCTGTCTTTTTACCCAAGTACCGCCATCCAAATAAATATAGACCCTAGAGGTAAGGTCGTAGTATATATTGAATTCGGGGAAAAACACATACCGTACCGCTTCCACTCTGTTTGGGTAGAACCAAGGAGGTGGTGGGTCTGCCAGTCTATGTGAGACAATCACGGGGCCACAAGCTTGAAAACCCGATAAAATCAAGAATAATCCTAGAAGTGAAATAACTTTTTTCATGATATTGAATTTTATCAGAAAAGTACGGTAAAGTTCAAATGCAAGTAAATGATCCAGATCATTTCAAAAGATTGGCCTATAGGGTAGTTTTATATTGAAACAAAAACTTAATTCATTTGTCATGTTGAAAGATCATACACGAAAGTATCATGAACTCGTAGGACTCATGGAGAAATTGGGAGGGGAGATTCCAGAAACCATGGAGGCTTTTGATAAACTTCATAAATCGAGCACCAAGGATGGAGCCTTAACTAAAAAGACGAAGGAACTCATAGCTTTGGGAATAGCCATTACCGTGCGTTGCGATGGTTGTATTGCTTTTCATGTGAACGATGCCTTAAAATCAGGAGCTTCCACTGCCGAGGTAGTGGAAACCATTGGGGTTGCGGTGTTGATGGGAGGTGGACCATCGGTGGTCTATGGCTGTGAAGCACTGGAAGCGATGCATCAATTTGCAACGCTCCAAAACGGGGCATAACCTATCAATTGATAAACAAGGGCATGGCATTGAAAGTGATCAATAAGACCAAGGATTTTTTTATGGAGATAGGGGACTTGTCCTATTTCGCTGTGCGTTTTTTTAGACAAGCAGTTACCCCTCCTTTTGAGTTTAAGGAATTGCTTAAACAAAGTTACCAAGTTGGCAATAGGTCTTTGTTATTGGTGGCCACGACCGGATTTATAATCGGTCTTGTATTAACGCTCCAGACCCGCCCCACCTTAATAGAGTTTGGAGCTGTTTCTTGGATGCCCAATATGGTCGGTATTTCGATCGTAAGGGAAGTTGGTCCGGTAATTACGGCCCTAATATGCTCTGGGAAGATTGCCTCTGGTTTTGGAGCAGAATTAGGTTCCATGAGGGTAACCGAGCAAATCGATGCCATGGAGGTTTCCGGCACAAACCCATTCAAATATTTGGTTGTGACCCGTATTTTGGCCGCTACTTTAATGCTGCCTTTATTGGTGATATTCGGAGATTTAATAGCTCTTTTTGGTTCCTCTTTGGTTGAATTTATGAAAGGGAATGTATCTTTTCGGTTGTACTTTAATACCGTTTTTGATGCATTGTCCTACGGTGATTTGATTCCGGCGACCATAAAATCTTTTTTCTTCGGCTTTGTAATTGGGTTGACAGGATGCTACAAAGGGTATAAAACGGGAAGGGGTACGGCAGGAGTGGGTATTGCAGCAAATACTGCTGTGGTCATGGCGTCCCTACTTTTATTCGTAGTGGATTTTGTTGCGGTGTTCGTATCCGATATTTTTTATGAACTGTAATGGATATAAAAGAAAACATAGCGCCCCATAAAAAAGATATATCTTCAGAAGATGTTGTGGTCCGGATTCAGGATATGTACAAAAGTTTTGGCGACAACCATGTATTGAATGGTTTTAATATGGTGTTGCGAAAAGGTGAAAACTTGGTGGTAATGGGGAAATCGGGTTCCGGAAAATCAGTGATGATCAAATGTCTTGTTGGTTTGATGAGCCCCGACTCAGGAACCATTGAGGTTTTGGGCAAGGATATCACAGGATTGAATCAGGTAGATCTGGATATACTTCGTGCTGATATCGGGTTTCTTTTTCAGGGAAGTGCCCTGTACGACTCCATGACGGTCAGGGAAAACTTGGAGTTTCCGATGAGGCGGCACCGAAAAAAATTTGAAGGAGTGACAGACACCCTGCCATTGGTGCAAGAGGCACTGGAAAATGTCGGGTTGGCCCATACCATGGATCTGATGCCCGAAGAACTGTCTGGAGGAATGAAAAGGAGGGTTGCACTAGCACGAGCCATTATACTGAAACCAAAATTGATATTGTACGATGAGCCTACCAGTGGACTGGATCCTATAACGGCCAAGGAGATCATTGAATTGATGAGGAGTATCCAGAAAAAATATGGGACATCCGCTCTGATTATCACCCATGATGTGGATTGTGCAAGGGTAATCTCCGAACGAATGATTTTGTTGGTCGATGGAATTAATTATGCTGAGGGTACTTATGAAGAACTGGTGGCATCATCGGATCCTAAAATAAATGCTTTTTTTAAAAAATGATATGACGACAAAAACTCCAATGCAGAATCTGAAACTGGGCATATTTGTGGTGCTCGGTACCGTTTTATTGATCATTGCGGCCTATCTTATCGGAAACGGGCAGAGTCTGTTTGTGAAGAAATTCACCATCAATGCAGTATTCAGTAATGTAAACGGATTGCAAGTAGGGAATAATGTACGTTTTTCGGGAATCGATATCGGAACTGTGGACAATATTGAAATGAAAAATGACAGCACCATTGTTGTATACATGGTCATCAACAAGAAAATGAAAGAGCACATTCGAAGCAATGCAGTGGCAACAATAGGTTCCGATGGTCTGGTGGGGAGTATGTTGGTCAATATTGTGCCGGGTAAAGGGCAGGCTGTATTGATAGAGGACGGAACACGATTGGAATCATATCACCGGATACCATCACAGGATATGCTCAATACATTGAACGTGACCAATGAAAATGCCGCCTTGTTGACCTCTGACCTCCTGAAGATTACCGAATCCTTGATCGAAGGCAAAGGAACATTTGGGCGTTTATTGAACGACTCCATTATGGCGAAAGATCTAAAGGAAACCATTGTGAACCTAAAATATAGTAGTGAAATGGTAAGTTCAACTTTGGAAGAACTTCAAAAAACCATTGAAGGGGTTAATTCAGGGAATGGTGTTGCCGGTGTCTTGCTGACCGATACCCTATCTGCGGACAAGGTTAGGAAAATGATTCAAAACCTGGAAGTATCAAGTGTCGAAATCAACAGGATAACATCGGATTTGAACACTCTGGTCGGAGAGGTGAAAAATGGAGAGGGCATCCTTGACAAAGTGGCTACCGATACTGTTTTGGCCAATCAACTTGTGCGAACCATGAAAAACATTGAAGAAGGTACCCAAAAGTTCAATGAGAACATGGAAGCCTTAAAGCACAATTTTTTGACCCGTGGCTATTTTAGGAAATTGGAACGGGAACAACAAAAGCAAGCCAAGCAGAACCACTAGAAACTCTTCAAGGTCAGGTAATGATACCATCCTCCATTTCTATGATGCGGTCCGTTCTTTTGGCAAAATCCTTATCATGTGTTACCACCAAAAGAGACAGACCCTGTTCCTCTTTCAAGTTTTTGAAGATTTTGAACACATTTTCAGAATTGTGACTATCCAAGTTGCCCGTAGGTTCATCGCCCATCAAAATAGTGGGGTCATTGATCAAGGCCCTTGCAATGGCAACCCGTTGTTTTTCCCCGCCCGAAATCCGTGAGGCCCGTTGGTGGGCCAAATGCCCAATGTGCAACATTTCAAGTTTCCTTAGGGCGTCTTTTTCAATGGCTTCATGTGATTTTTCCGCAAGTTTTTTGGCGGGCAGCATCACATTTTCCAAAACACTGAACTCGGACAGTAAATAGTGGAATTGAAATACGAATCCAATGTTCTTGTTTCGAATCCTGGCCAGTTCCTTTTGGGACTTTCCCGTAACCAGTTGGTCGTTGAGGTACAGCTCGCCGGTGTATTTGGTGTCCATGGTGGAAAGTATGTAAAGTAAAGTGGATTTGCCAGAACCGGATTTGCCCATGATCGAGGCAAACTCGCCTTGTTTTACACCAAAGGAAATATTTTTGAGCACATGGAAGTCCTTGGGCTTATAGAAGTGTTTGTTGATGTTCTTGGCTTGTAAGACTGTGTTCATCATAATGTCAGGTTCCTCTAATGATCTTTACCGGGTCTATTTTTTTGGCCTTGTTGGAGGGCAGATATCCCGCTACGAAGGTCGAAATAAGTGCAAATGTGATTCCAATGAGGTAATAGGTTCCATTAAAATTTACTGGGTAGGTGGAAATGGTGGGGAGTGCCTCGGTTTCAAACGGGGCATTGTCAATGAGATGTGAAAGACCAAACCCAATCAATAACCCTAATATTCCACCCATTAATCCTATGATGATGGCCTGCGCCATAAAAATGTACTGTACATCCTCACCGGAAAACCCAGTGGCTTTTAAAATGGCAATGTCCTTCATTTTTTCATAAATGAGCATGTTCAAGATGTTGTAAATACCAAAACCGGCCACAATGAGCAGGGTAATGGAAACAGCGTAGGTAATAAGGTTCCTGATGTTGGAACCAGTCTCGAACTGGGCATTGGCCTCATTGATATCGACGGCTTTTACATTGAACTGTTTTTCCAAGCTACGGGCCATGGGTTCGGACTCATCGATGTTCAATAATTTAATATTGATATCGGTCACATAATTTTCCGCTTCCCCCAAAATCTGTTGTACGGTACTGAGATTGGCAAAACTTTGCACATTGTCGATTTCGGCAATACCACTTTGATAGAAACCCACTATTTTCAGAGGGAAAATATCGCCTGCAACTGTACTGATTTGTACCCTGTCCCCAATGGAAAGCGACATTTTTTCGGCCAAACCGGCCCCTAATAAAATTCCATTGTTGCTATTCTTCAGGGCTTCGGCAGAGCCCTCAACAATGTTGTCCTGGATATTGGAGAGGCGAGCCTCCTCCATAATGTCCACCCCCACAAGATTGCCACCAAGTTCTATGGAACCGGAGAGATAGAAAATCTGGGCCCTGAGCTGTGGTGTGGCCCCTCTCACATTGGGGTGCTTTTTCAAATAGCTTAAAATGGGCAGAGCATTGTGTATTTTTTCTTGATTTTGTTTGGGTTTTATGGAGTGTACAAAGTTCATGGCGGCCTTGAATTCACCATAGTGGGAAATAGGCTGGGTTGTGGAGGGACGTATTTCGTTGTACATATGGATATGCGGGGTCTGGTTCAATACCAAATCATCCAGCATGGCATTGAGTCCTGTCATGAAACTCACGAGGGTAATATAGGCCCCAATCCCAAAAGTAACCCCGAGCGTTGCGGTAACAGTGGATTTCATCTTGGTGATAAGATGCGTTTTGGCGATGCCCAGTATCACACTCCAATTGATCATTTCTTTGGTTTGTAGATTGCCGTTTTTTCATCTATGCCATCCAAAACCTCCACTCTGTCCAAGTTTTGTAATCCTATGGTAATTTCAATTTCCCCATTGTCGGTAAGTACTTTGGAGGTCTCCATAAGATAATCCTTTGGAATGGTCAGTGTTTCCTCTTTTTTGGAGATGACGATATTGCCTTCGCCCGAAAGACCGGGATATAATGTACTGGGAGGATCCTTGAACAAAGCCTCTACCTTGAAGGTTTGGGAACGTTCATCCTTTCTTGGGTAAATTTTGTCCAATGTGGCCTCGAAGACCTTGGAATTGTAGGAGTCAAGTGTCAGAAACACTTCTTGGCCCTTTTTTAGCTTCACGATGTCCACTTCGTCGACCAACAGCTCTATGATGAATTCCTCACTTCTACCAATGGATGCCACGGGTTCTTGGGTGTTCACTATTTCCCCTGGGTTTTTGTAAATAGCGTAGACCGTTCCGTTTATTTTACTTTTTATGGTAAAGTCCTCAGAGGTGGTCAAGGAGGTTTTATATTGGTTTTCGGATTGTAGCAATTGGGTTTCCAGTTCATTTTTGGTTTGTCTGTATTTTCTTTGTAGCAGGTTCAGGTTGTTTCTGGATAGTTCGTAGGCGAGCTTTCGGTTATCGTATTCCACTTTGGAGCCGATATTTTGGTTCCAAAGGTTTTTTTGTCGGAAATAGTTGATGGAATCATTGGCCAACTTAAGGGTCGCGGCATTGATTTCGTCTTCAATACTGGTCAGTAGGGCGGCCCTTCCTTGATAATTCTCTCGGGCAAGTTGGAGCGCGAGCTTGGCATTTTCCACATTGAGTTGGGGCGAAGTGTTTTTAATTTGAAGGATGGGGTCGTTCTTTTTTACAATATCCCCTTCCTCGACCCAGGTTTTGTCCAAAATGCCCATTACGATGGAATATGCTTGGTAAAGACTGTCGGGTTGAACGGTGGCCGAGGCATATACGGACTCCGTTAGCGGCATTTTGGAGGGATAGGTTTTCTCTTTGTTTTTACCACAGGATAAAAGGATAAAAAAAATGAGATATAAATAGTTGGAATATTTCATAGGTAATAGCGTGATATTGTGTTCAAATTACCAATAAAAAACTGATCTGGAATATGAGTTAGGTCAGTATGGGATTGACCTTGAAATAAAGAGATCAACTGTGGGGGATTTTATTGAGGCAATCTGACCAATATCATTGCATGAATGCCTTGGCCATATTTCCTTTGTGGCAAAAACTAATGATACTGACCATAGTGATATTATTAGTTGTGCTCCTTGCCCTAGGGCTGTTGTTTGTGCCCATTCAAATTTATGTTGATACGGCTACGAATAAATATTTTGCCGGATTGAAGGGCTTGGCAAAGGCGAGTTTCGAACCCGATGAGAAGGAATTTTTAAGAGTACGGTTAAAAGTACTTTTTTACGAACACTGTTTTTATCCCTTGACAAAATCTTCAAAACCAAAACCATCCAAAAAAAAGAAGACCAAACCAAGAAGGAAGATCAAGTTGAGGAAGATGGTTCGATTGCTTAAATCGTTTGAGGTAAAGCGATTTGCTCTGGACATGGATACTGGCGATTATGTGGCGAATGCAAAAATGTACCCCATTTTCGTGTTGCTCAATCAATATGTAGCCTCGTTCCACATCAATTTCGAGAACCGGAACAGATTGGTAATGGATATTCGAAACAGGCCTTACAGAATTTTAAAATCATTTATTAATCATTAAAAATCAAGGTCATGGATTTACATTTTGAAGAATTATTGAACAAGGTGACCGACTTCATCAAGTCGGAGGCCAGAACGGAAACCATTGTGGGGGAACCCTTTGAGTTGGGCGAATTTAAGTGTGTGCCGGTAATCAAGGTAGGTATGGGCTTTGGCTCTGGAGGAGGCGAAGGAGTGGAAGGTAAAGCAAAGAAAGGAGAAGGTGCCGGAGCTGGAGCCGGTATTGGTATCCAGCCTATCGGCTTTTTGGTGACCAAAGGGGACGAAATCTCGTTCTTGGAAGCAGGCAAGACACACGGTTTGGCCGCAGCATTTGAGAAAGTGCCCGACCTTATCGAGAAAATTGTTTCGGAACGAAACAAAAAAGATGAAGAGGTTGTTGCCTAAACGAGGACAACAATTAAAAAAAAACTGGATTGTCTATGCTATTTAGTTTAGGCAATCCAGTTCCGAACGTTTAAGAAACTTGTTAGCTTTCTGTTTGACTATAAATCCAATTTCTTGATTTCCCAACGGTTGTCTTTTTCGATAGCTATAAGCTGATGGTTCAGGATTTTGGATTTTATATCCGGCATTTCATATCTTCTTTTTGTCATTTGAATATTGTACCTACGGTTCAAAAATTCAATGATATTGCCATCGGTATCCATTAGCACTTCGTGGAACTTGAACTCATAAATGTCAAGGTTGAATTCGTTTTTCCCACGATGTACCTTTTCATACATAATACCCGTTGTCAACCCATTTTTGAATGGGGCTACATTTAAAAATTTATGTTCAATCACTAATTTTCCCGAGGTATCAATAAAACCGAATACAGGTATCTCGTCCATCATTTTTTGTACCACGCATCTCCCATCCGAAAATTGAGGGTAGGTCAGTGCTCTAATATCATTGTGTGAGGTTTTGGCATCGGTTCTCCAATAAAGGTCGTCCCTAAAATCAATAGCGATGTTTCCGCTCTCATCAACAAAAGCCCATTTGTTTTCTTTCTGTATTGCTGCAAATCCTTCATGGAACGGGCTTACATAATCCAAGTTATCAGGAAGTTGGGCGCTTAGACCCATATAGATAAAAGCAGCAATCAATGTTGTGATTTTTTTCATGGTAATTGCTTTTTATCATTGCACTAAAGTCATAACTGTTCGGGATAAATAAAATGATCTAAGTCATGTGCAACTAGGGTAAATCAGGTGTGCTCAAATCAATGTAGACAACGGACAGACAACTATAATTGACAGTTTGTGAAGTTTCATGGTTGGATTGAAATGTGCACAATCTTTCACAATCGGTTTTTATATTCCATGATGGCTTGGCTTTAGAACTTATATCCAACACCTATTTGAAAAGCATTGTTTTTGGCCCTTTCCCCTGAATTCCCATCGTCCAGGATATGAGTGAATCCCTGAATATACCTCGCAGTCAATTCAAAGTTTCCCAAAACCTTATATGATAGCCCTGTAAAAGCAGAGAAATCGAAGTGTTTGACCACATCCGATTCCTCATTATTGCCATAAGATACGTTCTGATTCAAGAGAAAATTAAATGCTGGACCGGCATGCACGGAAAAACCATCCAAAAAATAGAATTTGAGAACCAATGGAATCTGCAGGTAATCCAGTTTGAAATCTATCTCCCTTGAACCACCAAGCAATATTTCAGAGGCCTCATTTCCTTGGTTGGCATAGAGGATTTCAGGTTGCAAGGAAAATGTATTGTTCAATTGGATTTCACTGTACAGCCCTATGAAAAATCCAGTTCTGTTGTTGGTGTCACTAAAATAATCATACGTAATGTTACTTAAGCTCAATCCTCCCTTGATTCCTAAAACGGTTTTTTCCTGAGCTTGAAGGTTCACTATGAAGATTGAGAACACCAAAGCAATCGTAACGATGTTTTTCATATTGTCGGACAATTTTTATACAAGGACATCCATTTGGAGTGGTATTGTTATTGGAGAATTTCGGCTTCAAGTTTTTCTTCCACGACTTTACCATCTTTCAGGGAAACGTAGTAGCAATTGTACTCTTCGCCCAAGGAGACCACACGGAAGGGCTTTCCGTTCTTGAAGATGATGCCGGCATTGTTGTCCATGGCGTAGCCCGCTTCAAAAATGCCATTTTTGATGTTTTTCTCGTACAAAGGTCTGCGAAACTCCTCTCCATCATAATGGGGCGAGTGGCTATAGGGGAGGAAGCCCAATCCTTCGACGACACTCAGTTCAATGGGTCTTGAATCCGTAGTTCCATTATCGAACCAACAGAGTGACCCCGCACTGCCTCCAGCCAAGACAATACCTTTTTCCAAGGCTTTTTTCAGCACCACATCGATTCCTTGGGCTTTCCAGATGGCCATCATATTTAAGGTGTTTCCGCCACCTACAACAATGGCGTCCACATTTAAAAGTACTTCCTCAAACGTCTTTTTTTGACGGTATGAGCTGATCCAAACCCGTTGTACCGATGGCTCAATCGATAGGTCGTGTGTCAGTTCGTACCACCTGATGATACTCCTTTCACTATCTCCGGATGCGGTGGGCAAAAAACAGATCTTGGGACGTTCCTTTCCCGTGAGTTTGATGATTTCTTTCATGAACAATTTGTTGGGACCACTACCACTGGGGAATATATACTGGTCTTGGGCATTAACCATACTCATCATAAGGATTGAAAGGGAACAAAGGAGAATTAATTTTTTCATTTTTTTGATTTAAGGTTGGTTGAAATGATTCGAACCCCAAAAATGCAATGTTGGAGCTCTGAATTTGGTTTGTTGCCCAACAAGTTACGTAAAAATGAAAAGCGGATGTTTTGTTCGTGCAATAACTTTCTGATTTTTGCGGCAAGTATAATTTAGAGTAGTTGGAACAAGGGACTTTTCAATGTAAGTGGAGTCCACCAAATTCAAAAGTTGATCTCTCTGAACCGGATAGTCCACGTTTTGATGGCATATTTAAGGAGTTGTTTTGTATGTGAATGGGGCTGTATTATAGAATATCGTCCTATTTTCAATTTGAAATCAAATTCAGACTTATTGAACTCCATGGGAACCACCGACTCCAAGTGGTATTAACCTTTAGTTAATTTACTCTTTTCGTTTTGATGACATACTGATCTAGGGGTAATTCTACCTTTCCACCCTCCTATTGGTAAAAGACAAAGTATGGAAATATCCAAAGAGGATATCAAATGCGTTCGAAAGCTTTCGGGGGAATTGGACACGGATCAGGATAGATCCATGTTTGAGGTAAATCTGTTGCTCGATGACAACTTAAAAGAACGCTTTCAAGATTATAAGTTATTATGGGAGTGTTATCCCAAGAATTCCCTTCCGCTAAGAAAAGAACACTTTGCAAAACGGGTTCTGGAAGAAATTTCACAAGAACCAAAACCCAAACTGATTTTCCTTAATACCAGAATTAAAGCACTGGTAGCAGTTGCAGCTATTGTTTTGGTTTGTTTCGGGGTGTATTTGTTTACTCAGGACAATGAATCGAGGTTCACCAATCATATTATTGCCTTAGAAGGTGAGAGAAAGCAAGTCACGCTTCCAGATGGCTCACAAATCACGGTAAATGCAAATTCTGAACTTAAATATCCTGAGGTTTTCAAAGATGACAAGCGGCAGGTATGGATGGATGGTGAGGTCTACTTTGAAGTCGTTAAGGATGTCGAGCGACCTTTTTCGGTAAGTACAAATGGATTGGAGGTACAGGTGTTGGGAACCAAGTTCAATGTGAATACCAAAGGGATGGCAAAAACTGTGTCCTTGGAAAGTGGCAAGGTGCAGGTGACCTTGGAGGATTCTGGCGATAGAATCCAATTGAAGCCGAACGAAGAACTTTCATGGAATGTAGAAACCGGAGAGGTTGTGAAACGCAATTTTGATGTCTCCAAAACCATAGCATGGAAAGATAATATTCTATTGCTGCATGATCTTACCTTGGAGGAGGCATTGTTTCCTATCAATGAATTCTATGGCATCGAGTTCATTGTTTCTGACAGTGTGGTCGCAAACAAAAGAATAAGTGCTGCCTTCGAGGACCAAGACCTGGATCAGTTCATTCAAACATTGGAATTTATAGCCGATGTGAAGATTTCAAAAATAGCATCAAAAAAATTTTCCATAGCCCCAAGTGATGAAAAGTAATTCTTGCACATACAAGGAATTGAATCAAAAATCGGATTTGGAATTGTTCCATTTGATCAAAGAAAGGAACAAAGGGGCACTGGAGACCATTTTCAATCGGTATTATGAAAGTCTATGTCGTTTTGGAATCGCTTACGAAAATGATTTGGATGTAGTTGAGGAAAAGGTATCAGATGTGTTTATCCAATTATGGAATGCCCATGAGCGTATCCATGAGATCAAAAAGCCAAAACCATATCTCTATGTAGTGGTTAAAAATAAACTCATGGAGCCAGTTTCGTACCAAAAGCTGAAACAATCACTGAATCAAGGATTAGAGGACGAATATTCCGCCAGTCCATGTATTGAACAAGAAATTATAGATCAGGAACAAAGGGAAATGTATGTCAGGAAGATACAGGAAATCTTAGACCGGATTCCCAAAAAGTCCCGTCAAATCTTCGAGATGAGTAGACTGGATGAACTCAAATACAAGGAAATCTCAGAGATTCTGGGGGTTTCCATTAAGACAGTGGAAAGCCATATGGCCATAGCCCTAAAAACCATTAGAAACATGGTAGTGAAAAACAGACAAATTTAACCACGTAAACAAAATGTATGACAAAACCGAATTTCTAAACCTTAATCAAAAAACTAAAAAAAATCATTGAGAACCAATTTTAAACTACTCTTTCAAAAATGAAAAAATTAAACCTCATAGCATTGCTATTGTGTTTACCATTGTTAGGTCGAGCGGCTATTGTTCCAATATCGGCGAACGTGGCGGTAAACACCCAAAATTTTGAGATTATAAACCTTAACTTAAAAAGTGTTGCTTTGGAAAAGGTATTCGACCTTATTGAAAAGCAAACAGGTAAAAAATTCATTTATGCAGCAGATGCCCAAAATCTGCAACAACGTATCAGCATTGATGCAAATAAGGTGGACTTGGAATCTGTATTGAACGACCTTAAAAACAAGGCCAATGTGGATTTTAAAGTGACCGAGCAGGGTGTTCTTGTAAAATTTATCCAAGAACAACGAAGTATTTCCGGTAAAGTTATTGATGAGGCTGGAGCCCCAATCCCCGGTGCCAACGTTTTCGTAGATGGTACGGATTATGGTACGGTATCAGATTTTGATGGAAATTTCAGCTTGGAGATTCCATCGAATTTTAAAGTGTTATCCGTTACCTATATCGGCTATCAAAGACAGGATGTTGATATTGATCAAATCAGCAATGTTACCGTAACATTGATGGAAAGTGCATCCCAATTGGACGAAATCGTAGTGGTTGGATATGGTACCGAGGCCAGAAGAAACATTACCGGAGCCATTGCTTCGGTTTCCCCAGAAGAAATTGTGACCCAGCCAAAAGCCAACGTGGTTGAAATGTTGGATGGTCGCTTGCCTGGTGTTCAAATCATGAGCGATAACTCTCCGGGGGGCGGAACTTCAATCAGGGTTCGTGGTTTTAGTACCATCAACAGTAATGATCCTTTGGTTATTATCGATGGTATTCCAGCTTCAAATGGACTTAATGGTATCAACCCTACGGATATCGAGACCATCCAAGTATTGAAAGATGCTGCTTCGGCTTCCATTTATGGGTCTCGTGCCGCAAATGGTGTTGTGATTATCACTACTAAAAAGGGTTCCGATACAAGTGGGGAATATGTGGTTTCTTTTGACGGATATGCAGGTCTTCAGTCATCTTACAACTTGCCAAAAATGCTGAATGCCCAACAATATGGCGATTTGTTGTGGGAGGCAACCATTAATGATGGAGGAACTCCTTCCCATGATATTTATGGTAATGACCCTTCCCAGGCTGTTATTCCACAATGGTTGGACGCTGATCAAACAATTCCAAGTGCCGATGTGGATTGGGTAAACGAAATCATGCAAACCGCTATGATCCAATCGTACAACGTATCCTTGGCAAAAGGAGATTCGAAAAGCCAGAACATGTTCTCTTTAGGGTATTACAATCAGGAAGGTTTGATCAAGTACACAGGGTTTGAGAGATACTCGGCAAGATTCAATTCTTCCTACAATATTGGCGATTTCCTTACTATTGGCGAAAATTTCACGGCCAATTATAAAGAGCAGGTTTCAGTTGGCACCAACTCTGCCTTGGGAAGCATTATCCTAACAGCCATGCAATTTCCATCCATAGTACCCGTAAAGGACATCAACGGAGAATATGCAGGTAACCCGATCAACGATAGTAATAACCCCATGGGGCAGTTGTACAGAAACAAGGACAACAAGCAAAAACGAGTTCAAGCCTTGGGAAATGTGTATGCCAATCTGTATATAAGTGATTTTACCTTTAAAACTTCCTTTGGTCTGGATTACCAGAACTATAATATCAGAAGTTTTTCACCAACCTATGACGAGATATTGTCAACCAACAATACCAACTCACTGTCCACATCCAACAACTTCAATTACCAGTTCTCTTTTACCAACACTTTGAACTATAAAAAGCAATTTGGTAAACATCATGTGGATGCCTTGATTGGTCAAGAGGCCATAGAATACAATTATGAGGGTTTCAGTGCTTCAGTGAGTGAATTTTTATACGAGGATGAAAACTTCAGATACCTAAGTTTTGGTACAGAAAATATGTTGAACTCCGGAAGTGCCAATGGATGGTCCTTGAATTCTTACTTTGGAAGATTGAACTATAACTTCGATGAGAAATACCTTTTCACAGCCACAGTTAGACGTGATGGTAGTTCAAGGTTTAATGAAGATAACAGATGGGGAACATTCCCCGCATTCTCTTTGGGATGGAGATTGGATCGTGAGGATTTTTTCAATCCTGATGGTATTATATCTTCTATGATGCTTAGAGGTAGCTGGGGTCAGACTGGTAACCAGGAAATTGAGAACTACGCCACAGTGGATAGCTATCGGAACAACAACCCTAACTCCAACTATGCCATTGATGGAGCTCAAGAATCTGTTTACATTGGACTTACGCAATCCCGAATCCCAAATGCAGATTTGAAATGGGAAACTACTACCCAAACTTCTGTGGGTGTTGACTTGGGACTTTTGGAAGACCGTTTGAACATTACAGCTGATTACTATGTGAAAAACACAGATGATATCTTGGTTTACAATACCGTTCCATTGACTTATGGAGGTACCAATGATGGTCAGTGGGTAAACGATGGGAAAATGAAAAACAGTGGTTTTGAATTGGATATCAACTATAATGATATGGTTGGCGATTTGGGCTATAGCATTGGATTGAACCTAACAGGTTCCAAGAACGAACTTACCGAATTGACCACTTCGGATTATTTGGGAATTCCAAGTTCATCATTGCACAGTGTAAACTTTGATCAAGAGATTTCCAGAAGTGCAGTGGGCCAACCAATTGCTTCTTTTTACGGATATGTAGCTGAAGGTTTGTTCCAAAGTCAAGCAGAAGTTGATAGCTATGGCATGCAACCTAATGCGCAACCTGGAGACATTAGGTTTAAAGATGTTGATGGAGACGGCGATGTTGATGCTGATGATAGAACTTTCATCGGTTCCCCTCACCCCGATGTAATGTTGGGTCTTAACCTTCAATTCAACTATAAAGCTTTCGATCTTGGTATTTTGTTCAATGGTAGTTTTGGTAATGACACCTATAACTTTACCAAATACAAGAACCATTTCTTTAACCAAGCAGCATATAACAAGGAAAATGTATTGTTGAACGCTTGGTCGGAAAACAATACAAACACCAGCATTCCAAGATTGTCTTTGGATGATCCAAACAACAACATCCGACCTTCAACATATTATGTGGAAAATGGATCTTACGTTCGATTGACCAATCTACAGTTGGGTTATTCCGTTGATCCAGAAATCTTAGGGGGAATGAACCTCAGGATTTATGCCCAAGCAAGTAACCTTTTTACCATTACGGATTACAGTGGAATGAACCCACAAGTAGGGCTTCAGAACTATGGTGGAAGTAACCGTAACCTTGATATCGGTATCGACCGTGGATTGTATCCTCCGAGCAGGACTTTTGTCATTGGATGTAACTTAAAACTTTAAAAAAAGCCATGAAAAACATATTGAAAATAAATTCAAAATATTTAATGGTAGGTGCAACATTGGCACTTACATTCTTGGGCTCTTGTTCCAAGGACTTTCTTGAGGAAGTAACCTATGGAGAAGTTTCCCCTGCGGAAATGACCAAAGCGGAAAATGTGGAAAAAGCCATCATTTCTGCCTATAGTGTATTGAATGGTCAGATAGATGGAGCAAGTAATGCTTACAATTCCCCTGCCTCCAACTGGAGCTTTGGAGATGTTGTCTCTGATGACTGCTACAAAGGTGGTGGTGGAACAGGGGACCAGAACCAAATCCATCAAATGGAATTGTACAATACCACCCCTACAACCTATGATGTTGAGCGTAAGTGGATGGCTCTTTACGAAGGTGTGAAAAGAACCAACGAGGCCATGAAATTGTTGAATGCCTCTGAGGATTTCGATGCTACTTTAAAAATACAGAGAACAGCGGAACTTAGATTTTTGCGAGGTCATTATTATTTTGAGCTTAAAAAGGTCTATGATCAAATTCCATATATTGATGAAACTGCAGAAACGGTAGCGGACTATGCCCGTTCCAACACCGAGTTTACATCTGCCGAGATTTGGAGTAAAATTGAGGCTGATTTTCAGGCGGCCTACGATGTATTGCCCAGCAGTCAGGATGAGGTAGGTAGACCTACAAACCTTGCCGCAATGGCATATTTGGCAAAGACCTATCTTTTCCAAGAAAAATGGCAAGCTGCTTTTGATGCAACAACCGTTGTAATGGGTGGAAACTACAGTTTGATGGATGATTTCCAATCGGTGTTCTTACCTGAAAATGACAATGGTTCAGAAGTTCTTTTTGCGGTGCAGTATTCTGTGAACGACGGTCAAGGAAGTAACTATAATGGTAGTATAGGTGATCGTTTAACAGCCCCTGGAGGACCTTATTATGCACAGTATGGGTTTCATCGTCCATCACAAAACCTGGTAAATGCATTTAAAACGGATGCATCTGGATTGCCGGTCGACGATAATATTGATGTGACCGAAACCGATTTTGTTGATCCCCGACTGGACATTACCATTGGCAGACCAGGTATTCCATATAAGGATTTGGATATTCTGTATGAGGACACTTGGGCACGTGACCTGGCTACCTACGGTCCTTATGGTCCTAAAAAACGTATCCTTTCTGCAAATTCACCTTACCATGTAACTGTTTGGCCTTATGTTGATGCGCTGAACTATTATATTATCCGTTACGCTGAGGTGTTGTTATGGAGAGCGGAGGCAGCCGTTGAATTGGGTAATTTGGAAGAAGCTAGAACCTTGGTGAACCAAATTCGTGAGCGAGCCGCCAATTCAGGGTATGTTCAAACATTGGACGGTTCCGGAGATGCAGCTAACTATAGCATTGGTACTTATGATGCCGTTTGGACCGATGCCACAGATGCAAGGGACAAAGTCCGTATGGAATCCCGTTTGGAACTGGCCATGGAAGGGCACCGTTTCTTCAATTTGGTTCGTTGGGGAATCGCCAAAGATGTGATCGATGACTATTTGGAGGTTGAAAAAACCAGAAGAACCCACTTGACCAATGCTGCATTTACCCAAGGTAAAAATGAGTATTGGCCAATTCCACAAGAGTATATCGACAGTGTTGACGATGGTCTGGTAACCCAGAACAACGGATACTGATCAAAATTTTAATAATTAGGGCAGCTTCCAATATACAGTAGCTGCCCTTTTTTAAATCAATAGCATGAAAAAACTACTTCTTTTTTCATTGGTTATTGGTTGTGCCTTTATTTCTCGTGCACAGACCAAAAATCAGTATCATCCCAACCAGACCAAGGAAAGGTTACTGGAAAAAAATTTCTACTTGTTTTCAGCAATGGAAGAGAATACTGAGCTTTTGAAGCTCTTGAAAGCCGATGGACAATTGAAAACGTATTGGGATAAAATGATGGCACCGTTAGAATCCACACCAAAAAATGGTAAGGAAATCATAGCTCCATTTTTATGGTCGGAAAGTGATATCCAAACTGTAGGGAAACGACTAGTGGACTTGTCCAAGGACAATGACGGTTTAAAAAGTTTGATCCGAAAGCTTCGGGAATCCAATCGATATGCCAATTTTGAAAAAGCGCCTGATGATGAATACTTCTATAAAATCTGGGAGCAATGTGCCAAAGGTCTTGACACCGTTTTGGAAGTCTATGGAGCTGGTAAAATGCCATTTTATAGAAACATTGATTCGGTTTCATTTGATGCAAAATCGAAACGATATCTTTATGCTGTTTCCATTTTAAGGACAGAGGCAGTTGAGGATGCAAGGGAAGAGCAGGTGTTCTTTCAACCGAGTGTGAACCTTGCCCTTAACCTCTTGTACGCCAACCATAAGGACGAGGCTGTTCGTTATGATCCGTTGGACAAAAAAGAGAATGCAAAAGCTGTTCAAGCAATAAAAAACACAGATTTTAAGGCCTATCCCTATGCCTCTATTGTGGTTTTGGGAGGAGGACCGGAGAATTATCGGGATAAGCTTTCCATAGCGGGAAAGATTAACCTACAATTGGCCATGAAAGAGTATCGTGCCAAGAAAGCACCATTTATTATTGTATCCGGGGGGCATGTACACCCATATATGACGCCTTACTGTGAGGCTGTGGAGATGAAACAGGAGCTTATGGAAGAATACAGTGTTCCTGAGGAAAACATCATTATTGAGCCTTATGCGAGGCACACCACGACCAATATGCGAAATGCAACCCGTTTGATGGTGGATTATGGAATTCCATTGGATCAAAAAAGCTTGGTAGTGACCAATCCTTCACATAGCGATTATACAGGAAGTGAAACTTTTACAAAGCGTTGTCAGGAAGAATTGGGTTATCAACCCGTGGATATCCATGCCAGATTATCCCCGACCACGCTTGAATTTACAGGAAACATAGTTTCATTCCACCAAAACCCAAACCAACCTTTAGATCCTTAATGGCATGAAAAAACACGGTGTACTGGTTCCATTGATGCTTCTACTTTTTGGATGCCAACAAAAGGAAACCAATGTTGATCTCCCGATGGTTAAATCCCCAAAAGACCAGGTCAGCGTATTTTTGGGCACTTCCGGGGATCATGGGCAGATGTCGCCAGCTGCTGGCACCCCCTTTAATATGATATCCATTGGACCAGTGACCAATCCGGGCACACATACCGGCTATGATCACTACGCCAAGGAGTTCTTGGGTTTTGTCCATACGCATATCGAAGGTGTTGGCTGTAGGGGTGGGGGAGGCAATATTTTGGTAAAGCCCTTTGAGAAAAAAGAAGATGAAAAATTGTTGAAGAAGCAGGAATTTGCCAAACCGGGCTATTACAAAGTCGCCTTTGAAAATGGAATAATGGCAGAAATGGCGGCCGACCATAACTATGGAGTGCACCGATATCATTTTCCAGATTCGGATAAAAAGTTGGAGGTTGATTTGTCCCATGCCTTTTTAAATCGCTTTGTTGAAGCACGGCACACTGTAGTCGGAAATACCATCAAAGGGTGGGTGGATACCGAAACGGTTTGTAATCGAGGTATGTACCGGCTCTATTTTTATATAGAGTTTGATCATGTTTCTTCCACTACAAAATCTGAAAAGGACCACTATTTGATTTATGGGACAGACGAGCCAACAATTGGGATCAGAATTGGTTTTTCATCAATAAATGAAGAGTTTGCCAAAGCTAGGGTATTGAGTGGCGGAAATCTGTCGGAAACCGTTAAAAAAAGTTCATCAGATTGGGACGCACTTTTGGGACATGTTAAAGTGGAAGGGGAAATTGATAGGGTTGCACTTTTTTATTCGTTGTTGTATCGTGGTCTTCAGTCTCCCTATTTGGTCTCCGAACCTGATGGCAGCTATAAAGCCATAGATGGAACAATTCAAAAATCCAACGACTCCATTTATCATGGATGGACCATTTGGGACAATTACAGGGAACAAATGCCCTTGCTGTCACTTCTATTCCCTCAAAAATATGGTGATGTTGCGAGATCTATAGCCAACCTGTATCCTTATGGAAAAAATGATTGGTCCACCCAACATGAGCCTTCCAACTCGGTTCGGACAGAACATGCCCAAGTAGTGCTCTTGGATGCGCTGGAGAAAGGTCACAAACTTCCTTTGGAAAAAATAAAGGACTCTTTGATCAAAGAAATTGAAAGATTGGATTTTGGCTCTCCGGACAAAGCATTGGAATCTTCCTATGATCTATGGGCAAGTTCCAATTTAATGATGTCCATTGGTGATACGGTATTAGCAAAGAAGTACTTGAAAAAGGCCTTGGAATATAGAACCTATTGGGAAAAGGACTTTGCCGATATGGGTTGGCCGGATGTGGATCGCATGGGTGCCAGAGGTCTTTATCAAGGTACACTTTGGCAGTATCGATGGTTTGTTCCTTTTGACATTGAAGGGCTGCAGGATTTGGCTGGTGGCGAGAGTGTTTTCAGGGAACAATTGGATCAGTTTTTTGAAGAGAACAATTACAATCACGCCAACCAACCTGATCTTCAAGTATCTGGACTGTACAACACTACCAAAGAACCTTGGAAATCCCAGAAATTGTTTCGCAACTTGATGTTGGATACCGTGGTTCAGTTCTATTTCAATAATAACAGCAAAGGAATAGATCCCTACATAGGTCGTATTTATAACAATAGGCCCCGCGCCTATTTAAAAACGATGGATGATGATATGGGAACCATGTCGTCTTGGTTTGTGCTTAGGGCTATGGGACTCTCCGCTGCCAATGTCGGTGAACCTGTATATTATCTTACAGCGCCAATTTTTAAGGAGGTTGAATTGAAATGGTCTTCCAATAAATCATTTAAGATTCAGGTGGTCAATTATCATAAAGATCATTTTTATATCAAATCCGTTCAATTGAATGGAAAGCCTTTGCAAAGAAATTGGTTGACCCATCAAGAGATAATGGCCGGAGGAAATGTTATCATGGAGACGGATAGCTTGCCCAATATAGATTGGGGAACCACAAATCAATACCTGACCAAAGTCAAAATAAAAAAAGATTGACCAAAACTTAACCTTAAGAAGATGGTCGGTTCAACTGAGTTTGTTTATTTGTTTAATTGTGAGAGATGCAGCCACTTTTTAGGCTGCATCTTGTTTGCAAGAATAAAATTAAAAACCAACGATATGAGAATAAGAAGTAACCCAGTGATCTTGCTGTTCGGTCTTATCACAATGATCACGGCCTTTGGACAAGAACTGCCCCGAACGTATAAGGCGCCTGAATTTGACTTGGAATGGCGCAAACCTACAAACCATCCTGATAGGATTGTCCTTTCTTATGGAGAGGACCCGGCAACATCGGCTAGTGCTACATGGCGTACCTCGTCAGAAATAGACACCGCCTATGCAGAAATCGCCATTGCCACCGCTGCACCCAAGTTTTGGCGAAATGCAAAAACCATAAAAGCTAGCACTACGACATTTGATGCAACAAACATCAATGAGGCAGAGGTGTTGGCCAACTATCATTCGGTATGGTTCACAGATTTGCAGAGCGATACCACGTATGCCTATCGCGTAGGGGATGGCAAAAGGTGGAGTGAGTGGATTCAGTTTAAGACCGCACCTAAAGAGGGTAAGGACAAGTTTTCATTTTTATACGTTGGGGACACCCAAAATTTCATATTGGAACTATGGTCTCGTCTGATCAGGGAGAGCTATAAAAAAGCTCCGGATGCAAAATTCATCGTGCATGCAGGAGATTTAGTGAACAATGCCCATAATGAACAACAATGGCAGGAATGGTTTGATGCCGGAGGATGGATCCATGCTTCCATAGGGGCATTCCCGATCCCAGGAAACCACGAGTATCGAAAATTAAGTCCGGAAGCTACGGATAGAAGCCTCTCCTTACAGTGGAAACATCAATTTTCATTGCCGGAAAACGGTCCGGAAGGATTGAAAGAGACCGCCTATTACATGGACTACCAGAATATGCGAATCATAGGATTGGATAGCAATGTAGATCATGAAAAACAAGCCAAGTGGGTTGAAAAGGTATTATCGGAAACAGATAAGGACTGGAAGATAGTTACGTTTCATCATCCTTTGTTTTCAGCTTCGGATGGTCGGGACAATAAAGAGTGGAGGGAGTTGATGAAACCTATTTTTGATAAATACGATGTGGACTTGGTATTGCAGGGCCATGATCATAGCTATGCCCGAGGAAGGGTTTCTCCTAATGAAAATGTGTTGGATGGTGTTAATATGCGTGATAAGACAGGTGCCGTTTATGTGGTATCTGTAAGTGGTGGAAAAATGTATGGCTTGCGTAAAAATGCGTGGGAGGATTATGATGCCGAAAGGGATAGGGCGGCAGAAAACACCCAATTGTTCCAGGTAATCACTGTTGAGGACAATAAATTGTCCTTTGAATCCTATACAGCGGTCGGCGAACTGTATGATGCATTTGATTTGATAAAGAAGGAAGGATCGCCAAATCAATTTGTGGAAAGAAACAAGGAAGCCATTGCGGAACGAAGATTTTCCAATACCATTCCGTATCAAGATCCCCTTCCCGAAGGAGTGGAAGAATCATTGTTGTCCAAATACCCTGGATTTGAAGTAAGTGGGGTAAACTTTGTGAATGACAAGGATTTTACCGGTTACCGAGTGCGATTGGACAAAGGGGAGGAAAGGAAAGAACTCACTTTGGATGTGAATGGCAAAATTTTGGATTGATCCAATTTTTTCGCTCCTACCAAAGAAGCGAAAATAGTACTGATAATTTTTGAAAGTAAAGAGAACAGAGGTTCAGGTGTTTTATCCACTTGGACCTTTCTTGTTCCTAGATTGACAATTACAACAACGGAATCCAAATCATCAAGTAAATAAATCCTCATTCTCTGGAATCATGAAGAGTCTCGTTTGCAGTTGGGGAGAATACTCCAACTTTAGGGATATTTCTTTGTGTGAACTCTTTTAAACCATTTTCTATCAAATTCAATGATAGGTCAAAAAACACAAAATCCTGTAAATCAATTGATTTACAGGATTTTGCTATTTTATGGTTTCTTAAAAGTGACCTGACTGGGGCTCGAACCCAGGACCCTCTCCTTAAAAGGGAGATGCTCTACCAACTGAGCTATCAGGTCTTCAAGTTGTGCCTAGCTGTTTGGCTAAGCGGGTGCAAATATAACATCAATAATCTATTTTGCAAGGTGAATTATGGATAAATTTGTGTTTTTTTGAAATCGCATAAAATTCTAGAAGATGAAAGTTGTATTACTGGGATATATGGCAAGTGGAAAGTCCACAGTTGGACGATTGTTGGCCAGACAATTAGGGATGGAGTTTATCGATTTGGATGAATATATCGAGCATGATCAAAAAAAATCCATCAAAGATATTTTTTCTGAAAAAGGAGAAATATTTTTTAGAAAATTGGAGCATCAAATGCTAAAGGAAGTTTTGGAAAAGGACGAGTCCATTGTACTTTCAACAGGTGGCGGAACCCCATGCTATGGAAACAATATGGATACGATTTTAAAACAATCCGAGCATTCGGTCTATCTTAATTTGAGTATTCCAAAATTGGTGGATAGAATTTCAAAAGAAAAAGAAGACCGTCCCTTGGTCAGGAATATTTCTGATGAGGAACTCCCTGAATTTATAGGCAAGCATCTTTTTGAGCGCAGACCATATTATCTACAGGCCAAACATATATTGGATTGTAATGATGCAAATGCCGAAACCGTAACTGAGAATATAAAAGAGCTACTCTAGGTAGACGGCATTGTTCTTGGGCTCAAAAACCACCTTGATATGCTCGTTAAGGGATGTAGAGAGCGAAATGCCCTTGAAATCAGCCTTAATGGGATACTTTTTGTGATTCCTATTGACCAGTACTGCCGTTTTCAATTGTTTTATGGGGGTTTTTAGAAAGTGGTGGGTACCATAGATCAATGTTGTGCCCGAATTCAATACATCATCCACCAGCACAATGGATTTGTTGGTGTACTCCTCTTGGGACAGGGAAGTTTTCACTCCGCTTTCCAAAGGATTCTTTTTATCCATATCAACCGTGCACAAAATAATTTTGGCATCGGTTATTTTTTTGAGGACAGCGATTATTTTTTTGGCAAAACTTTCTCCGCCACCGTTGATTCCAGCTACCACGATTTCCTTTTCATCTACATTGGTCTCATAGATTTGGTAAGCGATACGCTTTGTGATGTGTTGAATTTGATCGTGGGTAAGAATACGGTTAATCATAGTACTTGATAGTTGATTCAAAGATATAAAAACGGTTTATTCCGATTCGTCCAAAAAATCGTCTAAATCCCGTCGGTCTTTTTTTGTGGGGCGACCCAAGCCTTTTTTCCGGTAATGTTTTTTGGCATACTGGAGTAGTTCATTGTGTTCAAAGGCTTCCTTGGGTGTGGTGTCTTTACGGTAAATATCCACCAATTTGGCTCCAACCCGGCTTTCAGGAACATCCAAAACCGTAAGTTGATAATCAATCTGGTTTTTTCGGACAACGATTTTGTCCATGGGATACACATCGCGGGAAGGCTTTACGGCATCCCCGTTCACTTTCACATGTCCTTTCTTTACGGCATTGGACGCTATGCTTCTTGTTTTAAAGTATCTGGTGCACCAAAGGTACTTGTCTATTCGCATGGTCTTCGCAAATCTTTGTTAATGGACGGAACAAAAATAATGGAAAATTGTATCTTGCGCGCCTAAATAACAGACTTGATGAGGTACGGAATTTTAGTTTTCATATGTTTTGCTTTAGCACTGGTATCCTGTAACAGTGATGATGATAACGGTACCGATGTTACACCACCAAGCTTATTGAGTGATGTAGCGCCGGAAGATGATAAAACCATACAGGAGTTTTTGAATACCCACTTTTACAATTATGAGGATTTTGATACTCCACCAGAAGGATTTGACTATAAAATAGTTATTGATACCATCGCTGGCGAAAACGCAGAAAAAAAGTCCTTGATGGAGGATGCTGAAGCCTTTACCATTAATGTGTCTTCAAGCTTTTTGGGATTGGATGCAGGGGAAGTGGATGTGCCGCATACTTATTATTACATTGAAGTATTGAAAGGTGGAGGAGGAAGCCCAACCTATGCTGATTCAACTTTGGTCAGGTACCAAGGATTGGGATTGGATGGAACTTTGTTTGATGAGAACCAAGAATTTACATGGCAAGTACTGTCTGGCTATTATCGAGGATACGCCAATGGAATTTCCAATATGAGTGCAGGAACATCGGACCAAATCATTGATAACCCAGACGGAACATATCAGATATCAAATAGAGGCGTTGGAATTATTGTAATGCCCTCTGGGTTGGCGGCGTTCAATGGATCTATTAGTTCGATAGGAACCTATGCACCGGTACTTTTTAAAGTGGAATTGGGGCTGTTTGTTGGGGATACGGACAGCGATAACGATGGGATTCCTTCCATTCAAGAGGATGTGAACGGTAATGGATTCTTGGGAGATGACAATACCGATGCGGATGACGAAACAGGGTTATATAGTCAAGTATTGCCAAATTATTTGGACGCTGATGATGATGGCGATGGAGTTTCAACTCGAAATGAGATATCCGATGATAACGGCAACATTATTTCTCCTTATCCAGATGCCGATGGTGATGGAACTCCGGATTATTTAGATCCCGATAACTAGGAAGGAAAACCTTAAAATAAAAAAGCCCCGCTGATTTCAGCGGGGCTTTTTTATATGGTAACCATAAAATTATAATTTAAGTGATAGCGCAAAAATAACTTGGGAAGGTCTTGAATCAATCCTTCCTTCAACATTGGCGACATTGGTATCGATAAATTCGGCTTCGTTTTCAGAGAAACCTCTTTCATATCTTACGTCCAATCCCAATCTGCCAAGGTTGACACCAACACCGGCATTAAGACCTACAGTAAAATCATTTTTCACATCTTCGACCTCAAGATCGCCTAAATCGTTCTTGAGCGTATACTGAAATGCTGGACCCGCAAAAATATGCAAGGGGCCAATCAATTTATATCCTAAAAGAACGGGCATATCCAATTTGGAAACATCGTAATCTTGGGAGTCCCCTGAGATATCGTACGAACTCTTGGTTTTGGAATATACCAATTCAGGTCTTAGATAGATTTTAGGGAAATCCAATTTGCCCCAAAAACCAAAATGATACCCAGCTTTGCCCTCAGGGTCATCAACGGCATCAGTTACGGTGTTGACCAAATCCCCATTCTTGTTGTACGATAAACCAGCTTTGACCCCAAATCCGGAGCCGCTTTGTGCCATGGCAGCAGAACCGATTAAGGCAAATGCTACTACTAGAAAAGTTTTTTTCATAAGAGTGTTCTTTTAAAAGGTTGAGATACCTCCCAAGAAGGTACCTGAAACTATTTACGTTTCAACACTTTTAAAACGGCTGCTTCTATGGCTTTATTGTTCAAACCGTACTTCTCCATAAGTTGATCTGGCGTTCCACTTTCTCCAAAAGTATCCTGTGTTGCCACAAATTCTTGAGGGGTAGGGT
The DNA here is from genome assembly GCF_029193885.1 of Flagellimonas yonaguniensis. Lineage (GTDB taxonomy): Bacteria > Bacteroidota > Bacteroidia > Flavobacteriales > Flavobacteriaceae > Flagellimonas > Flagellimonas yonaguniensis. Next base: position 14,393 of record NZ_JARFVB010000002.1, on the reverse strand, counting down.
AATGGGTCGCCAATACACGGGCAACACTTTCCCCAAGACCACCTAAATAATTGTGCTCTTCAGCTGTTACCACACACCCCGTTTTCTTTACCGAATCCAAAATGGCCTTGTCATCCAAAGGTTTAATGGTGTGAATATTGATTACTTCAGCGGAAATTCCTTGGTTTTCCAAACTTTCGGCAGCTAATAGGGCTTCCCATACCAAATGCCCTGTGGCAATGATGGTCACATCCGTACCTTCGTTGAGCATGAGTGCTTTTCCGATTTCAAATTTTTGGTCAACAGGGGTAAAGTTGGCCACTTTGGGTCGTCCAAAACGTAAATAAACCGGGCCATGGTGTTCGGCAATGGCAATGGTGGCAGCTTTGGTTTGGTTAAAATCACATGGATTGATAACCGTCATTCCAGGCAACATTTTCATCAATCCGATATCTTCTAGAATTTGGTGTGTGGCACCATCTTCACCCAAGGTCAAACCTGCATGTGAGGCACATATCTTTACATTCTTATCGGAATATGCAATGGACTGACGGATTTGATCGTACACACGGCCAGTCGCAAAGTTGGCAAAAGTAGAGGCAAATGGAATTTTCCCTCCAATGGTCAAACCTGCGGCAATGCCCATCATATTGGCTTCTGCAATGCCTGTTTGAAAAAAGCGTTCAGGGCTTTCCTTAATAAAAGTGTCAATCTTAAGTGAACCAACCAAATCGGCACAAAGTGCCACTACATTTGGATTGGTCCTTCCAAGTTCTGTCATTCCCGCGCCATATCCGCTTCGGGTATCTTGTTTTCCTTGATCTGTATATTTAGTCATTGTATCTTTTTCTATGATTAGTAATCGCCTAAAGTTTCTGGGTTTTGTTCCAATGCAGTCGCTAATTGCTCATCACTTGGAGCTTTACCGTGCCATGCGTGGGTGTGCATCATAAAGTCAACGCCATTGCCCATTTCTGTCTTCATGATAATACAAACCGGCTTACCTTTTCCGGTTCTGCTCTTGGCTTCTTTTAAGCCAGCGATTACTTGTTCTAGGTCGTTTCCATTTTCAATTTCCAGAACATCCCATCCAAATACTTTAAATTTTTCACCAACATCGCCTAAAGGAAGAACATCTTTGGTGGCACCATCAATCTGTTGGCCATTGCGGTCAACAGTAGCAATCAGATTATCTACTTTGTTACCTGCAGCGTACATAATGGCCTCCCAGTTTTGACCTTCCTGTAACTCCCCATCACCGTGTAGACTGTATACCAAATGGTCGTCACCGTTCAATTTTTTGGCAAGTGCCGCTCCTATGGCAACCGACATTCCCTGTCCCAAAGATCCTGATGCCACGCGTACTCCTGGCAAACCTTCGTGGGTGGTTGGGTGTCCCTGTAATCTGGAATCTATTAGCCTAAAAGTGTTCAGCTCCTCCACGGGGAAATAACCTCTTCGGGCTAAAACACTGTAAAAAACGGGGGAAATATGTCCGTTGGATAGGAAAAAGAGATCTTCTCCGATTCCATCCATATCAAACCCTTCCTTTAAATCCATTACCTCGTTGTAGAGTGCTACAAAAAACTCGGTACAGCCCAAAGAACCCCCTGGGTGACCCGAATTTACCTTATGGACCATTCGTAAAATGTCCCTTCTTACCTGTACTACCAGGTCCTGTAATTCTTGCGTGTTCGGCATCGTGTCAATAATTTAGATTTCAAATGTAATCGCATTATTCGTAGAAAACAAGTGTTGAATTTACATTTATTAAATGTCTTGCGCTCAGAAACTTTATTTTTTTGTTAAGGATCAACGAAACAGAGTTAGTTATATTTGCGGTTCTAAAACGAACAATTGGATTTTACCTTAATACAAAAGGATAGTAAAAGCAAGGCCAGGGCAGGGGAGTTGAAGACGGATAACGGTACCATCCAGACCCCGATATTCATGCCCGTGGGCACGGTAGCTTCGGTAAAGGGCGTTCACCAGCGTGAATTGAAGGATGAAATAAATCCCGATATTATTTTAGGAAACACCTATCATCTTTTCTTGAGGCCGGGAACTGGTATACTCGAAGAGGCAGGCGGCCTTCATAGATTTATGAATTGGGACCGACCTATTTTGACCGATAGCGGTGGTTATCAGGTATATTCTCTGTCAGATAACAGAAAGATAAAAGAGGAGGGGGTCAAATTCAAATCCCATATTGATGGATCCCGTCATGTTTTCACTCCAGAAAATGTGATGGAGATACAGCGAACCATTGGTGCGGACATCATCATGGCTTTTGATGAGTGCACCCCGTATCCATGTGATTATCAGTATGCCAAGCGTTCCATGCACATGACCCACAGATGGTTGGACCGATGCATCGATCATTTGGAAAAGCTTCCGTTTAAATATGGGTATTCCCAGAGTTTTTTTCCCATAGTGCAAGGGTCCACTTATAAAGATTTAAGAAAACAATCCGCGGAATACATAGCATCCGTAGGGGCTGAGGGCAATGCCATTGGAGGGCTATCGGTAGGAGAGCCTGCCGAGGAAATGTACGAAATGGCCGAACTCGTCTGCGATATTCTTCCAGAGGACAAACCAAGATATCTGATGGGCGTTGGCACACCAATCAATATATTGGAGAACATAGCGTTGGGCGTGGATATGTTCGATTGTGTGATGCCCACCCGAAATGCTAGAAATGGAATGTTGTTTACGGCACACGGGACCATCAACATCAAAAACAAAAAATGGGAGAACGATTTTTCCCCGATTGATGAGATGGGTATCACTTTTGTTGATACCGAATATTCCAAGGCCTATTTGCGACATCTGTTTGCCGCCAATGAGTATTTGGGCAAGCAAATCGCCACCATTCACAACCTAGGTTTTTATTTATGGTTGGTGCGTACAGCTAGAGAACGTATTTTAGCCGGAGATTTTTTGGAGTGGAAGACCAAAATGGTCAGCCAAATGGATAAAAGACTATAATGTTTACCATACTCGATAGATATATTCTAAAACGCTACTTGATCACCTTTATGGGGATGCTATTGTTGTTTGTGCCTATCGGGATCATGGCCAACTTGGCGGAAAAAATCGGGAAGATCATTGATAATGAGGCCCCATTGGCTGAGGTAATCGTGTTTTATGGAAACTTTACCTTGGTAATCGGGAATCTTCTGCTGCCCATTTTCCTTTTTCTGTCCATTATATTTTTTACATCCAAACTGGCCAGTAACACCGAGATAGTGGCCATTTTAAGTTCGGGTGTATCGTTTTGGCGGTTTTTACGGCCCTATTTTGTGGGAGCGACCATGGTGGCCATTCTTATTTTTATGATGGGAATGTTCATTGTGCCGCATGCCAGTATCGGTTTTAATGAGTTTGAGTACAAATACTTTAAAAAGGGTAAACAGACCAGGGTAACGGAGAATATCTTTAACCAATTGAACGAACGGGACTATATCTACGTGAGCAGCTTTGATCCCAATCGGAAGATAGGCTACAACTTTACTTACGAACATTTTGATTCCATTGGCAAACTGGAATATAAAATCTCCGCCAGTAACATACGGTGGGTGGAGGATGACAGTATTTACCGATTGGCCAATTATAAGAAGCGGGAGATTCGGAACGAAACAGAGTATATCAAAGGAAAAAGTAGGCTGGATACCATTTTCCCCTTTCAGATAGATGACCTTACCCCGGTTTCCTATGTGGCAGAGACCAAGAACCTTTTTGAACTGAACGATTTTATCGAGGACCAGCGTAAAAAAGGAGCCTCCAATATCAATGCCTACGTGCTGGTAAAATACAAACGGTGGGCCTTGCCCATAGCAGCCTTCATACTTACGGTAATAGCGGTGGCCGTATCCTCCGTAAAGCGAAGGGGAGGTATGGGACTCAATTTGGCCTTTGGTATCGGAGTGGCCTTCGTCTATATCTTTTTTGACAAAGTTTTCGGGACCTTGGCAGAGCAATCAGGATTCTCACCTTTGCTTGCCGTAGTGATTCCCAACCTTATTTTTGGTGTTTTTGCCGTTTACATGTTGATGAAAGCCAAGCGATAATTCAATGATATTAGCGTATATTGTTGACGTTAAAAGACTTGTATATTTCATGGGAGTATGCCATAATGTTATATATTTGTCCCCATTGTTTTTCGTGAAAATAAAAGACTTCCCATGGAATATCTAGAATTTGAACTCCCCATCAAAGAACTTGAAGAGCAACTTCAAAAATGTATGGTAATTGGGGAAGAAAGTGATGTAGACGTTACAGAAACGTGCTCGCAAATCGAGAAAAAACTGGATCAGACCCGCAAGGATATCTATAAAAACCTTACTGCTTGGCAAAAAGTACAATTGTCGAGACACCCCAGCAGACCTTATACCATGGATTACATCAATGCCATCTGTGGAGACACTTTTTTGGAGCTGCACGGGGACAGAAATGTTAAGGATGACAAGGCCATGGTAGGTGGATTGGGAAAAATCGGCGACCAAAGCTATATGTTCATCGGTCAGCAAAAAGGGTACAATACCAAAACACGCCAGTACCGAAATTTCGGTATGGCGAACCCAGAAGGCTATCGTAAAGCACTTCGTTTGATGAAGTCTGCCGAAAAATTCAAGATTCCCGTAGTGTGCTTTGTGGATACCCCGGGTGCGTACCCAGGTATCGAAGCAGAAGAACGTGGACAGGGAGAGGCCATTGCCCGAAATATTTTGGAAATGACACGCCTTAAAGTACCGATTATCGTGATTATCATTGGTGAGGGAGCTTCAGGAGGTGCATTGGGCATTGGCGTGGGAGATAAGGTGTTGATGTTGGAAAACACATGGTACTCCGTTATTTCCCCGGAATCCTGTTCATCCATCCTTTGGAGGAGTTGGGAATACAAGGAACAAGCTGCCGAATCCTTAAAATTGACCGCTACCGATATGAAAAAGCAAGGTTTGGTCGATGAGATTGTTAAGGAACCCCTTGGTGGGGCACATGCCAATAGGAAAAAAACATTCGAAACCGTCGCTAACAAAATTTCTTCCCATTTTGAGGAACTCAAAAAGTTATCCCCAAAAGAATTGGTGAAAACCCGCATGGAAAAGTATGCGGAGATGGGGGTTTTCAGCGAATAGTTCTTGTTTTTCAGGGGTTCACCTTTTTCATTAGGTTATATCCCTGATTTTTTTTATGTTATTAACAGGTATTTTGAGTTATCAACATTTTAATTGTTGAGTACCTGTGGAAATCGTATCTGTCAAAATTAAAGTTAACTTAAGGTTAATTAGCTACTTTCGCATTCATGGAAAAACCTAGCCCCATTGTAGGACGTCGTGTGGAGAAATCTGCCCTTATCAATCTTGAAAAAGGTAAAATACCGCCTCAAGCTGTTGATTTAGAGGAGGTTGTGTTGGGAGCTATGATGATTGACAAAAAAGGGGTCGATGAAGTGATTGACATTCTTCATCCAGATGTTTTCTACAAGGATTCCCATAAATACATTTACGAGGCCATCTTTAAATTGTTCGAATCTTCCGAACCGGTGGATTTATTAACGGTTTCTTCGCAATTAAAGAAGGATGGCAAGCTGGAAGCGGTCGGAGGCGACTTTTACCTGATAAAACTCACTCAAAAAGTAGCTTCTTCGGCTCATATCGAGTTTCACGCGAGGATTATTCTTCAAAAATATATTCAACGCAGCCTGATTAAAATATCCAGCGACATTATTGATGAAGCTTACAGCGATGCAACTGACGTCTTTGACCTTTTGGACAATGCGGAAGCAAAATTGTACGAGGTTACCCAAGGCAACTTGAAGCGTTCCGCAGAAACTGCCCAGAATTTGGTAATACAGGCCAAAAAGCGAATCGAGGAAATTTCCAATAAAGAAGGCTTGAGTGGGATCCCATCAGGTTTTGATAAATTGGATAAGTTGACTTCAGGTTGGCAGCCCAGTGATTTGATCATTGTGGCGGCACGTCCAGGTATGGGTAAAACGGCCTTGACGCTGTCCATGGCGAGAAATATTGCGGTAAACTCGGAAATTCCCGTTGCTTTTTTCTCCTTGGAAATGTCTTCCGTACAGTTGATTACCCGTTTGATTTCTTCCGAAACGGGACTGTCATCGGAAAAATTGAGAACAGGTAAACTGGAAAAACACGAGTGGGAGCAATTGAACGTTAAGGTAAAGACCTTGGAAAAAGCACCTTTGTTCATCGACGATACCCCATCGCTTTCCATTTTTGATCTTCGTGCCAAAGCAAGAAGATTGGCGTCCCAGCATGGTATTAGACTCATTATTATTGATTACTTGCAATTGATGACAGCCGGGGGAAGTCAAAAAGGAGGTAATCGTGAACAGGAGATTTCCACAATATCCCGAAACTTGAAGGCATTGGCCAAGGAACTTAATGTGCCTGTTATTGCCCTATCGCAGTTATCGAGGGCCGTGGAGACCCGAGGGGGTAGTAAACGACCGATTCTATCGGATTTGAGGGAGTCCGGTGCGATTGAACAGGATGCGGATATTGTATCGTTCATATATAGGCCCGAATATTATAAAATTGACGAGTGGGACGATGAAGAGCGCACCCCCACCCAAGGTCAAGCAGAGTTCATTGTGGCCAAACACCGTAATGGAGGTTTAGAAAATATTAGGTTAAAATTTGTGGGTGCTCTGGGTAAATTTGATAACTTGGATGACTTTGACTCCCCATTCGAATTCCAATCGAAGATGAATGCGGACGAAGAAAATCCCTTTGCGACACCAAATCTTCCAAGTACGGACGATGCTTTTGGTAGCGCAATGAACAGTGATGATGACCCAGATGATAATGACGTACCGTTTTAAAAAATCACTTTCCAAAGTGTCATTTCGAGCGAATGCAAGAAATCTCACCTTTATCTTTATTTTACTTTTTTTCTTTAAAACTTCAGCCTCTGTCATCCTAATTCCCATGGATGCCGAGGGGCAGAAAAATCATTTGAAAGCTTACGGAATTACCTATTGGGTGCTTTCCAAACAGCAGAAAGTGCAATGGTTGCTCAATTATCGGGGAGGCTCTTTTATGTTGCCCGATGGTGAAGCCATACGTCAAGAATGCCAAATCCGAGGCGTTTCCTTTGAAGTGCTCTCCGATGGACAGGCAGCTCAGATTCTGGACAACATCAGTAGTCCATCCCAGAACCAAGATGCCGTTATCCTTGAAAAGGCACCAAAGATTGCGGTGTATTCCCCAAAGGGGAACCAGCCATGGGACGATGCCGTTACCATGGTACTCACGTATGCGGAGATTCCCTATACCACCATTTATGATACGGAAGTACTGGGCGATAAATTGGCATTGTACGATTGGTTGCACCTGCACCACGAGGATTTTACAGGACAGTATGGGCGATTCTATGGGCATTACCGGGCCGCTCCATGGTATATTCAAGATAAGGCCAAAGCAGAAGAATTGGCACAAAGCTTGGGGTATTCCAAAGTATCTGAAGAAAAGCTGGCCGTGGCCTTAAAAATTCGAAATTATGTGATTGGGGGAGGGTTTATGTTTGCCATGTGCTCCGCTACCGATAGTTTTGATATTGCTCTGGCCGCTGAAGACGTGGATATCTGTGAGCCTATGTTCGATGGAGACCCTTCAGATGCGAATTATCAGGCCAAATTGGATTTCAGCAATACCTTTGCCTTTACCAATTTTACCTTGGAACGAAATCCCATCCGTTATGAGTTTTCGTCCATCGATATGACCAATAAGAGGGCCAATGTGCCCAAAGAGTCCGATTACTTCTCCTTAATGGAATTCTCGGCCAAATGGGATCCTGTTCCCACCATGTTGACACAAAACCACACGAGTTTGGTAAAAGGCTTTATGGGGCAGACCACGGCCTATACCCGAGGCCAAGTAAAACCAACGGTTATGGTCTTGGGTGAGAATAAAATCAACGGAGAGGCCAGATACATTCATGGTATTAAAGGAAAAGGATTCTTTACCTTTTATGGCGGCCACGATCCGGAGGATTACCAGCATAGGGTAGGGGACCCCAAAACGGAATTGGAACTGCATCCGACCTCGCCAGGGTATCGGTTGATTTTGAACAACGTTTTGTTCCCTGCTGCCCGCAAAAAGAAGCAAAAGACCTAGCTCAAGTGCTTTTTGAAGAAATCTACGGTTCTTTTCCACGCTAAATCGGCTGAGGCCTCATCAAAACGGGGGGTGGTATTGTTATGGAACCCATGGTTGACATCTGGATAAAAATGGACCTCGTAGTCCTTGTCGAGTTCTTTTAGTTTGGCTTCATAGTCTTCCCAGCCTGCATTTACCCGTTCATCCAATCCAGCATAATGGATCAATAAAGGCGCGTTTATCTGTGCTACTTCATCATCTGAAGGTTGGCTGCCATAAAAAGGAACGGCCGCGGCCAAATCAGGAACTTTTACGGCCATCATATTCGATATCCATCCACCGAAACAGAAACCGACCACACCTACCTTTCCATTGCAATCCTCATGGTTTTTGAGATAGTCGTAGGCGGCGATAAAGTCTTCCAACATCTCGTTACGATCTCGTTGTCGTTGAAGCGTTCTGCCGTCATCATCGTTACCTGGATATCCACCCAGCGGTGTAAGGGCATCAGGTGCCAAGGAAATAAAACCTGCTTTGGCTGCTCTTCGCCCCACATCTTCAATATAAGGATTAAGCCCACGATTTTCGTGCACTACCACAACACCACCTATTTTACCTGTACTATTTTTTGGTTTGGACAACAAGCCTTTGATTTGGCCGCCACCCTTTGGTGAGTTATAGGTAATGAACTTGGAATCCAGTTCCGGGTCGTTGGGTAATACGGTGAGTGTATCCTTATAATTTGGCATGATAAAGCTCATCAATGAAGCCATGGTAATACCGCCAACAGCATACACAGAAAGTTTTTCCATAAATTCCCTGCGATCTATCTGGTTGTGGGCATATTCATCATAGAGGTCGAAGACCTCCTGTTTGATGTCTTCTCTTTTTAAAGGTGCCATAGTGTTGCTTTTAAAGTTTGTCCTTTAAGGTACAAATTTTACATAAGCAAATCATTCAAGGATAGAGGTTTAGAATGGTATTTTGTTGCTAAAGTAATTTCTCCAAAACACGCTCCACACCAAAATCATCATTGCTATGGGTGGTGTATTTGGCAGTTTTCAACACATTCGGGTGGGCGTTGGCCATGGCAAAACTGTAATCGGATAGTTGCAACATTTCCAAATCATTGTTGTAATCCCCAAAGACCATGATTTCGTTGGAAGCAATCTGAAATTCATCCATCACTTTTTTGAGTGCATATCCCTTGTGGGCATTCAAGTCGGAAACATCCACCCAATTGGCACCGGAGACCTTTACTTTTAAGTCCCCTTCCAAATGCTTTACATTGGGGTAAATGTGTTTTTCAGAATTTTCAAAATGGTAGATGGCAATTTTTAATACTTCTTCGTCCACCTGTTTTTGATCTTCCACGATTTCGAACTCGGAATAGTATTCACGGAGCATATCAATGAACGCATTGGAATCGCCCCCTACGAAGGCATTGTTTTGACAGCACAAAACGGGATGTACATTATCCAAAGGACGTACAGTATCCAAGATTCGATGTACCTCGGATGTATTGATGGGCGTTGTAAGCAATGTTTCCTCCTGTTTCTTGATCAAAGCACCGTTCTCTGCAATGACCAAAATCTCATTTTTGATGGACTCTAATTTGTCGACCATGCTATGATATTGTCTTCCACTGGCAGCCACAAAAGCAATGTTTTTCTTTTTGAGTTCTTCGTAGATTTCAAAAAACCGGGGGCTTACCTCGTGTTTGGAATTCAAAAGCGTTCCATCCATATCGGTAACCACCATTTTTATCTGTGATAAGTCCATTCCAATAAATTAAGCTGCAAAGTTATTTGTTATTCATGGAACTGGCTCCTTGTTTTGGTAAACTTTATATTAATTTGGGGTCAAAGAATGTTATTACATGAATTTTTACCAGAAAGAAATACAATTACGATCGTATTCTCGCGGGTTTCATTTGATTACCGATACGATTATTGACGCTTTACCGGAGATTCGGAAAATAAATACTGGATTCCTACAGGTGTTCATTAAACATACTTCGGCCAGCTTGACCATTAATGAAAATGCAGACCCAACGGTACGAACTGATTTTGAGAGCCACATCAATACAATGGTGCCCGAAAATGCACCGTACTATGTACACAATTATGAGGGTCCAGATGATATGCCTGCACATATAAAAGCCTCGTTGATGGGGGCTTCTGTACAAATCCCGATTACACAGGGTAGGTTGAACATGGGTATATGGCAAGGAATTTACTTATGCGAGCATCGTAATCATGCCTCGGGAAGAAAGTTGGTGTTGACGGCTTACGGTCAATAGTGCCAAGGCTGTCAATTAAAGCGAAGTCGACAATGATATTTCCAATAATCAAAAAATAAAAGATCCCGCACAAGGCGGGATCTAAATAAGCGGGGTAAGTTTATATTAGCTTTTTTACTTTACTTTCTCAACGATTGCTTTAAAAGCATCCGGGTGGTTCATGGCCAAATCGGCAAGAACTTTTCTGTTAAGTTCTATTCCATTGGCTTTAACCTTACCCATGAATTGAGAGTAAGACATTCCGTGCATTCTGGCACCAGCGTTGATACGGGTGATCCATAGGGAACGGAAAGTACGCTTTTTGTTTCTTCTGTCGCGGTAAGCATAAAGCATTGCTTTTTCCACCGCATTTTTGGCTACTGTCCAAACGTTTTTACGTCTTCCAAAGTAACCTTTGGCTTGCTTCATCACTTTTTTTCTTCTAGCTCTTGAAGCAACTGAATTTACTGATCTTGGCATAATGTGTCATTTTTTTGTAGCAGGCGTCTCAATTATTGAGAACTTTTATGAGCCTGACTCCATGGTTAATAAATAATGTACCGGTGAACAATTATTTTAAACGCAATTGTTCTTTGATGTTGTTCTCATCCGATTGGTGAACCAATGTGGAGTGAGTCAGCTTTAGCTTACGCTTTTTGGATTTTTTTGTCAAAATGTGACTCTTAAAAGCGTGCTTTCTTTTGATTTTACCAGTTCCTGTAAGCTTAAAACGCTTCTTGGCACTGGATTTTGTTTTCATCTTAGGCATTTTCCTAGTATTTAACTCCGCTTATTATACCGGACCAAGGTCCAGTTTTTATTTTTTACTTGTTTTGGGTGCGATGAACATGGTCATACGCTTGCCTTCCAATTTAGGCATTTGCTCTACTTTACCAAGCTCTTCGAGTTCTTGGGCCAGTCGCAACAACAATATTTCGCCTTGGTCTTTATAAACGATTGAACGTCCTTTAAAGAACACATAAGCTTTAAGTTTGGCGCCATCTTTCAAGAACTTCTCTGCGTGTCTTTTCTTGAACTCATAATCATGGTCATCCGTCTGCGGTCCAAACCTAATTTCCTTAACGACAACTTTACTGGCTTTGGCCTTCATGGCCTTATCGCGTTTCTTTTGTTCGTAAAGGAACTTTTTGTAATCCATAACCTTGCAAACAGGTGGCTCAGCGTTCGGTGATATCTCCACCAAATCCAACTCCTGCTCGTTGGCTATTTCCCTTGCTTTTGAGATGGGATAAACGCCCATTTCAACATTATCGCCGACAAGCCGTACTTCTCGGGCTTTTATTTTCTCATTGATGTTGTGAGGGTTTTTATTTTCCCTCCTAGGTTGGGGTCTAAATCTTCTTCTAATTGCTATGACGTAAACTTTTTAATTAAACTTAATTTTTTAGAACGACTTTAAGGTACTATTTATTTCAGTAGTTACCAAGTCTGAAAATGCATCTACGCTTAAACTGCCCAAATCTTTACCTCCATGTCGTCTAACAGAAATGGTCACAGACTCTTCTTCCTGTTCCCCGACAATGATCATGAAAGGGATTTTCTTGAGTTCTGCCTCACGAATCTTCTTGCCTACCGTCTCGTTCCTTTTATCAATGAGCGCGCGAATTTCGTGATTTTCTAATGAATTCAAAACTTTTTCCGCATATTTTTCGTGTTTCTCACTGACGGGCAATACAATAGCCTGTGTTGGAATGAGCCATAAAGGGAAGTTTCCACCTGTGTGCTCCAACAACAATGCCACGAATCTTTCCATGCTTCCAAATGGAGCACGGTGAATCATCACAGGTCTGTGCAGTTCATTGTCACTTCCTTTATAGGTAAGGTCGAAACGTTTTGGCAGGTTGTAATCCACCTGAATGGTTCCCAATTGCCAGTTTCTGCCAAGGGCATCCTTGATCATAAAGTCCAACTTGGGTCCGTAAAAAGCGGCTTCGCCACTTTCAACCACATAGTTGAGGCCTTTTTCCTCGGCAGCGTTTATGATAGCTTGCTCAGCTTTTTCCCAGTCGTCCGTATTGCCGATATATTTGTCTGGGTTTTCCAAATCCCTTACGGATACTTGAGCTGTGAAATCTTCAAAACCTAGGGAGTTCAATACATATAATGTAAGGTCGATCACATTTTTGAACTCGTCATTTAATTGCTCGGTGGTACAAAAAATGTGGGCATCATCCTGAGTGAACCCTCTTACCCTGGTAAGGCCGTGCAACTCTCCACTTTGCTCATATCTATATACGGTGCCAAATTCAGCATAACGCTTTGGAAGATCTTTATAGCTGAATGGATAGCTGTTGTATATTTCGCAATGATGTGGGCAATTCATCGGTTTCAATAGGAACTCTTCATCCTCTTTGGGCGTGTGGATGGGCTGAAAGCTATCCTCTCCATATTTGGCATAGTGGCCAGATGTAACATATAGCTCCTTTTGACCAATATGGGGAGTGACCACCATTTCATAACCCGCTTTCTTCTGTGCTTTCTTAAGGAATTGTTCCAAGCGCTCACGTAATGCGGCTCCATTGGGCAGCCACAAAGGAAGACCTTGTCCCACCTTCTGTGAGAAAGTGAAAAGTTCCAATTCCTTGCCCAGTTTTCGGTGGTCCCTTTTCTTGGCTTCTTCCAAAAGCTGAAGGTACTCGGTAAGTTCCTTTTGTTTTGGGAAGGATATTCCATATACACGAGTCAACTGCGTATTGTTTTCATCCCCTCTCCAATAAGCACCTGCAACGCTCAATAATTTTATGGCTTTTATGATTCCTGTATTGGGAATATGTCCACCACGGCATAAGTCGGTAAAAGTGCTGTGGTCGCAAAAGGTTATGGTGCCGTCATCAAGATTTTCGATAAGTTCTACCTTATATTCATTTCCCTGCTCCTTATAATAAGAAAGCGCATCAGCTTTAGAAACACTTCTCATATTATAGTCGTGCTTGCCTCGTGCAATTTCTAAAGCCTTTTTTTCAATTTTTGGAAAATCCTTTTCTGAAATACTTTGGTCGCCAAAATCCACATCATAATAAAAACCATTTTCAATAGCAGGTCCAATGGTCAATTTTATACCTGGGTACAATTCTTCCAAAGCTTGGGCTACTACGTGAGAGGTAGAGTGCCAAAATGCTTTTTTTCCTTCATCGTTGTTCCATGTATATAAGGTAAGGGCACCATCACTGGTCAATGGGGTCACTGTTTCCACGACAGTATCGTTGAATTTGGCGGAAATAACATTTCTAGCTAATCCTTCACTAATACTTTTGGCAACTTCCATGGGTGTAGTTCCCTTTTCAACTTCTTTTACAGCACCATCCGGCAGTGTGATCTTTATCATGTTGTTTAAACTTCTAAGTTTTACTATCAAGAGGACAAAGATAACACCTTGTATAGATGCTACAATACCCACCTTATATATAAACACTAATTTTCTATATATAATAAGATTGATTTGATTGTTTTTTTGGATTGAAGTAATGTGAAAACGTGGTATTTTTTAAATTTTAAAAAAAGTTGTATTTTTATCTGCTTTGTTTTCAGTCACTTGATGGCAAACATCTCCTAAAAGAAAAAAAACCTCTTGTTTATTGTGGAAAGGGTGTTACATTTGCAGCCCCAAAAACAACAAAGGGTTTGTTTTTGGGCAAGTTCAGAAGCTCATTGATATACTGTTTTGATAAGTCGGAAAGGCTGAGAAAAATTATTAAAAAAGCATTGTGTAATCGAAAAAAGCATTTTACATTTGCAGCCCGAAAAACACTAAGGTGTTTCTAGGAAAAAATTCATGTAAAAAGTTGTTTTTTGAGGTCAAGATAATGTTTTGAATTTTTTTTCAAAAAAAGCTTGCCGGTTAAAAAAACAGTTGTACATTTGCACCCGCTTAGCTGATAAGGCAGGGCGCTTCCAAGGCATCGAAAAGGTGTTTTTTGAAGTAAAAAAGAAAAGAAGTTCATATACATATTGTAACGACAGCGTAAAGAGAATAAGAACCATTT
>NZ_JARFVB010000019.1 GCF_029193885.1 Flagellimonas yonaguniensis | reverse complement strand
GACTTTTTACAGATAGATCTAATCTAAAGGTGGGTCACTTTGGCCCGGCGGGGGTGGGTCACTTTCGTCCGGCCAGCTATGGTCACTTTAACCCGGCGAGGGTGGTATACTATGTCCGGCGTTTCCAGGCTTATTCCTATTTGTGTTTTTTCATTTAAATGTGCATCTAAATTTACCCTTAATGCCAATCTATCGAAATCGGAATTCTTTAGTATTCCTTCTTCATTATAATAGCTACCTGAAGCATAATAATTCAAATTTTCCGAACCTCCGCTTACCGACAATTGATGCTCTTGTTGTGAACCCGTCTTCAAAGCTAAATCTAGCCAATCAGTATCGACCCCATTTTGAAAATTATCCACAAGTCCTTGTCCTAATGCTAGAACATCTCCACTACTATCGTCCATAGAAAGTCCTCTTGCCACTCTATTATACTCCATATATTGTTGGGCATTCATTGTGTTCACATTTTCGACAGCTATTTTAGGACCATAATAAGTATTGAACCTAATATTGGGTTTTCCTTTTTTTCCTCGTTTTGTGGTAATTAAAATAACTCCATTAGCCCCTCTAGAGCCATAAATGGCAACAGCACTTGCATCTTTTAGTACCTCAAGGGACTCAACATCCCCTGGATTGAAATCATCAATTCCTTGGGTAGTAGGAACACCATCAATAACGAAAAGAGGTTCGTTGCCAGCATTAATAGATCTATTACCTCTTATTCTAATAGTAGAAGGTGCACCAGGAGAACCATTGTTACTAACTATATCTACTCCCGCTAATTTACCCTGAGCCTGGGTAATAAGATTTGAGGAAGCTGTTTCTGTGAGTTCAGAACCAGATATAGATGATACCGCCCCGGTCACATCACTTTTCCGTTGAGTGCCATAACCTACAATTACAACCTCGTCTAATCCCGAGGCACTCTCCTGCAATATGACATTGTATGTTGTCATGCCATCGAATGCAACTTCCTTAGTAGTGAACCCAATATATGACACCTGTAAAATTGCATTTTGACTCGAAAGGGTAAGCGCAAAATTTCCGTCAAAATCGGTCTGTGTTCCGTTTGTGGTTCCCTTTTCGATAACATTCGCCCCCAAAAGTGCCACTCCCGCTTGGTCCTTTACACTCCCCGTTACCTGGAATTGTATCGTGTTATCGGGCAAATTGTTTTGAGTGACCTCGTTCAGGGAGTCCTGATTGTCCGTTTTGCTTCTCAGGATAATCTGTTTGTTCAATACTTCGTATTCAACATCGGTCCCTTCAAACATTTTGTTCAAAACAAAAGCAATGGGCTTTTTCTTGACTTTTATGGACACCGTTCTGTCTACATCAACATCACTTCTGTTCAACAAGAATTTAAAGTCGGAAAGTGATTCAATTTCATAGATTACGGCAGCCACTGTAGCATTGGACATATCGAGTGACACTTTTTTCGTCTGTGAGTAGGTATGAGCCTGGATTTGAAAAAGGGAAACCATTGTTAAGAATACAGTTAGTTTCATTTTCAGGGTTAGTTTAAAGAGGTAACGCTCAGCACCTCTTGAATTACTGAGTTTTTTCATACTTTAGTTGTGTTATTTGGTTTAAATTCATTTAAATCATTGCACCGAATCGGGGAATGTGTCCGCATTTTCCGATTCTTTTTTATACATGATTCGGTTCATCAATTCATTGGTTTCATCATATTTTTCTGGTTTATTGGATTATATAGCTAATTCTTAAAGGAATGTTCATTCTATGATTACCTCATTGTCTTTGATGTAATAATCAATGGCGAAGCTCTTGCTGAAAGACTCCAATACTTCATCAATCGTCTCTATATCAAATGTGGCATCAAAGAGTTGTTCATCAAGCTCACTGTTCCTGTTCTTAATGGTCACGCTATACTTTCGTTCCAGGGTATGTCTAATCTTGCGAAACGATGTATTTCTAAAAACCAGCTTTCCATCTATCCATGCAGTGTATAATCTGGTATCCACATTTTCCACCCCGATTTCATTACTGGCCCTGTCCCACCGTGCCATAAATCCAGGTTTGAGCAGCAATGGGCTTCCATCATTTCCATGTTGTGTATCATTTTTGTACAATTCCACAGATCCTTCAACCAACACCGTATTAATGCCCGCATCCTCAACATAATTGGACACATTGAACTTGGTGCCCAATACTTTGACAATCAATCCATTGACATTGACCACAAAAGGATGTTCCGCATTCTTGGCGACATCGAAATAGGCTTCCCCATTCAAGAAAACCGTACGATGCTCTTTTTCAACAAAAGCGATGGGATAACGCAAAGTAGTTCCCGAATTCAAGAATATATGCGTGCCGTCTGACAATACCACGTCGAACCTTTTTCCATGTGGCACATATAATGTGTTATGGACCAGTTCTTCTGCTTTCGTGGCCTTGGAATACGTTAGTTTGGAATGATCTTGGGAACCTATGAGGGTCCCATTCGCATTTCTAATTTTTTTATTTTCGGTGGGAACCAATTCTTCGATAGTGCCATCATCCAAAGTAATCGTAACCGATTCCACCTTGGGAACAAGTGTATTTTTTTCAAGATGATCAATTTGACCTTGTTGATGATATAGGTATCCCAAGGATAAAAAGAGTGTGAGCACAGCGGCATATTTAAGTACCGTATTGACTACGCGCCTATTTTTGTCCCGTTGTATACGCTTAAACAATTCCTTTTTGATCTTGTCCGTATTTGGTTTGTTCATGGCCATTGTGACTTCAAGATGATTTTTTACTAGGTTCTCAAAAAGAGTCTCATTACCTTCTTTAAGAATCCAATTGGACAAAAAATCAAGGTCTTCTGAAGAAGCTTCATTCAGTAAATATTTATGTATTATATTTTCTACTTCCAAGTTGATTTTATGTATAGCCTTTTATGTAATGACAATACATATTTTCAATACCCTAACTTTTTTGCGATTTTTTTTTCATATTTGCAGTATTCACACCTATTTTTTTTATTTGTCATAATATGGACATGGATGAAATAACCCTGATTTCTCGCCTCAAAGAAGGGCATGAAGATTCATTTGCACATTTGGTGGACCATTATAGCCAAAGATTGTTCGGTTATGCTCTTACCTTGACGAACAATCATGAGATGGCTGAAGATGTGCTCCAGAATGTTTTTTTGAAGACCTGGGAAAAGCGCAGGAAACTTCGGATTGAGTCCTCCCTTCAGAATTATTTGTTCAAGTCCGTCTACAACGAATTCATCAACCAGTACAAAAAGAAAAGGTCCACTATAGTATTGGAGCAGAAATATTTCAAGGCCCTGGAAAAAACAGTGACCATGCAGGATGAAGCTTCTTGGGAAAAGATTATGGGCAAGATCATGGAGGAAATACAAAAACTCCCTCCCAAATGTCGTGAAGTATTTCTTTTAAGTAGAAAGGAAGGCTTGACAAACCTTGAAATATCCGAATACCTTAATATTTCGATCAAGACAGTTGAAGCCCAAATTACCAAGGCCTTCAATCGGCTAAAAAAAGGACTGGGGAATAATTATAATGCGATGTTGTTTCTCTTGTTTAGGCAAAACATGGCATTTAGGGATTGAATATGCCATACAAATCCAGGTGGATATTATTTTTCCATTCATAGACAAACCAATAGGAAAATCCCTAAGAGCCATGGACCTCTATTATTTTAATCTGTATAGATAGGGACCTCCCTTGACCCCTTGCTTTTTTTTCCCGGTGTTCTCCAAAACATCCATTTGGAATATACGTTTTCTGAAATTTCTCCTATCCAGTTCAACATTCAAGATGTCCTCGTATAGGTTTTGCAGTTCGTGTAAAGTAAACTCCCTAGGGAGAAGTTCACCAACGATAAGTCTATGCCTTAAATTGTTCTGCACAAACGAGTAGGCTTCCCTAATCAGCTTTTCATGATCATAACCAAGATTTTTGGGGATATCGTCCACATCGAACCAATCAATGCTCGTGATATTGTCCCTAAGTGTCAAGGGATGATTCTCGGGTTTGACCAAAGCATAGAAACATACCGTGATGACCCTCTTCAAAGGGTGCCTGTCCAAGGCTGTATAGGTTTTTACCTGTTCAAAGTGTATGTCCCTGAACCCTGTCAGGGAAAAAAGGACCTTTGCTGCACAGTCCTCAATGGTTTCATGTTCTTCCATTACCCCTCCAGGTACATGCCATTGGTTTTTAAAATGTCCCAACGACCTTTTAATGAGAAGTATTTTTAGTTTGCCATCAACATATCCAAAAAGCGTTATGTCAGCTGTGACCGAACATTCAAATGAATTTGGTTTTACTTGGATATCCTGAAGTTTTTCGTGAGCCTTCATGTTTTTGTATAAAATTTTGATTTTTTCTCTGAACGGATAGCAAAAATTTATATATTTGAAACCATGTAAAAAGTACACGGAATAATTTTTCACCTAATCCAATACTTTGTTCAAAGAAAAAAATAATAACAATGGATGATCCCAAATATAAAGAATTGAATGGCAAAGTTGTCGCAATAACAGGTGGTGGTGGCATTTTGTGCAGTACCCTGGCCCATGCTTTTGCCGATCAAGGAGCGAAGGTCTGCGTTATGGACCTGAATATGGAATCGGCACAAACTGTTTCAGAGGAAATCAATAATGCCGGGGGTACTGTGATTGCTGTTAAAGTGGACGTGCTTGATCGAGAAAGCTTGGAAGAGGCCAAACATGAGATGACAGAAAAATTCGGCCCCTGCGATATTCTGATCAATGGAGCAGGGGGAAACCATCCTTTGGGAACAACCAGTGACTCCTATTTGCTCAAAGAAGACCTGCTAAAAACAGAAAAGGATTTTAAGACATTCTTTGATTTGGATATGGGGGGGATTCAATTTGTGTTCAATTTGAATTTCATTGGAACCCTTTTGCCCACACAGATTTTTTCTAGGGAAATGGTAGGTCGCACAGGATGCAGTGTTTTGAACATTTCCTCTATGAATGCCTTTACCCCACTTACGAAAATACCGGCCTATAGCGGGGCGAAAGCCGCGGTTTCCAATTTTACCCAATGGCTTGCCGTCCATTTTTCCAAAGTGGGCATTAGGGTGAATGCATTGGCCCCCGGTTTTTTTCTGACCGATCAAAACAGAAGTTTATTGACCGAGAAAGAAGGAGGATTGACCCCAAGGGGAGCCACGATAATCGATCAAACCCCCATGGGACGCTTTGGAGAACCCGAGGATTTGGTGGGCACCTCTTTATGGTTGACCAGCGAACATTCAAAATTCGTTACCGGCATAGTGGTTCCTATCGATGGGGGCTTCAGCGCTTTTAGCGGCGTTTAATGAAAATAGGGAATGATGAAAATTCAATATCAATGGGTTTAGAACAGACATGGCGATGGTACGGACCAAAAGATCCCGTTTCCCTTGCTGACATTAGGCAAGCAGGGGCAACTGGCATTGTAACGGCATTGCACCACATTCCAAATGGTGATGTTTGGCCCACATCGGAAATAAACAAAAGAAAAAAAGAAGTGGAGGCCTCTGGCCTTACTTGGTCGGTGGTGGAGAGCATACCCGTTCACGAGGATATCAAAAAGCGAACGGGAAGGTATAGAGAGTACATCGCAAATTACAAACAGAGTATTGAAAACCTTGGTCAATGTGGAATTGACACGGTATGTTACAATTTTATGCCCATCCTGGACTGGACCCGGACCGATCTTTCCTATGAAATGCCAGACGGTTCCTATGCACTTCGTTTTGATGCCATTGAATTTGCGGCTTTTGAACTCTTTATCCTGAATCGAGAAAAAGCCTTAGACCACTATTCCAAGGAAACCATTGGGATGGCCAAAATAGCATTCGAAAGCATGGATGACGAAGCCAAGAAGCGTTTGGTCCAAAACATCATTGCTGGTCTGCCGGGGGCAGAGGAAGGATACACGGTGGAACAGTTTCAAGAGGCTTTGGACATGTATCGGAACATTAGCGAAGAGGAACTTAGAAGCAATCTGTACGATTTTATCAAGGAAATTGGCCCAACCGCGGAAAAGTCCGGTGTCTTTTTGGCTATCCACCCTGATGATCCCCCGTACCCCATTTTGGGGCTCCCAAGAGTGGTGAGTACAGAAGAGGATGCAAAAAAACTACTTGCAGCCTACGATAGCCCCCACAATGGGCTGTGTTTTTGCACGGGTTCTTATGGAGTAAGGGAAGACAATGATTTGGTGGGTATGGCCAATCGTTTATCGGAAAAAATCAATTTTATACACTTGAGAAGTACAAAAAGGGATTCGCTTGGAAATTTTTATGAAGCGGACCATTTGGATGGTGATGTGGATATGTATGGAGTGATGTACGAATTGCTAAAGGAACAGCTTGGGCGCAACGAAAAAAATGCCAAGAACCAACGCATGCCGATGCGGCCCGACCATGGACACCAAATGTTGGACGATATCCATAAAAAAACGAACCCGGGATATTCAGCAATAGGACGCCTTCGGGGGCTTGCAGAATTAAGGGGACTCATGTACGGTATGGAAAAATCCTTGCTACAATGACATTTATAAAAGATAACTTTTTGTTGGAGACCCCACAAGCTAAGGAATTGTATCATGGCTATGCAAAGGAAATGCCGATAATCGATTATCATAACCACTTGTCTCCTGAACATGTTGCCAATGATTATCAATTCAAAAACCTTACTGAGGCTTGGTTGACCGATGACCACTATAAATGGAGGGCAATGCGGGCCTGTGGTATTGATGAGGCGTATATTACAGGGGATGCTTCGGATAGGGATAAGTTCCAAAAATGGGCCGAGACGGTTCCCTTTACTCTTAGAAACCCCTTGTACCATTGGACCCATTTGGAGTTGCGACGATATTTTGGAATCGACGACCTGCTTACCGGCAATAATGCAGCACGTATTTTCTGGGATACCGAAGAACAACTGCAACAGAAAAGCCATAGTACATTGGGACTGTTGCAACAGTTTAACGTAGAGGTCATCTGCACTACGGACGATCCCATCGATTATTTGGAACATCACAATAGTGCAGCGCAAAAGAATACTTCGCCAAAAATGCTGCCAACCTTCAGACCGGATAAAGTATATGCTGTAGAGGACCATAGTGGCTACAGAACATATCTGGAAAAGTTGAGTGAGGTGTCCGGGACCCGAATAACCGCCTATCAGGATCTGATCACTGCCCTTAAGAAGAGACTGGCATTTTTCCATGAACAAGGTTGCCGTCTTTCCGATCATGGCCTGGAACATTTGTATCATTTTGAGATGAACAGCTATGATATTGATACCATCTTTGGAAAGCTGATGAACGGTCATTCTCTTGAAGTCGGGGAAATACGATACTTTAAGTTTGAGACCTTGGTCCACCTTTGCCGCGAATACCATAAACTGGGATGGGTGCAGCAATTCCATTTGGGCGCACTGCGAAACACCAATAAAAGAAAATTGGCCCAACTAGGGCCTGATACAGGCTTTGATTCGATAGGCGATTTCCCACAGGCCATCAATCTTGCTAGGTTTTTGAATACACTTGAAAGTACAGGACAGCTTAGCAAAACAATCCTTTATAATCTTAACCCCGCCCTTAATGAGGTTTTTGCCACAATGGTGGGCAACTTCAATGATGGCAGTGTGCGGGGGAAGATGCAAATGGGTTCGGGTTGGTGGTACAATGATCAACTGGACGGTATGGAAAAACAGCTGAACACATTATCGAATATGGGTTTGCTCAGTTGTTTTGTGGGGATGCTTACCGATTCCCGGAGCTTTCTGTCCTTTCCAAGGCACGAATATTTCAGGAGACTGTTGTGCAATATATTGGGAAATGACATGAAAAAAGGCCTTATACCGAATGACCTTGAATACATAGGAAGTTTGGTTCAGGACATTTGTTACAGAAATGCCAAGGCCTATTTTAATCTAGGATATAACTAAAAATAGAGATAACGGAATGAAAAAAGTGGTAACGTTCGGAGAAATTATGTTAAGACTCTCCCCTCCGGGCTTTCTGAGGTTCTCACAGGCCAACAGTTTCGATGTGGTCTATGGGGGAGGGGAGTCCAATGTGGCGGTATCCCTTGCTAATTATGGGGTGCCCGTCGATTTTGTGACTCGCCTACCAAAGAACGATATCGGGGAATGTGCCCTGATGGAAATGCGAAAGCGTGGTGTTGGCACTGACAATATCATTTATGGCGGAGACCGCTTGGGCATCTATTTTTTGGAGACCGGCGCGGTTAGCCGTGGCAGCAAGGTTGTGTACGACCGGGCGCACTCGGCCATGGCCGAGATAGGTCCCGGGATGGTGGATTGGGACAGTGTCTTCATGGATGTAGCGTGGTTCCACTGGACAGGAATTACCCCTGCAATTTCACAGGGAGCGGCCGATGCATGTATAGAGGCAGTGAAAATCGCAAAGAAGAAAGGAATTACCATATCCACGGACCTTAATTACCGGGCCAAACTTTGGAATTATTGCAATGATGCCAAACGGGAGGAGATTATGTCCGAACTTACTTCTTATTGCGATATTGTTTTGGGGAATGAGGAAGACGCGGAAAAGCATTTCGGCATCAAACCAGAGGGATTGGACATTACCACCCAAGGAGAACATGTAAAGGCCGATGCTTTCCTATCAGTGTGCCAACAGATGATCAAAAGGTTCCCCAATGCTAAAAAGGTCATTACGACACTGAGGGGATCATTGTCGGCCTCGCACAATACATGGGCGGGTGTACTCTACGATGGAAGGACCATGTACACTTCCCGGGAATACCAGATTACACACATTGTGGATCGTGTCGGTGGGGGCGACTCCTTTATGGGAGGTCTTATTTATGGGCTGTTGAACTGGCCCGAAGATGACCAAAATGCCTTGGACTTTGCCGTAGCGGCCTCCTGTTTGAAGCATACCATAAAAGGGGATGCCAATTTGGTTACTGTCGCAGAAGTTGAAAAGTTAATGGGAGGCGATGCCTCCGGAAGAGTATCACGATAAAAAAAGCAAAATGGCAAGATATTCAAGGTTGGAAGTAGTACGAGTAATGCAGGAAACGGGTATGGTTCCATTGTTCTATCATTCCGACATCGAAATTGGGAAGAAAGTGCTCAAAGCATGCTATGATGGTGGGGCCCGTTTGATGGAGTTCACCGCACGTGGCGATTTTGCCTTTGAAGTGTTCTCGGAGCTGAACAAATATGCCTTGGGGGAACTCCAGGGGATGATCATGGGAGTTGGTTCCATTACGGATGCCACTGCAGCATCCATGTATTTACAAATGGGAGCGAACTTTGTGGTAACCCCTTCTTTAAGGGAAGATATCGCCATAGTCTGTAATCGCAGGAAAGTACTTTGGTCGCCAGGCTGTGGTTCTTTGACGGAAATCAACAAGGCAGAAGAATTGGGATGTGAACTCATCAAGCTTTTCCCCGGATCCACCTATGGTCCAGGGTTCGTAAAGGCAATTAAAGGCCCCCAGCCATGGACAAGTGTTATGCCCACTGGAGGGGTCAGTACGGATGAGGCAAACTTACGAGCTTGGTTCGATGCAGGGGTAACCTGCGTGGGAATGGGTTCAAAACTGATTTCCAAAGATATTCTGGAGGAAAAAAATTTTGAAGGACTTCAGCAAAAAGTGGTGGACACCTTAAAATTGATAGAAAAAATCAGAGGAGAAGAATAATGAAACAGTTCGTTGCCATTCTTTTGTTGTTCACGTTGTTCTTCGCCCTAGGTTGCGAAGAGGTCGGTAGTATCAAGATCATAAGATTGGCGCACGGTCTGGATATCAACCATTCCGTGCACAGGGCCATGGTAAAAATGGGGGAAGATCTTGACATTGTTTCAAACGGAAGGCTTCGTATAGAGATTTATCCCAATCAACAATTGGGCACCGAACGTGAAATCCTGGAATTGATCCAGCTCGGCAGCCTGGATATGACCAAAGTATCGGTTGCCACGTTGGAGAATTTTGCCCCGAAGACCAGAATATTGGGCCTTCCCTATCTTTTTGAGAGTCGTGAACATGCTTTTAAGGTGCTGGATGGCCTTATTGGGCAATCATTGTTGGACAATGCCGAACAATTTCGATTGAAGGGTCTGGGCTATTACGATGCCGGGTTTCGAAGCTTTTATACCAAACATGCGCCCGTAACTGCTCCAGATGACTTAAAGGGTCTTAAAATCAGGGTAATGGAAAGTATCACCGCAATGGATATGGTCAAAAGTCTTGGCGGGTCTCCAACACCTATTTCATGGGGAGAACTCTATACATCCCTGCAACAGGGCGTGGTGGACGGAGCGGAGAACAATCCCCCCAGTTTTTATCTTTCCAAGCATTACGAGGTGTGCCCCTATTATTCATTGGATGAACATACCTTCTCCCCGGACGTATTGATTGTTGGCACCCGGTTTTGGGATGTCCTTTCAGAACAGGAAAGGGGTTGGATTGACGAAGCGGTAAAAAAGTCCTTGGGGCACCAGCGGAAATTGTGGGCCGAATCAGAGGCAGAGGCATTGAAAAAAGTCCGGGAGGCAGGTGTGAAGATTTCGTATCCGGACAAACAACCATTTATAGAAATGACAAAGGAAATGTACCGGGCATATGAAAATGATGAAGAATTGAACAACATGATACAACAAATAAAAACATTGGCAAATTGATTGGGTTCAAGAACATATTGGAAAATATTTTGGCGCGTTTGCTGGTGGTCCTGATGAGCCTCATGGTGCTGAATGTGCTTTGGCAGGTGTTCAGCAGATATGTCATGGGCGAACCAAGTCCATTTACCGATGAACTTGCCCGCTTCCTTATGATCTGGTTGGGGTTGTTGGGAGCTGCCTACGTATCGGCAAAAAATGGTCATGTGGCCATAGATGTACTGGTCAAACGGGCCAATGCCAAAAATCAAAGACTGTTGAAAAGAGTGGTATCCGGTTTTATCATCCTTTTCTGTCTGGCGTCAATGGTAACGGGGGGCGGATGGTTGGTGTATACCACCTATGAACTCAAACAGCTTTCGCCTGCACTGGGGTTGCCCTTGGCGTATGTGTATATCGTGATTCCCTTGAGCGGACTGATTGTGGTCTATAATAAAGTTGTGGAAATACTAACGGATTGAGCCTTATGGAATATATACCCTTACTCGTTTTGATCATCAGTTTTATAGGGCTCTTGGCCATCGGCACCCCTGTAGCCTGGAGCATAGCCATCTCATCCATGTTGACCCTGCTGGTCAGTGTTCCCATGTTGCCCGCTTTTGCTACCATATCCCAACGAATGGCCACTGGTTTGGATAGTTTTGCCCTATTGGCAATCCCATTTTTCATATTGTCAGGGGAATTGATGAACCATGGAGGGATTGCCCACCGTTTGATAGCTTTTGCCAAAACCTTGGTCGGTGCACTGCCTGGAGGACTCGCTCTGATCAATGTTATATCAGCGATGTTCATGGGGGCCATTGCAGGCTCGGCCATGGCCTCGGCCTCGGCCATGGGCAGTATTCTTGGGCCAGAAATGGAAAAAGAAGGGTATGACAAGGGCTTCTCCGTATCCGTCAATATTACCTCGGCCACGACCGGGTTGGTAATTCCCCCAAGTAACATTTTGATTGTGTATTCCTTGGCAAGTGGCGGGGCATCCATTGCCGCACTTTTCTTGGCAGGGTACATCCCTGGGTTGATTACCGGGTTGCTCTTGATGGTGGTCGCCATGTTCTGGGCCAAAAAGAAAGGGTATGGTACCGGACAAAGGAGTTCCTTTAACCAAGTTTTTAAAACTTTTATCGATGCCGTTCCAAGCCTTTTCCTATTGGTTCTGGTCATTGGGGGCATCGTGGCGGGTATATTTACCGCTACCGAAGCATCCGCCATTGCAGTGCTATATAGTTTGTTGTTGGGTTTTGTCTACAAGCAGATAACCATTAAAAAACTCCCCAGTATCTTTTTGAATGCCTCGTCCACTACTGCTGTTGTCATGCTTTTGATAGCGGCCTCCATGAGCATGTCCTGGGCACTTTCTTTTGAGCATATCCCTCAGGACATCAGTTCGGGGCTTTTGTCCATTACCGACAACAAGATTGTCCTATTGCTCATCATAAATTTGATATTGCTGATGGTGGGTGTCTTTATGGACATTACACCGGCTGTTCTCATATTTACCCCGATATTTTTGCCCATCGTGACAAAATTGGGGATAGACCCGGTGCATTTTGGCATCATCATGATCTTGAACCTTTGCATTGGACTGTGTACACCTCCAGTGGGTTCAGTACTCTTTGTTGGAGTGGGTGTGGCAAAAACATCCATTGAAAAAGTGATAAGGCCACTGTTGCCATTGTTTGCGGCCATGATATTGGCCCTTTTTCTGATTACCTATATTCCAGAATTGGCCCTCTGGCTACCAGGTCTTTTCGGCCTATAATCGAATTGTAAAGTATAATTTTTAACTCATGACACATAAAATGAACAAACTAAAACTAGGGGCCTTGGCATTGCTACTGTGTTGGTCTTGTGCCGATGCCCCCAAAGACGATGTACCATGGGTCGACTTGACCGATGGAACCCTGAACGGATGGAACCAAAAGGGCGGAGAAGCCAATTATGAGGTAAGAGGGGATGCCATTGTGGGGTCTACCGTCCATGATACACCCAATTCCTTTTTAACTACGGATAAGATGTATGGCGATTTTATTTTGGAATTGGATTACAAAGTGGATTCAACGATGAATTCGGGAATTCAAGTAAGGAGCAATAGCTTTCCCCATTATCAAAACGGAAGGGTCCACGGCTATCAGATTGAGATCGACCCATCGGACCGGGCATGGAGCGCCGGTATCTATGACGAAGGTCGAAGAGGTTGGCTTGTCACTTTGGACGATAACCCAGAAGCACAGAAAGCCTTTAAACAAAACGATTGGAACCACTATAGGGTCGAGGCGATCGGGGATACGATCCAAACTTGGATCAATGGAGTGCCCGCCGCCCATTTGATTGATGACAAGACAGCAAGTGGTTTCATTGCTCTTCAAGTGCACAGTATCGGTAAAGATCAGAAGGAAGGAACAGAAATTGCTTGGAAAAATGTCAAAATTTTAACCGACAGCCTTTCAAAATATAGCAAAGAAATGCCCTTGGCACCAGTAGTGACCAAAAATCAGCTGACCATTGACGAGGAAAAAAATGAATGGAAATTATTATGGGACGGTGAAACGACCAACGGATGGCGAGGTGCCCGTCTTGATGATTTTCCCGATAAAGGTTGGGAGATCAAGGATGGTGTATTGACGGTTCTTTCTTCTGGAGGTCAAGAATCGGCAGCTGGTGGTGATATTGTCACCACAGAGCTATATGGTGATTTTGAGCTAAAAGTGGATTTCAAATTGACCGAGGGCGCCAATAGTGGTATCAAATATTATGTGGACACCGACCTGAACAAGGGACCAGGCTCCTCTATTGGGTTGGAATATCAAATTTTGGATGATGAAAGGCATCCGGATGCAAAACTGGGGAACCATGAGGGTAGTCGAACTGTAGCTTCTTTGTACGATTTGATTAAAGCAGATATCAATAAAGCTATCAATCCTATTGGGGAATGGAATACGGCCCATATCATTTCAAAGAATAACCATGTGGAACATTGGCTCAATGGTGCAAAAGTACTGGAGTACGAGAGAAAAGGCGAAGCATATCGCAAACTGGTATCCGAGAGCAAGTATGTGAAATGGCCCAATTTTGGAGAATCCGATAGAGGCCACATATTGTTGCAGGATCATGGGGACCAGGTAAGTTTTAAGAATATAAAGATGAAACCATTAGATCAAGAATAGAAGTATGGGAGCGCGAAGAGATTTTATAAAGAAAACAACGGTCGCAGCCATTGGCATGGGCCTACCCAGTAGTATCAATGCTATGACAGCTAGGAGTTACAACAATATTTTAGGTGCAAATGATAGGATTCATCTTGCCATTCAAGGATTGGGAAGGCGATATGGTGCGTATATTCCTTCCATAGTAACAAAAGAGAATAATGTACGCTTAGACTATCTGTGCGATGTTCGGGATAGTCAATTGGAAAAGGCGGTACAAAATGTCTCCAAACAAATAACACATCATCCCAAACAGGAAAAGGATATCAGAAAGATTTTGGAAGACAAGGATGTGGATGCGGTTTTTATGGCCACTCCAGACCATTGGCACACACCGGGGGCCTGTATGGCCATGGAAGCAGGTAAACACGTGTATCTTGAAAAGCCATGCAGCCATAACCCCCATGAAAACGAAATAGTGGTTGCATTTCAAAAAAAATACGATAAGGTGGTCCAAATGGGTAACCAGCAACGATCATCTCCCCAGAGTATCGAAATCATCAAAGATATCCACAACGGCATTATAGGCAAGGCCTATAAAGCGATAGCCTTCTATACCAATGGAAGGGGAGAGGTTCCGATACCTGTAAAGACCGCACCACCGGAAGGCTTGGACTGGGAACTGTTTCAAGGGCCGGCCCCAAGGAAAGCCTATGCCCACGATACTTGGGACTATAATTGGCATTGGTACGGTTGGGATTACGGAACCGCCGAAATGGGCAATAATGCAACCCACGAATTGGATATAGCGAGATGGGCATTGGATGTAAAATACCCGGAATATGTGGATGTGATTGCAGGAAAACATCAATTTTTAGATGACGGATGGGAAATGTACGACACCATGGAGGCTACCTATGCGTTTGCCGATGATAAGACCATTCAATGGGATGGTAGCAGTAGGAACGGTTATTCCAAATATGGTCGAGGTCGAGGCACTCTTATTTATGGTTCCGAAGGTTCGGTAATGGTGGACCGTGACGGATATGAACTGTATGACCTTAAGGGGGAATTGATCAAGGAAAGTAAATCCGGTGGCAGCGAAGGTGGTACCGCTCTTGGAGGCGGTGGCGATCTGTCAACAAGGCACGCAGTGAATTTTTTTAATGCCATTAGGGGAAAAGAAGCGTTGACATCACATATTGAAGTGGGGGCCATTTCACAAATGTTGACGCACTATGCCAATATATCCTATCGAATCGATAAAGGCTTCAATGTGGATGGGAATACGGGCAGAATATTCGATCGGGAAGCCATGGCGCTTTGGAAGAGAACTTATGAACTCGGATGGGAACCAAAACTTTAAGCGGATATGAAGCGACGAGACTTTATCGTAAAAAGTGGTTTGGCAGGTTCTGCTGCCTTATATGCCCCAACGGTGCTTGGGTATGGAACACCCAGTGCGAACGAAACCATCAATGTAGGTGTCATTGGAACAGGAGACCGGGGCGGCGGACTTATTCCATTTATCAACCAGATTCCCAATATGCGGGTAGTGGCCTGTTGCGATATCATTCCATTTAGGCTTAGCTCGGGACTTTCAAAAGTAGAGGGAAAGGCCAAAGGGTATGCTGATTATAAAAAAATGTTGGAGGACAAGGATGTGGATGCCGTTTTGATGGCGACCCCTTTCAGTACACATTCCAAAATCGTTGTCGATGCCCTAAAGTCAGGAAAGCATGTGTACGGGGAAAAGACCATGGCAAAGGGATACGAGGGAATAGAAGAATTGGTGGCAGCGGCCGACGCATCCAATGGCATATTCCAGGCAGGGCACCAATACCATAGCTCCCGTTTGTATTCGCATGTCGTTGATGAGATCAAAAAAGGTAAGATAGGTAAAATAACGGCTTTTGAGTGTCAATGGAACCGTAATGGCAATTGGCGCCGCCCTGTGCCGGATCCAAAATGGGAGCGTATGATCAATTGGCGCATGTACCGGGAATTTTCAGGGGGCCTTTTGGCCGAACTTTGTTCGCACCAATTGGATTTTGCCAATTGGGTCATGGGTGCCATGCCAGAAAAGGTCATGGGCATGGGGGGCATCGATTACTGGAAAGACGGTAGGGAAACCTATGACAACATCCATCTTATCTATAGCTACCCCAGTGGAGTACGGGCATCATTTACTTGTCTTACCAGTAACGCCATGGGTGATTACAAGGTCAAGGTAATGGGGGACAAGGGAACCTATATCTTGGATTATGTTAAGGCTTGGTACTATCCCGAGGGAAGCTACCAAAAAGAGATCGGGGAGGTCGATGGTGTTTCAGGGGCAACTTTAAACTGGGATCAAGGCAGGGGGATTCCATTGGAGTTTGACCATGAGGACCCTAGCAAACAGGCCTTAATTGACTTTAGAGACAGTATTGTGAGCAATACCTTGCCCGTTTCCAATGCCAAGACAGGTGCCATGGCCGCAGCTTGTGTGCAAATGGGATTGGATGCCATGTATGATGATAAGATCGTGTTCAATACACAGATGGGATGATGGAGCGGTTTCCCATTCAAAATCCGGCAGCATCTTTTTAAAACACGACAATCGATTAATGGACATAGGTGCCTTGTTTTTTGCATTTTAGGGACGGCTGTAAATCCATTCTACATAATTCGATGGTCAATAATTTTTCAAATTTCCTATTGTTTGACCCAAACCTGAATTTAAAGAAGATGGCCCGCATGTTTTTGAAATTGAAAATGAATCGCTTTTTGACATCTTTTTTGTTTTAAAAATGCAACCTTGATGAAGTCCATCTCATGGAATGGAACGGTGCCAATAATCATAGACCATAAAAACAAAATGAAAAAATGATATGGTTTTAAAGATTTTTTTATACTTTGTTAACGTTTTTTGGAAAATATTTCTATTGGTTTTCATTCATGCGATGAACAATTAATTCCCTTTCTCACGGAAAGTGATTCATTGTACGGAATTGATTTTTCAATTAAAGCACTTTTTTCGTTTATACAGGTTTTGCCCGAAAACATAATTCGAGCGACACATGTTAGGAATAAAAGTATTGGCATATAAAAGCTGAGCAAACTATACTTTGACGCTTTAATGGCTGCCTAATACTTTAAAAGAAAGGCGAAAAAATGGATCAAAATAGCTTTGATAACGAACCTTACCTTGTTGAACAATTGAAAATAGGCCAGAAAGAAGCCTATGCCCACCTTTTTAAGTTGTACCACAAGGAGCTTTGCAATTATATGACCGCGATTTCTGGAAATCCAAAGGTTTCCGAGGATATTGCCCAACAGACCTTTATAAAAATATGGGACAATCGTTCCAAGTTGCAGATCGGGAAGAACAAATTGAAACGATACGTTTTTAAGGTGGCCTATAATGTCTTCATTGATTCCCGAAGAAAAAAGAATAAAGAGTCCCAACTACTGGAAAGTTTAAAGCAGCAGGCATATCTGGAAATGACCGAGGTGGATAGTTCCCTTTTTGAGGAACGACTTAAAATGGTGGAAAGGGAAATAGACAATCTCCCGGAACAGTGCAAGAAAGTGTTCATCATGAGCAAAAGGGAAGGATTGAAATACAGGGAGATTTCCGAACAGCTCCACATTTCGATAAAGACCGTAGAGGTCCATATGGCTAGGGCGATGAAGCGCCTAAAGACTCAGCTTACCAGTTTTCTATAGTAGTAGGGACCGAATTTGGTTCCATTTCTCTTTTTATTGGTTTTTTAACGCTAATTCCGGCGTTGATTCCTGTTTACTTCACAATATATATGTTAAAAAAATGAAATTCTTGTAAGGGTTTTTTGGAAATGCTGCGTCTCTTAATAAAGTGACAAAAAAAATCAGATGACCAGACTTGATATAAGAAGGATAATCACAAGGTATATCAACCAAGAGGCTTCCCAAGAAGAATTGGCCATTTTATACGAATGGGTAAAAAAGGGAAACAACAAGGAAGTTTTCAAAAAACTGGTACAAGCGGACTTCTTGGTCAATTACGAGGAAAAACCTTGGGAGACAGAAGCTGCTTTCGAGAACTTTTTGGGTTCAATTAAAAGCAAGGACGATGTGAAAATCCGCTATATGGGCAAGGGTACGCGTCCGCAACTATGGAAATATGCTGCCATCATTACCATTATGATGGGCTCCTCCCTATATTTTCTCTTGACCCAAACAAATTCCAGCTCCGTTCCAGTTGATATGGACTCGGATGTCAACCAGATCACACTGCAATTGGACAATGGGGAAGTGTTGACCATAGACCCGGAAACCGATGGGACTGTGCAAAGTCGTAATGGAAGTACCATGGTATCAATGGTCAAAGGGGTACTGACCCAAAAGGAAAAAAAATCGATAGGGAAGATTACGAACAATACCATACGGGTACCCTATGGAAAGAATCTATCCATAACACTTCAAGATGGCTCCACCGTCATGTTGAACTCCGGTTCCAGTATGACATACCCCTCCAGTTTTGAGGGAATGGAGACCCGGGAGATCAGTCTGACAGGGGAGGCCTTTTTCGAAATCGCCAAAAATTCCGAACAACCCTTTATCGTAAAAACCAAAAGAATGCATACTCGGGTGTATGGAACGGTTTTCAATGTTTCTGCCTATGAAGATGATGAGATCAGTGAAGTGGTGCTGGTGGAGGGGTCTGTAGGAGTAGGGAGAAGTCTTGAAGGGGCAGATCATGCTATCCAAATGCTACAACCTTTCCAAAAAGCGTCAAACTCGTTGGAGAATGAAGACCTCTTTACCGTGGAGGATGTGGATGTGTCCTCCTATATATCCTGGACCAAGGGCATATTGACCTTTGAGAACGAGGCGATGGAGGATATCATCAAAAGATTGGAGCGCCAGTACAATGTGAGGATCGAGAACCTGTACGGAGAGCTTGAAGAAAGACGGTTTACCGGTATGTTCGATGAAGAGGATATTGAGCATGTCCTCAGGACCATTCAGGCACATACCCATTTCAGTTATGATAAAAAAGATGATTTGATAATAATTAAAAAACCTAATAAACAATAGTGCCTATGATGTGAAAACCAATAGACCAAAAAACAGATACTAACTAACTACACCAATTCAATTATGAAAAAAAACAAAATATTATGTGCTCCGTTGCCTAAAATCGGCAAAAGACTGATGTACGGCTTTTTTTTCCTCTTCATTCTAGGACAGGTCAGTGCCGCATCGTGTGCACAGTATGATAAGGTCGCTCGCAGCTTTGACAATACCAAATTGAGCGATGTTTTTGAAACCATTACCGAAACTACCGGATATAAGTTTTTCTATGAAGCTTCCGAAGTCAATGTCAACCGAAAAATCTCTGTAAATGGAGAAAGCCTTTGTGTGGAGGACTTTCTTAAAGAGGTCTTCAAGGATACCGACCTTACCTTTGAGATTATAGCAAGGCAGATTGTTATCAAGAAAAGGGACAAAACCCTTCCAAGTCTGGTTCCGCAAAAAAAGATTGAAACGGAAAACCCACAATCCAACCTAACGGGGCTAGTACTGGACGAATCCGGTATCCCTTTGGCCGGTGCCAGTATTATAGCAAAAGGGACCAGTGTTGGGACCACTACGGATTTTGATGGGAATTTTGAGATCACATTGCCTTCCGGGGTAACTGTTATCCAAGTCTCTTATATTGGTTTTCTGTCAAAAGAGGTAAATGTTGCGGGTCAAACCTCAGTAACCGTTACCATGGAGCAGGATGCAGCTGCTTTGGAAGAAGTGGTCGTTGTTGGATACGGTACATTGGCAAAGAAAAAGGTGACTGGATCTGTGGTTTCCGTATCCACGGAAACCATTACCGAGGTACCGGCACTTACACCTGAGGCCGCACTGATCGGTCAAGTATCAGGGGTGCAGGTACAGGAGGTTTCCGGAGAACCAGGTGCAGCTCCAAATATTAGGGTAAGGGGTTCTGGATCTATTTCTGCGGGAAACGATCCATTATTTGTGGTTGATGGGATTCCCATTTCTCGAAATCTTACATCCTCAAGCCAATTGGGAGGCATTAATAACCAAAGGGCCGCCTTTCAGCCTCCAAGCATAAACCC
This sequence comes from Flagellimonas yonaguniensis, assembly GCF_029193885.1. Classification (GTDB taxonomy): domain Bacteria; phylum Bacteroidota; class Bacteroidia; order Flavobacteriales; family Flavobacteriaceae; genus Flagellimonas; species Flagellimonas yonaguniensis. The sequence continues at coordinate 43,329 of NZ_JARFVB010000019.1, read as the reverse complement.
CTTGGCCACATTGAATCCAAATGACATTGAATCCATCCAAGTACTTAAGGATGCCAGTGCCGCCGCTATTTATGGTTCTCGTGGTGGGAATGGGGTATTATTGATCACTACCAAAAAAGGATCTAACGGGGATGAAGGTGTTTTTTCATTTGATTCTTATGTAAGTATGCAATCTGTCGCCAATAAGTTGGATTTGATGAATGCGGAGGAACTGATTGATTATACAAGGGACTCAAGAAACAATGCTTACTTGCAATCCGTGGAAGGAGCCTCCATTGACGATCCAATTGGACCAGGAGAAAGGGGAAACGGGAATTATGAGATGCCCGAATCTTTTTTGAATTGGGATGGAACCGATACCGATTGGCAAGATCTTATGTTTAAGACAGGAATAGTTCAGAGTTATAACTTTTCTTATGCTTCGCCAATTAGGAACAAAACAAGCTTTTATGCCTCCACAGGATATTTTTCGCAAACAGGGGTAATAGATAAGGCTAAGTTTGAACGTTATTCCATCTTACTGAACTTAAATTCCCAATTGACAGAAAAGCTGAATTTAGATGTAAGATTGGCGCCAACGGTTACCGAAAATCAAAGGGTTCCGGCAAACGCACCCTATTTTGGAACCCCTCCTGGAATTGTATATTCGGGAATTGTTCACTCACCCACTGTGAGTCCTTACAATCCAGATGGAACAATCAACCAATTAAACAACCAATCGTATTTGGGAAGTGGAACCACGACGGCAAGTAATCCTTTAGCTATTATAGAAGCTGTGGACGATCAAATTTTCCAATTCCAGACAAGGGGAACCCTTGGTTTGACTTATGACATTCTTCCTGAACTGAGTTTTAAAACATTTGGAGGAGTCTACATCAACTTGTTCAACCAGGATTTTTATAGGGCCAACACATTGTTATACCGAAATTCAGCGGATGGCAACCCTTATGGCCAAGCCTCTTCTTCAACCGAGACCAATTGGCTTTGGGAAAATACACTGAATTGGAAAAAGGAGTTTGGGGATCATTATGTGGATGCTGTTTTGGGATACACTGCCCAAAGAGACAATTTGTCGTTGCAAAGGGTAATGGCGAATAATTATCCAGATGACCTAGTGCCAACCGTAAGCGGAGGACAGGTATACGGTGGAACCTCTGTTACTGAACAATGGTCTTTATTATCCTCCCTATTTAGGGTAAACTACAGTTACAAAGACAAATATCTTTTTACAGGAACCATAAGATCTGATAAATCTTCAAGATTTGGGAGAAATAACCAAACGGGATATTTTCCTTCCTTTTCATTGGGGTGGAGATTGAACGAAGAGTCGTTTTTGGAGGATTCGGAAACCATATCAGAGCTGAAGTTGCGTGCCAGTTGGGGTCAGACAGGAAACTTTGAAATTCCTAACTACGGGGCTGTAGGTCTACTTTCACCTCAGAACTATAACCTTGGAGGGAACGAAATCAATGGATTGGTGCAGAGCACTATCCCAAATCCGAACCTAACTTGGGAGAAATCTGAACAGATCGATGCGGGTATTGAGTTGGGGTTGTTTAATAATAGAGTATTCCTTTTGGCTGACTATTATGACACCAAGACAAGAGACCTATTGTTGAATGTTGCCATATCATCCGTTTCAGGATTCGAAACAACTTTGAGAAATCTTGGAGAGGTTCAGAACAGAGGTTTTGAATTGGCTTTGAGCACTAAAAATTTTGTTGGTGATTTTACGTGGAACACCGATATCAACTTTTCTACCAATAAAAATGAGGTACTTTCCTTAAATGAAGGAAACGAACCCATTTATTCTTCTGGAAGTGCAGGTGTAAGGCACGTTACCCGTGTAGGAGACCCAATAGGAAGCTACTATGGGTATGTCGTAGATGGAATTTATCAATCCCAAGAGGAAATCGATAATGCACCCTTTGATACACAGGCACCCGATCCAGCCCCTGGAGACTTCAGGTTCAAGGATGTGGATGGTGATGGGGAAATCACACCGGACGATAGAACAGTGACCGGTAGCTATTTCCCGGACTTTACTTGGGGTGTAAACAATAGATTGACTTTTAAAAATATCGATTTCAGTTTCTTGATCCAAGGAGTCGAAGGAAACGAGATATTGAACCTTACCTCCAGACACATGAAGAATGGTGAGGCCAACTTTAACTCCTATGCCGTTTTCAATGAGCGATGGAGATCTCCTTCAGAACCAGGAAACGGATCCATTCCAAGAGCGGATAGGGAATCCGGAAATCATGGGAACAATAATAGACCTTCTTCCTTTCAAGTAGAAGATGGATCTTATGTGCGTTTGAGAAATGTGACCTTGGGCTATACTTTGCCAACTGAAAAGTTTTTCGGAAGCAAAATTCAGAAACTTAGGTTTTATGTTACCGCTACCAATCTCTTTACCATAACCGATTACCTCGGTTACAACCCAGAGGTCAGTAGTATCACAACGAATAGTTTGACCCCCGGGGAGGATTATGGGGCATTCCCATTGACCAAGTCCTTTACCATGGGGGTAAACCTAAAGTTCTAACCTAAAAAACGGAAAAAATGAAACGAATTCTATATATGATACTATGTACGGCCCTATTTGCCGGGTGTAGTGAAGACTTTACCGATCTCGCGCCAATTTCCAATAGAAACGAGGCAGATTTTTATAACGGTCCCGAAGATTTCGAGGTGGCCATAAATGCCAGTTATGCCGGGCTGCAAAGCACTGGAGTATACGGTCGTGGGTACTGGACGATGTTCGAGATGCGAAGTGATAATACCGATCAGGGGCCCGATGCCACTGGATTGGCTCGTCAGTATACTGAAATAAATTCCTTTACCGAGGATGCTCTAAATGAACAGATCACTTCAGCTTGGAGTGAGTCTTATAGGGTAATCGCAAATTGCAATGTTATTTTGGAACGCATCCCTTCCATAGAAATGAGTGGAACGCTTCAGAATAGAATCATCGGGGAGGCCTTGTTCATACGTTCATTGGTCTACTATCATTTGGCCATTGGATTTGGTAATATCCCATTGCAACTTACACCGTACGTGAGTGGTGATGAATTGGTTCAGGTTGATGAAAACACTGTTTTGGAGCAATTGGTGGCCGATTTGACCACTGCTGAAGAAAACCTGCCGGTTTCCTATTCGGGAAGTGAGGTGGGAAAGGCAACCAAGGGAGCTGCCGCCACTTTATTGGCCAAGGTTCATTTGACCTTGGGAAATAATTCAGCTGCTGAACCAGTACTTAGACGTATTATTGGCAATTACGGTTATGAATTGTTGCCTGATTATGCCGATCTATGGGGCATTGCCAATGAGAACAATCCGGAATCGATTTTTGAGGTACAGTATATCAGTGGAGGAATTGGACAGGGTAGTCTTTTTACCAATGACTTTTCCCCAAGTACCGATTTGCAGACCGGTTCCGGTTTTGGACGAAACCGACCTACTGTTGATATGCAGGAAGCTTATGAAGATGGGGATTTGAGATATGAAATTTCCATGGGGGCTACCTACACGAATTTGGAAGGGGAAATAGTCGAAGCCAGACACGTGAGAAAATACCAATCAGATTTGGCCGTTGAAAACGATTCAGACACCAATTTTGTGGTATTCAGATATGCGGATGTACTATTGATGTTGGCAGAAGCCCTTGGGGAAACACCTGAAAGCTATGACTTGATCAATGAGGTCAGGGATAGGGCGGGTCTTTTGGATATCGATGCTTCCACACCAGGTTCATTTGAGGAAAAATTACTCCACGAAAGAAGAGTGGAGCTGGCTTTTGAAAACCATAGATGGCCCGATTTAAAACGGTTTGGCGCCACTGGTCTTGTTCCAGATGCCGAAACGTTCATCACAGGTACTCGTGAGTATTTCTATATCCCCCAAAGGGAAATGGACATCAATCCAAATTTTTCGCAAAACTAAAAAGATAAGAAGATAGTGCATGTTTTCATTCATTAAGTTAGTTTGATTGATTGGCCCCAATTCCATGAATTACCTACTTATCACTATGTGCCAATCAATGTCATAATGATTTGGAAAACAAAGAATTATTAAGGTTGTCCCTTTTGGGATGATCAGCATGACAATTGTAAAATGTTAACAAATTTATACCTATTAAAACAATGAGAAAATTAGTAATGGCCGTTTGTTTATGCTTTGCATTTTCAACCCTTCAGGCCCAGCAAAAAAAAGTGTTGAATATTCTAGCTATCGGGGCACACCCGGATGATTGTGACTCCAAATTTGGAGGCACGGCAGCACTGTTCGCCAAAATGGGACACAACGTAAAGTTCTTGTCCTTGACCAATGGTGATGCAGGTCATTATGCCATGGGTGGTGGCGTTTTGGGTAAGAAACGTAGACAAGAAGCAAAGGATGCAGCCAAAGCATTGGGAATTGCCGAGTATGAAGTATTGGACAACCACGACGGAGAACTCTTCCCGACCTTGAACGTCAGATTGGAAGTCATCCGTCGTATTAGGGATTGGGACGCCGATATTGTTCTAGGGCTTCGACCAAATGATTACCACCCGGACCACAGGAATGCTGGATCGGTGGTACAGGATGCGGCCTATATGAACATCGTACCCAATGTAGCACCAGATACCCCTCCCTTAAAAAAGAACCCTGTCTTCCTTTACATGAGTGATCATTTTCAAAAGCCATATCCATTTCAAAAGGATATCGCCGTAATTATAGATGATGTGATAGACACCAAAGTAAAAGGATTGGCCGCCCACGATTCCCAAATGTTCGAGTGGTTGCCATGGACCAATGGCGTTGATGTTTCCACCATACCAACGGATGGGCAGGAGCGATTAGATTGGCTTAAGGACAAATGGATGAACAGAACAGCGGATGCCAGTACCTTGGAAGCAGTCAAGAAATGGTATCCCAATACGGACATTTCAAAAGTGAAACATGTGGAGTTCTTTGAGATATGCGAATACGGCAAGCAACCCACGGATCAGGAAATCAAGGAAATGTTCCCCATGTTGGGTTCAAAATAAACAAACACCACTGACCGCCCAGGTAGTATCCAAATTTAAATAACCAACCAATTGACTATGGAGACCAGCAAGCCCAGGACCAAAAGGTATACCCACATTATCGGATTGGTAATGATCGTGTTTTTTGTGATATCCTTCATTACCAACATTCTTAATTCCATTATTGTGGATGTAAAGGATAGCTTTGACCTTAGCCTTACTTTGACGGGCCTATTGCCCTTCACTTTTTTCATAGCTTATGGCATTATGTCCATACCCGCTGGATTTTTGTCTGAAAAGTATAGCGAAAGGACTTTGCTTTCTGTTTCTTTTTTGATCATGGCGCTTGCTTCCCTGGGTTTTGCATTATTGCCACAATACGGGGTTTTCAGTATCACGCTGTTCGTATTGGGATGTTGTATGGCCGTTTTACAGGTCATCATCAATCCGATGCTAAGGGTTGCCGGTGGCGAAGAGCACTTTGCCTTTAATTCCGTTTTGGCACAACTGGTATTTGGTGCTGCATCCTTTTTGAGTCCCTATTTGTACAAATATTTGGTAAATGATGATCATTCGGATGATACCGTAGCGTCATTGTTGCGTGGATGGGTTCCACAGGATTTGCCTTGGGCATCACTTTACATCGTATTTGCATTGATCTCTTTGTTCCTGTTCATTTATGTTTTTTTGACCAAATACCCAAAATTCGAAAAGACCGAAGAAGAGAAGGCAGGCAGCAAAAGTTCGTATTGGGATCTTTTAAAGAATAAATGGACAATTCTCTATTTCCTTGGCATCTTTTGCTATGTGGGCACTGAGCAAGGGGTGGGGAACTGGATTTCACAGTTTTTGAGTCAATACCACGGTCTTGATCCCAAAACCACCGGTGCCGATACGGTATCCTACTTTTGGGCCATGCTCACAGTAGGTTGTCTGTTGGGGCTGTTGCTTCTCAAGGTAATGGACAGTCGAAAACTATTGATTTTGGCCACATCCATAACCGTTATCAGTCTTATTGTGGCTTTGACGGGTTCAGCGCAAATGGCTTTGATAGGTTTTCCAGCGGTTGGATTTTTCATTTCCGTAATGTACTCCATCATATTTTCCTTGGCACTCAATTCAGTGAAGGAGCACCATGGTTCCCTATCTGGGATTCTATGTACCGGAATAGCTGGTGGTGCTGTGATTCCTTTTATTGTAGGGGGATTGGGTGAACTATTGTCTCTAAAGACAGGGATGTTTTTCTTGATGATCCCACTGGCTTTCATTCTTACCATAGGCTTTTGGGCCAAACCCTTGGTAAACAATAAGACCATAAGTTTAAAAAAGGATTAGTGAAAAAACAGGCACAGACGATTTTAGGGATTGATGTCGGTGGGACCAAGATCAAAGCGGGAAGGGTCGAAGGCAATCAGGTGGTACAAACGGCAATGGTGGGAGTCAATCGCGAGGATTCCCAAAAGAAAACGCTTTCCAACTTGTTTTCCATAATGGATGAAGTGTTCAATGATTCCGTAGCGGGCATTGGAATAGGCGTTCCTGCTATAGTCGATTCAGAATCAGGTATTGTTTACGATGTTCAAAATATTCCAGATTGGAAGGAAGTTCGATTAAAGGAACTGGTCCAACAAAAATACAAAGTACCGGTATTTATAAACAATGATGCCAATTGTTTTGCATTGGGCGAGAAGTTTTTTGGAAAGGCCAAAAGCTATGATAATTGCGTGGCCCTTTCATTGGGCACAGGGCTCGGCATGGGAATTTTAATAGATAGCAAGCTTTACAATGGTGTCCTGTGTGGTGCTGGTGAAGTGGGTATGCTCCCCTATAAAAATGGGATTATGGAACAATATGCCGGAAGCTTCTTTTTTGAACATGAATATGGGGAATCAGCAAAGGAACTGTTCCATAAGGCAGTACAGGATGATACGGTAGCCCTTTCGGCTTTTAGACAATATGGGGCGCATTTGGGAGAGGCCATAAAGGCCATTCTTTATTTGTTTGCACCGGAATCCATTATCCTTGGTGGTTCAATAAGTAATGCCTACCCATTTTTCAAAGCGTCCTTACAAGAGACCCTTGGCTCGTTTGCCTATCAAAAACAACTTGAAAATTTTAAAATCGAAACATCGGATTTGGTGGATTCACCCATTTTGGGTGCAGCAGCACTTTGTCTGAAAAATGAATAATATTTCAATACAAATGAGAATACTACTTATATTTCTATTAGCAAGTATCCTGCTTCATTCCTGTACTGAAACCGAGTCATCCGGGAAACAGGTTAGCATTACGGTAGAGAACAACAAAAAAGGGGCTCCCATAACCTTGGGCATTCCCTTTGCCAAAGGAGAACTCAAATCAGCAGATCATGTAAGGTTGATGACTTCAAGCGGAAAAGAAATCCCATGCCAAACCACTGAGGTAAGCAATTGGGCCCCAACTGATGATAGTGTGAAATGGATATGGGTATTCTTCTTTTCAGAAGATACACAGGATTATGTGTTGGAGTATGGAGACAAAGTAGTTCCTATCCTTCCTAATGAAAGAATAATTTCCACAAACAATATGAGACCACAAGGAGGAATAGATGTCAATACTGGACCCATTTCTTTTTCAATCCATAAAAAAGGGAATGGTTTTTTGGATGAGGTTTTCCTCGATTCAAACAAAGATGGGAAGTTTGAAGAAAGCGAATTGATAGCTTCATCACCAGAAAAGCACAGGGGTTCCTTTTTGGATCTTTTGGACGATGCTGGAATTGATTCTTCCAAAGCTGTTATAAACGAAGTATTCCGAGAAAAAGGGTCCGGTCCCATGCATACAATTTTTAGGATTGAGGGAACATATCTCTATAGTAGGGAGGACAACAACCTGTCGCCTTTTACCATTTGGTTGCATGCGTATGCGGGAAAAAGTTACATAAAGGTATTACATACAATGACGTACACTGGTATTCCTGATAAACATAAACCACAAGATGGGGAACATGCGAACATCGCAACACAAAACAAAAAAATTATATCTGAGAATACGGGAGACGATGAAGGTTGGACACAACCCAATGATAAAATCGCTGCGATTGGACTCCAATTGAAGTATCATTTGGATGATAATGCAACGGTTTCCATGCCAATGTATGATGGATCTTGGCAAAATGATGAAGCATCAACAACCATAGAGGAAACAAGTTTGCAGGGAAATACACCAGTTCAACTAATGCAGAAAGGGCCTTCAAGACGAAGAGCGGCCAGCCTAAGGAACATTTATCTAAACGAAACCATCGAAACTGATGATGACTCCAATGGGATTGAATTCGAGGCAACGGTTAAGCATGGGGAAGATGAGCTTGCAAAATCGGAAAGAGCCAAAGGGTGGATGAACATTACCGATGGTAAAAGGGGAATAGGTGTAGGTATTAAGAACTTCATGAAAGAATATCCTAAAGGGATAAAAGTTGACCCGTCCAATAATTTGCTCTTGGGAAGTATATGGCCAGAAGAAAATGGCCCGATGAGCTTTGAAAGGCAACATACGGAACTTGATGGCGGAATGTTGGCCAATCTTGCTCAAGGTATAACCAAGACCACGGAATTTATATATTACTTTCATGACAACGATAGGGATGTAGCTGAAAAAATGGATTACGTTGTGGAAAGCCCTGTTGCACATGCCACTCCGGAATGGTATGTCAATTCCAAGGTGTATGGTAACATGGCACCAATATCCTCCAAACATCCTGAATTCGAAAACGCCTTACAATATAGGTATCAGTGGTGGGCCTACAACCAAAAACATGAACCATGGTACGGGATGTTCAACTATGGTGATGGAAAAACCTATTATTATAATGGAAAATGGGTTCAATGGACCAACAACGAACCCACTGTGGATTTTATGTTGTGGACTAACTTTATGCGTACAGGTGACCCAAAATACTTCGAATTGGCGCAGGCCATGAGTAGACATACTATGGATGTGGACAACATACATTGGCCTAAAAAACGTACTTACTTTGGACAGATTAATGATGCTATCGATTTTTGGAACTTCGAGGATGAACCAGAGTCCACGCCCTACTTAGGTATAGGAAGAAGGCATGCCAATGAGCACTGGTATTCCTTGTTGAGTGCGCATGTTTGGATTCAAGGATGGATAGCCGATTACTATCTAGCTGCAGACCATAGAGCGCTGGAGGTGGCAAAAATGACAGGGGACACTTATATTAATAGAATTTGGGGGGAACACGATCTTAGAGGAAGAAGACTGTATTTATCGGTGTTGAATCTAGTGGAGCTTTACGATGCAACAAAACTTCAAAAGTACAAAGATGAACTCGATGATAGGGTGCGAATGACGTTGGAGTTCCAAGAACGCCAAGGTGGTAATCTATTGTTGGACAGGTATGGCTACAGTCAAACTTATGTGGCACAAGGGCTTTATAAATATCAGCAGATAACAGGGGATGAGAAGGTCCGCAAAGCTTTGTTGAAACACGCCAGATGGGTAAGGGATGTGCCTCCCCTGAACCACGAGATGGAATCTTATCTAGCTACCATTTACCCCTTATTGTTAGGATACGAAATCAGTGGGGAAAAGGTGTATTTGGATGAGGCGCTTGCACGTGCAGAGAAGCTTAAAATTGGTGAATTGCCAAAAGAACCAGATGCATACGAAAGTGCAGCAGAATATAGTGAAGACCTTTTGGAGATATCGAACTTGCCCATGAGCATGGGAAGATTTACCAATTGGCAAACAAATCAAGGGCTTCGCGTGTTTGGATGGACGCATGCTTACAATATACCTTACTTGCTCTATTGGATGGATCAAGAGCGTATCGACTAAATCCAGTAATCTTCGCAAAGGGATAGTGTGCCTTGGCCACTGTCCCTTTTTTATTTACGCACAACTAAACAACAACATAATGTCATATAAGAAATTCGGCTTTGTATTGGGGCCGCTTCTATTTGCCCTGGTCCATTTCCATTTTGCAGGGGACGGCCTCTCCGAGGAGGGGCGTGATATTTTGGCAGCTACCTTATGGATAGGGGTTTGGTGGGTCTTTGAAGTGATTCCAATAGCGGCAACGGCATTGCTCCCCATCATCCTGTTCCCTTTGTTGGGTTCAATTTCATTGAGCGATACCACTGCCAGCTATGGCCATAAATATGTGTTTCTTTATATGGGAGGATTTATGTTGGCCATAGCGATGGAGAAATGGGGCCTACACAAAAGAATAGCACTTCACATCATAAGGGCCATCGGAACCAATATGTATACCATAGTATTGGGCTTTATGGTAGCAACGGCCTTTCTTTCCATGTGGATTTCCAATACGGCAACAACAGTGATGGTATTGCCCATGGCCATTTCCATAGTAAAACAATTGAAGGATAGCCCCAATACCCTGAAGGATGAGAACGAGCTGTTTGGTAAGTTAATGATGTTGGGCATAGCTTATGCCGCATCAATTGGGGGTATCGCAACCTTGATTGGCACACCTCCCAATTTGGTTTTTGCTGGTTTTGTCCAAGAGGCATATGGAGTGGACATCAGCTTTTGGCAATGGATGAAATTTGGTGTGCCCGTTGCATCGGTTCTCTTGGTATTGGCCTGGCTGTATCTGACAAGGTTGGCCTATCCATTGGAAGAGGTACGCTTCCCCGGAGGGAAAAAGGAGATTAATAGGCTCTTGGTTGAATTGGGACCCATGGGCAAGGAGGAGAAAATGGTACTGTTCGTTTTTGTACTGACCGCTTTTTGCTGGATAACGAGATCATTTTTATTGCAAAATCTCATACCTGGGATTGATGATACCATTATTGCGATCGGTTCTGCAATATTGCTTTTCATTATTCCGGCAAATGGTAAAGGCCGGCCTCTGATCCAATGGGATGAAGCCCTGGGGATTCCATGGGGGATCATTCTGCTTTTCGGTGGAGGTTTGGCAATAGCAAAAGGGTTTCAGGATACGGGGCTGGACCTTTATCTGGGTGGTCAAATGACATTTTTTGATGGGTTTTCACTGTTTGGCGTCTTATTGCTTGTTGTGGCTTCCATCAATTTTTTGACCGAGATCACCTCAAATTTGGCGACCACTGCCATGATGTTACCGGTTCTGGCCCCTTTGGCGGTGTCATTGCAAGTCGACCCGTTCATACTTATGGTGGCCTGTACGGTCGCAGCGTCCTGTGCCTTTATGTTGCCAGTGGCAACCCCTCCCAATGCAGTTGTCTTTGGGGCCGGTTATTTACGGATTCCGGAAATGGTACGATCTGGCTTTTTTATGAACATGGTATCTATTGTATTGATGACCTTGGCCGTTTATTTTTTACTGCCGTTGGTCATGGACTTTCCCGATGGTATGGACAGAATTGATGTTCAATTGGATTGAATCTGCCTCCGATCGGTCTTCTAAAAATCAATCAGTTGTACATTTGTAATGGATTAATGTCTTCGTACATTTTTGTCTGACAAAGACACTTTACCGGAAAAATGATTTCCAGTGGTTTTGTATATTCAATGTTTCGAAGGATTTTTATGCTCTAAACAATACGGTATGTTATTTAGGCTATTTTCCATTGTTATTTACCTTGGCTGTTTATCGGTAGCGGCACAGCAATTGGTTCCTCCGATACAGAACTATCAATTGTTGGACTATAAGGGGGGCAGTAAAAACTGGGATGTTTCCGCCAATGCGGACGGAGAACTTTTTGTGGCCAACAATAAAGGCTTGCTGCACTACAATGGAGAGAAATGGACCCTGAACAAGTTGCCCAATAACACCATTATCCGTTCTGTGGAGAGTATTGGAGATAGGATTTATACAGGATCCTATGAGGAATTCGGCTATTGGACCAAGAATGCATTCGGGGAACTTGGATATACTTCCCTGACCCACTTGATTGGTGACCATACCTTTACCAGCGAGGAATTTTGGGAAATTTTCGCCACCCAAGATGGAAAAGTGCTGTTCCGCTCCTTTTCTGTCCTTTATGTGTATGCCGATGATGAGATAACCGTTGTGGACCCTTCGTTTGTGGTTTCGGATTTTATCGAGTTCCAAGGTCGATTGGTGGTTGCCGCTGAGGTTAAGGGACTTTTTGAAGTCAAAGGGGAGAAAATGGTGCCCTTGCCCGATCAACACCTCTTGTTGGACAAGACGGTGAACGATATGGCCGTTTTAGATGGCAAGCTATTGATAGGGACCAAATTGCATGGTTGTTACCTATATGATGGAAAAGACCTTGTGCCTTGGTCAACACCGGTCAACAAGGCATTGAAGGAACATCAATTGAACAAAATAGCCGTCTTGGGGCAGGGGCTATTGGGATTTGGAACCATTAAAAATGGAATGTACCTCTATGACACGGTTTCAAGAAGCTACCGAATATTGAATAGGGAATCCGGACTTCAAAACAATACAGTGCTTTCTTCATTATTCGTCAACAATCAGTTATGGTTGGGCCTGGACAACGGAATTGCACGTGTTCGACTCAACAATCCAATATCTTACTATACCGATTATACAGGAACTTTAGGAATGGTCTACGATATAGCTTGGTTCAATAATACGTTGTTTTTGGGAAGTAACACGGGAGTGTTCTATTTTGAAGGGAATGAACTGAGATTTGTTGAAGGATCGCAAGGGCACGTATGGGATCTGGAAGTCCTTGAGGGCGATTTACTTTGCGGGCACAACACAGGGACCTATAAGGTCGACAAGGGTAGGTTTGAACTATTGAGCTCAGTGGCAGGAGGGTATCAAATCATAAAAGTTCCCGACCAAAATGCCACGTATGTCCAAGGAACCTACAATGGATTGGCCAAATTCCAAAAATTGGAAAATGGCAAATGGGACGTGGAGCGCATAGAAGGATACAGCGCACCAGTAAAGCAATTGTGTTTTGAAACCCCAAACGTGCTATGGGTGGCACATCCTTATAAAGGTTTTTTTAGGATCCATTTTGAAGCAGGAACTTATGATGAACTCGACAAAATCCAATCATTTGATCATGAAGGCGCCCCGAGCGAATACAATGTAAAACTGTACAACATCAAGAACAAAATTGTATTGAACAGTGAGGGCACTTGGTACAACTATAATCCCATTGGGGACCGAATCGAAACCTTTGATGAATTCACGGACTATCGGAACAAGGAACTGCTGTTCTTTGATGAAAGGTACTTTTGGTTTGTTGATGATGAGGAACAAAAAGCCATCATCCATACCAACTTAAAGGGGGACAGCCTTATGATAACCGATTTACCGATGCGTGAGCGATTGGCTCCCGATTCCCAAAATGTGGTCAAGGTAAGCGATAGTATGTCGTACATTACTTTAACGGACGGTTTTGCCAAGATCAACGATGCGGGGTTGAAAAGTATTTCCGAGGTCCAAGAGATTCCGGTACCCGACTTTGTGGTACTGCAGGATCAAAGAATGAAGAGATCCGTAAAGCGTGGAGCCTTTGAAATCCCATTCAGGTATTCACAGTCCATTACTGTGGAGATAGCTTCTCCTGAATACATTTCGCCCAACTACTATTACGAGTTGGAAGGGCCCAAGAAGTATTCCGAATACTCGGAAAACGGTTTCATCAATTTTCAAAACCTACCTTTTGGAGAGTACGCTCTAAAGGTTGCCACAGTGGGAATGGGCAACACGGTCTCGGATTTCAACACACTTGATTTTCAAATAGCGCCACCATGGTATTTTTCTTGGTGGAGTTTGTTCATCTATGTTGCCTTGGCCTTGTTGGCCGTTTATTTGGTACGGAGGTTCAATAGAAAAAAGTTGAATAGGAAGCACCGTGAACTGGAAGAACGCATGAAGCACGAGCAGCAGGAGCGTATGGCAAAACTCGAAAAAGAAGAATTGGCCAAGGAAGTTAGGCTCAAGCAAAATGAATTGGCCAGTACCACCTTGAACATTGCCAGGAAAAATGAAATGATCTTGGAACTGAAGAACATGCTGGTCATGAACAAGGATAAGTTTTCCAATTCCCAGCGGTACCGTTCATTTGTTAAAAAGCTCAACAACTCCATTGAGGATACGGAAGATTGGAAGCGTTTCGAGGTCAACTTTAAAGAACTGCACGAAGATTTCTTCGAAAGATTGCTTAAGGCATATCCCTCTTTGACCCCGAAGGATTTGAAGCTCTGTGCTTACCTAAAGATGAATCTTTCCACGAAGGAGATAGCACCACTTATGGGGATAACTATCAGAGGGGTTGAGATACATCGATACCGACTTCGGAAGAAATTGGATATGGATAGTTCCGAGAACCTTTCCAATTTCCTGATTACCTTTTAAAGAAGAAAAAAGAGTGTTCATAAGGTGCCCAAAGCTGATTTTCACACTACATCAATACTACATCACTGTGTTAATTCTTTTTACATCAAAATAAATGAGTACTACTGCAAACGTTGCGAAATAAGGGCTTTCAGCGATTGCAGTGATGATGTATTTTTTATGTATTCCATCTGACTCTCTAACCTTTCACTCTTTGTTAATTTAGTAAAAATCTAACTCTATTTTTGCACAATTATGAAAATTAAAAGCAAACTTTTGCTAATCTCGTTTTTGTTGTTTCAGGTCGTACTTTTGGCACAAAACAATATAACGATTTCGGGAACGGTCTTGGACGATCAAGGACAACCGTTGCCGGGAGCAAGCGTAGTGCTTCAAGGCACTACTACAGGAATCCAAACGGACTTTGATGGAAACTATCGTTTGGAAAACCTTCCAAGTAACGGAACCTTGGTGTTCAGCTACATTGGATTTACAACACAAACCGTACCTATCAATAATAGGACTACGATTGATCTTACCATGCAAGAAGACACTCAAAGCTTAGATGAAGTTGTAGTTGTCGGCTATGGTACACAAAAGAAAGCGGATTTAACAGGGTCTATTGCCACCGTTGATGCGGAGCAGATTGAAAAGACCCCATCTTCCAACCCGGTCCAGTCCTTACAAGGTAAGGTGGCTGGTGTGCAGATTGTTACTCCAGGCTCTCCCGGTGCATCGCCGACAGTCAGGATTCGTGGTCTGGGTACGTATTCGGATGCCACCAGTCTTTTGTATGTAGTGGATGGAATGTTCTATAGTAATATAGACTTCTTGAATCCCAACGACATTAAATCCATGAACGTGTTGAAGGATGCATCTTCATCCGCTATTTATGGGGTAAGGGCGGCCAACGGTGTTATCATTATCGAGACCAAGTCAGGGGGCAAAAACAGAAAACCCACCATTGAGTACAATGGGTATACAGGGGTGCAACGGGCCCAAAATGTTTTGCAGATGGCCAATGCCGAGCAGTTTGTGACCATGGCCGTAGAATCCGGTTCAGAGGCGGATGTGCAGTTTATCTTGAATGCAATGCAGCGCTATGGAAGAAGCCGCATCAACCCGAACGTTCCTGATGTGAATACGGATTGGTACGATAAGATCATCCGCGACGGGATTATTCAAAACCATAGTATAAGTGTTACAGGGGGGACCGAAAATGTGTCCTACTCCTTAGGCACGAACTACTTTTCACAAGAAGGTTTGTTGGACATGAAAAATGAGTACGAACGGTTCAATATCCGCTCAAAACTGGATGTGGATGTTATGGACAACTTAAGGATGGGTGTGAACACGGTTTTCAGTAATGCCACCCAGCAGACACCAGAGGATTCAGCGTGGTTTAAAGCGTACTTTGCCGTTCCAATCCTTCCGGTCTTTGATGATATGAATACCGAGGCAACACCGACACGCTATGCCAATGCCCAGGCTTTGGGGTACAGGGGTACGCAAAACCCTTTCCCGGACATGGTTTATAACGACAATAGGTTGAAGATCCGCAAGTTGTTGGCCAACATTTATCTGGAGACAGATCTTATCAAGGACAAGCTTACCTTTAAGACCACTTACAACATAGACTTTTCCGCATTGGAAGAGCGCTACGTGAACCTCCCCTTCAATATGGGATATGGTGATCAGCGTATTTCCGATATCAATAGGAAGCAGAATAATTATTATAACCAGATTTGGGACAATGTACTTACCTATACGGACACCTATGCCGAGAATCACAATGTAACCGTGATGGCAGGTACTTCTTTCAGGGACGAAGCTTCCAACAAGTTTGAGGCAACTGGCAGCGATATCGCCGGGATCAATTATGAAACATCCTGGTATTTGGACTTCGCCGATCCATTGTCCTTTAATAATAATGTGGAAGAGGACAACAGTAGAATATATGGTCAGTCCTATTTCGGTAGGGTTTCCTATAACTATAAAAACCGCTATTTGCTCTATGGGACTTTCAGGGCGGACAGGTCTTCCAAGTTTACCAAAGAACAATGGGGCTACTTCCCATCTGTGGGTGCGGGTTGGGTAATTTCCCGAGAGCCATTCATGGAGAATGTTGGCTTCTTCGACTTTTTGAAACTGAGAGCCGCATGGGGACGCTTGGGCAACGATAATGTGCCTGCAAGTGCCGGTGCAAATACCATTGAAAATGAAACCGTTGATTTGGGGGATAACCCAAACACAGGGATTACAGCAACAAGCACCTATACAGACTTGACTTGGGAGGTTGTGGAAGAATTGGACTTTGGTTTCAATATGAACACCTTCAACAATCGTTTGTCGCTGGAAGCGGATTATTACATTAGGGATACCGAGGATGCCATCATGCCGGTCTATATTCCCATTGCAAACCAAACGATTTCTAGGAACTCGGGGGTTATCCGTAACTCAGGGGTAGAGGTGGCATTGAATTGGAGCGATGAGATCACTCCTGATTTCACTTATACCGTTGGAGCCAACTTTACAACTGTAAAGAATGAGGCCATACAGATCGAGGATGAAAAAGGGTATATCGATTCAGGTTCCGCGGAATTCCGCCAAAGAACTTTGGTCGGTGAACCGCTCTATGCCTTTTATGGATACGAAACAACCGGGGTATATCAGAACCAAGCACAGATAGATGCCGATCCGGTCGCACAGAACGCCATAGCCAACGGACAGGATATTCTACCTGGATACCTTATTTATAGCGATGCCAATGGTGATGGATCGATCACGGATGAAGATCGTATGGTACTGGGCTCGTTCTTACCAAAGTTCACCTACGGGGGTAACATTGGTGTCAACTATAAGGATTTTGGTTTCTCCATGAACTTTTACGGGCAAAGCGGGAATAAGATCTTGAACCGAAAAAGAGGGGAGATCCTATTTACCAATGACACCAACATGGATGCTGATTTGGCCAAAAACCGATGGCATGGAGAAGGGACCAGTAATACCTACCCTTCATCAGCCGGGCTTAGGGACGG
Source organism: Flagellimonas yonaguniensis (assembly GCF_029193885.1). Taxonomy (GTDB): domain Bacteria; phylum Bacteroidota; class Bacteroidia; order Flavobacteriales; family Flavobacteriaceae; genus Flagellimonas; species Flagellimonas yonaguniensis. The sequence goes on along the minus strand of NZ_JARFVB010000019.1, from coordinate 25,987 downwards.
TTGGAACCAACGATTGAGTAATTTCTGGGTGGAAGATGGTGATTTCTTCCGAATCCAGAACATTCAATTGGCATACACACTTCGTGGTGATAAACTTAAGGGCAATATGCCTGACTTTAAATTCACATTGACCGCGGAAAGACCTTTGACCATCTTCAGTTACAACGGATTCAATCCGGAAGTGTCAGATGGGGTCGATCGCCAAACATATCCTGTCCCCGCGATTTACACCATAGGTGTTAATGTTAAACTATAAAAAGAAAATTGAGATGAACAACAATAGTATAATGTACAGATTGGTATTGGCCATGATCGCGATTCTTGCCTTCCAATCGTGCTCGGATAAATTTGAAGATATAGAAGGTCAACTCAATGCAGATGATCTGGACTATACTGCAACGGAGGATATGGTTCAGGCATTGGTGGGATCTTATTATATAATGGCCACCAGAGGATGGGAAGAACCCATTTTACTCTCGGTAAGGGGGGATGATGTAAATCCGGGAGGTGTTGGAGATGCCCAGGATGGTTTGACCGATACGGATCTCTTTATCTACAACCAAGGATATTGGATGTACAATTCCCTTTGGAACATCCATTACGGCGATATTGTCTCATTGAACACAGAAATTGAATTGATCGAGAATTTCAAGGAATTTGCCACTGTGGAGGACCAGGTTACCGCTGATCAATATATAGCGGAGATCAAGGTTATGAGAGCTTGGCTGCATTTCAATTTGGCAAGGGTATGGGGAGATGTTTTCATTATCGAAACCACTCAACCGGATGCTGAAATCATGGATGGTACCACATCAAAGGATGAAATGATGCAGTATATCGCCGATCAAATGGATGAAGTTATCCTCTTGTTGCCCAACATGAGGCCCAACGAAAGAACAGATATCCCTGGAGGGATAACCCGTTACACGGCGTATGCCTTAAAAGCCATGGCCTATATGGAATTGGAAGACTACCAAGGGATGGCAGATGCTTGCGCAGCAATCATCAATTCCAATAGATTTTCCCTATACCCGGATTTTTACAGTTTGTTCAAAAAGCCAGGAGAGTTAAGTGATGAGAGTTTAATGGAACTGCAATTTTCAGATTATGGTTCCAGTACAAGTGATGAATTCTATCATTTGTACGATCCATTCGGCCCAGTGGGATGGACACCTGCCAGGGCAAATGCCTCCGGCGGATGGGGTTTTTATGAGCCCAGCATCAAGTTCATCAAATTCATGCTCGATCGTGGGGATCTGGAAAGATTGGAGACCAGTGTATTGTTCTCACCAAGAGGGGTGGAAGAAGTAGCGAGTGATCCAAATTACACCGATCTCCCATCTTTCATGGATATAGCAACCAGCGATAACCGTTCATATGTCACAACGAGGGACGGTGATCAGGTAAATGATTATGCCAGGGCATTGTTCGCCAGTGGTAAACATTACCTGCCATCAGTTCAATTGACCGATGGAAGAAACAATTACGGGGGAGGAAAAAACATGATCGTGATCCGTTACGCTGAAATACTCTTAATGTATGCCGAAGCGTTGACACGTGGGGCCAGCGGCTCTGGAATGACAGCCGATCAAGCCGTTAATCTAGTTCGGTCAAGGGCTGGAATGCCTTCCTTGTCAGGAGTTACCTCCGAAGATGTAATGGACGAGAAATTTGCTGAACTGGGTATGGAATGGGGAATTCGCTATTATGACATGTTGCGTTTGGAAAACTACTCTGAACTGAGTTATGATGGAAGAACCTTTACTGCAGACAAAGCATATTTGCCTTATCCGCAAGAACAACTGGATGCACTACCGACTTTGGGCGGAGGCAGTGAAGATCAATAACATACTAACTAAATAAACTACACAAGATGAAACATATAGTTAAATCCATAATGATCCTTTTGGGGCTTCTGGTGGTTTCTTGTAATGAAGGAATCGATCCCATAACGGCCGTGGATGCCGGGGTGGATGAAACAGCGCCTCAGGTTACGATCACCTACCCGACAGAGGGAGTGGAATTGATGCCTTTTGAAGAAGAAACCTCGATAGATGTCACTTTTGAGGTTACCGACGATATAGAGGTGGCGAATGTTGCTGTATCCATGGATGGATCTCAAATAGCCACATTTAATTCCTTTAAGGATTACAGGATTGTATTGGAGGAAGTAACTTATGAAGGATTGGGGAATGGTGACCATACAGTTGCCGTAACAGCAACCGATATCGAGGGCAAAACAACAACCGAAGAGGTCAACTTTGCCAAACTGGCACCATATAGTGCACAATTTGATGGAGAAGTGCTTTATATGCCCTTCAATGCGGATTATATGGATTTCATTAGCTTCCAAGAAGCCAATGAAGTAGGGGAACCGGGTTTTGCTGGAGGTGGATTCCTCGGTGCCGATGCGTACCAAGGAACAGAGGATTCTTACCTGACATTTCCAATGGACAACCTGAAAAATCCCGAGTTCAGTGCCGCATTCTGGTATAAAATCAATCCAAGCCCGAACAATGCGGGTATTTTGGTGGTCGGTGATAATGCGGATGACCGTAACCAAGGGTTCCGATTGTTCCGCGAAGGGGACGCCAATGAACAGCGTATCAAATTGAATGTTGGTACCGGTACAGGCGAGAGTTGGAACGATGGCGGACTGCTCGATGCCACTACAGGGGAGTGGGTCCACATAGCCATTTCAATCTCACAGACAAAGAACACCATATATTTCAATGGGGTGGAAATACTATCCTCGGACATGGCCGCTCCAATAGATTGGACCGGATGCGAGGAACTTGTCATAGGCTCCGGTGGCCCGACCTTTGATTATTGGGGACATGGCTATGATACAAGCGAAATGGACGAATTGCGGATCTTTGATAAGGCATTGACACAGAACGATGTTCAAATCATGATCAACGCGGCAAATCCATACGTGCCCCAATATGATGGCGAATCCCTGTATATGCCATTTGATGGAGATTATATTGATTTGATCGGAAGCAAAGCCGCAACCCAAGTAGGTTCGCCAAGCTTTACCGATGAAAGTCAAGTGGGGGGGCAGGCCTATTTGGGGGCAATGGATTCCTATATCAATTACCCAGCGGAAGGATTGATGACTTCCGAGTTCAGTGGATCGTTCTGGTACAAGGTGGATGCCACCCCGGATAGGGCAGGTATTATCACCATAGGTGATGATGCAGCCGATCGCTTCCAAGGATTCCGATTGTTCCGGGAAGGAAGTTCAGACGAACAGCGCATCAAACTCAACGTTGGAACAGGAGCTGGAGAAAGTTGGAACGATGGTGATGTAATTGATGTAAATGCAGGCGAATGGGTCCATATTACTTTTACCATATCAAATAGTGAAAATGTGATCTATTTCAATGGAACAGAAGTCCTGTCGTCCGGAATGGGGGCACCGATTGATTGGACGGGCTGTGATACCTTTACCATAGGTGCGGGTGGACCAACGTTCGATTATTGGGGACATGCTTCCGATAACAGTATCATTGATGACCTCAGATTCTACAGCAAAGCACTTTCTCCAGAAGAAGTAGCTGAAGTTTTTGGAGGTGAGGTCACACCAAAAAATTATAGCTCCACACTTTATATGCCTTTTGATGGGTCCAATGTTGATGACAACTCCGGTGAAGAGGCCACAGTGGTGGGCACTCCTGGTTTTGCAGGGGAGAGCGCTGTGGGCAGTAATGCCTATGCGGGTGCTACGGATTCCTATCTTACCTTCCCGATAGATGGGTTGTTCACCAATCAATTCAGCGGGGCTTTCTGGTATAAGGTCAACTCCGACCCCGACAGAGCGGGTATTTTAACCGTAAGTCCACCAATGAACGGAACGGACAATGATCTTTCCGCTGGTTTTAGGCTCATTAGGGAAGGAAGTGCTGACGAGCAGCGTATCAAACTACATTTGGGCACCGATGCCGGGGACGTGTGGAACGATGGGGATGTTATCGATGCCACTGTTGATCAGTGGGTACATGTGGCCTTTACCGTTACGGAAACCCAGACCCTTATTTATTTGAACGGGGAACCCGTGGTAAATACAGGCGATATGGATGGAAAAACCATAAGCTGGGAAAACTGCTCCATACTGTCCATAGGTTCAGGAGCACCCAACTTTATCGGTTGGAACCACCTGTCGGATCTAAGTTATATTGATGACCTGTACTTGTTTGACAGGACTTTGACCCAAGAGGAGATTCAAGAAATCATGAACAATTAATGTGCTTTTGTTTAGCACTTTACAATAATTTGAGTTAGTTAGTTTAGTTTATATGAGGTTAATTTTAATTCCATTGGCCATTGCCACTTTGCTTACAGGGTGCAATGGCCAAAAAACTAAAGCAGAAGCAAAGAAAGTTTCAGAAATAAATGCGGATAGTCTGGCCGTAGCCGACAAGGCACTATTGGACTCCGTGCAGTACCAAACCTTCAATTATTTCTGGGATGGTGCGGAACCCATTTCAGGATTGGCAAGGGAACGTATTCACTTGGATGGGATTTATCCCAACCACGATAAGGATATTATAACCATTGGAGGCTCTGGTTTTGGACTCATGGCTATTTTAGTGGGAGTGGAAAGAGGATTTATCTCCCGAGAGCAAGCCTTGGAGCGCTATGAGCACATTATGGACTTTTTGGAAAAAGCCGATCGTTTCCATGGGGCATGGCCACACTGGTTATTGCCATCAGGAAAAGTGACTCCGTTCAGTAAAAAGGACAATGGAGGGGATTTGGTGGAGACCGCCTTTTTGGTTCAAGGATTGTTAACGGTTCAAGCTTATTTCAAAAATGGAAATGAGCGTGAACAGCAATTGGCGGAAAAAATCCAAGAGCTCTGGGAAGGCGTAGAGTGGGATTGGTACACCAAAAATGGCAAAGATGTGCTGTATTGGCATTGGAGCCCAGAATACCAATGGGAAATGAACTTTCCTGTAGGAGGTTATAACGAGGCCCTGATCATGTACATTTTGGCGGCAGCATCCCCGACCCACCCCATCGAAAAATCCGTTTATGAAAAAGGATGGGCCGTGGACGGACAAATCACCAAGGACACCACCTACTATGGTCTGAAAACGGAACTGAATCATTATGAGCATAGCGATGCACCCGTAGGACCTTTGTTTTGGGCACATTATTCTTATTTAGGTTTGAATCCGAAAGGACTTAAAGACCAGTTTGGTGATTATTGGAAATTGAACCGGAACCATGCCTTGATCCACTATAAATATTGCGTGGACAATCCGAAGGGTTATAAGGGATATGGGGAAGATTGTTGGGGCTTGACCTCCAGCTATTCCATCAAAGGATATGCTGGTCACCGTCCCGAAGCTGATTTGGGCGTGATTTCACCCACTGCGGCACTTTCATCCATGCCATATACCCCAGAGGAGAGCAAACAGTTTTTGCGGTTCATGTACAACGAACAGGATAGCCTGATAGGCAAATATGGACCTTATGATGCCTTTAGTTTAGAGGGCGATTGGTACCTGCCAAGATATTTGGCCATTGACCAAGGACCAATCCCTGTAATGATAGAAAATTACCGAAGTGGCCTATTTTGGAAATTGTTTATGGCCAATGAAGAAGTGCAAAAAGGTTTGATGAAATTGGGTTTTGAAAGCCCAAATATGGAACCCGCGGATGATTAAAAAAACAATATATATAGTCCTCTTCGCCACGCTGACTTCATCCTGTGGGGGAGGGGACGATTATACCTATGTGCCCACAGGACCAGAACTTCCTGGTAATGGCTCCGATGATGACGATGATGAGCCTGCAATTACTGATGAGGAATTGTTGGACCTGACCCAAGAAACGACCTTTAAATATTTTTGGGACTTTGCCGATGCCAATTCCGGAGGAGCTAGGGAAAGGTATCATCCGGACGACCCTGGCAATAGCGAAGGAGTTGTGACCGTCGGAGGCACCGGCTTTGGCCTCATGGCGATTTTGGTCGGAATGGAAAGAGGGTATATCTCCAGAACTGAAGGGTTGGAGCGATTGAACACCTTGTTGGATTTTTTGGAAAATGCTGATCGCTTTCATGGGGCATGGTCGCATTGGATCAATGGTTCAACTGGTGCGGTGATCCCATTTAGCGATTTGGATGATGGGGGCGATATGGTGGAAACCGCTTTTTTGGCTCAAGGCCTTATCTGCATCAAGGAATATTTCAAAAACGGTTCAGATGCTGAGCAAGCTTTGGCCCAACAGGCCGACAATCTTTGGAAAGGTGTGGAATGGGATTGGTATACCCAAAACCAAAATGTACTGTACTGGCATTGGAGCCCTAACCATGGTTTCGATATCAACCTTCAATTGAAGGGATATAACGAGGTGTTGATCACCTATATCATAGCTGCAGCCTCACCGGATTTCGGAATAGAAAAAGAGGTGTATTCAAATGGTTGGGCCTCTGGCGGAGGAATCCAATCGGCAAACACGCAATACGGTTATCCGCTTTTGGTAAGGCATAATGGCTCCGAACAGTTCGGTGGACCCCTGTTTTGGGCGCATTATTCCTATATGGGATTAGATCCTCGAAATCTGTCCGATGATTATGTGGATTACTGGGATGTAAATGTCAACCATACCATGATCAATTACGAGTACTGTGTAGACAATCCCGATTTTTATCAAGATTATGGCGAAGATTGTTGGGGGTTGACGGCGAGTTACTCCCGAAACAACGATGGGAGTATAGGGTACAACGCCCATAGCCCTAGCAACGATACTGGGGTCATATCTCCCACCGCAGCAATCAGTTCTATTCCTTATGCGCCCGAGGAATCTTTGGATGCAATGCATTACTTTTATAGAAATAGAGATGACTTGTTGGGTCCAGCAGGGTTTTACGATGCCTTTAGCCCCGAATACGATTGGGTGGCAGAAGCATACTTGGCCATAGATCAAGGCCCGCAGATCATCATGATTGAAAACTATCGGACCGGTTTGCTTTGGAACTTGTTTATGGGTAACGAAGATGTTCAAGCTGGTTTGACCAAACTTGGATTTTGATATGACAAAACAATTATCATTTTTTCTTTTGTTCTGGGCTTGTAATTTGGTCGCCGCACAATGGCAATCAAAATACGAAGCCAAAATACTTATTGATGGGAACGATACCTTACGATATCGTATTATGTATCCCAAGAATTTTAAAGAGGATGGAAACTATCCTGTGGTACTTTTTCTTCATGGGGCCGGAGAGCGCGGAAATGACAATGAAAAACAACTTTGGAATGGTGGCAAATTGTTCGCTACCGATTATCTACAAGAACGTTATCCGGCGGTTGTCATATTCCCACAATGCCCAAGAGATAGCTATTGGGCCAGTGTAGATGTGGATAGGAGTTCCTATCCTATCAATTTGGACTTTAAGTACAGCGAAGGCCCCACAAAACCGTTGGAAATGGTAATGGATTTGCTCGAGACGACTATAGCGGAACCTTATACCAAGGATGATCAAGTCTATTTGATGGGACTTTCCATGGGAGGCATGGGCACATTTGAATTATTGAGCAGAAAGCCAGATACGTTTGCGGCTGCTGTGCCTATTTGCGGAGGAGGTGAACCGGAATCGGTTTCAGCTTATGCCGAAAACACGCCATTATGGGTGTTTCATGGGGCACAGGACAATGTAGTGCATCCATTGCAATCCGTGGAAATGGTTTCGGCCTTGTTGAAAGCAGGGGTGCATCCGAAGTTCACAATGTACGATTTTGCCAATCACAATAGCTGGGACCCAGCATTCGCAGAACTCGATTTGTTGCCTTGGTTGTTTGCACACACTAAAAAAACGATACAAGAAACATCAGAATAAAAAGCATACAGAAAACAACCTGATCATGAACTATAAAAAATCACTCTTCGCCATTTTGGCTCTCGTTTTGGGAAGTGCCCATGCCCAGCAACGAATTCCAGAAGTAGAACAATTGTTGCAAAAAATGACCATAGATGAAAAAATCGGTCAATTAAATCTGTTGACACCAGGAGGTGGAGTGGCAACTGGCGAAGTGGTGAGTGAAAATGTTGGAACCAAGATCAAAGCTGGTCAAGTAGGCGGACTCTTTGGTGTTGCTGGTCCCGATAGGGTAAGAAAAGCCCAGGAATTGGCCGTCAAAGAAAGTCGATTGGGTATTCCTTTGCTGATTGGCTCCGATGTCATCCATGGGTACAAGACCACCTATCCCATTCCGTTGGGTCTTTCGTCCAGTTGGGATATGGATTTGGTGGAACAAGCTGCACAAATGGCAGCTAGGGAGGCCACGGCAGATGGCATCAATTGGAATTTCTCTCCCATGGTTGATATTGCCCGTGACCCACGTTGGGGACGTATCGCCGAGGGAGCGGGCGAGGACCCTTATTTGGGTTCAAAAATTGCCGAAGCCATGGTAAAAGGATATCAGGGCGAAGATTTAGCAGCTTCGCATACCATGTTGGCCTGTGTAAAGCACTTTGCGCTATATGGTGCCGCCGAAGCGGGACGAGATTACGGTTCGGTGGACATGGGTAAGATCAAAATGTTCAACCAATATCTGCCACCCTACCAAGCGGCCATCGATGCTGGTGCGGCCAGTGTGATGAGTTCTTTCAATGATGTGGATGGCGTGCCCGCTACGGGAAATAAATGGTTGTTGACCGATTTGCTTCGGGATCAATGGGGATTTGATGGTTTCGTGGTTTCGGATTATACATCCCTCAACGAGATGATTCCTCACGGTTTGGGTGATTTACAAGCAGTTTCTGCCTTGGCGTTGAAAGCAGGTTTGGATATGGATATGGTGGGAGAAGGCTTTTTGAGCACTTTGAAGAAATCCTTGGAGGAAGGAAAAGTGACCGAAACAGACATTACCAATGCTTGTAGAAGGGTATTGGAAGCCAAATATATTTCTGGACTTTTTAATGACCCCTACAAATACTTGGACTCCAAACGCCCTGAAAAGGATATTTTAACGGATGGAAATAGGGCGTTGTCGCGGAAATTGGCGACCCGTTCCTTCGTGTTGCTCAAAAATCATAACAATATACTTCCATTGGCCAAGGAAGGTAAGATCGCCTTGGTCGGTCCATTGGCGGATAGCAGGGAAAATATGCTCGGAACTTGGGCGCCCACAGGGGATTTCAATCTGGCAGTGACAATTTTGGAAGGATTTAACAATGTAGCTTCAGGAGCAACAATACAATATGCAAAAGGAGCCAATATTTCTGATGATGCCGATTTTGCCAAGAATGTGAATTCTTTGGGAGAACGAATCCTAATCGACGAGCGTTCCCCGGAAACCATGCTCCAAGAAGCGGTGGATTTGGCCAAAACTTCTGATGTTGTAGTGGCAGTCGTCGGCGAAGCCACAGAAATGAGCGGAGAATCCTCCAGTCGTACCGATATTTCCATTCCAGAGAGCCAAAAGAAATTAATAAAAGCCTTGGTGGCAACAGGCAAACCTGTGGCCTTGGTATTGATGAGCGGTAGACCCTTGACCATTCCTGAAGAATTTGATATGCCCGTATCCATTTTGCAAGTATGGCACCCAGGTGTGGAAGCAGGAAATGCCATTGCCGATGTGGTTTTTGGCGATTACAACCCATCAGGAAAATTAACAGCTACATGGCCTGTGAACGTGGGGCAGATTCCAGTGTACCATAGTGCGAAGGTCACGGGTAGGCCCGCACCAGAAAGCGGCGAATTCCAAAAGTTCAGGTCGAACTACTTGGATGTGCCCAACGCACCCTTGTTGCCATTTGGTTACGGATTGAGCTATACTACTTTTGAATATTCCAATCTCAAGTTGAACAAGAAGGAAATCAATCAAGGAGAAACAATTTCTGCAACCGTGACGGTTACAAATACTGGTAATTACGATGGGGAAGAAGTGGTACAATTGTATTTGAGGGATGTGGTCAGAAGCATTACACCCCCAAAGCGCCAGTTGAAAGGTTTTCAGAAAGTCATGTTGAAGAAAGGGGAGAGCAAGGAAGTAACGATTACTCTTTCGGCCGACGATTTGAAATTCTACAACGCCCAACTCGAATTCGCATCGGAACCAGGTGACTTCGAAGTCTTTATGGGAACCGACTCAGATGCAGAGCTATCGGATACATTCACGCTAAAATAACAGATCACAATATGCGCATTGGATTAATGCTTCTTGGACTACTTCTCACTGTTTCTTGCAAACAGAAAACGACATCCAAAGAAGAAGTTGCCCAAGGTCCCCCGAACATTATCTTTATTATGTCGGATGATCATGCTTATCAGGCCATTAGTGCCTACAATCATGAATTGGGCAAATTGGCACCAACCCCGAACATTGACAGAATCGCCAAGAACGGGGCCATTTTTCAGAACAACTTTTGCACCAACTCCATTTGTGGGCCCAGTAGGGCCGTTATTTTAACAGGAAAGCATAGTCATATCAATGGATTTCGGATGAATGGCGAACGGTTTGACAACAGCCAGCCAACCTTGCCAAAGCATCTGAAAAAGCTCGGGTACGAAACCGCCATTGTCGGTAAATGGCATTTGCACGGGGAACCAACAGGATTCGACTATTGGGATATTCTCAACGATCAAGGAAATTATTACAACCCAGAATTCATTCAAGGCGAAGATACCACCGTGGTCGAAGGATATGCCACGGACTTGATCACCGATAAAAGTTTGGAATGGCTACAACATAGGAATGCTGACCAAAAACCTTTCTATTTGATGGTACACCACAAAGCTCCACACCGAAATTGGATGCCGGCTTTGCGCCATTTGAACCTTTACGATTCCATTACATTTCCATTGCCCGATACGTATTTTCCTGAATTTGACAATCAAACCGCAGCTGCCGAACAACAACAGACGATTTACAAGGATATGTACGAAGGGCATGACCTAAAGATGAGTGATGGTTATGGTAGTACGGATTTGGCCCATAATCCATGGACCACTGATTTTGAACGAATGACCCCAGAACAACGGAAGATTTGGGATGAAGCATATTTGCCAAAAAACAACGCATTTTACGAAGCTGATCTGCATGGAAAGGAATTGGCCGAATGGAAGGGGCAACGGTATTTACACGAATATCTGGCCACTGTAAAATCTGTTGATGAGGGTATTGGACGTATTTTGGATTATATAGAGGAGACTGGTTTGGACGAGAATACCTTGGTGGTCTATACTTCCGACCAAGGATTCTATTTGGGTGAACACGGTTGGTTCGATAAGCGGTTCATGTACGAAGAGTCGATGAAAATGCCTTTGTTGATGCAATTACCGGGTGTAATCGAACCTGGAACCAATATCGATGCCTTAGTGCAGAACTTGGATTTTGCCCCGACCTTTTTGGATTTGGCGGGAGGACAACAATATGCTGCCAATATGCAAGGAGAATCATTCCGAGGCCTTTTGGAAGGTACCCAAGATGACTTCAAGGATGCCGTCTACTACCATTATTATGATTTTCCGGCATTTCACATGGTAAAAAGGCAATATGGAGTCAGAACGGATAGGTACAAGCTCATTCATTTTTACGATGATATTGATCAATGGGAATTTTACGATCTGGAAAAGGACCCCAAGGAGCTGCACAATGCCATCAACGATGAGGCATACAAAGATGTCGTGGCCCAGATGCACAAAAAGCTGGATAGTTTGCAGACGTATTACAAAGTAACCGACAAAGAGTTCGAAACCACTCCAAAAGAAAAAGTGGATAGAACGTATGAGGCCTTTGAAAAACTCCGAGGAACACCAATTCAATAAGTTAATGAGCTTCTTTCGCCATTACGTATGGGGTGTTGGTTTTTTTCAATTAGGGGAAAACAAGAGCTTACGGTTGCGAAGTAAAAAACAAAAAAGCCAGAAAATCAATGCTTTCTGGCTTTTTGTTGGCATTTAAATGCCATTTATGAGGATGTGCTCTTGTGTAAGACATCGAGAGCTGGCACATTTTCCTATGTCTCAAATCGTTTGTCCAAACCTTTATGAATGTAGGAACAATGTATCGACCATAGCTTGAAGTTGGTGTTCAATCCGAGGAGAAAGCAGCAGGGGGATATGACTATGACCTGTTTATCGGCGCCCATCCCCCATAATCAGCATTCATGTACTTTTACTTATAGGGGATCTATGTTTTTCATTGCTTTGCAGTGTTGTTCGTAAAAGGATATGGCAACAACTATCAATCATTAAACCAACAGAAATGACAAAAAGAGTAATTTACCATTTGACACTGCTAATGATCTTCACGAATTGTGCATCCACGAAATTCGATCAGCCAACTTCGGAGGATTATGGGATTGGGGAAAAATGGATTTGGAAATGGGAACGGAAAGTGGATGGAGAGGTACGGGCAGAAGGCGAGGATATCCAGGAAGTTGTGGCCTATAATGGTAATTTAGGCCTTTGGAACGGTGTTGATACCGTTCAAATCCCAGCTATTGTGAACCAAAAGCAGGGTAGGACACCATTTCGTAGCTGGCCTTTGCGCGTGGGAAAAAAATGGAAATATGAATCAGAATGGGAAAATAATGAAGGCACCACTGGGAAAACCAGTCAGGATGTGGAAGTGGTTTCGTTTGAAGAATTGAGCGTGATGGCAGGAACCTTCAAGGCATACAAAATAGAATACAAAGGAATTGTCACAAATTCCAGGGGTTTTAAGGGCGATATGACCGATATTTGGTGGTATGCCCCTGAATTGAAAACATATATCAAGCATGTGAATGATGATGGGTATGGCATGTATACCAACGAATTGACCAGTTATTCAAAGGGCCATTAGAAACCATCATGAACAACCGCTAAACCATTGGGAACCAAAATGACAAATGCAAACCTATCCCTCTATTGGAAATGCCAGATCATTGGTTGGGGCATCGTTTCGTTGCTATGGCTTTACATTGCATTGGTACGGGACCAATTTGAAATTACCCACGCCTTGATCAACTATGTGCTCGATGTTTCCATTTGTATTGGTCTTACACATGCATATAGAGCCATTGCCCTAAGGGCAAACTGGAACCAATTGGAGATCAAAGGTTTGATAAAGAAGGTGATCCCTTCCATTCTGATCTTGTCGGTACTGTTCATGTTGATCATGAATGTAAAGACATCCGCCTATATTTATTTGGTCCTTGGCAACAATACTTTTGTTGAGAATCTATCTGTTTGGAACCCGGTGTTGATTACGGGATTGCGGCACATGGCCATTTGGGTACTGGCTTATCATGCGTATCATTTTTATGTGAAAGAGGTAAATACCGCCAAAGCAAATGCCCAATTATCCGTTATTGCCAAGCAAAGTCAGTTGGATAACCTATCGGCGCAGTTGAATCCGCATTTTTTGTTCAATTCATTGAATTCCATCAAATCATTGATCATTGAGAATCCATCGATTGCACGAAGGGCTATCGATTTACTGTCCGACTTGTTGCGTTCTTCTCTGTATGAAAAAGAACATATCACCATTTCCATTGCGGAAGAATTGGCCTTGGTAAAGGATTATGTGGAACTGGAACAATTGCGGTTTGAGGAACGGTTACATGTGAATTTCGATGTTGACCAAAGCCTCAAGAGTTGCAAAATTCCCCCGTTGAGCATACAACTTTTGGTGGAGAATGCCATCAAGCATGGGGTGGACAAACAGCTTGAAGGGGGCACTGTCGACATTTCCTTAAAAGAACATGATGGTTTTGTGGAAATCATCGTTAAAAATCCAGGAACATTTTCCAACGCAGGTCAGGGAGGCTTGGGACTGAAAAATTTGAAAGAACGCCTTTTGTTACAATATGATGGCAAGGCAAAGTTTACAATTGATTCGCCAAAAGAACATGAGGTGGTGGCTACCCTTTTGATTCCAAACGAAAAAACATGGGAACCTATACAACATTGATCATAGATGATGAGCGATTGGCTCGTGAAGAGGTCCGCAGAGCTCTAAAAGGTTATCCTGAATTTGAAATTGTGGGGGAGGCCAATAATGTGGATAAGGCTTTGGAGTTGATAGAGGCCAACCAACCCGATATCATTTTTTTGGATATTCACATGCCCGGAAAATCAGGATTTGATCTACTGGAAGAACTCACGACGGTTCCAGAGGTGGTTTTTACCACGGCCTATGATCAATATGCCGTTCAGGCATTTGAGGTAAATGCCTTGGACTATTTGGTGAAACCATTGCGGGAGGAACGTTTTGCCAAGACCATGGAGAAGGTCAAACAGGGATTGAAAAAGAGGGATGAGGCAAAGGAAAAACCATTGGACATCCATCAAAAGATATTTATCAAAGATGGTGAAAAGGTATATTTCGTCCCGTTGGCGGAAATCAGGTTCATCGAATCCATGGAGAATTATGCCCGCCTTTATTTTGGAACCGAAAAGGCCATGATCAAGCGTTCCCTGAACCAACTGGAAGAAAAGCTGGACCCAACCGTGTTTTTTAGGGCCAATAGAAGTCAGATTATCAATATGGAATACATCAAGAAAATACATCCATATTTCAACAACAAACTACAGTTGGTACTGACCAGCGGAGAGACCATTGAGGTTTCGAGCAGGCAATCCATAAAGTTCAAAAAATGGAACAGTTTGTAGAGCCTTGAACATCAATTTATCAAAATAACGAACAGCAAAAGCATAAAGCTTTAGGGGCAAATTATGCCCAAAGACAAAATCGATCAAAATGAAAAACCCAATCAGCAAATCTCTTTTTATTATAATCGCAATCCTTGGTTTTTTGGCTTCTTGCAAGCAGAAAGAATCAGTCCAAAGTCCAAGGTCAGTTACTGAAAATGGCACTTCGTATCTGATTCAGGACAGTATTTTGATTTCCACACAAGACGGAGCAAAGATCCATGCAATCGTGGTCCGAAATGCCGAAACCAAAGAACCTACCCCTGCGGTGTTGTTTCATACCATCTATGCGCGTAAAGATGATTTGAAAAAGGCCAAAATGGCCGCCGACCATGGGTATGTGGGAATAGTATCCTATACAAGAGGCAAGGGATTGAGCCCTGATTCCATTGTCCCTTACAAATATGAGACAAATGACACGTACGAGGTCATTGATTGGATCAGCAAACAAGATTGGAGCGATCAAAAAGTGGGCATGTATGGTGGCAGTTACGTAGGGTTTACCCAATGGGCTTCCGTTAAACACAAAGTGCATCCGGCCTTGAAAACCATTGTTCCCTCGGTTTCGGCAGCGCCAGGTATTGCCGAACCCATGGAAAATGGCGTTCATCAGAATTTCCATTATCCCTGGCACCACTATGTCTCCAACAACAAATATTTGGACACGACCCTATATTACAATGGGCAGCGGTGGCACGACCTGAACATGAAATGGTATGAAAAAGGGGTGGCCTATTGCGCCATGGACAGTTTGGACGGATTGCCCAATCCACAGTTTAGAGAGCGATTGTTGCACCCAACCATTGATGTCTATTGGCAGAACATGATACCTTACAAAGCCGATTTTACCCATATCGATATTCCTGTTTTGGCCACGACCGGGTATTATGATGGTGGACAAATCGGGACTCAATATTACTTGAGGGAGCATACCAAATACAACAAAAATGCGGAGCACTATCTGGTCATTGGACCCTACACCCATTTTGGTGCCCAAGCAAAGCCCAATGCCCATATTTTTGGGTATGACATTGATTCTGTGGCCCAAATTGATATTACGGAGTTGATTTTTGAGTGGTTTGATCATACGTTGAAGGGCAAGGCCAAACCTACGTTGTTGCAGGATAAAATCAATTATCAAGTGATGGGGGGCAACAAATGGGGACACGCTCCGTCGTTGGAACAAATGGCCAACGATACGCTTCGCTATTATTTAGGTAACCAGCGTTCGGGAGTGGCATTTGGATCGTTGTTCGGTACAGGGAACAATGGAAAGGACATCCATTACTCCCTTTCCGAAGAACCTTTGGATCCCAATGGTTATTTGGAGCAGACCATTGATTTTTCAGATCGGGGTAACCTCACTTGGAATTCGAGTGGTTGGAGAAACATTGTTTCGGACAGTCTTATGGTGGGCAATGGGTTTTCCTTTGCAACGGAACCTTTTGATTCCGATTTTGAACTGAACGGCTCTTTTGGAGGGGAAATCTCGGTGAGCATCAACAAAAAAGATTTTGATTACAACGTGCTGTTGTTCGAGCAGACCCCTGAAGGCAAATTCTTTGCATTGGCACTGCCGTATGTGGGTAGGGCCAGTTATGTATTGGATAAGGAAAATCGACAATTGTTGACCCCGAATGTGAAGACAAAGCTGCCTTTTGGCATCGTTCGGATGACCAGTAAAAAAATCAGCAAGGGGAGTAGATTGGTGGCGGTTGTAAATGGTATCAAAGCACCATTTTCGGATGTTAATTACGGCACGGGCAAAAACGTGAGCGAAGAGACCATCAAAGATGCCGACGAACCATTGGTCATAAAATGGTATGGCGATGGGTACATAGCGATTCCCGTAAAAACAAATTAGCAATATCGACAACTGGTCGGAAGCAATTTTTATCTGTGCAAACCCTTTGATCAAGTTTACCTCATCAACATGATGGAATCGTGCCAAAGGTATGATGAACGAAAATCATTAAAAATCCTGGCATAACCATCGGGAGCGGAAATATTGATCAAATCCCTTGGTGAGTATTCTTTTTTCTACATTAAGCTTATAGGACTGTTGAGCTTATTTACCCATCCAGGAATCCAAAATGGCTTTTTGCGAAGTAGAGGGATTCTCAATAGGGGCAAGGGTGTAAACATCCATCGATTTCTCGATGGGGTTCCCATCTCGGTCCTTAAAAGATTTGGTTAGCTGCTCCTTTACCAATTTCAACCCTGCATATCCCAAATAGGTGTCATAATCCAAGGGTTTTGGTGTATATATGTATTGAAACAGTTCTGTCAAGGGGGTTCCAGCAATATCGGTACATACGGTCCTGAACTCGGCATCGGTAAACCCTCTACCCAATTTCAGATAGTATTTATGGTATAATTGGCGCATTACATCATCCAAGGATTTTTCGTTGTTGGTAGCTTCCCTGATTCCAAAATCCATCAAAAGACCGACAATGGGCCCCTTTACATAATAGGAAATGCTTTTATTGGGGTCTTTGCCGCTTTTGCCAAAAGGTCCTTCATGCCATGTTTCAAAACTGGATTCGATCAAGGATTGGTATTCCTTTCCTGGATTGTTCTCAAACTGGGTTATGCCAGAGGCAATTCCTTTAAGGAAATCCGTCTCGGACGAGATTCCAGCACGGCGCACCATTATTCGTGAGTAGTAGGAAGTAAGTCCTTCACTGATCCACAATTGGGTGGTTTTGCTACCGTTTTGGTAATCGAATGGCCCAAGTTCAAAGGGTCTAATACGTTTTACATTGTAATGGTGAAAGTATTCATGGGACAAAAAATCAATCATACGCAGATACCCTTCCGGTAATTGCAACTGATCGCCATTGAAACTAACAGTGGAACTGTTCAGGTGCTCAATTCCACCCCGTCCAGGACCAATACCAATAAAGGTATACTCCTTGTAGGGAATATGATCGATGATCCCTGAAGCTACTTGTATTGCAGATTGTAGGTCTTCCACCAACTTTCCCTCATCGAATTCCCCCATCTTGTATCCCCAAAACCTATGGTTGATGCCATTGACCTCAAAATCTGGAAGCTTCTTTAAATTGCCCATCAAAAGTGGGGAATCGAGGAACGAATCAAAATCAGCAGCCTTGAAAACGGCTTTTTGGGCGTTCTCCGTTACAAGTTCAAGTCCCGTGACCACATCGGCCCATCCATTTGATTTTTTTACGGTTACCGTTATCGGGACATTCATATGGCCGTCTACGTACAAAAAGGAGTTGACAGGGATGATATAGGCCCTATCGGCATCGACATAACTGTTGGCCACAAAGGTGCGATCCGTGAAAATATCGTACGCCACTTGGATTTTTTGCCCCTTCACACCGGATAGTTGCCATGTCATTGGTTTGGAGTCATCCAAAGTTTGCCCAGAAAGAACTTCGAAATTTCTTACCCCTTTATAATAATCCATCATCTGGTAGTAGCCCGGCATCCAATTGGGCAACTGTAATTTCACTGTATCCGTTGGCCAATTCAGTAGCTCCAAGGAAACATGGTAGCTATGGTTATCGGGGTTCGGTATCGATATCTCATAGTCAAACGTAGGAAGGGATTCTTGGGCAATCAATGCCAAAGGGAAAAAAATGTATTGGAATAGAAAAATGGTCAGACGTTGGTTCATTATTTATAAGGTTGATTAACCATGTAAATATAGTCTATAATTGCCTTGTAATCTATCAAAAATGCATGGTCTGCGGTGTCGTTTTTTCATTTAAACCACCTATTTTGCCAAAACTTCACACATGAAAATGGCCTAAGTGTAGGGCTGTTTTTATAGTGTCTGATTGATGGAATCCATAAGAGTTTGAAAAAGGCCTCAAGATTTCTTTAAAATTACTTTGTGCCCCCTTGTAAACCACAATCAATTCAAGACTGCAATGGCGTTTTGCACCCTTGTCCGACATATACTTAGTGTATAACGACAATTATTTCACACAAACCTTTGCGCCACGATTTAGGTCGATCAATCTAAAGGTAACATACTGGTTGAATCTGTAAAAAGCATAGCGTAAAACGAAAACAAGAATTTTAGGAAAAGACTTGAAAGTATCCTCCATTGGGCATGAGCTTTGGCCATGGTCCGGCAAAAGATACTTCGGAAATGATTCAATTGCCTCGCAAGGCAGTGGAGATGGGCGTGACATTTTTTGATACCGCAGAGGTCTATGGTCCTTATACCAACGAGAAACTCTTTGTAGCCGGCACTTCAAATTGGAGTATGCCAAAAAGGTCTAGCTGGGTCCTTACATTTTAGTTCCAATCAAAATTTGCTGTTAATTCGAAATTTGTAAATTGCGAGGGTAAAATATTTGCATTTCTCTAAAATGAAGCCAGAATATTCACATAACCTCAAAACAAATCCAGTTTCCGATATGGGTATGGATAGCGATTTTGGCTTAATGTATGACTTCTACAAACCCAAACTGTTCGTCATAGTCAATGCATATATTCCATCCAAAGAAGATGCGGAGGAAATTGTCCACGATGTTTTGATCAAGCTATGGGAAAAGCGGGATACTTTACAGATTAGATCCAATTTTACCGGCTATGTGTACAGCATGACCCGAAATGCTTCTTTGGATTATCTACGAAAGCAAAAAAATAAGCTCACCAAGGAAATGTCCACCGAACAGCAAGAGTTTTGGTTGAACCATGGTGCATTGGCAGATGATGCCGCATCTTCCATCTTGGCCAAGGAACTGGAATCCTTGGTCGATTCCGCCATCGAAAAGCTACCTGAAAAATGCAGGATGGTTTTCAAGAAAAGCCGCTTGGATGGACTTTGTCACAAAGAAATTTCCGAAGAATTGGATATTTCCTCCAAAACAGTGGAGAACCATATTTCAAGGGCCTTAAGACAACTCCGAACTGTCCTTGCCGATTACCTTCCATCACTGTTTCTATAATTTTTTCAACCCCGACTAGGGGGTACCTTTCTTTTTTACGTCCTGTTAGTGAACACTGTTCCTAAAACACAATGAACAACAAGGATATTATCGCTTTGGTAGAAGGCCGGCTATCAGATGAAAGAAAGGCGGAGGTGGTAAAGTGGTTGCTCAAGAATCCAAAGCAACAACAACGCTACCATGTGTTGAAAGCCCTCCATGTGGCTAAAATGCTCAAAGAAAATGAGCATGGGAATTCTGGTAGGCCAACCACCTTTGCAAAATGGTACAAGTATGTTGGATATGCAGCTTGTGTGGTACTGATGTTCGCACTGGCCTACACCTTGACCTCCCCTGAAGAACAATTGGTGGAGGAAACTACGAACATCACCATGACTACCTCCATCGGTGAGAACAAGACACTGACCTTGTCCGATGGCACCCAAGTGACCCTAAATGCGAATACAACAATTTCTTATCCAGAAACCTTTTCAGGGGATTTGAGGGAAGTCAGTTTAAGGGGAGAGGCCTTTTTTGATGTGACCCACAACCCAAGGAAACCGTTTATGGTGGCGACGGGAAATGGAATGAAGATTCAGGTACTGGGAACTGTCTTCAATGTAAAATCATATCCCGAAGATCTTAATGTGGAAACCACTTTGGTTTCAGGAAAGGTCAAAGTGATTGAAGAGCACCATAAAAAAACAGTCGTATTGACCCCGTCCCAAAGAGCCACCTATGTAAAGGATGCGGACAAGCTCATCGTGGACAATGTGGAAACCAAAAATTTAACGTCCTGGCGCGAGGGTAAACTGATTTATGATGAGACACCGATACGGCAGGTAATAGGCGACTTAAAGCGAAAGTACAAAGTGGATATATCCGTTGAGTCTCCAGGAATCATGGATTACAAATACACTGGGGAGTTCGACAATCTCGGCATTGAACAAATTTTGGACCTCTTTGAGGTTTCTTCCCCTATACTCTACAAAATGAACAACAACCAAATAACACTATATATGAAGAAATGACCCCTGAAAAAAGAGAGGAAGGTGTTCCCGCACCCTCCTCTCAGAAACTATTTAACCACATAAAAATGTAATTAAACATCGTAAACTCATCAAAATTATGGAAAAAAAGGAACTTTTTTTACCAAAGGTCCCAATTATCAGGATAATGAAAATCTATTTAATCTTAGTGGCACTTACTTTGGCCAAGTTATTTGCATCAGAGGCTAACGCCCAAAGTATTTCCTTAGAGGCGAATAACGTCAGATTAAAGAGGATTCTGAACGAGATAGAACGCAAGAGCGACTATAGTTTTTTCTACAATAACAGTATTGTGGATGTATATTCCAGAAAATCGCTAAAGGTTGAAAATAAAACCTTGGATGCCGTATTGAACGAGTTGTTCTCGGAATCCGATATCGCTTTTAGCTACGTCCGCAATCAAATCATTCTTTTTCCAAAGGACAACCCGGAAATCAAAAGTAAAATTGAAAGCCTTTTAAACAAGCATGTCGATAAAGCACCGACTGCTTTGACCCCGGACAGGATCAATGAACTTATCCGAACCACGGTACAGTTCACGGTCAATGGAAAGGTTACTGATAAAGCGGGAACCCCCATACCAGGCGTATCCATACTGGTAAAAGGCACTTCAAAGGGAACTACCACGGATTTTGATGGTAATTACAGCATCATGGCCGACACAGGCGATGTCCTTATGTTCAGCTACATTGGCTTTGTGACCCAAGAAATAGAAGTCACAGACCAACAGGCAGTGGATGTGGTACTGGAAGAAAATGTGGCCGCACTGGAAGAAGTTGTTGTTGTGGGATACGGTACACAGAAAAAATCCGATCTTACCGGTGCCGTTGGTGCCGTGGACAGCGAAACACTTTTAAAGGCACCTGTTAGCAATGCCCTTCAAGGAATGCGTGGTAAGGTGGCCGGTGTAAATGTATTTTTGAATTCAGGTTCTCCGACAGGATCTCCCAGAATCGTGATCCGTGGTGTGGGGACTATTAATTCGTCGACCGATCCTTTATATGTTGTTGATGGAGTGGTAATGGATGATATTCAATTCATCAACCCCAACGATATTGAGCGTATGGAAGTGCTGAAAGATGCATCTTCCGCAGCGATCTATGGTGCAAGGGGTGCCAATGGTGTGGTATTGATAACCACCAAAAGAGGGTCTCAGGATGAAAAGATATCCATAGGCTATGATGGATTTTTGAGTGTTGGAAGTATCCGTAAAAAAATGGATTTGCTCAACGCGGAAGAATGGTTGGAAGTCGTTAGGACAGGTATGGAAAATACTCCAAAGTATCGTCCAAACGATCCAGCTCCGGTATTTACCACCGATGACCCCAATTTATTTGACGCACAGGGCAATCCTCTATATGATACCGATTGGCAAGATGAAGCTACACGTACGGCCTATTCCAATAATCACCAGTTATCCATTCAACAAGGAAGTGAGAAATCATCCATAGGGGTGTTTTTGAACTATTCCCATATTGAAGGGATTATGCTGAACAACGAGTTGGATAGGATCAGCGGAAAGATCGCTTATGATGTGACACCGAAAGATTGGTTGAAATTGGGGGTGAACCTTTTGGTAAATGACGTTAAGGACACCGAGTTTGAAGAAGGTGGAGGAGGTCAATCACCAAGAAGGACCATGATAGAAATGCCACCGATCTTCCCCGTGAAATTTCCAGATGGAACATGGAGCAATAGCCAAATGATCAGTGATGCATACAATTTGGAATCCATGTCCAATCCAGTACATGTCTTGGAAACACAGGAAAGATTCTGGGAAAGGAACCAACTTTTCGGAAACTTCTATGCCAGTTTCAATATTATGCCCGGACTGGAATTCAGGACCCAGTTCGGTTTCGATAAAAACATCAGAAATAAAAAAGAATACTCACCAAGGGATTTGGTAAATATTTCCGCCCCCGATGGTTATGCCAGGATTTTTAATGAAAAGAGCACCTATTGGCAGCAGGAGAATTACCTGACCTATAACAAGGAATTCGGCGATCATAGAATCAACGCCATGCTGGGGTTGAGTTGGCAAGAGCGCAAGTACGAGTCCTCCAATATTTTTGCCAGAGGATTTAGTGATGACTTTTTCCGTTATAACAATATCGGTTCCGCCAGTAATCCAAGTGCACCGGAATCCACCACCAACGAGTGGGCCTTGAACTCCTATTTTGTGCGTGCTGGTTATACCTATAAAGATAAATATTTATTGACCTTGACCGGAAGGGTCGACGGTTCCTCAAGATTTGGGGAGGATAACAAATATGGGTTTTTCCCTTCTATTGGTGCAGGTTGGAATATTACTGAAGAAGCCTTTATGGAGGACGTAACCGCTATCAACCGATTGAAATTGCGTGGTAGCTACGGTATCACAGGTAATACTGAAATTGACCCGTACAGTTCATTGGCCACGGTATCATCCGGTACGGTTTTACTGAATGGTACTAGAGTAAGTTCCAGTTCCGTGAATCGTTTGTCCAATCCAGGTTTGGAATGGGAAAAAACAAGTCAATTTGATATTGGATTGGACTTGGCCGCTTTTGATTTCAGGTTGCGTTTTGAGTTTGACTACTATGATAAGTTGACCAAAGATTTGTTGTTGGACAGACCCGTACCGTACACCACTGGCTTTACTTCGGTTAGGGATAATATCGGTTCTGTTTCCAATAAAGGTATCGAGGCCATGATCACAGGAGAGATTATCCGTAAATCCGATTTCGGTTGGGAAACCTCCTTTAACATGAACTACAATAAGAATAGGATTGAAAGTTTGGGAGAGAACGATGAGGACATCGAACCAGGACCATTCTGGGTGTCTGGTAGCCAGACGATCTTACGTGTAGGGGAATCCTTGAGTTCCTTCTGGGGATATGAGCGTTTAGGAACTTGGGGTACGGACGAAGCCGCTGAGGCCGCTGAGGTTGGTGCTGTTCCAGGAGAGGCTAAACGATCTGCAGAAAAGAAAATCCTTGGAAAAGGTCTGCCGGATATTACGGGAAGTTTCATCAACACCTTCCGGTATAAGAATTTTGATTTCACGGCCGATATCCAATTTGTGGCAGGTGTGGAGATCATGCAACAATTCTATCACTCCACCGAGGACCGTTCCGGTATTGCCAACGGATTGTCCACCATACTTTATGATGGATGGACGGAGAACAACCAGAACACCATGGTACAGGAGATCAGGAACCAAGCCTATGCGGGACAAAACAGTCAAGTGGACAGCAGATGGGTAGTGGACGGTTCCTATATCAGGGGAAATCTATTCTCCTTGGGCTACAACTTCAATCAACAATTCTTGGATTTGATGGGCTTGAACCGTTTGAGGGTCTATGCTAGTTTGGAAAACGCTTTCGTGATCCATTCCAAAGACTTTCAAGGGTACGATCCCGAAGCAACTTCATGGGGCGGAAACCAATGGGGACAGAACATTTTCTTCTTCCAATACCCCAAGCCTAGGACATTTACCATAGGATGTAGCCTCAAATTTTAATCCATAAAAAAAATATCATGAAAATTAAATATATAGTTTTTCTCATAGGAATGATTGTATTGGGCTCCTGTTCGGACTTTTTGGAAGAACAACCCCTTGCCGAACTTGATTCCAATCAATTTTTTTCAGAACCGGACCAAGCATATAGTGCCGTGAATTCCCTGTACAGAACTGGGGCCCCCAACATGACGGATGGCGGTGTCTACAGCGGAACACCCATGATGTTGGGCGGATATATGTCAGGTTATTTTTATAATGAATATGCAGGTCAGGAATTGCATGTGAGCAATTCACAGGAGTTGACCCTCAACGGGGATAACATTGGAGGTTATTTACAAGACAGATGGAGGGAACTTTACTTGGGAATCTCCAGAGCCAATAATGCCATCAAATATATTCCCGAAACCCCGGGATTGAGTGATTCGGAAAGAATGCAATTGTTGGCAGAAGCCAAATTCTTCAGGGCATTCGCCTACTATTATTTGGTTAGATGGTTCGGTCCGGTTCCATTGACTACAGAACCCTACGAATCTTTGGAGAACCTATACTTGGAGCGAAGCCCAATAGCTAATGTCTATGCCTTGATCGAGCAAGATCTGACGGATGCACTGGACGGCGGATTGCCAACAGTGAGCATGGTGGACAATGGAAAACGAGTTACCGCAGGAGCAGTGGCGACCTTACTGGCCGATGTGTACCTGACCATGAGCGGTAACCCATTGAACGCCGACCGATATGCCGAAGCGGCAGTATTGTCACAAGATATCATCAACGGAACATACGGTTCCTATGATTTGGTTCAGCACGATGAAGTTTCCCCAGGGGTAGTGGATGTTGAAAACTCTGCCTATAATAAAATCAGAAAAGGAGATGCATCAGCAGTAGAGCACATTTATATCAAAGAATACGATCCAGAGATCGCCACTTCGGTATATCCAAGATATTCCTATCCTGTGGCACTCGCTTCGGATGTGTTGTATGACATTACGAATGGTGGATACCTGCCTTCCGATGGCTTTATGGATCTATACGATCCTGCCGGGGACCTTAGAATACAGGAAAAGCAGTACTTCCATTCCACCTTTCAGGATACAGAGCAGACCTTTGCCACGGCACCTTACATTTGGCATGATGATACTGCAGTATTTGAAACTGCTAATTCAGGAAAGGATTTTGTGGTCTATGGTTATGCCGATGTGCTTTTGATCGCTGCCGAGGCTATAGCCAGATCAAGTGGGGTAAATACTGATGCTGTCAACTATTTGGCCCAAGTAAGATCAAGAGCTTATTGGGAATCCGATATGGCCACCATTGAAGCAGAGTTGTCCGGATTGGGTACAGATGCCTTTGTACAAGAAGTATGGAAAGAAAGACACAAAGAACTGGTGTTTGAATTCAAAACATGGTTCGATATTGTTCGTACTGGACAATTTCCAGTGGCTGATGCCCCGGGTTCCATATCTTTTGTAAATGCAGTGGGCCATACCACGGAAAGAGGCAAACAGATTGAGGCAAAGCACATGTTGCTGCCTTTGCCAGGACCTGAACTTCAACGTAACCCAAGCTTGGGTACGGATAACAACGGCTATTAAACATTTTTAAAACTTAGGGGCCCATGCCATTTACGGATGATGGGCCTCATTTTTTCATTTTCAAGATTTTTGTGATGACCTGCTTCAAGACAATCAAGTAAGTTCATTGCAGCGGTTTTTCGTTAAGATCGATTCATTTTATTCATACATAATTAAACCAAACACAGATCAATGCAGATAATAGAGAACGGTACGGTCTACGATGCGATCATCGTTGGCTCGGGTGCTGGCGGGGGGATGTCCGCAAAGGTGCTCTCGGAGGCCGGCCTGAAGGTTGCGGT
>NZ_JARFVB010000018.1 GCF_029193885.1 Flagellimonas yonaguniensis | reverse complement strand
TCTTGCCCGACATGAACTGCTCGAGCACCTTCTTTTCAAATTCTGTCTGTTCTTTCTTTGTCATGGTACTGTCTGAATAAAATTAATACTTCTAATCTTTTTCAGACAGAGTTCAGTTTACAGTCTCGAGAAATACCAAGAAGTATTACTTTGTTCCTAAAAAGTGGTGTACATTATTTTATGTACAGCACTTAAAAACCGTTTCTTCACTTGCCCTTAGGTTTGCCATAAGTTAATCGGAGGTCACGTAGCAAGCCATGTTTTTGCAAGCAAAAACAGCTCACTTTGTTCGCAGGCTTGTTGGGGATCCTCCCCAAACCCCAGAATTATGGCACGGCCAAAAAAGGATATTGAATCATTGAAAGCGATACGGGTCAACGTTCGGATGACGGTCAATGAATACCTGATCGTCTCTGGTAATGCGGCAACATTGGGTATGGGAATACCGGATTATATCCGAAAAAAAGTAATAGGCAGACCGCTACCGAGAACCAAGGTAACACCGGAGGATAGGAGACTGTTCGTAGAGTTGAGCCGTATAGGCAACAACATCAACCAGCTTTCCAAAAATTCCCATCTGCGCATGCACGCTCCAAAAAATCTGTCTCTACAGTTGTCAGAACTACGGAATCTTTTAGGCGAATTAAAATCAAATATCAAGGATAAATGATAGCCAAGCAGATAAAGGGAAAGGACTTTTACGGACTGTTGGCCTACAACCAAAAAAAGGTTGGAATTGGTCAGGCCTGTGTACTAGATGCCAACATCGATTTGGGCAACGCGGTGGATATGTCCAAGGAATTCAATTTGGTCAGGCAATTACGTCCCAGGTTGGGCAAAGCCGTGTATCACGTATCCCTTAACCTTCCTCCCGATGAAAAAATGAACGACAAAAGTTTTGTTTCCATGGGATTGGAGTATCTAAAAGGAATGGGATTCGACGATAACCAATATATAATGTACCGCCACGATGACCAAAGTCACCAACATATCCATATTGTGGCGAACAGGATAAAATTTTCCGGAGAATTGGTCAGCGATAGCAAGGATTACAAGAGAAGTGAGCTTTTGGTAAGGAAATTGGAAAAGAAATATGGGCTCTCCCAACTTACCGAGGAACCTTCTGTGCGAAAGGCGGCCCTAACACAAAACGAAATCGAGAAAACGCTTAGGACCGGGGACGCACCTGTAAAAAGTTTACTGCAACAACAGTTGATGGAGGCTTTAAAGCGCTCGGAAAATATAGAGGAGTTAATTTATCAATTACAGAAAAAGAATATTCAGCCAAAATTTAACATCAGTAAGACTACAGGAAGAGTTTCCGGCATTTCCTTCAGCTACGAAGGAGTTATTTATAAGGGAAGCAGCTTGGGAAGGCAATATTCATGGAACAACATCATAAAACAAATCGACTATGAACAAATCAGAGACCGTGCAATTGTTCTCCAAACTAATGCAACAGAACAAGGAGATTTTAGAGGGATTGACGCAGGTAAAGAAGGGCCAGGAGAAAATCAGAAACAATCAAAAAGTATTATCGGAAGGGCAGGGGAAGTTATTGGCCAACCAACGGATCATTTGGGACTTTCTGAAAAGGATATCCTAGGACCCGAACCGTTCAATAATTACAAAAACGAACTCGATGGTCCGCTTTGGCGAAGACGAAGAAAAAAAGGTAGAAGTAGGTAGTGAAAACCGCAAGCGTACATATAGAGCCATTGAATCTTACAGGGAAGGCATTTTGTGAGCGATTGGGTATTGCCTATAATGGACAGATAATGCAATCCTTACGAGATCAAGGATTGGTCGATTTCTTTAAAGTGGGTAAAAAATATTTGTATCCAAGAGAGGACATCGAAACGATAAACCTAAAGTTAAGGAAAGGCGAAATATCCATCAAAGTCGATAGTGGGTATTACATTACGATAAACTGACTATACAACATTAACCGAACAACCTGTTCATTTCCTCAGCCTCCTCTTTATGGTAAAAATCTTTAAGATAGTGCTGGGTAGTAGATAATTTTGTGTGTCCCAAAAGTTTAGAAATCAGTAAGAGACCGGTATCGTTTTTTACAGCAAAATCTGCAAAGGAGTGCTTAGCCATATGCATATTCACCCATTTTCCTATACCTGCTTTTTCACAAGCATTGCGCAATGCACGGTTTACGGCATTATTTGCAATATATAGTTTGCGTTCTATTTCTTCTACGTTTTTATTGTCCATTCCATACAGTGGTGGGAAGATAAAAGTGTTATTTCTGCCTTCATAATCTTTTAAAATAGCCATGGCCTTTGGAGTCAGAGGCAAGGTTCTTTTAGCCCCAGCTCTAGTCCTGGATTTACCCATAGTATAGACAATTTCATTTCCGACAATATTTTCCCATTTAAGTTCACATATATCAGAAAATCTCATGCCAGCGGTATAGAAGGAAAACAAGAACATGTCCCTTGCCTTAACCATTCCTTTAAACCTAGCAGGGATTTCCAATTCTGAAAGTCTGCTGATTTCTTCAAAGGTTAATGACTCTTTCTGTACGTTTTCAGTTACTATCGAGTAGCCTCGTATTGGGTTTTCTTTGATAATACCCATTTTCAATGCCTTATTTAAAACAGCGTACATTGACTTGAAATTTGATGCTACTGTATTTATTTTGTTTCCTTTTTCAAGCATCCACTTTTCGTAATCCTTTGCAAACTGGACTGAAAGATCGGAGAATGAAACATGGCTTGAGAATTTTTTTAGTTTATCTATATACTTCTGTTGCGTGTTGGCCGTGCGTATTTTCCCTTTTAGTTTAGCTTCATCGACAATTTGTTGGTAGAAGTCTAAAAAGGAAGTGGAGTCGTATTTTTTATTGTTTTTATATAAAAAATGTAGTCGCTTTGCCGATACCCCCTTATTGCTATAGTAGAGTTGTTGAACAGAAATAAGAAACGATTGGAGGTTGGCATTAAGTTTCTCTTCTAAGGGATGTCTTTTTATTTTTTTCTTTCTGTCATCCCATTGATTTTTTTGGATTGATATTCCGGAATCTAAATACTGAACATCTTTTTTAGAAGTCTCCATTTTAAGTCTGACCATCTGAGTGCCATTCTTCTTCACATAATGGGAAAGATAATAGTTAAAATTCATTTGTTCGTTATTTGTTCGGAATTCAATCAAATATAAACAATTATAAAGGATTATAAAAAATAAAACCCCTATGTAAAATAGGGGC
Organism: Flagellimonas yonaguniensis; assembly: GCF_029193885.1. GTDB lineage: Bacteria > Bacteroidota > Bacteroidia > Flavobacteriales > Flavobacteriaceae > Flagellimonas > Flagellimonas yonaguniensis. Next base: position 68,604 of record NZ_JARFVB010000018.1, on the reverse strand, counting down.
TTTTGCTAGTATTATAAGGTGTTTCAGGGATTATTCCTCCATGGTGTGGTACACGTTCTGAACATCATCGTCCTCTTCGATTTTTTCCAAAAGTTTTTCCACATCGGCAACCTCTTCTTCATTAAGTTCCTTGGTCACTTGTGGAATTCTGTCAAAGCCAGAAGAAATGATCTCAATCTCCCTGGACTCCAACTCTTTTTGGATGCCCCCAAAATTTTCAAAAGGTGCATAAATATGGATGCCATCCTCATCCACAAACACTTCTTCGGCACCAAAATCAATCATTTCCAGTTCCAGTTCCTCGGGGTCCAAACCCTCTCCATTGATAGTGAAGTTACAGGTATGGTCAAACATAAATTCCACTGACCCCGAGGTGCCCAAACTACCATTGCATTTATTGAAATAGCTTCGGATATTGGCAACGGTACGTGTATTGTTATCGGTAGCGGTCTCAATCAAAATGGCGATGCCATGAGGTGCGTAACCTTCAAAAAGCACTTCTTTGTAGTCGCCCTGGCTTTTGTCCGAGGCCCTTTTAATGGCACGTTCGATATTGTCCTTGGGCATGTTCACGGACTTTGCATTCTGAATTACGGCACGTAACTTGGAATTGGCATCAGGGTCAGGACCACCTTCCTTGACAGCCATTACAATATCTTTTCCAATTCTGGTAAACGCTTTGGACATTGCTGCCCAACGTTTCATTTTTCGTGCTTTTCTAAATTCGAACGCTCTTCCCATAAAATCTTAAATTCTGGATGAAGGCAAATTTAACAAAAAATGCCCCTATGTCAAGTTGAAAAATTTTCAACCTTGAGCTACAATATCATCAATGGTTTTGGCAAGGTCAATATCCTTTTGGGTAATACCGCCCGCATCGTGCGTGCTGAGTTTTATGGTAAGGCTATTGTAGGCATTTTCCCAATTGGGGTGGTGGTTTTGTTTTTCACATACGAAGGCGATATGTGTCATTACCGAGAAGGCCTCTTTAAAGTCCTTAAAAGTGAAGGACTTCTCAATCATATCATCGTTTAGGCTCCAGCCTGATAGTTTTTTTAGGTTTTTTTCAATTTCATTGGTGTTCAACTTTTTCATAAATCTGTTTTCCTAGAAGATAACCAATTGAATTGGGATTGGAAAACTATACGGGCAGATGATGGTCAATGATCTCTTGACAACTGATACGAAGGTTCTTTGGTAGTATGTTGTCTTTGGGCAAAGCGGCCAAATATCTATCCTCATTGGTGGTGTAGACCCTTTTGTACACGGGATGGTAATTTCCCATGTGTTCAATTACCTCCTTTATGAATTCCTCGTGCTGGATGAGGTCGCTGCTGCCCAAATGGTAAATGCCCGTTTTGTTCCTGTTGATGAGGTAGTGGATTTGTTGTGTGAGCCTATCGTCATTGGTTACATTGATGATCAGGTTTGGGAATACCTCAATGGGTTCATTGTTCTCGATGTTTTCCTTGATTTCCTTGATTCTTGGCGAGGAGTTGCCAAATACCATAGGCACCCTCAAAATGGCCGTTTTTTCCTTGGGCAACCGCATCATCATGTTCTCGATTTTTATTTTGAGACGGCCATAAACACTTAAGGACAAAGTTTTGTCATGTTCGTATGATGGAAACTTGCTATAGGCATCAAAGACATTGGCCGAGGAAATGAAGTACAGTTTGGCATCGGACTTCATCAAATACTCCATTATATGTTGGTGCGCTTGAATCTGTGCTGGAAAGTTGCCCCGAAGTGATGATATGATGATGTCGGGTTTTATCTGCTCCAAAATCTGGAAAATATCATCTTCCTCCAAATCATACCTCACAAACTGTTTGTTATTGGTAAAGGAGCGATTGGAAAAGTAGGTGCCATACGTATCAAAATAGGAGCAGAGTTCCTTGTATATGGCATTGCCAATAAATCCACTCGCTCCTAATATCAGTATCTTTTTTTTATCCAAAGGCCAATCAACTGTTTTTATAAAATGGCAGTTTTACAACGGTTGCCAAAATGCTGTTTTTACGTATTTGAATATGGATGGGGGTTTCCACCTTGGAAAATTCAGTGGTCACATAACCAAGTCCGATTCCTTTGGAAAGTGAAGGCGACATGGTCCCCGAGGTCACTTTTCCAATTCCATTGTCATCAGCATCCAAAATGGGGTATCCTTTTCTTGGAATACCTCTTTCCTCTAACTGGAATGCGATCAACTTCCTTTTGGGACCTTCTTCCTTTTGCTTGGCCAAAGCCTCACTGTTCACAAAATCCTTGGTGAATTTGGTAATCCATCCCAAGCCTGCCTCAAGGGGGGAAGTGGTATCATCGATATCATTTCCATAAAGGCAATAGCCCATTTCCAAGCGCAAGGTGTCACGTGCGGCCAACCCAATCGGTTTAATGCCAAAATCAGTTCCTGCTTCCAAAACTTTGTCCCAAACTTGCTGTACTTCGGAATTCTTGCAGTAGATTTCAAAACCACCTGATCCCGTGTAACCTGTAGCAGAAATAATGACATGCTCGATTCCTGCAAAATCGCCTACCACGAAGTTGTAGAATTTGATTGCGGATAAATCCACGGAAGTAATGGATTGCATGGCTTCAATGGCCTTAGGGCCTTGAATGGCCAAAAGGGAGTAATCCTCGGAAATATTGCGCATATCCGCACCAATATCCTTATTGTATTTGGAAATGTGTTCCCAATCCTTGTCTATATTCGAAGCGTTCACCACTAAAAGATAGGTTTCATCCTTTACCCTGTATACAATAAGATCGTCAACGATACCATCTGTTTCGTTCGGTAAACAACTATACTGTGCTTTCCCCACGGTCAATTTAGAGGCATCATTGGAAGTGACTTTTTGGATAAGTTCCAAAGCTTTTGGCCCTTCGATCAAAAATTCGCCCATGTGGGAAACATCGAATACGCCCACTCCCTTTCGCACGGTCTCGTGTTCAATATTCACACCTTCGTAGGAAACGGGCATATTATAACCCGCAAAAGGTACCATTTTAGCTCCCAACGCCTCATGCGTTTTGGTAAGTGCAGTATTTTTCATTGAGTTTGTTTTTAGGATGGGCAAATTTATAGAATTAATTAAGGATACACTTGGTTTCGGGAGTTATGATTTGTATAAAATTGCAACAACTTACAATATGTAATCTGATCAAAATTCGTATTTTGATCAAAATATATGATCATGTCAAAATTAACTTTAAGCCTATTATTTGTCCTAATGATTGCTTCTCAGGCAATTTCACAGGATTTACCCACTGATTACCTACCCGCCGATTTTCATAAAGGCCGCAGGGATGCAGTAAGGGAAAAGCTGCCACCCAACACAGCAGTGGTCCTATTTGCCAATGCGGAGCGGAACCGTGCCAATGATGTGGATTACGTTTATCACCAAGACCCTAATTTTTATTATTTGACCGGTTATAAGGAACCCAATGCGGTTTTGGTCATTTTTTCCGAAGAGCAGACAGATGCATCCGGGAATACATTCGATGAAATCTTCTATGTGCAGGAGAGGGACCCTAGGGCCGAACAATGGACGGGAAAACGTTTGGGTGTGGAAGGAGTAAAGGAGCAGTTGGGCTTTGAAATGGTTTTCAATGGAAGTGAATTTGAGAATTTTCCCTTGGATTTCACATCGTTCGACAATGTGTCGTTTGTGGATTTCCATAATGATTACAGGGATAAATCGGGGAGTGCTGATCTGTTCGATTTGATAAAGACGTTCAAGGTAAAAGCAAACTATCCGGCAGATTACAATCCCGTTAGAAACGACTTGTATAAAAGGATATCCACAGCAACTTCCGAGAATAGTGAAGAAGTGGCCCAAACCATTGAAAGGTACTTGAATCGTTATCCTGAATTACAGGATGATGAGATTTTAAATGATTTTGTAAGTGCCAACAATGAAGAAATTAGGGATGAAATCAAAAATAAAGTGTTGGTGATCCAACGTTCTACCAATCTGGACTCCAGTATTTTGCCAAAGGCAATGGCCGAGTTGCGCCAAGACAAGACCCCAGAGGAAATGGAGCTTTTGAAAAAAGCCGTTGAAATTTCTGCAGTAGGTCAAATTGAGGTAATGAAAGCCATGCACCCGAACATGTCCGAGACCGAGATCCAGGGAGTGCACGAATATGTGTATAAAAAATACGGAGCCGAGTACGAAGGGTACCCCTCCATTGTAGGTGGTGGTCACAATGGTTGTATTCTCCATTACATTGAAAACAACAAGACCAAGGTTGGCGATGATTTGGTGTTGATGGATTTGGGGGCCGAGTACCATGGTTACACCGCGGATGTGACGCGAACCATTCCTGCCAATGGAAAGTTCTCACCTGAGCAAAAGGCCATATATGATATTGTGTACAACGCTCAGGAAGCTGGGATTGCTGCCAGCGTTGTGGGGGCTTCGTTCAGAGATCCGCACAAAGCATCGTACGAAGTGGTTGCCAAAGGATTGGTGGATTTAGGGATTATCAAGGAAGCCAAAGAAGCAAGAAAATATTTTCCACACGGAACATCCCATTATTTAGGGTTGGATGTACACGATCCAGGAACCTATCAAGCATTTAAACCCAATCAAGTGATTACCGTCGAACCTGGTATTTACATTCCAGAAGATAGTGATTGCGATGAAAAATGGTGGGGCATTGCTGTTAGAATCGAGGATGACATCCTGATTACCGAAAATGGACCCATCAATCTTTCGGGAATGGCACCTAGAAAGGCAGAGGAAATCGAAGAAGTGATGAAACAACCTAGTCCCTTGGACAGTTTTCAACTGCCCAAGTTGGATTAATTCTTTAGGAGGTATTGTTTTAGCTTTTTGTAAGTAGCAATGGCATGTGATTTTTTGTCCTTGTCCATTACTTTCATGATTTGTGGAGGAATCTTTGGGCTCAAACCCAAGGTTTCCTCTGCCACATCCAAAAACTTGACGGGATGTGCCGTTTCCAAGAAAATACCATAGGTGCCGGGATGGGATTTTTGATATTCCTTGAGTCCCAAATACCCCACGGCACCATGCGGATCTAGTACATATCCCGTATTGGAATATACCTTCTTCATGATTGCTTTGGTATTCTCATCGGTAAAGGAGTATGAGGAAAGGCTTTCTTGTAGCGTTTTCAAATCATCTTGGTACAAATGCCTGATTCGGACAAAATTACTCGGGTCTCCAACGTCCATGGCATTGGAAATGGTCGCTATGGAGGGCATGGGTTCGTAAACACCATCTTTCATGAATTTGGGCACCACATTGTTCACATTGGTGGAGGCCACAAAATGTTTGACGGGCATTCCCAATTTTTGGGCCACCATTCCTGCACAGATGTTGCCAAAATTCCCTGATGGCACCGAAAAGACAATTTCCTTGCCTTTTGATTTTGCCTGTTTGTAGGCAAACAAAAAGTAGAAAAGCTGGGGCAGCCATCGGGCGACATTGATACTGTTGGCCGAGGTCAATTTTTTATGATCCGTGATTTCGGTATCCAGAAAAGCGGTCTTTACCATGCGTTGGCAATCATCAAAAACGCCATCCACTTCCATGGCCTCGATATTTTGGCCCAAGGTGGTCAATTGTTTCTCTTGGATCTCGCTTACTTTTCCACTAGGGTAGAGGATGACTACTTTTACACCATCCACTCCTAAAAAGCCATTGGCAACGGCACCACCCGTATCTCCCGAAGTGGCCACGAGAACCGTCACATCTTGTTTTTCTCCTTTGGAGAAGTAGCCAAGACAGTTGGCCATAAATCGGGCTCCAACATCTTTAAAAGCCATAGTGGGACCATGGAAAAGTTCCAAAGTCGCCACATTTTCTTCTATGTTGACCACAGGAAACTCAAAATCCAACGTATTGGCGATGATCTCTTTCAAGGCCTCATCAGGAATGTCATCGCTCACAAATTGATGAATGGCCTGAAAGGCGATTTCTTGATTGGAAAGCTCTTCAATATGTTCAAAAAAATCAGCAGGAAGCGGTGTGATGCTCTCGGGAAAGTAAAGTCCCTTGTCCGGGGCGATTCCTGCAATGACGGCCTCTCTGAACGAAGCCTGTATGTTTTGGTTGTTGAGACTGTAGAATTTCATGGATTTAAGCAATTTTCTTTACGCCTTGGCTATTTACTTTGGAAATATGGATGTCGAAATCCACTGCAATGTTTTGATAGGTTTTTTTCATGGACTCGGCCACCTGTTTGGCAGTTTCCTCTCCTTTGCTCAGAGCAAAAATAGAAGGCCCCGACCCGGAAATCCCGCTTCCAAGGGCGCCTGCTTTTAAGGCATTGGCCTTAATGTCATCAAAAGCTGGAATAAGAATGGAACGAATGGGCTCCACAATGTGGTCGTGCAGTGAGCGGCCGATAAGATCATAGTCGTTTTGGAACAGTCCAGCGACCAGCCCGCCCAAATTGCCCCATTGTTGAATGCCTTGTTGCATGGAAATCGTGGTCTTTAAAATTTTTCGGGAGTCTGAAGTCTTGATCTCTATCTGTGGATGGATTACCGTGGCATACAGTTCCGATGGTGTTGGAATCGGGATAATGTCGAGCGGCTCATAGCTTCGAACCAAAGTGAACCCTCCGTATATGGCAGGAGCAACATTATCGGCATGGGCCACATCGCTGGCCAGTTTTTCCCCTTCCATAGCAAACTGAACCAGTTCGAGTTTGGAAAAGGGATTTCCCAATAGTTCGTTCATGGCCCAAACGGCTCCCGTTGAACTTGCAGCACTACTACCAATTCCGCTTCCCGGTTTTATCCGTTTATCGATTTCAATTTCAAAACCACCATCGTAATCACTTTTTGCCAAAAGGGCCAAACCGGCTACCCCTGCCACATTTTTCTCCGCTTCCATAGGAAGGTCCTGTCCAATTATTTTGGAGATTCGAATTCCTTTGTCAGCAGTTTTGCGAACCGTCATTTCATCACCCACGGAGTCGAGCGCTAAACCAAGTACATCAAAACCACATGATACATTGGCGATGGTCGCAGGGCAAAATACTTTTATTTTCTCCATGGCTTAAAAGTTTCCGATTCGAACGATATCCGCAAAGATACCCGATGCAGTAACATCGGCACCCGCACCGGCACCTTTTATGATCAAGGGTTGGTCCACATATCGGTCTGTATAGAACAGCACTATGTTATCGCTACCCTCTAAGTTGTAAAAGTCGTGTCCTTTTGGGATTTGTTTCAGGCCAACTTTGGCCTTTCCATCCTCAAACTGAGCCACATATTTTAGTTTGCAATCGTCATCGGCTGCATCTTTGTACAACTTTTGAAAGTCGGCCTCATATTTTTTCAAACTTTCAAAAAAAGCTTCGTTGGAGTTGGCTTCCAAACTTTCCTTAGGTAAGAAGGCCTCGTTTTCGATATCCTCAATGTTCAATTGATAACCACTCTCTCTGGCTAAAATAAGAATCTTTCGCATCACGTCCACACCACTCAAATCGATGGTAGGGTCCGGTTCTGTGTATCCTTCTTCTTGCGCCTGTTTTACCACATCATGAAAGGTGGTGGAATCATCAAATGTGTTGAAGACAAAATTCAAACTACCGGATAACACTGCCTGTATTTTTCTGACTTTGTCGCCAGAGGCAATCAAATGCTTTAGGGTGTCGATGATGGGCAGTCCTGCACCCACATTGGTCTCGAATAGATAGGGAGCATTGTATTCCTTGGCCAAGTGTTTGAGTTCCTTATAATATTCGTAATCCGAAGAAGAGGCAATTTTATTGCAAGTGACCACGGAGATACTGTTTTTGAGATAGCTTGAATAGCTTTCGGATACTTCAGCACTGGCCGTATTGTCCACAAAAATACTGTTGCGATAGTTCAGTGTATTGATGCGGTCAAAAAATACTTCCTTGTCCGCCGGTTCTCCCTGATTTAGGATATTTTCCCAATCCTTTAGCGGTATTCCATTTTCATCAAAGGCCATTTTTCTTGAATTACTAATGCCGATCACACGTACGTTGAGCTTTAGTTCTTCCTTTAAATATTTTTTCTGCTGACGTATTTGTTCCAAAAATTTAGAACCCACATTGCCCACGCCCATCACGTATAGGTTGAGCTGCTTGATGTTTTCCTCGAAAAAAGTTTCGTGCAACGAGTTGAGCGCTTTTTTTACATCTTCTTTTTTGATGACGGCAGAAATATTACGTTCCGATGCCCCTTGTGCAATGGCACGGATGTTCACATTGTTCTTACCCAAAGTGCTGAACATTTTACCGCTCAAGCCTTGGTGGCTTTTCATATTGTCACCTACCAAGGCCACAATGGTCAAATCTTTTTCGACGATTACGGGTTTAATTTTTTTAGTGGCTATTTCGTATTCAAAAGTTTCGTTTACCGCTTCGGCCGCCAAGTCCACGTCCTCATCTGCAATGCCCACGCAAATGGAGTGTTCTGATGATGCTTGTGTGATCAGAACAATACTGATGTTCTTGACTGAAAGGGTTTCGAAAAATCGTTTGGATATGCCAGGAATCCCGATCATGCCGGGCCCTTCCAATGATAGCAGACTTATGTTGCCCACATGACTGATACCGCGAACTGTTTTACCGTTTCCATTGTTGTTTTTTGCGATGAGGGTACCTGGCTTTTCAGGGTCGAAAGTGTTTTTGATGGCAATCGGAATTGCTTTTCCCAATACAGGTTGAATCGTTGGGGGATATAACACTTTGGCACCAAAATGGGAAAGCTCCATGGCTTCTTGGTAGCTGATATGGGCCACACATTTTGCCTGTTTCACCAATTTTGGATTAGCGGTGTACATGCCACTGACATCGGTCCAGATCTCAAGAATTTCCGCATTTATGGCTGCTGCGATAATGGCAGCGGTATAGTCGGAACCACCTCTTCCCAGAGTAGTCAAATCCCCACTTTTGCTGGAGGCTACGAATCCGGGTAAAATTGTTATCTGGTTTTTAGTGGATGAAAAATAGGTCTCACAATTGGTATTTGTGATATTGAAGTCCACATTTGCCTTTCCGAAATTATTGTCGGTTTTAATGAGTTCCCTGCTATCCTTAAAAACAACGTCCAATCCTTCGCATTTCAAAAATTCACTGATAATGAAGGATGACAACAGTTCGCCGTAGCTTACGATTTTATCGGATAGTTTTGGAGTGAGTTCGCCAATCAAAAAAGCGCCCTCAAGTAAGGTTTCCAGAATATTGAGCTCACTTTTCACTTTGCTCAGGGCAGCACTTTGTGAAGTAACAGGAATCAATTCCCTGATGGCGGAAATATGCCTGTCCTCAATTTCCTTTAGGCTGTTTTTGTAGCTTACATCTTGCTGTGATGCTAAATGCGATGCATTCAGAAGGAGGTCGGTTACACCCCCAAAAGCTGATACAACCACGGCTATTTGGTCATTTTTTTGATTACAAAGGATGGATTTGACCTTATTTATATTTTCTGGATTTGCAACGGAAGTGCCTCCAAATTTTAAGACTTTCATGATGAAATATTATTGAAAAAAGTTGGGAATAGATTAAAAAACGGACGGAATTATATATAGCAGACTTACCCCAAAGGGGTGGTAATAGTAATAGTGAAGGTAGATGAAAATGAATTCATAAAATTAAGGTTACTATCCGTTTGTTTTAACTCCATTGCTCTATAATGAGGTAATAAATGTAGTACTTTTGAATACTCCATCAAATTGTTGGTGTTGTTTTTTGCGAAATCTTTATAAATAACCTTTTTTTATTGCTGAATGAAAATTTTTACTGCACGTCAAATCTATGAAGCTGATAAATCCACAATTCAAAAAGAACAGATAAAGAGTCACGAATTGATGGAAAGGGCAGCTACCCAGTTGTTCGAGTGGATGCATTCCCGTTTGCGAGGTACCCAGGTCAATATCAAATTGTTCTGTGGAATAGGAAATAATGGGGGAGATGGTTTGGTGCTTGCCAGAAAGTTAAATGAACATGGTTACTCCATCAAGGTATATGTGGTCAATTATAGCGACAAGCGTTCAGAGGATTTCTTACTCAACTTGGAACGCTTGAAAGATGGGAAAGTGTGGCCCGACTTTATAAATGCGGAAAGTGATTTACCTGAGATTTCGCCCAACGATATTGTAGTGGATGCCATTTTTGGTATAGGACTCAATCGAGCCCCTGATGCTTGGGTCGGGAATTTGATCAAGCACATTAATAGTTCACGTGCATTTACCTTATCTGTTGATGTGCCTTCGGGCTTACCTGTGGATAGAGGTCCTTGGGAACCTTCGTATGTTGTCAATTCCAGTTATGTATTGAGTTTTCAGGTGCCCAAATTGGTTTTCTTTTTGCCCGAGACCGGAGTGTATGTCAATCAATGGGAGATTCTGGACATTGGATTGGATCAAGATTACATGATCAACACGGAAACTGATTTTGAACTGATCGGCCGACCCGAAGTATTGCCCATGTACCGACCCAGGCTCAAATTTTCGCATAAGGGAACCTATGGACATTCGGTCATTGTTGGTGGTAGTTATGGAAAGATTGGTGCTGTGCAACTGGCCAGCAATGCCTGCTTGAGTATTGGGAGTGGTCTGGTAACCGCATTTATACCTAAATGTGGTTATGATTCCTTGCAAACGGCAGTTCCTGAAGTGATGGTGCTGACGGGGTCTAGAGAGAAGAATATTTCAGGGATAGAAATTCCTTTTGAACCTTCTGTGGTTGGTATAGGTGTTGGCATCGGTCAGGATGATGATACGGTTTCAGCTTTTGGCAATTTTTTGAAAAGGGTGGATTCTCCCATGGTCATCGATGCGGATGGACTGAACATTTTATCCCAAAATCCTGAAATGCTCAAGGATGTTCCAGCCTTGTCGATTCTTACTCCACATCCGAGGGAACTGGAGCGATTGATGGGACAGTGGTCTTCTGATTTTGAAAAGTTGGAAAAGGCCAAAGCATTTGCTGCCCATTATAATTTGGTGTTAGTGATCAAGGGTGCGCATACGATTACGATTTATAATGGTAAAGGTTATGTGAACACAACTGGAAACCCGGGCATGGCAACTGCGGGCAGTGGAGATGTGTTGACGGGTATGATCACTGGCCTTGTGGCACAAGGATATTCCTCGGTCGAAGCTGCAATATTCGGAGTGTACCTGCACGGCTTGGCAGGGGATTTAGGAGTGTCGTCCAAAGGCTATGAGGCACTCAAGGCATCCAATATTGTGGAACACATAGGTAATGCCTTTTCGGATGTCTTTCGTCAACCTGAAATGGAACAGAAGGAAAGTGGTCAAAATTAAGCACTGTTTCTCCCTTTTTTTGATGCAAGTCTTTTTTGTACCCAAGCCAGAGCATTGTCAAACTCTATGAAGAATTCCATCGGCTTTTTATAGAACATCCTTTCAATATTGAAGTTGTGCATGTCTATTTCCTTTTTGGAAACAATGGCAAATGCCTTTAGATTGTCCATGCCCCTGAGGTAATTGTAAACGGTGGGGTCTACCGCATAGGAATTCTTTCTAAGGCTGATATAGCCAAAGTCTTTGTCTCTAAAGTGTATTTCCGAAATTCCAATGATTTGATAGGTCCTCTCTAATGTTATAGTAGCACCTTCATCAAAAGAAGCAACCATGTAGTTGTCGAAAACCTGTACGGTCCCAACTTCCAGTTGGTATTCGCGTACCACCACGGTCTTCTTTTTAGAAGTTATTTTCATCCCCAATGTAATTATAGTGTCTCGCATACGAAATTATGGGCGAAGGCCAGTCAACGGAAAAATAATAGATTAAACGATAAAATATCTTATGTATGGTAAATCCAGGGCATAAAAAAAGCTGACGACTGTCAGCTTTTTTTAAAACTTTATTTGAAATTACTTTTCGGCTTCGGGTGACTTTTCAGCCTTTTTTATTTTGATGGTAAGCTCTTCTTTCTTCTCATCCAAGTCCATAAAAATGCTATCTCCCTCTTCCAGTTTGGAGTTTACGATTTCCTCAGCGAGTGAATCCTCTATATACTTTTGGATGGCTCTCTTCAAGGGGCGTGCACCATATTGCTTGTCGAAGCCTTTGTCGGCAATATAGTCTTTGGCCTTGTCGGAAAGACTCAAATCATAACCAATTTCCTTGATTCTCTTGTACAATTTATCCAATTCGATATCGATGATCTTGTGGATATCCTCTCTTTCCAGTGGATTGAAGACCACTACATCGTCGATCCTGTTCAAGAATTCAGGTGCAAATGCTTTTTTCAATGCATTTTCGATCACACTTTTCTGATGGCTGTCCGCTTGTGCCTTTTTGGCTGCGGTACCAAAACCAACACCTTGTCCAAAATCCTTCAATTGTCTTGCTCCAATATTGGAAGTCATGATGATGATGGTGTTCCTGAAATCGATTTTGCGTCCAAGGCTATCGGTAAGGAATCCGTCGTCCAATACTTGCAACAACATATTGAATACGTCAGGGTGTGCTTTTTCAACCTCGTCCAATAAGACTACTGAATAGGGTTTACGACGTACTTTTTCCGTCAATTGCCCACCTTCTTCGTAACCTACGTATCCCGGAGGTGCACCTACCAACCGGGATATGGCGAATTTTTCCATGTATTCGCTCATATCGATTCGAATCAGTGCGTCTTCGGAATCAAATAGTTCTTTTGCCAATATCTTGGCCAACTGGGTTTTACCGACACCTGTTTGTCCCAAGAAAATGAACGAACCTATAGGTTTGTTTGGATCCTTGAGCCCAGCTCGGTTACGTTGGATGGCCCTGGCCACTTTGGAAACTGCTTCATCTTGACCGATAACGAATCCTTTGATAAGGTTGGGCAGTTCGGCCAATTTGTTGCTTTCCGTTTGTGCTATTCTGTTCACGGGAATACCGCTCATCATGGAAACCACGTCGGCAACATTGTCTTCTGTAACGGTTTCCCTGTGTAGTTTGCTTTCTTCTTCCCAGCGTTCTTGAGCGGATGCCAACTCTTTTTCGAGACGTTTTTCATCATCCCTGAGCTTGGCAGCTTCCTCGTATTTCTGTTTTTTAACGACGCTGTTTTTCAGTTCGCGGACGTCTTCGAGCTGGTTTTCCAGTTCCAGAATTTGTTTTGGCACGTCCATGTTGACGATATGTACTCTTGATCCTGCTTCATCCAAAGCGTCGATTGCTTTATCTGGTAAGAAGCGATCCGTCATGTAACGGTTGGTCAATTTGACACAGGCCAAAATAGCTTCGTCCGTATAATTTACGTTGTGGTGCTCTTCGTACTTGCCTTTGATGTTCATCAAAATTTCGATGGTCTCTTCCACAGAGGTAGGTTCTACCATTACCTTTTGGAATCGACGTTCCAAGGCACCATCCTTTTCTATGTATTGTCTGTATTCATCAAGGGTAGTGGCTCCGATACATTGTATTTCGCCTCTTGCCAAGGCGGGTTTGAACATGTTGGAAGCGTCCAAGCTTCCGGTTGCACCACCTGCACCTACAATGGTGTGAATCTCATCAATGAACAAGATGATGTCGTCATTCTTTTCCAACTCGTTCATCACGGCCTTCATACGTTCTTCGAACTGGCCACGGTACTTTGTACCTGCGACCAAAGAGGCAAGGTCCAAGGTTACCACCCTTTTGTTGTAAAGTATTCGGGATACCTTTTTGTTGATGATGCGCAATGCCAGCCCTTCGGCAATGGCACTTTTACCCACACCGGGTTCACCAATAAGCAGTGGATTGTTCTTTTTCCTTCTGCTCAATATTTGGGAAACCCGCTCAATTTCCTTTTCCCTGCCCACAACGGGGTCCAATTTGTTATCCTCGGCCAAACGGGTAAGGTCGCGTCCAAAGTTGTCCAACACTGGGGTCTTGGACTTTTTGCTTCCTTTTTGGGAAGCGCTTCCGGAGCCGAAGGAGCTTTCTTTACTATCTCCCATATCGTCTGTATCCCCGGGGAAAGATTCCGCTTGGGGGGTGTCTATATAGTCATCGTCACTGGTGATCATGGACTTGAACTGTTCCTTGACATTGTCATAGTCCACTTTCAGTTTGTGTAATAACTTGGTTGTCGGATCATTCTCGTTCCTTAGGATGCACAGCAATAGGTGCGCTGTATTGATGGAAGAACTCTGGAAAAGCTTTGCTTCCAAGAAAGTGGTCTTCAGGGCCCGTTCAGCTTGGCGGGTCAGGTGAAGGTTTTTCTTGTCCTTCTGAACCGTTCCTGTATTAGGGTTCGCTGGACTCAGAATTTCCACCTTTCTACGCAGGTGGTCCAAATCCACATCGAGTGCATCCAATATATTTATGGCTTTGCCATTTCCGTCTCTTAAAAGACCTAGCATAAGGTGCTCCGTGCCAATAAAATCATGGCCCAGTCTCAGGGCTTCTTCCTTGCTGTATGCTATAACGTCCTTTACGCGGGGGGAAAAATTATCGTCCATACGTTTCTTTTTCAGCAATTAAAATTAATAAAAGTATTGTTATGGTGGTCAAATACCGTACCCTTATTCGATAAAGTAGTGGTAAATGTCGGAATAATTCAGCTTTTTCAGCTATTTAACAAAGCTTTATTATCACATTGTTGACAATATCCCCAATGTTGATAATTTTTTTAATAAAGTATTCGCAAAGCGTTATAAAGGCTGCTATTTTCTGTATATTGCCATGATAATTTAACCACAAAAAATCAATAATAAATAAGCATGGCGGAAGGAGAAAAGTTAATTCCCATTAATATTGAGGATGAGATGAAATCTGCCTACATTGATTATTCAATGTCGGTCATTGTGTCACGTGCCCTGCCAGATGTTCGTGATGGTTTAAAGCCTGTTCACCGAAGGGTGCTCTATGGAATGCATGATTTGGGGGTCAGGTCCAATAGTTCGCATAAAAAATCTGCCCGTATCGTTGGGGAGGTATTAGGTAAGTATCACCCACACGGTGATTCTTCGGTTTATGATACCATGGTGCGTATGGCCCAGGAATGGAGCCTTAGGTACATGCTCGTGGATGGTCAGGGTAACTTTGGTTCCGTGGATGGGGACAGCCCTGCGGCAATGCGTTATACCGAGGCCAAAATGCGCAAGATCGCAGAGGAGATGTTGGCCGATATCGATAAGGATACTGTAGATCATCAACTTAATTTTGATGATACCATTGAAGAACCTACCGTATTGCCGACCCGTATACCCAATTTATTGGTAAACGGAGCTTCGGGTATTGCTGTAGGTATGGCTACCAATATGCCTCCGCACAACCTTTCCGAGGTAGTGGATGGCACTATAGCGTATATAGACAACCATGATATAGAGATAGATGAACTGATCACGCACATCAAGGCACCGGATTTCCCAACGGGAGGTCTTATTTATGGTTATGATGGCGTTAAAGAGGCCTTTCATACCGGTCGTGGTCGTGTGGTTATGCGTGCCAAGGCCACCATTGAAGAGGTTCAGGGCAAGGAAAGCATCGTTGTTACAGAGATTCCATATCAGGTCAATAAGGCGGACATGATCAAGAAGACAGCAGACTTGGTCAATGAAAAGAAAATAGAAGGGATTTCCACCATTAGAGACGAGTCCGATAGAAACGGAATGCGTATCGTTTATATTTTGAAGCGCGACGCCATCCCGAACATTGTGCTCAACATGTTGTACAAATATACGGCGCTTCAATCCTCTTTCAGTGTCAACAATATTGCGCTTGTCAATGGTAGACCGGAACTTTTAAACCTGAAAGATATCATTCACTATTTTGTGGAGCATAGGCACGAAGTTGTGGTACGAAGAACCAAGTTCGAGCTTAAAAAAGCTGAAGACCGTGCACATATTCTTGAAGGACTTATCATTGCTTCCGATAATATAGATGAAGTAATCGCAATAATCAGAGGCTCTTCCAATGTGGAGGAAGCCCGTAACAATTTGATTGAACGTTTTAAACTGACAGAGGTTCAGGCCAAGGCCATCGTGGAAATGCGTTTGCGCCAACTTACAGGTCTGGAGCAGGACAAACTGCGTGAGGAGCATGCCGAATTGTTGAAGACCATCGAGGATTTGAAGGATATCCTGGACAAAAAGGAACGTAGAATGCAGATCATCAAAGATGAACTTCTCGAAGTTAAGGAGAAGTACGGCGATGATAGAAGGTCCGAAATCAACTATGCTGGAGGTGATTTGAGCATTGAGGATATGATTCCTGATGAACAGGTGGTCATTACCATTTCCCATGCTGGTTATATCAAAAGAACATCCCTGTCAGAGTATAAGACCCAACATAGGGGAGGAGTGGGTCAAAAAGCATCCTCAACCCGAAATGAGGATTTCTTGGAGCATTTATTCGTTGGTACCAACCATCAATATATGTTGTTCTTTACCCAAAAAGGAAAATGTTTCTGGATGCGTGTTTTTGAAATTCCCGAAGGAAGCAGAACATCCAAGGGTAGAGCCATCCAGAATTTGATCAACATAGAGCAGGATGATAAGGTAAAAGCCTTTATCTGTACACAAGACCTCAAGGATGAGGATTATGTGAACAGCCATTTTGTGATCATGGCCACTAAAAAGGGCACTGTTAAAAAGACATCTTTGGAACAGTATTCCAGACCACGTCAAAATGGTATTAATGCCATCACGGTTAGAGAGGGCGATGAACTATTGGAAGCCAAGTTGACAACAGGTACCAGTCAAATATTCCTAGGTCTTAAATCTGGAAAAGCCATACGCTTTGAAGAATCCAAGACTAGACCTATGGGTAGAAATGCTTCAGGTGTACGCGGTATCAGATTGGCCGATGACAACGATGAGGTTGTGGGCATGGTTTCTGTCCATAACTTTGAGGACGATATTCTTGTGGTGTCCGAAAGGGGTTACGGTAAACGTTCCAATATCGAGGACTACAGAATTACCAATAGGGGGGGAAAAGGGGTGAAAACCATATCCATTACCGAAAAAACAGGAGGTCTAGTGGCCATCAAAAACGTAACCGATACCGATGATTTGATGATCATCAATAAATCGGGAATAGCCATCCGAATGGGTGTTGAAGACCTAAGGGTAATGGGAAGGGCTACACAAGGAGTTCGTCTTATCAACCTAAAGGATAACGATGCCATTGCGGCAGTTGCCAAAGTGATGAAAGAGGATGATCCCGTGGATGAAGTTGATATCAGGGATATAGAGGTCGAAGGAGAAGATGGCACGGCTATTGATGATGCTACGGACGAAAAAGAATAATTTGTATATTAAGTAATAATCATAAACACTAAATAATTTCAATTTTAAACATGAGAACAAAAATATTCATACTACTAGCCGTAGGAGTTTCCGCGATGGGCATTGCCCAGAAGGATGAAATGAAGACGGCGGAAAGGGCTTTGAAGGAAGGTGATGCCGCGGCGGCAAAAGCTGCTTTGGTAAGTGCAGCTTCCACTATTGGTTCGGCCAAGGAAAAAGACCAGGCCGAGTATTATGCACTTCTAGGGAATGTCAATTATGATTTGGCCCAAAAAGGAGAGGTATCCGCATTTCAAGAGGCTGTTGATGCTTACAACAAAGTAATCGAGATTGAAGAGGCTGATGGAAGATCCAAATACACTTCCGTTGCCCAAGAGAAAATGTCTCAAATGACTGCGGACTTGGTTAATGCTGCAGTAGAGGACAACCAAAACAAAAAATTCAGCGAGGCTGCTCAAAAATTGTACATGAGCTATACCCTTAGTCCAAAAGATACAGTATATCTTTATTATGCAGCCAATAGTGCTGTAAATGGACAGGATCTTGAAAACGCTTTGAAATACTACAAAGAACTCAAGGATTTGGATTACAACGGAGAATCCGTGACCTATACAGCTGTTAATGCACAATCCGGAGAGACGGAAACCATGGATAAGGCCACCCGTGATCTTTATGTGAAAGCAGGAACACACAAAGACCCTAAAGAAGAAGTAAGCCCATCCAAAAAGCCAGAGATCGTTAAGAACATTGCTTTGATCTACCAACAGATGGGGGAAAATGAAAAGGCCATTGAAGCCTATGCTGATGCAAGAGCTGAAAATCCTGAAGATGTGAACTTGGTGTTGGGCGAAGCCAACCTATATTACGCTATGGGGGATAAGGACAAGTTCAAGGAGTTGATGGGACAAGCCTCGACAATGGCTCCTGACAACCCTGATTTATTGTATAATATCGGTGTGATCAACATGGAGCAGGGGAACTTGGAAGATGCAAGGGATGCTTACAAAAAAGCATTGGCCATCGACCCAGGTTATATCAACGCCTTGTTGAACCTTTCCACAACCTATGTGAACGAAGGTAACGGTCTTATTGACGAGATGAATCAATTGGGAACTTCAAAAGCAGATATTGAGAAGTACGACGAGTTGAAGGATAAAAAAGATAGCCTATTCAGAGAGGGAGCTGCAGTCTTGGAAGATGCACTTCAGTCCAATCCTGATAATGAAAGTATCTTGACCCAGTTGAAAAATATCTATGGAGCATTGGGTGACAATGAAAACTTCATGAGAATCAAAAAGCTTTTGGGAGAGTAATCAAAATTCTTCCCACAAAAAAAGAGCCCCGATACATCGGGGCTTTTTTATATCACTTTTTTTATGACCCGTAATTGATGGGTATACAGTTTTTCTTCGGAATTGAAGATGCCCGTGTGATCGATTCGGTCAATACGTACATGGCCGTTGACATGGATAATGTAATTGTCCTTTAAAATAATGCCAACATGGTCTATAATACCTTCATTGTCATCGAAAAAAGCCAAATCACCAGGCTCGCTTTCTTCAATGAAGCTCAAGGCCTCTCCTTGCTTGGATTGTCCCTCCGCAGTGCGCTCCAGCGAATATCCGTTGATTTTGTATACCATTTGGGTAAAGCCGGAACAATCAATTCCAAAAGGAGTTTTCCCTCCGGCGATATAGGGTGCTTTTAAGTACATAATGGCTGTATCCACCAAACTGTCCTTTGGGTTTTTGCCCGTACAGGCGTTTCCTTCAAAAGCATGGTCGAGCAAGGAAGATGAATCTATCATGGAGCCCATAAGGATAGGCAATAACATACCGTCCGATGTACATATATGTGAAATGATATCGGAGCATATTCCATGTGGCTCTTGGGACTTGATTTCGTTGTAGATGTCCTCAGTAATGAATTGAAGTTGATTGTTGGGAATCCAACCTTCAAATTTGTCATAAGCCGTCCTGATCCTGCTCCATTTTTTCCTGCTCTCCAAAACCTTGAAATGCTCCCCATATAATAATTGGGATGACATTTCGGCACAATCGTCCGGGGTTGCTCTAATGGGAACAATACTTAGAGGACAAATACCATATTGCATTTACTGTACAGATTGAATCACTAATTTCTTTCCAAAACAATGGATGAAGCACCTCCTCCACCATTACAAATGGCCGCAGCTCCCAATTTGGCATTGTTCTGTTCCAATATATTCAACAATGTGATGGTAATTCGCGCTCCTGAACAACCTAGCGGGTGTCCAAGGGAAACCGCCCCACCGTTTACATTTACATTGGTATCGTTAAGACCAAGAATTTTCATATTGGCCAGACCCACTACTGAAAATGCTTCGTTGAACTCGAAAAAGTCAATATCCTCAATGGATACACCAGCCCGATTCAGGGCTTTGGGGAGTGCTTTCGCTGGAGCCGTGGTAAACCATTCAGGTTCTTGGGCAGCATCCGCATAACCTTTGATGGTGGCCAATGGGGTCAGACCAAGTTCTTTAGCTTTGTCCTCGCTCATCAAAACCACTGCGGCTGCCCCGTCGTTAATGGTAGAGGCGTTGGCAGCTGTAACGGTGCCATCTTTGGAGAAGGCCGGTCTTAAGGCGGGGACTTTTTCCAATTTCACGTTTTTATATTCCTCATCTTCGCTGACGATAACAGGTTCGCCTCTGCGTTGAGGCACTTCAACGGGAACCACTTCCTTATCGAACTTGCCACTTTTCCATGCTTCAGCAGAACGCATATAGGATTGAATGGCATAGGCATCTTGATCTTCCCTGCTGAATTTATATTTGGTTGCACATGCATCGGCACATACCCCCATGGCATTTTGGTCATAGGCATCAACCAATCCATCTTTCTGCATGCCATCTATCAAAGTTGCCGGACCAAACTTGGTACTGGTTCTCATATAGGCGTAATGCGGAATCAAACTCATGTTTTCCATCCCTCCGGCAACTACAATGGAGTTTTCCCCCAATGCAATGGACTGCGCTCCTTGCATAATCGTTTTCATTCCGGAGGAACACACCTTGTTCACGGTCGTACAAGGTACGGTATTGGGAATTCCTGCAAAAATCGCAGCTTGTCTAGCTGGTGCCTGCCCAGTGCCCGCTTGGACTACATTGCCCATTAATACTTCTTCCACAAGTTCGGGCTTGAGACTTATCTTGTCCAATGCTCCCTTGATTGCCACAGCACCCAATTTTGGAGCTGGAACGCTGGATAAAGCTCCCATAAAACTTCCAATAGGGGTTCTTGCGGCAGAAACGATCACTACTTTTTTCATATGTGCATTTTTACTCCTGCGAAAATACTAAATTTAAATGCAAACCGATAAGGAGCTCGACCAACTGACTTCTTAATTTATATTTTCTATTTTTGATGCTAACAGTTTTACGGAATGGGAAAAACTTTGGATAACGTATACAAACACCAATCACTGGTCTACAAGTACTTCCTGTATGTGGTGTCAGTGGCACTGATCGTGTTTTTTTTTCCAAAAGGAGGGAAGTTCAAATACGAATTTCAAAAGGGTAAGCCATGGCAGTACGAGAACCTGTATGCTCCCATGGATTTTTCCATACAAAAGACCCAGGAAGAGATACAGGAGGAACAATCTTCCATTCGAAGCAACAAAACGGATTATTACACCTATAACGCATCACTGGTTTCCGAGATGGAAAGTGAAGTGCAGCAAGAGCTCAATTCAGTTTTTCAATCGGAAAATTTTTCATCATCACAGCGACAGTCCTTGAGAACTGCCTCTGAAGAAATCATCGACGAGGTATATGTGCACGGGGTTTTTCAAAATCTGCCACAATCGGCATCCACCGTGGTGGTAAAGAGCAATCAGGCACAACCTATTTCGCCAAGTGATTATTTAAGTTTGGAACAGGCCAAAAAGAAGGTAGCCGAGCTTTTTGCCGAAGTGAATGTTGATGGCGGAAATCGTTTGCAATCCATAATCAAGAATAGCCTTAAGGCCAACCTTTTTTATGATGAGGTTCTTACGGAAAGCGCTCTCAATGATGAGCTTTCCAAGATTTCCTATACCCGTGGAGAGGTGGATCAAGGCCAATTGATCATTGCCAAGGGAGAAATAGTGGAGAATGAGGACTTTAAAATATTGAGCTCCCTTAAAGATGAATATGAATCCGAACTTTGGATGGGCAGCAATTACTACTTCATTTTATTGGGCTATATCATATTGGTGGCATTGGTGCTCATTATGCTGTTTTTGTTTCTAAAACGCTATAGGAACGAAATCTTCCAGAACAATAACAAGATAACCTTCATTTTCTTCAATATCTTGTTGATGGTGATCGCCACCACCTTGATGGTCAAGCATTACGAGAACTATATCTATATGGTTCCACTGTGCATTTTGCCATTGATCTTGAAAAACTTTTTTGATGCGAGGCTGGGGCTGTTTGTCCATGTGCTCACGGTATTGATTCTTGGTTTTGTGGTGCCCAACAGTTTTGAATACATTTTTCTACAGATCATTGCGGGTATCGTTACCATTCTAACAGCTTCTGAGCTGTACAAGAGGGCCAATCTATTTATTTCGGTCGGACAGATTACGTTGATTTATATCGTCGGGTATTTTGCCTTTCATGCCATTCATGAAGGTAATCTGGAAAACATTGAGTGGATATTGTTCGGGGTTTTCATTTTGAACGGATTGTTGACATTATTTGCACAACCACTGATCTATATGTTCGAGAAAATATTCGGGCTTGTTTCTGATGTATCCTTGTTGGAACTTTCGGATACCAACTCTAAATTGCTCAAGGAGCTTTCGGACAAGGCACCAGGGACCTTCCACCACTCATTGCAAGTTGCAAACCTGGCTGAAGCCGCGGCCAATGAAATTAGGGCCAATGCAATGTTGGTAAGAGTAGGGGCACTGTACCACGACATAGGTAAAATGGAGCGTCCAACATATTTTACGGAAAATCAGATAACCAGTGTCAACCCCCACGATGACCTTCCACCGAAGGAAAGCGCGAAGATCATTATTGATCACGTCATAAACGGGATAGAGATAGCTAGAAAAAACAATCTTCCAGATCGGGTCATTGATTTTATCAGGACCCACCATGGGACCACCTTGGTATACTATTTCTACAAAAAGCAACAAGAGTTAGATCAAGATGTGGATATGGAAGATTTTAAATATCCAGGACCGATTCCTTTTTCCAAGGAAACAGCTATTTTAATGATGTCCGATGCTGTGGAAGCAGCTTCCAAAAGCTTAAAGAACCCAACCTATGCCATAATTGATGAGTTTGTGGAAAAGATTGTAAAGGGCCAAATGCAGGCGAATCAGTATTTAAATGCCAACATTACGCTCAAGGAAATAGAAATGGTAAAGAAAGTGCTCAAGCTAAAGCTCACAAATATCTATCATTTGCGGGTGGAATATCCTGAATAGCAGGGGTGTGCTAAAAGTTCCAATAAAAAAGTGTAAAAATAGTTGCGATCTTACATCTGAAAAGGTACATTTGCATCCGCATTTTCAGAATGCACGTTCATAATAAATTGATTGGAGAGGTGCCGG
The DNA here is from genome assembly GCF_029193885.1 of Flagellimonas yonaguniensis. Lineage (GTDB taxonomy): Bacteria > Bacteroidota > Bacteroidia > Flavobacteriales > Flavobacteriaceae > Flagellimonas > Flagellimonas yonaguniensis. The sequence continues at coordinate 45,815 of NZ_JARFVB010000018.1, read as the reverse complement.
AGTGGTAACGGAGCAGATTGCTAATCTGTCAGCGCGTAAGTGCTGCCCGGGTTCGAGTCCCGGTCTCTCCGCTTTTTCCAACATACTTCGGGGTGTAGCGTAGCCCGGTTATCGCGCCTGCTTTGGGAGCAGGAGGTCGCAGGTTCGAATCCTGCCACCCCGACAAAGAGGGTGTCAATAGACACCAATAAAAAGTTAACTGTATGATTTTCAATTGATTTCATTTTTTTTGATATCATACAGTTAGCTTTAAAATCAAAACAAAAGTTACCTATTCGGTTACCTTTTTTCGACCGGATTTTTTCACTACATTGGTAACTCCTTAGCATTTGACTTTCGCTTCGATTTGACTTTCGATATCAAATCGAGTATTAACTTAAAGTGAGAGTCTATGGGCACTACAAGAACTTTTAGCATCCATTTTTGGCTTAATATAGCCAAGAGAAACGGGGATTCGGCCCCAATTTATGCACGTGTAACGGTTGATGGAAAACGTGCAGAAATCAGTTTACAACGACAAACATCGGTTACCTATTGGGACACCAAAGCGAAGAAAACCACCTCCAGGACACCTGAGGGCAAGGCATTGAACACCTATCTGGACCAGGTATATGCCAAATTACTACAATGCCACAAACAGTTATCCGCTGAATTTGAGTTGGTTACGGCAAAATCCATAAAGGCTAGGTTCGTCGGGCATGACGAAAGACATAAAACTTTATTGGAATTAGTGGCGTACCACAACCAAAATATGAAAGGCGTACTCAAACCGGGGACGCTGAAGAATTACTATACCACCGAAAATTATATTCGAAGGTTTCTTGTTAGGGAAAAGAAGACCAATGATATATACCTAAAGCATCTGAAGTACAGTTTCATCATTGACTTTGAACAGTATCTGAGAAAAGGGCCATCCCTCCAAAATTCAAACCCTTTGAACAATAACGGTGTTATGAAACATTTGGAAAGGCTGCGTAAATTGATGAATCTGGCCATGGATCTTGAATGGCTGGAAAAAAATCCATTTACCAGGTATAAACTTAAATTCAAGAGATATAAAAAGGAATTTCTGTCCCAAGAGGAGCTGAAGCTTTTCCAAGAGGCCGATATTGAGGACAAGGGATATGGTATAGTACGGGACATTTTCGTGTTTTCATGTTATACCGGATTGTCATATACGGATGTCAGGTTGTTGGACAAAAGCAATATCGTGGTTGGTATTGATGGAGAACGTTGGATTTTTACCCAACGTGAAAAAAATGAACAACCCGTAAAAATCCCACTACTTGAAGTCGCAAAGCAGATTCTGGAAAAATATGAGGACCATCCCCATTTGAACCAAGGTAAATTACTTCCGGTATATTCAAACCAAAAAACAAATGCCTATTTAAAGGAAATAACAGCCTTATTGGGGATTTCCAAGAACCTTACCTTTCATTCGGCCCGGCATACATTTGCCACCACGGTAACACTATCGAATGGTGTTCCCATAGAAACCGTTTCAAAAATGCTGGGCCACACCAAGATTTCGACCACTCAGGTCTATGCAAGGGTCTTGGAAGAAAAAATCAGTTCGGATATGAGCGGACTGAGAAGGGCATTGAGCTTTTCCAACAATACAAGGGAAAGGGGCATTATTAATCTGTAAAAGAATATCGCCTTAACCAATATCATCGAAAGCTAAGCCCGCAAAAATTTGCCGGACAAGGGACGGCATAAAGCCGCTCCTTTGTCCCTATTTATATACTCTATTAAAAACCAAATTTCTTTAAAGAATTAAGCAAAATTGTTATCGTAAAAGTGTCCATAGCACCATAGAACTTTAGATTATTGAGTCAGTCAAAATCATTAATTACAGCAACCAGTGCCAGATTGTATGGGAGGACAGGCCACTGAACCATAAGAACAAAAAACACAACAATCTCCCTCTTTGGGTTTTAGTACTTTATTACAATTCTCACAGTCGTAGAAGAATTTACAGGCCGTTGTCGGCATTTCTTCTTCTTTTTGATGCCCACAGTTCGGGCAAGTAAGAGTGGATTTTAAGATAACCTCCATTATTCAATGATTTTGTAACCGGTTTTTCTAATGGCGGTAGCTATTTCATCAGGTGTTACCTTACCCTTGTCATACTTCACCAAAGCACTAGATTTTTCGTAGTTTGCATCTACTTCCAAAATACCTTGCAATTGATTGACTTTGTTTTCAATATGGGCTTCGCAACCTGTACAGGTCATCCCCTGAATGGAATAGTTCAATTCACCTACATTGTTTTCGGATACGTAAAGGACCTTTTTCTTAACGCTTGAGTTGGGAAAGAGCAAATGCGAGTAATAAGGAAACGCCAACATAATACCAGCAAAAATGGTCACCAAAAACAAGAATGTTTTTGATTGGATGAATTTAGGTTTGTCATCATCACAGGCGCAATCAATATCCTGTGGACGTGGCTTTAATTTTTTATACCAGGCAAAACCAAGAATCAAAACGGTCAAACCTACCAAAATAGGCCTATAGGGTTCTACCCAAGAAAAGGTAGAGGCAACACCCGTAGTTCCGGAAAGCAACGCCAAAACAGGAGTTATGCAACATAGAGAAGCTACGATAGCCGAAAACAACCCAGCAAAAGCAGTTCGATTTGATGTCATTGTTTTTTTCATTTTATGCAGTTTTTCTTTCAGGTGCTACATTACTTAAAATAGTAGTCAAAAAAGCTTTATTCTCCTCTGAAATTCGATAAAAGATGGTTTGACCATCTCTACGGGTAGAAATGACATTGACATCCTTCATCTTACGTAAATGCTGGGAAATAGCGGGAACGCTCATTTCCAGAATATCCGCAAAGTCACAAGGGCATAATTCGTTTTCCCGTTGCAGCAGATACAACATTTTAAAACGAACCTTATTACCGGCCAGTGCCATAACCTTACTTATTACCTCGATGGAAGCTGATACAGCGTTCAATTCTTCTTTACAGCGTAGTATTTGAACGTAATCGGCCTCTGCCCTAATGCAGCTAGTTTCAAGTTTCATGGGATGAATTTAGTACAAAGGTATAATAAATTAAGCAAATACTTAAATACGTTTAAATTGATTCTTTTAATTTACCTTTAATGGCAAGTTTGTCCTAGTTATATTTCTAGGATCAACGCAAATATGGTTGATATCGTATGGTCTCCTACTTTGGACCACTCCGTAAACAGTTGTTAAAATTTTATTGGAGACATTGTTCATTATCAAGAAATAAGGTTTTCCCTCAAGTTTTTTACGTTGTGCATACAGACTGTACTCCCTATTGTGTGCCACGGCAGCATCGACAGCCGGATCCAGAAGTTTGAAAAGTTGAGAGGCTTGGCGACCATAGGGAACGCCTGAACCAGACCCTTGGAGAACTCACCAAGTTCAACTACAACCAAGACGGTTCCAGTTCATTTTACATCTGGGATTCCCATGGATTGGAGTTCAAGACCACCAACAGCAATCTCATCAATTTGGTGACCACCCAGTTGCAGAAGACTTTGGAACAGCGGAAGTCGGAGATCGAAAAGGATATCCTGATCTTTGAGCTCTAAGTGATCCAAATCATTTAATGGCCCATCCGAATATTCGGATGGGCTATTTTTTTATGTAAGCCTAATTTATACCAGCAAAGTTGGTCCTAAAGATTACTTGTATGAATATGAGTCAGCACCATTTCATTTTTTGCAATCCAATAGCATTTAAAATAGTCCATAATGCCAAACCTATATTGGCAAAACGCTCCACTTTTTAGCCATCCTAACTGCTCCCAAAATCAGGACAATTACTTGAATATATTGTTCTGCAAACCAAGTTTTCGGGTTGATCGACTTTTTTTAGTGGATCAAACAACTTTGGATGGTTGATGGGTTTGAATGATCGCTTTTTCGGTTTCCATCGCCGCATCACAATCAAATCCATCCGTTTTAGCAACCATTTATCTAAAGCCGAAAAATATGTATTGATATTGCTGGAGATTATCTTATTTGAGTATAAGTAAGGGTTTATCGGAACCAAAAACCAATCTTTTTCTTAGTCCTTTCTCCAATACCCGCTCAAAAAATCCGTGTTCCCTGAAGAGTAGCACCAGCAAATCTATTGGGTTTTCCCTTAGAAACTTGTTGATGCCTTCTTCAGTATCTTTATTTTGGAAAATGTTGAAGGTGAATTCCCTTTGGCCCAAAAGGTTTTTATAATATGAAAGCACTTCATTTTCTTTTAAGGGAATATCCTCCTTGTCATTCGTAATTTGTACGAGATGTAAATTGGCAGTAAATGTTTCCAGCAACTTGATCAATAGGTCTTTATCAGCCTCATTGCCCAAACTGTCCCCGTCCAGTGCCAAGCCCAAATGTTCAATAGCATCATACTTTGTGCTTTCTGGAACAACCCATACCGGGCAAGGTGCATTACGACTTACTTTTTCAGTCACGGTGCCCACAAAAAATTCTTCCATCGGGGAGTCTGCTCCTTCGGTCCCCATAATGATGGCGTCAACATTTTCATCTTTGGCAGTTTGACAAATAACATCTACGGTCGCGCCAAAATCAACGAAACCTTTGTAATCCTTGGATGCGAGTTCCGGAAAGCTTTCGAGATAATCCTTGAGTTTTTGTTTGTTTGATTTTTCCTGGGATTCACGGGCTCCCGAAATCGGAGCTGCCATGGTTCCCATTCCCATGGGAGTGCTCGATGGATATGCCACGGTGTAGGCGTGAACAAAAATCATTTTTGTCGTTAGTTGCTTCGATAGGCCGATAACATAGTTCACCGTATTTTTTGCTACGGATGTAAAATCTACTGGAACCAAGATTGTTGTTGTTTTCATATCGCTTTGTTTTTGTTACGTTTCAATAAGAAGGTAAAAGAAATATAGAATGGCCTCTAAAAAGTAAAGGAGGAGAAGTACTATGAACATTGCGGTAAATATCAACATACATGAGACTTTGTCTTTCTTCGTTATTCCTCCATTCATGGGTTTTCTATCTTTTTTCGCAAGCCTTCTCTCCCTTCTGTTCTTGGACATATTCAATAATTTTGATGGCTGTCCACCATTTATTCAGCCCCAGCTTTGGAGCATCTTCAATGACCTTAACAATCTGTTCGAACCCGAACGCGTCCCCAGGTCGTCGATCCCAATACTATTGCCCAAATCTGGATATTCATTGTTTTTTGGTCATCATATTTCTAATCCTAGGCTTTCTGAAGCTACTTCGACAGTTTCAATATTCTTAAGGCGCCCCGCATCACAAACATGAAGACGATGCCACCAATTATCAAATCGGGCCATTTGCTGTTCAGAAAATAGACCAGCACACCTGCAACTATAACACCGCCGTTCACAATGATATCATTGGACGTAAAAATGGCGCTCGCCTGCATGTGGGCCTCTTGGCTCTTGGTTTTGTTGATGAGCCAGAGGGAAATCAAATTACCTGCCAATGCGAAAATTGAAACTATGATCATCCATTGGAACAAGGGCGTTCCAGTATCGCTGAAAAACCTACGCAGTACTTCTGAAAAGCCCAAGAGGGCCAATCCCATTTGAAAATAGCCGCTGATTTTGGCTATATTTTTCTTGCGTGACATGGCTGCGCCTACAGCAAACAAGCTCAGGCTGTAAACGATGGAATCTGCCAGCATATCCAACGAATCCGCCACAAGTCCCATTGAAGAGGAAATCCAACCAGTGGTCATTTCGATAACGAAAAAGCCAAAGTTGATGCCCAAGACCCACCAAAGCATTCTTTTTTGTTTGGATTGTTCTTCCATTACGGGCGGTTCGGCTTCTATGGTTCCCTCTAGGGAATCCCCAAGTTGTAAGCTGGCTATGGACGTTTGTATCTCCTTGGTGCCGTCCAAGTGATATACTTCCAATTTTCTGTTGGGAATATCAAAATCCAAGTGTTTTACTTGTGTATGGGACTCCAACTTCATCCGAATCATCTGCTCTTCTGAAGGGCAGTCCATTTTACTGATTTTAAAAGTGCTTTTGTTCATTAATATACTACTGAATCAATTATATTTCAGGGCTTCATTTTTTTATGCGACCCTATATATCTTTCCAAGAATGACTTTAGGCTATCCAAATATTCCACGAACGGGTTGACGGAAATCTAAGGTGTTTCACAATCACGGATTGTAATGGGATTTTCATCAAGATATTGGTATAGTTCAGGATAGTCCTGCTCAATTCTCAATGTAAATTCGTTAATTTCCTTGGTCAACTGCTGAAGCTTCTTCATCCTTGTTATTTTTTCTACAACTTTTACATACCCCTTTTAATACCAGGTTAGCATTGCTCACTTCATAATCATCAGGCAAGCTTTTTTCTGATATTCTATCCGGCAGACATAGTGTTTTTCCACATACGGTGCAATGAAAATGCATATGTAAGTCTTTATCGTGTTTGTCTATGTGACTTCTATCAGAAAGTGCATATTTTGCAATGTATGTTCCATCATCAATCTGATGGACCAGACCTTGTTCCATAAAGAGGTTGATAGTCCTATAAAATGTTGTTTTATGGACTGTTTTCTTGTTCACGCCTTTTTGGGCAAAAGTTTTTTCCATCTCGACCAAGGATACCGCACTTTGTCTCCGCTTAAGATATTGATACATCTTGACCCTCATCACAGTGGGTCTGATGCCGAGCCGTAAAAGTGTTTTCTCAGTAAGCGTCATTTTACATGGGGATTAAAACCGTGCCATCCATATTCTTATTTTCCATTGTAAGCCAATAAGCGCAAGGCATTGAAAACGACCAATAAGGTTGAGCCTTCATGTATTACCACCGCGATTCCGATATTGGCGAACCCGAATATGGTAGAGGGAATAAGCAATGCCACAATGCCAAGGCTAACCCATAAGTTCTGCTTTATGATTGCTTTTGCCTTTCGGCTCAGGCCAATGGCAAAGGGTAATGTCTCCAACTTATCGCCCATAAGGGCAACATCGGCGGTTTCCAAGGCCACATCGCTTCCTGCGGCACCCATCGCAATACCTACGGTACTGTTTGCCATCGCAGGTGCATCATTAACGCCATCACCTACCATCGCCACCTTGGACTCCTTTTTCTTTAGTTTTTTAATGGCATCCACCTTTTCTTCGGGCAATAGACTGCCCCAGGCATCGGTCAACCCTATTTCTTTGGCAACGGCATCGGCCACTTTTTGGTTATCGCCCGTAAGCATAATCATTCGTTTGATACCGATTTCCTTTAATTTTTTAAGGGTTGCCTTGGCGGCTTCACGAGGGGTGTCCATTAGGGCGATGATGCCTACGTATTCTTCATTCTTCCTAACGAGCATAGTCGTATTGCCCCCCCCTTCAAGACCACGGACTTTTATTGTTATCTCTTCGGAAGGCGAACTCTCATCAAGCCCTTCATAGAGGTCAAGGTTCCCTATATAGATTTTATCATCGCCCAAGGAAGCCTTAATACCCTTGCCCAGTACGGCTTCCAAATCGGAAGCATCGGGTATTTCGCCACCTTTCAGGCGCTCCTTGCCATCTCGGACCACGGCTTTTGCCAAAGGGTGGTCACTAAGGTTTTCTACCGCTACGGCTATTTTTAATAGTTCATTTTCCGATAGTTTCCCAAGGGGGACCACTTCTGTGAGTTTAGGCTTTCCTTCTGTCAGGGTGCCTGTCTTGTCAAATGCCAGGGCGGTGAGTGTCCCCAAGTCTTCCAAAGGTCGCCCCCCTTTGATCAACACTCCGCCACGGGCGGCCCTAGCCACCCCGCTCAAAACCGCACTCGGTGTCGAAATCGCCAATGCGCAGGGGCTAGCGGCTACCAGTACTGCCATTGCTCTATAAAAACTGGCGCTGAACGGCTCGTCTATGACCAAAAAAGCAAAAAGCAATAGTACGACCAGTACCAGTACGGAAGGCACAAAGTACCTTTCAAATTTATCGGTAAGCAACTGTGTGGGCGATTTTTGGGTCTGCGCTTCATTTACCAACTTTACCAATCGGGATAGCGTTGAGTCCTTTGCCTCCTTGATCACCTTTATATCAAGGGTGTTGTTACCGTTAATGGTTCCCGCAAAAACACGGTTTTCGTCCTTTATATCATCTTCCTCTGAATAGTCCCTGTCAATATCTTGAACGGGAACTTTATCTACCGGTACACTTTCCCCGGTTATGGGAGCTTGGTTGACACTGCTTTCTCCATCGACCACAACACCGTCAGCGGATATTTTACTGTTTGGCTTGACCACAATGATATCGCCAATACCCAACTTTTCGATTCCGACCTCTTCGGTCCTGCCATCTTTTTTCAGCAAGGCGGTTTTTGGGGCCAAATCTGCCAGTGCCGCGATGGATTTTCGTGCCTTCTCCATTGCATAATGCTCTAGGGCATGCCCCAAACTGAACAGGAACAATAGGAGTGCACCTTCTTCCCATTCACCCAGAATAGCTGCACCAATGGCGGCCACCAGCATCAAAAAATCGATTTCAAAACCACCTTTGGCAACAGTCTGGACGGCCTCTTTTGCAGTAAAATAACCGCCAAAAAAATAGGCTCCTATATACAGGGATAAGCTTACCCAATCCGGAACTGCCGCTAGGTAGGACAACCCAAAACCTATTCCAAGAATGACTCCGCAAATTAGGGCAAAAATAAGTTCGGTGTTCTTTCCAAAAATACCGCCGTGTGCATGCACATGGTCTTCGCCCTGTTCATCAACATGGTCCTCACCCTTTTTGTGAACGTGGCCTTTGCCATTTGCTTCAAGGTGTTGTTTTTCCTTTTTATTCTGAATAACCCTCGATTTTTCTTCGCCGTTGGATACTTCCATTTGTTGTAAATACAATTCTGTGCCAATGGACGGATCAATAATGGACAACCCTTGTTTTTCTATTTTCTTTTGAATGGCCCCAAATCCTGTAATGCCCTTATCAAATTCCACATGTATCATTCCAGAAGCGGAAACGGAAACTTCGAGTACCCCATCGACCTCCTTGAGGGCTTTCTCGATGGTTCGGGCATGGCGGGTGTGGCGTATGCCATCCACGGCTATCAACCTATGCCCAAATTTATTTGAGATTTGGGCACCGGTTGTTTCTGCCAGGGACTGTACCCTATCAAGGGAAATGACATCGGGGTCGTAATGGAAACAGAGTTGAGGAACACCGTTCGCTTTTTCATCGGATACGTGCACATTATCAATGCCCTCTCGTCCTTTCAGTTTATCAATGAGCCTATTGACACAGGCATCTTTTTCGTCCGGCACCTGGGGAAGGATTACGGGAATCTTTATTTTTAGTTTTTTCATGTCCTTAGTTGTTTTGTATCCAGTTTTTTGCTTTTGCCTTATCTTGAAAACCAAAATATTTGACTTCTGAACCAGTAAAGAAATCCATGGCTTTGACGGCCCATTCCTGCCATTTTTTTTCGCCTACAAATGCCATTTTACCGTATTCCGATATATGTGCGGTATCTACTTTTAAATCTGCCCATAAACCTTTTGGGCCATTACCGTGAAATTCTTCCAGTTCAAAGTAAAAATGTACCTTATGGCCTTTTTTGGTGATGGTGTGGATCAGCGGATGGATTTTTTCTATATCCCTCTTTGTGATTTTGCCCTTGATTTTGGCGGCAATTACGTTTTCTTTTTCTATGTTCAATAGCTGTGTCATTTTTCACTTTTTTATCGGATTTATATCAACTTAGGTGCATTTCCATATAATCCAGAGCTTCAGATAATCCTATTCCCGGGAACCGTTCCCAGTGCTGGTCAAAAAATATGGGCGGCCACCCGGATTTGAACACACGGTTTTACTGATTTAGGCACCTAACACAAGAGATTTCCTTTTTTGTTTAAAACATCAGTGCGATACTGCTTCCCCTTGTGCCGAACAGGACATTTTTCAAGGTTTGGTCCATAGCCCCAAACCCCATGATTTGTCGAAATCCTTCTTAGGACAAATGCCACCAGTTGCCGCATCGCCACCCAGGCCATAATGCAACAGGGAAATGCCCAATGGTTGTGCCATAAATATGCCCGCTATAAATCCAAGCGCAATAGCAATGGGAAGTCCTTGGTTGTCCAGTACTTCGTTTTTGAAATCACTTTTGTCACTAAGCAGTTTCATTATCGATTATTTTTTAATTTTCCCAAAACAACTTTTTTTTGCTGTTCAAACTCTTTTTCTCTTAATTCGATTCACGCCAACCCCCGGATTTTTATTGTGTAATTTTTTTTGTTTCTCCCTGGGACGATAAACATCCAGATACCCCCCGACATATCCTATGTATTTATGGGTAATCTGATTGTATATTATAGTTTTTACATTAAAATTAATTGAACTGTTTTTAATTGTTTTTTTTCTCTATCCATTCTTTGGCCAAATCTTTTTCACTGGGTCCGAAGAATTTCATGTGAGCCCTTGTAAAGGGTGTCAAAACCTCCGTAAACTGTTCGTGCCATTTTTCATTTCCTACCAATGCGACCCGTTTTAGACGTTCCTCATTCGGAAGTTTAAGAACAATATCATTCCAATATGAGCTTGCAGTCCATGCCTTAAAATTTTCCATCTCAATATACCAGTACACTTTGTTGTGTGCCTGTATATGGTCTTTTAGTTGAAGGATCAAATTTTCATGATCCGTAGCATCAAGTCCATTTCGAGCTACCATATAAACTTTACATTCCTTTTTATAGATCGTCACCATTGTTCCAATTTTTAATTAAAATGTTACTCCAGGCCATCATTGCATTTCCCACAGACTCCCTTTGCCACAAGATTGATATCTTCTGCCACATAGCCTTCGGGCAGGTTGATCTGTGGGATTTTATGATCCGTCAGGCACACCGTTTCCCCACAGCTATTGCAATGAAAGTGTAAATGGAGGTCGTTACCGACCTCACATTCACAATCTTCCTCGCATAGTGCATATTTAATGACGCCTGTTCCATCTTCGATTTGATGCACGATGGCATTTTCTTCAAAGGTCTTCATGGTACGAAAAAGCGTGCTCCGCTCCGAACGTTCAAAATGTTTTTCAAGTTCGCCCAAGCTAACGGCAACGTTCAACTGCGCCAACCGTTTATAGGTTATCAGGCGCATTGCCGTCGGGCGAATGCCCCTGCTCTCCAACTTTTTCACTATTTTTTCCATTGGTTGTAAACAGTTTAATGGTCGTAACGTTTTAAGGATTCCCCGGTCTTTATCTGGAAAGCATCTTCAATGTTGGACAGATAGATTATACCATCACCAGGATCGGGCGTCCTGCCATTTTTAAGAATGATGTCTATTGCCGTTTGGGCCTCCTCGTTCTGGCAGACCAGTTCCACTTTTACCACGGGACTGTCCGTCACATGAAAATCAAGTGAGGGTTTGGCACCTTTTGCCTTGAATGCCCCGGTCCCTTCGGCCTGTGATAGGGTCATGCTCTTAAACCCATTATCGCTGAGGGCTTCAATGACCCGTTGTATCCTGTTCGGTTTTATAAATGCTTTTATTTCTTTCATCTTTTTATCTTTTATGATTTTGACCCGGGACTGTTTATTTTTAACTAACTAAGGGGAAAACAGACCCGGAATCAAAACCTTTGATGGTTATTGAATTAATGTCCGTGTTCGAGTTCGCCCTTGACCATTTCAGAAGAAAGGGTATAGGCCCCAACGGTGACAACCTTAATGTTTTTGGCCATTTCTGTAGGAATATTGATTTCAACAAAACCAAGGTCATTTATGCCCGTGCTTACAGGAATTCTTTTAAATTTCGTCCTATTCCCCTCAGTTTCTCCATCCTCTTCTAAAATAAAAATGTATGACTGTTCGGCTTCCTTAACGATAGCTTCCTCTGTAACGGCATATCCAGATTTTTCCCCTTCAGTAATCCTGCCCTCAACATACATTCCCGGAAGAAGGTCGCCATTTTTATTGTCTATATCGGCGTGAACGTGCAATGCCTTAGGGTCTTCCTCGAAAGTCTTACCGACGGAATGGACCTCTGCGGTCAATAGTTCATCAGGTTTAGAGGCCACTGTAAAAATTATTTTTTGTCCCACCTTTACCTTCGGAATATCTTTTTCATAAACTTTAAGGTCCAAATGGATTTTTGAATTATCGCTTACAGCGAACATCTTGGACTGGGGCGCAACATAATCGCCAAGGCTTACCATTACCTCATCCACATAGCCCGAGATAGGTGTTGTTATTGGGATGGCAGAGTAGATTTCACCTTCTTCTACCTTGGACGTGTTAATTCCCAATAATCGCAGTTTTGCCTTTAAGCCGTTAACACTAGAGGAGGTGGAACGAAATTTTGATTGAGCCATCTGGAATTCCTTTCCCGAGGAAACACCCTTGTCGAACAATGTCTTTTTCCGCTCAAAATCCTGCTTCAGGAACACGAGTTCGTCATTTTTTTCCTGATATTCCTGCTGCATACTTATAATATCCGGATGTTCAAGATAGGCAAGTACCTCGCCCTTACGTACTTTATCTCCTTCTATTACCTTGATTGACCTCACGTTACCGCCCATGAACGGACTGATATTGGCCTTGTCCTGGGGGAAAAGTTCGAGCCTTCCGGTAACCTTGATATTATTGCCGAGATTACGTTTTTCCAATATTTTGGTCTCAAGTCCGATAGTTTCGATTTGGTCATTGGTCAGCACTACCACGCCTTCCTCTTCCTCATGATTTTCACCGCCTTCACTGTGTGCACCTTCCTCACCCTTCATATTTTCGGCGGCAGTGCTTTCTTCATTATGTCCCAATTCTGAATTGGGCTTGTCGTTGCAGCCCATTGTCAAAAGGCCCATAAATATGATACTTGTTATCGCTATATTTTTCATTTCTTTTTCTTTTGTGGATTATAGGTTGCCCAATTGGTATTGTAGTTCAATGAACTGCTGGTTGTACTGATATATAAACTGTAAATGATTTTGTTTTATCCTGATGGCACTGTTGAGAATCGTGATATAGTTTACATAATCAATCTCACCTTCCATAGAGGCCAGTTCTGCCGTGGTAATTTGTTCCTCGGCCAAGAGCAATGCGCCTTCCTGATAGTAATCAAGTGTTTTTTGCGTTTTTTCCAAGGATTTTATGAGCTGTGAGACTCTACTTTCGGTCACTGCTTTTTGTTCCAAATATTGATTTTCTGCCATCATGGCTTCGGCTTTGGCCGCCTTTACCCTTGATTTTTGCGGAAAGAACCAAAGTGGTATACTGATCCCGGCCTGATAGGTGTTAAAACCTGATACATCATCCACAACCTGCCTTCCATACGTTAAGTTGAACTTGGGCAGGAACTGCGCTTTTTCCACACCGATGTTTGCTTTGCTAACTTCAGCATTTTGCATGGTATATTGAAGCATGGGATTGTTGGTTACGGAAGTTGAATCCAAGCGGCCTATAAAATCCATGGGTTCATAGGGCATTTCCACGGTTTCTATTTCCTGGTCAATGCCCAGATACTGCTTCAGTGCCCTTTTCGCAATTTCAATATCGTCGTAGGCCTGTTGTCGCAATACCTGTATTTGTTGATATTCCGAAGAAGCAGAAATAAATTCAAGTTTGCCGGTCTCCCCGGTATCATAGCGCAATTGTGCCGCCGTCCTAAAGTTGGCATAAACACTGTCCAGCTGTTCCGCAAACCGCAATTGTGCCTTGTTGAAATTGATACGGTCATAGGCCTGCATTACATTTCGGATCAACTGCTGCTCATTGACCGCATAGAATGTTTCGCCCAACTTGACACGTTCCCTATAGAACCTCGATTTTGAAAAACCTGAAAGCAGATCTATATTCCCTTGTTGTACGCCAATAGTGGTCTGTACACCGGGTAGGTCATTGCCGAACTCTTCCTTTCCGGTAAACACCTGTGTATTTCCCAAATCGAAGCTAGTACCTTTCAGCGCCTGCTCACGCGCAATAAAGGCTTGGCTTTCCTTAAGGGAAGGATAATTTTCCTTTGCCATGGCGATGGCTTCTTCCAAAGTGACGACTTGGCTCATCCGGCCGTCCTGGGCACTTACCGAATTTGGGGTCATGAAACCTCCCAAACTGAATAACACCAGAAGAATCGTTGTACTTTTCTTGATGTAACTTGTGTCGCCTCCATTGTTTTTACGTTCTTTGCGCACCTCCAGCCAACTGTAAAGTACCGGGATCACCACCAATGTCAAGAACGTTGCCGAAATCAAGCCACCAATAACCACCGTTGCCAAAGGCCGTTGCACTTCGGCACCACCCGAGGTGGATATGGCCATTGGTATAAAACCCATAATGGCGGCAGTTGCCGTTAGGAGTATGGGACGTAACCGCTCGTGGGTGGCCTCATATATTCTATCTTTTAAATTTGTCATTCCGCTTTCTTTTAATTCATTGAATTTATTGATAAGGACAAGCCCATTTAATACTGCAACCCCAAAGAGCACGATAAAACCGACCCCTGCGGAGATACTAAAAGGCATGCCTCGTACCAATAATGCAAAGACTCCACCAATGGCCGCCAATGGCACCGCCATGTATATCATTATCGATTGTGAAAACGAGTTCAACGCAAAATAGAGCAGTATGAAGATGAGCGCAAGGGCAATCGGCACTACTATCATTAAACGGTCTGACGCCCGTTGCAGGTTTTCAAAAGAACCGCCATAGGTCACATAATAGCCAGGTGGAAGCTTGACCTCGGCATCCAATTTTTGTTGAATTTCCTCAACCATGGATTTAACATCACGCCCCCTGACGTTGACCCCCACAGATATACGGCGATAGGTATTGTCCCTTGAAATTTGCATAGGTCCGGGCTTATAGCTGATGTTCGCAACCTCTTTAAGGGGTACTTGATTGCCGTTTGGCAAATCGATATAGAGATTTTTCAAATTGTTGATATCCTGTCTATATTCTTTGGCCAATCGAATGACCACGTCAAATCGCTTTTCACCTTCAAAAATTACGCTCGCCTTTTCTCCGGCAAAAGCGGCACTGACATAATCGTTCATTTTATCGATGGTCACTCCGTACTGTGCCATTTTAGGACGATTATATTCCACGGTCATTTGAGGCAAGCCGCTGGTTGCTTCAACATTTATGTCAGCAGCACCGGGAACAGTCCTTATCACTGCTGCAATTTCCTGTATCTTATCGGCCAGCACACCAAGGTCTTCTCCATATAGTTTAATGGCAACGTCTTCCCGGACCCCGGTCAAAAGTTCATTAAAACGCAGTTCCACGGGTTGGGTAAACACAAAGTTCACACCTGGGATCACGGCTATTTTTTCCTTGATTTTTTCGATAAGTTCCTCTTTGCTTTCGGCACTCGTCCATTTGCTTTTATCCTTTTCAAGAATGATATAGCTATCGGCAATATCCATGGGCATGGGATCGGTAGGTATTTCTGCGACCCCAATACGCGATATCATTGTTTTAACCTCTGGGAATTGACCAATGATATTTTGTAGTTTTTTGGAAGCTTCAATGGATTCGGTAAGGCTACTGCCGGGTTTTATCAATGCCTGCATGGCTATATCGCCCTCGTCAAGTTTAGGGATAAATTCGCCACCCATATTACTAAAGATAAATCCGGTGATCAACAACAATGCGACCGCGCCCATAACAACGCCGGCTTTGAAACGAAGTGCAAAGGATAATAAGGGTTTGTATGCTTTATTGAGACCGGACATAATTTTATCACTGAATCGGTCTATACGGTTCTCGAATTTTGCAAACCAACTATTTTTGTTCTTTGCCGGCTTTAGAAACATGGATGAAATCATTGGGACATAGGTAAGGCACAGAATAATTGCACCTAAAACCGCAAAACCAAAAGTAAATGCCATGGGACGGAACATTTTGCCCTCAACCCCTGTCAAAAAGAGAATCGGTGTAAATACAATAAGGATGATCAATTGTCCAAAAAATGCAGAGTTCATCATAGTGCTGGCAGACTCATATGCGATTTCATCCATTTCCGGTTGCTCAATGATCTTGGTCGACTTTTTCATCCGTTGATGAATATGGAACACCATCCCTTCTACAATGATCACCGCGCCATCAACGATGATACCAAAGTCTATGGCCCCGAGGGACATTAGGTTTGCCCATACCCCAAATTGTTTCATTAAAATAAAGGCGAACAACAACGATAAGGGTATAACTGATGCGGTAATCAATCCACCCCTTAGGCTTCCCAATAAAAGAACAAGTACGAATATTACAATCAATGATCCTTCAATAAGATTTTTTTCGACCGTGCTCGTGGTCCTCGCAATAAGTTCGCTCCTGCTTAAAAATGGTTCGATATAAACCCCATCTGGCAGCGATTTTTGAATTTCCGTTATGCGCTTTTCTACATTTTTAATGACATTACTGGGGCTTTCCCCTTTGAGCATTAAAATTTGCCCTCCTACGGATTCGTGCCCATCTTGGGTGAATGCACCATATCTTACTTGGCTTCCGTAGCCAACCCGCTCCGCAACATCCCTTACCAATACGGGTGTGCCATTTTGAGAAACGACAACTGTGTTTTTCAAATCCTCGATACTACGGGCCAATCCTTCCCCGCGTATAAAGTTCGCTTGATGGTTTTTTTCAATATAAGCACCACCTGTATTGGCGTTGTTCACTTTCAGGGCCTCAAAAACTTGACCCATTGTAATCCCAAAACTTTTAAGTTTATCGGGATTGAGTGCCACTTCATATTGTTTTACATAACCTCCAAAGGCATTGACTTCAACAACACCGGGAACCAATGCCATCTGACGTTTTACCAACCAGTCCTGGATGGTACGCAGTTCCATTGCATCATATTGCTCTTCGTAACCCTCTTCCACCTTTAGGGTATATTGGAATATTTCTCCCAGACCAGTTGTAATGGGAGCCATAAATGGGGTCCCAAACCCTTCAGGGATTTCCTCACTGACCTCTGCGAGCTTTTCCTGTACGAGTTGTCGTGGCAGGTAGGTCCCTGCCTCGTCCTTAAAGACAATGGTGACCACGGATAGGCCGAACCTGGAGACGGAACGGAGTTCAACAACATCAGGAAGATTGGCCATGGCCAGTTCTACGGGATAGGTGACAAATTGCTCGATATCCTCTGTGCCGAGGTTTGGCGCGGTGGTTATCACCTGCACTTGATTGTTTGTAATATCGGGTACGGAACCCAAGTTTATAGTGGCCATGGACCATATGCCCGTACCGACCAGTGCCACTATAAACAAGCCAATAATAAACTTGTTATTAATGGAAAATGAAATGATTTTGTTAATCATGGAAATATATTAATTCAGTTAAACTTTTGATATATGCCAAACCCATGGCGTACATCGAAGTGATGGAAACCTTTGGTAGGGGTTCAAAAAGGATAGGGTTATCCTTAAACTGAATTAAACTTTTGGGGGTTGGTAAAGCGAAGGGGTGAAATCTTTGCCATGTTTATCAAAATGTACAAAGCTTTCATTTGAAATATCTACTTGAATCGGTTCAAATTCAAGAATGCCAAAATCAATGGTATGCACATGGCAGCAATGACACTGGCAAAAGGGTGAACAAAGCTCACCATCCTGACTGTGATCACCATCAAAATCCACCACTGAAACGACTTGGGAATCGCCATTGGCCTGCACCGAGTCGCCACAGGGCACTATATTGAGTGCCAAGAAGTAAAAGGACAATATGACGGTTAAAACTTTCACATTGCAAATATATGAAATTACTAATGCAACGCTTGTGCAAAGTTATAAAGGGAGGGTCAACTTAGGTGATAAACAGCCAAGTGGTCTATCGGCGACTTTTAAAAATACGATGAAATCCCAAAAATAAAACCTCCTGTCCTTGCAGGTTCATTGTTCAAAATATCCTTTTGTCTTTGGATGCGATAGTTGAGGCGGAATACCGTCTGTGGGGATGGCCTGAAACTGATGGCCGGCATGATGCTCCAGATCTCATCGCCGATTTCGTCCCCCGTCTCGTTAAAGGTTCCCACGTTCCAATCGACGTATTCAAACCGGCACGCCAGGTTCAGGGTGGCGTTGTCCCAGCCCAACATTTTCCGGTCCAGGACAGGTTGGACAATGTCCAAAAACCCGCCGTGCTGTTTGCTCCCGTATTGTTGTGTATAAGTGTTGGGGATATCCACCTGTACCCAGGCCCATTCACCTGTAAGATAGGTGTTCAGCTTTGGCAGCGTGTTGTTGTAATCAATGGCATAGACATTGACCCTTCTTTTTTTGTCCAGTTCAATACCATCATCTTCAAAAGTGTTGTAGATGCCTCCCATATAGGACAGCCCGATCTCACCGAAGGTATTATGTCTTATCGCTATTTTGGCCGTGGTCAACGGTGTGCCACTTGCCGATTCCTCAAACCGTTCCCCGTTTTCCTTGGCGGCGGGCAGAAAGGTCTTGTTTTCCGAATTGTCAATGATCGAGTTATCGAACCCTCCCGAAAGATACAGTTCATAGCCGAACATCCAGTCCTTGCGATAGGTCTTCCCAAACAGGCCGAACCCGGCATTGCTCCATGTAGCGGGAAGCATCTGTGTGGCAGGGATGGGCCTGTCGGTAAACTCCCATTTGGGGCCGTCATGGTTTTGGTTAAAGGCCCCTATGGGATTCATGATGATCCCCCCCCGAAGGTTCAGCAAAGGGTGGAACTCCACATCCAAGGAGGCAAACTCTATGGCTATTTCCTTACCGCCTTCCTCAAACTCCAACTCGCTCAGGAACTTGAGTTTTTTGCCAATGGACGAGGATACGAACAGGGTCATCCTGCGCATTTGGAACTGATGCCCCTCGGAAACCCCGTCCGTTCCCAGGTGCTGCCAATTTGCTTCCACATAGCCGCCCACGGAAACAGGGACCTTTCCAAAGCTCAAAAAAGGACGGTCGTAGACTGCATCCATATTGAGGCCTTGTTTTGTTGTATCTAACTGGGCTCTCTTGATAAGGGTGGAGTCTATCTGGGCCTGTAACGCTGTTGCAAATAACAATAACAATTTGGTAATGAGGTGTTTCATGCTTTTTTTAATGAGATAAGGATGTTTTGGTCGGTTATCTGCACCGGAAAGGACCTCAAGGCTTCCTTGGCAGGTCCTTGGATCACATTTCCTTTGTTATCAAATTCGCTGCCGTGTGCGGAGCAGACCAATTTATCGCCATAGGCGTTCAGTTCGTTCCCCTGATGGGTGCACCGCAGATAGAGTGCCGTATACTCCGTTTCCGAAAACCGGAATATATAAATGGGAAACTGCAATTGCCCGTTGTCCACAATCAGGTATTCAACGGCTTTTTCGCCTTTCATGAAATCCGTCCTTTGAATTACAAGATGGTCCCTGACAATAGGGGCGGTAATGCTTTTTGTAGTAACACAGCCTTGGAGCAGTATCGCCATGGAAGAGACCCCAAGACAGGCACATCCACAGGTCTTTATGAATTCTTTTCTATCCATTCTATAGGGATTCCAAAAATTTAATAAGGTCGTTTTTCTCGGATTGGGTCAGGCTCTGGTATTGGTTTTTGCTATTTTCAGCCTCACCACCATGCATTAGGATGGCCTCTTCAATGCTATGTGCCCTGCCATCATGCAACAGGAAATATTGCCCGCCCTGGGTTGTGGGCGATAGCCCAAGCCCCCATAACGGAGGTGTACGCCATTCAGAGGTTAGGGCACTGCCCTCGGTATAACCATCATCCAACCCAAGCCCCATATCATGCAACAAAAGATCCGTGTAGGGTTGGAATGTCTTACGGGAGAGCGCCTCGATGGGGGAATACCCGGTTACCAGTTCCGGTCTATGGCATGAGGCACAGTTTATCCGGGAGAAAAGCGACTTTCCGTTCTGAACCTGTGATGCTTCCTGGTTTCTGGGTATGGGAGCCTTTAGGGTGTTCAAGTACGCGACCACGTCCCGGATGGTCTTATCCGACACCTCAGGGTCAATCGTCAGACCGGAATACACATCCTTTGGGTCGAAGGAAGAGGCAATACCGATATCCTGGTTATAGGCATCCACGGTCTGTTGCAACAGGTCATATGCCGCCGCTTTTTTTCCGAAGCGGTGGATATACTTTCCGTCCTGGGCTATCGCATTGTCCAAAGGATCCAGATATTCTTTCAATGTTCCCCAATTGGGAACGCCGGATATCCCATCGCCGTCATCGTCATTGGGATCCGACATGGCCATGATGTCGGCATCGGTCACGTACTGCAAAAAGCCAAGTCCGGTAACGGCCGGAGGTGTGAACTTTGAAAAAGTGGCCCCATTGGGAACCGTCTCCGGCTCATATCCCGGCAACGCCCTGTTCTGTATCTGCGGGCCTCCCAAGTGCAAAAACTGGTTTCCGGTGGCATCCGTCTGTCCAAAACGTGTAAGGGTTGTAAACGGGGTGCCCTTTCCGTCCCCGGCATGGCAACTGGCACAGTTTGTGGCCACAAAAAGAGGTCCCAATCCCGATCGGGAAGTGAATACATCGTCGTTGAACGCAATGTCCCCCGCTAAAAATTGTGCATTTTGTGCGGAGGTCAGTCCCCCCAATGGGCCATCGAGAAGTTCTTCTTCAAGAGGGGCAACGGGTTCATATTTATCACAGGATCCCAACAACAGTCCAAGGACCAAGATTTTGGGAAATAATTTAAGTTCAAGTAACATTCCTTGTCCAATTAAAAACTTAGAGGGGTAAATGTAATAAAGTTAGTTATGACTAACAAATTATTTTTAGATGTATAAAATATGAAATAGGGAAGACTTAATTTAAGCTAGTTCCAAGGAACTCTCTTACCGTTGATGGCTGCAAGGACGATGGTAAGGGGTTGTGTCGTTTAGGTCGATAAAAACGTTTATAAGGAATGGTTTCACTTACTGGACAAGTCCTTGTCCGTGACCAATATTTTATCCCCGACCATTTTGGTCAGGGTCTCTCTTTGTCCTTGACCATAGGAAATGGATAAGCTACCATCGAAAGGTTCGACGGAAATGACCTCGATTTTAGTTTCCAAGGACAGACTCTTATTGTTCAGGAACTTTAAAAATTCCTCTGAAGAACTCTCCACAGCTTTAAATATCACCTTCTGTCCCTTTACACATTCACTAAGTTTATAATACTGTTTTCCTTGTATATTCCCATTGATGTCAGGAATAGGGGATCCATGGGGGTCAAAGGAGGGATACCTCAGAATTTCGTCCATCTTTTTGAAGAATATGGGCGATTTTACATGCTCTATTTGTTCGGCAATGTCATGGACTTCCTCCCAGCCAAACCCCATTATTTCCACTAAAAACATTTCCGTGAGGCGATGTTTACGGATAATGTGCATAGCTTCATTTCTCCCCTTTTCGGTCAATCTAACGGGTTTATATTTTTCATAATGGACCAATTTTTTTTCAGCTAGCTTCTTGATCATATTGGTAGCTGAGGGCATTTTTACGCCCAACCGTTTGGAAAGTTCGTTGACATTGACCTCTCCCTTATCATTTGACAGGGAGAACAGTGCTTTCAGATAATTTTCTTTTACCAAGGAGTCCATAGGGCAAATATAACAATCAATATATGCCCATAACAAAAGTTTTAAATGTGTCTGGAGCAGAGATGGGAGGATATTGAAAATGGTATGAGGTAAAAACCTTTGCCGTAATATTGCAAACAATTTTTGCTCAAACAAATCATTCTTGAAAGCCAAGTATACAAACTGTTCGACGGGTAAAGGATGCTATAGGGCCATTGTACCAAGTCCATTTTGCTATACAACAGGTGGGTGTTATATGCATGTCCCTAATTTCCTTTCAATTTCTCGGCGCATAGTAAATTATGCAAACACCCAATAAAGCGATCAAGGCACCGACAATATCATACTTGTCAGGGGTGTAATTGTCAAACTTCATTGACCATAGGATCGACATCACAATGAATATTCCGCCGTAAGTTGCATAGACCCGTGCAAAATTGGAGGTCTGCCAAGTTGCCACAACACCATAAAAAGCAAGTGCAAGTCCGCCCAAAAGGCCGAACCACCAAGGTCTATCCTCCCGCAACCATAGCCAAATGAGATAACCGCCCCCTATTTCGCAAAGCCCTGCAAGAATGAAAACAGGGATCGATCTTACCACTTCCATTACAGTCCGAGTTCTGAATGAACATAGTCTTTCGCACCTTCCGGTCCCGTCAGTTCCAGCCAAGCTTCGCTTTTGTCCCCACTGATGGAAAGGCCAAAAATGAAAAAAGAACAGCACGCCCTTTCCGTCTTAATGAACTCGGAGAGTTGGTCAAGTACCTTGTCGGTTCCTGGAAACTGGTAAGCGTAGCCATCTTCCAATTCTTTTTTCATGAGCACTTGTTCTTTCAAGTCCTTCAGTACGGTTTCCTTTCGTTGTAGTAGTTCGGGTGTGGTCAGTTTACAGGAAAGTTCTTTCGTTCTGTTCCTTGCTTTGATTTTTTTCATGTCAATTGATTTATTTCCCCCGTCGGCCATTGCCGGTGGTTTTGGGGACGATTTTTTTTCTGGATTGTTGCAACCTGTCAAAGTCAGGGCTGCTGAAAGCAGTAGCATGGGTATTGGTTTCATTCCTATTTTTTTAAGGTATCTTTACAAATATAGACCGTGGAGTATAGTCAACGGTCAAGGGAAATGTGGATTTTATTTTTAAAAATTATGCAAATTGGCCAATTATCCAAGAAAACAGGGCTTTCCCGTGATACCATACGCTTTTATGAAAAGAAGGGCTTGATACCGACAGCCCTTAAACAAAATGAATTCAACAGTTATAAGAATTATTCCCATGAAACCTTGGAAAAACTTCTCATCATCAAGAAAATGAAAGGCTTTGGGTTTACCTTAAATGAGATTTCCGACTTTTTGGGGCTAATGGAATTCAATACAGCTTCGTGTGAAAATGTATCACAAAAAATGCTTGAAAAAGTCAGGTTGATCGATAAAAAAATGAAAGAGCTGAATGAAATGAAGAGCCTGATCATTGGAAGTCTGGATTCCTGTGCGCCAGAAGAAAGCAAATCGACAAGCTGTCCCTTGGTCTCAGTGAATTTTTAGTTGAACGCTCAATTTTTCAAGCTTGCATATAACTTCTAACGGAACCCTGTTCGGTTGATATTCTCCATTTGGTGGTACACGTTTTAATGATCCTCTAGCCCATCAATCCGATTAAAGATGCCCTGCATTAAAAATTATTTAACACTATCAATCTTCTTCGAAAGGTAAGCCCGCAAACTGTTTGCCGGACAAGGGACGGCATAAAGCCGTTCCCCACGGTCACTTTTTATTCCGTTTCCTTGCCGCGCCAAAAATTTGTCTTGCGCTTGGTGCCATGCTCAAATATTGTTTAACATAAATCCAATGATCATGGAAACAAAAACAAAACAAAAGCAGACCAAGAAAGCCACCGCAACCAAACAGGAAACCGTCCTACAGGTGCAGTACCTGGACATCAATTCGATCATTCCCGACCCCTTACAGCCCCGAAAGACCTTTGACGATAGCAGTTTGAAACAACTGGCCGATAGCATTGCCGAACACGGGGTATTGCAGCCCATCACGGTCAGAACCTCCAACAAGGGTTACATCATCGTCATGGGCGAAAGACGGTACCGTGCCAGTAAACTGGCGGAACAAAAGACCATTCCCGCCATCGTTCGGGACTTTGTAAATAACGATGTGCTGGAGGTACAGATCATCGAGAACCTACAGCGAAGGGATGTGGAACCCACGGAAGAGGCTGAGGCCATTGCCTATCTAACGGACAGGTACAGCCCAGAGGATATAGCAAAACGTCTGGGACGCACCGAGAACTTCGTAAGGCAACGGTTGAAATTGGCAGGATTGATCGAAGGCTTCAAGGCATACGTTAGGAGCGGGGAGATGACCATCGGTCTGGGAACGGCCGTGGCGCTTTTTGAACCCGAAGAGCAGCAGATGCTATTGGAAAGTCTGGAGGGTGAATTCAGTGCCCACAGGGTAAAACGGATGGTGGACGGGCATACCTTTGACCTTACCAAAGCCCCGTTCGACCTATCGGACAGGACATTGCTCCCCAAGGCAGGGGCCTGTACCGTCTGTCCGTTCAATGCCGCGAACCAGGGTAACCTTTTTGGTAACGGCAAGATGGTCTGTACGAAAACGGCCTGTTTTGTGAACAAAAAGGCCAAGACCCTGATGAACCTTATCAAAAACTGTAAAAAGACCGGGATGCTATTGGTGCCCAAGATATCCCGTTACTGGATGGACGAGGAGCGAAACCAGTTGATTATGGCCCAGATGGAAAAGCAGGGACTTAAGGTGCAATTGCCGGACGAACTGCATATCATCGAGAAGCCCATCAAACCCACATTGGAATCCATTAAGGAAGAGTTCGGCCATTGCGATTATAGCGATGAAGAACTCAAGGAAGAATTGGATGAAGCCCTAAAATCCTACGAGGAAGACAGGAAACTATACGATGGAGCGGTTGATAATGGGTTTCAAAAGGGCGTATTGTTCCATACGGACTCTTACAGGTCTGAAGAGATTTTCGTAAAGGTCAGGGAAACCAATATGTCGGAAGACGATGTGCGGAGTACACCCTTGGAAAAACGAAAGATGTCTGAATGTTCCCCCGAGGAACAGATCATCAAGATCAATGCCCGTGAAGAGCGCAAAAAACAGATAGAACACAACCGGCAGTTCAAGGAAGTGGTGGAGATGGTACGCGGTACGGATTACATCAACACCAAGGAGGAACTGTCCGTGGACGAAATGGTGGCCTTTTCCATCTCCCTGTATGAGAACAATGTGGGCTATTACAACCAGTTGGACCATTTTCCGGGATTCTTCGGGGATACGCCCGACAAGACCCGTGAAGATATCGTTGCCCAGTTCAGGAAGACCTTCAAAAAGGAGACCCTCAACAAACTGGTACGGTTCCTGTTGACCCAACAGGTACATCTTGGAGAAAGTAACCATGTGAACAACCTGACCAACTGTTCTTTTTACATTGCCATGCAGACATACCATAAGGACGACATTGTCCAAATAGAAAAATCCTATGACATGGCACGCAAAAAACGTGAGAAACGGTTAAAGGAACGGGTCAAGGCCTTGGAACAACAGGTCGAGGCCACCAAGGATTAGATGACCAAGATATAGGATAATGAAAGGGTTCGGGAAACCGAACCCTTCTTTTTTTATCGCTGTCCAACGGGATTCAATAGTCAATGGATACCTCAGGGTAGTCCACCTTATTTATGATTTCGGGATAATTGGAATCGATAGTCCTACTGTATAGGTCCTTGGTCACCGGATGGGCCTCCAGTTCCCCTTCCCAGAGATCATCATCAATGAGATCTTGAACGTCCGATTCATTGTTGCCATTATGTAACCAAGCATCCAAGTTTTCGTCATCCATGATGACGGGTCGCCTTTTTTTTTCATTGTGGATTTCCTCGAACATAGGGGTGGCGTCCTTGGTGAGGACGGAAAAGGTCCTTCGCCCATCGGCGGTGTTGGTGTAGATGCCGGCAAGATATATGGGATCACCATTTTTACGTCTGAAATAGAAAGGGACCTTAAAATCCTTGCCCTTGACCTTCACCTTGGTGTTGTGGGGCTCAAAGAACCCGTCCACGGGAATGATGCAGCGTTGGTTCTCCCAACAGTACCGGTATACAAAATGGTCAAAGAGCTTTTCGGATTTTGCATTAAGCCCACCAAAGGTCTTCGGGTTCTTGAAATACTCTGTATAATTTTCCTGCTTTTCTTTTGAGGGCATGATACCCCACATCGCAGGGAGCAGGTTGTTGGGCTCTTCTTGGCCCAAGGTCCACATCACGGGATGGCTCCAGCCGTTGGCATGGAAATAAATGAGTTCAAGGTCGGTGTCAATGTCACCGTACATGGCCTTGACGGAGAGCAATTTCTCCAGTTCTTTCCGTTCCCGGGTCTGTCTGGTAGAGTAGCACATCTTGAGGTTGAATTATGCCGTATTAAGATAGTCATAATTGTTAAAGTTTTGAAATGGACCATCCCTTTTTATACATTTGGATTTTTTCCCATAAATTGGAATAAATCCATAATGTAATTATGAAGCCCACCATTCTCCATCTCGATCTTGACACTTTTTTTGTCTCTTGTGAGCGGCTGCTGGACAGCCGTCTGATGAAGCGGCCCCTCTTGGTCGGTGGGTTGGGGGACCGTGGGGTGGTCGCGGCCTGTAGTTATGAGACCCGGCGCTTTGGGGTGCACTCGGGGATGTCCATGAAGGTAGCCCGAAGATTGTGTCCGGAGGCCACGGTCATCAAGGGCAATGCGGGGACCTATATGAAGTTTTCCGATACTGTGACCGATGTCATCAAGGAGAGTGTCCCGGTCTTTGAAAAGGCCAGTGTGGATGAGTTTTATGCCGACCTATCGGGGATGGACCGCTTTTTTGGCTGCTATAAGTACGCCTCGGAAATGCGGCAACGGATCTTGAAAGAGACCGGATTGCCCATTTCCTTTGGACTGTCCCGGAACAAGGTGGTCTCCAAAGTGGCCACTGGGGAGGCCAAGCCCAACAACCAGATGAAAATCGACCTTGGACTGGAAAGGGAATTTCTGGCCCCTTTGCACATCCGTAAACTGCCTTCGGTGGGGGAGAAGACCTACGGGCTGCTGTCCAATATGGGGGTGACCACCATCCGGACGGTACAGGAACTGCCCTTGGAACTATTGGAAAGTGCTTTTGGGTTGCACGGGCGGACCATCTGGATGCGGGCACAGGGGCTGGACAATTCCCCCTTGGTCCCATTTCATGAACGAAAGTCCATATCCACGGAACGGACCTATGGGAAGGATACCACCGATATGGTCAAATTGGAGACCACTTTGTTCGCCATGGCGGAGAACCTGGCCTATCAACTGCGCCGGGCCAACAAGATGACGGGCTGTGTGGGCGTCAAGATCCGGTACAGTGATTTCAAGACCTATACCAAGCAGAAACGGATTCCCTATACGTCTGCGGACCACATTTTAGTGCCCTTGGTAAAGGAACTATTTACTTCCCTCTATGACCGGAGGATGCTCATCCGACTCGTGGGGGTCAACTACAGCCATATCGTTGGTGGGCATTATCAGATCGACCTGTTCGCCGATGATGAAAAACTGCTCAACCTCTACCAGGCCATGGACCGGGTACGGAACCGCTTTGGGGAATCCAGTTTGATGCGGGCCTCGGCCATGGGTGCCCATAGCATAGGAAGGGGAGGCAATCCCTTTGACGGACAACCACCCATTTTATTGGCCCATAGACAGCAATAATGTACCTGAACTGCCATACATACTATTCCCTGAATTACGGGGTGCTCTCCGAAACGGAGCTTTTGGACCTGGCCCGTTCCCATGGGGTGGAAGTGCTGGCCCTGACCGATATCAACAACAGCTCGGCCGGGATGAACTTTGTGCGCTTGGCCAAGGAACAGGGCATACGTCCCATTCTGGGGATCGATTTTCGGAACGGGAACGTGCAGGAGTTCGTGGGCCTGGCCCAGAACAATGAGGGGTTTCGCGAGATCAACGCCTTTCTTTCCGAGCATCTTCATAAGGGAACGCCGATTCCCTCCGTGGCCCCAGTATTTGGGAATGTCCATGTCATCTACCCCTTCGAGAAGGTACAGGAAGAGGAACGGACGGATTTTAAGGCCTATGAATATATTGGGGTCTCGATTGAAGAGCTCCGGAAACTACGGTTCTCCCGGTATCGGGATTATACCGACAGATTGGTGCTATTGCAGCCCGTGAGCTTTCGCAGCAAAAAGGATTTCAATACGCATCGATTGCTTCGGGCCATAGGCTTGAACACGCTGCTGAGCAAGTTGTCCCAATCCGAGGAGGGCAAGGCCACCGATACCCTGCGGCCCATGGACGAACTGAAAAAAGCTTTGGTTGATGTGCCCCATATCTGGGAAAACACCCAGCGGTTGATGGATTCCTGTTCCATTGCCTTTGGGTTTGGAAGTGAGCGGGTCTCCCAGAACCAGTCCCGTTATCTGGACTCCAAGGAGGATGATGTGCTGCGGTTGCGGGAACTGGCCATGGAAGGGTTGTCCAAACGGTATGTCCATCCCACGGAAAAGGTCAGGGAACGTATGTTCAGGGAACTGAAGACCATCGAGGAGCTGGATTTTGTGTCCTACTTTTTGATCAACCACGATATCATCTCCTATGCGAGGTCCAAGGGATACCCATACGTGGGGAGGGGAAGTGGGGCCAACAGTCTGGTGGCCTACCTGATCGGGATCACCGATGTGGATCCCATTGAACTGGACCTGTATTTCGAACGGTTCATCAACCCCTTTCGGGCCTCGCCCCCGGATTTTGACATTGATTTTTCCACCTGGGACCGGGACGATGTCACGGCCTATATTTTTGAACGCTTCGAGCATGTCGCCCTTTTGGGCACCTACAACACCTTTAAGTACCGGGCCGCCGTTCGGGAGCTGTGCAAGGTGTTCGGCCTGCCCACCGAGGAGATCGATAAGCTCAGTGCAGGACGGTACGAACAGGGAACCTTGGATGAACTGTCCCGATTGGTGCTGAAATACGCTACCTATATCCATGGGATGCCCAATTATATCAGTGTGCATTCCTCGGGGATACTGATCCTGGACCGTTCCGAACATTGTTATTCGGCCACGACCTTGCCACCGAAAGGCTTCCCTACGGTGCAGTTCGACATGATCATTGCCGAGGATGTGGGCCTGTTCAAGTTCGATATTTTGGGACAACGGGGATTGGCCAAGATCAAGGAGGCGGTGGAGGTCATCAAGGGCAACCAACCCGATGCCGTGCTTTGGGACATCAAAAGCGTGGAGGCGATGAAACGGGATGCCAACATCAACGGGCTGTTGAGCCAAGGGAGGGCGATAGGGGCCTACTATGTGGAATCCCCTGCCATGCGGGGGCTGATGAAGAAACTGCGGACCCACGACTATTTGGGACTGGTGGCGGCCAGTTCCGTGATCCGTCCCGGGGTGTCCTCCTCAGGGATGAAGGATGAATACATCCGTAGGGAAAGGGAACCGGAACGCCGCAAGGAGGCCAATCCCATTCTGTTGGAGATTATGCCAGAGACCCATGGGATCATGGTCTACCAAGAGGATGTGCTGAAAGTGGCCCACTTCTTTGCAGGACTGGACCTAGGGGAGGCCGATGTCCTGCGAAGGGGGATGAGCGGAAAATTCCGCTCCCGGGAGGAATTCCAGGCAGTGAAATTGAAGTTTTTTGAAAACTGTAAGCAGAGGGGGCATGATGCCGCCCTGACCCAAATGGTCTGGGAACAGATCGAGAGTTTTGCGGGCTATGCCTTTGCCAAGGGGCATTCGGCTTCCTATGCCGTGGAAAGCTACCAGAGCCTTTACCTGAAATGTTATTTCCCCTTGGAGTTTATGGTGGCCGTGCTCAACAATGGGGGAGGGTTCTATGATACGGAACTCTATGTGCACGAGACCAAGATGTGGGGAGGCATTATCCATCCGCCCTGTATCAACCGTAGTGACCATGTCAATGCAATCTATGGCAAGCACATCTATTTGGGACTGGGACAGCTCCGGAGTTTGGAACGTTTGGTCATCCAACGCATTTTGAACGAAAGGCAGCTCTATGGGAAGTTCAGGGATTTTGATGATTTTATTGATAGGGTTCCCATTGCCATCGAACAGTTGACCATCTTGGTGCGTATCGATGCCTTTCGTGTCTTTGGGGTGCCCAAGAAACAAATACTTTGGCAGGCCGTGTTCAAGACCAAGGCCCATCGAAAGGATACGGTCCAGAAACTTCTGTTCAAACCCAACCACAGGCATTTTACATTGCCGCATCTACCTTCCCATCCTGTTGAGGATGCCTATGACCAAATGGAACTTCTGGGTTTTCCGTTATGTGGGTATTATGAACTCATGGAGGGCAAGGTGAAGAGTAGGTTGACCGCCGGTGATTTTGAGGCCCATGTCAACCAAAAGATATGGATCTATGGGTCCATGGTCCATACCCGATTGAATACCACATCCAAAG
This sequence comes from Flagellimonas yonaguniensis, assembly GCF_029193885.1. Classification (GTDB taxonomy): domain Bacteria; phylum Bacteroidota; class Bacteroidia; order Flavobacteriales; family Flavobacteriaceae; genus Flagellimonas; species Flagellimonas yonaguniensis. Next base: position 15,804 of record NZ_JARFVB010000018.1, on the reverse strand, counting down.
GGGATACCATGCGCTTTACCACCATGCTCGATCTGGAAGGTCACTTTTTTGATTGTGTGCACTTTCCCCAAACGATGGTATCCACGCCCATTCATGGAAAGGGCATCTATCTCTGCCACGGAACGGTTACCGAAGAGTTCGGGCATTATAGCCTGGAGGTAGTTGCCACCATCAAGCAACCCTTGAAACCCGACCCGAGGCAGGTAGGAACTGGTGCACTGATGGCCAAATAAAAGCATGTTGGAACGTATTCCGACCAATACTGCCCAAAGATAAACCCGGGAAAATATTTCTTGGACAAGGGACGGCATAAAGCCGTTGCCGATGTCACTTTTTATTCCGTTTCCTTCCCACTCCAAAATGTTCCCTTGCGTTTGCTGGTCTGCCACTATTGTTCAATTTAAAACACAGATCATGGAAAAACAAAACGTAGTGCAACTGGATTTTCGCTTTGAACTGGAGCCAACAAAAACACCAACTCAAAACACTTGTCGCAAGTCCCTTAAAAAGGCTAAATCCGATTTTGTCATGGACTTTATGGACCTACTGCAAAGTCCCATCATTGTATATTCTTCACAATGGGAGGATACCGTTCCCAAAGATCTTTTGGGGAACATTACCATGGCCCGTCTATTGACCCAGATGCAAGGTGAACACATGGCTTCCTTGACAGAGGTTGTGGCCTACATGATGCCCAGGACCTATGAGGCACCCATGCCCAATGAATGGGCGAACATCTATACCTGGTGTGGGCTCCAGTATGCCAAGACCTTCAACAAAACGGGACAGATCGAGGCCATGGAAGAAGTAGCTCCCCAACAACTGTCCGAATATGAGATGGGTCTTTTGAAACAATTGAGGCTCTGGATCTATGAGAAACGACGACAGGCCCTAAGGGACAAAATGAAAACTTCAAAGCTTCCAGATGCCAAACCTTCCCCGAACGATCAGAGGGAGCTGTTCCAGAAAGACTAAAAGGAAACCAAGTTATAGGATTGTACAAGTATTTTTGACTTAGTACTATCGCAATAGTTGATGTATTATCATTTGGCCAATATGGAAGTCGTCCATACGGATTTTCGGTGTGTCCTTCCTTTGCAAACCCTTCTTGGGGTTTTGCTGTGCAAGGCCACAAATCCGTCTGTCCACCCATCAAATTTTAAGGGTCCCATAATAAAAGAAGCCCTGGTTGTTTTTCGGGTCGTCGAAAAACAGGGCAGGGCCCAGGGACTTCCAATCAGGACACCATCGCCTGCACTCGCTCAACTTCCCGTACACTCCCTTGCCAATGGGTCTGAAGGAATTCCCAAGGGCCCTTATCGAACCTGTCAAGGCCAGGCCCTGTTTTGTCCACAAATAGGGTTTCCACTTCCTTGAAAACCTTGCCCGCCATCGGCGGTCAGGGTTTTGCTACGTCTCGGAGCCTCCCGATTTCCGCCCAAAAGCCTTGACAGAACCCCCTTCTTTTATGGTGCTGCGCACGTAAGAAGCAAACAAACGCCCCTTAAAATTTGGGAAACAAAATCCAAAAAAATAGAGGGGATTTATTAACCCTGTTTGCTGATCTATCCAATAAAGGAAGACGGCAGACCTTTAAAACTTTTTATCATGAGTACATTGAGAAACAAAGTGCAGTTGATCGGAAATGTGGGACAAGATCCCACCATCACAGACCTTGACAAAGGGAAACGTGTGGCAAGGTTCACCATGGCCACCAATGAACATTACAAGAACTCCGAAGGGGAACGGGTGACCAATACCGAATGGCACACCGTGATCGGATGGGGGAAACTCGCCGACATCATCGAAGGATTTGTGACCAAGGGCAAGGAAATTGCCATCGAAGGGAAATTGACCACCCGATCCTATGAGGACAAAGAGGGCAATAAAAAGTATGTCACCGAAGTAGTGGCCAGTGAGATTCTATTGTTGGGCGGTAACAATGATTGATGGAATAGGGGAGTCCAAATTCTTGGGCACCCCTTTTTTATCCATCCTTAAAAACACATGAAATGGAACACCGTGTCAATGAAATACAGATCAGTTATCGGGAAAAGCTCAGTACCCTGAAATCCCTTTCCGTGACCAACTCCAATGAGGTAGCGGAACTGTTGTTCCAAAATTGGGACAATCAGACCATAGGCCTGAACGAGACCTTTAAAATCGTGCTGCTCAACCAGTCCAACAAGGTCAAGGGCATCTATCCGCTTTCCCATGGGGGCATCACGGGAACCTTGGTGGATGTGCGCATCCTTTTTGCCATTACGCTAAAGACTCTTTCCGTTGGGATTATACTCGCCCATAACCATCCCTCGGGACAACTCAAGGCCAGTTATCAGGACAAACAATTGACCCAAAAGATCAAAGCGGCGGCACAGCTTTTTGATGTCAAGATTTTGGATCATATCATCCTTGCCCCTGATGGACGATACTACAGTTTTGCGGATAATGGGATCTTATAGAAATAATACCATGGAAGCGAATACAGATATGACCGATCTTGAAATAGGGTCGGAACTGAAACATGACCTTGGGGATTATCCCGATGGTTTTGACCCTATCCTTTATGATTTGTGAGCAATAAATTTCTTTAACATTGAATTATGGTCTATTTGAATTTTACAAACCTCGATAGCGAAACCCAGGAACGCTTGCTTTCCGTATCCAAAGAAGATGTGGAAAGTCGTTCCGGGACCGAATTGCTCCAATTTGCCAAAACCCATGACAAGGACTATGATGTCCTATTGGAAGAGGAAGCTATGCGAAATCTATACAATTATGATTTTGTATTCAATATGTAAACCACAAAACACACCATCGAAGCCCATCCATTATGATGGGCTTTTTTTATGGGTTCATGGTTGGTTTTTCTATCTTTAAAGGGTTGGTTTTCAACAGCATTTTAAGTACGGAACGTATTTTGATCTGCCTTGGCGGAATGGTTTGACTTTCCTTATGTCCGTACCCATCGATTTGACTTTCAACGAACAGGCAACTGACCCTTGGGTCATGTTGTGCGATACGATTTTGTCCCGCAGGGACAAATCGGAGAAGCAAGAGGGTAGCACGCTCGCGCGTCCTACCGATCATAGTTGCTGCGCAAGGCCCCCTGTTTTTGGGGGTTTTCGGAATCAAGAAAAATAAGCGTTCGGCAGTTTTTTACTAAAAAAGGCCTCTGGCCCAATAAAATCAGGTCGTTTTTTACAAAAAAATGGATAAAGGATACGAAAAGGAAGGGTTTACAACTCTGGGCATTAAAAACTCAGTAGTGGTAAAATTTAGACGGTTTTCCAAGCTTTTTGGAAAATCCCAATCCCTAACCCTTTTGGCCATGATGGACTTTTTTGAACGACATGGAATCTCCCCGGACCAACACCTGGGGGAGACCATGGCCAGTATGAAGCACTACATAAGTCGGCGCTTCAATGCCATGATCGCCATCATGCGCAGCATCGAAAAGGAACAGACCCTGCCCACCGTTGGGATGATGCAGGCGCTCTTTGAGCAGGAGCTGGCATCCGAGGATGAGGAATGGGACAGCGATTTTGATTTTATCGAACAGCAATTGACCGAGGCCAAGCCACCCAAGGAGACTGAAGCTTTTGATGGAGAGGTCACCGTGCCCAAGATCCGTTATGACCGACTGGAGGAACAAATGGAGGAGCTCAAGGAGGATTTTAAATACGTGCTAGACCATGTGAGCGTGTTCCATAACCGCTTTGGCAAGGACCACCTCAAATTGGACTTGAACCCCGAGGCCATCGAAAAATACCGCATAAAACTTAAAAAGCAATAAGTATGTACATCGCCATCACACGCCAACAACTGGGGGACAATTTTAAGGGCAGTGCCCGGGATTTTGTCAATTATCTCGGAAAGGAGAACGAAGGAAAGGAACCGGAACAGCAGGAGGGGTATTTTAACCAGGAAGAGAACAACATCGATGCGGAGCGGGTCATTGCCGAGATCGACGCCAATACGGCAAAGCTCAAGAAACGGGAGCCCAAGTTCTATTCCCTGGTGGTGAGTCCCTCCCAAAGGGAACTCCAGCATATCGGAAACGACCCCGAGAAACTGAGGCAATATGCTCGGCAGGTCATGCAGGCCTATGCGGCCTCCTTTTACCGGGACCGCGAAGTGACCGTCAAGGAAATCCTCTATTTTGCTAAATTGGAACGGGAACGCACCTATTCCGAAAAGGACCGCGAGGTCAAGGAGAACCAGGCCCATGCCAGCAAGATCTTGGAACTGCAACACCGGGTCAGGGCCATCCAAGAAGGACAGGAGCAAGGGGAAATTACCAAGCTCCGGGAACAGATCAATGCCCTTGAAAGAGAGGCCCCACACCAACTCAACGGGAAGCGCATCGTTCCGGGGATGGCCAAGGAGGGCCACCAAAGCCATATCCATATCATCGTGAGCCGAATGGACAGGACCAATACCCATAGCCTTTCCCCAGGGTCCAAGTTCCGAACTTCCGAGACCACCCTTCATGGACAGAACGTCAAACAGGGCTTTGATCGGGATAAGTTCTATCGGGCAGCGGAAAAGACTTTTGACAAACAGTTCGGGTACAAAAGAAATTTTGTGGAGACCTATCATGCCCGCAACCTCTTGGACAAGGATCCCAAACGCTTCTTTTCCGCATTATTGGGACTGCCAACGAATGAACGGCAAGCGGCCAAACAATTGTTGTTCAAGGCGGGCATCAACGTTCCCACTATTCCCGCCAATAAGGCGCAATTGGCCTATAAGGCGATGATGCAGCTCAAAAAAGGGATTGGAAAGGCCTTGGAATCGGGGTCGATCGGAATTTAAAACAGTATTGCTATGGAAAATTTAGGATGGATTGAAATTGTTTTTTGTTTGTTGTTTGGGGGAGGATTATCCTACGCGGCTATTCGGTATCTCAAAAACGGATTTATTTACTTTATAACGGGTCTTATGGTACTCGTTTTGTCCATAGGATGGATGAAGGGTTGGGATGTACTTTTGGAGCAGTCGATGACCTTATGGCTCCCCTTGTTTTTTGTGCATACCGTCATTTATGGGCTGGTGGATTATTATAAGAATTTGGACAAACCTTCCAAAGTGTTCGAGGTCAAATTAAAAGTCCGCGGAAGGCCTTTGGTGCTGGGCAATATCCGCAGGGGCGTGTCCGTGATGGCCTCCGCAGGGAGCGGGAAGACCGAAAGCGTCATCTATGGCTTTTTGGAGCATTTTAAAAGAGAGGGTTTCTCTGGGGTCATCCACGATTACAAGGATTTTGAGATCACGGAAATGGCCTGCCCCCTCTGGAAAGATCAAAAGGTACCCTTTCACATCGTGTCCTTTGGGCCGATCTACCATCGGGTGAATCCCATCGCACCCCGTTACCTGCCCGATGAGGAGAGTGTCCATGAGGTGTCCCGGGTACTTTTGGAGAATTTGATGGAACACCGGGACTCCGATGAAAACAGTACCTCCCGTTTTTTTAAGGATGCAGCGGAAGGACTGATAAGTGGACTGATCTGGCGGCTCAAGACCGAATACCCCGATTTTTGTACGCTGCCCCATGTGATGGCCCTCTACCAACAATTGGGCACCAAAAGCCTGATCAGGTTTTTAAGGGAGAACCTTACCTCACGTGCCATGGCCGATGCCTTTATCAGTGGGGTGGGGTCGGAGCGGCAGACCGCTGGTGTGATGAGTACCTTGGCGAATGCCATCAAAAAGATCAGTACCCGAAAGATTTTTATGGTCCTGTCCGCCGATGAGATTCCATTGGACATCAATAATGCCGAGAATCCCTCGGTCATTGCCCTGGTGAACAATCCGCAAAAAGATGCTTCCCTGTCCCCGGTGATCGCCACCATTATGCATACCATTTCCAAACAGATGTCAAGAAGAAACCGCAAACCTTCCTTCATGCTGTTGGAAGAGGCCTCTACCTTACGGTTGTTGAACATGCACCGGATTCCGGCCACACTTCGGAGCTATGATATTGTGAGCGTTTATGTGTTGCAGGATAAGGTGCAAAATGATATGATGTACGGGGAGAAGGCCAGCAAGGCTATTTTATCCAATCTGTCCTATCAGTTCTTTGGGAAGGTGAACGACCCGGATACGGCAAGGTATTATGAGCGCTTCTTTGAACTGGTCAAAATGCCCACCCGGAGTGTGAGCAAAAGCTCGGGGCTGAGTCTGGAACGACGCATCACGGAAGGGGAAAAGGAGGTGTCCAAGCGCAGGGCAGAGGTGTTCTTTCGGTTAAAACAAGGGGAGTTTGTGGTCTTTGCGGACGGGAAGGACCGAAAGGTGCGGTTTCCCAAGCCTGAGATACCAAAGGGATTGCCCAAGCCCCTTGAAATCAAGGAAGGGGATTTGGAGCGCCATTATTTGAAGGTGCACAGGGAAGTCAGGTCGATATTTGATAACCAAGGAGAAAAGTAAACCTTAATCGGTCATTTCCTTTTGATATGGTCAAGAATGAAATCCGCCCTTTCCTCCACAGATGCCTTGGGGACTTCAATAAGATTATATTGGTAACAACGATAGGTCTGAATCATTTTGTTGTAGGTGAACACCGCCTCGTTCCAACCCTGTTTCCGCTGTGCATCGGTCTGATACCAACTATTCGGACTTGATGTTTTTTCAGGAATTGTTTCTACCTTTGCTTTCATAAATAGCCTTTTGGCTTGCGATTCCGTAATTAATTCAATTCATTATTGATGATTTGTTGCAAGTCCATTCTGTTTTTTTAATTCCAAGCAACTTGTCAACAACCATATTTTATTAAGCTAACTACGCCAAATGGGTTAGCTATATGAAGAATCTAAAATCATGTGCTTTTGTACCTAATTCTTCTAATTGTTTACCCATTACAGTTAGTCGTTTGGAGAAATCAATGGTTACCGGTAACGTTTTATAAAGTTCCGCTCCGTTCCAATTCATTTTTGTCAGTTTGAGAATATCATTAGCAATAGTTTCTATTGGGTCTGTCCCTCTGAATCTCTTGATAAGCAAAGGTGATGGTATCCCTCTTTTCCCTTGGAAATACTTTCCGTTCAATTCCTGACTTTCAATTAAACCATGCGTCCACAATAAAAAAGTGAAGTCATCCAATTGAATTATTGTACCTCTTTCCATCGGGTAGCCATTAAATTCGTGTTTGCCCTTGCTGTTCTTTATAAGTTTTATGGCTCTCCAACTACTGAATTGCTTAATCTGCAAGAGTTCGATATTATCAATTCCTTCTAATGCGTTGCTTATGCCTTCCATTTCCGCTCCGGTAAAATGTGTGGTTTTATGCAACACCAATTTTTTCAATCCAATAACCGGGTCAATTTTATGATAAGTATTGCGAATGTTGCTTACTAAACGAAAAGCATCTTCCTTACTCATGAAAGGATTCTTGTTATAAAATACTGGCTTATCTATTGGCTGCAGTAAGAATTTAAGTCCGTTTCCGTGACCATCAAATATTTGACTACTCCCAAGAACAACTTTATCACGGGCATTTTGCCTTAGGGCATAACCTAATCCAACAAAGGCAGTTTCCGTATTGTCTGTCTTAACCTTCCATGGAGTTCCGTTTGATTTAACATATAAACCTAACGATAGCCACCACCGAATTTTTGCTTGGTCTTTGTAGTTAATGGATTTGTCTTCTATGAACTGGATTCTCAAGCCCTTCTTTACACAGTACAATTTCAATGAATCGTGCAAGTCATAATACGTGTTTTCATTCTTTAGTTCCCTGAATTTCTTCCATTGGTCGGGGATGTAAATCACAACGCAATCTATGTCAGTGCTCTTCAATGCCAACTTATCAATTTTGCTTTTCAGATAATCATAAAATTGAATGGCAGAAAAACTGCTTACGTCATTATTGAGTATTGTAATTACAAATTCACTTTGAACAGTGTTGGGAATGATGAGATGCTTTTTAAAAACATTGTCAAATCCCGGGAAATCCTTCAAATACTCCTTTTCCCATATTGGACTGACTGAATTCAGTAGTGAATCTAAATGGGCTTTAATTTTTTCAAATCCAAAGTCAGGGGAAATAATAGCTAAGTTGACATTTGCAGAGCCATTGTTACTTTGGCCAAAGCTTTCTTCTAACGGGCCTAAAATTTTTAAGCCATTAATTGGATGAATTGATTGCTTTGCCTCATCCTGATAATGAAAATAAATTGACGGCTCATTAAGCTTTGTAAAGCCATTAAAGCAGTAAAACTTATCGTTTACTTTTTTGGCTGCTGTTGAGTAATATTCAGAAAGCTTTATTTCAAAATCACCGAGTTTAAAATTTAAGCCTTCATTTTTCTTCTTCAATTCATTAAACCACCAATGCATCTTTTGCCCATACTTGTTATTGTAGCGATTTGAAATAATGGTGTTTGAAAGATATTGAACAACATTTCTGGGAGGTTCACCGCCTGCTGTTGTCTGTATATGAACAGTAGGACAAAGTAGTAGCTGTAGTTCTTTGTTAACGAATTCAATTTTAAACTCAAATGCTTCAAAAACAGCTATGTTTTGATGAATGTTGAAATTGCGGTTTCGATTCTTAATTTCCGTGATTTCACTATCACTTAATGGGGTTTCGGAAGAATAGAATTTCCTGATATTCCTACCTTTTGCATAAACGGATAATCCAAAATCATTGACCAAAGCTTTTTCAACCAACTCATACAGCATCCCTAAATAAAAGGAATCAGAATGATAATAGATATGCTCTGGTATGTCAGCAATTTTTAAGTCATCAGTTATGTGGTTTTTTAGTGTTTCCTTAATTTCCTGCTCAACACCAAAAATCATCAGAGTATCATTTTTGGTAAATGACGCAATTATGTTGGAACTGCCAATTGCTTCCCGCAATCTTTTCCATTTTCCTACCCCAGTTAAAGTGGTTTTTGTAGTAAAAGCGGTTTTCGGAAAACTCTTTGCCTTTATTGCATTTAAAAGAATTGGTAAGGTAGCAGAGGGATTTTGACTTAACCTAAATGCCTGTCTTTGTTCAAATCGTTCAGAGGCAATGGCATCAATCTGTGTATTTGATAATTCAAAGGTTTTATAAATCTCATGTAGAAAATAGTCGAAGCTATCAATCTCTAAAAACCCTGAACGATTGTTTTGTTGATGAGCTTTTTCTATCAATGCTTCCAACTCGTTTGTCGGTTGCAGTCCGTTTGGTATACACCAGATTAAACCTTTCGGAAAAGCATTGGGGTTCTCTAATGCTTTTTCCAATGTGGTCATTACAGATTTATCACTTCCCGAATACCCGACAACCAGTAGCCCTTTTTGGGTTGAAGCGTCTAAGAATTTTGTATGTAAACTTGCTTCTAACTCCTGTAGTTCTTCATCAGTATTTTGGAGCGGGTCGTAACGGAAATCCCCATGAAGTTTTACAACTGTCGGAATATCCGAGTTGAATTGTTTAACAGAGCTGGCGTTATCCGGAGAAACAATTTGGCAACTTTTATAATTCAGGGCTGTAATTGCCTTTTCAATTAAGTCATCAAAATTGGTAGTCCAAACCACATTGAATTTTTGTCGCTCTACAAGGGCTGATAAACAGAGAAAGCCAATGGACGGTTTTTTATCACGAACCAAATCACTCAAAAACTCTTTTCTGACAAGCGAGTCGGGGTAGCATTCCTTGAAATAGTGAGAGTACGGGTTTGCTATATTGCTGTCGCCTCTTTGGTCAAAATAATTTTGAATAATTTGTTTGTTGGCTTCAATTTTAAGGTCAGTAAACTTCTTACCATTTATTATTTTCTTACTGCTAAGTATTTCTCTCTTAAAATGCCAAACTAAGTCACCTCCTGACGGGATACCGGAATTGACAGAGGCACCTGAACCTAAAAACAAATCGAACGATTGGTTTGAAAGCACCTTGAAACTCCTTAAAAAAGTATCTCTGTCTATTTTCCTCATCTGTAAATAAAGTGTTAACTCCCTGTTATTCCGTTAATAAATGTTTCTACAAATCTTAAAATCTTATCCGTTACCCTTTTGGCAATAGTCGCTCTTTCCTTTAAAGTTGGTCGCTTATTTAAAAGGCCGATTACATCATCTCTTAACGGTTTTTTCTCAGTGAAAAGATATTTTCCAATCACGTCCTGTAGTTTGTTTTTGTCCAAATTTTCTTCTTCACTTAGTTTGGCTAAAGCTTCTTTCCGTTCTTCATTCCAATAGTTTTCAAATTCCTCTGGAATGTCGTCTGAATCGGAAATATGAGGTAGATTTTCTTGGATAAACTTCTCAATAAGTTCTCGCTTGCTTCTCAATTGTGCATCACCTGCCACAATTTCAATCAACGCTTTCTTCTGTTTCTCTTGTTCCTCAGGTGCTGCATCTTTCAATTTGGCGAGTAACTTCAAAATGTAAGCTACATTGATTTCATCACGGTGTATCAACTCCAATTCAAAATCAATATCTCCTAAAATGCTAACCTTTTCTTTTTGGTTGTGACCTTTTGCTTTGTCGTACAAGTCAAGGTATTTGCTTTTAAAATCTTCAAAAGACTGCTCTGTCATGGACAAGTCGTCAAACTTGAATTCAGTGAATGTGGAAAGCACATTCTTCAAACGCATCAATTCACGAAAGGCTTGAATAAAAGCCAATTCTTCTTCTTCGCTTGGTAAATCGTTAACACTGTTTACCGTAGGGGCAATTTGTAATAAAGTAATAAATGCCTGGTTGAATTTCGCAACATACTCCTCATAAGGCTGCATGATGATTTCTTCAATAGCATTCTTGTTTGAAAATAGGGTAATGGCTTCATCAGTTACCTCTTTCAAATTTCTAAAGCAAACGATATTTCCCTGTGATTTTACTTCATTCAGGATTCTGTTTGTTCTGGAATAGGCTTGTATCAAACCATGATATTTCAGGTTTTTATCTACATAAAGCGTGTTCAAATGCTTACTGTCAAAACCTGTCAAGAACATATTTACCACAACCAAAACATCAATTTGACGGTGTTTTACTCGTTTGGCTATGTCGTTGTAATAGTTGTAATATGATTGATTGTCTTTGCTGGTGTAGTTTGTTCCAAATTGCTTGTTATAGTGCTTGATGAAATCTTCTAATTCGTCCCTAGTATGCTGGGTGTTATATTCCGCTTGTGGTTCTGCTGCCATTAAAAACTCTTCATCATCTACAAAACCAACTGCATCTTTGTCTTCCTCATTAGCGGAATAAGAAAAAATGGTCGCCAATCTCAGATTATGTTTTCCCTCTTCTTTTTTCTGCAAAAACAATTTATAGTACTCAATCAAAATGGGAACACTCGAAACACAGAAAATGGCTGTAAACTCTCGGCTATGGGTTTTTCGATTGTGATTAGCAATGATGTATTCCGTAATATTATCTAAGCGAACTGGTGCATCCATTACTTCTGCTTCATCAATGGCTTCTACATTGATGTCGAGAATATGGTCTTTCTTTTTGAAAGTTCTGATGTACTCCACTGAAAACTTTAAAACGTTTTCGTCTCTAATGGCATCTGTAATCACATACTTGTGTAGGCAATCACCAAAAAGCATTTTGGTGGTTCGTTTACCATATTCATTTTTACCTGCATTGGGTTCAAAAATCGGGGTGCCCGTAAACCCAAACATCTGGCAATTTTCAAAGAATTTATTGATTTCTTCATGAGTTTTACCAAACTGACTTCTATGGCACTCATCAAAAATGAAAACGATTCGTTCATTTCTCAACGCTTCCATTTTACCCAAGTAACGGGTTTTGCTGATGGCCGTATTGAGTTTTTGAATGGTTGTAACGATGAGTTTGTTATCTCCTGAAAGTTGCTTGACTAGGGTATTTGTATTGTTTGTTCCGTCAATACTCCCTTTGCTGAATGCGTTGAACTCTTTGGTGGTTTGGTAATCTAAATCTTTTCTATCCACAACAAAAACCACCTTGTGTACTTGTGGTAGGTTGGTCAGAATTTGGGCAGCTTTAAAAGAAGTTAAGGTTTTGCCCGAACCTGTTGTATGCCAAATGTAGCCGTATTTAGTTGTGGTCTTTACCCGCTCAACTATATTTTCAACGGCATAAAATTGATAAGGCCGTAACACCATCAGAATCTTTTGAGATTCGTTCAATACGGTGTACTTGGTAATCATTTTAGAAATGTGACAAGGCTCTAAAAACACTTCTGAAAATGCTGCCAACTGCGTAATCAAACGGTTTTTTTCATCAGCCCAATAAAATGTCTGTTTGAATGAACGAGCCTTCAACGGTGCGTTTGCGTAATACTTGGTATTTACTCCGTTGCTGATGACAAAAACCTGTACAAATTGAAACAAACCATGACCTGCCCAATAGGAATGTCTTTCGTAGCGGTTGGTTTGGTTGAATGCTTCTTTGAGTTCTAAGCCCCTTCGTTTTAATTCAATTTGAACCAATGGCAAACCATTTATGAGAATAGTTACATCATAGCGGTTTTTATGTGTGCCTTCCATGGCAATTTGCTGCGTAACCTGAAACTCATTTTGACACCAATGAATTTGATTGATGAGTTCTACTGTTTTTGTGTCGCCTTGTGCGTTGGTGTAGGATACTCGATCTCGCAATATTTTAGCTCGTTCAAATACATTGCCCTTGTTGATATAGTTGAGTATTTGCTTGAAATCGTTATCGCTTAACTGAACCTTGTTATGTTTCTCTAATTGATTTTTGAGATTGGCTAAAAGTTCATTTTCATCACGTATTACAACCCTTTTATAGCCAAGCCTTTCAAGTTGGGTAACTAAATTGTTTTCTAATATTTGTTCGGGTTGTGATGTCATGCTTCTGCTTCTGGATTTTTTAAGTCATTGGCAAAAGCCATAATTCTATCCGTCAAACTTGGAACTATCGTTTTGAACTCTGACAATTTCGGTCTTTCGTTCATTGTTTTAGCAACATCGTCACGTAATGGTGGTTTTTCACTGAATAGATATTCATTAACCACTTCTTTTAATTCTTCACTTTTTAAATTTTCTGCCTCTGCAAATTCTTGAAGTGCTTGATTTCTAACCTCAGACCAAAAGGTTTCTTCATCAAAGTCAGAAACTAGTTTCTCTACCTGCTTTTCTTCTTGCTCTTCAACAGGAATAGCTACTGGTTGTTCTTGGCCTGCAGGGTCGATTGTTTCAATAGTTTCTTTTTCCTCAATTACTGCAACGGCTTCTTTATGTTCAATTTCATCTTCTTCTTTAGATTTCAAATATTCATCTGAGTATCTACTTTCATATTCGTCATAATCATTTTCATAAAGAAGCTTACTATACCTAGCCTTTTTAATGGGAAAATCAACGCTTTCATCCAACCAATCATTATAAGCTTCCATTGGCTCCGAATTGTAATCTAAAATACCGTCTTTATCATGGTCGATGCTGAAATAATGCTCTAGGATATACTCCAACATACTATCAGTCATATTGACAACTGTAGAAGCTAGTTTAGAAGAACTGAAAATAAATTTTGGTGCCATTCTACCATGTGAGATATCACTACGCTTATTTCTTATTTCGGCAATCACTTGAATTATAGCAGAAAAACGAGCGGCAAAATCACCTTCTAAATCCTCACATTCATCTGATAACTTGCGCATTGCGTCTTTAAAAAGCTTAGGCAAGTCATCTTTATCAATGTTTTCGGTAGTCTTTGTATTATCAAGATTAATTAAGATTGTTTTTGAAATGCCTTCTACAAGGGCTTTACAGCTTTCAATACAGATATCTGGGTTAAGAAATGTATGCTCTTCGATTATCTCAATTATCTTAAAATACTCTTCAAATTGTGAGTGCTTTAATAAATTGGCAGATATTATATCTCGAACTTTCTGCATTTTACTAAAATTCATTGCTTATCAATTCAATCTTTCTATCAATGGAATTAAGGAAAGAAGATATTTGATTCTGCTCAGGAATAGAGGGTAGAAGTGTATCAATTTTCATCAATTGTACTTTAGATATATTGTACCTAGTACTACCTTGGCCTAGTCGCACAATTTTCCTTCTTAGTTCATCATTACGAAAAAGATATTGAGCAAAGTTTGGGTCTAGTATATCAAATGAATTTAGACGGTATCCAAAACAAAAGCTATTTAGATACATTTCACCAACCTCAGCTAATAGTACAGATGCAAACCCAACTTCTAATATTGTTTCAGAAGAAGTTGTAAAGAAAATATCGCCATATTGTACTCTGTTTTGATTCTCATCTTCTAGGATTTCAACAAATTCACATTTTGACGTATCTATATAACTCTTGTCAAAAATTTGTTTGTATTGTATGTAAGGTGGATAAGCCGGGTAAACTGACCCACCTTCGCCGGATGAAACTGACCATGGCAAATGGACTGCCCAGATTTGATCTATCCTTGGGTTAAACTTAGTTTTTATTTTTCAATTTTCTTCTCATTGATTCGCCTTTTATATCTATTCTGTGTGCCGTGTGCACCAAACGGTCGAGGATGGCATCGGCCAGTGTTCTCTCCCCGATAATGTCGTGCCACTTTGATACGGGCAATTGTGATGCTATTATAGTGGATTTCTTGCCGTGCCTGTCCTCGATGATCTCCATAAGTGCATGCCTATTGATGTTGTCCAATGGCTTAAGGCCGAAGTCATCCAAGATGAGCAAGTCCTGTTTTTCAAGTTTGTTTATTTGTTTTGGATAGGAACCGTCGGCCTTTGATGTCTTGAGCAGGGTAAAGAGCTTTGCGGTATTGAAGTACATCGTTTTTGACCCCATGGAACAGGCCTGGTGGCCGATGGCCGAGGCCAGGTAACTTTTGCCCACGCCGGTACTGCCGGTAATAAGTATGTTCTCCCTTTTTTGGATGAACCCGCAGGAACCTAGCCGCCGGACCAGGTTCTTGTCCAGTTGGCGCGACGGTCGGTAGTCGATGGCCTCCATGACGGCCGTATACCTGAACCTTGCGGACTTGGTCAATCGCTCTATCCTACGGTTATGGCGGTCGTCCCATTCGTTCTGGACGAGATAGGCGATCAGTTCATCGTTGGTGTAACCGGTCGACGGACCGCCGGTCTCCATTGTTGTGGTGAAGGCCCTGTGCATTCCATAGAGCCTCATTTCTTTCATCAATTGCATTGTTTTTTCGTTCATATGTCCTGTTTTTAATATTGTTCTATTCGTAGTATTTTCCTCCCCTTATGTTGTTGTGCTCGGGCATTTCCATATCCCCGTCCATACGTTCATCGATCTGGTCCCATCCCTTTTTCAGGATGCGCTCGACCATATTGTAATTGTACGCACCATATTCCGAGGCACGTTTGCACGCATTCTCAAGACGTTCCCTTCCGTACTTTTTGGCAAGGTGGAGTACGCCCAGACAGGATTTATAGGATTGTTCGGGGTGTTGCTTCTTCTCCAGGATGGCAATGATGTACCCTTTACAGTGTCCGCCGATATTGCCTGCCCAATCGATGAACCTCTCACTGCTCCATTCGCTTACGAACCTGTGGTGCGAGGGCATATGGTCGGCCAAGGTGGTATAGCCGTATTTTTTCCTGTCCCTTGTATGTACGGCGAACCTTTCGTGCTTATGGTAGATCTCGACGATGTTATCGGTATAGACCAGCTTGACCTGTTTGCCTATATGTCTATAGGGCACGCTGTAATAATGCTTGTCCTTCCCAAAATAGATATGGCTGTTCTTGTGCACGGTGGCCTGGGCATAGCGTTTTACCTCATAGCGTTTCGCCGGTAACGGCATCAGTTCGCCCTTCTCGATCTCCATAAAAAGCGAACACCTGGAATATTCCCTTCCCCTGAACGACATTGCGTTGT
>NZ_JARFVB010000017.1 GCF_029193885.1 Flagellimonas yonaguniensis | reverse complement strand
GACTTTTTACAGATAGATCTAATCTAAAGGTGGGTCACTTTGGCCCGGCGGGGGTGGGTCACTTTCGTCCGGCCAGCTATGGTCACTTTAACCCGGCGAGGGTGGTATACTATGTCCGGCGTTTCCACTCTACCTTCGAATACTGGATATTTTTTTGATCACCCGTTGCATTTCCTTTTTCTGTCCCTCTTGTAATTAGAGTTAGCTTTGATCCTAGCCGTCTACACGAGAATCGTCCTATCCCTTTTGCTCCAGTCAAAGGGCGGCCGTATACTACCGAAGTGTCTTTGTCTTTTTTGTTAGTCGTGGCAATTCTCATCCAATAATTTTCAACAGCGTGGAAATTCATTCCGATTCCATTGTCAATTATTTTAATGCGATTTTTGTCATTTTCTCCAACTTCAAACCTAATTTTAACTAATGTAGCATCGGCATCATAGGCGTTCTTTACTAATTCAGCTAAAGCCACGTGAACTGTTTCAACCAACTTTTCACCCAACTCTCTAAGAAGGGCACTGTCCACTTTAAAAGTCAATTTTTGGTCCATGTTGGAGATTCAATTATTCTCAAATATAAAAGGAAAGTATTTCCTCACAAAGTACGGCTTTTTCGTTGAATCCATGAATTTGTGATAGAAGTGAAGTTTAATTTGGTCGAAAGGTAAGGAAACCCAAACAGGTTTGCTAGGACTCCATAGACTAGTATATAGTTGAGGGTATTTTGGGAAGATTTTACAGAAAATTTCAGTTTTCCGAGTTTTCCTTTTTTTCAAGCCATTTTTGTTGTCTCGGTTCAATAATCTGATTTTTAACTTTTTTGCAGAGATTGTCATGTAACCGATTTCGTATAGTACGGTTTATTATGCGATAACCTTCAATTTCAAAAATGTCAATGATAAATTCCGGTTTTTTGCCTAACTGTGTTTCAAAGGTGACGACATCGAAATCCATACAATCCGATTTAAGCAATGCATCCAGGGATTCGTGGTATAATGTCAACGCCTCATCACTACCATATAATATATATGCGGTCTCCTTGACATGGCAAACCTGCTTTAATTTTTTCAAAACCTCCAAAGTTTTTGATGACAAGCTCACTAATTCGGTAAGATTTTACGATTTTATATTAAAAAATGTAGCTCTTTATTGTCAAAAGGGGGAGAGGTTTAACAATCTAAAGGCTACAATGTTTGATGTATTCCCAAATTTACGATTTAAAAAGTAAAATGTTGTAATTATTGGGGTCAACAATGCTAAAAACCAGATAAATACTGCGAATACCTTTATGGTCCCAGACCAAAACCTTACCTTGGGTTGTATATGCACGAAAAAGGAGGATTGTATTTAGATTTCGATAATGATCCGGAAGGGATCATTTCTCGAACAGTTTCCATTATGGTCGTATCCTTGGATACCACATCGGATGTATTGCCAGACCCTCTATTAAAGGATCTTTTTGACAAGACCAATCCAAGAGATGCGAACTTAGATCAAACCCTCATGTGTGAGCTTTTTGATGCTTTATATACCACCTACCGTTTTTTAAAGGGATTGCCGGAAAAGGAATTGGAAGAAGGTGAATTCAATCAGATTTTCTTAGCATGGCACATCCTGTTATGGGTCGAGACCTTGCGCCGAGCAAGGCTTGTTACCGTTACTCCTTTCCCAATTTTTGATTTTGACAATCTTCCTGATTTGCAGATGGATTTAAAGTTGGATAAATCCGTACTGTTGCCCTTATTGAATTAATCTGCATGGTTGAATAAAAGTTCAATTCAAATCTTTTGTTTCAAACATCTCTTGGAACAGATATAGTTGAATGACAAGCAGTATGTCTCCAAACGAATTTGAGAGGACTATCAAGTATAAAATTGGTTCATGGTCTTGAATTTTAAAACGGTGTTCCTTATTCTTCCCTTCCCACAGAAATACACCTTTTCGATTTCGCCCAATCCTTGATTTTCAATTAAGTAAATACGTTGGATAGATTTACCGTACATATAACCGTGTACGGCAAATCCATTCTAAGCAATCCATAGGCTTTAGGTTTGCCATATAGTTAACCGGAGGTCACGAAGCAAGCTATGTTTTTGATAACAAAAACTGCTCACTGTGTTCGCAAGCTTGTTGGGGATCCTCCCCAAACCCCTAAGATATGGCAAGACCAAAAAAGGACATAAGATCTATCAGGCCTATACAGGTAAATGTCAGGATGTCGGTGGACGAATATCTGATATTGTCAAACAATGCAGGCACCTTGGGGATCGGAATCCCAGATTATGTACGAAGGAGAGCCACGGGAAAGTCGCTGCCAAGGGTTAAGGTATTGCCGGAGAACAGAAAGCTTTTTGTTGAACTGAGCCGAATCGGGAACAACATCAACCAACTTGTCAAGAAAACCCATTTGGGAATGCACGATCCCCAAGGACTCCAGAAGGAGCTGATGGAACTGAAAGGTGTACTGGATGCCATAAAATTAAACATTCTGGGCAAATGATAGCAAAGATCATAAAGGGAAAGGACTTCTATGGTGTATTGGCCTATAATGAAAAGAAGGTGGAACAAGGGCAGGGCAGCGTGATCGATGCCAATATTTCCCATGGAAATACGGTTGACAGAACCAAGGAGTTCAACCTTATCAGACAATTACGTCCAAGATTGGCCAAAGCGGTCTGTCATGTTTCCCTTAACCTTCCCCATACCGATAATTTGAAAGACCGTGAGTTTGCCTCACTTGGATTCGATTATCTGAAGGGAATGGGATTCGATGACAACCAGTATATCATCTACAGGCATACCGATCAGGAACACCAGCATATCCATATCGTGGCCAATAGGGTAAAATTGTCTGGGGAAGTGGTGGATGACAGTAGGGACCTTTATCGGAGCAAACAACTTGTCAGGGAGCTGGAAAGGAAATACAATCTGGCCCGATTGCCGGATGGGAACCTCAAAAGCAAAGCTGCCCTGACCCAAAAAGAGGTGGAAAAGGCGATAAGGACATCTGAACCTCCCATAAAACTGATACTCCAACAACATCTTGAGAATGTATTGAGGGAATCCAAGGATATGGCCGGGTTCATTATAGGATTGAAAAGAAGGAACATCTTTCCGAAGTTCAATGTCAGCAAGACCACAGGTAGGGTGACCGGGATTTCATTCCGATATGGGAACGTGATATATAAGGGAAGCACCCTGGGAAGAAAATACTCATGGAACAACATCATAAAACGCATTGATTATGGGCAAGACAGAGACTGTTCAATTATTCTCGAAAATAATACTGCAGAACGAAGAGCTGAAAGAACTTATGGAGAAAGCATTGGAAGGGCAACGGGTACTCCAGGAAAAACAACAAATGCTCCGGGAGGGCCAGTCCAAACTTTTGGGCAACCAAAAGATTATCTGGGAAAGGCTCAAACTGTAGTATCTGACCATATAGAGGAGATTCCTTGGACCCCGTTCAAATTGGAGCTTGAGGACAGGAAAAAAAGAGCGAAAAGAAAAGGTAAAGGAAAAAGGTTGTAATATATCATGGAAGGTAGCTTGGTCAGTGATAAATTGCTAAATGCCCTGCTGGATAGCTTGTCCGTTGAGGATTTGGAGGCCATTCTATCCCAGAAAAAGGCAAAGGCATGTCCCGACCATAAACCAAAACCAATGACCGAAAGGGAGAAATTAAAAAAATATTATAGAGACCTCTTCATTTCCACCGGAAAGCTCCACCTGAACAAATAGCATATGGGCATAATGATCACATGGCCAACTTGTACAGAACCATTCCAATTTGTTGGTTCAGATTCGGGAGAATCTTAGTTCAAGGTCAATAAACCACTATAATCCTCAGGAAGCTCCGCATCAACATCCCTCAAATAAGACTTTAGCGCATCCAACGTGGAATGGCCCGTAATGAGCATCAGTTTGTCACAGGTTTCCGTATAGGTGAAATCCTTTCTGAATTTCCTGAACAGAAGCGTGATAAAGGTATGTCTAAAGGAATAGACGGTATATTCACTCCCCAATTGAAGTGTTTCACCTTGTGCCAGGAGATGTTCATTGTATTTCTTTTTCAGTTTCCAAAAACGCTTTGAAAAGTAATCCCTTCTACTGGTTTCCGAGGCGTCCCATTCCCCAATACCATCTGGTGTGAACAGAAAATGCTCTTGTTCCGAAAGGTCAAGGCCCTCAATTTCGTTTAGGACAATATCCGGGATGATCTTGACCTTTTCAGGTTTGTTCTTTGCCTGGAAACGTAATAGTTTTTGTGTGATAAAGACATCCTTGACCTTTAACCTGCACACTTCTATAGGTCGTAGAAAATTATAGGAAACGAACTTGACGAAGAGCAAAAGTAGGGGGTCGGTTTTCTCCATATAGGTAAATAGGCCTTCCAAAACTTCCAACGAGTAAGTCTTATGGCTCACCGACTTGGTATCCAGTACCTTGATGTTCTCGATAAAATTCCGTGGGATGATTTCATTGTCCTCCAGTTCCCCAAAAATTGCGCTCAATACGATACGGGTATTGTTACGGTTCCTGGCACTGCTGGTCTTGGCTATTCCGTGGAGATATTCATTGACCACCTGCTTGGTTATACCCAGTATGCTCTTATCGAGCAGGTTCCTTTTGTCCAAATAAAGTTTGAACCGATTGTATCGACTGCTATAATCCTTTATCGAAGTTTCGGAAAGTTTGGTGATCTTTATGGCATAGGCATAGTCCAATGCCGCCTCGGAAGTATATTCCAAGGAATCGGCGGCGAGTTTTAATTTATCCTTGAAGGGAGAGTAACCTTCCTTTAGCATTTCCACAAGAACTTCTTTTACCACACCCAACTGCATCAATCTTTCCGTCTTTGTCCTGCACTTCCTATTGATGTTCATCGTAATGGGGGATTGACGGACCATTACGGGATTTCCATACTTGTCCTTCAATTCGGGATGGGCATAGGAGTAATAGACATACCATCTTTTGGAGAGGTCGAAATTTTCACCTCCATGATAGATCTTTGGTTCCGTGTACTTTTTTTTATCCAATCCGTTTTTGTATGCGGTAGCGTATGCGCTTTGCAATATATCAAAAAAAGAACCCATTGGCAACAGTTTTAAAACACTGTCAGTCAATGGGTTATCCTTGTAGCGGGAACTGGACTCGAACCAGTGACCTTCGGGTTATGAGCCCGACGAGCTACCTACTGCTCTACCCCGCGATGTGGACGGCAAATATACAACCCTTTTTACATCTTTTCCAAACTAATCTTAATATTCCTTCTCCACTAGTGTCAATCCCACCCAAAATCCATAAATTCGACCTTTTTACCTTATGGACGCAATCAACGATTTTATCTCCTCACTTCTGCCCTATACCGAGTGGCCCATGTTTATTCTGCTCATAGGTGGCGGGCTGTTTTTGGCCTTTTATTCCAAATTTGCGCCCTTTCGCCATTTTGGACATGCCATTGCAGTGGTCTCAGGTAAGTATGATGACAAAAATGCAAAAGGGGATGTAAGCTCGTTTCAGGCATTGTCCGCAGCAGTGGCCGCTACGGTCGGATTGGGAAATATATCAGGGGTTGCGATTGCCATCCACGATGGAGGGCCCGGAGTGGTTTTCTGGATTTGGATGACCGCTCTATTGGGTATGGGCATCAAATTTTATTCAGGGAGCTTGGCCATTATGTATCGGGGCACTGATTCCGATGGACACATGCAAGGAGGCCCCATGTTCTATATTACAAAAGGAATGGGGAAATGGGCAAAGCCCATGGCTGTTTTTTTCAGTATTTGTGGATTGTTCGGGTTTTTAGGCGTTTTTACTGCCAATCAATTTACCGAAGCATTTATGGGTGTCGTGCAACCACACGAAACCCTTTGGGCTACCAGCGAATACAATTGGAAACTTGGAATAGGCTTTTTTCTGGCCATCATTACATCCATTGTGATTTTTGGTGGACTGACAAAGATTGCCAAAGTAGCTTCGGCAATAGTTCCATTTATGGTAGGGATTTACCTTTTGGCGGTCATTTTTGTGATGACGAGCCATGCAGGGGAGGTTTGGCCAGCCCTAAAAATGATTTTGGTCGAAGCTTGGAACTTCGATACCGCTGTTACAGGAGGATTCTGGGGCTTGGTCATCGTCGGTGTTCGCAGGGCCATGTTTTCGAACGAGGCAGGTCTCGGTAGTGCACCCATGTACCACGGGCAATCCCGTAACGATGAACCGGCAAAGGAAGGACTAGTGGCGATGTTAGGGCCATTTATCGATACCATTTTAGTATGTACATTTACCGCAGTGGTCATTATTTTAAGTGGGGCCTATCTTGAGGATGGCAGTGGCATTGTGATGACGATGTCCGCTTTTGAAACCACACTTTACGGAATTGGGGATGTACTTTTAATGGTAATAGTGGCCGCTTTTGCATTGTCGACCCTGTTTACGTACTCATATTATGGCGTGAAGAGTTTGTCCTTTTTGACGAATGCCAAAATCGGAAAATGGTACAATGTGTTTTTTATCATTATGATTGTTTTCGCTGCAATCGCATCATTGAAATTGGTAAAAAACCTGATTGACCTATCATACGCATTGATGGTCATTCCCAATATGATTGCTGTGTTGTATCTTTCTCCAAAGGTAAACGCAGCATCCAAACAATATTTTGAAAAAAGAAAGAAAGGTGGCGCATAAAGCAGGATTCGTAAATATTATCGGGAACCCCAATGTGGGCAAGTCCACATTGATGAATGCCTTCGTGGGCGAGAAATTGTCCATTATCACTTCCAAGGCACAGACCACCCGTCATCGTATTTTGGGAATCGTCAACGGAGATGATTTCCAAGTGATTTTATCCGACACCCCTGGCATCATCAAACCAGCCTACGAACTGCAAAGTTCCATGATGGACTTTGTGAAATCCGCTTTTGAGGATGCCGATGTGCTGCTTTATATGGTGGAAATAGGGGAAAAAGCCCTCAAGGACGAAGGCTTCTTCAAAAAAATACAGAACAGCAAGATTCCCGTGTTGCTGCTCCTCAATAAAATTGATACATCCGATCAGGAAAAGCTGGAAGAGCAAATGCAATATTGGCAGGAGCAATTGCCCAATGCAGAGATCCATCCTATTTCCGCTTTGGAAAACTTTAATGTTACCGAAGTGTTCAACCGTATTTTGGAATTACTGCCCGAAGCACCTCCGTACTATCCAAAAGATCAAATGACGGACAAGCCCGAACGCTTTTTTGTGAACGAGACCATCCGGGAAAAAATCTTACTTAATTATAAAAAGGAAATCCCTTATTCCGTTGAGGTGGAGACCGAGGAGTTTTTGGAGGATGAGGACATCATCAGAATACGTTCGGTGATCATGGTAGAGCGCGATACCCAAAAAGGAATTATTATTGGACACAAGGGTAGTGCTATTAAAAAAGTAGGAGTGGAAGCCAGAAAAGACCTCGAAAAATTCTTCGCCAAGCAAGTTCATATCGAACTCTACGTGAAAGTGAACAAGAACTGGCGAAGCAATTCCCAACAGCTCAAACGCTTTGGGTACAATGGCTAGGATTCATTATGGATACGTTCAAAAGGGGCAATGGTGTCCCTTACAAATTGTTTCAATTGTTCCATCTGACCTTTACCCTTGGATTTTCCCAAACGACCAAATGCGTAAAGTGCGAACCAAATCACCACTAAAAAGAACATACCCACCAACCATAAGGTAATATCCTTGCCCAAGGAATAGTTGGAATAGGCAAAAATGCCCAGAATGATAAAAACCGTGCCCACACCAAAATGCAGGAACATAAAAAAAGTCCAGAGGGTTGGGTTGGGACCGAAAACACCTCGAATGTTGCTCACACCTTCCTCAAAAG
Source organism: Flagellimonas yonaguniensis (assembly GCF_029193885.1). GTDB lineage: Bacteria > Bacteroidota > Bacteroidia > Flavobacteriales > Flavobacteriaceae > Flagellimonas > Flagellimonas yonaguniensis. The sequence goes on along the minus strand of NZ_JARFVB010000017.1, from coordinate 71,701 downwards.
AAGAAAGTTCCAGATGAAGTTGGGGTGTCCAAAAGGTAGTTTCCGCTTTTTTGAACTTGACAAAAATATGCTCGTCCATCCTTTTGACCAAGAAAGGACTGCTTGTGGCATGATCAAAAATGGATTCCAATTGTTCTAAATTTGCCTTCAGGGAGACACGAAAACGGGGCCGTAAAACTATCTCGTTGGTCAAGTCGCTCATAATCATTTGAAAATGATGAAAAAAGGTATCATTTTTTCTTCATAATAAATGGTATTTTTGCCAAAAATTATACCTAATGGGAGCTATTGTAGCCATTGTAGGAAGACCCAATGTTGGGAAGTCCACTTTTTTTAATCGACTCATTCAACGCCGTGAGGCGATTGTGGATGCCGTAAGTGGTGTTACACGGGACCGTCATTATGGCAAAAGTGACTGGAACGGCAAAGAGTTTTCTTTGATCGATACCGGTGGTTACGTCGTAGGTAGCGATGACGTTTTTGAAAAAGAAATCGATAAACAGGTGGAATTGGCCATCGATGAGGCCGATGCCATCATTTTTATGGTGGATGTGGAGTCGGGCGTTACAGGAATGGATGAAGATGTGGCCAAACTCCTTCGCCGGGTGGATAAACCCACATTTTTGGCCGTGAACAAGGTGGACAATACCAAGCGGATGGCCGATGCCGTGGAGTTTTATTCCTTGGGATTGGGTGAATATTACACCCTGTCAAGTATCAATGGTAGTGGAACGGGCGAATTGTTGGATGCCCTGGTTGAGGTATTGCCCGATGATGTGGAAGAAGAAAGTGAATTGCCCCGTTTTGCGGTAGTTGGAAGACCCAATGCAGGGAAATCATCCTTTATCAATGCTTTGATAGGGGAGGATCGTTACATTGTCACGGATATTGCAGGGACTACACGAGACAGTATCGATACAAAATACAATCGATTTGGATTCGAGTTCAATTTGGTGGATACCGCCGGTATTCGCAGAAAATCCAAAGTAAAGGAAGACTTGGAGTTTTACTCCGTTATGCGTTCCGTTCGAGCTATTGAGTATTGCGATGTCTGTATTTTGATGCTGGATGCCACAAGAGGTTTTGATGGACAGGTACAGAATATTTTTTGGTTGGCGCAGCGTAACAATAAGGGGATTGTAATTCTAGTGAACAAGTGGGATTTGGTCGAAAAAGAGACCAATTCGGTAAAAGAGTACACAGCAAAAATAAAAGAGGTTATTTCTCCTTTTGAAGATGTACCCATTCTCTTTATTTCGGTTCTGAACAAACAACGAATTTACAAGGCAATAGAAACTGCGGTGGAAGTATATGAAAATCGTTCCAGAAAAATACCAACACGTAAGCTGAACGATATAATGCTGCCCATCATTGAAAAAACACCACCACCATCAACTAAAGGGAAGTATGTGAAGATCAAGTTTTGTACCCAATTGCCCACACCATATCCACAATTTGCCTTTTTCTGCAACTTGCCACAATATGTGAAAGATCCTTACAAACGATTTTTGGAGAACAAAATCAGGGAGAATTTTGATTTTACAGGAGTTCCGATGACCATTTTTATGCGGAAAAAGTAATCACTCGCCGGAAGCAGAACGAACGTTTACCACTAGCTCTGAATGTAGAGAATCAATAATTTGAGAAAAGAATCTTGGTTCTAAAAACTTCTTTCGACCGATTGTTTCTGCCATTTCAATTAAGCATTTTGAACCTAAAACTTGGTTTCAGGTGTCAGTTCGAGTGATTTTGAGTGACGAAAAATCGTATCGAGAACCTTTTTTGATAAAATTCTTTTTCTCGATACAAATTTCACTAATGCTATCGTGAAATCTACTCGAAATGACAAGTTTTATCAAAAGGCACAACAGGTTAATTTAATTTAAACTGATTGTTTTTTAGCATTGACTTTTGTGTTGCACAGGCAAATGTGCTGTTTGCCCGCAGAACATTTACTCGCCCGAAGCAGAACGCACTTCCACTACCTGTTGAATTCGATTACCCTGATTGTCAACGGTTGTGAGCATGTATTCCCCGGGTTCAATAGGTAAAACAAGTTCATGGAAATTCTCGGTCTTGCCAATGAATAATTCATCCAAATACCAATATATGATGGCATTGGATTGTTGGTGGGCCAATTTTAGGATAATTTCCGATGTTTTGGTGCCCAAATCCTTGGGTAGCAGTACAATTTCATTTCTTTTTGGGTAGATGAATTCCATTAGATCAATTTCCAAAGCAGAACAACCTTCCAAATAGGGTGGTAGAGGTTTATAGTTTGGGTTGGAAGAAGCATAATAGTATTCCAAAATAGGAGGGAGTACCAACCAATTTTTGGCTACCATATCTTCCAAAGGATAGCACTCGGAGTTTACCCTATACTGTTCCGAAGTATCCAAAAACACCTGCTGATGATAGGGACATGGGCCACTTCGCGTTCCATGTGTAGGCACCCATTCTTGTTTCACGTCATCACAATACACCGAAGCGCGAAACCCACTTTCTGCACAAACCTCCAACTCCACAAGGTCATCAAAAGGTTCTTGAAACCAACCGCTTTGGGGAAGTGCATCCAATACATCAAAAAGCAATGGAGCCGCAGCCGTGATTCCCGTAAGTCCGGGTCTGCCTTCGCCATCGGCATTGCCCACCCAAACCCCAATGGCATATTTTGGTGTAACTCCTACCGCCCAAGCATCCTTAAAACCAAAACTGGTTCCGGTTTTCCAGGCAATGGGTTGAGAGGAATCAAAAAATTGCCAATTTTCATCGCCTTCAGGTCGGTTGACCTCGTACATCGACTGAAAAGTACTGTAGATGGCCCCTGCACCAAAAACCAAAGGGTCAAATTGTTCTTCCCCAAAATCTGGGGTCTCATTGTGTAGATAGGTAGACTGCGTAAATTCTTGATTTCTGTATGTACCGGAATGGTTCGAAAAATAGTTTAAAGTCGATGCCATGGAGGCATAGGTGGAGGTCACTTCCCAAAGGGAACTTTCAGCACCACCGAGAATCAAGGAGAGTCCATAATAGGATGAAGGCCTGTCCAATGATTCCATATTCATTTTATGGAGCTTGTTGTAAAATTTTTGAAGCCCGTATTCCCGCAACAATCGGACAGCAGGTACGTTCAGGGAACGGGATAAGGCCTTGCTTGCAGGTACGGCGCCAACGTGATTTAAATCAAAATTTTGAGGATGGTATCCGTTGATCACGGTAGGTACATCTTCCACCAGACTGTGTGGCAGCAATTGGCCCTCATCCAAAAGCGATGCAAACAAAAAAGGCTTTAACGTACTGCCCGTACTTCTCTTTTTAGTGATGATGTCCACATAATTGGCGTGTGTCTTATCCGAAGGGGAATTTCCTACATACCCAAGCACTTTTCGGGTTTCCACATCGAGCACCAGAATGGCCAGATTATGGATTTCGTTGCTTTGCAATTGTCTATAATGTCGTTCTGCCAAAAGATTCAACCGTTGTTGCAAGGGTCGTTGCAGCGAAGTTTTTATACGCTGACCCGGATGCTCATTTCGGATTCGCTCGGTAAGATGCGGTGCCACATTGGGCAATGGGAAGGGTTTTTGCGGAAGTGGTTCGGCTATGGCCAATTCATAGGTAGTTTCATCAATGACTTCTTTCTCCCATAACTTTTTCAATAATCGATTACGCTTGTCCAAAAAGGCCAGTTCGTTTCTACCAGGGAAAATCAGGGCAGGTGCATTGGGCAAAACGGCCAAGGCGGCGGATTGTCCCCAACTCAGTTCATGGGCAGGAATCCCAAAATATCGCCAAGCCGCGGTTTCCAACCCCACTACATTACCACCGTAGGGTGTGTGGGAGGCATAGAGCTTCAAAATGTCTTCTTTGGAGTGGCGAAGTTCCAACCGGGTGGACATAAACACTTCGATGAGTTTTTCCCAGTAGGTCCGACTTTGGTTTTTTCTGCTCAACCGTATCACTTGCTGTGTGATCGTACTACCGCCCCTTCTTGTTTCTTTCGTAAGATTGTGTCCGATTGCTTTGATAATGGAAATGGGGTTAAATCCAGGATGTCGATAAAAATACTCGTCCTCAAAAAGTAAGATGCTCTGCTTGAAGCGATCGGGAACCGAATCAATCTGGGGAAACCGCCATTGACCATCATCGGCAATACGGGCCCCGATAAGGGAGCCTTCAGAACTATCCACAACTGTTGAAGTTGGGGCTTCAAAGAGATTTTTGGGCAGGCAAAACAACCATAAAATCAAAACGAAGCAAAATACTCCAAACTTGATTTTATGGTTGACTAGGATTCTTTTTACTGGCGATAAAAATTCACTCATCCAACATTACTGAACTATTTTTATCCACTGTCCTTTGTTTCGGGCTTGGTAGTTGTTGTCGTACATCGCTTCAGCTTGGGCACCGGGCAAATAATAATCGCCCAAGAACGATGCATTCAATTTGATAGTAAAGACTTTTGATTTTTTAGCGTCCAAATCAAAATACAGATGCGTCCTGTCGTCCCGAGTATCCACATAGTCCGCTTTGGATGCATTCTCATTATCTCCACTTACAAAAGAGGTGTCCACAATTTCCCATCCACTGGGCACGATATGGGTCAGGGCCACATTGTCGATATAATCATCGGAACTGTTGAAAATGGTCAGTTTTGCCTCGAACTCCGTTCCTTGTCGCAACTCGCCCACATTGACTGAATTGCCGAGCGGATTCACATAGTTTACGGATAATTTTAGGTTTTGCTGTTGTGCCAATTCCTCGCCCACAGGTAATTTGCCAGTTTGGGTAAGAGTAGCATAAATGATATTTCCTTGGTTGTTTTTCACCTCGATTTCTTCCTTAAAGGAAGTCACGAAAAGTTCCCGTTGCGCTATGGCCCTATCGGTTTTGACATTAATATTTTTTCCATTGTTGGTAAAGGTAAGGTCGATGGACCTTCCTCCATTTTCCATAACCATTTTGGACATGGCCAAGAGAGCAAAAGCTGTTTCTTGGGTGCTGTACCATCGCTGTGATGATAAATTCTTGGCCAAGGAAACAGCCAATTCCCTTTGTTGTGAGTCGCCTAAGATGACCATGGTTTCCAATGCCATGGCTCGGTTTCGAAACACGGAACCATAGGTTCTGTAGTTGTAATTGTTGGCTGTAAAGTTGATGTTGGCCTTTTGGGCGATGGCTTCTGCCACCTCTTTTTTACCGACCAAGGCATACGCGGCTGCCAATCGCCATTTGGCTTCATTACTGAGGTTTGCGGTTTCCCGTAAACGGTTCATTGCGGCCAGTTCGGGTTGTTGGGCCAAAGCCAAGGTGTACAAACGGTACGCTTGCGAAATATCGTCGTTGTAATAAGTGGTTTGATTGCTCCACTGGCGTGCGGCATTCTTTTGGTATCTCAACCAGTTGCTCAAGAATGTCAAGGGGAGTTGATACCCTTCTTTTTTGGCTTCGAGCATAAAATGCCCTGCGTAGGAGGTACCCCAATCATCCGCATTGCCGTAACCCGGCCAGTAGCTCAATCCTCCATTGGGAACTTGGAAATCACTTAGCCTGTCAATGGCTGCTTTTATGTTTTTCTCAATGTCCTTCTTTTTATCAAAAGTAATGTCCAATACATCTGCCAAGAACAATTGCGGGAATGCTGCAGAAGTGGTCTGCTCCACGCATCCGTGGGGATAGCGTAACAGATAATCCATTCGTTTGGAGAAATCCATCGGCGGAAGCGTTGAGAATTCTATGAATGCTTCATTAGTGCCCGATGTGCCAAAAGTTTCCATTGAAATGGTCTGTGATGCATTTGGGTCGAGTGTGTACAATTCACTTTTGGTGGTGACAGGATTTGGATTTTCCACATCGATTTCGGTCTCATTGGATGCGCTTTCCCCAGCACCCGTTGCCATAACTTTTATGGTTTGGAACGATGATGTTGGGTTGACTTTAAATTCAAAATTGACAATTTGCTCTCCAACGGCATTGAAAGTAATGTTTTTGGAAGTTCCATTGATGGGTTCCAATGCTTTTCCAGCATCAATATTGACCTTGACGTTTTTAACTTTGGGTTCCATGGCAAATACCGTAACAGGAATGGTCACGGTCTCTCCAGGAGATAGTTTTCGTGGAATGGAAGTCAATACCATTAAAGGTTTGCGCACAGGGGTGGTTTTCTCGGCATTGCCGTAAGCACTGTTCGGATTCCCAGCAACGACCATAGTCCGGACAGAACCCACATAGTTCGGCATATCGATGGTATGCGATGCTTTTCCTCCTGCTTTCAACGTAAATGGACCCAAATAGGTCACAACGGGTTTGAAACGTTGCGCTTTTCGGTTTTTGCCACCAGCACCAATGCCACCACCACCGATAGCGTAGATGTTGTCCACACTTATGGAGTAGGCTCCCATCACATCATCAAAAATGTCGAAGGTCTTTACGCCCAAAGCTTGTCGGGCATAGAACGCATTGTGAATGTCTGGAGTGGGAAAACGTGTCAAGTCCAAAAGACCATCATCTACCACAGCCAACGAATAGGTCATGGGTTTCTTATTGGCTTCGGATACGGTGACTTTGTATGATGCTTCTGGTTGCAGCACATCTGGCATACTGATCTGTGGTTCCAAGAATGTTTCTGGATTTTCCACCAAGAGTGGAACAACGCCGTACAATCGAATGGGCAAGTCATTTTTAACCTGACTGTGCGGTTGCAACAAGGAAATGTTCACGTAGGCATTCGGGGCCATTTCTGCGGTAATCGGGATGGTAGCCCTAGTTTCTTTTGCGGTGGTTTCTATCCATTGTTGGGAGAGCACTTCGGTGCCATTTTCGATACTGACCAGGGCACGCCCGCCTTTATCCGAAGGGAAAGTGACTGTCGCTTCTTCCCCTAGGGTGTATTTTTCCTTGTCGGTGGAGAAAATCAAAATTTTGGAGCTCTCGGCATCCGCGGATGTTGGTCTACGCCACCAATTGCGATAAAAATATGCGGTGCGACCCGTTGCATGACCTGAGACTTCGTCCATTACACGGATGAGGTAACGTCCACCTTGCTCATCGGGAACATTGATATTGAAATTGGCCTTACCATCGCTTCCCGTGGTGACCTCCATTTCTTTGAACGGTCGGTGCACGGTGGCATTTTCATATCGTGATAGGTTGTCGTAACCACGGTTCCACCACCAGCGCCATTCAATTTTGAACACTTGAACCTTTAATTTTCGGTTGCCCGATGGATTTCCTTGCGCATCGACGGAAACCACATCAAACGTATTGTTGTCGTCCGTTAAAAAGGAACCATACCGTTTTGCTTCTGGCGAGCGTAGTCCAACAAAGTTGGAAAAAGGCGCCAAATTTTTCGAGAATACATCTATCGAGAAATCGCCACCTCCTTCAAACACTTTCGTGGTAAAAGTTGCTTGTAACATTCCAGGAGCGTTGCCATTTACATCTATTTTTTTGTTGATATCGAGTACGCCATCGGCATCCAATTTAGATGAAATCCATTGCAGTTCGGTCTGGTTGAAGGTACGGACAGGGTCTTGGAAAACATAATTTTTATACTTTGGAAAAGCGGATGATGTTTGTCTCAACGTGGCATTGATATCAATTTTAAGGTTACGGGCAGGAGCACCGTGCAACCATTTTACTTCGGCTTTTCCCCTGTTGAAGGAATTGGCTTCCAGTACTTCATCATCAAAAGCGAAATCCACTTTTAATCGGTTTGGCTTAACGGTTGCCACTTTCAAAGTTTTACTGAATTGCGCCCCTCCCACTATCACTTTGGCCGACCAGTTTCCTGTTGGGGCCGTAGCTTCTGTTGGAATGGGGAAATAGTAGAAATTCTTTTCTTTTTTGGCATACAGACCATCAGTAACGGGAATGCTTCCCTCTTTCAAAACATTTCGCTGTATCAATTTGCCGCGTGCATCGCTCACTTCCAGAGCTACTGGATGTCCATTGGGCAAAGGATTTGCATTATCATCCAAAACAAATGTCAAGTGGATGACATCACCAGGTCTATGTACTCCTCTTTCAGTGTATAAATAGCCTTGCAGCCCTTTTTGAAGTCGCTCTCCCGATATATCAAACTTACTGAGGGACAATGCATTCCCGTCCGCTAGTTTGGCATAGGCAAAATTGTTGTTGTGTTCGGCCACAGCAAAGGCAATGCCCTTATCGCTATCGTAAACGGAAAGGCCCTTGGCATCGGTAGTCGCTTCGCCGATAAGTTGTTGTTGATGATTGTACAGCTTTATTTTGGCGTTTGCTACGGGTTGCGTGGTAAGCAGGTTGGTCACTGCAAAATGATGGGAGCGATTGCTTCCTTTTTTAACAATGAGTCCTAAATCGCTGCCCAACAGATTCGTCGCTGCTATTCTATCGTAATTGTAATATGCGGTGTGACAAGGGTTGTCCCGTTGCTCCCAGTTATAGTCGTAGTTTCTGTAATTGTAGATTTCGTTGTCCCAATATCGTTCTTCCTGCGAGGCTTCATCTGAGCTTTGCTCCAAGGCATATTCGGCAGTTGATTCTTCAGTGTCTGCACCATCGCCACAATCGTAGGTAGTATGTTCTTTTTTGAAACTAAATTCGACCCGATACAACGAACCCGGATTTATTTTGATCATTTCCGACAAATCAAGTCCGTGTGCCTGCCAATAGCTGGTATTTTTGTTTCCATCTTCTGTTAGAGGTATGACTTTGTAGGCTACCCTGCGCCCGACAGGTCTAAAATCGGGGTTGTAATTTTCGGTCAAATCATAGTTTTGAAGATACTGGAGCATATTGTCCTGATATACCTGAATCACACGAACTTCAACGGCAGCAAGGTTGACGGTTTCAAAATAAATGGGCGTTGAGGATGCGTTGGGGAGAATGGTTCCTTTGGAAATCAATCGCACAGCAGGTTTTAGCTGCTCAAAAGAGACCAGTTCGGAGAAATTATCCTTCAAAGTAAATCCATATTCACTTTTAATGCCTTGAAAGGCATTGATGCGTACTTCGCCCAGAATTCTATTGGATGGGTAAACGCTCAAGATGTTTCCGTTAATTTCGTACCGAAGACTTTCTGCATTTTCAATGGTTACCAGACCATTCAGGTTTTGGTCCTGCTTTAAAGGTTCCGAAAAATTTAGGGTAAGCACGGCATTGGGTGCGGATGTGGTTTTAGCATCAATGATCACAAATTTGTTCTTGCCCGGGATGGGATAAGTTTCAGAACCTTTGTTTTCAATATTGTAGGCATCCCCAGTCCAATTAATGGTAAGTTGGCTATCATCTGTTTTTCTGGAAATACTATCAATTTTAAAGCTGAAGTATTGTGCGTTGTCCGAAGTGTTGTCCCATTTGACAGGGATGGTTTTTTCTCCTTGTTTTACAGAAAGCACTGTTTTTATTTTTGATGCATCCAGTATATCCGAAGCATCCAATGTGCCGGTAAGGTATTGCCAATCCTTGCTGTAGGATTGTAAATTCCCCAAATTGACCCTGAAATTCGGTGCAATGGTCTTAAAGCTGAAAGTGTATGTCTTAAACTCACTTCCTATTTGCTCGAAGAGTTTGTTGAGTTTCAGGCTGATGGTATATTCGGTATTGGGGTGTAGATATTCTGTTGGCTGAAAGGTAAGTTCCCTGCCGTTTTCAATAATCAACTTGCCATCCACTTTTGGTGAAATATCCAAATAGTCCTTGGGTAATTCCTGGGTCAGTTCAAATTGCTCCAACTGTTGGGCCAAGGCAATTTTTATCGGTGTGGAAATGCTTTGGTTGCCATTGGTATGATAACTAATGTAGTCTTTGAACTTGAAAAGATTATCGGTTTCGGAACTGTTCTTTTTTTTACAGGATGCGATAAGAATCAGGAATGCGATAGGTAGTGTTTTGAATAACCGGGACATACGAAAAAAGGATGTTTTAATTCATCAATTATAACCAAAAGCAAGATAGTCAAAATTGGCTTGAAATGTTTTTCAGTCTATGGGGTTAGGCTGGAGTATTTTGTAATATCTGAAAAAGATATATGATTTCATTAATTTTTTGCGGATTTTTTGTGAAAAATGGATTTTCAATGGGTTTTTTCTAAAAGTTAAGTTAAACGGTATGGAGACGTTTTTCCAAAATAATATTTTGGTATTCAATTCAATCTAATCAAAAAACCAACCATCAATTGAAAAGATTTTACGCTTACCTCATTTTTATTCCCTTATTTATTTCTTTTAACTCATACGGACAAGAATTTTTGGTCAAAGGTAAAATTGTGGATGCCGCTACGGGTTCGCCCATAGAGGCAGCGACTATTTATGCCGAGACTTTAAGGGACAGCAGTTTAATTACTTATACCATAACCAATGCACAAGGAATTTTTGCGCTGGAAGGGAAAACCGCTTACAAAAAAGCCCGTTTGGCTTTTTCTTCCAATGGATTCGAATCGCAAACCAAGGAGGTTGCCTTGCAGCCTGTGATTGAAGTGGGTACCATTAAAATGGAAGAACAAGTGCAACAATTGGAGGGGATCGATCTTATTGGGGAGCGGGTGCCCATTACTGTAAAAAAGGATACCTTGGAATTCAATGCGGATTCCTTCAAGACCCGGCCCGATGCCACTGTGGAAGATGTACTGAAGAAGTTGCCCGGTGTGGAAGTGGACAGCGATGGAACCATTACGGTAAATGGCAAAGAGGTCAACCAAGTGCTGGTAAACGGACAGGTCTTTTTTAGCACAGACCCAAAAGTGGCCACAAAAACGCTTTCCAAGGACATCATCAGCAAAATCCAGATCACTGATACCAAGACAAAGGAGCAAGAGTTTATCGGCGAAGAAGGTGATGGCGAGAACAAAACCATCAACCTTACACTCAAAGAAGATAAGAACAAAGGGTACATGGGGCGCCTTTCAGGAGGATATGGAACAGATGACCGCTACCAGGCCAATGGTTTGGTCAATTACTTTAACGATACCCAGCGAATAAGTGTTCTGGGAAGCTCCAACAATATCAACAACCCTGGTTTTTCCTTTGATGAGATATATGAAATGGTGGGTAATGCCAGAGGAGGAGGAATAGGGTTCAACAGGAACGGTGGATTTACCATAGGTAATATGTCTTTTGGGTTTGGACAAGGAATCACTACGTCCTCAACATTGGGTGCAAGCTATGCTGATCAGGATAAAGGAAAGTACCGAGTGGATGGCAATTATTTTTTCTCCTACAGTGACTCATATAATGATGAAAAAATCTCTAGGGAGAACATTTTGCCCGATGGCAGTTTTTTTACCGATACGGAAACCAGTTTTGTGGGGACCACCAATTCCAATCAAGGTTCGGCCAATTTGGAGTTTGATATTGACAAGACCACTCGAATTACAGTTCAACCTAATTTGAGTGTGAACAATACCAATTCCACCAATGCGGAAAATACAGAGTCACGTGATGAGGATGGTAATTTGATCAACCGTAACAATTCTTTGGAGACAACGGATGGATTCCGTAGAAATTTCAGTAATCGGGTTGAGTTGATGAAGAAGCTGGATACTTTGGGTGGATATGTCAGGGTATTCTTCAATAACAATAACAGTGTAAACGACTCAGAGTCCTTTATAAACTCACAAAGTAGCATTTTTGGTGATGACCCAAGTGAACAGGAGTTGGATCAACAGACCATTATAGATAATTCGAATGACAGTTATGAGGTTGGGGCGGCTTACCGTCAACCTTTGAACAAGGATTTATATGTGGATTTCAGGTATAGCTACGAGAACAATGAGCAAAAAAATGAACGTTCCGTTTCCAATTTTGATGAGGTTAGCGGGGCGTATGTGTATAATGAGATGTTAAGTTCCGACTTTAATTTCAATACCAATAAGCATGCACCTGAAATTAGATTTGGCTCCAATGGTAAAAAATTCCGGTTCAATGTAAGGGCGAGATTGGAGCAGATAGCTTTGGATAACGAGGATTTTATCCAGTCCACCACTTTTTCCAAGGACTATAGTAAGTTTTTGTTGGGTTCGTTCTTCAATTATAATGTGGGAAGCAAAAGAATAAGTATCCGGTATAACTCACGACTCAATTTACCTTCGGTAAACCAGTTGCAACCTGTTCCCAATGTGAGCAACCCATTGAACATTATTGAAGGTAACCCCAATTTGGGTCCAGAAGTGAACCATAGCGTTTATTTGAACTTCAACAACTATAATTGGAAAGATAGAACGGGCTTGTTCGCTTATTCGGGAATCAATTTTGAACAGGATAAGGTGGTGTCAATAACCACTACGGATGAAAATTTCATCCGAACCACCACCTATGAGAATGTGGACGGCAATTACAATGGATGGATGGGCGTCAATTATTCCAAGCAAATCAAAAAGGATAGTGTTTACACTCTAAAGTTTACTATAGGACCGGGTTTCAACATCAGTAAACAGGTAGGTTTTACCAATGGCAGAAGGTTGGAAGCAAAGAACTTTAGTTTTAACCCAAGGCTTGGACTTTTGTTCAATTACAAAGAGATGCTCGAGATAGAGCCTGAGTACCGTATCGGAATAAGTTCTACTCGATATAATCTGGAAAATGTGGAGGATATTGATTTTACAACCCACAATCTTGCGCTCAAATTGACTTCGTATTGGCCTAAAAATGTAGTTTTCGGAAATGATATTACCTACAGCTATAATGGTAATTTGGGGGATGGATTTGATAAGGACGCTATATTTTGGAACATGAGTCTTGGCTTGCAAATGTTCAAGAAAAAAGCAACGTTAAAGGTACTGGCCTACGATTTGCTCAATCAGAACATCAATACACGAAGGACAACGGGGCAGGATTTTGTTCAGGATTTTCAAGGAACTGTCCTCAAACGCTACTTTATGGGGAGTTTAACCATCAAGTTTGATTCATTTGGAGGTAAAGGAGCACCTAATAAACGAGGCGGAGGTCCAAGGTTTATGAGGTTTTAATTGAGATTTGGAATATAGACTGTGCTGAATACAGGAAATGGGGAAGGCTCCACCAATTCATAAGAGTAATGGTCAATGTTAAAATTCTCCAAGGTTGTATAGGGGCCGCAACATCCTTCTCCTTTGGGGAAACTTGTTTCAAGGTGTATTGTAAATGAATCGCCTTCCTCAAAATCTATTGTGAATGATTGTTGCCTGAATGATTCCTTTGACACAGGAATGGCCAAAAACATTCCCATATCAGGATATTCTTCAATTGTAAATGTTATTTCTTGGTTTTTTTCATTGACAATCTCCATAAGGTTGGTGTCAATGGCTCCATTGTCCAATAGATCATCATCGTTTTCAGGATTTAAAAATTGAAGGTAGAGTGTGTCATCAACTGCTGCACAAAATACTGCTGCACAATTTAAATCCATGGAATCATCATCCGATTTACATGAAATTGAGAGAATCGTTACAAGTAAAAGAAAAAGCTTTTTTGGCATAATGTCTTTATCCAAAAGATGGCAACATAATGCTTAGGTTGCTTTGCTACGGACTTACCATCCTCCAGAAGCACCACCGCCTCCAAAACCACCACCGCCGAAGCCTCCGCTAAAACCACCGCCTCCTCCAAAGCCACCACTGCCAAATCCACCGGAAGAGCCTGAACTACGGCCCATATTGCTCAATATGATCATGTCCCAAATGTCAAGTCCGCGGCCTCTACGGCCACCGCGACCACCACCCTTGTTTTTGCGACTCCACAAAATGATAAGTATCACTATAAAAATGATAAAGGGAAACAAGATTTCAAAAGGAAATGGTCTTTTGTTGCCAAAACTACGCTCCTCGGTAAACTCGCCGGTCAATACTTTAAAAATGGCATCGGAACCTCTGTCCAGGCCACGGTAATAACTACCTTCTTTAAATTCTGGGATGATTACGGTTTCAATGATGCGCTTTGACATCAAATCGGTAAGACTGCCCTCCACACCATATCCTGTGTTGATGGCAATTCTGCGGTCATCCTTGGCCAATAGTATGAGCACACCATTGTCCTTGTCCGCTTGTCCAATGCCCCACTTTTGACCCCATTGAGCTCCCAAATAATTGATGTTCTCTCCTTCGGTGGAACTAATTATGGCCACTACAATTTGCGTGGACGTACTATCGGAATACTGAATAAGCTTTTGTTCCAAGGCATTGCTCTGCGAGGGAGACAACAAGTTCACATAATCGTAAACACTCGTTTCTTTCTGCGGTTTTTCGGGTATGGTAAATTGTCCCCAAGCTATGGAGATACATAAAAAAAACAGTAAAAAACTACCCTTTGGATATTGCATCGTTCAGTTCATTGGTGTCGTCGTGGTCCCATGGAAAATGGACCTGCAGTTCTTTGCCCGCCAATAGAATTCCTTCAACGATACCTTGTTTAAAATTTCTTTTTTTAAAATGTGAAGCGATCACATCCTTGGTGGTATCCCAAAATCCTTTGGGAACGGCCCTATCAATACCTTCTCCGCCATAGATGACAAACTTTCTATCATCCACCGCAACATATAGAAGAACACCGTTACCTTCTTTGGTGTTGTCCATCTTCAGAAAATGGAATAGCTGTTGTGCTCTGCTAAAGTGGTCTATTTTTGACGATGCTTCAATGTGTACCCGTATTTCGCCAGAAGTGTTGTTTTCGGCTTCAACAATGGCATTTACAATATCACTTTCTTCCTCAGCAGTCAAAAACTCTTCTACGTGCGACATAATTTAGTTGAATTCGAAGTTCACATCGGGGGCGTTTTCGGAACCTGGATCAGCTTGGTATCTTGGCATATCTTCGAAACCAAACCATCCAGCAAGTATTGTTCCTGGGAATTTGCTAATGTGAACATCATAAATATTCACTTTTTCATTAAATCTGTCCCTTGCCACATTGATGCGATTTTCTGTGCCTTCCAGTTGTGATTGCAGCTCCAAAAAGTTTTGATTGGCTTTCAATTCTGGATAACGCTCCACGGTAACCAATAATCTGGACAGGGCAGATGACAGCCCAGTTTGCGCTTGTTGAAACTCTGCCAACTGCTCCGGGGTAATGTTGTTTGCATCAATATTGGTGGATGTGGCTTTGGCTCTTGCCTCAATGACATCGGTCAAGGTACCTCTTTCAAAATCGGCAGCACCTTGAACGGTCTGCACCAAATTTCCTATGAGGTCATTTCTTCTTTGGTAAGAACTTTCCACATTGGCCCAAGCTGTTTTTGCATCAGCTTCGTATTGTACGGCTGTGTTGTTGAAATTAAATGCAAATAAAACCCCGGCACCCAAAATAATTACAATGGCAATTATCGATATGCCTAAACAACCTAATCCTGCGATACCTGCTTTTTTCATTTTCTATTGGTTAAAGTGTTTATAGTTGTTCTTTTATTTTCAATAGTTCTGCTTTTACCTTTTGCAGTTTTTGAATTACCTCAAAATTGGAAAGTGCCTTCTGTTTTTCTTCCTTCAGATGAATTTTTGCTCCTTCCAAGGTAAATCCACGTTCTTTTACCAAATGGTATATCAATTGTAGGTTTTGGATATCCTGCGGCGTGAATTTACGATTGCCCTTGGCGTTTTTTTTAGGCTGGAGTACATCGAACTCTTTTTCCCAAAAACGAATCAGGGAAGTGTTTACCCCAAAGGCCTTGGCTACTTCGCCTATGCCATAATATCGTTTTTCTGGAAGATCTACGTGCATTAATCCAGTGATTGGTTCTCTTGGTTTGCCAACCTGAGCATGTTCTCAAATTCTTCAGCAGACAAACTTCCGTAGTAGAAGTTGATAGGGTTGATGCGTTCCCCATCCTTGAACACTTCGTAGTGCACGTGGGGTGCTTGGGAACGTCCCGTACTGCCTACAAAGCCGATGAGGTCGCCTCTTTTGACTTTTTGGCCTACGGTAACATTGTATTTGCTCATGTGTCCGTACAAGGAAATATAACCATACCCATGATCGATACGAACGTGTTTTCCGTAACCTGAAGATCTATTGTCGGCACGAACCACTTTACCATCACCTGATGCATAGATCGGAGTTCCACGCGGAGCGGTAAAATCCATGCCCCAGTGCATTTTGCGAGCTTTGGTAAACGGGTCCGAACGCCAGCCGTAACCAGATGCCATTCGGGTAAGGTCTTCGTTGCTTACAGGTTGAATGGCTGGAATGGAAGCCAACAATTTTTCCTTTTCTTCCGCCAATTTGGCAATTTCATCCAGGGATTTGGATTGAATTACCATTTCTTTTTGGATGATGTCCAACCTTTTGGTAGCGTCAATGATAATTTCGGAATTGTTGAAGCCTTCCAGGTCTTTATAGCGATTTACCCCACCAAAACCAGCTCTTCGCTGCTCTTCGGGAATAGGGTTGGCTTCAAAATATAATCTGTAAATATTATTGTCCCGATCCTCAATATTGGCCAAAACCTGTTCCATTTGGTCCATTTTTCGGTTGAGGATATCGTATTGCAGTTCATAATTACGAACTTCACGTTCCAAGGAAAGTTCTTTGGGAGTATTTACCCAACTCGTATTTAAAAGGATGATCAGTCCAAGGAAACCGAACAACGCGGACCCCAACAAGAACAAGAATATGTTCCTGTACTTTTTGGATTTTTTCGGCTCTATCTTTCTGTACGAAAGTGTGTCCGGATCGTAATAGTACTTTACTTTAGACATGAATGGATTTTATCCTATTTTTGCTCACTCATTTTAAACAGAACAAACAAATATAAAAATTGTTTTGCTTAAAGTGTTAAATTTAAGAAAACCCTAGGAATTCAATGACATCCCAAGAAGTTAGAAACCAGTTTTTAAACTTTTTCAAAGAAAAGAACCACAAAATTGTACCATCGGCGCCCATGGTCATGAAGGACGACCCGACCTTGATGTTCACCAATGCTGGTATGAACCAGTTCAAGGAGTACTTTTTGGGGAATTCCATTCCTAAGAGCAAACGCCTTACCGATACCCAAAAATGTTTAAGGGTAAGCGGAAAGCACAACGATCTCGAGGAGGTAGGGAAAGACACTTACCACCACACCATGTTCGAGATGTTGGGGAACTGGAGTATTGGGGATTATTTTAAGAAAGAAGCCATTGGGTGGGCATGGGAATTGCTCACTGAGGTATATAAAATTGATGAGGACAGTCTTTATGTTTCCGTTTTTGAAGGAAGCGAAGACGATGGATTGCCACTAGATCAAGAAGCATACGATTTGTGGAAGGCCATTGTGCCCGAGGATAGGATCATCAAAGGGAACAAAAAGGACAACTTTTGGGAAATGGGCGATCAAGGTCCCTGCGGACCATGCTCCGAAATCCATGTGGATATTCGTTCCAAAGAGGAAAAAGCAAAAGTTGACGGAGCTTCCTTGGTCAACCAAGATCATCCACAAGTGGTGGAAATATGGAACTTGGTCTTTATGCAGTTCAATCGTAAAGCCAATGGCAGTTTGGAGCCACTTCCAGAAAAGCATATTGATACGGGAATGGGCTTTGAGCGCCTTTGTATGGTACTCCAAAACAAGCAATCTAATTATGATACCGATGTATTTACCCCTCTGATTCGCGAAGTGGAAATCATCACAGGTAAAAAATATGGTGCCAACGAGGAAACCGATATTGCCATTCGTGTGATAGCTGACCATGTTCGCGCAGTTGCCTTTTCCATTGCTGATGGACAATTACCTAGCAATACAGGGGCAGGTTACGTCATCCGAAGGATTTTACGTCGTGCCATTCGCTATGGATTTACCTTTTTGGATACCAACAAACCATTTATCCATAGATTGGTAAGAGTCTTGAGCGAACAAATGGGCAAGGCTTTTCCAGAGTTGAAAGAGCAATACCAATTGATTGAAAATGTGATCAAGGAAGAGGAAAGCTCTTTCTTGAGTACCTTGGAGCAAGGTTTGGTGTTATTGGATTCCGTGATCAAATCATCAAAAGATAAAACCATTGCGGGGGACAAGGCCTTTGAACTTTACGATACCTTTGGTTTTCCGATAGATTTGACCGCTTTGATCTTGGAAGAGAAAGGCTATCAATTGGATACGGAAGGGTTTGAAAAAGCATTGAAAGCACAAAAAGATCGTTCCCGTGCAGCATCCGAAGTGTCCAAGGATGATTGGAACATTCTGATGACCGATGCCGAACAGGAATTTATTGGTTACGATAGTTTGGAAGCCGATGTGAAGTTGGTTAAATACCGTAAAGTGACCAGTAAAAAGGAAGGCGATCAATACCAATTGGTGTTCAATCTTACTCCATTTTATGCTGAAGGCGGAGGTCAGGTAGGCGATAAAGGCTATTTGGAAGCGTCCAATGGCGATGTTACCTATATTGTGGATACCAAAAGGGAGAACAACGAGATTGTTCATTTTGCCAAGTCGTTGCCCAAAGAGGTTTCTGGAAGTTTTAAAGCGGTTGTAGATCAAAAACAACGGCGGAGAACCGAGTGCAATCACACCGCAACACACTTATTGCATCAGGCATTGCGTGAAGTTTTGGGGACCCACGTGGAACAGAAAGGCTCCGCGGTACATTCCAAATACTTGCGATTTGATTTCTCCCACTTTTCAAAATTGACCACGGAAGAACTACGGGAAGTTGAAAACTTCGTCAATGCCCGTATCGATGGACACCTTCCTTTGGAAGAAAGCCGCAATGTTCCGATGAAAGAAGCCATGGAGCAGGGTGCAATGGCACTTTTTGGAGAAAAATATGGAGATACGGTGCGTACCATTCGTTTTGGACAATCCATTGAACTTTGCGGTGGCACCCACGTGAAGAACACGGCCGATATCTGGCACTTCAAAATTGTTTCAGAAGGCGCCGTTGCTGCTGGAATTCGTAGAATCGAAGCCATTACCTCCGATGCCGTTAAAGAATTTTACTTCAACAATAACCGTATGCTCTTTGAGATAAAGGATTTGTTGAAGAACTCCCAAGACCCTGTAAAATCGGTTGCTGGCTTGCAAGAGGAAAACATGGCTCTTAAAAAACAAGTGGAGCAATTGTTGAAAGATAAAGCCAAGGGACTCAAAAACGAGTTGATTGCCGAATTGGAAGATTTGGGCGGTGCCAAGTTCTTGGCGAAAAAAGTGGATTTGGATGCAGGAGGAATCAAGGACCTTGCCTTTGAAATGGGTGGTCAGGTAGATAATCTATTCCTATTTCTTGCTTCGGAAAAAGATGGAAAAGCCATATTGTCCTGCTACATTTCCAAGGATTTGGTGGCGGAAAAAGATTTGAATGCCGGAACCATTGTCCGTGAGCTGGGCAAATACATTCAAGGGGGGGGCGGAGGACAACCTTTCTTTGCTACTGCTGGGGGTAAAAATCCTGATGGAATCCCCGAAGCGTTGGATAGAGTGAAGGCTTATCTGTCATAATTAATTCCTTTATTAACCCAACCTCTCTTTATATTATGTATGAAAAAAATCTTGTATATATTTCTGATTTTTCAAGCTTGTGCTGAAAATGAGAGCAAAATAGAAGAGGTAAGGTCGTTTGAATCTGAAAAGGTTGTGTTATCAGCTGATGATTCAATTAAAATTGCGGAATATTGGGAAAAAGCAAATAAAGTCCCTGTATATTCTGTGGACAGGCAGCACTATTTGGATTCTGCTTTGATGATTAAACCTGATTCGGCTTATTTCTGGCAGCAGAAAGCAATGCCATTATATAAAGAGCGTAAGTTTTCTTTAGGAAAACCCTTTTTGGAAAAAGCGGTTTTACATGACCCCAAAAGATATTTGGATTACAGTGGTTTTATGAAATGTCTTTTCTCCAATGAGTACCAAGAGTCTATAGATGAATTAAAGTTGGCAAAGGAAAAGTATGGGGATGGGTATGTGATGGACCACACGTATAATTTTTACATAGCATTGGATTATTTGCAGTTGAACCAATTTGAGAATGCTAAAAATTACCTCCTAAAAAGCAAAGAGCAGCAATTCAAAGATTTCCCTAACGACCCTCCTGAGGAAGCATGCCATTATATGGACTGGTTTTACATGGGAGTAGTTGAATATGAACTCAAGAACTACGAAAATGCAATCGAAAATTTTGATATGAGTTTAAAGGTTTATGAAAACTTTGCAGACGCTCTTTATTATAAGGCCATATCACAATATAATTCCGGGAAAAAAGAAGAGACTGAAAAAACAATTGAATTAGCATGGAAAAACAACCAAAATACAATCAATGAAGATCAAGTTTATTATGTTGTTTATCCTTATCAAGTCTTTCATAGATTAAGTCCAAGATCTAGAAAAAAATAGATACCAACCCATGGAACTACAAACCAAGTTACCTTTAACACCTAGCGATAATCCCATTGATTATCAAAATAAGTTGGTGCTTTTGGGGTCTTGTTTTGTGGAAAATATAGGCGCGAAGCTGGATTACTTTAAATTCCAAACACTTCAAAATCCATTTGGCATATTATTTCATCCTTTGGCCATTGAAAATTTGGTGCAGAGAGCCATCGCAGGGAAAAACTATCGGCAAGAAGAAATTTTTGAGCATGACGGGATTTGGCGTTGTTTTGATGCGCATTCCGATTTGCGTTCCGATAATCCCAAAGCATTGTTGCATCTTCTCAACCAAAGGTTGAAAGAAACCAAGGCCAATCTATTAGCATCTTCCCATATCATCATCACGTTGGGAACCGCTTGGGTGTACGAGTATAATTCATCAGGTAAAAAGGTGGCCAATTGCCATAAGGTTCCGCAGAAACAGTTCACTAAAAAACTACTAAGTGTAGCTGAAATTGAATCGAGCCTTCAACATATCATAGCGTTGATTCAAAATGTGAATTCTGAAGCGCAAATCATCTTCACGATTTCGCCCGTTCGTCATATCAAAGATGGTTTTGTGGAGAACCAGCAAAGCAAGGCACATTTAATAACTGCAGTTCACTCCGTTTTGTCATCTCGAGCGCAGTCGAGAGACCTTGCTTACTTTCCATCCTACGAAATTATGATGGATGAGCTACGCGATTATCGTTTTTATGGAACCGATATGGTGCACCCGAACCAACTGGCGGTGGATTACATTTGGGAGCGCTTTACATCCGTTTGGATCTCTAAAAATGCTTACTCCGTAATGGATGAGGTGGAAGCTGTACAAAAAGGATTGCTGCACCGACCGTTCAATCCTGATTCCGAAGTGCATCAAAAGTTCAAAACATCGCTCCGTGCAAAAATTACGTATCTTCAAGAAAGGTATCCTTTCATGAAATTCAAGATAAGTTCTTTATGAAGAAAGTATTAGTTGGAGCGATAATAGCATTGGCCTCGGTTTTGATTTATAAATCGTGTACTGATGACCGTGAGCAAAAATCGATTTTGGAAGAAAATTCCATGCTCATTCAGCAGGAGTTGCGGAATGTTTCCAAATTGGTGGTCACGGAAGGGCATTTTGCAGAGGTGTACAACTACAAGGATTCCAAAGAACTGTTCGGTCCGTTGGTCACTGCCCATAAAAAGGCCTTGGTGGTGGTAAATGCCGATGTATCCATTGCCTATGACATGTCCAAAATCAATTATGAAGTGGACGAAGAACAAAAATTGCTTACCATTACCCGGATTCCTGAACCAGAAATAAAAATCAGTCCCGATTTTGAGTATTACGATGTCACCGCCGATTACTTGAATCCATTCAATGCAGGCGATTACAATACCATCAAACGAAACGTGAATGCTTCTTTGATGGAGAAAATCGAGGCATCCTCCCTACGTTCCAATGCAGAAAATCGGTTGATAAGCGAACTTTCACACATTTTGGTGTTGACCCATACCATGGGATGGACTTTGGTGTACAACAACACTCCCGTGGAAAACACGGAACAATTGAAAACTTTTTTGGATTAAGCTGTCACATTTTGTGATTTGATGCGTCTATAAAGTACATCAATCAATTGAAACCATGTTTAAAAGAGTACTGCTAACCGCCCTTTTAGCCACTATTCTATTTTCCTGTCAGCATCAACCAGAATCCGATATTAGCTACGAAATTGCTTCCGTAGTTGTCGATAGTATTCCCCAACTCAAAATTACCATGACCTTGGAGGCCAGTCCAGATGGAACAACGGAATTGTCGCTTCCAAATGACGCTTGGGGGCAGACGGATCTATACAATTCATTGGGCAGTATGGCATTGTTGAATGTGGAAGGTGCCGTTGAAAAGGATGCTGATAGCAACCGCATAGTTTTGATGCATCCGAAGGATGTAGAAGAGTTGGAATTCGAATATTTTTTGAAGCAGGATTTCAAAGAGGATGTTTCTACGGACAAAATTTACCGTCCTATCATCAATCAAGAGTATTTCCATGTGTTTTCGCACAATATGTTCATGGTGCCTGAAAATACCGAGGAGCAGCTGGACATTCTGCTCGACTGGTCATCGTTTCCAGAGGAGGGATACACCATTCACAACAGTTTTGGTAGTCAAGAAAGAGTTCAGTTGTTGAAAGATCAGAACATGGATTTGTTTGGAAGTGCCATTTTTGTTGGAGGGGATTTTAGGGTATTTAATGGAGAGATAGAGGGGAACCGGATTAGTTTGGCTACTCGTGGCGAATGGATTCCGTTCAAAGACGAAGATGTTTTTAAGGTACTGGAAGAAACCCTTACGTATCAGCGCAATTTTTGGGACGACCATTCCCAGACCTACTTTACGGTAATCATGCAACCTTTTCCGCTAGAGAATGGCAGCAGTTTTCAAGGAACGGGACTGACCAACTCCTTCGCGACCTCGGTTTCCAATAATGATCAGACCGATATAGGTCAGATGGTATATCTTTTTAACCATGAGCTGATGCATAATTGGCTTGGGCACACCATCCATAATGAGAACGAAGAAGAACAGTATTGGTTCAGTGAGGGATTTACCGAGTATTACACTTTCAAAAACATCGCAAAGAACAATATCAATGAATTGGACGGTACTTTTTTTATTGCAGAGATGAACCGAACCATTCGTGATCTATATGCATCATCGGTGGGAGAGGCTCCGAATTCCGAAATCAATTATGATAACTTTTGGACCAGCTATGAATATTCCAAACTGCCTTACTGGAGAGGGACGATTTTTGCCTTTTATCTGGATCGGAATATCCAAAAAATAAGTGGCGGCAAGCAAAGTTTGGATGATGTGATGCATCAAATCCATACCGATGCGACCACCAAGGACCAAAAAGTCAACCATGACTATTTTGTTGGAATGATGGATGGATTCTGGGAAGGTGATTTTGAACCTGTTTTCCAAAAGTACATTGAAGAAGGCCAAAAAGTGGATTTGGCAGCCCTGTTTGATGATTTAGGATTGGATTACAGCCCTGAAAGTGACATTTACGAGCTTGGATTTGAATTTACCAAGGACAGAAAAGAAATTGCCGGCGTGGCGGAAGGGAGCAAGGCATGGGAAGCAGGTGTTCGAGTGGGCGACAAGGTGTTTTCCCGAAGCATTTGGCAGGGCAGTATTGAACACCAAGTTAAACTGGGCCTGAAAAGAAACGGTAAAGAGTTCAATGTTTCTTTTTATCCCGTTACAAAAGCTGAGGTTCCCCAATTGAAACCTACTACGGCAAATATGGAAAAGCTAGGCTTCTAACTGACCAATGCTGTATCTACAAGCTGGAGCCCATCATCAATCAAATGGCCCAATTTTGGGTTATCCTGCTTAATGTGTTCCAAGTGTTCCAACAACTCTTGCTGGAATTCCTGATTGTTGTCCTGCTTGGCGAGTTCGTACAATTCCACGGGCAATAACCAGTCCTTGGGATGGTCTTTTTTAAGGGCCTGAAGCACTTTGTTTCGTGAAACCGTAGTGTTTTTACCTTCCCTAAAATGCCTGATTTGCTCATAGAACCGCTCCAATTGTATCCTTTTTTCATCTTTTTTCAGTTTGATGGTGCTTTCCGTAATCTGGTGGCTCATCAAATTGAAGCTGTTCAAGTCTGCGGGACCATTATAAGCTGATACAATGTGTTGACCAACGGCCATGTGGTACAATCCCCATTCAGGCTGAAATAGAACCTTATTGTTCTGGGTAACAGTGCAATCTTCAAAAGTAATGAGAATGATTTTCCCCATGAGGTTTCGGGTGCCCGTCACTATAGTTCCCTCTACTTTGATTCCGCCTTCGAATTCCAATACAATTTCTTCACCTTCATAGATTTTGTAGGCTTTCAGATCACGAGGCCCCATATCCTCGATGGCAATGTTGATACCCTTCAATTTCCCGATGGGGGAACCAAAACCATCCGCATGGTGTGCTGTGCTGTGCCCGACCAATTCTTTTTCACGGTAGGCCAAAGCCGTTCCTCCTGTAGTCTGAATGTATATGGGTTTGCCATCATTTTCGATGACATTGCTGAACTCTCCGGAGATTTGCAGTCCTGTACTCAATTCGATGGTGCCGAGTGCTTTGGAACCAATCAGTTTTTTAATCCCTGAAAGTCCACCCGTCCGTACGGCCATGGTATTGGCAAAATCCTCCAACACCTGACTCAAAAAGGCAAAATCGGGGGTTACGAATAGTTGTGGTTGCGGTTTGGTTATATCAAACTCTGTGTGTGCCGCTTCAATGGTGTACGGAATTTTTTTCACTTTGTCCGTCATGCACCATGTACTTTCCCCAATGGATGACAGCAACCCTGCGCCGTAAATTTTTGGGTGGTCCACGGTGCCTATCAAACCGTATTCCACGGACCACCAATGCAGATTTCGAATCAAGGCCATCTCACTGGGTTCGCCCATGTTTTCCTGCAGATGTCCAATATGTTTTTCAGCTTCGTCAATCTCGCTTTGCGGTGTGCCGTGTGCTTCCTTGATGATGGAAAGATGTCTCACTGCATTGTAGAGCTCGTAATCCTTTGCACTGGAAATAGCCTTGCAGCCGATTTCCCCGAACCGACGCAGATATTCGGCATATTCGGGATTGGCGATAATGGGTGCGTGCCCGGCCCCTTCGTGAATAATGTCGGGGGCAGGGGTATATTCAATATTTTCGAGCTGGCGAATATCCGAAGCGATGACGAGTACATTGTACGCTTGGAATTCCATAAAGGCGGAGGGGGGGATAAAACCATCCACCGCGACTGCCGCCCATCCAATTTCTTTCAGGATGCGGTTCATTCCATACATATTGGGAATATGGTCAATGGAAATCCCAGTCTTTTTTAATCCATCCATATAAGAACTGTGGGCGACCTTACTTAGGTAATCCACATTTTTTCGCATTACATAGCGCCAAACAGCTTGGTCAATGGCGGTGTACTCTTCATAATTCTGTGGTTTTATGAATTGCTTGAGGTGCTTCGGTAATTTGTCCAGTATAGGATTGGATTCGTAGCTCATAGGTCAATTTTTGTGCGTCTTAAAGATACGAAATAGGGAGTGGAAATCTTCTTAAGGAAAGTTAAGGGTAATAAAAAACCGCCCATTGGGCGGTCTATATTTTAGTTGGAGGCCATGGCCATATTGGGCGGATACTCCTCCAAGATCTGCGAAACGAATTCTTTGATACGTTTCTCCTTTTTCTCAATGTTTTTGGTATTGTTCAGGGTGCCTACGCCTCGACCTTGCCATACCAATTCTTTTTTATTGGCATCGATCACGTCAATATAAAGAGAGCCTTCGGTACGGGTGCTTACATTGTTTCCATAGCCATAACCCCAGCCCCAACCAGGCCCCCAGGCCCATGGGCTATAAAATCCACCCCAGCCCCAGCCGTTGTTGTTATAGATGTCCACACGTTCACGCTCCTTGGTAAAAATGCTGATCAATACATCGGGATTGTCTGATTTCACAAATCCACGAGCACCCAATTCGGCTTCAATGGCGCGTAATATTCTTTTCTTGTCCAGATCGGAGATTTGGGCTTTATCTATACCGGTCTTGTAAAAAGCATAGCTTTTATAGGTATTGAAGTCAGTTTTTTGGTCGTAATCGGACACTACCCTGACCGAAGTACAGGAGGCCAATAAGCCAAAGGCCAAAGCAATTAACGCGAAGTGTTTCAAACTTTTCATAGTACTATTTTTTTAAATTCTTGAGATATAGGTGAATAAATCACAAATATTGTGCCGAACACTTATTTTTGGGTGTTGGTTTTTGCATTGTATCCATACGGACAGTGGCGACAACCACTCTCGCAACAGTAACCGCGTTTTAAATGGTATTTCTCTGTAAAAACCCTGTACCCTTGTTCCGACAGGTAATAATCACCCTCTTCCAAGGGTATGCGTTCTTTCATGTACGGCAACCTTTTTGTTATATAAATTTACAGCTTTCGTGTCAAAAACACGAGGCTTTTAAGATTTTCAAAACAAGGTTGTCCACGGAAAATGTTGATTGATTTCTGCTAACTGTCCAATTTTGAGCACTTTTTGCAGTTATATTTGTAGAGATAACCTAACCATTTGTCAATTTGATCGTTGTCTTCAAACATTTCTTCTATAAAAATTATGTGGGACTCTCCCTATGGCCTTTCATTATCCTAAAGGAAGATTCATTAAAGACGGATGAAGTGCTCATCAACCATGAGCGTATCCACTTGAAGCAACAACGCGAATTATTGATCCTACCGTTTTATGTGCTCTATATCTCGGAATGGTTGTTTAGGACCGTACTTTACCTGAACAGTTATCGCGCTTACCAGAACATCAGTTTCGAGCGTGAGGCCTATGCCAATGAAAAGGATATGCAGTATCTATCCAAGCGCAAAACCTTTGGTTTTTTAAAGTACCTGACCCGTTGATTTATTCGGATTGAACATACCCAATCAACATATAGACATGCCCCTTCTCCGAGAAAAGGGCATTCGGCTCTACTTGAAAAGAGAGGATACCATCCATCCGTTTGTTTCCGGAAACAAATACCGCAAGCTCAAATACAATCTGCTTGAAGCAAAAAAGCATGGTAAAGACACCTTGCTCACCTTTGGTGGGGCCTTTTCCAATCATATTGCGGCAACGGCGTATGCAGGTTGGGAACAGGGATTGAAAACCATCGGTGTGATTCGTGGTGAAGAGTTGGTGGGTAAATGGCAAAACAATCCTACCTTGAAACTGGCCCATGAACACGGTATGCAGTTCCATTTTGTCTCCCGCAGTGATTATCGATACAAAAACGACCCATCCTTTATTGAAAAATTGAAGGAACAGTTCGGCGATGTATACCTGTTGCCCGAGGGCGGAACCAATGCATTGGCAGTAAAGGGCTGTTCGGAAATCTTGACCGATGAAGATGTGACATTCGATTACATCTGTAGTGCTGCGGGTACGGGTGGCACCGTAGCTGGACTCATCAATGCATCACGACCGCATCAATCGGTTTTGGGCTTCCCTGCACTGAAGGGCGATTTTTTAATCGAGGAGATTTGTACCTTTGTCCATAATGACCGTTGGAAGCTTGTAACCGATTATCATTTTGGAGGTTATGCCAAAGTGGACCAACAACTGATTGCATTCATCAACCTTTTTAAAAGTGAAACGGGCATCCCATTGGATCCCACTTATACAGGTAAAATGCTTTTTGGTATTTTTGATCTCATAAAGCAGGATGTTTTTGAACCAGGAACCCAAATCTTGGCGATTCACACAGGGGGACTGCAAGGCATAAAAGGCATGAACCTTGTATTGAAAAAGAAGAATTTACCGTTATTGGACGTATGATCAGGCGAATAGGATATGTATTGATAGCGGCACTTTTGCTCTCTAGCTGTGGTGCCAAAAAAAGAAGGACGACCCAACGCAAGGGCGCTCCTGTAGTCAGCAATACCGAAGAAACTACGGTAAACCGTAGTAAAGAGACCAAAGAAGATGCCGGTATGTACCCCATGCCGGAAGATACCGGGCGTTTTGAACGTTTCCCGATTTCGGACACCCAGGATTATATCGAGACCTTTGCTGAGATTGCCCAGTACGAAATGCGTGCCTATGGCATACCGGCCAGTATTACTTTGGCACAGGGTATTTTGGAAAGTGGCTCGGGCAGGGGTGAATTGACCTTGAAGACAAATAACCACTTCGGAATCAAATGCCATGCTGGTTGGGAAGGGGAGTTCGATTTCCATGATGATGATGCCAAAGGCGAATGTTTCCGTAAGTACAACCACCCGATGTATTCCTTCCGCGATCACAGTATTTTCCTATCCACCCGCTCACGCTATGCGTTTTTGTTCAACTACAGACGGGACGATTACAAGAAATGGGCCCACGGATTACGTCAGGCGGGGTATGCTACTGACCGTAAGTACCCGCAAAAACTGATTTCCATCATAGAAAGCTACAATCTTCATGAATACGACGAAGCGGTTGTGGAAAACGGTTTGCCCACGGTGCGAAACACCAGACAGTACGAAGTTTTTACCCACAAGGTGCAAAAGGGCGATACATTGTATGCCATTTCCAAGCGCTATGATATTTCGGTGGACGAGCTTCGCCGCCTCAACAATCTCAACGACAATATTATTTCCATCGGTCAGGTGCTCAATATTCGGGTGGCGCAGTAGTTTTCACAGCTGTCTATGGTGTCATCCCGAGCGCAGTCGAGGGGTGCTTACGTAGTGCTGTGGTATTGTGGTTCTCGACTGTGCTCGAACTGATATCGAACTTGTAATGCTAAGCGGAGCACCTTTATATTTTCTACATGTCATTCCACACCTGATGCGGAATCCACAAGGTTAAATGGATTCCTACTTTCGCAGGAATGACAAGCAAGGGAAAAATAAAATGGATTTCTACGTTCACAGGAATATCAGCTAAGCATTCGCAAAATCCATTTCCCAAAACGAATGATCATCATTACCTTTGCGGAAAACAGGTCGAAATCTATATGGCTTGTCACATCGAGCGCAGTCGAGATGTGGTGCCGTGTCGTTCTCGACTGCGCTCGAACTGACAAACGTCAACCTGAACTCGTTTCAGGTTCTCATTAGGAGTAAAAGCTGATTGGATGAGATGCTGAAACAAGTTCAGCATGACGAAAAAGAATTGATGAAAACAGATTCCTGCCGGAGTTTATGCTGAGCATAGCCGAAGTACAGGAACGACACAGAACATATATGATCTATCAACGAAGCAGTGCCTTGTTCGCCGAGGCCAAAAAATACATTCCCGGGGGAGTGAATTCACCTGTACGAGCGTTTAAAGCCGTCGGGGGCGACCCTATTTTTATCAAGGAGGCCAAAGGAGCCTACCTGTACGATGAAGACGGTAACCAACTCATCGACTATATTGCTTCGTGGGGGCCGCTGATTCTGGGCCATGCCTACGAACCTGTGATCAATGCGGTGGTGGAGAAGGCCAAAAAAGGAACATCCTTTGGAACACCCACCGAAATCGAGACCGAAATCGCCAAACTGGCGGTGTCCATGGTGCCGAACATTGACAAAATCCGTTTTGTGAACAGCGGCACCGAAGCCTGTATGAGTGCGGTGCGCCTCGCGCGCGGGTACACGGGCAAGGAGAAGATCATTAAATTTGCGGGTTGCTACCACGGCCACTCCGACTCTTTTTTGATACAAGCGGGGAGTGGAGCCGTTACTTTTGGTAGTCCCAACAGCCCTGGGGTAACGCAGGGCACGGCCAAGGATACGCTATTGGCCGATTATAATGATTTGGAGGGCGTGAAAGCCTTGGTGGAAGCCAATAAAGGCGAGATTGCCGCCATTATTTTGGAACCCGTAGCGGGGAACATGGGCTGTATTATACCCAAAGATGAATTTATTAAAGGTTTGCGCGAACTCTGCACCCAAGAAGGTATTTTGTTGTTGTTTGATGAGGTAATGACAGGCTTTCGCCTTGGAAAAGGTGGCGCACAGGAAGCCTTGGGCATTGATGCCGATATTGTGATGTTCGGAAAAGTGATCGGGGGTGGACTGCCCGTAGGAGCGTTTGCGGCCCGTGCGGAGATCATGTCACATTTGGCGCCAGAAGGACCGGTGTACCAAGCGGGTACCTTGAGCGGAAACCCTTTGGCGATGAGTGCCGGACTGGCCATGCTCACTGCCCTGAACAACCAACCTGAAATTTTTACCAGTTTGGCCAAAAAAACGGAGTATTTGCACAAAGGCATTGCCCAAACCCTGACGGAAAAAGGTGTGATCCACCAGATTAACCGTTATGGCAGTATGATCTCCGTACACTTTACGGACGAGCCTGTGGTGGATTTTGCCAGCTCTGCGAAGGGCAACAACGATACCTTTAAAAAATACTTCCACGGGATGTTGGAGAATGGGGTGTACTTACCGCCCTCTGCTTTTGAGAGCTACTTTTTAAACGATGCCCTTAGTTATGTTGATTTGGATCGAACTATTGAGGCGGTGGGGAAGGTGTTTTAAGACTTTAAAAATGAAGATTTTGAGGTTGGTTTTTCAGGTTATATTTAATGTTTTTGAAATTTTAATTCCGCAGAAGGTAAAAGAAAGGTTGATTTTAAAAATAGGGCTACTCTGTGTTAACCAAATAGAATTTTCAAGAATAAAAGGATGAACAAAACTAAAGCAAGACCTATTCCCGTCAGTTTCTTTTTTTGGTGTTGAAAAATTTCATAGAGTTATAATTGGAGGCTATTCTTTTGTGTTATTTTTTGTAATTGCCTATCCAGATTGTCAATATAGATACTTTCGCCCGTCACAAAATTACCACTGTAAATTATGGTGCTATCATTTAGAATTATAAGATGTGGGTAGGAATTAAAACCCAAGCTTTTCTGGACTTTCTTCAAAGCTTCACTATATATGGTTTTGTATGAGTAACCCAGTTTTTCCTCCGCTTTGGTGCGTTCTTCAAAGCTTTGGTTTTTTAGAGGAACATTTACCGAGTAGAAGGCAATTTCAGGGTGTTGGTACTTTTTACTTATTTTCTCGTAGTAGGGAAACTTTTCATAACAAGGTTTGCAAGAGGTGTTCCAAAAATCCAACACAGTTATTTTATTCTGAAATTGAATAGTGTCTTTATGCTTGTCCGTAAAAATCAGTTTTTTTGGAAATGGTTTGGTGTCATAAAACTTCGAATCGTCTGTTAAGGCCAAAAAAACACTGGGATAACCAAATTTTCCTAAAAATGTGGAGAGCAAAATGGTAAGAGCAAACTTAGGTGCAAAATATGATGTTTTTGCCCAGCGACCAAGCAATGCGCTTATGGGGATAAAAATTAAGTAGAGGAGAGATCGCTTGAAATCCAAATCAATCAAAGAAGGAATCAATATTAACAACCATAGGGGTAAAAGAGCCCATAACATTTGTCTCCTGATGTTTTCTTTTAAAAAATAGGCTGTCAAAAAACATGCGATAAGGGTCAGGGGCAGTATATGAAAATGATCGCCATATGAGATGATACCAGCTAGAATATATGTCGCTGGAACAATAAAGTATTTAAGTTTTTGGGAGAATAATTTCATAGATTAAAATTTTACTGCCCCTGAATTTACAGAGGCAGATTTCTGGAATTAAACTTTTTCATCACAACTCTGTAGCCATAAAAAGCCACAGCCAGTAGTTGTTTCGTTGCAATTGGTGTCCGAATATCCGTTGTTGTACCAATCACAAGTCCAACTACAATTACATTCTGGTAGTGCTTTGCCTGTCAGGTTTGTTTTTGCTTTCTCGTTAAATGAGCCTATGCTTTGCAGGTTCTCTTGTAACTCTATTGAGATAAAGTCATCATGAAAGCCTCCATCGATTTTTGGAGAATAATCTTCCAGTGCCCCGAACATCATCAAAAAATCATGCTCTGGTGTTATTTTGGCAAGTTCAATGGCCAAAGAGCGTAATTTAGTTTCATTGGAGTTACCTGATTTAAGTTCAATGGTAAGTTCTTGGATAAGGTTTTTATGATTCTCGGGTAGGTTTGAGTTCTGCAATTGATTTAGTTTTTCTATCCATAAATCAGTCTTTACAGAATTTTCTAGGGACAAATAATCTTTCTTTACATGATTGTAATCCTTGTCCTTTAAAAAAATGCTACGTAACTGGTTCGTGTCATGCGATAAATCATTTTGATTATCTGAGCATGATGATACAAAAACAACTATGATAGTTATGAGGTTAAGTGTTTTAAGATAATTGGACATTCTTTAGAATTTAATATGTTAGTAATAACCTACTCTTTCGATTTTCGAATACTCGTCCAATTATTTTTGGTGTCTTTTTTGGCTTTCACATGTTTTGACGTTGGATGGCCAGTCCCCTTGTGACCTCTTAGTATTTTGACTAACAGGTATAGGGGGTTATCCCTATGACATTCGGTCACAGGTACAATACGTGTTGCATTAAATAAATGGGAGGTTGGGAGTGCAAACTACTAATTTTCAAAACAATAACATTGTACAAAAACCTTAAAAAAACTAGGGGTTTTCTGTAATTAGCAATGAACCGTTGACAATTATCAATAAAAGAGGAGAATTAACAGTTGTCAATTAGCAGTGAACAATTTAGAATAGGGTAAAGGAGCAATGGCTAAAGGTAGAAGGTTAAGGGTTAAGGTTTGAGAGTGGACAATGAAAACTTGAAAATTGGGAACGGTCCCTTTTCAGGAAAATAGGATTGATTGCAAATGCCAAACTCAGTCCCGTTTTTTGCCACGCCCCGTCATGGTGTCGACCAAGCCTTCTTTTAAGTTAATCCATAAATAGTTGAAGAAGGATTTATCCTGGTTCCGTCCCACTTTGAAATCGCCGTGCCGGAAGCCGTCCTCATCCGTTTTCTCGCCGTTTTTGGTAAATAGGTTCACTACGGCGGTAAGTATTTTATTGACACTCAAACCATCTTTTTTGAGCACGGTGAACTCGAAGTTGTCGTATTTCATTTTTATATCGCCCTGCGATTCCAGTTCGTTCCCGTTAATGGTAAAATACATTTGCTGAATAGTGCCCTTGACCTCGGCATTGAGGTTGGTCTTTAAAAACGGGTTGATGCTTTCGGACTGGAAATTGGACAGTGAGCCTTTTGCCAAAAAGGTATTGGCCTTGTTTTGGGGGTCAAAGCTCCAGTCCAGGGTAAAAGGACCATTGTCCATCAATTTGGCATCGATATCCACCGTTACTTCTCCCTTACCTTTGGTATGCAGGTTGTTGATACTGGCCTCGATATCCGAAAAGCTGAGGTTTTCGGGGTCCACATCGACCTTCAACCGCTCCCGATAGGTAATAAGTCCCTCCGAAATCTGAATGGAGTCCACCTGAAGGGCCATATCCAGCTCGCGAAGTGCCTGATTGTAGAGTTTTTTGTGCGTGGTGTCGTCGGGCAACAGTTTGTCGCGATACACATGGAAAATGGGTGTTCGTAATTCCAATGCGCCCAAGTGGAAGTAGGGCAGTTCGCCCTCGAAGCCAAAGTCCCAATTGTTCAGGATGATATTGTCGATGGTAAGGTCGTAATGGTCGTGCTCCACGGCCAATCTTTGGGAAAGTTCCGCTTTGCTGTATTTGGTACGCAGTACAAAATGTTGGAACCCGCCCACATCAGGGGTCAATTGCATGTGCTCAAACTCGATGAATTCCAAAGGGCTCATGTTGAAATGGCCTTTGTCGGTATTGAGCTCATAATTACCATAGGCGAAGCGTATGCTTTGTTGAGCGGTTTCCTGGTCGAATTTGATATCGGAAAGGGTAAAATCGATGCCCTCTACTATGGCTGTACTGCTGGATGTTGTGTTCAGCATTTTAAAACGTCCACCTTGGATATTGAAGCTTTTGACTATATATGTTTTGGATGGAGATTTTTTGTCCTTTTTAGAAGTAGTGTCTTTTTCGGTTTGATGGTAGACGACCTCTGGCGCTTCCAGATGAAGCTCGCTGATGGTAATATCCCCATTTTGAAGCAAGGGAATGTAGTTGAGACCGGAAATGGTCATGGATTTTGCCTTAAAATCGATGTTTTGTTCCGTATTATTGGCACCAACATCGCTCAGGCTGATTTTCCCCATAAGCACATTCGTACTTAAATTACCATAGGTAAGGTTAAGTGAAGCGGGTACTTTTTTTTGCAGTGCTGTTTCCACTTTGTTGGTAAACATGATTTGGGCCACAACGGTGGTAAGTATCAATACTAGAATGATTCCGACCGTGATTTTAATGTAGCGTGAAACGTTTTGTTGTGGCATAAGGGTGTCAATGGTGTGTTCAATGGGTATGGGAGAAGGAATCAGTCTTCATCTTCCAAAAAGGCCAAAACCTTAGATGGGGCGTCGATTTGAACGGCTTTTTCGCCGTTTACCAAAATGGGTTGGGTAATTACCTTGGGGCTGTTCTCCATGACTTTGAGCCAATCCTCATCGCTATATGGTTTTAGGTTTTTTCCGTAGTTGTTAACGAAATCCGGATGTTCTGTATTGATCAGTTCCTTTATGGGTTTACCCAATAGCTTGGCCAATTCGGCCCATTGGGTAGCCGTGACTTTTACCTTGTCCAGATTCACGTCCAACACTTTTTTCTTGGAAGATTTCGCATAGGCCAAGGTCTGCATGCCTTTATTGGTTTCTGCATTATAAAAAAGTTTTATTTCGCGTTTGTTCGTTGCTATTACTCCCATGCTGTCCTTCATTAAAAATCTTTTAATATAAAATAACGTATTTATAATGGTTGGGCTTAACGCTAACCATTTTTTTCGTGCCGTGAACGGGAATCAACAAAAAAAAGCGGGACCCTAGGCCCCGCTTCTCACACAAACTAACTCAAACTGAACCACTCAGAATGATAGGATAACAAAAGGTATGGTGGGCCGAGTATTGAGCATCTGAATAAATGAATCTTTACAAGCGTTCGTAGGTAAATTGGTAGTTTCCTCTTTCGCCTTCTGTGCTGGTGTATGCTGTGAACATGAATTTGTAATAGTTTCCATCAATGTCCTTCAGAACATAGTATCTGTCTTCATAAACGGGACCTCCATAGGGTTGTCTCCATCCGGTTCCTATTTGGGAACGGTTGTTGAAAACAAACGAAGCTTCATCCACATTGCCCATACTGAAATCAGTATATGTAGGGGCATCGTCTTCAACTATAACTTGGTATACGCCTGCTCCCCCCAAATTATTGTGCACCACATAATCAGAATAGGTAAGGCCTGCAACAAGCCCCCCTGAATCGCCATAATAAGCAAATACGCCACTGAGATTAATGTCCCACTGCTCTTTGGTGGGCTCCACGCTTACGGTTTCGCCATTGGTCAAACTAAAAGCGGTAAGGTTATAAGCGGCATCTTTGGCAACGGTCACTTCACTGTACGAATCGGTTTCAGCCAAATCCGCATATTGAATGGTGTAGTTATTGCCATCGCTCAAGATCCTTACCTTTAAAAATCCTCTATGATCTCCAGTAGTGTTAATGCTTCCTGGATCGATGGGCTCTTCCAATTCTCCTTCAATAGGAATTTCATTGCCCATACTTACTATATAAACGTGGTTTTCCTCTGCCGTGGTCGATACCTCGCTAAAGGCAGTGTCTTCCAAAGTACCTTCAGGATTGTCGGTAAAGGAAATACCTTCATCCAAGTTTCCGTATTGGTAGTACCCAACTGGCAAGCCTTCCAATAACTCGGATACAGTGTTTACCGTTACAGGTTCCGGTTGGAACATGGCATTTAAACCGATCAATTCCATAGGTTCGGAAAGATTGCTAGCTTCTGTAATGGTTAGTAAATCGGTAACCCCTGTAAGCTCAACAGCTGATACAGCTAGGGCTGAGTTCAAAAACACACGGTTTTCTGTTCCGTTGTACAATGCAATTTCCCATGTGTCTCGCTTAACGACGGTCTGTGTCGCTGAGCTGAAATCAAAATAGACTTGGTTGGGTATGGTGGCGCCACCATTTTCAGAATCGATTACCCCACTGGTCGATGCAATAGGGGTAAAGCTGACCAAAGTGGATGCTGCCGCACCTTGGGACCAATCGATGTTGTCAAACCCATCAATGGAAAAGCTCACTGATTTTGTGGAGCCTTCGATGGCATTGGTCAATTTGTTAAAGGTAAAAGACGCATTTTGGTCTCCTTCCGCTACGTTAATGGCAATGGTTCCCGATCCCCCATCAGGTGTTGTGGTGAAATCCGTTCCATATTCCGCATTGGTTCCCGTATAGGCAATGTTAATGGTTCCCGCTTCCGATGCAGGTCTGGAAAAGTTGAGCTGTACATCAACAGAAGTGTCTTCCTCGTTCGTGCTCACGGTCTCACTGGTGAAGTTTACCGTGAAGTCTATCAGGTCTTGGCCTTCATCATCGCTACAAGAGCTGATGATGAGCAAGAGTGCGATTGCTTTTAAAAGGATTGTCTTTCTCATTGGTTTTAATTGAAATTTAGATTGTATAATAGTTTTAGGTAATACGATCTTCCATTGCCGAACAAACGACTTGGTGTTCCTCCACTTCCATGGGCTCCCGTGGGAGTGTCCGAGGCATTTACCCGAACAATGTCGAAGATGTTCCGTGCGCCTAGCGTAAGGCTTAAGTCTTTTGTAATGTTGGTCCGAGCCGAGGCATCCATCCACGTGAAATCATCGGTCTGGCCTACTTCGGTGCCATCCGTGCCACTCTGCACAATCTGGGTTCTTCCCGTGTATTTGAGTTGGGCCGATAGGGTGGTGTTGATTGATGGAACGGTATAGCTCAAGGCTGATTGTAGATTGAAACTCCACAGATAATCACTGTTGTTATCCGTAGATTCGTCCACTATGGTGGAAGCACCCAAATAAGTCATGCCCAATGAAGCCTGCCAACGGTTCATGATCAGGGAATTCTCTAAAGAGAACCCCAGAATTCTGGAGCGGTCCACATTATCGAAAGTGAACAGGTTGCGGTCTTGCTCGTCCACATCAATGACGGAAGCTATTTTCCCATCAATATCAAAATAGTAGGATTTTAGGGCGGTTTTGAGCATACTTGCGTCGGACAGCCTGAATTTTTCTTCTACGTTCAGGAAAAGTGAGATGCCATCTTCGGGATCCAGGTCGGGATTTCCCTGCACATTGTGGTTGGAGTCCACAAAGTAGAAGAACAATTCTTCAAAATTGGGCGCCCTGAAGGCGGAACCGAACACTGCTTTTATTTTAAAGGTATTGCTGATGTCGTAGGTAGAGGAGAGGGACCAAATCAACTTGTTTCCGAATTGGGAGTTATTGGTAAATCGCGCTCCTGGAAAAATGGATAGCCTGTCAGTAAGATTGAAGTCAGCCACCCCGAAGAAATCGTAGTTCTCCAAAGTGTTTTCCACCACATCGCTGGAATATTCGCCGGTGGCAATGGCATCAAAACCTGTTTGATGGTTAAACTCATATCCCAATTGCAGGTTGAAGAAATTCGATTTTGGAACCATGTTGCTCACAAAGCCCTTCGAATACCATATTTCACTGGATTGACTTAAATCGTCAGCGATGATGGATTCAATGCCCTGTTGGAGGATATTGTACACATATTGTTTGTAATAGCGCTTTTGGGTCTGATGGGACAGGGACAGGTTGTATACTGTGGATCCTTTTATGGGACCTGTAAGGTTAAGGTTGTTCATGAGGCGCTCCGTATCGAAATTCTCATCCAAGGCCGTTGGGTTGACCATACCCGTATTACTGTCCAGCCTACCGTTCACATAATGATTGTACACTGGAACTGATTCATCGTAATATTGGATCTTGTAAAAGATATTGTGCCTGCCCAGTGATGTGTTGAAGTTGCCAAAGGCGGTCAACTGCTCTTTTGGGTTCCATTCCATGCCCCGAAGGCTATCGTTTACCACGGCATTATCCTGAATGTTCACATAGTTTTTTCCGCGGTAATCATTAAAAAAACCAGCATTGTCATTTCGGGAACCCCCGATGGAAATACTGGTCTTATCACTCAATTGATGGATAAGTTTTGCGTTTTGGATGTGTCGGCCTTCATCGAATAGTGCATATTCGCTGCCCACGGTTTCTTCTTGTACGGATAGTTGCAACTGCCATCTATGGGTATTGTCCAATCCACGTTTGGTCACAATATTGATTACTCCAGCTACGGCATTGTCTCCGTAAAGCACACCCATGGAACCTTCCACGATTTCTATCCGTTCCACATCCTCCAAGTTGATTTGTGTAATGTCGATATTGTTGCCCATACCATTGTCACTGGCCATAGGTATGCCATCAATGAGCACTTTTACATATTGTCCGTCCAATCCGAACATACTGATAGTGGAACGACCTGTTGAGGGGTCTGGGGTAACGGTAATATTAAGATTGTAGTTGAGGATGTCGGCCAAATTGTTCCCTGCTACTTTGGCAATGTCCTTTTGGTTCAAAACACCAACTGCAAACAATTTTTTACTGAGGGACATCACTTTGCTTTCCCCGGTCAATACCACCTCGTCCAATTGCTGCATGGACAATGAGTCTTTTTCAGTGGTTTTTGATTCTTGGGCAAATCCGAAAAGGGGGTAAAGTAAGGTTAAAAATAAGAGACCTTTATTTTTATTTAGACTCATTCTATTTAAATTTAATGACAAATATATATTTTATTTTAAATCAATCTAAATAAGTTTAGTATTTTTGACCAAACATTTTTTAAAACATTCTAACAGAAACCGATATGAAGAAATTTATCCTACCCTTGTTGTTTGTGGCTTTGGCAACTACGGATGCAACATCACAAGAGAAAAAAGAACTGGACCGCGAAGCCATTCTGGACATGTGCGGATGTTACGAAGTCAGTTTTGAGTACACGGAGACCTTTGCTCCCGAGATTGACTATGAGAAACACTTGGATTATACGTCCAAGGCACTGGAACTGGCATTGCCCATAGAAGACGAAGACAATAAGATTTCACTACAGCACTTGTTGGTACTTAACGATACCATGGTGATCAAACATTGGAGACAGGACTGGTTGTATGAGAACCAGAAGATATTCCATTACGATAAGGACAATAATTGGGTGTTTACCGAGCTTCCTGCGGATGAGGTAAAGGGGCAATGGACACAAAAAGTGTATCAGGTGGACGATAGCCCAAGGTATGCGGGTTCTTCCACTTGGGTACATTATGATGGGAAGCATTACTGGGAAAACAAAAGTGATTCCCCTCTACCACGTAGGGAATATTCCAAAAGAAGCGATTACAACGTGATGAGCCGTGGAAACAGGCAAGAGATTACGGGTACGGGCTGGGTACACGAGCAGGACAATGATAAAATTATCCGTAAAGATGGCCTAGAAGATGTACTGTTGGCACAGGAAAAAGGATACAATACCTATGTTAAGGTAGCGGATGAAAAGTGTAAGGCAGCCACTGATTGGTGGGCCAAGCACAAAGATTTTTGGGCCAAGGCCAGGGGTGCATGGGATGAAGTATATGACAGAGAAGGTAATTTGACGCTTGCCAAGCAGGTTGATGGCAAACCTTTATTCATGCACTTTTACGGTTTAGAGAAGGAAGATGCCAACAAGGCCGATATTTTGATGGCCATCAACAAGTTTGTAACCGACAAAACTACAGATCGTGTTGAAGGGCAGTAAGCTTCACTTTATCAGTTGGGCCGTGATGGCTTCAGCCTTGTTGCTGTTTGGATTCAAGGTTGACAAGATATCGGATAAGCTCCAGGAAAAGATCAATAGTGCCATACAGGGAACGTATGAGGTAGAGGAGTTCTCCATGGACCTTATGGAGGTGTCACTTGATTTGAACGAGCAAACCCCTTCCGAATTAGGAGGGGAAAACCTGTTTGAGATCACTTCTTCGGAAAAAAAGTTAGGATATGTTTATGTGGGCGTTGCTCCCAGTTTAAAGAAAACCTTTGACTATGTGGTTTTACTGAATCCTGACCTCAGCGTGAAAAAATCCAAAATATTGATATATCGGGAAGATCATGGACGCCAAGTGGGAAGCCAGCGTTGGTTGAAGCAATTTATCGGGAGGAAATCGGGAGAGAAGTTGGTTTACGGAGAGGATATCGATGGGATATCGGGGGCCACGGTCTCCGCAAAATCCATGACCCTCGCGGTAAGCGACGTTTTGGAAAGTATACAGATCTTAAAAGATGCCAATCTGTTTTAACTAAGTGTTTTCAATTCATTAGTTTAGAAAAGGCCATTCTTTAAAGGATGGCTTTTTCGGTTTCTGGCAGTACTAAAGTTGTTCGGTAAGATACATATAGCACATCCCCGAAAGTATGGCCAGGCCAAAACTCAATAGGGAGCCGATAAGGACATACTCGGTAAGCTTACGGTTTTTGCCCTTGTTGAGGTCACCAAAACGGAACACTGACTTGGCTGCGATCAATAGGCCGATGGCTGCCCATTGCTGCATCAAAATAAAGCCAAATACGAATAGCCTTTCCAGCATGCCGATATAGGTCCCTGCGTTTTTAAGGGAGCCTCCTTCGCTGGTGGCATCGTCTTTGGCAACTTCATCGATATATGGGGCCAGTAACATGCGCATTAATATGCCGGATACGTAAGTGACAAACACCAAAAAAGTAATCAGCAGCAAGGTTTTTTCGGTAAACAAAGCGCCGAAATCCACTGGGAATGGCTTTATCCAGTACAGCACACAACCAAGAACCAAAAGATGAAGTACTTGGTCCACGACAAACAGCCAGCGATAGTTTTTTGGATTGGTCAGGGATAATTTGCCCAAATCGATAAGAAAGTGTGTTACCACAATGACCAAGATGGGCACAATGTGTTGAAACTGCAGTATGATCAATAGCACCAGTAGATGCGCCCCAATATGGAAATACAGGTATTTGGACCGGCCCTTTTTCTTCAACTTGTCCTCCACCCAATGAGCTGGTTGGAGTACAAAGTCCCCGATGAAATGGGCGAGTATCAATTTTAAGGCTATAAGCATCATAATTGGGCAAGTTGTGCCTTGTAAAAATGAATCATTTTTTGGACTTCATCAAATCCTGACCTAATTAATGCTTCACTGATGGTGCTTTGTGATTTGCCCAGTATTGATGCGATTTCACTTTGATTGGTATTGGGGTGTTCCATGGCCGCCTTTACTGTTTTCGAGGTTGCAGGCAACCAATTGTCCATTGTCATTGTTGACAGCAAGAGCATTAAATTGATGGTTTCATCAAAATTTCCATGGCCGGATTTCAAACCCAAGGTTTGTTTCTTGAGGTTTTCAAAACATCCCCCCGAGTTGATAAAAGCTGAACCGTTGGACTCGGTAATCTTGGGTGCGTCATGATTTTTATTGCCCAGACCAATTCCTATGCGAACATCCAAATGGCGAATTTGTTTGATACAGGCTTTTATATAGACTGCGGCCTCCAATGCATTTTCTGGCTTGGTTTGCAGTTGGAAACTGTCTCCCCGGTATATTTCCCAGTCCTTGGGTTCTTTGCCGTATTTGACCAGGGCCTCTTTTAAAAGAGGCAGCCATTTATTGGCTTTATGTTCCGAGGAGTTTTTGATATCACCTGTGAGAATGGCAATCATGATTATCAATTTTGATAAGCATCTGCTAAAAAGCAGATAATATTAAATATCCATGTATAAACGGATAAGTAAAAATATCTGTAAAAAAGCAGATAATCAAATATATCGATAAAAAAACCGATATTTAAATTTATCGTTAAAATAAACGATAAAAAAAGAAACCGCGACCATGGCTGGCGCGGCTTCTTAAATCAACAAAAAACACTATCCTCTTCTCCCTCTCTCCTGCATTTTTTTCTTGCCATGCATTTTTTTGCGATAGGAGAACTTTTTCCAAGTTTCGTACTGATTTTCATCCAGCACATTCCTCATTTTTTCCTGCATTGCGATTTGACGGTCCAAACGTGCGTTTTCCATTTCATATCGCTCTTCGGATGTAGGCTTTTTCCATTCGCCGCTATCCTTCAATGCTTTGATCTCGTCCCACTTCTCTTTTCTGAACTTGGCATTTTCCAATTGGATGTCGTACACTTTATCTTGCTGTGCCTCGGTCAAATCCAACGCCAAGGTCATTCGTTTTGTTTGCAATGTGGCCATCTCTTCGGCGGTCATGTCCATTTTAGGACCTTTGCGCATTCTTTGGTCATCTTGTCTTTGGGCGGTCATGCCAATGCTTATCAGCATAACCAATACTACTGCTATTCGCTTCATAGGTATAAACTTTAATGATTTGTTCTTTGGACATGAACTGTATCCAAAGGTTTAACCATTGCACATAGTTTATGAAGCATTTAACAGTACGGATATGTTCTAGGGAAATTACTTGAGTTTCTCCTCAAGGTTTTTCTCGGAATCATCGGTATACTCGTCGGCATCCTCGAAATGGGTCTCAACGTAGTTTTGCGAATTGAGTTGATTTTGGAATTCGTCGTGTTGCTCTATCAAATAATATGACACGGAAGCTGCCACGAAACAGGAAAAGTAGATTAAGCTTTTTGTTTTGTAGTTCATGATGTGAGATTTGGGATTACTAAAGTAATCAATCCGATTGAGAATCTCACAGATATGTTGTGAAACGACTTTGATTGGATGTGTAGATATAAAAAAACAAGGTGTGATCGATGAATGTATCGGTCACACCTTGTTCCATATTACCTTTCTT
The DNA here is from genome assembly GCF_029193885.1 of Flagellimonas yonaguniensis. Lineage (GTDB taxonomy): Bacteria > Bacteroidota > Bacteroidia > Flavobacteriales > Flavobacteriaceae > Flagellimonas > Flagellimonas yonaguniensis. The sequence goes on along the minus strand of NZ_JARFVB010000017.1, from coordinate 29,211 downwards.
AAAAAGAAGGCCTATTTGGCAGGTTCCAATATAAGGTCTATTCGCTCTAGGGCATCTTGTAAATGATAGCGGCTCATGGTGTCTGAAATCCTAGCAAGACCACCTCTGATGTCTCTTTTTAAATTATTTAGTTCAGCACGTGCCACTGAACGGATATCCGATTGGCTCGTGTTGATCGGCGTTGATTTTCTGTAACCTCCAAAATCTGGCTGTTTCCTTTGGCTGTCCGCGGTCATCAAATACTCCAAGCGGTCAATATGCGCTTTTTGAAGATTTCTTCGGTAGGTGTCGATCGTTTTGCCGCTTCGGGTCTCGGACCAGATTCCTCTGCGAAGGTCGCGCATCATTTCCACCAATCCGTAAGCTTCATTACCGTTCAATGTCTCGTTTTCGATGATTCGGGCCAATTTGCCCAATTGCAGCATGGTGTTCAAATAGCTTTCCTGTGTGGCACGGATACGCTCTATGGAACCAGAATATTCAATTTTATTGAAAATGTTTTGGTCTATCAACCATTCAGGGGTTTCAAAGAGTTGCTCCTGCATGAATTCCATGGCATTTTTTTGGTGTTCCTTGCTCACGTAGGTGTACACGGCACCTTCTTGATCAGCGGTTTTGTGGTATTCGTAAACACCTCCAATATTGTTGGAAACATGTCCCATATATCTACGGAACTGTGAAACCACATGTCCGTACATGGTCTTTAAGTCATCATAGTTCTTACCGTCCTCGGTAGTCCATTCCCTTAATTTGGGAACGATACGTTTCAGGTTTTCAATACCATATAAACTGGCTTTGATTGCATCATCCCCTAAATCCTCGGTTTGTGAGCTTGGGTCGTGGATGTCTCCCACTTGCTGATGGCCGAAACGGTACATGGGATCTCCTGCATGTTCCAAAATCCAATCGTTTAGAATTGGTTTTTCTTCTTTCGCTGTTTTGTCCAAAATAGGTTTGTACCCCCATTTAATGGAGTATTTATCGTAAACACCGATGTTTGGCATCAAAGCCACACCTTCGTCCCCTGGCTGTGCCACGTAGTTGAAACGGGCATAGTCCATAATGGATGGTGCTGTTCCATACTTTTGGGTAAAACTTGCTGAGCGGAGAGAATCCACAGGGTATGCCACGCTACTTCCCATATTGTGTGGAAGTCCCAACGTGTGACCTACTTCGTGGGAGGATACAAAGCGTATCAAGCGACCCATGATATTTTCCTTGAACTCGGTTTTTTGAGCCTCGGGATTAATGGCCGCTGTTTGTACAAAGAACCAACCACGTAGCAAACTCATCACATTGTGGTACCAGTTGATGTCCGATTCCAAAATCTCACCACTTCGAGGGTCGCTCACGTGCGGTCCGTTCGCGTTTGGAATAGGGGAGGCCAAATAGCGCACTACCGAATATCTTACATCCTCTGGGGACCATTCGGGATCTTCTTCTGGAGAAGGAGGGTCTTTTGCGATAATGGCATTTTTAAAACCTGCAGCCTCAAAAGCTACTTGCCAATCCTCGATACCTTGTTTAATATAGGGTACCCATTCTTTTGGCGTGGCACGGTCTACATAATATACGATAGGTTTTTTGGGTTCTACCAATTCACCTGCTTTGTATTTTTCGATGTCCTCGTCCTTGACTTCCAATCTCCAACGATCCAGATAGGTAACGGTTTTGCTTTCCTGTGCATCCAATCCGTAATCCACTTGTCCTCTGGCAAACCATCCCACACGCTCATCAAAATAGCGACGCTTCATCGGTTCTTTTGGCAACAAGATCATGGAATTGTTGATTTCCAAAGAAATGGATCCCAAGCTGGAGTTGCTGGGTGGATCACTGGACAAATATGTTTTTACGTGGCGAGCTTCTATGTTCAGGGGATAACTCTTGATGGATTCGATATAGCTGCGGTCACCATCCATGCGGGTAACTTTGTATCTTTTTCGGTATCCATCGGGAAAGCCAAGGGCTTTTACATCACCTGTAAATAGAGGGTCTATTTCGATTACCGTGGCGGGACTCAGGGAATCTTTTTTATTGATGGCCTTGATATCAAAAGAAAACAGTACAGGTTCAAAATTGGAGTTTACCACAGCTTCATGCACGGGCAAAGAATCTGCCGCCACATTTTCATAGGAAGCCACTCGTACCAATACTTTTTTGTCTTTTTTCTCCCAACGCAACACTTGGGTGTTGATTTTTCCGCCACCAAAACCTATACCTGTAGCAGTTTTGGAGATTCGGCTTACCATGAGCATTTCGCGGTTGAACAGGGAATCCGGAATCTCGTAGTAATGTTTGTCATCTACGGTATGAACGCTAAAAAGCCCTTCGTCGGTTTTTGCGTCTTTGGTAATGACCTTATCATAAGGCTTTATATCACCAGGTTTGGACTTATCGTCTTTTTTTTGCTCGGTTTCTTTCTTTTTCTTTTTGAAAAGTTGTGCTTCTGCAGATTGGAAAGCACCTAATGAAATAATGACTAAAAGTAGTCGAGGTAGTAATTTTTTGATCATTATATGTCAGTTTGAATAACTAAGAAGATCCAAAGAACTTAAAATTCGGGAAGATTAACTGTTAAATAAATATTAACAACATTTTTTTTAACGGAATACATCAACCTTTGGGAGTCCTGCGTTTTACTGATGGTTTGGAGTGAATCGCCCCATATAGCTGGGCTCAGCGGCTATTCCTTTTTCGTAAAAAAATCCTAAAGACTGTAACGTTTTTGGTTTTGGATAGTCTTATAGGCATAACATCAATCATAAAATTCAATCAAAAAATGAACAAGTTATTATTAATTTATGGAAGTGTATTATTAAGTAGTACGGCCATAGCAAACGACCAACAAAATACCAAGGTTGTCCAGGTTCAGTCCGAGACACCGGGTAGTTTAGAGAACAGTTTGACCACACTTAATATAAGTGCCGAGTCAAACAATTCAACTTCAGAGATGGATTATGCATCGTATGAATTGAATTTGAATGAAATAGTGTATTTGGAGGAAGAGCCTGAAGTGAATTTGGGTTTTGACACCGCAGATTATCTCCCTGAGGGTTTTGATCCGTATAAAAGCTATTTTGATTTGAATTCCATCATATACCTCGAAAACAAAGTTGAACCCGCATTAGGTTTTGATACCCAAAAGTATTTGCCGGAAAATTTTGATCCTTACACGGACGTGGTGGATGTACATTCCATCAATTACATGGAAGAAGAGGATATGGATCTAGGTTTTGATACAAAGGATTACTTGCCCGAGGATTTTTCTCCTTACGAGGCGTATGTGGATTTAAAATCAATTACTTACATGGAGAAAGAGCCAGAGCTTGTATTGGGGGTCAACAGCAAATATTTGCTGCCAGCGGACTTCAATCCTTATACTGATGTAATCGCAGTTACCTCTATCAATTACATGGAAGATGAAAAAATGGATTTGGGATTTGATACATCCAAGTATCTCCCAGAAAATTTTGATCCGTATAAAAGGATCAACTAGTAGAATGTTTTAGTTTTCATTTTACAAATTTTTGAGTTAGTTAGTAAAAGGCCCTCTCCAGAGGGCTTTTTTTTGTTAAGGAAAACCTATAAATGGTTGGTTAACAAAAAAATAACATGGAAATTAAACTTGGTGGAATTTTCATAAAAAAACCTTTGTCTATGCAGTTTACTTATTCATTTGGCCATTTTGATATGGTTTTCGCATCGTTTTGATAAAAGCACTAAAAGAACGAATCATTCCATTCTAACAAACGTACCGTTAACAAAAAACTAATTACAATAATATTCACAAAAAAGGGTTGTAACTTTGTACTTAACAAAGAGTTACGTCCCACTTGTACAAAAGTGGGTAGCGTTGGTTAAGTTAGTTTCTTACATTTTTTTGAGTTAGTTAGTTTGTGAAAATGCCCTTCCGCCCGGAGGGGCATTTTTGGTTTAGAATAATAGAGGAACCACAAACTGAAACATCAAAACGAGCAGAGCCACGGCAATCAGGTTTAGGATGACCCCAACCCGTGCCATTTGAGGGATTTTCACATAACCGCTTGCAAATACAATGGCATTGGGAGGTGTGGCCATAGGAAGCATAAAGGCACAGCTACTGGCTATGGTCACGGGAATCAATAAATGAAGCATGGGGATATCCAATCCAATGGCAATACCGGCAACCACAGGTGCCAAAACAGCCACTAGGGCAACGTTGCTCATCAACTCGGTCATGAAGAGCATAAGGAAAATCAAAAGGGCGGCAGTGAACAATATACTGATCTCACTTTGCGCAATTCCATTGGCCACCAGATCCACGATGCCACTTGCTGACATCCCCTGTGCCAGTGCAAGCCCCCCGCCGAACAGCACCAAAATGCCCCAGGCCAATCTTGATGTATCTTTCCAGGTAATGATAAAGTCTCCCTTTTTGATATTATAAGGAATGGCAAAAAGTGCAAGGGCCGCGAAAATACTGATCATGGTATCTGTTAGGCCCAATTTTGGAAATATATTGTTGATCAAGGTCCTGAAAATCCAGAGGAACACGGTAACCGCAAAAATGACCAGCACCATTTTTTCCTTGCCCGAGGTGGGGCCCAATTTTTCGAGCTCTACCTGAATGACCTCTTTTGAGGCACTGAACTTTAAATCCTTGTTGGGGAACATCCATTTAACGAGCACCAAATAACAAATGCCTATCATGATGATGGAAAACGGCAAACCAATGGTCATCCATTTTAAAAAGGAGATTTCGGTATTATATTCATTTTCCAACAAACCAATCAAAACGGAGTTTGGAGGTGTACCGATTACCGTGGCTATTCCCCCCGCATTCGCGGAGAAAGCAATGCCCAACATAACACAAAGTGCAAAGTTCTGGTCGCTCTTGGTAAATCCATCTTTATCATTGATCAATAAATTGATTACGGAAATGGCTATAGGCAACATGACCACGGTACTAGCGGTATTGCTGATCCACATGCTCAAGGTGGCCGTGGCGATCATAAAGCCCAAGATCACTTTGTTGGGAGTGGTTCCGGTTAGCCTAATAATGTTCAATGCTATTCTGCGGTGCAGGTTTACCTTTTCCAAGGCCAAGGCCATTACAAAGCCACCAAAAAATAGGAATACAATAGGACTTCCATATTTGGCACCTACTTCGGCAATGGGCAAAATTTTTAAGATGGGCAGCAAAAGTAGGGGGAGAAGCGCCGTCACAGAAATGGAGACCGCTTCGGTAATCCACCAAATCAGCATCCATGCCGCTACCGAGATTACTGGGTCGCCTTTTTCGGATACCATTTCAAATGGCAACAAATTCAATATAAGAAAGACAACGGGTCCAAGGACCAGTCCAATTTTTTTGCTTAGTTCCATTGGGGTTCTAAGCTAGGATTTTTTGTTAAAAGATAAAAATAAAGAAGCCCCATGGTGGGGCTTCAGTATCAAATAATCAAAAAGCAAAGGGTTTATTTGATTTTAAATGTCAATCTGCCAAAAACATAACGGCCATTTTGCCCAAATTGAACTGACCTTCTGGAGTATATGAACCGTCCACTGGATCTAAATGCAGGGTCGTTCTTATCTGGATAAACATCCAAAAGATTGTTGGCTCCGATAGTTAGTGTGGTACTCTTTGCAAGGTTGTATCCAATGGTAAGATCAGTGATTATCTTTGCGCCAAAAGTGTAATCGATCGTTGGGTCCTCTTCGTTGGTTGCCTCCCTAACTTCTCCAAAATAACCGTTTCTCAAAAAGAAATTCCAGTTGTCCCCGACTTTTACATTATGTGAAAGGTTTCCCTTGGTTGTTGGGACGGCGGATTCCAAATAAATTCTACTGGTAGGGTCAAAATATGTGTCACTCAATCCAGCATTGGCTATGGCTTCGGGCACTTTAACCTCTTCCACACTTGTTTCCGAAAAAGTAAAGGCCAAGGTATTGGTTAAGGAAACTTTGTCCGAGATATGGGCTTTGTGGTCAACTACAAAATCCAAGCCCATGGTTTGTGTGTCCACGGAGTTAGCAAAGAATGCTGCTTGTGTGGCATTAGCCTGCTGAAACAAGTTGGCCAATTCTGCATTTCCATTGTCATCAAACTGCCCGGTAAGAATCACGCGGTCGTCAATATTGATGAGATAGCCGTCCAAAGTGAATTTAAGGTTGGCACTAGGGATTCTGGCAGTAAAACCAGCCGTTGCACCTACGGAAGTTTCCTCTTTCAATGGTTCAATGCCCAAAAGCCTTGCTACCCTTGATGTATTGGGGAAAATACCCACCTCATTTGGAATTCCATCAACAAATAGCGTAGAGGTGGAACTGTAATGTATTTGATGTAGCGATGGAGCCCTAAAACCAGTTTGGCCGCCACCTCTAAAATTAAAGTTATCGGAAATTTTAAGGCGCGTAGCCAACTTAAAGTTCAAAGTTCCTCCAAAGTCGGAAAAGTTTTCATACCGAACCGCTCCACTTAGCAAAATAGACTCTGTAAAATCGGCTTCCACATCAAAATAGCCGGCAATGGTGTTTCTAAAGGCATTGATTTCGTTATCTGGTTTAAAACCTGGAAATACTTGAATGCCCCCGGGTCTGGTACTGCCAAAAAAGTCGACAGGCACTTCAGAGCTTGGGTCTGTGGGGTCATGTGGATTTCCCAAAGTGTTGTACTGCGTGTATGAAGCCTCTTCGCCGGCTACGATAGCATAGTTTTCCACGCGGTACTCTGCGCCAAAGGCAATGTTGAGCCCTGCCATAGCATCTTCATAAAAACGGCTCATATCAAAATTAGTGGTGTTTTCACTGTAATTAAATCCACCGGAATCGGCTTCAAAAGGAGTGGAATTGACCAAAGAGGCATTATTGGAATTGGTAACCCGATACAAAAACTCATTTTTCCCATAAGAATTACTGAAATCCACATTCCAATCACCGAGCATTCCCTTGATTCCGAATGCCGCGGATTTGTCAACGATATTCGAGTTGATTTCAGGCAAAAAACCATTGGGATAGGCGGGTGTGTAGCTTCTTGATTGATTGGGGAGCCGGTAAAAACCAGCGGCATTACCATTTTTAAAACTCAACCCACCAAAACCGTAGAGTTTCAAGTTGTCGTCCAGCGGAATGGAAAGGTTGGCAAAGAATTGAGCTCCTCTTAATTGGGATTGTCCCACTCGCATGTTAAAATCGCTACGCTCCAATCCTCTGGCCAATAATTCCGATTCTGTGACATCTGTACTCAGAATACCTTGTAGTTCTTCTTTGGTTTCATCCCCATTCAAGGCAATACCTGCCGAAGCTGCATATTGAAAAATATCGGCTAAATCATCATCAAGTAACAAGGAAGTGTCGTAGTTATCGGCGGCTGCAACCCTTTCAATGGAATTGTAAGCATTAAAAATGGAACCTTTCCACTCTTGCATTCGGTTGGTCCATCCCCGATGATTAAAATTACCTGTAAAGTTGATATAACCTCCGTTTTTTCCAATGGGCAATCCGTAATTCAACCCCAAGCTCACTTTTTCACCATCAATGGTTTTTTGTGGACTGTGCTCGCTGGTCATGTTGGCCCCTGTATTGATGTCCACTTGCAGTTCATTTACACTTTTTTTCAATACAATGTTAATGACCCCTGCAATGGCATCAGAACCGTATTGGGCGGCCGCACCGTCACGCAATATTTCTATTCTGGCAATGGAATTTGATGGGATGGTGGTCATGTCCGTTCCTACACTACCGCGGCCAAAGGTTCCATTGACATTTACCAATCCTGTTTTGTGTCTCCTTTTTCCATTGATGAGCACCAATACCTGGTCAGGGCCGAGACCTCGTAATGAAGCTGGGGCAATGTGGTCCGTACCATCTGAAATGGTCTGGGGATTGGAAGTGAAGGATGGAGCCGCATAGTTTAGGATTTCGGTAACGGTAACCTGAGGGGCGGATTGCGTTAATTCGGTCACATCCAGGACGTCTACAGGCACTGGAGTGTCTGTTGCCGTTCTATTGGCATTCCTTGACCCGACCACCACTACGTTTTCCAGTTCGAGACCAGCTTGCAGGGTTACATCCAAGGTGCTGCCCGTTACGGTTGCTTCTTTGGTGTTGAAGCCAACGTATGAAAACACTAAGACATCCCCTTCGTTGGCTTCGATGGTGTACTTGCCATCAAAATCGGTAATGGCCCCTGTTGTGGAGCCTTTTACTTGTACCGAAGCTCCTGGTAAAGGCACGTTTTGATCGTCATAAACGGTTCCGGTTACTTCTTGTGCCATAGTGGTGAAAGACACCAACAGCACAAAAAGGAATGTGAATTTCATTCTTTTCATATAAGTAGATTTTAGTAAGATTATTGGGGTATGCTGCTGGAAAATTTCCTTCCAAATAGAAGGAAAATCGCGGAAAGATAGAACTTTTTTTAAAAAGAAAACCCCTGAGCTTGATTTAAGGTTCAGGGGTTTGGGTTTTGTTTAAATAGAAATTTTGGACTTATCCGATGTACTTTACTAGCAATGCATCTTCCGTTTTTTCTACTTTGATCAGGCCATGTTTGCTAAGTCCCTTGGTACTCTTGTCCCATTTTTTGCCACTCAGTCCAGCTTTGGATTTTAAATCCGCCAAAGACATTTCGCCTTGAGGTTTAAGGATGTCCAAAATGATTTTTTCCTCTTCGGTAAGTTCCACCTGCTTTTTCTCTGGTCGCATTTGTGGGAAGAACAGCACCTCTTGGATGGATGAATTATTGGTCATCAACATTACCAAACGGTCGATACCGATACCGATACCCGAAGTAGGTGGCATTCCGTATTCCAAAGCACGCAAGAAATCCTGGTCGATGAACATCGCTTCGTCATCTCCTTTTTCTGAAAGTTTCAACTGGTCCTCAAAGCGTTCGCGTTGATCGATAGGGTCGTTGAGCTCAGAGTAGGCATTGGCCAATTCCTTGCCGTTCACCATCAATTCAAAACGCTCCGTAAGCCTTGGATTGGTACGGTGCTCTTTGGTCAACGGGCTCATTTCTTTTGGATAATCGATGATAAATGTCGGTTGTATGTAGTGGTGTTCACATTTTTCACCAAAAATCTCGTCGATCAGTTTTCCTACGCCCATGGTCTCATCCACTTCAATGTCCAATTTTTTGGCCACTTCGCGGAGTTCGTCTTCCTCCATTCCGGCAACATCGTAACCGGTATGTATTTTTATGGCTTCCAAAATAGGAACTCTTGGGTATGGAGCTTTGAACTCTATTTCGTGATCGCCGACTTTCACTTTGGAACTTCCTGTGGCATCAATAGCCACTTTTTCCAATAATTTTTCGGTGGTGTCCATCATCCAGTTGTAGTCCTTATAGGCCACATAGAGTTCCATTACGGTAAACTCTGGATTGTGGGTGCGGTCCATTCCTTCGTTACGGAAATCTTTGGCAAACTCGTACACACCGTCAAATCCACCGACAATCAATCTTTTTAGATACAATTCGTTGGCAATTCGCAAATACAAAGGAATATTCAATGCATTGTGGTGCGTTAAGAACGGACGGGCCGCGGCTCCTCCCGGAATAGGTTGTAGAATAGGGGTCTCTACTTCCAAATATCCTTTTTGGTTGTAAAATTCCCGTATACTGTTGGTGATCTTTGTCCTTTTAATGAAAGTGTCCTTAACGTGTGGGTTCACTACCAAATCCACATATCGCTGACGATAACGTAGTTCGGGGTCGTTAAACGCATCGTACACTTTTCCTTCATCATCTACCTTTGGTAGAGGCAATGGTCTTAAACTCTTGCTCAACAGCGAGAAGTTTTTTACCATCACAGTTTTTTCGCCTACTTGAGTAGTGAAAAGTTCTCCCTCTATGCCGATGATGTCCCCGATGTCCAACAATTTTTTGTACACATCATTGTATAAGGTCTTGTCGTCATCCGGACAAATTTCATCACGGTTAAAATAAACTTGGATTCTCCCTTCGCTATCCTGAAGTTCGGCAAAGGATGCCTTACCTTGGATTCTACGCGACATCAATCTACCGGAAATAACCACCTTTTTTCCTTCTTCAAAATCATTCTTGATGCTCTTGGATGTGGCATCAACAGGATATAATGCTGCTGGATATGGGTCGATGCCCATTTCCCTGAGTTTGGTCAATTTTTCCCTTCGAACGATCTCTTGTTCCGATAGTTGCATAGTCTGTAAAAAATTTAAAGCGCAAAATTACACTTTTGCGCTTTAAATCCTTGCCTTGTGCATACTTAATATGCATAATTGGGCACATAGTCCTTTTCGAATACGATTTGTGCCATGTCATCTTCCAAAGTTTCCAACGGGCTTTCCACGATTCTGTTGACCTCTTGTCCATCTTTAAAAAAGATGATGGTGGGAACTTTTAGGATGTTCAATCCTTTTTCTTCGCCCGTGGGACTGGTTTTGTAATGTCCTTTGCGGTAATCCAATGCAACGATTTCCAATTGCTCCATTGGAAAATCCGCAGTTTCCAATATTTTGATGAATTTGGGGCTTTCCCGCTTGCTATCACCACACCAGGTACCCAAAAATAGTTTGATGTTGTAATCTGCTAGTTTTTCCTTGAAAAGTGCAACCATTGTTTCATCCGGATGGTAGTTCTCATACCTGTTTTGAAACCAGTTGCTATAGGGTTGGGATCGCAAACCTTCAAGGTTGATTTGTCCAACCAAGAACTGGAGTCCGTTTTCGGTGATGATTTCCTTGTTGAAATTTTGTGCCGAAGCACCAAAGATGCAAAGCAAAAAGAATAATGTTGAAACTCGTTTCATGATTTTATATGATTTATGGTTTGGCGACCAAATTCAATAAAATCAATGGTGGAAACGATTTTGATACGTTGGAAATCGGTACTAGACCGGGGGTTGAAATTTACTTTTTGAAGAGAACGGACATTTCATCCCTTGAGGTAACATCCAACTTTTTGTACAAATTGTTGATATGTGTTTTTATGGTGCTGACACTTACAAAAAGTTCAGAGGCGATCTCTTTGTTGGTCTTGTTTTCCAGTATCAGATTGACGATTTTTTGCTCTTGTGGCGTGAGTTTTTCCAATAAATTATCAGTATTGTTTTGTTTTTTCTTGCCAAGGAAGAACAAAACATTGCCCAGAATTGAAACTGCCAGCAGAGCAATCAAGGTTCGGTTCCATTTGGATGTGCTGGGTTGGCTAAAACTGGCCAATTCTTTGTCGGTCGTGATTTCCGCATTGAATTGGTTGGTAAACTCTTCATCAGGGTAAGTGTGGTTCAAACGACCCAGCAAGTTTTCGTAATAATCATTTGTGGTAAGGTCTTCCAGATAAAACCTGAAGGTTTCATTCCTTTTGTCCGATAAAAAATCGTAAATGTAAAGTTCTGCCAAGGGTTCATTGGTCTCTTGTCCAAAATTATGCAGGGTTTTGAACCATTTGTCCAAATTCAATTTTTTCTTGGCTTCGCTTGGATAATCGGCAAAATCATAGGCCATTTGTTCCTTTAAACCCTCAATTTCCAACAAAAGGCCCGATTTGGGGTTGGTGGAGTTAATGGTGCAGAGTGATTGTTCTTCGAAAGAGGTCGGGAATTCCAAGGTGTCCTTGTTGGTTGCGATAAAGAGCACATTTTTACTATTGTTGCATCGGCCCAAAAAGTGATTGCCGCCTGTATTGTCCGAACAGCCATCCAAATGGATGCGATAGATGCGGTTTTGATCGCTCAGGTTATTGCCTTCAAAAGAAAAATGACCCAAGGAGTCCACTTCGGATTTTTGGACAATCTGATCTAAATACACCCGGGACGATTTCCGATAGTCCTCCACCAAGGATAGGTAAATGGCATTGCCCGCATTTTCTTGGGATACTTGCCCTGAAATGTGATATTGCCCAAAGAGGGCATACGAGTTGATAAAGAGTAAGATAAGGACGAAAAACCGCATTTTTTATCCGATTTTGGTTAAAAATAATGGTTTTCTGTAACAAAACAGGCATTTCAACTACCTATAAGTATCATCAATCAAATCATACAATCATGAGTTTCTGGAGAGTTTTACTTGCCATTCTATTTCCCCCATTGTCAGTAATAGGCAAAGGGTGTGGCTCTATACTTATCGTTTTTTTATTGACTCTTTGCGGTTGGGTGCCAGGTGTAATTGCCGCTTTGGTAATTTTGAACAACCCCAATTAGACGGTTATATGTTTTGCCATCCAGTTGCTTTTTATCCAAAATTATCCATTGCCATTGTGGATATATCCTGATTATGGTACTTTTAGCACGGTCTAGATTCACTTCTGAATCAACCATGATCATATAAACACACTAAACCATAAGCGATACATCATGAAAAAATTACAATTTGCATTTATTGCCGCAATTATCTTTTTGGCTGCCTCATGCAATTTTACCGAAGAAATCCATTTAGAAGAAGATGGTTCTGGAAAGCTATCCATCAATTTTGATGGTTCTGAGATGATGGACATGGCGGGAGATGAATTGTCCAAGACCAATGAAGAGCCAATAGATTCCATAATTTCCTTTAAGGATTTTTTGGAGGAGAAGAAGGATAGTATCGCCCAACTGCCCAAAGAAGAACAAGAAAAGTTGAAAAAGTTGGAGCCCTTCAATATGCGCATGGTCATGAACCCTGAAGAAAAAACCATGATGTTCGACCTCTTCAGTGAGTTTAAAAATGTAACCGAGGTCAATGACGCTTTTGCGACATTCCAAGATGCGAGCTCAATGGGACCGAACGCCAATCCGCAACAAGGCCAAATGAAACCTACTGCACAACCAACAGAGGTTAATTATACGTTCAGGAAAAATAAATTTACCCGTACCGCCAAAATTGTAGATCAAGAGTTGCTCGAACAGCAACTGGATAGCTTGCAAGGTGCGGAGATGTTCCTTTCGGGTTCAACGTATACCCTCAAATATCATTTCCCGAAAAAGATAAAATCCACGACTGCCGAAGCGGCAACTTTTAGCCAAGATGGCAAGACCTTGATTTATGAGGTAAATTTCTTGGATTTGATGAAAGACCCATCGGTACTGGATTTGGAGGTAGAGCTTGAGAAATAGTTTTCCTGTATAGAGCTTCGTATCTTTGTGGCATGAACAAGAAAGTTGCCGTACAAGATTTAGGATTCAAGGATTACAAGGAAACTTGGGACTACCAAGAAGCCCTTTTCAAGAATATTGTGGACACTAAGGTGCGCAACCGTCGAGAGGATGCCGGCCTTGAAACCCCGAACCATTTTTTGTTTGTGGAGCATCCGCATGTGTACACTTTGGGCAAGAGTGGTGATATCAATAATTTATTGGTGGACGAAAAAAAGCTGGCCGAAAAGGGCGCTACTTTTTATAAGATCAACCGTGGTGGCGATATTACGTATCATGGCCCTGGTCAAGTAGTGGGCTACCCCATTTTGGATTTGGATAATTTCTTCACTGATATCCACAAATACCTCCGCTTTTTAGAGGAAATGGTCATATTGACATTGGACGATTATGGTCTTAAGGGACAACGCTCAGAAGGAGAAACCGGTGTCTGGCTGGATGTAGGCACTCCCTTTGCCCGTAAAATATGTGCCATGGGTGTACGGGCCAGCCGTTGGGTGACCATGCACGGTTTTGCCCTTAATGTAAATACCGATTTGGGCTATTTTGATATGATGATCCCCTGTGGTATCAAGGACAAGGCGGTTACTTCTTTAAATGTGGAACTTGGCCAAAAAAAAGTGGATATGGAAGAAGTAAAAGGAAAGTTGCTCAAACATTTTACTACACTTTTTGAGGCGGAGTTGGTCAAGGAAGAGGCTGGGGTTTAGGATTTATTTGTACTTATTGGCTGCATTTGGGTTCAAATCCGAAGAACAAAATTCTGTTCAGTTGGTTCCCATTGTGTCTCCGGTAACTAAATTCAATATGCCATGAAACGATTTCCCTTAAGTATTGCCTTGGCAGGGTTTTTCATTGCCTGGACAATCTGGTATCTGTTTTAGATGTCAGCCAAAAAGCAACTAACTTGACTACTGCCGGTTGACAGGTGGGTGTTGGTTACAAGGCATCATGTAACAAAACAGTTGTCTCTTCGTCTTCCAAAAACAAACTAATACTGAAAATGCTTAAAAGTTTATCAGAAAGAAAAGAAGCTTGGAAGACCATCTTTCTATTTCTTGTACTCGTTATTGCCCTTACTTCCCCTTTTCATTATGCCATTGTCAATTTATATCCCTCAAGGATATATGTAGGGGCCATAATGTGGTGTCCAGCCATAGCTGCAATTATCACCTTAAAAATAAAGGGTCGTAAAATTTCCTCCCTAAATTGGAGTTGGGGAAATTGGAAATATATCCGATGGTCTTATTTTATTCCTGCCTTGTATGGGGTAATCACCTATATGCTCATCTGGATTTTTGGTTTTGGAAGTTTAGCCAATGAAGAAATAATTACAGAATGGGGTAAGGAACTTGGTTTGTTTGGAATAGGAGCATTAAATCCAACGTCGATTACAGTCATAGCCATTATCTTATTGGGAACTGTTGAGGTAATAAGAGCTTCGGCAACAACTTTAGGAGAAGAAATTGGATGGAGGGGATTCTTTATCCATGAATTGAGAAAGGTACTTTCCTTTACCGGTGTATCTATTTTCAGTGGAATTATTTGGGCTGCTTGGCATTGGCCGCTTCTCGTTTACTATAGCAATAATATGCTATTGGAATTTATAACATTCTTTGTTGTGATTATTTCCATGTCATTTATGATGGCTTACTATACTTTCAAATCCAAAAGTTTATGGCCAGCCGTTATTTTTCACGCAGTAAGCAATGTGTATATTCAAAAAATAATGCCTCCTCTAACAATGAAAATCGATGGGGCCGAACATTGGCTTGGCGAGAACGGAATTATGTTTGCAATTGTTACCTGTATTTTTGGAATTTACTTTTGGAGAAAAGGCATCAGAGAAAAGTTGTAAATAGAGCATCGAAACGTGCAATTCATATAACCGAAAGGTTGATCAATCCATAAAAAAACCGAGGCTCAAGCCTCGGTTTTTCTTCTTCTGCAAAAGAAATCAATTATTTACTGAGCTGGGTCAAGACCATGCTGCCCACCAATTTTCCGTTTTTGTTGTAGGATTCTTGTTTTACCATGCCGACACCTTCGGCCAGCCAAGTGCGTGATGGGAAGGTGCTGTTCGCCATCATCATTTTGGTCTTGGTTTCGCTATAGATCACATAACAATCAAAAGTACCGGCAGGAGTGGTAATGCTTTCCTGTTTTTCAACCTTGCGGTTAATGGTTTCCACATTGGTGTTCATGTTGATCGCCCCTCCCATTTTCATTTTTACCGATATATTGGCATCGGGCAGTTCTTGTCCCACGGAAAGATTGTTGGGCAATTCCACATCGGTTCCTGATATATCCATTTCAACATCGCCCATTTGACTGAGCATTTGCTCATTCATCAAGGATTTAAAATCAATTTTAACCACGTTGCCATCGCAAGTAATCTCGTAATCCGAGGTATAGGTGTTTCCCTTTTTGTCCACCATTTCCATCATCATAGTGGCACTTACATTGTCGCCACTGCCTTCCACATTGGTAACGCTATAGTTGATTTGCCCATCCTCCTTGCCCTTTCTGTCATAATTGGTGTACTGCAAGTTGGCACCATCGGCCAAGAGGTAGTAAGTGCTGCAAGCGGATTGCGCCTGTGAATTGGGAGCCGCCAATACGGCAAGTAGCAGTAATAGAAAATATCGTTTCATATATGTGTTAAGTATTATTTTTTAATGAATTCAACTCTACGGTTCTGTGCTTTGCCTTGTGCTGTGCCATTGTCGGCAACAGGTTCCGCTTCTCCTTTTCCTTCGGAGCTCAGTCGGTCCGCGGAAATACCATAAACGGATACCAATGCTTCTTTGACAGCCTCAGCCCGATTTTTGGAAAGTGTAATATTGCTCTCATCCGAACCATCAGAATCGGTGTGCCCAACAATATTGAGGCTAATGGAACCATCCTGATCCAACACTTGTGAGATTTGACGGATAATGCCCATGGATTGGGGCAAAATATCTGCTGAACCTGAATTGAACAGGATGCCATTGGTGGAAATCTTCCCCTCCGACATGAGTTTTCTGCGAAGATCTACACCGCCTTCGTCAATTTTTAAGTTGCTGATCAGCACCTGCTCCTGATTATTATGCTTATCGATGCCATTGACATGGAACTTAACGTAATTGATCAGCTCGGGTTTTACAATAAATTGGGGCAGGTCTACAATTTTGTTTTCGTTGAGCCATAGGCGGTACCTGTTTTTATTTACGGCAATGGAGACATGCACTACATCTTGGAAAATTGCCCTTAAATCATGCTGCATGGTATTTTGAATAGGGGATGGATCACCTTTGAAGTTGTTATCTACTTTAACCCCTATCGGTATATATTGGCAAAAAGAAAGATTTGATAGGGCATTGTTCTCATTAGTGGTCAAATGGGAGGTTTCTGATAAATAAATGCGTAGCGTAGCTTGTGAACTGGTATTTTTGGTAAGATTGGTCGCTTTTAAGTCAAATTCCATGGTGAAATCCTCGGGAAGCGTGGTGCCTAAATTGGGTACGGTCAAACTCTTGTTGGCAATAGAGTACCATTTTCCGGGTATGTTCCCGACCGTAACTACTTCGCCGGACCCATTGGTGTTCCATTTGGAGGGAAAGTCGCCCATGAAGTCATCATTGAAGTCATCATAGAAAATGGGCTTGTCCCCAGGAACATAATCAAATTTGCTGTAGACTTCTATGGTCTTGGGGCCTGCGGTAACGTTTTCGGTGGACGAGCCATTCTCTCCAGCGTTGCCATTGGTGTTGCCATTTCCTTGGGTGTTGCCAGGTGCTTGTTTGCTCCCAGAACCTGGTTCTAGGATGCTGTCTAGTGCTTGATCTGTTTTTTTTGAGGTTTCTTTTTCTACCCTGTTTTCAACGGTTCGTTGAGCTGCTTTTTCAGCTTTCTTGGCCAATTTTTTAAAAAATTGGGCCTCTCCGCTGGTGCCCATCAATAGGGCAAAGCACAAACAGTAGAAAAGTTTGTTCGAGGTTTTCATTTAATAGTGTTTTTAGTTTGTTGATAAAGCAATTCTATCCAAACTACTAAAATGTAACCTTCAATCAGTTCAAAAATGTATGTTTCGTAGCAACTATTGTATAAGTCGCATTAAGATTATGGATTAGTTTATTTTGTACACAATCAGGGAGTTGTCTTGGTCCTTGGCGACCAGTTCCAGCTTTCTGTCATTGTCCATATCGGTAAGGTCCATCAAAGAACTGCCAAATACGGGGAAGTTTGGAATCGACTCCGCTTGACTATCGAACAAATAGATTTGATGGTTCTGGATGTCCGTTACCGCAACGTATATTTTATCGTAGATGTAAAATATTTTTGGTTTGGAGTAAACACCCAGTTCCAGCTCCACTTTTCTTCCTTTTATACTGAGAATATTGTCATCCATAAATACAAGCGTGTTGCTCGTAGCATAAAACCCGTGATCGGGATTTAGGTTGAAATCAGTGGCGACGAGTTTTCCGTTGGTGTCTATTTGATGCAGCACACCAGTTTTGTTGGTCATGGAAAATTTATTCTTATATAGAAAGACTTCGTTGCTGGAAAAATCTATTTTTTCGGACACTTTGATTCGGTCGCTGCCCACACGGTGCAGAATTCGAAGGGTACTGTTGTCCTGTTTAAACACTAAATAGTCTTTGTTGCCGACCCTGAAGTGCTTTGGTGTCCCTAAAATATTGCTCTGGGCATCGGTAAAGGTAAACCCGTGAACAATCTTAGCTTGGTTGTTGTACATATAGACCTTACTTCCCTGTGTGATCACGAAGCGGTAGTTTCGACTTCCATCATAATCAAAAACAGCCAATGGGTTAAGGTTGCCACCTTCAAATTCAATATTGAATGGAGTAACCTCGTCGCCATTGCGGTCCAATATCAGGAATTGGTCATTCGTGGTAAAGGCCAGTTGTAGTTTTCCGTTTTTGTATAAATCGACTTGTTGTATTTCCCCTTGGATCCTACCTTCCAATTGTTTCGTCCATAGGACTTTTCCATCTGTGGAGATCAGGTAGAGGACATTGTTCTGGTCCTGCACCACGATTTCTTGTTGCTTGGTCCTGTGGTTTTTTACAAATTGTGGGTCTGTGGCCAAGTCTGTGTTCAGTTCCAGTGTGAATAGAGGGGATACTGTATTTCTTTCTCGGTTCTTTTCAATTTTTGATGCCAATATGTTGAAATGCCCGAAACCGTTGTCCATTACCATCTGCGAAGCAAAGACCTGTTCCTTTAGATCGTCTTCATCAATATCCTCCGATATTTCGGGGGCAAGTTCCTGATCGGCAAAAAATCCAATGCCTGATGCATTGGAAACGAAAAGCATGCTGGATTCGCTCGCCAAAGATGCTTTTGCGGTTTTGTAACCTTGGTCGTTATCAAAAGAAGAGGAACTTTTATGATTGCTGATGATGGTCTGTAAGGCTTCTTTTTCCTCTGAAAAGATGAAGCTGTTTTCTATAATGGTGCAGTAGTTGGATTTAAAATTTGTGACCAAGGGAGTAAAGCCTTCTTCCACCAGTCCTGTATCCTCCAACTCTAGAATTTCACTGTCCTGATAGTTTTGTGAAGCAGTCTTGCGACTATCCAAATAATCATAAAGGCTTTGGGTGCCATACGATTTTAAAAGGACCACTTTTTCGTTGTTGAGATAAATTACCCCAACTTCTTCAACGGTATTGAAAAGGGAATCGGTTTGTTTGATTCTGTCCAAATATGCGTTCTGGTTTTTGGCGAATACCTGATAGTCGTCAAAAGTATAGGATAATATGGCTTGGGAAGTTAGTGGTGCATACGAAGGGGTTTTGTTGGCCAAGGGGGCAGTTCCCTTGAATAAATTGATGAAATTTTTAGTGGAATCGGGAGCCATGGCGACCCCGCTTAAACCAACTTCGTCCGAATTTGCGGTAAAATCCAAAGAGATCCAAGATGAAAAGGGGTGGTGGTCGCTTTTGTTTTGTTCCTTTAACGAGAGTAAGGATGTGTTGCCACTTGGATTGATGAACAGGGTGGCGGATTTATCCAGTGAACTGGCTTGGTAGAGTTTTTCCAAAGTTGGATCTGCAGGTGTGTGTTCACTTACCCTAATGAGGTTTTCCATCAACATCATTGAAGAACCCATCAGGATGGCGTCATTTTTTTGCAAGCTGAACACTTCCAAACCGTCAAGATTGTATTTGGTGACAGCCGTGCCTTCATAGGTCAGGGTCTCCACTGTTTTGTTTGCCACGCTGTCCACATTGAATATGCCGGGCCCTTTTTTGGCGGCCAGTACATAGTCGTAGTTGTCCTTGCCTATTTCGTATAGTGCAAGCACACAGGTTTTGTCGGTAGAGAGGTGTTCCAGACCATTGATTTTATCTATAACATCCTCAATGCTGGTAAAACCTTTAATACTGTTAAGGGTTGAATTGTTTTTGAGTTCGCTCTTGAAATTGGTCAAGTTGGCAATCTTTACAACGAGGGATGGATCGGGTGGTAAATGTTCTAAAAGGGAGTCTTTGGTCTTTACCTCTTTGGTACAGGATGCGATAAAAATGGGGAGCAAACAAAAAAGTGCCTTTGATCTCATTCTTGAAGTTTGACACAAAGTTAGGATTTTTAAATATCCAGTGTCAATTGTTCGGGAAGTTGTCTGAAGCTTTTTCGATGATACTTGGTAATACCGTATTTTTTTATGGCCTCTCTGTGTTCCTTGGTTGGGTACCCTTTGTTTTTTTTCCAGTTGTACATTGGGAATTCTTCATGGATTTTGGCCATATACTCATCCCTATATGTTTTTGCCAAAACGGAAGCTGCCGCAATACTCATGTATTTGCCATCCCCTTTGACAATGCACTCGTGATCTATATCGGGATAAGGCTTGAACCTATTTCCATCCACAATGATAAAGTCTGGAATCGGGTTAAGCTTTTCGATGGCGCGGTGCATAGCCAAAAATGAGGCGTTCAAAATGTTTATTTCATCGATTTCGTCCTGAAAAACATGGCAAACGGAGAAGGAAACCGCTTTTTTCTCCAAAATGGGGCGTAATAATGTTCGTTTTACCTCTGAAAGCTGTTTGGAGTCATTTAATATGTCATTATTGAAATTTTTTGGCAAGGAGACCGCTGCGGCAGTAACAGGGCCGGCCAAACAGCCTCTTCCGGCTTCATCTGTTCCTGCTTCGAAAACAGAATGATAACATGATTTTAACATATCTCTTAAAAATTTAACACATCAATTCCGTAAAAAAACACAATTACCAATAAATAGTTAAAAAAAATTATAAACACCCAATAAACAAGGGTTTAACGTAAAGAAATTATGTTAAAATTATTAAAAAAATGTATGATAAAGCTGTCATTTATTAAGTGCAAAGTTGTTAATTTTTTTGAATATTAACTTTTTATATTGATTTTTGAGCGGACTAATTCAAAAAATGAAATAAATGAGAGCTAAGTTAGCATGGATGCTAACGCCCTTGTTGGCGTTATGCATGTCTTTCTCTTATGGACAAGAGAAAACAGTTTCAGGTAACGTGACGGATCAAAATGGTTTGCCGTTACCAGGTGTTTCCGTGGTCGTCGTTGGGACGTCTTCAGGAACCCAAACAGATTTTGATGGTAATTATTCAGTTACCGTTAGTACTGGTCAGGTGTTGCGTTTTAGTTACATCGGTCAGAAAACAGTTGAAAGAACTATAGGGGCTTCCTCAACCATTAATATTCAGATGGAGGAAGATGCCCAGGCCTTGGAAGAGGTTGTGGTAACGGGGTATGGTTCTCGTTCTCGAGAGCTTTCAACTTCTGCTGTTTCGACAGTATCCACTGAAAAGATTGAAGCGTTTGTTCCTTCTACAAGTGTGGATAACATTCTTCAAGGTCAGGCCGCGGGTGTTCAGGTGACAGCTGCGAACGGACGACCTGGTCAAACGGCATTTGTAACGATTAGGGGTGTGGGCTCCATTTCTTCTAGTACAACCCCACTTTACGTAGTGGATGGTGTTCCGGTCAATTCGGATTTCATCAACAATTTGAACCCTAACGATATTGAAACCTTCTCTATCTTGAAGGATGCGGCCACTGTTTCCAAGTACGGTTCCCGTGGTGCAAACGGTGTTGTTTTGATCACTACCAAACAAGGTAGGTCGGGAGACGCTAGAGTTACATTCAGATCATCTTATGGTTTTGCAGAAAGAATTCCAGACCCATTTGATTTGATGAATGCCTCTCAAAAATTGGAACTTGAGCGTCAATTTGCTGATTTGGGGGTAAGTGCAGCACAATCATTACCTGGTGCCAATGCGGATGACGCGGAAAGAGCAAGGTTGATTGGGTTGGATACAAATTGGGAAGAGGAGTTGTTGAGAAAATCCCAAATACAGTCCAGTTCACTTTCCATATCAGGAGGGAGTGAGAAAATGACATACTTTATGTCTTTGGGTTATGATAAGAATACTGGTATTATTGACAGAATTGATGGTTTTGAAAGAATTACAGCTCGTTTGAACACGACCTACCAAGCAAAGGATTGGTTGAATGTTGGAACCAATATTTCATTGTCAAGAAATACAACTGACCTTCCAAGGGACCGTAATAACGTACAGAATCCATTTAGGGCTATGTATGATTACAACCCATGGGATCCATTGTATTCAAGAAACCCTGATGGAAGTATTGCGACTGATGATCAAGGCGATCCTATATTCAACCCGACAACAGCAGGTTTTCCAATTGCAAAGGCTTTGATTACAGAGCCTGAGGACAATAGAAACTTCTTGATTGTGGGTAGTTTGTTTGCTGATATTCAGTTTTCTGATAAATTTTCGAACAGATTTACTGTGGGGGCATCAAATAACAGGTATAACAGGACAGCTAGGTCTTTGGCCGGTGGTGTTTTGAATACCATTGTTGGTGATGCTAACTTCCCAGGTACCCAGACTGATAATTTTCAGAATACATTGCAGTATAACGTAAATAACTTGTTTACTTATACGGATACTTATGGGGATTACCATAATTTGTCTGCCAGTTTCCTTTTGGAGTACAACGAAAATATCTATACAAGCTTGTTTGCTAGTTCAAGAGGTTTTCCGTCTCCAGAAATACCATACCAGAATATTGCGGCGGAAGCAACGTCTGCGGGTACTGGGGAGGCGAGAAGGAGTCTATTCTCCCAAGGTCTCTTCGTGGACTACGATTATGATAGTAAATACATACTTTCTGGTTCCATTAGAAGGGATGGTTCTTCTAGGTTCGGTCCAGAAAACAAGTATGGATATTTCTATAGTGGAAGTGCTGCATGGAACATTGCCAATGAGTCGTTTATGGAAGGTACTTTTGTTAACGATTTGAAGCTTAGAGCTTCTTATGGTACTTCTGGTAACCAAAACATTGGGGATTTTGCTTTTCTTGACTTGTTACAATTTAATACGTACAATGGAAATACAACAGCTATTCCAATCGGTGTAGGTAACCCTAATGTACAGTGGGAGTCTCAGGCCATTTTGGATATTGGTGTTGAATTTGGATTGTTCAACAATCGTATCAATGGTGTAGTGGACTACTTTAAGAAGAATTCCAAAGACCTATTGTTGGATCAACCATTGTCCCATACAGTTGGTGATGAGAATAATTCAATTACTTCCAATATTGGTGAAGTTGAAAACAGTGGTATTGAAATATCCTTGAATGCTGATGTTGTCAGAGCTGAAAACTTTGTTTGGAGAGTAGGAGGAAACGTGTCCTTTTTGGATAATAAGGTTGTATCCTTGGTGGATGGTAGTGATATCATTAACGGGGATTTCGGTTATAACATCTTAAGAGAAGGCGAGGAAATCAATTCTTTCTATACGGTAAAATATGCAGGGGTCAACCCAGCCAATGGAGAGCCTTTGTATTACGATTTGGATGGTAATATTACCAATCAATACAGTGGGGCGTTCAATACCATATTGGAAGGTAAGTCTCCATACGCAAACATAGAAGGAGGGTTCTTCACTTCCATTAAATGGGGTGGTTTTGGAGTTCGTGCAGATTTTGTTGGTAAAGCAGGAAACTATATCATGAACTTCCAAAGACAGGCAGGTATTTCAATTGGAAATATCGATAGCAACCAAAGGGTGGAAGCCTTTAACTATTGGAAACAACCTGGAGATACCAATGTATTGCCAAGTCCATTGTACCAAGGTACCGCTGACCAAGACAGTGATCGTTGGTTGGAAAGAGGGGATTACCTTCGTTTGAGAACGTTAACCGTCGACTATACGTTGCCAGGCAAATTCATGGATAGAACAGGTATTGACAGGATAAGAGTATTTGCTACAGGTCAGAACTTGTTTACTATAACGGAATACAATGGTGATCCAGAAATCGGAATTGGTTCTGACGAGAGTTCTGAGGCAGGTACTGCTGGATTTATCCCAGGAGCCTTCTCTTTATTTAGTTATCCACAGACTAGATCTTATACTTTCGGAGTAGAAATAGGATTTTAAAAAACAAAAATTGACATGAAAAATAAGTTATATACATATTGTTTAGCATCGTTGCTTGCCACTGGTCTATTGGTGTCTTGTGACGACGAACTTGATATTGATCCGTTCGAGGAAGGAAATCCAGCGACATTCTTTAATAGTGTGTCCAGTTTTCAAAACGGGGTGGATGGTATCTATAGCCAATTATGGAATTACTATTCGTCTCCCGGTTCGGGATTGCAGGGTATCCCGGATATTCTTGCGGATAACGTGATTCTTTCCCAAACAGGCCGTAGATCAAACGAAGATTATTATGATTATCGATATAATGCAAATACGGCAGGGGCAATCTCCCTATATTGGAGTGAGGCTTATGAGGCAATCAATGCTGCTAACTTGGTGATTGGGCAGATTGATAATTTGGCCGCTGGTGCAGCAAGGGACAATATCCTTGGTCAGGCCATGGCGGCTCGTGCCATTGCGCATTTCGACCTCGTTAGGGTGTATGCGATGATTCCAACACAGAGCGCTGATGCAAACAACTCTCCAGGTATTGTTTACATGAAAGTTGAAGATGGAGACACAGGAGATCCTTATGCTCAACCTGCTAGAGAGACTGTTGCTAGCAACTATGCCGAAATAATTGGTGATTTAGAACAAGCAGCACAACTTATTGGGGATTCAAATGGTGAAGGCCGTTTGGATAGAGATGGTGTATACGGTATGTTGTCTAGGGTTTATCTTTACAATGGAGATTATCAACTAGCCGTAAGCGCTGCTAATCAAGTACAAACCAATGTCGCTGATGCTGCAGACTTGTTGGATGTTTATGAGGATACGACCAATGAAGGTGTTATCATTGAATGGTCTGTGAACACTTCCTCTGAATCTGGTTTCAACAATGTTGGTGTATTGTATAGCCAAACTACACCTCCTAATACTGTTTCTGAATATGTTATTGATTATGAATTTTACAATAATTTGGATGCAAATGACTTGAGGTTAGATGTTATTCAGTATGATGCTACCAATCAAGGAAACAATTACAATGCAGTTAGAAAATTCTTGGGAGAAACGGGTCAGGTAAATGGCCGTGTGGATATCAAGGTGCTTAGAGCTGCAGAAGTATTGTTGAATAAAGCGGAAGCTCAATTTGAGTTGGATCAGGAAGGTCCCGCACTTACTACCTTAAACACATTAAGGGATGCCAGATACACTTCTTATACGGGTGGAGAAAGTGGTCAAGCTTTGGAAGATGCCATTCAGTATGAAAGAAGAGTGGAACTAAGTTTTGAAGGACACAGGTTCTTTGATTTGAAGCGTAGAGGAGAACCAATTCAGCGTTCTAATAATGGGGATATTCAAGACGGTACTGGAACTCCTCCAGAAGTATTGATTTTGCCGGCAGGCGACTATAGGTTCCAATTACCTATTCCAGCAGCTGAAATCAATGCTAACCCTAATATGGAACAAAATCCAAATTATTAATTAATCGATAACGACTTAAAAAGATGAAAAATATAATTAAGAAATTTGGGATTCTTTTTGCAGGTGTTGCCTTGATTCTCTCTTCTTGTGAAGAAGAGGTAACGGTTTTTGACAACGTAAATGGCCAAACTGGGGTTTCTTTTGGAACCACAAGCTATAACGTCTCTGTGCCGGAAGAAGGTCTTGCATTGGAAATTCCAGTTAATGTGACTACAGTATCAGATTCAGATAGGACATTTGATGTCACTGTTTCAGACACCTCAGTTGGCGGAGGGGAAAATTACTCCGTAGGAACAGTTACGATACCAGCAAATGGGTATAATGGTGTTCTGGATGTATCTTTGAATTTCGATCCTTTAGTGGACGGAGAAGTTTATGCCTTGGTTCTTAACCTTAGTGCGCCAGAAGGTGGCGTTGCTTTTGATGAAACAGTTTCCATTGAATATTTCAAGGAGATTATATGTAATGATTTCTTATTGACAGTGGTAACTGATACCTATGGAGCAGAAACTACCTGGGAAATTGCCAATGAATCTGGAACAGTTGTAGTTTCAGGAGGTCCTTATGCCAATGTGTCGGGAGGAGATACCTATACATCTGAGTTTTTCTTGGAGGATGGATGTTATACATTTACCATATATGATGCTTATGGTGATGGACAGAGTGATGGTAACATGGTAGGTTATTACACCTTGGAGTGCTCTATTTTGGATGTATTGACGGGTGGCGGAGAATTTGGTGGCTCTCAAACTCTGGAATTCTGTGTTAACCAATAATTTATTTAACTAGGATATATATCCTTTTATAATATAAAAACCGGTCTGATATTAATTTTCAGCCCGGTTTTATATTTTCATTCCTTGAGCCTTATAGAATGAGTTTTGCAAACTACAGAAACGTTTTGGTTTGATGATAAAAAAATGGAGCCATTATCTGATAATGGCTCCATTTTTTTATTGAATTTATAGTATTTGCTGTATCTACAAGATATTGTTATTGTAGAATTGCATCAATTTAATGGCATCCTCTTCTTTGAAGGGCTTTATGTCATTTTCTTTGATAAAGTCTTTTATGTTTTCCTTGCCCAATAAATCATAAAAGTATTTTTTTCTCAAATATATTTTTGTGGCAGGCTCTTCCTCTTTCTGTATATAGTAATCACTTATATCTATAAATCTGGGAGGAACCGTTCTGTCATAGTTGGTTGCTCCTGTTCTACCTCGTCGAAGTTTCTTCTCTGGTTTGTAGAGCAATTTTACCTTACCTTCATTCAACGGGATGAAATATCCGATTCTAGTGGTTTCATTGTTGGAGTCATCCAAGTAAGGGTATAGTTTGTACAACTTATCATCGATTCGCGCAGAAATGTAATTGCGTTTTAACACAGCGGAGTATTCTTTATCTCCCTTTTGAAGTTCTATCTCACTGTTGGCCGCATTATATCTTAAATTTCCTATGGTTTTTACTTTTCCGTTTATTAGAACTTGGCCATACTTGAAATTCTCATCAAAATATGGAGATCCTTCTGTTTTTGTTTCTTTCGGTTCTATAGCTGTTGTTTGGAACGATACTACGGCTCCTTCATCTGGATTTGTAAAATTAACTTGCGCTGCTCCAACGGTGGCGGTTAGCAAAGTCAAAATATTTAATTTAAAATTCATTTATAACCTGATTTTTAAATAGTTTTTACTCTTTTTTAGCGATTTTATTTTCAACGGCAATAAGCAACATTTAATTGAACTTGATTGTTATAATTTTCTTAATGTTATCATAAATCAGTCAAAGGTTTCATGTTCGATGTTCGTATGTGTAATCTGGTTTTTTCATGAATAAATTTTTCACATTTCTTTAGAAACAAAACTTTTACCTTTGCCCAACCAATATCATGGAATGAGATTTATAGTATTGACCCTGCTTTTATTCTTTGGCCATTCACTAATGGCGCAACAAGATTCGATTCCCCCGAAAAAGGAAACAGATTCCTTGGAGCTTCAGGGTAGGGACTCGATAAACGTTGGAATAAAGGATACCATAGCCAAAAAAGATTCCATCAAACAAATGCTTAGGCCAAAGGGGCCTGGAAAATTACTTGCAAAGCAAAAGGACTCCATTGGTATCCGAGATTATAAAATCGTATCCTATCAGCGTGATACCACCTTTGTGGATACTATGCTTACTATTCAAAAGGACTACAAGTATAATTATCTCCGCAAAGATGATTTTGAGTTAATGCCCTTTACCAATATGGGGCAACCTTATAATGAATTGGGCGTTGGCTTTGGGGCTATTCCCTATTATCCTCGAATCGGAGCTACGGCAAAGCATCCGGGATACTTCGAAAAAGAGGATGTTGATTATTACAGTGTACCTACCCCTATGACCGAGCTCATGTTCAAGACGACCATGGAGCAGGGGCAGTACCTCGACGCTCTGTTGACCTTTAATATGACGGAAAGATTCAATGCGGCCATAGCGTATAACGGATTTCGCTCTTTGGGAAAATATAGATATGAAGAAGCTCAAGATGGAAAATTCAGGGTAAGCTTCAATTACATTACAGAAAACGGAAAATACGGGTTAAGAGGTCACATAGCAGCACAGGAGATGGAAAGTGAAGAAAGCGGTGGGTTACTTGATAGAAGTCAATTTGAAGACGATTTGCCCGATTTTCAGGATAGGGCAAAAATTGATTTGCAGTATACCGATGCCAACAATAGGATTTTGGGTAAACGTTACTTCTTAGATCAGCAATTCAAGTTGGTGAACCATAAGAAGGATTCAACGGACAATGAACCCACAACGTTGACCATAGGGCATGAGTTTAGCTATGAAACCAAAATATATGATTTTGAACAAACCCGTCAGAACGATGCTTTTGGTCAAGACCCGTTTTTAACCCCCATAGAAGATAGGGCCCGGTTGAAGACAATGTTCAATAAGGGAACAGTGACATTTTCAAATAGAACATTGGGGAAATTGTCCGGTAATGTAAGCCTGTACAATTATAACTACTACTTCAATAGTATTCTTATTACTGAAGAAGAAACCATCCAAAATAAGTTGAAGGGAGAGGAGATTTCGGTAGGGGGGGGGTACAGTAATGAATTTGGGCCACTGTCTTTAAAAGGGAATATCAATTACACTGTTTCGGGGGAACTTACAGGGAATAATTTGGATGCCTATGCGTCATTTAGGTTGAATGAAAATAACTCATTGACGGGGGGTGTGCACATTTCCTCCAGAATGCCGGACTTTAACTACTTGCTTTACCAGAGTGATTATCGCAATTTCAATTGGCAGAATAACGATGCCTTCGAGAAAGAGCAGTCGCAAAGTATCTCGGTTGGTTTCAATTCCAAAAAAATTGGTCAGTTGCAAGCAGATTTTAGCAGGGTTGATAATTACACCTATTTTGCGTCCACTGCCAACGAAGAGGAAATAGGTCTGGGGCAAGAGACCGCATTCGTGAGACCGTTCCAAGAAGCGGGGACCGTGAATCATCTTAAGGTTAAGTATGAGAAAGAACTAAAATGGAGAAAGTGGGCGTTGATGAACACAGTGATGTATCAAGAGGTAACTCAGGATAATCAAGTGCTCAATCTACCACAAGTAGTTACAAGAAACAGCTTGTACTTTTCAAGTGACGTGTTCAAAAAGGCCATGTTTTTGCAAACAGGTGTGACCTTTAAATATTTTACATCATACAATATGAATGCCTATAATCCATTGTTGGGCGAATTCTATATCCAGAATAACGAAGAATTCGGAGGTTATCCATTGATGGATGTTTTCATTAATGCCAAGGTAAAGCAAACTAGGATCTATTTAAAAGCCGAACATCTGAATTCCATATTTTCAGAGCCTAATTATTACTCCGCGCCAAATTATCCCTATCGCGATTTTGTGATTCGATTTGGGTTGGTTTGGAATTTCTTTTCATAAAATGTGTTGAGAGGTAAAATAGGGGGATACTGAAAAACAAGCACTTATAGATTAATTGGTTTTTTTTGAAAAAAAATATTGAAAAACATTTTGTGGGAAGGAAATAAGGTGCGTATATTTGCACCCGCTTAGCTGATAAGGCAGGGCGCTTCCAAGGCATCGAAAAGGTGTTTTTTGAAGTAAAAAAGAAAAGAAGTTCATATACATATTGTAACGACAGCGTAAAGAGAATAAGAACCATTT
>NZ_JARFVB010000016.1 GCF_029193885.1 Flagellimonas yonaguniensis | reverse complement strand
TTCTTCTTTGTCATTTTTAAGTGATTTAAATGGTTAATGAATCCATCTTCAAGGCTAGCCTTGAAGATAACAAAACCATCACTTAACTTTAGACCAAGTTCAGTCCACTTTTAGTTGAAGATTTACACTTAAAGCTTTCTCTTGTGGCGAATCACCATCTTCTTTAATCTCGATTATCTCTTTTTCATCAAAAACGTATTTTTCGGTTTGTGCAAATAAATATTCAATAAATCCTTTATAGTCCGGTTTACCATTCTTGAATTTTAGTCCGTAGAATTTAATATTTGCCCCTCCTATAATTCTTTCATCTGCCAAGTTGAACCAAGAAGTGAAATGTGCACTATCCACTTTTAAAAGCTTGGACCAATTAATCTCACTTATTTTTTTTGCCATTTTGCTTGTTCAAAAGGTGGTTTTGGTTTCTGAGTTTCATCAACTCTTATAGGGGGATAGATTCAAATATAATTATTTAACAAGAAATCAACTACTTGTCATTTAATGTAATTTCATTATCGACTATTATTAAAAATAATAGATAGGACCACCATATTTCAGGTGGCCCGATCATCAACTCAAAAACCAAGAGTAGTTAGAATCACCACTTATGGCTTCTTTTAAGCCGAGTGTAAAATTGAAAGCATTGGTATTCCTATCAAGAAACGTATCTATGTAAGATGACTTGTTTGCTGATGTGAATAGATTGAACACATTCCAAAGATTGATGTTTCCCTCATCATCCCTACTAAAAGACCTATCGAGATAATAGTCCTTGGCCATTGAACTTATTTGACCATCATTGAGCAACAAATCAGGAAGCTCTTGTCGAGTACCTTTAGGCAAATAATTATAAAGCCTACATTTACCTATCAGTTGGGCAAATTGTGACTCAGAGAGACCATAATTCGTGAACTCCTGCATAGCCGATAAGTGTTGCTCCATTTGATAGGATTGGATAAGTTCCACAATACTGCTCTTTAGTTCAGCATAACTACCTACCCTAACTTCTGATTTAAACCCATCTGTTGATACACAAAGGTTACAGCAAACCATGTTCTGAAATCCAATAAAGAACTTAAACCGTTCCATGCTCTTTTTGGAATACAAATTCTCATGGTTATAGGCACGTACACCCCCGACAACCAAAGACAACTGATTTCCGTTCACAGTTTCTACAATGGAAGGAATCCGTATGATGAACGCCATACGTTCAAAATACTGCGTTCTCTCATGATCAAGCAACTCCTTGGCTGGCTTGTGTATGGCATTGGGAGTTCTACCCTTTATCTGATGGCTTACCCTTATTTCAGGAGTATTGATACTATGCTGCGGATACACAGAACAAACACTCTCATGTGCCGTTTCAATAAACTCCTGGTGAGAGATGGTACGTTCATTGTCCTTGGAGAACACTGGCACAATGCATTCATTCTTGAGTTCCAACAAGGAAACTTCTTGTGTATTGGCCTCAATGAATGGCTTCTGTTGTTGCAGACTATCGCCCTGTACCTCTATGCCTATTAACTCAACTGATTCGTTGGAATTATCGGATGACTCGGTTCGGGTTTTTCTATTGGTTGACACTAGTTCCATTTTGACTAAAGTTATTGGGGTTGGACAATTGCTCAAGTTCAGACTTTCTTTGATTGAACTGTGCTTGATGGGATTTCTGGTAGTTGGGATATTGTTTGTACAAACCCATCAACTCTGAAACAGAGAGGCACTCCTTGATTCTTGTATTTATACTCTTTGATGGTAAAGGTTCGATACGACACCATTGCAATAGTTTTTTTCCTGTTGCCGAGTTTATCACAAATTCTGGTTTACCATTGAACAGTCCGGTACGATCCTTTGATACTTTTGCAAGGTGTTGGTCATTCACCAATTCAAAGTTGACGGTCAACTCGTACTCAAACCCTTCTCGGGTAATCTCCTTCGTACCATGCTTCACTACTTTTGCCCTGCCATTACCACCCATATCCAAGGAATAATCAACCTTCCGTCTAGTTGTTGTTATAATGTGGCACTTGGAGGAAAGAATCTTATCAATAAATGATTGGTGCCTTGGTGTGACCTTGGCCCAATCTTGAAACCTGCCCCCCAACTGTTCGTGTATCTGTAGGCATCCTCCTGTTCCGTTCCATTCATGAGTAATGGAATCAATTATTACGACCTCCATTCCAGCTTCCTCACAGACGCGAATAGCTTCTATGTAACGTTCAGGTGAATAAGGATGGTAAAGGTCAAGGACATTGAATGTGCCAAGATGTGAATAAAGCGATACAGATGAGTTTTCTGTATCTATAACACCAATCTTAGTCCAGTCCCCAGTGAGTCCATACGCAAGCTGTAGGGCACTATATGTTTTTCCGAACCCACTCGGTCCAGAGATTCCCAAACGTAGTTTTACATTCTCTCTTTTACTTTGTTTTAATTGCATTGTTATTGATTTTAAGGGTTAATAATTATTTTAATGGATACATTCATAAATGAAAAAAGGTCAATTCATTTCTGAATCAACCTTTATCACATTGGTGTTTATTTTATGTCTCTTATAAGTCTAAAAGGGCGTCATTAGCATCATCAATCACATCGTTGCCAAACTCCTTTAGGTAGTTTATGGTAACTTGCAAGTTTGCATGCCCCATAGATTCTGATATCTTATCAGTTGAAACATTATTCTGCTTTAAATAAGTAGCATATGAGTGTCTTGCAACATAACTCGTAATGTTCTTATTAATACCTTGTACCTTGGCTATTTCCTTCAAATCCCTATTGAATTTTTTTAGCGTTTTATCCTTGCGGTGTTCAATCTGCATTGGAGTCATTTTTTCCTTTAAGAGCATGGGAAATATGTAACCAGTCGAACTTGGTTGACCCTTGTAATAATCTAATATCTCTCTAACAGGCTCAAGAATTTTGATGATAAACCGTTTGCCTGTTTTAGATCTTCTATACACAATTCTATCATTATGAACATCCTCCCACCTAAGTTTCATCATATCTATATAATTCATCCCTCTTGTATAAAAGCTGAACATGAAATAATTCTTTGAATCCAATAGATGAGGGTATTCTGAAGTATCTAAATTTTTAAACTCCTTCATCTCCTGAATTGTTAAGGCTCTTTTTACAGTATCACTCTTCAGTTTTGAAATCTTATACACTTTGAAAGGGTAAAACTGAATTGAAATGATATTCTTCTTCATGGCATCGTTATATAAAGCCCGTAATGTTCTCATTTTAATAGATATGCCTGCATTTGTGTTGTTTCTTGACCTTAAATGAGTTTCATACTTGTCAAGTAATGCAGGCGTAATTTCATTGAAACGTATTTTTTTATTGGACTCAAACTTGAAAAAAGAAATTTTTGCATCCCTGTATGCTCTGGCATTACCTGCCTTCCCTGCTTTGATTAAATCTTCGACTTTTTCGTCCCAAAAAGATAAAACGGTAATATCTGATTTATCCTTTTTACCTCTGAACTTGTTTTCAAAATCTTCAAGAGTAAAATCAATACCATCTAAATAAAATTCATCAATAATTTTTAAAGCCTTTTCCTTTAGTTTTAGGAGCACTCTATTACGTTGCACATGGTTAGGAGCACTCCTTTTAAATTGGAGATTTTTTGTATCCCAATCCTTTTCATAACATGACAGTCCAATAGTGATTATCTTGGACCTTCTATTCTTTATAACCCTCATTACCACAGGATATTCTCCATCCTTGTTGGGTTTATTTCGTAATGTAATCTTTATGCTTGACATGATAGTTTCTTTTGATTAATGTGATAAAATCACCATATAAGAAGTAGTGATTTTATCACATTGTTTAGTTATCAATTAGGTAATTGAACTTGTTGACCAAGGCGTATCTTAAAACTCTCTTGGTTTTCAACAAATCGTACTTGTCCAAAATTGAGTTGAATTTGTCCCTATGCCTTGATTTTATTTGTGTATGAACCCCGTTTAATTTTTCCTCCCAAAATGTTGGGGTCATATACTCCAATAGTTTGATTCTATCCTCTTTCAAAATTGAGGAGGAATCAGCGATTTCATCGATGATTGTTAATTCGTCAAATCGTTGGAGCAACAAATCAAATAATCTTCTAAGCTTGACCTTACATTTTAAATCTTGTAGGTTAATGATACCCAAATTTTGAAATTCCTTTTGCTTCAAAAATTTTAGTTCAAAACGTAAAATGTTCTTGTCTTTGATAGAATATTGCTTAGCCTTGTCGTACACTTTGATCACATAATTACTATGGTCAAATTGTTTAAGTTGACCTTTACCATGATATTCTCTGTTATGGTTAAAGCCTTTAAGTTTATGCATTAGGAAGTTTTTCCTAATTATTACTTCAGATTGAATTTCCGTCTCAATGTTCAACCCAAATTCCATTTGTGTTATAGAAGCTGAATTGACATCAAATAAGTTGCAATACAAGTAGTCTATTGTAGAACAGAGCATTGAATATGTGAAATCATTGTGATTATGCTCTTTGTCCTCCAATATTACATTATGAAGTTTGTGCAGTGAATTCCTGACATTAGCCGATTTTTCATTCACTGTAATGTTCATACATCCAAGGCTAGTTCTATACGGGTAGCTTATTTCACCAGAATGCTGGTTCAAAACCGAATAGAGATCTTTAAAGTTTTCTTGGTTACAGACAAATGCTTCAAAAAGGCACTTGTCTCTCCAGTAGAGTTTAATAAAATCTATCATCGCGTTAGATTTTATTTTCTCGGTTCAAGTAGGTCTCTACTTGTGAATCAATACTAGCGGTAGATTCGACTCGACTACTGAAAATCCATTCTTGAAGCTCTGCTTTTTTAAAATAAATCTTTTTGCCCCCTGGATTGTAGAAAGGTATTTCTCGCTTGCTAGTAAGCTTGTAAAGGCATGATTTCGACAATTGTAGGTATGCAGCCGCATCCTCAACTGTGAATATCTCCTTTTGTTCTAAATTTTGATTTTGTAATAACTGCTTTATTTCTTTTACTTCATTTCGAATAAAGTCCATAACTTAATGTGTTATGGATATGGCCACATCCGATTAATAATGAAGCAAAAGAACAACTTGATAAAAGCTTAATTTTTAAATCTTTAGGCTTGTATCAGATGAACCGTAAGGTCAACTATAAGGTAAGTTCCTCTATAAAAGGGACAAGTATTTTTGTTAATCTATCCTTTTCTTGTGAATGGTTATCTTTCAGTAAGCTCTTGGCTGAATCTAAGTTACTTTGTTTTAAAAGAGATCCTCCTTTACTATAAAAGCGTTCACTCTTTGCTATTTCAGAAAATGTTAATCGAGAGTACAGTGGGCTAATCAAATCTAAAAAATGTACGGCTATCTGATTGTTGCAGTTAAATCGGATTACCTCACTATCTGTTGGGTTACCACTTAGAATTTCTATAAAAGATTGTTCAGTGACAATTTCATAGTCAATGATCTCAAGTTCTTCAGCCAATTCATATAAATCATTGAATACACTTGCCTTAATATTTGATTTAACTCCAAAATATGAACTTACGATTGGATTGGTTTTAATATTCTTGTTCAGCAATCTAGATTTGGATGCAGAAAAAGTATCTATGTATTCTTGAAATTGAACGATAAAGTTCTTTACAAAAGGATAAGTCCTATATGCTTTAGTATCCTTTAATCTTATCAACTTGAAATGTAAAAAATCACTATAATTTCTAACTTCTATTTTATCCGAGTACCTCTTTTGGAAATTTTGCTCAATCAATGATTTACTCTTAACTATTTCTTTTGACAAAAGATTCTCTAGATATTGTTCGTAAGAAAATGTAGATTTTGGAGATTTATGGTCCACTTGTATTTTATGGTCAAACGTAAAAATCATTTCCTTGTAGTCGTAGGCCCCTTTGTATCCGGAACAATCTATTTGGAATTGATATAGATATTCATCTATTTCATCAATAAAAAAGAAATCAAAAAAAGCTAGTGGTGCATCAATAGTACTTTCCATGAAATTTAGAAATTGTTTGACCTATGTTTGACCCTTCTAAAACGAAAAAGCCTCCAATTTATTGGAGGCCTTTATTTTTCTAGTGATCGCGGAAGGATTCGAACCTTCGACCGTCTGCTTAGAAGGCAGATGCTCTATCCAGCTGAGCTACGCGACCAAACTTTTGCGGGTGCAAAGATACTAATGTAACCGATTGTAAAAAATATTTTTTTGATTTCTTAACCTTTTTTATGGCAAGACCTTCACTACAGTTACTTTCTTTTTTTAGTGGAACCCTATCTCTTTCAATCCTTTATGGCTGATTTCAATGACCTCCAAAGGTTTCTTGTCCCAGGTCATATCTTGTTCTACAAAATACTTTTTCATACCAGAGGTCTTCTTTTCCTTCAAAATCCTCGCAAAATCTATGGTCCCTTCCCCTACTGGCGCAAATTTTCCTTCTTCGTCCATGTCCTTTACATGCCACAACTTGAATCTTCCTGGGTATTTTTCAAAATAAGCAACTGGGTCGGCCCCCGCTCGGGTCACCCAATATAGGTCCATTTGGAAATTCACATACTTTGGATCCGTGTTCTCCAACAAATACACAATTGGTTTTATCCCATCATCATTGTCCTTGTACTCGAAATCGTGGTTGTGGTACAACAATTTTAATCCTGCCGCTTTACATTTCTTCCCCAATGTGGTAAGAACGTCCACAAACTCTTTCATGGTTCCTTTCATCCCCATGGTTCTGTTCTCTCGATCAAAAGTGAACATACCCATTGGAGGAACTGGAACGGTAAAATATTCGAATCCAGCAGCTTTGGTATCCGCGATTTGTTGGTCTGCATTTTCCAACGTCACACCGCCCATATGGGTACTTACCGGTTTTAGCCCAATACTTTTCAAATAGGATTTGAACTCTTTGGGTTCCATACCGTAAAACTTTCCGTCTTCGTATCCTGCTGCCTCAACGTATGAGTAGCCGGCATCCGCTACTTTCTGCAAGGTCGCCTTGGCATCCTCTCCCATGTTTTCCCTTACAGTATAAAGTGCAAGTCCCCCAAAATTGTCCTGGGCATAAAATGAAAGTGTAAATAGGGTATAGACAAAGGTAAGAACACCCTTTGTGGATAAAATTCTGTTCATCATAATTGTTTGTAGTTAATTTCAGTTTCCTATGTGATTCACAAGATACTGATTATTGGTTTTATGAAATATGTGAAAAAATTAAAAATCCGTTAGAAAAGTGAATTCCAACGGATTTTTCGCACAGAAACAAATCTAAAATCAGATTTCGCTCATCTGCAATGTCAAATGAATCTTTATTTCGTCATCCACCTTGATCATGCCCAACATTTTCTTGGGAGCCTCCAGTTCAAAATCACTGAGTTTTATAGTGAGGGTACCATTGACACAAATGTTTTTTGACTGATCACAATGAAGTTCTGTTTTGTAAGAGCGTGAAACACCCGCAATTTTTATTTCCACACCTACATCCACCGTACTTTGGTCTGCTGATGGTGGTTCCACGTAAAGCAGTTCAAGACCTACTTGAGGGTGTTTTTCGGTTTTCAACAGCTCTTGAAAATCCCTGTTGATAGCCCTTCCACCACAATCAAAACAATCGTTGACCAACTTAAGTTCCGCATTTTTAAAAATAATTTGATCGGACTTTTCGTCATACTCCAATCTTATCGGCATTTCCTGCTCCTGTAAATTATAGGTACAGGTAAACTCATTGACATTGGTAGTACCGGAAATTACCACTTCGCTATCTGGAGCAACCCTGACCTTGGTTTCCCTTTCAGGGTCGTTGAAAGTAAATCCGTAAACAAAAATCAATCCCAACAATAGGGTTTTCGTGATATGTGGCATTGAGGTAAACATGATACCTAATATACTATTTTTAAGATTAAAGACCTAGGGCATTACTGCCCCAGGTCATTTTCAAAAACAATTCCAATCTAGAAACTGATCACAGCTTCCAATAAAAGTCCATTGAATTTACCATCATGGAAGATACTTGTGGTATCATATCCATCATAGGTATTGTTCACGTATTCTATTTTGGCCAAAATGTTCTTGGTCAAGAATACACCACCTCCCAATTGGAGCCTATCAATGGTTATTTCAGAACCTGATGGGTCATCGGAGGTAACAGTATTGTAACGTGTACCAAGATAGAAGTTCTCATTGTTCCCAAATCTGTAGATCAACTCCCCAGCCCATTGGGTGGCGTTTCTATCATCAGTCTCTGAATCACTCTTTCCTGAGGCAGTTTCAAAGGTCCCAAAGAATTCCAATCCTTTCCATTTCACAAATGGGTTGATCATGAATGCTGTGATCTCATTGTTAAACCCAGGGTTGTATCTACCAGACCTAAAATTACTGGATGCTGAAGCCTCTGTATCCTCCATTACCAAATAGTATCTAGATCCTGAACGGTCTGCGCTATAAAGGTAAACTCTACTGGATTTACCTGTACTGTACATGGAACCTGTGATTCTAAGTCTTAAATCTTCGTTTATTTGACCATCATATCCCAACTTGGCCAAGATAGATGCTCCAGTAGTCTCTGGATTGCTGACCGCTTGGTTCAATTTACCATTGGATAGGCCAAACATTCCGATGAATCCATTTTTTCTGAAATAAACCTCTCCACCTACTTCTGTGGTAAACGCATCCATGATCAAGTTACCAACAAATGGGTTGTGCATGGCCTGGGCGTTGTCTGTTCTTCTAAAGTGGGCATCACCGTAGTTGTTTTCCATATGCCCCACTTTAATGGTAAGATACTTCATGGCATCTTCCAAAAATCCAGGACTGATGAAATCCAAGTTATCCACTTGAAAATAACCGCCTTTCACATAAGGCTCTGGGTGGTGGCGAGAGGACAAATAGGTTCTCAAGTGCATTCTAACACCTTTGGCCAATGCCACGTCCAAATCCAAGTTTGCGGTTGCCAAGTTAAAGTTATCCCCTATTTCGATTAATTCGACAGCTCCTGAGTTTTCATGATCTATGGCTTGGAACTGTAATGTGGATGACCCACCCACTCTTACTTTCACACCATCAAAGGTGGAAACGCTATCTTTTGGAGCTTCAAAAACATTTACTCCATTTTTGTCCGGCGAACGGAAATTATCAAGTTGACGATTTTGGGAATATCCCGATAGGCCTACTAGGAAAGTAGCAGCCAATAGTCCAAATTTTGTGTGTTTTTTCATTGTTGTGGATTTATTAGTTGAGTATTAAGATTAATTATTTCCAAACGGTGTTATAGTGGATTTCTATGTCATCCCCTGTAGTAATGGTACCCAAAAGCGCTTTGGGCGGGTCAACGTTGAAATCGGTCATTTTTAAAGCTTTTTTGCCTTCCAACAATACCGTTCCATTATTCAGGGTCAGGTTGAAAGGAAGTTCAATTACATTGGTGCTTCCAGCTATGGTAAGGTCACCTGTGGCAACCACTTTGTACTTATTGGAAGTAGAGGTCACCGGTGAGATACTCTTCACACTTTTCAACTCAAATACAATTTGTTTGTGTTTTTTTGTTTCGAGTGCCTTGTAAGTATTCTTGTCCATGGCTCCTTTTCCACTTTTTAGAC
This sequence comes from Flagellimonas yonaguniensis, assembly GCF_029193885.1. Lineage (GTDB taxonomy): Bacteria > Bacteroidota > Bacteroidia > Flavobacteriales > Flavobacteriaceae > Flagellimonas > Flagellimonas yonaguniensis. Next base: position 70,394 of record NZ_JARFVB010000016.1, on the reverse strand, counting down.
TTTCGGCTTCCACTGTAAACTTCAACGTGTTGATTTTGGGAAGATCACCTGTGTTGTCCAAAGTAATCGAACCTGATTTTTGTTCTGCAACCTCCTCCCAATCATGTAGAGTCGAAGTTCCAGTTACCATTACCTCCCCTTCTCCATTGTTTAGTTTATAGTTCTGTGCCGAAAGCGCAAGAGGCACAATGGAAAATGTTATCCAAAGGATTGCTGTTTTTAAGAGCGACTGTCGATGTGATGTATGATACTGCATTGCTAATTATGTTTTTTGGTTTTTGTTGGGTCAAAGATCCTTTATGAAAAATTTCTAAAAGATGATAAATGTCAGTTTTTTCCTAAAAACCTGATTTTTAGCTATCAAGACTCAATAAAATTTAATAATGCTGATATTCAAAGGTTTATCTCCTTTCCATTCATAACAATCCATCCAAACATCAAGTAGCCATACCCCTTAACTTTTTTTTCATGGTCCAAAAGTGGGTAAGAATTGGCTTAAAGCATTGTTTCAGCCCAAAATGCTGATTTTTATCATGTTCTGAGGATAATATAGCAGCTACTTTTACATATCGATTTTAACATATATCAATCTCTAAATAATAGATGTTCCTATGGAAACAGTAATAGAAAAGCAGCTCAACGTATATTCCTTTGGCAATAAAAAAGCCGATGGTGGGCGTGATATGAAGAATCTGCTTGGTGGCAAAGGAGCCAACTTGGCCGAAATGAGCCGTATTGGTATTCCCGTACCTCCAGGTTTTACAATAACCACTGAGGTTTGTACCCAATACAACGAAGAAGGTAGGGAATCCGTGATAAATCGAATCGAGCCAGAAGTACGGGCAGCCATAACACGTATCGAGGAAACCATGGGGGCCATTTTCGGAGATGACGAAAATCCCCTGTTGATTTCGGTCCGTTCCGGTGCGCGGGTTTCCATGCCCGGTATGATGGATACCGTACTCAACCTTGGCCTTAATGATGAATCCATCAAAGGTGTCATTAAAATGACGGGAAACGAACGTTTTGCTTGGGATTCCTACCGTCGGTTCATTCAAATGTACAGTAGCGTTGTCATGGGGCTCAAACCCGAGTCCAAGGATGATTTGGACCCATTTGAAGAAATCATCGATCATTTAAAGGATAAAAGAAGGATTGAACAAGACACTCAATTTACCGTTCAAGACCTTCAGGATTTGGTTTATGATTTTAAGGACATCGTTAAAAAAAGAACAGGAAAACCTTTCCCAAACAATCCATGGGACCAACTTTGGGGGGCCATTGCCGCTGTATTCGATAGCTGGAACGGCGACCGTGCCATTTATTACCGAAAAATGCATGGATACCCAGAAGATTGGGGAACCGCAGTGAACGTCCAAGCCATGGTATTTGGTAATATGGGAGAAGATTCAGGTACCGGGGTATGCTTTACCAGGGATGCCGGAACTGGAGAAAATATGTTCAATGGCGAATACCTTATCAACGCACAGGGCGAAGATGTAGTCGCAGGGGTCCGTACCCCACAACAAATTACCTTACTGGGCTCCCAACGTTGGGCAAAACTCGCCCAAGTGGATGAGGAAGAGCGTAAAGAAAGTTACCCTTCCCTGGAAGAACTGATGCCCGATATTTACAAGGAACTGTTCGAATACCAAAATAAACTGGAAACACATTACCAGGACATGCAGGATATGGAGTTTACCATTCAACAAGGTAAACTCTGGATTTTGCAGACCCGTAATGGTAAACGTACCGGTGCGGCCATGGTAAAGATCGCCATGGACTTGCTCAAAGAAGGATTGATAGATGAAAAAACGGCCCTAATGCGCATAGAGCCCAACAAACTAAACGAACTTTTGCACCCCATCTTTGATCCTGAAGCATTGGAAGAAGCAGACGTGATCGCACAAGGATTGCCCGCTTCTCCAGGAGCGGCCACCGGCCAGATTGTTTTCTTTGCAGATGAAGCCGATAAATTCAAGAACAGTATTTTGGTTCGTGTGGAAACCTCTCCCGAAGATGTGGAAGGTATGAACCTGGCCAAAGGGATCGTGACCGCCCGTGGTGGTATGACCTCTCACGCAGCGGTTGTTGCACGTGGGATCGGTAAGTGCTGTGTTTCCGGAGCAGGTGCCCTGAAAATCAATTACAAAACAAGGACACTTAAGGTTGATGGGCATGAATACCATGAAGGCGATTGGATTTCCATCAACGGTTCCACAGGTAACATTTTAGAAGGAAAAGTAGGTACCAAAGAACCGGAATTGAGCGGAGAATTTGCCGAGTTGATGGAATTATCCGACAACTATGCCACTATGGAGATAAGAACAAATGCCGATACACCAAAAGATGCCTTGATTGCACGGAATTTTGGGGCAAAAGGCATTGGATTGACCCGTACCGAACACATGTTCTTCGAAGTAGATCGTATAAAGGCCATGCGGGAAATGATTTTGGCCGATACCGTTAAAGGGCGCAAACAAGCACTGAAAGAATTGCTTCCCATGCAACGTAACGACTTTGAGGGAATCTTTAGGGCCATGGAAGGCCACCCTGTTACCGTGAGGTTGCTGGATCCACCATTGCATGAGTTTGTGCCCCATCAACTGGCAACCCAAAAAGAGCTGGCCGAAGAATTGCACATTTCCTTGGCCGCCGTAAAAAGCAAAGTTGCCGAACTGGAAGAGTTCAACCCCATGATGGGACACCGAGGCTGTAGATTGGGAAATACCTATCCAGAAATTACTGAAATGCAGACACAGGCCATTTTAGAGGCTGCCCTTAAAGTGAAAAAGGACGGTATTACCATAAAACCCGAAATCATGATTCCGTTGGTAGGTACCGTGGAGGAATTTATACAACAAAAAGCAATTATTGACGTAACTGCTGAAGAGGTATTCAAAAAACGCAAGGACACGGTGGAATATTCCGTAGGTACCATGATAGAAACCCCAAGAGCCGCATTGATTGCCGATAAAATTGCCGAAAAAGCGGATTTCTTCTCTTTCGGAACCAACGACCTTACCCAGATGACCTTTGGATACTCTAGGGACGATTCCGGTAAGTTCTTGCCCACCTACCTTGAAAAAGGCATCCTAAAAGCAGATCCTTTTGAGATATTGGACCAAGAAGGTGTTGGTCAATTGGTAAAATTGGGAACCCAACGGGGACGTGAAACACACCCAGGCCTTAAAGTGGGAATCTGTGGAGAACATGGTGGCGAACCAAGTTCCGTAGGTTTCTGTCAAAAAGTGGGAATGAACTACGTAAGCTGTTCCCCATTCAGGGTACCCATTGCAAGGGTAGCGGCTGCGCAGGCAGTATTGTCATAACTGCAATGACCTAACCATTCTGTTTTTTTAATCCCCGACCTTGGAATTTATCAAGTGTCGGGGATTTTTTTGATGAAATTTTAATCTGCAATCACGATCTTAGCATAATTCCATAGGAAATCATGAACAACGAAAAAACAGCCATACGAACCACCTATTTCAGCATACTGGGCAACATAGGTCTGGCCTTGATAAAAGGACTGGCAGGTTTTTTTGGAAACTCCTATGCACTCATCGCTGATGCCATAGAATCCACGACCGATATTTTTTCTTCCTTTTTGGTGTTATTGGGCTTCAAATATGCTGAAAAGCCACCAGATGAAAACCACCCCTACGGGCATGGAAAAATAGAACCCTTGATCACATTTATTGTGGTGGCCTTTTTGGTCACATCGGCAACCATTATCGCTTATGAAAGTATTCAACACATTCAAACCCCTCACAAGGTTCCGGAACCATGGACATTGTTCGTCTTGGGCGGTATTATTTTTTGGAAGGAAATTTCGTTCCAAGTCGTCATTAGAAAAAGTAAGCAGACCCAAAGCTCCTCCTTGCGGGCAGATGCTTGGCACCACAGGAGCGATGCGATAACCTCCGTAATGGCTTTCTTGGGGATTTCCATTGCGCTTATATTTGGAGAAGGCTATGAAACTGCAGATGACTGGGCCGCATTGTTGGCATCGGCCTTTATCCTATATAATGGTTATTTGATATTTCGTCCTGCCCTTGGCGAGATCATGGACGAGCACCAATACGATGAACTCATTTTGGAAATACGGAAGAAATCTTCCCAGGTCGAAGGTATACTGGGAACCGAAAAATGTTTCATCAGAAAATCGGGCATGAAATACCATGTGGACCTACATGCCATCGTGGATGGTAAGATTTCTGTGGAGAAAGGGCATTGGATCGCTCATGAACTTAAAGATTACCTCCGCAAGGAAATTCCCAACCTAGGGCACGTACTCATCCATATCGAACCCAACGAATACACTTATAAATAGGCCTTTATACTTTGGTCATTGGGTAAAATGGACTATCTTATTCATCCAAAACCCAACCGTTATGACCAAACACTTCTTATTTTTTTGCTGCTGCCTATTTTTTTTATCATGCAGTCAAACCAAAAAATCAAAATTCAACATCGAAGTAAGTTTTAATGAAACAGCAAGTGCCGAAAACAAAGATGGCCGACTGTTACTGATGCTTTCTTCTGACGATAGCAAGGAGCCTCGTTTTCAAATAGGTGATGGCTTGAACACCCAGCTCATTTTTGGAATGAATGTGGACGGTATGTCACCAGGTAAATCCATTACGTTTGATGAATCCATTTTTGGATACCCCTATCCCAGTTTGAAAGATGTACCTCCCGGAGCATATAATGTCCAAGCACTTTTACATGTGTACGAAACCTTCAATTTATCCACTGGCCATACCGTGAAACTTCCCATGGACAATGGCGAAGGCCAGCATTGGAACACCTCTCCCGGTAACCTGTACAGCAAGCCTTTCAAAATAACCGTTGGCGAAAATGGTATTGAAAACATTTCCGTGGTAATGGATCAAAAGATTCCCCCTATACCCGAACCCGAGGACACGGAGTGGATCAAGCACATCAAAATCAAATCTGAAAAATTATCGGAGTTCTACGGAAGGGACATGTATTTGGGTGCCCATGTATTATTGCCCAAAGGTTTTGATGAACATCCTGAGGCAAAATACCCTTTAATGGTTTTCCATGGGCATTTTCCGAGCGATTTTGGAAGTTTCCGTACCACTCCGCCCGACCCTAATTTAGAACCAACTTATTCTTCCCGTTTTGATTTGGACGGTTACAATATTATTCAACAACAAGAAGCCTATGATTTTTATAAACGATGGAACGAACCGGACTTCCCCCGTTTCCTCATCATAGAAATTCAACACCCCACACCCTACTACGATGATTCCTACGCGGTAAACTCCGCAAGCCAAGGGCCTTACGGAGATGCCATTACCTACGAACTGATACCCGCCATCGAGGAACAATTCCGTGGTATGGGAGAAGGCTGGTCCAGATTTTTATACGGTGGGTCCACGGGTGGTTGGGAAGCCCTGGCCGTTCAGGTAAAATATCCGGATGAATACAATGGTTGTTTTGCCGCTTGCCCAGACCCAATCGACTTTAGGGCCTATTGCCTTACCAATATATACGAGGACGACAATGCCTACTATTACGATTCCGCCCATAAGCAATTGGAAGTTCCCTCCCATCGAAATTATTTAGGGGACATTCAATCCACATTACGCCAAGGCAACCATTTGGAATTGGTATTGGGCGATAAATCCAGATCTGGGCAGCAATGGGATATTTGGGAAGCCACCTACTCGCCCCAAGGTAAGGATGGATACCCCGTACGGATTTGGGACAAAATGACCGGGGATATTGACCATGAAGTAGCCGAGTATTGGAAAGAAAACTACGACCTACGGCATATCCTTGAACGTGACTGGGATAAACTGGGTCCCAAGTTGAAAGGCAAGATCCATATCTACTGTGGTGATATGGACAACTACTATTTGAACAATGCCGTCTATTTGATGGAAGATTTTCTGGAAAGTACCAGCGAACCCTATTATGATGGCGAAGTATTGTACGGTGACCGGGCGGAACACTGCTGGAACGGAGACCCCGACCAGCCCAATGCCATAAGCCGTTTACGCTATAATTCGATGTACGTACCCAAAATCATGAAACGTATTGCTGAAAGTGCCCCACCAAGAGCAGATTTGACCAGTTGGAGGTATCAATAAAAAAAGGACGTTTTAAACGTCCTTTTTGTTCTATTGGGTCACTCCTTTTTTATCTGTAGAGTGTAAAATGCCCTACAAATTCACGGGTATCCTCATCTCCATTCAGTTTGATGATATACCAATAATCACCTGTTGGTAAATCGGCTTTATTGTAGAAGCCGTCCCAACCATCGGTATCCTGAAGCATTCGGTAGATTGTTCTACCATACCTATCAAAAATGGACATGGTAATATTGGGAAACGCTTCGATATTTCTAGGTTTCCAAGTATCGTTGAGACCATCTCCATCAGGAGTGAAGAAGTTAGGGATTTCGATATCTATGAATTTCATATCGATCTCCTTCGTAACACTACATCCATTTTCATCGGTAACCGTTACCACGTAGGTCTTGGTTTCACGAATCATGAATGTGTTGTCATCCCCATAGGATTCGCCATCAACTTCAAAAGTATAATCAGGATTCCCTCCTGAGGCCAAAGCGGTAATCTCGTTGATATTGTCATTGCTCAGTTCCAAAGTCAATGGCTCAAACCCTTCCACTTCAAAAGTGAAGGTTCGGTCGCAACCATTGGCATGTGCCACAATGAGGGTATGCTCTCCTTGTTCCAAGTTGGTAAAATCGGGTGTTAAGACCATATCGTCGGGATCAGTGGAATCCAGCCCATATAACAAGTCCGGGGCAACGCTCTGATCTTCAAACTCGATAGCAAGGTAATTCGTGGGCGAATCCCCATCACATTCATAAACAACCTCAACATTAGCTTCCAGGTTCACTCCTGGTGCTATGGTGACCACTTGATTGGTGGTACAGCCATTGGCATCCCTTACAAAAACGACATGGTTACCACTTGCCAAGTTGCCGTAGCTCATCAGTCCCTCGGCAAAGTTCTCATCTTGACTTGAATTTAAGCTTGTACTATACGGTGCAGTTCCTCCTTGGATATCCAAAGTGATCAAACCGTCTTCACTACCAAAACAAACTTCATCTTCAGCAGTCGTACTCAAAATCAAAGCATCAGGTTCGGTTATAGTAAAATCCAACACTTCAAAACAACCATTGGCATCTTGTACGATTACGGTGTAATCACCTGCGGCCAAATCCGTAAAAGTGTCTTCAGAATCAAACTGGTTCAGGTCCGGCGAAATTGCATATTGATAATCCGTTGTTCCTCCTGATACGCTGAGTGCGATACTACCGTCATCAGCACCCATACAACTTACATCGGATATATTGCTTGTTACGGCAAGAGGCGCTGGTTCTTCTATTATGATGGCCGTTGATACCCATTCGCAATCCCCACTGGTCACTCCTACATAATAGGTTCCTTGCGAAAGTCCATCAAAATAGCCATTTGTATTGGTCGGTGCCAAGGAAATGGTCATCGCACTATCCTCATATAATCCATAAACATAGTTTCCTAGCCCTCCATCGGCATCTACGGTAATGGATGCTGTGCTGTCCCCATTACAGTTTACCGACGCCGCAGATTCGTCCACTATGGCAGTCAACGGAGCTACAGGACTTACCATAATGGCATTGCTGATCGCTGGCTCACATCCATTGGCATCTCGTACATAATATTGATATGGAACTGTATCTGGGCTCACATCAAAAGTATGTGTGTTTCCTCCGGACATATCGGTAAAAGGTCCCGTTTCCGATGTACTAAACTGATACACATTACCTGCAAATGGTGTACCTCCTTCCGCAGTAAGCGTAAGTTGGGCATCCGTATCACAGCTAAGTTCCCTGGACACCACAAGGTCTCCCCGTACAGGTATTGGGTCTTCTATTATAACCTCGCTGGTGGTAAAGGTACAACCTGCATCATCACTTATGGTAATGGAATACGTACCTGCATTCAGGTTATTGAACGCATTTGATGATTGCTTAGAAGTGGTTGAAATTATGCTTCCGCCCTCTAGCTTGTTCAAACTGTAAAGAATGGTTCCCACCCCACCTGAAGTGAGGTTGGCCAATATACTTCCATCTGCATCCCCGATACAATCCAACGTTTGTGCGGTCGGATTGATGTCCGCCAATAATGGATCAACGGTTTGTATGGTTCCGTTCAATGAAAGGTTGGTGCATCCTGCAGTATCGGTAACTTCGACCGTATAGTTTCCATCGTCCAAATCCGTAAAGACATAACTGTACACATCGGCCTGTGTCAATCCAAGGGAAGGTATCGAAATCGTGTACGGTGCCACGCCACCAGTTGGTGCTACGGACAACCTTCCTTGATCATTGGAACAGGATGCACTTCCAATTTCGGTTATCGTGGCATCCAATATAGTATCAGCCCCTCCCACGGTAACAGTGGTTGCTTCGGTACAACGCGGTAAATCGGTCTGAACCACCTCAACGCGATATGAACCCTTGGGCAGGTCAATGTTTCCACTTGTTGTTCCACTTCCGCTTCCAAGAGGACCAAACTGGGTATCATCACTGGTATCGCTCAATGTGCCGTTCGTGTCATAAACAGTAAAAGTGAAACCACCTGAATATCCACCTGTCAACTCAAAATGATATTCGGCATCATCACCTGCACAAACCACGGGGGCATCCTCGATCATATTGACCTGGAACGGTTCGATTTCTTCCACATTGTGGGTAACCACAATGGAACATCCGGTATCTGTGTTGGTCACTCTAAATGAGTGTAAACCAACTTGCAAACCTGTGAATGTACCTACAGCATTGGTATTTCCTGAGGCAATTTCTTCAAATTCGTAATCATGGGGACCAACTTTCGAATCGGTCAATAAACCGTGTGCTGTAATGGTTATGGTCTCACCACCATTGGCACAAGAGATATCATAATTCACATTAATGGTAGCATCTTGTAACTCATCAAACTGATTGATGGTGGCCGTACTGGTTCCCACACACCCTGAATCGTCATACACATTGATGGTGTAGGTTCCTCCCGTAAAATCGGTAACGATCAATTGGTTGTTGTTGCCATCTTGAACCACATGGCTTGATGGGTCCACAAATTCATATCGGACATAAGTACCCGTTCCTCCAGAAATCGAGGTGGAATTTACCGTAATGATCGCATTGTCAGGGTTGTTTCCTGCCGCGCACCCAAACTGAACCACATCCGCAGTAGGAATGTTCACTACAATTGGAGTTGGCTCATTGATGGTAGGAACAACGATGTCCGTTTCACAATTGTTTGTTCCTGTGGCCCTTACCACATAATCACCAGGGGCCAAGCCCTGGAAAGTACGTGTTGTTGCATCCCAGGTAAAATCTCCCGACGGGATTGGGGTCAACCCACTGTCCAACAATTCATAGGTCAATGGTGTGATTCCGTTATCGGTCTGTCTTACTGCTATGCTTCCGTCATTTGCACCATTGCAACTTACATCAGTCGGGGTTGCGGTAAAGTCGGGTTCTATTTTGTCTGGAACCACAATCGTGAATGTACGTTCACAGGCTTCATGATCCGAAGTGGCATCCACATAAACTTTGATTTCATAAGTACCTGCCACTGAAGGGTGGTATACAGTGGAACTGCCGCCCATTGAGGTTTTTGTAACCTCCATTGAAGCAGTAGTAAGGTTTTCCACGGAATATTCATAGGTTCCGGAACCTTGCAATGCTTCAATTTCAATGGTTCCATCTGGTGTTCCCGAACAATCCAATAACTTGGTCAATTGAGCATTGGCCTGCAATGGCGGGTATATGGTAAGCGTTGATGACTCAAAAGAACATCCATTGCCATCAATGACATAAAAATCATAATCGCCAGGTGCCATTCCCGAAAATACACCTCCATTGTTCAAATAAGATGTGGGTATATCTCCGTCGTCAACCATGGCATATCTATAACTGCCCGCACCAGAACTGGCGGACACCGTAACCTCAATATTGCCATCACAGTTGGCCACTTGAATATCATCAATGGTAGGGTTGGGTGTCAACGTCATCGCAACGGTGTACGGAATACTGGTTGTGCACCCGTACACATCGGTTACAGTAACATCATAATCACCTGCTGGTGAGTTTGCAGGTATTTCAACTGGGTTTTGTGCAGTTGCCATGATAGCGCTGAATCCACTTGGACCTGATACATCGAAGGTATACGGGGCGGTTCCTCCGTTAATATTGGTGATTGAGATCAGTCCAGGTTGACTACATCCTATTTCTTGAGTTGCGGTAACATCTGCAGTAATCGGGAGCTGTTCCTCGATCAGTACATTTTCACTCCCTCCGTGGCAGGTATCCACTCCACTACCATTGACCTGTGTGACCTCAATATAATACTCCCCAACGGGCAATCCAGTAAAATCAAGCGTGTTGGTATAGGTTACATTGATTGCGGAACCTCCTCCACCACTTACTTCAACAGGAGTTGAATTACCAACCTCGAAAAGCTCCCATCTCATTTCAGGTTCGGCAACATCTGGATTCAAAGTAAATGTGATTCCTCCACTGTCTGCACCATGGCAACTGGGTGTCACTGAATCTGTAATCTCTATGGGCAAATCCACGGTAGACAAATCATTCACATTCACGGTGCTTTGTCGAATACAACCACTATCATCTTTAACGAAGAAAACATAGGTCCTTCCCGGAGTTAGTCCCGTAAACCAATAAGGGTCATTCAATCCTTGCGGAGGGGAGGTCCATGATGTGGAAGCATCATAGGGGTCAAAATTGATTGGGTCCTCTGTGTAGGTATATACATAAGGGGCATCTCCCTTTGAACCTTGAACACTAACAAGTAATTCATTGCACAGGTCCACCGTTGCATTGATCGTGATGTCCAAATCGTCCAAAGGATAGGTCAGCGTATATTGCGGCAAATCATACCGGCAAAGGGTATTTCCACTTCCATCCACTGTACGAATGGAGGGTTTTACCTCTTCGCCCGATGTAAATCCGGTAAAGGTTTCACTTGTCTGCCATGTGTTTCCATAATCTGCACTAAACTGCAAAGTACCGCTCAGCCCAGAAGTGGGATAGTTTTCAAAAGTAAAACCTATCGCGGGGGCACAAACACCCGTGGTAGGAAAATCAGTATCAACATCGGCCGTCAACATCGGCGGGTCTATGACATCAATGCTACCCAACGACAAAGTACATCCCAAACCATCTGTAATCCGAACTTCATAGGTACCTGCAACCACATTGTTGAACGTATATGTGGTAGCGGCCAAATTGGAAACAGAGGCAATCTCTGTTACCCCTTGATACAACGAATATTTAAACGGCCCTGCTTGTGTGATTTGTGCCGGTGATAGACTACCTCCCCCGTTCAATTGAACATGGGCCACTATACTTCCGTTCCCTCCATTACAATTAGGATCTTCGGGCACAGCTGCGACTTCCCAGTCCACAGCTGGATTGACCATAATATCTTCTTCAACTACTTCACAGTAGGATGAGGCTCCATTGTTATCACGAACATAGAGGTCAAATCCAGTTGGGTTTGCTGTGGCCAAAGCATTATCAATCGGGAAACTGGTGGTTGCCACAAAGTCGGTGGGAGCCGGTGTAGCCCCATTCGGAACCAGAGCGTAGAGCAAGGTACCGTTACCACCGGTAGCATTTACTTCCACAGATCCATCAGCACAACTGCTCACATCTGTTGTCGTTACGTTGACCAATAACTGTGAATCAATGGTTATTTGGGTAATGGTATCATCACATCCCAAGGCATCCTTCACATTAATATCATAAGTGCCATTGGCCAATCCTGAAAAGGTATAGGTATCGGGCGTACTTGGGTTTGGTGTTTGCCAAGGTCCTCCATCTATTTGGAAAAGGTACCCGCCATTACCCGAAGTTACCGTTATATCGATGGATGCATTGTTTCCCCCATCGTAGCAGTTTGTATAATCAACATCGTATGACAAAGGGCTTGGATCGTTCAATGTAACTGTGGCACTACTGACGGTGCATCCGTTGATATCCCGCGCCAAAATAATGTAATCACCAGCTGATAACCCGTTAAAGGTATCTCCATTGGCGGCCGCAAAAGTTACCAAGTCGTTTCCTGAACCATCTTGAAGGGCATATTCATAGGTAGGTGTTCCACCTGTTACTGTTGCTTCAATTGTTCCAACAGGGTCACTACAACTCGGGTTTTGAAGAATGTTCGTATTAATGGAAAGTGCTGCTGGTTCATCAATAGTTTGGTTAAGTGTGATTGAGCAAGTGGTCTCATCCGCCTTTCTTACCACCACAGTTTGATTTCCCGAGGGGAATGCCGTTGTGGTAGTAATAGGTGATATTGTTGATGCAATCCAATTACTTCCACCATCAATGGAGTATTCAAAGCCTGCTGTAGCTTCAAAATTTTCCACTTCAAAAGTGATGGAACCATCATTGGCCCCATTACAAGTAATATCGGTATGTCCGAGTACACTTGCCCCAAAACCGTTACCGGCTTCGATCACCACGGGGATGTCCATGGTTCTTGGACAGGATAGGGGCACCTGTTCCACTAAAATATCATCGATGGCCACATCATTTCCATTGTTTCCACTCTTTTTCGATATCAGCACAAAATCCAGCTCAGTGTGAATCCCAGGGTTCATGGTAAACTCGAAAATTTCCCAAACCTTACTCTTGGGGATATCGTTGGTTTGAACCTCACCAACAACAGTGGTCGTTCCTGGAACCCTCATTTGCACCCATAGATCGGGATCTAATTTAGTTCCACTGCCCAAAAGGTTTATCGCCGCAAAGGACACTTCCATATCCTGATTGGGAATGATATCCCTTATCGGTTTTTGATAGATCACTTGATCGGGCGAGGGTGTTCCAACATTGATCACAAAATATCGCCCGTTTGAATCGGAACCTCCGGATGTATGATCGCTAGGATTCAACCAAGCACCGAATGGCGAGACAATACTGCTGGTCACGGAATATTCAAAATCGTTGATATGGGTATTGCTTCCCACCTGGTCTTCGTAACCATAACCCTGGGTGAATTGGCTGTCCACAGTTGGACCACTTCCAAAATCCTCCAATAACAAAACACTGGGATTGGGTGGGTCACTTTCTGTATATTCCACTGTAATGGTGTAAGTTCCCGGACTAATGCCGGAAAAGGTTCCATCGGTTGATGTTACACTTGGCGAAGTATTTATAGTATAATTATAGTCATAAACGGTCTGATCTGGACTAAGCACTACATTTCCATTGCCATCACAATCGTATGCAAGATCCATATCAAAATTTGGAACAGGTAACTGTGGATCTATGGTAATGGGCAATATAATCTCACAACCACGCGCATCCCTTGCAACCAGAATGTGGTTTCCTGATGGCAATAAACTTGTTCTTACCGAAGAGTCCATGGGGTCATCAAGAACAAAGGAACTTCCTCCATCAAAACTGAACTCGTAGGGAGCAGTCCCTCCTTCCACATTGGTAAACCTCACTTCGGAATTTCCATTCACATCACATGTTCCCGTACTGGATATACCGGCATTGGCCTTAAAGGTCTCTGGATCATCCAATGTAAAGTTTATTTGATCTTCACAACCATCGGCACTGCGAACCTTGATTGTGTGCGAACCCGGGGAAAGGTTCACGAAGGTCGGGTCGTTCTGTTGGGTTGACCAATTATCAATACTATAGGAATATGGTGTTTGGGCACCGGATACGTTCATGGTCACCTGACCAGTATTTGATCCTTCGCAAGTAATCTCCGAATTTATGGTAGGTGCTGCCACGGACAGTCCTCCCAAATCATTAATGGTAATCTCGTTGGACAGTGACCAACAGTTGTTCCCATCCACTACCACAAATCGGTAGGTTCCTTCATTACCAGAGGGGAAATTAAAAACTCCCGGTGCTATGGTATCCCGTTGGAACTCTGTGGAAGGAATATCAGAAATGTCATTATATGCTGTGCTTCCATCTTTTTCCCAAATAGCATACAGATAAGATGGGTTTGGATCGCCTTGTGAAGCATTCAATGTAACAACTCCGTCCGTACAGGTAATTTGCTTGGTGGTAGATGCAGTTACAACTGGATCTGGTATTTCATCTATGGTAAATGTTCCAACTTCTTCGCAACCATCATCTGTTCGAACCTCCACCACATAGTCGCCAGAATTGAGCCCGTCGAATGTGAAATCGCTAACGGCTTGGGTAAGTTCACTATCAATCAATGTTCCAGGGTTTCCACTCCCATCATCCTCATACAATCTGTAATGATAGTTGCCCCTTGCTTGGGTGGCTTGGATTCGCACACTCCCCTGTCCCAAACAAGTTACTGGTTCCGTGGTCAGACTTATATTGAGTTCCCTTCTCTGTATTCCGATTTCTTCCGTACTGAAAATACAACTACCTTCCAAAGGGTCTCCTGTTGAAGGATTCAATTGGGTAAAATCCACTCGGTAGGTACCTGGAGTGTTTATGTCAAAGTTTGGTCCATTGTTATCGGCATAGGAAACCAAAACAGTTTCCGATGAAGTATCCACTAATTGATATCCATAACCAGAACCTACATTTTGGATTCTGATGTAGCCATCGGTGGAACAGAATATATGTTGTGTGTCGTAGTCAAAATCAAGATTGTTCTGGAATACATCAAAGTAAAAAATACTGTTGCACCCTCCGGAATACGACAGCACCAATCGATAACGCCCTCCCGTATCAGCCGTGAACGAATTCCCAGTATCCACCTGATTCCATGTACAGCCCATTTGCGTATTGGGACAATCGATATTGGTGGGCGCACAACTGGCTTCGTCCAATTTCTCCCACCTTATGGATTGGGCATCGGTAATATTGAGTGTTATGTCTTGTGAATCATTGGTACCGCAAAGAAATAGCTGTGGTAATTGTGAACCGTCATTTGCACAGGATACTATTTCCCCTTGCATATCGTTGGTGATGTCAGCATCATTGTTCAGTGTATTGAAATAAGTGATTATGGGATTTACCTGAGTGGTGCCGAAACGCGTTACCTCCATGGATTCTATATTGGTCCCACAACTTGCAGATTCCTTTTTTACCAAATAATGACCGCTTTCCTGTACTGTGACCGTTGTCGGGTCCCCGTCTGGATCGCTGTCATCATAAACTGTATCCGAGGCATCTATCTGTCCATTACTGTTCAGGTCACGGTACCATGTATAGGTATCATATCCCTGCCCTGCCGTAATATCTGCACTATCTCCACAGATTTGAACCTCACTTTCAAAAATACAATCCGCAAGGTCATCCAATAAAAAGTTAGTGGCTCCAGTTGTCACAAAACCACAACTGTTGACACTGGATACGCTCGGATCATCGGATATGGTCTGTCCACTGGTCCTACCTTCATAGGTAGCATAGGCAATATTGTCAATCGTGGAACTACACGCTGCAACAAAATCGTGACAATCATCTGACACATCCACTCGAATTCTGATCTCATAGGTACTACCACCTTCCGTTACAAGGGCATCGGGTATTTGAAATGTCACCTCCTCTGGGTCCGTACCGCTTGTAGACATCGTAGCACCAGGTGCTCCTGATAAATCAATGTTATCCAAATCAACATTGTCTGGAAGTACGTCACGGATCGTAAAATTCTCGGCATCATCATTGCCCCGGTTCCAAAAACGCAAAACATATTCCAAAGACTGGCCAAGGTTGACCCCCGCTCCGGTAATATCGTTTGCCGCTAAATCCTCTACCCTTTTCTCCACAATGATTTCCGGGTTGATGATTTCCACTGACACTGTGGTCAAAAAAAGTATAACCCCTTCGCTGGAGGTATGAATCAAGATCTCACCACTGTCGTGATCGTTGGGCAGTACATTATTACCAGGATTGGGCAAGTTCAAGATATCGGCATCCCATCCCAAAGTATTATGGCTATTTGGGGTTCGAGTATCCACCCAACTCCCCAAATGACTAATAGTACTGTTAAAAACATTATTGCTCGGGTTGACAGCATCACTCAAATAGGTCCAACTATCACTCGAATTGGCCCTAAATCGCATACTCGGGCCGGTAACCCTGTCCCCGTCCATGGTACCTGCACCGATTACGGCTTTAACGGGCAAAGGGGCCGGTACTGTCTTGAACCCACTAAAGGGTACGTTTGTTTCACGGTAAGTACTTCCCATTGCTGCATACCCATCAAAAGTCGAAATATATTTACTGGTCGAGTTTTGGTTTTCATAGATAACGACCATGGTCCAGCCCGCACTTACGTTTTTTTCTCCCGTCGACGCCACCACATTGGCAACGGTATATTCCCCATTGGGATCACTTAGACCTGATAACAAATGGGTCACATTTGCATAATTAAGGTAAGAGGTCATATTGACCCCGCTCAAATAGTCCACATCCACAATTCCAGGGTCGGTGACACCATCGCCATCTCGATCGCCATCTTTATCATAGATCTGTTCAAATTGGAAAATGGAATCACTATCCGGACCTATATCCACATAAGAGCCTCCCGGAATTTTAAATTTCACTTGTTTATAGGGATCGTCCCTATTGGTATCCCTGTAAATACCTCCCCAATACAGACCGGCATACACCACTGCTGAACAACTGGGAGCATTCAACTCAGCACTACTGGAGCTAAAAGTGGACGGATCACCATCGATATCGATGTAATCCATGTTCACATTTTGGTTACTGGAACCTCCATTGTAATCGGCATTGGGATTGCTGGCTATACTGACAATATTGTTCGCTACATATACCAAGTCCCCTTTCACCATCATATTCTCACCGGACAACCGAGGTTCAAATGGTACTGAAAGCTGTGCTTGGGACAACGTTACGAAGGCTGTGAAAAACAATAGGAATAGAAACCTATTGAGATGAACCGCTAAAGGTTTGGAGTTCATATTTGAGGTTTTGGATAGTGTGGGTTATTTAACTGCGGTATCAAATCTATCCAAAGAACAAAAGGTGGGAAATCAATTGTTGTGGAACAAGGCGATTTTGTTGCAAACCCCCTACATACTGGGGTTTAGAATCAATCTAAATCAAAAAAAACATAG
Organism: Flagellimonas yonaguniensis; assembly: GCF_029193885.1. Lineage (GTDB taxonomy): Bacteria > Bacteroidota > Bacteroidia > Flavobacteriales > Flavobacteriaceae > Flagellimonas > Flagellimonas yonaguniensis. The sequence goes on along the minus strand of NZ_JARFVB010000016.1, from coordinate 53,282 downwards.
TAAAACTGGTGTTTCCCCGTACTTTCCCAATCAAAATCAAAGGAAATTAGAGCCTCAGTTTAGGTTCCAACCATAACCATCCCAAACAGAACAATAGCAAGAAATAAAACCATAAGGGAGATATCGGAACCAACGCTTTATTGGATCTTGAAACCGAAGGGGTAAACGTGTTTTCTGAGCCAAACTCGCGAAGATTGGTTTCCAAGGTTTTGGACTTCGAAATCGGTACAAGTTGACCATCGCCAAATACGTAATACGAAAACGGGGCAAGGGAATCATTGAAAGCCCGAAGTTGGTTCCATCCTGTTTTTCTTGGATAATGAATTCCATTCCATTGGGTTGGAACGACACTATTTTGAAGCAAAGGAATCCGTACCCCATCATCGGTAATAACCTCCACATCATTCAAAGAGGTACGAAGAACAAATTCAAAAGGCTCATCAACTCTAGGGACCTGTGTCATTGCATTCCAATCCACCAAACTTTCCCGGCCCTTCGCAATACCGTTAAGGATTTGGGTCCAAAGATAGGCATAAAGGGCTTCTTGACCATCCAGAACCATCTGGTAGGTGCTTTGTAGCACACTTGTCCCTATTTTCCCCTTTTGCATCGGAACATAAGCGGCCACGGGAATCGAATCTACTAAGATATGCTGTGTTCCAACAGTTTCTTGAAATCCATACGGATATTTTTGCAGTGATTGATCGGTATCCCCCAGATTCAGCTCCGTTACAAAATCCCGATTGAATTGAAAAGGCGATTGTCTTTTTGAAAGACCAAACAAGTCTTCATTGGGTTGGATGAAAATTCCAAGCCCACTGTTTTTGACCACTTCCTCCATGGCCTCTTTTGATGTTCTTCCCAGACCCATGTAAGAATCCGTATCGACAATCAAAATATCGAAGTCCTTTAAGTTTGCCTCGGTAAAACCATAAATCGGTTTAGATGCTCCGTTGAAGTACTCAAATTTGTATTTACCTTTGGTAAGTTGCGTTCGGGCCAAAACCTCGTGCCCTTTCTCCGTCAAGAAATTTTTAAGGTACTTGGTCTCAAAAGTGGGAAAAGTGTTTACCATCAAAACTTTCAAAGGGTCGCCTTCCTCTACCTGGATGGGAAGGGGCTCATCCGACACTACATCCTCTTCATTTTTTACCAAAAGATGATATACAAATTGTCCACTTGCCTTGGGTTTAAGGTTGAATTCAAATAATTGTTCTTCCTGCTCATCAAAGGGCAAAGAATCCAATGGATTGCCCCCATTATCGGTCAAAATGGCCCAATGTCCTTCTTTTGGACCCACGTATGTTGCATTTACATGGAGTTCTTCTCCCAACGTAATCTTACTACCGTGGGAGATGGATGTCCAGCCCTCCACATTTTCACCTCCCAAAAAGGCGACTGATTTATTGTCCAACTGCCATAAATCAAAAGCTTCCAAACCATGACCGAGCAGGAATAGGGTATCCACATTATCGAGCATGGACAGTGTTCTTCCTTTGGAATATGCTTCGGTTTGTATTCGTTTGTAAATTGATCTAAGACTGTCCACCTGCCCAGGTCGGTACCCTTCGGTCAAGACAATTCCTTTCCCGTTTGTTGTTTTTTGATGGATGCCCGGCTTCAGTATGATCATTATCAATGAAACTATCGCGAAAAAAGACAGTGCCAATTTGACCCAAAACCTTCGTTCCTTTCGCTGTGACCATTCTTTCCATATAAAAACTGTCCAAAGCAATAGCCCAATCAAAACCAAAGGCCATGGGAAATTTTGGTTCATGAACACCACGACATCACTCATAAGCCTCCAATTCTTTCAAATACAACATATTGATCTCGTCTTGATACTCGGTCTTCTTCATGGGAATGTCGGCTATTTCGGGCAATACGGATAAAAGATTCTTCTGAACCATCCTGTAGTTTTCCTTGGTTCTATAGGTCGCTTTTTCCAAGTCACGCAATCCCTGTAAGACTTTTAAATATTTCAATGGTTGCGAAATGGCTTTTTGTGCCAATTCGTTTCCCGCATCTGCAAAAAGTGCACCATCGGCATCCGAAAATCCCTTCCTATCTTGAATCAGCTGTTCAAGTCTTGGTATTGCTTCTCTGGTTGATGCAAAAGACATTTCGTAGGGGTATTCCTCCTGCTTGTCAAAATTGGTTATATCCTCAATGTTCCCGCTCAATCTGTTTTCCTCTTTAATGGGAGGTGGGTCAAAACCAATACGGTGCACATAGATTCGGGCACTATTCTTTATGTCCTGGATGATTTCTAGAGCATCGTATTGATAGGGCATTGATTTCTTGGGTTCATACAGTCGCAACTGCAATTCGGCATCCCACATGATGTTCAGGGCATCCCGAAGCTTTGCTTTCAGTGATTTCTCGAACAAAGTCGACTCTTCTGGGTCTGAATGGTTGTGTAGGTAATCATGAAGTGGGTCTTCCTCTTCTTCCTGATCCTCATTTTCATGACCGTGCTCTTCCACTAAATTATGCTCATTCTCACTATCGTGTTTGTGACTGTACTCATCCAACAAGTCCTCCTCCCCTTCTTCATGATCATGTTCAGCCTCACCTTCGTGGTGTGAAACTGCTCCAGGTGCTGATTGCATTTCGGTCTCATCACCCATGAATTGTCCGTACTTCAAGCGTAATTGTTTCTGGTCAAAACCCAACTCGTTGCTTCTGGACTTAAATTCTTTCTCCGAAATATTTGGCTTGTCTGCAATCAGTTTTTCGGTATCCATGATCAATTGGCGCTGGCTCCTAAAATAATCGGGCATCAAATCCACCCCCAAATTCCCTTCCACGGCAAACGCATCGGTAATGGTATCACGGATCACGGCAAAGTAGGTCTCACTACGAGCTATATTGGCAGTTGGTGTTCTTTGGTCGAGTGCCTCCACGTAAAAATAGAGCTCGTCTCCCGGTTCCATTTTCAGGGCATCCATATCCAAGGCCTGCTGCAATTGGATTTGCTTGTTCCCTTTGGGAATACCCCGGTCAAAACGAACGGTCTCCTCCCGAAACTTTACCGATTCCCCCGATCCCTTACTTACCGTAGCGATGATGTAGGCATCCGCAATTCCAAAATCATCGGAAATATTGGCGTTGAACATCAAACGTTTATCATCATCGAACGCGAAGTAGCTGTAATTGTCCAATCCCTCAATTTGAACCATGGGAGGTTCGTCAGTGACCATTTCCAGGGAATAGAGGTCACTTACATGAACATTTCCGCCGTTATCTTTAAAGGTAAAACTGTAAAATCCGGATGCCTCCAAAGTTTTGGTCAAGCGATACAACCCATCGGTTTTTATAAAATCAATAGGTTCTCCCATCAAATCCATTTCCACTTCTTGCACATCCCCATCAAATTCCAAATTCCATATAATTCTGGAGCCCTGCACTGCTCTAATATTGGGACTCGTGGTGTTCAATGTTGATTTTCCAGTGTACCTTGGGTATTGAATGGTGATGTTCGTCCCTTTCAGTTCAGGAAATTCAGTTGTGGAGGGTAGGCTGTCTTTTGGTGCAAAAGTGATTTGCTCCTTATTTGAAGGTTCTTTTTCAGATAGCTTATTAACATTGGCCAGTGCAAAATTAACGGCAAGTCCCAACAAAATCAACCCAAACATGACAAGAGCTGCCCTCAATAACTTGTGGGGAGGGCTTAATTTGGGTAACACTGGACCTAATTGCTCCGCTACGCGATATTGCTGTAATTTGGACAGGCTGGATAGTTCGTGGGCCGGCGACAATAAAAGTCCGCTGCTATACCCTGCCTGTGGCAAATGGGCATCAATATAAGCCACGGCATTTTTTGAACTGATCTTCCAAGGTCTTAAGACCCAAAAAGCAATTCCAGCAGCCACCAACAAACCAAGAATTCCAAAAAACACATGATGGGTCAATAGGTACACAAAACCTCCAAAACCTGTGGCATAGAGCAAGCCTTCCATATATTTGGATTGCTGCCATCGCTTTTGAAACCGTTCTATATTCCCTGCTCCGATCATTGTTTTTTATAGTTTGCCATGATTCGTTCCACAATCATCAGGCCTGCGAGCAAACAAAATACCCAAAAAGATATATCAATCATGGTCGCCCTTTCCCGTTTCCGTTTGGGTTCTACATAATTGGGTTTGAGTACTGTTTCATCCAATTGTCTTCCATCAACTTCACGTACCAATGAATTTAATTCCCTGTCCAAATCCAAGATATCCAATAACTGTTCGGGTAAATGCTGTTCCACTGTATTTTTTGGATTCAATCTTGAAGTGAGATGAAATATATTTTTTGTGATTGTCGATTCAATCAACTGTTTGGCCAAAGGGTTTTCTTGATAGACCAACCACTTACCTACCATGTGATTGTTCGAATCATTGTGCAACCAAATATTCAGATGTGTTTCATCATTGGACAATCTATCTTCTTTATGGATGATGATTTCCTGCTTTAAAAATGTCGACAAGGCCCTAAAGGATGCTTCGATATAATTTCCTTCCCGCTCAAAACCTTCTTCCACATACATATTGACATGAAGCGTATCCAATCCAGTCAATGGAACTGTTCTTGTATCATCGGAAAGTAAACGAAGACTATCGCCGCTAGCAACGACCTCAAAGCCATCATTCACTATTTTTTTATTGATTTTGGTTACTCTACCACTGCTTGAAGCTGAAACCAATTCAATCCCAGCTTCACGATTAAAAGCTATTAAGGGAACATCCTGAGTTTCGTCAGGTTCCATGACCACCCAATGGATTTTCTTTTGGGTAGCGGGCCGCATGGACCGAAAACCTTTAGCCAAAGCCTTGGTGAACACCACAATACTATCGGAACGCAAGGAATCCATTTTCTGTGTCAATTGCCAATAGTTGGGCTGCTCTTTGCTTCGACTATAATCCACATCTGATTCCCATGCTGGAAAACCATTTTTCATCAGCAAAACCGGGGATTCCTCTTGTAAACTATCCAATATCGCACTGATGGACGGGTCGTTGGCCACAGAAGCCTCGACCAAATAAGTGATTTGTTTCTCATCGCCTTTGGTTCGCCATTGCGGACCTGCCATCAACAGTACGATAAGGGCGATAATCAGCATCCGAAGCAACAACAACAACCACTCGTTCAACTGGATGCTACTGGACTGTCGGGAATTGGATTCATCCAGTAATTGAATGCTTCCGATTTTTATGGTCTTTGCTTCCTTTTTGCTCCATAAATGGATGGCCAAGGGAACCAAAAGTCCCAAAAGTGCCCAGAGATATGATGGATTCGCAAAAACCATTTATACCAATCGTATTCGTTCCTTTAAAAAGAGCTGTAAGGCATTACCAAGGTCATCGTCCATTCGGAACAGATGATAATGGACCCCTTGGAAAAGCAACCGCTCTTTGGTCTGTTTTATTTTTTCTGCCAAAACCTTCAAATAGGTTTCTTTTGCCTTATTGACGTCCACTTTTACTTTGGCGCCAGTTTCCAAATCTTCAAAAACAACGGATTTTTTGTAATCAAAATCCATTTCCTTTCCTGCCATAATCTGAAGTACCACTACTTCATTGTTAGCAGTTTTCAGGTTCTTCACAAAATCGGACAACTCTGAAACATCTTCGTACATGTCGGTAAGGAAAAATACGAGCTCTTTTTCTCCCCTATTTTGTATTCTTCGGGAGGCAATAGCGAGTTCGGGCCATTTTCCTTTGGTGGAAATCTTCAAGAGTTCCAACAATAAACGGTTGAAATGTTTCTGGTCCGCTTTGGGGTAAATGCTTACAAAATCATCTTCATTCAGTGCAAAAAGTCCAACGAAATCACCCTGTTTTTGAGCCATGTGAGACAGACAGGCCACCATGACACGGGCAAATTCCAATTTGGATATACCGTTCTCCTCGTGCTCCATGGAAGCGCTGGCATCCACAATGAACTTAACGGTAACATGACTTTCCACCTCGGATTGTTTGATGTAATATCGCCCCGAGCGTGCCAACATCTTCCAATCGAGCAGCCGTAGGTCATCTCCAGGTTCATAGCCTCGGTATTGACTGAATTCCATGCCAGGACCCACGCTTTTGCTCCGATGTAGACCAGAGGTATAGCCTTCCACCACAATACGTGAAATCAGGTTAAGGCCCGATACGGTATTGATGACTTCTGGTTGTAAAAGGTCGTGGTAATCCCTAGAGGCCATTATTTGTTCCTTAATTGTACTGCTTTCAATATTTCTTGGGTAACTATATCAGAAGTAATTCCTTCGGCATCCGCCCTAAAGTTCACTAGCACCCTATGGCGAAGTACGGACAGCGCTACGGTTTGCAAGTCTTCTGGCGTAACGGCCAATCGGCCTTCCAAAAGCGCATTGGCCTTTGCGGTCAAAATCATCGCCTGACCGGCACGGGGTCCTGCCCCCCAATCCACCCATTGTTTCACATAGTCCACTTGAGTAGTATCTGGACGGGTGGCACGGATAATATCACTCACATATTGAATGAGTCCATCACTAATGGAAACCTCACGGACCAACTGCTGCAACCTCACAATATCCACTCCCGACAATACCTTGTTTAGCTGGGCTTTTTTGGTTCCCGTAGTGGCCTTCAAAATTTGGGTTTCTTCCTCATCCGTAGGATATCCTATTTTGATATAGAGGAGAAACCTATCCTGTTGTGCTTCTGGCAAAACAAAGGTTCCCGATTGTTCAATGGGGTTTTGTGTGGCCAAGATGAAGAAAGGTTTATCCAAGGAATACGTTTTGTCCCCATAAGTCACTTCAAACTCCTGCATGGCCTCCAAAAGGGCTGCCTGCGTTTTGGGTGGCGTTCGATTGATCTCATCCGCCAAAATGATATTGGAGAAAATTGGCCCTTTGTTGAACTTGAAAAATTTCTTGCCTGTTGTGTGGTCCTCCTCTAGGATTTCAGTTCCGATAATATCAGACGGCATTAAATCCGGCGTAAACTGAATCCGTTTAAATTTTAAATCGATGGCATTCGACAGCGTTCTGATCATCAAGGTCTTTGCAAGTCCAGGGACTCCTTCGAGCAAGGCGTGCCCACCTGCAAGAAATGTGATGAGCAATTGGGACACGGTCTCTTCTTGACCTATAATGACCTTACCGATTTCCTTTTTGAGGGCGGTCAGTTTTTCCGAAAACCCTTCTACTTCACTTGCAATTTGTTGTAGTTCTTTATCCAAATTAGTTCAATTAAGAGGTTAAAGCATATAACACAATATTCACCCCAAATCGGGTATTGTCAATTTTGTACCAGCGTTTGTTCCTAAAATCGTAATCCCATTCACAACCATAGTCCTTATTGCTATAGAGCACCCCTATTCTTCCATCGATCACAATGGCCTTGAGGTAATCGTGCACCAGGTCATCGCCCCAACCGTTCAGCTCTTGCGATGTGGTGGGCGGACCATCATCAAACTCAAAGAAAATGGTATAGATTTCGTGGTCATTGGGTATTTTTTTCAGTTCCCCAGCCCCAAATATTTCATCCATCTGGCGTTCAAAGGATTTTGCGAACAGCCCATCAATATCATGGTTACAGTCATCGGCAAATACAAAACCACCATTTCGGACATATTTTTCAAAGTTCTCCCGTTCCTTTTTGTTGAACTGAACCAATTTATGGCCCGAGATATAGCAGAAGGGACTTCTAAAAATATCGTCGCTGGCCAGGGCAATGATCTTTTCCTGGGTATCCACCTTCAAGGTAGTGTACTCCACCAAGGAATTCAACAGATTGGAGGGCATACGCTGATCCACATCCCAATCTCCCGATTCGTACTGTAAGCGTGTAAAAAAGAATTCGTTATCCAATGCCATTTGGGTCGTAGGCTAAAATCATTGCCAAAATAAAAACTGGCGGTTAGGGATTAGCTGACCACCAGTTTGTTTCAATTCCTGTTTTTATACCGCGTCCGAAAGACTGGTAAACGTAAAGTCACGAACTTTCATGTACGGTATTAAATTTCCGTTGACACGCACTTGTTGTCCAAGAGACTCCAAATTGTTCAACATAATGATCGGGCTCTCGTTGAACCTGAAATTTTTCACTGGGAACTTGATTTGTCCATTTTCAATATAGAAAGTTCCATCCCTGGTCAAGCCTGTGTACAATAAAGTCTGTGGATCCACGCTTCGGATGTACCAAAAACGGGTTACCAAAATACCTTTTTTGGTGCCTTTGATCATATCCTCAAGGCTTTCATCACCACCAGCCATAATTGCATTGCTCGGGAAAGGAACGGGGTCTACCCCTTTCTGCTCTGCCCAATAACGACTGTAAGCCAAGTTTTTGACCACCCCGTTCTCTATCCAACTGGTTTTCTTCAAAGGCTGCCCTGCTCCATTCCAAGTGGATGTAGGGACATCCGGATGTAAAGGATCGGACCAAATATTGACACGTTCATCAACTATTTTTTGTCCGAGCTTGGTTCCACCATCCTTTGCGGACATGAAGCTCCTACCCTCGTCCGCCGATCGTGCATTGAGGGAACCGAACATATTTCTCAATAGACCAACTGATGCCGCGGGTTCCAAAATCACGGTATACTTGCCAGGCTCTATGGCACGTGCCTCTCTGGACATCACAGCTTTATCTATTGCTGTTTTTGATGCTTCATCGGCATCAAACTTGTCAATATCGTTGTAATCCCTTGTTACCCAACCTGAACCCGTTCCATCGTTGGTACGCATGGTCACGGTAAAGTCTACATCCGTGGATTGGTTATAGGCAAACAGTCCATTGGAATTGATCATGGCGGAAAACTGTGCCGAATCGTCCAAGAAACCTGCTGCTGTCACATCTTTTGCGGCGGCTGGCACGATACTCTTATTGGCCACCGCTGCCCTGTACTCCGGTGTCACATTGGCGGTGGATTCCTTATAAGTGATGGATTCATCATAGGTTTGCGGTCCCAAAGGGGACATAAACTCAGGGTTTTCAGGGGATAGTTGGGCCAATTCCTCAGCTCTTCTCACCACCTTTTCCAATGAAGCATCATCAAATTCATCGATGGTCGCAGTACCCACTTTTTTACCAAAGCTGGATTGTACCGCTAAACTCTGGGTCGATCGATATCCTGCAGTGGACACGGTATTTCTAGCATATCGGATATTACCGCTGTTACTTCCATTTAGGTTTATCTCGCAGGCATCGGCCTTGGAAAAACTCAATGCCTTTTCCAAAATCTTTTTTGCTTCTTCTCTTGTATATATAGCCATTGTCTTAATATTTAATTTGAATAAACCTTAAATGGTCCTACCTGTATTGATTACATTGACACCGTTGAACCTTGAGGTGGAACTACCATGGGAAACGGCACTTACCTGAGAGGGCTGTCCCTTTCCATCGAAGAACGAACCGAACAACCTATAGTCGTTCTTATCACAAATCTTGACACAGGAATTCCAGAATTCCTGTGTGTTGGATTGATAAGCTACATCATCGAGCATACCCACGATCTCCCCATCCTTGATTTCGTAGAACAAGGTTCCACCAAACTGGAAGTTGTAACGCTGTTGGTCAATGGAATATGAACCACGACCCAGAATATAAATTCCTTTGTCCACATCCTTGATCATATCCTGCAAGGAATATTTTTCCTTACCTGGCTCCAAGGAAACATTGGGCATACGCTGGAACTGTACATCTTCCCAACTTTGGGCATAACAGCATCCATGGGATTCATTTTGATCGATCATGTGAACTTGATCGCGGATAGCTTGATAATTGACCAAGGTTCCGTTCCTGACCAAATCCCATTTTTTAGTTTTTACACCTTCATCATCATAACCTACGGCACCCAAAGATCCAACTTGTGTCTTATCGGCAACCAGATTTACAATATCACTTCCATAATTGAAGTCTTTTGACTCCCATTTATCCAAAGTGGCAAAACTGGTTCCAGCATAGTTGGCCTCATAACCCAGCACTCGGTCAAGCTCCAATGGATGCCCCACGGATTCGTGAATCGTCAATCCAAGGTGGTTGGGTTCAAGTACCAAATCGTATTTTCCGGCTTCCACGGATTTTGCAGTCAGTTTTTGCTTGGCTTGTTTTGCAGCCATGGCGGCATCTTCCACAATATCATAGCTTCTGTTGTATAGTTTGATGCCTTCCGGACCTGACAATTTTTCGGATTCAAGACCATCCATGTACTCATACCCCATGCCCATTGGAGCACTCAATGCCTGACGACTCTTGAACTTTCCGGCTTCCCGGTCAATGGCAGTAACATTAAAGGTGGGCCAGATACGATGTACATCCTGATCGATGTACGATCCATCGGTAGAGGCAAAATATTTTTGCTCATTGACCATAAACAGGGCCGAATTCACAAAATTGGCACCATTTTCCATGGCTGCTGCGTTGGCACTCAACAATAAATCAACTTTTTCGGAAATAGGCACTTCCTTGAAGTCTTTTTCCAGTGGTGTTTTCCATGATACCTCGCCATATCCCTGAACCGGAGCCAAAACAACGGGTTCCTTCTGAATCTTGGAATTGGCCTTGGCAATGGAAACAGCATGCTGTGTCGCCTTTTTGATTCCGTCCTCGGTCACATCATTGGTAGAGGAAAATCCCCAGGTACCATTGGCAATTACCCGAATCCCCACTCCGAACGATTCAGTGTTCACTACATTTTGAACCTTATCCTCACGTGTGAAGACATATTGGTTCAAATATCTTCCTATTCTGGCATCTGCATAGGTAGCCCCCATGGACTTTGCTGTATTAAGGGCAACATCGGCCATTTTCTTTTTAAGTACGGTATCCATACCCGGTTCGAGCAGTGCTTCCACAGGAATATCGTTCCCCATAAGAAGCGAGGGCATCATCATGGCCCCTGCACCCATACCGGCGTACTGTACAAAATCTCTTCTTTTCATATATGTTAGTTATTTGATTTACGCTGAGTTAATAAAAGGTAGGTATATCTTAAAGTTGATCTGTTCAAATCCATGGGTCTTAAAATTAAGTAGTGTCCTTTTAGTATTATGTTAATTTTAACCTAAAAGACATCGGATGCGACCCGTCAATTGATTTTCGCTAAAAAAAGTATCGGATTTTTACTTGTCCCGTCATTTTGCAATCTTGAAATACCACCCTACCTAATCCATAAAATCCAACAAATTCACTTAGTTGCACCACTTTTCTGTAAATTGTTACAATATCTCTTCTAATTTTTCGAGAAAATGACCGGAAACATGAAAACTTTGGGAATGATCGGAGGTACTTCTTGGCATTCTACCATTGAGTATTACAAGCTCATCAATCAATTGGCATCGAACAAAATCGGTAATTGGGCCAATCCCCCACTCATTATACATAGTATAAATATTGAATTGATGCGGGAACAAGACAAAGGGAAGATCAACGCGAAATATTTGGACACGGCCATAAAGCTTCAAACCGCTGGGGCAAAAGCCATTGTGATCTGTGCAAATACACCCCATATGGTTTATGATCATGTCCAACCTAAAATCCATATTCCCATTCTGCACATTGCAGATGCCACTGGGATGGAAGCCCAAAAATCAGGGATCAAAAAACTTGGGCTATTGGGGAACAAACCCACCATGACAGGGGACTTTATCCCTAAAATATTAAAGAAGAATTACGGCATAACCACCATAATCCCAGAAGAAGACGCCATTCCAAAAGCACACGAATATGTTTCCAAAGAACTGACCCAAGGTGTTTTTTCTAAAGAAGCGAAATATTTTTTTATCGAACAGATTCAATTTCTTCATAAAAAAGGTGCCCAAGGGATAATACTTGGGTGCACAGAATTGCCATTACTTATACAACAGGATGATGTGGCTATTCCAACTTTGGCCACTACAAATTTACATGCCCAAATGGCGGTTGACTTTATATTCAGTCAATAGTACATTGATCCAATACCATTTTAATGGTTAAACAATCGTTAAATAACTACTATGTAACCTACGTTACTGGAGCCATGATTGTTATAAGTTAATTTTATACCGTAATTAAAAACAATAAATATAATTTATAATTCTATGGAAAATTCTTATTTAGAAAACGAAAAAGTGAATCAAATGCCAAAAATTGGGGATATAGCACCTGATTTTGAAGCCGTAACCACCAAAGGAAAGATAAAATTCTCCGAGTTTGCGAAGGACAAATGGATCGTAATGTTCTCCCATCCTGCTGACTTCACTCCTGTTTGTACTACCGAAATGAGTGGGTTTGCACAAAGAAAAGGGGAATTCGATGCCATGAACACAGAGCTTATCGGTTTGAGCATTGACAGCATCCATGCCCATCTGGGTTGGGTACAAAATGTAAGGGAGAACACAGGTGTCTATTTTGATTTCCCGATAATTGCCGATTTGGACATGAAAGTATCCAAATTGTACGGAATGCTTCAACCCAATGAAAGTGAAACCGCTGCTGTTAGGGCCGTTTTCTTTATCGACCCTTCCAAAAAAATCAGATTGATCATGTACTACCCATTGAATGTCGGTAGGAACATGGATGAAATCTTACGAGCCTTGGAAGCACTACAAACTTCGGATGAGTACAAAGTTGCTATGCCTTTGGATTGGAAAAAAGGAGACAAGGTCATCGTTTCTCCTCCAAAGACTCTAGATCAACTTAATGAAAGACTTGCAGACGATACACTGGAAAAAGTGGATTGGTACCTTGCCAAGAAAGAAATCTAAAAACAAATTTGAATTCTAGGGCACCTTATGATAAGGTGCCCTTTCAAAACCCTATTTTATGGAAATAAAACAGTTTGAATACAAACCCTTGGCCCACTATTCCTATGCCATTGTGGACAATGGTGAAATGGCCGTTATAGATCCAGAAAGGGATCCCATGCAGTACTATGCTTTTGCTCAAGAGCACGATGCCAAGATAACAGCCGTGATTGAAACCCATCCACATGCCGATTTTGTAAGCTCTCACTTGCAGATACACAAAGAAACCGGGGCTACCATCCATCATAGTAAAGATTTAGGCGCTGATTACAAGTACAAACCTTTTGATGATGGACAGAGTATTATGATCGGGGATATAAAAATCTCCGCCCTGAACACTCCTGGACACTCCCCTGACAGTATTACCATTGTGGCCGAAAAAGACGGTAAAACTGCACTCTTCACGGGCGACACCCTTTTTATTGGTGATGTAGGGCGACCCGACCTACGCGAAAAAGCAGGTAATATGACCGCCAAGCGCCAAGAATTGGCCGAGATGATGTATGACACCATCCAAAACAAATTTAAAGACCTACCCGATGGTGCTTTGGTTTATCCAGCACACGGAGCTGGCTCGCTATGTGGAAAAAACCTGAGTTCAGATAACAGCAGTACTTTGGGCAACGAAAGAATGGGTAACTGGGCCTTTAAACCGCAGTCAAAAGAAGCATTTGTCCATACCCTTTTGAACAGTCAACCTTTTATCCCTTCCTATTTTGGGTTTGATGTGGACACCAACAGAAAAGGTCCGGAAAACCTGCAATCATCCATAGCCAAAGTACCCTTGAGATTAAATGCAAGTACCGAAGGTTTGATTGTGGATGTCAGGGACGAAACCGAATTTAAAAAAGGGCACTTGCCCGGAAGTATCAATATCATGGCCGTGTCCGAAGATTCGAAATTTGAAACTTGGTTGGGGGCCATTGTCCAACCCGAAGAATCTTTCGCCCTTGTTGTGGACAAACCCCAGGATGCGGAAGAAATATTGGAACGAGTGGCTAAAATTGGGTATGAACAACAAGTCAAATCCGTTTTGACCTTGGACAAAACTGCCTTGATCCAAAGTAACAAACTTGACTTAAGCGATTTCAAGAACAACCCAGACAATTATACCGTTGTGGATATACGGAACCAAAGTGAGGTGGCCGAGGCCAAGTTCTTTGAAAATTCCTTGACAATCCCTCTCAATGACCTTAGGTCCTCCCTATCACGGATACCGAACAGCAAGCCCATTATTGTCCACTGTGCGGGTGGTTACCGTAGTGCCGCTGGAAGTAGCATTATAGAAAGCGCCAGCGAAAATGTACAGGTGTACGACCTCGGTGAGAGCATCAACGATTTTATGTAAGGAACAGCCCTTCTTTAAAAGAAGGGCTTTTTACCCTAGATCCATTAAAATCTTATTGACCACCGATTACTTTCACTAACTTGTGGGTGGATTTCAATCGGTATCAAAAAGAAGAGATGCTTGTACCCATTCTCGTGACACTTTATATTTTGATTGCCTTGGTCATGGTCATAAGCCTGTTGTTGAACGGTGTCAGACCCAGCAAGACCTTGGCATGGCTATTGGCCATCTTTACCATTCCCGTGGCAGGCGTTCTTCTGTATATCTTATTTGGACGAAACAGAAGGAAAAGCAAGATGTTCTCCTTAAAAAATCAGTTTGGCACCCTGAACAAACTAGAGAATGTGACTTGTTCCCCGGATATCTCGGTAAACAAACAAAAAATAACATCACTCATCCACAAAACCTCAAGTTGCCCCGTTACCTGCCATAATGATTTAGAGCTACTAAAAGACGGAAAGAACACCTTTGAAAGTATTTTTGAAGCACTTGAAGAAGCCAAAGAGCACATCCACCTACAATACTACATTTTTGAGGACGGTATCCTAGCCGATAAGTTATTGGAGGTTTTTGAACGGAAAATAGCCGAAAACGTAACTGTCCGACTATTGTACGACGGCATTGGAAGTTATTCCTTGAGCAAAAAGTACCTCAAGAAACTTAAACATATCGGGGTGGAAACCGCCCAGTTCCTTCCCTTTAAGTTCGGTAGGTTCCTTACTGCCCTAAACTACCGTAACCATAGGAAAATCATTGTCATCGATAATAAAATAGGGTTTACGGGAGGCATCAATATTTCCGACAAATACTTGAAGGGCGATCCTGCCCTGGGCAAGTGGCACGACACCCATTTGAAGATCGAAGGCGAAGCGGTTGATTTTTTGAACCGAATATTTGTGACCGACTGGTTCCTTGCCAGTGGGAACAAAGTGGATATTTCAGCTTTCAAGATGCATGGCTCAGCTCGAAAAGGTACTTCCCTCCAAATAGTGCCCAGCGGCCCTGACGATGATTTTGATGTGATGGAGCAGGTCTATTTTTCCATTATCAACAGTGCAGAAAAATACCTCTACATCGTAAACCCCTACATCATTCCAAACCATGCTATTTTGCAAGCTTTGATGACAGCTGCCCTGAGCGGAGTGGACGTCAGGATATTGATGTCCTCCAGTACCGATATCAAATTGGTGGACTGGTGCGTAAGAGCTTATTTTGAATCTTATTTAAAAGCAGGCATTAAGATATATCTCTACGATGATGGTTTTTTGCACAGTAAAGTGATGTTGTGCGATGATGAGATCGCCAGTATCGGAACTGCCAATCTCGACAACAGAAGTCTACAACAAAACTATGAGGCCCAAGCTTTTGTCTACGACAAAGACCTGTGCCTGCAAATGAAATCGGATTTTTTAAGGGACTGTGAAAAATCCATTGTATTGGGTGATTATAAAAAATACAAGGAACGGCCTTGGATCAAAAAATTGATCGAGGGCTTTGCAAAATTGTTGAGCCCGCTCTTATAATGTCACTGTCTCAAAACCCAGTTCGTTTTTACAGACTTTGCCTTCTTCCCAACAATCCAAATTGTAAATAGTGGTCTCCGCGATTCGTTCAAGGGCTTCCTTGGTTGCAAATGCTTGGTGAGGCGTCAACAGCACATTGGGCAATTCGATGAGTTCCTTTAAAAGTCCATCGTTCAGCCCTGTGCTACTGTTGTCCGTGAAGAACACACCCCTTTCATGCTCGTACACATCCGTGGCATAGCCTCCGAGATGCCCGCTTTTCAATGCACTGATGACATCTTCCGTTTTTACAATTCCCCCTCTTGCGGTATTGATCAACAGGGTGCCCTGTTTCATGGCCATGAACAATGGTTCATGGAACATGTGGTGCGTTTCATAGTTAAGGGGAGTATTTATACTGATGACATCGGACTTCCTGCAAAGTTCTTCCAAAGGAAGGTATTCCAAATCGTAATGATGCTCCAAATAGGAATTTCGCTTCACATCATTGGCCACTACCTTGCAACCGAAAGCATGGAATATCCTTACCAAAATGGAACCGATCCTACCCGTTCCAACGATACCAACGGTTTTTCCGTTCAAATCAAAGCCCACCAATTCATCCAACAGAAAATTATAATGCTGGACCTGGGCATGGGCCTTGATCAACTTTCGGTTTAGGGCCAACAACAATCCCACAGCGTGCTCAGCTATGGCATGGGGGGAGTATTCGGGGGCATACCCCACCTTGAGCCCGATTCGCTTGGCGGACTTGACACTTACATTATTGTATCCCGTTGATCTAAGGGTCATGTACTTTACCCCCAGTTCCTGAAGAATTTCGAGGACCACCAAGGAGGCATCGTCGTTCGAAAAAATGGATATGGCATCGTACCCGGCCGCCATAACCGCAGTTGTTGCGTTGAGGGCTTCGGGTACGAATTTCATTTTATGTTTGCCACCATTGGATTTTTCCAGGTTTTCAATCTCAAAATCCTTGGCACTGTACACCAATACTTTCATATATCTTGTTTCTGGATAGTTTTAATTCAACAATCTTTTCTGTTTTTTACGCTTGATCACATTGGACACGATATCGAATATCCTGGTCTTGGAGTCTCTGTATTTTACAAAGTAATCCTCGACCTCTTTACCTAGATCGTTATGGGTATCCAAGTAAGCTTCCTCCATTTTCTCTTGATTGACCTCATCCACCATGATCTGTAGCTGGTTCTCGTGCAATTGCACTTTTTTGAAGAGGTCCACCAAGTCCTTTTCCAATTTGTTCAACGCATCCACAACGGGCTGCGTATCCTTGAACATATCAGTATCGATAATATCCAGCGTATAGTCCTTTACCATATGGTTCAGGAACTTTTGCTCGTCCCGTGCGAATTTCAATTCCGAGGACCATTTTTTTGATTCTTCGTGCAACTCATCGGCACTGAACCACTCCCTGAACTTTCTTTTACTTGATTTTGTTTCCATGGCTGTATTTTTTTTATGCGGCAGACGGAAGTACATCTGCCGCGAATTTCGTTACCCGACCTCGATGACTTTTTTCTGATTTTCCTTGGCTTCTTCCATTTTCAGGACTTTGAGCTTAAGAATACCATTTTCGTACACTGCCTTCACATCTTTTGATCGATCAACAGAAGTGGGCAATTGCAAGGTCCTCGTGAATGCATTGTAGTTGAACTCCCTTCGTGTGAAGTTTTCATCCTCCTCGGTCTCTTCCTTGCTTTTTTGGGCAGAAACCTCCAATACATCATTTTTTATAGTGATTTCAAAATCCTTTTTTTCAAAACCTGGTGCGGCAAATTCAATTTCAAAATCATCTTTGTGTTCTTTTACGTTCATTGATGGGTGGGTTTTTTCCAAATTGAAAAAATCATCATCAACAAATGCATCCCGATTGAAAAAATCAATCAGTCTTTCATTCCAAGGAAATCGCTTTCCATCTAATTTTACGAGTGACATAACTACTTAATTTACTGATTAATGAATATGTGACAATCCGACAAAGGCTGTGTTTGTAGTATCAAAAAAACAGCCCGGTCAGCTCAATGGCTTCTTTTTCTTGAGCACCGTCCCTGCATAATTATAGACCTCTTTTTTGAGTTTGATATAGGATTTGACATAGTCCTTGACCTTGTCCTTGAGGTTCTGGTGCTTATCATAATAATGGGCATCGCATTCGTCTTGGACACATTCAAAAATGCCTCCAAGTCCATTCTCATGTATTTTGATGGATTTGGATAGTGATTCCCTGTCTTGTTTGGAAGTGTTGAAGTGCTGTTTGAAATTTTCCGAGCGTTCAAACAGATTAGGGGTTCTCGGCTCAAAGACATAGGAATCCAGCAACCTTTGGATAAAGGCCATTTCATCTTCGATAAACAGCAAGTAGGATTTCCAATTTTGCAGTTCATTGTGCATTACCTCTATTTTTCTCTCCCTTACCATCATCAGGCATTTTTAATCGTTAATGAATGTAAGGTTTGGTCGGTTACTGTGAAATGATCTACATCATGTTGATCAAATTCATTGCGTGGCTTCCGGGTATCGGTCATCCATTCCAAAGGATTGTTTTACCAATGCTTTGAACTGGTTTTGGGTCATGCTGTCCACGGTTTTGGTGGATGTTACCTTGGCGGCCAATCGAGGATGGTCCTGCTTTAATTCCTCGATAAATTTCTCGGGGGCTTCGGCTGGTCCAAATATGGCTATTTGATCCGCATCTGAAATTTCTTCCGCTATTTTTTCAAAATAATTTTTCAATTGGTGTTTTTCACGTTCCAGATATTTGCTGTCCTGGACCACATCTTGTGGGCCCCATTTGGTTTTGGATCGTGCACCTCCTTTGGGGTTGAAAAAATCCAGTTCCGAAGGAATGTTAAAAAGACTTTCCTTTCCATTGTTCAATATTACACCATTGGCCTCTTGTTTGTCCAACCATATTCCTACTTGCTTCATAATTCCATCTTTTTAGTTATCGTTCAGTTCCAAAATGGGCACTTGTGGGTCGTACCCTATCTTTTTTACCAAAGGGTTTGAAAGGATGCTTCCAAAGAACAGATGTTTCCGGTTCAAGAAAGCGACCATTTGGCAATCGTGTTCTTCTATGAATGTGTTGATACCATCACTGATCTTATCCGCGGACAAAAAATGCATTTCATAATCCGTACCCTGCAGGATTTCCTGCAACAATTCCTTGTTCGTTGTTTCTTTACGGCTGAGTTTTCCGTCCCTGTCCTTATCTATGTGCACCACATTGATCTTCGCATCATGCAGTTTGGCCATCGCTATCAAATCCCCGATTTCCTTTTTCTTAAAAGGGGATTTATAATCCGTTGGGAAAACTATTTCCTTTGGTATTTCAAACATATAATGGCTAGGTACGGCTATTACGGGACACTCTCTTATCCGCTCCATCACGTTAACGGTATTGGTCCCAAAAATGCGTGCCCTGGATTCCGTGATTCCCTTGGTGCCCATTATAATGATATCAATGTCCTTTTTGTCGACCAAGATTTTTATGGCCTCTGTCAAGCTATTGAATGTTGTAATGGTATGGAATCGGTGCTTATCATTTTGAGGGTGCAATTTGATCATTTGCATCAATCGCTCCATACCTTCTTCGGATTCCTTTTTTGCAGCTTCATAATACGGCTCACCCGTTTCGGGGACCCTCATACTGTCCAACGTATATCCAGAAATATGGAAAACATTGAGGATATAAAACTCGCATCGCTCATTACTGTATAACTCCATTGCATATCTAATGGCATTCAATGCGTTTTTTGAATAATCCGTAGGTAACAAAACTCTCTTGTCCATGATGTTTTTTGTTTTAATGAAAGTTACGGTACCTCAAAATAGTATACCATGATTTTGGTCAATTCGGCGTGTTGGGCAAAATCAAAAATGGCACTTTCAATTTTGTATTGAGTTCTTTGATGATTCCCTTGCCGATAAACTCCAAGAAAAAGTGGTGTGGATAATAGACCATGCAAAGCATATCTATGTTCCAGAGGTCCACAAATTCCAGAATCGTGTTCACTTTACCATCAAAAACGGGCAAGGAGACCTCTTTGGAACTTTTTTCGGAAATGGACCCAAGAAAGTCGGTCTTGTTTTTCCTGGCAGCGCCATTGTCCTTATTTTCCTCAATGCTCATGGGTACAATAACGCTGTCCATCAACCCACTGAAAAATTGAAGTGCCCTGACGTTTTCTTCTGCAATTGGGTTCGTATAATTGGAAGTGAATGCGATTTTATCCACTTTTTTAAAATCGATTTCCATTGGAACTATCAATACGGGACAACTTGTCAATTCCCTTACCAGTTGCATGGCATTGTTCCCGAAAAGGATGTGCTTTATCTCTTCTTTCGCCTTGTTTCCGATTACTGTGAGATCTACCTTTTGTTCCTTGGCATATATTGCAACTCCTTTGGTCATATCGGAACACAAGGAAACCTTTTCAAAAAAATGGTCGTTGTTGGCACCAACATCCCTGACCAAGCGGTGCACCAAAGCCTCCAGACGCTCCGCGGAAGCTACCTTGGCCTCCTCCCTATCAGGATCGTTTTCGTCACTGCACACGTTCACGATATGAAATGTGCATTCTTTGTCCTTGAACAAGCGAGCGGCGTAATAGAGTGCATTGTATGAGTTGTTCGAAAAATCGGTGGGCACTAAAATCTGTAACATGGCTTTCTTTTATTGATTAAACGGAAGTACTAAAAAAGGGACTTTGCTATGGAGCCCGATATTTTTGATGATAGGCTCCACAAAAAGACGTTCCAAGAAGGTATGCTTGTTCTTTACCATGGCCAAGAGTTCAACCGGGGTTTCCTTTTGAAATTGGTTAATGGCCTCTATCAAATCCTGATCGGGCAAATCGTGGAATTCATGATTGTGTTCCAGTAACTTTCCCTCTAAAAATGTTTTATGGCCCATCTGGTCGGAATCAAGTCCTTCTGGTGATGTTACGTGCATGATGTGCAATTTGGAGTGCTCCAGTTTTGAAAACTTGAGCAAAAAGTCCAGATTGGCTTTGTTGTAATCCACTTCATAATCGGTAGGGAACAAAATGTTTTCCGGTGGTCGGTATTCAAATTCCGATGGAACGGCCAACACTGGTATTCCCGTTTTTTGAATGACATGTACCGTATTGGAGCCAAATAGGATTTCCTTGGCCCCGGTCGCCCCTTGGGTACCCATTACTATAAAATCCACATTTTCCTTTTGAGCAATGGAATCGATTTCATCCACCAAAGAGTTGAATGCAGCATGGATTACAAAGGTGTGTTTGGATACGTGGAATTGTTCCTTGATTCTTTTTCTGGTTTTTTCAAGCGCCTCTTCGGCCCTATACCTTTCATCGTCCGGTAGCCCCAATTGGCCTGGGCTCCCCAATGTATAATCCACTCTGTACACAGGAGGGGTATAGGCATGTACCAAATAAAATATACAGGTGGAGTTTTCCAATAACTTCACGGCATGGGAAATGGCATGAAACGCATTTTCTGAAAAATCGGTGGGCAATACTACTCTGATCATGGCGCTGTTATTTAACATCCTACTAATAACAAAACTATCCACAGTAAAAATTTTATACTATGATTTACATCACATATATAAATAGGCAAAAGCATCTTGGCATTCCGCGTAAAAGAAAATGACACCGTATCACTCGTGAATGACGTAGAACGGGATTTTGGTATGGAAGCTTATCTGCTCCACAATGGTATCAAAAAGGATTTGTTGGATAAAGTTCAAGTTTTTGGCCACCATGATCATCATATCGATATCCCTGCTCTCCACAAAACACTGGATGGCAGCCTTGACTTTCTGATTGGTTATGGTATGAAAACTATGGGTTTCGGGAAAAGTGTCCTCCAAAAAGTCCAGCAGGTATTCCTTGTTCTTTTCCTGTTCTTCATTAAGGCTGTCCCCTTCCTTTAGGGCATTCATGACCCTAAACTTGGATTTTCCCAATCCGATCATTTCTTCCATGGGCCGTAAAATCCTCAGGGAATAAAAAATATTGAAATCCGTGGGAAAGGCTATTTCCCTTGGCTTGGATAGTTCAACATCAATAGGGACCACGAGCGTGTTGCATTGCACCTTGGTAATAACATCCCCTGCATTGCTCCCCAACACCTTCTCCTTGAGTCCCGAAACACCCTTGGTTCCCATAACGATAAGGTCGATGTCCTGTTCTTCGATATGTTTTCTGATGGTGGGGATGAGAAAACCGTATTCGTGCAAGGCGAAAAAAAAGTGATTGGCCTCAGTGCTGTGTTTTCTACTCTGTTTAACCAAATTGGTCAATCTCGTCTTTGTGTTTTCCGAAGGTTCTCCTGTGGTTTCCTGAAAAGATTCCGCATCGTTTTTGGTGTCCAATAAGGTGCCAACGTACAACAAATAGAAATTGCATTCCATTTCACTGAAAATAACCTCAGCATACTTTAACGCCCTGATAGAATTTTCTGAAAAGTCTGTTGGGACAAGAACATTCTTCATTTGATCATAAATTGATGGTGCAATTTTATCATTCAATTAAAAAAAAGGAATGATAAATATCACTTAAGCCATTTTATGACCTACATTTTCTTAGTTCACGTGCTGGAGTGCCTCTTTGTCAAGGACCGTGATATTTCTGTTTTCGATGGCAATAAGACCTTCGTGTTTAAAATCGGAAAGGGTTCTGATAAGACTTTCGGTTGCAATGCCCGCGACTCCGGCCAAATCGCTTCGGGCTATTTTTAAAGGGCCTTGTTTATTCTTGTTCATGGCCTTGCAAAACATCAATAGGGTCTGTGCCGTTTTTTTCCGTACAGAACTATAGGCCATTTGCAGCAATTGGTTTTTTATTTTGGCCAAATCCTCGGTTATGACATCCATCAGTTCCAGTGAAACGCTTTTATTGTCTTCCAGAATCCCTTTTACCTTTTCCTTTGATATCCCCGCCAGTTCCACATCTTCCATTGCCAATGCGTATTCTTGGTACGGCATATGATCCGTTAAAGAGGTAAATCCCAAAAAATCGTCTTCGGAATGTATGGATGTTATGAGTTCCTTGCCCTCTTCATCCAGTCCACAACTTTTTACGACCCCTTTTAAGATCAGGTACACCATATTGGAGTGGTCCCCTTTGGAATAAATGGCCTCATCCTTTTTAAAGGACAATGGCTCGCCATGGTCATCAAAAAAATTCTTGAGCTCGTTCAGTGATCGTATTTCGGGTTCTCCAAGTCCTCTTTTTGGATGTTCGGCCAAGGCGGTTTCCATATGTTCGGCCTTTTCCAAACGGCATTGGATTGCCGACAAAAGTTCTTCTTCCTCAAAAGGCTTTGTAAGGTAATCATCCGCCCCAAGGTTCATTCCCCTTCGAACATCCTGTCTTTCGGTTTTGGCGGATATAAAGATAAAAGGGATATAACGGGTAGCTTCAAAAGAAGAAAGTTGTTCCAACACTTCGTACCCATCCATTTCCGGCATCATGATATCACAAAGCACCAGGTCCGGAAGCTCTTTAATGGCCTTCTGTACCGCTATTTTTCCATTCGATGCAGAACATACTTCAAAACCTGACAACTCCAACAGTTCCGCTACATTTTCACGTAGCGAATTATCATCCTCCACCAGTAAGATTTTTTTCATTTTCCTTGTTGTTTATTGGTATATAAAGTGTGAAAGTAGATCCTTTTCCCTGTTCACTTTTAAAAGTCACATTGGAATCGAGATTGTGCAAGTGCTGCCTTACGATATTAAGTCCAATGCCCGTTCCCTGTACCGTGAGCACATTACTGGCCCTAAAATATCTGTCAAAGATAAAAGGCTGATCCTCTATGGGTATGCCCAGCCCTTGATCGATAATATCGATATGGAGTTGTTCGTTTTTCTCTGATACCGAAAGCTCTATGTCCGTATCCTCTGGTGAATATTTGATGGCATTGTACACCAAGTTGGACAGTGCCAATCCCATGATCTTTTCATCAAACTCAACGGCAATTCCGTCAATGTTCTCCGGGTATTTGATTCGCTGCCCTTCTTTGAGCAAGGTATTGGAGTCATAGACCACTTCGTTGATCAATTTGCTCAGTGGGAATGAGGTTATATTGTATTTTACTTTACCCAGGTCCAATCGTTCTATGGACAAAAAATCGGTAAGGATATTGTCCAAATACTTTACCTTGGACTTAATGGTCCCGATATGTTTGTCCCTTTTCTCTTGCTGATCGGATTCCGTGTACTTTTTCAGTAAGGAAGTGGAAGTCAATATACTGGACAATGGCGTTTTGAACTCATGCGATACCAAGGACAGGAATTTGGTCTTGAGTTCATTGAGCTTTTTCTCCGCTTGGAGGGCCTGTTGCAACTGCTGTGTACGCTCCTCTACCTTGTTCTCTAGCTGTTGGGTATAGTTTTTCCGTTCCGTAATGTCCAGTACAATGGCTACGAACACCCTTTGTTTTCCCAAAAAAGAAAGTTGAAGGTGTACCTCCACGGGGTATGTGGTACCATCTTTCCGTTGATGCACCGATTCAAAGACCACTTTTTCCTTTCGGCCGGACATCAAAGGGGAGACCAATCTGGAAAACACTTCCTCTCTTAGCTCTGGTTTGATATCCAATACCAACATTCGACGCAGCTCTTCTATGGTATATCCCAAATTATGCTGGGCACCCTTGTTCACATTGATGAAAACAAATGACTCTGCATCAAAAACATAGATTTCGTTCAGGGATTCATCAAAAATCCGGAGCCAATGCTCCATGGCCTCTTCAGCCTTTTTTTGCTCCGTCACATCCATGATCAAGGCCAAAACATAATTTTTCTTGCGAAGTTTGAACGGATTAAGGCTTATCTCAAGTGAAAACTCAACCCCATCTTTACGGCGACCGACCAAATCCCTTCCTTTGCCCATCTGCCTTGCTTTTCCCTCATGCATAAAGTTCTGTGCCAATACTGAATGATGACCCTTTAACTTCTGGGGCAGTAAAATCTGCATGGGTTGACCAATGAGTTCTCCATCCTCATAACCGAACATGGTATTGGTAGCGGAATTGCTAGCTGTAATGAGTTGCTGTTCATCGACAACAAGGATTCCTTCGGAGATTACCTCCGTTAACATCCTGAGCACATTACTTTTTTCAAATAGTTCCAAAACAATATATAAATTTACTGATCTCGGTCATGGTAGGAAAGTTTTTACATGACTATATTTAGATTTTAGCATTAAAATTTAAGAAAATGTTGAAATCTAAAAAAGACCTTGGGAACGAATTATACCAAAATTTAGGGAAATTGTTTTACGCCATGGCCATGGCAGATCACAGTATACA
Organism: Flagellimonas yonaguniensis; assembly: GCF_029193885.1. Lineage (GTDB taxonomy): Bacteria > Bacteroidota > Bacteroidia > Flavobacteriales > Flavobacteriaceae > Flagellimonas > Flagellimonas yonaguniensis. Next base: position 28,333 of record NZ_JARFVB010000016.1, on the reverse strand, counting down.
TATGAAAGAAATGGAGAAGCTCAACGAGGTGGTTCGCGACCATTGGTTAGAGGTCGATGACATTGAGGATGAATATGGTACCGATTCCGCTTTTCAGATCATCTCGGTTTTTGATTGGTTATTGGAATATGAAAAGGACAGTGAAGAAATCCATGAAGAGTTCGAAGCTTTTTACATGGATCACAAAATACTGTTCTCCCCAAAAATCAAGAATTTGGCCTTGTCCACTTCAAGGGCCATTGCCGCATCGTTTGCTGGTAGTAATAAATCAGAACTCATTTTGTTGGGCCGCTTGCAATTGCTCTTCGAAAAATAATCACAGTTTGATGGTCATCACGGGCATTTTTGCGTGGTTGGATATGTTTTCCGCCAAACTGCCCACTACAAAATGGGCCAAGCCTTTGCGTCCATGGGTTGGGATTACCAACAGATCGGCATTCTTTTCAAAACAATAGTTCAAAATTCCACGCTCCACACTATGGTGGTTGTAAAAATCCACTTTGATTTCTTCGCCGACTTCCTTTTCAAAGGACTCCATTCTTTTCTCCACATCATCATGTCCCATAAAATTGGCCCCAGCTGAATTGATGTAAACGACCTCCAATGAAGCTGAAAACAACTCTGCATAAGCTTCGGCCTTCTCATAAATTGGAATACACTCCTTGCTAAGATCGCAGGCCATTACCATTTTGTTGATGGTAAAATCCTTGTGTGGCTTTTTGATGACGATTACGGGCAATTCAGAAGAACGAACCACTTTCTCCGTGTTGGAACCTACGAACAAATCGCTAAAACCACTGGTTCCATGGGACCCCATGACCACTAGGTCGCAATTTTGTTCATGTGCCACTTCGTTTACCTCATTGAAGTCCTTATAGTTTTGAATAATGGTGGCCACATGAACATCTTTAAGATATTCCCTTTCCGTAAATTCCTTGATTTTGTCCTTGGCCAACTTCAAAAAATATTTGGCCTCTGCCTCTTCGGCAATCTCAGAGTTGGCCAATACGGAATCGGACATCCCGATCATGTGCAATAAAACAATACCTGCCCCATGTCGCTTGGCCAATATTGCAGCAACTTCCAAGGCATATTCGGAATAGGCGGAGAAATCGACGGGTACCAATATTTTTTTCATGACATCCAATGTTAAAAACAAAATGGTCCTCATCTTCAGAGATGAAAAAAGAATCTTACAAAGACTACTGTTCCTGAACCATTATAGTTATTAGATTTTCTCTTAAAGGTATTGGAAGGATGCCTCGATTCCTATGATCTTGGTCATATCCGAAAACGGTAATGATCATTCCAATGTATCCAGTTTCTTTTTAAGGGATGCCACCTCTTGCTGTAAGTTTTCCACTTGTCCCAAAAGATGATGAATGGCTTGAATCCCCTCGGGATTGATATCCAATTCGTTGTGCAAACGAACCATTTTTTCCAGAAGTGGAAGGTCTTCAATATGAAATTTACCTTCGTCTTCTTCGTACTCCACTTGTAAAATTTCATACTCGTACATAGCGTACACAAAAGATTCCCCAACCCCATGGCGTTCACAAAAAGTCTTTACCGATATGTAGTTCTCCTGTTTCATGTCTTTTTATAATAGCTTGGTTTTTTCCAAGGATTCAAATAGCGATTTCTGCTCCGGGGTTAAGTTCTTCGGTATTTTCACGGTATAGGTAAGGTACAAATCCCCAAACTGACCTTCTTTTCTATATTTTGGAAATCCCTTGCCTTTGAGTTTTACCTTGGTACCATTATCGGTTCCAGGTGCTACTTTCAATTTCACTTTTCCCGTTAAGGTCTCTACTTGTATTTCACCTCCGAGCACTGCTTTCACCAATGGAATCTCGACCGTTTTATACAGATTGGGACCATCCCGTTTAAATACTGTATTATTGACAATGGAAAAGGTAATGTAGAGGTCACCGGCAGGTCCGCCTTCAATGCCGGGGCCTCCGTGGCCTTTGATTTTTATGGTCTGCCCATCCTCGATACCCGCAGGAATGGTCAGGCGAATGTTTTTCCCATTTACCGTTAGTGTTTGTTTTTGGGTGGTGTACACATCCATCAGGGACAATTGGAGCTGGGCATTGTAATCCTGTCCTCTAAATTGGACATTTTGCCCACGGGAACCGAACCCGGATGCTCCTCCCCCGAACATGGATTCAAAAAAGTCTGAAAAATCCTGGGCAGAGCCACCAGAACGGCTATAGGTGTAACCCGAATAATCACGACCACGTCCCTGTTGTGCCCTTGAACGTTTGGCTCTTTCAAATTCCTCAGCGTGCTGCCAATCCTTTCCATACTCATCGTATTTCTTTCTTTTTTCCGGATCGGAAAGCACTTCGTTTGCCTCATTGACGCGCTTAAAGTTTTTTTCCGCCTCCGCATCATTGGGATTCAGGTCGGGATGGTATTTCCTAGCCAGCTTGCGATAGGCTTTTTTTATTTCGTCGGTAGATGCTTTTTTGTCTACCCCCAATACATTGTAATAATCGATAAAATCCATAGGTCGGTACCGTAATCTTAAATTCGTTTACCATAAATGACTCTTTCAAATTTCGCTAAAAATCTTCTTTTATTCCAATGACGATTATCAGTGTCCGAACAAGACTTTTGGGTTGGGGACTTTCATTTTTATATGTTCCCGACAACATTTACCTTTAGGAAAAATCAATTCCCAATACAATGATCATCCATCAGTTTGACCAAACCAATTCCATCCTAAACACTTTTATTTCAGAAATCAGGGATGTGGATATTCAAAAGGATTCCATGCGTTTCCGACGAAATATTGAACGCATTGGCGAAGTTCTGGCCTACGAGTTGAGCAAGACTTTGGAATATGGGGAAAAGACCGTTCAAACACCTTTGGGCACCAAAAAATCCTTCCTGTGTTCGGACAAATTGGTACTGTGTTCGGTACTCAGGGCCGGGCTTCCGCTCCACCACGGGATTTTAAGTTATTTTGATGGAGCCGAAAATGCCTTCATCTCCGCATACCGCCACCACCCCAACAATGATGATGCCTTCGAGGTCATCGTAAAATACTTTGCCGCACCTTCCCTTGATGATAAGGTTTTAGTATTGACAGACCCGATGTTGGCCACGGGGAAAACATTGGAGAACGTGCTCGATGCCCTCAAAAGCCATGGTACGCCCAAAAAAATCCATATTATATCCGTCATCGGTTCCAAATCCGGAGTGGCGAAGGTTGAACGGGATTTCCCAAAGGATACCCAATTGTGGATTGCCGCCATTGATGATGAACTTACGAGCAAAGGATACATTGTGCCCGGACTCGGCGATGCAGGGGATTTGAGCTATGGCATCAAATTGTGATGCCCCGCTGCCATTACAACAGAATTTCGATTACTTCGTACATTTCGGGTATATGACAGTTCCATCCGAATTTCTCATGGATTTTTTTTCCATAGGTATCCATTACAGACCTTTCCCCATGAACCAAAAAGACTTTTTCGGGAATGTTCTTTATGGAACCCATCCATGTCAGCAGTTCCGCTTGGTCAGCGTGGGCCGATAAACTCTCCAAATGATGGACCTTGGCTTTAATAGGTATATATTTTCCGTAAATTTTAAGTTCAGTGGCTCCTTCGAGCAGTTTTCTACCTCGGGTTTCTTCCGCTTGGAACCCAACAAGAAGAATGGAAGTCGACCCCATATCCCCCAATTGCTTGATATAGGTAAGCACCCGTCCTCCTGTGACCATGCCACTGCCCGCAATCACAATTTTGGGTCTAGGGTCATCAATGGTTTCCCAGGTTTCTGCATACGAGCTCACTATCGAAATATGATTGCACATATTGTGGTATTCCTCTAAAGTAAGTTTGTGCCAACTTGGAAACTCTTCAAACACCTCCAATACATTATTGCCCATGGGACTGTCCACAAAAATGGGAATGTTCGGAATTCTGTTCTTCCTATAAAGCTTCCACAATTGATACATTAAGGACTGTAAGCGTTCCACAGCAAATGATGGGATGATTAACGCTCCCCTTTTCTGCAAGGTTTCCTTTACGAGTTCCGTCAAAATGTGCTCCACATCTTCTTCAGGATGCAACCTATCCCCATAGGTGCTCTCCACAAACAAATAATCGGCCCACTCGGGCTGTTTTGGAGGATTGAGCAATTCGTCTTCTTGGCGTCCCACATCCCCCGAAAACACAAACCGTTTTCCATAAAGGTCCATTTCGATATAAGTGGAACCGATAATATGCCCATTGTACAAAAATGTTACCGAGCAATTATCGGAAAGCACAACCTCTTCACCTTCCTCAATCCGCTCAAAAAAATTCAAGGCAAAGGCTGCATCTTCTTTGGTGTACAAAGGCAAAGCGGGATCGTGTTTGCTGTAATGTTCCTCATTGGCCCTCTCCGCTTCTTCTTCCTGTATCTTGGCGCTGTCCTCCAGAATGATCCGTGCGATTTCGAGAGTGGGCTCTGTTCCCAAGATTTTCCCACGAAACCCATGTCGCACCAATAATGGCAGATAGCCACAATGGTCCAAATGACCATGGGTAAGCAGCACATAATCCATTTCCGACACATCCACGGGCAATCGTTCCCAGTTGTGTTCACGCAGTTCCTTCACACCTTGGAACAGACCGCAGTCCACCATTATTTTGGCCTCTTCGGTCTCCAAATAATATTTTGACCCGGTCACTGTTCCCGAAGCGCCAAAAAAATGGATGTTCAGCTTTTTCATAAGCATCTAAGAATTGCAGAGTGATTTCATTTCCTTTAGAATTCTTTGTTTTCTGCCATTGGAAACTCCCAAATGGTCGAGCAAGAAACTATTTTTCATCAATTGCCTGCACAACACAATGTCCCGTTCCAGCAAGAAATCCTTTTCCCTACCGGATAAGAGGGTGGAGACCGTTATCGGGTAGAGCCGCAACCTGTCTATCCGTTCTTTGAGTCCATCCCCATGCGGATAATCCCAACTTAAAAGATACAACCCTACGCATTTGCCATATCCAAGTGCATCTTGGGTAAATCGTGTATTGGTGACCAACCACCCTTCTGTTTCGTTAAAGTTTTTATCCTTTTTGGAATCCAAGGGTGGCTTTACGTCCTTATATCTTGAATTGATGTACAAAGGAACCTTCACATTGCATTTGAGTCCATCCTCGCCGTGAAACTTGCATTCAATAACATTCAGGATACCGTTTTTTGTGGCCAATACATCAATTTCATGGGATACGCAAGTGCCTTCCAGTATCTCTCCCACTTTGGTCTCATAACCGGAGTAATGTAAAATACCGCTGATAAACTTTTCAAAGGGAAAACCCGTGGGCCCCAATTCATAGATGGCCTTTTTCAACTTATATTTTGATGCGTAGACCGACTCCTTTTTCTTCAGAAGGGAAAAGGCCCGGTTGTAAATCTCCTTAGTTGAAATGCCCGGATAAAGTTCATCTTGCACACGTTGAACAATTTCTCCCACCATTTCTTCGGAAGCTCCACTAAATTGAAGGGACCTTTTCAGTTTATCCATGGAGAAATCGACTTTTTCCCCTGTTGATTTTGTAATATGAAAATGTTTGATTGCCATACTACTAAAATACGCAACCTTTTAATTATCAATCATAATTTCAATGAAAATCGAATATGATAAAAATGTAAGGTCCTACCCCGAAAATCAAGAAACAGCACCCTCGGAAACATCCATTTTCTTTAGCGTTCTTCCTTTTTGAATAGCCAATCCAGTGTCCTCCAAAACCAAATACGAACAAAACATAATGACCAATATGATCGCTATAGCTAACATAATACCTGATTCTTAGGAAATGACCATACCCCAAGTCATCTGCAAATATGATGACCACATTTTTTTTCACTGTGAGCTACCCCATTGGGTTCTGCAAATGCTCCTTGTATCCTCCGCATGGAAAAGTCAAAGATAACTCCCATGGCACCCCAAAGAATCTTATTCAATCTTCTAAGATCATTTGGTTAATCATGGCCAATGATCACCAGCAGAAAAGATATAAGAGCCTCTTGTATTGTAAAGGATAAAAATTATGGGCACATACCTCATATTTTTATCGTTTCAAGTAAACCGTTTAAAATCCATATCTTTTCCATATCAAATTCAAAAAAACTGGAGCTGTTTCTTTCATTAACCACAGAAATGGTTGTTGATTGTTTCCTTAAACCAAGTGAGCCCAAAAATGGTACGAAACAAAATCCAAGAACCACTTAAAAATCAAGACATTGAAACCTGCTGTATTTTTTTACTTGCTGATATTACTGTTGAGCTGTAAATCCAAAACAAATCAACAAGAAGAACCAATAAAAACCACAGGGTCCAAAGAGCTTCCAAAACCCAAAAAAGCTCCAAGCGAAACTCCTGATGGAATGGTATGGATACCTGGCGGCTTATTCAAACAAGGCGCTGTACCCAATGACGAAATGGCAATGGCCCACGAAAAACCGGCGCACAAAGTATATGTGGACGGCTTTTTTATGGACATACATGAAGTGACCAACGCCCAATTTGCCAAATTCGTGGAAGAAACAGGCTATGTAACCATGGCCGAGCGAGAAATTGATTGGGAAGAAATGAAAAAACAGTTGCCAGAGGGAACGGAAAAGCCCCATGACTCGATTTTACAACCAGGGTCGTTGGTATTTAAAAAAACAAAATCCAGTGTTCCCAACCTCTATGATTACTCCCAATGGTGGGATTGGAAAATCGGTGCTGATTGGAAACATCCCAATGGTCCTGAAAGTACAATTGAAGGAAAAGAAGACCATCCTGTGGTACATATTGCCTACGAAGATGCACAGGCCTATTGCAAATGGGCAGGACGACGATTGCCCACCGAAGCGGAATGGGAATTTGCCGCACGCGCCAACAAAACGGACAACAAATTTTTCTGGGGCGATGATGTTTCAAAGCTGAGTGCACATGCCAATTCTTGGGAAGGAGAGTTTCCGGTAACCAATACCATGGAAGATGGTTTTGAAAGGAGAGCTCCTATCATGTCCTACCCAAAAAACGATTTTGGGCTCTACGATATGGCGGGAAATGTATGGGAATGGACCAGCGATTGGTACAACACCAATTATTATAAGGAATTGGCTTCCAGCGGAGTAGTTGTCCAAAATCCAAAGGGGGCCGAAAGCGCTTTCAATTCCAGTAATACCTATGCAAAGGAAAGGGTCATCAAAGGAGGTTCGTTTTTATGTAGTGCTTCTTATTGCGCAAGTTATAGGATTTCGGCCCGGATGGCCACCAGTCCGGATTCCGGTATGGAGCACTTAGGGTTCAGGACCGTACTATCGGAATAAAACAATCAGGTCCTTACCTGATATAGCGGTCCTATTTTATTCCTTTTCTTTCTTCAGGACGGTAAGAGGTGAATTCCTTACTATTCCGATACTGTTTCCAACACCTAGTGCAAAGACCAATAACGTAATCGCCGGAAGAATTATGAAGAACGGAACCCATGAAGGGGTAAAAGCCGTTTCGAACAACATATAGGCCAATAAAGTACTTGCCAAAACCGCAAGCAATACCCCCATAAAAGCACCCACGAATCCAAGAACAGCATACTCAATGGCGATCATTTTCAATATTTGGGCGCCTTGAGCCCCCAACGTCCTGAGCAGTGCACCTTGTTTTACCCGTTGGTGCTTGCTACTGTATATGGCCCCCATGAGTACGGCGACCCCAACAAATATGCTAAAGAAAGCCATGAAGTTGATAACCCATCCTATTTTGCCCAAAATATCCTCCAAAAGACCCAGGATTCGCTTTAGATCCAAAATGGAGACATTCGGAAATTGACGTACCAATTGCTGTTGGAGTCGGGCCGAACCCATATCGTCAGAAGTTCTGGTGGTCATTACCCCAAATTGTGGGGCATTTTCAAGCACTCCTGATGGAAAAACAATGGAGAAGTTGGGTTGCAACCTGCTCCAATCCACCTCACGGATACTCTGTACGACCGTGTTCATGATCCTCCCCTGTACATTAAAGGACACAGGATCGCCTATAGTGACCTTGGCCATGTTGGCAAAATCGCTGCTCACGGAAATGGGCACATCAGAATCGGAATCAGCCATACTTACCCAATCCCCTTCCAAAATACGTTCGGAGTTGATCAAGCTATCCCGGTAGGTTACCCTGAATTCATGGCTCAATATCCATCGCCCGACCTGCGATGTGGTATCCTTTCTAATATCTTCCACGTGTTTCCCTTTAAGGGTCTCTACTCGCATGGTGACAATCGGTATTTTATCGATAATAGGATATCCTGCCCCTTGTATAGTGTTGGATACCCCGTCCACTTGTTGTTTCTGAATATCCATCAAAATCATATTGGCGCTATTGGCACTATCCTCAATGGCCGCTTTTTCCAAAAGCATATCCTTGGTAAAATAAAGGGTACTAATCAGAAAGGTTCCGATACCAATGGCCAATACCAAGACCAGGGTCTGATTTTGGGGGCGAAACAAATTCTTCAGACTTTGACGAGCAATAAAACTCCAAGAATATGGGAAGAACTTTTTCAGCATGGCCATAAAGAATCGGGCCACAGCGGTCAAAACCAAAAATACGATTAACAATCCGCTGACAAAAAACAGGGAGCGCATAACATCCCCCAAAAGCCAAAATGAAAAACAAAATACAAACAAAACAATGCCTAAACCAACGGCTATTGTGGCCCATTTGGAACGGGACTGTGTTTCCTGCACCACCCGCAAGGCCTGTAATGGGGACACGTACAATGTTTTCATCAAGGGATACAGGGCAAAAAGCACGGACATGGCCAATCCCAATGATAGTCCCAATACCATGCTTTGTAGGGACAAAGTAATATCAACGTCCACGGGCAACAAATCTCCCAACAATATGGGGAACAATTGTTGGAAACCATAACCAATGGCCGTTCCCAACAAGCCCCCCACAATGCCCATACAAGCAATTTGGATGAAGAAAATAAGATAACTCTGCCGTTTTGATGCGCCCAGACATTTGAGCACGGCAATGGATTTTATCTTCATTTGGACATAAATGCCCATGCCGCTGGCGATACCCACGCAACCCAAAAGCAATGCTATGAATCCGACAAGGTTGAGGAACTTTCCAAAGTTCTCGTAGCGTCGGCCCAATCGACGAGCTTCGGACAAATGTGTATCCAAATCAGCCTCTTCGGCATCAAGTATGGGATCGACCTTCTCATCCAAGAGTGCCATATCCTCAATTTCATCCGCCTTGAAGTAATATTTATATTCGATTCTACTTCCAGTTTGGACAAGCCCTGTCGATTCAATGAATTCAAAAGGAATTAGAATTGGGGGCGCAATGGCACCAAAGACCGAGGTACTCCCTGGAACTGTTTCCAATTCGCCAGCTATGGGCAAGGTCACCGCTCCCAGTTTTATGCTATCTCCAACCTTTAGGTTGAGTTGAAGCATGGTAACGGCATCCACCAAGGCTCCACCATTTCTAAAATCGTTAGCTGCAGAAGTAGGACTGGTCTCTAGATCACCATAGAAAGGAAAACCACCTTCCACCCCCCTGACCTCCATGAGCTTAGTGCCTTCGTTCCCTGGAAAAGCGGCCATGGACATAAAATTGATCTCCCGTGCGTCAGCCCCACCTAAAGAATCCATGATACCCATGACCTTATCGTTGACTGGCTTGTCACTTTCGATGACATAATCGGCCCCTAAAAGTGCTTTGGATTGCGAGGCGATATTTTCCTTGAGCAATCCACTGAAAGAATGCACGCTGACCACAGCGGCCACACCCAAGGTTATGGAAAAGACAAAGAGCAAGAGCTTACCGTAGCTCGCCTTACCATCTCGCCATGCCATTTTTAGCAACCAAGAAAACCCTGTGTTGTTCTTTCCCATATCAACCAACAGTTTCCTCGATTTTGCCCGATCTTAGACGAATACTCTTATCTGTTTTTTTGGCCAGTTCCAGATCATGGGTCACGATTACGAGTGCAGTGCCTTGTTCCTTATTGAGTTCAAAAAGCAAGTCCTCTATTTTGGTTCCTGTTTCGTCGTCCAGATTTCCCGTGGGCTCATCAGCGAAAAGTATGGACGGTTTGTTGGCAAAGGCACGGGCCAAAGCTACTCGTTGTTGTTCACCGCCCGATAATTGGGAAGGATAATGCCCTTCCCTATTTTGTAGACCGACCTTGGCCAAGAGTTCCTTGCCATGGGCCGTTGCTTTTTTCACACCCCGTAGTTCCAAGGGAACAATCACGTTTTCCAAAGCGGTCAAAGTGGGCAGTAATTGAAAATCCTGAAATACAAACCCAACATTCTCGTTCCTCAAACGTGCTCTTCCATCCTCATCCAAATCGAACAAATTTTGTCCGCAAAGCCATATCTCGCCCTCATTGGTGGTATCCAATCCTGCACAAAGCCCCAACAAAGTGGTTTTACCACTGCCCGAAGGCCCTACAATGGCAAAACTTTCTCCACTTTCCACTTCAAAGGAAACATTATTGAGAACAGTAAGGTCATGTTCACCGCTCCGATAGGTTTTAGAGAGGTGCTGAACTTTTAATATCTTTGACATAACACGCTTTTGGTTAAAACTTTCAAAATACTAAAATTGATCATGACCAAGAAAACCCCAAGCTTCCGTTTGCCGTTAATGTTTTGTTATTTTTTGACACTGCTACTTCTTGGTTGTGGAGAAAAAAGCTCGAAAAAAGACACCGAAGTAACAGAGACCACCGAAAAGAACGAAGTAACAGAGACAATCGATTCCAATAAGAAAATCCTATTTTTTGGAGATAGCCTAACGGCAGGATATGGACTCGAAGTAAGTGAGGCATTTCCCGCCTTGATTCAACAAAGAATAGACTCCCTTGGGCTGGAATACACGGTGATCAATGCCGGGTTGAGCGGCGAGACCACAGCAAGTGGAAAAAACAGGTTGGAGTGGGTACTGGAGGATGGTATTGACATCATTATCATTGAGCTAGGCGCCAATGACGGGCTCAGAGGTGTTCCATTGACCGAAACAGAATCCAACCTACAGGGTATGTTGAATATGGTCCAAAGTAAATTGCCTGAGGCCAAAATCATTCTTGCCGGTATGAAGATTCCTCCGAACATGGGACCTGAATACACTTCAAAATTTGAGAATATTTTTCCAGAACTTGCTTCATCGGAAAACGTAACATTGATTCCTTTTTTATTGGAAAATGTAGCTGGCATCCCTGAACTCAACCAGGGCGACGGCATCCATCCTACAGTAGAAGGCCAAAAATTGGTTGCACAAAATGTGTGGGAGGTTTTACATCCCATGCTCTAATCCTTTGAAATCAACAATTCCCACGTTAAAAAGTAAACTTCGTTTTATCACAATATTGCAGGAATTATTGGGTTTTGATATTTTTAGTATCAAAAACTTTCCCCTATGACAGTAAGCCAGTCCATCTTTCACCACACAGCCATTCCCTTCGCCGTTTTGGATGAGGAACAATCCTTTATCGACTTTTCAAAACAATGGCTCAAAGAATTCGACCTTACCCCAAAAATAGAGGGGAAATATTTTTTTGAAGTGATGCCCGAATTGCCCGAAGAATTGAAATCGGATATCAATTATTGCTTGGATGGTATTGAACATCGCTCATATACCAAACGATTGATTTTACCAAACGGTGATTTGGTCTGGTACGACTGGAAAATAAGCAGCATCCATAAAGATGATATGTCCACACCGAGCATTATGATCATTCTGGAAGACATAACAAACAAAATGAGGGAGGAAGAGCTGCTGGTAAAATCCCAAGAAGTTGCAAGGGTTGGTGGCTGGGAAGTGGATTTGGTAAAGAACACCATTTATTGGTCCAAAATGACCAAAGAAATCCATGAAGTACCTGAGGACTACATCCCAAATATGGAAAAGGGAATTTCTTTTTACAAGGAAGGACGGAGTAGGGAAACAATAACCCGTTTGGTACAGCATGCCATTGAAACTGGAAAGCCATGGGACACTGAACTTGAAATCATCACAGAAAAAGGCAATAAACTCTGGGTAAGGGCCATTGGAGAACCCGAAATGATAAATGATAAATGTGTTCGTATCGTAGGAACCTTTCAGGATATCAACAAAAGAAAACAAATTGAACTTGGTTTCAATAAGATAAGTGAAAGATTATCCATTGCCACCAAAACCGCAGGCATTGGAATATGGGAATATATCATTCCCAATGACGAGCTTTTCTGGGACAGCAACATGTACTTGCTATATGGTGTTAAGGAAACGGATTTTAAAGGGGTATATGAAGCTTGGGAATCCTGTATCCATCCAGATGATATAGAACAGATCAATGGGGAAGTAAACGATGCCATCTCCGGAACGAAGGATTTTGACACTATTTTTAGGGTAATATTACCCAGTGGTAAGGTTCGTTGGATGAAGGGCGAAGCCACAATCATTCGGGACCTTGAGGGAAACCCAATCAAAATGATCGGGGTCAACGAAGATATTACAGACCTGAAGACCACACAGTTACAATTGCTCAAAAGTGAGGAGTCACTTCAGGCCACTTTGGAAAACTCCTCAGTTGGAATGGCTTTGGTAGATGAAGACGGGAGATTTATGGATGTAAACCAAAGTCTTTGCAAAAGTTTGGGCTATTCCAAAGATGAACTTTTGAAATTGACATTCCAAGAAATCACCCATCCCCATGATCTCGAAAAAGACCTTTCTCTTTTACGAAAACTTATCCAAGGAAACATAAGCACCTATCAAATAGAAAAAAGATATTTCAACAAAACTGGCGAAATAGTCCATGTTCTTCTATCTGTTACGGGAGCAAGAAATATTGATGGCAATATCTCGCATTTCATTTCACAGATTGTGGATATCACACCTAGAATCAAGTCCGAAAAAAAATTGAAAGGCCTGTTGGAACTATCCACCAATCAAAATAACAGCTTGTTGAACTTTGCGCACATTGTATCCCATAACTTGAGGTCCCATGCAGCCAACTTAACGATGATCAGCAGTTTTTTAACGGACGAGACCTTGGGTGAAGAAGAGCGAAAGGACAGTTTAAGTATGTTGAGCAGGGCCTCCAATGGTCTAAATGAGACCATTACCCACTTAAACGAAGTCGTACAGGTTAAACTGGAAACGGACAAAAAACTGAAACCGATCCATCTCTCCTACATAACACAAAAGGTTTTGATGGATGTACAGGCCCTTATCGAAAAAAATGATGTCCAAATCACCTTAGATGTCCCCAAACACTTCGAGGTCAAAGGTGTGCTGGCCTATCTGGAAAGTGTTGTGCTCAACTTGGTGTCCAACGCCATAAAATACAGGGATCCCGATAAGAAAGCCGCACAAGTATCGCTGAAAGCCTATGAAAATGGAGAGAACATTGTTTTACAGGTAACGGACAACGGATTGGGAATTGATTTGGAGAAACATGGCAAAAAGCTCTTTGGAATGTACAAAACATTCCATAGAAATAAAGACGCTCGAGGCATTGGCCTTTTTATTACCAAAAACCAAATCGAATCCATGGGAGGAAAAATTACCGTAAAAAGTACCCCCTTGGTAGGAACAACATTCGAAGTAATACTTTTAAAAGCGTGATGCCATGGATATCTTGGGTACCGCTTATGTAGTCGACGATGATCCCATCCATGTGTTTGGGATGCAGCTCCTCTTGAAAAAAATAAAGTTTTCCAAGGAGGTTTTGGTGTTTCGCAATGGTCAAGAGGCCATTGACGCCCTTTTGGAGTCCTTGGGCAAAGGAGAAACTTTGCCCTCAATAATTTTCTTGGACCTCAACATGCCCATCAAAGATGGTTGGGAATTTTTGGATGATTTTGTACGGATACCCCACCATAACAGGGAAAAAGTAACCATCTATGTGGTAAGCTCTTCCATCTACCCATCTGATGAGGAAAAGGCCAAGAAGTATCAAGTGGTGAGCAATTATATCATTAAACCCGTCAATGAACATGAATTAACCCAATTGTTGGGTAATTTAGGCTGTTTGAACGATTAGGCTATTTTTTAAAACGATATAGGTACGGTGCCCTATTCTGTGCGCCTGTGAATTTTTTTCCAAGGCGTTCCAAAACGTTGAGCCCAAGTATTTTCTTTTGAAAATTGTTCATGGGAAATTCCCTGTCATACACTGCTTCATACAGTTCCTTTACTTCACGCATGGTAAATTGTTCAGGAAGTAAGTTAAACCCTATCAATTTTTCGTCAAGGTTTTGACGGAGTGCCTTATGGGCGGATGCAACAATGGTATTATGGTCGTGCGTCATTTTTGGGAGCTCTTCAACACTTACCCATTTTAAAAATTCTTCAAAATCGCCGATTTTAGGGTCTACTTTGTCCAAGTCCACCAAAGCGTAGTATCCAAGACAAACAAAACGGCCGGTTACCCAATCTATCGCTTCCTGATCAAATCTTTCGGGATCGAATTCACGCAATCCCGATCTTATCAAATCCCTGAACTCGCTACCTATGATCCTATCTGGACCACCAAAGGCCTTGAACTGTTCCAAATAGATATTATCCAGTCCTGTTCTTTCCCTCAAAATACGTGCAGCTGCCTCATCTATACTTTCCGTTTGAAAAATATATCCCCCGGGAAGGCTCCATAAGTTTTCCCCGTAGCTTAATTTGGAAATCAAGACCTTCAATTCTTTGTTCTTGTAACCAAAAATCACACAATCGATGGAAAGTTGTGCGATGTAATCCTCTTTTTTAAACTTACCCATAATTCTTTTGTCAATGCCATCAACTATGCACAAAGTTAACATTAGTTGCATATCATTTCATCACTACAAAAGTAACACTCCAATGCTATTATCTTTTATTTAGAAAATAATGTATATTTATCCTGCACACAAAACTAAACAAAGTACTCATGAGGAATTTTCATCAACTTCAGGAATACGTTTTGGGCAGCAACCTGTTCCAAAACAAATTCCTTTTCTTCTGTGGATTAATACTATGCGTATCCACCTATTCACAACAAGATTCCCTTGCCATCATCAAATTATTGGAAAAAGAAGGGCTCACTTGGCGCATGGGGGATAAAGAGGCCCACGCATCATTGTGGAAGGAACGACCCTATAGTCGTATCTTGATTTCCACTGCGGATGGCCAGACCATTGATGTACCCACGCAGACCATCATAGATCCACCGTCAAGTATGATCGGTAATGGTGGATTCGCATTCCATTCCAACCACAAAATGCGAATCGACGAGCATATCGCCTGGGTGGCCCATGACGAAGTTTCTGTAGGTACGGACGGTAAGGAAACCCTCTCCCACGAAGTACGTTTCTTGGAAAAGTTTGATGGTGTTTGGAAACTGGTAGGACAATCACTGCATTTTTATAATCATCCTCCAGAAAACAAGGTTGATACGACCAGTTATATCCAAACTGTGGATATTGAAACGGGAAGAATAGAGACCATTCTTAGCGTTGACGACCATTTTGAAGCTCCCAATTGGCATCCTGACAACTATTTGATCGTGAACAGTAAGGGAAAGCTGTACACTTTGGATTTGGAGACCAAGGATTTGAAACTGTTGGATACTGATTTTGCCGACCAGAGTAACAACGACCATGGGATTTCACCAGACAATCAATGGTTGGCCATTAGTCATAATGACGTAAACGACCCATCTCCCAAAACCTATAAATCAGCTATTTACATCCTACCCATTAAGGGAGGAAAGCCGAGGAGGGTAACTTCTGAGGTCATGTCCTTTTGGCACGGCTGGTCCCCGGATGGCAAATGGTTGGCCTATTGTGCCGAGCGAAACGGCAATTATGATGTGTACACCATAAGTGTGGACGGTGGGAAAGAGAAAAGACTGACCACAGCCGAAGGCTTGGACGATGGCCCCGATTATTCGCCCGATGGAAAGTATATTTATTACAACTCCTACAAATCCGGGCATATGCAGATCTGGCGTATGCAAACCAATGGAAGAAAACAAGAGCAATTGACCTTTGACGAAAACTCCAATTGGTTTCCACATCCATCCCCGGATGGTAAATGGATTGTGTATATTGCCTACACCTCTGACCAAAAACAAAACCATTTATTTGGTAAGCAGGTAAAACTCAGGCTCATGAATGTGGAAACGAAGCACATAAAAGATATTACCCCTGTTTTCTTTGGTGGACAAGGGACCTTAAATGTGCCCTCTTGGAGTCCAGACAGCAAAAAATTGGCCTTTGTGAGTTATTCCGTCAACTAAACCATCAAAAAATCAACGTACATGAAAAGTAACAATTCAAACAAAAGAAGAAAGTTTTTACAGCAGATAGGTGCTACCACACTGGCATCCGCAGCAACACCATTCGCCTCTTTTGCCGCACAGGAAAAAGCTGAGGAGCGCATATTGAGATATGACAGAGAGTTCTCCAACAACGACAAGGTACGCATTGGTGTGATTGGCTACGGTGTACAAGGCCATTTTGACCTGAGCACTGCATTGCAAGTCCCGGGGGTTGAACTTGCCGGGATATGTGACCTGTACAAAGGTAGATTGACCCGCGCCCAAGAAGAATTCGGAAAGGACCTTTTTGTTACCAGAAGCTATAAGGACCTGTTAGATAAAGACGACATTGATGCTGTTTTGATTTGCACTACGGATGTTTGGCACTCCCAAATAACCTTGGAGGCCCTTGCCAAAGGCAAACACGTGTATCTGGAAAAACCCATGATGCACAAAATAGATGAAGGTTACCCGATGATGAAAGCCGCTGAAAAATCAGGTAAGGTATTTCAAGTTGGAAGCCAAAGGGTTAGCAGTGTTGGCTATGCCAAGGCAAAGGAACTTTTGGCCGCAGGGGAAATCGGTGACCTTAACATGGTTCAAGCCGCTTGGGACCGTCAGAGCTCCATTGGGGCATGGGAATACACCATCCCGGATGATGCCAGCGCAGAAACCACGGACTGGGATACTTTCATTGAGGTAACCGACAAAATGGAATTCGATGCCAAAAAATTCTTTTGGTGGAGAGCCTTTAAAGAATTTGGTACCGGTGTAGCGGGCGACCTCTACATCCATCTGTTGAGCGGAACGCATTTCATTACCAATTCCAAAGGGCCAGAAAGTATTTACAGTACAGGACAATTTAGTCACTGGAACGATGGACGTAACATGCCCGATGTGATGTCCGGTGTAATGCAGTATCCCAAAAGTGAAGAACACCCTGCATTTCAACTGAATCTGAGGGTAAACTTCATCAGCGGAACGGGTGGCCAGGAAATCATTCAATTGATTGGTTCCGAGGGAACATTGACCATAGACCGCAATGATATCATTGTCAGTTATAGCAAAATGCCGGAAGCTCCCGGGTTCGGTGGATACGATTCCGTATTTACATTTCCAAAGGAAATGCAGGATAGAATGACTGCCAACTACAACCTCAAATGGACCGAAGCACAACAAAAAAGACATCCCAAAGGCGATGTGATTTATAAAGCACCTGAGGGCTATAGTGATCATTTGGATCATTTCACCAATTTCTTTGACGCGATCAGAACAGGAAAAAAAGTAGTGGAAGACGCTGAATTTGGATTCAGGGCAGCAGCTCCAGCACTTGCCTGCAACACCAGTTATTTTGATAAAAAAATCATGAACTGGGATCCCCTAAAAATGAAATTGGTTTAAAAATCCCCCATTATCTTTTGGAAGAATCAAGGAGGCATCAGGATGTTTTTCAATGGTATCTCGGATTGTTTTGCCATCATCAGGACTTGTCCTATGTCTCCCCAAAAGATTTGGACACCTTTACTTCCCTTCCCCATTGTCACGACACTATTTATTGATATATTTACATGTTTCAATATAATAATGGTGTTTTGACGCTAAAACAAGTAGAAAAAATTTCCAAAGCCTTGAGCGATGTCAATCGTTTGAAGATTCTCCGGGCCGTATACCATTGTGAGAGGAAACCATAATAGGATACAAAAAGGTTTCATTGAGTTGAGTATAGCCATTTGGTAAACTATCTTGAGAAATACTGAAGAGTGACCAAAAAACTTACACCTCCAATAATAGGCTCATTGCCCTTTCAAATTTGTCTTTATATTCAAAGGAAATATTCTTGGAGCCTTCCTCATAGAGGGCCTGCATTACCACTGGAACACTGTAGGGCAAAGTCCAGGCCCGCAATGTGTTTGCCACGACCCGCATGTTATCGATTCCCGTGGAGGCGTTTCCGCCGTATGCCCAACAGACCAGGGCCACTTTAATACGGTCTAGGTAGGGTCCCTTCTCGCGAGCACTGATGATGAGCCAATCCAGACAATTCTTCATAGCTCCCACCATACCTCCATGGTATAGGGGACTCAACCAAATATGGCGGTCACAGCTTCGGAACAAATCCACCATTTCGAGGACAGGAGGAGGTGTCTCCTCGGCATCTTCTGAAAAGAAAGGTATGTTGTGGTCGACCAAGTTATATACCACCACCTCAACGCCCATACCTTCCAAAGTGGTTTTAAAATAATCCACAATATGGTTTGCAGTGTTCAATCTAGTGGAGATTGTTCCATTGAAAACAAGTACCCTCATTTGACTTGACCTTTTTTGTGATTCGAGAAAATACCACTCTTCATTTATCATTTCCAGTGGAACAGGGGTTAAATTATGAATAAATAGGTAAAAACTAAATCCGGAACGGGATTAACCGCCCCGGATTAGCACTAGGTATAGAAATCATTATGATATAGCCGCCAAATAACGTTTCTCCACCTCTTTCCAATCAACAAGACTCCAAAATGCGTCAATATATTCCGGTCTCTTGTTTTGATAGTTTAAGTAGTAGGCATGTTCCCAAACATCCAAGCCCAAAATTGGGGTTCCTTGGTCTGGAGCGGTATCCATCAATGGATTATCTTGGTTTGGTGTAGAGGTAACTTTTAAGTTTCCATCAGCATCTACGATCAACCAAGCCCAACCTGAACCAAAACGGGTTGCAGCTGCATTGGAAAAACTTGCTTTTAGGTCATCCAAAGATCCGAATGTTGTATCGATTGCCTCGGACAATTTAGCTGATAGTTCAGAACCGTTTGGGGCTAAGATGGTCCAGAACAAGCAGTGGTTGTAGTGCCCTCCACCATTGTTTCTGATTGCCGTGGACAGTTTTGATATTTTGCCAAAAAGGCTGTTTAGATCTGTTCCTTCAATTCCGGATTCCTCCAAGGCAGCGTTCAATTTGTTGACGTATCCTTGATGGTGCTTGGTGTGGTGGATTTCCATGGTTCTGGCATCAATGTATGGTGCAAGTGCATCGTAGCTATAAGGTAACTCTGGTAATTTGTAACTCATAATATGTAGTTTTGAATTAAATAACTTTTTAAAACAGTACAAAGATATTACATTTGTATAATAAACCAAATAATCACTTTGTTTATCATGAATAATAATGTTCCAGAAAATGAACGAGCTATTTGGATTCTCAAAAATGAGGGCGAGAAAACCTTAAAGGAATTGTCCCAAGCCCTCGGTGTGACTACTGAGGGAGCCAGGTTTCAACTTTTAAAACTGTCCAATGATGGCTATGTAAAGTCCGAAAGCAGGGCCAAGGGAAGAGGTCGCCCGCAACAATTCTGGTCGTTGACAAAGAAAGGGCATTCCAAATTTCCGGATTCGCATTCGGAGCTGACCTTGAGACTCATCAATAAGATAAAAGAGAATCTTGGAGAGGAAACCTTGACCGAGCTTATTAGTTCCACAGGGCAGGATACGCTTCAGAACTATCTCAATTCCATTCCTGACACAGCAACTCTAGAAGAAAAGATTGAAAAGTTGGCGGAGCTACGTAAGCAAGAAGGCTATATGGCCACTTATGAGCAAGATGAAAATGGAAACTTCCTTTTAATAGAAAATCATTGCCCTATTTGTGCCGCAGCGACTTTATGTCAAGGATTTTGCAGTACAGAACTCAATACATTCCAATCTGTATTGGGTCCCAACACCAAGGTGGAAAGGGTTGACCATATTCTTGCTGGGGCAAGGCGGTGTGCCTACTTGATCAGCAAAAAATAATAACGAACCCTTTATAACTTGGCAATTTCCTTACAGTGAAATAGCCTTTACTTCATTATTTTCCAATTGGAATTCGAAGGTGCCCGAACTCAATTCATATATACCTACCTCAATTCCATTACGCACCGTTCTTCCATTGTACGTCACTCCTTTTATGGCCTCAAAGGAATCATCATCTACTCCCATGGGCAAATACAGGGTGGCAGTAGTATTAGCAGGCACCGTGGTTTTGTAGAAAGTCATATTTCCTTTGCCATCGGAAGTCCAACTACTATAAATGGTACCATAATTGGATTCGTAACTGCCCGACAAAGATTCAAACTCTCCAGCAACCTGTGGCTGCAATACAAAGTGCTTGTAACCAGCTTCTCCCGATTTATGATCTGTAGTGATGCCCAATTGGAACTCATACATCCACTGTCCAACAGCACCAAGTGCAAAGTGGTTAAAGGAGTTCATTCGATTTTCATTATTCTCCTTAAATGCGGCCTTAAATCCATTCCAGCGCTCCCAAATGGAGGTCGCACCCTTGGTAACCGGATATAACCATGAGGTATAATCCGTACTCGAAAATAGTTTATAGGCCTCATCCACCTTACCTCCTCTACTCAGCGAAGGCAAGATATTCGGTGTTCCCGAAAAACCTGTGGTAATGGTATAAGGCAAGAAATCTTCGGTTACCTGTTCACTGTTCATTCCAAAACCGCCCAAGGCTCCCACTCTCATGGGATATTCCACACGGGAACCATCTACATTTGTATTACTGGATGATGGCATGGACACCAATTCCGCTAAATAGGCTTCCGCTTTTGGTCTGTTCTCTTCATTAAACACATTAAAGTTCAAAGGGGTTGCATAGGATGTTTGTGAATGTACGATTAGCCCGTTAAGGTTTCTAGTTCTTCCCGAATCAGGGTCAACAAAAAATCGGTTCCACTCCTCCTTCGCCTTACTGTGTCTATCCTTTAGTTCATTGGCATAGTTGTTTTCCCCAATGGCACCGGCCATAATCGCTGTAACCTCCATCATATAAATATAAATGGCATTGTTGACCAACTCGGCAGGTGTGTTGTTGTCCATGGCCAACCAATCTGCAAGCCCATCAGTTTTAGAAGAGAGGTAGGTGTACTCTTCGTTAAAATCGTAATGGTCCATTCCATCCAACCATAGGCGCATGGTCTCCATGTTCTCTTCAATGATCTTGGTATCGCCATACTGCACATATAATTGCCATGGCACCATACATACTGCCGCGGCCCATGTTGTTCCATTTGCAAATGTGGTATCGTCTGTCATATTGTAGGTTGGAACCGTGCTGCCTATTCCCCCAGGTGCTTCTGTTTCACTCCCAACGCCTTGGTCATCGCGCAAGGCGACCATCCATTGACGGAAGAAATTATAGGTGTCAGAATTATACGTGCCTGTTCTTGTGTAGGCTTGGGCATCTCCAGTCCAACCCATTCGCTCGTTACGTTGTGGGCAATCGGTTGGCAGCGTGAAGAAATTCCCTAATTGACTACGCTGTATATTTTTGAAGAGTTGATTGGCCAATTCCCCAGTTTCTCCATCTGTGGTAGTTGCAGCATAGGTTCCTGTGGGCAATTCATCAGAAGACAGAGATAAACCAATTACATTTTCCAAGGGCAATGCCCCTGCATGATTTGGCAATGTTATCTGAATATACTGATATCCCCTAAATGTTGTTCTTGGTTGAATTATGGCTTTGCCATCATCCTTGGCAATATAGAAATCAGTTGCCATGGCCGCTCTATAATTCTCAGTAAGTATACGTCCAGCAACTCCCTTCCCGTTCTCATAACCATACATGTCGATGTATTGGGGTTCATCGCCATCCAAACCTGGATAAACCTGTTCCCCGTACCGTAAAATAACGGTATCTCCTTTTTTAAGCCATCCTTCGGGCACAGTAATCGATGGAACCCCGACCATGTTGACACCCATATTATAGGTATATGTGGTTTCGTCTTCACTATGGATCTCCATAAACTCCGTAGCCTGTAAACGCTCAACTACGCGAACAGGACGGTCGTATCTAGAAACGATTTCAAAATCTATCCATTCCCTTGGGTGGACAACTTCAGCTTTGGCCCATCCATCAGAATTATAGGCTGTTGTAGTCCAACCATTAGTGTTGCCATCAACAGGAATCTGTTCTTCTTTGAGAGCATTGTAGCGTTCTCCTTGGAAAAAACTCCCATATTCCACAGGACCCTCCACGAATATTTTCCATGTGTCGGTATTGGTAACCACGGTCTGTTCTGTTCCGTCCGCATAGGTTATGACCAATTTGGCCAACAATGCTTCAGTATCCCCAAAAAAGTTAAAATTGGTAGGTGTATAGGTCATATAGCCCGTGTACCATCCCGGAAAAATAAGCGCACCAATGGCATTCTCCCCTTGGTTGATGTTTTTGGTAACATCATACGCATAATAGCCCAAGGTTTCACGGAATTGTGTAGCTCCTGGTGCGAACCAATCCTCTCCTATTCTATCGCCATTTATGTAGACCTCGTTGGAACCCATGGAGGTTACATAGAGTTTTGCCTTGGCAATGCTTTTTCCATCTGTATTGAAGTTTGACCGTAACATGGTTGCTGAACCATGACTTGGGTCTGCATATTGAATCAAAGTTCGGTCCGAAGTATTGCTAATTTCAATGGAGCCATCCTGATTCAAACTGACACCTTCAAAATCTTCAAATATGGAATAAGTCGCTCCTGTATCCTGACCAAAAACCATATTATTCCTTGTGTCGCTTTTCCCTGCATTCAAAATTTTATAATCCTTAAAAACAACCTTACTGCCGGGTTGCGCACCAAAGCCAACGGAATTGATATGTGGGTAAGTCAAAAAGTTTCCTCCACCGGCACCTGTAACCGAGAATCCCATTTCCCTAAACTGAGGGGGTATGGGGTTGTTGGGGTCTTCGGGCTCCAACTCTAGTATTTCACCATTGATCTTAATGACAATGTTACTGGCATTTACCCCTATTGCGAGTGTATTTGTTTCATCTTTATTACTTGATGTAATCAACTCATTGATGTTGGTCTGAGGATAATTCTCCCTGGAAATTACCATGTAAGGAGTTTCCGCCGAATCGTTTGAATCAAAGCCGACACGATAAATATTCAGTGCTGTTCCGGAAGCACTTCCCACCCCGGAGACATCCAGCTCCAACCTAAGATAGTTTTCTCCTTCAGCATTGTTGATATTCTGAAACTTATCGTTGAACCTAAAGTCATTTGCCCCGATGATCAAGGATGCCGTATTCCCTTCCACAATCTGAACATCGGTTTCAACATCAAAAAGCAATGCCGATGTGGCATCCAATGTCAAAGTGTTGGTCCCAATAAATTGAGCACCTTCCCAGGCAGCCATAGTGGGATTCATCAAGCCTGTCTCAAAACTGGATGTTTGTGTATAGGTTTTTCCTTCCACATCCCAAACGGTCAAACTCCAGGTGTAGGCGGTTTCAGATTCCAGAGCATCCCCTTCGTAGGCAATATTGTTGGATATACCACTCTCTACCTTTCCGCTGTCCCAAACCGTTCTTCCATCTTGTTTAGCTATTTTGATTTGGTACCCCTGTTGTTCCTGTCCAACGATATCCGATTTCATTTGCCAACCGAACAATGGTTTCTCATCTTCAATGGCCAAAGGTTTTTCAGCATAGGCTACCCTCAGATTTTGTATTTCGGTACTTGGGGAGCCACAGGAAATGGCCATAAGTAGACTGACCCACAAAAGGGCAACAAATGTTTTCGGAAATATTTTCATTGTTTAGTTTTTTAGGTGTGCGATTTGCTTATCTATCAGCCATCAAAGCCAGGAATTCTTTATCATGTTGGGGTTTTACCTCGCAAGTGTTATCGAAAAACATGGTTGCTGTATTCTCAGGGTTATACTGTGACCATTCTGGTAAGCCATCGTGATTGGGATTCCCTGTTTTGGCAAAATTGATCCAAGCGGAGCTCATTTTATCTGCGAGCACATGGGCCTCTTGTCCACCACCGGTCATTTGTCGCGCCCGCTCCACATTGTCGAAAACAAATGGGAGTTCCATGCAATGCAGGGCCTTATATTTCCCATCAAAAACAGGGGACTGCCATGTGAACATGAACATGTAAACGGTTGCGCCATTGGCCAATTGTGACTTTTTGTTGGCTTGGAACACTGCCCCAGGCCTAAAAGTGGCATCGATGTCCAATAAATCGGATGGTCGTGTGTCGTTTGGGTATGCTTTTTTCACAGCAGCTATATAATCATCTGCCTTGTCCTTATAAGTTTCCTTGATATGTGCCATGACCTCTTCTTCGGATGCATTGAAAAAACGACCGTTCATAAATGGTGTGAATTCATTTTTAGTGGTGCCCAGCATCAAAGGAATGTCCTTGGAAAGTTCGAATGCCTCATCCGACATGAGGTCGTGGGGAAGCACATTGCCATCCAAACTAGGGCCCCAATTAAGACTCATCCCAACAGGGACAATCCCTTTAGCTTTCATTTGCTCGGCCACTTTTTGCAATGCTGCCAATCCTGCCTTGCTCAACTCATCAAATGGAACAGTTTGTAGACTATCCACTTGATCTTCAGTAAGTGAAAGTTGGTTCAACACCTCCGTCGCAATTGCCCTAGTGGTTTCCTTTTTGGACAAGTTGCCCCTAAACGATCCACTTTGATTAATCGCTTTGTGGAATAACCCTTTTGCACGTGGCATGGCCATCAAGGTATTTACTTTGGCTCCTCCCCCTGATTGCCCAAAAATCGTAACATTGTCTGGGTCCCCGCCAAAATTGGAAATATTGGTTTTTACCCAATCCAACGCGGCAATAATGTCCAACATACTATTGTTTGCGGTATGCTTGTATTTATCACCATAAGCCGATAAGTCCAAAAAGCCCAAAATATTCAATCTATGATTAATGGATACAACGACCACATCGCCTTTGGCACTCAAGTTTTCTCCATGGTACGATGGTAGTTCTTGACTAGACCCGGCCGTAAACCCACCTCCATGAATCCAAAAAAGCACGGGTCTCTTTCTGCCATCGTCAATGCCGGGAGTCCACACATTCAGTCTCAAACAATCTTCACTGGTATATCCCCAATCGTGATCGAAAACAAATTCGGATTCGTCTTTCACCTGTGTGGTCGGCGTCATTAAGGGCGCAACAGGGCCGTACATGGTGGAACTTCTTATACCATCCCAAGGGGTTACTTTTTTGGCTGGCATGAAGCGATCGGCAGTGGCATAGGGTATGCCTTTGTAGGTGTATATCCCGTTTTGGATAAATCCACGGACTTTACCCGATTCGGTATTGGTAACGGCAACATCGGCCCCGGTAATAACTTCTGTTTGTGCACTTACAGCACATGCCCCAATAACCATTAGGGACAGGAAGAATATTTTTTTAAATTTCATGTCAGTTTGTTTAGTTATGTTTTTTATTCGTCAGAATTTAACTCATTTTTTTATGATTCTGGAACAATTGGTTGAAAATGAACAATTTTTCATTTTGTATTTTACAGATTAAACAACCAAATACCTGTTCTTATCTGTTCTGTCAAGAACCTATTGTCATTATCTATCCATTCGCCATTGAGGTAACCGATAATGACTTTTCCTATTTTGTGGGAAGAGTTCAAGAGAAAACAGGAAAATCCAAAGAAAAGATTGAAAGTTTAGAATGCCACCTCTATAAGAAATAAAAAAGTCCCCAAATGTTCGGGGACTTTTTTATACCATCTGTATAAAAACGAACCGCTTAGGGAATCAAACTATAAGTGAAATCAACATTACTACGGAAAGTGTTTCCATTCACATCGGTCACATTATAACTTTGTGAAAAGCTAAATTCGGTTGAATCATCATTGAACACCAAAGCAGTGGATTGAATACTGCAAGAGGCTGTTAATCGTAAGTTTTGGGAAACCAGTTCCCATGTTCCCGATGTTTCCACTTGGTAATCACAGTCTTCTGCATTTTGTCCCTGCTCGTAGGTATAGGACCTATTCTCCCCGAATATGTACATGGCGTCCCTTTGACAATCTGAATACTGGCCAAAAAGGTCAGTGGAGGGATTATCAACATCATCATCAGTTAAATCCACTTCCTCTGTTGCAACTATCGAGGATAATACCCACTCCCCCACCAATTGCTCCTCTGCTGCGGATAAAGCACCGGTAAAATCTTGAGGACATTCGATACTATCATCCGAATTACATGAGATAAAGGATGCACATACCAAAAATACCGTTCCAATACTTAAAAACTTGCTTTTCATTTTCATCATTAAATTTAAAAGTTTCTTAAGTGATGGTTTAAACGACAAATGGTTGTGTTTTAAAATTAAAAAACCACTATTTTATCAATGGTCCGTATGCTTAATTTTCAATACACCTCCAAATTGGAAATAACGGGGCAGCCCAAGGCCTCTTTTATCTCAACTTTTAATTTAGAGGTATGGATACCGTTAAGGGGCAAGATGCGCTTATAACCT
This sequence comes from Flagellimonas yonaguniensis, assembly GCF_029193885.1. Classification (GTDB taxonomy): domain Bacteria; phylum Bacteroidota; class Bacteroidia; order Flavobacteriales; family Flavobacteriaceae; genus Flagellimonas; species Flagellimonas yonaguniensis. The sequence goes on along the minus strand of NZ_JARFVB010000016.1, from coordinate 1,746 downwards.
ATGGTTGTTTCACTGGCCACCTCTTCCCATTGATCATTATTCCAGGCATATACGCCAAAAGTGGCAACTCGCTGCCCAAGGACAATGTATTCTTGCAGCAATAGGTAATTCAGTTCTTGTTCCTCTCCAAGGTCGATTACGATGGATGCATTGGTCACTTCATCATCGGTTGCCCAATAGGTGTCCTCATTGCCATCCGTTAGGTTTTCGGGAGAGAACCTTTTATCACTTCCCCTGAAAGTACTTGCATCCATCTTTGCCGACCGAGCCAAATCTTTCTGAAACACACTATCCACAATCTTCCTGAACCCCTGTAAAGCCTTAACATCATTCTCATGGAACAATCCTCGTGTATCAGGAGGGATGTTGAGCAACCATGTAGACCCCCTACCCACAGAAGTCAAATATCGCTCAAAAAGATTCTCGGGCGACCTGACCAAAGAATCCTCTGCCTTATGATAAAACCAGCCTGGACGGATAGACACATTGACCTCCGCAGGAATCCAATGCGAGCCTCCAGGTGTACCATGCTGCAATAAATCTTCAATTCCAAACTTTCCTGCATAAAGGGTGTCCGGAGTGATGGTGTTCCAATGGGTCTTTCCCCCGATTCCCTTTTCATTACCGACCCATCTTAAATCGGGTCCTGCATCACTGAAAAAGAGTACTTGTGGCTGTATGGAATCCACCATGTTCAAGGTGGTTGGCCAGTCGTAATAATTTTGTCTGTCTATGGTTCTTTCTTCCCTGGCACCTCCGTAATAGCCATCACCCCCATTGGCACCATCGAACCACATTTCAAACACTGGCCCATATCCTGTGAACAATTCCTTGAGCTGGTTTCTGTAGTATTCAATATAGGAAGGTTCTCCATAATCAGCCCGGTTTCTATCCCATGGCGACAAATAGACCCCAAATTTAAGCCCGTGTTTGGCAGCCGATTCGGATACGGATTTCACAATATCTCCATTGCCCGATTCAAATGGGCTGTTTTTAATGGAATGCTCAGTATATGCCGAAGGCCATAAAGCAAAACCATCATGATGCTTAGCGGTCAAAATGACCCCTTTAAAACCAGCTTCCTTTAAAGTTTGCATCCATTGGTCGGCATCAAAAGCTGTGGGAGCGAAAAGTTCAGGGGATTCATCGCCATACCCCCATTCCTTATCCGTGAACGTATTGATGGTAAAATGTATGAATGCATTCATTTCCATTTTGTACCACGCCAATTGCTCTTCAGAGGGCAGTGGCCCCAAAGGTTCTGGAGGATTTACCTTGTTTTCTTTTTGACAAGAAATATTAAGCAATAACAAAAAAACTGTAAGTGATAAAAAAAGGTTTCTCATTTCGTTTTCAATTTATTTGATGGTATTTGGTTTAATGTGGCATAGAGTAAATGGAATAAAATACCACAAATTCATTGATTTACCCTGAAAAAAGATAGTCAATAGTTTAAAAGGTCTACCATAGTAGTATCCGTAATGTATTTGAATACAAAGAAAGCAGGCCCATAAAGGGCCTGCTACTAATTAACTAAACTAACTCAAATCAACTTTATGGTAAATATCCATAAAGATGGCTGAATTATTTCTTTGGTATCAAGTGATAAGGTTCCCATCCTCGTCCCACTCGGCGATAATGCCGCGTTTGCTCTGGTCCACGCATTTGGCCAACCATTCCTCATCATAGGCAACACCGTGCTGTTCCAGTACGTCATCCGGTACGCCGTCCCAAACGTTGGGCTGG
>NZ_JARFVB010000015.1 GCF_029193885.1 Flagellimonas yonaguniensis | reverse complement strand
GACTTTTTACAGATAGATCTAATCTAAAGGTGGGTCACTTTGGCCCGGCGGGGGTGGGTCACTTTCGTCCGGCCAGCTATGGTCACTTTAACCCGGCGAGGGTGGTATACTATGTCCGGCGTTTCCAATTAGGGTAACTATTGCAACTGGATCTAAAAACAATAAAGAACTTAGTAACGTGCAAATTTCAAAAATGGAATGTGTGAATTGCGAAAGGAATGTTCTGGATGAAGCAATCAAATGTGAAGCCATTCAAAAGAGTTTTGAAATACTAAAAGGTCATGCAGAAAATCGGGATTTTAAAGAAAATTCAATTTATGTCAAAAAATTCAGGTTTGACATCTAAAAACGAAAGTACTAGATAGATCTGTGTCAAAACAAAGTTCAATAAAACGATTAGGATGACAAGGATAGAATTAATTGATCTCGGACAAAAAATCGTTGCGGCTAAAGGAACTGAAAGCCAAATTGATGCGATGATGGATTTGTTTGACAAAAACGTTCCTCATCCCAATGGATCAAATCTATTTTTTTACCCTGAGAATTATAATGCAAGAATTGATGATCTTTCGAAATATCGGCCAAGTGTTGAAGAAGTAGTAGATCAGTGTTTATCTTATAAACCTATTCAACTATAGATTGATTTAAAGTTCAAATAAACGATGACACGGAAATTGCCTATTGACAAACAAATCACATTAATATCTGGTAAATGAATAAAGTAATAATAATTTCATTTCTGACTTTTTTGATTATTGGTTGCGTTAATAAAGATCAAGATGCAATCACAATTCAAGAATTGGAAAATCTCAAGGCTGAAAATGATAGTCTGCGGAAAATTGTAGAAGAAATTCAAACTAAATATGTTTTTGATAGCATTTCAGTTCGTGATATTCCTTCTTACAAAAATAAGTATGAATTGAATTCAAAAATTAATGGTGAAATTGTGTTCGTTGGTTATAATTTAAATGATAAATCTTGGGCTATAAAATTTGACAGTGTCAATTACAATAATGGGAGAACCTTAATCAATCCAGACACCTTAACAAATATTAGAGGTGGATACAAATATGAATTAGTTTTAGATTCTAACATTAATAGGATTGGAGCGGAATTAAAACGGAAAATGATTTTGGAAAACCATTTAATGTAGTTTATCAATCAATAATAAAGGCAGAATAGTTCAAATAAACGATGAAACAAATCTTTTTCATTTCGATATTGAGTTTAATAATCCTTAGCTGTTCTGAAAGTAAAAAGGACGAGAGCGTGAGATCTTTGCTAGTGGAACAATTGAGAAATACGCACAACGAACAAAATTGGTTTGTTCCAACTAAAATAGCCCTTAAAGGACTTTCTTTAGAACAGTCTATCTGGAAGGATTCTACAAACAATCACTCTATTGCAGAATTAACAACGCACTTGACTTTTTGGAGTGAAATGAACCTAAGATCCTTTAAGGGAGAGGATATGTCGGACCTTAATGTTGATAATGAACAAACCTTTATAATAAATACTGCAGATGATTGGTCAATGATGTTGATGAAATTGGATAACATCCAAACAGAATGGGAAAAATTGATTGGGGAAGCTTCCTTGGAAAAATTGGAAGAATGGAGTTCGGAGGTAACAAACATGACGGCTCATAATGCCTACCATACTGGCCAGATTATTTATATTAGAAAACTTAAAGGCTGGTGGCCTTAGCCAAATAAAGTTCAAATAAACGTTCAACATCACTTTTCCAATAAGTAATCCTAATTACATAAAAACTATCCATTTAGAATGAGTTAATATTTTATGATTAAATTTGATGTCTATGAAGTCGGATTTCGATAAGTGGTCTGTAATTCGGTTAGTAAAAATAGTATACGCAAGGAAAAACCCAGTAAACATAAGGGTAGGCAAAAGGGGTTCGAATCCCTCAGCGCCCACAGAAAAAAAGCCTTCGATTTTTCGAAGGCTTTTTTGTTTGTCCAAGTCTCCCATATCATCCCGCAAAGGGTCAAGCCGCAGTATTTTGGAGAGGATGAAAGCCAAGACCTTAATGGGACTATTTGAACATTACACCTCCATAGTGCTTATAACCTCAGTAAGCAACCTTTAAGCACTATAGGGCCATCCGGAAGATATTTAAGAAGGAATACAAAATGTAAATAAAATTGTTTGTATTTGTGGTGTGATGGGTTATGCGGAAAATATAAAGGTATACATCCAGAATCGATCTTGACAAGGGAATTGAAGAAAATATCCAATCAGAATCCTAGCTTACTTCAATCCTGATGATTAGATGACAAGGAGGTGATCATCCATACTCAATAATAAGTGGTTTGGTAAATAGGTTTGAATCTGGTGAACATTGTTTCCTACGGTTCCATCTCTGATTAATGCACGGACATTGTCTGGTCTTTAATTGTACCATTGATCGAGTCCTTAAAGCGAAGGATAAAGTTGGTACCCTTGCCAATATCGCTTTCGCAGATTATTTCACCTCCATTCATTTCCACAAAATCCTTGGTAATCAAAAGACCGAAACCAGTCCCTTTCTCGCCTTTTGTACCTTTTCGTGTTCGGGGTTTTTTATCATCTTTCAGCTTGCGGTACCAATTGACATCCATACCTACTCCAAAATCCTTCACGCCTATATCGACACTATCCGCATTATGTTGAGACCATATTATGATATTTTGGCCATTGGGACTGAATTTTATGGCATTGGAAATCAAATTCCGTAGAATGACCTTTAACATATCTTCATCGATGAATAGAACTGGATGGGAAATGCTTAGTTCAATGGTTATGTTTTTATCTTCGGCCATCCTTGTAAATTCAAGCCTTATCAATTGACAGATGCCTTCCAGGTCACATTTCGTTTTTTCTAACCTGACCCCGTCCAATTGCTTGTAGGACCATTGAAGTAAACTATTCACCATGGAAATCTTATCAAAAATCTCATTTTTTAACATTGTTGTCAAATCCTTTAGTTCGGTATCGACCAATTCACTCTCAATCAACTCTATGATCACAATGAAATTATTGAGTGGTGCCCTTACGTCATGAGCAAGTAAGGAGAACAATTTGTTTTTAAGTTCGCCAATCTTTTCAAGCTCATCATTTTGGATTTCCAGCTCTCTCTTCGCCATTTTGAGGCCCTTGGTCTGTCGGTCGACTTCTTTTTTAAGCCTCATATTGGATTCAAGTTGCAATTTGAGGTGTTGTTTTTCTATGGCTTTGAACTTAATTCCGATGAGCACCGAAAAAAGAATCAATTGGACCGTTACCAGTATAGAAGTTGCAAAAACAGTTGGATTGGCATCAAACTCATAGTGCCTTTTTAAAAACCATGTCCCGATATATAGTAATGCGGCGAGCAGGATCGGAGCATATGAGTACATGTAATACCTGTTCAATTTATGGGCATTGAACAAACGGACGCCAGCAAATATGTTCAAGAATATGGAAGCCATGGCCACAATGGCAGCCGACAAGATCAAAAAATCGTTCAACCAACCAACCTCGGCCACTATATTGTTCACAATGTGGAAAAAGGGTAGGAAGATGATGATCCATGAAAATATCCTATAGATACCGGATAGCTTGGGATAGTTACTCTTTTTAATGTTCAGGTAACTCTTGGTGAACAACAACAATCCAAAAGTTGTAATCATGGCCGTTGTCAGGGAGGCCCTGTCCACAATATCGAAAGTCAGATTGCTCAATGGGTGGGTCACAAAAAAATACAAGCTCCAATGTAGGGCAAGGCCCAAAATGAGGATAAAATAATACAACAGAATCTTGTGTCGTAATATAAGGTATGAAAGAAGGTGGTAAACCCCGAAAACCGCAAAGATTGAAATAAACACAATGGTTGTTACGTCCCTAAAATCGAACACATCCATATTGGGAAAAGAAGTTGGTTTTGTTGTTTGTCGTCAAAAATAGAACAGTTTTTTTATTTCTATATGAAAAGCTAAGATTTTATTTCTAAACCAGTTAGGGATTACCTTTGAAAAGGTGGGCACTGCCAACCTTTTATGCTAACCTTAAACTTTAGGACTATCCTTTACCTAGCACTTTTGGTGACTTGGAAATTTTTGATGGTGGTTTCCGGGGTTCTATCGGTTATGCGTCCAGGAAATGGTTGAACCAAGATTAACTATTGGAATGACAACATGATGAAGGCACCAATAAGGAAGGTGGTAAATGTATTTTGTCCCATACAAATCTTTTATTGGGTTATGCCATGAAGGGGGGGTAATTCTGTTTGTCCACCGGAAAAATTTCAGGGGGGTCTGTAATAAAAGAAGCCGTGATTGTTTTTTCAGGGAATCGAAAAATCGGATAAGGTAATGGATGGTCATTCGATCTTAATTTCCTTATGGGTGTCAGCTGTTGTCTTCCCCCAACTGGCAATCGCCTCCAATACGGGTATCAGGGTCTTGCCAAAAGAAGTCAGATCATATTCTACTTTCAGGGGTGGCTTGCTCGTATGCACCGTACGGGAAACCAATCCATCGGATTCCATTTCTTTCAATTGAAGGCTCAATGTACGTTCCGTTATGGTGGGTATTTCCTTTTTGAGTTCATTGTACCTTTTTTTTCCACGGGTAAGGTGAATCAAGATGACCGATTTCCATTTGCCTCCTATGTACTTCATGGTCAGGCTTGTAGTACAGGGATATTTTTTGTCATTGATACAGTACATGCGTTGATTTTTTTAAAAATGGGAAACTATACATTTTGACCGTTATTGCAAAGATAGAAAACTATATATATGTTTGTAACTATAAAAAGTATAGTTATATATGGTTAATGTAATTTGTAGGTCCTGCCAATTGGACCTGATGTGACAACCAACCTTGCAGACAAAACCTAGGCAGGTCAAGGAGGACGGCATGCCATTTATGTAATCATTTTAATTCAATCAATATCATCACTTTGGTGGGTTGTTTTTCAATCTACCCTAAACTTCTATTTTTACAATGAAACACGTACACATTATCAACGCCCATCAGTTTTATGAGGGGATCTCAGAAGGAGCATTGACCCGAACCTTGGCAGACATTACCAAGACCTTTTGTGAGGAAAAGGGATATAGTTATAGTATGACCAATATAGAAGAGGAATATACTCCCGAAAAAGAAGTGGACCTTTATGTAAAAGCCGATTATGTGGTATTGCATACCCCGGTCTATTGGTTCAATACCCCGTGGATTCACAAAAAATATGTGGACGAGGTCTTTAATGTGGGATTGGCCACCGGGAAATTGTTGAAGGATGATGGTCGTACCCGCAAAGACCCTTCAAAAAACTACGGTACGGGAGGTCTCATGCAGGGCCGAAAAATGACCATGGTCACTTCATGGAATGCACCGGAAGAATTTTCAGGGAATGGGAATCAATACTTGTTAAGTGGCAAAACAGCTGATGATGTCATGTACAATGTGGGTGTCAACTACCGTTTTTGTGGATTTGAGGTGCTGCCCCAATACCACTGTTTCAATGTAATAAAAGATCCCCAAGTGAAAAAGTATGTGAACGAGTACAGACAACACCTGGAAAACCATCTAGTCTAAACCAAAAAACAATCAATAGTATGAAAGTTTATGTTTCTGCGATTATTACCAGTAAACCAGAATTTCAAAACGAGGTAAAGGAAGCTTTGCTGGAATTGGTAAAGGCCACCGAAAAAGAAGAAGCCTGTATCCAGTATGATCTTCATCAGGACCTTGATGACGGAAACCGATTCCTTTTTTATGAGATCTGGGAGGACCAAGAGGGATTGGACAAGCATAATGGCCAACCCCATATCAAAGCCTTTCAAAACATTGTTGAAGGCAAGTTGATGGGGCCGGTGGAAGTTTACAAGGCCACAAAGCTCTGATTGTTGAACAATTTCCTGTAAAGACTGCTTTTGAAACATAGTTTTTCAAGATTCCATATGATTTGAATTTTATAATTTTACAGTATGGATGAAAAAGAGTCTTTACAGGATTTTTATCGACGGGTGCCCAAATTAGGGGCTGGCACAGGTCAACTCAACAATTCAGGGGCGGGTCATATCAATGTATTCTCCAGGGATAAATGTAGATTGATCAGTCCTTATATGCGTAGGGATTTTTACAAGGTGACCCTGATCATTGGAGAGGGAACCCTACAATACGCCAATAAGTGGATTGCCATTGACCGTCCGGCATTGTTGTTTTCCAACCCTATGGTGCCCTATGCTTGGGAGGCCCGTTCGGAGGAGCAAAAGGGCTGGTTTGCCTTGTTTTCGGAGTCTTTTCTCTTCAATGGTACACCGTCCACAAGTCTGAGGGAATCCCCATTGTTTCGGGTGGGCAGTGACCCGGTATTCTTTTTGGATACTGATCAGTTAGCCAGTATATCCGATATTTTTCAAAAGATGGAAAAGGAAATGAATTCAGACTATCAATTCAAGTATGATGTAATCCGAAGTTACCTGCATTTGATCATCCATGAGGCCATGAAATACAATCCAGCCAATAGCTTTGAAAGAAACTATAATTCATCAGAACGAATTGCTTCCCTTTTTCTGGAGTTATTGGAGCGTCAATTTCCGGTTGACTTTCCCAACGCTCCCTTGGAGATGAAATCCGCGAAGGATTTTGCGGCACATCTATCCGTGCATGTGAACCACTTGAACAGAATGGTCAAAAAGCAAACCAATAAGACCACCACAGAACATATTGCGGACCGCGTATTGAGAGAGGCGGTGTCGCTGCTGCAACATAGTGATCACAGTATCTCTGAAATTGCCTATAGTCTTGGATTTGACAACCCGGCCTACTTCACGAATTTTTTCAAGGGTAAAATGGGTGTGTCCCCCAATCGTGCCCGTGAGGCTCGTGCTTGAATTTTATAAGTGATGCTTTGAATTTTATAAGCATGCCCTTGGCATGGTGCCTACCTTTGTCTTCAAAACCAAGTATCATGAAATATAGAAAATTAGGAAATACGGAAGAGCAATTGTCAACATTGGGATTGGGCTGTATGGGAATGAGTTTTGCCTACGGTCCATCCGATGACAATGAAAGCATTCAAACATTGCACAGTGCCTTGGATTTGGGCATCAATTTTTGGGATACGGCGGATATGTACGGCAATGGTGCCAATGAACGGCTGTTGTCCCAAGTCTTGAAGGAAAACAGGGAGAAAGTGTTTTTGGCCACCAAATTCGGATTTCGGTTCAGGACAAACAATGCTTCGGACAGTAATTCACCCAACACTTATTTTGATGGTTCCCCTACCTATGTTAAGCAAGCTGTGGAAGCAAGTTTACAACGGCTGGGCATTGAGGTCATCGATCTTTATTATGCACACCGGGTGGACCCCAATGTGCCCGTTGAGGATACCGTGGGTGCTATGGCAGATTTGGTAAGGGAAGGAAAGGTGCGTTATCTGGGCCTAAGTGAGGCATCCCCGGAATCCATCAAACGGGCCAATACTGTACATCCTATTTCTGCGTTGCAAAGTGAATATTCGTTGCTTACCAGGGGAGTGGAAGGTAAAATTATGGACACCATGAGAGCCTACAACATGTCGTTGGTTCCCTATTCCCCATTGGCCAGAGGGTTGGTGACCGATACCTTTAAAGTGGAAAATTTGGATGAAAAGGATTTTAGGCGAACCTTGCCAAGGTATAAAGGGGACAAACTGGACAACAATCTTAGTCTTAAGACAGAATTACAGGAATTGGCCAATCAGAAAAGCATTACCATGGCCCAATTGGCTTTGGCTTGGGTCTTGCACCAAGGTAACGACATTATCCCTATACCAGGAACCCGAAAAATCCATAGGTTGAAAGAAAATGCGGCCGCCGTTGATGTCAATCTTTCCGAAGAAGAGCTACAAACAATTTCGCAACTTTTAGCCAAATACCCTAATGTGGGCGAGCGCTATAATGAAGGGGCCATGCGCTTGGTGAACAATTAAAATTCCCCGATTTAGTTCAATTGAAATTATTTATTTTAAAAATTTTCTATTGGTAACAAAACCTTATACCGACGTAAAGCGGCTACACGACGATCATAAAAGGAAGGCGACCCTTATCTCCTTTTTAATGATTCCCCTGTCTGGATTGGTCACGGATATTTATGCCCCGTCCATGCCTACCATGGCCTCGGAGCTGAACCAATCCGAAGGAGCCGTTCAATTAACGCTGACCTTCTTTTTGCTGAGCTACGCCGTGGTACAGTTCTTCGCGGGCAGCATCATGGATAGTTATGGACGCTATCGGATAACCCTGATCTCGCTCGTTCTGTTTATTTTGAGCAATGTGGTCATTGCCCTGTCCACCAGTTTGGCCCCCATCTACGCGATGCGAATTTTGCAAGGGGTGGCCATTGGGTGTATCGGGGTCTCCAAACGCAGTTTTTTTGTGGATGTCCATGAAGGTGACAAGCGGAAACATTACCTGAGCATCATGTCCATTGTATGGTCCATAGCGCCCATAGTGGCACCTTTTATTGGAGGGTATCTACAGCATTATTTCAATTGGCAGGCCAGCTTTTGTGTTTTGGCAGGATATGCCTTTGTACTGCTATTGTTGGAGTTGTTCTATTCCGGGGAGACAATACCTGAATTTAGACCGTTCAAACGAAAGGCCATACTCAAGGATTACGGAATTATGCTACGGACACCCATGTTTATTTATGGAGTGATCTGCAGTGGTCTGTGCTATGGGACCATAATGATATTTAACCTGTCCGGTGCATTTATTGTGGAACATGGTATGGGATTTCCTCCAGTGGTTGCCGGGTACGCCTCCTTGGTCATGGGAATAGCTTGGCTACTGGGTGGTTTTTTGGGCAAAGCGCTTATTGATAAACCTTTTATGCCAAAATTAAGAATTGCCATTATATTGGAGATTGTTGTGATCATCCTGATGATTCTCAGTGCCACCATCTGGGAAAATATATACAGTTTGGTATTGTTCGCTTTTTTGGTGCACCTAGGGGTTGGATTCATTTTCAACAACTATTTTGCCTATTGTATCGGAAGGTTTCCAAAAATGGCGGGCATATCAGGTGGTTTTATCGGGGGCTCCGCGTTTTTCATCACTTCCATTTCCAGTTATGCCCTTGTGGGACTGGTGCATCCGCAGGATCAAGTCGGTCTCGGTATCAGTTATTTGGGCATGGGAATATTGATTATGGTTATCTTATTGTTCTTGATGAAGCCGGACAACCTCGAGGAAAATTAGGCGTCGAGATACTTTTTTATGCAGTAAAATGGTATGGAGACTATATTACCGGTGCACCATTGAAATCGATTAAATTTCAAGGGATCCATAATAAAAGAAGCCTGGTTGTTTTTCTGGGCATAGAAAAATAGGGCAGTGCCCAAAGACTTCCAATCAGGATGCTACCACTTGTACTCGTTTGACTTCCTGTATGCTCCCTTGGGTAGGTGAAGCAAAGCCCTTATTGAACCACTGAAGGAATCCTTTTGAATATTGATTGTCAAAAATTGGGCAGCTATGCACATTTGGTCATTGGGATGATTTTCGTCATACTAAGCCTCTTGGGAAGAATTTAACTTTGAAATGTACAATGAGGAAGAAAGCATCGAATCAGGTAATCCCTGTAGTGTACCCAGCAAATTTGTATGTCGTAAGATATTATCATGGGGAACCTTAAAATTTCCCATCAAGTCAAAGGTTTGCCAGAGATTAAAAAAGCTATGGATCGTTTGGTATTGGCCTTAATTATTTCTGCTCTGTCCATTGGTTCGGCCATTTTAGTACTGGCCAACATGCCACCGAAGATTTTGGGGGTTCCCTTGCTTGGTCTTGTCGGCTTTACCGTATCATTTCTTATCGGGTTTTGGATTGTGCTATCTATGTTGAAAAGGAAAAATTGAAAATATTTCATTTTTTCAGTAGCACACGTCTAAAAGTTTTCAAAAAAAGGAGGGGTGCCATGCGAAAACCACCATTTTTGTCCAAGGTCAAGTGCTTTTGCTACTTGGAAAGTCATAAGTGTGTAAAAACCCCCTTTATGGCGACACATCTTTGGAGAGGCGTACAATTTCTTTCATATAGTGCTCCAATCCATCATTACCGCCCATGGAACTAACAATGTTCTTTTGAAAATGTTGTTTGCGAACAAGCATGTTGATAAAAACAGGATCGGTAAGCATAGCTTTGTTCTTATCGCTGGAAATATCCATGAAATTTCCATTCTCGATGATATGGGGCTCAATTTTTTGACTCCAGAAGTTAAGGTCAACCTCAACAAAATCCGTATAATGGGTAAGCACGTCTTTCCATGAGACCAAATACTTCCGTAAAGTGTCGTTTCTGATTAAGTTGATGTCCCCAGTACTTAATAAAGATTCCACGACACCATTGGATGGGTTGTACGGATAGCCTCCGAACATGTTGTCCGCATGTCGGAAAACAGAGTCCCTGGATTTTGGCAAATGTAATTTGTTAATGTTCCTAAAAACAATGTTTCCACTGTTCAAAGTGCTTATTTGAAGCTGTTTGATGGGTTGAAATGCCTCTAGGTTTTTTTTGAAGTCCTTGTGGAGCTCCATTAAAAGGGCTCTTTCTTTGTTTCTGTCTTTTCTGTTTTCGTTCCAGGTGTTTACTTGCAGTGCCAAAAGGATACCGATCATAACCAAAATAATTTCTCCAAAGGCATATTTTAAGTAAGAACCCACACTGTTTTTCTTCATCAGTTCAAAGCGTATTTTTCTAAATAACTTCACCTACTTTCAAGTTTTAAAATGACCGATATCACTCTGTATGAACATCAAATTCGCCTGTCCTTGGTTCGATACACAAATTTGAGACCGCTCCAATCTTCATCTATTGCGGCAACTTTAATGTCCACAAGTCCCAAGTCGAGGATATGTGCCCGTATCAAATCTCTTTTTAAATCCGTTTGGATTTTGGATTGCCCTTTGGGCCAGCTAATCCATAAAAGACCGTCTTTCTTTAATGTTCTGATAAATTTACCCACATGGATTTGTAGGTCATGTAACGAAGTAAAAAACAAATGGATAAAATCAATTTCCTTTTCTTCGGATTGGTCGATGTTGAGAATATTGAGATTTGGGGGCAAATCGGAAAATAAATCAAAATAATGCTCAGGGGCATTGTGCAGAAGGATATTGTACCTTTCTTTAAGCCCCAACTTTTTTCCCAAGGGTGTCCCTGAGTATCCCGTACTCATCACAAAGCTTTTCTGAATTTTAAGCCTTTAAATTACATTAATTTATCCAAATTGGATTTTTTCATGCTTTGCAGGATGTTGTTTCTGGAGAGCAAGGCAAAAAGCCTCCGAATTTTCGAAGACTTTTTTCTTTTATATGTTAATGGACTCTCCAATATCTGGAAGAATCAGTTTCTTTCCTTTTTTGTCAAAATACTCAACCGCTTTGGATTTATCTATTTTAATGGGAGGAAAGGTATCATAATGACAACCGATTACGGTGTTGCACTCTATAAAATCACTTGCAATAGAGGCATCTTCGTAGCCCATGGTAAAATTGTCCCCAATCGGTAGGACCGCAATATTCAATTTTGGGCATGTCATGGGGATGAGTTCCATGTCCTTGGTCAATGCCGTGTCGCCCGCAATGTAAATGCACTTTGAATCATCCCATAATACAAACCCTCCAGGGTTTCCTCCATTACTTCCATCGGGCAGCATACTGGAGTGGATGGCGTTCACGTATTTGGCGGTTCCAAAGTCAAAGGTGTATTTTCCACCATGGTTCATGCCGTGTCCCTCAATGCCTTTGTTGCCAAACCAAGTGGCAACCTCAAAATTGGAGACCAAAAGTGCTTCCGGATTGTTTTTTGCAATGGCTTCGACATCGAGTACATGGTCTTGGTGCCCGTGGGTTATAAAAATGTAATCGACTTTAAGACTGTGAATATCCACATCCGATGCCATTTCGTTACCTGTAATGAAGGGGTCGAACAATATCTTTTTCCCGTTCATTTCCACTAGCAATGTGGCATGACCCAAATAGGTGATTTTCATAATATATGATTTTATTTGTTTTTAGAAATAACTGTAATTCTGAAGACATTTCAGTCTTTGTATAAAGTTAGCAAGAACGCTTGTGATTATCAATTGGATTTTTAGGTTAATGCGCAGATTGTTTTTTGATTTTTTTGAATCCTAAATATGGATTGAAGAAAAAGGGATTAACTTTGCAACATGATTGCTACAATTTGCAGAAAAGCCCATTTTAATGCAGCCCACAGGCTCCATAATCCCAATTGGAGCAAGGAGAAGAACATAGAGGTGTTCGGTAAATGCAACAGCCCTAGTTTCCATGGTCATAATTTTGATCTTGAAGTGAGAATCAAGGGCGAAGTCGACCCGGATACCGGTTTTGTGATGGACCTTGCCGTATTGGGTGCTTTAATCAGGGATGAAGTGGAGGAACGGTTCGATCATAAGAACCTGAATGAAGATTGTCCAGAGTTTGCAGACCTATTGCCTACCACGGAATACTTTGTAAAAGTGATCTACGATATTTTGAAGCCCAAACTAAAAAAAGGGCAATTGCTGCATATTACCTTGCATGAGACATCAAAGAACTCTGCAGAGTATGGAGATTGGGATTAATTTCCGATATTGCAGCCCGATTTATAAAGGGATATTAGCTCAGTTGGTTTAGAGCGCTGCCTTGACAGGGCAGAGGTCACTGGTTCGAATCCAGTATATCCCACTTTTTTCTTTCTATTTTAAGATATCCAAAATCCGTTCCAAGGCCATTCCACGTGAACCTTTGATGAGCAATGCTCCTTTTTTCAAAGGGTTTTTGTCTAGATATTCTTTAAGATCAACAAAAGATGGGAACTTATGGAACGAAGTTTTGGTCCTGAAGAAATTTTCGCCCACTAAATGCACGTCGTCAAAATTCAATTGCTTTGCAAAATCAGCGATGGCTTGATGCTCTTCGGCAGCAGTATTGCCGAGTTCGAACATGTCGCCAATAATTATTGTTTTCTGGTTGGCATCCATCAAACTGAAATTTTCAAGGGCGGCCTTCATACTCGTGGGATTGGCGTTGTAAGCATCCAATACAATGTCAAAACCATCTTTGGATAGGATTTGTGAGCGATTGTTCTGTGGTTGATAGCCTTCAATGGCCGATTTGATATCCTCCAGGGGAATGTTGAAATATTTGCCCATCAAAATGGCGGCGCAGCAATTGGGAAAGTTGTACTTGCCCACCAATTGTGTATTGATCTGTACCCCTTCAACTTCCAAGGAGACATAGGGGGCAACACCGAGAAATGTGATGTTGTAATAGTGATGGTTGCTCGTGCTGAAGCCCATCTTTTTGGTATACCCTGCCAATTTTTCTTTTTGAATCCCATCGTCAGCATTTAAAAAAACATACTTGTTGTGGGCTATTAGATAATCGTAGAGTTCACTTTTTCCTTGAATAACGCCTTCAATGCTTCCAAAGCCTTCCAAATGGGCTTTGCCAAAATTGGTAATGTACCCAAAATCTGGCTGGGCGATGTTGCACAGGGATTCAATTTCCTTTTTGTGATTGGCGCCCATTTCCACAATGGCGATTTCTGTATTTTCTTTTATGGATAAAAGGGTCAAGGGAACACCAATGTGATTGTTGAGGTTGCCATATGTGGCTATGGTCTTGTATTTTTTGGAGATTACCGCATTGATGAGTTCCTTGGTAGTGGTTTTGCCATTGCTTCCCGTAAGCGAAATGATCTTTGCTTTGCAATGGTTTCTGTGATGGGAGGCCAACTCTTGAAGCGTTTCCAAAACATCTTTGCAAAGAATAAATCTGTCCGACGTTTTGAATTCTACCTCATCTATTATGGCATAAGCAGCACCTTTGTTCAAAGCTTCTTGCGCAAATGCGTTTCCATTGAAATTAGGGCCTTTCAGGGCGAAGAACAGACAGTTTTCGGTAATTTTCCGAGTGTCCGTACATATTGTGGTGTGCTCCAAAAACAGAGCGTGCAACTCTTCCATTGTCATAAATCGAAGATAAAAAAAAGCCCCGACCTTTTGGCCAGGGCTTTTTTAAATACTCAAGAAATTTATGTTATTTCGTTTTTTTGTGTCGTACCGTTTTCTTGGTTCTCGATTTGGAACCAACTCTGGACATGGCGCATCTAAAGCCGATATCGTCCGTTGCCATGTATTGTGGTAAATATCTACGTTGTGCAGGATCTAACCAGTAGGCCCTATCTCTCCAAGATCCACCTTTGTAAACTCGAACTTCGTTATTGATCAATGAAGTCCTGAAGTTTGACTCATCATACTGACGAACAAGCTCGCCATCCTCATTGCGCTCTACTTTGTGCTTTGGAGCATCGTACATTTTTTGGTTGTCGTCCTCATCGCTAAAGCGGCTGAAGAATCTTGATGAGCCTGGGTCGCCATCTCTGTAACCCCTGTTATCACTCTTGTCAAAATTGGTTCTCAGGTATGTTTCTTTTTCTGTAACGGGAACCTCTTTGATTTCGCCCGGAAGGTTGACGGCCACGATTTTGCCGTTGGGCAATGTGTCGTAAACAATGTTATCTTCCAATATCTCAACTTTTCCATCTTCGCCTATGGCTTTTTTCATGAAAACGTTTCCACGGTAGTAATTGAAATCACTGATTTCATCATCCACTATGGGGCGGTATACATCTGCGACCCATTCGTTTACGTTTCCGGCCATATCGTATAGGCCAAAATCGTTGGGTTTGTAGGATTTAACCTCTCCGGTAATATCAGCACCGTCATCGGACCATCCAGCAATACCACCGTAATCACCTTTACCTTGTTTAAAGTTGGCCAATTGATCGCCTCGGCCTACACGTTGTCCGTTACGGGTGTAATCACCTTCCCATGGGTATTTTTTTCTACCCCTGTAATTGTTGTATTCCCTGCTTCCGACCAATGCTTGGGCTGCATATTCCCATTCGGTTTCAGTGGGCAATCTGTAGGCGGGCATAATGACACCGCTACTTCTTTTGGCAAAGGAGTTGATGGAATCCTTTTTTTGTTTTCCTTGAAGGGAATCGATCTCGCCACCATAAACGGATTCTGGATTGTTCAAATATGCTTCTGTACTGAAAGTACCGTCAATATCGCCGTTCAGTACTTTGTATTTTGAATCTTCGGCCAAATACCCTTCTCTCTCCAACATTACTTCGTTGACCCTGTCCGTTCTCCATTCGGCATACTGGGTAGCTTGCACCCAATTTACCCCTACTACTGGATACTCGGCATAAGCAGGGTGTCTTAGGTAGTTGTTGGTCATGGTTTCGTTAAAGCCCAACCTGTTTCTCCATACCAAAGTGTCCGGCAGGGCACCTGTATATATATTGGTGTAATTGGGGTTGTCCGGAGGATAGACCTCTTTAAGGTAATCCAAATACTCTAGGTACATCACATTGGTCACTTCGGTCTCATCCATATAGAAAGACTGTACGTGTTGCTGGGTAGGGGTATTGTTCCAATCATGCATGATATCGTCCTGAACTTTACCTTTGGTAAACGTTCCACCCTCTACAAATACGGTTCCTGGTGGAGTTTCTTGCTCCTTGAAATCCGAATTATATTGAAATCCTCCTTCTTTGGCATTGATTTTCCAACCGGTGGCTCTGGATACGTTCTTTGATGAGGAAGAGTTTTTACAACTGGAAAAACTTCCCATCACTACGGCGCAAGAAAGTACAACTTTGATTAAGTGTTTTTTCATAATTTGGGCTTGAGTACTTTAAAACTCAGGGTTTTTACCCTCAGTAACTTCGATTTGTTTTGATTTTTTGAAATCCTTCGATGGCATTAAAACGATGTTTTTACCATTATATTTTGTGCTCATCAAATATTTCTGGCGATGTGGCAATTGGCCCACGCTACACTTCTGTAACGGAGAAGGTTCTGAATTAGTATAGAAAGATTGGTTTTTAACGGTTTGGGCAAATATGTCCGAACTTGATCTTTACCTTTTAACCAGAATAGTGATGTTTTGGACGATTAACATCAAAAATATGTGTTGAGATATAAGATTTTTGTCAAAACACCGTTTAATTTGTATTGCTTCCAAAACATATTTTTGGAACTCGGACTACACTAAATGCTAAAATTTTAGAATGAAAAAATTATTGATAGTGGTTGTTTTCTTAATTGTAGCACCACAAGTTAGCGCTCAGCAAGAAAGAGCAATCACAACAGCCGTCCCCTTTTTGAACATAGCAGCGGATGCAAGAGCTTCCGGTATGGGGGACTTGGGTGTGGCAACTTCTTTTGATGCATACTCCCAACAATGGAACCCGGCTAAATATGCATTTGCTACCCAAAAAATGGGAATAGGAGTAAGCTACACTCCCTATCTGGAAAGTATTGTGAATGATGTGTCCCTGTTGAACGCCAATTTTTACAATAAGCTCAACGATAGAAGTGCCTTTGCCTTTAGTATTCGTTATTTTGGTTTAGGGGAGATTGAATTGAGGCAAACCTTTGATCAAAATGCTACCTTGGTCAAACCCAATGAATTTTCTTTGGATGGTTCTTACTCCTTAAAATTGAGCCAGACATTTTCGATGGCCGTTGGAGGTAGGTTCATCAGTTCAAATCTAAGATTTCAAGATGGAACCCAGGATTCACAAGCTGCCAATGCCTTTGCGGTGGATATTGCTGGATTTTACAGATCTCCAGAGATTGCTTACAGCAATTTTGACGGTCGTTGGAGAGCAGGTTTCAATATCTCAAATTTGGGAGGTTCCATACAATATGATGAAGGAGGACAAGAAAACTTTTTACCGACCAATTTAAAATTTGGTGGAGGTTTTGATTTTATTTTTGACCAAGACAATGTTTTGGCGGTAACTACCGAGTTCAATAAATTATTGGTTCCCACACCAAGAGATTTTGATGGTGATGGTGATATTGATGTGGATGATAATGACGAGTATCAAAACATTGGCTTTTTTCAAGGAGTTTTTGAATCCTTTGGAGATGCGCCGGATGGATTCAGTGAAGAACTGAAAGAAGTCACTTGGGCCCTTGGTGCCGAATATAAGTTTAGGGAAGCTTTTATGCTGCGCAGCGGTTATTTTAATGAAAGTGAAGAAAAAGGTTCCAGAAAATTCTTTACACTGGGAGCCGGTTTCAAGTTCAAATCAACACAAATAGACCTTTCCTATCTGTTTTCAACCTCTCAGGTTAGAAACCCATTGGAAAATACATTGCGATTCTCACTTACCTTTAATTTAGGGGAAGAATTCTATAATGATTAAGAAGACATAAAATATATAAATAAAAAAACCTGTCCCTTGTGGCAGGTTTTTTTATTTTTGGATACATCCAAAGTTTACATGGAAAAAAAGAAAATCGGTTTTGAACTGCTCATTTTTGAGGATGCATCGGAGTTGTCACAAAACGAGCAAAAATTGTTACGGGATGCTGCAGCTGCTAGAGAGAATGCCTATGCTCCGTATTCCAAATTCAAAGTGGGGGCCGCAGTCTTGTTGGAGAATGGCGAAGTGGTCATAGGGAACAATCAGGAAAATGCATCCTATCCTTCAGGGCTTTGTGCAGAGCGCGTGGCTATTTTTCATGCCGGTGCAAAATACCCAGGAGTGGCCGTGAAAGCCATTGCTATAAGTGCTTCCTCATCTAAATATGAGGTAGAGGTCCCTGCGGCGCCATGTGGTAATTGTAGGCAATCCATTATGGAGTACGAACAAAAACAAAATACACCAATTTCATTGTTGATGAAGTCGGAGAAAGGACCAATTTATAAATGCAATTCCATGACCGATATTTTACCATTGGCATTCAATAGCTCATTTTTGGGCGATTCTTAATTCAATTCTTTTTCCAAAACAGATATATATGTATTTTTGCTTTTCCCTACACTGGGGAAATTCATTTAATACAACTGTAGATGAAAAAAATTACCAAAGAAGTTTACCTTAAATGGTACGAGGACATGTTTTTCTGGAGAAAGTTCGAGGATAAACTGGCTGCCGTATATATTCAACAAAAAGTTAGAGGTTTCTTGCACCTGTACAATGGTCAGGAAGCGGTTTTGGCTGGTGCATTGCACGCCATGGACTTGGATAAAGATCGCATGATCACCGCTTATCGTAACCATGTTCAGCCAATTGGTATGGGTGTGGACCCACGAAAAGTAATGGCGGAACTTTACGGAAAAGTTACAGGTACCTCCAAGGGCATGGGGGGGTCCATGCACATTTTTTCCAAAGAACACCGTTTTTATGGCGGACACGGAATCGTGGGTGGACAAATTCCTTTGGGTGCTGGATTGGCATTTGCCGATAAGTACTTCAAGAGGGATTCGGTAACACTTTGTTATATGGGTGATGGTGCCGTTAGACAGGGTTCGCTTCACGAAGCATTCAACTTGGCCATGCTTTGGCAATTACCGGTGGTTTTTATTTGTGAGAACAATGGTTATGCCATGGGGACATCCGTGGCCCGTACATCGCACTCCACGGAAATCTGGAAATTGGGTCTTGGTTACGAAATGCCTTGTGGCCCAGTAGATGCCATGGATCCTGCAAATGTGGCAAAGGAGATGGATAAGGCCATTGAACGTGCACGTACCGGAGGTGGTCCAACTTTCTTGGAGATGAAGACATATAGGTACCGTGGTCACTCCATGTCCGATGCACAGCACTACAGAACTAAAGAAGAAGTAGAAGAGTATAAAAAGATAGATCCGATTACTCAGGTTAAAGATGTGATTCTTGAGAAAGGATATGCATCCGAGGACGACCTTAAGAAAATCGATAAAAAGGTAAAGGATTTGGTGGAAGAGTGCGAGAAATTCGCCGAAGAGTCGGATTTCCCACCATTGGAACAGTTGTACGACACCGTTTACGAGCAAGAAGACTATCCATTTTTACAACATAAATTATAATTAGATGGCAGAAGTAATCAACATGCCTAGATTGAGCGATACCATGGAAGAAGGAACCGTGGCGAAATGGCTCAAAAACGTAGGGGACAAAGTCGAAGAAGGAGACATATTGGCTGAAATCGAAACGGACAAAGCCACCATGGAATTTGAATCTTTTCATGAAGGGACTTTGCTCCACATCGGAATAGAGGAAGGTAATGGTGCCCCGGTTGATTCACTTTTGGCCATTATCGGTGAGGAAGGAGAAGATATTTCAGGTCTGTTGAACGGCGGGTCGGAAAGTTCTTCCGATTCAGCGAAAGAAGAAGCTGAAGAGAGTTCAGCTCCTGCAAGCGAACCTGTGGATATCCCGGAAGGAGTGGAAATCGTGACCATGCCCCGGTTGAGTGATACCATGGAGGAAGGAACGGTTGCCAGCTGGTTAAAGAGCGTTGGAGACGAAGTAGAGGAAGGCGATATATTGGCAGAAATCGAAACGGACAAAGCTACCATGGAGTTTGAATCGTTCTATTCGGGAATTTTGTTGCATATCGGTATTCAAGAAGGCGAAGGAGCTCCTGTGGATTCATTGTTGGCCATTATCGGGCCGGAAGGGACCGATGTTGATGCTGTATTGAAAGCACAAGCTGGAGGTGGTTCTTCAAAGAGCGCTTCAAAATCTGAGCCAACCAAAGAAGAAGCCCCAAAGGCCGAAACATCTTCCCAAAAAGAAGAATCTGCACCTGCCACACAAGATGGGCAACGCATTTTTGCTTCGCCATTGGCCAAAAAGATCGCCGAAGAAAAAGGTATCAACTTGGCCGATGTAAAAGGGACGGGAGATAACGGTAGAATCGTTAAAAAAGACATAGAGAACTTTGCACCAGTTGCTAAAGCAGCACCATCAGTAGAAAAAACTGAAGCATCTCCTGCAATTGCACCAGTTGCACTTCCTGTTGGAGAGGAAAGTGTGGAAGAGGTAAAAAACTCCACAATGCGTAAGGTGATTGCGAAGCGTTTGGGCGAGTCCAAATTCTCAGCACCTCACTATTACTTGACCATTGAGGTGGATATGGACAATGCCAAGGCTTCCCGTGCACAAATCAATAGCTTGCCAGATACCAAGGTGTCTTTCAATGATATGGTCTTGAAAGCTTGTGCTATGGCGCTTAAAAAGCACCCACAGGTCAATACCACTTGGAATGGGGATTCCATGTTGTACAAACATCATGTGCACATGGGAGTGGCCGTAGCTGTTGATGAAGGTCTTGTGGTTCCTGTAGTTAAATTTGCCGATCAGTTGAGTTTGACACAATTGGGGACTGCCGTGAAAGATTTGGCAGGAAGGGCACGAAACAAGAAAATCAAGCCAGATGAAATGGAAGGAAGCACCTTTACCGTATCCAACTTGGGTATGTTCGGTATTCAGGAATTCACTTCCATCATCAACCAACCCAATTCCGCAATTTTATCGGTAGGGGCCATAGTTGAGAAACCCGTGGTCAAAAATGGTGAGATTGTACCAGGAAGTACCATGAAAGTTACTTTGGCCTGCGACCACCGAACGGTCGATGGTGCTACTGGAGCCCAGTTCCTTCAAACTTTGAGAGCTTACTTGGAGAATCCGGTTACCATGTTGGCATAAATTGTCAATGAGTACAATATGAATACATAAATTAAAAAGCATCCTTTTTCGGGATGCTTTTTTTTATCTTTAAAAAATTCAAAAAACTACACGAATGAAATTACTGTCCTATTTACTACTTACACTTTTTGCAATGAATTGTGGGTCCACTCCGATATCCCAAACATCAGCTGTTGAAACCACCGAAACATCAAAGAGCACAGAATCAAACAAAACATTTACAGATGCCGACCGGATTGGAGAAATGATGAATTATTTGGCTTCCAATGATATGAAAGGAAGAGAGGCAGGAAGTGAAGGCATTGAAATGGCAGCTACCTATATTGAAAACCACTTCAAATCGTATGGGGTACAACCTTATTTTGAAACCTATCGCGATACCTTGTCAAATTTTAAAGAACCAGCATACAATATTGTGGGGGTGGTTGAGGGCAATGACCCCGACCTGAAAGATGAATATGTTCTGATAGGGGCGCATTACGACCACATTGGTACCATAAAACCCGAGAATGGTGACTACATCGCCAATGGCGCCAACGATAATGCTTCCGGTACTACTTCCGTTTTGGAAATGGCCCGTTATTTCGGAACCAAAAAAACCAATAAACGAAGCCTGATTTTTGCCTTGTTCAGTGCAGAGGAAAAAGGACTATTGGGCTCCAAGCATTTAGCCAAAAAGTTGAAAGAGGAGGATATGGATCTTTATACCATGCTCAACTTTGAAATGACAGGCGTTCCATTACAAGACAAGGATTACTTTATGTACATCACGGGATACGATATGTCCAATTTGGCAGAGGTGGGCAACACCTATGCTAAAGAGAACCTAATTGGGTTTCTGCCTACGGCAAAGGAATTCAACTTGTACCAACGCTCTGACAACTACCCGTTTCATGAAGAATTTGGAGTGCCATCACATACTTTTTGCACTTTTGATTTCACAAATTTTGCGTACTATCATAAAGTTGGGGATGAGGTTTCATTGATGGATTTTGATCACATGGCCACTTTGGTGAACAAGACTATTCCAGTGATTGAGGATATCGCCAATGCCGTTACCCGAGAAATCAAGTTAAACTAAGTTTAAAAATGTCACGTTGAGCACAGTCGAGATGTGAAGGTTTTTACAGATTCCCGATTTCTTGGGAATGACAAATCAATTCAAATATGGCAAACATTATCATAACAGGTACAAGTAGGGGAATAGGTTTTGAACTGGTAAAACTTTTTGCAAGGGAAGGACATCAAGTTTTGGCCCTGTCTCGTAATGATGGGCCCGTAAAAGCACTGAAATTGCCCAATGTACATTCCTTTTCCTTTGATTTGGGCAGTCCAACCGATTATCAAAAGTTAAATGATTTTTTGGAGCAATGGCATGTGGTGGATGTACTCATCAACAACGCAGGGCGATTGCTGAACAAACCATTTTCGGAAACCACCACAGAAGAATTTGAAAGTGTTTACAAGGTAAATGTGTTCGGTGTGGCCGAAATGACCAAGACCGTATTGCCTATGATGGGCCAAGAGGGGCATGTGTTGACCGTAAGTTCCATGGGCGGGGTGCAAGGCAGCATGAAGTTCCCTGGACTTTCGGCTTACAGTTCAAGCAAAGGCGCTGTGATTACCTTGACAGAGTTGTTGGCAGAAGAGTACAAAGAAACAGGACCAAGTTTCAACGTGTTGGCGTTAGGTGCTGTGCAAACCGAAATGTTGGAAGAAGCGTTTCCTGGATATAAGGCTCCTGTCACAGCCATGGAGATGGCAACCTACATCAAGGAGTTTGCGTTGACGGGCCAAAAACTTTACAATGGAAAATTGCTGCAGGTAAGTAATAGTACGCCTTAGGTTTTATCATTGAATATTTTCTGGATAAACTTGTAACTTCATCCCAGTGGACAATACCCTTCAAAAATACCTCCCTGAGCTTGCAGTAGTTCCTTGTTTTGAACTCATCAAAACCCATGGGGTACATTTAAAAATCGTGAATCATAGGGTAACCCGGCATGGCGATTACCGAAGATTGCCCAATGGGCTTCATCTGATTACCGTAAATGCTTCACTCAATAAATATCGATTCCTCATTACACTCGTCCACGAAATCGCGCATTTGGTGGCCTTTGAAACGTATGGTCGTCGAATAAAACCGCACGGCGTGGAATGGAAGCGTACCTTTCAGCACTTAATGGTTCCCTTTATTAGGCCCGAAGTGTTCCCAAGGCAACTCTTGCCGATAATTGCGAACCATTTTAAAAACCCGAAAGCAAGTAGTAGTACCGACGCAAGGTTGTCTATTGCGCTTAAAACTTTTGACGAGGAAGAACGACAGCACAGTTATGTCTATGAGTTGCCAACTGGCAGTGTTTTTAGACTGTACAATGGCAAGTTGTTCAAAAAAGGAAATAAAAAAGTAAAACGGTACGAATGTGTGGAGTTATCAACTGGCAGACTATATTTGTTCCAACCCAACGCTGAGGTTGAACTGGTTCAAGATGTGCCTAGATAATCAGCATTCTAATTAGAAAAACAGCAAAATGAACAAGAATTATTATGCAGTTTTAATGGCAGGAGGAGTTGGTTCCCGATTTTGGCCTGTGAGTACATCATCCAACCCAAAACAGTTCCATGATATGCTGGGAACGGGTAAAACGTTGATTCAAAAAACCTTTGATCGTTTAAATAAGTTTATCCCCACCGAAAATATTTTGATCCTGACCAATGAGCGTTACAACGATTTGGTTTTGGAGCAATTGCCAAAGGTAAAACAAGATCAAGTTGTTCTGGAACCCGCCATGCGCAATACAGCACCCTGTATTTTGTATGCTTCGCTGAAGATTCAAAAAATGAATCCCAATGCAGTGATGATCGTAGCTCCAAGTGATCATTGGATAGAGGACGAAGCTGCTTTTGAAAAGGATGTGATAGCTTGTTTTGATAAATGTGAAAAAGAGAGCGCACTTTGTACCTTGGGTATTCAACCCACATTTGCCAATACCGGCTTTGGTTATATAGAGTTCGAAAAGGGAAGTGACGAAAATTTGAAAAAGGTGTCCCAGTTCAGGGAAAAACCAGATTATGAGACCGCAAAGGAATTTTTGGCACGGGGCAACTTTTTGTGGAATGCAGGTATTTTTATGTGGAGCGTGGAAACCATAGTGGAAGCTTTTAAAAAATACCAGCCAAGTCAATATGAATTATTTGGAAAAGGAATTTCGAGTTACAATACGGAGGAAGAAAGAGCCTTCATTCAAGAAAATTATGCCAAGGCAGAAAACATATCCATCGATTATGCTATCTTGGAGCAATCCAAATCCATTTATACCTTGCCAGCTACTTTTGATTGGAACGACTTGGGAACGTGGGGCGCTCTTTATGATAAATTGGATAAAGACGAAGCGGACAATGCCGTTGTGAATGCCCAAGTGCTGTTGGAAGATGCCAAAGGAAACATGATTCGTTCCCCAAAAGGGAAGGTCGTCGTGGTAGATGGTCTGGAAGACTATATTATCGTGGATAAGGAAGAAGTGCTCTTGATTTATCCCAAGGACAAACAACAGGATATTAAAAAAGTATTGAACCAAGTAAAAGAAAAATTTGGAGATCAGTTTGCATAATAGATGAGCGAAGAACAGAAAAAGGATGTGAAAACGACAGCTCCCAATCAAGATAGCGGAGATGAGGTAAAAAAGGATTTTAAAGGCCTTTTGGGCAGCGTGCGCAAATTTTTATCGGATTTGTTGGAGATACGCTCCAATACCGATGCGGCTGCAACCAAAGAATCCATAATTGCGGATATTCCTTTTAAAAACCACACCACATGGATTTTGGTATGCTCCATATTTATTGCCTCAATTGGGTTAAACGCCAATTCAACGGCAGTGGTTATCGGGGCCATGCTTATTTCTCCTTTGATGGGTCCCATTTTGGGGATGGGCATGTCCTTGGCCATTAATGATATCGATACGCTACGGAGATCACTTAAAAACTTTACCGTAATGGTGGTGTTGAGTGTGATAACCGCATTCTTGTTTTTCTATTTCTTTCCATTGCGGGATGAATCCTCGGAATTGTTGGCACGCACCAAGCCCGATATCCGAGATGTGCTGATTGCATTTTTTGGTGGGCTTGCCCTTGTGATTGCCCGTGCCAAAAAGGGTACTATTGCCAGTGTTATTTTTGGTGTGGCCATTGCAACTGCACTGATGCCACCTTTGTGTACAGTGGGTTTTGGTCTTGCGATAGGCAAACCGCTATATGCAGCGGGAGCCATGTATCTATTTATAATCAACACCATTTTTATTGGCTTGGCAACCTTCTTGGTCATCAAGTTTTTGAGGTTTCCCATGGTTCGCTACGCTAACTCACAACGGAGAAGATTAATTGCCCGTTTGGCATCCATCACTGGAATTTTGGTCATGATCCCAGCAGGGTTCACTTTTTACAATGTGTTCCAGGAGTCACTTTTTATGAAGCAAGCACAAGGATTTTTACAGGATACAGTTGAGGTATACCAGTTTGATGGTGCTGGAAGATATGTGGACAATCTTACCAAATTGGAATATGTGGACGACGGAACATCAATGATTGAAGTAGTGTTTATGGGAGATGAATTGGTGCCTGATAATATTATTAGTACGTGGAGAACACAAAAGAACGAATACAATAGGCTCAAAGATGCCGAACTGCATATTATTCAAGGAGGAAGGGACGATTCAGAAGAAAAGTTCAACTATGTGAGTGAGCTTTACGAGAAGAACAAGGCCGAACTTCTGAACAAGGACGAGCAAATCAGACTGCTTGAAGAAGAACTGGCCACGTTGACCAAAAATGTGGGGAAACAGATTCCTTTTCAAAACATAAGCGCAGAGGCAAAGGCCAATTATGATAATATAGATGCTTTGGGTTTTTCGTACCAAATACGTACTGACTTTAAAAAATTGGATACCATTCCCGTATTTGAGGTACATTGGAAAAATGGTGTCAGTTCCGCTCAAAAAGAATCAGATACAAAAAAAATGTTAGCTTGGTTAAAACTAAGGCTACAAGATTCCACTTTGGTCATTAAAGAGGTCGAATAAACTCTCGTTTTACTTTTTGAATATCATTCCAGAACCGGGTATGTCACTGCTTTCATTCCAAGCGGGCACCCAAAAATGGGTTGTGGAACCTTCATCTGCGGTGTCAAAATCATAATAACCAACATCCAAACGTAATGTGGACCATGGGCCTTCATGCATTTTGTTGAGGTATTCAATAGGTATGGCCATTTCCATTTGCGCCCCTGTTTCTGTTTTCTTCAATGCGGACTCCACCTTAACGGGTAAGGTGTCTTCTTGGTAAACAGGGTTTTCTTCTTTGAAGGTTCGTAAAAAAGCCAGCCAATCACGACCTCTTCCTGCTCCGGCATTAAAAGCACTGGTCAGTTGGGGTCTGGCATCAAGGCCAACAATGATAGCATCCTGTCCCCAATAGGAACCTTTTTCATTAGTGTAAAAGTCATTGTCCTTGACATCCACGGCCACATAAAAATACGTGTCGTCGTATGCTGTGGCAAACTTCATCTCAAAATCTTCTTTCCCATCAAAATCAAAAGGGGAGCCATCCATATCCTCTACCATATTCCATTGGGAATTATCCCATTCCTTCAATTTTCCGTCCAACTTTACTTTGGATATTTTCTCTGTTTTGTATTTAAAAAAGGGCAGGTAATTCAAGGTTGATGAGAACTCAACGTTTGGTTGATTCTCAAACAGGTAGGTAATGTCAGCTTCCACTTTCATGGTGGAAAGGTCTTTTAGGACTTTGCCATGTACATTTTCAATGGTTAAATCAAAAACGGTCACATCGTTGGGCTCCACGATAAAATCAGTCTCTTTGAACTGATAAAATAGTTCTTCATGAGCGATACCTTTAAGCTGCACCCTCATTTTTGTATCAGAATTGTTTGTGGCTCTTACTTGTGTGATGCTGGTTTTGGCGTTAGGGTTATTCTCATAGACAGGTTCTATTTTTACAGGAAAAGGACGGTTCCGAACCAAGTCAACAATTTCCTCGGTTACCACATCTTCATCCCAGATACCATCCAAGAACAAATTGGCCAAAATGGGGCCTTCTTCTGTCATAGTGACCCAAACCACATGGTCGAATTCGCCATACGCCTTCCCTCTGAGTTGACTCCCACCACCCGTGGTCGCCAAGGCAATATATTTGCCATTGTTCCTTTGTGTTTTCCAGTATCTGTGATAGTGTCCTGCAAAAACGTTGTGCGGTCTGTCTTGAAGCAATTTTTCCACATCGTTCCATCGTTTTGTGTCGTCTTGGACCCAAAGTGGTTGGTGCAAGAAGGCCAGCGTCCATTTCACGTCTTTGTTTTCCTCCAATACTTTTTTGATGTATTCGTACTGTTCATCATCAATGGTTCCTTTTCCGGCACCACGCAAATTGTCTTCGGAATTCAAACAAAGAAAAAGCACATCTTTATAAACAAAATGATAATAGGACACCCCGAACATTTCTTCCCATTTTTCTTCCATGACCTCATTGGTAATGTCATGGTTTCCGGGAATATAGAAAAATGGAGCTTCGAGTTGGGATATAAAGCCATTGAATTCCTTCCATTCTTGGTTCAACCGGACTGTGTCGCGGGTATACCCCTCGATAAAATCGCCAACGCTCATTACAAATTCGGGTTGTAACAAGTTCAATTTCTTAATTCCGGTAGGGAAAACCCCAGGTCGGTGGCCACCGGTTCGGTCGGTAACGATGGCAAATTGAAATTGCTCTGGAGAGGCGTTCCAATCGATATGGTTCCAGGGTTTTTGTTGCGTGGGGATATCGATGTAGATGGTAGGTTTGTCTTGGGCAAAGACAGTTGAAAGGGACAAAAAAGAAAGGATGAGGAAATAAAAACGTGGCATGGTTGATTTTTTACGAAAATTCAGGATTTTTCGTTAAATAAACGGCACGTTCAAATTAAGGTTTGGTTAACATTTTTAGGAGTTATGGTATTAACTTAATTTCTCTCCTCGATATACATTTGCCGCACTTTTTTAAAGAGCTCGGAAGAATAGACAAAATCAGTAACGGCCTTGTTATCCGTTTTAAAGATTTCTTTGTTGGTACCTTCCCATTCCTTATGTCCGTTTTTTAAGAAAATGATTTTCTCCCCGATTTCCATTACGGAGTTCATATCGTGGGTATTGATCACTGTGGTAATGTCGTATTCCTGTGTGATCTCATGTATTAGATTATCAATTAAAATGGCTGTTTTGGGATCTAGTCCAGAGTTGGGTTCATCACAAAACAAGTATTTTGGGTTCATCACAATGGCTCTTGCAATGGCGACTCTTTTTTGCATCCCCCCTGAAATTTCTGCGGGATACCTTTTGTGTGCATCCACCAAGTTGACCCGCTTCAAAACAAAATCTACCCGATCTTGCTTTTCGGACTGAGATTGGTTGGTGAACATATCCAATGGGAACATGACGTTGCCTTCCACCGTCATGGAGTCAAAAAGTGCACTTCCCTGGAACACCATGCCCATTTCTTGCCGTAGGTTCCTTTTTTCTTTTATCGAAAGCTCGGAATAGCATTGGCCATTGTAATAAATGTTGCCTTCGTCGGGCTCAAAAAGCCCCAAGAGGCATTTTAGGAAAACTGTTTTACCGGAACCACTCTGACCAATGATCAAGTTGGTCTTGCCTTTATCAAAACGTGTGGAAATTCCTTTTAGGACATGATTGTCCCCAAACGATTTGTGTATGTTTTCTACCTCTATCATCAGCCAAGCAAAAGTTGTGTTAGTATGTAGTTCAAAATAATAATTACGACACTCGTCCAAACAAAAGATGTGGTACTGGCCTTGCCCACTTCCAGTGCGCCACCAGTCATGTAATATCCGTGGTATGAGGGCACCGTAGCGATCACAAAGGCAAAAACAACCGATTTTATTAAGGCGTATGTTACGTGATAGGCATTAAAATCCATTTGTAGTCCCTGAATAAAATCGCCACTTGGGGCAAAACCGCCGAATACGGCTGCTACCCATCCTCCCAAAATACCTACAAACATGGAAATCGCAACGGCGAAGGGGTACAACATGACGGCCACGATTTTTGGGAACACCAAATAGTTCAACGAGTTGATTCCCATTACCTCAAGGGCATCAATTTGTTCGGTAACCCTCATGGTGCCTATGCTCGAAGTAATATAAGACCCTACCTTTCCCGCCATGATGATAGAGGTGAAAGTGGGGGCAAACTCCAAAATAACAGATTGTCTTGCCGCAAAACCAATAAGACTTTTTGGTAAAAGTGGATTGGTAAGGTTCAATGCGGTTTGTATGGTAACAACCCCTCCTATAAAAAAGGAGATGAATATAATGATGCCCATGGCGCCATAGACCAACTCATCAATTTCCTTGAAGATCAAGGTTTTCATGATGCGCCATTTGGTAGGTTTTTTAAATACTTCCCAAACCATGATGAAGTATTTTCCAATCGCTTCTAGGTATTTCATGCGTTTTTTGGACTTGAGGTCATAAAAATAAGAATATTGTGCAGCATTTAACCTTCATTTAAATTTTTAAACGGGAGAATTCAATAGTTTTGCCCTTACTTGATTAAAACTTTAGCATGAGAACAACCAACCTTTTAGTATCCATTTTAGCATTGTGCATGATCAGTATCACTTATGGTCAACGCAGGAAAAAGAACGATGCAGCACCTCAACCGGTACCTATTGCACAAACTCCGAAATTGGTCGTGGGTATTGTCGTGGACCAAATGCGATATGACTATTTGACCCGTTTTTGGAATCAATATGGCGAAGGAGGATTTAAAAGATTGGTGAATGAAGGGTTCAATTGTAAAAACAACCATTTTAATTATGCGCCAACCAGTACGGGGCCCGGGCATACATCCGTTTATACGGGCACAACACCATCCATGCACGGTATTATTGGGAACGATTGGTTCGATAAGGAATCTGGAGAGGATGTATACTGCGCAGGGGATGATAGTTACACTTCTGTGGGAACATCATCGGATGCTGGGCAAATGTCCCCGCACCGAATGCTTGTGACCACGATTACAGATCAGTTGCGTTTGCATACCCAAAAGAGAGGAAAGGTCATCGGGGTGGCCTTAAAGGATAGAGGAGCCATTTTACCTGCAGGCCATGCTGCCAATGCGGCATATTGGTTTGAAGGAGGGGAAACAGGAAACTGGATAACCAGTTCCTATTATATGGATGAATTGCCACAATGGGTGGCGGATTTTAATGCCTCGGACAAGGTTGAAGTCTATAAAAAGCCTTGGAATACCTTAAAACCTATTGAAACATACGTGGAAAGTGGATTGGATGCCAATAATTATGAGGGACTACAAAAAGGAGAAGCAACCAATACGTTTCCACACGACTTACCTGCCATTTGGGATCAAAACGGTCAGTTTGATTTGATAAGAAGGAGTCCGTACGGGAACAGCATCACTGCTGATTTTGCCCTAGCTGCTTTGGAAGCAGAAGATTTGGGTGCTGATGCCATAACCGATTTCTTGGCCATCAGTTTTTCCAGTACCGATTATGTGGGGCACTTTTTTGGAGTAAATTCCAAGGAAATTGAGGATACCTACATTCGATTGGATCAAGATTTGGCCCGAATTTTTTCCACTTTGGATGAAAAAGTGGGCGAAGGGGAATATACAGTTTTCCTAACCGCAGATCATGCAGCGGTCAATGTACCTTCATACCTGATGGATTCCAAAATTCCAGCAGGTTATTTGGATATGGGAGGGATGCAGACAAAGTTTGCCGAGTTTCTTCAGTATAAATACGGAACTACCGATGTGGTAAGGGACCTTTCCAATTATCAATTGTTTTTGGACCACAAGATTTTGGCCAATTTGGATATTGATTTGGACGATGCCCAAGAGGATATTGCACGGGAATTATTGTCTTATGAGGGCATAAGCCAAGTCTACACGGCAGACCAAATGTGGCATAACGATTATACCAAAGGTATACCGTACATTTTACAGAACGGCTATAATCAAAAACGTTCGGGTGATGTGCTTTTGGTGCCAAGTGTGGGATATATTTCATATGGAAGAACCGGTTCCACCCATGGTTCTGCACAGATTTACGATACCCATGTTCCGTTATTGCTTTACGGAAAGGGCATTAAGCAAGGAAGCACGGTAAACCGCACGGAAATTCCCGATGTTGCACCCACTATTGCCGCTTTGTTGGGCATTGCATTCCCGAATGGGGCTACTGGACATCCGATTGGGGAGGTTTTGGAATAATTTATTCAATAAAAACCCTATAAATTCCTGTTTCATAATCTATTTCGTAATTCGAATGGGATATTTCAATGGTCGTGAATTTGGTGTAAGAGCAACAGCCTTCTGTTATTCTTTCAGCATTGACCTGTAAAGAGAAAATAAGGTTGTCAGAAGCGATGATTTGATAATTGACAGCTTCCGATTCCCAACCAATGGAGTTGATGTTTATTAAATCAATATCCCCATCTTGAACAATGGAGAATTCCAAAGCTTGGTTGTTTGATTGATCAACAACCTTAATATCGTTGGAAGAATAAGTTCCATTGGAAATCAAATTAGCCCCAGTTTCTAGGCCTATAAGTTCAAAAAGCAGCGGTTGAGGAGGTGTGAAACATTCATTACAGTCTTCTTTACAAGCTAGTAGTACGAATAAGAAAGTAACGATAAGAGTTAATTTTGATTTCATTTATCTATTTATGATTAATTTTTTGGCAATCCTTTTACCGACCACTAAATCATGGTAAAGAACAAAATAAATACCGTTGGATAAATGCTCAATGTTTATTGGGTATTTATTTTTATAGCTAAGTACTAAGCGGTTTTTGACATCAAAGATTTCAATTGTGAAATCATGATTGTCGGGTTTTACAATGTATAGGTTTTCGTTGGCTGGATTAGGGTATATAAAGAATTCGTTTGTGTTCTTTTGCTCAGGCTCAGGCTCAGGTTTAGGTTCAGATGAGGATGTGACCTCAATGATGCCATCGCAATTTTCATCCACTTGATTGTTTACTGTTTCCGCTGCATATGGATTGATGTCAGGGTCACTGTCATCACAGTCCTCTGCATTGATGAACCCATCCTGATCTAGGTCATCGTCGAGGGTGTCGGGGTCGCAGTCATCATCTATGCCATTGTAGGGAATCTCCTCCCCATCTGGATTGATGTCAGGGTCGCTGTCATCACAGTCCTCCGCATGGTTGAACCCATCCTGATCTAGGTCATCGTCGAGGGTGTCGGGGTCGCAGTCATCATCTATGCCATTGTAGGGAATCTCCTCCGCATCTGGATTGATGTCAGGGTCACTGTCATCACAGTCCTCCGCATGGTTGAAACCATCCTGGTCGAGGTCGTCGTCAGGAGTGGCAGGGTCACAATCATCGTCGATACCATTGTACGGAACCTCCTCCGCATCTGGATTTATATTTGGGTCGGAGTCGTCACAGTCCTCCGCATGGTTGAACCCATCCTGATCTAGGTCGTCGTCAAGAGTTGCGGGATTACAATCATCATCGATACCATTGTACGGAACCTCTTCTGCATCTGGATTGATGTCAGGGTCGCTGTCATCACAGTCCTCCGCATTGATGAAACCATCCTCATCTAGGTCATCGTCAGGAGTTGCAGGGTCACAATCATCGTCGATACCATTGTACGGAATCTCTTCTGTATCTGGATTGATGTCAGGGTCGCTGTCATCACAGTCCTCCGCATGGTTGAACCCATCCTGATCTAGGTCGTCGTCAAGAGTTGCGGGATTACAATCATTATCGATACCATTGTACGGAACCTCTTCTGCATCTGGATTGATGTCAGGGTCGCTGTCATCACAGTCCTCCGCATTGATGAAACCATCCTGGTCAAGGTCGCCGTCGAGGGTGTCGGGGTTGCAGTCATCATCGATACCGTTGTAGGGAACCTCTTCTGCATCTGGGTTGATGTTGGGGTTATTGTCATCGCAATCATTGGCTTGGTTGAATCCGTCCTCATCTAGGTCATCGTCAGGAGTGGCAGGGTCGCAATCATCATCTATGCCATTGTAGGGAACCTCTTCTGCATCTGGGTTGATATCGGGATTGAAATCATCACAATCCACATCCGATAGTGTTCCATCTTCGTCAAAATCGATGCTGCCAATTCCATAGTGAAGGCTTAAATATTCTTTAATACTGTTCGCGCAAGACTCTGCAAATAATTCTCTTGTTTGGGGTTGGTCGCCATTTAATCTAATATTTTGATCTGCTTCGATTTGAAAGGCATCAAAGTTGTCATTAAAATGGGCTCCATGATAATATACATTGTATCCTCCATTAAAATAAGGATCATCGAACTCGGGATATGGGTCTTCGGGACTCGGAACGGCAGGATATCCCTTACTATGGATAAGTGCACCGAAACTTAGTGGACCTCGGACCAATTCAGAGTGCTCCAGATCTAAAGGATTCTCCTTAACAAGGTTTTTAATGCTGTTCCGATTGATATGAAAGGGAGTGTTCAGGGTTTCGTCAGTTTGGTTAAGGTCACTGTGTGTCAGAATGTAGCCTAACTCTATTCGTTGAATTGGATGCGCATGACCATGCAGGTCGATTAACAGCCCTCTACCAAATTCTTGTACAATTTTTGTTTTGGTTGTCTCTATGTAATCTTGATAATTGGTCCAAGCCTCTTCACCAATAGGATCACCATCGGCACCGTCCTCTATTGGACGATTGGTGTCTAATTTACTTCTATCCAGTAAATTGATGATTACGTGCGGATAGTGGCCTGTTTCCTCGAAAAAATACTGCATAATGCTTCTCCCGATTTCTTGTGTGAATGAGTCTCGGATATACACACACTCATTGCAATCTCTATCTGCAATCTCATCAGGTGTTTCATAACCACCGTGGGGAATGGAAATAATCAATGGGTAGTTTCCAGCGATATATTCCACATACCCAGTATCATCAAAATAGCTTTGCCCTGGAATTTGAGCCGTAGCAGAACCGATCAACAACAAGAAAGCCAGAGGGAAAAATAGCTTTTTCCGAAATTGTAGGTCAGGTTTCATATTTTTCATTGGTTTATGAATCCTTTTATGATGTTGGGGTTTTACATCTGGGACAAAAGATTATTTGGGAATGCTGCTATCTTTAAAGTTACTTACAGTTAGGGCAATACCATGATGAAAATTGATGAATGCCCCATTTGAATTGACGGAATTTGGTTTAGTATGTGACTTGTAGTTCTATTGAAGAATAGCTGTAAGTGAATTCTTTGTTGTTAATAAAGAATAACATGTAAAATATCTGATATTCAAATAGTTGTTTGTGTTTAGATTTTGGATTTGATTCCTTTCCAACGATATTTTCGGATGAATTTGCCTTCTTTTTTGGAAACGTATTTCGTTTGCTGTTGGATGAAAGCCTTCAGGAAGCCCAGCACTGCTTGAACGTATAAATTCAGACTTTTGGCCTGCCAGGCCATTTTCAATGCGGCAATTTTGGTCAGTACAAGTCCGTAGCCCATTTTGTACATCGCCACACCCTTGGATTGATAGTTTTTTGTGCTGTACCCATGCCCCGTTGGTCGAAGATGTTTTACTTGGAGTTCGGGGAGCGTCAAGGTGTCAAAATCATGGTATTTGGCTAAAAGGATGTCCACGGTGTCCCAGCCAACACCTGGCCGTAAACCACCTATTTTGTTAAAGCAAGCTTTATGATAGAGCTTGATAGGTCCTCGGATGTGATTTTTGTCCGCAATGTGTTCATAGATCCAATCATTGCCTCTTTTGATGTACAAAAGTCCTGAGCACATTCCTAGTTTCCAATTGGCCTGAAATTGATTGACGATTAATTCAAAATAGTTGTTTGGCAGGATGATATCTGCATCAAACTTGCCAATAAGGTCATATTCCGAAGTGTGTCCCAATCCAAAATTAAAGGTGTCCACCACTTTTTTACCTGGGATATGCTCATCGGTGGAGCTTCGCTGAACCACTTTTATCCAGTCATGCTTTTGTGCGAAAATGGTCGCTATGGTAAAGGTATCATCAGAAGAATTGTCATCCACCACAATAAGCTCGTTGGGCAAATAAGTTTGGGCCACAAAAGAATCCAAGCAATCCTTTAAAAAAGAAGCCTCATTGTGTGCGGGAATTATGATACAGATGCGCATTGGCTAAAATTCCAAAAAACAAACCAGAAATCCCAAATTAGTTTTAGGTTTAGTAGTCAGTGATTCCCGTCTTTGATTTTAGAAACTTGGAACTTGATATACTATGTTTCCCGCTCGGCATAGACGATATAATAGCGATTGGTAAAATATCGTAGAATTGGACGAATTCCGATTTTTTTGGTAGGGTTGGTCCATTTAGCAGAATCTTTGATAGTCCAACCTGCCTTTTCCAATAGCCAATCAAATTGCCAATCCTCGAATTCGTGGTAGTGGCGGTCCCATGGATCGGTTTTGCTTCGATAAGCTGGGGAGAACCATAATCGCATAGGTATGCTTGCTACCAATTTCTTGGCTTTTACCTCCTTCAAAACATTCAGCGGAGCTACCAAATGCTCAAAAATCTCGAAAGCAGTAACCACATCAGCATCGGACTGGGCAACATTTTGAAAATCCACGTCCAAATCTTCTCCACCAGTATTTGTGACGGCATATCCGTTGGACTTCATTATTTCAGAAAATGGATTTTCGACCCCAAGGTCCAAGATGGATTCCGAAGGGGCTATATGCTTCTTTAGGAACTCCAGGGTGTGTTTATAGCGCTTGTTGGGAAAGTTGTTTTCGTACATGGGTTAAAATTCCAAAAAACAAACCAGAAATCCCAAATTAGTTTTAGGTTTAGTAGGCAGTGGTCAATGATGGGTATATTGTGTTTGAACTTGATGCTTGAGTTTGTTTTTTCTGTATCAACATCTGTAAACAATAGCGTTGACGTTCATTCCTGCACCAACGCTTGCAAAAATCACAACGTCTCCTTTTTTTACTTCATGATTGGGTAGTTTTCCTTTCAGGACCATGTCGTATAGGGTAGGTACGGTAGCAACGGAACTGTTCCCTAAATCCTGAATGCTCATGGGCATAATGTTTTCGGGTACAGGTTTACCATAGATTTTATAAAACCTTTTGATGATGGCCTCGTCCATTTTTTCGTTGGCCTGATGGATGAAAATCTTTTTAACATCATCAATATCAACTCCGCTGTCATCCAGACAAGAAGCCATGGCTTTGGGAACGTTAATGCAGGCAAATTCGTAGATTTTTCGACCTAGCATTTTTATATATCGGGTGTCCTTGGGTTCCGAGGGGCAGTTGGATTTATCAAAATATAGATAGTACGCTTCCTCATTGGCGTAGGTTACCGAAGCATGGGACAATATTTCGCCATTGGGTGCATCGGCTTCAAGTATCGCTGCTCCAGCACCGTCGGAAAAAATCATACTGTCTCGATCATGGGAGTCCACAACTCTGGAGAGGGTTTCTCCCCCAATTACCAAACACTTTTTGGCCATACCGCTTTTGATGAAGGCAGTAGCTTGAATCATACCTTCAATCCAACCGGGACATCCAAAAATAAGGTCGTAAGCCACACATTTTGGATTTTTGATACGCAATAAGTGCTTGACACGAGTAGCGAGACTGGGCAGGGTATCCCCTTGGATTTTTCCTGGGGTAAGATCCCCGAAATTATGGGCAAATATGATGTAATCGAGTTCCTCCTTATCCACTTTAGCACTGGCAATCGCTTCTTCGGCTGCCAAAAATCCAATGTCCGATGTTTTAAGATCGGGTTTGGCGTACCTACGGTTGGCAATGCCCGTGATGGCCTCAAATTTTTCAATGATCACATTGTTCTGTTGTTCAAAGGACGACCCATCGGTTTCCATAAACTCATGATTCAAGAAATCTTCGTTTTTGGTAATTATGGAAGGGATGTGGCTTCCTGTACCTGTTATGCCAATTTTCATGTTGCGCAGAGGTTATTAATCAATACAAGTTAAGATATTGAACCATTAATGTTATGCATGCATAATAAATTATACAATGTCCAAAAGGTAACATATATAATGCAGGATACGAAAAAAGCCTTGATCTAATTATAGAATCAAGGCTTTTCTCAATGTTTATACTGGTTTTCAGGCTTCTACGTAATCTTCGATTGGAGTACAGGAGCACATTAAATTACGATCCCCAAACGCTTCGTCCGTTCTTCGGACACTTGGCCAAAATTTGTTTTCGGTCACATACGGTAAAGGGAAAGCGGCTTTTTCCCTGCTATACGGATGCTCCCATGAATCGCTGGTAAGCATCGCCAATGTATGCGGGGCATTTTTCAATACATTATCCGTTTCGTCCACAGAAGCCTCGTCAATTTCCTCTCGGATTGACAATAGTGCATCGCAAAAACGATCAAGCTCCGCACGGCTTTCACTTTCTGTTGGCTCTATCATCAATGTTCCCGCTACGGGGAAGGAAACTGTTGGCGCATGGAATCCGTAATCGATAAGTCGCTTGGCAATATCGGTCACTTCTATGCCATTTGCTTTGAAAGGTCTACAGTCAACAATCATTTCGTGGGCCGCACGTCCTCGTTCGCCAGCGTAGAGCACATCAAACTTGCCTTTTAAGCGGTCTTTGATGTAATTGGCGTTTAAAATGGCGCCTTTGGTTGCATTGGTAAGCCCTTCAGCTCCCAACATTTTGATGTACCCGTAGGAAATCAAACATACTAGAGCGCTTCCCCAAGGTGCGGATGATATAGCCGTTATGGCGCTTTCTCCTCCAGTTGGAATTACCGGGTTGGTGGGTAAAAATGGTTTTAATTGCTCTGCAACACAAATAGGTCCTACGCCCGGGCCTCCACCACCGTGTGGGATGGCAAAGGTCTTGTGCAGGTTCAAGTGGCAAACATCGGCTCCGATGGTGGCTGGATTGGTCAATCCTACTTGGGCATTCATGTTGGCACCGTCCATGTAGACCTGTCCGCCATTATCGTGGATTAATTTTGTGATTTGCTTGATGGATGATTCAAATACACCGTGTGTGGATGGGTA
The DNA here is from genome assembly GCF_029193885.1 of Flagellimonas yonaguniensis. Taxonomy (GTDB): domain Bacteria; phylum Bacteroidota; class Bacteroidia; order Flavobacteriales; family Flavobacteriaceae; genus Flagellimonas; species Flagellimonas yonaguniensis. The sequence continues at coordinate 52,967 of NZ_JARFVB010000015.1, read as the reverse complement.
AGTGACCATCAATGCGGCAAGATTTTCGGCATGCTTTTCTGCTTTTTCTTGCAAATCGGCCAAATCAATGTTTCCTTTTTCATCGGTTTTGGTCACAACGACTTTCATGCCTGCCATCACTGCCGATGCTGGATTGGTACCATGTGCCGAAGCAGGAATCAAACAAATATCCCTGTGTCCTTCCTCTCTTGATTCGTGGTAGGCACGGATGACCATCAAACCAGCATATTCTCCTTGAGCACCCGAGTTAGGCTGAAGGGAAGTGGCGGAAAATCCAGTTATCACGTTGAGTTGCTCTTCCAACGCTTTTAATACCTCTTGATAGCCTTCTGCTTGGTTCAACGGCACAAATGGGTGGATGTTGCCCCATTCGCCCCAGCTCAATGGTAACATTTCAGAGGCTGCGTTCAACTTCATGGTGCAACTTCCCAAAGAGATCATGGATTGGTTCAATGCCAAATCCTTACGCTCCAATTTCTTGATGTAACGCATCAGTTCGGTCTCGGAATGATAGGAATTGAACACTGGGTGCTCCATAAATGGAGATTGTCGCTGGAGTGAAGCTGGAATCGCTTCATCCAAATCCATTTCTTCGATGGATTTTTCATCCAGATCATGTGATTCCACGAAGCAAGAAACCAATCTGTTCAAATCTGCTTCGGAAACGGCTTCGTTCAATGAAATGGATACGGTGGTATCATCAATATAAAACAGATTGATGCCTTTGCTTTCCGCTACTTCCTTAAGTTGCTCAGTATTTTTAACCTTAACCTGAATGGTATCAAAGTAGGCACTGTTCAATTGTTCAAACCCGTGGGCTTCCAATGCTTTTGCCAGCTTTTTGGTATTGTTGTGCACTTTGTTGGCGATATACTTTAAACCTTCGGGCCCGTGGTAAACGGCGTACATTCCAGCCATGACCGCCAGGAGTACTTGGGCGGTACATATATTGGAAGTTGCCTTTGCTCTTTTTATATGTTGCTCCCTGGTTTGAAGCGCCATACGTAAAGCTGGGTTGCCATCGGTATCTCGGGTAATCCCGATGATTCTTCCGGGAATATTTCTTTTGTAAGCTTCTTTTGTGGCAAAATATGCGGCATGGGGCCCACCGTAACCCAATGGGATTCCAAAACGCTGTGTTGTTCCCACCACGGCATCCACGCCCCATTCTCCGGGAGGGGTAAGCATCACCAAGCTCAAAATATCAGCGGCAACTGCTACTTTTATGTCATTTTCCTTGGCTTTTTCCACAAAGGATTCGTAATCATGAACTTGACCGTACTTCCCGGGGTATTGCAATAGTGCACCATAGAATTCATTGGAGAAATCAAAATCTTCATGATTTCCCACGACCAATTCTATACCTAAAGGTATAGCACGTGTTTTCAGCAAGCTCAAGGTTTGGGGAAGTATTTCTTCAGAAGCGAAGAACTTTACGACATCATTCTTCTTCTGTTCTCGGCTACGAAGCTCGAACAACATGCTCATGGCTTCGGCTGCAGCAGTACTTTCATCCAAAAGTGATGCATTGGCGATTTCCATACCGGTAAGGTCGCTCAACATGGTCTGGAAATTCAAAAGGGCTTCCAATCTACCTTGTGCAATCTCTGCTTGGTAGGGGGTGTAGGCGGTGTACCATCCTGGATTTTCCAAAATGTTCCTTTTGATGACCGATGGTGTTAGGGATTCATGATATCCCAATCCAATGTAAGTTTTGAAAACCTTGTTTTTCTTGGCCAGTTCGTTCAGGTGGCCCAGGAATTCGTGTTCGCTGATTCCCTCTGGAAGGTCCAATGGTTTTTTCAATTTGATGTCATCGGGAATGGTCTCAAAAATGAGTTGTTCCATGTTTTCCACCCCAATGGTTTTGAGCATATGGGGCAAGTCTCTCTCTGTGATGCCAATGTGTCTGGCAGCAAAAACCTCTGTGTTCATGTTCAATCCAATAAAGTGCACAAAATTAGGGATTAATTCAATGAAAATGGTCAATTTTGAAGGTATCTGAATCAAAGTTGTTAACCACAAGTTAACCTTTGGTTAAAGCGATTGGATTTTACCCTATGCGAACTCTTAAAGCCATTTTTGATTTTTACTTGGATGCGAGTATCCATGTGGCCATTGCGGTTATTTCCATGGCTGGGGTTACCTTTCATTTGTTGGGGAGCTCGTCGGATATCAATTTATTGGGTTTTATCTTCTTTAGTGTGATTGTCTGCTACAATTTCATCAAATATGGGGTAGAGGCATATAAATACCTGATTGTGTCCAATGCATACCACAAAATCATTCAAATATTCAGTTTTGTTTCCTTTGCCTTTGCCATTTATTTTTTGCTGCAATTGGATGAAGAGATTTGGGTGGCGACCGTTGTTCTGGGCGTGCTGTCCGCTTTATATGCGGTTCCGTTGTTGCCGCGGGCTAAAAACCTGAGGAATTTGGCAGGGCTCAAAATTTACATCGTGGCTTTTGTTTGGGCTGGTTTTTCTGTTTTATTGCCCGTTTTGGATGCAAAAATGACTTTGGATTGGGATTTTGCTGTAACCTTTATCCAGCGAATGTTGTTGGTTTTGATACTGATTCTGCCTTTTGAAATCAGGGATATGCGATGGGACGACAAAAGTTTAAGGACTTTGCCACAGGTGTTGGGTGCTAAAAATACCAGGCGAATGGGAATAGGTCTGACCTTGTTTTTTTTTCTGCTGACTTTTTTAAAGGATAATGTGCATCAGCTGGAAATTGTGCTACGATTCATACTGTGCATTGCACTTATTTTGGTGTTGCTTTCCGAAAAACGGATGCAATCCAAGTATTTTGTGATGTTTTGGGTGGAGGCAATACCTATTTTCTGGTTCTGTCTGTTCTGGGTAACGGAGAGTTACTTTTAGCGTTTTTCTTCGAGATCGCGCTTCATCTTTTTCTTGTCCTCTTCGGAGAGCATGGTCAATCCAGCCCTGTCACATAATGAAGTCAACTCGCTGTTCTTCTTTGAATATGCTCGACACACTTTACAATATGTCAAATGGATGCGAAGCTTTAGTATTTCCCACCAACTTGCCTCTTTATATTGGGATTTATCGCAAATGCCCGATGCCTCTTTACATGAAATCTTCATACTAAAACCAATTTTCATTTAAACAACCCATGAGTGCCGTTCTTGCCCTATGGATCATTACCCACAAGTTGGACGGATTTATGTCCAGTTCATTACAAACATCTTCGGTACTCATTCCCTGAATGGTTTTCAACTTAAACACCAAAGCCTGTTTTTGGGGCAATTTTGTGATGCAATCCTGTATGGCGGAACCCAATTCTTCATTTTCAAGAACATTGTCGCCATCCGTGCTATATGGGTCGGCCACTTGTTGCTCCAGCCAATCCCCTTCGGTATCGGAATCAGAGCTATAGTTCATTCGGACTTCCGCTTTTCCTTTTTTGGAATTTATTTTTCGGTAATGGTCGATTACCTTTCTTTTTAGGATGGATACCAGCCAAGTACGCTCTGCGGCATCTCCCTTAAAATTTTTGGCTGAATTGAGACCTGCGAAAAAGGTTTCCTGCACCAAATCTTTTGCAATTTCAGCATCGCTAACGCGAGAAACCGCATAGTTAAACAGGTAATCGGCATATAGGTCTATCCAATTGTCTGGTTGAAGTTTGTGTTTGGCCATTATTCCTATCGAATTACCAAATATAATCGTTTTAGGATATATAATCCCATGGTTGAAAATGGTTTGGACGGATAAATCGAACGATGCTAACAAAAAACTTGGGCATTAACCCTTTTTTAGCACTTGAAAACTATTAATCATTGGTTTCCAGGAGCCCAGCGCGTTCCAACAAGGCATCAATGTTCGGTTCGGCTCCCCTAAACTTCTTATAGAGGTCCATCGGATTTTCCGTACCTCCTTTGGAAAGCACATGCTCTTTGAATTTGTCCGCTACCATTTTACTGAAAATCCCATTTTCCTTAAAATAGGCAAAGGCATCGGCGTCCAATACCTCCGCCCATTTGTAACTGTAATAGCCTGATGAGTATCCACCTTGAAAAATATGGGCAAAAGAAGTACTCATACAGGTTTCAGGTGTTTCAGGAAAAAGGTTGGTGCTTTCAAAGGCTTCTGTCTCGTATGCCTTTACGTCTTCAATGTCTGATGGGTCTTTTCCGTGCCATGCCATGTCCAATAGCCCAAAGCTCAACTGGCGAACTGTGGCCATTCCTTCTTGAAAGGTCGCGGATTCCTTGATTTTCCCCACTAATTCCATCGGAATCAATTCCCCTGTTTCGTAATGATGTGCAAAAAGTTCCAAGGCTTCTTTTTCATAGCACCAGTTTTCCATCACTTGGCTCGGCAACTCCACAAAATCCCAGTACACCGAAGTTCCTGATAGGCTAGGGTAGGTGGTGTTGGCCAACATCCCATGCAAAGCATGTCCGAATTCATGAAAAAGAGTGGTCACTTCGTTGAACGTGAGCAAGGATGGTTTTGAGCTCGTTGGTTTGGTGAAATTGCACACATTGGAAATATGCGGCCTACTGTTTTTTCCGCCCAAAGTGTATTGTGGTTTATATGAAGTCATCCATGCACCACCGCGTTTTCCAGGTCTTGGATGAAAGTCTGCATAAAACAGAGAGATGAAGTTGCCATTCTCGTAGACTTCAAAGGTTTTTACCTCGTCGTGGTATTTATCCACATTGTCCACTTCTTCAAACGTAAGTCCGAACAGTTTTTCCGCAACCTTGAACACCCCACTTATCACATTTTCCAGTTTAAAATAGGGTTTCAGTTTTTCATCATCCAAATTGAACAGCTTTTGCTTCAACTTTTCAGAATAAAAAGCACTGTCCCATTTTTCCAAACGGTCTATGTTGTCCAACTCCTTGGCAAAGGCTTCCAGTTCGGCAAATTCACGTTCTGCTGCGGGTTTGGCCTTTTCCAAAAGCTCTTTTAGGAAGTCCTGCACCTTTTCTGGAGTCTCCGCCATGCGCTCTTCTAGCACAAAATGAGCATGGGTTTTATATCCTAAAAGATTGGCTCGCTCAAAACGAAGATCAACAATACGCTTTACATTTTCCTGATTGTCCAATTCATCATTGTGGAACCCTTTGCTTCCAAAAGCCAAAGAAAGTTCTTTACGCAATTCCCTGTTTTTGGCATATTTCATAAATGGGATATAGCTTGGGTAATCCAATGTAATCAACCAGCCTTCCTTGCCTTTGGATTCTGCCAGTTGGGCAGCGGCTTCTTTGGTGCCCTCGGGAAGGCCTTCCAGATCCTTTTCATCAATCAGTAGCAATTCATATTTATTGGTCTCGGCCAGTACGTTTTCGCCAAATGTGAGTTTTAATTTGGATAGTTCTGCATCGATTTCTCGAAGACGTTTTTTGTTTTCTTCCTTTAAGTTGGCCCCATTTCTACTGAAATTCTTGTATTTCTTTTCAAGAAGGGTTTGTTGCTCTTTGGTAAGGTCCAACGAATCACGTTGCCCATAAACAGTTTCAATTCTTTTGAAAAGACCTTCATTCAAAGTAATGTCGTTGCTGAACTCCGACAACAATGGGGATACTTCTTGGGCTATTTTTTGGATTTCCTCGTTGGTCTCGGCCGAGTTCAGATTGAAGAAAATGCTTGAGATACGGTCTAATTGCTGACCAGAAAAATCCAAAGCTTCTAAAGTGTTTTGGAATGTAGGCGGTTCAGGATTGTTAACGATATCATCAATTTCCCTTTTGGTGTCCTCGATGGCCTGAAGAAAAGCAGGCTTGAAATGTTCGTTCTTTATTTTTGAAAATGGAGCTTGGTTAAATGGCTCCAACAATGGGTTGCTCATAGTTGTTACTTCTGTTCTTTGTTTTTTAAACGTATCACGGCCCAATCACTCAACAAATAGGCGAAACCGATAATGGAGGAAATCACTGCCATGGTCAAGGGAGCATACCCTCGAACTGTTGAACCATAGGTTTTTCTATTCATAGCGGCGATGGCCTCCTCAGAATATTCATTGAGGTCTACAAAACCGTTTCCGTTTAAGTCATATTTACTGGCATAATCCGAAATGAATTGCCAACGTATTTCTATATAAATTAGAAGGGCAGCATAAATGGTGAAAACCAAAAGGCCACTTTTCCAGATTCCTTTTACATAGGGGTTGCCCATTTTTTTTAGCGTGAAGCCAAAAAAGGCAATGGCACAAATGCCTACTAATATCCCGATTTGATTAAAGTTCATAATCAAACAAGATTTTTTCTAAAATGTTTTTTTTATCTCTTCAGCTCCTTTGATTACTTTTTCCTTGAGGCCTTCTTTATAAGAGATAATGTTGTCCATGATCTTGCTATTGGAACTCCCAATGATCTGTGCCGCAAGAATCCCAGCATTTTTCGCACCGTTCAAAGCTACTGTGGCCACTGGGACACCACCGGGCATCTGTAAAATGGACAGAACGGAATCCCAGCCATCAATGGAATTACTGCTTTTTACGGGAACTCCAATAACGGGCAGGGGAGATAGCGAAGCTACCATTCCAGGTAAATGTGCTGCACCTCCTGCTCCTGCAATAATGGCGGAGTAGCCATTGGTATGCGCACTTTTGCTAAAACTGAACAATTTTTCGGGTGTTCTGTGGGCAGACACAATGTCCACGTCCACATCTACACCCAATTCCTTTAATATATCGATGGCGTCTTGCATAACGGGAAGGTCACTGGTACTCCCCATGATTACGGCTACTTTGCTCATATCTTATTTGCTTATCACTTTAATAGTTTCTTTTACCTGCTGTGCCACTTCTCGGGCTCTTGCCATATTCTCGTCCACGATGGTAACGTGGCCCATTTTACGAAACGGGCGAGTTTGTTTTTTCCCGTAAATATGCGGTGTGACCCCATCCATTTCCAGTATTTTTTCGATATTTTCATAAACCACATCTCCCGTATGTCCTTCGGCGCCTACCAAGTTAACCATAATTCCAGCTACTTTGCTGTCCGTTTTTCCGAGTGGCAAGCCTAAAATGGCTCGAATATGTTGCTCAAATTGGTTGGTGTATGATGCTTCTATGCTATAATGTCCACTGTTATGGGGTCTGGGAGCGGATTCGTTCACCAAAATCTGGTCGTCCTTGGTCTGGAACATTTCTACTGCCAGCAGCCCAACATGTTTCATGTGCTCAGAAACTTTCAAGGCCACTTCTTGTGCTTTTTGGGCTACGGCATCATCAATTCGTGCGGGACAGATAACATATTCCACCTGATTGGCCTCGGGGTGAAATTCCATTTCCACAACTGGATAGGTTTTTACCTCGCCTTTGTTGTTCCTTGCGACCACAACGGCCAATTCATTTTTAAAATCAATCATTGTTTCGGCAATGCACTCCACATTGGGCAGGTCTTTAAGGTCCTCCATCTTTCTGACGACTTTTACCCCTTGACCATCATACCCAAACTGGGCACTCTTCCATACGAATGGCAGCGAAAGACCTCCATTGTTTATGCTGTCCTCTATTTCCGAAGTATAGGCAAACCTTGTAAATGGTGCCGTAGGAATTCCATGGTCCGTGTAAAATAATTTTTGGACGGCCTTGTTCTGTATGGTCCTCAAGGTCTTGGTTGGTGGATATACGTTAATCCCTTCGTGCTCCAGTTTTTCAAGGGCAACCACATTTACATTTTCAATCTCAATGGTAAGTACGTCGACATCTTTTCCAAAAGCATAAACGGTATCAAAATCCATCAAACTACCTTGCACAAACTCGTTGCAGGCTATTTTGCAAGGGGCTTTGGGCGAAGCATCCATCACTTTGGTCTGTATGTCCCATTTCCTGGTTTCGTAGAGCATCATTTTGCCCAATTGTCCACCACCTAATATTCCCAGTTTAAAGTCGGAAGAGAAAAATTCCATTGATTTGTAAATTGAATGTGAGCAAAAATACATGAAATCCACGAGGGTATAAAAGATGTCAGGGCTTAGCAGCTTTAAAAATATTATCTTTGCCAACCTGACCATAACTCGAACACATTGATCAAGCTTCACGACAAGAATTTTAAGCCGTATTTAAAGGAAGAACAAATCCTTGCGGCCATTGATAAAATGGCAAAGGAGATTGCCGCCGATTATAAGGATGAAACACCTTTGTTCGTTGGAGTGCTCAATGGAGCCTTTATGTTCGTGGCCGATTTTCTAAAAGCTTATCAGCACCCGTGCGAAGTTTCTTTTGTAAGGCTGAGTTCTTATCAAGGGCTTACATCGACCGGTATTGTGGAGACTCTTTTGGATGTTCCGGAAGAGATTGAGGGAAAGAGTGTTATTATTTTGGAAGATGTTGTGGATACGGGCCGTACCTTGAAACAATTGGTGCACTTGTTTTCCAATACCAATGTAAAAGAGTTTAAGATCGGAACGCTTTTTTACAAGTCGGATGTGTACAATGGCGAATATACCATCGATTACGTGGGATTGGAGATCCCCGATCATTTTATCGTGGGATATGGGCTGGACTATAACGAGCTCGGTCGCAATCTTAGAGAAGTTTACCAATTAAATCAAACAGATATGATCAACCTAGTGCTTTTTGGAAAGCCAGGAGCTGGAAAAGGTACCCAAGCAGGGTTCCTAAAGGAAAAGTATAATTTGAAACACATTTCCACAGGGGATGTATTCCGTTACAACATTAAAAATGGAACCGAGCTTGGAAACTTGGCCAAATCTTACATCGATAAAGGAGACTTGGTGCCAGATGAGGTGACCATTGATATGCTAAAAGCCGAGGTGGAGAAAAACCCGGATGCGGCAGGTTTTATTTTTGATGGATTTCCACGTACAGCGGCCCAAGCAGAGGCATTGGATAATTTTTTGGAATCCAAGGACATGAAGGTAAATGCTACTATCGCACTGGAAGCTGAGGATGATATTTTGGTAGAGCGCCTTTTGGAACGAGGAAAAAGTAGTGGACGTTCCGATGATCAGGACGAGAGCAAGATCCGTAACCGTTTTGATGAGTATAATGAAAAAACCGCTCCGTTGAAGGCTTACTACGAGGAACAGGGAAAATTCCATTCCGTAAACGGAATAGGTGATATCGATGAGATTACCAAGCGTTTGAGCAAGGTGATCGACTCCCTATAATTGGTTTCCACAAAGACTTTTTTATATTAGAATATGACCGAGGGAAATTTTGTAGACTACGTAAAGGTACACATTGCTTCTGGAAACGGGGGCAAGGGTTCTGCACATTTACGTCGCGAAAAATATGTGGCCAAAGGTGGCCCGGATGGGGGAGATGGTGGTCGTGGAGGTCATGTTATTGTCAAAGGGAACAAAAACTTGTGGACGCTGGTCCATTTCAAGTTCAAAAAACATTTTAAGGCAGGCCATGGGGAACATGGTGCAAAGAGCCGCAGTACTGGTGCCGATGGTGAAGATGTGTACATGGAAGTGCCCTTGGGCACCGTGGTGCGCAATACTGAGACCAATGAAGTGCTCTTTGAAATCACCGAAGATGGCGAGGAGAAGATTGTCCTCGAAGGCGGTATGGGCGGATTGGGAAACTGGCATTTTAAAAGCGCCACGAACCAGACGCCTCGGTATGCCCAGCCAGGTATAAAAGGTCAAGAGGGGCATCTGACCCTCGAACTTAAGGTGTTGGCTGATGTTGGCCTGGTTGGTTTTCCCAATGCGGGGAAGTCCACATTACTTTCGGTAATGACCTCCGCCAAGCCCAAAATCGCCAATTATGAGTTTACTACCCTAAAGCCCAATTTGGGCATTGTGGAATATCGGGACTTTCAGAGTTTTGTAATGGCCGATATCCCTGGAATTATTGAAGGTGCAGCCGAAGGCAAGGGACTGGGACATTATTTCCTTCGCCATATTGAACGAAATGCGACCCTTTTATTTTTGATTCCCGCCGATAGTAAGGATATCAGTCAGGAATACCACATTCTTTTGGACGAGTTGAGGAGGTACAACCCCGAATTGTTGGACAAAGGGCGTTTGGTGGCCATTTCCAAATGCGATATGCTGGATCAGGAACTCATTGATGAAATGGATGCCGATATGAAAGAGGATTTCAAGGATGTGCCCTATATGTTCATATCATCGGTAAGTGGATTGGGAGTCCAGCAGTTAAAAGATAGACTTTGGAAGCTATTGAACGAATAGTCCCTCTACTTCTTTACATCCAATCAATATATTGATTAAATTTAGGAGGACCCAAATGTTCATCATGCGATATTTTCCTTCTTTACTGTTATTTTGTATTGTAGTGACCTCTTGTAGTTCAGTCAAAGTGAATTGCGATTATGATAAGGCGGTCGATTTCTCAAGCTACACCACTTATAACTATTATGCCGATATGCAGTCTGGCCTGAGCCAGTTGGAAGAAAGGCGTTTGCTGCGTGCCTTGGACTCTACTTTAAAAGCTCGCGGATACAGATTGGCCGAAGAACCGGAACTCTTTATCAATATTGTCAGCGATGAATATCGAGGCGCTCCGAACAGCAATGTTGGGCTTGGCATTGGAGGTACGGGACGAAATGTGGGCGGAGGCATCTCTGTGGGATTGCCCTTGGGAGGGTCCAGTTTACAGCGCAGCATCCAGTTTGATTTGGTCGATGCGCAACGTGATGCACTTGTTTGGCAGGCCGTGGCCGAGAGTGGGCTCCGTGAGAACGCATCACCAAGCGTTCGTGAGGAAAAACTCAAGGCGGTAGTGAAAAAGGTGTTCTCTAAATTTCCTCCAAAAATAAAATAGTCTTAAAAATCAGGTTGTTAGGGCTTTTGTGGGCCAAAACATAATGGTTTTACCGTTCGCTTGGCCAAAATGACCACTTGTCATAAATCACTTCATCAGACGGGTGTTGTCCTGTACTTTAGCTTCAGAAATAAAATCTAAAAACAGAACAGTCATGATAGCATTAGCCAAATTCATTATTTCACTTTTAGTAAGTATCATTTTATAATCCGCTGAAGCGGTCACAAAATTCATCAATATGAAAAAACTGAACACAAGACAAAAAGTTGTATTTTCCATGGGTATTCTTGGTGTATTGATAGGGGTCTATGGGAGGTTCAATGCCTGGGAATACATGGGATACTTTCCTTTTTTCTATTCTGGATCAACCTTGATGTGGATAGCATTTTTGCCACAGCGAAAAACTTGCGACAATCCCTTTAAAAGAAAAGTCGCACAAAAATCTTAGTATAGTTCATCCCCAATAAGTTTAATGTAAATTTGGGCAGTTCATGCTCAATCGAATGGAGTTAAGTACAAGGAAAAGGAATATTGCATTTTGGGTGCTTCAATTGCTGGGATGGGGATTTATCAATGCCATTGCTGCTCTGATTCCCCAGAACGTTAGCATTGAGATGACCATATTTTCGGTCATCGTTGGGATTTTCATAGGCATATTATCTACTTCGATATTACGATGGTACCTTAAAAGAAATGTGCATTTTGATTCCTTTGGGGGCAAAGAGATCATTAAAATCATTGTGTCCATATTGGTGGCCTCTACGATTTTTGGTCTTTTAAATGTCTTTTTTGGATATATCTATCTTGAATTCGGTCCAGAACTTACCGAGACTGAGATGCATATGCTCGAAGGGTATGACAAGTTTATGGTGCAGGTACTTAATTCGGTCTTTTTGGTCGGAGCTTGGGCAATTACCTATTTGGTTATCAAATTGCTTTTGAAACTGAATCAGAACAGAATAGAAAGGCTGGAGCTGAACACTACCTTGAAACAGGCCCAATTGAACACCTTAAAAGGACAGATAAATCCGCATTTTATGTTCAATAGCCTCAACAATATTCGAGGTTTGATGCTGGAGGATGTGGAAAAATCCAGAGAAATGCTTACCAAGCTTTCCGAAATTATCCGATATTCCCTTACCAAGAACAACATCAACGATATTCCCGTACGTGAAGAACTGGAAGTGGTGGATAACTATATTGATCTATCAAAGATACAGTTCGAAGATCGTTTGGAATTTGTTAAGCAAGTGGAGGAAGGTACGTTGGACCTTAGGATTCCGCCCATGATCATTCAATTGCTGATAGAAAATGCAGTCAAGCACGGTATTTCCAATCTTAAAAATGGCGGAAGGATTCTCTTGGCCATTTTCAAAAAGGACAACGATTTGATTATTGAAGTCAGGAATACAGGAAAACTGAATATTTCGCAAGATTCCACCAAGTTGGGATTAAAGAATATTGAGCAACGCTTAAAATTGTTGTATGCCGACAAAGCATCCTTTAAATTGGAGGAAGTATCAGATGAGGTGGTGGCAGAAATCAAAATACCATTGACATGAAGATCAGGTCGGTAATAGTGGAAGACTCCAGACTGGCACGAAATGAGCTCAAAGAGCTTATCAAGCTCCATGATGATTTGGAACTTATTGGCGAAGCGAGCAATGTGGATGATGGTGTGGAATTGATTGAGTCCGAATCGCCAGATTTGTTGTTCCTTGACATCAACATGCCCGAAAAGGATGGTTTTGACTTATTGGAAATGCTGGATGAGGTGCCCATTACCATTTTTACGACCGCTTATGATGAATATGCCATAAAATCTTTTGAGTACAACGCATTGGATTACTTGTTGAAGCCCGTGAGCAACAAACGCTTTGGTATGGCCTTGGAAAAAGTGCGTACCAAGATGGCGTCCAAGGAGGACGGCGCATCCACAGCTAAAAAATTAACCGATAACAGTCAGATTTTTATTAAAGATGGAGAAGCTTGTTGGTTGGTAAAAATAGGAGACATCTCCCTGTTCGAAATTGTAGGGAACTACACTCGGGTGTTTTTTGAGGACAAGAAACCAATGCTCTACAAATCGCTCAATCAGGTAGAGGAAAAGTTGCCGGAAGATTCATTTTTCAGGGCAAACCGCCAGCAAATAGTGAATACCAATTATATTGAAAATGTGGTGCCTTGGTTCAATGGAAAGCTAAAACTTACCATGAAAAACGGAGAGGAAGTGGAGGTTTCCCGCAGACAATCCTATATTTTCAAGGACCGCATGAGTCTTTAACTACATTGATTTTAACAGCCCACCATCTATCGGGATATTGGTTCCTGTAATAAAAGCCGCTTTGTCCGAAGCTAAAAACGTTACCAAATACGCATACTCTTTTGGGTTGCCAATACGTTTTACAGGAACTTGCTCCTCCATGTTGGAACGGACTTCATCAGGGGAAATTCCAAGTTTCTCCGCTTTTTTGGAGTTTAATTGGGCAATTCGGTCTGTATCAAAATAGCCTGTAAGGGTGCTGTTCACGGTAATGCCATCTTTGGCCACGTCATAGGCCAAGCTTTTGGCCCAAGTAACCACCGCTGCTCGAATGGTATTGGAAAGTGCCAAATAATTCAAGGGTTCCTTTACCGAAATGGACGCGATGTTTATAATGCGCCCCCATTTGTTTTCCTGCATGTGTTTCAGGGCTAGTTCCGTAGTATATACCACCGACTTGAACAGCAGGTCAAAGGCATTTTGGTAATCTTCAACATTCTTTTCCAAGGCACCACCACCTTTAGGTCCTTGCGTATTGTTGATCAAAATATCAATAGTGTTGGTTTCGAAGAACGCGGTAATTTTAGCTTTGTAATCTTCAAAATCGGTAAAATCAACGGCCAGGTATTGGTGTCTTTGTCCTTCGGAACTATCCATTTCATTGATCAAATCCTTCATGCGCCCTTCGCTTCTGGCCATTAGTGTCACACTTGCCCCGCTTTCGGCCAATTGCCGTGCGATGGCTTCTCCTATTCCTTTGCTGCTACCTCCAACGAGGGCTGTTTTTCCTCTTAACGAAATGTTCATGGCTATCGGTATTCTTCTCTAACGGGACTGAAAATGTCCATTAATTTACATGGGGTCAATGCTTTTCCACTATGTGGTACGTTGGATGGGATCACTACAATGTCTCCTGCGGTGTAAGTTCCTTTTTCTCCATTTAGCGAGAACTCAAAAGTACCTTCCACTACGTGCATGATCTGTTCATGGTCGTGTTGGTGCTCGGGGACTTCAGCATTTTGCTCAACATCCCAAAATACCCAGCTCATACGTTCTCCGTGCACCAATTTACCATGGTATCCGGGCATTATTTCCTTTGGTTTGATTTCTGATAAATTCATTGTTCTCAAATTTAGCACCAATATAGAAATTAATATAGCGTTTCCATGTTTGCAATGGTTTCAGCTTTGGCTATTTTTGAGCTCTAATTTGAAGCGATGCAGGTACATTTTATAGGTTTGGGCGAGATCAATATGTTCAATTTGGCCATTGCCTTGCATAAAAAGGGAGAAACGGTCACGGGGAGTGATGAGACATTTGATGAGTCTCTCAAAGCCATTATGCAGGAACAGGGATTGGTATCCAATGAAGCCGGTTGGTTTTCCGATAGAATCAATGACCAATTGGATGCCGTTGTCTTGGGTGTTACCGTTGAAAGGGATAATCCAGAATTGATGAAGGCAAAGGAGTTGGGCCTAAGATTGGTTTCCTATCCTGAATTCTTGTACGAGCTGGGCAAATTCAAAACACGAGTTGTGATATCGGGCAGCCAGAGAAAATCCAATGTGGTTTCCATGATTTTACACGTGCTGGCCTATAATGAGGTTGAGGCTGATTATGCATTGACATCGCCCAATGGAATCCATCTGACCAAAGAAAACGACTTTATGGTAATCGAAGGCAACGATGGGCCTTCATCCGTCATCGATACTGCTCCACAATTCCATAAATATCAGCCAAACATTGCTTTATTGAGTGATATTGAGTTTGATGAAGATGGTTTTTATTCCGGTTTTGAAGCCTACTCGGAACAGTACGGCGTTTTTGTGGACAGTATTGTAAAGGGAGGGAGCATTACCTATAATGATGAGGATGTAGAAGTGAAAAAGCGAGTGGAATCATCCGAAAACCCGATTAGAAAATTCCCTTATGCAACCCCAGTGTATCAAGAAGAAAATGGCCAAGTGTTTTTGGATACGCCCGATGGCGACATGCCATTGGATATATCGGGTGAAACCGCACTGAGCAATTTGGCGGGCGCTAAATGGATTTGCCAGCAAATGGGAGTGGACGAAGTGGAGTTTTACGAGGCGATGGCAGCTTTTCACTAAAACCTAAACGCCAAATTGCCTTAAATGATGGTCCAAATGCTTGTATTGCATCTGTCCCCATTGTTCGGGAGTGAAAGACCCAAATACTGGGTGTGGGTCCCACTCTTTTTTATCTTTTTCTTGATGGAAATCCTTGATCAAGCTTATTAGTGCCTTCTTTTCTTCATCAAAATTTTTGTCGTCCACTACTTTTAAGCCTTTGGCTGTGGGAAGCCCTTGTCTCCATGGTTTATCGTTGTACAAGCTTTTTTTGAAAAACTTGCCCATAAACTTCAACATGGGGCTGGGCTTGTCCAAGCGATGTTTCCTTAGGGAAATTTTAAGTGGGAATTGGCAATGGTGGAGCATTTGACCTATTTCCATTTTGCCCCATTGCCTTTCCGAAGATTCCGAAAGTTGATTGATTCGAGATAGGATTTCTTCGTGTGCCTCGCTGTTGAAAAGGGATTTCATAATGCAGGATTTATATTGAAAAATACATAAAATTATTCTCCTATCTTTAGCCCATGCAAGAAAAACCAGCTTCTTTTTCCATTAAAAACTGGGCCGATGATGACAGGCCAAGGGAAAAATTGGTGCAAAAGGGCAGTTTTGTACTGTCTGACGCTGAGTTGATCGCTATTTTGATCGGATCGGGAAGTCGGGATGAAAGTGCAGTGGAGCTTTCCAAGCGAATATTGGCCTCAGTGGACCACAATTTGAACGAACTGGGAAAACTTTCCGTAAACCAATTGATGCGTTTCAAAGGGATTGGTGAGGCCAAGGCCGTAACCATTGCCGCTGCCTTGGAAGTGGGAAGGAGAAGGCGTTTGGAGGATACGTCAAAAATCACCAAAATTAAAAGCAGCCATGATGCTTTTGAATTGCTCTACCCATTGATCGGGGAACTTCCACACGAAGAATTTTGGATTGTCTATCTGAACAATTCCAATAGGGTTGTCCATAAAGCGCAGTTGAGTAAAGGGGGAATTACAGGAACCCTTGTGGATGTCCGTTTGGTGTTGAAACAGGCCTTGGAATTAGGAGCTGTAGGAATCATATTAGCCCATAACCACCCATCGGGAACCTTGGAACCTAGCGGGGCGGACAAACAAATAACCCAAAAATTGAAAGTGGCTTCAGAAGCTTTGGATATCAAGATTCTGGACCATTTGATTTTGGCACAGCACGAATATTTGAGTTTTGCGGATAAAGGAATACTATAGTCCATGTTGTTGATTTTTACCCATAAAGTAACCAATCGATTGACCTATACGGCCAAACATGTTTTTGAAAACATCTTGGGGGTGGAAATGGGGTTTACCACAAAGGTCGAGGACTTCATAAAGCACAATGGACCCAAAATGACCTATTCCAAACAACCGCTGCAGAACGAGTTTTTTATTCGAAGCAACGACTTATTGTTCGAGCAGGGCATCAACGATTTGGAGATCAAGGTGTCTGATTGGAATGGCATCCCTTGTTTTTTCTCTTCAGGAGAGAAGAGTAGCGTTCCCTTTGATATTTTTTCAGCCAGTTTTTTTCTGTTGAGCCGATATGAGGAATATTTACCACATGTTAAGGATAGTGTTGGAAGGTTTCCGGTAAAGGAAAGCATAGCTTATCAGAACAACTTTTTGGAACTTCCCGTAGTGGATTTATGGGCTTATAGGTTGTTGGAGGCACTAAAGGAACGCTTCCCCGACTTGGAGCACAAGGAAAAGAGTTATCGTTTTACCTCCATTGTCAATGTGACCACTTCGCATGCTTATGCCATGCGTGGAATCTCACGTACTTTGGGAGGTTTTCTATTGGACTTGGGAAATTTTAGGTTCAGGGATGTTTGGGAGCGTTTGTCCGTAATATTGAGACTTAAAAAGGATCCCTATGATAATTTCTTCAAGCTGGTGGACATCCATAAAAAGTTTCCGATCAAAACCATGTTCTTTTTTCAGTTTGCGAAACATTCAGCCCATGATAAAAATGTATCCACCAATAACAATAAGTTCCGATACCTGATTAAATCCGTGGCCGATTACAGTGTGGTTTCCCTGAGCACATCCTTTGTATCGACCATGGACAAGGAAGTGCTGCGTGAAGAGAAAAAACAGCTGGGCAATTTGATCAACAGGCCCATTAGCTATGCAAGGCTTAGATACAATAAAGTCAATGTCCCCGCTACCTACAGAAATTTGGTGGAAACCGAATTCACGGACGATTTTTCGATGGGCTATACCCACGAAATCGGTTTTAGGGCAGGTACTTGCACTCCTTTTTATTTTTACGACATCAATACAGAGGTAAGGCAGCCGATAAAAATACATCCATTTGCCATGCACGATTACGCTTTGGTAAAATATAAGAGCAAGGAAGAGGTGTGCGAAAAAATGGATAGGGTATACCGATTGGTAAAACAGGTCAAGGGCGACTTTATTTTGGTTTTTTCCAATGAGCTGCTGGGCGGCAAACAGCAATTGGATTGGATGGACCTATATCAATCCCTATTAAAGCGATATTATGTTTGACCACCAAGTAACCGATGTTTTTTTTGATTTGGACCATACACTATGGGATTTTGAAAAAAACTCAGCACTAACCTTTGCCAAAATTTTAGTGGATAACAAAGTCAATGTGGATTTCGATGGTTTTTTGGAGATCTATGCCCCGATCAACATGCAGATGTGGGCCTTGTACCGTGAGAATGGAATAAGCAAATCGGAACTGCGTTACCAACGCTTAAAGCAAACTTTTGATAGATTGGAAGTATTGGTTTCGGATGAGGTCATCGATAAATTGGCACACGATTATATTCTGCACTTGTCTTCCTTTACCCATTTGCTTCCCAATGCCAAGGAGGCTTTGGAGTACCTCTATCCAAAATACCGACTGCATATCATTACCAATGGATTTCAGGAAGTACAGACCAAAAAGTTAAGGGGAAGTGGAATCCACCATTATTTTCAAAAAATAATAGATTCAGAGATGGCGGGGGTCAAAAAACCACATCCTTACATTTTTGAAATGGCCTTGGAAAAGGCCCAGGTGGACCCCAAAAACTCTTTGATGATAGGGGATAATGTGGAAGCCGATATTTTAGGTGCAAAGGCCATGGGCATGCAAGTGCTCCACTACAATTTCCATAAAGATTCTGACCACGGAGAATGCATCATGATCAACGATCTTATTGAAATAAAAAGCATTTTATAGAGTTATATAAAAGTGGTTAACCCCATTTTTTTGACACTGGAAAATGATTTCAACTATGAAAAGATTGCCCTACTGTATCATCTTGCTCTCAGGATTTCTGTTGTTCCTTGCAGCCTGTACCGAGGAGCAGGATTTCAGTCAGGTTGATGACTTACAAGTGACCCCGACATTGGCTTCGGGACTTTTTTATTTTGAATCGGATGAAGCTACCATAAATTCTGAGGGAGCATTAAGTGTCTTTTATTCCCAAGAGGTCAATTTTGATGCTTTCAACGAACAATATGTGGCAGAGCGCCTTATAGAAGGCGTAATTACCTACGAGATTGATAATACCACGAGCAAAGAACTGCGATTGATCATTGAATTTTTAGATGATGCCGGACGACCATTGGACGCGGAAATCTTTACCATTGAAGCGAACTCTCCGGAAACTGTGGTCCGGGATGTTCCTTATGGTCCGGGAGGTAAACCAATAGATATTCTTGCTAACACCTCAAGCCTTCGGGTGTCCGCCATCAATTTAAGTGATGGCACCAGTGTGTCTTCCGCAGACGATCCCAAAATTATTTTACGCTCAGGAGCGCAATTTGTATTTCGATTGAAATGAGAATGACCTTTAAAATAATATGGATTGCCTTACTGGGCAGCGCCTCTATTTTTGCACAAAATAAGGAACTGCTGTACGATTTTAATGAAATCCCACAGTCTTTGATGGTAAACCCAGGAGTAAAGACATCGCAAAAGTGGCACGTGGGCATTCCTGTTGTTTCTGGGTTGGCTTTTCAAGGAGCCACCAGTGGTGTTACCGTTAATGATCTATTTGCCAATGACGGGATAGATTTTACAACAAAAGTTCAAGAAAGACTCTTGGATGTGATGGGGAACAAGGACGATTTCAGTACCACCAGTCAGATTGAAGGGATTACAATCGGTTTTAGAGGCAAGAACAGACCTGATGATTATTATTCCTTTGGGATTTATGGAGAAACGGATATCATAACCTATTGGCCCAAGGATTTGGCCATTTTGGCTTTTGAAGGTAATGGAGGGGGCAACTTGGGGAGAAGTTTTGATTTGGGGGATTTGAATCTCCGGGGAGAAATGATCAACGTGTTTCATTTTGGTATCAACAGAAAAGTGAGCAATGCACTGACACTGGGAGCTAGGGCAAAGCTTTATTCAAGTGTTTTTCAATTTCAATCCATCAAAAATTCGGGTTCCTTCACTACAACAGCAGGTCAAAACAATATTTACGAGAGTACCATCACTGCGGATATGCAGCTTCAAACTGCGGGGGTAAGGGAGATTTATGACATTATTGATGAAGATACCGGAACAACCCAAAAAGACTTGACCAGCGTTTTTACAGAACGGGTATTGTTGGGAGGCAATCTGGGTTTTGGCCTTGATTTTGGTTTCAGTTATGACTTGAACCCCCAAACCACCATTACAGGAAGTATTTTGGATTTGGGTTTTATCAATAATTCCAAGGATGTTTGGAACTATACTTTTGCGGGAAGCACAACTACCGAAGGGATTTCAGTTTTTCTGCCGGATGACATCGATGATGTAAACAATGATCTTTGGGAAGAACTGATAGATGAAATCGATACGGCATTGCCCCATGGGGAAAATCAATCAAGCTATATTTCTTGGAGGCCTGTAAAGGTTTATGGCTCTATCAAGTATGATTTTGGCCAAGGTGGAGGGGCTGTTTTGGATAATTGTGGATGTGCCGTCAATGGTGGTGGTGGAGGACGCGCCCTGGATTATTATCGGAATAGTTTAGGGGGACAATTGTTTATGATAAAAAGGCCAAGAGGGGTACAGGCAGCGTTGACCGGTTTTTACCAAAGAAGGTTTGGCAGGGCTCTTTCCCTAAAAGGCACTTACACTGTAGATAAATATTCTCTCACCAATATCGGATTGGGTGCAAACTTTCAGTTGGGCCCGGTTAATTTTTATGTCTTGGCGGATAATCTTTTGAGCTATGCTAATTTGGCAGATAGCCATTATGCTTCTTTACAGTTCGGATTTAATATTATATCTTGGAACGGAAATTGATTATTCATCATTATGAGATTGAAAATATTGTACATATTGCTTTTCGCAATGGGGTTGAATGGGGTTGTTAATGCACAGTTGAACGACTATAAGTATATCATCGTTCCCAAAAAATTTGATGCTTTCAAATCTGCCAATCACTATCAGACCAGTACATTGGTAAAGTATTATTTTGAACAAAACGGGTTCAATGCGGTTTATGATGACGATTTGCCATTTGACTTGGCTGTGAATAGATGCTTGGGATTAACGGCGGATTTTATTGACAGCTCCAATATGTTTACCACCAAAGCGGTAATTGCACTTAAGGACTGTAATAATGTCGAGGTGTTCAGGTCCGAGGAAGCCAAGAGTAAAATAAAATCGTTTGAAGATGCCTACAGGGATGTCATTCAAAAGGCATTTGTTTCCTATGTGGGATTGAATTATGCTTATGAACCCCAACAGGGTCAACCAAAGGAAACGGCACCGGTTACAGTGAGCTTTAAGGATGATGTGAAAACTGTTGACAAGGAGTCAAAGACCAATGTAGTGGAGCAGAAGGCAACAATGGAAGAGCAGGTTTACAAAGCTGTTGAACCCAAGCCCAGTACTGTTGTGAAGTCTACAAATACTACGGCAGCGACCGTGGCCGCGTCGACAACAGACCTTCTATATGCCCAACCTATTGACAATGGATACCAATTGGTGGACAGTACACCAAAGGTGGTATTTAAATTGGAGGAAACCTCTATGGAGAATGTGTTCATGACCAATTTTGAGGGTAACAATGCAGTGGTCTTCAAAAAAGGGGATACATGGTTGTTGGAGTATTCCGATAATGGTAAAAAAGTGCAGAAAGAACTCCATATCAAGTTCTAGAAATCATACTTGTTTTTCCATCTTTTCTTTAGGAAGTCCTTCATGGAATTTTCCCGGGGATTGTTTCCCGGTCTGTAAAAGGTCGTTCCGGTAATTTCATCAGGAAGAAACTCGAAGTCCACAAAATTATTTGGATAGTCATGGGCATAAGCATAGCCCTTGCCATATCCTAGGTCCTTCATTAATTTGGTAGGAGCGTTTCGTAATGGAATGGGTATGGACAAATCTCCTGTTTGCCGCACTTTCTGTTGTGCTTCGTTAATGGCCATATAACTGGCATTACTCTTGGGGGAACTTGCCAAATAGGTGGCACACTGACTCAGGATTATCCTCGCTTCCGGATATCCTATAGTTGTAACCGACTGAAAAGTGGTGTTGGCCAAGACCAAAGCAGTCGGATTGGCATTCCCAATATCCTCCGATGCCAATATGATCATTCTGCGAGCTATGAACTTTACATCCTCACCGCCTTCAATCATACGGGCCAACCAATAAACCGCGGCATTGGGGTCACTTCCACGGACACTTTTAATGAATGCAGAAATAATATCGTAGTGTTGCTCCCCGGTTTTGTCATACCGTACCGTGTTTTTTTGAACCTTATTGAGGACCAAATCATTGGTAATGGCAATCTTGTCCCCTGGTTCGGAGTTCACGATAAGCTCAAATATATTGAGCAATTTTCGTCCGTCCCCACCTGACAAACGCAATAACGCATCGGTTTCTTTCAGTTCAATTTGCTTTTTGGAAAGAATACCGTCTGTTTTTATGGCACGTTCCAAAAGTGCTACAAGGTCGTCTTTTCCAAAAGGGTTGAGGGTGTAAACTTGGCATCTGGACAAAAGTGCGGGAATCACTTCAAAGCTTGGATTTTCCGTAGTGGCACCAACAAGCGTTACCCAGCCTTTCTCAACCGCTCCAAGCAACGAATCCTGTTGCGATTTGCTAAAACGATGAATCTCATCAATAAAAAGGATGGGGTTTTTGGAAGTGAACAAGCCTCCACTTTGCTTGGCCTTGTCGATTACCTCCCGAACATCCTTTACACCACTACTGATGGCACTCAAGGTGTAAAAAGGCCGTTGGCTTTCGGTGGCAATGATGTTGGCCAAGGTGGTTTTTCCCGTTCCGGGAGGTCCCCAAAAAATCAAGGAGGGAATAACACCACTTTTAATCTGGTTGGTCAAGGCGCCCTGCTTTCCCACCAAATGTTGCTGACTGATGTAATCCTCTAAAGTTTTTGGACGTATGCGTTCTGCCAAGGGTTCGTTCATGCCTCAAAAATAAAATAAATTTGATGGTCTATTGTTCTTGTTTTGGAAAGGATTTTATCGTCGACCTGACAATTTGTGTCAAATCAAGGTTGTGGCGGGATGTTTGATTTTGTTTGCGTATGAATTCGGATTCATTTAAATTTTCGAATGCGGTGGTCATAGCACCCTTATTGGCGGTATTGTCCATTTGGATGGTGTTCTTGGTCGAGGTGCAGTTGGGCATCAACCTGAACGAATATGGGGTGTATCCAAGAAGGTTGTCCGGTCTGCAAGGCGTATTTTTCAGTCCATTTATTCATGGTTCCATAGAACATTTGTACAACAATACCATTCCTTTGGCTGTGCTAACGGCCTTTCTGTTTTATTTTTATCGGAGTGCGGCACTTCGGGTCTTGCTGTTGGGAACACTTGCCTCTGGACTGCTTACTTGGGCCATTGCCAGGCCATCGTATCATATTGGTGCCAGTGGAGTGATTTATTTGCTGGCCAGTTTTATATTCTTCAAAGGAATTTTGGCCAAACATTACAGGCTCGTTGCCCTCTCATTGATTGTTGTTTTTATTTATGGTAGTATGATTTGGTATATATTTCCCGTGAAAGATGGTATTTCGTGGGAAGGACACCTAGCAGGTTTTGCTATGGGACTTATTATGGCATTGGTTACCAAGGTAAAAGTTCCCGAGGTCAGAAAATACGATTGGGAGCATGATGATTATAATGAAGCAGACGACTCTTTTCTACAGCACTTTGATGAGCACGGTAATTTTATCGAAACTATTACAGAGGAAACCGAAGAAAAAATCGAAATCAAATACCATTATAAAAAATCCGATGAGGACTGATGGTTATTTGTTTCTTTGCCGAACCACTTCGTAAAGAAAAACGCCACAGGCCACGGAAACATTCAATGAACCGATTTTTCCCATTAACGGCAGTTTGGCTTGGTGGTCAATGATGTTCAGGGTAGAGGGGGAGATGCCCTTTTCCTCTGACCCCATGATGATGGCAGTAGGCTGATTGAAATCAACTCCGTAAATATCGTCTTCAGCTTTTTCAGTAGCTCCTGTAACTACAATCCCAGATGATTGAAGATAAAAAATGGCATCCTTTAAATGGTCTACTTTGGCAATAGGGACATTGAAAGCAGCACCTGCCGAGGTTTTGACAGTGTCATCTGTAATGGGAGCAGCTCCGTTTTTGGGAATTATGATTCCGTGCACTCCACAACATTCCGCAGTTCGGATGATGGCGCCAAAGTTTCGAACATCGGAAACCCCGTCGAGCATCAAGAAAAAGGGGGCTTCCTCTTTGGATAGGACTTGCTCCACCAATTCTTCAAAATTATGGAACTGTACCGGGGATATTTGTGCAACCACACCCTGATGATTGTTTCGAGTAAGGCGGTTCAGTTTTTCAATCGGGACGTAGGATAAACTGATTCCACTCTTACGCACTGTGGATTCCAGTTCCTTGAAAAGCTCACCTTTAAGTCCTTTTTGGACAAATATTTTATTGATGGGCTGTTCAGCATTGAGGGCTTCCATCACTGCCCGTATTCCATAGATTTTTTGCTCGTTCTCCATGGCCGCAAAAGTATGAAAAACCTTAGTTTATTTATTCAAAATTATGATTTGACTCTTATGTGTGCTTTTAATGATGCCTGGACAAATGATTTATAATGGAGAGTGATTATAATGTCAAATATTTTAATGGAAATGTCAACAAATCAATAGTAAGGTCTTAGTTCCTTACTATATGTATTGGAGGTCATGAGGATTTTTTATGTGAAGAGCCTTGAAAATTGTTTGGGATTTCTATGCTTTGAACCATGTTTATGGTCAGGTGTTTTGAGCTTTTTTCAGGGTCAGATTAAATTTAATTGCTTGGGATTTGAATTATTGGGAATTATCACTACATTTGCAGCCCTCAAAATGAGGGTTATTTAGTTTTTTAAAAGAAATTTAATGCCAACAATTTCACAATTAGTACGAAAAGGAAGGGCCACAATTACCAAGAAGAGTAAATCGGCTGCTTTGGATTCGTGTCCTCAAAGAAGAGGGGTTTGTACGCGTGTTTACACTACTACGCCTAAGAAACCAAACTCTGCAATGCGCAAAGTTGCAAGGGTAAGGTTGACCAATGGTAAAGAAGTGAACGCATACATCCCTGGTGAAGGTCACAACCTCCAAGAGCACTCGATAGTATTGGTTAGAGGCGGGAGAGTAAAGGATTTGCCTGGTGTGCGATATCATATCGTTCGCGGTGCTTTGGATACCGCAGGTGTTGCGGATAGAACGCAACGACGATCTAAGTATGGTGCAAAGCGTCCAAAAAAGTAAAACAACTTTAAGAAGAAGCGATGAGAAAAAAGCAGGCAAAAAAGAGACCGTTATTACCGGATCCAAAGTTTAATGATCAACTTGTTACGCGTTTCGTGAACATGATGATGTGGGATGGTAAAAAATCAGTTGCATTCAAGATTTTTTATGATGCAATTGCGATCGTAGACGAAAAGAACACTGACGAAGAAAAAACAGGATTGGAGTTGTGGAAAGATGCGCTTTCCAATGTTATGCCGCACGTAGAGGTTCGTAGTAGAAGAGTGGGTGGTGCAACATTCCAGATTCCCATGCAGATTCGTCCAGATAGAAAGATATCCACTGCCATGAAGTGGTTGATCAGCTTTTCAAGAAAGCGTAACGAGAAATCCATGGCCCAAAAATTGGCAGCTGAGATTTTGGCAGCGGCTAAAGAAGAGGGGGCGGCAGTGAAGAAAAGAGTAGATACACACAAAATGGCGGAAGCCAATAAAGCATTCTCACACTTTAGATTCTAATCAATACAATGGGAAGAGATTTAAAATATACAAGGAATATAGGTATTGCAGCTCACATTGATGCTGGAAAGACAACTACTACAGAACGTATTCTTTTCTATACAGGTGTGAGTCACAAAATTGGAGAGGTGCACGATGGTGCAGCGACCATGGACTGGATGGAGCAAGAGCAAGAGCGTGGTATTACCATTACCTCTGCGGCTACAACATGTACTTGGAAGTTTCCAATGGAGAATGCGCAAGCATTGCCTGACACAAAAGATTACCACTTTAATATTATTGACACTCCCGGACACGTTGACTTTACGGTTGAGGTAAACCGTTCACTTCGTGTGTTGGATGGATTGGTGTTCTTATTCAGTGCCGTTGACGGTGTTGAGCCACAATCCGAAACCAACTGGAGATTGGCCGATAACTATAAAGTTCCAAGAATTGGTTTTGTGAACAAGATGGACCGTCAAGGTTCCAACTTCTTGGCTGTTTGTAAGCAGGTTCGCGAAATGTTGGGTTCCAATGCTGTGCCGATTGTTTTGCCAATTGGTGATGAGGCCGACTTTAAAGGTATTGTGGATTTGGCCAAGAACAGAGCTATTGTTTGGCACGATGAGAACTTTGGTTCTACATTTGATGTTGTGGATATTCCTGCTGAGATGCAAGACGAGGTTAAAGAGTATAGAGCTGCTTTAATCGAGGCTGTTGCTGAATATGATGAGGAGTTGATGGAAAAATTCTTCGAAGATGAGGATTCCATCACGGAAGAAGAGGTGCATGCCGCGTTACGTGCTGCTGTTATGGATAGAGCTATCATTCCAATGATCTGTGGTTCATCCTTTAAAAACAAAGGTGTTCAATTTTTGTTGGATGCTGTTTGTCGTTACTTGCCATCTCCTTTGGATAAGGACGATATTGTAGGTACTGATCCTGCTACTGGTGAATCGATCACTAGAAAACCAGATCCCAAAGAGCCTTTTGCTGCGCTTGCCTTTAAGATTGCAACAGATCCTTTTGTAGGTCGTTTGGCATTCTTTAGAGCGTATTCGGGTCGTTTGGATGCAGGTTCATATATTTTGAACAACCGTTCAGGTAAGAAAGAACGTATTTCAAGGATTTATCAGATGCACTCCAATAAACAAAATGCTATCGATTACATCGAGGCGGGAGATATTGGTGCAGCTGTAGGGTTTAAAGATATTAAGACTGGTGATACCATGTCTGCCGAGAACGCACCTATCGTTCTTGAAAGTATGGACTTCCCCGATCCCGTAATCGGTATCGCTGTTGAGCCTAAAACAAAAGCGGATGTGGATAAATTGGGTATGGCTTTGGCAAAATTGGCTGAAGAGGATCCTACTTTCCAAGTAAAAACAGATGAGGCATCTGGTCAGACCATTATTTCTGGTATGGGGGAGCTTCACTTGGATATTATCTGTGACCGTCTTAAGCGTGAGTTTAAGGTGGATGTTACCCAAGGTCAACCTCAGGTGGAGTACAAAGAAGCTATTACCGGAACGGCCGATCATAGGGAAACATATAAGAAGCAAACTGGTGGTCGTGGTAAATTTGCGGATATCGTATTTACTATGGAGCCTGCCGAAGAAGGTAAGTCTGGACTTGAGTTTGTAAACGTGATCAAGGGTGGTAATATTCCAAAGGAATTTGTTCCGTCTGTTGAGAAAGGTTTCAAAGAGGCTATGAAAAATGGTCCTTTGGCTGGTTTCGAAATGGATTCCATGAAAATTACGCTAAAAGATGGTTCCTTCCACCCAGTGGATTCTGATCAACTTTCTTTCGAGCTTGCGGCAAAACTTGGTTACAAAGTGGCTGCTAAGAAAGCAAGAGCTATTATTATGGAGCCAATTATGAAGTTGGAGGTTCTTACCCCAGAAGAAAACATGGGGGATATTGTTGGAGACTTGAACCGTAGAAGAGGTCAAGTGAACAATATGTCAGATAGAGCGGGTGCTAAAGTTGTAAAAGCGGAAGTGCCACTATCAGAGATGTTCGGTTATGTTACTTCCTTGAGGACTTTGTCTTCAGGTAGAGCAACATCAACAATGGAATTTTCACACTATGCAGAGACGCCTTCCAACATTGCAGAGGAAGTTATCAAAGCAGCTAAAGGAGTAACCGCTTAATTTTCAGCAAGATGAGTCAAAAAATTAGAATAAAATTGAAATCTTACGATCACAATTTGGTGGACAAATCTGCTGAGAAGATCGTGAAGACAGTAAAAACAACAGGAGCTGTGGTAACTGGACCTATCCCGTTGCCAACACGCAAAAAAATATTTACGGTTTTGCGTTCGCCACACGTGAACAAAAAAGCCAGAGAGCAGTTTCAATTGAGCTCTTACAAGAGATTGTTGGATATTTACAGCTCTTCATCAAAAACCATCGACGCCCTTATGAAGCTTGAACTTCCAAGTGGTGTAGAGGTTGAGATCAAGGTCTGATAAAAGTTTCTGCCCCAAGGCAGGAATTACATGTCCTGGACGACGGTTCGGGAAAAACGGAGAAAGAAAAGAATCTGGGTCAGAACAGAATTGTTTTCTTGACCCAATTTTTTTGCCAAGCAATTGGCTAGAGTTTTAAAAAGTAAATAATTGTTAATTAATTAAATATGTCTGGGTTAATAGGTAAGAAAATCGGCATGACCAGCATTTTCGACGAGAATGGAAAGAACGTTCCATGTACCGTATTGGAAGCTGGGCCATGTGTGGTTACCCAAGTCAGAACCGAAGAGGTGGACGGGTACAAAGCCCTTCAACTAGGTTTCGATGACAAGGCAGAAAAGCGTGCTAACAAGGCTGAAACAGGCCACTACAAAAAAGCAGGCACTTCTCCTAAAAAGAAGGTCGTTGAATTCCAAGGATTTGAAGGTGATTACAAATTGGGAGATACAGTAGGTGTCGACCTTTTTCAAGAAGGGGAATTTGTTGATGTAGTAGGTACATCAAAAGGTAAAGGATTCCAGGGAGTTGTAAAACGCCATGGTTTCGGTGGAGTTGGCCAAGCAACACACGGTCAGCACAACAGATTAAGAGCTCCTGGTTCCATTGGTGCTGCATCTTATCCATCCAAAGTTGTAAAAGGTCTTCGTATGGCCGGTAGAATGGGTGGTGATAGAGTTACAGTACAAAACTTGAGAGTGTTGAAAGTGGTTCCGGAGAAAAATCTTTTGGTTGTTAAAGGATGTGTACCTGGTCACAAAAATTCTTATGTAACTATTCAAAGGTGGCAATAATGAAGGTAGCAGTTTTAGATATCAAAGGAAAAGAAACAGGTAGGAAAGTAGAGCTTTCAGACGATGTTTTCGCGATAGAGCCTAACGAGCACGCTATTTATTTGGATGTTAAGCAGTACTTGGCCCACCAAAGGCAAGGTACCCACAAGGCCAAAGAAAGAGCTGAGATCGCTGGTAGTACCAGAAAGATCAAGAAGCAAAAAGGTACTGGTACCGCAAGGGCCGGTAGTATCAAATCCCCTGTTTTTAGAGGAGGTGGTAGAATCTTTGGTCCAAGACCAAAAGATTACACCCAAAAGTTGAACAAGAACATGAAGCGATTGGCAAGAAAATCTGCCTTGAGCTTGAAGTCCAAAGAGCAATCTTTGGTGGTTGTAGAGGATATCAATTTTGAGGCTCCAAAGACCAAAGACTTCGTTAATTTCTTGTCTTCCTTGGGAATAGAAAATAAAAAGTCCCTTATTGTGTTGGGCGATACAAATAATAACGTATATTTGTCGTCGCGTAATTTGGAACGCTCCGAAGTTGTAACTAGCTCAGAATTAAATACTTACAAAATTGTTAATGCAACAAGTTTGGTATTGACTGAAAGCGCTTTGGAAGGAATTGAATCGAACCTAAAGAAATAGAAGTATCATGAGTGTGTTGATAAAACCGATAATTACGGAGAAGATGACCGCTGACAGCGAGCTTTTCAATCGCTATGGATTCTTTGTAAACCCAACTGCTAACAAGTTGGAAATCAAGGAAGCGGTAGAGGCTACTTATGGTGTATCTGTTGAAAAGGTAAGAACCATGAACTATGGTCCAACGCGTAAGAGTCGTTATACAAAAACCGGTATTCAGCACGGTAAAACAAATGCAATGAAAAAAGCGATTGTTGATGTAGCTGAAGGTGATATTATTGATTTTTACAGTAATCTATAAAGACGAGAAATGTCAGTTAGAAAATTAAAACCGATAACCCCTGGGCAGCGTTTTAGAGTAGTAAATGGATTTGACGCGATTACTACTGATAAGCCGGAGAAAAGCTTGCTTGCTCCGTTAAAAAAGTCAGGTGGTAGGAACAGTCAAGGAAAAATGACCATGCGTCACAGAGGTGGTGGTCATAAAAGAAGATATCGAATCATCGATTTCAAAAGGGACAAACAAGGAGTTGAGGCTACTGTGGTTTCAATCCAGTACGATCCCAATAGAACTGCATTTATCGCCTTGGTAGAGTACAAGGACGGTGAGAAAAGATATGTGGTTGCCCAAAATGGAATGCAGGTTGGTCAGACTATTCAGTCCGGTACTGGTTCCGCTCCAGAAATTGGTAACGCACTTCCTTTGAGCGAGGTGCCATTGGGTACTATTGTATCTTGCATAGAATTGAGGCCTGGTCAAGGAGCTATCATGGCGCGTAGTGCTGGAACTTTTGCCCAATTGATGGCGAAAGATGGTAAGTTCGTGACCTTGAAATTGCCCTCTGGAGAAACTAGAATGGTGTTGGCCACTTGTTTGGCTACCATCGGCGCGGTTTCCAACTCTGACCACCAATTGCTTGTTTCCGGTAAAGCTGGTAGAAGCAGATGGTTGGGTAGAAGACCAAGGACTAGACCTGTGGCGATGAACCCTGTCGATCACCCAATGGGAGGTGGTGAAGGTAGAGCTTCAGGAGGTCATCCAAGATCTAAGAACGGTATTCCTGCAAAAGGATTCAGAACCCGTTCCAAGACCAAGGACACCAATAGATATATCATAGAACGTAGAAAGAAATAAAAGAAAAGTAAATGGCACGTTCGTTAAAAAAAGGACCATACGTTCATTTTAGTCTGGAAAAGAAAGTCCAGACCAATATAGAATCAGGTAAGAAATCAGTTATCAAAACGTGGTCTAGAGCCTCTATGATAACTCCGGACTTTGTAGGGCAAACCATCGCAGTGCACAACGGAAGGCAATTTGTTCCCGTTTTTGTTACTGAAAACATGGTAGGTCACAAATTAGGGGAATTTTCACCTACAAGATCTTTTAGAGGTCATGCAGGAGCTAAAAACAAAGGTAAAAAGTAAGTAAGCTATGGGAGTTCGTAAAAGAGAAATGGCCGAAAGGTTAAAAGAAGAGAAAAAGCAACTTGCTATTGCAAAGCTGAACAATTGCCCAACTTCTCCAAGAAAGATGCGTTTGGTCGCTGACTTGGTAAGAGGTAAGCAAATTGAAATGGCATTGGCAACCCTTAGGTTCAACCCTAAAGAAGCATCCAGAAAATTGGAAAAGCTTTTGCTTTCCGCAATTGCAAACTGGGAAGCTAAAAATGAAGGTGCCGATATCGAAGCTGCTGATCTTTATATCAAAGAAATCCGTGTGGACGGAGGAACTATGTTGAAGAGATTGAGACCAGCTCCACAAGGTAGGGCACATAGAATCAGAAAGCGTTCCAATCATGTTACCATGATCTTGGAGGCCAATAACAACGTTGAAAGCTAGAAATTAGAATATGGGACAGAAGACCAATCCAATAGGAAATCGCTTAGGAATTATCAGAGGATGGGAATCCAACTGGTACGGAGGAAATGATTACGGCGATAAACTGGCTGAAGACGATAAAATCAGAAAGTACCTTTATGCGCGTTTAGCCAAGGCTAGCGTATCCAGGGTAATTATAGAGAGAACCCTAAAATTGATCACTATTACCATTACCACGTCAAGACCTGGTATCATCATCGGTAAAGGTGGACAAGAGGTGGATAAACTTAAGGAAGAGCTTAAGAAGATTACCAACAAAGAGGTTCAAATCAACATTCATGAAATTAAGAGACCTGAGCTTGATGCAAATTTGGTAGCTGCAAGTGTTGCAAGACAGATTGAAAGCAGAATCTCATACAGAAGAGCCATCAAAATGGCCATTGCAGCAGCAATGCGTATGAATGCCGAAGGTATCAAGATTCAGATTTCCGGACGTTTGAACGGTGCAGAAATGGCACGTTCCGAATCTTACAAAGAAGGAAGGATTCCATTGTCTACTTTCCGTGCGGATGTGGACTATGCCTTGCACGAAGCTCACACTACCTATGGTAGGTTGGGTGTAAAGGTGTGGATCATGAAAGGAGAAGTTTATGGTAAAAGAGAACTTTCCCCATTGGTAGGATTGAGCAAGAGTCAAGGAAAAGGCGGCAAGGATAACAAGAAATCCCGTCGTAGAAAGTAATTAAGATAAAGTAAGGTAAAATGTTACAGCCAAAAAGAACAAAATTTCGTAAAGCCCAGAAAGGGCGTATGAAGGGGAACTCTCAGAGAGGGCACCAACTTTCCAATGGAATGTTCGGTATCAAGTCCATGGATTCGCACTTCATCACTGCCCGTCAGATAGAGGCTGCACGTATCGCTGCGACAAGATACATGAAGAGACAAGGTCAGTTGTGGATCAAAATATTCCCGGACAAGCCCATTACCAAAAAACCTCTTGAGGTTCGTATGGGTAAAGGTAAAGGTGCTCCGGAATATTGGGTAGCCATAGTGAAGCCAGGTAGAATCATGTTCGAGATTGCCGGTGTACCAAAGGATATTGCAGAGGAAGCCTTGAGGCTTGCGGCACAGAAACTTCCGGTAAAGACCAAGTTTGTTGTAGCAAGGGATTATTCCGCCTAATTTTTAATTGAGAAGAAAGATGAGACAATCAGAAATAAAAGAACTTTCAATTGAAGAGCTAAAGGAGCGTTTGGCCGAGTTCAAAAAGCAGCACGCCGATCTTAAGATGGCACACGCTGTTACTCCTTTGGAAAATCCTTTACAGATCAGAAAGACTAGAAGGACGGTAGCAAGACTTGCAACTGAATTAACTAAAAGGGAATTACAATAATCGGTTCTGCCTTATGGAAAACAGAAATTTAAGAAAAGAAAGAATAGGCGTTGTTACCAGCAACAAAATGGAGAAATCGATAGTGGTTTCTGAGGTAAAAAGAATGAAGCACCCCATGTACGGGAAGTTCGTTCTCAAGACCAAGAAATATGTTGCCCACGACGAGAAGAACGATTGCAACGAAGGTGATACCGTCAAAATAATGGAAACACGACCATTGAGCAAAACAAAATGCTGGAGGTTGGTAGAAATCCTAGAAAGAGCTAAATAATTATGGTACAGCAAGAATCAAGATTAAGAGTTGCGGACAATACCGGTGCAAAAGAAGTTTTGACCATCCGCGTACTAGGAGGAACAAAGAGAAGATATGCTTCCTTGGGTGACAAAATCGTTGTTACCGTAAAAGAAGCTACTCCAAACGGTACTGTAAAGAAAGGTTCTGTGTCTACAGCAGTTGTTGTAAGGACAAAGAAAGAAGTGAGAAGACCAGATGGTTCTTACATCCGTTTCGACGACAACGCTTGTGTGTTGTTGAACCCAACCGGGGAGATGAGAGGAACTCGTGTATTTGGTCCTGTTGCCAGAGAGTTGAGGGACAGACAATTCATGAAGATTGTTTCATTGGCGCCTGAAGTGCTATAAAAGAAATATCAGAGAGATGAAGTTGAAAATAAAAACAGGGGATACGGTAAAAGTCATTGCGGGAGACCACAAAGGCAGCGAAGGTAAAGTACTTCAAGTAGACCGTGAAAAGAACAAAGCTATCGTGGAAGGCGTCAACGAGGTGTCCAAACACGAAAAGCCAAGTGCGAACAACCCTCAAGGAGGCATAACTAAAAAGGAAGCCCCGATACACATTTCCAATCTTTCCTTGATCGATCCAAAGTCTGGCGAGGCAACTCGTGTTGGATACGAAGTAAGGGATGGAAAGAAAGTAAGGTTTTCCAAAAAATCCAATGAAGTAATTTAGTCATGAGTTACATTCCAAGATTAAAGCAAGAATATAAAGAGCGCGTGATCAAGGCGCTAACGGAAGAATTTGGTTACCAAAACGTAATGCAAGTTCCCAAGTTGCAAAAAATAGTGGTTAGCCGTGGAGTAGGTGCTGCTGTTTCCGATAAAAAACTAATCGATCACGCTGTGGACGAGTTGACCAACATTACAGGTCAAAAAGCGGTCGCTACACTATCCAAGAAGGACGTTGCTACTTTCAAATTGAGAAAGGGTATGCCAATTGGAGCAAAAGTGACGCTTAGAGGAGAGCGCATGTACGAATTTTTGGATAGATTGATCACCAGTGCCCTTCCAAGGGTACGTGATTTCTCAGGGGTTAAAGCCACAGGTTTCGACGGTAGAGGTAACTACAATTTAGGAGTTACCGAACAAATCATCTTTCCAGAAATCAATATAGATAGAATCAACAGAATCAACGGAATGGATATTACATTCGTTACTTCCGCTGAAACTGATAAAGAAGCAAAATCATTGTTAACCGAACTGGGAGTACCCTTTAAAAAGAACTAGTATGGCCAAGGAATCAATGAAAGCCCGCGAAAGAAAAAGGGCTAAAATGGTAGAGAAATACGCCGAGAAAAGAAAAGCTCTAAAAGAAGCGGGAGATTATGAGGCTTTGCAGAAGTTGCCAAAGAATGCTTCTCCTGTTCGTATGAGGAACCGTTGTAAACTTACAGGTAGACCTCGTGGTTACATGAGAACTTTTGGTGTATCAAGGGTTATGTTCAGGGAAATGGCCAACAAAGGTTTGATTCCTGGAGTTAAAAAGGCAAGTTGGTAATTTAGATAAAGAAAAGAAATGCTTACAGATCCAATTTCAGATTATTTGACCAGATTGAGAAATGCCAACAAGGCAGGTCATAGGGTTGTAGATATCCCGGCTTCCAATCTAAAGAGACAGATTACCAAAATATTGTTCGATCAAGGATATATTTTGAGCTATAAGTTCGAGGAAGATAAAGTACAAGGGAACATCAAAATCGC
The DNA here is from genome assembly GCF_029193885.1 of Flagellimonas yonaguniensis. Classification (GTDB taxonomy): domain Bacteria; phylum Bacteroidota; class Bacteroidia; order Flavobacteriales; family Flavobacteriaceae; genus Flagellimonas; species Flagellimonas yonaguniensis. The sequence goes on along the minus strand of NZ_JARFVB010000015.1, from coordinate 18,547 downwards.
CCTTAAGTACGATAAATTTACCAAGGAGCCTATCATTAAAAAATTGCAGAGGGTAAGTAAGCCCGGTCTGCGAAAGTATTCAAACTCTAACGATTTGCCTAGAGTATTGAACGGATTGGGAATCGCTATCGTGTCAACCTCCCATGGAGTTATGACCAGCAAGCAAGCCCAGCAAGAGAACGTAGGTGGTGAGGTATTGTGCTACGTATATTAATTGAGAAAAGAGAAGAAAAATGTCTAGAATAGGTAACAGTCCAGTAAATATTCCTGAGGGAGTCACTGTGGAAGTGAAGGATTCCTTGGTTACTATAAAAGGTAAATTGGGAGAGCTTACACAAGAGTTTTCAGGGATTGACATAAAGGTCGAGGACGGAAGTGTTGTTTTGGAAAGACCTTCCGATGACAATAAACACAAATCAAAGCATGGGTTATACCGCGCTCTTATCAATAATATGGTAGAAGGTGTGACCAATGGATGGACCAAGGAATTGGAACTTGTAGGTGTTGGTTACAGAGCCAGCAACCAAGGACAAAAATTGGATTTGGCCCTCGGATTCTCTCACAATATTGTTCTGGACATCGCTCCCGAAGTGAAGATTGAGACAATCTCCGAAAAAGGGAAAAACCCAATTGTAAAACTAACATCTCACGACAAGCAGTTGGTAGGTCAAGTGGCCGCCAAGATCAGATCCTTCCGTAAGCCAGAACCTTACAAAGGAAAAGGTGTCAAGTTTGTAGGTGAGCAATTAAGAAGAAAAGCAGGTAAATCAGCTTAATAATTAAGACTATGGGATTATCTAAGACTGAAAGAAAATTACGCATCCGAAGAAGAATACGCAAAGTATCCTTCGGAACTGAAGCAAGACCAAGGTTGTCTGTGTTCAGAAGCAATAAAGAAATATATACCCAGTTGATTGACGACAATAAAGGTGTAACTTTGGCGGCGGCTTCATCCAGAGATAAGGATGTCGACTCCAAAGGTTCGAAATCCGAAGTTGCGGCCAACGTGGGTAAGGCCATAGCTGAAAAAGCTCTTAAGCTTGGTGTGGAAGCCGTTGCTTTTGATAGGGGAGGAAACCTATATCACGGAAGAATAAAATCATTGGCTGAAGGAGCTAGGGAAGCAGGACTAAAATTCTAAGAAACTATGTACCAGAATTACAAAAACGTAGAGACAGTAAAGCCAGGTGGACTGGATTTGAAAGACCGTTTGGTTGGAGTACAAAGGGTTACCAAGGTAACAAAGGGTGGTAGAGCCTTTGGTTTTTCGGCAATAGTCGTTGTTGGTGATGAAAACGGAGTAGTTGGACATGGTTTGGGAAAATCCAAAGAAGTAGCAACGGCCATCGCTAAAGCTATAGAGGATGCCAAGAAGAACCTGGTTCGTATTCCTTTGACCAAAGCAACACTTCCCCACGAACAAAAAGGGAAGTACGGTGGAGCAAGGGTTTTCATAAAGCCTGCATCCCATGGTACCGGGGTAATTGCCGGTGGAGCAGTAAGAGCCGTATTGGAAGCAGTTGGAGTACAGGATGTACTTTCTAAATCCCAAGGATCATCCAACCCACACAACGTGGTAAAAGCAACTTTCGATGCCTTGTTGCAATTGAGAAGCGCCGATACCGTTGCCAAGCAAAGAGGGGTTTCCTTGGAAAAAGTCTTTAAAGGATAAATAGAGGATATTATGTCAAAGATTAAGGTTAAGCAAATAAAGAGCGGCATTAAAAAGCCACAAGACCAAAAAAGAACTTTGGAGGCTCTTGGACTGAAAAAGATCGGACAGGAAGTTGAGCATGAAGCAACTCCTAGTATCCTTGGAATGGTAAATAAGGTAAAACACTTGGTTTCCACTGAGGAAGCTTAAAATATAAAGGCACATGGATTTGAATAATCTTAAACCAGCGGATGGCGCTGTGCACAAAGAAGGAAAACGTGTAGGACGTGGAGAAGGTTCTGGAAAAGGAGGAACATCTACCCGTGGACACAAAGGGGCCAAGTCTAGATCTGGATATTCCAAAAAGATTGGTTTCGAAGGTGGTCAGATGCCATTGCAAAGACGTGTACCCAAGTTCGGTTTTACTAACATGAACAGAAAAGAGTACACAGGAATCAATTTGGGCAAACTCCAAGAATTGGTTGACAAGGGAACCGTGAAAAACGAAGTTACTTTGGAAACTCTAATTGAGAACGGATTGGCCCACAAAAACGATTTGGTAAAGATATTGGGCGATGGCGAATTGAAAGCCTCCCTTAAAGTATCTGTACATAAATTTACTGCTTCCGCTAAAGCTGCCATTGAGTCAGCAGGAGGTGAAGCAATAAGTTTATAAGAAGTTATAGCATGAAGAAATTTATTGAGACCATATCAAATATCTGGAAGATAGATGAATTGAGACAACGTATTATCCTAACATTGGGATTGTTATTGGTGTACCGTTTCGGTGCCCAAGTTGTCCTTCCTGGTATTGATACCGCCCAGTTGGCGGAATTATCCTCGCAGACTGAAAATGGTATCTTGGGTATTCTGAATGCTTTTACGGGCGGTGCTTTCGCGAATGCTTCGGTATTCGCTTTGGGTATTATGCCCTATATCTCCGCTTCCATTGTGGTGCAGTTGATGGGAATAGCGATTCCTTATCTTCAAAAGCTACAAAAAGAAGGGGAGAGCGGTAGAAAAACCATCAACCAGATTACCCGTTGGTTAACAATAGGTATCTGTATCGTTCAAGCCCCTGCTTATTTGTACGGTCTTGGTGCCCTAGGTGTGCCGGACAGTGCATTTGTTTTGGGCAAAGGTTTGGATTTTATCGTTCCAGCCGTTATCATATTGGTAACAGGATGTGTGTTCGCCATGTGGTTGGGTGAGAAAATTACCGATAAGGGAATCGGAAACGGTATTTCCTTGTTGATTATGGTAGGTATCATCGCAACAATGCCACAAGCGTTTGCACAGGAATTCGTATCAAGAACAACCAACAATACAGGTGGTATCATGTTTATGTTGATTGAGGTGATTGTTTGGTTCTTGGTAATTTTGGCCAGTGTTTATTTGACCATGGCAGTAAGACAGATTCCAGTACAGTACGCAAGGAGAACAGCTTCTGGTGGATACGAAAAGAACGTAATGGGAGCACGTCAGTACATTCCACTTAAGTTGAATGCATCCGGTGTAATGCCCATTATATTTGCACAGGCAATTATGTTCGCACCAAGTTTGATTGGGAAAACATTTAATGATACTGCTGCAGGACAATGGATGGAAGTACAGTTCGCCGATATATTCGGGCTGGCTTACAACATCCTATTTGCAGTATTGATCATCATATTCACTTACTTCTATACAGCGATCACTGTGCCAACGAACAAAATGGCCGATGATTTGAAAAGAAGTGGTGGTTTCATCCCAGGTATACGCCCTGGAAAGGAAACAGGAAACTATTTGGACAAAATAATGTCCTTGATTACATTACCTGGATCTATCTTTTTGGCCTTGTTGGCGGTATTGCCAGCGGTAGTGGTTAAGCTGATGGATGTGCAGGCCGGCTGGGCATTGTTTTATGGAGGTACATCACTGTTGATTATGGTAGGTGTAGCGATAGACACTGTGCAACAAGTAAATTCCTATTTGTTGAACAGACATTACGACGGCTTGATGAAAACCGGTAAAAACAGAAAAGTAGCATAAATTTATGGCAAAGCAGCCAGCAATAGAACAAGACGGGACTATCATTGAAGCATTGTCCAATGCAATGTTCAGGGTAGAATTGGAAAATGGGCACGTGGTAACGGCGCACATCTCTGGGAAAATGCGTATGCACTATATAAAGTTGCTTCCCGGTGATAAAGTAAAGTTGGAAATGAGTCCATACGATTTAACAAAAGCAAGAATTACGTATAGATACTAGTTACATGAAAGTAAGAGCATCAATAAAGAAGAGAAGTGCCGACTGCAAGATTGTTCGCAGAAAGGGCAGATTGTATGTAATCAACAAAAAGAATCCTAGATTTAAACAAAGACAAGGGTAATTATGGCAAGAATTGCAGGGGTAGATATACCTAAACAAAAGCGTGGCGTTATTTCGCTTACCTACATCTTCGGTATAGGTAAAAGTAGGGCGCAGGAAATTTTGGCAGCGGCCCAAGTAAGTGAAGATACCAAGGTTTCCGATTGGACCGATGAAGAAATCGGTAAAATCAGGGAAGCGGTGGGAGCTTACACCATTGAAGGAGAGCTTCGCTCAGAAACCTCAATGAACATCAAGCGACTGATGGACATTGGTTGTTACCGTGGAATTCGCCACAGGTCTGGATTGCCATTGAGAGGTCAACGTACCAAAAACAACTCTAGGACCAGAAAAGGAAAAAGAAAAACAGTTGCCAACAAGAAAAAAGCAACTAAATAATAAGTAGGTAGTATGGCAAAGGCAAGTACTAAAACAGCTAAGAAGCGCAAAGTAGTCGTAGAATCTACCGGAGAGGCGCACGTGGTTGCATCTTTCAACAACATCATTATTTCCCTTACCAATAAGAAAGGTGATGTTATCTCATGGTCTTCCGCTGGAAAAATGGGATTCCGAGGCTCAAAAAAGAACACTCCTTACGCAGCTCAGATTGCAGCAGAGGATTGTGCTAAAGTTGCTCACGAAGCAGGATTGAGAAAAGTGAAGGTTTATGTAAAAGGACCAGGTAACGGTAGGGAATCCGCTATCCGTTCCATTCACAACTCAGGAATCGAAGTAACAGAAATCGTTGACGTTACTCCACTACCGCACAACGGTTGTAGACCACCTAAAAGAAGAAGAGTTTAATTATTCATTGAATCAATAATGGCCCCAAAAGGGTCTTCACCCGAAGGTGCAGTTAGATTATCGAAGGATAAGCCTTAATTCATAATCGCACTTTCAAATTAACAGAAGATGGCAAGATATACAGGACCAAAAACAAAAATCGCTAGAAAATTCGGAGAAGCGATTTTCGGAGATGACAAGTCATTCGAAAAGAAAAATTACCCTCCAGGACAACACGGGAACAACAGACGCCGTGGTAAAAAATCGGAATATGCAATCCAGTTGATGGAGAAGCAGAAAGCAAAATACACTTACGGTATTTTGGAAAAGCAATTCCGTAATCTTTTTGCAGAGGCCAAAAGAAAAGAAGGCGTTACCGGTGAGGTATTGCTTCAATTGTGTGAGTCTCGTTTGGACAACGTGGTTTTCAGAATGGGGATCAGCCCATCAAGAAGAGGAGCCCGTCAGTTGGTATCCCACCGTCACATTACCGTAAACGGAGAGGTGGTGAACATTCCATCCTATTCACTAAAAGCAGGCGATGTAGTTGGTGTTAGGGAAAAATCAAAATCCGTACAATCCATTGAAGATTCGTTGGCCAATAACAGCAGCGTTTACGAATGGATCACTTGGAACTCTGAAAAGAAAGAAGGTACTTACGTTGCCGTTCCAGAAAGACTTCAGATCCCTGAGAATATCAAGGAGCAACTGATCGTCGAATTATACTCTAAATAAGAATTCAACATTAATCCAATTATGGCATTACTTAATTTTCAGAAGCCCGATAAAGTTATAATGATCGATTCAACAGATTTCGAGGGGAAATTCGAATTTCGTCCTTTGGAACCTGGGTATGGATTAACAGTTGGGAATGCGCTGAGAAGGGTTTTGCTTTCCTCTTTGGAAGGTTTTGCCATCACTTCTGTGCGCATAGATGGAGTTGAACATGAGTTTTCTGTTATACCAGGCGTTGTTGAAGACGTTACAGAAATTATCCTGAACCTAAAACAAGTTAGGTTCAAAAGACAGATTGATGATGTTGAGAGCGAGACTGTATCTGTTTCCGTAAGCGGAAAAGAACAAATGACAGCTGGTGACTTCCAAAAGTTCATCTCAGGATACCAAGTACTGAACCCAGACTTGGTCATCTGTAACATGGATCCTAAGGTGAGCATCAACTTGGAAATCGTTATCGAAAAAGGTCGTGGTTATGTTCCAGCTGAGGAAAACAAAAAATCCAATGCACCTTTGGGAAGCATTGCGGTTGATTCCGTTTACACTCCTGTAAAGAACGTAAAATACAGTATCGAAAACTATAGGGTAGAGCAAAAAACCGATTATGAAAAATTGGTTTTCGAAATCATCACTGATGGTTCCATCCACCCAAAAGATGCCTTGACCGAGGCCGCTAAGGTTTTGATTCACCACTTTATGTTGTTCTCCGATGAGCGCATCACTTTGGAAGCTGATGAAATCGCGCAGACCGAGACTTATGATGAAGAATCATTGCACATGCGTCAGTTGTTGAAAACTAAATTGGTGGACATGGACTTGTCCGTAAGGGCGTTGAACTGTCTTAAAGCTGCCGAAGTGGATACTTTGGGAGATTTGGTTTCCTTCAACAAGAACGATTTGATGAAGTTCAGAAACTTCGGTAAAAAATCATTGACCGAATTGGAAGAATTGGTCATCAACAAAGGTCTTCAGTTTGGAATGGACCTTTCCAAATACAAATTAGATAAAGATTAATAATCATATTTTGCTCTCCTTTAAAAATAGGATCTGGTAGCAAGATGATAACATAGAACAATGAGACACGGAAAGAAGTTTAATCACTTAGGTAGAACAGCCGCCCATAGAAAGGCAATGTTGGCCAACATGGGATGTTCCCTAATAGAGCATAAAAGAATCAACACTACGGTTGCAAAAGCCAAAGCGTTGAAGCAGTTTATCGAGCCTTTGATCACGAAAGCAAAGACCGAGAACAATCAGACTACCGAAAAAGGTACGCACAACAGAAGGGTTGTTTTCAGTAACTTGAGAAGTAAAGAGGCTGTGACAGAATTGTTCAGCACCGTAGCTGAAAAAGTTGGTGATAGGCCAGGAGGTTACACAAGGATCATTAAGTTGGGTAATCGTTTGGGAGATAACGCTGACATGGCAATGATCGAGTTGGTGGATTTCAATGAGCTTTACAACGCAGGTAAGCCTAAAAAGAAATCAACCAGAAGAAGTAGAAGAGGTGGTGGTGCCAAGAAAGCTGAAGCACCTGCTCCAGCAGCTGAAACCAAAACTGACGATTCTGAAGAATAAGAAGAATGTTATTAACTATTGTATTTTAGGAAAAAGGATAAGTGAGAACTTATCCTTTTTTTTATGTTTTTTTGTTAACTGAAACTAGAGCACAAAATGAAGTATCACACAAAGAAAAAAGCGTTGATTTTGTTGGCGGATGGAACCATATTCTATGGCAAGGCCGTTGGGGGAAGAGAAGGTACCGCAGTAGGGGAAGTATGTTTCAATACCGGGATGACAGGTTATCAGGAAATTTTTACCGACCCATCTTACTACGGGCAGTTAATGGTAACCACGAATGCCCACATTGGTAACTATGGCACCCATGTAGATGAAATTGAATCCGATTCCATTAAGATTGCCGGCCTTATTTGTAAAAATTTCAGTTACGATTATTCTAGGCCCAGTGCAGATATGAGTCTATTGGAGTTCTTGGACAAGAACAACCTATTGGCCATTTCAGATGTGGACACCCGTGCTTTGGTAAGCTACATTAGGGATAATGGTGCCATGAACGCATTGATTTCCACAAAAGTGGACGACATCGATGCCTTAAAAGAAGAGTTAAAGCAGGTGCCAAGTATGGAAGGACTTGAGCTTTCATCCAAGGTTTCCACAAAAGAGCCTTACTTCTACGGTGATGAAAATTCCGAAGTCAAGATTTCTGCTTTGGATATCGGAATCAAAAAGAACATCTTGAGAAACTTGGCAAAACGTGGAGCCTATATCAAAGTGTTTCCATACAATTCATCCTATGATGACATGAAGGAATGGAATCCGGATGGATATTTTATATCCAATGGACCCGGGGATCCCGAACCTTTGACGGATGCAGTGGCGGCCACAAAGGAAATGATGGCTTCCGACAAACCATTGTTCGGAATCTGTTTAGGACACCAAGTATTGGCCTTGGCCAATGGTGTTTCCACTTATAAAATGCACCATGGACATAGAGGGATTAATCACCCCATCCTAAACTTGATGACAGGCAAAGGGGAAATCACTTCCCAAAACCATGGATTTGCCGTGAACAGGGAAGAGACCGAAGCCAATGCGGAGCTGGAGATTACCCACACCCATTTGAATGATCAAACCGTGGCAGGAATCAAAATGAAGAACAAGGATGTGTTCTCGGTGCAATACCACCCAGAAGCAAGTCCTGGTCCACACGATGCAGATTATCTGTTCGACCAGTTCTTCGATTTGATCAAGGCTAGGAAAAACTAAGAGTTTGTTCAGGAATTTGTGATTGAAATTGGGATAGGCCATTTTTGATGCAGTTTGAGGAACAAATTTTAAGCATAGCCGTGGTTATGGTTCAAAGATGTAACGAAAAAATGCGCAAAAAGGGTCATAAGAAAACAATTGTCAAATTTCTTAACAAGCGCTAAAACGTTATAGTTTTGTTTTTAAGCAATTAAGTGCGTTTTGTGAGTAATATCATGAAGCTAAAAACGCCACCTTTTGTATCTTAGCCTAAATAATCACAACTATAAAAACATTGAATTAAAATGAGCATCATTATCAACATTCATGCAAGACAGATATTGGATTCCAGAGGAAATCCAACAGTAGAAGTAGATGTAGTAACCGAAAATGGAATTTTGGGGAGGGCAGCCGTACCTTCTGGAGCCTCTACAGGAGAGCATGAAGCCGTTGAGTTACGCGATGGCGGTGATTCCTTTATGGGTAAAGGAGTTGGAAAAGCCGTGAGCAACGTAAATACCATCATTGCAGAGGAATTGATCGGAACTTCAGTTTTTGAGCAGAATCATATCGATCAGACCATGATAGAATTGGATGGTACCCCGAATAAATCAAAATTGGGGGCCAACGCCATATTGGGAGTTTCCTTGGCAGCCGCAAAAGCAGCGGCCAATGAGTTGGGAATGCCTTTGTACCGTTACGTAGGTGGTGTTAGTGCCAATACCCTTCCAGTTCCAATGATGAACATCATCAACGGAGGTTCACACTCCGATGCACCGATTGCATTCCAGGAATTCATGGTAATGCCGGTTAAGGCAAAAGACTTTAGCCATGCCATGCAAATGGGAACCGAAATCTTCCATAATCTGAAGAAAGTATTGCACGACCGTGGTTTGAGTACAGCAGTAGGGGATGAAGGTGGTTTTGCACCTACTTTGGATGGAACAGAAGATGCCTTGGATACCATTGCCAAAGCCGTTGAAAAAGCAGGCTATAAATTTGGAGAAGAAGTAATGATCGCCTTGGATTGTGCTGCCGCTGAGTTTTATGAGGATGGAAAATACGATTACACCAAATTTGAAGGGGATAAAGGAGCGGTAAGAACTTCTGAAGAACAAGCACAGTATCTTGCCGAACTTTCTGAAAAATACCCTATTATTTCCATTGAAGATGGAATGGACGAAAACGACTGGGACGGTTGGAAAGTCCTTACCGAAAAGATCGGTGATAAAGTACAATTGGTTGGGGACGACTTGTATGTGACCAACGTAGAGCGTTTGTCTCGCGGTATCGAGAACGGTATTGCCAATTCCATTTTGATCAAAGTGAACCAAATCGGTACATTGACGGAGACCATTGCTGCCGTTAACATGGCAAAGAATGCAGGTTATACTTCAGTAATGTCACACAGGTCAGGTGAAACAGAGGACAACACGATTGCTGATTTGGCAGTTGCATTGAACACAGGTCAAATCAAAACTGGTTCTGCTTCAAGGAGCGACCGTATGGCCAAATACAATCAATTGTTGAGAATTGAGGAAGAGTTGGGCGATATCGCATACTATCCACAAGAAAAAGCCTTCAAGGTAAAATAAGCATAATGATTATTTAGCATACAAAAAGCCTTTCTCAAATGGGAAAGGCTTTTTTTTGTTTCAATAACAAAGTTTGGTTAAATTAATGGTTTAACTAAACACCCATTCAAATTTTCCCTCATGAATAACTTTCTTTTTGTCGCTGCCGAGAATGATGCTTTAGAGAATTGCAAAGCCGGTGGTATGGGCGACGTGGTCCGTGATGTGCCCAGGCAAATTTCCGAACGCGGCGATAAAGTGCACGTAGTGGTGCCCGCTTACTCCAGACTCCACCATGGGGGATTGCCCAGGACCACGTTGAATTTCACTTTACGCGGGATAGGTTATACAGCGGAATTGTACGAGGTTCAGCCCAAGAAAGAATTCCCGAATATTTTCCATTATGTGCTGCACCATCCAGAAATAGAAGCTGGGGATATCGCACACATATACCACAACGACCCAGAAGAGCCTTTCTATACGGATGCCATCAAATACTTCATCTTTTGTACGGCCGTGGCCGAAGCCATTAAACAAGGCGCATTTGGAGAGGTGGATTTGGTGCACTTGCACGACTGGCACTCCAGTCTATTGTTGTTTTTGAGGGAATATCATCCTGAGTATACCAACTTAAAGGACATACGTATCGTGTATAGTATCCACAATTTGGCGATACAAGGAATTCGTCCGTTTGATGGCAACTATTCCTCCGTCAAAAACTGGTTTCCCAATGTGCCCTTGGACTATCAAAAATTGATGGATTACAGGTATCAGGATTGCATCAATCTTATGGCCGTGGGGATTCGCTTTGCAGATGCCGTGCATACCGTTTCACCTTCCTATAAAGAGGATGTGTTGCTGCCCAGTTCCCCACCCGAATTCATTGGAGGGGAAGGACTGGAAAAAGATTTGCAAACAGCGGATGAGGAAGGACGCTTATTCGGTATTTTGAACGGTTGCAACTACAAGAACATCAACAAAGAAAAGAAAGGCAATATTTACCGGAATACGGTCAAGGCATTGTTTGGGTGGCTACAACAAGAGGATAAAAAATACAAAGCCGATTTTTTGGCCCATACCGGAGAGAAAATCATGGCTTTTGTAGAGGAAAGACCAAAATTCATTGCATCCAGTGTAGCACGTTTAACGGAGCAAAAGTTTTATTTCTTCATGCGATCGCCCGAGGCATTTGTGGAAATCCTGAAACGCCTGGAAAAGGTGGATGGGATCTTTATGCTATTGGGAACAGGTGCACCGGAGTATGAGGAACTCTTCAGGAAATTGAGTTACGAACACAAGAACTTTATCTTTACCAATGGTCAATCGGAAAAACTGATTGATTCCATATACTTGGAATCCGATCTTTATTTCATGCCCAGTCTCTTTGAACCCTGTGGTATCAGTCAGATGTTGGCCATGCGAAACGGAAACCCTTGCTTGGTTCACCACACGGGTGGATTAAAGGACACCGTAGAGCATATGAAAACGGGTTTTTCCTTTGATGGGAACAGTTACGATGAAAAAATAAAAAGCATGTTGGAGGCTTTTGACATTGCTCTGGATGTGTTCGAAAATGATAAGCCGAACTGGAAAAAAATACAAGCCGCAGCACGGAAAAAGCGTTTTACATGGAAAAAATCCGTGGACGATTATTACAAACAGCTCTATAGATTGAATTAAGGCGATCTATCTATATCATTTTAGCGTTAATATCAGCACAAATAGTAGCTGGAAATTGTTAATGGCTGCGCTTTTTCGTAATTTTCGCATTCTATTTTTATTAATCTATTAAAATATAAAATGTCGGATAAAGCTATACTCGAATACGGGGGAAAAAAGTACGAATTCCCCGTTATCAAAGGTACTGAAGATGAATTGGCCATAGATATAAAAACCTTGAGGGCCTCAACAGGAATGGTGACTATAGATCCCGGTTATAAAAATACGGGATCCTGTGAAAGTGCCATTACTTTCCTGAACGGTGAGCAAGGAATATTGAGGTATCGAGGCTATTCAATTGAGGACTTAGCAGAGAAAGCCGACTTTTTGGAAGTAGCTTACCTTTTGATTTTTGGGGAATTGCCCAACAAAGAACAGTTGGAAAAATTCCATAGTGATATCAAAGAAGAGTCCCAAGTAGATGAAGAAATGAAGAAAATTTTGGATGGCTTCCCAAAATCAGCGCACCCAATGGGCGTGTTGTCTTCATTGACCAGTGCATTGGTGGCCTTTAACCCATCTTGTGTGGATGTGTCATCCGAATCCGCCATGTACAATTCCATTGTGCGAATTTTGGCAAAATTCCCGGTTTTGGTGGCTTGGGCCATGCGTAAGAAAAAAGGTCTTCCGTTGGATTACGGGGATGATACCCTCGGATATGTGGAGAACATCCATAAAATGATGTTCAAAAGACCAAATCAAGAATATAAAAGAGATAGAATTGCTATTGACGCCCTTGACAAGTTGTTGATACTTCACGCAGACCACGAGCAAAACTGCTCAACTTCAACTGTGCGTATTGTAGGGTCTTCCCACGCTGGACTTTTTGCTTCACTTTCGGCGGGTATCTCAGCGCTATGGGGTCCATTACACGGAGGAGCGAACCAAGCCGTTTTGGAAATGTTGGAAGCGATTGAAGCTGACGGTGGCGACACAAAAAAATATATGGCCAAGGCAAAGGATAAAGACGATCCTTTTAGATTGATGGGCTTTGGACACCGTGTGTACAAAAACTTTGACCCACGGGCTAAAATCATTAAAAAATCCGCCGACGAAGTGTTGGGCAACTTAGGTATCGAAGATCCAATTTTGGATATCGCCAAAGGATTGGAAAAAGAAGCCTTGGAAGACAGCTATTTTGTGGATAGAAAATTGTATCCCAACGTGGATTTCTATTCCGGAATCATCTACCGGGCATTGGGCATACCTACGGAAATGTTCACGGTAATGTTTGCTTTGGGTAGATTACCTGGATGGATAGCACAGTGGAGAGAAATGAGACTAAGAAAAGAACCGATTGGTAGACCGAGACAAGTCTACATTGGGGAAAACCTTAGAGACTTTGTTCCATTGGAAAAAAGATGATTTGGGACGAAAAGGAATAAAAGAGGGGCTGTAAGGCCCTTTTTTTATGGGAGAAGGGAAATCTTAAACTAAAGAATACCTACTTTATTTTGATTTAATTGTTTGTCTTTGGCATAGCAAATTCGCATAATTTCTCCATGGTAGTGCTTTTGGATGTTTGAAATATTCTCGGTCTCAACGGCACTTTTTGATTTTTGGAAGGCTTGATGAATAAACTCATGGGCATCAACAGTGTTCAAGTTCTTTAAAGTGGAATCCAATGATTTAGTATATTTTTGGATAGACTCGTTAACTTTCATGATGTCCCAATCTGAATGTTGATTGGTAATATCGTGAGTGTATACCGTATACCCATCGGGAAAATCACTTTCCGTAATACAGTCATCATATTTAACTGAATGAACAGGGGGTGCACCCAAATTGGAATTTGTTTCTGCTACATTGATGCCTTCCATTTTTTGAAAAGCATCCATGCTGCCCAATACCGCGAATACTGTCGCCAGTAGAATTGATGTCAATAGCAATTTTTTCATCTGTAAGAAAAATCTTAATACAAATGTAATAATTAAAATAAACCGCTATCTGATATTTGTCAGTTTTTGAGCTTTTGAGGCTAATTTTAACTATTTGATAGGTAGATTTTTGCATGATGGTGATATACCCTTGTTTGAATGATCAATATCTGTGGTTGTATGGGGGTATTTATGATTTGGGTTGATAATTAGGTCTAACTAAAACACTAGATTTGCCACAGAATTCTTAAGGATTTTCCTTAATGCTTTCAATGGCCTATTTTTTGGCATTTAAAAAAACCTTGTATGATTGAATTGAACGTAGTTGATGAGACCAGCAGACTAAAAGCTGTGATTTTGGGAACCGCTGAGAGCAGTGGTCCCATTCCTACAATCGAGGAAGCCTACGATCCTAAATCCATCGAGCACATAAAAGCGGGAACCTATCCCAAAGAGGCGGATATGATCAAGGAAATGGAGACTTTTGCCCAAGTCTTTAATAAATACGGGGTAAAAGTTTATCGTCCAGAGGTATTGAAGGATTGCAACCAAATATTTGCCAGGGATATAGCTTTTGTGATAGAGGATAAACTGTTCCATGCCAACATTCTGCCCGATCGCGAGCGAGAATTTGTGGCGATTCATGAAGTTTTGGACCAAATTGACCCTGCGAAAATTGTCCGTCCCCCAGAAGAAGTGCATATTGAAGGAGGGGATGTGATGCCCTGGAACGATCATATTTTTATCGGAACCTACACAGGTGTGGACTATGCGGGTTACATTACCGCGCGAACCAATATCGAAGCCGTGGAATTCATACGGGATATGTTTCCCCATAAAACCGTAAAATCCTTCGAACTCCGAAAGTCCAATACCAATCCAAAGGAGAATGCACTGCATTTGGATTGTTGCTTTCAACCTGTGGGAAAGGACAAAGCGATTTTGCACAAAAATGGTTTTTTGGTGGAGGAGGAATACCAATACTTGGTGGATTTCTTCGGGCCGGATAATATCTTTGAGATTGATAAAGAAGAAATGTATCAAATGTTCAGCAATGTTTTTTCCATATCGCCCGAAGTGGTGGTATCGGAAAAGAGTTTTTCCCGACTGAACAATTGGCTCCGGGACCAAGGATTTACCGTAGAGGAGATTCCCTATGCTGAAATAGCAAAACAAGAAGGCTTGTTGCGTTGCAGTACCATGCCTTTGATCAGAGCATAATTATTTAACCCTAACTTCCTGCTGCCACAGGTAATGAAAACAGTCAAAGTATTGAGAAAACAGATTACCAACACCATTCTTATGGTGCGCCCCGTGAACTTTAGGATGAACGAGCAAACTGCGGTCAACAATTATTTTCAGGAAGACCCGCATCTGAAAAATACCGAAATCAACAAAAAGGCACAGCAAGAGTTTGACCAATTTGTAGAGGTGCTTAGGGAACATGGCGTCAATGTGATTACCATTGATGACAATATGGAACAGGACACGCCAGATTCGATTTTTCCGAACAATTGGGTTTCTTTTCATGAGAGCGGAACCGTTTGTGTGTACCCCATGTTTGCTGAAAACCGAAGAAAAGAGCGTAGGGAAGATGTGTTGGAATTGTTGGAGGAACATGGTTTTGTCATCAAAAATATCATGGACTATACCGCTGCCGAAGATGAAGGCGTGTTTTTGGAAGGAACAGGTAGTATCTTAAAAGATAGAGTCAATCAAAAAGCGTATTGCGCCCTTTCCGAGCGTGCTCATGAAGAGCTGTTCATTGAATTTTGTGAGGATTTTGATTGCTTCCCAGTAATATTTCATGCCAATCAAACAGTGGATGGCGAGCGACTGCCCATTTACCATACCAATGTGATGATGGCCATGGCGGAAACCTTTGCAGTCATCTGTTTGGATTCCATAGACGATAAAAAGGAACGCAAGAATGTGGTGGAGCACATCAAAATGGACGGTAAGGAGGTTATCCGGATTACGGAAGAACAAATGTGCCACTTTGCAGGCAATATGTTACAAGTAATTGGGACAAACGATCAGCGCTATGTGGTAATGAGCACCCAAGCCTATAATAGTTTGACCGAGCAACAAATCAAGGCCATTGAAAAGCATTGCCCCATTATCCATAGTCCTTTGGATACCATTGAGACCTGTGGTGGCGGTAGTGCCCGTTGTATGATGGCAGAGGTGTTTTTGCCGAAGGCATAGAACCTTGGTGTCATTTCGAGCTGGTTCCTGAGCGGAGTCGAAGGAGGGAGAAGGGGCGGTCGAGATGGTTTAAAGAGCGATGCTTTGCACCTCATCTTGAAATGATGCTATCGTTATGCGCATCGTATTAGGATGAGATTCCGTGTTATGCTTCGACTTCGCTCAGCATACGTACGGAATGACAGTTTGTTTTCTTTTAGATGATCAAGGCCACTTGGATTGTCCCCTTGAGGGGACCTTAGGGGTGTATTTGCCCAATTGAGAATAGAATTAATAAGTAGTATATGCGCAGAAATTTTGAAATCTTGGGGCTTTGTATGGGTTGGTTTGCCGTACTCGCCCAATTGTATTTGATGCTTCAAAACCGAGAGGCTGGTATAGTGGAAAGTTTAGTACGATTTGTAAGCTACTTTACCATACTTACCAACACCTTGGTGGCATTGTTTTTTACCATACGCATATTTGGTGCGGACCAGAAACGACTGACTCTTTTCCATCAAAGGGCAACGCCCATGGCGCTCACTGTTTTTATTGTGGTTGTGGGCCTGGTGTACCAATTGGTGTTGCGTGATATTTGGAACCCAACGGGTTTGCAAATGGTGGTGGACGAATTGCTGCATACCATCATCCCAGCGTTTATGTATGTGTATTGGCTCATGTTCTGTGCTAGGACCGTTGTTACTTGGAAACAAATCTCCAAATGGTTGCTATACCCTTTAGGGTATTTGGTTTTTGTGATGGTGCGTGGACATTTTTCTGGGTTTTACCCCTATCCTTTTTTTAATGTGACGGAACTTGGTTGGGGAGCAACGGTATTGAATGTTGGGTTGGTATTTTTGCTGATGCTTTTGATTATGGCCGCTCTGTTCTTTTTGAGCAAACTACTCAGGCCGAAACAATAAACAATTGGCAATGAATGATAATCACTTTGTCATTTCGAGCTGTTCCTGAGCTGTCATCCTGAGCGGATTCGAAGGAGAGCGAAGGAGCTCGAGAAATCTTTATTATTTATTCGACACGCCTGCCTGCCGCAGGCAGGAATTCCACGAATTTTCCCGAAGTAATTTTTTTGTCATTTCGAACGGATGTGAGAAATCTGAGAATGGAAGAGATTTCTCAATCGATGCTTTGCATCTCATTTCGAAATGACGCCCCGTCATGCTTAACCTGTTTCAGCATCCCATCCAGAACATTTGGATTCTGTGCAGTACTTCGGCTTAGTTCCGCAATCGCATGGAATGAAAACTGGTCAAGAATACACATTAAAGAAAACCTTAATTGATTTTTAAACAAAAAGTGTATATTAGGATAACTTTTTAAAAGTTTTCTCCCCCAAGTTTTAAAAAAGAATTAATCAGTTTGTCCTAATAAATTTTAGGATGAAAATTGTGCATGTTTATTTTTAGATAAGATTTAATTTAATAAGTAAGAATGAGTGAATCAAAAGAAGAAAAGCAAGAAGAACAACTATTGACTAAATCTCCGAACTCATTGGTCTTTATTAGTCATGATACAAGGGATGCAGAAATAGCAGAAGCGTTTAGTATATTGTTGAAAAGGGTTAGTGCAGGTGTCCTAAAATCTTTTCGGTCATCAGATAAAAAAGGTAATCAAGGCATTGAATATGGGGTTGAATGGTATCCAGAAATAATTAAGAACATTCAGGGGGCAACTGACGTTGTATGTTTATTAACACCTTACAGTGTTGATAGACCATGGATTCTTTTTGAAGCAGGGATGGCAAAAGGCAAATTAAATACCCCAATACTAGGTGTTGCACTTGGACTTACACTTAAGAAAGCTTCTAGCGGACCTTTTGCCCAATTCCAAAATTGTGGGGGAGATGAAGAATCTTTATGTAAACTTGTTTTTCAACTTGTTGATAGAATTCCAAATTCTGAGCCGGACGAAGAAACTATCAAGTTTCATGTTCAAAAGTTTATAACATCTATAGGAGAGATTTTTTCTAAAAGAAAAAAAGACCCCCAGAATGATAGTGTTATTCATTACAATGAAAATGATACTCCAAAACTGTTTGAAGAAATTAAGGTAATGTTTCAAGATCTGCCATCCAGAATTGAGAGTAGAATTGATTCTGAACATAGAGAAAAAAGACGAAAAAGGTTCTATCCAGCTATGGTAGAAGAAATGTTGCACATGACGCCAAATCCAACAATAGGTTTATTAATGGCACTTGGTTTAATAAGAGAAAAAATGCCATGGGTATATGAATCGGGAACAGAAACCATTAGAACAATCAAGTCCGATTTATCGAGAATGGAAAAGGAGAAAGCAGTAATGGAATTTGATGAAATGCTTGAAATAACGACTCGTAATCCAATTATGGAAGAATTACTTATGATGAATTCCAAAGAGGATTTTATAATGTATAGAGAGTTGCCAAGAATGTTGAGAAAACATATGCAAAGGTTATTGATGGAAAAATAAGTTACTACTCTCTCAACCCAACCACAATCCCTCGAAGCGCAGCGACCACTTCGTGCACTTCCTTGCGGTCAAAGGTATCTTCTTCCAAATAAAACAGCATTTCCAGCCCCAAATCCAACACTTTGGCGAGTTCCTCAGGAGAACCGTACCCGTCTTCCATCCAATTCAATAAATTTTCTTCTTTTCCCATGATAGAGGCAAGAAAAAGATTTTTGAATAGCTGTTACATGTCATATATGACAAGAAGGGTGAGGATGAAAAGATAAAAGGCGAAGGTTACGGAAGAAAACTAAAAATTTAGAACTCTGTAGATACCCCAAAAATTAGGGCAGTAAGTTTAATCATTAAATTTACTGAATATGACACGAAGAAAGTTTACCCCGAAGTTCAAGACCAAGGTGGTATTGGAAGCCTTGAAAGAGCGGCATAGCCT
>NZ_JARFVB010000014.1 GCF_029193885.1 Flagellimonas yonaguniensis | reverse complement strand
ACAACGCAATGTCGTTCAGGGGAAGGGAATATTCCAGGTGTTCGCTTTTTATGGAGATCGAGAAGGGCGAACTGATGCCGTTACCGGCGAAACGCTATGAGGTAAAACGCTATGCCCAGGCCACCGTACACAAGAACAGCCATGTTTATTTTGGGAAGGACAAGCATTATTACAGCGTGCCCTACAGGCATATAGGCAAACAGGTCAAGCTGGTCTATACCGACAGTATCGTCGAGATCTACCATAAGCACGAAAGGTTCGCCGTACATACAAGGAACAGGAAGAAATACGGCTATACCACCTTGGCCGACCATATGCCCTCGCACCATCGTTTCATAAGCGAGTGGAGCAGTGAAAAGTTCATCGATTGGGCAAGCGATATCGGCGGACACTGTAAAGGGTACATCATTGCCATCCTGGAGAAGAAGCAACACCCGGAACAATCCTATAAGTCCTGTCTGGGCGTGCTCCACCTTGCCAAAAAGTACGGAAGGGAACGTCTTGACGGTGCCTGTAGGCGTGCCGCGGAATATGGTGCGTACAATTACAATATGGTCGAGCGCATCCTGAAAAAGGGGTGGGACCAGATCGATGAAGGTATCGACGGGGACATGGAAATGCCCGAGCACAACAACATAAGGGGAGGAAAATACTACGAATAGGAACAATACTTAAAAACAGAACATATGAACGAAAAAACAATGCAATCGATGAAAGAAATGAGGCTCTATGGAATGCACAGGGCCTTCACCACAACAATGGAAACCGGCGGTCCGTCCACCGGTTACACCAACGATGAACTGATCGCCTATCTCGTCCAGAGCGAATGGGACGACCGTCACAACCGTAGGATAGAGCGATTGACCAAGTCCGCAAGGTTCAGGTATACGGCCGTCATGGAAGCTATAGACTACCGACCGTCGCGCCAACTGGACAAGAACCTGGTCCGGCGGCTAGGTTCCTGCGGGTTCATCCAAAAAAGGGAGAACATACTTATTACCGGTAGTACCGGCGTGGGCAAAAGTTACCTGGCATCGGCCATCGGCCACCAGGCCTGTTCCATGGGGTCAAAAACGATGTACTTCAATACTGCGAAGCTCTTTACCCTGCTCAAGACATCAAAGGCAGACGGTTCCTATCCAAAACAGATAAACAAACTTGAAAAACAGGACTTGCTCATCTTGGATGACTTCGGCCTTAAACCATTGGACAACATCAATAGGCATGCACTTATGGAGATCATCGAGGACAGGCACGGCAAAAAATCCACTATAATAGCATCACAATTGCCCGTATCAAAGTGGCACGACATTATCGGGGAGAAAACACTGGCCGATGCCATCCTCGACCGTTTGGTGCATACAGCCCACAGAATAGATATAAAAGGAGAATCAATGAGAAGAAAATTGAAAAATAAAAACTAAGTTTAACCCAAGGATAGATCAAATCTGGGCAGTCCATTTGCCATGGTCAGTTTCATCCGGCGAAGGTGGGTCAGTTTACCCGGCTTATCCAGGTAGAGTTTCCATGGGAAAATTTCAAAGTGGGTACGGATGTGACAACAATACATTGCAAGGGTAACCAAGATATTTTGCAGTCAGCAGAAACCGGGACAACTCTCATTATCGAGGACATATCCGATGAATGGAGAAAAAGGGGCATGGACTGGTTAAAAAGACAACTAGCAGTATTAGTGGCCAATCGGGGTGCAAGAAGAGATGGATTTATGGAAGACCCTGGCTTTAATATTCTTTTGGAAGCTCCCGACTTCGAAGATGAAGTGAAAGATTTAAGGGAGGAGTTTATCAATGCAGGTTGGGGAACATTAAATGCATTTGTCAACAGCAAAGGGCAGGCGGTATGTGAATTGGATGCCAAAGGTCTTGGAAAAAGAAAAATAGTGTCATCAAAACGGTTTTCCAATCTTAATGATGTTAAACTACATTTAGGAATATTTATTTCTGGGGTAGAAAAGATAAGAGACAGAGGTATAGCTTCTTCCAGAAATTTGAGTGAGATTTTACCAAGGTGGGGTGGAGTACAAATAAGATTTAGAGGTTTCAGGGTTTATCCTTATGGTAACGATGATTGGTTAAATATTGAAAAAGACAAGGCAAGAAGATTAGCGTCCCCTAAGGAAGAGCTGTTGGCTTTCGCTGAATCCCTACGAGGTGTCGAGGCATCAAGATCATTGCTCAACATGCCTGCCATGAATAGCTATATTGGAAACGTTGAACTTGGTAAAGATGCTAAGGGTTTTGAAATGAAGGCCAACAGAGAAGGCTTCATTGATTCAGATGCAATGACAGAATTGAAGGATTTCGTCCGATTTGCATTGGACTGGACCACTATTCTAAGGGATTATAGTATTCGTGAAGAATCAATTCTAAAAGCTGAAATTGCCAAAGAAGCTTTTGAGGATGTTTTGGATGAACCAATTCAAACCCATAGAGTTGTCGATAGGGCTCTTGAATATATTGACAATGAAATAAGAACAGTTGCCAGAAGCCTTGAACCAAACAAGCGAAGGGAAGTAGAGCAATCCATATCCAAAGCTACGGAAGTAATTAGAAGGCAAAATGAGTCCAATAAATCTGAGTTGTCTCATTTGCGACTAATCGCATCAACTTCTACACTACTTTTAATCTTTTCCCACGAGGTCAAATCTCTTTTGGGACTACTAGAACAAAGCAAGAATTCATTGACAGAAATTGCCGAAACACTTGTTGGAGAGGATAAGGACAAAGCGTTGGAGATTGGCTCCAATTTCAACGATTTGAATAAACGTTTGACAGAATTATTACAATTGACTTCATTGATAAGCGCCGATAAATCAAAAGTCCAACCAGGTCGGGTTTCTTTAAAATCCAAATTGCTCAAAGTAGAAAAAGCCTTTGAACTAATTACGGGCAAATATGGTATAGCGATTGATTCCGAAAACGTTCCGAACAACGCCATTACTCGAAAATATCATGAAGCAGAAATTTATTCAATTTTGCTCAATATCCTTTCCAATTCCATTAAGGCTGTTATTGCAACAAGTGGAAAAAGAAAGATAGGAGTTACTTCTAGTTTCCATGAAGGAAAACTGATTCTAGCTATAAAAGACACTGGAATTGGTTTGAACGAAAGTAGGTTTTCAGAGGTATTTACTCCATTTATATCTGATCCCGACGGAGAATTGTACGTTAATCTGGAAAGTCGCATGAACCCAGAAGATAACTTGATTGTTGGAACAGGCTCTGGGATAGGGCTGGGCATAGTAAAAGAAATTGTTGTGGCCCATGGAGGAAGCATCAATTTCGAAAAACCTGAAGGAGAGTGGTCAACTGAAATAAAAATTGTATTAGAAAATGAGGAAGCCAATTAATTTTGTTTGGTTCGATGATTCACCTGAGCGTGAAGCAACGGCCAAGAGTTTGGCCAAAGCCATTAAGGCTGAATACCGTTTTGTAAATGTGAAAGACGGGGATCTTGACAATATCATCAACAAATATCTATCGGAATCGGTTGAACCCGATTTAATTATCATGGATCATTTTCTTGATAACACATCTTCGAAAACATTTCGAAAAGGGTCAACAGCAGCAACCTTCATTCACGAAGTCTTTACTGAATGTCCGATTATTTCTGTTACAGCTGTTGACATTAAAAAAGATGTGGATACAAGGCAAAAATCGGCCTATGAAGACATGTATCCTGACAATGAAATATCTGCCCATTACAAAACAATAGAAAGCATTGCGTTAGGATTCCGAAAGCTAAAGCGAAAAAGACCCGAAAGTATTGATGACATTGTGAAATATTTTGATTGTCCGGAGGAAGACATTGAGAGGTTTTGTAAGATTCTCCCAATCGAAATTAAAGAGAAAGAAAATCTTAAAGATAAAAGCCTGTTAATTGAAATGAACAGATGGTTCAGACATACTCTAATTGAAAGGCCTGGATTTCTATATGACAGGATTTGGGCAGCTACTTATCTCGGTCTTACTCCAAAAGGATTTGATACCGTCAGTGAACAATTTAAGAATGCCCAATATAAAGGTGTGTTTGCCGATGAATCCAATAACCGATGGTGGAAAAGCAAATTAACTGAGCTAGTTGTCAAAAAAACGGGGGAAATAGGTTTGCCGTGGGAAATAGGTCGTAAGCTGGTGAATGATAAAAAGTACTATTCAAAATGTTATGTAAGTGATGAGCAATATCCCGAAACTGTAGCTGCGGAGGATGAAACTGAAGGTGCGCAATGGCATCCAATGAAACTGAAATACACTGAGCCCCACCCCAGTTATGAGGATTTGCTTTTTTTCGAAAATCTCAGAATAATCAAATGATTTTATGGGTATTGGCCTAGGACAACCTAAATATGATGCGTTCATCAGAAATGAAATAAAGACATTGGGGTTTATCTCAAACCAAAGTTCCTTTGCAAACAGTTTTTCTGATTTAACCAGTAAAGCTTACATTTCACATTCTACTTTAAAAGGAGCTGTCAAAAAACCGAAAGAAATTTCTATAGACCTCGAATGCGAGCTTGAATTGTTGGTGGAACAAAGAAGACGAAGAGTCTTCATTGGAGTAAACATCTCACCCAATTATTCCATGGCCTCGTATATGATAGCAATTTGTGAGTCTAATGGGGACAGTAAAGATTTAATTAGAAAGTTCCATTTTGACTTTGCAATGCCCAAGAAAAATGAAGATCCAAAACCAGTATATCACATTCAATATGGTGGTGAGCAAAGTCCACTTTTAGCAAAAGAATCAATCTCTTGTGAAATCTTAAAGCCAAAGATATCAAGTCCACGTCTAGTTGGATATCCCACTAACCTAGCTCTTTTGCTTGATTCAGTATTCTGTGAGTTTCGCTCAGAAATAACCGAAAAAATCATTGCCAGTGATGAGTGGCGTAATTTAATTAAGGAAAACGAAGATCTTTTGCTCAAACCATATTTTACTAGTGTTAGAGATTTTTTAAGTTCTGAAAAGCACAGTTCGGATAGACTACTTAGAGATTTTTATTATGGAGGATAACCCGATAGAACATAAAAAGAAAAATGGAATTTATTATACTCCGAAAAGTCTAGCCGATTATTTGGTTAGACCGATGTTAAACAAAGGGTACAACTCTTTCTTTGATCCCGCATATGGTGATGGTGCCTTACTTTTGGCAGCTGAAAGGAATCAACGAAAAAATAACGAAAGTGTTGACATAAGTCTCTTTGGGTGTGACATTCATCCTGTTAATGGCCTTTTGACCCATTTACCAGAAGCGAACTTAATCGAAAGCAATTTTTTTGAATTTGACAGTTGCAATAAGTTCGATGCCGTTCTAACAAATCCGCCTTATATTAGGCACCAAGAACAAGACAAAACAAAAATTAAAGCATTCAAGAAGTCTATTGAAGAGCTTCAAGAATTAAGCAACTCATCAGATTTGTGGGCGTATTTTCTCATTAAAGCTGAACAACATCTAAAAAAAGGAGGTGGCCTTGGAGCGATTGTACCTTGGGCATTGTTGCAAGCAGACTATGCTCAAAATTTTAGAAAACACCTTCTAGAAAGATATGAAAAAATAAAGGTTCTTGCATTAAACACGCCATACTTTGAAGATGCACAAGAGCGCATAGTTTTGTTATGGTTGAGCAATTATGGCGCAAAAAATAAGGAAATCATAGTCGGTTTTTCTAAAGGCATAGAAAATGAAATTGAATACAGAAAATTAAACTGGGAAGATTGGGCAGCCCGAAAGGTAATAACCGCGGAAACCAAAAGTTTAAAAAAAATTCAAAACACTTTAAATATAAAGTACGGATTCAGAAAATTTTCTGAATATGCCGATGTTAGAATTGGAGTTGTAACCGGCGCAAATGATTTTTTCATAAAGGATTATTCAACCGCTAAAAGCTTAGGTTTCAAAAAGAATGATCTAAAGCCAATAATTACCTCCGCTAAAGATTTCCCTAACTTCATGAAAAGCGGAGGTAAGAATCTTAAGCGATTATTATTAATTAATGATTCAACTGCACAGAGAATCCAAGATTATTTAAAAGAGGGGATAGAATCCCAGCTAGATCAAAGGTCCCATTGTCAAAAGAGAAAACCATGGTACTACGTTCGGGATGGGAAAATTCCTGATGCATTCTTTCCATATAGAGTGGAAACAATTCCATATTTGGTTTTGAACTATTCTAAAGTTCAATCTACAAACTCAGTCCATAGAATTTATTTCAAAAAAGTTAGTGACACACAAAAAAAATGGATTCATGTATCGATGCTATCTCTTTATGGGCAACTTTCATTGGAAGCTGAATCAAAAACATACGGAAGGGGAATGCTGAAGATTGAACCTGGTTCATTATATAATTGTCAAGTATTATCAAAAAGCGATGAATCCATAGATGGGATTTACCAAGATTTGATTAAAAATTTAGAAAAAGGTGATAAAGCAAATGCTGTAAATTTAGCTACTGATTTTATCAATCAGCATCTAGACATTGACGACGATCTATATTTTGAGGCATTCAAAATATACAACAGGATACAATCTTCAAAGCTCAGATAAATTATCAAGCTCTTGGGTAGCCGATATAGCATACGAATTCCGTCTCTTGTGTCCATATTTATGAAACCACATATAACCATTCGTATCCATTAAAGAAATCGATTTAATCTTCAGCTTCCCAATCCTCAATATAATCATCCAATTCCATTAAGGAGAAATTGACTTTTTCGATATAGAACTTATTCGCATCATACCTTCCCTTAAAGGCAACATTCTTCTCCTTGACCCATTGTTTCAAATGTTTACGTTCAGGATGCTTTGTGTTCCCCATAATCCTTAAAAAATTATAGAACCCTGGCAAACCACCTACATCCTCTGGGGGACAATTCAACTCGCCATGGCAACAAATGGGAAAGGGAATCCTTAAATCATCGATTATCTTTTCCAATGTTATCCCATGTTGCCAGAAATCGCCAAAATCATAGAGATATGAAAATGTTTGTTCCTTGTCCTTTAGCACATCTCTGATTTTAAGATTTTGTGCGCTGATCACTTCATTTGGACCATGGTATCCATCCTCCTCGTATTGTTGGCCAATACGATATGTATCCGATTCAAATTCAAAAAGGTGATAGTTCTCCCATCCCATCACTATCTGTATAATGTGGTGTAGCCTATAAAACGTAATATTGGAATCCACTAGGAACTCACGCCAAATTTTCGGATTACTCCCCTGTAATTCAATATGAAACTTAAAAACCCTACCCAATACTCAACCATTTATTAAATCAAGTCCTCTGCCTTATCCAAATAATAGCAAAAATCATAATGGGTCATTCCAATTTTCGGATAATAGGAAATGGCTTCAGGAGCAGCCAGTAAAATCAATTTGGCGTCAGGTGCTTCCATCTTTGTTCTTCTGATCAACTCTTTCCCTATCCCTCTTTTCTGATATGATAGATCAACTGCCAAATCGGATAGATAAGTACAAAATGAAAAATCGGTCAACGATCTGGAAACACCTATAAGTTTACCTTTATGCCTTGCCGTAATGGTAAGGTTTCCCATTTCGACCATTTTCCTCAAGGTGTCATGATGGTTAATTGGTCTTCTGTTTCCCAAAGTGGAATTTATCAATACCTCTCTAAACTCCTCGACTTTCAAGTTATGCTCTACTTTGTATTCTATCATTTTTTAACTTAAGGTCATTATAGAAAATACATTGATTTTAAAATGACAAATTAGTTTTTAAACCTCTAATTAACAAAATTCATAAATCAATAAAAGCCATCATCCCTGATATTCTCCAACATCAACAAAGCACTATTTCCCAATATATGATCCTAAGTGAAGCTTCTGCATCGGTCTCTTGAAAGTATACGGATGATCCTTTCACCAAATGTTCCAATGCAACCCTATACCTTGCCTTTCCATATGCATTGTCCTCATAATATGTGCATGGATCTTTGGGGTGTACATGTGTCGGCGTCCTGAACACTTTTGCATTTCGGTTCATATACTCAAACCGTTGTGAAGCCCTTCTATGGATACTATCTAGCGATAGTTCACTTGGATATTCAGGTAAATCATAATAGAGTTCCTGCAATATGACGATGAATGCCCTTCTACGGGATAGTTTGGGCTTTCTTAAGGCCCTTTCCAAATCATGTTGTAGGTCTTGGACAATCTTTTCAGCCAACTTGACTTGGGATAGGGTGTATTGCTTGCCCCTTATAAAGGGGGCTTCCTCTTTTCCCAATTTCTGGAGATGTCTGAGCAATACATCCGAATCAATCATAGACCTGGCCCTTCCTTGCCCTTTTGTTTTGAAATTTCCTTTTGGATGGCACTTCCCAATATCTCGGACAGATCTTTCATCCTTACCGAAAGCCTCATCATATTTTCCTGAACATAGGAACCCATGAGCAGGAATTCAGACATATTGGTCTTTTGGGGCATCAACATTCCCTTCGCCATCAATTGCAGGAACAATTTTTCTTGGGAATCCATCTTTCCATCCTGTTTGTCCAATCCCTCTTCCAATTTTTGAAGGCAACCTTTTTTATCGAAAATCTTATCCCACTTGATATGGCCAAAGACCTTTTGACCAATATAGGCCATCACGTAACGTCCGTATTCCCATTTTCGAAAAGAGGTGGTAGGGTCCAGCAACTCCATTTCCACAAAATCCAACAACCTTTCATTGGAAAGAATTTCCTTAATGTTGTGTTCCATTTGGAGGAGCTGTTGGAACTCGGCCTTGCCTCCTTGGTCCAAATTGTTCAACAGGTGTCCGGCAAATGTCTGGGAAACTTGAAACAACGGGAGCTTTTCCTCCATAAGGGTTTTAAAAAAAAGAGGGTGTTTATCCTCCGTCAATTCGTCATAGTGGATTCCGTAGGTGAAAACAAGGGATATAAGCGTGCCAAGCTGTTCCAATGATAATTTCACCGATTCCTTTGGCCCAAGTTCCTTGACCATATCGGAAAAGACCTCTTTGCCTATCGGCCCATTAAAATCCAATATATTATAAGCGGTTTCACTCATTCTTTTGATTCATTAGGCCGCCCATATCCTAGAAAACAGAAAACCTATCCATCATAAATTTACAAAAGTGTGGAAGGGGAGGAAAAGAAAAGGGTGGAAAATGCCCAATATTCGGCCACAAAAAACATTTTTTTACAAAGTTGTGTTTTACTCCATCCAAACATAGGGATTTTAATAAATGTACGGTTATCCTTATCACAAAGGAGCATCCCGCCTTTCTTTTAAGGACTTTGTATATCCATTCTCCCATATTTCGAACATGTCATGACCATAACCTTTGTTGTCAGAAAAGATAATCTCAACTATCAAGACAGTATCCCAAAAGGATCTTATTTCTTTTTCATGGCAATATCTTCCACCAGCACTCTAAGGGATTTTAACTTGGAGGATTTTATATCCATATACGATTTAAAAAATATATAAGGAACTGCCTTAAAAAATATAGAAATCAAACCAAGCATAATCGCCAATGCAATGAATGCGAAAAGCACATATCCATATTTAGGTTCATAATTATTGGAATAGTCAAGGATTTCTTGAAATTGGATATTGAAATCTTTGTAAAAAGGTATCTTCTCTATGGTTTTAGCGATTTGCTCAGATGCCATCAAGATAAATGCTCCCGCAAAAAATAACGTCATCGTCAATTGTCGGCTTTCTTTATATCTGATGCATTCCAAAGCTATTACAGGATCATAGCTTTTTAAATATTTCCTTACCTCTCGTTTTTTATATTTTTCGAATGATTTACTGAAAGATTTGCACTTATTTTTAACGTCGTTTCTATCCCTAAACACGGCCATTACCATTTTTAACCTTTTTTTCTCTAGATATGAGATTAAAGAAACCCTAGGCTTCAATTTAATCAAGAAAAAATCTAAAAATAAGTAAAGAGGCAGTATCAATATCCACCGTAACCTAGGCCCGATGATAGCAACGATTGCGCTAAAGAATAAAACAAAAAGATAGATGAACGGGAATAAGTCTAAAAGCTTCTCTTTTAAAGTCAAATGGCGATATACCAAGTATTTGTAACTTAACTCTTTATTGAACATTTTGATAAGTGAATCAATCATTTTTTTCTTGAATTTTAAGTTTATAGGACAAAAATGATCAAAAGCCCTTTTTCAAAGCATATTTGTTGGTTCGATCCATAAAATAAAAGGAGTCCGTAAGCCGAGCGATCCTCCTTAAACCATGGTACCTTTATGAATAATTTTCCCATGGGTTTTTTGCCGTCGGTATGTATTGGTGGCATTCAGTTCAAATTAAATTTGTTTAATTAAAGGTGTATAAACCTTATATGTCCTTTTTGAACATTCTTCTTTAACTTTTCTGTTTCTCTTTGTTTCTGAGTTACGAACAAATCAAACATCTCGTTTTGAAAAATATAATTCCATCCAATCAGTGCAAAAAATAGATTGCCATTTATGTTAATAAAATTCTATATTACCCTTTACCAAATAATAAAAGGGTCTTCCAAAACATCAATTGTTTTATTTGTTACCCCTTTATTGGTTTTATTGGATATATAGAACAGCCTACAAAAGCTGTCCAATCAGTTTCGTCAGTTGTACACTCAGTTCAAAAACGGCAAATATGGGAAGTACAAACCAGATGCCTGGGATAAGCCCAATAAGGATGATCACCAATAAAAATGGCAATCTCAACAATCGTTTGATACGCAGGATCCCTAAATAAGTGTAAAGAACCACCCATAGAAAACCCACCAAGGGAAGATCATTATAAAGTTCCGAAAATGTCATAATCTTTGATTTTAAGTTCGATTTCCAATTCGTGATAAAATCGGTTCCCAAAAACCCGATCAATGACAGGTAGGGTAACTTCGATACCGATTTTTTTCTGTTCATTTTTTTACCAGTTCCTGTAAGCTGACAACATGGAGCTTGCAGGGGAAAAAAGTGTCCTTATTGTAGGCCATACGGATAAAGCCGATGTAACACCCGTCACCATATTCCAGTACTTTTATCCCTTTGTACCCACTGTCATGGGGGCCGTCCAAGACCTTGCCCCTACACTGTACAAGATGGTAAAGGGCCTGTAGTTTTGTTCCCTGTACCCTGCTCCAATCGCCCAACAGGGCAAGATCATGGATCGCCCAATAATTGGAGGCCTTTATAAATACTTTGTCCATATCCTTAATTTTGTCCTATACTTTTATGGGGTTGACAATTCCGCTTTTGAGGTTCACAAATCCTCCGTGGACACATAGTTGCCTGTGCGACAACAATCTGAACAGACAGTCCGATGCGTGCGCCACCAAGACATCGTTGATGTACAGGGACTGTTCCATCAACCGATCGGCATAGGCACATCCCCTTCCCTGTTGGGGTTCGGTATCATGATCTTCCAAATTCGGGTAGAGGTCGGTTATCTTCTTAAGTCTGCTTACGCACTCCAAAGAACCATCGTCCAATTTTCTATCTTCCTCGAACAGACTGCCTAGAACGAACTGCCCCGTGTCCCTACTATTACCTATGTCCATCCAATAGAACATTGTCCTATGTTCCGAGCCCTTATGGGGGTGCTGTAAGGCCAAAGAAAGTGCTGTCCTGTATTTGGCATTGTCCACACAGGTCACGACGATGTTCGATCTGATGTCATCGCCAAAGGTCATGGCATTCATCGGTATTCCTTCCCATTGCAGCCCAAAGGCACGGTTGATCTTGGTCAGGGCATTGACCACCTTGTTCTGTCCAAGGTCATGTGGGGTGAACAATTGCCTACCGATGTTCATGGGTTCGACAATATCCCCGTCAAATGCCCTGACGTGCAGTCCGGGATGTCCCGTTTGGCAAAGGGCGTGATCCAACCTTGCCAATCTCGCAAGGAATAGGGAGCCATTCCCTCCCACCCCTATCAATGAGATAGTGATCGGGTGTGTAGGGTTGAAAAAATAATTGGGTGCAATATGTATCCTATCTTTCATAAAGTTGTTTTATGGTCTTGTTGTTCGCAATGAGAAGGGCATCGTCAAAACGCTGTTTCCCATTGAGGTGTTTCATCGTTTGCACAAGGTTTCCCTTGATCAGGTCGTTATGGTGGGTTTCCGTGAACACCGAAGAAAAGAACTGTTTTTCCATAAATCCCATGATGTCCTCATAGTGTTCAAATCCGTCGTAGTCCATGGAAACATTGCCCATGCATACCCTCCCCCGTGCATTGACATTGGGCAAGGGGGCATGGCATAGTCCTGTATCCCCGTCAAGGACTTCGCTCCGCTTTAGGGAGAATACGTTCAACGTGTTCCCTTTCAACGAAAAGATCAGTTTGGGGAGGGGGTACTGCCCTATCGGAATGCCCATCTTTTCATCAAAATAAAGGGTATGCCGTTTTGGATGGACGATCCATATCAAATGGAGTTCCCCCTTGAAATCAATATGTACCAGATTCTTGGGCAACAATCCCTTAAAGGAAAATTTTATCAATTCCCCTTCCAGACATCTGAACAGATTCCTTGCGGTATCCTTGGTCAGGGGCATACCCGCTGTAAGACATTCCCCCACTATCCTATGGTACGCAAAATAATGCTCCGTATTGTAATAACTCGATGTACTGGCATAGCCTATCAATGCAAATTTTGGCACCAAATGATCGTCCATGTCCAATTCCATGATTTTTTCCATATCAAATCCGTTCTATCAGTTCGTTCAGTTCACAAATAAAGTTTTCCACTTCCTTAAGTTTTTCCTCCAGTCCCTCCTCAAATTCCCCCATCCCATCGTTGCCTATGGTCGCATGGGCATAGGTGGAGAGCAGGTCGTACTCGTTGGAGCAATCATTGAGCATGTTGATGTACGATCGGGTAAATTCGCTCTCGCCATCATCGGTTATCAGGAACGTATGGTAAAAATCGACCATGCTCTCATAACCGTCACGGACGGATATCCGTTGTACCACCTGAAAATCCAACTTTTCCGAGGCCAAAAGGAGTTCCTTTAGTTTCTTGTACACCTCCCTTTTGGGTCTATAGCTTTCCAATCGGGATTTCCAGTCCCTTACCTCAAAGTCGTTGTACTTCTTCTCGTACCGTGAAAGGAAGTCCACCGAACCTTTCAATCTCTCCCCATAATCCTCGTTGGGGGCTTCCCTGCAATATTCCATTTCCTCGATCAAAAAAGTCCATATCCAATCGATCCTGTCCTCAAACGTATCGAAGATCGAATCAAAGGGAAGTCCCTTGATAAAGGATAGGAGTATATCGAACAATTTTCTATTCTTGCACTTCATTCCGTACAATGGCTTTAGGTTTATACAGTAGATATTGCCCTTGTTCCCGATGTACCGTTTCAGGTCAAGTTCCAACTCCCCATCGCAATTGCGATATACATCAATCAAATCGACCCTTGCCCTGTCCCTGAGCCTGTTCGCACATCTGAGAATAAGGTCTTGCAGACTGTCCCTTTCATCGAACCTCCAAGAATCGATGCTCCCCGTGAACTTTCGGGTAACCTCCACCATCAGCCCTGCCAATTGGCGAAGTCCGTCCCCTGAATACTTTTCCGATATATCGTTAATGGCAATGGGCCATACGTTCACGTCAGGAAGCAGTCTGTCCTTTTTGACAATGCCTTCATCCGCCTTGTCCCTGTACGGTGGCTGTCCTGTTGGAACGCCCTGAACAGGTCGTTGTGGAACTCCGTGAGTTCTCGTGAGTTGATGATCTTTGATGGTGCCGTACATTTTCCTTTGGTTAAAAATTCATCTACGTTCATTTTGTCAACCTTTGGTTCCTGCCAATGATTGGAAGTGTATCTCATGGAAACCATCGTTGATGCCCTTGTCCACGACATTGGCATTGGTGAGTTCGGGATATAGTGTGGAATAATGCTCCATGATCCGTTCATGCCCCATTTCGAGGTCAATGTCCTCCAGTTCGATCTTCTCCCTGTTACCGTTCAGGAAGATGTATTTTCTCGTTATGTTAGCGATCTGCATCTTGGAAAAGGTTTGGTGATTCATATTGGGACATTTGCTCAAAGACCTTTTTGGCCTCTTTGTGATCTGGGTCAATGGCCAAGATCTCTTTGGCTGCCTTGATCGCCCTCTCATGGTCTTTGATCGGGTTGAAATCCTTTTCCTTGATAAGGTTCTGCAAGGCGGTGGCCTTCTTGCCCACAGATTCTTTCTGCTTTTTGGCCTTTGCCGTCCTGCCTTCTGAAACCTTTAGTGATGCTTCATAGGCCTCCACACTGTCGAACATGGTCTTTGTACGCTCCAACGGACTTTGGACGGCCTCGAAGAACTTGTTGTCCATTTCCTCGACACTTGCCCGTAGGCTCAATGGTCTCAGGGATTTCAGCCCCTTGTCATCGGCATGGCTCTTGGGCAGAACGGACACCGATACCTCTCCATCGGAAAAGGTGATGCTCAGCCCCAACTGTCGTATCCCCGTTTTCTCAAGGGATGAAAAAAATTGGTTCATAAAAAATGTATTTAACTGTTTTACAATTACTTAACTATTATAAATATACGATCAACAAGTAGGCATGATAGGGAAATCCAAGGAAATATCCACCCTTTTCTTCTTCCTCCCTTTCCACAAAAAAGCACCCGTCAGGGTGCCCTTTCCCATGACAGGATCCATGGGTCGATAGGGGTCGTTGTCCCATTTTATGGGTAGGGAAAAGAATGATTCGAGCGGTGGAAAGATAAATGCAAGTGGGCGTTTTTTCGCCCGCTTGCTTTTGTGCGCGGTTCCGAGGGGGTTGAACGCCCGACCGAAGGGAAGGGTCTTCAACTTCCGCAGGAACAGGGGACATAGGGTATAGAACAAAAACTTGGATGGACGGGAAATGTTGTCCTTGCCTCCTATGTGGATATTATATATTTAAGGATGGAGCAGGTCCAGATAATCCTGGTTGAAATAGGTTTTCTTGAACCAGAGTTCAAATGCTGGGTCCAAAAATTCAAAACCATTGGACGTTTCGTGGATTATGTCCTCATTGATCAAAATGTTCTTGTTCTTGCTCACGTTTCTGGGAGTGCCCAATTTATATTCCTGCATTGTTTTCGCAGCGGTCAATTGCTTGGCCCCTTTGCTTATAGCCTTTAACAGGTTCAATTGGGTGCCACTGATATTTTCCACTTCTTTTTGGTACAATGGGGAATTGGCCTGTATCAATTCGTTCAATGCTTCGGCCACTTCTTCCATCTTGGCATTTTTTTCCGTTTTCTGCCAAGTATAGTGTGCCAATTGTTGTACATACCATGAATGGTCCTTCATCAACTGCGGGATTTTTCGGGCCATTTCTTCTGAAATGGTCTTGCCCGTGCTTTCAAAACTTTCCAAAATAAATTGGTGCCAATCCTCCCCACTGATTTTTTGGAGCAGTATAATGTCCCCAAAACGATAGAATGGTTTTGAGGTATTGTTGAATATTTCGGTCATCATATGCCTTTTGCTCCCATAAAGGCAGTAGCATACTTTTTTCTGTCGCTGCCAAATGGCCCGCATCTTTTTTTCCAAACCTTCATAATCGGGGAATGTCGCAAGGTTTTGGAATTCATCAAGACAGACCACAAAACGTATGTTCTTCTTTTGGGCGATCACTTCGGGCAGGTTCAATATTTCGTCCTTGTGCCTTTTTAGTTCCTCCCAGTCAAAACTCAATGAAAAATCCGAGGAAGGATCGACCCCGACGCTGAGCTTCGGCACCAGTTGTTTGAAAAGGTCTTTCCCTGACTTTAACCAATCTTGCCATTTGGATGAAGAAGCCTTGATGACCTCTTTGGCAAAAAGTTCCAAAAATTCTTCTTCGGTCGATACAGAAAAGAGATCGATGACCACGGTCTTTAGGTCCGTCTGCGTACCATTGATCGTATTGACCACCTTCTCCACCAAACTGGATTTGCCCCATCTTCTGGGTGAGATGATTATTGTATTTATTCCCTGTAGCAGATTGTTCGATAATTTCTCGGATTCCTGGGTCCTATCGGTAAAGGCGTCATTACTGACCGTTTTACCATATATAAAAGGTGATTTCATGATTTTTTACCTTATGGTATAATACCTAAAAGTATAAAATATTGGGTTAATATTCAATATTTAGTATTCCTCATTCTTTTGCCGATCATGCTGATCGATTCCATTGTATTGGTTTCGATGGCAGTATCAAATCTCCCAGCAAAGGGGAAATCCATAATATGCTCATAAAGAGCGGTCAACCCCCACGTTTTGGGAATGTGGGGCGGACACTTGCGTTTTTTCGGGCTCTTCCTTGGAAACATCTACATCGAACTTTTTGTCAAGCTCCTCGTTGATCTGTTCCATTCTTGTTTCCATCTTCTTGAGTTCGTCCAATTTATCAAAATCAAGGTCCAAGATCTTTTGGTTGGCGGTAATGTGGTGTCCATGGTCAAGGGCCAGTTCTTTTTGATCCTTGATCGACCGGGGAATCTTGGAAAGGGTATTGTACATATAATCGGCAACACTCTTGGGGTTCGTAACGATCCGTCTGGCCCCATGTCCATAGGTCGCATTGTCAGTCCGGACAAATAGGGAATGGGTCTCTACATCCTCTATCCTTATGCACAGGCTTGCCCCATCCATCTTTAGGACCTGATGTTCCGAAACCATGCCCTTGTGCTTTTCAAAAAAATCGATAATGGCCTGTCCAATATCCGTATCCTGGGTGTTGGACGGAAGCCCCATAGCATTTCTGATAATGCCGTAATAGGTTTCCTTGCTTTCCATCAATTGCCATAACGGTAGGTCCATTTCGAGCTTTTCAATGTTCTTGTACACCTTTTCCTTCTCCCTGGAATGGAACCGGATATTGTTCTCCGCTTCAAGCCTGTTCCGTTTGAAGATGGACCGTTCCAGTTGCAACTCTTCCAACCTTTTGCCCAGTTGTTCCTTTTCCAGGAAGAGCGGGTCGTTCTTGGCCACGGCCAACAGGGTCTTGTAATCGATGGACCCGTTGTCGTCCACTGGGCCCATGTCCAGTCTGTTGAACTGGATGGTTCCGTTGGTGATCTGTTCGATAAAGTTCTTTTTGGTATTGACATTATTGAGCATCAGGGCATCGGTGGAGTTCTCGACGATATAAAAGGAGATGGTGACCTTATTGTCCCAATATTTTTTGGCCATTTCATTCCCTTTCCTTGCCCCCCTTCCGTTACGCTGGTCCACGTCCGTGGGCCGGTGGGGGATATCAACATGGTGGATCCTGACCATCCTTCGCTGGATATTGGTCCCGGTTCCCAATTTTTCCGTCGAGCCTATAATGATACGGTACTTGCCCGAATTCAGGTCATCAAAGCATTGGAGCCTTTTTCCATCGGTCTTGAAATCGTGGATGAACACCACCTCTTCGGACGGAACATCAAATTCCTCGGTCAAGATTCGCTTGATCTCCGAATAAACGTTAAAGGTGTCCTTTGGGGTGCCCAGATCGGAAAAAATCGCCTGGGTACCTTTAAAACCATTGCTCTCGGTATAGGTCCGATAGACCTCACGGGCGATGATCCGCAGTTTGGCCTCCCCGGGATCCTCCAGATCGGGGTTGAGCAATCTGGGATCGATGGAGGCATGCCGCATATGGTGCAGCGCAATCAGGGAAAGTGCCCCCTTTTGGTCCTCCGTATAGGTCTTGTTGCCATACAGATGGTCACTGTTCCCTGTTCCAAGAAAGGTTTTTATTTGTTCAAAATAGGTCAACTGGCCCTCGGTGGGCTTGATGGTATGCACATCCATTACCGCTTTGGGCCGATCGATATGGTGGGTCCGTGCATTGACAATGATGGAAATTTCATTGTACAGGGTGGACAGCAGCTTCATCTTCTTGAAGGAGCGGAACCGCTCACGGACCTTATAGTCCCCTGAGACCGTGGGCTCGAACTCATAGGATTTATTGGCGAAAACCTGGGCCCATTGGTCAAAGGAAGCTATGTTCATCTCCGTGAGTCTTTCCGGGATCAGGTACTTGAACAGGACGTACACCTCGGTTATGGAATTGGAGATGGGCGTACCCGATAGAAAGGTCGCCTGAAAGTCCTTCCCTCTGGATCTTTGGAGGGTCCTGATCGCCGTGTACAGGTTTTTGCTCCTTTCGGATCCGGTACTGGTGTTCAGGCCAGCTACCCTGGAATGTCTGGTGGTGTACATCAGGTTCTTGAACTTATGGGACTCGTCGACCATGATATGTTCAAATCCCAATTGGTCAAAGGTCAATATCCTGTCCTTCCCTTTTTCGATCTGGTGGTAAACGTTCTGGAGCTGTGCCTCCAGATTTTCCTTTCGTATCTCCAGCCCCTTCAGTACCCTTTTATTGATATCGTACTTGTTCTCATAGATCACGCCCAGGTCTTTTTCCAGATTGTCCAGTTCCTCTTGGATGATTTCCTTGATGATCTCGGGGGACTGCGGTATGAACTTGAAGGTATCGTGGCTCATCAATACCACATCGGGCCGTTGGGAGACGATCTTTGCAAAAAAGGCGTTCCGCTTTTGGATTCCACCGACCTCCCTGTCGTTGGCCACCAACAGTTTCATTTGGGGAAAGGCGTTTCGGAACTCCTTTTCCAATTGCACCACGGTCGATCTCAGGCCGATGATCACCGTCCTTTTGGACAGGCCTAGTTCACGGAGTTTTTCGGTGGAAAGTGCCATATCCAGGGTCTTTCCGAACCCGACCTCCTTATTGACCAAGAGCCCTTGGTTGATGATGATCCCCGCCACGGTGTCCTTTTGACTACTGTAGGGTTCAAAATGTCTCAATCCCTGGAACTCCAGATAGCTTCCATCGTACTTGGGCATGATCTTGGCATCGTAGATGGAGTAAAATTGGAACTCCAACGACTTTTTGAGTTCGCTGTTCCCGATCACATATTCGTTGAATTCCCTGTACATGATCTCGAACTTTATGTTCACTTCCTGCATCTTGGTCTTATCGGTCCTTTTAAAATCCCCGGACCCCTTCGAAATATAGGGTATAGTAGAGTTCAGGGCCCCTTCGAGAATGTCCTTGAAACCATAGTATCGGTGTTCTGAACTGACGTAAAACTTTTTGACGCTCGCATAGTCGTATTTTTCGATCTTGACCATGTATTTTGACGTGGTATCATTGTAGTTTATGTGCGCCAATGTCCCATAGGTGTCAAAAATAAAGGATTGGGTCACCTCAATGGGAAACCATGGCTCATGGATCTTGACATCGAGATCCTCGAACGGGGTAATCGGCGGGTTGACCTTTTCGAGTTCCAAAATGGACCTGGAGAGGATGTCCTTGTTCACAAAGGAACGGAACTCCCCAAAGTCGTTGTTCCGGTACCATTGTATCTTTTTATGGATGACACCTGATAAGAACAGATATTTTGGGGCAAGCCTGCACCCATCTTCGGTCGGGTCGATGAACAAAAGGCCCTTGGAAAGGGATTCCCCGATCACGGTTTCATTCGGCTTGTCCGTAAGCCCGGCAATGGCATCGATATCGATCCGATTGTACCGGTTCAGGGAAAAATAAATGGCATCCTGTAGCGATAACCGTTCGGGGCTTTCTTCCACTTGTGAGGCCCAAGGGGTAAGCAGAAATTGGCCCTTGGTAAAAGTCCCTTTTTCGGGAATTTCCAATGCCAGCACCAATGGTCCCTGGACATCCAGGGTCACCAAATGGTAATTGGCCTTGTGGTTAAGGTTCCCGTATTGGAAGAGGAACACATCATATTGATAGTTAAGGTCCTCCCAGATTTTCAGTCCATCTACGACCTTGGGTTCCAAGAGTTTCAAATAGGTGTCCCGTAGGGAGATGATCTTGGTCAGTTTATCGAATTCGGCCGGTCTGGTCTTCAGGTAGTAATACTGGCCGGAATCGGTGATCTTTGCAATTTTTTGTTCCGCCACGATCAGGTTGCCCGGTCTTAATGGGCCCTCATATGACTGCTGAGGGTTTCTAGGCACAGCGGCCTTATCCGTTTTTTTCTCCGTTATGATTCTGGATTTTATGCTCGATGGTCTAAAGGTTATCAAGGCCTCCCTTATGGCGGGTTCGATAGTTGCTATATTGTTGGGATTCTTTACGGTATAATCGGAATGGTCATAAAGCCCTCCCGGTTCCACCGTCCCCAGGATGTTTTCGGGATGGGCATCAAAATAGGCATTCATCTGGATTTCGTTGCCTTCAAGATCCATCTTTGCCGTTCCCATGAACAGTCGGTTCCTTTCCCCCTGTTCCAAGGATGGATTCTTGGTACGGCTTTTTTGGAAGAACAGGATATCGGTAACCACCGAGGTGTTTTCCTGCTCAAAGGCATTGTCCGGTAACCTGACCCCGCCCAAAAAATCATTGTCCTTAATGATATTTTCACGGATCTGCCCATATTTTGCCTTATCGAGGAAATTCTTGGTACATATCAATACCACCATTCCCCCCGGTTTGGCCAGTTCCAGACTTTTATGGACAAAGTAGCTATGGACATTGCTGGTAAGCCCGTCCCTTAACGGGTGGTCCGCCAGATCGGGGTCGAAGACCTTGTTGGCGCCAAACGGTATGTTGCCGATGACCAGATCATAACTTTTGGCGGCATCGCTCTGGCCGATACCTTCAAATGGGATGCCGAACACCCGGACATTGTCCCTGTGCTTGAAATTATGTTCCAAGATCCGTGCGGTCAGGATCTCCTTTTCAAAGGCCGTGACCATGGCCTTGGGATATCTGCGCAACAGTTCCCTGATGATCAAACCGTTCCCCGCACTGGGCTCCAAAATGGTCCCTGGGGAAAAGTCGGGTATCCCGGCTAAAAAATCCATCATGGCCCGAATTATGGGCACTGGGGTATAGAACGAGTTCAGGGAACCTTTTTTTAGGCTGTCCACAAGGGTATCCGTATACGTATCGCCCACATACTGGTTCAATGCACCTAAAAACCGTTCCCGGTATTTTTCATTTTTGAGGATGTCGAAGATATTGCCGAACCCTGGATTGTTGATGAAGGTATGCCCGAGGGTGTCCGAATTTCGCAATGCGTCGATGGTCCGGACCATAAAGTCCAGATATTTCTTTTTTGAGTATTTCATAGATCGTGAGTTAAGGAATTTGTGGGACCGTCCATTAAGGTCGGCCCTGTAGGGGTTGTTCCCCCGCTTTAAGGTTATAATGCCATAGTGTTATGTTCTTTTAAATGTTAATGCCGACGCATCAAGGTCAATGGAGATTGTTAGCACGTTCAGGTTCTTTGGCCCTGTCCAATTGAACCCTGGCAGAAACAACTGGTCTGCTGTCCGGGCCGTTAATGCCAAGGATGGATCTCATGACCTATAGTTTTAATATGTTCTGTTCTTTGGGTTTCTTGACCTGCTCCTTTTCCAGATCATAAAGCATTGGATCGAATCCATAAGGGTAATCATTGCCATCAAATGTGCGTGGTTTTCCCAGGTCCTGGAACACAAAGTCTCGTAACGGAAATGTAGGTTCCCCCGTTTTGGTGGTATGATGGGGCACCCCCTCCACAAGTACATAATGGGTCCCCGATCCATCCCTTACGATCTCCCTTTGCCAATGGTCATACTGGCCCGTTCTGATGATTGTTCTTGTTTTCATGCTTCATATATTTATCGTGTTTTCGATTTTCCTTATGTACAGTTTCTGTTCTTTGATCGCATCCAATGCCATTTGTAGATTTTCCGAATCCGAAAAATGGGTCCGCAGGTGTCCCATGACCGGTCCATCTGCAGGCCTGAAATGTAGTTCTTGATTGTTTCGACTAGTTTCGGCAAAGTACCATTGGCCATTTTTATAATGCCTTTTTAGATAAGCGGTCCGTCCACCGCTTTCCAATCGGATCGCACCTTTTTCGATCACAAAGTCCTTTTCCTTTACGATCTTTTTGGCCAGATAGTACTTGACCTTGGCACTATGGACAGGGGATTCCATGGCTTCCCTGAAAGTTGTCCAGTCCATCCCCTGGGTCTTTTCACCGTTCGTTTTACCAATGTACAACTGCCCCTCCCTGATGCCGAGGACAAGTCCGAACCTGAGCTTGGCAATCCGATCGACCCGTTGGTTCTGGAGCATTTCTTGGATTTCTTCACGGGTTAGGTGCACCAGATCTGCAGAGGTCTTGAGAAAGGGTTGAAAGACAAGATAATGTGCATTGGCCTCCGTCAACCTTAGGATCTCATGGCCTTTTATCGATGCTGGGAACAGCATCGGTCTGTGCAGATGTTCCAAGGAATGCTCCAATACCCCTGTATCCAATGTCAATACCCCCTTCCCAAAGTATTTATTGGACCCAAAGGACTTTTCGATAATGAGGTCATACATTTTACCGAGGGATTCGAAATCGGATGGAACGGTCCTTTGGATGTCCCTTGCAAAAAAGGAATGTCCGAACTCAAGTCCGTCCGTTGCCTTTGGATGAAGGCTGGACAATCTTCCCAAGAGTTCCGGCCAATCCAGTGGTTTCCACATGGGAATGTTATCATGGTTCCTCAAGGCCATAACGGGGGCTTTCCGATGTCTGTCGTACCCAAACCGGATCGAGGCCAGGAGGTCGTCATTTTCCCTGACCTTGATGGTTCCCATGGCAACCACTCCTTGGTCGAGTTTCACCAACCCTTCTTTTTTCCGATGATAGGAAATCAGGCTGTTCAACGAAGCATCCGCATGCCCCGTTTTGGCCATATCCAGGTTCCTGTGGTATTTGAGCCTTTGGATGTCCCGGATGTCCTCCGGGCGGACCCTTTCATATTCCAAGGTGGCAAAGTCCCCAAAATCCCTGTTCAACAACCTTTCCTTAAGGTTCCATAATCTGGCCATGAGCTTTCTTGCCCTTTGCCATGGGTCCAGTGGTCTGTTTTCCTGTAATGGCTCCATAATTATTGTTCGATGAGTTCAAGTATGATCTTACGCTTCAGGTCCAATGAGGGTATGGGATCGATCTTTTCACCGTTCTTGCTGACCTCATAATGCAGATGGTACCCAGTGGAATCCCCTGAACTGCCCACAGTCCCGATCAATTCGTGCTGCTGGACGAATTGCCCTTTGCCCACCAAGGTCTTTGTCAGGTGCCCATAAAGGGTCCTGAAACCGAAACGGTGTCGGATGATGATGTGGGTACCATACCCCGTTTTGGAACGGACGATGGAAACCACCGTACCCGATGCGGTGGCATATACCTGTTTGTCCCTCGGTGCGGCAAAATCCAGTCCCATGTGTTTTTTTCTTTTTCCAGAAATGGGATGTACACGGTACCCAAAGGCACTGCTCAACCTATAGTCTCCCTTTTCCAAGGGCGTACACGAGGGAATTTCGTCCAACAGTCCCGGGCTATATCTAAAATAGGTTTCCAATGAGGACATATAGGTATAGTCCGGGATCTGAAAAAGATACTTTACGATCCTTTCCTCTATTTCAAAGAGCAACCGCTCCCTTTCCCTGTCCGAGACCATACTGTCCATTGGGGCATTCCCCGAGCTGGCCCTGAGTGAGGTATTATAACGGTCCATGGCCACCATCTGTTCCCCGATATCCTCCTCCATCATGGAAAAAGCCTTGCCCAGTAGAAGTACCGTTAGGGCAACGATAAGGAATATGAGGTACCGGACCTCCTTTTTCCCGAGGGATATCAGATGTCCCAATATCCGTTTCAGACCTTTTTTATTGAAAACCATTGTCATTTGAAAAAGTTTTATATATTTGTGGTGTCAGTTACAAACTTATTAATTATTTACAAATAAACAATTTTTAATCATATGTTGGACCGTTGGTTGGACAAAGACCATTTGATAGACCTCCCCGCCCTGTTCGGGCATTTCGGGTATGAACCTGTAAAAAGGGAACCCACCCATATCCTGTTCAAAAGGAACGGCAAATACCGTGTGGTCATCCATACCGAAAAGGGATTCCTATATTACCACGTGGAGAGCCCCCAGAACAAACTGTCCGCTTCGGACCTTATCATCGAAGAAGTCTCTAGGACAGAGGGGAAAAAGAGCGAAACGCTTTGGGACAAGGTCGATCAAAAGTACCATCAGGTGACCGCAGCCAAGGAATTGATGTTGGATATGTCCAAGGATGTGGGCCTGGAAAGGGTCCCTACGGACTTTAATCACTTCCATTCCTACGCTGCGCCGTTCAAGGGAAGGTCGGAAGGGCTTTATTCCGATGTTACCGGAACGGATGCCTTTAAGGACCGTATCTTCGAGGCTCCTTCCGGGGAGCCATTGTTCCCCCTCTACAATGTCCAGAACGAGACCTCGGGCTATTTCCTGGACAGTGACAAGGGGGTCCGGCCCTATGGGGAATCCGATGCCAAACATTCCCTTTGGTATTCCAATATCCCCAAATCCATCGAATGGTTAGTCGTGTTCAAGGATCCCAGGGAGGCCATTGCCTTTCACAGGAAGTTCCAACTCGACAATGCCGTCTATATGGCCCTCGGGGAGATCAATTATGAGACCACCAAGATCTTGTTCGAGATCCGCAAATTGACCAAGGTGAAGAAGATCATCCTTTCGTTCACAGGAGGCAAAAAGATAGAAGGGTATCTACGGGACCTCAGTTTCATTTCCTTCATCGACGACACCAATTTCATGTTGAAACTTGGTGAAGGGGACCTAAGGGTCAAGTTCCAGGTAGGGGACGAAAAATCCTTTCTGCGCTTTTATAATTCCATAAAGGACTTCAACCAAGGATTGGCAAAAAGTTTTTTAAAGTACAACAAGGCCCTGGATCAATTCCGTATCAACCGCCACAGTATGGTGGTAGGGAAGGAAGGGGACGGTATTTCGGTAAGGGTGCCCCTTGAGGTGGGTGCCATCAAATATTTTGTCTGGTCCTATCACAGGAACTATCTGGGCAAAACATTGGATATCCTCAAACCCAAAATGGCCAATTGGCATTTGGAATGGGAATCTGACCAAA
Source organism: Flagellimonas yonaguniensis (assembly GCF_029193885.1). Taxonomy (GTDB): domain Bacteria; phylum Bacteroidota; class Bacteroidia; order Flavobacteriales; family Flavobacteriaceae; genus Flagellimonas; species Flagellimonas yonaguniensis. The sequence continues at coordinate 79,042 of NZ_JARFVB010000014.1, read as the reverse complement.
GTATCACATTAAAGGGGAAGGAGGTGCAGATGGAGGATTACCGGATAGCTTTATAAAATGGAAAAAGAGCGCTCCCGCCCTCTTTCCGAAATATTCCTTAACTCATCGATAAATGAATATCAACAAGTACCGCAAAGGTACGAAAATCAATATTCCTTAACAATTAAATACTCAGTAAAATGGAAAAACAAGTAGAAAGGGTTTTCGTAAAAGTGAACCAAGTTTGGCAAAAAGGGGAAATCCTCTCCAAAGAGGAAAGCATCCTAAAGATCAAGACCCAGGGAGGCCTGGAATTCAACATTGACGAGACCAGTCCCTATGTGGAGAAAATGCGGTCCCCCGCCCAGCGGTTCGCCTATGGGGAGGCCAAGGAAAAATTGGAGGGCGCCTATATCAGTTTTGACAAGCTTCCCGAGAACGTACAAGATGCCCTGGTCAAGGGAGAGGAGTACATCCATCGCTCCACCTATGTCAACGAAGGGGAACTCAAGGAAAGTGTCAAGGCCGTCCAATTGATGTACAGTTCCCAGAGCGGGTCCAAATTGGACGTCCAGATCAAAAGGAACCAGCCCGTGACCCTTGCCCAGGCCACCGCCTATAACCACCAGTTCTCCAAGGAAGAGTTCGAGGCCATGGTCAATGACGGTAGATCCATCGTCTTCAATGGGGTGACCAAGGATGGGGAAATGTTCTCGAAGCTGGCCTATTACGAGCCAAAGCTCAATGACATCAGGACGAAGACCGCCCTTTCGGAGAACACCTATTTCTATGGGCAGCAATTGACCAAACAGCAGGCCGATGCCATGAACAAGGGAGAGGCCGTGGAAATCTCCATAGCCACCAAGAAGGGCAGGAAGACCTATAGCGTCACCTATAGCCCCAAGGCGGAAAGGTTCATTACAAAATCCCCGGAAAAGGCAAATGTAAAGGACCTGGAAACCAAGGGTGCCGTTGTGGTCGGGGACGAAAAAAAAAAGAAACGGCATAATGTCATGAGCAAATAGGGGCCATAAGGTCCATTTGATGAACAAAAGCCGACATATTCAAATATATCGGCTTTTTTCAATCCTATCGGCAATGAAGAACACTATAAGTTACAAAGATGATCCAGGGCATTATAAGCGGTTGATCGGTAAGATCAACCGGGAAGTGGACTTTGCGGGCCATCTATTGCGTACGGGCCATGTACTGCTCAAAAAAAGTGCCGGATCGATGGAATTCGCCAAGGAGGGCGACCGGATCGTCCTGATGACCTCAAGGGACCCCATCTCCTATTTCAACCGCAATGATACAGAGGACAAGGGACTTTTCTTTTCGTTCCTAAAGAATAGGGAGGAGAACTTTTACAGGGCCGTCGAACAGGGCCTGGAAATCATTGACAGTTCCCACGAACATGTTGCACAAAACGCAAAGGTTCCCCAAAAAAGGGGCAGAACGAAGTCCTTGGAGGAAAATTACAACATAGTACCAATGCACAATCCCATATACCTGACCAAGGAAAGGGGCATTGCGATGGAAACCCTTGCATCCGATCCCTTTAGGGGCAGGATCTTCAATGCCTTCCACCATAATGACAATGGGAGCAAGATCGCCAATGTGGCCTTCCCAAAATTCGATATCGGGGGAACCCCCAGGAACTATATCCTGTACAACAGGCCCTATAGGGACAGGCATACGGGGGAATCCAAAAAATTCCGCCTGGTGCTCAACGGAAAGGACCATTTTCTGTTCAGTTCCAATCCCCCAAAGGAAGGGGCCCAACGGATCGTTTTTGGGGAAAGCGGGGTGGACCTGCTCTCCTTCCATGAACTTGAGGGAAAAAAGGGTGACCTTTATATTTCCTTTGGAGGGAACGTCTATACCGAAAAACTGGATTTCTTTTATGAGCTCATCACCCCCTTTCTTTCAAGAAAAGGAATCCAGCTCGTGTCCATTTTCGACAACGATGCCACGGGACACCGATTTGACATCCAAGTTTTCACCAAGCTCATCAATGGAATGGCAAAAGGGATCTATGTCGAGAACCGAATCAACCGGGAGAGAGTGTCAATGAACATCCACTACCATAAGGACCGGCGCGGTCAAATGGCCCATGATGCCCGTAAGATCGAAGACTCGGTCGATAATGCGTTCCCAAAGGGCCAAGGGTTCAAGGCCATCCTTTTTTCGGACAAGTTGGCCCTTGAATTTTCCATCTCGGAATCCAGATCCACAACCATCTTGGATCCACAGATGGCCAAGGCATTACGGTCATTTTTGACCACCTTGGGCGGACTGTACCTTCCTGTAAGGGCCAAGATCATGAAATCGATGGGCAAGGATTGGAACGACGACCTGAAAAGCAGCAAGAAGGAAAGGTACGAACAACTTGGGACCGTGGATCCGGATAGGATACGCCCAGGGGACAAGATCGTTCTCAAGACCAACAGCGGACCGGAGGGTGCCCCCAATGAGGGCATCGTGGAGGAAATACGTACCACTGGGGTCTTGGCCGATTTTGGGCTCCGGTATTCCTATATGGTCCCCTTTCGGGCCATTGGGACGCATCTTAGGCACAAAAAGTTCTCAAAGGAGAACACTGCACAAATAAAAATATGAAGCTATCATCGAGGGATTTTTCAAGACAGGCCAAATACCCATAGAAAGGGGAATGATCAAATTTCAATGTATTGACTTAAATTTAAACAAATGAAAATAATGGAAGAGCTATCGGAAGGGTTGAAGGACCACCAATATTACTATGAACTGCTGGATGCACTTATCGAAGAGAACGATATGGAACTCAAGAACCGCCTCCAAATAGGGGATGGATATACCCAGTTCATCCGGGACCAATCCAAGGTCCTGATGGACACTACCATCGAAATGGTACGGGAGAAGGGGATTTCCTTTCAGGAGGCATCCGACATCGCTTTGGAGGGATGGAGGGAAAGGACCTTTGGTTGATTCCATAATGGACCATATTCTTCCCTTCCATGCAAGATAAAAGGTTGGCACATTCGGCCATGTTCCTCTCCGTGGCCCTTTTTGCGGCGATCGGCTATATCGATCATTATGCGCTATTGGCCTACCATGGGATCGATGGCCCGATCCTTCGATGGATCTATGGATTTTTCATGGAGTTCGGGCCACTGCACCAAAAGTACCTAAGCAAACTGTTATTGCTCATGGCCATTGGAGCGGCGGTCATGTTGTACCACCCCAAAAAGGTAGCGGGAAAGACCTATACCAAGGGAGTGTCGTACCTGACCCTTGGAATTATATTATTTGGTGCCGGTGATGCACTTAAGGTTCCCGACATTGTTTTGTATTGGTCTTCGGTGCCGTGCTATTTCCTGGGGTTCCTGTTTTCCCTATCGGGCAGTGTCCATCTCTTTCAGGTGCTGTCCTTTACCGACCTCTCCAAAGAAGACCCTTTCAATGACGGGAACGAGACGTTCCAACAGATGGAACAAAAGATCGATACCCCCTATTCTGTGAACATTCCCTATGATTACCGTTTCAAGGGAAAGATCAGAAAAGGCTGGGTCAACTTCGTCAACCTCTTCAGGGCCCTGTTGATCATCGGTACACCGGGAAGTGGGAAGTCGTTTGCCTTTTTTGAAGAAATCATCGAGCAGCTTATCGGAAAGATGTTCACCTTGCTCATCTATGACTTCAAGTTCGATACACTCTCCCGTATCGCCTATAACCATTGGCTGAAAAAGAAGGAACAACTCGGCACTGATGATCCGGAACAGCTGGGTTCCTTGCCTGGGTTTTACACCATTTCCTTCGATGATCCGGAAAGGACCCACCGGAACAATCCTATCAGCCCCTACTTGATGAAGTCACAGATCGATGCCTCGGATGCGGCCACCATCATCATGAAGAACCTCAATAAGGAATGGATCAAACAGAACGATTTTTTTTCAAGGAGTGCCATCAGTTTTGTTTCGGGGCTCATCTGGTACCTGAAGAAGAAAGCGGAGGAGACCGGGACCAACATCTGTACCCTTCCCCATGTCATCATCCTTTCAACGGTCAACATACAGGTGCTCTTGGACATTATCCTGAGGGACATGGAAGTCCGCAACCTGATGATCCCCTTCAAGGATGCCCTGGAGCGGGAAGCGGGACAACAATTGGCCGGTCAGACGGCGAGTGCACAGATATCATTGTCCATGCTCGCCACCAAGGAGATATTCTATGTGATGACCGGCAATGATTTCCAATTGGACATCAACAGCACTTCCAGGCCCAAGATCGTGTGCGTGCAGAACAATCCGGACCGATCAGAGATCTATGCCGCACCCATCGGGCTGATCATCAACAAGGCCCTACAGGTGGTCAACAGGCCCGGGGGCAGGCCCATGGGCGTCATCCTTGACGAGGTGCCCACGATCTTCATCATGGGCCTTAGAAAGATCATCGATACGGGGAGGTCCCATTTGGTGGCCACTGTCCTGGGCATCCAAAGTGTCTCCCAGCTCATCGCCGATTACGGAAAGGAACTGGCCGATGTGATCTTTGACAACTGTGCGAACGTCTTCAGCGGTGCTGCCAAGGGGGAAACGGCCCGGCGCATCAGTGACATTTTTGGGAAGATCCACCAGGAAAAACTGTCCAGGACGGTCTCAAGGAACGACACGACCACCAGTATGGGCACCCAAATGATGGAACTGATGCCCAAGAGCAAGATAACCCGTATGTCAACCGGATATTTTGGAGGTATAGTGGCAGATACCTTTGAACATCCCATCAAGCAAAAACTGTGCTTTGGCCTATTGAGACCGAACATGGAGGCAAAGAAACACCAGGACAAATTCCCCCTTCCGGTGACCAGGGATTTCAGGACCCAGGACCATGACAAAAAGGTAAGGGAACGCCTGGCATTGATGGGGGATATCGGCTTTTTTGACAAGGTGGCCCTACTTGATCTCGCCCAAAACGATTACATCGAATTCTATAACGTTTACCTGGAAACCTTTACAAAGGAAAATTGCGATGGGCCCATGCAGCGAATGCAGTTCACTTCCTTGGTCCGTGACCTGAAACTCTACGATCATTTAAAGGAGCTAGGGCAATTGGTCGACAATAAAGGAGCCTATGGCTCCCAGATAAGGGCCTTCATGGAAAACCTTGTCGGAAGGATGTTCTTGGAACGGGAAATGGAACGGGTCCTGGACGAGTCCTTCCACAAGGTACTCGGGGACATTGATGATCTGGTCAAGGACGAATATTTCAAGATCAAGGGGGAACATCCCAAGTCCTCGATCTTCGATCCCGATAAGATAACGGATGAAATCGGGTCTTCACTGGACGCGAACAGGGAAATCGCCCTGGAATTTTTGGAGGATTTCAACCAAATGTCCGGCCCAGACCTGTTCGAGGATATGGACGGGTCACAGGAAAGACCTACTTTTAAGGAAGATAATAGCAAAGGGGAAGGTATGGCCGCCCTATGGGATGGGGCCGATCTTTTCGAGGAAGAACCCTATTCCTCCTACCCCGTTCAAAATTTATAGACATGAAGGACATCGACGAACTTAAGAACGCGAAAGCGGAGGATTTTTATTATATCGGAAAAAGGCTCAGGGAGATCCGGGACGATCTGGTCGAAGCGGACGATACCACGGACAAGCGCAATTCCCACTATTCCAGGAAAAATGTTTGTGAACGATTGGGCGTCGATTATTCGACCTTGACCAATGTGGAACGCGGTACGATATCGCCCACCACCTTTAAGCTGATCCTGTACTATTATTCCTTGGGCTACAACCCCATGTGGATCATCGCCACGGACAATGAGTTCATCCCGAAGCGCAATATCGGGGAAAACCTTGTCTATCAGGAAGGGATCCAAGAAAGTTTCAAGGCCCTTGAGTCCAATATCCTGGAAGCCCTTTCAGGGTTCAAATCAAAAATTTAAGCAACGATGGAAAATTGACACGGACCGGCATTGGACATTTATAGTAAAATATTCATTTATTCATTTATTCATTTATTCATTTATTCATTTATTCATTTATTCATTTATACAAATAAACATTTCACCAAATGAGCGATTATCCAACTGTATGATGATACAAATACTTATATCAGCAAATATCCAAACCATTGAACAAATGCCTATGTAATTGACCCTATATATAAATATTCCTTTACTCACTTAAATACATATCAATATGAAAACAAAGATCATTTCGGTCGCCGGGGAAAAAGGCGGCGTGGGCAAGACGACCCTCAACATCATGCTGGCCACCAACCTGTTCCATACCTATGGAAAGAAGGTCGTCCTTTTGGATGTGGACGATCCCCAATTCTCCATTTTCAAGAAAAGACAGCGCGAACTGGACCTTATCGGGGAAAATGGAGAGGACAGCCTCCCGATATATCCGATAATCCGGGTAACGGTTAGGACCATTAAGGACAAGATCCTGCAGCACTATGGAAACGTTGACTACATCATCGTCGACTTTCCTGGAAGCCTGAGCCTCGAAATGGTACAGGGCCTTATGTTCGTCGAACATATCTTCATACCCTTCGACCATGACGAACTGGAAATCGACAGTACCTTTAATTTCTACAGGACATTGAAGAAAAACTTCTTGGACAATGGGGACCGGGTACTGCGATCGGTCCATCTTTTCTTCAACAAATATCGGGAGGTCCAAAAGAACAAGTTCGCGAATTTAAAAGGCGATGTCCTGACGGCAGGCCTTCCCTTTATGCAGCATGTGGTCAAGGAGAAGACCATATACAGGGAACAGTACAGGAGCACCCTTCATCCCATCCCGGAACAAATGGAAACGGGACCACGTGATATCAGGAACTTTTTCGAGGAAGTCCTTAAATTATCCAGTAATTGATATGGCCACGAAACCCTCAATGAAGGATTTTTTTAGGACGGAAGAAATATGGCTACAAAAGACAAGGACCAAAAATCAAGCAGTGAACAAATGAAAAAAAGTAAAGATACTGGGCAACTGATAAAGGCCATAACGATGGACATTGACAAAACGGATGGCATATTGGACAGGTTAAAAAAGGAAAGATCCTCCGGAATGGAGACCGATCAAACTGGGGAAACCGCCGATCTTACCAACGATGCCATAACGGGAACTCCTGAGAAGAAAATACCGTTGGGCAAAGATCTGGATGATCCTGAAACCCCAAAGGATGGAACCGTGGTGCGGCCCATGGAAAACGTGAACCGTCCCAGCAAGGGTAAAAAAATGACGAAATCCGAGGAAAGAATTTGGCATGAATTCAATAAAACCGTTGAATCTGAGTTTTATAGGGACAAAAAAGATGTGTTCCAGATGTCCCTGAGCGGGGAATGCCTCGCCGGTTATGAAAGGCTGGCCCTTGGATTGGGCTATAAAATGGGACAAAAGATCAACCGGAACGAGATCTTGAGGAAGGTCCTGGAAGAATTCGTCCATAAGAACGGGGCCAAATTGGAGAAACTGATAGAAAAACTATAATAAACTGTATTTGAACCTTTTCTGGAAAATAGTATTGGGCATTACGGCCATGTATTACATATATGTGGCCTGGGTCCTGTTGGTAAAAAAGAAAAGGGGAACCAAAAAAATCAAAGAAAATAATGATTATTTGTATTTAAATAATAAATTTGTAAATAATTCACAAGAAGAACAAGCCGATTTGGAAACCATACTCAGCCAGGTGGATGAAGTCGAGAACAACTCCAAACTCCTGGAGGCTTTCAAAAACAAAGGCTCTTCAAGTGAAGCATTGAACAATTCCTTAACTCGCACAGAAAATGAAAAATTCAAGATCATCCGTAACAGGGATGTTACGGACAAGACCGATCCCGGCCCGGAAACTTAAACTCATGCTCCTTATCGGGCTGGGCCTTTGCCTACCACACGATTCCTTTGGGCAATTGAACGAACTGACCCAAGAACTCCAACAAGGGGAACGTGACCTCTCCAGGATCGCTGATATCGTCATCAGTGCCGTCAAGACCATTGCTGGGACATCCACCATTTTGGGTGGATTGGTATTCCTTTACTTAAGGGACCAACAGAGCGATCTTACCAAAAAGGTGGGACAGGTCATTCTTGGCCTGGCCATTTTCTGGATCCTTTTGTCCGTTGGGGACAGCATGCGTTCCTAAAAAAGGCCCTCATGGAAGACAAGTTTATCCTTATACGGAAAGGACTCCAGAAGGAAGTCCTGTTCCTCGGCCTCAAGGCCAGGTACATCAATCATTGCATCTATATAGGCCTTGGCATACTCTCCCTAGGGTTCATTTTATCGATGGTCGTCCCCACGTTCATGGCCCTTGTGGTGACCACTTGTGCTCTATTGTCCATGTTCGCCATCCTCTTGTTCCATTCCAGGGCCTACGGGGCCAGGGGGTTCATCAAAAAGATGGCCGATGCCTCCAGGCCGGACAAGATCAAGATCTCCCGACCGTACAAAAATATGCCCCTATGGAAAGGATAGCCGATATGATGGATGTGTTCCCCATTTATGGGTATGAAAGGAAATCCCTCATTTCCAAAGAAAAGGGCTGTTTGACCATTCCCTTGAGATTGGAGCTCCCAGAGGTGTTCACTTTGGACCAAAGGGATTACAACACCTTGAACGTCCTCTTCTTCAATATCATCGACATATTGGGCCCCAACATGATCCTGCACCGACAGGACCATTTCTTTGAGGAACGGTACGACCCCATCCCGCAACGGTTGAACGGTGATTTTATGGAGATCGGCAATGAACGGTATTTTGAGGAGCGTCCTTTTCTAAGGGCCGAGCATTACCTATTTATCAGTTTGGTACCGACGGAGTACTTCAAATATGGCCCCACCAGGGTCAATTCCTTTCTTTCGAAAAAGAGGGATTTCTTTTTGGACAGGACAATTCCCAAAGAATTCCTTGACCGGGATCTCCTGTTGGATTTTGAGGCAAAGGTGGAAAGTGTCTCGAACCTGTTGAACGGATCGGGCCTTGTCCGGTCGGAGATAATGGAATATGATAGCCTTTTTACCGATGATGGGCTCTATGCCAAATATTTTAGCCTCTCCGCATCCAATAAAAACCTGCCCGATATCGACTTTTCCAACAATTCCATCAGGATCGGGGAGAAACAGGCCCGGTTCTTTACCGTGGAGAACCTGGACCAGTTCACCAAGGAATATTTGGGGCCCTATGAACTCTACGGAAAATTCACGACGCGGCACAACCGGTTCCCTGTCGGCAATCTATTTTCCATCGGGTTCAAGATACCCCATGAACACATCATCAACCAGTACATCTATATTCCGGAGCAGGAAAGGGCCCTTAAGGGGTTGAGGAAAAAGGCCAAGCGCTTCGACCAGTTCGGCAATGGAAAGAAAGATGACAGTAACGGAATCTATGCCGATCAGATCCGGGAGTTCAATACCGACATCTTGGAGAACCATAAGGAGATCGTCTTTTACCATTTGAACGTCTTGGGGTTCAACAACACGGATGGGAGCCATGGAAAAATGTGCAGCGCCGTGGCGGACGGCTTCAAAAAGCTGAAGATTAATGCCAAGGAAAACAGCATTGACAGAAAGAACCTGTTCTTCGCAGGGGTCCCTGGGAATGCCGTGGGCCTCCCTTCGGATATGTACATGCCCATGTCCAGCGACATGGCCGCCTCATTGGTATACTTTGAGGGCGGATATCGTGACGGTTCGCAAGGGATCGATGGTCTACGGCTGATCGACCGGATCAGTGGACGGCCCTTGTCCGTAAGTGTCTACCGGGAACCCGAGAGAAATCATTGGATATTTAATAGGGGCATGTTGATCGCCTCGGGCTCCGGTGGCGGCAAGTCCTATGTGGCCAACCATTACATCTCCTCGGAACTCCGCCAAGGTGCGGAGGCCATCATCATGGAGGACGGTAATTCCTATGAACGGATCACAATGGTCTTTGGTGGGACCATCATAGAACATGACGACAAGCGGCCCTTTACCTTCAACCCCTTCAAGTTGGACGCATATGACACCATTGAAAAGGACAATGGATCCAGGGTATTGACCGAGGCCAAGGTCATCAATCTGGTCACCCTCATGAAATTGATTACGGGGGACGACCGTGGCGTTTCCCGGGATACAATGTCCAACGAAGTCAAGAATACCGTTCTTGAAAACCTGTTGCCAGGATATTATTCCCATATGTGGGAGACCGGGAACACCGATTTCCGGTTCGATACCTTTTATGAATACTGTCAAGTCCATCTTAAGGTACTTGTCGGCACAAAAAGGATTTCCAAGGAGGTGTTCGACCCCGATGTCTTTCTGTTCCTTTTGGAGAAATACTATAAGGGCGGGCCAAGGGATATGTTGTTGAACCATGAGGATGAAAGGATCGCCCGATTGAGCGAGGAAAGATTGGTCTATTTCAAACTGGGGAAACTCATCGACAATGAACTGTTGTTCCCCATTACCGCCCTCATGGTCATGGAAATTTTTGACAAAAAACTCCTCGATGGGGACAAACTGGCCATCAACAAGATGATGGTGGTCGATGAGGCATGGAAGGCCCTTTCCAGAAAGGAGTTCGAGGATTACTTCAACAGCCAGTCCAGAATGGCCAGAAAATATGGTGGCCAGCCCATATTCATTTCCCAAAAGGTGGATGACTTTATTGCCTCCGAGGTCATCAAGAATGCCATTGTGGTCAATTCCCATATCAAGGTCTTCCTGGACATGGGGGATTTTGAGAATGCCTTCGAGAACATCCAGGAAATGATGGGTCTCAGTGATAAACAGAGGCAATCCATCCTTTCCCTGAACAGAGATCTGCCGCTCGATCGGAAATATCGGGAAGTGGCCTTTTGTTGGAAGGACAGGGTGAAGGTCTACGGAGTGGAAACCTCATTGGTAGAAAAATGCATTTATGAGACCAACCCGATGGAATCCCACAAGATCAATGAACTGCATAAAAAGAACCATAACAATTGGGAACTGACGGCCAAGGATTATTCCATAGGTCCTTCCCATAAAACACAGGAAAAATGAAAAAACTCATCTACCTATTCAATTTGGTCCCCTTGGTCGCCCTGGGCCAGATTCCCGTCACCGATGCAGCGACCAACGGCTCCCTCGGGATCACCAACAACCAATTGGCCCAAATCCATATACAGCTCCGATCATTGGGAAACCGGTTGGCCACCACCAACCGGAAATTGGACCGGTTGATCGACCTGATGGAGAAAAACAATGATCAGACCACTAGGTCAAGGGAAATCCTAAAAGAGGAACTCGATGCCATGAAGACCGCCCCGGACTATGTGTTGCAATCCACGGAACTCTCCAACATCACTGAATTGAAGGATAAGATCTTGGAAGCCTATAGGACATCTCAGGAAACCATCGAGAACCTTAAAAACTTGGAGACGAAGCAGACCAAGGAATTCCTGGCCTTTGCCACTGATGCCCTGTTGCGAACAAAGGACCTGTTCCAGCAGAGCAGGACCATCCTGAACACAAGATCCCTCATGCCCCCCGAGGAACGTCTCAAGAAGATCAACGACATCACCGTTAAGTTGAACGGGGTATTGGGCGGTCTGATCGCACACAACAAGCAAATGAAACAGCTCGACGCCAGCAGGGAAATACGAAGAACATTGATAGACCTGAACCGATGACCTTACTGGCCCTGACACAAAATATGACCGATGCGGGCATCCGGGAAGAGGTGAACGAACTCTTTGACCAATATATCCTGGACGCCTTTGACGCGGTGGATCCCATCATGGACATTGGACAGGAATTCGCCTATATCGGGATAGGCATCATCGCATTGAAGGTGTTCATGAACGAGCAGACCCGGGCCGATTTTTTCGCCTATCTCAAATGGGTCCCATTGGCGTTCATCTTGTTAAAGTACAAGGTTTTCGCACGGTCGATATTCCAATTCTATGAGGGTATCGGAAACTCGTTGAAAGGCAACGATGTCTCATGGGACATCCTACAGTTGAAGATATATCTCGCCCAGACAAGGGCCATGGAGGACATCGGTTCCTCATGGAGCCTGTTCGATATGGACTGGTCGGCATTGGAATCCCTGATCTTGAGCGGTATGACCTCCGGGATCACCACCTTCGCCTCCATTGTTTCCACCGTGGTCTTCATCGGGATCAAAGCCATGTCCGTGATCTATCTGTTCGTACTCATCGTTTTCGGCCCGCTCAATATCGGGCTGTCGTTCATCCCTGCCCTATCGGGAATGTGGAAGGCCTGGTTGCAGAAATTCATGTCCGTCTGCCTTTGGATCCCCATGTTGCACCTGATCGACAATTTTATGCTCAAGATCATGGAAAAGCTCATTGACTCCCTATTGTTGCGTACCGAGGCCAATCTGGGGCTGGTCCTGACCAGTGCCCTTCTGATGCTGATGAACCTGTTCGTCTACCTCAAGGCCCCCACTCTTTCCAATTTTATAGTACAGGGGATGAACGTGAATGCCGGGCAATTGAAGGAAAAGACAAAGCACTACGCCAAAAAGGCTGCACAAACGGCCATTGATATAAAAACGGGTGGGACTACAAAAGGTGTAAGAACTTTGATCCAATAAGAAATATGGAATTCAACGAAGGTTATAGGGTTTTCAACGATATTACAAGGGCAGAGAAAAGATCCAACCGCTTGGTTGTCCTATCTTTAACTTTCATGCTCTTTAGTTTTTTGTGCTGTACCTATGTTATCCATAGGGTCAATGAAAGTGCAAAGAACAACTTTTACCTTTTGGACAGCGGCCAGAAATTGGCCACTGTTCGGATCAAGGACTACAAAAGGGCCATCGATATACTGTGCGAGGGACATGTGGGGATTTTTCATGAACTTTTCTTTGGCCTGGAGCCGGACCTGGGGTTCATAAAAAGGAATATCGAGGGAAAGGCACTTTATATGGTCGATCGTTCGGGCATGCGGCTCTATAACCGTTTGGTGGACCAGGACTATTACGAGGATATCGCCAAAAGTGGCTATTCGATAGAACTGGAGAAGGACAGTATCATCATTGACTATTCGTCCTATCCGTTCAGGTTCAGGTTCATCGGAAAACAAAAAATTGAAAGGGACGGCAAGACCGAATATCGGAACCTGGTCACGACCGGCTATTTGATGGAGACCAAATCTACCCCCAATAATCTGAACGGCCTTAAGATTGTCCGTTTCGATGTATTGGACAACAAGGACCTACGCAAATGATATTTGTTGACAACATAACCCGGTACGTTCAGATTTCGATTATCGGGTAAAGAAATTTTACTATGGCATTGAACACCCATAAATTGAACGATTGGATCAGGAACCATAAAGGGTTCGCCCTCGCCCTTCCCATTGCCATCCTGCTTCTTATATATTTTTTGTCCACCAGTTTCAATGGATTGAAGGGTGCCATCCAAGAGGAAGGAACGACCGATGGCTATAATGATTCCCTTCCAGATAGGTCAAGTGGGATGGAAATAAAAGATCCCAACACCTACTATAAGGAGTCTATCAAGGATTCATTATTGGACAGTTCCCGAAAAAAAGATGGGCCTGCAAACCTAGTGGACAGGGAGAAAGAGAACGATTCCCTTGAAAAGATCCTGGAAGATCTTGAAAATTTCTCGTTGGTCGATGGCAAGGCCATCTCCAAGCCTGAAACCGAAACATTGAGTAGCACCGTTCCTAACAATACTGATGTTTCCGGTACAAATGGGCTTTCAGAAACCGAAAAGCGCATCGAATATCGAAAAATGTTACAGCGCGCAAGGGAGGAACGCAGATCGGGAAGCCAGGATTTCTCGGCCCCGAACGAAAGCGTTTCACAACATAGTGCCCTATTGGCCGATATAAGGGCGAAGGCCACTGTATATAGGGACCAATTCGTCGTTCCCGGCAGTAGGGTGACCCTGATCTTACGGGAAGAACTCAGGGTTGCCGATCGGATTTTCCCCAAGAATACCTTTGTCTATGCCACCGTGAACATCCAAGGGTCCAGATTGTTGATGGACATTTCCAACATTGGGAACTTTCCGATAACGCTTAAGGCGTATGACCAAGAAGACGGCGGTCTCGGTATCTACAATGAAAGGGCGGGGAAACTGCTCACAGAGTTCTACGCCGATGTCGAGGAGGGTGCCATGGGGGACATCTCAAGGGAACTCTCCAACGGGATCGACCTTCCCATGACGGAAAATGCGATACGGGCATTCGGCAAGTTCTTCTCCAATAAAAAAAGGAAGGATCGCGACGAAATATTATTGATCAACGGGTACAAGGTATTTCTGAAAACATAAATGGCACTCTATGGATAAAAAACTACTATTGTTTCTTTTCTTTTTATTGATGAACCATGGCCTTTCCGCACAGGCAATCCGTGACACCATCGAGGTTTCCAGAAAGTTCAAGACCATTTTGATCTTTCCGGAGGATATCGCCGAAAGCATCATTGGGAGCGATATCGGATTTGCAGTGGGCTTCCCTAAGGAAATCGGGAGCCGGTTCAACCCTCGTATCCTAAAAGTATACTATGATGATCTGGCCACCGAAAAGGAAAACTATACCAACCTGACGGTCATCACCAGATCCGGGAACCTCTTTGATTTTATCCTGAAACTGGATGCCCGCCCCAAAAAATTGACCTGGACCATTGGGCCCGAAATGGCGGTGACCAATATTGATGATAGGGCCATTTCCTATAAGGGACCAAAGTCCATTCAAGTTCCAGAACCTAATTCCAGTATAGGTTCTCCCCTAAAATCGGAGGAATCCCGTTCGTTGACCATGCAAGAGATCGAGAAAATACCGAAGGACTCGGTGTTGGAATTGACCACACCGGATCTTTATGCCCATTACCCCATCGAGTACTATCGGTTGAGGAGTTATTACATGCAGTTCGATAAGGCTTTGATTCCCCGTTATTTTGCACGGAAAGGCGATGTCTTCCTGTGGCTCAAAGGGGTTTACTATAACAACGACGAACTCTATATCCAATTCAGGCTGGAAAATAAGGAGGGGGTCGACCTCGATATCAACTTTATCAAATTCTTCATCAAAAGTTCGTACAGGAACGCTTCCGAACAGAAAATCCCGATTGATAAAAATAACGGTCTTCTGTTCGAGTACAAGGTCCCCAAGATCGTAAAGGGGGGAACCGAGAACCACTTTGTCATCGTACTCAAGAAATTCTCCTTGGACAATAAAAAGGAACTTTTGGTGGAACTCGATGAAGAGGGAGGAAACCGTAACCTGTCCATGTCCATTGGCAGGGACATTATAAACAATCCTAAACGATTTTGATTATGGGTAGATCATTGGTGCTTTTTTCGTTCTTGTTTATGGCCATATCCCTTTCCGCGCAGCGGGGCGGAAACTATGCCTCTTCCGTGGGTCTCAGCGGTGGATATGCTGAGGACGGTTTCGGGATCATGGCAACGTACAATTATCATCTGGACAGGAGTACCTATGCCCAGTTGAGCATATTTGCCGCCATTGCGGAGGACAAGGGGGATTATGATATCCCCTATAATATTTTCACGGTGCAGCCTGGCTGTTTCTTCAAGGTATGGGAACAACCCAACTTCAGGAGATATGCGCTGAACATAGGCGGGGGCGGGGTCATTGGATATGAAGTGATCAACAACGGGAACAACACCCTGGATACCGGGGCCGTGATAGATGGCAAGAGCAGGTTCATCTATGGAATATATGCGGGTGTCGAATGGGAGATGATCCTCGGGAACGACCTTTCCCTATTGATAAAGGCCAATGAGTATTACCATATCAATTCTGATGTCGGCAATTTTTATCCCTATGTGGGGATCGGCCTGCGCTACTTTTTATTCTGAACATAACCGGACACTATGAAAAAAATTACTCCACTACGCCTTGTTTCCCTAATTCTGTTGAGCTTTTTGTTTGTTCTGGCATGCAGTAAGGATTTTGACGGCATCGTCCAGGATTCCTTTGATTTTACCCTTACGGAAGACCACAATAATGATGGCTTTGTCTTTGAGGCGGTCAAGACGGATTTTTCCCTGGAACCGGAAAAAATGGTCTCCACGACCTCCTATTATATGAAGTACCGTATCGAGAACGGCAAGGGATACTACCTGTCCATAGGGAATGACACCATATACCAGAACGATACCATCCCCATCGGGGATTTTGATGTGTCATTCCGTTATATGCCAATCGATACCGGCGCACATAAGGTCAAGATCCTTGCCTGGGACTCCAACAAGATCGAAAAGGAACTCGATTTGATTTATAATACCACATATGCAAGCTTTAGCTTTTTATTGGGCAAAGGGACCGATCAATTTATCATCAACAGCAAAAATCCCGTAAGTGTGACCCTGTTAAGGGACAAGGACACCGAAGATCCCGCAAACAACGGCAATCAGGAATTTGAGGTTTCCTACCAATTGGAAAACGGGACCGGTAAGGTCTATTTTGGTGATACCGCCTATGATCCTAGGGATGTCTTTGCGCTCCCCAAAGGGGTCAGCGACCTCAAATACCTTCCTGAGACCTTGGGCGAACACAGGTTGACCATGGTGGCGAAGGCCCCCGATGGCGCTACCATCACAAGGGAACTTGTCCTCGATGTGGGAAACCTTAACTTTACCTTTCGGGCCACGGCCGCTTCCACCCAAGTGGAACTCGACACCAACATCGCCATCAATATCGACCTCCAGACACAGGATGGGGAAAGTGATGTCACCTACGATATCGGACATTCCTTTTCCCCGGGCAGTGAGGGTGGCGGGACCGTTAGGGACCAAAACGGGGGCGTAATGGACGCCGGGGCCTTTAGATCCATATTCCCGGGCAATTACAATTTTACCTTTAAGGACAATGTGCTCGGCCAACGGAAGATCTACTTTGATGTTCGCGACAGCAACGGCCAGATGAAAAGGGATAGCGTGGAGATCGAGGTGGCCAATATTCCGTTCACTTTTAGTGGCAATGCGGAGAGCAACCAGGTATTTGTCAACCAAAGGACCCAGCTCAATTTCAACATCAGATCCAGCGGAAATACCTCCAATATCGATTATTTCCTTTCCTACAACATAACCGAGGGCAATGGCAAGGTTACGGGGACGGGCGGGAACAATATCCAGAACAATACGGACTACCCTGTCGACCTTGGAAACTTTTCCCTTTTCTATACCCCGGAAAGCCTTGGGGGCCATCAGATCAGTTTTCTTGTGACCGACAATTTTGGGCAAGAGGTCGGGCCGGTCGAAATAGATCTGGATGCAAAACAATTGGAACTTGATTTCAGTGCCTCGGCCAACAACAGTGAGGTATTGGTGGGCCAACGTGGGGCCATATCCCTGAGCCTTATCGAAAAAGGCGATTATGATGGGGTTTCCTATGAACTCAACTATTTCATTACGGGTGGGGATGGCCAACTCTATAACGGGAATTCCCCGATAACGCCCAGTCAATATTTCACCGTTGCCCCGGGAAGTTTCGCCTATGATTTTATAGGACAGCAGGCCGGAACCTATGAAATCTCATTTTTGTTACGCGACAGTAACGAACAAATATTGGAGGAACAGGTCACGATAGTGGTGGGCAACAATGATTTTGGATTGACCATGACACCTTCGAAGGCCACCGAATTTTCCAATAATCCAGTGGGCATCATCGTGAACATCGATGAAGTTCCGAATGGTGCGAACGACACTTATACCGCCTTTTATTCATCAAGCCAGAACGGGTCCATGTTGGTCAATGGGGTTTCCTATGGACCAGGGGAGAATTTCCCGTTGGGTGCTGGATCGAACAATATTACCTATACAGGCCTGGAGCCTGGTCAGCACAATATTGTCCTGAGTGTCAAATCAGGGTCCGACGTTACCCGTACAGCCAATGCGACCATCACCTTTGATCAGGTCGATTTCACCTTTACGGGAGGCATACAGAGTTCCGATATTACCATGGAGGAAACCACTTCCCTGAACTTTAATATTTCCGAGAGCATGGGATCCTCCGACTATACCCTGCGTTTCAGTATGAACGGAAATGCCATCATAAAGGACAGTAACGGCAATGTGGTGAGTCCGGGGAACCTTTATGAAGTGCCAAAGGGAAACTTCAACTGGAGCTTTGAGGGCACTGACGATGGTACGGTAAGCATGACCTTTTATGCGAAGAACGACACAGGGCTCGAAAAATCGGTGAACATCGCCGTGGCCGTTTCGGCCAAGGACTATAATTTCACTGCTTCCGGAACCGCCCAGCAGGCATACACCGGGGAGGAAATCGATATGAATTTCAATATTTCCGAAATAGGCATTGGCGGGGACAGCTATGAAATGTATTTTTCCGTCAGTGGCAACAATGGATCTTTCCGGTATAATGGCAACACTTATTCAGCTGGTGAAAGTTTTACGGTACCGGTAGGTTCTTTTTCCGGAAAATATATGGGGAACAGTGAGGGGAACCATAATCTGACCTTTACGGTGCGTTCCTCTTCCGATGTGGAGAAGACTGCCAACGTCAACGTAAATTATGAGATATACCAGGAACCGTTCACACTCAACATCAGCCAATCGGCCCAGGATAAGTACATCAATGATCCTTTCGATATTACTGCCATAACCAATGCAACGTCGGGCCATGACCAGAGTGTTGACTACACATTGGTGTTCACCTTTACCGGGGCCAGTGCGGGAACCATACGCTATAAGGGCATTACCTATAATGAGGGAGAGATTGTTCCTCTGGATTATGGAAGTGCGCCCATGCAGTTCTTTCCCGAAATAGATCAAAGTTTCGTAATCAATTTCTTGGTGCTGAATTCCACCGGCCAGTCACAGACCGAGAGCGAATCGATTGAGATGTTGAAATTGCCGACCGTTGCCGCCAAGGGTGAAAAGCACAACATCAATTGCGGTGGCCTGAACGGATGCGATTACCAGGTCAGGATATATACCTGCTTTAGCATTAACTGTTCGGAGGCCTATAATGGAGCAAGCTTGGAACAGGTCGAGGTCCGCATTTTTAACAGACAGGGCAATCGTTGGGATACCAAATTGTTAAACTACAGCGAAGCCAAGGGAAGTGGTGTCGACAGGTATTTTGAGATGGAGACCGAATCCCGTGAAAGTAGGTTGAAATACTTAGATCAACCCTATGAGATACGGGTCAGGGACAGTGATGGACAATGGAGCGATTGGACTTCTGGTTCAGTAGTAAGGGTGTAAAATTGATAAAAGGGTTGCCCACTTATTTAAATCAACCCCGCTTGTAAGTATATGTGATAACGACATTCTGATCATCCAAAAAATCATCTTGTTCCAATACAAGTCGGTTTTTGCTAAACTCTATGATTCGAAAATCATTCCTGTTCTCGAAGCGTAGAATTTCATTGTTGATCAACTCATATTTGTCTGATTCCACTGTACTATATGGGTCAACTTCACCACAAGAAAGACCATTTTCATTAAGCCTAAACTCGTTTTTCTCTCCGATTGGTCCTTCCGTAAAAAAGGTCAGGTTATCCTTTAGGCACTGGCGGATTTCGTTTGTGTTGTACAGGTCAATATTCACAGTGCCGTCACCATTGATGTCAACGGCAGTATCAGAATCAATGGCCTCATATTCCCATTGACCAAAAAGTGCTTCGTTCCTTTCATCGATGGAAATGCTACGATTCTTACTACAAGAAAACAGCACCAATACGATTATTATTGTCAGAAAGTGTTTTTGCATGGTACTTAATTTACATAAGTGAGTAAATTTATAAAAGCCATATTGAAAATTGGTAAAATAAAGATATTGTTTATTGTAGATACCCCGATCTTTAGGACAGGTTTTCTACAAAACTAATATAATTATCAAGATGCTCTTTTAAATAGATCAATGGGTCTTTCATAGCCAATGGACTGATGTTTTCTCTCATGGTTGTAATAATCAAAGTACTACGCAATATTAGATAAAGGTCCATACCGTCCCTTGGAGGGTTCAAATAGATTTTCTCATACTTTACATTCCTCCAGAGCCTTTCCATAAAATCCCAGCTTTCAATGAATATGACGTCGACTAGGACCTGATTCCTACCACACGGGGAATTACCAATCCCCATAGCCAAAAACTCATGTGGCTATAATAACACGGACCTCCCCATTCATGTCAAAGTTTTTGATTATTTCTTAAAGTTCATTATTCATATCGGCAGACTTGGTAGTGATACGCCTACAAATTTCCTATCTATAATTGTTCTCGTGGACATAGGTCAATATTGGGATATCCGTGCTCTCAAGCAGCACTTCTCCCATAAGGTGGAGGTCATTGACTTTCTTTGCATCGGACAATCCATTGAGCTTTAAGGCAATCAAATCATAGGAACTGGTCAATAATCCGTTGAGCACCCCGGATACTATCGTATCATCATTAACGATTTCCAAATTCGCTTCATGCAAACCATGGATTTCAGTAAAATCCTTCATGCTTCTTTTCGTTTCCTTGGTCGTAAGCCAACTTTCGCGGGTATTTACATAAACAAAGGTCAGTTTGGCTTTTGTTATTCTCTGGATAAGTTTCAAGTTCTCAATCGCCTTTACTGCCGTATTAAAAAAATCCGTGACTATCAAGATATGCTTGATGGATTCCAGAGATACTTCCTTTTTTAAACTCATCACAGAGCCTTTCGCAAACCTTAGGATATCTCTGGTGGTAGACCCGATGTGATTCGGTATTTGTCGATTCTTATAACCCATAAAGGTATAGCTGACCTCCTTATCGAAAGTTGTATTAAGAATGTTGGAGGATGCTGATCCACTAACAATATCGACCTCCAAGCCTTCCATAGATCCAAACATTTTGGTGATATCATCAATCAAGGCACTGGCTCCTTCATCAATCAAAGTTTTTTCCAGGGGTTTTATCCTGTCGGACCCAAGATAAGGGTACTCCGGAAAGTCAAGGCAATGCAATACTTTAAGTTTATACCCCAATCGAGCTGCAACCTCTTTTCCTAATTTCAAAGAATACTTGGCTTCTTGGGAAAAGTCGTAGGGAACTAAAATTTTCGAGTTCATGTTATCAAAATGTTTTTTTAAATTTTAACCTTAATCGCCATAAATACAACCTTAATCATAGATTGACCAAATTTTCACTGTTTGACAGACCAATAAATTGACATAAATTTTGTATCACCCTATGCGCTATACCAAATGACGATAATCAAGCCACGTCCCTTGACCTATTAAATACCATAAATCTTGTTAATCTTTCAACATATTCAAAAATACCTATTTAGAATTTAATTTATATCATTAAACAAAATAATTAATAAGAATATTTTGAAATTATTCACTGCCTATTATTATGGGTTATCACAGCAATTCCTTTCATGACAAGTTAATGGTCCCACGAAAACAAAAGACAACATTCATAGGTTTCAATTGTCCTCTTGATTGTAACTTCATTATTGGTGGCCATTGTTTTATAGCGTGGTGGCCACTTTGGAAAACCGACAGAAACAAACTATTCATACGGAGTTCAATTCCTAAATATAGTACACCTAAACCCAATGGAAAAACAACGGTGAAGTCACCGCGATAGAGCACATAACTGTATAGATCTTTTTTCAAAGAGTACGCAACCTATATTGAGACATCATTTTCTTGAAATATAATATCGTCAACTTCAACTACGCATGCGTAAGACCCTGTTCTGCATACAAATAAAACTGTTCTTCTCTATATCCATGTCCTATCCTACCTAAGCCCCATATCCCCGTAGTGAATATACATCTTGAACCTTGGTCTTCAAGATAAAAACCCTCCTTGGTCACCCTTGGCAATTTTGGCCCCTCTTCACAAAGGCTGGGCCTACGTGTCAAAAACGCCCGGATATCCTAATTTGCCCAAATCCAAATCCAATGTTCCAACTCACCCCTTTTTCTTTTCCATTAAATTTGTCATCATATTTTGAATCCAAGTACCCATCAATCGATTCGACCATAAAGATGCTTATGGCAACACCCAATGCAATATCGGTAAGCCAATGTTGTCCCTCCCATAATCTAGTGGCTCCAGGGACTGATCCTATAACATATATACCCGTTTTCAGCCATGGATCTTTAAATTGTTTGGCAATAGCATGTGCATTTGTAAAAGCAAGAATGGTATGTCCCGATGGAAATGAATGGAAACTTCTATTGGTGTTGAAGGGGTCAAAGGTATCCTTACCATTACCGTATTCTGGACGTGCCCTTCCCACCATGGATTTGACTACTTGCTGCAACAATCCGGCAGATGAAGCTGATGCCAACAATAGGACCCCCAAGCGCCTAGTCCTTTCATCCTTGATCAACAACCCTGTCACATAAACGCCCCCGGTAAACATATAATTGTAGGTTGGGCTACCTACTCTTGCTCCATAATAGTTTACAAAATCAGGGACTCCACCTTGCTGCCTAATAGCAAATTGGGACACCTGCTCATCAAAAAGATATATTAGGCCCGTCCCCGCCACTACTGCCCCTAAGGTCATCCATTCCTCACCTTTCCAATGTAGGGGCCTAGAGTACGAGTGCACAATCCCTCCGAAGACATTCCCCATATCATATTTGAACAACTCCCATCTCCCAGTCTGCAGGGAATCCGATTGATCTTTCATCTGCGCTTGAGCTCCAATGGACCAAAAAACAACAATAAAGACCAGTACCAAATTTTTAAAAGTTTCAGTTTCCTTGTTTGGGCCTTTTTCTTTATCAAATAGCATGACTTCCATTTGCCAAATAAAACTTGTTTTGTAAACACTGAACACTGTATCAAGCCAATCATATCAAGCAAAACCTTTGCTCAAAGGTCTCGACAATATGGCTTTTTGCACCGTATTGCTTTTATAGGCCTCCCCACACCCTTGGGCCATGAACGGGCAATAGGTTAACATTAAACCCTTATGTCCCTGTCAGGTTGACCATCGTCAAAAGCAGTAAGATTTGCTTATATCTCCCTTATTCCTCAAGCTTGCCCCGCAGATAATAATGCAAAATGCCTCCATTCTTATAATAGTCCACCTCAATAAGGGAGTCCAATCGGGCCATTACCTTAAAGGTAATTAAGCTCCCATCAGGTCTTTTTGCTGTGACATCCAATATCTTTTTTGGGGAAAGTCGTTGGGAAATCCCTGAAATTGTAAAGGATTCATTTCCATTCAGGCCGTGACCCTTCGCGCTCTCATCTTTTAAAAACTCCAAGGGGAGGACTCCCATACCCACTAGGTTACTGCGGTGAATCCTCTCATAGCTCTCGGCCAGAACTGCCTTTATCCCCAATAACAATGTTCCTTTTGCAGCCCAATCCCTTGATGAGCCACTACCATACTCCTTCCCCGCCAAAACGATCAAATCCGTGCCAGTGGACTGATAGCGCATAGCCGCATCAAATACGGTTACATCTTCTTGGGAAGGAAAATAACGGGCATACCCACCTTCCTTTTCCACTAACTCATTCTTGATTCGCACATTGGCAAAGGTACCCCGCATCATAACCTCATGATTTCCTCGGCGAGAGCCATAGGAATTAAAGGACCTTCGGTCCATTCCATTGGCCTTGAGGTAGCGTCCGGCCTCGGAAGTTTCGGAAAACGCCCCTGCGGGAGAAATGTGGTCCGTGGTTATGGAATCCCCCAATTTAAGCAATACCCTTGCGTTTTCAATATCCCGGGGTTGCTTTACTTCCATTGACAATCCCTTAAAAAAAGGAGCCTCCTTAATATAGGTACTTTCCTCGCTCCACTGATAATTTTCAGATAGTACAAACGCCAAGTCCTTCCATTGTTCCTCACCATCGAAAATCACATCGTAGGTCTTTTCAAAATCCGATTTTTTAATAGATTCTGAAATCACCGCTTGGATTTCCCGGTTGGAAGGCCAAATATCCTTAAGATAAACCGGCGTTCCCTTATTATCCATTCCTAGAGGTTCCATGGTAAGATCCACATCAATGGTACCGGTAATTGCATAAGCAATGACCAAAAGCGGGGAAGCGAGAAAGTTGAGTTTGACCTGTGGATGAATCCTAGCCTCGAAATTACGGTTGGAGGACAGAACAGCGGCAACACCGAGATTGTTCTTGTTAATGGCCTCCGAAATATCAGGATCCAAAGGGCCACTATTCCCTATGCAACTGGTGCATCCATACCCTACCGTATAGAAATTAAGCGCTTCCAAATCGTTTTGTAGACCGGAACGCACCAGATAATCTGTGACCACCTTACTTCCTGGGGCCAAGCTTGTCTTCACCCAAGGCTTAACGTTCAGCCCCCTGTTCCTAGCGTTTCGTGCCAATAGTCCGGCACCTACCATTACACTGGGATTGGAAGTATTTGTGCAACTAGTGATGGCCGCAATGGCAACTGCCCCGTTTTCAAGGTAGAAGCCCATTTTATCTCTCTCCACCCAAGCGAGCTTTCCTTTCGAAGCCCCTACTTTTTCCAATAGGCCGGGAAAATCCTTTTTGATTCGATCGATGGGAATCTTATCCTGGGGTCGTGTTGGACCGGAAATGGTCGGCACGATGGTCCCCAAATCCAAACTTATGGTATCGGTATATTGTATTTCCTCCTTTCCGGTACGCCAGAGCATATTCTTCTGGGCATACGACTTTACCCTATCGAGCAAATTTTTCGGCCTCCCCGTAAACCGCATATAATCGATTGTCTGTTCATCGATAGGAAAATAGGTCACGGTACAACCAAATTCAGGGGACATATTGGCAATCGTTGCCCGATCTGGTACGGTCAAGTGATCAAGTCCTTCACCGAAGACTTCGACAAACTTGCCGACAACCCCGTATTCACGCAGTAGATTTGTGATGGTAAGCACCATATCCGTGGCGGTGGTACCGACGGGAAGCCTTCCTTGAAGCTCCAGGCCAATGACCTCCGGAGAGGAAAAATAAATGGGTTGACCGAGCATGGCAGCTTCTGCCTCAATACCGCCGACCCCCCAGCCCAATACCCCAATACCGTTTACCATGGGAGTATGTGAATCAGTCCCTACAAGCGTATCGGGAAACAGCCAATTGTCCCTAAGACTGATTCCTTGCGCCAGATTTTCCAAGTTGACCTGATGGCAAATGCCCATACCAGGGGGGACCACCCTAAAATTATCAAAAGCACTTTGCGCCCATTTGAGAACTTTGTAACGCTCCCCATTGCGCTCATACTCTTTGGATACATTCTTGGGATAGGCATCTTTACTTCCGTAAAAGTCCACTTGGACCGAGTGGTCCACGATAAGGTCCACTGGTATGGAAGGATTGACCCTTGTCCCATCTTTCCCCCTCCGAATCATTTCCGAGCGAAGGGATGCAATATCAACAATAGCTGGAACTCCCGTAAAGTCCTGCATCAAAACCCTGCCCGGTTTATAGGGTACATCCGCATCCGATGGCTGGTCTGCCCAATGGGCCAAAATATTGTAATGTTCTTTGGTAATGGAAAAACCATCATAGTTTCGAATTACGTTTTCCAATAGTATCCTTATCGAAAAGGGTAGTTGTTCAATTGTAGGGATCGAACCGAGATTCACCATTTGATGTCCTTCGGGAGTTGCTATAATTCTACGTATCGTTTCCATGTGTCAAACGTTTAAGTCACTAGTAATTTACAAATTGAAGGGCACATGGACAATAGGCTAAATTATCATGGGGCCACCTCATCTGCCCTAGGTACGGTTTCCCAACGATATCATAGGGAATGGCAGATGATATGGCATCAATACCTTCCAAGGTACATCAATAATGGCCAACCTTTAGGAGGGCCCTATTTGAGCATTGCAACAGCAAAAAGTTTCATGTTGCTATGCTTGGGAAGAACATCCTCCAAAAACTCCAACTCCTGAGGATTAGCCGTATAGATTGTCAAATCTTGGGTAGACCTTAACTTAGCCACCAAATATCCAAAGGCAATGGTTCCCTGTTTAATCTTCCAAGCATACATTAGATCATGATCCAGATATCTATCCACACTATATTGGATAAACAGTTCCGTAGTGTGTTCCTCCATACTTATCACCTCCTGGCTATTCCGTAAAAAATCCTCCAATTCGGCAACGCCATATTCCTCCCACAGGTAAATGGCTAGATAGGTAATGACCCCTTTTTGAAAATCATATTTTTCCTCTACTTCCACTCCATTGACCTTATCAAAGGTATAGGGAGTCGTCCCAAAACTCATAAACAGACTGCACTCTAGAAGTACCTTACCTAAATTCGTGCTAAAATCATCAAAATTCAACATTTTACATTTTATTCATAATATTTAACGGCATCAACCGTTACCCCTTCGGCATCCCAGCTGAAAACAAAATTCCCATAAGATTGCTTTTTCAGTGTTTTCAAAGCCTCATCTTTTGCCCTTACCCGTTTTCCTTTATTCCTTCTGATACGAAAATTCCTCGCCCAATAAATATAGTGTGAAAGGCTGCTCGACTCCTTTCAATCGTTCCAAAGTGTGAACCGAAATCGGTTTGTGCCGCAATTCTCTATAAACTTCCTCGGATACTATAAAATTATTGTTGAACTTTTTGGTTAGATCTTGTATCCTAGCCGCTACATTTACAGGGTATCCCATTACCAATGGATGTGGATTATCTTGAATTAAGAGATCTCCTGTAACTACCTTTCCCAAATGGACACCAACACCTATTTCAATTTCTTGGTTAAAATATCTTTTAAAATACTCCCCGTTCAATTTTTCCAAAGCCTTGAACATTTCCCAAACAGAGGCAACCGCCTTGTTGGTACTTTCCCTCGTTGTTTGGTCAAAGCCGAAGGCCGCATAAAGCCCATCTCCTGCCGTTTCAATGATCCTCCCATTGTTCGCTTTGATAATTTCTTCAAAGTGATAAAAGAGCTTTCTTACCACATGGATCACATCAAAGGCCAAATGGTGTTCCACAAAGGGAGTGAAGTTTCTAATATCCAAAAATACAAGGCACAGCCGCATTTCTTTCCCTATGTTTTCTCCCTTCATGATCTTGTTTCTTAGGTACAACGGATAGTCGCTCTCATCGTTCATGATACGCTTGACCTTAACAGATCCACCTTTTACATAAGTCTGGCAGGCAAGACGGACGTTATCCGGCAAATCAAAGTACTTCTGTACATTTCGTTCCGCAACATTTATTTCCGAAAGATGTTCCTCGCCGTGAATCACCAAAATCCGACAGGTGGAACATCTTGCCCTCCCACCACATTCACAACAGAAAGGGATTTTCTTTTTCAAGGCCGCCTTTAAGATGGAATCATCCGAACTGATCAAAAATGAAGCGTCGTTGACAATGGTGATGTGATGATATCTTCTAACCTTATCATTCATTGTCCCCTGTAATTTTCCATCCACGTAGCAGCGCCCTGTACAGGTTGATGATACTCACCTTGCGTTCAAGCACATCCAGAATCCCCTGCATTTCCACGGACAACAAATTTTGCTCCGATGTCAGTACATCGGTATAATTGGTCTGTGAATTGTTTTCCAATAATCGTTTGGCATATAATACCGACGTATTCAAGGCATCCCATTGGCCCGATCTTTTCTTGTACTTGATATCATCTGCCTGTTGATAGGCAAACAGTGCATCCGTGACCTCTTGGCCAGCTTTCAGCATCGTCTGGTCGAAATTGTAGTAGGCAATTTGTTGTCCTGATTTTGTGACTTCCAGACTTGCCTTCAAGGTTCCACAATTGAAAATGGGTTGCAATAGCCCACCTGTAATATTGGCAAATAACCCTACATTCTTCTTAAAAAGGTCATCAAGCTCGAAACTCGAAAAACCAACGGCCCTAGTAATGGTAAATGATGGGTGGAAACTGGCATGGGCCCCATTGGCATTTTGAAATGCCCCTCGATGGGCCAAATCAGCTTGGACGGTCTCTTTCTTCCCACATGAACCAACCAAGTCCAATAGGACAGTGGTCAAAAATGAAACATTGGGTAGGTTCTCATCCATAGTAGTTTTGAAATTGGCATATATGCCCCTTTTGGGCATTAAGAAAGGAATTAACCAAGATCAAAGTATTTGATATGCAAGGATATAAAAGGTTTAAAACCACACCCGGACAATCATAAAACCGGGCATGGTTTAAGGACTCAGAGAGCGAGTTACACAGCTGCTAAATACCGCTTTTCGACTTCATGCCAATTAACTACATTCCAAAAAGCATTGATATACTCTGGCCTTTTATTTTGATAATTAAGATAATAGGCGTGCTCCCAAACATCCAACCCAAAAATAGGGGTGCCTTGGTCTGGTGCGGTATCCATCATGGGGTTATCCTGGTTTGGTGTCGAGGTTACTTTCAATTCACCATTCGCAGCAACAATCAACCAGGCCCATCCAGATCCAAAACGGGTAGCGGCAGTATTGGAAAAGATGGTTTTAAACTCTTCAAAAGAGCCAAAGGTATTTTCAATGGCCTCCAATAGTTTAGAAGGCATTTCCGATCCGTTGGGCGTTAAAATGGTCCAAAATAAACTGTGGTTGTAATGACCTCCCCCATTGTTACGGATACCACTGGATAGCTTTGACACTTTTCCGAAAAGGTCCTCCAAATCCGACCCTTCCAATCCAGCCTCTTCCAGTGCCGCATTCAATTTGTTTACATATCCTTGGTGATGCTTGGTATGGTGTATTTCCATTGTTGTGGCATCAATGTACGGTGAAAGTGCATCGTAACTATACGGTAATTCCGGTAATTTGTGACTCATAATATGTA
This sequence comes from Flagellimonas yonaguniensis, assembly GCF_029193885.1. Lineage (GTDB taxonomy): Bacteria > Bacteroidota > Bacteroidia > Flavobacteriales > Flavobacteriaceae > Flagellimonas > Flagellimonas yonaguniensis. Next base: position 50,316 of record NZ_JARFVB010000014.1, on the reverse strand, counting down.
GATTTGATTTAAATATCTTTTGATAACAACACAAAGATAGTATATTTACACAATAAAACAAATATTTACTTTGTTTATTATGGATAAGATAATACAGGAAAATGAACGCGCCTTGTGCATCCTTAAAAATGAAGGGGAAAAAACCTTAAAGGATTTGGCCAAGATGCTCTGTATAACAACGGAAGGTGCCAGGTTCCAGCTTTTAAAATTGGCGAATGAAGGATATGTAAAATCAGAAAGCCGTGCCAAAGGAAGGGGGCGGCCACAACAATTTTGGTCATTGACCAAAGAAGGACATGCAAAATTCCCCAATAAACATTCTGAACTGACATTACGACTTATCAATAAAATCAAGGAAGATTTTGGAGAGGAGACATTGTCCAAAATCATCACTTCCACAGGAAAAGATAATCTCGACAACTATCGGAAGACCATAGCTGAAACGGACACCCTGGAAGAAAAAGTCCAAAAATTGGCACAATTAAGGGAGAAAGAGGGGTACATGGCCACGTTTGAAAAAACGGGGGATGGCCACTTTGAACTTATCGAAAACCATTGTCCCATTTGTGATGCTGCCAGCATTTGCCAAAAGTTTTGCTCATCGGAGCTCAGTGTATTCCAAGCAGTTTTTGGCCCCAATATCCAAGTTGAAAGGGTAAAACATATTCTGGCCGGTGACAGGCGCTGCACCTATTTGATAAAGGAAAAATCAAATACTTAAAATCGATTTATCCAACTAATTTTTCGGAAATATACATGATTGACCCAACAAGGGATTGGTTATGGGCAATTATGGCCCCATTGGCTATAAACCTATGAAAGGCTTAAAAAATGTGGCTACCCCTCCAAAACATCCTATAATCTAAACTGATTGCCACTGTACATTCCATTTTTGTAACAATTGGATTCCTCATTCGTAAAAAATAGTACGAGCTCGGTACCAGGTTCAGCTTCCAGTTTTATGGATTCGTCCTTGATGACAACACTTTCTTCCTTGAGCAGTTCCATGGTTTCATTCAATAACAGCTCCCCTTCAAAAACATACAATAAGGCGATCAGGCCTTTCTCTGGGAGCTTTGGCAAAGTGAATCGTGTCCTCTCATCTATGGCAATATCATATATCCAAGTTTCGCTTGTGAATCGCAATGGGGTTTGGTTTCCCGGTGAGGCCAATAAACGCCATTGATTTAGGCTATCGGTTTCATCCAAATCAAAAAAAGAGACCTTCGGCCTATCATCTTTATATTGAGGCCTAATAAAAATCTGAAGGCCTTCCAAAGGTTCCAGAATTTGTTCCTCGTGATGGAATATCTTTCCTGCCTGCATCAACATTAACTTTTTTCTTGATATTTCAGCAGTTATGTTTTCCGAATCAATGTGCTTTGATACACCTACCCTAAAATACGACAGGATATCATCGTTGATATGTGGATGCATCTTAATGGTTATCCCTGAAGGAATCCGGGCATGGTCTATCTTTCCGATAGCACCCAGCCCAGTGTCTTCGCTTGATACCCCACATCCGGGGAACAAACTAGAAATTTTTTGACTTCTGACCTTTTTCTCTATACCGTGTTTATGTATCATATGTTTTATCTATAGCTGCTCAAATGTTTTCATTACAGGAATTCACCCTTTTTCACCTTCATAACCAATCAAGATGGGAATCCTCAATATCCTTTTGCAAATACCTTCCAGCGCTCAATGCCAATGACAGTACAAGCACCCATTTAACGGTACACCATAGGTTAAACATAAATTAAGAAACATTTTAATGTCCATACATATTCAAAATGGCCTTTGTTCCAAATCCACCAGTCAGGGCAGGGTCGTCCATACGGGCCTCCATTCCCTTTTGGGATAGGTTTGAAAGACATTTATCAAAGAAAAAAAGAACTTGACGATTCGTATTCCCCTATCAAAACCACACATCCTCTTCCCAATACCAAAAGTTCGGCAGAAAGATTCAAAAATCCAAAAAAAGCAACCTTAAACCGTTGGCCGACTCGCAATGAACCATGGTGATTTTAGTATACCCCGGTTGTTCTTCAACAGCAAAATAGTCGATGGCGGCATCCAAAACAACCTAATTCTTCATTCTAAAAAAGTTAAATTCGTTGCTTTTAATGACATACCCAACACGGATCATGCTTCTTGATTCTTCGTATTCAAGTAAACTTTCCCCTTGCCCCCAATACCATTCTACCATTATATATTGATTCGATATATTTTTTCCAAAAGGAGCAAAATAAAGGCGTGGACGAAATACACCCTTTGCTTTAAAATTCAATCCTTTTCTAAACATCACATTAAGGTATATCCTATTCTTTTTCAATTCATGTTCCAAATTGATCTCTCCCAATCCTGCGTACTCCAACAATTCCGGATTACCACTTTTGTAACCAAAAGGTATCCAGGCCTTAAATTCAGCCACTGTTCTTTTGGTCAGGCTGGTGATAAAGCTGCCAGAAATTCGGTTCCAACTCCTTGAATAGATACTGTCCCGGCCATTGGATTCATGTTCAAAAGCAATAGTTGCGATACCCTCTAGTTTCTGGCTCTTGTTAAAAATGGTTTTTCCCAGTACCAAGCTCGGGTTAAAATTGATATCCCGGAATGGGTAGGAGTCTTTATAGATGTTCCAAAAGGCTTTTTGTGTATAGGTGATGAACAAATAGGTGTCCCATGGAAGCTTGTCCCTTGTAATCATCTGTTTAAAACTTATTTGGTACTTGGCATCTGCCGTATTGCTATTGATGTCGTTGGTCAAAGGTACCCCTGTGATAAAATAGTTATCCTTATGTATTGTGAAATAAGAAAAGTTTTGGATGGAATCATTCAATTCAGACTTACTTATTCTTTGTGCATTACAGTATCGAATGCAAAACGGAAGAATAAACACAAAAGAGCACACTATTTTACTAAAATTCATGGTTGAACAATTTTTTGGAGGTTTTTCAAGGGAACACTGGGAATCAAAGCGTAAAGATACATCAATACGACCGGATCGGTTTTACTTGAACACTTTTCGCACTACACCACCAATTGAACTACACCCCCATTTTTTTGAAGTATCCCAACCCTCAAGACACCGCCGGAAACCAAATGCTTTATGAATGTCCGAGGTACCAATGGACACAGCCTTCCACTATTTACAATGGTCAACTCAAATATATACATGGCATACCGATTACCATATCGGTCAGAAATACCACCGTGATGCTTCCTACGGATCGGTGTTTTTTTAACCAATATCCAAGAATCAGCACTTATTGTCATAAAAAGCAAACAAACAAAATCTAATTATTAACATAAATTTACCACTGTGAACATTGTTTCCAAAAGCTCGCCATCAATCATTCAACCAATTGATTATAAATTACTTAATGGCATTCTATTTTTTAATCACACCATTATTTCGCATTTTTCTCCCGCTTGGCAAAAAAATGGACAATATTTAACCCCATTCTGTGTTTCAATTAATGATTAACTTAACGGATGTAAGAATTTGGACCCCATTGGGGCATACTTTAAGGACCTTTCAACGATTCGGAATAGGAAAGAGGGGTGTTAATATGAAATGTTGAAGGGATAAGAATTTAATTTTCTTGGAATTACCATAAGAGAGAAGAGATATAAAAACTATAAAAAATGATTCCAAATTACACCTTGCTCGAACAGGCTGAGAGTTATGCAAAACAGCTTCTGATCAATGTTCTCGACCCTAATTTTTTATATCATAACATCGATCACTCCCTACGGGTTGTACAATCTGTCCGGGAAATGGCCGAATATCATCGTCTTCCCGAGCAGGAAACCGAAACCTTGTTATTGGCAGCATGGTTGCATGATATAGGGTATATTAAAGATCCTCAGCACCATGAGGACAAGGGAATGGTAATGGCGCGTGATTTTTTGGAAAAACACGGCTGCCCAGAGAACCGGATAAAGAAGGTGGAATCCCTGATTGCCGCCACAAAAATGGGATATAAACCAAAAGACTTTTCAGAAAAAATCATTTGTGATGCAGATTGCTCCCATTTTGGTCAAGCGAGTTACCATATAATAGCGGAACACCTTCGACAAGAATTCATCAAGCGGGGCATTGTTTCCTATTCTCCAAAAGAATGGGCAGAACAGAACATCGATCTTCTCCAAAACCGCCATACCTTTTATACGCCCTATGCCAAGGATAATTGGGAGCCCATAAAACAAGAGAATATCAAAAAGCTTCTAACGGATAGCGCCTCCTTAGACGATTGCACTACAAATGGTCCATCGGACAAAACATCATGATGCTCCAAGAATATCCCTCGCAAAATCTTTTTTGTCCTTGTAGATTTGGACGTCAATACGAAGGGGGTTAACAAGCCCCATCCCACCCATCAAATAGAGATGCTTTTCCATGCAAATATTGGAAAGCAATCGGCTAAGGATATAATAAAGGAAGACGTCCGTTCCTGTTTCATTTCCTAAATAGACACACTACTCCCGGTTGGAAATAATGGAGTAATGATTATAAATCGGCAAGGTATAAGCCATTCAGTATAATATGTGTTCATTGAAAAAATTCACTATTCCCAATACTATCTTATCAAGACGGATAAAAAACAAAACAAATAAGATGTTGACTTCCTCCATTGCCTGTCCCAGATTTCGCACCATACCCCTTTTTGTGAATCCACCCTATCAAATGTCACATTACCTTTGAAAATGGAAAGCTGTGAGCCAATGCTTCTCATTTCCATCAAGGAGTCTTGTGCTTAAAAGAAGAGCAATAGGTTGTTTCAAAATATTTTCTTCTAGAAATCCATTAATGGCTTTAAGGTTATGAACCTAAAGCTATGGAACTCATTTAAACTTTTTTAATTTGAACTTTTTCAGGGTCAATATTATGAATGACATATGCCAAGATCAGAACGAAATTCCCCGGTATAAATTCAAATATCTAAGAAACAATTAAGCCATATCCACTATTAGAGCCAATTAAGGTTGGTATGCTGAACTTAAGCCTATGCAATTTATACCCATTTATGGTCACTTCATCCATGTTTGTTGCCCGCAACGTGACAAAGATTTAATTTTCCAGTCCCTAAATCATAGATACAATGAAACTTGACCTCGTGATTGTTGACGATTCCCGCTTATGGCTTTCCCTTGCAGAAAAACTTGCAAAGCTCCATCCTCTGGTGGGAAGGGTAACAACTTTCCAGGACTCTATTGATGCCTGGATCCATATTCAGACCTGTAAGCCCCAAGTTGTCATGACCGATATTGAGATGCCAGGCATGGATGGGCTTTCTTTTCTTGAAATGTTCGGGGGAAGAATCCCTTTTATATCAAGTTCCACAAAGGACGGATATGCTTTAATCGCGAGAGAACTGGGATGTATCGATTTTTTGTGTAAGCCCTATTCCAAAGATTATTTCGATATGGCCATCACTTCTGTTCACCGTACACTTTGCCATGATTCCAGTACGGCCTTTAAACCATTGACCAAGCAATTCTGAAGAAAGGCGTTCATCGTTATTTTGGAGGAACTCTATTATGGTGTACCTGAATATCCAAGGAAAATCACCCTTGAGGGTATCCATGGAAGGGCTTCACTTCAGTTTGAATATATGAACTGCTATGTCACAGGTTTTGAAACCCCTACTCAAGTCCATCCCAAAAATCCATGTACCTATTATGAGGACAACTCCTATGGAAAGGCCACGTACAAATATGTGCCAGAGCATCTGGTGGGTTCCTCCTCGTCCATATACTTTGAAGAATCCTATGCCGAGGTTTCTCTAAAGAGCATATCCCATAAAATAAAACTTTATTGATTTACTCAATGGGGTAAAAGACTTGTTACGATACCGCATGAGCATAATATGGGGGAACCAAAACGGTCAGCAGTAATTGAATGTTCAGGTATTTTTAACCCTGTACTATACTTCCGATTTTCCATTTGTGGTAATTGAAATTGCGCAATTCGAACTGGAAAATTATCAACTAAACCATATTCGGCTAAAATCAATTTTTGATTGTTTATTTTTATTGCTTTATATATAATACCCATAATGCCACCGAAAAATTCCTCTACTTCATCAAAACCTAAATATTCAACAGCAGAACACATAAGAGGCCCAAAGAGTAGATTATTGGAACTCTTATTTGTATTTAAGGTCGCAGGACAATTTTTGAAAGGTTTTAGATTATTTCATTTTATAGGGCCTTGCGTTACGGTATTCGGTTCTGCCAAAACTGTTAAAACCGATTATTTCTATAAAAAAGCATACAACATAGGAAAAGGAATTGCTGATCAGGGCTTTACCACAATGACAGGTGGTGGGCCTGGTATTATGGAAGCTGCCAATAAAGGGGCTTATGAAAATAATGGGCTTTCCGTAGGCTGTAACATTAAGCTGCCTTTCGAGCAAGAACCAAATCCGTATATGCATCGATTTATGAATTTTAACTATTTCTTTGTTCGTAAGTATATGATGCTAAAATATTCATATGCCTTTATAGTTATGCCAGGGGGTTTTGGAACGATGGATGAACTCTTTGAAACACTAACATTAATACAAACGGCAATGATTGAAAAATTTCCTGTTGTAGTAATAGGGACAGATTATTATGACAAGCTTTTTGAATTTCTTGAAATAATGTGTCAACGAGAATCCATCTCACAAGAAGACTTAAAGCTTCTGAAATTTACCGATAGTGTCCATGACACAATGACCCATATAGCAACATACATGGATATCATACCAAAACCTAAAAGACCCCTGTGGTTGCTCTATGAAAAAAGAATAAAAATAGCTAGACAAAGATTATTCAATAATGGAAAAAAGAATTAAAGTATTTGACGACTATCATGAGTTGGTGCCCTTTTCAATGGAGAAATTGGCGGATTCCATAAAGGTGATCGGCTTGCCAGAGCCTAAACAACAGTTTGTGCTAAACCAAGTCAAGTCAATACTTTATGATGGTATTCCTGTAGAAGAAATTTTTGAATACGTTTTTAAGCTTCTCAAGGAAGAAGGAAGTTCCAGTGCTGCAAAATATAAACTCAAAAGAGCTCTTTTTGAATTGGGTCCAACCGGGTACCCTTTCGAAAATTATATAGGGGCAATATTGACGCAAATGGGTTTCAATACAGATGTAGGCGTTATTCTTCCAGGTAAATGTGTGAATCATGAAGTAGACGTAATGGCCACTAAAGAGGGTAAGGCCTTTATAGTAGAATGTAAGTTTCACTCTAGTGACGAAAGGAAAAGTAATGTAAAAGCTCCATTGTATATTAAGGCCCGTTTTGATGATGTCCGTGATACATGGAACAATAAAGATGTAGAAATCATCGGTGGATGGCTAATTACCAATACCTGTTTTACTGAAGATGCGATTGCTTACGCAAATTGTGAGAACTTGATGTTATTAAGTTGGGATTACCCTAAAAAAAGAGGGCTACGAGCCATGATCGATCTTTTTAAAATGTATCCTGTTACTTGTAGTACCATCCTTTCAAAAAAAGAAAAGCAAGAGCTTATCAATCGAAATATTGTACTTTGCAAAGACGTTGTCGACAACCCTAAAGTCTTAAATCAATTTCGAATTTCTATGGATAAAAAACAGCAGATTATTGACGAATTCAAGGCAATTGTCGCTCATAATGGATAGAGTAGATTCAGTAAAGATTATCTGTTCGGTAATGAAATGAATCCATAGCATTGTATTGAATATTTGCTATTAGTTATATTACCATAAGGCCATAGCATATCCTTGTTCAAAACACATCGTATCTTATATTCATCATGGATTTCAATAATTAATATTTTGTAGGCCGGTCAATTATCGTCTTTTTTGTTCAATTCAGAATTATTCAATGATTCCTGAATATAGAAATAAACCCATTCCAATAATTCATAATCATTACTAAAAAAAAGTTGGACCCTTCAACAATAATTGAAGCAAAAGCTCAAAACGCTCTTGATATGTTTGACTTATTTCACCGTGCCCATTATACAGTTCACTGCGTTGAATAGGTATGCTCAAGGGAGCGGTCCAAGCACGCAATGCCTTTGCCACGGCATCCATTGCAGTTATGCCTTGTATGGCCTGAACACCATCAGCCCAACAGACCAATCCTACCACCTTACCACTTAGATAGGGATGTGTTTCCCTTGAACTATATTCCATCCAGTCCAGACAGTTTTTCATTGCCCCGGTCATACCTCCGTGATAGAGTGGACTTAACCATATATGTATGTCGGGTTCCCTGAACATCTGGTTCATACGGACCACTGATTCAGGTACCTTGACCATAGGAACCTCAAATACCGGAATCTCGGAGTCGGTAATGGTAAATACATTGGTTTCAATTCCTAGGTTACCCAGAAGTTCTTCCAAATACCCCGTAAGACGTTTAGCAGTTGTATTTTCGCTGCGTTCGACCGCACCATTGAATATTAATGCCTTCATTTTTCCTTTCTTTTATAGATGACCTTGGGCAGCCCGGCTTCCCCATAAAACAGGGCAGCAACCCATGGTTTGAGTTTCTTCGTGATGGACATATACAGTTCGGGAGCTATGTGACTGTTCTGCTGGACCACAACCCGTTGCCCTTTGAGATGCGAAAAATCAGATAATTCAATGGATTCCCGCCATAATCGGAAATTCAATTGATCAGGGGTTGCCAAAGCTATTTCTGAGGCTATGCCCTGCAATTTTGCGCTAATGGCCATAAAGGCCCATTGGGGCACAATGGCATCTTCAGTGCATACCACAGCTACAGGTTTGCCCCTAAAGAACTCCCAATCCATTTGTGACAGAAATAACCTAAATTCCTTTTCCACCAAAATCATTCCATGGGTCAAACCATCTTTGATATCAAATGGCAGACTTTTCTCTTTTGGTTGATATTCTAGAAGGTCTAAGGTTAATATTCCATTCTGGGCCATCTCAAGTATAGATTTCAATTTTAAATCAGGAGTGCACAAAAGTACACTCCTGAACCCTCAACTAAAAAAACCTTGGGAAACACAACCCTTACCCAAGGATTTTCCTTTACTCGTTAGTAGCTATAATGGCCACATCTATATTACCTCTCGTCGCATTGGAATAAGGACAAATTTGATGTGCAAAATCTGCCAATTCCTGTGCTTTTTCCAAATCGACATCAGGAATGTTAACCACCATCTCGACGGCCAATTTATACCCTCCTTCTTTGGTTTGCCCCAAACTGACCTTTGATGTCACGCTTGTAGTACCGGTCTTTATCTTCGATTGGGATATGGCCAAATCAAGGGCACTCCCAAAACAAGCCGAATAACCTGCAGCAAAAAGCTGTTCCGGATTGGTATATTCATTATTGGATCCACCAAGGCCAGTGGGCATCCTAACTTCAAAATCGAGGACATTGTTATCACTTTGCACATGTCCATTTCTACCACCTATGGTGGTTACAGTTGCAGTATATAATGTTTTCATTATTGTTAATTTAATTGTTCAATATTATTTTAGTTATAATGTACTTCCCTATATTTATACACTTTCACCTTCCAATCAAGAACCTGCCAAAAGGCACTTATATAATCTGCCTTGTTCTTTGTAATTTCAGGTAAAAGGCATGTTCCCAGATATCAAGCCCGAAAATTGAATACACCTGATTTATAATGTTGACGTCCATTCATCAATGCTTTTTTGAAACCTTCCACAAGTCTTTGATGGTAGCGAAGCCTTGAGGGTTCAACATCAACAATGTGCTTCGAAGCATCATAGGAATACGTCAACTCAGCTAGAGCATATATGGTTGAAATTTTATGTCATAGTTGACTTCGCAAAGATAAAGGTAATTTTAATTAAACAAAATTTTTACTTGTTTTATTATGTTTAATGAGGCGAAGTTGTTTTAAGTCCTTTGATATTGCCCGAGCATACAAATTTTGGTATTGTCAATACTAGTTATAAGACATTATAACGCTTTAAAAATTGTAGGCCGATCGCGCATAAATTAATCAACCCATAAGACACCATTAAAAACCAATTCAGCAAAAAATGTTAGTTTTTATAATGGGTTATTGGAAAAATATTTGAATTGTCCAATAACCCTATCAGTAGGAAAATCTGCATATCAGAACCATGGATCAATAATTTAAAATAAGCTTGAAAAAGATTAATTTATGACCGATGGGAAAAAAACGGTGCTTTTTCTTAAACCTAGCACAGAACATCCGACAAATATCACAATATCATGCAAATTTCAGAGTTTAACAAAGCTTAAAATTATGATTTCACTGGATTGTCCTTTTCATGGATGCCCCCAGTAACCTCATTACGCGTTCGGAAGGTTCAATTTGATATGTAGCCATCATTCGATCTGTCTCTTTCCGGATACCGCCCAAAAATTTTGCCTCTGTAATAATCCCCTCTTTATGGTCGGCCAATGCCAAATACCATTTAAAATAAGAAAAGGACATATAGTTTTTTACGAACTGAGACTCCCGCTCAATAAGGTTGTACCGTCTGATAGTTTTCTTTATTTGCTTGAATTCTTCCAAGTGCACCAATGTTTCTATATAGGTCCTGAAGAACTTGTTCCAATTGTGTTCCAGAATATCCTTTTCATAAATGGACAAACGATTCTCGGCATACTGTCTGGAGTTAAGGTACTGACCGTTATCGTTATAACTTTTCATCAAAGACGAAATGAACAAGGTACGGTTGTACTTATTGGACATCTGTCTCGCAAACGGCCGTGCTTCTATCAAAAGGTCCAACGCCTCTTTTGACCTCCCCAATTTGGACAGGTTAAAGGAGTAATTGTTTAAATACATGATATAATCGTTCCCCTGTTCACTTATGGACAACTTTCCGTAGTACAAGGCAAGATCATATTGGTTCATCTTCATTAAGATGAGCTGCTTGTTCCCATAATAATTGAGCAGCAGTTTTTTGGAATAGCATGACCCATCTTCCAATTTTGTTTCCAATTCCCCATAATACCCAAGTACCTCTTCCAAATTATCATCCTTGAGAAGTGCCACATAGCTTAAGAGAATAAGGGTTTGGTATCGGTTGTAGCCATCCAACCCAACATCGGCCCAAAGACGGGTAAGCCGAACGAAAAAAAGGCTCCATCGGAAAACCCAATTTTTATGTAAAAGTCCGGGTGGTTGACGATTCAGGAAAAGAGGCCTCTACCAATGAACCAGGTGAATTGTGGATATCCGGGCCTATGGTAACCCCTGGGTACTGGCAAAATCCAGAGGCCACCAAAAACAGTCAGGAAGATGGTTGGTTCAAGACGGGCGACGTGGCCAAAATGGACGAAGAAGGCTTTTTGTACATCGTGGACCGTAAGAAACATATGTACATCAGTGGTGGTGAGAATGTCTACCCTGTTGAAGTGGAGCGTGTATTGTTGCAGCACGAAGCCATCAAGGAAGCCGTCGTGTTTGGCATTCCCCATGAAAAATGGGGCGAATGTGGCGCAGCACTGATCGTGAAGGCTCAGGAAGTCTCTTCAGATGAAATCAAGGCATACTGCTTGGAAAAATTGGCCAAGTTCAAGGTACCATCGGAAATTCATTTCATTGATACTGTCCCCAAAGGGGACACTGGTAAAATTGACCGTAAGACATTGAAAAAATCCTTTATGATTCAGAGGAATATCGGCGAAGTATAAAAAAGTTCCTCTAAGTCAAATAATCTTCATTTAATCTTCACATGAAGGGCTATCTTGATTACAAGGCAAAAAACAAAGTATGCCTAATCAGCATTCTCTTTTTTAACTCTTTTTCCAAAGCGCCTTAGGGAAATCGCAATGGCAGTGCGGTATACCCCGAACGAAATGAATGCAAAGCTTGTAAAGATAACTATTGTCAGTCCACCGAATTGGGGGTCGGCAAGTATCAAAAAGGAAAACGAGATCGTTGCAATACCAGAAATCAACAACAATCACCATGAATTTATTCGGTGGTTTTTCAATTGTATCCATATACCAATGGAAGTTGCACCCCTGAACAGCAGCCAAAAGGCCATGTATTAAGGCATTACCATCATTGTGAGCAGCGGGTGTATCAAGGGGAGGATTCCAATGATAATATCCACCATGCCTCCCACAAGATGCCAGCCCCATCCGTCTATATTGTTTCGGTTTATAATAGAAAACGAGACTTCCACAAGCCCGTTATGAAAATGATCGTACTGAAAAGAATACTCAACGAGACATAGCTTTGCAGCGATGTTCTAAAAATCCAGATACCTGTTATGGTCAAGAGGATTCCCAAAACCAACAAAATCCACCACTTGTCCGTAAATGCCTTTATTGTTTTGTCCATCGGATGTTCCATGCTGTTTTTCTTTAAAAGTGATTTTTTTTGTCAACCAACTTATAATGAAAAGATCCCAAAATCCATCACCTCTATCATGTGGAAAACATGATTTTCATTTGCGCTATTCATACCGTAGGGCATCTATGGGATTGAGCCGTGCCGCTTTTCTGGCCGGAAAATACCCAAAGGCCACACCGATCAATGCGGCAAAGCCAAAACCAATGGCGATGGCGTACCCTGCTGTGGGTATGTAAAAATCCGTGGCCTTGTAGATGATCTGGTTACCAATGATACCGAACGCAATGCCCAGGATACCGCCCGCGGCGCTCAGTGTGATGGCCTCGATAAGAAATTGGGTCAGGATATCGCTCTCCCGGGCACCGAGGGCCAGACGGGTGCCGATCTCACGGGTACGCTCGGTCACGGAGACCAGCATGATGTTCATTATACCGATACCGCCCACAAGCAGCGATATACTGGCCACCGCACCTAAGAGAATGGTCAGGATGCCCGTGATCTCACCTGTGATCTCGTTCAGTTCCACTTGCGTGGTAATCTCAAAATCGTCTTCCTGATTGGAGAGCATCTTATGCGATTCACGCAACAGATCGGTCACCTCCACCTCTGCATCGTCGATTTTGTCCTCGGTGACGGCGGAGGCCATAAAGACATTGAAATTGGTACTTCCTGCCAAGCGGTTCTGTACCGTGGTGTAGGGGGCGACCACCAGATCGTCCTGGTCACCGCCCATGCCGACCTGACCCTGTTCCTCCAACAGGCCGACCACGGTGAAGGGCACTTTATCGATCCGCAGTGTTCTGCCCACTGGGCTTTCACCCCCGAACAGTTCATCCTTGATGGTCTTGCCCACAAGGCAGACCTGTTTGGCGAGTTGCACATCGAGTTCCGAAAAGGCCTCCCCCAGGTCCACATCTCGCGACATGATACTGAAATAATCCTCGGACACACCATATATAATAGTTGTTTTGTTGCCCTGGGAAGTGATGGCATTGCCACCGGAAACAATCATGGGCGATACTTTTTCCAGCCAAACGGAGTTGTCCCTGAGGATTTCATAATCTTTTTTGGTCAGTTCCTTTCCCTTCCGCACGGAAATCCCCCCCCTGCGTTCTTCCTTGACCTGTATGATCAAAAGATTGGTGCCCAGCCCGGAAATCTGGTCCTGTACCTGTTGGGTGGCCCCCTCCCCGGCGGAGATGGTCATGATCACTGCCCCGACACCGATGATGATGCCCAACATGGTAAGCAGACTGCGGGTGCGGTTCTTGTTGATGGCCTGAAAGGCCACCTTGAATGTTTTCAACAATTGTCTCATCTTCGTTTTATTGGGCCGTTGCCTCCAGATCGCGTAGGGCGCTTTCCTTGGTGCTCCGGTTTTCTATGATCTCGTCGGTCAATACCCGTCCGTCCCTAAAGGTCACGATCCGTTTGGCGAACTGGGCGATTTCCGGCTCATGGGTAATCATCAGGATGGTCTTGCCGGCATTATTCAATCTTACGAACAGGTCGGCAATGTCGATACTGGTCTTACTGTCCAGGTTTCCCGTAGCCTCGTCCGCCAAGATCAGGGCGGGGTCGTTGACCAATGCCCTGGCAATGGCGACCCGCTGTTGCTGCCCCCCGGAAAGTTCATTGGTCTTGTGATCTATACGATGGCCCAACCCCACCTGTTCCAGCGCTTTTTTAGCCATTTCCTTGGGGTTTGAAAACCGCCCCGTGCGATCATAGACCAAGGGCAGCTCCACATTTTCAAGGGCAGAGGTGCGGGACAACAGGTTATAGCTCTGAAAGATAAACCCAATCTTTTGGTTTCGGATATCCGCCAATTGGTTTTTATCCAAAGAGTTGACATGGACACCGTCCAGATAATATTCACCGGATGTGGGTTTGTCCAAACAGCCCAGGATATTGAGCAAGGTGGACTTTCCCGAACCGGAGGAGCCCATGATGGCCACGAACTCGCCTTCCTCGATGACAAGGTCCACGCCTGTCAGTGCGTGTACCTCGATCTCACCATTTTTGAAGATACGGCCGATCTTCTTGGTCTCTATGACTTTCTTCTTGTCCGACATATGCTTATTCTTTGGTCTTGATACTGTTGATGGCCATGCTTCCCGCTTCCATGGAATCGCCGTCCAAAAAACGTTTTATCTCGGATTGTAGTCCCGTCCGTATGCCCAGTTCCACAAATTTGAAATCCAGCTTTCCCGTGTGATCTTCATAGAAAAATCCATCAATGTTCGCGGGCAGCCGTTTTTTGAAATTGGCAGGTGTAAAGGTCTCGGGGTTGTTGATGGCCCTGTTGAAATCCTCTTGCAACGAGTCGGGCAACATGGCCCTGGCCTTTTCGATCAGCCCCGGTTTGATTTCTTCCAGCATCCCTTCCGTGGGGCGGAACCGCAGGGCCGAATTGTTGATCAACAGGGCATCTTTTACCGTATCGGCAATGAACTCCAGATTGGCCGTCATGCCGGGCAACAACGATCCTTCCCGATTGTCCACATCGACCACGACCTGATAATTGACCACATTGTTGATCTCGATGGGCTGCAACCGTATCTGGCTGACCCTTCCGAAGAAATTCCTTTCGGGATAGGTCTGTACCGTAAAACGCACCTGCATGCTGTCGGTGACAAGCCCGATGTCACTTTCATCGACATCGGCCAAGATCTGCATTTTAGAAAGATCCTCCGCAATGATGAACATCCGTGGGGTGGCAAAGGATGCAGCCACCGTCTGGCCCTCTTCAACGCTGCGCTCCGTAATGGTGCCATTGATGGGCGAGGTAATACGGCCATAGCCCATATTGACCCTGATACTGTTGACCTGGGCCTGTGCGGCCTTCTTGGTACTCAAAGCCTGTTCATAGGTGAATTTGGAAGTCGTGAATTTCTGCTCGGGAATGACCTTTTGTTCGTATAGTGACCGATCCCTTTCATATTCGACCTTCGCCTGGTTCAACTGTACCTCGCTCACGGCCAAACTTGCCCGGGCACTTTCCAGGTTGGTGTTCAACAACCGTAGGTCCATTTCGGCCATAAGCTGGCCCTTGGTCACCTTATCGTTGTAATCGACATAGATCTTTTGGATGGTACCCGAGATCTGTGTGCCCACTTCGACCGTATTGATGGCCTCTAAGGTGCCCGTACTGGAAACAATGGCTTCCAGATCACCCATTTCAATGGTCGTATAGGTAAATTCCAGGTTCTTCGCATCGAGCCTGGGCTTTATGATGTAGTAAGCGGCGATGGCAAGCACAACGATTACAGGGATTATCCATTTTAATTTTTTCATCGTATTGTTTTTAAGCTTTTGTTCCCAATTCTTAAATTTTTGTACTTCTTATTCCCCACCGATCAGCAATTGATAATCGTAGTACGCGGACTTATAGTTCGATATCGCCTGTAGCCAGTTCAGGCGGGCACCGGTGTGGGAGAGTTCGGCATCGTTGACTTCCAATAGAGTGCCCACGCCCAGTTCATAGCGCTTTTTGCTCAGGGCAAGGGCTTCTTCCGTCAAGGCCATGTTTTCCTGCTGTACGGCCACTTTTTCCCGTGAAAGCCGTAATTGTGACAACAGTTCGCCATGGCGCATCCGATATTCCTTCGTGGTGAAATCCCTTTGTTCCTCGGCGATTTCCTTGTTGATCTTGGCCTGCGCCACCTTGTTTTTTGTGATTGTTCCGTTGAAGATGTCGAACCGTAGTTGCAGCCCTACCAGACTGGTCTGCACCCAATCGTAATCGGCCACCTTGAAATCGTCGGCCTGTGCCACATAGTTATAGTTTCCTATGGCGGTAAGAGTAGGAAAATAGGCCGATTTCGTCACATCGATCTGGTCCTTGTTCAGCTCGATATCGAGCTCCAATTGTTTCAATTGACTATTGTTTTCCAAGATTTGGCCGAGGTTTTCTCCAACCGGGATTCCCGGCTCGGTGAGTGTGATCGGCTCGGTCAGCTTCAGGATGTCCCCCTCGTCAAGTCCCAATAACAGTTTCAGCGTGTTGGCCAAGGGGATGATATTGCTCTGGGCTTCCAAAAGGTTGTTCTTGGCCGTGGCCACCTGTACTTTGGCCGAGGTGAGGTCGTAGTCCGTGAGGGTGCCCTGTTCGACCCTTTTCTGGATGTCGGCCACCGTTTCCTCGGCATTGCTCAAACGTTCTTGTTGTACCCTGACGATTTCTTGTGCGATGGCATAGTTGAAATAAGCCTTTTTGGTGTTGTTCTCCACGGAATGCCGGATACCGCGCGCAATCTCTTTTTGAAGGTCGTATCTTGTCCGGGACAGACGTTTATTGGCAAAGTTGAAGTTTGAGTATACGGGGAGCGACAGGTTGAGCGAACTGCTGTAATCATTGTCAAAGCCAAGCTTTGTCGGACCGCCGGTACCAAAAGGTTCCGGCAGAAAAATAACCTGTCTATCGATATTGCGGTTGTAACTTGCGTTCAATGACAGTTTTGGCAAAAAATTGCCCTTGGCCTCCCTTAGGGCGAACTCCGACACGTTGGCCTGCTCCAGGGCAATATGGACATCGGTGTTTTTTTCCAGGGCCAGTTCAAGGGCATCACCGAGACTCAGGGGAATACTGTCCTGTGCAAGGATTCCTTGGCCCCAAACGAATGCAGTAAGCACAAAGAATAGTTGGTGTACTTTCATTTCCGTCTTTGTTTGATGGACCAAAATAAGCCTTTCCCATAGTTGTTCCTATGACAACAATCATCTCTCCCAGATGATCCCCTCTCCATTTTTTTCTATGAATATGAAGGAGCATCCTACACGGGTTTGCCCCATTGGGCATCAATCATCCCATGAATATCCATTGAAACCCGTCCATGAAGACTAAATGGACTAAACACTTATGAAAATGGTGGTTTTGTGGGACATAGCCTTCCATATCCAAATAACTTTACCGCCAAATAATAGATCGTCAATGGCATTTAACCCATAATCGGGATGTTGTGTGAATGAACTTATTTGAAAAGAGTGCGGCTTGTCCCTATACAACCGGCCGGCAACCTAACCAATGGATTCATCTATCTTTTCCCAGGATCGGGCTATGGGATAGAAAAGCCTATCTTAGTATTTCCAAAAAATGGCAATCAAAATTTAGGTGAAAGATATTATACACTGTAATACCGGTATATTTAAGGCCGACCGGATAACATACGGCCAATGACTTTATATCAGCAAAGAAACGGGTTAGTGAAAATGAACCGTTTGATCGTGAGGCCAATACTGGACAAATAATCTCCAGGCCATTGTAGCTTTATCCAAAAATAGATTATGATAGGAGCTTCCCAAACCATCTTAAGTCTCGGGAAGTTGCCCTTGAAAAACCTGGGTAATTATTTATTGTTCTTTGGTGTTT
The DNA here is from genome assembly GCF_029193885.1 of Flagellimonas yonaguniensis. Lineage (GTDB taxonomy): Bacteria > Bacteroidota > Bacteroidia > Flavobacteriales > Flavobacteriaceae > Flagellimonas > Flagellimonas yonaguniensis. The sequence goes on along the minus strand of NZ_JARFVB010000014.1, from coordinate 32,604 downwards.
TTGTTTCCTTGGCCATCTTGATGGATCCTGGTTACTTGGTACCCAAGGCGCAAAAATTTTATCATTGGGGTCAAGTGCCATTTTATTTAAGTTCCAGCCCATAAAAGTACTAATCCAAACGACCCAATTGATAAAACCCCCTTGGTCCTTACAGATATGTGTTATCCTCTACTAAATCCTCATTGAAGGGCTGATTCACCTCGACTTAAGAAGTGTCTTACATCTCATTTTGAAAAGGTGTCACAGCCCGTCTTATTCATAAAATGCACGAAATCCATTGTGTGCCCCACTCCAAAGTATAGCAGGCAATGGATGCATCCTATTTATTACCTTGGGCGGCAAATAAACTTGAAAACAAATGGCCGTAGGACGGCAAATGTTCGGCATAAAGTTGACCTAATTCTTGACCGGTACTGTTTCTCCAATCATTTTGTAACTCGGCTGAAACGGACATCCAGCTGGTGACCTTCACCCCGGCTTGTGTCAGACGGTCCATGGTTGTACGCTGGGCAATTTCGCTCCAAGTTCCAGATGCATCGATTACTGCATAAACATCGTAACCTGCAGCAATTGCCGACAAAGATGGGAACAGAACACAGACATCAGTTGAGATACCTGTAATAATCAATTTCTTTCTTCCCGTTGCTAATACCGCCTTTCTAAAATCCTCATTGTCCCACGCATTGATTTCTCCAGGACGCGCTATATAGGGAGCATCTGGATACATCGCTTTAATTTCCGGGAGCAATGGCCCATTTGCCCCATCTTCCGCACTTGTGGTAAGTATAGTCGGCAAATTGAACAGCTTGCCCAACTTTGAAATTGCCAATGCATTGTTTTTGTACGTTTCAGGACTCATATCCCTAACTGCCTGTGCGAGCCCCGTTTGATGGTCAATGATGAGTAATGCGGCATTTTCTGCCGTCAAGTTATCCGCTACATTTTTGTTGATGTGTTCTTGAATGTTTACCATTTTTAAAATATTTAATCTTTAAGCAAATTTATATATTTACAACACTTTTTTAAACAAAGCAAAATAATATACCTACTACATAAAAGTATAGTTATGAAAAATAAGGAAGAGTTTATAGAAATCCAGGCTGTTTTGGATGCTTTTGAGATTATTGGTGGAAAATGGAAATTCCCAATCATCTACAGCCTTTGCCAAAGTAAAAAGCGTTATAACGAATTACAGACTGATTTGAACGGTATTTCACCACGTTCTTTGGCCAATGCATTGAAAGAACTTGAAATGAATGGGTTGATCAAAAGAGATGCATTTGCAACTGTTCCGGTCACAGTTGAATATTCTTTGACGAAATATGGCAAAGAATTAAAACCTGTTTTACTGTCCATTCAAGAATGGGGCAAGAAACACCGAAAAAAAATAATTGATGAAATCAAAAATGAAAGCAAGGGTTAACTGTCTTTTTATCCACACAGGATATAATTTAAGTTTAAATCGAGACCAGCTAGACGCATAAGATTGCTACGGCCAAACCGAGGTTTACCGTATACGGCCTTCTCCGAATTGGTATGATCTGCGACATAGAGCATTGAGAAAATGTTGCCAGTTCTCAGCCCTAACCTTACCGCCCAAAAGCTTAAAATTAAATTTGGAAAGGGTTAAACTCCTAAAATTAAAGACAAATCCCCATGGGACCAGCCCACGGGGAGTATTCATAAATAGGAGTCTAATTTGATGTTACATTTTGGCTCCTTCATATCCATCCAAAATCCATCAACCATGAAAAGGTATTATCCTGTTCATTATATTTAATCTACTGGAATGGATAGCATTGGAATGTTGAGCCCGGAAGCCATTTCCCTTGTCTTGCTTCTATGAATCAAAGATTCCCAGAAACCATATGTTTTTGGGATCATCACAAGTAGGTTTGAGTTTGATTTAATGATTTCCCTTTCGATTTCCCTTATGACATCATCTGAATTTACCTTTTTATATAGGTGGACAACATTTCCCAACCCCTTGTCAATATGCGCATAAATATCGTTATTTGCTTTTAGCTCGTCCAGTTTCTTTTCAACATAAAACACGGTGACCTCGGATTTTAGACCAATTGCAATTTGCTTCAACCGAACCAAGGTTCTTAGTGGAATTCCCTGCATGAGATCACAAGCAAAAAGAATCTTGTCAATACCCGTAAACTTAGCGTCCACTGGAACGGCCAGCACAGGAAATTTTTTCATGCTTATCAAGGTAGTGGTCGGGTTCCCCATTAAATTCTGCTCCATCGATTTGGCTGACATGCCGATAACCAAAAACCTAGCCTCATGAACTTTCATCAAGGAATCTATTTCACGCTCAAAATCCAACAACCTGCACTCATAATCAACCTCGATATCGAACTCTTCGGACAATCTAGATGCCTGCACCCTTAACTTATCCTTTTGGGCATCAATCAATGCATCCATGGATTCAACGCTCACCCAGGTATTCGACGCATGTACAGGTAACTTAAAAACATTAAAGAGTACAACCTTTGCTTTGAACAACTTTGCCAAATGTGCCGAATAGGTTACAGCATTGTCAGATGTCTTAGAAAAATTTGTTGCTACTAATATGGTTTCCATAATATAAGACATGATTTATTTCCAGCCTCCACCGAGAGCTCTGTACAATTCGACGATCGCGCTTAATTGTGCGTATTGTGAATTCACATAATTAAGTTCGGAGTTCAAGGCGTTTTGACGGGCGGTCAATACTTCCAGATAATTGGCCAGACCATTGTCCAACAACTCCTCGGAATAATCTTCAGCTGTGGCATAGGCCTCAAGCTCTTTTGAGCGTGATTGCAATTTTTGGGTTTCCGCATCATAGGTATACAGGGCATCACTGACTTCCCGTCCGGCAATGAGCAAAACTTGCCTATAACCCAGTAACGCTTGTTCTTGGCGCACTTTGGCCACCTCCATTTGGGTCCGCAATCGTCTCCCGTTAAAAATTGGTTGGGTCAAGGATGCCGCCAAATTGGAAAAGAGGGAGCTAGCATCCAACCAATTGTCAAGTTCCAAACTTTGAAAACCTCCTGCAGCCGACAGGCTCAATGATGGGTATAGGCTACTTTTGGCCACATTGGTCAATTCAAAAGCATTGATCAAGCCATACTCCGCCTGTATCACATCTGGACGGTTCGCAAGCAACATATAAGGCACTCCTGTACTCAGTTTGGTGTCGATGGTTTGATGGTTCAAACTTCCTCGCTGAATTTTTTGTGGAGCTTCACCCAACAGGATACTAAAGGCGTTCTCCAACAATTTGATGTTGTTCTCTAGATCAATCACAATGATTTCGGTGGTATGCACCTGTGCTTCGGTCTGTTTTACAGCAACTTCCGTCAATTGTCCCGCATCCTTAAGGGCAATGGTGGTCTCCAAACTGTTCCTTCTGGATTCTAGGGTTTGTCTGGAAACTTCCAACTGTTTGTCCAACGCCAATAATTGATAATAAGTACTGGCAATACCTGCGATGAGGTCTGTTTTTATTGCTTGGTGTGCCGAAACGCTCTGTAAATATGAGGCACTGGCAGCACGTTTGTTACTTCGGATCTTGCCCCAAATATCGGCTTCCCAAGAAAGAGCCCCGGAGAGCTCATACTGTTCAAGGGCACTGGTAAAAAAACTACCGAACTGGCTATTTTTTGAATTTTTAGTCCTGGTAAAACCCGCGGTTCCGGAAAGTGTGGGATAATACCCTGCTTTTCCTTGTTTTACATAAGCCTCGGCAGCCACAACATTTTGTAGCGCGATCCTAATATCGATGTTGTTCTCAAGTCCTTGCTCTATGTATGATTTCAATTGTGTATCGCTGAACAGGTCCCTCCAGGATACGTCGGCCATGGATATACTGTCCTGTGGCAAGTTGTCCGTTCGGTACAAAGGCTCTACTTCCTCCAATTCCGGACGTGTATAGTTTTTTGCAACGAAACAACCCTGTAAGGTTGTGGCCATTACGGCCACAACTGCGGATTTGCCAACTATTTTTTTTATGGTCAATTTCATAATTATGCTTCTCTTGTTTCAACAATAGGTTTTCTGGATGCTTTTTCGTGTAGCCATTGGAAAAGAATGAACAAACTTGGGATTACAAATATTCCCAATACCGTTCCTATGAGCATTCCCCCAGCAGCACCGGTACCGATTGAGTTGTTTCCTTCGGCCCCCACACCTTTGGCCAATACCAAGGGCATCAACCCTAAAATAAAGGCAAATGAGGTCATCAATATGGGACGAAGACGCGTCTGGGCACCATGAATGGCCGCATCGACCAGATTTTCGCCCCGACGTCGCCTTTGCAGGGCAAACTCCACAATAAGGATTGCGTTCTTGGCCAAAAGCCCTACTAACATGATCAAAGCGATTTGGAAGTAAATATTGTTTTCCAACCCGAACATTTTAGTTGAAAAGAAAGCCCCAAAAACTCCCAATGGCAATGAAAATATGACCGCCAAAGGCAACAAGTAGCTTTCATATTGTGCTGCCAATAGGAAATACACGAAGATGATCACCAAAATGAATATGACCGTCGTTTGGTTACCTGCGTTGACCTCCTCCCGCGAAAGCCCAGAATAAGCCAATTCGTAATTACTGGGCAATGTTTTCATTTCTTCGTTGACCACGGCAATGGCATCACCGGTACTATAACCAGGGTTGGAAGCGCCGGTGACTTTGGCCGAGGTATATAGGTTAAACCGGGTTACCGATTGTGGTCCATAGATCCTTTCCAATTCGATGAACTGGGTAATGGGCGCCATTTCTCCACTACCGGTCCTAATGTATATTTCATTGAGCGATTCCACATCGGTCCTATTCTCCGGTTTGGCTTGGACATATACCCGATATTGTTTTCCAAATCTGGCAAAATCGGCAGCATAGATACTACCTATATAGCCCTGCAGACTGGAGAAAATACTACTAACGGATACGCCATATCGTTTGGCCAGTGGAACATCGATTTTCAGGTCATACTGAGGATAATTGGTATTAAATGACGTCTGTCCGTATTGTATTTCGGGGTGTTTTATCAAATTGCCTATAAACTCCCTAGTGGTTTTATCCAACTCTTTGAAATTACCGCCTGATTTATCCAACAAGTTGACCTCAAAACCACCAGAAAGTCCAAATCCCGGTATACTGGGTGGTGAAAAGAAAATAATATTGGCCTCTGGAATCGTCGCGGCGATACCGAACAATTGCCCAATAATCGCTTGTGAGGATTGGGTTTCATCCTCGCGTTCCTTCCAATCCTTGAGTTTGATAAATCCAAGTCCGTAATTACTACCTGAACCACTTATAAGACTACTACCATTAATCGTGGTTACGGCTTCCACTCCCGGAATTTGCTTGGCTTTTTGATAAATTTCCTGGTTGACCATCTGGGTACGGTCCAATGAGGCTCCTGCCGGCAGTTCCACATTTAAGAATATGATTCCCCTATCCTCTTCCGGAACAAATCCGGTTGGAGTGGTATTGGCCGCCCACCAAATGCCCACAGCCGACAATACCAGCATCAGAGCAGTAACCCATCTGTTGCGATATATAAATCGCAAGGAATTGCCATAACGTGATACCGTTGCATTGAAACCTTTGTTGAATCGATCATAAAAACGTTGTAAAAAGGATTTCTTTTCATCTTCGTGGTCCTCCTCATCATGTCCTTTTAAAAATAGTGCACATAGCGCCGGACTTAAAGTCAGTGCATTTACAGCTGAAATCAAAATTGCAACGATCAAGGTTATACCGAACTGCTCATAAAACACGCCCGAGGGTCCCTGTATAAAAGTTACAGGTACGAATACGGCGGCCATAACCAATGTTATGGAGATAATGGCCCCCGAGATTTCGTGCATGGCTCCCAAGGTCGCCTTTTTGGCATCGTTGGCCCCCTCATCGATCTTAGCGTGCACGGCTTCCACTACCACAATGGCGTCATCCACTACAATACCAATGGCCAACACCAATGCGAACAAGGTCAAAAGGTTAATGGAATAACCAAACAAATTCAGAAAGAAGAATGTACCGACAATCGCTACGGGTACCGCTATGGCTGGAATTAGCGTAGATCGAAAATCCTGTAGGAAGATAAATACCACAAGGAACACCAATAAAAAGGCCTCTATCAATGTACTTCGCACTTTGTTCATCGAAGCCGTCAAGAACTCATTGGTATCATAGTTTATCAAATAGTCCACACCTTCCGGAAAATCCTTGGACAGTCGATCTAATTCAGACTTGATATTATCAATAATTTCCTGTGCATTGGAGCCTGCGGTTTGGAAAATCCCCATGTTCACACTGGGGCGGCCATCCGTATAACCAAAAATATCATAGCCCTGTGCATCCAATTCAATGGACGCCACATCATTTAAACGCAAATACTCACCATTATCAAGTGCTTTTATGACGATATTGGAATATTGTTCCTCTGTCTTGAAACGTCCATCATAGGTGATGTTATAGGTAAATGATTGTCCATCGTTTTGGCCTAGTGATCCTGCCGAAGCTTCCAAGCTCTGTTCCCTCAAAGCTGCAGTAACATCGGCTGGCTCCAAGCCATATGCTGCCAGCTTTTCAGGCTTTAACCATATTCTCATAGCGTAATCACCCGTTCCAAAAACCCGTACATTTCCGACCCCGTTGATACGCTGAATTGCCGGAATCACATTGATCCTTAGGTAGTTTTGAACGTATGTGGCATCGTACTGTTCTTCATTTTCGGTATATACCGCCATGAACATCAGTGCGGAGGTCTGTTGCTTTTGCGTAATGACCCCAGTTTGAATCACCGCTTGGGGCAATAGGGCATTCGCCCGTGCCACCCGGTTTTGCACGTTGACGGATGCTATATCCGGATCCATATCCTGATCGAAAAAAACCGTGATGTTGGCAGAACCGTCATTGGAAGCCGTGGAAGTAATATATGTCATCCCCTCTACCCCGTTGATCTGCTCCTCAATGGGAATGATGACACTTTCCATTACTGTTTCGGCACTGGCTCCCGGATAGGTGGCGTTTACCTGAATGGTCGGGGGCGCAATATCGGGGTATTGTTCAACAGGTAATGTTGTATACCCCAAAATACCCAGAATGACTATTATGATGGAGATTACCGTAGAAAGTATCGGTCTTTCTATAAATGTTTTTAACATGATTTATCTTTCTAAATGTTATTAAAATAGCGGCTTTATTGCCTTGACAATACTATCGAAAGCCATCTTTTGAGGTATTATTGGAGTGCCATTTCTCAACTTATCGATTCCATTCACGACAATCACATCACCTTCTTTCAGACCTGAATTGACCACATACAAAACCCTGTTCTTATCTTCAATTCCAATTAAGGTCGATTTAGCGGTATTGTCCTCGCCAACGGTATAGACAAAAATTTGCCCTTGTTGCTCGAAAGTCGCTGCTTGGGGCACCACAACCATATTTTCATGTTGTTTTGGAATATTGATGGTACCACTGTTTCCATTGGTCAACAACATATTTGGATTGTCGAAAACAGCTCTAAAGCTAACGGTACCCGTATTGGCATTGATCTGTCCAGTCACAGTTTCAATGGTGCCCTGTTGCTCATAGGGTTGACCATTTGCCATCAGTAGTTCCACTTTGGGGAAGTTTTTGATTTTTTCTGGCAAGGTCTTACCAGCAGTCACCTGTAAAAAGTTGAGATAGTCCGATTCGTTCATTGAAAAGTACGCAAACACCTTTTCGATGCTCGTTACGGTGGTCAGAGGTACGGCATTGGCGGCACTGACCAGTGACCCCTCTCTCAAGCGAATGGCACCTACATATCCATTTATAGGACTTGCCACTGTGGCATAGCCTATGTTGGCAACAATACTGTTATACGTGCTTTTGGCTTGCGCCAAATTAGCCTGGGCCGTTTCCAATTGCACCTCGCTGATGATTTTCTTTTCCACCAAAGGCTTTAATTTATTCACTTCTACCTGTGCCACCCTAATGCGTGCTTTGGCCGCTTCTGCATCCTGACTCAAGGATTGCGTTTCCAGTTTAAACAAAGGTTGGCCTTTACTTACTTTTTGGCCCTCGTCCACCAATACTTCTTGGATGTATCCAGATACTTTGGCGCGGACCTCACTGTTGATCGCTCCCTCTATGGTCGTTGGGTACGAAGTATAAGTTGTAAGGTTTTTAGTGGGAACAGCGGTCACCTCAAAGGGCAATGCCGATTGTTGCTGGGGAGCCTGTTGATTTTGTTTACAACTGGCAAACAGTGTTACTGCGATTCCTGTAAGGAACAAATGATTTATGAATGATCGTCTCATCTTTTATTAATATTGGTTTTATTGATTTCCAGTGTTTCCTTTAACGTGTTTATTGACCTTGTAGCTCCATCCAGGAATTCGATATAATCCGAATGGAAGTCAAGCTCAAACTTGTCTTTATCTTTCAATGTTTTATTGATGTCCTTCTTATAGGTCATGATTTCCAAATGGATTTCCTTTTCTTCTTGCCAATCCTCGACCATATCCGTAATTCTTTGAATCATGGTGTTGGTGTTGGTATTGACAATGAAATATTTTTTCCTGTCACCGGTTTTGGTAAAATATCCCAGCTTCTTTAGATCTTGTAAATGATTGAGGTGTGTCGATATCGTGCTTTTGCTTGCACAAAGGTTATGCACCAGATCCTCAAAGGTGGTGCCTTGTTTACCCGATAAAATAATATAGGAGAAAATTCGAGCGGCGACAGGTGCCATATGCTCTTTTTTCTCAAACAAAATTCCCAGCCTTTCGACCAGTTCACGTTTTCTTTTTTCAGACGAATCCATGTTTATTTTGATTTACGCGACAAAAATACAGTTGGGTTCGGAATAATTCGAACCAAACGAAGTTAAATGTTTGTTAATGTTATTTTATGAAGATTGTAACGGAAAACCTTGGTTGTTTTTTTTTAAAAGTCAAGGGAAGCTCTTAGCAAACCGATGGGATTGAAAAAGACCTCCTGTGATGGTCAATGCCCCGTCTTCAATTAAATACCACTCTTATCGCTAACAGTCTACTCGAACCATCTGGAATGGATTTAGATCAGCTAGGCCAACTGAAACCCTTTTCCGGCACCTGTGTTTAAGCTGTTGGGGCTACCAATCAAACTCTTTGAAAGTGTCGTTACGGTAACCGGAAACGATTATGCCCCGTAAATTATATATGATCATGTGATTGAAGATATCATTGTTCAAATATTGGTCTATAAAATAATCATCCTTGAACAGTATCTCCTCAAATTTATTGTAGTACAAATCACAAAATAGCTGCAAGTTGATCTCCGGTACAATAATCCCTTCCTTCTTGGCCTTTTCCAATAAACCGTAAATTACCTTGTTTACCATATGGGACCTGAAATTTTCAAAAAGATCATATGCTTTTGGATAATATTTTTTTATTCCAAAAATAAACGATGGCCTAAATTGGTTCAGCCTTTCAAAACCACTTTTATAGATAAGTGTAATGCTTGTAATGGGATCCTTATGACTGTAAACTATGTTTTCCACTTTGAAGCTAAATTCATCAATTAGAAATTTAACACTGGCTGTCACCAGGTCCTCCTTGCTGGGATAGTACTTGTATATCGTCTTCTTAGAGATACCCAAAGTTTGGGCAAGTTCATCCATGGTAAAATGCTTACTTCCAAATTTCGTGAAGTTATCCACTGAACACTTGAGAACCTCTTTCTTACCTATCATAGTGTAAAAATATTGTCTTCTATTGGAAATTTAAAACTATTTTGCTTCACAACTTTTTTCGACCTAATGTCCGAACAACCTCCTGTCCATTGTTGCAAGGCATCCTTACCTCTTATTCGCCCAATAGACCAAGACTGGAATACTTTTGGGGATTACTGCCGCAACTAGTTGACCCCAGTTGTTTGTACAGAAGGGAATCGATGTGCCCAATACGATAAACGCTGGCGATGCCTTCGGTTGCAAAGATGAAGTATCCAGTAGATACGGGTCGAACATGTACCCCCTTTTGATTGCTAAAACAGTACCAGTTCCTTTGGCAATAGCAGTACCTACCGCGGCCCAAAAAACTGTTCTGGTCATATTCCATATTTCCTTTCCCCATTTTTCCAACAACAGTTCCGGGGACATACAACTCTACCGAAATATAAACTCTTTCCTTTTTTAAGTTTTCTTTTCATTTTGGCCAAATTAAAATCCAACCGAACAGTTCTTCAACTTTGGGTCCTGTCCGATACAACAAGTCAATTTTTTTAATGGGGTTTTCGCAAACTAATTTATTATTGTAAAAAGAGATAATCCTTCAGAAAAATTTAATATTTAGTTTACATTTTATCTTACACCATACCATAACTTCATTGCTGTTTTTGGTCTATCGCTTTTTTGGAACTGCAGAAAAATCCTCAATAAATCCAATCAATAATGCACATAATGAAAGCTCCACGATTGTTTTTTTTCACCTTCCTGACATTCATAATGGTCATCTGCGGGGCCTATACCGCAAAGTACAGTGAAAATACACAGGGATACCAAAAATCCAAGGAAGAATGGTTCTTTAAGGCCATTTCTAGATATCCGGTCTCCATTACGTTCGAACCCATTGTCCTTTTTGACAATGGGGACTATGTGGAAGTGGGAACGGAGCCCGTCGGTTCCCTCGATAGGGTCCCATCCAAGAGTAATCGCCCGAAAGCTTGGGGAAAATGGGAGCTCAAAGGAGGTCGTTATTATTTGACCGACCATAAGGGACGGACGAACGATTATGGATTGGGATCTGGAAATTGGTTTCCTGCCTTTCCCTATCGGCCCAATCCGAAATTGGCTAGGATCTATCAGAACACCTGTTCCACTGATATAGGCTATGGGAGTACCCTGACCATCTCAAAGGTTACATTCATTGACGGTGAACACTTTATAGAAGGGGAAAACATGGGGGGCCTGACGCCAAATGCAGCTACTTGGGAAAAAAGTGCCCATACAGGAACTTATCATATTGAAGACCATATCATCACATTAAATTTTTCGGATGGCAAACAGGAAAAGCGTTCCTTCGCTGTCAGCCCAAAGGGAAATCCGGCCATACCCAACCCAAAGATGATCTTTATCGGAGGGGATGCCTACTTGGCCGAGGAATGAAACAAAAAACAATTCAATATATTTTTTAAACCAAAAAAAGCAAATGAAAAACAACCTTTCTATTTTGACCCTATCATTATTGACGTTCTCCCTAAACTCCTGTGACGGAAGTGGGGAAGATGACAACGACAATAATGATGACACCGGATTTGACACGGAGATCGTGGGAGAATCCGGCATTTTGGAAAACTTGAACACCACAAACCTTGACACATCCGGTTTTCCTTGGTATTATCAGGACGATGTCAACCAAACGGGGTGTGGCCTTTCCGAGTTGACCAATGGAAAACTGAAAAGATGGGATATCGAAAATGAGGGCCTGATACCGGTAAAAATCGGTACTGTACCTTTTGCAACGGAAGCCTTGGACGCGATCGAGGATAAATTGGGAATGACCTTGTTCGATAGGACAAGCATAGGCAACACACCCAATGAAAATGTTTCAAAGGGGCTGATTTTTAGTGATGGGACCGCTTCCGGGCCCAATCCGACCACTGATTGCGGACATGTTTCTGCTGGTGTTGGGACGTTCAGTTATCCTTACCAGGGAGGGGACACGGAATCCTCTTCTGAAAACATATATTTTGAGTATGACAATGAGGGAAACATCGTAGGCCATGACAATCCGATGGTGGGTTTGGCCTATGACGAGGCCGGTAATGCGGTGGGCAACATCTTGGAGGACACACCCTTTATTTTCGACGACAATGGAGCGGTGATCGGTATCAAGGCCGAAGAAGATGAGCTGATCAAGGACATCAACGGGAATGCCATTTGTACCATACTGTACAATAAGACCCTGTTTGATTCAAATGGAATGGCCATAGGGGCAAATGCATGGATCAGTGGGAGCCATGAAGATCGGGATGCCTACCTGATCAAATACCGTGTGGTCGAAGATCCCTTCTATGATGCAACGGGCCGTATCAATACAGTTCTGTATGTACATATCGGTTCTTCGGCCTGTGAAAGTGAAATCGATCTGGACTTGGTCGTGCACGAGACTGGTCATGCCCTTGGACTGGGAGCACATTTTGAGGGATTCGGCTACGGCCCTGCAGTGGACGGCAATTTCTGGAACGTTCTCAATACCCTGTACCACAATCCCATTGGAAGCGATGAAAGTTCCCTGAACATCCACCAAATCGAGTTTTAGGTCCAAAGGGAAAAATATGGAATCCCAACATACCTATTCGCGGCCCTGTTGGGATTGTTTCAAGGTCCTGACAAACTGTTTCAGGTTCTCATGGGAATGACTCAACCGACCGTTCACCATGATTACGGGGGTACCCACTTGGTTGCCAATGACCCCTTGTTCCCTGAGCTTGTCCCACATATAGGCGCCATATTCGGGATGTTGGGTGAAATTGAACAAGGTAAAGTCCACCTTGTTCTGTACTAGATAATCCGTTGTATAGGCACATCGTGTACAACCATCCCTACTGAAGACCACAATCCCCTGTTCAAACTTTTTGAAATCCTCGGGGTCGTAAATCTTGGCCGGCATTAGGACCTGGTTATACCCGTAGACATAGCCTATAGGCCCCCCGATTTTTTTGAGTTCGGCCACCAATAAGGTCTTTTGCGGCTCCACGAGCTTTACAATGGGTTGCCCATCATGTTCCAATCCGGTGACCTCACTGAGTTCAAAGGTAATCTCAACAGGTTCATCCAAAGTATTCTTCGCCTTGAACACCACATGTGTCGGGGTTTCCTCTTCAAGGATTTCCACGGCGACCTGTGAGAAGGACAAGAGACCGGACATAAGAAAAACAAAATGGACAAAAAAGGTTTTCATATCGGATTGGTTTCAGTAAGGTTGACACAACATTGTTGTTTGATAAAGCACTGGATTAAATTACTAAAAAAACAAGTCTCCCGACAGTTACCAAAACGTAAAATTCCATCATTAACATATGACACCCATCATACGCCTACATAGCTCCTTTATGGTCTAAGACATTGGTCTGAACTATACTTTATCCAACGTATAATCCGTACTGTACACCGTACAGACCTGATATACATCGACCCTTACCTTATCCTTGGTGAACTCTAAGACTATAAAAATATACTTGACCGGATCGAACCACTTTAGATGCGGATTCTTTGCGGCCAGGCCCAAACTGTTCTATAGCATGTTCCTTTATGAGACCCGTTACTTATTCATCAACAGTAACTCTATCTATTTATTTGACTTGGCCCAATGGTGTCCTAAAAAATCATCCAGATGACTTGTATTTTATTTACTAGCTTACTTAGATGGCCAATCAAACCCTTTCAACGACAATGGCATACCCCATGCCCACGCCCACGCACATGGTGGCCAATGCGTATCTTTTCCGTTGGTTTTGAAGTTCCAATGCTGCCGTATAGGTGATTCTTGTTCCGGTCATGCCCAAAGGATGCCCTATGGCAATGGCCCCTCCGTTGCTATTGATCCTGGGATCATCATCATGCAACCCCCATTCCCTGATACAGGCCAGACTCTGCGCCGAGAATGCCTCGTTGAGTTCGATGACATCCATTTGATCCAGTGTCAGACCTGCTTTGTCCAAAACCTTTTTGGTGGCCAACACAGGTCCGATGCCCATTATCCTTGGCTCCACCCCTACCACTGCGGATGCCACTACCCTGGCCAAGGGTTTCAACCCATACAACCCTACAGCTTTTCCGGATGCCACGAATATGGCTCCTGCCCCATCGTTCAGTCCCGAGGCATTGCCCGCCGTGACGGTCCCGTCTGCCTTAAAGGCTGGACGTAATTTGGAAAGCCCTTCGGGTGTCGTATCGGGCCTAATGAACTCGTCCCGGTCAAAAATAATGGGATCCTTTTTTCTTTGTGGGATCTCCACTGGCATGATTTCCTCTCCCAATCGCCCGTTCTTTTGGGCGGCAACGGCCTTCATCTGGGAATTGTAGGCGAACAGGTCTTGGTCTTCCCTTGAAATCCCATATTGGTCCACCAAGTTCTCCGCGGTGATGCCCATAGGATCGGTCCCGTACATTTCCTCCATCTTTGGGTTCTCAAACCGCCAACCAAAACTAGAATCGTACATCTGGGAATCATTGCCGTAGGCCCTGGAAGATTTGGATACCACCAAAGGTCCACGGGTCATGTGTTCCACCCCTCCCGAGATAAAGATATCCCCATCGCCCGCTTTTATGGCACGTACAGCATGTACAATGCTGGACATACCGGAGGAGCAGAGGCGATTGACGGTCTCCCCGGGAACCGTGTGCGGAAGTCCTGCCAGCAAAAGGGCCATACGCGCCACGTTACGGTTATCCTCCCCAGCTTGGTTATGACATCCCAAAATGACATCATCTATTTTATCCTTTGGTATCCCGGGGTTTCTCTCCATCAATTCCTTGATGACCATGGCTGCCAGATTATCTGTTCGAATGGGCGATAAGGTGCCACGAAAACTGCCGATCGGTGTCCTGATACCGTCTATAATATATGCTTCTTCCATTATAAGTACTTTGTCAAATTCTTGTTTTTCGAATAATGAACGAGGTAATCAATGTTACGGATAGCCCTATAAGACAGCCTATCAGCACAGTGACAAATCGTTCGAACGGGGATATGATACTACCAGGATGTTCGATCAAAATGATAAGCAGCGCCACAATGGCCGGACGCACGACTTGCATCAATTTGAACAACTTGCAAATGATGGTGGTGACCACAATCCCCAATACCACCTTTGCTACATAATCAATATTTATAAAAAATACGGTCAACCCCGAAAGGGACCCTATAAAATTGGAGATCACCCTCTCCTTTGTCAGCTTTGGGGCCAACTTTCTTCCCTCTGGTGGTATCACCAAGATGATGGAAAGCAACGCCCAAAAGAAATCTTCGGAAGAAAAGGCGATCATTAAATAATAGCCTATCAAAAAACCTATGATACATCGGGTCAGATAAATAAAGAACGATCTATCGAAATTCTTGGATACGCTACTCAAAGGTTTCATCATGCAAGTTTTTCCACAAATGTAGCGGATGTAAGTGCACGAACCTCTTCCAAAGTGGCCCCCGGCATGATTTCGATCAATACCAACATTCCCTTTATAAATTCAAAAACTGCCTTATCCGTGATAATCATATCCACAGAACCTTTTGAAGTCAAGGGTAAAGTGCATTGGGGTACCACCTTGGGCGAACCATCCTTATTGGTATGGGTCATAGTAATGATGAGCCTTTTGGCCCCAGACGCCAAATCCATGGCGCCCCCTACCCCCAACAAAGGTTTTCCCGGTACGGCCCAGTTGGCCAAATCGGCATGCTCGTCCACTTGCAGCCCTCCCATCACGGCAACATCGACATGTTTTCCTCTGATCATGCCAAAAGATTCGGAGCTATCAAAGTAGCTACTTCCCGGTAGGGCGGTCACGGGAATCTTCCCTGCATTCACAGGATAGTCCAATGCCCCACCATCCATGGGCGCCGGGCCAACCCCGAGCATTCCATTTTCGGTATGAAGGTTGATATCGTCTTCTGGCCAGATCAAATCCGCCACCAAAGTTGGTATGCCGATTCCCAAGTTGACCACATCCCCTTTTTGGAGTTCCTTAAGGACTCTTTTGGCCATATCCATACGGGCTTCACTTACTTTTTTGGCAATACCCACATCTGCGGATGAACCCAGGTCGTCCATTGTCAGTGTAGCCTGTACCAGATAATCCACATAACAGCCAGGGGTGTGGATTTGATTGGGATCCAATTCACCGATCTCCACGATTTCCTCCACTTCCACAATGACCAAGTCGGCCGCGGTAGCCATGGCCTTGTTGAAATTTTGTTCTGTTAGCCGATATTGGAGGTTTCCCATTTTATCGGCTTTCCATGCCCGGATAAAGGCCACGTTTCCCCGAATACCTTCCACAAAAACTTGTTCCACCCCTTTTATGGTTTTGGTTTCCCTGTTCTCTGCCAATAGTGTCCCTGCCGAAGTGGGGGTGTAAAACCCACCTATTCCAGCCCCACCGGCTCGAATCGCTTCGGCCAAAGTCCCTTGAGGAATCAACTCATAGGCCACTTTGCCGGATTGGGCGGCTTCCACCGCTTCTGGGTTACTGGTAAAAAAGGAGCCTACCATTTTTTTAATCTGGCCATTGCGAAGCAACCTGCCTCCACCCAGTCCGGGCTCCCCAACATTGTTTCCTATGAATGTGATATCCTTTGTATCCGTCTCGGCCAATGCATGCATCAGATGCACTGGGTTTCCTGTCATTCCAAACCCCCCCTGCAATAAGGTGTCACCGTTTTTTACCAGTGCCACTGCTTCTTCCAAACTGATTTGTGGTGTATGTTTCATTAAATTTTGATCATTATTTTTGAATGAATTGGAGCACTTGCTCTGAAAATTCCTGTGCCTTTTCCACATTCGACAAATGAGCCGCCCTTACCTGAACATGGGTAGCATTGGGTATTCCTTTTTCAAGAAATTTGCCGTGCTCCACCGTAGTGACCTCATCCTTGTTCCCACTTATGATAAGGGTTTTGGAAACTATCTGGTTAAGGTCTTCCCTAAAGTCAGCATCGCGGACCGCGGCACAATTGCCCATATATCCGTTGACATCGATATGAATTATTTGATTGGCCAAATCTTGTACAATATCTGGATGGCTGCTCCTGAATTCGTTTGTGAACCAACGCTCCTTACTGTCTTCCGCCAAGGAATCCATGCCATTTTTTTTCACGAATGCGATACGGTCATTCCAGCCTGTTTCCGTTCCAATCTTGGCAGCCGTATTGGCTAGGATCAAACGGTTGAGTCGATTCCCTGCATGGATTCCCAACCATTGGCCGATGAGTCCACCCATGGATAACCCACAAAAACTGAATTTTTCAATGTGCAAACGGTCTGCCAAGGCAAGAACATCCTTTCCCAACAGTTCCGTGGTGTATTCTCCAGGAGTCACCTCAGATTTTCCATGCCCTCGTGTGTCATAGGTCAGAAGGTTCACATGGTTTTTCAAATAGGCGATTTGCTCAGACCACATGGAAAGGTTACAACCCAACGAATTGGAGAAAATAAGCACTTCTTTATGCCCATTGTCCTCGTAATGGAAATGAACCTTGGTGTTATTGATTTTTGCAATCTCCATTGTTTGAATACTTTTTGATTTTGGTAATTCTTTTGATCATGGTTTCTTCAAATGAACTACCGAAGATGGGCATCCACCTTCGGTAGTTCACTTTTACAATTATCGGTGCTTTATCCCAACCTCAGGAAGCGATGGAAGCACGGGTTCTGTGGTTTTCACCTGGCGCAATCTTCTCACTGTCCTTCACCATGTGAAAGTTAAAATCGATGGAGGCGAATGGTTCGTCTTTGCCCATGGCTTTGGCCTCTTCCAATGAAAGATGCTTTACCGGGGGCACCAAGTCTTTTTTGGTGGCAAAGGCAAAATCATCATAGGTCAATGGGTCTCCTTCAATATTGATCTGTGTGGTCAATTTTCTGTATCCGGGAGCCGTAATGAAGAAATGGATGTGTGCTGGTCGGGAACCATGGCGCCCCAATGCTGTCATCAATCTATCCGTAGGTCCTTCCGGGGGGCACGAATACCCAACGGGCAAGAATGATTTGAACTGGTATTTCCCATCTGCCGCTGTTCTAATGGCCCTGCGAAGATTATAGTCGGACTGGCTACTGTCAAAGTAGGAATACAACCCCAATTGGTTGCAATGCCACACTTCTACCAAAGCACCTTCTATGGGGTTGCCTTCCTCATCCAGTACCTCCCCTTGCATGTAAAGTGACTCATCCCCTTGATTTGGCTCATTTTCCAATTCGGCATAGCTCAAAGATTCAGGTGCTCCCGCCACATACAATGGTCCTTCAATAGTTCGTGGGGTTTTCAACTCGATACCTGCTTGGGCATCTTCCCAATCCATTTTTTCATCCAGAAAATGTTCCAACCCGATTCCAGCGGCCACCAATCCTATTTCATTTTTCTTGCCAACTTCGGCAATCCAATCACAGGCTTTCCACACTTCCTCTGCAGTGATATCCAATTCTGCAATGGCATAAAACAAATCTTTCAACAACCTGTTCGTGATTTCCTTTATTCTTTCATTCCCTTCCCCAACCTTTTCCTTGGATAGGATTTCTGCCAGTACCGCATCAATTGCTTCTTTGTTCATCTTAGTAATTTTTAGTGTTAATATGCATTTGTATTCGTCTTTGTTTGTTTATAACATAGTTTCCCGAATGGCATTGGGATGCTTGCATAGGCTTTTCACCTTCATGGTCATATAGGGGAAAAGCGGCAATTCGGTAAGTATTTGGTGTAGCTCGTCCGGACTTTCAACATCCAGGATGCTTATGTTCGAATATTGTCCTGCAACCCTCCACAGGTATACCCATTTACCAGATTTCTGATATTTCTGGGATGTTTGCTGTTCCCTGGTGATATAGTCCTTTAATTTTTCCTCACTCCAAGTTTCTGGGATGTGCACATCCATTTCAACACAGTAAAGCATAGTCTTCTATTATTTTCGTTTATACTGATTCAGTTTGTCTTCATCCAGTTCAAGACCAAGACCAGGCCCGGTAGGTATACTTAATGTGCCATTGGAATAGTCCAACTTGGTCTTGATGATATCATCCGTAAGCAATAGTGGTCCGAACAGTTCAGTGCCCCAACTCAAATTTTTGAGTGTACTGAACGCATGTGCCGAAGCAATGGTTCCAATGGAACCTTCCAACAACGTGCCCCCGTACAATCCAATATCCGAAGCTTCGGCAATGGCCGCTACTTTCAAGACATTGTACAGACCACCTGACTTTCCAATCTTAAGGGCAAAAACACTGCCTCCCCTTATTTTTGCCAATTGAAATGCATCGGTTAACGTGCGCTGCGACTCATCTGCCATAATAGGTACTTCAAATGTTTGGGTGAGTCGTGCCAGACCTTCAAAATTCTCCTTGTTTATCGGCTGCTCTATAAGGTCGATGCCATTTTCCTGCAACTTTTTGATATAAATCTTGGCCGTACCTTCATCCCAAGCCTGATTGACATCCACTGTAACCTTGGCCCGAGCACCCAATGCCTTTTTAATGGCGATCACATGTTCAACGGCCCTGTTATCAGTTTGCCATCCCGTCTTTATCTTAAAGGTGTTGTGTCTATTCTCCGCTATCAATTTTTCCGCTTCGGCAATGTCCTTTTCAGTATCGCCACTGGCCAACGTCCAAAGAACATCCAGTGCGGTGTGTTGTGAACCTCCCAGTAGGGTCGAGACAGAAACGCCCAAGCGTTTTCCCTGGGCATCCAACAAAGCAGTCTCTATGCCAGATTTGGTAATCGGGTTCCCTTTGATGTTTTTCTCCAACTTGTTCATAATAGCGTGGATGTTGGTGGCATCCATACCCAGGAGAAGTGGAATAAAATAGGTGTTGAGATTGACCATCATAGCTTCCGGAGACTCTTCCCCATAGCTTAGCCCCCCAATGGTGGTGGACTCCCCTATACCTTCCACTCCATCACTACAGAACAATCGGATAATCACAAAACTGTTCTTCTTCATGACCGTCATGGATAAATGATGGAGTCGTATGGTCGGGAGATCTACAATACAGGTCTCGATTCTTTCAATTTTAGGATATGTCATTTTTTGATATAACGTTAAATACGCATATAAATAATTATGCGATTGGTAATTATGGAGTGGATTATTTGTCAATACTGAACAAAATTGAAGAAAATGGTGCAATAGAAATTATCTTTTCAAAACATTAATAGCACAAATCAATCATTTAATATTAAAAAAAGTATAAAATGTTCAAAAAGTGAATTGTTGAAAATTGGAAATGCCTAATCCTGAACGTTCTTCGTCCCGATTTTTTTTCTGTAATCGCGTGGCGTCAGTCCCAATTTGGCTTTAAAAAGACGCGAAAAATAGTTGGGGGATTCAAATCCCAGTCCAAAGGAGATTTCTGCAATTGAGGTCTCAAAAATGGCCAGTCTCACCTTAGCTTCATCCAAGAAGTGCTCTATAACAATATCCTTGGGGGATTTACCGGACACTTCCCTACAGATTCTATTGAGGTGTCCTGCAGATATGGACAACTGTTCCGCATACCCTTCAATAGGATATTTAAAATTGTTCATCTCGCTGATGAGCTGTAAAAACCTTCGATAATAGATATTGTATGCATTGTCTGAAGAAATAATCGTTAGTTTCCCTTTTTTGGGAATACGGTACAGTCGGATCAAGAGCATGCCAACGAGATATTCGAGGGCAAAATCCTTTCCTGGAAGATCATTGTTGAACTCGTTGATACACTTGTGCATGGTGGTGTACAAATGTTCAAAAAGCAGGTCCTCAAAATCGAACTTGGCAATGGTAATGGTCTCGATATCAAAAATGATATCGGTATCCAAGGCCAACATACGTTCTATGGCCATATCCGAAAGAGTAATTACCCAACCTTTGATTTCCTCCTTTACCAACATGCCATGCAATACGTTTCTAGGAATGGCAAAAAAACTGGTTCCATTGATCTCGATGGTCTCGTCATTAACGGAGAGCAATAGGGAGCCCTCCTCCAGTAAAAAAACTTGGAAAAGATTGCCGTGTACATGGTTTTTTATAACGCCATGATACCGTTGAAGAACACTCTCCAAAGTGGTCACATGTATTATTTCACGGATAAACTCAATGGAATCTTCCCCATAAATCCCGTCATAAAAAAGTTTTTTTTTCACTGCTGTACATTAAAAAGATTGATGCTGGGAATTGACCCCAAATATAAAGTCTGCATTTATTTAATATACATTACATAGCCCATATTTTAAAAACTACAAAGGGATGAGCAATCGTTTTTCCGAATCCACACTTCATCAATTTCTGTACAATGTCTGTGCAATAATCTAAGCCCATTTTGACAGAGCTATTTTTTTGTGTGACTCAACCCTGTTTCAACTACTGGGGTTTCTAACCTAGGTTGCCTTGACTTGGTCACATCCACAAAGGTTGGGTTCGAGAGAGTTCTTGGGAAGGATAGTCAGGTTTTCCCATGGACAGTCCCTGACACTGTTTGAGTTCATTCAACAGCAAAGGGCATTCACCACCCCATTTGCCTTATCTTTTCCAAAAATAATAACCCCATTGTTGGATTCACGGACATTTACATTCAAGGTTTCGGTAATATAAAAAAATTAACAATATGGTAAACCGACCCAAGGCAACCCAACGCTCAAATACCCATCATATTTCTAAAAAAATAGAATGGTCGCAAAAATTTTGCCCCTATTTATGGTTCTCTTTGTTACATCCTGTTCCAACGACGATAATTTGTCAACCTGGGACAGCCTATCCGGAACTTGGCAATTGGAATACTATGATGATTTAGACGAAGGTACTCTTTCCGTGCCAAAGGAAGAAACGACTGTACTTACGTTCGCAAACGGAACCTTGGCAGGAAAGATCGGGTTCAATACCATAGCCGGTGGCTCATATGCCCTTGAGAACAAAATACTGATCCTCAGTTATGGCATCACTAAAGTGGGCGGTTCCCTATGGGAGGTCAGGTTCCGGGAGTCCTTGGTCGATCTTTACACAGAAAGGGCATTTCACATCCCCATTTCACTATCCGAGGACGAACTTATCTTTCATTACGGGACACAAAGCACCATGCATTTTCGCAAAAAGGATTAAATATAATACCTATGGGTTCAAGAGCACTACACATAAAGGAGAAAAGAATACTGATGTATCCCATCTTACTTTGTTTGTTGGCCGTCATACTTTTTTCTTGCTCTGGTTCCGACGCACTGGATAACGGGATACTCCTGTATTGGCAAGAGACCAAATGTAATGATCCTTGGGGTACCAAGGAAAGTGATGACGAAAATACAGTTCGTGAGGCCTTAACGGGATATCTTTTCGATAATGGCATCGATGAATTTAGAATTTGGGAATTCGCATATATGTTGACCGACGGCATGGTCACATGTGATTCATGTGGATGCCCTTCGGGAACGGTCATCAGAGTGGAAGTTGACGAAACCTATGTTGAAAAAATGGAGAGGTTGGGTTTCAAGTACGGGTTGGCCGACTAATTGGATTTCATCAAAGATTGAGCAGCAATATATAGCTCCCTTTAACATAAAGACAACAACGTAGTAAAGAAATCAATGGATACAGTACAAAGACTTCTCTTTAAAAAACACCCTCCATGGCCACTGACATTCTTGATTTTTTCATGTAGTGGGCAATCCGATGAAGTTCCTGTCAAACTTTTAATGGACATCGAAGCATGTGAAGTATTGGAAGAAACAAACGACATTGTGGCAACCTTCACAGATGTTGAGGGAAAAGTCATCAGCCCAGATACTTTTGCTTGCCCAAACCTATATACACTCTCCGGTGGTCCAGAACATGAAAAAAGGGAACTGGAATATCTTTATGCTTGCAATCTCCCGGAAGAACTAAAAATAGACAGCCTTTCCGTTATTTTCAGCGGGTATCTTTTTGAGACGGATGAGCTTGCCAATGTCTACGCCCAAAGCTTTAAACTGACCGAAATAAAAATACGATGAAAAACAAAAAAAATACCTTATCCCTTTTTGCAACTTTAGTATTGGTCCTATTGTTCTCGTGCTCCAGTGACGATGGAAAAAACCAGGTTGACAATTTGATCGGTGTATGGCAGATGATTGAGCGACATGAAGGTGGGTCCCCAGAACCTTTTCAACGTGTAAAAAATGGAAAAACAATAGTCTTCAGTGAGGATGGAACCTTTACGGACAGTTTTTTGGAAAGCTGTCGGTATACTTATTCCTTACGTGATGACATTATAACCATTCAAAGCCCATGTGATCCGGAAAACAAACAATACCGGTTTGGTCTTGAAAATGGGCATTTGCGATTGACCGCCATCCCAAATACCTGTGATGAAGGTTGTTATGATATCTATAAAAGAATATGACACCGTTCATTTGAGCCCTTGCCATTCACCGCTTCCCTTTTTGGGAATGAAACAGAGTCCCTTTCGCAGATATTCTTTCTTTTCCTGATCAGTCCCACAAAGGAAAGCTTTCCAAATCATGGATTTTCTTTCAAAAGGGTCACTCCGGTAACTTTATAGAATTGCTCAGGTAAAAAATCCGCCGTACAAAACGTAATACCCCCATTCGATGGCTCCATATCAAATTTGATTTCCGTTCCTTTTATCTTGAATTCCTCAGGTAATGAAGCCGTAATAATGAAATCCGAATGTTCAAGTTCCAGGTCTTTGACCGAAATCCCATAGGCCAAGCCATCCCCCGTATTACAAGAAACAGTTCCCAACACGGTTCCCGTCCTGTTTCTTTCAACAACACCTTCATTTTCATCATTGGAACACGACACCATCCATAGACAACCCATAATCCCTAGGTAGGAAATCAAAAAAAATGACTTTTTCATGATACTAAGGGTTTTCCATAAAACGCCCTTGGCAAGAGTGGTTGCTTGTTGCACTGTCACAAAATTGTTATTGAACGTATTCCGCTTTCCTTCTCCGTATACTTCCTACTTGGGCATTGGATAACCGGTCCGCAAACCAAGCAATTTTTAAATGGTAGGTGAAAGTTTCTTTTTTTACGTTTCCTATTCTTTGGGCCAATACAAAGTCCAAGCAGCTCGCAGCATACAATACACCTACGAAGGTAAAATCCAGCCTGCCTGAAGCAGCCATCCAATCAAGTTTTTTGTTCGGGCTATTTGATCTATGGCAAGCCATAACTATCGTCCGGCAATCAATGTTCGGGGTCGAATGGCAGGTCAAAAATATCATTTGTCCTTTAATCCAGGGGTTGGCCATAACCCTCTTTTTTCATCACCACTGTACGATGTGGGAATGGAATCTCAACACCCTCTTTGTCAAAACGCTTCTTGATGCTTTCAAAAAGATCGCACCTCATGGAAAATGCCTCTTCATAGTTTTGCGCCCATACCCATGCCCGAAGCTTTATGGCCGAATCTCCCAAATTAATGACCTTGACCATCACCTTAGGCTTTCCACTATCAATATCGGTTTGGGATCTATGGTCCACTATGTGCGGATGTGACTCGCACTCCTCGCACATGATACGTTTGGCAAGATCAATGTCACTGTTGTAGGATATGCCGATTTCAATCCACTCACAGCATGTACTGTCGACCAAATCATAATTGACTATTTTCTCCTTGTTGATAATGGAATTCGGTATGACTATCATTTTGTTCTCATAATTTTGGATGATTGTGTGCCGAAGTGTAATATCCGTAACTTTTCCCACCATGGAGTTATCTATCTTCACAAGGTCCCCAATTTTGAAGGGCTTGAACAGGATGATGAAAATGCCCCCCACCAGATTTGCCAAGGCCTCTTGGGACGCCAACCCCGTTATGACGGTCACGATCCCTGCGCCGCCCAATGCCGTTTGAACGATCCCTCCAAACACAGGGAAGACCATAAGGATGAGTAGGGCACCTATGAAGTAAATCCCCAAAACGGCCAAGTACCTAAAGAATTTTTGGCTGGTATAATCCTGTTCCAGGATTTTTTTTTGTTTTATGGAATGGCGAAACCATAGATTGGTCCCAGTGGCGGAAATAATTGTCAAAACTGCAATTATACCGATATAAAACGCCAGATAGAACTTTTCAATGGCATCCCGATGGTATTCCTCATTGATAAAGAAAAGGCTTATGGCAATGATTCCCATAATGATCCAAGTCATTCTAAGTATCTTGACGATCGAATGGATTGCCGATATTCCCTCATCGGGGTATTTTTCCTTGATTTTTTTAATCATCCACCGACCAAACAGATTTGTCAAGAGAATAAGTATGGTTATGGCGGCCATCACTATGACCAACCATTCGAACATTTGTTTGTGTTTGGTGATAAAATCAATCATTCTTGGGGTATTTCCGACACCTATATTGGGTACTATCCTATTTCTAGTCGATGCAATTCATCCGTAAAGGAGCGGCTTTTCCAAATATCCAATATGATCGTGACTTATTCGTTGCCTAAACCAACAATGTCATCAATTTAAAGGAAGGCACAGCCACAAAACCCATCATATTTACTTTACACCAACGTTCCTCTTTTGATGTTACCAATATCTGCATTTTTTTCATCATTGCATAACATAAATTAGGGCATCAAAAGAAAGCACGAACATAGAAATTGAGCAAGTTACCCTATATGTAAACATTCTCCCGCCCTGTTTTTTGGCCCAGAAATAGTATTTGGAAAATTGACACAATTTCAATAAACACCAAAGCCTATAAAAATTGGCTCCTTGGATTGAACATCCCCCAATTTATTTTCTGCAATTATCTTAACCATTTTCCGTAACTTCAACATATGGATTGTATTCCCGATCCGATGGGAAAATACATTTGTCAAATATCAAAGAACCTACCATAATGCAAACTGGGCAGGAAAAACAAGAAACGATAAGTTTGGACAGTCCTTTCCAAAAGGGTATACCCAATCAAGAAATTGCATTGTACTATTAAATGATGTCCAAAACGAAACAGTATAAAAGAGTTGAATACCTTATAATCTAACCTAAAAACAAAATAGAAATGAACGATTTTATCGAAACAGAATTAAAATATTGGTATGTACCATTGATCCTAGGGATTTTATTTATCGGTCTTGGCATTTTAGTGTTCGCGACCCCCGAAGCCACCTTTTTGACCATTGCCGTTTTGTTCAGTATCGGTTTTGTGGTTTCTGGAATTGTGGAAGTGATGTTTTCCCTGTCCAATCGGGGAATCCTCAAAAATTGGGGGTGGCACCTTGTTGGCGGTATCATCACACTGATCTTGGGTATCTTGTTAAGCCTCAAGCCCGATTTTTCAGCATTGGTACTCTCCCTTTACATTGGGTTCTGGTTATTGTTTCGTTCCATAGTCTATACATCCTCTGCCTTTGAATTAAAAAGTGTAGGCATCAAAAATTGGGGGTGGATGTTTGCTTTTGGCATTATCGGCATCATTTTTTCATTCATATTGCTCTGGAACCCTCTCTTGATAGGAATCGGATTTGTTTTTTGGATTGGTTATGGATTGATCATCTTAGGAATCATCAACATCATTTTGGGCTTTTCAATCCGTAGGTTCAAAAAAGACGCTGAAGAGTTCATTGATGGCATGGAAGACCAAACCAATCGTTCTTAAGCTGGAATTGGCAAAGCTTTGTCCATATTTTGAATGTCCACCCAATAATTTATATATGGTCTTGGACCTAGTCTGGCCTTAGTACATAACAACAAGCAAACACATTAGGAGAATACCAATGACTGAGGACGACCACATATATCAAAAAATCAGGGAATAACAGACATGGTTTTAAGTTAAAAAAACGATTGGATTACTGGGATTTGGTCCTTTTGTCAATGATGGCCATAACGTAGGTAACCTTCCTGGGCCCGTCTTCTGGTCGATGGTATTGATCGATCATTTCAAGATAAGGGCATGCCGGAAAAGCTAAGTCTTTTAATCAAATATGTATTGACGATACTAATCGATTCATCTTCCGGATATGGGTTGCAGCGGGTCTATAGGGTCGGGTAATCTATATAACCCTTTTCATTTCCTCCAAAGAAAGTATTTTGGTCAGGATGATTTAACTCAGCATCCAACCTAAACCTCTTGGGCAAATCAGGATTTGCCAAAAACATGCTTCCGAATGAAATCAAATCTGCGATTCCTTTTTTTAATTCCATTTCGGCATTTTCTTTGGTATAAGAGGTATTTGCAATCAATTTTGTCTTTATCAAACTTCCCCACAGTTCAATTTCATCCTCTTGTGGGTAATGATCCAATAACGGAAACATGGGATTTTTCTTCATTATTTCCACAAAAGCAAAATCCAACGTATTGAGTTCATTCAATAAGTACATAAATGTTGCTTTCGGATCATCAAAAACCATATTCCCATAGGGATGCAAGGGAGAAATCTTGATCCCTACCCTATCTCTTCCAATAGTATGGACCACCTCTTTCATTACATCCAAAACGAACTGACACCTGTTTTCAATACTGCCCCCATATTCATCCTTTCTATGGTTGGCACTATCGGACAAGAACTGGTGGGGCAGGTAACCGTTTGCAGCATGTACCTCTACACCGTCAAAACCGGCTTCCATCGCATTTGATGCCGCTTTGCCATAATCATTGATAATTTCTTTTATCTCGGACAAGTCCAGGGCCCTTGGCACCTCATAATCTTTTAAACCTTGGGAGGTGAAGTGCTGCGCACCCCTGATTGCAATGGCGGAAGGGGCAACGGGCACAACTCCCTTCCTATCAACGGAATGACCTATACGACCCGTATGCCATAGTTGGGCCACTATTTTACCATCTGCCTGATGAACGGCTTTGGTCACTTTTTTCCAGGCATCTATTTGTGCTTGTGTATAGATTCCAGGTGTGAGGGGGCTTCCAATAGCACCTTCAGAAATATTGATGGCCTCGGTTATGATAAGGCCGGCTGTTGCCCTTTGCTTGTAATAGGTAACGGTCATATCATGAACAACTCCGTTTTCATCGGCCCTGTTTCTTGTCATTGCGGACATTACCATTCTATTCTTTAAGGATAGCCTACCCAATTGTGTCTGTTCCAATAATTTCATGTTCTTGAATATGATTTGGGATTAAACTGGAAGAGAGTGGTCAATTCCTGACTTGACCACCGTCAGCAACAATCGTTTGTCCGGTTACAAATGCCGAATCATCGGAACAGAGAAATGAGACGACCCCCACCAAGTCTTTCGGCTCAATAACCCTAGGTATGGCCTGCATGTTTGGGAGTGTCTCGAATATTTCCTCATTGACACCTTTCATGGTACTTGTATTCGTAAGGCCAGGAGCTATCACATTTACCGTGACACCATCCTTGCCCACCTCGCCTGCCAATGCACGTGTGAAGCCTATGATCCCTCCTTTACTGGCTATATAGGCCGTCATTTGTTGTGCATTCATAAAAAAAGTGGTGCTGGCCACATTTACTATACGTCCATACTGGTTTTGGACCATGATGGGTACAAAGGCTTTGCTCATTAAAAAGGTCCCATCCAAATTCACTCCTATCACTTTTCTCCATGTGTCAAAATCAGTTTCGGAAAATGGTTTCCAAGGATATATACCTGCATTATTGACCAAAACCTTAACATCACCCAAATTTTCAACAACGTCAGTGGCGAATTTTTCGGTACTTTCCGGGGAGGTCACGTCCACGATGGCCGAATAAAACTTTCTGCCCTCAGCTTCCACAAGCTTTTTGGTCTCTTAGGCCTCTGCGACATCCGCCACTGCGATATCAAAACCATCTTGGGCCAACCTCACGGCATAGGCTTGACCGATTCCATTTGCTGCCCCTGTAATAACAGCCGTTCCCTTATTTCCCATAATTTTTGTTTTTATGTTTTAATATTTATTGCCACTGTACATGCCTTCTTTAAAAATTTCACTGTTTTCATCGGTGACAAAGAGGACCAGCTCGGCATCTGTTTCCGCATAAATTACAGAAAGCTCGTCTGTTATGATTGCTGCCTCTTTTTTTATCAGAGGAACAGAGTCGTTCAATGTGATTTTTCCCTGAAAAACGTAGAGCACTGAAGTAAGACCCTCATTTTCCAATTGCGGAAAATCGATGCTGCTTCCTTCCAATAGCTTGGTATCGTACAACCATGTTCGGCTGCTAAATCTAAACTCCGTACCACCATTCGGAGCGCCCAGCAATCTCCATTGGTTTTCTGAATGAACGTGCTCCAAATCCCTAAAAAGCACCTCAGGCTTCAAATCCTTTTTGCCGGGGCGGATAAAAATCTGCAACCCTTCCAAAGGTTCTTCTTTCCCAAGGATTTTTTCCTCATGATAGAAGGATTTCCCAGCTTTCATGAACATCAGTCTATTCTTTGATATGTTTTCGGTATATCCTTCGGAATCTTTATGCTCAGAAATCCCACTTCTAAAATACGAAACGATTTCATCGTTGACATGTGGATGCATTTTGATAACCGTGTTTCCATGAAATTCCGGATGGTCGATCCTGCCAATACTTCCAATTCCGGTATCCACGGAGTTTGGCAAAGCCAAACCAGGATATAATATCTTAATGGGACCATCTCCCAAAAACTGTTCTTTTTTTATTTTATAAATCATCTCCTTTCGACTTCTAACAAAAATAAAGAACATTCAACTAATTTTGTTAGTATATTACAATAGAATAGTAGTTACAAAAAGAATAGTAGGTTTGATATGGATAAGAAAGAAGAAATAATGGAAGATTGTAAAAAAGCGAGGATGGCCATAAGGGATACTTTGGATGTGGTCGGGGGCAAGTGGAAACTTATATTGATTTCCATTATGCGTGAGGGGCCTGTAAGGTTCAACGAATTGTCGAAACTGGCAGAGATCTCACCTAGAATCCTATCCAAGGAATTGAAAGAGCTTGAGATGAACGACCTGGTCGAACGAAAAGTGATTGACACCCGCCCAATAAATGTAGAATATTCGCTGACCCCTTATTGTAAAACCCTGGACAGCGTCATTAATTCCATGTTGGATTGGGGCATTCAGCATAGAAAAAACATCCTTGCCAAATAGTGGTTTAATAACACACCCTAATTATATGGCAATGGTAGCCTTGCACAACATCGCCTATATTAAGACCTACGTGATCAAAGAATTTACACCCCACATTTTTCAAAAAATTAATTTGGCGGGAGGAGGCTGCTTCCAAATGTAATGTCACGAACTCATCCAAGCTTTCATAGTTCCTTAAAAGCTATCTTTTACTCCCATTTTTGTGTTTTTCTTTCACAAGTCTGCCCAGTGATTTAAAAAAGCCATTAAATGCCCAGAAAATCCCTAACTTCCACTTATATGAATAAAGTTTAATCTGTTTGTCAAAAAAATAAGTGTAGCAGCGAATGATAGGTTTTATCAACAAGTTTAAGGAATATAAAACTATGTCTCCTGAAATCGAGAAAGAACTTTTGTCCAAGATTAAGGTCCTCCACAAAAGAAAGGGGGATTTTTTATACCGGGAAAATCAATTTCCGAACAGTGTTTATCTGATAACAAAAGGATGCTTGAGGACATTTTACCATAAAAATGGGAAAGAGAAAAACACCATGTTCATTTTTGAAAATTTAATTTTTGGCTCGACCTCAAGTGTATTTTTGGAGCTACCTTCGATTGACAATGCACAGTTTTTGGAAGATTCGACAGTGGAATATGTTTACCATCCAGATTTGGTAGCCTTATATGATAAATACCCTGAAATGGAAACTTACAGAAGAAAAATAGCCGAGGAATACTGCATCTTTCTTGAAGAAAAAATAAGGCTTACGGAAAACACAGGGACGGACAAATACAAAATAATCGTGGATAGATTTCCGCAAATTATTCAAAGAGTAAGCCTTAAGGATATTGCAAGTCTTATGAATATTAGCCAGGAAACCTTAAGCAGGATAAGAAGCGACATTCGATTTTGACATATATCAAAAAATGGAGTTCTCATTTTATTTACATTTTATGAAAATTTTAAATAGAAAAAAATGAAAACAAAATCTAAATTACGTATTCCTCATCTGATAGATGCAGAACGAGACCTAGCTTGGAAACCTGGTTTAATGGCTAATTCCTTTTTTGCCATTGCTGATGTAGAAACGCAAGATGGCCGGAAGTTCAATATGCTTGTTCATCAACTTCAGTCTCCAGCCCCTGCAGATGACCCAGTGCAATTAGGAAGTATTTTTAACGTATTTGACATCACAAATGGCACATATAAAAGCTCCGAAGGTGTATATACGGAAGATGAAATACGATATGAAACTGACAGAATGTATGTAGAAACACCTAACAGTATAATAAGTGGGGATGTACATACCATGCACGTTTCAGCTAATAGTGATTGGGGATCTCTAGATTTAAATATGCAGTTTCCGGGGCAGGTAATGTACAACGCAGGAACCGGGGTGTTTGATTTTTTCGGAAATGTTCCTACAGGTCAGTATTCCATTGTCAATGGGTTATGCAGCGGTACGTTAACTTTAGAAGGCGAAGAGATAAAGTTTTTTGGGACAACGTGGTTTGACAGGCAATGGTCTTGGATTAAAGACCTTGATGGAAATAAAGAAACAATGGTGAAAAAAGAGGAATTTCAAGGACAGGATATGCACTGGACCTGGATGAACCTTACTTTGGATAATGGCCACGTAATGGGTTTATGGGATATCCACCTTTATGGAAATCACTCCAGTTTTGTAACCCTCGTTGAGCCGGACGGTTCTCATGTTGTTGCAAACATCAAACCTCTTGCCGAATTGGCCAGTGAGTATTGGATTAGCCCTAAAAAGCAACACTATCCCACAAACTGGATTGTGGATATACCTGAATTAGATGCCAAACTAACTGTTAAAGCTATTAAGAAAGAACAGGAAGTTGCTTCTAATATGCTCCCTAGGTATGAAGGTCTTGCTAACATTACCGGAACTTTCAGGGGAAAACCCGTAACGGGTCATAACCTGGTTGAAATGGTTGGAAATTGGAGCAAAGGATAACAAATTTTAATTTTGTCTTATAGTTGTCCGATAAACATTTGAAAGGCGCAGGATTTAAATCCTGCGCTTTTTCTTTCGGTATGCGGGGCTAAAACTTTTAAAAGCAAAAAGCCAGGAGTAAAGAAGGCGGCAAGAGTAATTTTTTAGCATATTGCCAATCTTTTGAACATCAGCCAAGAAACATTGAGCAGGATCAGGGGCAGCATCCGTTTTTGACTTATGTCAAAAAATGTGGCCCTAATGCTTTTTACTTTTAAAGTATAATCTTTAAAAGCAGTAAAAATGAAAACAGGTTCAAGAAAATTAAGTATCCCCCATTTGATAGACGCCGAACGTGATCTGGCCTTTAAACCCGAGATGGGCACCAATTCCTTCTTTGCCATTGCCGATGTCCAAACTGACCAGGGCCGCAAGTTCAATATTCTTATCCACCAACTCGAAGTACCGGCACCAGCTGGGGTTCCACGAAAATTTCTAAGTATTTTCAATGTGTTCGATATAGACAACGGCACCTTTAAAAGTGATGAGATCATACATTCGGAGGATGAGGTGACCTACGAAACCGACAGCATGTACATTGAAATGCCCAATAGCAAGATAAGTGGGAATTTGCACGCCATCAAGGCCTCTGCCAATTTCGACTGGGGCTCGGTGGAACTCGATATGCAGTTTCCCGGGGAGGTCATCTACAACGGAGGGACCGGGGTCTTCGATTTTGTGGGCAATATTCCCACAGGGCAATACTCCGTAACCAAAGGATTGGGCAGTGGCACTTTAAACTTCAACGGCGAGACACATAAGGTTTTTGGCAAAACATGGTATGACAGGCAATGGTTCTGGCGCCATGATTTCTTTGGAAACAAAGAAAAGCCAATGAAAGGAACCTT
>NZ_JARFVB010000013.1 GCF_029193885.1 Flagellimonas yonaguniensis | reverse complement strand
TGCGGCGAAGCAGGTGGCTGTATTGATATTTGGCCTGTTTTCCATGTCGAAGATTTGATTTTGGACGAAGGACTTTCCGCTTCCGACTTTGGTGAGATCACCAGAGAGGATGGCGACAAACAGACCACTTACAAAGGATGGCCATTATACTACTATATGAGCGACAATGCTCCTGGCGATACCAACGGTGACGATGTGAACAACATTTGGTATGTTGCCAAGCCAGATTATTCCCTTATGTATGCAAGGGAGCAATTGGTGGGGCACGATGGCAATAACTATACAAGCACCTATACGGTCGGCGATGGTGAGACCAGCTATATTGTGGATATCGATGGCAGGACCCTCTACACGTTTGCCAACGACACCAACGGGCAGAACAATTTTACTGCCGAAGATTTCTCCAACAATGAGGTGTGGCCCATTGCCGAGATCACTCTGGACAAGATACCCAGTATTCTGGACAGTGAAGATTTTGGGACTATAGATGTGTACGGAAGAACCCAGTTGACCTATAAAGGATGGCCACTTTATTACTTCGGACAAGATGCTGTACGAGGCGACAACAAAGGCGTAAGTTTCCCTGCGCCAGGGGTATGGCCGATAGCTAATGTGGATACTCCTATGGCTCAGGAAGCTGAAGAGGAATCAACGGTAAAACTCGCAGATAATGATGCACACGGCAAAATTTTGACTGATACCGAAGGTAACTCCCTTTACTTTTTTTCCAAAGATCAGGATGGGCAATCTGCCTGCGGCGAAGCAGGTGGCTGTATTGATATTTGGCCTGTTTTCCATGTCGAAGATTTGATTTTGGACGAAGGACTTTCCGCTTCCGACTTTGGTGAGATCACCAGAGAGGATGGCGACAAACAGACCACTTACAAAGGATGGCCATTATACTACTATATGAGCGACAATGCTCCTGGCGATACCAACGGTGACGATGTGAACAACATTTGGTATGTTGCCAAGCCAGATTATTCCCTTATGTATGCAAGGGAGCAATTGGTGGGGCACGATGGCAATAACTATACAAGCACCTATACGGTCGGCGATGGTGAGACCAGCTATATTGTGGATATCGATGGCAGGACCCTCTACACGTTTGCCAACGACACCAACGGGCAGAACAATTTTACTGCCGAAGATTTCTCCAACAATGAGGTGTGGCCCATTGCCGAGATCACTCTGGACAAGATACCCAGTATTCTGGACAGTGAAGATTTTGGGACTATAGATGTGTACGGAAGAACCCAGTTGACCTACAAAGGATGGCCACTTTATTACTTCGGACAAGATGCTGTACGAGGCGACAACAAAGGCGTGAGTTTCCCTGCGCCAGGGGTATGGCCGATAGCTAATGTGGACACGCCAATGGCCCCTTAGAAATTAATACATCATAGACAGATAAGTTTGTTGGTTGGTTATTTAAAGTGCGGGTTTATACATCAAAGTTTGTAAAAATGAACAAAAGAAAATCAATATATATTTTACTTCTTACATTTCTTATTGGATTATTGATTCTTATTTCACAGTTTAGGAACATAGCTATGAACCCGCCAATAACCAGTGATTTTGGCGATACTCCCCAAAATGTCAAGAATATAGTAAGAAACTCATGCTATGACTGTCATTCCAATGAAACTCAAATACAATGGTTTCATAAACTTCCCTTTGTGGCGGGCATGGTCAAAGAGGACATAGAGAAAGGAAGGGAGAAAATAAACTTTTCGGAGTGGGACAAATATTCGGAAAAAGAACAGGTGACCATCCTGTTCAATATGTTGACCAAGGTAAAGAAAAATATTATGCCCCCGGAGGATTATCTATTTGTGCATCCCAGTGCAAAATTGACGGATAACCAAAAAGAGGAATTGGAAACTTATATACAGGGCCTTGATAACATTGCCGCTCATTCAGCTGATTCGGATGACAAAGAACGCTATGAAAAGGAATATAAGGATTGGGAAAAAAATAAGGAAAAAGAAAAAAAGATAAAAAAAGCACCCAACGGGATTCCCTTTCCCGAAGATTATAGGGAATGGAAAGTGGTCAGTAGTTCCTTTCGAGTCGATCATAATTCACTCAGGGTCATTTTAGGAAACGATATCGCCATCAAGGCCATAGATGACAATGAAATAAACCCGTGGCCGGATGGTGCTATTTTGGGGAAAGTAATCTGGGAACAGCGTAGCGATGAGAATTGGGAAGCTGCTATAGTCCCGTCATCCTTCGTACACGCCGAGTTTATGTTCAAGGACTCAAAAAAGTACGAGGCCACCCACGGTTGGGGATGGGCAAGATGGCTAGGCACGGAATTAAAACCTTTTGGTAAAGATGAGTCGTTTACCCAAAGCTGTATAGAATGTCACTTACCAGTAAAAAATAGGGACTACGTCTTTACCACACCTTCCATTTTTCCATAGAAATCAAATTGAAATAAAATCGGGATGTTTTTGTCCCATTAAATCATGAAAGCATGAAAATCAAAATAAGGATAGGTATTGGTATGCTATGTACCGGCATACTCATAATCTTCTTCTCCTCATGTGAAACCAATGTAGAAGAAGATGAGATCATAGATGACATGGTAGGCATGGAGGAAGAACCGTGCATGGCCTCTTACATGGATGACATCAAAATTATTATAGCCAATAATTGCCTGAGTTGTCATAGTGGGACACAATTTCCCGATTTAAGGACTTACCAAGGAGTGAGCACCAATGCGGGTATTGTCAAGACCCAAGTAGTGAACAGGACCATGCCGATTGGAGGGACATTGACCAACGATGAAATCGAATTGATCAGTTGTTGGGTGGACAACGGGGCGCCCAATAATTAATGAAATGATAGAGCTATGAAAAATAAAATCATATTGGTTCTTGTAGCCGTACTTATTGTACTTGGCGGCTATATAGCATTAAGAATGTACAACAAGCCCCATGTGAATGTGGCGGAATCCGATCCGGACCTTGTATTGTTTTCCCAAACCTTATTGGAGGATTTTGAGAGTGATGAAATAAGCGCAAATACAAAATACCTGGAACAGATTATTCAAGTAACAGGCAAAATACAAAAACTTGGGACCGCTAATGGTAATGGTACAATTACATTGAACAATGGGGATTCCATGGGAGGCATCATTTGTCATTTGTCGGAGAAGGAAAATAAAAAAATGGTCTCGTTACGTGAGGGCCAGGAAATAATGGTAAAGGGTATTTGTACCGGCTACCTTATGGATGTTATACTCATAAACTGTGTTTTAGTCAATTAGAAAATATGAAAACGTTAAAGCTTACACTATTGTTGGTCTTGTTTGTGGGCATTGCCCAAGGGCAAGAAAAATTCATTACCAAACAGGGCCATATTTCTTTTTTTTCCCATTCTCCAGTGGAGGATATAGAGGCGGATAACAACCAAGTCCTAAGCATTGTTGATATATCCAATGGAGAGATAGCAGTGTCACTGCTTATTCAATCCTTCATTTTTGAAAAATCATTGATGCAGGAACATTTTAACGAGAACTATATGGAATCCCATAAATATCCCAAAGCCATATTTAGAGGGAAGATACAGGAATTAGGGGATTTAACGGAGGACAATAAAACCGTGAACATCGAAGGTGAGCTTACCATCCGGGGTATTTCCAAGCCCATTGAGACCACGGCCGAAATTAAAAAAATGGATGATGGCATTGCCCTTAAAGGGAGTTTCCTTGTGGAAGTCAAGGATTATAAGATCAAGATACCTTCCATTGTGGCCAATAATATAGCCAAGACCATAAAAGTATCCTTCGAACTCATTCATCAACCATACAATTAATTCAAATGAAAAAAACAATCATATTTTTAGCATTATTGAGTTTGGGTTCTGTATCCAATGCCCAAGACCTTTTGGGGATTTTGGAAGATGAAGCCCCGAAAACCAAGAATCATGTTTCTTCCACTTTTAAGGGAACCCGTGTTTTGAACGGACATTCCGTGGAAAATAGAAAAAAAGGCACTTTGGAATTTATCATATCCCACCGTTTTGGAAGGTTGAATTTGGGGATAGATGAGTTATTCGGACTTGATCAATCCAATATCAGGTTTGCCTTTGAACATGCACTCACAGATAATTTTATGTTGGGAATTGGCAGAAGCAGCTTTGAAAAAACTTACGATGGCTTTTTCAAGTATAAACTGATTCGTCAGAGTACCGGGAAAAACTCATTTCCCGCCACAATTTCCTTATTTGGAAGTACTGCCTACAAGACCATCAAGGATTATGACCCTAACGATAAACCGGATTTCAATGATCGTTTGTACTATACTTCACAAGTATTGATCGGCAGCAAACTGTCCCCTGGGGTTTCTGTTCAACTAAGTCCTACCTACATACACAACAACACGGTTAGGATCAACAATGACCCACACGATATTTTTGCACTCGGGTTTGGAAACAGAATAAAACTCAGCAATAGGGTTACTCTAAATGCGGAATACTATTACACCTTTAACCCCTTGGAGTCCCTTGACACCAAAAATTCTTTGGCATTTGGCGTGGACATTGAAACTGGAGGGCATGTGTTTCAGTTGATTCTTTCCAATTCCATTACCATGATAGAAAAAGGGTTTATCACAGAGACCACAGGTGGGTTCTTTGATGGGGACATACATTTTGGGTTTAATATTTCCAGGGCTTTTCAAACGGGAGGACGAAAAAGGAAGAATCAATCCAGAGAATGATGCTTTAGCCTATAAAAAAGGAAGCACCCATGTGTACAATTGAATATAAAGTTTCTGGAAGTGATGTGAATGATCATATGGTAATGGAGACTCATTCGTACTATGCATTTTCCTTGCGGCATATTTATAATTTTCTGAACGATTTGGGATTTTCAAGGCAAAAGCTCAATAGCATGAAGGTTTGTTTTCATGAACAAAGAAGCCATATTCAAATTGCGAAGCCTTTAATGTTCGGAACAAAATTTAACATTGAACTTAGGATTCGAAGATTGGATTATGATTCCGGTTCATTTGAAATAACCTATACATTTCTCAATTCCAGTAATGAGCGCTGTGCAAGCATACGATCGGAATGCCAAATAAAAAGGATGAATCAGAATGATCTGATCAAGAGTGCTTCAAGAAGGATTATTGATCAAATTCATATTTTCTCTGATTAGTAAGAAAATGAAGTGGTTCAAAAGAATAGGGGTCTTTGAACCACTGATATTGGCCATCAAACTGAAATACTGTCGTTTTTCAATATTAGAGAATTGATTCAAGCTTTGGAAAATGAAACATGGTTTTACAAAAGGTGGCCTATTTAAAAATAAATTATCGCTAAACCAATTCAAAAAACAGCTATTGGACTCAGTGGCGATAATATAATGAATCCGGGTTTTAACTAGTTTAAATCAAGTCAATTTAATGGTATTAAGGTTGGATTTTATAGTTTAAAGGGGGGTGGAGATTGATTAAAAAGGAGGTCTGGGAGAATAGTTCGATTCTTGGAGGGGCTACTTTTTGGATTCAGAATCAATAGGTGTCAATAACAATCCATTTTGATCTGACCTTTGTTCTGGTAGTAGCTCAAATCCTTTGCCAAGTAAGATTTGCAAATGGTTTGAAGTTCGTTCATGATTTCACGTTGCATAGCAATAGATCCGCAAATCATTACAGCCCCCCCTTTGTTTAAAATCTCGGCAACTTTGTCCCCATCTTTTTTTATCAAATGTTGCACATAGACTTTTTTGGTTTGGACACGGGAATAAGCAGGCGTGAAGCTCTGTAGCTTTTTTTTGGCCTGTGCCTCATCTATGTAAGGTTGGTAAAGCTTGAATGATTGGGGTGTTCTACCGCCCCAATACAAGTGCATTTTCCGTTTGGGGGTATTGGTGGCTATCATCCCCAAAAAAGGACCAATACCCGTGCCCGTTGCTATGAGCACAACATCCTTTGTGTTTTTGGGTGGATGGAAATGTCTGTTTTTTGCTACTGCTGCACTCAAAACCTGACCTTTATCAAGTTGTCCCAAAAGATTTGAGCAAATTCCATTGGGGTATTTTTTAACACTGATTGCCAATGTGTTCCTTCCAAGTTTGCCAATAGAGTAGAGGCGCTCACGCCCATCCTCTTTTGGGGTTATGGATAAGAGGTCGCCCGAAACAGCTCTTTTGCCCTTCACATCTTTTAGTGTAAGCAGAAAGGTGTTTTCCTCTTCAAGGTCCGACCTATGGATGACCTCAAAATCCGAAACCTGGTTTTTGGCGAGGGAAATCTTGGGTTTTTCAAGCTGAAGTGTCAACCCCATCGTCTGTGCCCAACGGTTGGCCCAATTCGAAAAGGCTTCAAAAGATTGGTCGTTCACGGTGTGCACCTCTCCTAAACCTTTTGCATTTGAAAGGCCTTTTAATGTTTCGTATGTTTCGTAGGCAAACTTGCAATAGTTGGGATAGGCTGTTGACCCAAATCCAATAACCGAAAAAGTGAATGGCTGGGTTTGGAGCGTTTCTTTTGCCAATTCCATAAACCGATTGGCGCTTATGGGAGCTTCTCCTTGCCCATAGGTGGCGGTAAAAATCGTGAGCTGGGTCATTTTTTTGTACTCGCTGTAGTCGTTCATCAAGCCCAGGAAACTCTTTATTCCGGTTTTCAGTAGTTGTTTGTGGAACTCTTGGGCATATTGCAATGTGGTGCCTCCCTCCGTTCCGACCAGTATGATATGGTCGCAATCATTTTTGGCATGTTTGTTCTTGATCCGGATTTTGGGCCTTTTAAAGTAGATGATAAAGCCCGTGAGCATTAAAAAAGGAATGGAAAGACTTCCAAGCCCCAAAATAGCACTCCAAACAATGCTGCCTTCTCCCGTGTGCAGCACTGTTGCCCAAGAGGAGGCAATGGTCATGAACGGGTATTTCTTTTCGGTAATGACCTCCCCATTGAATTGGTTCATTAAAACCTCCCTATCCTTAAGGCAGATGGTATAGTAATCTTCCACAAATTCGGAAAATGGATATTCCAATTCCCTTAGTTCTCCCAATTTGGTGTTGCTAAGGAGGGCAAAGTTTTGGAGAGGTGTGTTCGGTGTGTCCGTCAACGATTCATAATCCACTTCGTGAACCATTTGTTCTTCAGGAATTAGTTCGAAGCGGAGCAGGGACAGGTAAACACCCGATAGCGATAGGATAATAATGGGCAACAAGGTAATACGGGAATAGACCACGTGGTTGAACTGTGAAAAATTTTCGCGCACCACTGGCGCAAAAAAGTATTTGATGCCCCCCTGTCTTTTAGCAATAAGAACAATGCCCGATATTGCGATCAGGAACAACAATAGGGATACCAGTCCGATGAGCAAACGACCAGGTGTCTTGAGGAACAATGAACGGTGTAAATTGGTGTTGAACTGAAAAATCGGGGCTTTTTCGATAAGTGCTCCCAATCTTTCCCCCGTGAATGGGCTAACGTAAAATTGTTCGTTATTGCCATCAATAATGGCCGAGACACTAACGAAACCGTTACGATCGCGAGAAATCGAAAGGATTTCATCGTATTCGGAATTCAAGTTCGTTAGTGTCTCGGTCAATGTAAGTTCGTCCGCACGATCAACACTGTACGGGCGTACTTTGTTCGATATGGGTTCTACCGCCAAAATAACCCCTGTTAGCGATGCAACCAATAGAAACAAGGAAGATACAATAGCCAGAATCAAATGGCTATAGCGCCATACCGAAAGAACCATATATCATTAATTTGGCACCATTCGTATATAACGGATATACCCCTTTCCGTCAACCTTATTTCTAATGGTTGATGAGTTGAGGTCTATCTCAGCATCCACAGTGTAATATTCTTGGTTTTCAACTGCGGATTCAAATCGTATTTTGTAACCACTGTCAACTTGCGATGAATCCACGGCCAAAGAGATGATGTTTCTTTCTCCATTGCCCACGGTCGCACCTGTTATGGCATCTATGTTTTCATTGGTCCCATGGCTGAAAGCCCACCATTCCTTTAAGTCTGGGAACCATTCTGGATCGTCCCCCTGTACGTACAAAGTTTTTATATACTTTCCTTGGGCATCCATTAGAGAGACCACTACATAAGCTTTTTCGCCTGAATAGTTGGCCATTTGTATCATGCACTTGTATGATACCGTTGATGGCATTTGCACGAAGGAAGATGAACTTAAAAAAATAAAGGTAAGTGCAAAAAGGGATAGCAATCTGTTTATTGTTCTTTTCATAGGTATTTGATTAATTAAGAAAGGCTAAACTCATATTGTTTTGACCCAATAGTTCATTTTCTTGGGCCAAATCGTATGCGGTTTCACCAAATTCAGTAGTGGCTTTGGTATCGGCACCATTGGCAATTAAATACTTCAAGGTATCGGTATTACTGGATTTCATGGCGGCATAGTGCAAAACCGTATTTCCTTGGTCATCTTTTGCATTGATATTCGCTCCAAAACTTTCAACTTTTTTAAGGAGCTCCAAATTGTTTTTGGCTATGGCCAAATGCCAGATGGTGCTGTCGTCGGGTTGACGTTTTTTAAAATCAAAACCTGCTTTGCGCAATGCCTCGACTTTTTCATCAAAATCGCGTGGATTGCCGCGAGTGGCAAAAAGATAGTAGGCCAAATTGTTTCCATTTTTGTCCAATACATCCGTTTTGGCTCCTTGGGAAATCAAATAATTCACTACTTCTCCACTGTTGTTCTGAATGGCAAGTGTCAAGACAGAATGCCCTTCTTTGTTCGTATGGTTGATATTGTCAGTTTTCTGGGCCAAATATTCAATTACTTCCAATTTATTTCGCATGGCAGCGTTCAATAGCGGTGTGTTTCCTTCTTTGTCAGTTGCGTTGGGATTCACGCCCTTATCGATAAAATAATCGTAGATAGCTAAATTGTCGGAAGATCGTGAAACGTTGTGCAATGGGTTGGTGCCATCCTTAGAGGTAATATTGGCATTGAGTCCCAACTCTTCCAAATATTCAAAAACTTCGATGCCATTACTGCTTCCTCGTCCGCCTCTACTGGCAAAAAGAATGGCATTTTCATTGGTCTTGGCATTTTTTTCAATAGAAACACCTTTGGCAACCAGGGCTTTGAGCACATCAATGTTCCCCCCTTGGGCGGCAATGTTGAATATACCGTTTCCGTGGTCGTCCGTAGCATCGAGACTGAGGCCTTTACTTATAAAATAGTCGATTAAATCCAGATTTTTAACTCTTGGCGCCGCCACCAACAACACATTTCGACCATCATGGTCTTTTTCATTCTTCAGGTCTGCTCCGTTTTCAATTAGGAAGTCATAGATTTTTGGATCGGTTTGTCCCCCTGCAGCAGTAAATTGGGTCAAAGAATATCCATGGGAATCTTTTAAATCCGTTTTTGCCCCTTTTTTGACCAAGTGTTTCATTACATCCAAATCCCCTCGTGATGCGGCCCAAAAAATGTAAGTCCTTGAATCGTGTGTACGTTTATTGACATCATTTCCCTTTTCGATAAGGTGATCGATGGTAGCTACGGGATTTCCCCCAAAAATGGCGAATGTCGTAGGGTCGAAACCACCTCTGTTCGCTTCAGTAATGGAATATCCTTCGGCAATCTTGGCATCTATATCCGCAATGCTGGGGTGTGAGGCCCAGTAATCCCTGTCCATAAATGGATTTTCGGAACCACCTGCTTGTGCTGAGGCAAAAGTGGTGGTAAGTGCGGTAATCATACCGAGAAAAACTGATTTTATAGTTCTTGTTTTCATTTTATTGGCTTTTTATGAGTGAATCTGCGCTCTCTTATTTTGAATTAGTCTTATTACAAAGATAGAAAATCCTTGTTTTCAAACCATCAGGTTTCAACAGCTCTTGAACATTGTTTGGAAATTGGGCTCAAATCAATTTTTTGAATGAGATTGCTTTATCTGAAGAAATCCGTGGGGATTATATTCCCACGGATTTTTACTTTCAAAAATTGATCAAAGAGATTAAAAAGTACCGATAAAATGGCTTCCTTCCACGTTTACCAACTCAGCACCTTTGGTAACTTCACCGGTTTCGGTATCTATAATGTAAATATTTCCGTTTTGCCCTACAGGGGCTTCGGTCACATATATTTCTGTTCCATCAACTACAAAACCTTGGTATTGGAACAAGTAAAAGTCCGGATCGTAAGGAATCTCTGTGATTTGTTGGGCTGTTTGAGCCTCAAGATCAACCAAAGCGAAAAATCCTTGGGCTCCTGCCACTCCTTCTGCAGAGCCGGCATGACGGTAGGCCAAAACAGCTTTTCCATTGGAAGCTGGTCTCCATGCAAGGATGTAGGCATCTTCCACGCCTAAGGCTTCATCCAAATTAAAGGCGTAAGTGTCATCGTATTCGTTGTCGGCATCTATTTTAAGGATATGGGAGCCTTCTGGGTCTCCTTGATTGGCTTGGTAGACGCTTCCGTTGTAAAGGAATGCATTGATACTACGATAGCCGTTTGTATTTCCATGCCCCACAGTGGAAGTGATTACTGATGGGTTCAATAGGGATGGGTAATCCAATACAATGGTCTTGGAACCTAATATTTCATAATCACTGTCACTTTCAGCTGTAGCAGGATCGACCTTGCTCAAGCGTGCTCCAATATAAAGCTTATCACCAGCTGCATTTAGGGTAGGCATATCAATTCTTGAAATATAGTATCCATTGGCTTCTTCTTCAGCCGTTAAGGGCACACTATGTTCTTGAAAATTCAGGATCTGGGAGTCAACCAAATCAAGAGTCA
This sequence comes from Flagellimonas yonaguniensis, assembly GCF_029193885.1. Classification (GTDB taxonomy): domain Bacteria; phylum Bacteroidota; class Bacteroidia; order Flavobacteriales; family Flavobacteriaceae; genus Flagellimonas; species Flagellimonas yonaguniensis. The sequence continues at coordinate 95,322 of NZ_JARFVB010000013.1, read as the reverse complement.
AAACACCCATGGTAGCTTCGGTACGTATATATGTGTCGTCTGTCGCATCCTCTGGCGTACCATTGTCATCAATTTCGTGTTCTGTTGAAACATATACGGCCGAACCAGTTTTGTCGCCATCGAACAATTTGATCCACCTAGGAGCCGACCCTACATAAGGAGCAATACTGATTTCAGTTCCCGTTTGTGTAAAGGTTTGACCACCTTCTACCGTATATTTGGTATAGTTACCACCAGTGTCCCCAGCGTAGCTGATGTTGAAGATAGTGTTTCCATCTTCAGAGGATTGCAATCTGGCTGTTCTGTTGGATGGCACAATGAACCCATTGTCAAAAGGCTCGATGGATACTGTTGGGTCTTTCGCATCTTCGCTGTCTATGGCGTAGATCAATGTTCCACCATTACCGTCGCCTGGGTTGTCTCCCATTCTGGCTGCGGCCACAGTGATCCATCTGGACTCTTCTTCTGGTTCGGTTTCATCAGGACATCCATTGTTTTCAGCGGTTCCTGCTTCTGTAGGACAATTGTCGTCTTCGTTGGCAATACCATCGCCATCAGTGTCTTCAATTGTGGTTCCTCCACTGTTATCATCGCTACTACAAGCGGTCATCATGCCGACCATTAGTATTATGGCGAACAAAGATTTAATATTCAAAAAGTTGCGTTTCATTTGAAATGATATTTAAGTAATTAAATGGAATTGATTATATAGTTTAATTTTAGGTAGAAAGCCCTTCCCGGCTTTTGTACCGATAGGTTATCGTACACAGGTTTGTCAAATATGTTTTTTACGTCAAAGCTCATAATGAATTTTTTATTGGGGAACGTATAACTAAGCCCAATATCCTGGGCCAATTGCTCGGGTACTTTAAAAAAGTCATCTCCTACGGTATTGGACCCTTGCGGTACCAAATAGGAAAACTCCCCCGTAAAATACATGGTGTAGAATAGGTTCAGTCTCGAATTCTTTTGTATCAAATCCTTGAACGAGTACCTGGCACTTCCGTTCATGGTAAAAAATGGGGTGTTGGGGACATCGACTTCCACGCCTCTGTTTTCAACGGTCAAATCGAAACGGGAAATATTGAAGTTGACCCCAAAATTGTTGTTGTAGGTATAATCGAATTGTGCATCAAATCCTCTTGAGGTCCCGCTCCCCTGATTCACATATAGAATGAGTTCGTCGTCCACATTGAGGGATGTTTCAATGGGCAAACCGATCCTATCCTTGATATTCCTGGTAAAGAAGTTGGTGGAAACACTAAAATCGTGTTTTTTGATCGAGAAGGTCCCTAGACGAAATCCAAGGTTGTAATTATTGCTCTGCTCAGGGTCAATGCTTGAATTTGCCACTACGTTATCCCCATCGTTACCGAATATTTCTGTTTCGTTCGGAAGTCGTACCGCTTTTTCGGCCGAAGTCAATAGCGTGATGTTGGGCAAAAGGGCATAGGATAGCGCAAAGCCATACCCATCATATTCTTTGTTGCTGCTCACCACTTCATCCACAACCTGATTGTTTCCTTCCGCATCGGTTTCTATGGCTGGATCGATGCTAGTGGTTTTTTGTTGGTAATGTTTGCCAAACAGACTTGTTTTCAATCTGTTGTTGAAAGCATCGAACTCGTAGGTCAAAGAAAAAATGTTCTTGCGCAAGTCACGGGTTCCCTTGAATGTGTTCTCCAAGACAGAACGTAGTTCATCACTATCTTCCCTATCGATACTACTGAAAACATGGTTCAATAAAATTTTGTGATTGTTGTTGATGGAGTAGGACAGCCCGGAACGAATGGATGCCACGTTTCGTTTGATTTTGGCCAGTGTAGGGCCCCCTTCTTGCTGTGACCCCCACGAATACTCGTATTCATCTCCCCTGAAATCAATGGCCCTTTCCCCGTTCCAGCTATAGGCCCAAGCCACTGTATCGTTTACAGCTCTGTTTCGTTTTCCGTACAAACCGTGTACATTCAAATCTAGGCCTTTGGCGAACAGGTCGGTTTTTTGATAAGTGAGGTTGGCCAACAGGGCATCGGATTCCATAAACCTGTCCTTGTAGGGGGTAATGGTCATGAATGCTCCATGCTGAACTTCTTTATAATCGTCGGAGCCAGTAACCCCAACAAAAAACTGATCGGCCCATGTTACATCGGTAAAACCAACTTGTGCCATACCGCCTGTGGATCTATAGGCATCGTTGAACCGTCTAGCGGTTATAGGGGTCTGCACACCACCAATTCCCGTTACGACAACACTTCTGCCCGAAACTTTGTAATCATTATCGGAATAATTGTGGAAAAGGGAAGCTTTTACGGTAAAACCGGACTCATCAAAGCGATACGTGCCGTTTACACTGGCCTGAAATGTATTAAATGAACCATAGGAAACGGAAGCATTGAAGTTGGTCCTAGCCTCTTGATGCAATTGGATGTTGATGGCGCCTCCCAAAGCATCATCCGCAAGATGACCGGGAACGACACCTTTGTAAACCTCGATTTGTTTGATCATGGAAGGGGGAATACTGTTCAGGTTGAACGAAGATCCGTAGGTTGAGATGGGAATTCCATCTATAAAGATGCGAACCGCACTCCCTGACAATCCGTTCAATGAATATTCAACGTTGGAACCCAACCCACCATTTTGACGGATTTTGACCCCCACAGTGGTATTCAACAATTCGTTGGCCTGTATGTTTCTTAAACTGGCTTCCTTGGTTTCCACGGCATTTACTGAAAATCCCTCTGTTTCCAGCACAGTTTTCCTGGACTTGCCATTAACGGTTACCTCGTCTAGGCTTTCGGCGTTCTCCCGAAGGACAAAATTTAGTTCGACTCTTTTGTTTTCAGGGCTTGTCTCAATGTTTTTGGATGTTGTTGCATATCCAATAAAGGAGACGGTAACGGTATGTTTTCCATAGGGGGCATTAATCTCGAAATTACCCTGCTCGTCGGTCAAAGAGCCGATTTTTGTTCCCTTGATCATTACCGTGGCGTATGCCAGAGGGCTGCCATCTTCAGAGGTTATTTTACCGAAAACAGTACTGTCTTTGGTGCTCTGAGCATGTGACAGTAAGGAAATAAAGAAGAAAGTGATGAGAAAGTGTTTGCCCATTCCTATAGTTAATAATCATTATCTTTATTAAGATTTAATCTAAATAAACTAGATTTGCAAATCTAGAACAAGAGAGGATGCGGTAGTACCGCAAAAGGAAGTTTTAAGTACGCAAATGGAAGAAATGCAGTCAGTCTTAAAAAGCGATTTGTTTGAGGACAGTATTTATCAAAAGAAATACTCTAAAGACTTTTTTACTGGTGAATTGATTGAGAATCGGATTGAAATCAATTCAAAAGATGTTTCGGGCACGATCAATGAAACCCAATTGGACGGGATATTTATGGTAAATAAGAATATCATTGCTCCAAGAGGTTATCAAATTGAGGTTTCGAATGATTTTTCCATGTTTGTCCTGCACTTTGAAATCACGGGTAGCTATAGGTATACTCCTTTTGAAAGACAAACACCGCTCTTGAAGGTAAAGGATCATCAATATAATATGTTCTATTTACCATTAACCAATGGTCTTCTCCAATATACAGGGACTCCAAGACGAACTTTGGAGATATTTTTTACCTCGGGCTTGATTGAAAAGTTGGTAGGTAAAAAGTATGGACAGATTTTGGGAAAGATTGATAGCGCTATTGAACAGGAAAAACCATTTGTGTTTTGGAAACAACCACGACCGATAACACCGGAATTGGGCCGGGCAATTGAACAAATTATTGCCTGTCCATTCAGTGGTCAATTAAAAAAGACCTACTTGCAATCGAAGATCACCACCATTTTGTTGGATCTTTTGCTCGATGCCAACGGTAAAAACAACCTCGATTCAACGATTGGTTTGCCCAAATCTGATTTGGACAGTTTGCATATAGTGGAGCGATATATTGAAACCAATTTGAACAAGGGATTGAGCATCCCAGAACTTACAGCGGTGGCAGGGTTCAATAGTTCAAAGCTAAAGCGGGATTTCAAACGTGTATATGGAACCACCATTTTTAAATACATTACCAAACTACGAATGGAAACTGCCAGTGATTTGATTGTGAAGAAATGCTTGACGATAGCGCAGGCCGCCCATGAAGTAGGGTATTCAAATCCACAGCATTTTACCAAGGCTTTTAAGCGGACATTGGGTTATTTGCCAAGTGAACTTAAAAAGTGATTTCTACTTATCTCTTGTGGTAAAAGGGAGGTACTTTAGATGAATCCACTGATTTGTATAGGGTCATCTTATATGTTTGAATTGACACAGGACAAATCGTGAACATTTTGAAATAAACCGAGTTCACATTTTATTGATTGCTTCCGTCAGCTTTTGTAATTGAACATCTGTTCCCCGTAAAACTTGTTCAACTTCCTTGGTAAAGTATAAATCAGGTCTTGTCCCATTCCCATCCAAGGTTTTGCCATTCCTTTGAAATGAAAGCATGGTGGAAACTCTGAGCCGTATGCTTGAATTGTTCAAATGAACCCTTTTTGAGTTTCCACTGGAGCCATCCGTGGTAACCCCAACTATTTTCACATTGGGTAAACCTTTAAAAGCACTGATGAACACCGAAGCGGCACTAAAGCTATGTTCGTTCGCGAGCATATAAACTGGATGCTGGTAATGCGATGCTCCACCTTTCAAAACCATATAATGGGGGTGGCTGAATTTTGAAATGTCGAATTCCTTTTCTGTCGCAAAGCTCTTGGAAAACTTATCTATTGCCTTTCTATCCAGATCATCGAAGTGATTGGAATTGTAAGTATATAGAAATCGGGCAGACATTGAACCATGAACAGCTTCCTTTTTGTCCGTTCTCAAGTAAGCCACATTGGCGACCCAAGGGGAATGGGATTCAGGAATAATGTGCCCCGCAAATTTTTGTAACAAATCCCTGGTCCCGCCAGGATTGAATCGAAGGTCAACAATAAGGGCCTTGGTGTTCCGTGAATTGGCCAAGACAGAATCAATATATGCTTCCAATCCATGTACATTATCAAAACTGAACATTTGTGGGAGTGATATGTAGCCAATATTCCCCTTGAGTACTTTGAAAATGTTTTGAAAGTTGCCTTTTGATATTTCCCTCCGGTGGTAAAGAATGTTGCGCTCTATTCTTGATTCATAGCCCAGCCGCTTGTTGACCAAAGACACTGTTTCCGAAATCTCGGCTTTACCATTGGTAAACACAATTTTAATTTTGGACGGGAGTTCCAAATTGTTTTTAAAATAGAGGCTTCCAAGCTGCTGTACTTCCAAAATCCCCCTTGACAGCTTAGCTTGTTCTGGGGCCTTTTTAGATCTGTATGCCATGGAATCGATGAACACATCCATGGGAATTCCGTTGATTGACTTCACAAAGGGGAAGTCCTTATGCAAATAGTCATAATTTCCATCAACGTCCAAAGATCGTAAAGCAACTACTTTGCCGTTGACCGAAGCTAAGGAAAAAGGTAGTTGTAAATTATAAGTTGAAAGGTTCTTCTTTTCAAACCATTCATTTTTCACACTGGAATGGCGATCTCCGATTTCAGCCATTATTTTGGCCAATTCGTGTGTGAGGTAATTGATGTCCACACTATCCATGGATTTTAAAATGATCATAGCTTTCAGGGAATCAATGGCAGTTTTGAAATCATGGTCCGTTAAGTGGATATAGGAGGATTCTGTCTGAAGAATGTCGTAAAACTGATCGATATCCTCAATGGCTTGGGAGGAGGTAATTCTTTTGAACACCTTCTTTTTTCCATGCTGTTGATTGTGCAGATAAACCTTTTGCCTGTTCTCCAAAGAATAGGTTCCTGTAACTTGGATTTGGTTTGAGTCTTTTTCAAGGACAAGTGTTGCTTTCTGACTGGGGGGAGTGCCCATTTTGGTCAAAACTTCGACCAGATCCTCCGAAAAGCGTTTTTGCCATTTATCACCGAACTCCTTTTTGCAAAAATCCAACAGCTCTTTGGTGGTATGATTGTCCAACTTTATCAAAGCAAACCATTCATCGTCGAATTGTACCATAGGTTGGTTCCTGTCTGTCCATTTTACAGCTGTGAATGGAGAGGCTTTTTCCAAACTTATGGTTTGTCCAATTCCAAAGGAAGCGTACAGAAATAGGACAAGCAGTGATAAATAGGATTTCATTTTGTTGAGCTTAAAAATTTCAGCAAACGTATCAGACCCTGACCTCCCATAAAAAAGTTATCGACCAAACATGGTTGTCCACGGACAGCCCTTGGCCCATACTCGACTTTTCTGAATCGTATTTACCTATATTTACTTTGAAGATATGTAGCAATAATCTTATGAAGCAGCTATCCGAAACCACAATAAACAGCATAAAGTCAGTTTTCAATTTTGGGTTTATATTGGTCATGGCCTTGCACCTTTCCAAAAGGGCTTTTGACCTTTTGCCCGATAATTGGCTGTTTTTTATCACCAGCGATGCCATGGAAAATTTTATCGCCATTTGCATTGCTTATCTCCTTTATTTTTATGTGTTCCATTTGGATTCCCTTTGGAAAAAGGTGGGGTATGTACTAATCTCTGGTTTGGTTCTTTTGGGATTGGCACTATTAAAGGATTTTAGAACCGATGACATCATTTTTTTTGACGATACCTTCGGTTATTTTACTGGTTTTTTGGGACGGACATTACTGTTTTATCTGCTATTGTACTTTATAAATAAATTGGATGACCTCAACAACTACAAAAAGTTGAGGGATGAACTGAAGACAGCCAAAGCACAATTGCTCAGAAATCAGATGCATCCACACTTTCTGTACAATGCTTTTAATTCCCTGTACAGCTTATCCCTGAAAAAGAGGGAAGATGTTTCTGCATATATCTTAAAACTGTCCGGAATGATGCGCTATTTGACCGATGATGCAGAGTTGGGCAAGGTGCCCATTGGTAAAGAGTTGGATTTTATCGAAAAGTATATAGCTATTGAGAAATTGCGATTTGGCAAAGATTCCGCCATTGAGTTCAATGGGAACAAAACCCTGATGACCGATCGATTCATAGAGCCATTTCTTATGATTCCTTTGGTGGAAAATGCTTTCAAACATGGTTTTTATACCAATTCCAAAGAGGCTTATGTGAGCATTCAGTACAATCTTGATGGCAATGAGCTTCTGTTTTCAGTAAAAAACAGTATAGCTCGGAAACAACATTTTCAAGAAAATAACAGAACGGGAAAAGGACTGGACAATTTAAAGCAGCGTTTGGACCTGTTGTATAAAGGAAATGCAAGTTTGGCCTTGCGTAGCGACTCCGATTCCTACACCGCCAAACTTAAAATAACGTTAGACTAGATGGCTGCATTTAAAACCATTATAATTGATGATGAACCTTTGGCCATAGATGTCATCGGTCACTACCTGGAACGTTTCCCCAATTTTGAATTGGTCGGGACATTTACCGATTCCGTCGAAGCATTCAATTATTTAAAAGGGGGTCATCAAGTGGACATTGCTTTTACTGACATCGCAATGCCAGACATCTCTGGAATAGAGTTGGTCAAACTGTCAAAAGGCTCCACTAAGTTTATAATGACCACTTCTTATAGTGAATATGCTGTGGAAAGTTTTGATCTTGAAGTTGTGGATTACCTGATGAAGCCCATTGCCTTTGACCGGTTTACAAAAGCATTGGACCGCTTTGAAAAGTTAAGTCAGGCGGACAACGTGGAAAAGCTCACTCCATCTTTTTTTGTGAAGGACGGAGAGGAGTACATAAAAATACAGATCAATGACATTGATTATATCCAAGGTTTGAGGGATTATGCTAAAATTGTCACAGGGAATAACCACTGTTTGGCCCTTAAGACCTTAAAGTCCATAGAAGTTAGTTTAAGTGCTTACAATTTTATGAGGATTCACAAATCCTATATTGTTCCGTTGGATAAGATCAGCCAGTACAATGGTAAATGCGTATTGATCAATAATGTTGAAATCCCTGTGGGCAGTAACTACCGGGACAGGCTCAAGCAATTCATTCAGGACAATGGATTTTGAGATCTAGTGTTAGGTAAGAGAGTTGCCAATCAGTAAATGTTTCTTAATAGTTCGATAGGATTCAATATTCTTTGCTTTTAAATTCCGCGGTCCTCTTTATTTGATTTTCCAGATTCCATTCTAAGGGGAACCTTCTGTTTTTTAAATACTCGGCCATTGGTTCCAATCCGATCTCAGCACGTCTTTTGTCAACGTTTTCCGGGTCAATGATGGGCCAAACATCGAAGGAGTCCGTTTCGGGATAGTATTTGATCTGTCCTCCGTAAATTTGAAGCTGCCCGCGATCGGTTGCGATTCTGTCTTCCGTTCTTGCCAGTAGCCAAGGGCTCAACTCTTTGTTTTTCGTGGCTTGGCGCATTAAAGGAAGGTAATTCAAACGTGTTTCAGGACTACTGTGTTGCAACACATTGCAAATGGTTAAGTTGCCCTGCTCCCCAATCTCTTTCAAGCTTGGCCATCCGTCCTTCAAAATTTCAGCTATTTTTTGTTCGTTGACCAGATGGTTCTTTTTATAGATGGCCTGATATTTTTTATACATTTCAGATTGGTCGCCATATGCATGAAATGCCGAATCCCGCTTCCTGATGGGAATTTGTTCGGTTTGCCAAATCGTGTCCAATATTGCCACTAAATCAGTTGTTTGCGGCTTTACTGATTGGGCCTGCGGTTTAGGTTCGCTTTTTCTGCCACAGGCCACTAGTACAATTACAGCTAAGAAAATTCCTATTCTTGATCTCTTCATAATGGATTTGTAAAGCATTTTTATTGGGCATCGAATATTTCAACCGCTTTTCTGACTAGCTTCATTTGGGTTTGAATGGAATTTCTTCTCCTGTAAACGCTATTGGTTTTAAAAGCCAGAACAACATCGATATTTGGATAAACTGTGATGTTTTGGCCCATGGCACCTTGTGCCGAATAAGCATTCTTAAGTTTGGGGTCGTTGGTGTTTTCTATGAGCCACCACATATAGCCATACCCCAAATCAAGTCCATCTTCCTTGAGTACTGGCACGCTTTTTTGTGCTTCGGCATAAGAGGTACGTTGTTTTATTACCTCTTGAACCCAGTCCTTAGGGATTACTTGCGTGTTTTTCCATTTCCCGTTGCGGAGCATTAGCAGTCCAATGCGTGCCATGTCCCTAGTGGAAAACCACATGTGGTATGCGGGAAACTTGGATAGATCACTATTTCCGCTTTTTTCTTGAAGGGATCTGTCCCAATCTTGCATTTGTAAGGGTGTGGCAAGTTGGGATTCGATTTCGTCGTAGATGTTTTTTTTGGTTTCTTGCTCAAAGATGTGTCCGGCCACATTGAAATCCCAATTATTGTAGAGCCAATGGCTTCCTGGCTCAACAGAGCCTCGGTCTGGGGCGAACCTTCGGAAATCACCGCCATTGGAACCCCTTAAATAGACCCCGGAACGTGCGGAGATCAAATCCTTTACGGTTGCTTTTTTCTCTATGGGCAGAAGTTCGGTCACATCGGTAATGTTGAGGCCCTCCAATGTCTTGTCCAGATCAATGGTGCCATTGTCCACATATTTTCCATACAATAGGGCTAGTACACTTTTTCTGCAGGATGCGATATAACTGTTTTCATTGATGTCTCCATATTCAAATACGATTTCCCCTTTGTGGACCAGCACCAAACCTGTTATGTTGGTACTGTCAATAATATATCTCGTGAAATTCGACCTTTCAACATCCGGCCAACCCATTGCTTCGGGGTTTTCGGCTCTTGACCAAGTTTCATCAGGATATGTTTGTGCTTTACTCTCACAGCTTACCAAGATGTAGGTCAAGCAGCAGATGATCCATATCGTTTTTCTCATGTTAATCGTTGTTTAAGTTGGATATTATTTTGTTGAGTGTTGTGTCCAGTTGCATAAGTTCTTCTTGGCTTATTCCGGCAAATGCCTTTTTTCTGTTTGTTATGATTACCGGTGCCAGTTTTTCCAGTATTTCTTTCCCTTTGGGTGTTAGTTCAATGTTGAACCTTCTTCGATCATCAGGGTTGATCGACCTTTTCAGGAAACCTTTACGTACCATAAGGTCAATCATTCGTGTTAAGGATGCATTGTCTTTAAAAACCAATTCGGCTATTTCATTTTGACTTAGCTCAGGGTGGTCGTTCAAGTACTGTAGAACCAATTTTTGATCAACCGTAATATCATCGACTACTTTCAAGAAATGCTTTTTGGAGAACTTTCTATACGTTTTAATAGTGCGTTCAATGGTATAGAAAACCGTTTTTGCAGGGATTTTCATGAATAGGTATTTGATACAAATATAATTGATATATCAATAAAATGAAACATGGGTACAATATTAGAGTATGTCTTGGGCGGATGTTTCTTAACCAAGGTCAATATTCTACATATAATGGGGGCTGTATTTTTAATGCGTTCCGTTTTGTCGAACAATTTTATACCTACTTAGATCAATATTTCTGTAACAAATATTAAAACATTACGACTTCTAAAAGCGGAGCTCGATAAATAAACTTGACACTTTTGAACTCTTTTGAGATTTTGTTTTTTAGAAATGAATGACAACTTAACAATCAAGGGTTCCCGAATGTTTTCAAAAAAGAATAATACCTATTTAATATATATCATCATGAAATTTTTTAACGTAAAAAAAAGAATCAATCGTCTAAATTCAATCTCCTTTTTGATCATGTGTCTTATACTGGGGACAGCCAAATCATACGGACAAAGCTTGACACCCGAAAATAATACGTTCCACAGTGAGTTGATCCGACCGGAATCTTATCAAATGAAATGGTTCATGTTACAGGATACGACCAAAATAGAGATTGGGTTGGTTACCACGGAAATCAAAAAAATGCAAGAGAACACTCTTTTCATAACCAAAGTGGACATGCCCAGTACAACCTCTCAATGGGTGGACAGTACGATAGTAAGGAGTAAGGACCTTGAACCGATCTACCATTCCTCATACAACCAAAACAGGGATATGGCAATAAACTTTGGAAAGCGGATAACCGGTTATTATCTGGACAAGACATCGAATGAAAAAATATTGTTGGATGAAACTGATAGCGCTGCTTTTTTTGACAGTAACAGTTACCCACAATTGATACGATGGCTGCCATTGAAGAATCACTACAAGCAGACAATCTCAATTTTTGATTTCAATCCAAAGGCCAAAACAGGCTTGTTGGAGGCCACCATTAAGAATGTTGAAAGCGATATGCTCTTGATCAATAACAAAGAGCACGATGTTTGGAAGGTCTACGTTACTGACGATATTTCCGATAACCAAGTGATCTCCACTTTGTACATTGATAAAGCAACAAGATCTTTGTTGAAACAGGAAATGGAAATGCCGGGACGCAAAATGGTAATGGAACAGGTCAAAAAAAAAGAACAGACAATATCGGGCAAACAATGATTAAATCAGGGTTGTGGATTTCAAGCGTCGATAATCCATTTTGGATAGAAGTAAGAAACAATCAAGTCTTTTGGCTGGGGATGAACAAGCACTCCTCGGAGTTTTCCTTGGGTGAAAAATGGTGCCATGTTGGACATGGGACAATCAAGGGATCTGAGATCTATTTGACCTGGTCCGATATGCCAGTGGGCAAAGACCAATTACAAGGTTCCATTACCATTAAAATAATTGATGAAACCACCATGAAGGTAATCGGTGACCCAGGTGATTTTGGGAAATCAGAATGGAAATGGGCTTCAGAACAGAAGAATTTTAAAGAGCTTCGATGATTTTATCCAAAAGGTAATTGGCCGATAAGTAGTTCTTAACCAAAGTCAATGGAATAGCTGGTTGACCAATTTACATTTGCCGCCTAAATTTTTAATAATGGGCAAATGAAAAAAGTAAATAGGATAAACTTTTCGAGGTTACAAAACACGTATAAAGGTATTGTGGGTTCTTGTTCAAAGAATTTGGTGGAGCACACAATTTAAAACTGTGGAATAATTTGTGAAATGGAACTATCTATTCGAAATACGTTTGCGGATTCTGCTCAACGATTCTGGCTTCACGCCCAAATAACTTGCTAAATGGTATTGGGGGACACGTTGGAGCAGTTCTGGTCGATTTTCCATAAGGTCCAAATATCTTTTTTCCGGGCTGGAAATCATAAACTGGGCCAATTTGTCTTCTTGTGTCCCGAGTTCTTCTTCGGCGGAAACACGGCAAAGGGATTCAAATCCAGGTACTCGGTTTATTAGTTCCTTTTCTTTTTCTCGTGTTAAAATGGCTAACCTTGTATCTTCCAAGCATTCCAAATAGTGATTGGCAGGGGTTCTATGGGTATAGCTTCGTAAGGAAGAAATAGCATCTTCCTCGATATAAAACTGTGTTGTTCTTTCTTCTCCATCCACGAGATAGTATTTTCGTACCAGCCCCTTAATATTGAAGTAGGATTCATCTGAAACCTGTCCTTCTCGCAGCAGAATGTGTCCTTTGGCAAAGCTTCTGATTGGAATACATTCCGTAACAATGCGGCCCTTTTCCTCGTTAAGGACCAAAACTCCATCCAAAAGTTGGACAATTTCACTTTTCATTTCGGAATATTACAATAACATCAAAAATAATACTTTCTCCAACTTTAAATCATATCTATTTTTTGAATGTCAAGTTAACATCATTTTTGGTCGATAAAATCACCCCAATTTTGACAACCCAAGATTTTTTTTATAATTTTTCAATACAAATTTTATTCTAACTTAGAACAAGAAGTAACCAACAACATCATGGATAACCTCAAACGTGTAATAGTTGACTATAAAAAACTCACCTCGGAGGTGCTTAAACTTTTGGTGGAAAAATACCCCGATGGATACGGAGACGACGATGTGATCAACTTCAAGAACCTAAAAGGGGAATCCATAGAAGCAGTGGAAGTATCCACGGATGATACCAAATACCTTGTGAAAATCAGTTCCAAACTGGAACGCACCATGGCAAACTTCGATGAAGATGAGGGAGAAGACGGTTTTGATTCCGAGGATTACGAAAAAATCCCCGAGGACGACGAAGACTTTTCAGACTCCGAAGAAGATGGTGATGATGAGGACGAATAAATCCCTATCCCTTTAAATTTTTGAGCATTTCCTGGGTCGTTTGGTCCAAATCAAACCTTGGTTCCCAGCCCCATTCTTTTCGTGCAGGGGCATCATCGATACTGCTGGGCCAAGAGTCGGCAATTTCCTGCCTGAAATCGGGAGTGTAGCTTATTTCAAATCCGGGAATGTGCTTGGCAATGCTCTCGGCCATTTGTTTGGGGGTAAAGTTCATGCCCGCCAAATTGTAGGAAGACCGCACCTTTATTTTTTCTGAAGGGCTGTCCATTAAACTGATGGTGGCTCTTATGGCATCGTCCATGTACATCATCGGGAGTTCGGTGTCGCTATCCAAAAAGCATTCATACTCACCTTTTTTGAGGGCTTCGTGATAAATCTCGACAGCATAATCGGTAGTACCGCCGCCCGGCATGGTTTTCCAGCTTATCAGCCCGGGATACCGAACACTTCTTACATCGACACCATATTTTTTATGGTAGTACTCGCACCATCTTTCCCCGGATTGTTTGCTTATGCCATACACTGTACTGGGTTCCATAATAGTACTCTGCGGCGTATCATTTTTTGGTGTGTTGGGGCCAAAAACCGCTATGCTCGAAGGCCAAAACACTTTGGATATTTTCTTTTCCTTCGCCAAATTGAGCACGTTGAACAGGGAATTCATGTTAAGGTTCCACGCACGCATCGGGAATTTCTCCGCAGTGGCGCTCAGCATGGCCGCCATTAAATACACTTCATCAATTTCGTAATGCATTACCACATCTTCGATTGCCGCATAGTTGGTCGCGTCCAAAAGCTCAAAAGGGCCCGATTGCATCAAAGCTTCATTACCTTCACGAATATCGCTGGCAATTACATTTTCAGCTCCGTATTTACTTCGTAGTTCAAGCGTGAGTTCAGTTCCAATTTGGCCACATGCGCCTATGATCAATATGGGTTTGTGCATTAAAATAGAAGTTAATTTAGTTTCGTGGCAAAGATACCCTTTATTAAAATTTGTACATTCGCTTATGCGAAAATTGTTAGGCATTCTTATGATAATATCGGTTTTGGGCGGATGTAAAAAGACCGAGAAGACCACAGTTGAGGTAGATACTGAGGCATTGGAGTTCAACTACCAAAAAATGCCCGAGAAGTCCAATATAAACCCAGATGCTACGGCCATTGTAGAGAACTGGCAGCAATTCAAGGACTTGAACGCCAGTGTGGATGTGCTGTACAAAGCAACGAACAACGAAGATCTGGCCTTGGCCATTGATGACCTTATTGAAAAGGAAAAGAACATGGCCAATGGAAAGTATCCAGAACCATTTGACACCTTCCAAGTTAAGAGTAGGCAATCGGTAATGCGAACTTTTTTATATAAAGTAAAGGCAAGTATCTTGGAAAACCAGCCGACCACGGAGCCAACGGTCAAAGTGTTGGAAGCCTACAACGATATGCGTAATCAATTGAATGTGATCATGAATAGTCAGTTGGACAAAAAATTGATTTTGGATGAAACATAAAATTTTTGCTTTGGGACTTTTCATGGCCTCAATGACCATCTTTGCCCAGCATACAGAAAAGGATAAGATCAACAATGTTCTGGACGGGTGGCACTTGGATGCTACCAATGCCGATTTCGAAGCTTACTTCGGGAAAATGACCAAGGACGGTGTGTTCATAGGGACCGATGCCATGGAAAACTGGCAGAACGATGAATTCAGGGCGTTCTCCAAGCCCTATTTCGATCAGGGAAAAGCATGGAGTTTTACCGCCGTGCAGCGTAACATCTATGTCAACGAAGATGCTACTTTTGCTTGGTTTGATGAACTATTGGACACCCAAATGAAGATATGTCGCGGTTCTGGAGTGCTCAAAAAAATAAATGGGCAATGGAAAATTGCCCATTATGTACTTTCAATTGCAGTGCCGAACGAAAAGGTGTCCGAACTTATCGAAATCAAGGGAGAAAAGGATGATCAATTGCTTCAAGAGCTAAAAAAGAAGCAATGATCAACTCTAGTTTTCTTCTCCTTCCGTTGTTGTATTGGCTTGTGCCTTACGGGATTCCAAAGCTTGTTTGCTCAAACTAGCCAGGTTGAAGTTGGGTGCGATTTTAAGCGCTTCATCAATGGAAAGAATGGCGGCATCAATGTTTTCCTTGTCTTTGTTGAAGGACACCAATCCTTTTAAATGGTAAAAAGCGGCCTTCAGAGGAACTTCGTAAGGTTGTTGTCTTTCGTAAAAAGCATATTTCATATCATCGGTGGCGTTCGCGATACCGTATTCAATGTTGGTTGAAGCGCCATCCATATCGCCTGTTTGAATCTTAAGATCGGCCATTTCATAGGCCAAGTAAGGCGAGGGTTTTCTTGTGTTCAGCTCTTCAAAATGCTCCAAAGCTCTTTTGGGCTGGTTCAAGGATTTCAACGAAAAAGCCTTTATCTGTACAGCAAGGTCGGAATCATCAGCGTTTTTTTCCACACCTATGGTGTTCAAGGCTTGCATGTGCTGACCATTGTTCATATAGACAAAGGCTAGAGTATCCCTGCGTTCTTTGGAAGGGGATAATACGTTCAAATGGGTCAAGGCGCCGATCACACCGGTCACATCGCCTTGCATGCGCATTTCATTGTAATAGGCCTTGTAATGTTTCACAAGAGCGTCGTTGGTTTGGGAAATACCACTAAAGCCCACCAATAGGAGCAATAAGAGTACAGTCTTTTTCATTGATCTTCAATTTAGTGCGCCAAATCTAACAAAATAATCCCAACCTAGCTGTTAAGAATTCGATAAGTAATGATAGGGTTTTTCAAGAAATTATGGAGGTGGTAAAAACATGTGCTTTTTCCAGGTAATTCTTGCTTAAAACTACCTTGCCCTTTTTGTCCGATGGTTCCATTTTGTATGTTGGGGCAGGCAGCCCTCTTTTCTGGGCTTCTTCAAAATAGTAGACCTGTTTTTTAGGATGATGTGGATATACCCCGTTAAAGATTTCTCCCCAATACCCATGTTCCAAAATGGTTTGTATCAAATGGATGCAGTCGTGAAGATGTATCAGGTTGATGGGATTGCTTCCCCCACATAGATGCTCCCTGCCCGAAAGGGTAGTCACTGGATGGCGGTCTGGACCTATCAAGCCTCCAAACCTGATGATGGTTGTTTTGAAATTTGCTTCATTCCGAAACATGGCTTCGCATTCTACCAATTGTTTGCCTGATTCTGTTGTGGGTCGGGTAGGGGACTCCTCGGAAACCTCTCCTTCAGCGTTTCCGTAAACGGCGGTACTGCTCACAAAAATGACGTTGGAAACATGACTTTTTCTGATTTCTTCGATTAGGAATTTCATCTTTTCCACAAAACTTTCGGTATGCTTGCCCCTTAGTTTTGGTGGCACATTGATGATCAAGGTGTCGATATTGGAAAGGAACCCTTCGATATTTCCTTGGATTCCCTTTTCAGATAAATTGACCTCGAAAGCAGTAATCCCTTCATTTTCTAAAACCTCCAATTTATCTGACGATGTAGTGGTCCCATGAACAGTATACCCATCTTCAATTAATTTTTTGGCCAAGGGAAATCCCAGCCAACCACAGCCCAAAATGCCTATGCTTTCACTCAAACCGTAACGTTTTTATGGTCAATATAGCATCATTTAGCACAAAAGGGGTGGGGATGCTTTTTTTTGGCCGTTCAGGAATGCTGAAATCAGGATGGGTCATAAGGTCGTTGGAGGCCTCGTACAATGTCAGTTCCAGAACGGAGTCTTTTGGGAATTCCAATTGCAGTTCCGTGAAATCATTATTGGAGATATAGTGTGTTACCAACTTACTGCTTCGGTTCTCCAAGAAGTGGGACGATAATTCGATGCGATTCACTTTGGCTTTGCTGAATTCCATGGGGTTTGCGAATACCTCAAGGCGGTTTACGTTCCTTTTGGGGGTAATGCAAAGTTCAATCACCCTGTTTGGACCGATGATGGTGTCCATAACGGTATCAACGTAGGGCATGGGAATGTCTTTTTTGGGCGCATCGGCCACATAGCTCAAATTCGTACGGTATTTACTTGAAATCGTCTCTGCTTTGGGCTTTCTTTTACCATCTCCCAAAAACTGGCTGTTCCAGCCAATGAGTTCATGGTCATAAGTGGCCCACTGGGAGGAGTCTTCATCGGCATTGTAGACATAGAGAAGACTACTTGGTTTTGGCCTTTCCTCATTGAAATCGGATTGGATATGACTTGAAATTCCGAATGCGAAGAAGAGGAGCAAAAACAGGTATGCCAACCTACCTTTGCTTTTCAATTGACCAAAAAATGGAAGTGCCAAGAAAAACAACAAAGTGGTAAAGACTGTTGCGGCCACCATCATTTTCAACCCAAGGCCAACAGGAAACATTTTAATGAAAGGGGAATAGATCAATACGGCCGGTAATGCCAAAAACACCATCAAAAACGGATTTGGTTTCTCTTGGTTGATGGTGACCAAAAGCCCCGCCAACAAACCGAACAAGGGTACTATGAAAAAGCTGGCTCCTTTTAAGTATTGGGCCACCAATCCGCAAATGATCAACCAAATGAAAATGGGGGCCACCAATAGATTGGGCGTACTGGTTTTCCGGAATTTATGATAGATGTAAAAGCAGATGAACAGGGAAAACATCACATATACCGCAATATATGTGTGACCATTGTAAGTGAATCCATGCAGTATATCCTTAAAGCCCGGGTACCACCAAGTGATGATGGTCCAACAAAAATAGCCTACGAGTCCGTTAATGATCAAGCTAACCAAAACAGGGACAAATCCTTTGAAAATATCCTTGACGTTGAGCTTGCCTTTTTTGAACCCTGTAATTAGTAACAGTACAAATGCGAGAACAGCGAGCCCAAACATGGGCCAAATCCATTCAAATGGATAGGATATAAACCTAAAGAACGGCATATTAAAATACACATGGTCATTCAAGCTTTTTAAGTTGTCCAAATCAGCATCACTGAAATAAGTGAGCAGTGGCATTAAGTAGCTGCCTTGGTGTGCCAAGGTATTTCGATCCAATCTTTCATAATTGTCCAAAGCTGTGTGGTAATCAAAATGATCATCAATAAAAGCAAAGTTGAAGCCCTCGATGTCACCATCTTCCCTGAAAACAGTTAAATCAGTATCGTTCGGGAGCATTTTGTATATACTGTATGCCAGCGAATTGGCAACAGGGAATTCGGGATTGGCCTTGGTGAATTCTTTGATCAATGTGCCGTTGCCCCGATTGGTTTCAATAAGCATATAACTAGGGCCACCACTTCCACGTGCCTCAAAATTAAGGACAAGACCCACATCCTTTGCCCACGGGTGCTTGTTCACAAAAAGGTCGGCTCCGTTGAGGCCAAGTTCCTCTGCATCCGTTATGAGTATGATAATATCATTTTTTGGGGTTTTGTTCTCGCTCAAGAATGCGCGAATACCTTCCAAAATTGTGGCAACACCACTTCCTGCATCGCTGGCACCGTAGGAAGAGTGTGGACTGCTATCGTAATGGGAAAGCAAAAGGAGTGCTTTGCCATTCCCGCTTCCCCGGATTCTGGCCAAAATATTGGTGGCCTTGCTCAGGTTGCCCCAATCGCCAGCGGTATATCCTTCTTGGATGGTGGTTTCCAATCCCATAGTATTTAGTTCGGAGATGATGTAATCCTTGACCCGTTCATGCCCAGGGAAACCGACGGCATGGGGTTCTTTGGACAATTGTTTTACGTGCTCCAAAGCCCTGTCAGTGGAAAAGGCTTCCAGGACAACATCTTCATTGGCTTTGTATGAAGGCATTAGGGATTTAAAACTCCAATACACTGCAAGAAAAAGCAGTATTAGGGCAAGGGTTCGGGAAAATTTCATGGCGTAGCATTGTTGAATCTTAAATGTATGAAATTATGAAAGGTTCTTATATTTTGGTAGTTAAAATTAGGTTATTCGCTAAAAAAGTCTATATTTATTATTCAACTTTAAAATTTAACCTTATGGCAATCAAAAGTTTTCAAGGCGTTCGAAGCAAAGAGGAGGCTAAGAAGAAATACAATGCCCCGATTTTGGTGGAGGATTATATGACCAAGAGATTGATTACATTTTCTCCAGACCAGTCCATTTTGGAAGTGATGGAGACTTTTGCCAAGCACCATATCTCCGGTGGGCCTGTTGTGGACAACAGTGGTTTTTTGGTAGGGATTATTTCAGAAGCGGATTGTATGAAACAAATCTCGGAGAGTAGATATTTCAACCAACCCATTTTGGACAAGGAAGTGGAGCGGTTTATGACCAAAAATGTGGAAACCATTCCGCACGACATGTCCATTTTTGATGCAGCAGGTGTTTTTGACAGGCACAATAGGCGTAGGTTGCCCGTAATGAAGAACGATATTTTGGTCGGTCAGATCAGCCGAAAGGATATTGTTGTGGCCGCACTGAAACTGAACGCGCAAAGCTGGAAATAACCTATTCTCTTTTCACGATCATAAAATAGTCGTTGTCGAGCGGTAAATACCCAAGATCATAAACGAAAAAATAAGTGCTGCCCTTTTTGGTGGTGTAAAGGTTAGTGATGTATTCAAAATCAAAGCCTTTGTCCAGCAACCGCATTTTGGTGGTCTTTGTTTTTCCGTCGCGTAGCGGAAAGCTGTCCAGTATTCTGTAGTTTTTCCGGAGCTTGTTATTGATATTGCGCACCAAGTTTTTGCTGTCTCGGTTCAATAGATTGTTGTAGGCGTTCCTACAATGGTCAGAACAGTACTTTTGATCGATACGGCCCAGTAGCCTTTCACCGCATACCAAGCATTTTCTTTCAGGCATAGGATAAGATTAGGTCACCACAATATCATACTTTTTTAGTAAACCGATCAATCCATCCTTACTGAAACGGGCTTTTTTAACTTGGTTGATGGATGGATCTATATTGAAATGTACCGCGGAAGTGAAATCGGCTTGTTCCAAATTGGTATTGTCGAAAATGGCGTTTTCAAAATCACAGTTAGGGAACTTGGATTGTTTTAAATCCGCCTCGGAAAAGTCAGTTTGATGGAATTTACAGCCTTCAAAACTGGTGCGGGGCAAATCCATGCCATGAAAAGATGCCACCGAAAGATTGCATCCCATGAAATTGAGGGACAACAAAAGATGATTACAGGTTTCGAACTGGAGCCCCACCATTTTACAATTATCAAAAGTCACATCGTTAAAAGTCGTGTGGGCAATATTGGTGTTGGTAAGGTCACAGCCTTCGAACGTACATTCCACAAAATTTTGGTTGTCCAAAAAGCCCTCAGGGAACAAACAGTCCACAAAATGGCAATTTTCATAATTGCCCTTGGGCAACGCATTTTGTGTATAATCCTTTTTTGTGAATTCTTTATCTTCCCAAAACGATGTGGTCATTGCTCCTCGGTTGAATGATTACTTGTTGGCTTTTTTATAGGCAAATAGAACTTCATTCGTTTTGCCCTGATCTTCGATCAGGACCCAAACATTCATTTGGTCGTCACTTATTTTTTCCATGGTAAGTCCTTCAAAATATACCTTGTTCGGTTCCAATTTTACCAGTTTAAAATCGATGGTCTCGTTTTTTTCTTCCCAGCCTCTCATGTTGCCATCAAAATGCTTGAGTTGGAGTATGATGGAATCATCCAATTGCTGGATGTGTCCCGATTCGTAGAAGGATACTTTATCATCATTGACCATTCGAAAGACGAACATCATGGAATTGCCCAATGGTGCACTCCAGATTTCTTCGGCAATGCCACCAAAAGCTTCTCCCGTCCAATGGCCTTCTACCCAGGAAACATCTTTCAAATTTGCCTTGGGAGATGATTGACCTTCTGGAAGTTGCAGGGTTTCTTGCGCGGAAACAAGTCCCGCGCTGAACATTAAAATAATTGCGATTGACCTCATAATTGATTTTATATGATTGATGAATGCCTTTCCATTAATTGGATAAGGCGAATTTTACATTGACATTGGTCTCCACCTTTATTTTTTCAAAATCGATGTCCAAGGGTTGTGCCTGGCCCATATCTGCGGAAACAGCTTTCATTTCCATTCTAGGTGCTTGGTTGTATCTAGGATAATATTGCGAATTGTCTGCAATATGGATGGCCATGCCCACTTTTTGACCCAGTGGTTTTGTGAGTGCTTCAGCTTTTTGCATGGCTTTTTTAACGGCCCTTGTCTTAAGTTCCAATTCCAGTTCATCCATTTTGGAGTATTCCGTTTTCTCGATACTGGTGTTGGCGATGTCCAATTGTTCCAAGGCCATCATCACATCTCCCAATTCTTTTCCTGAATAGACCAAAAGAGAGTACTGTTTGCTCTTGAGCACTTCTTTTTGGCGCAAAAAGTATTTTTTGAAGTTGCTACTGGCATCCTTGATGACCAGTTGCTTCTCTATGTCAATGCCCAAAGCCTTGAAACGCTGCGCCATTTGATTTTCTTGCTCTTCCACGGAAACACGACCTTTGGTGTCCTTTTCTTGAATAATGATGTTCAGGTAAATCTTATCAGGAGTGACCATGGTGTCCACCTGTGCTTGGGTTTCCAGATAAGGGGTGTCCAAAAAGTTTTTGGATTGGGCAGAGATTGTCATAGTAAATAAAACTGTTGCTATAAATAAGATTGCTTTTCTCATGATGTAATTTTATTAAAGGTAAATACTTCCACCTTATGTTCAAAACCTGTGCCGCATTGCATTTAATACCTGTGTTGATCGAATTGTCTGGGTTAACTCGATTAACTTGAGTACATTGTAGGGATGAAATTTATTTTGGCACCCGATAAATATAAAGGCTCCCTTACAGGACGCGAATTTTGTGAAACCGTTGCCCGAGGTATCAAAAAAGTTTTTCCGGACTCGGAAATTATACATCGACCTTTGGCAGATGGAGGTGATGGCACCATCGAAGTGGTAGCGGATTATCTAAATGCGTCAAAAGTTTCTGTGACCGTGAAAGATCCTCTTTTTCGGGATATTACTACGCAATACTTGCTTTCAGAGGATAACCAAACTGCTTTTATAGAAATGTCCGAGGCTTCGGGCTATAAATTGCTCAAAAAGTCTGAGATGAACTGTATGGACACCACTACTTTGGGAACTGGCGAAATGATTTTGGACGCTCTCGAAAAAGGTGCAAACAGTATTGTGCTGGGCATTGGGGGCAGTGCTACCAATGACGGGGGTATGGGCATGGCCAAGGCCTTGGGCTATTCGTTCTTGGACGCTGATGGGATTGAGCTGGAGCCCATCGGAAAAAATTTGGGCAAGGTAGTGGAAATACGAAGAGACCAAGTGAATCCTAAGTTGGTCGATATTAAAATCCAGGTGGCCTGCGATGTGAACAATCCTTTTTACGGGGAGAATGGTGCGGCCAAAATTTATGGGGCACAAAAAGGGGCATCAGGAGAAGATATAACGTTTTTGGACAAGGGTTTGGAAAGCTTTGCAGGAATCCTAAAATCCACTTTTGATATTGATGTGCAGAACATTGGTGGAGCCGGAGCAGCTGGTGGAGTAGGTGGCGGCGCTGTAGTTTTTTTAAATGCGGAACTGGCCTCTGGGGTGGACTTAGTGATGGAGCTTGCCAATTTTGATGAAGTTTTGGAAGGTGCCGATTGGGTCATAACGGGGGAAGGACAGTTGGATGGCCAGACGTTTTCGGGAAAAACCATCAATGGGGTAGTACGATCAGCAAAAAAGCACCATGTCCCCATTGCGGCATTTTGTGGTTCCATTGATGTATCCATTGAAGAAATGCGACAAATGGGATTGGATTATGCCGTTTCCATTCTCAATCAAATAGGAAACTTGGACGAGGCTAAGGCAAAGACGGTAGAGAATCTTGAACTTGCCAGTTATAATTTTGCAAATTTGCTGAAGTTGGGCAAAACCTAGCTTAGGTAACTTTTACTCATTTTATATTCCAGAGAGGTTTTAACGGTTTTCCATTCACTGTTCAATATGGAAAATACCACGGTATCCCGAAGGTTTCCGGATTCATCAACACGGTGGTTCCTTAAAATACCGTCTTGTTTTGCGCCCAAGCGGAGAATGGCGTTTCTGGAAGGGTGATTGTGAAAATGGGTTCGGAACTCCACAGCTATGCAGTTTAGGTTTTCAAAAGCATACTTTAGCAAAAGGTATTTGCATTCCGTATTTATACCTGTTCGCTGTACTTTTTTGGCATACCAGGTCGCACCGATTTCCACACGTTTGTTTTTTGCGTCCACATTCAAAAAGCGGGTGGTACCCACAATAGTGTTGGTCTTTTTGTTGATGATGGCAAAGGGCAATGCTTTCCCTGATGCTTGTTGGGATAGGGCAATGTCCAAATAGGAATCCATGGCTTTTGGAGAAGGAACGGAGGTATACCAAAGTTCCCAAAGTTTTCCGTCCGATGCGGCAAACACCAAGTCCACTTTTTGCGATTTCTGCAGGGGGACGAGCTTTACCAATTCGCCTTCCAATTGTATGGGACGTAACCAAGAATCCATAGGTTGAATTTAAAGTTCAAATATAAGTTTTAATCCTTCGATTCAAACAAAGAAAAAGCCAGGGAAAATCCCTGGCTTCATCATCAATCAAAAAACGAAATTATATCAACTATTTCGATTCAAATTCCTCGATAATAAAGAAGTCTTTACTCTTCTTGTTCACGAGATAATTGTTCTCCAAAACATTGTAATGCATGGATTTATCATCTACGTTGATATCAAACCCTTTGTCGGTCTGTACAATTTCAAAATCATTGTTTTCGGTACCTTCATATTTTAGCACCATATAGTCGTCATAATCCGTATCGGAATCACTATCAATAGCTACCAGCTTTGTAACGTATGCAGAGGAGGGCTTTCTGTCTTGGTTTACCATACCCTTGTCATTGTTATCCAGCTTCATACCGTATTTTCTGTGTTCCATCACTTTTACGCTATACTCTTTTTCCACTCCGTTCACGGATACGCTAAAAGTCTTGAGCTGTGTGGTGGCTTTCATGACCCCGGAGTTTTGGATTTGCCCATATCCGGCAAATGCTGTTAAAGTTGCTAATGATAATATAGTGAATAGCTTTTTCATAGTTTTATTTTAATGGTTAATACATCGGTTTTCTGGATGGATTGCTTGATTCTTACTTTAAGTAAGAAGTGAACATCCAGTGCCTTTTCTCCAACTCGGTCATAAATTCGGTCAGCATGTTCTCCGTGACAACGTCGCCGGTTTCGAGGGATGCATTTATGGCATCCAACATACTATCGTGCAAGATTTCGTAGTCATGAAGTACCTCTCTTACCATTTCGAGGGCGGAAAGGTTCTTATCCTTCTCTTCGATTTTAGAGAGTTCCATGGTTTTTTTCAGTGTGAAATTGTTTTTCACACCGAATACTCGAATACGTTCTGCTACAATATCGATGTTTTCTTTTACCGTGTTGTATTCGTTTTCAAACTCTTCGTGTAATTCGAAAAAATCCGGCCCTTCAATGTTCCAGTGAAAGTTTCTCAGTTTATTGTAGAATACTTGATAATTGGCCAAAAGTGTGTTCAAACTGACCACGATTTCAGCAGTTTCCAAGTAAGTGAATCCTAACTTTTTGAATGTTTTATCTTTTGCTTTAATAGCTTCCATATAATAGATTTTTGATTTGTTCAGTGTAAATGTACAAGTCACTGCTGCAGAGGCTTGATGCTAACGATGTAATTTTTGATGCTATAGCTTTTTAAGCTATCCAAAAGGGTAAATCGACATGATTTATACCTGTGTAGCCATGATTTTGGTAGAAATCAGCATCATGAAACACATAAATAAGATATGTATATATTGTTTTAAATCAAGTGTTTATATCAATTTAACGCCTATTATGATTTGTTTTGATATGATGGAGTGCCATTATCTCTAACAATGAACCCTTGGCAAAGAGAATCATAAACTTCGGATGAGATATCGGTCAAATATTCCTTCTCCCGACCAAATACTTTTTGAGGATCTTCATGGGTAAGGTCTTGTTCCTGAATATATATGGTTTCGGCTATATCGTACATTTTTTTACAGAAACTGAATCTTTTGATGACTTTGTACTTGTGGATGGTTCTGATGTGCATTAGGTTGAGGGTTTTTGGTTACCCAATGGGACACAGGATTATCCAATAAGTCACTTTTAATCGGTTGTAATTGATTACATACGTTTACAAACGAAAACAAATAATTACAAACCGAATATGGTTTTTAGATGCCTCTAAGTTTGCCCTGTCGGACAATGAGAGTTCGATGTCTGAATGTTTAAACTTAAATCTTACTATTATGAATTCACTCAGAAACAAAGTTCAATTAATCGGTAATCTAGGGAATGACCCAGAAATCATTATGTTGGAAAATGGCACCAAACTGGCCAAGTTTTCCATAGCCACCAATGAATCATACAAAAACGCTAAAGGAGAAAAGGTAACGGATACGCAGTGGCATAATATCGTGGCTTGGGGCAAATTGGCGGAAATAACCGAGGATTTCCTCTCCAAAGGCAAAGAGGTTATGATTGAGGGCAAACTCATGAACCGTTCCTATGAGACCAAAGAAGGAGAAAAAAAATACATTACTGAGATTAAATGCAACGAATTGTTGATGCTTGGCAAGTAAGTTGATGTGGTCAATAACGACAAAAGAGGGGTATTGTCCCCTTTTTTGTTTTTTGGATTAGGGTAAATGTATTTTGGGTTGTTACTTAACCAAACGCCAGAACTTTAGTACATGAACGAAGTATTTATTAAAACTCACACACATGAGATTAAAAGCTCAGCTTGCGGTTCTATTTACTTTGGCTTTGGTGGCCACAGCTTCGGCACAGGATAACCTGCCTTTTTATGAAGAACTAGCTCGAAAGGATGCCCATCGCGAACAATCTTCAATCTTTTCCAATTTGGAGGATGAAAAAGACTTTTGGTACGATCAAGTACGCTATGAAAAAGAATTAAAAAAACAGCAAAGCACAGCGTACAAGGTCTATATGGAAGCAAAAAGGGTAGCTTATTCCAAGCATGCCGAAGAATGTAATAATAGCTGTACCCACAGTGACTATTATTATCAGCAAGCTAGTTTCTATTTTACGTACAAAAACACTGAGATTTTTGCTCAGGAAGCGACTGATGGAATAGTTCAAGTGGCTTCCCCACGAATTTTTTAAATGCGCCTTTTAGTTGGTTAATTAAAAAGCACCCCAAAAAAACGGGGCGCTTTTTTTAATTTTAATGATAAACTTTTTTAATTCTGACCACCATCACGTTCTGGAGAACGCGGTGTGGGCCATTCCAATTGTTCGCCTGTTCTGTTGCTTATGGGCAGCACAGCTTTTTCTCTGGATGTTTTTTCAGGATGTTCACTAGCCATGTAGGCCAAGATAGCTGTTAGAATAGCGTTGTTTCGAACATCATCAAAAACAATTTTGTCGTATGTGTCCCTATTGGTATGCCAAGTATAGTTCCAATAGGACCAGCTCAACGAACTCAAACTGAAAGCAGGGGCACCAGCCGCTTGGAAAGAGGCATAATCAGAACCTCCACTTGCCGGAGTTCCAGGAAAAGTAGTTTCAATTTCACTAGTGATCTCCCTTGGCACTTCGTGCAGCCATTTCCCGAGATAATCGTAGGAATCCAAAAACCCGCCACCGGAAATACGAACCACTCTACCGGTTCCATTATCTTGGTTGAAAACAGCTTGTACGCCATTAACGATTTCTGGGTTGTCCTCAACAAAGGCTCTGGATCCGTTCAATCCTTGTTCCTCACTGCCCCAATGTCCCACAAGAATGGTACGTTTTGGATTGGGATAGGCTTTTTTCAAAATACGCATGGCCTCCATCATGACCAAAGTTCCTGTACCGTTGTCTGTGGCGCCTGTTCCTCCATCCCAAGAATCAAAATGAGCGGATAGAATCACATATTCATCAGGCTTTTCGGAACCTTTTATTTCGGCAATGGTGTTGAATGTTGGTACTTTACCCATTTCTTTGGATTCAGCTACAATGCGAAGTTCTGGCTTTTGCCCTGATTCCACCAATCGATACAACATTCCATAGTCTTCCAATTCCAAATCCACGGTTGGGATTTCCTTGGTATAGGCACCGAATATTTTGTTTACCCCAAATCCTCTGGACCAATAAGAAGCTACTATTCCAACTGCACCAGCTTCTTCCAGGGCAATGGGAAGGCTACGTCTGTTCAATCCGGTATTCCGTATGTTTTGGTTCCAAGCATCATTCTGCTCGTCACGCTCCTTTTTCATTTTTTCAAAGGACTTTTCCGTGGCAAACTCTTCCCAATTATAATCGGGTCTTCCCGTGGGTTGTGGCATGGAAATCATAACGAGTTTACCTTTAACGTTGGGTAACCAGTTCACAAATTCCAAAGAGTCGGATACGGTCGGTAAAATTACCAACTCTGCGGTAACACCTTTTTTTGAAGTGCTGGGACTCCACGCCAATTGGGTTCCCCTTAGGCTCTGTATTCTTGGATGCACCATATCAATATGGCTGATTCCGCGTTCCCAACCTTTCCATTCGCCCCACTGTTCGTTGCGGGCTGGAATCCCCCAGCTTTCGTACTTGGCAACGGCCCAGTTGTGAGCGTTTTTCATCTGTGGGGTACCCACCAATCGGGGACCAATACCATCCATTAGTTGATGGCCGAGTGTTTCAAGTTGAGAATTTTCGTTGGCTTCTTCAATGATTGCTTCAATCACTGCATCCTTGTCCTGTGCCAGCAAAGAGACACTGGAAATCAGGAAAAGGGTAATTAAAAGAGAGGTTTTTCTGATCATGGTTGAATTAGTTTGCCCTAAAAATAGTACAAATTAAGGAACCATGCTTGGGTAAGGAGCTATTTAAGCAACTCTCTTAAGAAGGTCAAAGCAAGGGCATTTTTTACAGCGTTTGCTTTCACTTTTCTTATATTTTTTACAGCAATTGGATTTTACCTTGCCGGTTGGCGGTAATTCTCTAAGCTTTGCTTTTTTGAGTTTCTTTTTGTCTTTTTTCTTTCCCATGGATAGAAGCGAAATAGGGAGCGAAAATAATTATTTTAAATAAATCTAAATAAAATTTAACACATTTGTGATTCCAATTTGCTAAAAATGAAGGGAAACCCCCAAGGTGTTGGGGCCAAAGGAAAGATTCCAACTTACATTTTTGGGCTTTTGGTCATTGTACTTTTCATCGTACTTGGAATCAAGGTATTTGTCGATGGATTCCACAATGAAGATGCTGAGCACCGTACTAAAGGCCACATCGGAAAACCAATGAAAGTCGTCCATTACCCGAACAAGCCCCGGAATCATACCGACAGTGTAAAGACCGCCCTTGATCCACGGGTTTCTAAATTGTTTGGCAATCGCATAGGCGTTGCTAAATGCCAACATGGCATGGCCTGATGGAAATGAGTCGTAGTCATAAACACGATCTACATGCAAGGGGTCAAAGGTTGCTGAACCAGCACCGCTCTTTGGTCGTGCCCTACCAATAATACGCTTACTTACTTGTTGTATAAACCCGCCCGCTGTGGCCGAAGAAATCAAAAGCACACCGGTTCGTCTCAGCTTTTCATTTTTGGTAAACAGTCCCGCGAGGTAAACACCTCCGGTCAGCATATAATTGTTTTCAGGGCTACCGTATTCGTGGCCATAGTCTAAAATAACGTCAGGAACATCTTGCTGAAACCCATTTTTCCATCTATTGAGTTCATCATCTATGGTAAAAAGAAGCAAGGTACCTCCTGTTAAATAGCCGAAATTGGCCCAATCGTTTCCTTTCCAGTGGAACGGGCGTGAATAGGAATATCCCACTCCCCCGAACATATTCCCCACATCGTAGGTAAAGTTGTTCCAAAGGTTTTTCTCTTTTTTCGGTTGTAATTCTTGACCTATCATGGAAGAGGTCAATAGGATAAAGGCGAGGTATCTAAAAAATTTCATGAGGTTGTAAAACAAAAGTAGTCGGCAAAATTAGGCATAAATATCTTGTGCCAAGCGAAAAGTGTTGGCATGGGCCTCCACTATAATTCTGATTTCAGGCGAATAGCCCCCTCCCATACTGCATTGAACAGGGATTTTGGCATCATTGCAAGTTTGAAGTACAAAACGGTCACGCTCCTTACAACCATCCAATGTCAAGGATAGTGTGCCCAATTTATCGGTTTCAAGCACATCCACCCCACTGAGATAGAAAATAAAATCCGGCCGAACTCGCTCTAGCAATTCGGGCAACGTCTTTTTTAAGTTGGACAGGTATTCTTCATCCGTGGTGCCCTTTTCCAAAGGAATGTCCAAATCAGAAGCTTCCTTTTTAAAGGGATAATTGCCCTTGCCGTGCATGGAAAAGGTAAAAACAGAATGGTCGGTCTGGAAGATTTCAGCGGTCCCATTGCCTTGATGAACGTCCAAATCCACAATCAGTATTTTTTCGGCCAATTTATGGTTCAAAAGATACCGAGCACCAATGGCTTGGTCGTTGAGCATACAAAAAGCTTCGCCTCTATCTGAATAGGCGTGGTGCGTTCCACCTGCAATGTTCATGGCAATGCCACTTTCAAGGGCAAAATGGCAACCTTTGATGGTCCCGTCGGCTATGATGCGTTCCCGCTGGACAAGCTCATCACTTAAGGGGAAGCCTATCTTTCGTGCTTCTCTTTTGGATAGCTCCAGATTGACCAAATTCCTATAATAAGTCTCATCGTGGACGGCTAAAATATGATGGTCTTCCGGCAAGGAAGGCTCAAAAAAGTTATCCTCGGTACAGGTGCCTTCATAAAGCAATTGTTGTGGCAACAACTCATATTTGATCATTGGGAACCGATGCCCTTCGGGCAATGGATGTTTGTAAATGGGGTGATAGGCTATTTTTAGCATTTAGGCACCTTGTTTATGCAATGCCAACTGTATCCGCTTTCGGGCAACATCCACGTCCAATACTTTTACCACTACCTGTTGATGAAGGCTAACGTGTTCGTTGACATCCTTTACAAAAGTATCCGATAGATTGGAAATGTGCACTAGTCCGCTCTCTTTGATTCCAATGTCCACAAAGCAGCCAAAATTGGTAATGTTGTTGACAATACCTGGCAACAATTGACCTTGATGCAAATCGGTAATTTCCTTGATGTTTTGATTAAAGGTAAATACTTTGGCCTTTTCCCGAAGGTCCAACCCCGGTTTTTCCAATTCCTTTACAATGTCCTCCAAAGTGGGCATTCCTATGGATTCAGTACAATAGGTTTTTAAGTTGATACCTTGCAAGGCCGACTTGTTCCCAATAATTTCATTGAGTGAAACGCCTTGGTCCTTGGCTATTTTAGAGACCAAACCATAACGTTCTGGATGCACCGCAGAATCATCCAAAGGATTGTTTCCATTTTTGATACGCAAAAAACCTGCACTTTGTTCAAATGCCTTTCCACCCAAGCGAGGCACATTTTTAATTTCTTCCCTGTTTTTGAACGCACCGTTTTCGTTTCGGTGGGCCACAATATTTTCTGCAAGTTTGGGTCCGATTCCCGAAACATAGCTTAATAGTGGCACACTAGCCGTATTGATGTTGACGCCGACAGAGTTCACGCAACTTTCCACTACGGTATCCAAAGAGGTTTTTAATTGGGTCTGGTCCACATCGTGCTGGTATTGCCCAACTCCAATGGACTTGGCATCGATTTTTACCAATTCCGCCAAAGGGTCCGCCAAACGACGACCGATGGATACAGCCCCCCGAACCGTTACATCATAATTGGGGAATTCCTCCCGTGCAATTTTGGAAGCTGAGTAAATGGATGCCCCTGCTTCACTCACTACAAAAACATCGATATCCTTTTTAAAAGGGACACGCTTAACCAATTGCTCTGTTTCCCGCGATGCCGTTCCGTTGCCTATGGCAATGGCCTCGATTTTATAAGCATCGACTAAAGAGCTAATCTTTTTGATGGCACCAGAACTATCACGTTGTGGTGGATGGGGATAAATGGTTTCGTTATGTTTTAGATCTCCCTGCTCGTCCAAACAAACCACTTTACAGCCCGTCCTAAAACCAGGATCTATTGCCAAAATTCGTTTTTCGCCAAGAGGAGCACCGAGCAACAATTGCTTTAAATTTTTAGAAAAAACCTGAATGGCAGCTGCATCTGCTTTTTCCTTGGCAGCATTCAGAATTTCCTTGGATAACGAAGGGAATAAGAGTCTTTTGTAGGCATCTGCAATGGCCAGTTCTATTTGTTCTGCACAGGCATTATTGGATTTGATCATGCGGCGTTCCATGTTTTGGAGGGCACGTTCATCATCGATTTCGACCTTTACCCGTATAAAACCTTCCTTTTCCGCTCGCATAATAGCCAAAAAACGATGTGAAGGGCATCGATTCAAGGGTTCACTCCAATCAAAATAGTCGCGAAATTTTTGGGCTTTCTCGTCGTCTTTTTTGGTTTTGACGACCTTGGTGGTGATCAAGGCGTGTCGTTCCAACTGACCTCGTAATTGATTACGGATATCTGTACGCTCGTTGATCCATTCGGAAATGATATGGCGGGCTCCTTCGAGGGCATCATCTTCGTTGATGACATCCTTGTTGAGGTATTGGGAGGCAATGTATTCAATTTCATCACTCCGTTGTGCCATAACGATCTTGGCCAAAGGTTCCAGTCCATTTTTACGAGCGGTTTCGGCTTTGGTCTTTTTACTTTTCTTAAACGGAAGGTAAAGGTCTTCCAAACTGGTCAGGTCGGTACAGTTCAGAAATTTGGCTTCGAGTTCTGGGGTAAGTGCATCCTGTTCCTTAACAGCTTTGATGATGGCCGTTTTTCGCTTTTCCAACGCCTCGAACTGGTTCTTGAATTCCACGATGGAACTAATTTGAACCTCGTCCAGATTACCTGTCAGCTCCTTTCGGTAT
This sequence comes from Flagellimonas yonaguniensis, assembly GCF_029193885.1. GTDB lineage: Bacteria > Bacteroidota > Bacteroidia > Flavobacteriales > Flavobacteriaceae > Flagellimonas > Flagellimonas yonaguniensis. The sequence goes on along the minus strand of NZ_JARFVB010000013.1, from coordinate 63,274 downwards.
CTGGAAATAAAAGGAACGGTACAATCTTGATTCAAAAGATTCACGGTGTTTTCCACACTTTTCTCTGAAAGATTGGTGTGGCGAACGATATAGGGAACAAGTTGCATGATGTTTTTAGTATTTGTCACTTCGAGCGCAGTCGAGAAGTCTTTCCGTCCAAGTTTTTAATGTGGGTCTCGACTGCGCTCGACCTGACAATTTCTTTGGATATAAATTAATTTATGGTTTCCCCGTTGCCAACGTTTTCCTCATCCGGGTTGACAAAAACGAGTTTACCGTCTTTGTCCTCCGTCATTAAGATCATGCCCTGGCTTTCCACACCACGTAGTTTTCTCGGGGCCAAATTGGCAACAACGGTTACTTTTTTGCCCACAATATCTTCTGGTTTAAAGCTATTGGCAATACCGGATACAATGGTTCTCGTATCTAGACCTGTATCCACTTTCAAAATCAAAAGCTTATTGGCCTTGGGCATTTTTTCGGCTTCGATGATGGTTCCAACACGAAGGTCGAGTTTGGCAAAATCATCAAAAGTTATGGTTTCTTTCAAAGGAGCAACTTCTTTGTCCATTTGGGCATTTGCTTTTTTGGTGGCTTCCAATTTATCCAGTTGTTGTTGAATCTCTTTGTCCTCAATTTTCCTGAAGAGCAATTCGCTTTTGTTTATGGTGTGTCCTGCTGGAAGCAAAGCTTCGGCATTGGCAACTCCATCCCAATTGGTCTCGACTGCGCTCGACCTGACACCGTCTTTGTCATTCTGAGCAACGCGAAGAATCTTTTTCAACTTCTCCGAAGTAAACGGTAAAAAGGGCTCACTTAAAATCGCCAATCCCGTCGCAATCTGAAGCGCTACGTACATAATGGTCTTTACGCGCTCTTCATCTGTTTTAATAAGTTTCCACGGCTCTTGGTCTGCCAAGTATTTGTTCCCCAATCGCGCCAAATTCATCAATTGTTGACTCGCTTCGCGGAAACGGTACCGCTCCAACGATTTGGAAAGGGTATCTGGAAATTCCTTCAAGGCTTCCAAGGCTTCTTTGTCAACAGTGGTTAGTTCGGCGGGTGCTGGGATCTCTCCACCATAGTATTTATGCGTTAAAACAGCTACACGGTTCACAAAGTTCCCGAAAATGGCGACTAGTTCGTTGTTGTTCCTTGCTTGAAAATCCTTCCAGGTAAAATCGTTGTCCTTGGTTTCTGGCGCATTGGCAGTCAAGGCATAGCGGAGAACATCCTGCATATCCGGGAATTCTTCCAAGTATTCGTGCAACCATACCGCCCAGTTTTTGGAAGTGGACAGTTTATTGCCTTCCAAATTAAGGAATTCGTTGGCAGGAACATTTTCCGGTAGTATAAAGTCTCCATGGGCTTTTAGCATGCTTGGGAAAATGATACAGTGAAATACAATGTTGTCCTTACCTATAAAGTGTACCAATTTGGTATCCTTGTCCTTCCAATAGGGTTCCCACTCCTTGCCTTTTTGTTCGGCCCACTCCTTGGTGGAGGATATGTAGCCAATGGGCGCATCGAACCAAACATAAAGTACTTTTCCTTCGCCACCTTCAACGGGAACAGGAATGCCCCAATCCAAATCGCGGGTCACGGCGCGAGGTTTTAATCCCTCATCTATCCACGATTTACATTGTCCGTACACATTGGGTTTCCAGTCGGATTTGTGTTCTTCGAGAATCCATTTTTTCAAGAACCCCTCGTAACGATCTAATGGCAAGAACCAGTGTTTGGTCTTTTTTAAAGAGGGGACGGTCCCTGTTATGGTGGATTTTGGATTAATGAGATCAGTAGCATTCAATGATGATCCACAATTCTCACATTGGTCGCCATAGGCTTCTTCGTGACCACATTTGGGGCATGTTCCGATAACGAATCGGTCCGCCAAAAACTGTTTGGCCTCATCATCGTACAATTGTTCGGTTTCTTCCTCGATAAAATCCCCTTGCGCATACATTTTTTTGAAAAACTCCGAAGCAGTGTCATGGTGAACCTTCGCTGAAGTTCTAGAGTAATTGTCAAAAGAAACACCAAAATCAACAAATGACTTTTTGATGATACTGTGGTATTTGTCTATAATTTCTTTTGGTGTAACACCTTCTTTCTTGGCCTTCATGGAGATGGCCACACCGTGCTCATCGCTACCGCAGACAAAGGCCACATCGTTGCCCTTTAGGCGTAAATATCGAGAGTATATGTCCGCAGGGACGTATACGCCAGCCAAGTGCCCAATGTGGATAGGGCCGTTGGTATAGGGCAGTGCTGCGGTAATGGTATATCGGGAAGGGGATGTATTTTGAGCCATTTAAATCTAATTAGGCCCCAAAAATACTGATTTTAACGGGATACACATAAAAAACGAAACCCTCGAAAATGCGACCCGATTTGGGGTAAGGGGTACATTGTCGAAGGGTTCCGAAAAATGAATTAAAAAGTGTACTATTTTCTTTAGGTCAGCATTATTGATTTGCTCATCTTTTTGTCTCCCACGGAGATGCGATAGATATATTTTCCAGTGGATAAGCTATCACGCATGCGCTCGCGTATGTTGATGTCAACCTCGCCTTCCAACATCATTTCGTTGAACAGGGTTCCCACGCGTTGTCCCAAAATATTGAAGAGTTCAATATCCACATGGGCGGCTACGGGCATTTCCAAATGGATATGTGGATTTCTTGGTGATTCAACAGGGTAAACTGCCGCATGTTCTATTCCATCCAAAATATCAATGTTTGGATTATTGGGGTCTTCACTTGGTGGTGTTTCCGGTAGGGTTGGAGGGGTGTTGTCCGATGCGATTTCATCAAATGTTTCCCCACTACAGTTAAAGCCCAAATCGATGGCTTGATACGGGTGGCCCAATAAATGCTGTTCCACGGATTCCCTTGGAACGCAAAGCCATTCGGCCAATACGGTTCCATAAAGGTTTCTGAAGTCCATGGTGTATTCCAAGTTTCCTCGGTTGTTGGGTTCGTCCAAGGAAGGGTGGTCGCCCACAAATGCACTTCCGCTCAATCCTGATCCAAAGAACAGGGTAGGGGCGGCCTTGCCGTGGTCGGTGCCGTTGGAACCATTTTCAAAGATTCTCCGACCAAATTCGGAGAAGGTCATGCTCAACACTTTGTCATCCTGTTCGGTAAAAGTGAGGTCTTCGTAAAAGTTATTGATGGCGACAGATAGATTGGACATCAAACGTTCGTGTACAATAGGTTGATTACCGTGAGTATCGAATCCTCCCAAAGAGATCATATAGACTTTTGTTCCCAAGTTTCCTTTGATCAAACGGGCCAAGAGTGCCAATTGTCTGGCAAAGCCATTGTCTTGATATTCCACTTGATTCTGTCCTGCCATATAGGCATCGTGAATGATGCCTGCATATTCGTAAGTGGTATTGGCCACTCCACGTAAAAATCGCAATTGATCACCATACATACAATCATCGAACGGAGCATTTTCGATATCGTAAAAGGCACCAGTTTCAGCAATTTGCTCCAATTGGTCCACATTATTGGTCACAAAGGCATAATTGGTTTCTTCTCCTTGAAAGATCATATTGGCCAAGTTCCCGATTTGAATGGCTGCAGGTGCTGCAGGTGGATGTATGAGGTAATCGGGGTAAAGTTCTTCAAAATGTCTTCCCATCCAACCAGTGTTCTCTCCAGAGAATCCAGTTGTGGTCAAATCTGTATTGGCAAAAATATCGGAACCTGTGAAATGAGACAGACTCTGGTTTTCGTAACCTACGCCGTGCACGGCTTTGAACTGTCCGTCTCCCCAAAGCGGTTCCAGGGCACTCATGTAGGTGGGCACCCCAAAATCATCGGTAAGCTTTAGGACCTTACTTTCCGGGATATAGATGTTGGGCCTTGCATTGGCATACGTATCATATTGTTGAATGGGGATCACAGTGCTGAGGCCATCGTTTCCTCCCGATAATCGAATCAGGATTAAAATATTGTCGGTTTCGGCAGCAGCCACTGCGGCTGTTAGCGGTGATGGAGAGGAAGCCGAAATCATGTGGCTTCCCAAAAACATGGAACCAGATCCTGCAATGCCCAAAGCTTGGACAAAGGAGCGTCGACTCCATTTTTTGTGTTCCAAATCGTGGCCATCGTGTTCTAGGCCTTTGTGAGGGGATTTATCGTGGGTATGGTGATTATCGCACATGATGATGGGGTTATTTGAGTTGAAATTCGGGTTCGCGGGACAAATGGCGCAATAGAAGATACACTTGTGATGGTCCAGTCTCCCATCCAAGTAAAGTCCATGAAGGTGTATTGCCCCCTTCATAATAATTAACGTCAACATCGCTCCTGAAAGCGAGGTATGCTCTTTCGTAGTCGGCATCGGTCAGCAAACCCTTGGGTACAAATTTTTCGATGATGGGTCTGGCCACTTCGTCAGGGTTGTTGCTTGTAAGTCCAGCATTGCCAGAAAGTTCCAGACCTAAATCCCTGAATTGTTCGGGGTTGTCCTCATAAAACCGCTGCAAGTAGAATTCTACGGTCAACCATCGACCAATGATAAAGTTGGTGTTGATCCATGTTCGGTTTCGTTGCCATCCTTCCACTTCGGGCGGTTGAAAAAATTCCTGACCTATCAGGGCACAGGAATCGATCATGTTCAAAATCGTTCCATCATCATAGGTAAAACCAGTTTCTTTCAATAGATTGAAATAAAGGTCGGCTGGACTTTTAATAATGACCCCAATCGCGGTTTCATCAAAAAAGTGCTGACTTTTAAACAGTTGACGGAGTACTGGAGCTATCTCGAACCCATTGCTGATAAAAGTCTGGGCCATGGCATCAATGATTTGAGGAGCTATTCCCCCATCTTCACTGGTGGAATCGGGATGGACGAAGAACTCGTATAATTTTTTGCAGATGAACCATCCTATTTCGTCGGATCTTTCACTGAAAAGGATGTCAATCACATCATCATACCCCCAATTTCCAGTCTGACCGAATATGGTTTTGTTCTCGGTATTGAATTCTGTCGGGTCAAAGGTTACATGGGTACACCCTTCTTCTCCTCTTTCTGTGTACCCTGAAATCGCTTTCGAGGTTTCAATAATGTCTTCTTCGGTATAGTTGTTTCCTTCACCCAAGGTAAAGAGCTCATAAAGTTCACGAGCATAGTTCTCGTTTGGATTGTCCCCACGGTTGCGAACACCGTCCAAATAGTAGAGCATTGCACTGGTAAGACCTATTTCACTGGTAAAGGTTTTAAAATTGCCCAGGGCATTACGTTGCAAGCAATTGATGTAATAATACAGAAAGCCGGGACAGTTGTAGGTGTCCAATTGGGTCACAAAATGGTTGCTCCAGAAAAAGCTCATCCGGTCCAGCAACTCATTGTCAACAATGGCGTTTCCATAGGTGGCTGTAAAATCCTCTATATGTGCCATGCGTAGTTGTCTGGCCAGATCATCATCTGCAGGATAGTCGGCATCGTTCCAATCCGCCCATTCAGGGGCTGGAATAGTTGGGGCAGCAAGCGCTTGATTTATTAGGTTGTCAACTAAGTTATCTGCAGTTTGACCAACTGCAGCATTTATGGTTTGTACTGAGGCACTAAAACCAAGCCTTCGGTACAAGTGGGCCGCACGTACCTCGTCCAATGGAGTAGTGTACGGCGCCAAGGTTGAGGAATTACAATTGATAAAGTACTCCATAGCAGTGTCTGGCGTTAATATGGTACATAGTTTTGGGGTAACTATATGCTTATGCTAGTGTTGGATGTGGTTCAATTGAGCCAACAAATTACAATCTTAACGTTCTAAAGTCCATGAACAACCAAATTTTTCGATGAAATGCATATTTTTTTTAGATTTTTACAAATTGTATGGCCAAGCACAATACATTTGGAAAATTGGGAGAGCAAAAAGCAGTCGACTTTTTGAAGGCTTCCGGTTACGGGATCAGAGCACTTAACTATCGGTACCTCAATGCCGAAGTGGATATTATTGCCGAGAAGGATGGCTTCTTGGTCATCGTTGAGGTAAAGTCAAGGAATATAGGCTTTCTGGAAGATATGTCCCGTGTGATCACACCCAAAAAAGTGAAACTTTTAACCATGGCAGCGAACCATTACGTGGAAGAGTTGGATAGGGATTTGGAGGTTAGGTTTGATGTGATCACTGTAGTGAAAAATGCAGATAAATTTGACATTGAACACTTTGAAAACGCATTCTATCATTTTTAACCATTTGTTTGTTTTATAACAATATGTTATTTTTGTTCAAAACCAACTGGAAGAATGAAAACAATATCTGCAGTAGTTGAGCACTACATCAAGAAAAAGCCATTTTTACAAACAGCTCTGGCACAAGGGATTATAAATTTAACTTCTTTGTCTAGACAGATAAAACCAGAAATCGCCGAGGAATTGGGTAAGGATGTAAAGGATGGTGCCATTGTGATGGCGCTCAAGCGTCTTTCAGATGATCTGGAGTTCAGGGCGACCCATAAGATTGTAAAAGTGCTCAAAAACATCGGCGAGATCACCGTGCGTTCCAACCTGACGGATTATACCTTTTTGGCTTCGGATACCATATTGGGGCAGCAGGCCAGACTTCTGGAGGAAGTGAATGCCAATCAGGATGTGTTCTACACTTCTTCTCGTGGGGTGAACGAAATCAATATTGTGATCAGCAATGTGATGGACGGGGTAGTGGAGAAGTACTTTAAAATGGAGCGTTGTACCCAAAAGGCGGAAGGACTTTCATCCATCACGGTAAAGTTGCCTGCGGAGAACGTTTCGGTACCCGGAATCTACTATTTCATCTTTCAGCGATTGGCTTGGGAGGGCATTGTGCTTTACGAGGTCATCTCCACCACCAACGAGTTTACCATTTTGGTAAACGATGAGCAAGTCGATGTGGCTTTCAAAACAATCAAAGACTTAAAATCACTTTAAAATAAGTTTCCTTTTATTGATCTAAACTAAAACAAAATCTTCTTCGTTGTAGAAAAAGACACTTTTTGGAAAAATGACCAAAAAAAGGATTCTTTACGGCTTTTTGGGCCTAATGGTGCTGTACTTGTGCTATTTGGCCTATATTTTTATACTTTCTCCCAGAACCAATCTGCAGTCTATTTACCTGATTCCGAACGATGCGGTTTTCATCATAGAATCGGAACAGCCAGTGCAAAGTTGGGAAAAAATCAGTAAGAGCGAAGGGTGGCACCATCTCAAAAAGAACGACTATTTCTCAGAGCTTACCGAGAACATTCAAAAGGTGGACACGGTTTTCAACGACAACCATCAACTCTTCGAGTTTTTTGACAACCGCTCCTTGTTCATATCCATCCATATGATTTCCCCTAAGGATTATGGGATTTTCTATGTGCTGGATTTGAAGCGTATCGCCAAACTGCAACTGCTCAAAACTTATTTGAACACATTACTGGATGATGGGTATGTGCTGAGCAAACGGACCTATCACGAGCAAGAGATTTTGGAAGTCCACGATCGGGAGAGCAAGGAAACGATGTATTTGGCCTTCATCAAGAACCAGTTGGTGGCCTCTTATACCCATACCTTGGTCGAAGCTTCCATAGATCAATACCTTGAACCTGTGTTGGGTCGCAATCTCAATTTTTTGGAGATCAACCGAAGGGTAGGGCATGAGGACCTCTTTCGAATGTACGTGCAGTACCATTATTTTGATGATTACATTAAAATGTATTCCGATAGACCTTCCGATTGGGTAAAACGCGTGAGCGAAAACTTTTTGTTCTCAGGTTTTTATTTCGATTTGGACGAGAACAGCACCTTAACGGCCAATGGATACACCAATATTAGTGCCGTAAATGAATACTATTTGGAAGCACTGCAGAAATCTGGTAAGGCTGAACGTTCCATTCCCGAAGTGGCCCCCAACAGTACCGCGCTCTATATCAGTTATGGGTTTGATAGCTTTGTCGAGTTCTACAAGAATTTCGGGATGGTACAGCAGAACGATCCCGAGCAGTTCGAGAGTTATCAGGAAGGAATAGCCAAGGTGGAAAAATTTCTCAAGATCGATGTAAAGGAGAATTTTGTGAGTTGGATCGGCAATGAAATTGCCGTACTTCAAATCCAATCCCACATTACCAAAGGTAAAAATGATGTCGCGCTCGTCCTCAAAGCAAATGATGCCGAGGATGCCAAGATCAATCTGGATTTTGTTGTGGAACAAATTCGCAAAAAAACACCCGTTAAATTCAAAGCGGTAAAGTATAAGGACTATGAAATCAATTTTCTGTCCATCAAAGGATTCTTTAAAATGCTTTTGGGCGGAAGGTTCGATGAGTTTGATAAACCGTACTTTACCCAGATTGATGACTTTGTGATTTTCAGTGACAGCCCCAATACCCTAAAGGGTATCATTGATAAAGTATCGGAAGGGGATATCCTTGCTACATCAGAGGAATTCAAAAATTTTGATGAAAAGTTCGATTCCAAGTCCACCGTGTTCGTGTACAGCAATGTGCCTTTGCTGTTTGATAATATGTATGCCTTGGCCGATGCCCCGACCAAACAAAAAATGAGCAAGAACAAGGATTTCATCATTTGTTTCCCTCAGGTGGGATTACAGTTGACCCCCGAAGATGATTTGTTCGAAAGTCGATTGGTACTCAATTATCAGGATGTGGAAGAGGTAAAGAAAGAGACCGGTCTTCCGAAAAGCATCAATACAACGACTCCAAAAAGCCAAAATACGACTTCATTGGAAATCACAGATGCAGTTTTTAACCTGAGCCCCATTTATCCAACGGATTTGAATGCCAAAACCTTCAGTAAAAAATATGCCAATGGAAACATACGGTTTGAAGTAGACCTCAAGGATGGTCTAAAACACGGTCGTTATGAGGAATTCCATCCCGACGGTACTCGAAAAATCCGTGGCCGCTTCCGTAATGATGAACAGGTTGGCACTTGGCACTACTACGATATAGAAGGCGATCAAGTGCACAAGAAACGGTTTTAGATTTCTCGTCGCTACGCTCTGTCGAAAATGACTTTGGTGTTCTGATTGTCTTTCGAACGAATGTGAGAAATCTTCTTTTTAATATGATACCTGACTTAAGCAGAAACATTGTCCTTCTGAGGGGACTTTACGGGCGTAAAAGGCTGTAGGGCCTGCAAAGCCTTGTCCACGCTGGTGATTTTATCAAACACCAACAACAATCGAAGTCCGTTTCGGGTCTGTTTTTCCTTGAGTTTTACCAATTGCGGATGTGTTTGTGCGTATTGCAATATTTGGGTAAACACGGCACTCTGATAAAAACTGGATTGCTGGTCGGCAATAAAGTAACCGATAAACTTGCCTTTTTTCATGATGACCTTTTCCAATCCGATATGGGTGGCGATCCATTTAATCCGAACGGAGTTCATTAAATCCACAGCGGGTTCCGGTAACTCTCCAAAACGGTCTATCAGTTGTGTCTCAAACTTTTGAAGTCCTCCCTCGTCCTCCACATTGTTCAATTGGGTATACAGGTTGAGGCGTTCGGTAATATTGTTGATGTAATCATCAGGGAAGAGTAGTTCAAAATCCGTATCGAGCTGCATCTCCTTCACGTATACTTTTTCCTTGTCGCCCTCAACTTCATCATACAGTTCCTTGAACTCATTTTCCTTGAGTTCATCAATGGCTTCGGACAATATTTTTTGATAGGTCTCAAATCCTATTTCATTTATGAAACCGCTCTGTTCACCTCCCAAAAGGTCTCCCGCCCCACGGATTTCCAAATCTTTCATCGCAATGTTGAAACCACTCCCCAAGTCTGTGAACTGTTCCAACGCCTCGATACGTTTTCGGGCCTCGGTGGTCATCACTTCATAAGGAGGTGTGATAAAATAGCAGAAGGCCTTTTTATTGCTTCTGCCCACACGTCCTCTCATTTGGTGAAGGTCGCTTAACCCAAAATTGTTGGCATTGTGGATGAATATGGTGTTGGCGTTGGTCACATCCAAACCACTTTCGATAATGGTGGTGGAAACCAATACATCAAACTCCCCGTTCATAAAGGCAAGCATCAAGGACTCCAGTTTTTTACCTTCCATTTGTCCGTGGCCAATCCCAATTTTAGCATCGGGCACCAAACGTTGAATCATTCCAGCAACCTCCTTGATGTTCTCAATGCGATTATGGATAAAGAACACCTGTCCACCCCTTTGGATTTCGTAGGATACCGCATCCCGAATAATATCTTCGTTCAACCGAATTACCTGGCTCTCGATAGGGTAGCGGTTCGGAGGCGGAGTATTAATAACGGATAGGTCCCGCGCGGCCATCAAACTAAATTGGAGGGTTCGCGGGATAGGAGTAGCCGTTAAGGTAAGCACATCCACATTTTCTTTGATGGAACGTAGTTTTTCCTTGACAGAAACCCCGAATTTTTGTTCTTCGTCCACAATCAATAGTCCCAAATCCTTGAACTGTACATTTTTGTTTACTAGTTGATGGGTGCCGATGATGATATCAATCTTACCAGCGGCCAAGCGCTCCAAAACATCTTTTTTTTCCTTGGCGGTACGGAAGCGGTTAAGGTAATCCACCGTTACGGGCATCTCCTTTAAACGTTCCCTAAATGTTCTGCTATGCTGAAAGGCCAATATGGTGGTCGGTACCAAAACTGCGACTTGTTTGCCATTGTCCACAGCCTTAAATGCAGCCCGAATGGCAACTTCCGTTTTCCCAAAACCTACATCGCCACAGACAAGTCTGTCCATAGGGCGTTCGCTTTCCATGTCCTTTTTTACATCCTGGGTGCTTTTTTCTTGGTCCGGCGTATCCTCGTACAAGAAAGATGCTTCCAATTCGTTTTGTAGATAGCTGTCGGGAGCGTATTGAAAACCTTTTTCCAATCGACGCTTGGCATAGACTTTTATAAGGTCGAAGGCAATTTTTTTGACCCTTGCCTTGGTCTTTTGCTTCAGTTTTTTCCAAGCAGTGGAACCCAGCTTGAAGATTTTTGGCGGTGCACCGTCCTTGCCGTTGTATTTGGATATTTTGTGCAGCGAGTGGATGCTGACATAGAGAATATCTCGGTCGCCATAAATCAGTTTGATGGCTTCCTGCTTTTTGCCCTCCACGTCAATTTTCTGCAATCCACCGAACTTGCCGATACCATGGTCAATGTGGGTCACGTAATCCCCGATTTCCAGCTTGTTGAGTTCCTTCAGCGTGATGGCCTGCTTTTTCGCATAGCCGTTCTTTAAATGGAACTTGTGGTAGCGCTCAAAGATTTGATGATCGGTGTAGCAGGCGATTTTTAAATCCGGGTCCACAAAACCTTGGTACAATGGAAAAATGATAGTCTGATAATGGACCGTTTCATCCACTTCATCAAAAATATCGTGAAAACGTTTGGCCTGCTGCTCGGTGGAACAGAAAATATAATTGCTGTAACCCGCATCCCGATTATCATTGAGGTTCTCAATGAGCAGGTCAAATTTTTTATTGAAGGAAGGTTGCGGTTTGGTGTTGAATTGGATAAAGGAAGCTGTCTTCCCGAGCGCAGTCGAGGGAGATGCTTCTGTCTGCTTCTCGACTCCGCTCGAAGTGACAGAAGAGTTTCCAATTTCAACGAATACGTAATCCTGCAACTGCTCTTTTAACAAAGCTGAATCCAAAAACAGTTCTTTGGGCTTCGCGTGTTTGATTTCCTTGCTCAATTTGGCAAAACTCTCCTCGGCTTTTTCAAAAAAGGAATCAATGCGGTCGTATATCAAAGCGGGATTCTTGGCAAAGACCACCGTTTTTGCTGAAATATATTTTAAGAAGCTTTCCCTTATTTCTTCGGTAAACTTGTTTTCTACGTTTGGAATAATCGTGATTTTCTTCACCTTATCTGTGGAGAGTTGTGTTTCCACATCAAAGGTTCGAATACTGTCCACTTCGTCCCCAAAGAATTCGATACGGTAGGGTTCATCATGCGAGAATGAGAAGACATCCACAATCCCCCCTCGAACGGAAAATTCCCCTGGTTCGGTTACAAAATCCACCCGTTTGAACCGATATTCGAATAATACTTCGTTCAAAAAATCCAAAGAAATCTCATCCCCTATTTTAATTTTCTGGGTGTTCTTGTCCAGTTCCTTCCGTGTGACCACTTTTTCAAAAAGTGCATCGGGATAGGTAACGATTACCGCTGGTTTTTTTCTGGAGTTGATACGGTTGAGCACTTCGGCCCGTAGAAGTACATTGGCATTGTCCGTCTCCTCAATTTGATAAGGCCTACGATAGCTTCCCGGATAAAAAAGGACGTCTTTCTCTCCAATGAGTTGTTCTAGGTCGTTCAAATGATAGGCAGCTTCCTCCTTGTCATTCAAAATCAACAAAAATGGAGATTCAGCGGACTTGAAAGCTTGTGAAATTACAAAGGACATTGACGAGCCCACAAGTCCTTTAACATTGATTTTTTGTGCTGCCGAGGACTCGTTGTCTCGTGATCGGGCAATAGTATCCCTCAGTTTCCCGAGTGGGGGAGACTGTTCAAAAAGTTGGGAAATCGGGGTTTTGGTCAATCCAAAAAAACTTTGTGGCAAAGATAAACTGCGAAAAGGTTTACTAAAAATGTTTTTTTGTGTTTCTCTTCCATGCTCAAAAATATCTTGTCATTCTGAGCAAAGCGAAGAATCTATTGGTAAAAGCTTGACACGAAAATATAATTGACTCCAGGTCCTTGAGCGGAGTCGAAGGGACATTGCGGATTCTAAACCTTGATTATACTATCCTCCACAATGGCATACACCTCATCCGAGTCCTTGGGGTCAAGGGAATAGGTGCCCGTGAACTGACCGAAAGCAGGTAGAACCATTTGATTTTTGGATTTAAAAAAGCAAGGTAGTTTTATGCGTTCTCGGCCAAATCCTCTGAGTTTTACAGAAGGGTGAATATGTCCACAAAATGTAAAATAGCCTTCTCGCTCCTCGGGATGATGGGTCAATAGGAAAGAGTCAATAACCAACTCTGGAAATATGGAAACCTTCAGTTTTTCGAATTTTTCTGGAGCGATGATGTCGTGGTTGCCTGCCACCAAAAGGATTTCAGTAGGTGTTTTGCCCGCCCAATTTTCAAACAGTTCCCATTCCTTGTTCAGCGATGAATGAAAGAGGTCGCCCAAAAAGCAGATTTGAAAAGGTTGGAAATCGGACACTATTTTATCCAGAAGCAGAAAGTTTTTGTGAATGGCTTTTCTGGGAACGGCTGCACCAAACTTTCTAAAGTGGGATACCTTGCCCAAATGCACATCACTGATCAGTAAGAGTGATTTCTCTTCCCAAAATAACCCACCCAAAGGGTGGAGTTGAAATTTTTGGTTGTGTATACTTACTTCAATCAATCGTTCTTCCTTCTTTTTTTGGATGCTTTTGCCTTGGGATTGAACTCAAGGGCAAGTCCTATCCAATAATCAAAATCTTCTTTTTTGAGATATCCGTGTTCGTTAATGAAAACAAAGCCCTTCATTGTACGTTTTCCGTGGACCATGGGTCTGCAACCTTGCCTTTCCAACACAGTTTCAAAAATTTCCGGGTCAAGACGGCACATGATTTCCTTGCCCCTTACCCCAATACATAATTTTCCATCAACCATAAAAGAAAGCCCTCTGAACATCGTTTTCTCCTCTACATTGTCCAAATGCATCAAATTTTCCCGAACCCTGTTCGCCAATTTTTCGTCGTAAGTCATTGTCCTTGAAATATCAATTGAAAATTAACCATTATTTTTTCGTCAACTTAGCCATCATTCTTTTAATGCGGTCCGTTAATTTTTCGTTGGACAGTTTTTCCCGCAATCGATCCGTAATGATGGGGAAGGAGAGGGGGGTGGGTTGAGAACATTGTTTCCAAACGATTTCTTGTTGTGCAATCCTTTCCAGGGCCAAGCGCAAGCGACCCTCTTCCAATTGATGCTCAAAAGTCTCGGTATAGGCTTGTTGGTACAGCAAGTTATCATCCTCAAAATCACGGAAAACATCAAATAGTAGTTCAGAACTACTTTGCAGATGTTTCATTTTAACTCCTTTTTCAGGGTAACCCGTGAACACCATTCCACTGATTACCGCAATATCACGGAACTTTCGTCGTGCCATTTCGTTGGAGTTCAAGCTTTTTTGAAGGTCGGAGAGCATATATTCCGATGTGAAAAGGTTGTTGTCCAAAATTTCCTGAATATCGATTTCTCTATCCGATAGCAGTTCAAATCCATAGTCGTTAAAGGCAAGCGAGCAGGTAATCGGTGCCAACAGACTGATGCGATAGGCCAACAAGCTACTCATGCCCTCATGGATGGCCCTACCTTCGAAAGGGTAGAACATGTGGTGGTAGCCATCATGGGTCTTGAAGCTTTCGATTAAAAATTGATGGGGCTGAGGAACAATGCTTTCTTCCCGTTGTTTGGTAAACATAGGATCCAACGCCTGGATTTCTTCTGACTGTTTTGAAAACTCCAACTCGGCGGTGTAGAGTTCTTGTCGTAATAATTCGGACATTTTCGCAGAAAAACTCAAACGTCCGCCCATCCAACTAGGCACTTTGTTCGTTCTTTTTTTGGAGTTGCGGACATGTGCTACCATCCCTTTTATCCTGATAAATTCCAAATTTCTTCCAGCAAAGGTAAAAACATCGCCAGGACTCAATTTAGAGATGAAATATTCTTCGATGCTACCAATATACCCTCCTTTTTGATAGCGAACGGAAATGGTGGCGTCGCCCACAATGGTACCCATCTGGAAGCGATGGCGCATGGCCACGGCCCTGCTGTTCACTTTGAATTTGCCATCTTCTTCGACCTCTACTTTTTTGTATTCGTCGTAGCTCTTTAGACTTTGGCTTCCCATGACCAAAAAATTGAGCAGCCATTGCCATTGCTCATCCGAAATGGCTTGATAGCAAAACGTTTGTTTGATCTCGGGATAGATTTCATCAGGATAAAAACCATCCGAAACCGCCAAGGTGGTCAAATACTGTATGAGGACATCAAAGCTGTTTAAGTAGGGGATACGATCTTCCACCGCACTGTTCAAAACGGCTTTTTGCATGGCCGAAGCCTCTACGAGTTCTATGGCATGCGTGGGCAAAAAATAAATAACACTTTCCTTACCGGGTCGGTGTCCACTTCGTCCAGCTCGTTGCAAAAAACGGGCAACACCTTTTGGACCACCGATTTGGACAACGGTTTCCACAGGGGCAAAATCCACACCTAGATCTAAACTTGATGTGCAGACTACCGCTTTAAGACTTTCGTTGCGAATGGCCTGTTCCACCCAAAGTCTGGTTTCTTTGTTGATGCTACCGTGATGCATCGCCATTTCACCGGCGAACTCAGGATATTTTTCCAATATTTTTTGAAACCATATTTCACATTGACTTCTAGTGTTGGTAAAGAGCAAGGTGGTTTTACTGTTGTTGATGATCGGTATTACCTGATGCAAAAGATGCAACCCCAAATGTCCACGCCACGGAAAGGTTTCCATTTCCTTTGGAACAATACTTTTTACCGTGATTTTTTTGTTGACGTTGGCCTTTACCAAAACTGAATTTTCCAATTCTGGGGATGTAGGACCCAACAATACTTCGCGGGCTTGCTCCAAATTGCCAATAGTGGCGGATATACCCCAGATCCGCAGTTCCTTGCAGATTGTTTTTAATCGGGAAAGACCCAATTCCATTTGTACACCCCGCTTGGTGCCCAAAAGTTCGTGCCATTCGTCAACTACAATGGCAGAACAATCCTTGAAGGTTTTTGCGTAGCCTTTGGATGATAATAATAACTGCAGACTTTCGGGAGTAGTGATCAATAAATCGGGCATGTTGGTACGCATTTTTGCCCGTTCTTTTGTTGAAGTGTCTCCCGTGCGGATACCCACGGTCATTTGGGTTTCCAAATCTTCGATGATGCGCTCCGCGGATTGTTTTATTTCTTGTGAAAGTGCTCGTAAGGGGGTAATCCAAATGGCTTTTAGCCATTTTTTATGCTTGTTCTTATAATCTGGATGGTTTTTAATGTAGTTGAGCACAATCGGAAACCAAAGGGCATAGGTTTTTCCGCTACCCGTAGGGGCATTCAAAAGACCATGTTTACCATCCAAAAAGGCGTTCCATGTCTCTTTTTGAAATGGAAACGGTTTCCAATTTTGCTTTTGAAACCAATTTTCAGCAATATGAAACAATTCAGAATCTTGCAGGGTAGTAATGCTTTGGATTGAAAAATACGAATTTCTTTACTGGGTTTATACCTACTATTTTGCGATAAGATTTATATTTGTGCCACAAAATTTGAGATATGCCAATTTTAGATCTATACGAGCACGGAGACCACAAGAAAAATTTGGCCCATTTTGCCACATTGGCAAGTTTGGCTGCGGTTGATGGGGAAATCAACCCAAAGGAAATGGCCGTTTTGGAGAAATTCGCCTTCAAACTCAATATCAGTGAGGATGAATTCAAGGTGGTAATGAAGAAGGAGAACAAATATCCCATCGAGACCCCTCACAGTGGGGAGAAAAGATTTAAAAGGCTATTTGAATTTTTTCAAATTATTTTTTCCGATCATTATATTGATGATGATGAGCGAAACATTGTTGAAAAATATGCTATTGGTTTAGGTTTTGCGCCAAAAAAAGCGTCAGAAATCATCGATAAGTCCATCGCCATTTTCTCGGGAAAGATTGCCTTCGAAGATTATCATCATTTAATCAAGCGTGAGTGTAATTAGGCATTAGCCATAAATTCTTCCGCTTTTTCCACCATTTTTTTACTTCCGCAGAAAAACGGGACACGTTCGTGCAACTCGGTAGGTTGTATGTCCATAATGCGTTGAAATCCATCGCTGGCTTTGCCGTTGGCCTGTTCCGCCAAAAATGCCATGGGGTTGCACTCATACAATAAGCGTAGCTTACCGTTATGTGCCTTACTGCTTTTTGGGTACATATAGATACCCCCCTTGATCATATTTCGGTGGAAGTCAGAAACAAGAGACCCTATGTACCTTGAGGTGTACGGTCTGTCTCCTTCTTCCATTTGGCAATATTTGATGTAATCCTTTACCCCTTGAGGAAAATGGATATAGTTTCCTTCGTTTACAGAGTAAATTTGACCCGTTTCTGGGAATTGCATATTGGGATGTGATAGGTAAAAAGTGCCCAAGGCGGGATTCAGGGTAAATCCATTCACACCATGCCCCGTAGTGTAAACATACATGGTGGAAGTGCCATAAATAATATATCCTGCGGCAATCTGGTTTTTGCCGGGTTGAAGGAAATCCTCCAAGGTTACGGGCGTTCCAACGGGGGTCACTCTTCTGTAAATGGAAAAAATAGTGCCTACTGACACGTTCACGTCAATATTGGATGAACCATCCAAGGGATCTATTAAAACTACGTACTTGTTCTGATGCTGTTTATCAAAACTGTTGATACTGATGAAGTCATCTTCCTCTTCCGAAGCGATTCCACAAACAATTTCACGGTTTTTCAATGTTTCAATAAATTTTTCATTGGCCAGAACATCCAGTTTTTGCTGGTTTTCTCCTTGAATATTGGTTTCGCCAGCGGCTCCAATGATATCCACCAGCCCCGCTTTGTTGACCTCGTGATTTACTACTTTTGCAGCCAAACGGATGCCATTGAGCAGTCTTGAAAGTTCTCCGGAAGTGTATTGAAATGATTCTTGGTTGGCGATGATGAACTCGCCCATGGTTAATCGTTGTTTGTCAAACATTGGGAAAGACTGTTTTATTTGAGGACAAATATCGGGCATTTTGTGAAACTACAACGTTTTCGAGGGACTTTAATTATGTAATTTTATAACTTTGAGTTTTATTTGTAACAATTATGGAATTTATGATCAGAGAGGCCCGACCAGAAGATATGGAACAAGTACTGAACTTGGTTCAGGAACTGGCCAATTTTGAAAAAGAACCCAATGCTGTTGAAATTACCAAGGAAGACTTGGTTAAGCATGGTTTTGGCAACCAAAAGATGTTCCATTGCTTTGTTGCCGATACCCAAGAAGGTATTGCGGGCATAGCTCTGGTGTATTCCAGATACTCCACATGGAAAGGTCCTGCGATTCATTTGGAAGATTTGATTGTCTCGGAAAAGATGAGGGGAAGTGGTCTAGGAACAGCTTTGCTGGATGAGGTAGTGAGGTATGGTAACAGTTTGGGTGTGAAGCGTATTTGTTGGGAAGTTTTGGATTGGAACGAACCTGCCATTGAATTTTATGAAAAGAAGGGAGCCAATGTGCTAAGGGACTGGGATGTGGTTCAATTGGATGAAAAAGGAATCAAAAATTATATGGAGAGCCTCAACTAGATGGCCAAAATATTAGAATAGATAAACACATGAGAGTATTTAAGTTTGGAGGAGCATCGGTTAAAGATGCGGATGCGGTCAAAAACGTTGTGAACGTTTTACATGAAGTAGGTTATAATGATACCTTGGTAGTGATTTCCGCCATGGGCAAAACCACCAATGCCATGGAAAAAGTGGTGGAATCCTATTTTAATGATAAGGATGAGGTAAATGCCTCGATTCAAGAAGTGATTGATTATCACCATGGGATTTTGTCCGATCTTTTCCAAAACCCTAACCATCCCGTTTATGCAAAAGTGAAGGTTCTTTTTGAAGAAGTCAAGGGATTTTTGGCCTGGAACAAATCGCCCAAGTATGCTTTTGTGTATGATCAAGTGGTGTGTTATGGGGAATTGTTGTCCACAACAATCGTAAGTGCCTATCTGAACGAAATGGGTATTTCCAACGAGTGGTTGGATGTCCGTACCCTTATTAAAACCGACTCAAACAACAGGGATGCACAAGTGAACTGGGAGCGTACCCAGCAAGAAGTGCTTTCCCATGTGGATGTGTCCAAATTAAATATTACCCAAGGCTTTTTGGGTAGCGATGACAACAATTTTACGACGACCTTGGGCAGGGAAGGGTCTGATTATTCCGCAGCAATTTTGGCCTATTGCCTAAATGCGGATTCGGTGACCATTTGGAAAGATGTACCAGGGGTGTTGAACGCAGACCCAAGAAATTTTGAGAATGCCCAGTTGTTGGACAAAATCTCTTACCGTGAGGCCATTGAGCTTGCGTTTTATGGAGCTTCGGTAATTCACCCCAAGACATTGCAGCCTTTACAGCGCAAGGAAATCCCCCTGAAGGTAAAATCCTTTGTGAACCCAAGGAACAAAGGAACCACGGTGGGCAAAGGCAATGGCATAGAGCCGAAAGTCCCGTGTTTTATCGTAAAGAAGAATCAGGTGTTGCTGAAATTGTCGTCCCTAGATTTTTCCTTTATCGTGGAGGATAATATCAGCGATATCTTCAAGCTGTTCCATGATCACAGGTTAAAGGTGGACCTTATCCAGAATTCCGCCATTAGTTTTTCTGTCTGTTTGGACAACAAATTCCGAGGACTGCCACCTTTGTTGGATGAACTCAAAAGAAAGTTCAAAGTGGTATGCCATGAGGATGTTTCATTGTACACCATTCGTCATTTTAATGATGACTCGGTCAAATCCCTTCAAAATGGAAAGTCCGTATTGGTGGAGCAAAGAGGCAAGGAAACGGTTCAATTGGTTGTTAAATAAAGCTTTAGTCTTAATATTTAGGTAAAAAGGGCTATAGGGTTTATTTTCTATCTTTACACGTACCTAAATACTTTTTCTATGGGCTTGGTTTCTGCTAAAGAGGTGGCGAAAGTCATCCATCTGGACAAATATGGCTTTTTGGGCACTTTTGTAGGATGGCTTTTAATGGTAGCCACTAGAATCAGCACCATCAATCGATTTTACGACAAGAACAAAAACCTCTCGGGCCCTGAGTTCCTTGACTCCATCTTGGAGCATTACGAAATCGACTTCGAAATACCCGAGGAGGACATTAAGCGCTTGCCCAAATCTGGTCCATACATCACTATCAGCAATCATCCGTTAGGTGGTATTGATGGGGTTTTATTGCTTAAGTTATTGCTGAACGAGAGACCCGATTATAAAATAATCGCCAACTTTTTGTTGCACCGCATAGAGCCATTGAAGCCCTATATAATGCCCGTGAACCCTTTTGAAAACCACAAGGATGCCAAGAGCAGCATTGTAGGTTTTAAAAACGCGCTCCAGCATTTAAGGGACGGACATCCGCTGGGCATTTTCCCTGCGGGCGAGGTCTCCACTTACCGTGATGGAAAATTGGTCGTGGACCGTCCGTGGGAAGAAGCGGTAATAAAATTGATAAGAAAGGCAGAAGTACCCGTAGTGCCCATTTATTTTCATGCACGCAACAGTAGATTATTTTACCGATTGTCCAAGATTGATGATGTGTTCCGTACAGCCAAGTTACCATCCGAATTAACATCACAGAGCAGAAGGCCCATTAAAGTTAGAATTGGGCAGCCAATTTCGGTAAACACCCAAAATGAGGAAGAATCCATAGATGGTTTTGCGGAACTGCTTCGAAAAAAGACGTATTTGTTGGCCAATGCTTTTGAAAAGGAACGTTTCTTGGACAAGGTTCCTACCTCGCTCAAAATTCCGAAGCCGCCTAAAAAAATAGCCTCTGCCATAAGTAAAGAGGTCTTGAACGGAGAGATTGAAAAGCTGCGGGAAAAGGATTGTAGAATGCTCCAAAGCAAGAACTACGAAGTGTTTCTGGCACAGGCCAAGGATATGCCTTTTTGCTTGAACGAAATTGGCCGTCAGCGCGAGGTTACTTTTAGGGAAGTGGGAGAGGGAACCAACAATGCCATTGACTTGGATAAGTTCGATTCGTACTACCATCATTTGTTCTTATGGGACGACGATTCCAAGGCCATTGTGGGAGCTTATCGTATGGGATTGGGCTCCGAAATCTTCAAAAAATATGGCATTGATGGTTTTTACCTTCAGGACCTGTTCCGATTTGAGCCTGAACTATATGGAATGATGGAGAAATCCATCGAAATGGGAAGGGCTTATATTGTGAAAGAATATCAACAAAAACCCATGCCGCTATTCCTGCTTTGGAAGGGTATTGTGCATACCACATTAAGGCATCCAGAACATCGATACTTGATTGGTGGGGTTAGTATCAGCAACCAGTTCTCCAATTTTTCCAAATCGTTGATGATCGAATTTATGAAGTCCAATTATTGGGATCCCTACGTGGCACAATATATCCGACCCAAAAAGGAGTTTAAGGTAAAGTTGAAGGATGCCGATAAGGAATTTGTGTTCGATGAAACACAGGCTGACCTGAACAAGTTCGATAAACTCATTGGTGAAGTGGAGCCGGGAAGCTTGAGATTGCCCGTTTTGATCAAGAAATACATCAAACAAAACGCCAAAGTGGTGGCCTTTAATGTGGATCCTTTGTTCAACAATTCGGTGGACGGCTTGATGTACATTAGAATTGCCGATTTGCCTGAAAGCACTGTAAAGCCGGTAATGGAAGAATTCCAGGCCGAGCTGGAACGCAAAGTTGGCGAGGGCAATGGTACGGTAGCGGAGGATTAATCCATTCCTATCTTGTTGCTTCGTTTTTCAAAGAGGAGGTTGTCTTTCCAGGTACCTTGGATTTTGCCTACACGTTCTCGTTTTCCAATGTAGCGGAAACCCACTTTTTCGTGCAGTTTGATGCTTGCTGTATTCTCTGGGAATATTCCTGACTGTATGGTCCAAAAACCTGCCTTTTCACTTTCTTCGATTAAATGCTGCATCAGTAGTTTGCCAATACCCTTGCCCCTACTTTTGTCCGAAATGTAAAGGCTGACTTCCCCGACCCCACCATACACACAACGGCTGGATACGGGGGAAAGTGCTGCCCACCCCATGATTTCGCCATTGTTTTCAGCAATCAAACGGCATTCGCTGGTATGTGCCTTGTTCCAATGGTCATAGGTGGGAACCTGTGTTTCAAAAGTGGCAATACCTGTGGCGATTCCTTCGGAATAAATTCTTGAAACTTCCTCCCAATCGGATGGCCTCATGTTTCTTACGATTATACCCATGTATATTTATTGTAATATTACGATGAATAAGTGTTCAAAAAAAGCCAGATAATTTTTTATCTGGCTTTTAAGATTTTAGAACCAAGGCTTGTTGCCCACCTGATAGGTGTTGTAAAATTCTTCATCCGATTTGGTAAGATAGATAATACCTTCCACCAAACCGATGATCCATGCTGCTGAGGCACCGATTCCGCAGGTAATAGCTCCCAAAATAATTGTCACACCCAATAAGATAAAACCTTCTTTGTTGTAACCCAATATGAACTTGTGAACTCCAAAACCTCCGAGTAAAATGGCTAAAATACCAGCAAGAATTTTTTTGTTGTCACCTCCGGCACTTTGAATTCCTTCTTTGAATTCATCTGCGGTTTTTTTTGCTTCTTCTTTAAAATCTTTGGCTGCTTCTTCAGCTTTGTCACCGAAGTCTTTTTTTTCTTCTGACATGTTTATTTAATGTGTTGGTTAATGAAAGTTAAATGTAGCAAATTAATCAATACCTATAGAAAGGCTTTGTCAACAGGTTCCCAAAGTTCCAATTTATTACCTTCAGGGTCTAGTATCCAGCCAAATTTTCCGTATTCGTATTCTTCTATTTCCCCGACTACGGTAACCCCTTCCTTTTTTAGGACCTCGAGCAGTTCCACCAAGTTTTCCACCCTGAAGTTCATCATGAACTGCTTTTCACTCGGTTTAAAGTATTCCGTTTTTTCATCCATGGGGCTCCATTGTGTGGAGCAATCATTGCCATCCTTGTCCTTCCACCAAAAGGTACAGCCGTACTGGTCGGTATTCAAACCCAGATGGTTTTTGTACCATTCCTTGATGTTGTTAGGATCTTTGCTTTTAAAGAAGAAACCTCCCAATCCCGTAACTCTGTTTTTCATGATTTTTTTATGTTTTTTTCATACAGTGCAATCCATTCCTGTGATGTCATTTTTTGGCATAGCTCCGCAATCAATTCAAAGGGTATTTTGTTGATGTTCTTAAATCGAATACAGCTTTTGCCCATGTCCAGTTTTGTGTTCACATGCTTGGGGTATTCATTCACAAACCAATCGAGCAAATTTTTGTTGGCATAAATGCCCATGTGATAAAGTGCTATAAAATTTTTCTGCGAAGCAATATTGATAAATGGCAATGGCAGTTTTGGGTCACAATGATACCCGCCTGGATAAATCGAATGAGGCACCACAAACCCGATCATTTTGTAATTGATACACTCCTCAAAACCACTCGGCAAGTTGCCTTTAATGGTCTCCCGTAGTTGGGAAACGGCTTCTTGGCGATCGGCAGGAAGTTTTTCGAGGTATTCGTCTGGTGTTTTGGCTTCTATGGTCATATTGGGTTAGGTCTTATCCAATTCCAGACCTAAAATCAGGATTGAATCTGTACCTAAAGTTAAGAAAATCTTTCTTTGACTTTGTCTACAATGGTTTGTGCCAATTTTTCCTTGCTTTCGACCGTCCAACCTGCGACATGGGGAGTAAGCAACACATTTTTGGCTTTGCGCAAATATTTAAAAGCTTTGGGTTTCTGCACGAACATATTCTCGAAGGATTTTTTCTCGTATTCCAATACGTCCAATCCCGCACCGAGTATTTTTCCGGATTTCAACTCTTTTACCAAATCCTTGGTGACCACGCACTTTCCGCGAGCTGTGTTCAATAGCCAAAAAGGTTTGTGGAACCCTTTTATGAATTCCGTGTTGACCATACCCACGGTTTGCTCTGTTTGGGGTACGTGCAAACTGACCACATCTGAGCGCTGTTGGAATTCCATGATCCCAACCTGACGGGCATTGTCATCCCCAACGCCACCGACAATATCGTAGCAGATGACCTCTACATCGAAACCTCTCAGTTTTTTGGCAAAGGCCTTGCCCATATTTCCATAGCCAATGATTCCCACCGTTTTGCCATCCAGTTCAACGCCCCTGTTTTGCTCACGCTTCCATTTGCCCTTTTTTACTTGGCGGTCGGACTTGCACATGTGGTTCATTAAGGATAGCAACATGCCCAAGGTATGTTCGCCCACGGCGTTTCGATTGCCTTCAGGCGCAGAAGCCAAAAACACCTCTTTGAACTTTGCATGTTCCACATCAATGTTTTCCAAGCCAGCGCCCACTCGTCCAATGAATTTCAGGTTGGTGGCCTTGTCCAAAAATTGCTGGTCTATGGTAAACCTACTCCGGATGATGATTCCATTGTACAAATGGATTTTTTCCTCCACTTGTTCTTTGGTCGAGGTGTAATCTTCGTGGTTTTCGAATCCAAGTTCAGCAAACTGGTCGAGGAGTAGGGGGTGGTTGGTGTCGAGGTGGAGAACTTTCATGGGAGCAAATATACAATTCCTAGATTTTTGGGTAGTGGGTCTGTGTTTTTTCGTGCTGGACATCGCCTGTGTGAGCCGTGCTCATTTTTTCAAACAGAAGCACTTGGACTTCTTCACCGTTTTTGGTCATGGGATTATGTTCAATCCCTTTGGGAACCACGATGATCTCGCCTTGGTTGACTACCTCGGTTCTGTCACGAAACTGCATATAGAGGGTTCCCTTGATTACTTGAAACAGTTCGTCTTCATTTTCATGGGCATGCCAAACAAATTCTCCTTGGAGTTTTGCCAGTAGCACCTGCATATCATCCACCACCGCGATTTGATGCGGATGCCATTGTTTGTTAAACTCGGCGTGTTTTTGTTTTAGGTTGATTGGTTTCATGTCTGATTGGAATTTACTTGGTGGGAAGGGGCAGATTGTGCATTCGCAAAAAGGATAATTTGTCCCAGTAGCCTCGTTGAAACTTGATTTTTCCGTCAACAATATGAAAGAATCCACATCCACGTAGGCCCAATGGATCTTTCCATTCCAGAATGGCCCATTCCCCATCTTCAAAAATGTGCTCGACGATACAGACCATATCGGCAGCTTCAAACTCATTTTTGAACATTTCTTGGATGGCATCTCTGCCGACCACGGACTCATTGGCCACCTGATGGTTCACGGCATCTGTATGGTAGAGCTCAGCTATTTCCGTCGCACTGCCTTGGTTGAAAATATCGACCCAATGCTCAACCAGTTGTTTTGGACTTTTGTTCACTGTAATTCAAATTTTAAGTATTTGATTTATATCCCTAAGATCATCTTGGCTATCCAAAAATAGATCAAGATGCCGAAGATATCATTGCTTGTGGTAATAAACGGACCTGTGGCAATGGCGGGGTCAATATTTCTTTTGTGAAGGAACAGCGGGATAAATGTGCCGATCAATCCGGCTACCACGATAACGACAACTAAGGATAGTGAAATGGCCAGTGCAGTGGTAAAAGCACCTTTCCAAATCCAAGTGAACAGTAAAAGTAAGATAGCAAGGATGAACCCATTTAAAAGTGCCAACAGCATTTCTTTTAAAAGATGGTTTCGTACACTGCCTTTTAGATCATCATTGGCCAGACCTTGCACTACAATGGCGCTGGATTGCACCCCAACATTACCTGCCATCGCAGCGATCAGCGGTGTAAAAAAGAACAAAACGGCATGTTTGGAGATCATATCTTCAAAAGTCCCCATGATCGCTGCAGCACTAAGTCCGCCCAAAAGACCCAGGATCAACCAGGGCAATCGGGCGCGGGTCAATATCCAAATGCTGTCGTTCACTTCCACATCTTGGGAGATACCTGCCGCCATTTGGTAATCTTTGTCGGCTTCTTCACGGATGACATCCACAATATCATCAATGGTAATACGACCCACCAGCCTTCCTATTTCGTCCACCACGGGAATGGCCTCCAAATCGTATTTGGACATGATTTTTGCCACTTCTTCCCCTTTTTCGTTGACATTAACCGCATCTACCTTGGCAATATATACATCTTTGATATGAGTTTTGGTCGAGGCGGTAAGCAAATCCTTCAGGGAAAGCCGTCCCTTTAGTTTACCTTCGTCATCCACAACATAGATAGAGTGCACTCGGGTCACATTTTCAGCTTGTGCACGCATTTCCTTGACACAGGTGGTCACGGTCCAATTTTCGTTGACCTTTACCAACTCTTTGGCCATAAGCCCCCCGGCAGAATTCTCTTCGTAGCGCAATAGGTCCACGATGTCCTTGGCGTGTTCACGGTCCTCGATTTCCGAGATTACCTCTTGAACAAGTTCCTTTGGAAGTTCGTTGATGATATCGGCAGCATCATCCGTATCCAGTTCGGAAAGCTCGCCAGCAATTTCTTTGGCGGTAAGGTTTTTAAGTACGGCCTCACGGATATCCTCGTGCATTTCCGCAAGGATGTCCGAAGTTTTTTCGCTGTCCAGTAACTTGATCAAGTAGGTGGCTTCCTCAACATCCAGTTCATCCGCAATTTCCGCGACATCGGCATAGTGGAACTCCTTCATCATGGTTTGGAGTCCGGCATCCTTGCCATCAGCGATCAGTTGCCTGATTTCTTCTAAAAGTTCGTCTGTGAGTTTAAACGGGGTCATTGGCTATCTTCTGTGTCAACGTTACAAAGTCAGCTACACTTAGCTGTTCTGGGCGCTGGTCAAAGATAGTATCTTCTTTTAGATTATCGGAAAGGTTGAAGATTTTAAGACTGTTGCGAATGGTTTTTCGTCTTTGGTTGAAAGCGGTTTTCACCACTTTAAAGAAGAGACGCTCATCGCAAGGGAGGTTCAGCTCTTTTTTACGAGTCAGGCGCAATACACCCGAATCCACTTTTGGTGGCGGGTCAAAAACTCCAGGAGGAACTGTAAACAGGTATTCAGCGTCGTAGTAGGCTTGAACCAATACCGAAAGGATACCATAGGTTTTGTTCCCTGGTCCTTCGCAAATACGTTTGGCCACTTCTTTTTGGAACATCCCCGAAAATTCGGGTACTTGCTGTCGTATTTCCAGCATTTTAAAGACTATCTGGCTGGAAATGTTGTACGGGAAGTTGCCCGTAATGGCGAATTGCTCTTCGCCATACAGTTCCGTGAGGTCAAATTTGAGGAAATCCGCCTCTATGACATTCAGACGGTTGTTTTGTTTTAAGATAGCCGCGTGTTCCAAAGGAAAACTATGGTTAAGGTACACGATGGATTCTTCATCCAGGTCCATGGCCACCAAGTCCAAATCCCGTTGCAATAAATACTTGGTGAGCACTCCCATTCCCGGGCCGATTTCCAATACATTTTTGTAACCTTCCAACGATAGGGTCTGCGCAATTTTTTGTGCTACGGATTCATCTTTTAGGAAATGCTGTCCTAAATGTTTTTTTGCCTTTACCGCACCTTCATCTTGATGTTTTTGATTGTGGTGGGTACTGTTGGAGTACTTTTTTTGTTTCTTTTTGGACACGGCTGGTTTTTTTGCAAGTTAGTTGGAATTTTCGATATACATCCATGCTTCATCCCCAGATTCCAAAGGAAATTTTTGTCGTTTGTATGCACTGGTTTCATAAATGTCCGCTTTTTTTAAATCAGCTTCAGTCACTTCATAGGCCATTCCAGTGACTTTGTCTTCGGGATTGTTGGTGTAGATGACCAAAGGATAACGGCCATAAACGGCATTATCCATTTTCTTGAATCCTAATGCAGCATCGGTTTTTCCCTTGAGCAAACGACCAAAAATATGTTCCTGCACTTGCAGATCTTGAATCGTTCCGTAGGAAAACAGGTATTCCAATGGTTAAGGTATTTGTTGACTGATGACTTCCAGTTCTGTTCTAAAGACAACGAATTTGTTGGGGAACATTTTCTGCGCATCGGCACGTAATCGGTCGGCGTCCTCTTTGTAATAGGCTTCCAAAGTGTCCCTGTCTTGTGTGGTGTATTGCACGGAATAGGTAATGCCGCCCATATCTTCCTCTACCAAGACCTTTACCATTTTGGCGTGTGAAAATTTCCCTGTGGCCAGCATATCGGGCAGGTGTTTGTCCTTCATCCAATCCAACCATTGGTCATGGACACTTTCATCAATGTTGATGGTAACGTTGTATATGAGCATTTGCCTTTATTTTATGGGGCTAAAGTAGGAAAGAATTAGTTAATCGCATCCCCGCGCAGCCTCCTAAAATTCTTACGGGCTTGGGGAAAATAATAACTGTCCTGATGATTGTAGATGATCTTCTCATAATGGCCCTTGGCCTTTTCGGGTTCGTCCAAGACGTTCTCGTACAGTTCTCCCAGGGCAAAGTGGGCATCGTCCGCCAAAATACCATCAGCATAGAATTCCACTATTTTTTGATAATTGAACTCGGCACTTTCATAGTTTTTCTGTTCCACCAAAAGTTCGGCCTGTTTCAGCAAGGCTTCGTCCTCGATTTTTTCCCCTTTATGATTTTGTAAAATATCCTCAAGTGCTTCAATGGCTTCCTTGTTTTTATTTTGATAGGCCAGCAAGTCCGCCCTGGCATATTTTTTCAAGGCGGTTTGGGTGGAATCCTCCAAGGAGTTGTCCGAAATCAGCAAGCTCAGTTGCATAGCGTCGTTGGCGATAAGTTGTGATGTGGAACCCCGCAGTACTTTCAATTGGGTAAGGGCCCAGTCAAAATCACCTTTGTAAAAACTGGTCTGTGCCACTTTAAACCGTGCATCTTGACCAAGTACATCGTTTTTGACGCTCTTTTGTACTTGTGTGAATGAAATCAGGGCTTCGTTGAACCTTTGGTCGAACACAAGAATGTCCCCAAGGGCCAGTTTTATATAGGCCATGGTCATCCGTCCCATGGGCAGTTCCAGGCTTTCCTTGAGCATGGCAATGGCAGGTCCGGGCTCTTCTTTTTTGAAGGTAAGGAAGTTTGCGTAGGCAACCTGTAATTGCAATGTGATACTTTGGTTACCATATTCCTCTACGAGGTCCTCAAACTTTTTTTCCACATCCTCCAATACTTTTTCGGTTGGGTTTTCCAGCGCAATATCAATCAGGTTGAGTTCTGCATTGAGCCTAGTTCGTGGATTTTCCGTGTTGTCCTCGATATATTCGTAAATCTCAGCTGCGGTTTCCCAGTCCTTGTCCTCCAATGCTATGCTCCCCAAGTTTTCCAATCGGTCAACGGATTGGCCTTCGCTACGTTTGTAAATGGCCTTTTCCTGACCAAAGGCACTGTTGTATTGCTTTTGTTGTATAAAAAGCCAACTCAAGAGTTCGTTCCAAAGCACATCCGGGGTTTTCTGTGCGTTTTGTAGCAGTACTTTTCGTAATAGGATATTGTTTTCGTTGGATGGTTCTTCTGAGATAAAATCATCGATATTGCGCAACACATTGGAGCGTGAGGTGCGACCCTCCCAAATAAGGTTGAGGTAGGATTGGTACATTTTTGCGATATCGCCTTGTTCGCCATAAATGCGTGCCAACTGAAAATCGTAGTTGAGATCGGGCTTCATTTCCATGGCTCGGGTATAGGCTTGTATGGCATAATCGAGCAAGGCATATTTTTGAAATCGATACCCAACGCTGTATCCGTAATTGGGGTTGTCCTCAATTTTGTCGATGGCCTTATCGTAGTAGGCATTGGCCTTTTCCGCTTCATTTTTTAGCGTGAAATTATACCCCAGTTCAATATAAAAAGTGGGAAAAGCATAGCTTTCCTCTATTTTTTGAAGTAAAAATGCCTCAGCTTCATCGTAGCGTTCCAATTGTTGGTAGCAGGCTACCAATCCCTCGGCGTAATCGGTGCGTCTTGGGTTGGTCTCCACCAATTTTTCGTAAAAAACCACTGCTTTCCCATAATCACCATCCTGAAAGTATTGTTTGGCCAAGAAATCCTCTTGGGCCATTCCAATATAACTGGCTAGCATCACTATGAGAAATAAGAGACGTCGCAATAGCTTGTTTTATTTCAAATATAACGCAGAAATGTGGGGGATTCTGTTAAGCGAATCCAAATTAATGGTGGAAAACCTTAATCGATGGTATCAAAACCGCAATAAGGAACCAATACATCGGGGATTTTTATGCCCTCGTCGGTTTGATAATTTTCCAAGATTCCCGCCAATACCCTTGGCAATGCCAAAGAACTTCCATTCAAGGTGTGGGCCAATTGGCTCTTTCCATTTTCGTCCTTGTAACGAAGCTTTAGGCGATTGGCCTGGAATGTCTCAAAATTGGATACGGAACTTATCTCCAACCAACGATCCTGCGCGGTAGAGAATACTTCAAAATCAAAGGTCAGGGCAGAGGTAAAACCCAGGTCTCCTCCGCAAAGGCGCAAAATACGGTATGGCAATTTGAGTTCGCGAAGAATGTTTTTGACGTGCTCCACCATTTCATCCAAGGCTTGGTATGAATTGTTGGGGTGTTCCATCCGTACGATTTCAACCTTGTCGAACTGGTGCAAACGGTTCAAGCCACGAACGTGTGCACCGTAGCTACCTGCTTCACGACGGAAACAAGGGGTGTAGCCCGTGTATTTGATAGGGAAATCACTTTCTGCCAATAAATCCCCTCGGTGCAAGTTGGTCACGGGAACTTCAGCCGTTGGGATAAGGTAAAGGTCGTCTGCCTGTACATGGTACATTTGTCCTTCCTTGTCGGGCAACTGTCCCGTTCCGTAGCCTGAATCTTCGTTTACCATTAAAGGTACTTGCATTTCGGTATAGCCGGCCTCGGCATTTTTGTCCAAGAAGTAGGCAATCAAGGCACGTTGCAATCGAGCTCCTTTCCCTTTGTACACTGGAAACCCTGCTCCTGTGATTTTAACACCAAGTTCAAAATCGATGATGTCGTATTTCTTGGCCAATTCCCAGTGTGGAAGTGCTCCTTGTGACAAAGTAGGGATATCTCCTTCCTTGAAAATTTCTTCGTTGTCCTCCTCGGAATTACCTGCGGGGACGGATTCGTGGGGTACGTTGGGTATCAAATACAATTGCTGCTGAAGTTCATCGGCAGTGGTGTTGAGGTCTTCCCCTAATTTTTTGGATGCTTCTTTGAGTCCTGCCGTTTTTTCTTTCAGGACATTGGCCTCCTGTGCCTTTCCTGTTTTGAAAAGCATGCCGATTTCCTTGGAAAGTTTGTTGGATTCGGCCAGGGTAGCGTCCAGTTCGGTTTGGATGGAACGTCTTTTTTCGTCGAGTTCCAAAACCTTTGATATCATAGGTTCTGCATCGATGCTTCGCTTTTTTAAAGCGGTAATGATACTTTCCTGATTTTCCCTGATGTTCTGTATTTGAAGCATGGCCTTGTTTTGAGCCGCAAATTTAATTCAATCTGAAGAAGTGCCCAACTTTATTCCTTGGGAGAGGGTAGAATCCAATCGTTATGGGCAAAATGTTTCCATGGAACACTGGCCAAATCCACTTGCGGGTCGATAAATTCTTGATAAGGCCTTTTATTGATTTTGACCTTGTTCTCCACAAAAACCTGAATGTCCTTGCCACCTTTAGCGTATTCTTTTTTGAGGTGTTGTGCAAATTGCCAAGCAAAATCGGGATAGCAGGCTACTCTACGTTGTTGTTTTTTTGTGAGATAATCGTTCAAATTGATTTTGGTAGTGTCCTTGGTTTGGGTATTTACCACTTTATATGTGATTCTTCCGCCACGACTTCGAAGCATCATACGCCAACTCAAACGATGACCTTCTTCGGTCCAAAGCACATCATCCTGAAAGAAAAGGTGTCGTAATGGCAAAACCAGTTGGAATAGAAAATAGATGCCCAAAACCGTCAATATGATTTTTTTTGTCTTGGGAGTGATGATTTTGGTCTCTGGAACTATCGTTTTGGTCTTTAAAAAAATATTCCGGATGGTTTGTGGATCAAAAAAGAAGACCGTAAAGGCGAGTGACAGGTAGGGGAATATCCCAATTTGGAATACAATGCTGTTGAACAGGTGAAAAAAGATGGCCAATACAAAGGCTATTTTCCGTGTCGGCTTCCAGAGCAATGCGGGCACAATGAGCAAATCAAAGAAAATCCCGAAGAACGCCACTATTTTGTGTACCCATTCCTGTTGAAGAAAGTCTCCTATTAAATAGTAATCCTTTCTATGGGCCATCAATACTTCAATCATACTGAAATCCAACCAATCCGCATACAGTTTGGCCACCGATGCGTAGGTGTACACGATGAACAATTGTAGGATGATTGTCCATCGAATCCAGTTGTACATGGTCTGCGAACGCAGTTTCGGGTACAATTTTGCGTCCAAGGATGCAGCTCGGTTAGCTGGCAGAAATGCCATGATATAGGCGAGCAACATCAGCAAATAATAATGATTGTTGTATGATGTTTTCTGCATCAAATACACTCCGGACCAAAGTAGGGCAAAAGCCAATGCGCTAAAGCGATATTTATATCCAAGGGCTATCAGCAGACCCAAAGTGCCCATCACGGCAAAGTAAATGTACATGCCGTTTCCTGGCAGGGGTTGCAACCATTCAAAGCCGATAAAGGAAAAAGTGAACTGTGGCTCCACTAAGGCACGGCGAACCCAACCTGTGGCTATGGCGCCATAACATTCGGCGCTGACCAACAATCCATAAAACACCCTGAAAACAACAAGTTGCGCATTGTCAATCTTCTTAAAAAGAAAATGGCTCAGCATTTATTTGGAGATTAGGTCCAGAGAGTGGTTTTTGTCTTTTTTCAATTGTTCCTTAAGTTCTTCCACTGAATTGAACTTATGCTCGTCCCGGATGCGGTGCAAGAGTTCCACCTGAATCTTTTTATCGTAAAGGTCCCCTTCAAAATCGAAGAAATTGACTTCTATGCTTTTTTTGGAACCATCCACGGTGGGGTTGAATCCGATGTTCATCATGCCGAAGTATTCTTTGCCATCAATGTCACTTCGGACCACATACGCACCATTTTTTGGGATGAGTTTATACGCTTCGGCAATATGAAGATTGGCGGTAGGGAAACCGAAGTCCTTGCCCAAACCTTTGCCTTTTCTCACTGTTCCTGTGAGCATGTATGCATAGCTCAAGTAATTGTTGGCAGTTTCCACATCGCCCTCCAAAAGTGCTTTTCTGATTTTTGTGGAGCTCACGGAAACATCATCGATTTCCTGGGCGGGAATTTCCTCTACTTCAAAATCCAAGGTATTTCCAAAGGAAATCAAGTCTTGGATGTTGGCGTTTCGGTTGCGTCCAAATCTATGGTCGTACCCAATGATTATTCTTTTTGCCTTGATGTTGTTCACGAGAATATCGCGCACAAAATCAATGGCAGAGAGCCTGGAGAACTGCTTGGTAAAAGGATGGATAATCAAATAATCCAGTCCCAAGGTCTCCAATATCTGTTTTTTCTCTTCAAGGGTGTTGAGCAATTTGATATCCACATCTTTTTGCAATACCATGCGCGGATGCGGGAAAAAAGTGAGCACTGTGGACTTAAGCCCTGTGTTTTTGGCACTATTTGTGAGGCGTTCCAATATCTTGCGGTGCCCCAAGTGAACGCCGTCAAAAGTGCCAATGGTCACCACAGTATGGTGCGGAATGTCCTTGAAATCAGAAATGTTATGGATTGTTTCCAACGCAATAAAGAAATAAAAAAGGCTTACATTTGAAATTATACTATGCCCTAACCGTGTATGAAAGCTAAATTACATCTTGTTTTTTCAATAACCATATTTTTTAGCTGCTTTTGCATTTACGGGCAGCAAGGTTATTGGAAAACAGAGCCCAAACAGTCCAACCTACGAAGTGCTTCCCTGACTGATATGTCGGGGGCCACAAAGGTTTTGTCCTTGGACAAAGCTGGTTTTTCCAAGGAAATGAAATCTTTTTCAACTTCCAAAGGGAATCAACGTATTGTTTATCTGCCCAACAGCGAAGGAGTTATTGTTCCCTTCAATTTGAAGGAGACCCCAGTACTTCACTCGGATCTTGCCAAAAAATACCCAAATATAAAATCGTATACGGGTGTAAGTTCCGATGGAAAGTACAAAGTGAGACTCAGTAGCTCGCACAAAGGTCTTCAAACCATGATCGTGGATTTGCAGAACAACAAAACCGCTTTTATGGAACCCGTTTCCAATAAACCGAACGCTTATGTTCTGTACGATAAAGATGCAGGGCTTTCCTCAAAAATGAATTTTATTTGTGAAACCAGTAAAGATTTATTTGGTGCTGGTGATAAATCATCAGGTACTACGGCAAAGACCATTGTCCCTTTGGTGGATGACCAGTTGTTGCGTACGTATAGAATCGCAGTTTCCGCTTCGGGGGAGTACACCCAAAAAATGGGGGGTACCGTGGAAGATGCCCTTGCAGGAATAAATGCAACAATAACCCGTGTGAACGAAGTTTTTGAAACGGATTTGGGAGTGAGGTTGGAATTGATTGCCAACAATGACGAAATTATCTTTACCAATGCCACTACAGATCCTTATGATGATAGTTTGAATTCAGAGGTGCAGAGCACCATTACTTCCATAATCGGAGAGGAGAACTACGATGTGGGCCATCTTTTCCATCAAGTGAATGAAGGTTTGGATAATGGCAATGCGGGTTTTATTGCTTCGGTTTGTGTGGACAATAGAAAGGGAAGCGCATTTTCATCAGCATTCAATCCGCAGGGTGATGTGTACGACATTGATTATGTTGCACATGAACTTGGCCATCAGTTTGGGGCCAATCACACGTGGTCTTTCGAATCAGAGGGGACAGGAGTGCAGGCTGAGCCTGCAAGTGGAAGCACCATAATGGGCTATGCTGGAATCGTTGAAGGGAACAATGTGGCATCACAAGGAGATGATTACTTCCATTACAATAGCATACTTCAGATTTCGACCTATTTGGCGACCACTTCATGTGCTCAAACCGAAGTCTTGGCCAATTCGCCGCCTGTATTGACACCAGTTGATGATTTTACAATTCCAAAAGGGACTGCTTTTGTTTTGGAAGGTAGTGCAACCGACCCCGATGTTGGTGACGTGCTTACCTACACTTGGGAACAAATAGATGATGGCCTGGTAACTACGGCTTCTTTCGGTTCCACTAATCCTAATGGTGCCAACTTTAGGTCGTTGCCGCCTTCGACAGAGCCTATGCGATATTTTCCAAGACTATCGGAAGTAGCCCAAGGAAATCTTACCCAGACCAACCCCATAACGGGAAGCGCATGGGAAAGTGTTTCGGATATAGAGCGGAACCTGAGTTTTGCCTGTACTGTCCGTGACAATGCAGAAGGAGGGGGACAGGTTGTTTCCGATGTGTTGGATGTGATGGTCATCAAGGCTGCAGGTCCTTTTGTAGTGACTTCGCAAGCCGCAAACGAGGTTTATCAGGCTGGTTCGGTACAAGAAATCAACTGGGATGTGGCCAACACCGATATCGCACCCATAAATGCCCAAAATGTAGATGTTTTTCTTTCTTTGGATGGAGGGCTTACTTTTCCCATCATACTATTGGAAGATACCCCGAATGATGGTTCCGAAGAAATACTTTTGCCAGGGGATATTACGGAAACGGCCCGGATTATGGTTAAGGCCAGTGACAATATATTCTTTGCGGTCAATAGTGCCGATTTTACGATGGAACAATCCGAGGTGGTTTTAAATGTTGAAAGTTTGGATTACGAGGCGTGCCAGCCAGATGATTTGGTAATCCCCTTTGTGTACGAAACCTATGATGGATTCAATGAGAGCTCCACATTTTCTGCGGATGTTCCCGTAGGATTGTCGGCAATCTTTTCGCCCGTTGATGCAAGTTCCGATCAAACCGAGGTCGAATTGACCCTGTCCAATACCAATAGTGTTGCCCCTGGGGAGTACGATATTACGGTAACATCGACAGCAGCATCAGTAACCAAGAGCATCACTATTTCCGTAACGATTCAAGATGGTACATTTTCCGATGTGGCTTTGCTGTCTCCAGCAAATGGGGAAGGTGGGGTTTCTTTGGATGCCGAACTTAGCTGGGAAGAGAACCCGTTGTATTCGAATTACGATATAGAGGTTGCTACGGATGTTGGGTTTGCAAATGTTGTGGAATCTGCGTCCACTCCATTTACCCATTTCAAAACCACTAGTTTAGAACCGGAGACCGAATATTTTTGGCGGGTAAGGCCAACTAATGGTTGTGGAACTGGAACCTTTGGAACCGAACACAGTTTTGTTACATCCAAGGTGGATTGTAAAAGCAAGGAACCCAATGATTTGCCGTTGCTGATTTCCTCTTCGGGGACGCCAACGATTACCACATCCATTCTTTTTGTGGAAGATTTGCCCATATCCGATGTGAATGTGAACTTGGAATTGGATCATACTTACTTGGAGGACCTTATTATTACATTGATATCCCCATCGGGAACGCGGGTGGCCCTGATTTCAAACACTTGTGGGGAAGCCAATAACATCAATGCGGTTTTTGATGATGAAGGAGCCCCAATTGTGTGCGGGGATGATCCGGCGATTTCTGGAACGGTGGCCCCATTAGGTTCGCTGGCTTCTTTAAAAGGAGAATCCATTTTAGGGGAATGGATTTTGGAGATACAGGACACTGCAGCAAGTGATGGAGGGAGTCTGATAGGCTTTTCACTTGATATTTGCATTGAGGGGAATTATCGTCCTGATGAAGATGAGGACGGTGTTTTCGATGATGGGGACGATTTATGTTTGGGTACGCCCAAAGGGGTAGAGGTGGATACCAACGGTTGCGCTATTTATAGGTTTGCTTCGGACAATTTTGAGATTGAAATAGAAAGTGAAACATGTAGAAGCAGTAATAATGGTTCGATAACAATCACTCCTTTTGATACATCCATTACGTATACAGTGGTTTTGGATGGAGGAAGTGGCACGGAGTCATTTGATTTTACAGATTCCCAAACCTTTACCAATTTGACAGCAGGGGAATATTCCCTTTGCATTACCGGAACCAATGGATTGATAACCTATCAGGAAGTATGTTTTGATGCTATAATTACCCAGCCAGATGTATTGGACATTGAGGCTGTAACGGATTCCGGTATCTTAAGCGTGGATATGAGCGGTGCCTCATTTTACAATGTGGAGCTTAATGGATTGGTTACCCAAACAGAAGCATCAAAAATCGAGCTTGATTTGAAGGAAGGTGTTAATACTTTGAAAGTCTATTCCAACCTGCCTTGTCAAGGTGTGATTGAACAGACCTTGTTTTATTCTTCAAGACCCGTTGTTTCCCCAAACCCTGTCGATACAGTGACCGAAGTTTATCTAGGTGGTTTTGAGGGGACTATTGGTATTCAAATATTCACCGTTAATGGTAGATTGGTCAGAATGGAGAACCGAAGGGTTTCAGGGGATGACCTTCAATTGGATTTGTCCAACCTTCCTAAAGGAATTTATTATCTAGGAGTTGAGAAAGCAGGGGTAAAAGAAATGTTTAAACTTATAAAAAAATGATTCGGAATATAATCTGGCTATCCATAATGGTTTTATTGATTTCATGTGGTGGGGATGATGGTCCGCCACCTGCACCGGAAGGAGCGGAATTAATATTTCCCGAAGAAAATTCCGAGTGCACTACCGGAGTGGAGATCAATCAGTCATCTACGCAAATCACTTTTCGGTGGGGGGCTTCCAATCATACCGAAAGTTATAGTTTGATTGTTTTGAATTTGGAGACCAATGTTACTCAAACCATAAATACGGAGTCAACTTCCGCAAGTGTGACGGTTTCCAAAGGAACACCCTATGCGTGGTCTGTAACGTCTCGTAACACAAGCTCAGATCAAGTGGCTTCCAGCCCAACCTGGTTGTTCTATAATGCGGGGTCTCAAACCACCTATGCACCATTTCCAGCGCAATTGGTAAGTCCTTTGTCCGGTTCAACAGTGCAAAAGGATATTGCCAACGAAGTGCTTTTGGTATGGTCGGGTGCGGATGCGGATAATGATATGGACACTTTTGAGGTCTTTTTCTCGGATACGAACCCACCAACAACATCGATAGGAGTGACCGATGCATCCACAATTTCATCCACTATGGAAATGCCGGTAAGTGTTGAATCGGGAACTGTTTATTATTGGAGGGTGGTCGCGACGGATTTGGAAGGAAATGCCTCAATATCCGGCGTGTTCGATTTTAAAGTACTTTAGCGATTACTTCCCATTGAATTGGTTCATGGTGTTTTTTACACCAGCGAACACGAAGGAACGAATAAGGTCTGTGGACTTTTTTAGTCGTTCTGGCATGGCCTTTTGTTGATCATCGTCCCATTTGCCCAAAACATAATCCACCTGTTTGCCTTTGCTGAAATCGGCCCCGACCCCAAACCTAAAACGGTTGTACTTGGTGGTCTGTAAAACATTCTGAATATCTTTTAAACCATTATGTCCCCCGTCGCTGCCTTTGCCCTTTAACCGGATGGACCCAAAAGGTAGATTGATGTCATCCGTGACAATCAAGACATTCTCAAGGCTTATATTTTCCTTGTCCATCCAATATTTTACCGCTTTTCCGCTCAAGTTCATGTAAGTGGATGGTTTAAGACAGACCACACTTTTGCCTTTGTGCTTAAATGTGGCCACGGCACCCAATTTGGCACTTTCAAAAGTAAAGGCCTCTTGTTCTGCCAAAAAATCAAGAACCTTGAACCCGATGTTGTGACGGGTTTCGTCATATTCGGTTCCAATGTTCCCTAGTCCGACGATCAAAAATTTTTTCATGG
The DNA here is from genome assembly GCF_029193885.1 of Flagellimonas yonaguniensis. GTDB lineage: Bacteria > Bacteroidota > Bacteroidia > Flavobacteriales > Flavobacteriaceae > Flagellimonas > Flagellimonas yonaguniensis. The sequence goes on along the minus strand of NZ_JARFVB010000013.1, from coordinate 24,718 downwards.
AATTGGTTTCTTGCAGTAGTTGTTTTGATGAGCCCAAAAGTTGCTTTATAAAATGGAGCATCGGCTGTGTAATGATTTGTCTAAAAATACAAAAGCATCCCAAATTACCTAAGTAAAAGGGATGCTATTGCTATACTTTAAAAGCGCTTATTCTGCCGCTTCTGCCGCTGGAGCTTCACCACCTTCGGTAGCTGCACCTTCTGCACCTTCTTCATCTTCGTCTTCAATTTCTTCATCAACGGAAGTCCTAGAAGCTTTGACCTGAACGATAGCAGTACTATCTGGGTGCAAGAATGTATAGTCGTCGTTTAGAACGGTTTCCACGGCAATGGTCTGGCCGATTCTCAATTTGGAAATATCGATTGTGATGAAATCCGGAAGCAGATCGGGCAATGCGCGAATGGAAAGTTTTCTCTTTCTAAATAGCAAACGTCCACCGTTTTTCACACCTGGGGAGTTCCCTTCCAAACGTACAGGGATACTCATGGTGATCGGCTTGTCCTCGAACAGTTGGTAGAAATCTATGTGAAGAATGTTGTCCGTCACAGGGTGGAATTGAATATCCTGCATTACGGCGGCAAATTTTTCATTCTCCAATTCAATTACCACGGTGTGCGCATTGGGAGTGTACACCAAGTCTTTGAACGCGATTTCATCAGCTGAAAAATGCACTGGTTTATCCCCTCCGTACAGCACGCAAGGGACCTTTCCAGCATTACGTAAGGCTTTGGTAGAGACCTTGCCCACGCTTTCTCTTTGGGATCCTTTGATTGTAATTGACTTCATTGTTATATATTAAATTGATTTACATTAAAAATTTTGAGGATATTGATGTGTTGTGGTGGACCCTGTGCATTACATCTGCAAAGAGGTCTGCACAAGACAATACCTTTATCTTTTCCTTACCACTGTCTATCGGAATGGAATCCGTTACGATCAATTCCGATAATTTTGATTCTTCAATTCTTTCGTACGCCTTGCCGGACAGCAATCCGTGTGTTGTAACGGCACGCACGCTTTCGGCTCCTCTTTCCATCATCAAATCGGCAGCTTTGGTAAGGGTTCCCGCGGTATCGACCATATCATCCACCAAAACCACATTTTTGCCCTTGACATCCCCAATGAGTTCCATGTGGGAAATGACATTGGCCTTGGCCCGTTGCTTGTAACAGATAACCACATCGCACTCGAGCGCTTTTGAATAGGCATACGCTCTTTTGGAGCCACCCATGTCAGGGGATGCTATACAAAGATTGTCCAAATTCAGACCTTTTAAGTAAGGTAAGAAAAGGGTGGAAGCAAACAAATGGTCCACGGGCTTCTCGAAGAAGCCTTGGATTTGATCTGCGTGCAGGTCCATGGTTATGATTCTTGTGGCCCCTGCGGTTTCCAACATTTTGGCCACCAATTTTGCAGCTATGGGAACACGGGGTTTGTCCTTCCTGTCTTGTCTGGCCCAACCAAAGTAGGGCATAACGGCCGTTATGTGTCTGGCGGAGGCTCTTTTGGCGGCATCCAGCATCAACAGCATCTCCATCAAGTTTTCCGAGCTTGGGTTGGTGGAACCGATGATGAAAATCCGGGCTCCCCTGATGGATTCCTCGAACGAAGGCTGAAACTCGCCATCGCTATAGCGTGAGAATTGGACTTTCCCCAATTCTGCGCCGTAGGAAGCAGCGATTTTATTGCCCAGCTCAACACTTTGGGTGCAAGCAAAAATTTTAGGTTCCGGAACTTGATAGGCCATTACAATCTCTTGTTAACTAGCGTTTTAAAGTGCTTTTCAATAAGGAGGTGCAAATTTAAGAATTAAATTGGGTTGCTAAAGGATAAATCGAAGTATTTTTTGGTGATAAATAAAAAATATTTTTTAGCTTTGCACTCGCATTTAAAAAATGTGATGCCAAGCCTTGGTGGCGGAACTGGTAGACGCGCTGGATTCAAAATCCAGTTCCTTCGGGAGTGAGGGTTCGATTCCCTCCCAAGGTACTAAGAAATCCTCGACAATATTGTCGAGGATTTTTTTTGGCCATTTGTAACTCCCTCTCCTTAGATTGTAATATCAATACCTTAATTATTTTTTCATCTCTCTGAATTCTGGTTTTGGAAATTGACCTCATTGGAAAACCATGTCTTTTTTTGAGCAAGATGCTGTTGAGGTTTGGTGTTTACTGCGTTCAATTATTTTGCGAACAAATTTTGTTAAAAAACTGTGAAAAAAATTTTGGCAGGAATAAGCTTTGTGAGCTTTTTTTGGGAGCCCTTATTCTACGTTTGTTCCCACGGATTTTTGTTGTTCCAAAAAACGAATGTTGATAAAAGTGTTAAGAACCTGATCGGGGTAACTTAAAATCCAAGTAAAGAAAATATGAATTTTACAGTCAAGCTATTTTTTACAACTCCAAACCGTTTTCTTCATGCAGATTACTCAGATAACTAAGAGGGATTTTAGTACGCAAGAATTTGATTTACACAAGATTACGAATGCAATCTTGAAAGCCATGACAGCTGTGGAGCATGGCCAGATCACTGATGCGCAGACCATTGCCGACAACGTAAATAAAGTGTTGTTGGAGCGAAAAAGTCAAGACGAACATTATTTGCCGACCGTAGAGGAAGTTCAAGATGTTGTGGAGAACGAACTAATGGATAGTGAGTTCCACGATGCGGCAAAAGCCTATATTATTTACAGGAACAAAAGAGCCCAGATGCGTGAGTCGGATATCTTCGAAAAGCGTATCAATTTAAAGCCTTACGAGTATCCGCAATTATATGAGTATGTGCCCGCGATCCGACATTCGTATTGGATACATACGGAGTTCAACTTTACCAGTGACATCCAGGATTTTAAATCCGGGTTGAACGAGGTCGAGCGTAGTGCCATTAAAAACACCATGCTTGCCATTTCTCAAATTGAAGTGGCGGTCAAATCTTTTTGGGGAGATATCTATCATAGAATGCCCAAACCGGAAATCGGTTCTGTTGGAGCTACGTTTGCGGAAAGTGAAGTACGCCACCACGATGCTTATTCCCACTTATTGGAGATTTTAGGTTTAAACCAAGAATTTGAAAATCTGAAGAAGAAGCCGGTCATTATGAAGCGTGTGCAGTATTTGGAGACTGCCTTGAAAAATGCCAAAAGCGAGAACAATAAGGAGTATGCAGAATCGATTTTGCTTTTTTCTCTTTTTATTGAGCACGTGTCCTTGTTTTCACAGTTTTTGATCATCATGGCCTTCAATAAGCACAAAAATGTGTTGAAGGGAATTTCCAATGTGGTTGAGGCCACTTCCAAAGAAGAGCAGATTCATGGAGATTTTGGTATCGATGTGATCAACATCATCAAAAAGGAACACCCAGAATGGTTCGATGATCAATACAAGGCGATGATTCAGGATATCTGCGAAAAGGCATTTGAGGCAGAAAGTAAAATAGTGGATTGGATTTTTGAAGAAGGTGAATTGGATTTCTTGCCAAAGAACTTGGTGAACGAATTCATCAAAAACAGATTCAACAATTCTTTGGAGAGCATTGGAATCTCCAAAATATTCGATGTCGACCAAAAATTATTGGAGCAGACCGAATGGTTCGACGACGAGATCATAGGGACAAAACACGGAGACTTTTTTGTAAAAAGATCCATCAACTATAGCAAGAGAACACAAAGTATAACTAGCGACGACCTTTTTTAAATTATGGAGAAGAGAACACAAATAACCCCGACCACAGACCAAAAACAAGACAACAAAACACAAGAACTTGTAAACGCAAGAAAGGATACCTTGTCCAAACTAAAGAGTGAGGAAAGCAAGGGATTTAAATGGTTGAACGAGTATAGCCGACAATTTTTGGCATCAGGATACCTTACAGAAGGTGTGACCCCTGAGGAACGTATCCGTGAGATTGGTGATAGGGCAGAGGAGATTTTGCAGATTCCGGGGTATTCGGACAAATTCTATGGCTATATGTCCGAAGGGTTTTTCTCATTGGCTTCTCCAGTATGGTCAAACTTTGGAAAAAAACGCGGTCTGCCCATCAGTTGCTTTGGATCTCATATCGATGATGATATGGGGAACATCCTTTACACGCAATCCGAGGTAGGGATGATGTCCAAACTTGGTGGTGGAACATCAGGATATTTTGGAAAGATCAGACATAGGGGGGCACCGGTTAAAAATAACGGACAAGCTTCGGGTGCCGTGCATATTATGCAATTGTTCGAATCCATGGTGGATGTGGTAAGCCAAGGATCGGTTCGTCGCGGTCGTTTTTCTCCATATTTGCCCATTGACCATAAGGACATCATGGAGTTCTTGGAAATCGGAACTGAAGGCAATCCAATCCAACAATTGACCCATGGTGTAACAGTGACCAACCAGTGGATGCAGGAAATGGTTGAAGGCGATGTGGAAAAAAGAACCGTTTGGGCCAAAGTGTTACAGCGTAGGGGCGAAATGGGATATCCGTATGTATTCTTCTCCGACAATGCCAATGATGGTGCCGCGGATGTGTACAAAGATAAGAACCACCGTATCCATGCCAGTAACCTATGTACTGAAATTATGTTGCCATCCAACGATAATTGGTCGTTTGTATGTGTTCTTTCAAGTATCAATTTGATGCATTACGACAAATGGAAGAAGACCGATGCTGTGGAGACCATGGTTCACTTCTTGGACGCCGTAATTACCGAGTTTATCGAAAAATTGGAGGCTTATAGGGATTCATCCGATAGGGACGACAGACAGACCTTCCTGTTTATGGAAAGGGCATATAACTTTGCAAAACAAAACCGTTCCTTGGGTCTAGGTGCATTGGGTTGGCACTCTTTGTTGCAGTCCAAGCGATTGTCCTTCAATAGCCAAGAAGCCTATAACCTGAACAGTGAAATTTTCAAGGAGATCAAAGAACGTTCCTACAAAGCTTCCGAGCAATTGGCAGAACGTTTTGGAGAGCCAGAAGTATTGAAAGGTTATGGAAGACGCAATGCCACATTGAATGCAATTGCTCCGACTACTTCATCAGCCTTTATTTTGGGTCAGGTTTCCCAAGGAATTGAGCCAATCTGGTCGAACTGCTACGTGAAGGATATTGCCAAAATTAAAACGACCATCAAAAATCCATTTTTGATGGAATTGTTGGAAGAAAAGGAACAAAACACTCCTGAAGTTTGGAAGAGTATTCGCGATATGGACGGTTCCGTACAACATTTGGATTTCTTGACCGAAGAGGAAAAGGCGGTATTTAAAACCTATTCTGAATTGGATCAGTTGGACATTATTTATCAAGCAGCCAATAGACAAAACCATATTGATCAGGGACAATCGGTAAACATTATTGTTCATCCTGATATGCCTACCAAGGATATCAACAAAATCCACGTTACCGCATGGAAATTGGGACTTAAATCCTTGTACTACCAACATAGTATGAATGCGGCACAAAAATTCAAGCAAAAGAAGGATTGTGTGAGCTGCGAGGCATAGATAATCCAAATTTGACATTAAAAAAAGGAGGTTCCGACAACGGGACCTCCTTTTCTATTTTAGATGGGGTTAGGGATATTCTATTATTTTTTGTAAACCACAACAAGAAATTTAGCCTCGGTAGTCCCAATGTTTTTTATAGAGTGCTTGCATGCCTCATGCCAATGCACGTCCCCTTTTTTGAATGTTTTGTTTCCCGACCCTGCATGGTCGGACATGTATTCAATGGAATAATCGTTCAATGCATAGATTATGCGATTTATACCATTGTGGTCCGGGATACTTTCATTTGGATTTAAGGTTACCTGCATTGCCTTAAAATATTCATCGTCCAAAAGAACCAATGTGGATTCTGGCTTAACGGAATTCACATCATTTCCATCATCATATTCATCGCAAGGAGGTAATTCTGTTTCTGTTCTAGTAAAAACAAGCCATTCTGCGGCTTCATTACCTACGTTTTTTGCCTTGTGCATCCCAGGTGCATGGGAGTGTGCATTACCTTTTTTCCACTCTTTATTCCCTAAGTCTTTACCATTTTCTTCCCAAGCAATGGTGTAATCGTTCATCGAATAAATCAATCTTTCACCACCTTGGTGGAGGTCTTGTTCTTGCCCTGGTTCCAAGACGACTTTGGTTACTGTTGCATACTCATTTTCAAAAAGGGCTTCAATGTGCGTTACAGGCTCTGTCACTGTTTCCATTTCGGTTTCAACAGTGGTCTCGGTTTTTTCTTTCTGGCCATTTTTACACGAATAAAAAGCCAAAAGAACAAAAATGCTCAGGACTAATGCTTTTACTGTTTTCATTTCATTTATTTTAAGGTATTAACAATCTGTATTGAAGCAACCAAATTAACCCGATTCGGAGCATCATGAAATGATTTAGGTCAGCTATATTCCAAAGATGTTTGCCTTATTCAGCTATTTTAATATCCACAGAGGTTCTGCTCTGCCAACCAGTAACATCGGTTACGGAATAAGCACAGTGATAATCCCCTGGGTCAATGTCTTCTGGAATGGTGACCGAAATATTGATTTCATAGGAAGTGGCGCCACCTTCGATATCGAAATTTTCGATATAGTTCATCGGGTTTACAGCTGCTTTCACTTCCTCCAATTCGCATTGGGCACCTTGGTCATCATGAGTATGATGGTCAAAATTGTGGTGTATGTTCAAGCTATAGGCAGCCAACTCCAGATTATCGGCCACTTGTGCCCTGAATGTATAGGTTTGCCCTCTTTCCAATACTTCGCAAGCCTGAGGGAACCCTCCAGCATAGTCGACACTAATGGTAGGCTTTTCTTCATCAATATCCGTGTCGTCGCTACTGGAACAACTTGTCAAAAAAAGTATGGAGAATATAATAAAAGTGTGTTTGAACTTCAGTTTCATAGTCTTTTTTTAAAAACCGTGGAGCCCCTGTGGAGCCCCACGGTAAGTTAATTTAAACTGTAGGTACAGTTACATCGATATGTTCTTCATATTCCAAGGTATTGCCATCTTCATCCTCAATGGTAAAGATGATATGGTATTCACCTGCAGGAGCAGTGGCTGGAACATCGATATGTTCGTGAAATTCGGCCTCGGTCAACTCGTGGTAGTCTTCTGAAAAATCACCTTCAAAGTCCCACTCAACTTCACCTTCTCCTACCTCTAGGTCATGGGCATGTACATCTACGGTTACTTCATGGATGCCATTAACAGCTTCAATCATGAATTCAATGTGGAAATCGCTTCCTCTCTCTACGGTTTCATCCATTTCAAATTCACTGATTGTAATAGGATCCAAAATCTGGATGTGACCGTCAATTTCTGTGCTATTTCCAAGTTCATCGGTAACTATTAACTCGATGTGGTACTCACCAGCTGGGATGTTGGTTGGAACCTCGATATGCTCATGAAAGGTTGGGTTAATGGCCATATAGTTGGCATCTGTCCAAGTTTGCTCGAAATCCCATTCCACTTCTCCCTCTCCGGGTTCCAGATCATGTGCATGGATGTCTACAGAGATACTGCTTACAGTGCCCTCGGCAGTAATTTCAGCCTCCAAATGGATGTCGGAACCTTTGTAAGCTACCTGATCGGTGGAGTGTGAGCTACCTTCGCCAAATTCGAAATTGGCGATAACCGGAGCCGCTATGGCCGGTGTGTCATCATCGCTACTACATGATTGTAGAAAAAGCCCTAAAACTGCGATAATTGCAAATGGTTTTAAAATTGATTTCATGTTGTTTCTGTTTTTGATGTTAAACTTCATTTGAATTAATTAAAATGGTATTGTTATCGATATGGATAGGTTCCTGCCAGGTTCAGGAACATCGATAAGCCTATAAAAACTGGTATGATCGTAGTATTCGGTATTGAATACGTTGTTTAGCTTGATGCGAAACTGGGTGGGTTCTGAATTTTCGAATAATCGTATGGCTGCATTGGCCGATAGATTGAGCATTTGGTAACCTTCGGTGACCTCTTCGGGAGGTACGATATCATTTTGCGCCGCTGTTACCCTAAAATCAGCCGTAATCCGAGGTGATTGTATAAATGCGATGTCCTTGAACTGATAACTTGCCGAGAACAGCCCTGAAAGCGGTGGCGAAAAGGGAATGGTAAAATCCTTTTTGGGTCCTGAGGTTTGTAGGGAATACACATACTCAGCAGAAGCGTCCAATCGTAGTTCGGGGGTTACATTTACCCCTGCATGTGCCTCGCCACCATAGCGGAGTACCTTATTCTGGGTAAATTCATAAATTTGAAGCGTCTCGTAATAGTTGGAGGTTGGGTTCAGATAAATGAAATTCTCAAAGAAATTCACAAAGGGACTGATGCCGACATTGAATTTTGCTGTGGAATGGTCAATGTCCACGTCCAATTGGTAGGATTGTTCTGGGTCCAAGTCAATATTTCCTCTTTCGTATCGGTACATGTGATAGTTTACCCCATCAGAAGCCAACTCGTTGGCCAAGGGCATCCTAAAGCTCTTGCCAAGGTTTATTTTATATGTGGTGTTTTGATGGATGTAACTCAGCCCAATGGAACCGCTCAAGTTCCCAAATTCAAGACTTTTGTCCTGGGAACGTTGTAAATACACGTATGAGGTGGAGCCATCAGGATTGTTTATTGGTGTTTGGAACCAATCAAAGTGTGCTTTGGTTTCCATGAGGCCCGCATCGTATCGTAGCCCTCCTTGAAGATGAAGGTCATCATTCAACTTGAAATGGTCATAAATAAAAACCCCTGCGGAGTACCTATTGTAAGCTGGGATTAAAAATCCCCACCCCCCGATATTGTTGTTCTGTAGTTCTGTGTTTATTCCAAAGACCAAATCGTGCCCATCGTTGGGACTGTATGTGTCCTTTAGGTTTAGGGAGTAGGTGTTTTTTGTGAAAATCCGTTCCCTGCTGTTGGGAGGTGTGGGCATGTATCCGTGGGGTACGGGTTCTGAATTTTCATCACGTTGGTTGTTTTGATAGCCCAAATCCAGTTCAAAAGTGTGCTGGCCCAAATAGAATGAAGTATTATTGGTGATCTTGAAGTGGTTTACCCTATGAAAGGGAAGGTCCACATCCCTGTTGGAAGTATCATAATCAATACTCGAAGATCTAACTTCCAACCCATGGGCATTGGCAAAAAAGCCATTTTTGGCGTTTACGTTGCTAAAGAAGGTTTCCGATTTAACATGATCGGAAACAAACCCCAAACTAAAGCTTGCATTGATTTCTTCCCCAGCCGTGTTTCGAAGATTGTTTTCGTGAAGTTCAAAAATGTAGTTCTCGTAGTTGATCCGGTCCGTGGGGACTTTATAATCAGCGTAGTCCCTATAGGTTAAACGCCCCTTGTAGAACCAATGCTGTTTGCGTCCCTGAACTCCTGTGGATATCCCGAAGAGGTCGTTGTTGGTCTCCCCCAGCAAATTTACTTCCCCACTGAACGAATTTGGCAATGGAATTTTGGAGGGTTGGATATCCACTACCCCCGCAATGGCATCCGAGCCGTAGACAAGTGAAGCCGGACCTTTGATGATTTGAATGCTTTCTATTCCATACTGATCAATTTCAAGACCGTGATCGTTGCCCCATTGCTGTGCTTCATGCTTAATGCCGTTTTGTACAACACTGACCCTATTGAATCCCAAGCCGCGAATGACAGGTTTGGATTGACCCGAGCCAATCGTAATGGTACTTACCCCGGGAATCTTCTTCAGGGTTTGCATTAAACTATTTTCACGATTCTGTTTCAAGAAATCTTCATCCACCCCTACGGAAATGGTGGAGAGTTCTTGGGCTTTCCGTTTTTCTGTTTTTCCGAGTAGCTCCACTCCGTCCAAATTGGTAATGGACTCTTTTAACCGGACGGTTAGGCCTTCAACATCATTATCTTCGATTTCTACCGTAAAATGTTCATGGGCATACCCGATATGGGTAATTTCAAATCGGTATTTGCCTGCAGGAACATTTTTGATGACGAACTCGCCATTATCCGCAGAAATGGCATATAAATCCTTTCCTATGATGTTGACTCCAGAAATAGGTTCTGAAGTGTTAGCATCTACTATCATACCTTTTATTGTATGTTGTTCTTGTGCAGCTACTTGGAGGCAGAGACTGGTAAACAGCCATGCGGCTAACAATTTTTTAATCATTTTAATACTGTGGGATTTTCGAATAGCTTCCTATCAGTGAAGCGTTACGGTTAGGACCCATTTCTTTTTGTGTGCGGAAGTATGTTAAATCTGGGAACCCTCTTTGTTTCTGTTTTAAAGGAGGGAACAAATACTAAAGCAACTGGAACGAGGTATTCTTGACATATAGACAAGAGTACTTTCCAAAAAAAACAATGGGATATTAAATATTGGGTGGAGGTCTTGAAAAGAGGAAGCTTGTGTTCAGCATTCCTAAAGCCACAAAACTGTATTCAGAATCAATTTCCTTTTGAAAAGCTATTTCAATCCGTTCAGAAATGGCTTCGAAGTCATCCGATAAAATACCAGGGGCATGCGTATCGGACGCAATGTTGTGACATATGGCACAATCGTCTAAATAACTTTCCGAATCATCATGATGAGTAAGTACGTGAAGCCCAATAAGCTTTGTTGCCAAGAAAAGGGCAAGAAAAGCATAGGTTAGACTATTTAAAAAATGACTCTGTTTCATCAAGTTACAAATTTATTAAAAAACATTGTCTTGCAAGCAGAATTCCCTGATTACTGGCAAATTTTAAGATTTTGTAATTTGAATGCCCTAATTTTGTAATGTTTCTTCCCCAAAACCATTTTAATGACATCGATTTGTATTGTTTTGTCGTATATGGTACAACTGTTTTTGTGAAAAACAGCTCTAGATTGCAAACAAGAACCTCAATTATCCATGAAGCCAGCAACACAATATACCAAGAGTGGTCGTATTAACATTGCTTATCAAGTATACGGGTCAGGTCCTGTAGACCTTGTTTATATTCCAGGATGGGTTTCCAATATTGATTTAATGTGGTCCAATCCCGAATTGGTCGAGTTCTTGACCGTATTGGGAAAAATGGCACGCGTGATTCTTTTTGATAAACGGGGAACAGGCTTATCCGACAGGATTGTGGAGCTATCCATGCCAGAAACCAATAGCATCGTTATCAAAAAAGGTTGGTAGGTAATGATTGATTCTAAGGTTTTTGGCAAACAATAGGTTGGCGGCTTTTGCTGCTGGCCTTTTTGTTTTTATAGCCTTGAAGCGTATAAAGTTGTTTTTCATCAGGTATTGGCTATTTCACAACAAAAGCATCTTCCCATACAACATAACTTATCATTTCCACCATGTTCTTGATATGTTTGAGTACGTCTTACTTTGTAAGAATAACCTCATCAACTAAACTATGAACAAACCCCAATCCAACCCTTTTTCTAGGTGTTTTTTATTGATGGTTTCTTTTGTGTTCGCTTCATTTCAAGTGATATACCCGCAAGATTGTTTGGTTGAAGCAGGTTCGGACCAAATACTATCGCAACCTTCGCCTTTTTTTTTGAACGCAGACATACCATTGGTAGGTACAGGGAAATGGACCCAACTATCAGGCCCCAATTTGGCGTTTTTTGATGATGACACCGATCCTAATACGGAAGTGTCCAATGTTACCTACGGAACCTACATTTTCGAATGGACTGTTTCCGATGCCACTTGTGATACAGCTTCAGATGTTGTTGAGATTTCGATCGAGGGGATTGATTTGTCCTTGACAAAGGAAATCGATAAATCCCCGCCATTGGTAAGTGACAATGTGAGGTTTAATCTTACTATTACCAATGATGGCCCGAGTGATGCCACTGGTGTGGAAGTAACGGATCTTTTGCCTTCGGGTTATAGCTATGTAACGGATAATGGTGGTGGTGATTATAACGAACTTACAGGAATATGGAATGTCGGCTCATTGGCCAGCGGAAACTCCATAAGTCTTGAAATTCTAGCTAAGGTGAATGCTTCAGGCAATTACGATAATGTTGCGGAAATAACCGGTCATGATCAAATGGACATTGATTCCACTCCGAACAACAATGTTCCAGGGGAAGACGATCAAGATAGTGTTTCCATTATGCCCGAGCCCTTGGTGGATGTTTCCGTGACCAAAACGGTGGACGAACTGATTCCAGAAGTGGGAGAGGAGGTGGTTTTTACCATAACGGTTCAAAATGATGGGCCAAGTGACGCGACCAACATTGTGATTACCGATGTCTTGCCATCAGGATACGCATTGATCAATGGAGTCCCATCAACAGGAACATACAATGCTGCCAATGGATCATGGGTAGTGGGGAGTCTAACCAATGGTAATTCGGAAACTTTGAAGGTGACCGTGCAAGTTTTATCAACAGGAAATTACAGCAATACTGCGGAATTGACCAATGTTGGCGAAGAAGATGTGGATTCGACCCCCAACAACAACAATGAATCCGAAGACGACCAACAAACCATTGAACCCATTCCAATTCCAGTTGCCGATCTTCTTTTACGTAAATCCGTGAATGTGTTGAGCCCTTATGTGGGTCAAGAAGTGATTTTTACCTTGAATATCACCAATCTAGGGCCAAGTGAAGCTTCAGGTGTGGAAATATATGATGTATTGCCCGATGGTTATACCTATGTTTCCCACGGTGCCACGGCAGGTATTTACAATGCTGCTTCAGGAATGTGGGTGCTCAATGGCGATATGGCAGATGCGAGCACAGAAACCCTTACCATAGTGGCCAAGGTAAACAATACAGGCAATTATTTTAATGTTGCCGAAGTGTTTGCCTCTGATCAATATGATCCCAATTCGATACCGAACAACAACAATATTTTTGAAAACGATCAGGACAACGCCGGAACCACACCCATACCCTCTGCTGATTTGAATTTGGACGTGAGTGTGGATAATGAGAACCCCGATGTTGGAACCCAAGTGGTTTTTACCGTCACTTTATTAAATGAAGGGCCAAGTGATGCCATAGGGATAGAAGTCGAGAATATATTGCCCGATGGTTTTACCTATGTTTCAGATGATTCAGGAGGGCTTTTCAATCCATCGAATGGAATTTGGGATGTAGGTGTTGTTGCCTTGGAGTCGCAAAGGGAATTGAATATCGTTGCAGAAGTGAATCCGATAGGGGATTACACTTTTGGTGCAGAAGTGGTGGATGCAACCTTTTTTGATGTGGATTCCACCCCAAACAACAACATGCAATCAGAAGATGATCAAGACGAACAAGCCGTCACACCTAGACACGTAACCGATATTTCGGTATCCAAAACGGTCAATGATATGAATCCCGAAGTGGGGGATGAAGTTGTTTTTACTGTTCAAGTGGCCAATGAAGGTCCCAATGATGCTTCAGGATTGATTATTGAGGATGAGTTGGAAAATGGTTATCAATTTATTTCCGCCACAACATCATCAGGTATGTATGATGAAATTGTGGGTTCTTGGGATTTGCCCACTGTTGCCGATGGTTCAACTGAAACTTTGGAAATCAGGGCGATGGTCCTTTCGAGCGGCGAGTATAAGAATACGGCCGAATTGATTGCTTTGGATACGTACGATCCTGATTCCACACCAAACAATAATCTGGGCTCCGAGGATGATCAGGCTACCGTGATTCCCGTTCCAGAGGGATTGAACGATCTTTCTTTGTCCAAAACTGTGGATAATCAGAATCCGAATGTGGGAGATGTGGTTCGTTTTGTGGTCAGTATTACCAACAGTGGTCCTTCCGACGCAAGAAATGTGGAGGTGACCGATATGTTGCCTTCTGGATATACCTATGAATCCCATGCTGCAACTGCGGGTAGTTATGATGCCAATACCGGACTTTGGACAATCAATAGGACAATTTTGAACCAAGACACGGAGAACTTGGAAATTTTGGCCGTGGTCAATGCACCGACCGGTACCGAAGACGAGTATTTGAACGGGGCTTTTGTTTCAGCTAGTTTGTATGCCGATCCAGATAGTGATCCATCAGCAGGGATCGGTATGGATGATTTTGCTGACGGTATTGAAGATGACGACGAGGCAACTGCTGTTGTAGTGCCTCAAACCACGGATATTGCCATCACAAAAAGTGTGGACAATGCCATGCCCAATATAGGGGATGAGGTCATTTTTACTATTCAAGTGACCAATCAGGGTATGGATGAAGCGACCAATATGGGCATACAGGAAGAATTGCCTTTGGGTTATCAATTTATCAGTTCGGAGACTACCATAGGAACGTTCGATTCCGAAGCTTCTTTTTGGGAAATTGAGTCCTTGCCCATTTCAGAAACAGCCACATTATTGCTTGCCGTTGAGGTTGTGGATATACAGGATTACATGAACAGAGTTGACTTGGCCTATGTGGATCAATGGGATACCAATGAAAACAACAATGCAGCCGAGGCTTCTGTGGAACCAAGTTGTTTGGTGGTTTACAATGAATTTTCTCCCAATGGTGACGGTGTCAATGATTATTTCAAGATAGATTGTATTTCGCGTTATCCGGGCAATACCCTTCAGGTATACAACCGATGGGGAAATATTGTGTTCCAGACAAAATCCTATAAAAATGATTGGGACGGCACGCCCAATGGACGTGCCATGGTTCAACCCGAAGACCAACTACCCGTTGGAACGTATTATTATGTATTGGATTTGGGCGATGGCTCGGAACCGCGAACGGACTGGTTGTATTTAAACAGGTAAAAATGGGGATTGTATCATCAAAATATAGAACAAAAGGGTGTAAGCAACTATGTTGGTCGCTGCTTGCCCTGTGCTCAATTTCCATATATGCGCAGCAGGACCCCCAATTCACACAGTATATGTACAATACGATGAGCGTTAACCCTGCTTATGCAGGTTCCAACGGTCATTTGACAGCTCTGTTGCTTCACCGTTCACAATGGGTTGGGGTAAATGGTGCACCCAATACGCAAGTATTGGCGGTGGATTCTCCTTTGGAAAACAAACTGGGTATAGGCGGGATTATCTCTCGAGATGCCTTGGGGCCTTCTTCCGAAATATCGGTGGATGGAAATGTTTCCTATACCATTCAGTTGGATAGTGCCAACAGCAAGCTCTCTTTTGGTATGAAACTGGGCGGTCGCCTATTTGATGTGGATTTCTCCAAAGGACTTACCGAGGATGAAGATGTAGCTTTTCAAAACAATATAAAAAGTAAGTTCTTTCCAACCATTGGAGCAGGATTGTATTATGATACCAAGAAGGGGTATTTGGGCTTTGCCATACCCAATTTTTTTTCGCAAAAGCATTATGATGGCGAGGAACAGGAAATAGCCGCGGAGCGTTTGCACTATTACTTTATCGGTGGAAAGGTGGTGGATTTGACCCCGGATGTAAAATTGAAGCCCGCTTTCTTTGTGAAGTGGGTGCCTGGTGCACCAATCATCGCGGATTTCTCAATGAATGCATTGCTCAAGGAAACATTTACCTTTGGTTTGGCTTACCGATGGGACGATTCATTTTCAACCTTGTTTGGAATGCAGATCAATCCAAATTTCAGTGCTGGATATGCGTATGATTTGACCACATCCAACCTAGCAAGTTACACAGGAGGTTCGCACGAGCTGTTTGTTCGCTACGAGTTCAAATCGCTAAAAAAGCAAAGAGAGGTTCCTACATTTTAAAGCGTACCATTTTTCAGCCGAAAATAGTCTGTATCTTTAGCTTTGCAATATGCTGCTAAAATTGATTCGCTATGGAGAGGAATGAGCTGTATCCCGTTTTTTTAAAGGTTTCCAACTTGAATGTGCTTATTGTTGGCGGGGGGAACGTTGGCTTGGAAAAATTGACGTTTTTGTTGAAATCCAGTCCTAATGCCCAAGTACAAATGGTGGCTCCCGAGTTTTTATCAGATACTTTGGAATTGGCCGAAAAACACCATGTGGATATTACCAAGGATGTATATGCCGAAAAGTTTTTGGAAGGAAAACACATGGTCGTGGCCTGCACGGATAATCCTGAGGTAAATGAACAAGTGTACCATGATTGTAGAGAGCGGAGCACACTGGTAAATGTGGCGGACAACCCGCCGTTCTGTGATTTTTACATGGGAGGAATAGTGACGAAGGGCAATGTAAAGGTAGCTATTTCCACCAATGGAAAATCGCCGACCACTGCCAAGCGACTCCGTCAGTTTTTTGAAGATGTCCTCCCTGAAAACATAGACGACCTTGTAAATAACCTCAATGAATACCGTAAGACCTTAAAAGGGGACTTTGAACAAAAAGTAGAGGCCTTGAACGAGTTCACTAAAGGTTTGGTAAACAGGAAAGATTGATTTTTTATAATCGTTTCATTGCTTCGATCAGATCATCTTTTTTTCTCGGTGAAATGTTCACTTGTAGATCATTGCTCATTATAAGGTGTCCACCATCGGATTTCACATACTTCTTCACTTTTTTCAGGTTGACGACATAACTGTTGTGCACCCTCATGAACTGGTGTTCCGCGAGCAAATTCTCATATTCTTTTAGGTGTTTGCTTACCAAGAGTGTTTCGTTGTCTTCCAAAAGGAAACTGGTGTAAGATCCATCTGCTTTGCACACAATAATGTCCTGTATGGCAATGAATTCCATACCAGATGTTGTGGCCAAGCATATTTTCTCGGGTCTCATGCTCCCTCTGGAGATGCTTTGCATCAAGGTGTCCAATTGTTCGCGATACACGTTCGTATCAAGTTGGGTTCTTGCTTTGTCCACTGCTTTTTGGAGTTCGTCAAGATCAATGGGTTTCAATAAATAGTCGAGTGAACTGAATTTTATGGCCTTGATGGCATATTTTTCGAACGCAGTGGTAAAAATGACCTCAAAATTGGGATCCTTGATTTGTTGGAGCACATCGAATCCCGTTCCGGTTTGCAACTCGATATCCAGAAACACGATATCGGGGCTATAGATGGAAAGGACTTTGACCGCTTCATCAACGGTACCTGCCATTGCGATTACTTCAACATCTTTACAGAATTCTTCCAACATGGATTTAAGGGTTTCCCTGCTGTGTTTTTCATCTTCGATTATTACTGCTTTTAAAATCATTGGGCTGTTTTTAGGGGTTATATAATCGTATTGTTACTTTGGTTCCACTAGGCTGGCTGTGGGAATCGTATTTGTCTATGATTTCTATGGTGTTCTTGTGTTTATCAGAGGTGTCGAGCATTTTTAGCCTCTTTTTGGTTATTTCCATTCCTCTGGATTTTTTCTTTTTTACCTCGGGCTCGGTATGCCGTCTTCCAATGCCATTGTCCTCGACTTCAACAACATAATATTTTTCTTCTTTTAAAAAGCGAATCTCCAAGTGTTTTTCCCCTTCTTTTTTGCCTATCAGGCCGTGGATTATGGCATTTT
Source organism: Flagellimonas yonaguniensis (assembly GCF_029193885.1). Lineage (GTDB taxonomy): Bacteria > Bacteroidota > Bacteroidia > Flavobacteriales > Flavobacteriaceae > Flagellimonas > Flagellimonas yonaguniensis. Next base: position 7,365 of record NZ_JARFVB010000013.1, on the reverse strand, counting down.
CAGCAAATGGCTGGATTAACATCAAGGGAATATCGATACTATCTGAATCAATCTCACTATCAACAACGATCGAATAGGAAAAAGCATTGTCAAAACGTAATGATTCCAGCTCCAAATAGGAGCGTAGCAATTCAATTTCCTCTGTAAGCGTTACGGTGGTTTCATAGGAGCTTTCCAATACGTTACGTGCCAATTTGCCGAATTTGGTCAAGTAATTTAAGGCAGCGGTTTTGTTGTCGTTCAGGATCAAATGTTGAATGGAACCCAAGGAGTTGAAAAAGAAATGTGGGTTTATTTGTGCACGTTTAGCGCTGATCTCTTTTAAAGAGACTTCTTTTTGTAATGCTACTTTCCCCTCGTATTCCTGTTTGATTTTATAGGCAAGCCCCAAAGAAAAAATCAGGATTTCCAAAAAAGATCCCACCATCATGTAATATTTGGTTTGGGAGAACCAAAACCCAAGTGCTCCGGTCATATAGACAAATGACCCAAAAACAATGAACAAGGCGAGCTTGTCCTTGGCTTTAAAAAGTAAGTACACCATTGAAAAAAGCCCAAAAAACGTCATAAGTGTTCTCTGTATATCCAGAATGTTTTCCTGCAATTTGTAGAGGTCCAAAAAGTAGACTGCGAAATGAGAGATGATAAGTATGACCAATGTTCCTATGGCAATGTTGATGATGAGGTCGAGCAATGGGTATTTGTTCTTGGTGTTCAAATAATATTTTGCAAAGAGTACATAAAATAAATTGATCAGCACTTGGGAAATAAGACCTATCCAAAAGCCGGCTCTGCTTGCCAAGAAGTTTTCTAATACGGGAATGTCCAATCCAGTAAGGTATATTGCCGAAAAGAGGACATATAAAGGGTAGTACAGGAATTCAACATTTCTGATATTGATGAAAATCACAATGAAGGATAAGAATAGAATAAAACAAGCCCCGAAATAGCCAAAAGATGGGATTAATCTTTTGAGGTCTTTTTTTGTATAATATGCTGTATAAAATCTGTTCGAAGCATTGGAGATGTACTGAAAATGGATGGGATTGGGATTTGAAAAATACATCTGGACCTTTATGTACAAATATCTTTTTGAAATCAAATCCTCTGGGTTAAACAAAATTCCATCAAGATAAATCAAGGAATTATTTGCTTCTTTTTTATTGATTTGTCCTATGGGTTTCTGTTGAATAGATTCGCCGTTTTTGTAATATACAGTGGCCTTACTGAAATAATTTGTTCTTAGACGCCATGGCTCAAGAGTTTGCAGCGTGTCCAATTCATTTTTAAAATCAACTCGAAACCAGTAGGTGGGGCCAGCTTCCAGGATAAGATTTTCAACGGATTTAAATGCATTGAGCTCTAATACTTCATCGAACGTAAGATTCGGGTCTTCGGCCATCAGGTAAGAATAAGCCAGTTTTTTGGTGGCTCGGTCCACTTTGGATGATTGGGCAGAAACCGTTGTTGCTATGAACAAAAAAAGAAAAATGCAGTTTACCCAAAAGTAAAACAGCACATTTTTCTGATAAGCACTGGTAATATATATTGGTAAACGGCAAGCAAAAGACCGAACAATGGAATTGTTCTTGGGTTGTTTTGAAATGGTATTGCTATTCGTTGGAGTCATTCAGCAAGTAAGAAATTTAGCGACTAACTATTTTCGGTTAATGGCTCAATACATTTTTCTTTCAAAATTTGTAAGAATTAAATTATTTTTATATGTTTGAATGTCAATTGGATAACTGCTGAATCTGTCAGTATTGAGAGACGAGGTAAGTGAAACTAAAGATTGATTCATAAAAAAGGTATTACATTGCTTATTTATATGTGAACTTTTTTGTTCTACTTTACTTTTCTAAAGACAGTATCTTCATGTACCTAGCTGTCCATACCATTATTTTTCTTTTCAAAAAAGAACTGGTTATGACCAGCAACTTTTAGATAATAGGGATTATTTAACCTATTAAGTTAAGTATATTTTTTGGGGGAAGAATAAAACAGTCTCAAAAAGAGATAGTTATTCACTTCATTTGATGAAAAAAGTGAATATTGCACAGAAATTCACTGAAAAATAACTCACCACTTTCTTTTCTTATTGAACTGTTGTGCAGCATAACCCCATACTTGCTCTCAGCTGAAGAAAATACTAATGGTGAGTTTTAATGGTTAGTAAATTAGTTGTGCTTAATGATTGCTTTTTGAGTTTAGGGCCGTACTGTCTTTATCGCCAGAACCAAAGACATGAACATTTAAGTTCGAGTACAGCCCATTTTATTTTGTGTCTGGCATAAATCTACTTCGGTTTCATAAAAAAAAATGTCATGATCTGACGAATGCCCGTTTTGAATTTATGGATAGCCATTTTGGGTTTATATGAAAATTTTATTTGACTCTAAAAATGTAAAATGGGATTTCTGTGCTTAAGAGAATCCCACTTTACGTCTACAGGAGAACACTAAAAAGATGTTTCGATTTTTTAACTATGTGGTTGCATATAATTGTTCTTTGTTAATTGATTTTAATGGTTTTGTGGACACGCCATGGACCTTTTTCCGTTTAGGTATTTTTGCGATGAAATGACCTTTAAAATCAATGGAGGCTATATTGCTTAAATACCCTAGGACATCTTCGTAATCATTGATGTTGATTCCTGCATTTGTCAAGTTTTCATGAATAATCGATTTGCTTGGAGAAACCCCTGGGTTTCCATGAATTCTTTCATCTTTGGATCTTATGATAAGAACTTTGAGTTTTTTCAAGTGCCAGTTGGGAACATAAAAATGGGATACTCCGTCTTTTAGGGATTTAAAAGTCACATAGACTTTGCCCACATTTTTATAGACATTGGCCTTATAGCCCATCGCGGCATTATTTAAAGGGAGTTTAAGACATGTATCTTCTGCTTCCAGGTAAAACAGTACAGGATTTTTGCGTAGTATTTGTTCAGTAATTTGGGGCACATCCAAACTAAAGGACCAACTTGGTAATTGCTCTGTAATATCAAAGGATAGCAACTCCACGGTATTTGGTTCCTTGGCAATTGAGTTTTTTTGATGATCTTTTAATAAGGAAACTGATTTGTTTAACAGATATAATGGATATCCGATTATGACAGCTGCACAAATCAATGTCCAAATAATGGTTAGCAAATGCATAATTGACTTTTTTGATTAACAATCGGGAACTTTAATTTTATACCAAGTAACAAAGAATAATTGGACCATATACCCACCAATATACGGATGGGCCTTCTCAATTGACGGATACAAAAACATCGATTAAATGCTTGTTTTTTCAGATGAAATGCATTGATAACTTTGCCTAGTATTTATGCTGGCTATACAATCCGTTGCCTATTACTCTCTTTATAGGCTTTTATCGCTTTTGTCCAATTGGCCGATTACTCCCATTACATCATAGTTTGCGATTTTTCGAGTACTGTAATTTCGTTTTATATGGTTTATATAAGTGTGTATTTCCAAGGTATAGTAGTTTTCTAGTTCAAATACTGGATCCTTGGCGATATCAAGACTGCTATTGACCTGTCTCTTGCCATAGGCCCTAGCATGGTATACTACTTTACAATTATTATCGTCCATATCCATCCATTCAATGGTCACTTCGATAAAATCGTCCATTCGCTCCCGTAGCTTGTAACTTGCGTGCTTGGGTATTTTTCCATATTCATACTCAGATTTTACGAGATCTAAAATCCACTGTTCTAAAAATTTTCCTTTCATCGTCGATTAAGTTTTAGGTGTTCTGATTTGGGCCCATTGCTGGGCTTTTGGTTCAAAATTCACTATCGAGGTCGATGGTTTCGCTCCAGTTTGGGTTATTTGAATCTTATATAACTAAGATTCTGGGTATTGTCCTCATCCAAGGGAGCGCTTGAACTAGGGAGGTTGATTTTTTATGTTTGGGTTGTATATTGATATGGAATAAGGCTTTAATCTTCCATATGCAATATTTCATCAAACCATTGTAATGCATTGATTCTGGCCAAGGAACTTTGATTGTTGCCATCAAAATCAAACCCATGTCCAACACCTTCATAAAGTTTAAGTTCCACAGGCATTCCCTTTTGTTGGAGTATATCGACCAAACAAAGGGTGTTTTCCGATAGATATCCTTCAGAAGGGATTTGGTATAGCATAGGAGCGTAGGGGACAAATATATTCCCATCCAAGGCATTGTCGCCACAGGGACTGGTTCCCCAATAATTGTAGCCGCCCGAACCTCCATAGTAGAATACACCTCCGGCAAACCCATTTTCAGGTCTGGCCTGGGGTGCCAAAATACCAGAAGAGGTGCCGTATTCTTTTCCATCAAAGGTTTGTGTCCATTCCCAATCGGCAGGGGTATTGTCCGTATCATATAAAGTAGAGGCCACGGCACTTGCACCATCCGAAAACCCCAAGAGACCCACATCCTTGGCCCTGATGACATTGCTGCCATCATTGAATTTTAGTTTTTTCAATACCTCTAGGGCTGCATAGGCATCTTTAGGGCGGATGAATTGAGAACTTATTTTAAAATTGTCCGGGGCAGTGGCCCACTTTCCAGTTCTGGTGGACACTCCTCTGCCCGAATAGCTGTCAACAAAAGCCCCTACAATGCAATTTGCATCGAACAGTTCTCGCCATTGATTGTTCTGGCCAGACATTTTTCCCGATGCAATGTCATGGTCGACCCACATACCGTCAGATCCATGCATCACAACCACGGCAGGAAAGTTTTTATTGTTGCATCCTTCTGGAATTGACAGGTAAATAGGGATTTGATGGTTATCCACCACAGCATATACAATGGTGTCCATTGTTGATTCTTGCAATACAACTTCTGTGCTTTCCAATACGGAAAGAACGCCATCATCTTGGCTGCAAGACGAGCAACAAATGCCTATAATGGCAAGTAGTAGGTTGATTTTCGAGAAAGATTTAGGTGTTATTTTCATAATATCGATTTTAGTAGGTACAGCTACAGTTTGAAATTCCTTGAAATAGGTCGATTCCCAAGGTCACAACATGGGTGCCCTTCGAGTAGCCCAATATTTCATTCATGATTACTTGATAAGAATACCCAAAGTAAAAATCCCCTTTTTTAAGCCCGATAACGGGAGCTATATAAAGTGGTGATCCCAATTGGTCGTTTAAGAACCTATATGTGACACCAGCATAGTAATAGTCCTGAAAATCGTACCATTTGAATTTGGTGTTTACATCCGTTATGGACCTTCTATCACTTTCAAAATATTGGAAGAAAACCGAAGGTTCAACTTCAAAATCAGCCCTTCTACTCCTCCTGAATTTATATCCAGAATACACATAATAGTTACGTAAGGTATTGGGTTCAAAAATTGGATTGAACTTTTCGAACTCCTTGTTCAGAATATTGGCGGCGTTTACACTCAGATAAAATCCACCACGACGATATAGGGTTCCTACATCAAAATTCGGATTGCTTGAAGATCGATCGTTTGTAATCGACGGATCAGTGTATGCGTCAGGGTCAAAGTTTTCAATATCGAACCTGATTTGATTGAGGTTGAAGGACAATGCAAAAGAGAAATAATGGTCATCATATTTATTGATGGTAAGATGGTGCGCAAAGGAAACCTTCCCCCCGCGCTGCTTTGTTTCACCATTGGAATCATTGTAGATGACCATTCCAATGCCCGAACGATTCCCCAATCGTACATCTGCCGATAACGATTGGGTGTCGGGAGCATCCTTAATGCCTACCCATTGGGTAACCCCGTTCATCCGTACCTTTACATAATTTCCTATCCCAGCAAAGGATGGAGACATTATAAAGGGGTTGTCGGATAAATATTGTGACAATTGGGGTACGGTCAATTCCTGTCCTTTCACAAGGAATAGATTCATACAGATTAAGATTGCTACAATTCTCTTCATTGATCAATTAACTTTTATCTATATAATGTGAAGTGCCCAACGAACTCACGTCCAGACCCATCATTAAGTTTCACGATATACCAGTAGTCTCCCGATGGCATTGGTTTGGATTCGTATTCTCCATCCCATGCATCCTTCGGTCCCAAAATCTGAATTTTCCTTCCATACCTATCAAAAATGTAGGTTTTGATATCTGGAAATAATTGAGTGTTTCTTGGTCCCCAAAAATCATTTTGTCCATCAAAATTTGGAGTAAAGAAATCAGGGATTGTTATTTCAATTAAATTCATGGTCGTACCTTGGATAACCTCACAGCCATTACTGTCCACAACTCTTACGGTAAAGGTCCCACTTCTGTTGATAGTGAAAGTGTTGGAATCAGTCCCACTGTTGTCATCAAAATAATAGGTGTAAGGAGCGGTACCTCCAATAACATTTGCAGTGATTTGATTTACATATTCACTAGTGAGCGATAGCTCTAATGGCTCAAAATTTTCGACTTCAAATGGAATCTCTCCCAAGCAACCATTGTTGTGTATTATGAATAGGCTATGGTCTCCGGGACTTATATTTCCAAAATCAGGATTTAGGATGAAATCATTCGGGTCAGTAGAGTCCAGCGCATAGAGTACATCATTGCTCACAGATGGGTCGGATAAGGTAACCGCAATGGTGTTAGATGGAAGGTTGGCATCACACAAATACATCACATCCACCGAGCCACCAAGGTTAGGTCCACCAGGTTGAATATTGAAACTTGTATTGGTTTCACAGCCTGAGTCATCAATTGTGCTCATTTCATAACTTCCAGGTAATAAATCGTCTATGGAGAATGAATCTGTATTAAAAACCAAGGGTACCATATTGTTGAGTTGAACGGTAACAGGGAAATTAGCATCTCCAACTTCTATGGAAACAGAACCGTTACCACTTTCCCAACACGTTTCATCCTGAACATTGGTAGTAACACTAAATCCTGTTATGGTGACATCGAAGCTCTCCTCTGCATTTGGACAATTTCCTTGTCCAGGACTGAAGACATAAATCATCTGAGATGTTGTGATTACATCCCCTTCAAATAAAGGTATGCCAATGCCACCACTTCCAGTGAAATAGTTGCCGTTCGCAAGTGCCGGTAGGATGTACGAGTCACAGCTCTCGACATCTGTGGGCGCGTCGGCCAACGGTGTGTTGTTGATCGTCACGGTGAAGGAGTTCTCCACGTCTGGGCACGAGCCTGTGCCGGGGCTGAAGACGTAGAGTGTGGTGGTGGCGTTTATGGCATCCCCTGCCGCGAGAGCATTGCCGCCCCCGTTGGGCGCATCGAAATAGTTGCCGTTCGCAAGTGCCGGTAGGATGTACGAGTCACAGCTCTCGACATCTGTGGGCGCGTCGGCCAACGGTGTGTTGTTGATCGTCACGGTGAAGGAGTTCTCCACGTCTG
>NZ_JARFVB010000012.1 GCF_029193885.1 Flagellimonas yonaguniensis | reverse complement strand
CTAGGTGGCCATGGCGACGGGGCCCACCCCTTTCCATTCCGAACAGGGAAGTTAAGCCCGTTTGCGCCGATGGTACTGCCACACCAGGTGGGAGAGTAGGTCGCCGCCTTCCTCAAGGCCCTTCACATTACGTGAAGGGCTTTTTTGTTTTTATATGGTATCTTTGTCCATACAAAACAATGCTTTAATCCATACCATTGAGTATACAATCCAATCCTGTCTTACTAGAAGAGAAACTGAATGCCTACTCCCATGCATTGGGAATTGTATTGGCGGTTATGGGTGGAATCGTTTTATTAAAAAACGAAAATTATTTGGACAACATTCCTTTTATGCAAGGAAGCATCATTGCCTATACTTCATCGTTGATTTTATTGTTCACTGCATCCACCATTTATCATGCGGTAGAAAACCCAAAGCTCAAAAAGCGGCTAAGGATTCTAGATCATATCAGTATATATTATTTGATTGCAGGAACCTATACCCCCGTATGCCTATCCGTTTTATTGCCATCTAAAGGTTGGTTGTTATTTTATTTGGTTTGGGGCATTGCACTATTTGGAACAGTATTGAAAATATTCTTTACAGGTCGGTTTGAGGCTTTCTCTTTGGTGTTATATGGTGTGATGGGATGGCTTATCGTAATAGACTTACCCTATTTGTTGGAACACATGCCCTCATCTGGACTGATATACCTTGCCTCTGGAGGGGCTTTCTATACTATTGGAATAGTGTTCTACGCGGTAAAAAGAATACCATATAATCATCTAATATGGCATTTTTTTGTGATTGGAGGGGCTATAAGTCATTGGCTCTTGATGTCTCATATTATATTGTAACCTTATTTTAAGATATTGTAACCAGATGTTTTCTTCAATATTTTGATAAAAATTTATTTACAATAATTGAATGCATTCATAAACATCAAATGATTTATATTTAACGACTTCTATTTCTGCCTGAAATAATTTTGAGTACAAACCTCAATAAGATGAAAATTGTACTCCATAGATTGCTTCCGTTCTTTTTGTTTCTAGCATTCTTATTCCCACTTTTATTTGTTGACAAAGGAGAAATTGTTCTTTTTGTCAACCAGTTAAGGACACCGTTTTTGGACATGTTTTTTATTAAATCCAGTGCTTTGGGCAATGCATGGACTGTGGCTCTTGTGGTATTCTTGGTACTCCGGTTCAAATTGAAATGGCTGGCCGTTTTTCTTTTGGCTTTTGCGATTCAGGTAGTGGTGGTATTATTACTTAAAAAAGGAATTTACGCTGGCGAACTTAGACCATACCTTTATTTTAAGGAATTGGGTATAATGGATGCCATCCAGTTCGTAGAGGGCGTAAAAATTCGCTATGTGAATTCATTTCCTTCGGGGCATACGGCAACCATATTCTTTTTGGTTTCCTTTTTTGCATTACTTTCCAGAAACCAAACCGCAAGTTGGGTTTTGATGATTTTAGGTTTGATTGTGGGTTTTTCCCGAATCTATTTGGTGCAACATTTTTTTGCTGATGTATTTTTTGGAATGCTCTTTGGCACCCTATCAAGTGTAATCGCTTACCTAGTGGTTAGATCTTATCCCAAAAAATGGCACGCCAAACAAATCAAGATTGATGTGCAACACCTGCAGCAATCGACTCAAAATGTCTTGAAACAGCTTTTTAATGACTAATTTGAGGGAATCAAATTTTTCATGAGGTCTTGGCGGAAATATGATGTTTGGATAGTCTTTTTTATGGGACTAATAATCTGTATCTCTTTTGTGGGTATATATCCCATCTACATTTTGGACGAAGCCAGAAACTCTGAGGCGGCACGTGAGATGCTGGCTTCGGGAAATTATATTGTTCCCTTTTTTAATGGGCAACTCCGTACGGATAAACCACCGCTTCATTACTTTTTTATGATTCTGGGCTATAAGCTATTTGGTGTAAATGCTTTTGGAGCCCGTTTTTTTTCCGGAGTTTTTGGTGCCCTTACTGTTTTGATAACATATTGGAATATTAAAAAATGGCAAAACCAAACCTTGGCAATAATCGTTAGCACGGTTTTACTGTCATCCTTGTTCTTTGTGCAAGAGTTTCATTTGGCGGTACCCGATCCTTATCTTATATTTTTTATAACGCTGTCACTCTTTTCATTCTATGGTTTTTATAAGACTGAGAAACAGAGTTGGTTGTTTCCATTTTATGGTGCCATGGCATTGGGAGTGCTTACGAAAGGTCCCATAGCCATAGTCTTGCCTGGTTTGATTGTTCCTTCTTTTTTACTGTTCAAAAAAGATTTTAACCTCAAAACAATTTTAGGATTACGTCCCTTTTTTGGACTCTTATTGATATTGTTGATTGCCGGACCTTGGTATTATCTGGTGCATATACATACCGAAGGTATCTGGACGGAAGGCTTTTTTCTGGACCATAACATGTCTAGGTTCGGTTCTGAAAAGGAAGGGCACGGGGGTCTGTTTGTCTTGACATCTTTGTATGTGGTTTTGGGCTTATTGCCATTTTCGGTTTTTATAATTCAGGGTTTTTATAATGCCTGGAAGGTTAGAAGGAAGAACGATTTTGTGTTGTTTTCATTGATTGTATCAACCATTACCATGCTGTTTTTCAGTGTTTCTAGCACCAAACTTCCCAATTATCCTATGCCGTCCTATCCTTTTGTGGCCATTCTGATAGGTTTTTATCTCTACAAAGCATTCTTGATTGGTAAAAAAACAAGGTTCATCACGGCCAGTCTTATCTTTTTGATTGTTGTGGGAGTGATCTTGCCTATTGGCGGTTGGATTGGCCTAACCGTTGAAAAGCAATTGCAACTCTTTAGGCCTGTAAGCCTTTTTCTACTGTTGGCAACATTGTCCGCGATTGTTGGGTTTTACTTTTATCAAAAAGGAAGGTTTAAACATACTTTTTTAAGCATTTCCTGCGGATGGATTTTGATGGCCTTTTCCCTGTTTGGAGTTATTTATCCTACCCTTACCCAGCTGAGCCCTGTTTCCTTGGCCTTGTTAAAAATACCCGCTGATTCCAAAATTATTGCCTTTAAAAGGTTTGATAGTGCTTTCCCCATCAATTTTAGAAGGACATTCCCCGTTTATGATACGGTTCAACAAATCGAGGTTTACCTACAAAAGTATCCCAGAGCTTATATCATTACAAATACTCGTAATGAGAAAGATCTTGAGGCTTTGGAAGGATTTCATCTGGTCCTTGAGCAAAAAGCGGTCTTTGAGAACCATGTGACAAGAGTCTACACCAAATAGGCAATTCCGATTCCCAATATGATGACCACCAGTTTTCTGAGATTGAAAGCGTGTCCTTGTGCACTTTCAAACAAAATAACGGTGGATATGTGAAAGAACACTCCAATGGCCAATGCGGTAAGCTGGTGCCCATAATTTTCTATCCAAGCCGATGTGGATATATAGCTGCCCAAGGGTGTCATCAAAGAAAAAGCGGCGATGAACAAGAGGGTAGTGGACAGTTTCATTTTTGAATTGACCAAAAAGATGCTCAAAATGATGGCTATGGGTATCTTGTGGATGATGATTCCATAGAGAATGGAATCGTTGCCGTGTATCGGAACACCTTCGACCAAAGCATGTACGGAAAGGCTGAGAAACAATAAGGTTGGGAATTTATTTTCCTTTAAGTGCACATGCATGTGCCCATGTTCAGCTCCTTTGGAAAAAAACTCCAAGAATACCTGTAGCAAAATTCCTCCCAAGATATACAGTGCTATGGTTTTGGGATCATGACCATCATATACGTCCGGTAAAAGCTTGAAAAACGTCAAGGACAACAGAAACGCACCACTAAATGCCAGTAGGAGTTTAATATTGTTGTTGTTTTTGGGCTTGGTAAACCATACAAATGCAAATCCGGCCCAAACGGCCACAATGGGGATAATGTAGATGATAGCGGAAGGAAAATCCATAGTGGGAATTAAAGGAGCAAAAATAGTCTATTTTTGCCGAAAGAAATTACAAGAACATGGCAGGAAATTTCAAGATGATGGCCAAGACCCTTTACGGATTTGAGACAATTTTGGCGAAAGAACTTCGTGATTTGGGTGCAGGGCATGTGGAAGAAGGAGTGCGAAATGTAACTTTTGAAGGGGATACGGGATTTATGTACAAAGCCAATCTTTGTCTTAGAACTGCCTTGAAGGTGTTCAAGCCCATAAAAACATTCAGGGTTTTTAACGAGAAGGACCTGTACAGACATATTTATGATCTGGACTGGCCCGATATTTTTGATGTGGAGAAAACCTTTGCCATTGATAGTATTGCCAATACCCAGGTTTTTGACAATTCCATGTTTGTTTCCTTAAAGGCCAAGGATGCCATTGTGGACAAGTTTAGGGCAGTGGTTCGTGACCGTCCCAATGTGCAGACCCAAGATCCAGATATTCGAATCAATATCCATATTTATAAAAACACCTGTACGGTCTCATTGGATAGTTCAGGGAAATCGCTTCATCAAAGGGGGTACCGTATTTTGACCAATATTGCACCAATAAACGAGGTGTTGGCGGCTGGTCTGTTGCTTCAAAGTGGTTGGGACGGAGAGACGGATTTCTTTGACCCCATGTGTGGAAGCGGGACCTTTTTGATCGAGGCGGCCATGATTGCCTGCAACATTCCGGTAAACATCAACAGGGAGTCGTATGCATTTATGCATTGGAATGATTACGATGCTAAGTTACATGATAAAATTGTGGATGCGAGCCTGAAAAAAGTCAGGGAGTTCCATCATAAAGTTATTGGGTATGACAAGGCCCCTTCTGCGGTAAGAAAAGCCCAAGAGAACGTGGAACACGCCAATCTATCGGACTATATCACGGTGGAGCGCAAGGACTTTTTCAGGGCGGATAAGCCTGTTGAAGGTAAGTTGCACATGTTGTTCAATCCACCCTATGGGGAACGATTGCCCATTGATATGGAAATCTTCTATGGGAAAATTGGGGATACCTTCAAAAAAGTGTATCAGGGAACGGATGCATGGTTGGTTACTTCCAATTTGGAGGCACTAAAGCATATAGGTTTAAAGACGTCCAAAAGAATCAAGACCTTCAATGGAAAGTTGGAAGCCCGATTGGTAAAGTATGAGATTTATGAGGGCAGTAAAAAAGCCAAAAACAATAATTAGTTGCATACACAACAAAAAGTTGTGAATTTGATCTTGACCAAAATTATATTTGGGATATAGCGAAAGAATTGTTTAGATTTGGAAATGTGTTTAGAACACGACTAACTAACTCAACCAAATTTTATAAAAGGAGTCCTTTGTGGCTCCTTTTATTTTTCTGACCAAATAGCAAGTTCGTTACCCGATGGGTCTGTAAAATGAAATCGTTTACCACCAGGAAATTCAAAAATCTCTTTGGTAATAGTGCCTCCGGCATCGATTACTTTGTCCCTTATTTCAACAAGAGCATTATAGTACAGCACAATGAGAACACCATTGACAATGGGTCCGGAAGTCAGTTCAAAACCGCCAGCTACACCAATTTCGGAAAACGAAGTATAAGCTGGGCCGTAATCGGTAAAATCCCAACCAAATGTGTTGGAATAAAAATCCTTGGTCTTTTGAAGGTCTGTGGATTTCAATTCGATATAGTCGATGGGTGCTTTCATATTACTGGCTGTTTTTCTCTTTGTTCTTTTTTGCTTTTTTATATAGGGGTATGAAGTAGCTGATGGAGTAATTGTAGTTCACACCAAAATTACTTCCATCCGTCACTTTGTTGAATCCGGGGATCCATAGGTTAGGGAATTGTTCATCTTCCGAATTGGTGATCAAAAAGCCCAATCTCGCACTCATGCCCACAAAAATATTGGCGAACAGCTCTACTTTGGCCCCAATAACAAATTCCAGCCAAGAAGCGGAAAGTCCGCTAAACTCCCTATTGGGGTCTTCGCCCGGTAAGAACTCTGGATTAAAAAACTGATTTGTTTCATAAAGGCTATAATCGTACAGGGTATGGTTAAAGCTCGCGATTGCATAACGCCCACCTATGGTTATAGCATTGTTCATACCGTACCAATTGGTGTAGGTGTTTATGTCCACACCTGCCTTGATGTAGCTTCCAGAGGTTTCGTAGTCGTACAAAAGGGTGTTGTTCAGGCTTTCGTCCTGTCTTTTGGTTTCATTGCCTATCTCAGCGGCCAGGTACAATTTCCGTGTCAATCTGTAGTCGCCAACCAGTTCAAGACCCGTGTAATCTTCATCTGCAAAGGAAAGTATCAATTTACTGATGTCCGCACCCACACGAAGACCATAGGGGTCTTTGTACGTAACAGTATCCTTTTGCGAGAGATCAATGGGTTTGCTTTGTGCTTGCGCCACAATGGGTAGCAGGGCAATACAAATACTAATGATATATTTTGACATGGATGCTATCGGTATTTACTACATTGGGTTGAACAACCTTGATATCTTGAATCCAGTTTTCGGCATTTTCCGTAACTGTAACGGATATATTGTTGTAATTGGTCACAAAGCCACATGCCCTTGAGATAAAAGCCTCTTCAAGCTCATAAGAAATGGTCAGGGTGTCAATGTTGCCAGTTTCCAGATTGGTTTCATCATCATCGGCCGAATTTGAAATGATCTCGTACATTGTGGTAACGGCATTGCTTCGTAACGGGACCAGAACAGAATCGGCGATATTGGACCTATCACTGAATGCACTCTCATAAGAATCGCTGGATATGATGCTATCTATGTCAATATTTCTGATTCGAATGGATTCAACACTTTTGAAGGCCGTGGTATCCTCAATATCAAAAAAACCAACGATCAAAAGCGGTGTGTCACCATCAACACAGATATCATCCTTCTCACAGGATGAAGCATAAAAAAGCATTGATGCAATAAGTAGGAAAGGGATTATTTTCTTCATTCCGGTTACCTAAGGATTTTATTTCAAAAATTACACCCGTTTTTCCAAAAGTACAACATTTTCAACGTGGTGCGTCTGCGGGAACATATCCACTGGTTGCACTTGTGTGACGGCATACTGTTCTTTCATTAGAGCCAGATCACGTGCTTGGGTTGCGCTGTTGCAGCTCACGTAGACGATTTTTGGCGGAGCTACCTGTAACAATTGCTCAACTACCTGTTTGTGCATTCCGTCACGAGGAGGGTCGGTTATGATCACATCGGGTTGCCCGTGTGCTGCAATAAAATCATCATTGAACACATTCTTCATATCGCCCACATAGAAATCCACATTGGATATATTATTATGCAGGGCGTTTGCTTTGGCATCGGCAATGGCTTCGGGAACGGATTCCACACCGACTACTTTTTTTGCGTTTTTGGCAACAAATTGTGCTATGGTACCTGTACCGGTATATAAATCGTACACTAGTTCATTACCTGTTAATCCAGCAAAATCCCTTGTGACTTTATAGAGTTCGTATGCTTGCTCCGAGTTGGTCTGGTAAAAAGACTTAGCATTGATCTTGAATTGTAACCCTTCCATTTCCTCAAAAATATGGTCGCGACCTGCAAAGCAAATTACTTCTTGGTCGTAAATGGTATCGTTTCCTTTGGAGTTGATGACATATAGCAGCGATGTAATTTCAGGGAATTTTTCCTTCAGATGGTTCAATAATAATTCCCGGCTTTCTTCATCATCTTCAAAAAATTGTATGAGCACCATAATTTCTCCCGTGGAGGATGTACGGATCATTAAGGTTCGTAAAAGCCCTTTCTGATTTCTTGGATTGAAAAAGCTAAGGCCGTTTTTGTTGGCAAAATTCTTGGCCTCCAATCGTATGGAGTTGGAAGGGTCTTGCTGTAAATGACATTTTTTAATGTCCAATATTTTGTCCCACATGCCTGGAATATGGAACCCGAGTGCATTTCTGTCCTCGATCTCTACATCTGAATTTATTTCCTCTGGGGTCAACCAACGGCTATCGGAAAAGGAGAACTCCATTTTGTTTCTATAAAAATACTGCTCTTCGGATCCTAGGATCGGCATGGTATCGGGCAATTCTAGATTACCGATTCTTTTAAGGTTGTTTTCTACCTCTTTTTGCTTAAAATAGAGTTGGTGTTCATAGCCCATGTGTTGCCATTTACAGCCTCCACAAGTACCGAAATGCTGGCAAACAGGTTCCGTTCTTTTATCGGAAAGGGTGTGGAAGTTGGTGGCAACTCCCTCAAAATAGGCTTTTCGTTTCTTGGTCGTCATCACGTCCACCACATCGCCTGGCACTGCATTGGTCAAGAAAATAACCCGTCCATCTGGGGCTTTTCCTACTGATTTTCCTTTTGCTCCGGCATCGACTACCTCTACGTTTTCAAACGTTTTTCTCCTTCTGTTTTTACGCATGTCGCAAAAGTAAGTTCTTTTTGGTATTTCGCAGAACACAGCTTCTTAAATTGCATGTAAACTTTTGGTTATAGGTGGCTGAAACGTTTTCAGAAAATTACATTTTCATCAATTAATTTGTAATTTGCAGGCACTCCAAGGGATGATTTCTCTCCCACGCTGCTTTTTCGAGACTTCGAAAGAATAAAGGTACAGTAGGAATGGTTATTTTATCAATTTTAATCATTTAATGAAATGGCTGTTTTAGAGCATTTAACATCGCAGCAAGCGATAGATTTGGAAAACAAGTACGGAGCACACAACTACCATCCACTACCCGTGGTTTTGAGCAAGGGCGAAGGTGTTTATGTGTGGGATGTGGAAGGAAAAAAATATTATGACTTTCTCTCTGCATATTCTGCCGTAAACCAAGGGCATTGCCACCCTAAAATCGTTGGGGCCATGGTGGAGCAAGCAAAAACATTGACCTTGACTTCACGGGCATTTTACAACGACATGTTGGGGAAGTATGAGAAATATGCAACGGAAACTTTTGGTTTTGATAAGCTATTGCCCATGAACACAGGTGCAGAGGCTGTAGAAACCGCTTTGAAGGTGTGTAGAAGATGGGCTTACCAGAAGAAGGGGATCCCGGAAAATCAGGCCAAAGTGATTGTATGTGAAAACAACTTTCATGGGAGAACTACCACCATTATTTCCTTCTCCAATGATGAAGTTGCACGGGAGAATTATGGCCCTTACACCGAAGGATTTGTAACAATAGAGTATGATAATCTGACAGCGTTGGAGAATGCACTTAAAAGCAATCCTCACGTTGCGGGTTTCTTAGTGGAGCCTATCCAGGGCGAAGCTGGGGTTTATGTGCCGTCCGGAGGGTATTTGAAAGGGGCAAAAGCCCTTTGTGAAAAATACAATGTGCTTTTTATTGCAGATGAAGTACAAACAGGGATTGCAAGGACAGGTAAAATGTTGGCTGTAGATCATGAAGATGTAAAACCCGACATTCTGATTTTGGGCAAGGCCTTATCTGGAGGTGTATATCCGGTTTCTGGCGTTTTGGCCAACGACGATATCATGGAAGTGATCACGCCTGGTAGCCACGGGAGTACTTTTGGAGGAAATCCAGTAGCTGCTGCGGTAAGTACGGCAGCATTGGAGGTCATCAAAGAAGAGCATTTGGCACAGAACGCCCAGGAGTTAGGCGAATTGTTCCGTGAAGAGTTGAACAAGTTTATTCCTACTTCTGATTTGGTAGTAAAGGTTAGGGGAAAAGGATTACTGAATGCCATTGTGATCAACGATACCGAAGATAGCTCCACGGCATGGGATATTTGTGTGGCCCTGAAGGAAAATGGACTATTGGCCAAACCAACCCATGGTAACATTATCCGTTTTGCACCGCCCTTGGTCATGAATCACGAGCAGTTGATGGATTGTGTTTCCATCATCATCAAAACGCTTAATGAATTCAAGAAAGGATAAATACTAGCAAACTGCAGCTTCCAACAAGCGAAGCTGCTTTTTATAGGCATTGAAGCTTGCTTCGATACCAATGGGAAGGGTTGAGTTTTGGGGAATGTGCCCAAAACTCATCCCATAAACGGCAGGGATGTTCAAGGGAGCTATCCTGTCCATGATCACTTCCCTTAGCGTAAAGTTGTCGGTGGTCCGTTTGCGGTCGCAACCTTTGCAGACACCAAAAATTATTCCTTTGGCCTTCAAAAAACTATCGACCTCGGAGAGTTGGGTAAGCATACGGTCTATGCGATAAGGAGCTTCTTCGACATCTTCCAAAAAAACAAGTTTATCAGTAAAGTCAATTTCGTAAGGTGTTCCGATCATAGCGGTCACCAGGGTTAAACTGCCCCCTACAAGTTCGCCTTGTCCAACTCCCGGGGTAATGGTATATCGGTAGTATTCGCTGTTTCTGTATTGTTTTGGGTCTTTTAGTATGGCATTTTTGATGGGAAGGACCTCTTGGGGTTCCATCAATACTTTTTTAAAGTATGCCTGGCTATATTCATCATCGATAGTGCTGCCCACCGGACCGTGAAAACAGACAAGGCCTGTTTTTTTGTATATGCTGTTGATCAATGCGGTAATATCACTAAAGCCAATCAAGGCCTTGGGATTGTTTTCAATGACCTCATAATCCAATAGGTCAAGAATACGGGTACACCCGTAACCACCCCGGGCACAAAGTATGGCATCGATATCGGGATTGGCGAACATTTCGTTCACATCCTTTGCACGTTCTTCATCCGTGTTGCTGAAATAGCCATAGTTGCCTTTGATGCGATCGGTATGATAGGTCTTGAAACCCATTTTTTCCAATGCTTCCATTGCCAAATAGAGCTTTTCTGGTTTTATGGCAAATCCGGGAGCAACCAAGCCAATGGTATCGCCCGGTTTCAATTTGTTGGGTTTTATTTTGGGTTTTGGAGAGGAAATGGGTTCGTTTCCCCAACTTGTTTGGTGTAAAAGGGTTACGGCGCCAAGAGCCGTTGCCGATTTTAAAAAACTTCTTCTTTTGGACATTTGGATTGGATTATGCAACGCAAGGGTAAAAATGCACAAAATTTAGAAGAAAAGCACGAACTAATCACTGTTTCTTTCAGCTCTTCGCAGTTGTCTTTGGATTTTCCTAATGGCTGATTCAATGGACTTTTCGGGTTCTATGATATTATATTCACCCCAAAAGTCAGGATCGGAGAATCCAGAAGCTTCGTCACTTAGGATAATCGACTTTTTGATTCTTTGTCGATATTTGGGCCTTTCGGTTCTACTGACACTTTCCCAATCCGTGATGGCCATTTCAGCAGTCATGCTGTATTGTGAATTGAACCACTTGTCTTCCCAGTCCACTTTGAACTCCATGAACACGCTGCTGTAGCCGTAGTACCATTTTCCGTCTTTTTCCCTATAGTCGACACGGTAGGACACTTCTGTGGGCCATACATCGACTCTGGCGGGTTTTCTTCGTACAAAAAGTTGGGCGGCTTGTTCCTGGTCGGTAATGTTCAGGGAGAAAATGGCCCCGGTCAGGACTTTGTTTTCCACATCGATATACAATTCACCTTGGTACAGAGGTTCCAATACATTTTCAAGTTGATTGAACCTTATGACATAGATCAATCGGTCATTGGTGGTTGTGGAACGATCAAAAGTAAATTTATAGTTGAGCAGGGATTCTTCTGAGAATATGTATTCGGGGTATTTCATCAAGTCCACATATAGCGTGTTGTATGGACCGCCTTGTAGCTTTAAGGCAACAGTGTCCAATTTGCTGTAATCTGTGCTTTTTCTTGCTTTATAAAGTTCAACTGCGTCATCACGACCAATATCATAAGGGGTTTTGTATATATTGACCACAGCTTCGGCCAAAGAAACGTTTCTTCTTCTTCTTTTTATGGTCTCCCTGTAAAAGGCTGTCATGAGCGCAGGGTCCTTAAAATAGTTTTCATCCCTGTTCTTCAGGGTTTCGCGTACCAGTGCCAATGCATCTTTGGGTGCATTGATATTGATTTCAGAGAGCTGGGTCACGGAGACTTCCAATGAAATCTCATTTTTTTCGGGTTTTAGACTGGAAATAGGTACCATTTTGGTTTTGTAGCCCAAAAAAGAAACAACAATGTTTTTATCGATAAACTGCTTGGGTACTTTCAATAGAAAGTTACCCTCGGTGTTGGTAATGGTGCTGATGTTGGTGCCCTCTACGGTAAGGGTGGCGAAAACCAAGGATTTATTGCTGGACTCTTCTTTTACCTCTCCGCTGTATTCATTGTAATCAATTGCGTTATTCTGCTGAAATGCCATGGTTTCCAGAGGGAGCAGCATTGCAAAAATGGATATTGCCAAAAAATGCAACATTTTTGATTTTGGCTTTAAAAACAATAATGGGGTTATCTGTGGCATATCCGCAATTTTTCCTTGTTACTTTTACTAAATGTACAAAAAAATGGGTATACGTATCAATATAGTTTTCGTTAAAAAAGTGAACAAATCCCTTTAAATAAGCTGAAAAACCTTAGTCCACCATGAAAAGGGCATTGGCAAAGAACAATTTTCCGTTTTCCCAAAACCCTCGAAACAAAGGATTGTCCACCATATAGATCACTTGGCCACGACCATGGTTTTCTACACCGAACACTAAGGATTCGGAAATCCTTTTTTGTGCTTCGGTACCCGCAAAACCAGAAAAAGGCTTGGTGTTTTGTTCCAGATATACGGCGTTTCCGTTTTCGAGATAATCATAGGCACTACTACCCAGTTTTAAAGAAAAATAATCTGAACCATAGCCATAGGCCAATGGATTGGAGTTATCCACCTTGGTTTTGAATATGGCCCCTGTGATTGCACCTTTTATACGTTCCCTTTCCCAATTTTTATAGGGTTGTGGTGTATTTTCGCTGGAATCCTTTGCCTGCTTCTTTTTTACAATACGGAACCCTTTTTCACCATCAAGAGCATCTATTGCCCCTCCCATGGCGATTATTTTTCCGCCTTGTTGCACCCAATTTTTCAGTTTGGATAGTTGGCCTTCTTTAAAATGGTTGCCATATCTTCCATCGGGCAATACCAGAATATTGTACTCGTCGAGGTCGACTCTGGTTGTATAATCATCATCCAGTACTGTAAGCGGATAGTGCAATTGTTGTTCGAAGAAATGCCAAATTTCGCCAAATCGAAGGGTAGAGGTCGGTCCGCCCGATAAAACAGCGACCTTGGGTTTTGTGATCATTTGAATGGATGAAGAGCCAAAATCCTTCCCGGAATCCACAAAGCCTGTACTTGTGGGGGTAATTTCCTTATTAAACGTTGTGACAATGGTTTGTAAGGTTTGGATAAAGTCCTCTTTGTTTTCGTTGTCCCCCTTGGTAATGATCAATGTGCCACGATCAAAGGATTTGCCCTCTATACTGAAGGGATGATCGGCTTTGCGTACACGAATCCCTTTGTTTAGGAGTGCTGCCAAAAAGCGTGCATCGTCCATGCTGTTCCAGTCGGTCAAGTAAGCATAGCTTCCTCTGCTAATGGAGGGGAGAGTCGATGTTTCCTGCACATTTTGAGCGGAAATCGAAGAAGTGGAAGCCACAGCCTCCAACCCGTAGGCATAGGGCAAGGACCATGCAGTGATATCGTAGGTCAGCGAATCCGTAAGTTTTGTGCTGGGCTCAAACAATACTTTTACCAAGGTTCCTTTGGGTTGATCTATAGAGACCACCATGCCATTTTTGTTGATGGACAGGCTGCCACTATTACCTGTTTCATAGCTGTGTCCCTTGTAGGAGCCGCTTGATAAATCCCCGTATTCAATATTGTGCTTGTCCAAAAGTGATTTAAGGGCATTCAATTTGTCCTTGTTACCTTTTAGCACATAGCTTTTATATTTAAAATCCTTGTTTTGATGGAACTTTCTGAATTCCTCGTTCAATTTCCCTGCATTTTTAGAGGATACTTCCACAGTGGAAAGCCCCGTTGTAAAGTGATGGGCGATTCTGTCCTTTAAGGTCAAGGTGTCCCCAATGGCAGTGATCACTCCAAGTCCGGCTCTTCCACTACCTCCCTGTTCGTAGGTCATTCCTATGGAACCGTTGTAAATAGGATAGGTGTCCCCATAACTTGGGTAGAGCAAATCAAATACTTCTTTGGTGAAATAGAACCAACCATTGGCATCAAAATATTTGGCATGGTTCCTCCCTAGGGTCACTTGAAAATCTCGTTGGAAATCGGTAATCACCTCGTGATACGGTTCTGCTGCTGGAGCAAAATAGTAGGGGTTGTTCACACCTTGTTCGTGGAAATCCACATGAACGTGGGGCAGCCATTGGTTGTATATTTTTAGGCGTTGTTGGCTTTCAATCTGTGTAAGCCAAGCCCAATCACGGTTCAAATCGAACATATAGTGGTTGCTTCGTCCACTCCACCAACCTTCATGGTGCTCCTTGCTATTCGGGTCTACTTGGAATGGTGTGTTCTTGTATTGGTTGTACCAGTTAGTGTATCTGTCACGCCCATCAGGATTGATGCAGGGGTCCGTGATCACTACGGTGTTTTCCAAATAGGAACTTTTTTTGGTCAACAACTCATAAATGGTTTTCATGGATGCTTCGGTGCTCACGCTTTCGTTCCCATGCACATTGTAGCTCAACCAAACAATCGCTTTAGAGGAATCTCCGGTTCCCTTTGTATCTTTTAAATGCTCTTTACGGATGGTTTCCAGATTGGCCAAATTTTCAGAGGAGGATACGTAGGCCAAAATCAATGGTCGTCGTTCGTTGGTTTTTCCATAAACGGTCAGTTGTACCCTGTCCGGGGCGGATTCTGCCAAATATTCGTAGTAATCCACCACTTCATGATGGCGGGTAAACTGTGTTCCGAGTTCGTAACCCAAAAACTCCGAAGGGGACTTTAATTGTTGTGCGGATACGGAAATTGATGCTAAAAGAACGAGGGAAAATAAAAATTTGGTCATGCCAGGGTTAATTGATCCTACCAAATCTACTAATAAATTAAAGCAGAAACCTAATTTTATTGGGAGCGGCTCACTAAAATTGCAAAAAATTCAATTAACGTATTTTTAGGAAGAGAAAAAAAGAAGAGACTTATCTTTGAACACCTCATTACAGTTTGAATGGAAGTAGAATGTATACCCTTTAAGGAGACTGGTTATTTTTCCCAATTAATTTGTGATTATTTAGAACAAAAGAAAGAGCTGTCCCCCTTTTTTAATAGATACCCCGTGCCCGGGAACTTTGGTGATCAGATCAAAGAGAAGGCAACCAATTATCCAAAGGAGCACAGAGAGGTACTGGTAAATTCGTTAAAGGACCAATACAAGGGAGTCGAGGTTTCCAAGGCTACCCAAAAAAATATCGACGCCCTTGAAAATGAGACATCCTTTACAGTGGTAACTGGGCATCAGTTGAACTTGTTCACGGGGCCGCTATACTTCCTCTATAAAATCATTTCCGCCATTAACTTGGCCAAAAAACTGAACAAGGAACATCCTGACAATCATGTGGTGCCAGTATATTGGATGGCAACAGAGGATCATGATTTTGATGAGATCAATTATTTCAATCTACATGGAAAAAAAGTGCTTTGGAACAAAAAAGCATCGGGGGCAGTGGGAAGATTGCCCACCGATGGATTGGATGAGGTTTATGGAATATTTGCTTCCGAACTGGGTAATTTGGGACTCACGGATAAATTGAAAGATCTTTTCAAAAAAGCATATCTGGAGCATGACAATTTAACGGATGCGACCCGCTATCTTGCCAATGCATTATTTGGAGAAGCAGGATTGGTCATAGTGGATGGCGATAATAAGGAACTCAAGAAATTATTGGTTCCCTATGCCAAAAGGGATATTTTTGATTACACCCCGTATGAGAAAATATCAGAGACCATTGAAGCTTTGGGCGAGGTTTCACCAGATTATACGATTCAAGTCAACCCTAGGGAAATCAATTATTTCTATTTAAAAGATGATTTGCGGGAGCGAATCATCCTGAAAAAGGGAAAATACCATGTGATCAATACCCATATCGATTTTTCCAAGGAAGAACTCCTGCAAGAACTTGAAACATATCCAGAACGTTTTTCACCCAATGTGGTGGCCCGTCCGTTGTACCAGGAAGTGGTTTTGCCCAACTTGTGCTACATAGGTGGGGGAGGGGAACTGGCGTATTGGTTGGAGCTCAAATCCTATTTTGATGAGGTTGGGGTTACTTTCCCTATGTTGATGCTGCGTAATTCAGCTTTGCTGATTACCGAAAAACAGTCGGAAAAAGTAGCGAAGATGGGATTGCACGTTTCCCATTTGTTCATGAAGCAACATTCGCTCATCAACAAAAAAATACGGGACATTTCCAATATTGACATTGATTTTTCGCCGCAGAAAAAATTGTTGGAAGAGCAATTTGAGTATATGTACGAACTGGTCGAAAAAACGGATAAAAGTTTTTTGGGTGCGGTAAAGGCGCAAGAGGTAAAGCAGAAAAAAGGGCTGGACCATCTGGAAAAACGTTTGTTACGGGCTCAAAAACGTAAGTTAAAGGACCATGTGGTACGTTTAACGGATCTTCAAAATGAGTTGTTCCCCAATAAATCGCTTCAAGAAAGGCAATTGAACTTTTCGGAAATCTATCTAGAGATGGGCGAGGACCTAATTCCCTTGTTGTTGGATGCCTTAGATCCATTCTCCAAGGACTTCATTGTTTTAAAACATCAATAAGGCCGCCATTTCAACGCGCGATTTAAAGTTTTTCAAAAAAAAAAATCAAAATCAAGGTAGGGTATTTACATCTTCGGTTGTTCCATAGGTGTAAATAGCTATGAAAATTTAAATTTTGAGTTGGTTAACTCATATGTTTAGGTTGGTTTTGATTTTATTGAAAAGCCCCGGAGTGGTTCCCGGGGCTTTTTTTTATGTCCAAACAAAGTTTAGAACAAATCCTTGAAATGTGATTTCACCTCAAATAAGGTGGCTTCTTTCATGGTGTCGAACCTAATGTCCGCATGACCTACCCTTTCTTCCGGGCCAATGCCCACACTGTGGAACTTTCCAGCTTTGGCGGCATCAATTCCTTTTTCGGCATCTTCAAAAACAATACAATTTTCAGGAGATAACCCCAGTTTTTCCGAGGCATACAGAAAAATGTCAGGAGCAGGTTTGCTCTTGGAAACACTGTTGCCATCTCCGATGACATCAAAAAAATGGGTGGCATTGAGTTGTTTCAATACCTTGTTTGCATTTTTACTGGCACTTCCCAAGGCCACACGAAACCCTTCCGACCTCAAATGGGTCAAAAGTTCTCTGGCACCGGGCAAATAATCTTCAGGGGTCATGTCGTCCAAGCTCTCAACGTAGATGTCGTTCTTTTTGGTGGCCAGTTCAACTACGGCCTCATCATCCAAAGACACATCATTGTGGTCCATGATCACTTTTATGGAATCCATTCTGGAAATCCCCCTAAGTTTCTCATTAAGGTCACGGTCAAAGTGCCAGTCCATATCGTCCGACAGTTTTTTCCATGCCGTATAGTGAAGTTCCGCGGTATCCGTGATTACGCCATCCAAATCAAAAATAAAACCCTTAATCATGGTCAATGCTGTTTTAAAAGGCAAAGAAATAATGAAATCTATTAAGAAAAAAATTATATAAGGGTGTCTCGTTTTCAAAATAAAGTGTAAAGCAATATGGGAAAGATGAACCTGTTGATAACCCGTTGGAATTCCTTTCCGGAAAAACTTGTGGTAAATAACCTTTAAAAGATACTTTTGCAACTAAAGCAAATTGCTATTTTTGCCCATGCAGAACAACGTACTCATCCTAGACTTTGGTTCCCAGTACACACAGCTGATCGCAAGACGCGTTAGGGAACTCAACATTTACTCAGAAATCAAACCATACAATAAACTGCCCGAAGATTTATCGGATTACAAGGCGGTCATTCTTTCTGGTTCACCATCTTCGGTGCGCGCGGAGCAGGCCCCTCATCCCGATTTATCGGAGATCAAAGGAAAGAAACCCTTGTTGGGCATTTGTTATGGAGCACAATATTTGTCCCATTTTCATGGGGGGAACGTAGCGCCATCTGCAACCCGGGAATATGGAAGGGCTAATCTGTCCTATGTGAAACAAGATGAAGATTTCTTGACCGGAATTGGGGAGGGCAGCCAAGTTTGGATGAGTCATAGCGACACCATTAAAGAGCTTCCCGAGGGGGCTGTTCGTTTGGCCAGCACCCACGACGTGGAAAATGCAGCCTACAGGATTGAAGGCGAGACCACCTACGGAATCCAATTCCATCCCGAAGTGTACCATACCACTGATGGGAAAAAACTGTTGGAAAACTTTTTGGTGAACATTGCAGGGTTGCAACAGGATTGGACCCCGGATGCCTTCGTGGAAACCACGGTTGAAGAGCTAAGAGAGGAAATTGGAGATGAAAAAGTGATATTGGGGCTGTCCGGTGGAGTGGACTCCAGTGTAGCAGCCATGTTGTTGAACAAGGCCATTGGAGACCATTTGTATTGTATCTTCGTCAACAATGGACTCCTCCGTAAAAATGAATTCGAAAGTGTCCTTGATCAGTACAAACACATGGGGTTGAACGTAAAGGGGGTTGATGCTTCGGCACGCTTTTTGGATGCCTTGAAAGGGGAATCCGACCCTGAAGGAAAAAGAAAGATCATCGGAAGGGTCTTTATCGAGGTTTTTGATGATGAGTCCCACAAAGTGGAAAATGCAAAATGGTTGGCACAGGGGACCATTTATCCAGATAGGATTGAATCGGTCTCGGCTAGTGGTGGACCATCAGCCGTAATAAAAAGCCACCACAACGTAGGGGGGTTGCCCGACTACATGAAATTGAAAGTAGTGGAGCCCTTGAAAATGTTGTTCAAGGACGAGGTAAGGAGAGTGGGCGCAAGTATGGATATGTCAGCCGAAATTTTGGGCAGACACCCATTCCCAGGGCCTGGTCTCGGAATCCGTATCTTGGGGGATATAACAGCAGAAAAGGTGGCCATTTTGCAAGAAGTGGATGCCATTTTTATTGATGGATTGAAAAAATGGGGACTTTATGACAAGGTTTGGCAGGCCGGAGCCATGCTTTTGCCCGTAGATAGTGTAGGGGTTATGGGAGATGAACGCACTTACGAAAAATGTGTGGCACTCAGAGCGGTGGAAAGTACAGATGGCATGACCGCCGATTGGGTAAATCTACCGTATGAATTCCTGCAAAAAACCTCTAATGATATAATAAACAAGGTTAAAGGCGTTAATAGAGTGGTGTACGACATAAGCTCAAAACCACCGGCAACTATAGAATGGGAATGAAAAAACATATTTTACAACTGGTGTTTGCCATGGTCTTTTTGTTGGCCATGGTGCCAGTTTCCGCACAGAACTACGCAACACATGCTGTAAAGGAAGGGGAAACGCTGAAAAGTATATCCCAACAATATCGGGTAACACCCTACAGCATATTACAGGCCAACAAGGAAATTAAAAGTGCTTCCGATGTCAAGGAAAACACTATTCTTATCATTCCCTTGAACGGACAACCTGTTGAAAACAAAACAGAGACCAAGCAAGAAGAACAAGAGGAAGAAATAAAACCGATTCGGTTTATTCGGCATAGGGTAAAAAGAAAGGAAACCGTTTTTGGTCTTACCCAGAAATACAACATTACCGAAGATCAGTTAAAACGATACAATACGAGGTTGTATTCCGAAGCCCTCGAACGTAAAATGGTACTTCAGATTCCCGTGTTCCCGGAAGTGGATGAGGATGAAGAAAAAGAGCTGGATTTTGAAACCTATATCGTTCAGCCCAAAGAAACCAGATGGAGCATTGCCCACAAATATGGCATAAGTGTGGACAGTCTGTTGGTGTTGAACCCGGAATTGGACAAGACCACCAATTATTTGGCCGCTGGAGAGGAATTGAAATTGCCAAGACCCAAAGGGGATAGCCTTAAAGAGCAGAAAACAGAAATCTTTACTTCTTACACCGTACCCCCAAAAATGACCCTGTACAGTTTGGGAAGGGAGTATGGTATTCCCACGGATTCCATTGTTCGATTGAACCCAGAGATCATGGAAGAAGGAGGTCTCAAGGAGGGAATGGTAGTTCGGCTTCCCAAAAAGAAGGATGATGTAGGAGAGGTCAACACGGAGAACTTCATTTTTTATGAAGTGAAGCCCAAACAAAACATATTCAGAATTACCCAGAACCTTAAAATCACGCGGGATGAACTGTTCCGTTTGAACCCAGCCCTTGAAAATGGACTCAAGGCCGGAATGGTGTTGAAACTGCCCAAAGAGAAAGCGGAGGAGCTTGAAGTGAAAAATGCTTTGGTATTGGACAAAATCAATTTGGTGGACAGCATCAATGTGGAAAATAGACCAAAGTTGGTGTTTATGCTTCCCTTCCGATTGGACAAGGTCAATGTGAACGATACCGAGAAGGCCGAAGAGCTTATCAAAAATCGTAGGGACCTTGCCTTGAGTCTTGGTTTTTACACGGGAGCCATGGTGGCTTTGGATTCAATCAAAAAATCAGGGGTGTCGGTGGATGTGAAAACCTTTGATACCCAACTGGACCAAGCCAAGGTAAAGGAAATTTTGTTCAGGGAAAACTTGGCGGGTGTCGATGCCATCATTGGCCCATTGGCTCCAGGACCTTTGGATGAGGTGGCTGTTCAGGCCTCGGCGAAAAACATTCCCGTGATTGCCCCGATTTCTTCCGATAGTGAATTGAGCCATAGCAATGTGTTCTTCTCAGTGCCCAGGGACGTGGTGCTTCGGGATAAAATGCTGTCCTACATGGAGAAAATCCATACAAATGAAAATATCATCATCATTGCGGATTCAACGCATCAAGTGGCACACGATTCCATTTTGAGTAAATTTCCTTCCGCCCAAATAGCGAAGGTAATCGATAATAAATCCTTGCATTTGGATGAATTCTTGATTCAACTTTCAGAGGAAAAGGAAAACTGGGTGTTCTTGGAAACCGAACAGCCCAATATGGTGGCCAGTGTTACCTCTATTTTGAACTCGGCCAATACCGCTATAATAAGTGATGAGGAAGTGCCAGAGGTCAAAGTGCGTATGTTTACAACAAGTTATAATGCTGCTTTTGAAAATGAGGCAGTGTCAAAGACCCATTTGTCCAACCTTAAGTTTACCTTTTCATCATTTTATAGGGAATCCGGGAATGCGGATTTTATCAATGCATATGGTAAAAAATACAATGGCCTGATTCCCGATAGATATGCTGTCCGAGGATTTGACGTGACCATGGATGTACTGCTGAAGTTGGCATACAAGAACAATCTTTTCGAAACCTCCAAATACATTGGTTTAACGGAATATGCAGGCAATGGGTTTGATTATTTCAATGATTGGACCTCAGGTTATTTCAATCGTGCTTGCTACATTATGGAGTATGAGGACCTTACAATAAAAGAAGTAGAGCCAAAAAAGAATGACATCAAAAGTAACCTATAACGGAAACCTTCGCACTACTTGTGTACACCTGCGTTCTGGAAGCGAGTACATTACCGATGCACCAGTGGACAACAACGGGAAAGGCGAAGCCTTTTCCCCAACAGATACCGTGGCAACCGGATTGGCCAATTGCATGATGACCATGATGGGTATCAAGGCCCGTGACTTGGGTGTGGATTTGGTAGGTGCCACTGCTGAAGTGACAAAACACATGGAGGCAAATCCAAGAAGGATCTCCAAAATTGAGGTAAAATTGGAGTTGCCCGCATCGGTGTCGGAAAAACACAGGAAGATTTTGGAGCATACCGCCAATACATGTCCGGTAAACTATAGTTTGCACCCCGATATTGAAAGAGTAATCGATTTTAATTGGATAAAATAATTTCCATAGGATGTATTTTTCTGCTCGGTTTTTTTGGATTTGCACAGGAAATCGAGGAAGGAGTTCTTTGGGATAAAGACTTTAGGCTCACATGGGCCGATTTTAAAGGTAGGGTACCCACAGGGGAACCATCCGCAGCAACCACCGCAAGTGGTATCAGTTATACCTACACAGCGAATTTATTGCACCACGAGGTCCATTTGGATTTTGAAGTGAATGCCTATTTCTATCCCAATGAATCATGGTACAAGCCCGAATTGTGCAACGAAAATACCTTGGCACACGAGCAGCTTCATTTTGATATTACCGAGTTGTTTGCCCGTAAAATGCGCGAAAAATTGCGTAGAACCTCCTTTTCCGATGATGTAAAAGCTGAGGTAAGGAAGATTTATAGCGATATTTTAAAGGAGCTACAGCAGTATCAGGAACGGTACGACTGGGAGACCAACTTTTCCCGAAACCGTGAAAAGCAATTGGAGTGGAATTTGAAGATTGCTGAAGCTCTTAAGGATGGTGCAGAGCGATGAACTATGAAAAGAGGGGGCAAGCCCCTCGTCTCAATACGTTTAAGTTTAAAAGTTCTTGGGTTAAATATCGCACCGCATAAACCCATCTTTCAACGCCTCAATTTTATCCTCCCAGGTCACTATAAATTCTTGGGCTACGTATCCTTTGAACCCAGTGGCATGGATAGCCTTGATGATAGCGGGGTAATATAATTCCTGAGTTTCATCAATCTCATGTCTGCCGGGAACGCCTGCTGTATGGTAGTGCCCAAAATAAGGGTGGTAGTTCTGTATACTTCGGATAATATCGCCTTCTTGGATTTGCATGTGGTAGATATCGAACAACAATTTAAAATTATCGCTGCCCAAATGTTTGCAGAGTTCCACGCCCCAAATGGAGTTATCACACATATAATCCGGATGGTTCACTTGGTTGAAGAGCTCCATCTGAATCACAACGCCATGTTCCTCGGCCAAGGGCATGATCTGTGAAAGTCCGTCAACACAGTTTTGCAATCCCACATAATCGTTCATGCCATCGCGATTGCCACTAAAGCAGATAAGGTTGGTATAACCTGCTTTGGCCACCTTCGGAATCATTTCCGTGTAGTTTTTGATGAGCTGTTCATGATATTTGGGATTGTTCCATCCCTTGTCCAGACCAATTTCAGCACCGTTGCACATGGAGCAGTGGATATCGTACTTCTTCAATATGGGCCATCTGTCCGGGCCTACCAAATCAATGGCCTTGACACCGAGTTGGTTGAGGGTCTTTAAAAAATCTTCCAGAGGAATATCGCTAAAGCACCATTCGCATACACTATGGTTGATGTTGTTCTTGAGTTTGAATTCTTTGGTTTGCCCTGAAGTTGAGGTCATGGCGGAGGCTGAAGCCAGTCCTGCCGAACCAGCAGCGGCGGTGGCTATAAAATTTCTACGTTTCATTTTGTGGATTTGTTCTCGGAAAGATAGTATTTTCGAGTTGGATATGGAAATACGCCCCGATACAAAACAGCTTTTGGAATTGGCCCATTACAAGATGCCCTTCGGCAAGTTCAAGGGGCGTTATCTTGTGGATTTGCCCTTGCCCTATCTGGTCTGGTTCCGTCAAAAAGGTTTTCCCAAAGGGAAACTGGGTGACTACCTAAATACCATGCTGACCATAAAGGATAACAACCTGGAACCCATCATAAGAAAGCTGCAAAAAGATTTTCCTCGCGATTCTACCTGATTTTTGCCCAGCAATTACTAATTTTACGCCCCGTAATAGAATGAGCAATATGTCAGATACCAAGTACATTTTCGTTACGGGAGGCGTTACCTCTTCGTTGGGTAAGGGAATCATCGCCGCATCCTTGGCCAAATTACTGCAGGCCAGGGGGTACCGAACCACCATCCAAAAATTAGATCCATACATTAATGTGGACCCGGGAACACTGAACCCTTATGAGCATGGCGAATGTTATGTGACCGATGATGGTGCGGAAACCGACTTGGATCTTGGCCACTACGAGCGTTTTTTGAACGTCCGTACCTCGCAGGCCAACAATGTGACCACAGGTAGGATCTACCAAAGCGTGATCGAAAAGGAGCGTAAAGGGGAATTTTTGGGTAAAACAGTACAAGTAGTGCCCCATATCACCAACGAGATCAAGGAGCGTATCCAAATTTTGGGGAACAGCGGCGACTATGACATTGTGATTACCGAAATCGGGGGTACGGTGGGTGATATCGAATCCTTGCCTTACATAGAATCTGTCCGTCAGTTGCTTTGGGAGCTGGGCGAGCACAACGGCATTGTGGTACATTTGACTTTGGTGCCATTTTTATCAGCCGCGGGCGAATTGAAAACAAAACCCACACAACACTCCGTCAAAACCTTGATGGAAAGTGGAATAAAAGCCGATATTTTAGTGTGTCGTACCGAGCATCAGATTTCTGAGGACATCAAGGAAAAATTGGCCCTTTTCTGTAATGTTCGGAAAGAAGCGGTAATTCAGTCCATAGATGCATCCACCATATACGATGTTCCTTTGTTGATGCAGGAAGAAGGATTGGATACGGTTACTTTGCAAAAATTGAATCTTCCGGATGATAAGGAACCTAACCTTGACCAGTGGAAGGAATTTTTGCAACGACATAAAAATCCTAAGGACAAAGTAACCATTGGATTGATCGGTAAGTACGTGGAACTTCCCGATTCCTATAAATCAATCCAAGAGGCCTTTATCCATGCAGGTGCGGCCAATGAGGTCGATGTGGAGGTGAAATCCATTCATTCGGAACATTTGTCAGCCAAGAACATAGCCAAGAAACTTGAAGGCCTGGACGGTATTTTGGTTGCCCCGGGTTTTGGTGAAAGAGGAATTGAAGGAAAAGTAACGGCAGTAAAATATGCGCGTGAGAACAACATCCCTTTCTTGGGAATCTGTTTGGGCATGCAAATGGCCGTCATCGAATTTGCACGGACCGTTCTAGGTTTGGAAAAAGCCAATTCCACCGAAATGGACAAAGGAACACCGGACCCTGTGATAAGCTTGATGGAAGAGCAAAAATCCATTACCGATATGGGCGGTACCATGCGTTTGGGCGCTTGGGACTGTCACTTAAAGGAAGGAAGCTTGGTAAAGGAAGTCTATGGTACATCGGATATTGAGGAACGCCACAGGCACCGTTACGAATTCAACAACCAATATAAGGAGCAAATGGAGGAAGCTGGTTTGGTGGCTTCTGGGCTCAACCCAAAAACAGGTTTGGTTGAAGTTGTGGAAATCCCGTCGCATCCTTGGTTTGTTGGGGTACAGTACCACCCGGAATACAAGAGTACTGTGGCAAGCCCGCACCCATTGTTTGTCGGGTTTGTTAAGGCAGTATTAGATCACAAGCAGGAATAAAACAATGCCAGTTTGGCATAAAATGGGCATTTGGGCATATATTTGCAGCCTGAAATACTGTTAAAATATTTCTACTAAATACGATTCATGGAAGAAAAGAAGCTGGATTTTAAATCCATTATTGGATTTGTACTGATTTTTGGGATACTCATCTTTATGTTTTACCAAAATCAGCCTACGCCAGAAGAGTTGGAGGCTCAAAAAGCAGAGCAAGCGCAGATAGAGGCAGAGGAGGCCAAAGCAGAGGAGACGGCCAAAACGGCACCTGTACAGGAAACAAAGACCATCGACCTTACGGATTCCACCCAAGTGGCCGAATATAAAAATACGGTTGGGGCTTTTGGGTTTACACAAACGGCAGATGGTACCACTATCTTGGAAAATGAGGTGCTTCAATTGGAGGTGGCCAACAAAGGGGGGCAGATCGTTGAGGCCAAAATGAAGAATTTTGTGACCCATGACTCTGTTCCAGTGTATTTGGTAAAAGATGGCAATGCCAATTTCGCATTGAATTTCACTACTTCGGACAATCGCATTCTAAGCACTGCAGACCTGTATTTTGAACCATCCCTGACGCAAAGTGGGGACAACCATGTACTTTCCATGAAGGCCAAAGTGGCAAATAACCAGTTTTTGGAGTACCGCTACGAGATGAAACCGAATGAGTATTTGGTGGATTTTACCGTGCGTTCACAGGGATTGAGTGGCGTGTTCAACACAAGCAAACCTGTTACCCTGGAGTGGGATCTGAAAGGTATCCGACATGATCAAAGTATTCGATATGAAAATAGATATACCCGTCTAACCTATAATCATGATGATGGCGACATCAGCAAGCTCTCTGAGAGCAGTGATTTTGATGAGGAAACCGAAGTGGATGTGAAGTGGCTGTCGTACCGTCAACACTTTTTCAGTTCCATTTTGGCCACGGAGGACCATTTTAAGACCGCGGATTTGACCTCCACCAACTTGGTTGAGGAAGAGAGCAAGGAACTGCGCTTTACCAAAGAATACACTACAAGGGCTCCATTGGAGTTCCAAGGAGGGGAGTTGTCCCAAAATATGTACTGGTATTACGGCCCTACGGACGTCAAGGTCTTGGATAATTATGAGGATTTGGGTCTGGTGGAATCCATTCCTTTCGGTTGGGGAATCTTCGGTTGGATCAACCGCTATGTATTCACACCCTTCTATACTTTCTTGAGTTCCTTCTTGCCGTATGGTATCGCCATTATCATCATGACGATCATGGTGCGATTGGCCTTGTCCCCAGTGACGTACAAATCCTATTTGTCGCAGGCCAAGATGAAGGTGTTGAAACCCGAGATTTCGGAAATCAGCGAAAAGTACAAGGACAATGCCATGAAAAAGCAGCAAGAGACCATGAAGGTGTACAACAAGGCAGGGGTAAGCCCAATGAGCGGTTGTGTGCCCGCATTGTTACAGTTGCCCATTTTCTATGGACTGTTCATGTTTTTCCCAACATCTTTTGCGCTGCGCCAAAAATCATTTTTGTGGGCAGAGGACCTTTCCTCTTACGATACCATTTTTGAGTTACCGTTTACCATTCCGTTTTATGGTGACCACGTATCGCTGTTCCCGATTTTGGCATCCATCGCTATATTTTTCTATATGCAGATGACAACGGGCCAGAGCATGCAGATGCAACAGCAACCGGGTATGCCGAACATGAAATTCATTATGTACCTATCACCCATCATGATGTTGTTCTTCTTCAACAACTATGCGAGTGGATTGAGTTTGTACTATTTCATCTCCAACTTGATCACCATCTTTATTATGTTGGCCATCAAGAACTATATTTTGGACGAGGATAAAATCCATGCCCAGATCCAGGAGAACAAAAAGAAACCTAAAAAAGAGAACAAGTTCCAGCGTAAGATGCGCGAAATGATGGAACAGGCCGAAGAGCAAAAGAAGTCTGGAAGAAGATAATCCTGATAGAATACTTTTTTTGGTCAAAATAAAAAACTCCCTCAAGATTGCCTTGGGGGAGTTTTCATTTACAGGTTTGGTTTGGAAAGATTTGGGACTCCAAAGATGCGGCATTATCGATATCCAAAAAATTAAAAGTTGTAAAACAGCTCCTTTTTGTGGGTAAATAATTCCATTTTGATGTGTCATCGACGAACGGTAAACCCCACTCGATAAAAAGCCCCCTCAAAATTATTTGAGGGGGCTTTTTGCACTATCTATTACTCAAAAACCAGTTAGTTTGAAGTGTCAGGAATCAATACAGTATCCACTACGTGGATTACACCATTGATGGCCTGAACATCCACAGCATCGATACCAATGCCCATGTTTCCAGCACCATCGGTAATATCGGCGATGTTGTCCCCTGTACCGGGTAGGTTGATGGTGATCATATCTCCTTCCAAAGTTGTTGCAGTGGTACCATCGCTCAAGTCTCCTGAACGTACATTGGCACCTGCCACTACATGGTGTTGTAGTATTGGAACCAAGTCTGCTTCATCTGGAATACTCGCCAAGGCATCAAATGCCGTGTTGGTAGGTGCGAATACCGTGAATGGATCGCTTCCCGCACCATCTTGGGCGGACAATACGCTCACAAAATCCGTATTTGGCGTCAATTCAGTTAAGGCTTGTACCAAAGTGGAGAAATTAGGGTCGGCTAGGGCAAAGGTCACAACAGTTGGCAAGTCAATTACAGCATCCACAGTATGGATTACCCCATTGCTTGCCACAATATCTGCCATGGCTACGTTGCTGGTACCATTCAAAGTTACACCCTCATCGATATTGATATATAGACTCAAGTTTTCGTCTACATCAAACTCAGCAGCGGTATTCACGTAAGAATTTGTCAAATCTGAAGAGAATGCGGCAGCGCCTACCACTACGTGATTGGCCAGAATAGTGTTCAAGTCATTGGAATTTGGATTGGCAAAAGCATCAAAGGCATCGTTACCTGGGGCAAATACGGTAAACATTTCCTCTTCATTGGAAAGCAAATCCGTGAATGCTGTGTTTCCACCAGCGGTAAGTGCTCCTACCAAAGAGGAAAGAGCTGGATTGGCTATGGCATGGTCCACAATGTTTGGTATATCGATTACGGCATCAACTACGTGCACAATACCGTTGATGGCTTTTACATCTGGTGTTACCACGGATGATACACCGTTAAATGTTGCACCATCGGAAGTGTCAAAGAATAAACTTACATTCTGATCTCCAGCTCCGATCGCCATGGTATTCGTATAACCAGAACCAATTCCAGTCAAATCCTCGGAAGTGACTTTTCCGCTGATAACGTGGTTGAGCAATACATTGGTCAATACATCGACTGGAACATCCTCAAGGGCCGCACCATCAAGGAAGGTTTCAAATGCCTCATCAGTCGGGGCCAAAACTGTAAATGGTCCGTCCCCGCGCAATACGGTTGGTAGGTCACCATTGGCTGCTGTAAGTGCAGCTACCAAGTTTTGTAGATTTTCGTTTCCTATGGCCAAATCGGTAATAGGAACTAAAATGATATCTGCCAATTCATCCAAAATGGTTTGTGGTAGCAATACTTTGTCTATTATATGTACAACACCATTGGAGACTTCGATGTCCGCAGTAGTTACTTCAGCAGCTACATCGGTTGCATCTTGAATAAACACGCCACCTTCAGTAGAAACTTGTAAGGAAGAACCCTGCAAGGTAGTAAGGCTCATACCGTCACTTAAATCCGTGGATAGGGCAGCATCAGCTACTACATGGTAGGTTAAAATCACAGCCAACAGGTCTTGTAGTTGTTCTGAGTTGAAATCGTCCAGCGAATCAAAACCGTCCAATTGGGCTAGTAAATCGGTAAATGCATCATTGGTTGGTGCAAAAACGGTAAAGGGACCATCGCCGCTCAATGCAGTAATCAAATCATTGTTGGCACTTTCATCCGCTTTTTGAAGGGCAGCGACCAAAGTGCTTAATTCAGAGGTGGCTTGTGCCGCTTCAACAATGTTGTTCTCCTCTTCCATTGGAGGCGTAGTTCCGTTGTCATCGTCGGAACACGAAGTGAATCCGATAAATAATAATAAAAAGGTCAGTCGGGCTAAATGTTTAAATGTCTTCATTTGATGATAGTTATTTGTTTAATATTTTAAAAATATGTTTAAACAAAATAAAAACAGCAATGTTTAACATTTTAACTAAAAACTTTAACAAAATAAAAATCAATGATCTCAGTGGATTATATTTTGATGCTTTTCCTTTATGACAGATTTATCATTTTAAATAAACGTCAATTTGTATTTTTGTAGCCTTAAATCATTGCAATGAAAAAGGTTGTTGTTGGACTTTCGGGAGGAGTGGATTCAAGTGTAGCTGCTTATCTGCTCAAAGAGCAAGGGTACGATGTCATTGGCCTGTTCATGAAGAACTGGCATGATGACTCAGTGACCATATCCGAGGAGTGCCCATGGTTGGAGGATAGCAATGACGCATTGATTGTAGCGGAAAAGTTGGGGATTCCCTTCCAAACGGTAGATTTAAGTGCCGAATACAAAGAACGAATCGTGGACTATATGTTCAATGAGTACGAAAGGGGAAGGACACCCAATCCCGATGTACTCTGCAATCGCGAGATCAAGTTCGATGTGTTCATGAAAATCGCCCTCCAACTGGGTGCTGATTACGTGGCTACGGGTCATTATTGTAGAAAGGGAACCATCCAGAATGAAGATGGTACCGAAACCTATCAATTGTTATCGGGAAAAGACCCAAACAAAGACCAATCCTATTTCCTTTGTCAACTTTCACAAGAACAGTTGTCCAAAACTTTGTTTCCTATTGGAGAGTTGTTAAAGCCCGAAGTAAGGAAAATAGCCGCTGAAAATAATTTGATTACTGCGGATAAAAAGGATTCGCAAGGATTGTGTTTTGTGGGCAAAGTTCACTTGCCTGAATTTTTACAACAAAAATTGAAGCCAAAAAAAGGTGTGATAGTTGAAGTGCCCAGCGATGCGGCCCAATTCTCAGCTACGGTTCCCGATTTTCAAAACGAACGGGAAAAATTGGTGTTTCGCGCTGAGAAACCCGTGTACTCCGAATCCGACGGAAAAGTGGTAGGGGAGCATCAAGGTGCGCACTATTTTACCATTGGGCAGCGTAAAGGGTTGAATGTGGGCGGAACCAAGGAACCCTTGTTCGTCATCGATACCGACGTTGATAAGAACATCATTTATACGGGACAAGGAAAAGCACATCCCGGTCTGCTCAGAAATACATTGTTCATCAAAGAAGATGAACTCCATTGGGTACGTCCCGATTTAGCTTTGAAGGTTGATGAGACCATGGAGGTCATAGCCCGTATTCGATACCGTCAACCGTTACAGTCCGCAACCCTCTACAAAGTAGAGAATGGCTTGTTCGTTGATTTCAAAGAGAAGCAATCTGCCATTACCGAAGGGCAGTTTGCCGCATGGTATTTGAATGACGAGTTGATTGGTTCTGGAGTGATTTCGTAAACGGATTCCTTATTTATTTTGTTTATTTTGGTGGAAACTTGAACACAAATTTCCATGCATAATAAAATCACACAACTTTTTGGAATTGAATATCCCATCATTCAAGCGGGAATGGTCTGGGCCAGCGGTTGGCGTTTGGCCTCAGCGGTTTCAAATGCTGGTGGATTGGGCTTGTTGGGAGCGGGAAGCATGTACCCCAAAATATTGGAGGAGCATATCATCAAATGTAAAAAGGCTACGGACAAACCTTTTGGAGTGAATGTGCCGATGCTGTATCCCGACATAGAAAAGTTGATGGATATTATTGTCAAGCATGAAGTGAAGATTGTGTTTACTTCGGCAGGAAACCCTAAAACATGGACCAAGTTTCTTCAAGAGAAAGGAATAACAGTAGTACATGTGGTCAGTAGCGTAAAGTTTGCCATCAAAGCTCAGGAAGCAGGGGTGGATGCTGTTGTGGCCGAAGGTTTTGAAGCAGGCGGACATAATGGACGTGATGAAACCACAACGCTGGTACTTATTCCTTCCGTAAAAGAAAAAATAACTATTCCCCTGATTGCTGCTGGGGGCATTGCCACGGGAAGGGCCATGTTGGCCGCCATGGTCTTGGGAGCGGACGGCGTTCAGGTGGGCAGTAGGTTTGTGGCCACCCCCGAAGCATCGTCGCATGAACTCTTTAAAAAATGGGTGGTGGATGCCAAAGAGGGAGACACCCAGTTGACCTTAAAGGAACTCGCACCAGTACGATTGCTCAAGAACAAGTTTTTTCGGGATGTGCAGGAAGCGTATGCCCATGGTGCCACCAAAGAAGAATTAAAGCAACTATTAGGCAGGGCCAGAGCCAAAAAAGGCATGTTCGAAGGGGATATGGAAGAAGGCGAATTGGAAATAGGCCAAGTTTCGGGCTTGATCCATGACATAACCCCCGCTGCAGAAATTGTTGAGGAATTGATGGCCGAATTCCATAAAACGAAAGCCAAAATGTGCGACAATTAAGACATTGCACTAAGAGTTTAAGAAACTTTTAATATATTTAGCCAGCGCAATGAGAACACTTATCCCCACACTACTCTTTTTTGTGCTCGCCTCGCATTGCCATGGGCAAGTGGAGCGGGACAAAGCACTCCATTTTCTGGGAGGCAATCTTTTTGGCCTTGCTGGGGCCGGAATCGCCAAACAAGCTTCGGACGGAAACCGAATATGGACTTTTGTAGGTTCCGTAGCCGGCAGTACGCTTATTGGTTTGGCCAAGGAAACCGTGGATGCGGGACAGCGAGAAAATGGTTGGGACAATGATGACTTGGCTGCAACTGTTTTAGGCGGGGTCACCATTGGGGTCACCATAGACCTTTTCTCCAAAAAAGATGATAAAAGACGTTTACGAGGACGTTATTCCAAACTGGATCTAAAGAAGAAAAAGCAATTTCTTCAACCAACATCGGAATTTGTGGTGCTAGAAGGTAAATTACCATCATTGAACACTTTGGGACTTTCCAATCAGCAGTTTGTTGTTGAATAATATTGCGATGATTTTTTGAAATCTGTGTAAATCCGTCAATTCGAGTGATTTTTTGAAGTGGAACGAAGAAAAATTTTATCGAGAATTGTAATATGGATACACATTCTTTGTTCTCGATACTTTTCCTTTTGGGAAAAACTCGAACTGACGCCTTTTGGGGTCAAAAAAAGTATGGGGGCAAATCAAATAATTCCCCTAGCTTTTATTTCCAGATATTTATTGATGGTGTTCACGGTCAGCTCCTCGGGTTTCGTTAAAATGGTTTGGATACCATGCTTTCGAAGTTCGTTGACAATGAGTTTTTTTTCATAAATGAACTTTTCAGCAATGGTCTGTTCAAAAATTTGAAGCACCGTTTCCGCACTTTTACAGGCAAACTTGTTGAGTTCGGTATTTTCAAAGAAAATGACCACTAATAAATGCTGTTTGGCCATGGCCACGAGATAGGGAAGTTGCCTATGTAGGGCATCCATGGTTTCAAAGTTGGTGTAGAGCAGCAAAAGGCTTCGTTGATTTAAGTTTCGCTTTACATCAATATATAACCTGCTAAAATCACTCTCAACGAAATTGGTTTCCAGATTGTACAAGGTTTCCAAAATGAGGTTCATTTGGGAACTACGACGCTCGGCGACCACTCTGTTCTCAATTTTATCACTAAAGGAGAACATACCTGCCTTGTCCTGTTTTTTCAAGGCAATGTTACTGATGACCAAAGTGGAGTTAATCGCATAATCCAATAAGCTTAATCCATTGAATGGCATTTTCATAACACGACCTTTATCGATTACGGAGTAAACGGGCTGTGATTTTTCATCTTGATATTGGTTGACCATTAGTTGTCCACGTTTGGCGGTGGCTTTCCAGTTGATGTTCCGAATGTCATCGCCCAGTACATAATCCTTAATCTGTTCAAACTCCATGGTATGTCCAATACGTCTTATTTTTTTTAGGCCATATTGGTGCAAACGGTTGCTAAAGGCTAGTAGGTCATATTTTTGTAATTGTAGGAACGATGGATAGACAGGGACTTCCCGCGCATCATCAAAACTGTATTTTTTTGCTAAAAACCCTATGGGGGAAATAGCGAATATGTTCAAACTTCCGAAGTAGTATACCCCACGTTCAGTAGGTCTTAATTGGTATGAAAATGACTTGCTTTTACCGCTCCCAAGTTTGCTCTGCAATTGAAAATCCCTTTTTTGGAACTGGAACGGAATCTCGTCAATGATTTTAAGCTTCACAAGAAACAAATACCCATTTGTTATTTTAATCTGTACGGGGTTTTCGTCTCCATTGGAAAGTTTATCGGGCAATAGCCGTGTGCCTTCAACTTTACCTTTGGAGGCAAAGAGCAGGAGTATATCAGCAATGAGAAATAAAATCAAAATTAGAAATAGCAGCTTTAGCACCCCGAATAAATTAGGGACCATGTACGAGACGACAAAGCCCACGATCAAGATGGTAAGGGCGATGAAAAATCGTTTTTGCAGGTATATGGGTCTAAAGAGCCTTTTCACTGTGCTATCTTGGAATTTCGATACCGTCGACAATTTGCTTTACCACTTGTTCCGATGTAAGTCCCTCCATTTCCCTCTCAGGCGTGAGCATGATACGATGCCCCAAAACAGGGGCGGCCACTTTCTTGATATCGTCTGGCGTAATAAAATCCCGGCCATTCATCGCGGCCAAGGCTTTTGA
Organism: Flagellimonas yonaguniensis; assembly: GCF_029193885.1. Lineage (GTDB taxonomy): Bacteria > Bacteroidota > Bacteroidia > Flavobacteriales > Flavobacteriaceae > Flagellimonas > Flagellimonas yonaguniensis. The sequence continues at coordinate 81,011 of NZ_JARFVB010000012.1, read as the reverse complement.
GGCGTCCATGATGGCAATGGAAGCCCTAGGTGATGCACCGAGGTAAAGGTTGGCATTGGTACGGGTGTTGTCCACAATGGAAGCGATGTACTTTAGGAGGTTTTTCTCTACAATGATTCCCTTTATGGTGTCTTGGTATTCAGCAATCTGTTTTGCAGATAGCAATGCGCTGACCAAATCCTCTTCCGCCTTGGTTTTTTGTTGGTGCTTGCTTTCCAAAATCTGTATTTCTTCATCCAATGAAGGGTATTCGACATTGATCTTGAAAAGAAAACGGTCCAATTGCGCTTCGGGCAGTCGGTAGGTTCCTTCTTGCTCAATGGGGTTCTGGGTGGCAAAAACCAAAAAAGGTGGTTCCATTTCATATTCAATACCGTCCATGGTTATTTGTCTCTCCGCCATGGCCTCAAACAGGGCGGCTTGGGTTTTGGCAGGTGCACGGTTGATTTCATCAATCAAAATGATGTTGGAGAACAAGGGGCCCTTTTTAAACTGGAATTCCGAAGTCTTCACATTGAAGATGGAAGTCCCCAAAATATCACTGGGCATAAGGTCGGGTGTGAACTGGATACGGCTGAAATCCACGCTCATGGTCTTGGCCAGTAATTTGGCGGTTACCGTTTTGGCAACTCCGGGAACACCTTCAATGAGCGAATGCCCGTTGGCCAGAATTGAAATAATAAGGAGCTCTATCATGTCCTGTTGCCCAATAATGACCTTGCCCAGCTCGCTCTTTATTTGTGAAACGGCATTTTGTAGTTGACCAAGGTCAACACGGGAATTAAATTGTAATGCGTCTTCCTGCTGTTCGTTTTCTTCCATATTGTTACTGCTTAAATGCGGTTATTTTTTTGTTCAGTTCTATACTTTCCTGTTCCGAGTGAACATTTTTATTTTTCAGTTTTAGAATAAATTCAACCAAATTTTTGGTCTCGGTCATATCTTTTCCTGCCCTAGATGCCAAAATTTGTATGGTTTGTTCGTTGAGTTTAGTGGTCTCGATATGATACTGATTTCTTAAGTAGGCCAAAAAGTAATTTATTTTTTTGTGTATCAGGTCTGTATGATCTTTATTTTGATGATATAGCGAACCAACGGCTTGGGCAAATTCGACCGATGAATTCTTGAGGGGTTCAATTACAGGAATGATCCGTTGTTCTCGTTTCCCCTTGAAAAGAACAAACAGTAGTAGTCCGATTATAGTTAGATAATAGGCCCATTTAAGGGAAACTTGGTTGAGCACAAAACGCATGGGGGAATCTATGACCACCCTGCCTGCTTTCTTGTAATTGTCCCAATAGAGTACTTCCCTATTTTGCAAATAACCAAATGAGTGGGTCACATAGCTTGAATTGCCTTTGAGCATATAGTAATTGGAATAGGCCTGTGGGGTTGTGGACAGTATAAAAGCACCTTTTCCAAAGTCAGTCCTTATAAAATTAGGTTTGGTTACCTGTTCGCTTGATTGTTCTTCCAGATAGTTTTCTCTCGTATAGGTTATGTTCCCTAAAATAGTGGTGTTCGTGGAGTCTACGCTGGTAAAGTGGGAGTTGAACACTCCTCTGGACAAGGTAAATTTCTCGTCTTTGAATTTTTTATGGGTCAAGCTTAAAATGGCCGAACCCTCTTTTAATGAATAATCAGAACTAATGGCAATGTTCAAGGTGTCCATGAGTTGCCACCCCAAACCAGCTGCTGCTATAAAAACTGTATTTCCTTGGTTTACGTAGTCTAAAATTTGGTGGGTTTCTTGTTTGTCCAGATGTATACCATCGTTGATGATCAAATAGTTGGATAACTTGGAGGAATCCCGCTCCAGCAAAACGTTGTACACACTTTCTTGGACAGTTTCAATGGTGTTGTTGGGAAAAATGGTAGGAAGTTCGTTGTAGAGTACATGGCATCCGAAGGGAATTTTGTCCGTAGCCGTGTAGGAGGGGTTCCAATTGATGGGTTTTGGACGCACGACCTCCGTGATGATAATTCCCACGACCACCAGAGCAAATATACCGATTACTATTTTCGATTTTTTGTCCATGGCTATTTTGGAATTGCATTTTTTACGGCATCAAAGCGTAAGTTGGTTCTGGCGTAGCCATTTTCATCAATGGGTTGCTCTCCGTACCAAATGTTCTCGTATAGATAAGAGGCTTTTTTGAACTCCCGTTGCAATCCAACTTCATCAATTTCACGCTCATAGTCCACATTGGTTTTTTCAAAATGCCACTCTATGATGTTTTTTTGGGAGAGTTGCTTCAGGATTTTGAGAAACTGGTAACGTACGGCAAGTCGGTAGTTTTTATTTTTGATGGCTTCCTCCATAAGGGAATCCAGATCGACCGTCTCAATATGCTCTTCCGAAAAGTCGATGATGTCAATCGATTTTGCCTTTTTGGTAAAGATGGCGTTGAATTTTTCATTCACAAACAGCCTGACCAATAGATAGATGGCCAAAGTACCTATGAGTACATAGATCACATATTCCAGGATAATAAGCGTCTCTGGGGAAATGTTGAATCCAAAAGTATCGTTCAAGGTATTTAGAAACCATCGGATAAAACGACTGAGCAAATTGGAGGATTCCCCTGTTTTGACATCATAATCAAATTCCTCCCCAGCGTATTTTTCGTTCAGGTCCCCATCAATGGTACGTTCTGTTATAATGGAGCTAGTATCAACAGGAATCCGAATGGAATCATTTTGGGTAAACCCCAGATACATCCCAATAAAAAAGAATGGTATGTAGAGGTGCTTGATCACTGATTTGATTGTCCTATTTGGTCTATTTTGCTTCTGGTGTTCACGTTATAGGCTTTCTCGTGCAGGGCATAGAACAGAATGCCGTTTACAAATTGGGATAGGCATTGGGCATACACCATTAAGATGAGGAAAATGCACAATCCCAAGGTGTAGACAATGGTGGAAACCACCGAACCTGCTACATCCACATTGTTTTCCACTACGTGAAACGTGTAAATTCCAATGATAATGGATGGGACCAATAATATGATGAATGCCAACAGTCCATTGAGCAAACCCAAAATGAAATTCACACCGACGGACTTCCAAAAATTATTGTTGATCAATCTCCAGCCTTCACCATAGCCTTCTACGGTGTCTTTTTTTTGGCTCATCATGCTAAAAAAGGAAACACCGATCCACGCCGTCATTCCAAATTGGACGATGTATTGTGCGAACATTCCCAACAGCGGGATAAATGCAAGGATGATGGCTATGATAAAGAAACCTATATAAATGGGAATCAGCAAAAGGATGAAGATCAAGGTTTTCCCAAAGTTGTTTTTGGTATGGTTCCAAACATCTTTTTTGTCAAAACCCATGCCTTTGTTTTCCTCATATTTAATCAAATAGGAAGAGCTCAAGCTGAAATTGAGTCCTGCGACAAGCAAAAAAATAATGAAAAACAGAATGCCGCCCGACACAATATAGGTCCAGTACATTCCCTCGTTCGATACACCTGCGTCAATGCCATATCTATTGGAACTTTCGGTAACCATGCCTATGAATCCCGATACCAGTAAATAGCTTGTGATCAACAATCCGATTAAAAACACACCATTGTAGCTTAAAAATACATTGGTGAATTTTTTGATGTTCTGTCGTAAGAACTCAAAATATACGGAAAGGATGTCCCCAAAATCATGGTTGATTCTTAGCTCAATATATTTTTCCTTCATGTATTTTTCGGTTTAGTAAGATGGGATATATGATATAATAATAAACAATCAAGAGCAATGAGCCTCCAATGATGAAAAAGGCCAGCCAATCCGGCATTGTGGCATAACGGGTAATAAAACCTTCAATAAACCCTGCGATGATAAAAAAAGGTATGGTGCTGACCACTACCTTTAAACCATCTTTTGCCCCTTTCATAAAAGAAATCCGTCTAGAAAAAGTCTTGGGAAAAAGAATGCTGTTGCCCATAATGATGCCCGCACAGCCAGCAATTATAATAACTGAAATTTCTATGGTACCGTGAAGCCAAATTTGACGGTTGGCTTCAAAAAAGACCCCCTTGGTATAAAAAAATGTAATAAAGGCACCCAGCATAACCCCATTGCTAAATAGGATATAAACCGTTCCAATACTTGTTATCACGCCAAAGGCAAAAGCCAAAAAACCGACTCGAATATTGTTTATGGTAATGCCCAAAAATGTACCGATCTCGCTTCCGCCCTTGTAAATTGCCGTAGGTTCCCCTTTAGCAATATTGTTCAAGGTTTCGTTTACATAGGAATCGCCTAAAATCAATCGTACAAAAGAAGCGTCGTTTATGGCCGATAAGGAACCAATAGCTGTAGCAGCAATAAAAATTAAAAAAGTGACCAAGAGTGTTTTGTGGTACTGTTTAAAAAACAATGGAAACTCCTTTGCCCAAAACTTAATAATACGGTTACCTGATTCCTTCTTGTTCTTGTAAATTTTTTGATGCGCTTGTGAAGCCAATGAGTTCAAATACAATAAAGTCTTGCTTTCAGCGTAATAGGTTTGTGCGTAAGCTAGGTCATTGGTAAGCTGGATATAACCATCCACAAGGGCATCAGGATCTGTTTGGGAACCTGAGGCGATTGCTTTTTCAAAAGCAATCCATTTTTCCTTATTTTGCTTCACAAAGGCAGCTTCGCGCATACATGGAATTTTCCTTGATCTAAAATTACGTTTATATGGAGAACCTCCAAATCAATACAACGCAAAATGTCAACTTAGATTATAAGATCGTGGGAATTGGCGAGCGAATTATTGCTTTTCTGATCGACGGTCTCATACTTTATATGTACGCTTATCTAGTGAGTTTGATCAGTGATGCCATTGGGTATGTTTATGAGGACAGTTGGACCCAGCGCGGATTGGCCATGCTTATTTTTTTGCCGGCAATGTTCTATTCTTTGTTGATGCACAGTTTGTTCAACGGAAAAACAGTGGGCAAAATGTTGATGAAAATGCGCGTGGTACGGTTGGATGGTACCCCTGTACATTGGAGCAATCTTTTGGTCCGGTGGATGCTGCGTTTGGTGGACATCTGGATTTTTTTGGGTTCCATAGGTATTTTGAGCATTCTTTTTTCTGAAAAAAGACAACGTGTGGGCGATGCGGCTGCTGGAACGGTTGTCATCAGTACCAAAAAAAAGACCAAGGTCTCCCATACCATTTTGGAAGAAGTGGAAGAAGCCTACGTTCCACAGTTTACCAATGTTACCTTGTTGACCGATAAAGATGTGCGTTTGATTAAGGAAACCTACCAAATAGCCAAGAAAAGTGGGGATTTTAAAACCTTGACTGCACTTCGTGTTAAGGTGGACAGCATCTTGAAAACCAATTCCAATCTTTATGACGTACAATACATTGATACAGTACTAAAAGATTATAACTACTACACCCAAAAAATGTAGGTATGCTGTATTTGACCATCGACATTTTGGGTACCATCGCCTTTGCCATTTCGGGAGTGTTGGTGGCCATGGAAAAACGTTTGGATCTCTTCGGGGTGTTCATCATTGCTTTCGTGACTGCTATCGGGGGAGGTACCTTGCGTGATCTGTTGATAGGAAACACCCCTGTGGGTTGGATGCAGGACCTTACCTATGTCATTACCATATTTATTTCAGTGGTTTTCGCCATCATTTTTGTGAACAAGCTCAAATACCTCCGAAGGTCGTTGTTCTTGTTCGATACCATAGGTATCGGGCTTTATACCATGGTAGGCGTGGAAAAAGGGTTGGAAGCCGAACTCTTGCCTGTAATGTGCATCTTCTTGGGTACCATGACCGCTTGTTTTGGTGGAGTGATACGGGATATTCTCTGTAATGAAATTCCTGTGATTTTCCATAAGGAAATTTATGCGACTGCTTGTATACTTGGTGCGTTGAGCTACTTTTTGATCATACAGTTCCCCGTTAAAGAAGAATATGCCTATATCGCGGGTATTTTGGTGGTCATATTCCTTAGGTTGTTGGCCGTGCGTTTCAAAATAAGCTTGCCCGGTCTTTATAAAAAGCAGACTCAATAGTTGCTTCCCTAACCCTTATTCAATATTGGTTAATGGTTGTTTAGCACCATTAACCTCTCATTAGTCAATTTTACTTTTTCGTTAATCCGAACCCCGTGGACATACTGCTACATTGGTTCTTTTGAAATAACCAATTCAATAATTAAAAGTTTTATACACATCAATGAATACAACAGTTGTTTCTCCAGTTCAAATTCTATTTTTCATATCTATTTTGTTCCATGGTTTTCAGGCCCAGAGCCAGGAGAGCCTAAAGGGAAAAGTGGTGGATGCCACTGATGGTCAACCCTTGATCGGTGCCCAAATTGTTCTCAAACCCAGCAATAAAGGAACCTTGACCGATGATTTTGGGAATTTTGAGGTTCAAGCAGATTCTGATGATAGCTCACTTGCAGTAAAGTATTTGGGTTATGAAGAATGGGAAGTGTCCATACCTGACAGCCACGATTTGGGAACCATTGCATTAAAAAGGTCCAACACCACATTGAGCGAAGTAATTGTAAGTGCTTCGCCCAAAAATTTCAAAAGTGAGTTTAAAGGGAGCAATTTCAGGATCAATCCCGTTTCCTTGAAGAATATCAATCCGTTGAGTACCGAAGAGGTGCTGCGAACTATTCCAGGTGTCAACATAGTGGGTGATATGGGATTGTCCAACCGACCGAACATCAGTATTCGAGGTTCGTGGGGAAGGCGTTCCAAAAAGGTGTTGTTGATGGAAGATGGCACCCCATCGGCTCCTGCACCTTACATAGCGCCAGGAGCATATTACAATCCTGTGAGTGATCGCATTACTTCCATTGAAGTGTACAAAGGGGCGGATTTGCTACGGTATGGTCCCAACAACATGTACGGCGCTGTGAACTATATTACGGCCCTACCACCACAAAAACCGACCCTGCGACTCAAATTGACGGGAGGTCAGCGAAACTATACTTCAGGGCTGTTTTCTTATGGAGGTACTTGGAATGATATAGGTGGATTGGTCGAGGGCGTTTATAAGAAGTTTGATGGATTCACCGATAATTCATCCGTCGAGATCTTGAACCTAAATGCCAAGATTTTTGCCAAACTGTCCGAAAATCAATCACTTTATTTCAAGGTCAGTGGACAGTTTGAGGACAATCAGGCTTCTTTGAGTTCCCAGACCCCTTTTACTTTTGAAGCAGATCCGTCCCAAAACCCTTTGGATGCAGATCAATTTATCATGAGACGTTACGGTGTGGATATAATCCATAAATGGCTCCCAAAGGATGATTTGAGCTTTACCACAAAAGTGTATGCATCGGATTTTGAACGGGATTGGTGGAGACAGGTCACTGCTAAGGTTCGGGCCTCCGAAGTTCAGGATTATGTGGGCGATGAAATTTTTAATGATAGATATGGATATTTAGCGGGAAGAACATTTGATGATGAGGATTATGTCATCGTCGGTCGAGTGGAAAATGGACAGGAAAGCACTACGGACAGTCGTTGGATTTATCGTGTTTCCGGAATCAAGGAAACCGTAAACGCAGATTGGGAGGCCTTTGGTGCTCCAAGTGAGTTCGAGGGCAGCATCAACCTGCACCGTGAAACCTTCAAGGATGTTTTCTTGGAGGCGGACAATTCCAGATGGGCCAGGTATGGGACGGCGACCAAAGATCTGTGGTATCGGTTGTGGTCGGCCAATGGATATATCCGAAATGAGTTCCATTTTGGAAAATGGGGAGTGACACCTATTCTTCGTTTCGAGCACGTGGATATGTTCCGGCAGGACCTTTTGGCCTTGTCGCAAAATCCTGATTTGGAAAGTACCACGGAAGGCAGGGAGCCAAATGTGTACAATCAATTTTTACCTGGAATCACGGTAAATTACGATTATGGCAATGGTGAATTTTACGGTAGTGTGTACCAAGGGATGATAGCACCTTCTAAAGTATTCGGGTTTTTGGTGGAGCAAGACGGAGTGGTTACCAATCCATTGGCGGGACAGAGCATCAATATTGAACCGGAGTTGAGCTGGAACAAGGAAATTGGTTGGAGAGGTAGTCTACTGGACAATTGTATCCAAGGACAATTGACCTATTTCCACAATGCGAGCAGGAACTTTTATGCTGGAGGACGAAATGAAGTGTTTACCGAGTTGGGGGAAATCAATGTGCAAGGAGTGGAAATGGCCATCAATGCCGAGCTTTTGAACATGAATGGGCATCAATTGCACTTTTTGGGCAATGTAACCTATATGGATTCCAAGGTAAAAGCGGGCAAATTGGAGGATAGAGATCTCTTTTCGCAGGTTATTCACGGTACCGCCACGCAGAACGAGTATGTGGACAAGGTAAATGCGAACAGGGATGCTTACGAAATTTATGTGGACAATGGAAGTGGAGAAGTCTTATTGACCGACCAAACCGTGGATACTTCCCAATTTCCCAACATCACTAGGAGTGTCATCACATTTGGTAATGAAGGACTTTCAGATTCGGAGGCACCGTATACGCCCAATATCAATATGAGCCTTGGTCTCAATTATGATTGGAAAAGATTATCGAGCGGATTTAATGTGCACCATGTGGGCAAGCAATACACCGAGTTTCACAATTTTGTGAACGAATCCGCAGATGGGGCCATTGGCCAATTGCCAGCTTACACCACGATTGATGCTTTTTTGAACTATGATATGACCATCGGCAAGAAAATCGATGCGACCATTTTTGTCAATGGAAAGAACATTACCGATAATATTTATAGGGCTTCGCGATTGAACAGGGCCACTTCGGGAGTGTTCGGTGGTGGTTTTCGTCAAATCATATTTGGAATCAACATGAAAATTTAAAATACAGGTATGCACCGTTCAAATCCTACCAGAAAAAATCGTTTTATTGCTATTGCTATCGGTTTGGTATATTGTTGGTTTGGGGCATTGAAATTTGTCCCGAACCTTAGTCCAGCTGAGGATCTGGCAAAAAATACCATCCATCATCTCACTTTTGGGATGATACCCGATGAGGTTTCCATAATCCTGCTTGCCTTTTGGGAAGTGGGGTTGGGATTCTTATTGGTCTTTGGATTTTTCAGAAGGCAGGCTGTACTATTGGCTTTGGCCCATATGGTATGTACTTTCGCACCACTTTTCTTTTTTCCAAATGATGTTTTTGGCGAAGAGCCGTTGTCTCTGACCTTGGTAGGGCAATACATCATGAAAAATATCATCATCATAGCGGCCCTTGTTGCCATTTATGAACGAAAACAAGTGTTTGAAAAGAAAGATCTACCACTGAAAAATCAAAAGGAAGGTTATTCCCAAGGTTTGCTATTTGGCAAAAATCTCTTCAAAAAAGCATCATGATGGATACCGATTACAATACTTCAGCCTTTAGAATGTAGACATTTTGCCATGGCCAATCGCCATCCCCAACGGGAACATTGTTGATGGCATCCACAACATCCATTCCTTCCACCACACGTCCAAATGGCGTGTAGGAACCATCAAGGTGATAGGAGCCAGGGTCGGTTACCACAATGAAAAATTCATAGGGAGAGGCCAGTTTGTGCGGGTTGTCCCTTTCGCTACTGGGCATGGAAATGGTACCGCGGTGGTGTCTGTGGCCCTTATTGGCATCAGGCGGAAGTAGATACCGCCCTATGTCTCCACGTTTGCTCGCTGTTTTTCGGTCATCCGAATTGCCACCTTGGATGATGAAATCCTTGACCACCCTATGGAATTGGGTGCTGTCAAAATATTTTTGCCTTGCCAAATAGATGAAATTGGCTTTGTGGTAGGGTACATCATCATACAGCTGCACGGTAAAACTGCCCATGGTAGTGGTAATCTTGACCTTATCCTTTTTTAGTTTTTTGGAATAGTCAAAAAAGAAGTCAATAGCATTTTCCTCTGTAAGCTTGAAGGGTTCTTCCTCTTCTTCCTGGATTTCCGTGGAATCTACCGCTACTTTTGGGACGGTATCGGTATTTGCAATATTTTCCTGAACTTTGTCCTTATCCTTTTTAGGGGATTCTCCGCAGGAAACGAATAATAGAAATAGTATAGTTGTAGTTATAGCCGATTGTCTCAACAGCATGAATTTTAATGAATTTTGTGAACTAGCTTTAAAATTAAAAAATCTCCCACTTCCTGGGGAAGATTCCCATAATAAAATGTCTCCTCAATTACGTATCCAATGGTTGAAAGACAATCGAGTACAGGATGCCAACCCTAGAAGGGCAGGGGTAATGGCACTGTTTTACCCTGATGTGGAGCAGGAAACCCGATTGCTTTTGATCCTTAGAAAGGTATATCAGGGCGTTCACTCCAACCAAATCGGATTTCCTGGGGGGAAGGTGGAACGCATCGATAGAGATTTGATGGATACCGCTTTGCGGGAAACGCATGAGGAAGTGGGGGTGCCGCCCAGCGCAGTGGAAGTGATCAAGGAACTCAGCGAAGTGTATATTCCCCCGAGTAACTTTTTGGTAAGGCCGTTCATTGGGATTTATCCAAATCCGCAACCATTTATCAAGGAAGAAAGTGAGGTGGAAAGCTTGGTAGAGGTATATCTGAGGGATTTTTTGGACGATTCCAACCATATTCAAGAAAATTTGAGCACCTCCTACGCAAAAAATATAGATGTACCTGCCTTTAAATTAAATGGTTACACGGTTTGGGGCGCCACGGCCATGATGTTGAGTGAGATCAAGGAGCTTTTGCGCCAAGTGCTTTAACCGCTATTTTGTAAATTTGCCGTCAACAATCAACACTTTACATGGGTCTGTTTAAGAAAAATCCTTTTGGTCATATTTTATTTTTAAAGCGATGGCTGATTCGTATTGCAGGCATGATGACACATCAGCGCTATAAGGGTTTTAATACTTTGGAAATCGAAGGGTCGCAGATTATCCGTGAGCTTCCGGAGAACAATGTGCTCTTCGTGAGCAACCACCAAACCTATTTTGCTGATGTGGTGGCTATGTTCCATGTGTTCAATGCCAGTTTAAAAGGCAGAGACGATAATATCAAGAATTTAGGATATCTCTGGAATCCCAAACTGAACATTTACTATGTGGCGGCCAAGGAGACCATGGGAAAGAGTCTATTGACCAAAATTCTGGCCTACGCGGGTTCCATCAGTATAGAAAGAACATGGAGAGCGGATGGCAAGAATGTGAACCGCCAAGTGAAATTCAGTGATATCTCCAATATTGGTAAAGCACTTGATGATGGTTGGGTAATCACTTTTCCGCAAGGTACGACCACTCCTTGGAAACCATTGCGAAAGGGCACGGCGCACATCATAAAAAAATACAAGCCTGTTGTGGTGCCCGTAGTGATTGATGGGTTCCGTCGTTCTTTTGATAAAAAGGGACTAAGGGTAAAAAAGAAAGGGATTCTTCAATCCATGCAAATCAAGGAGCCATTGGATATTGATTACGACAACGAATCCATTGATGCGATTTTGGAGAAATTGGAGTATGCCATTGAGCAGCATCCATCATTCCTTAAAGTAATTTCGGAGAAGGAGCTACTTGCCTACGAAGAGGAAAACCAAAAAAGACGATATAGCTACAAGGGCAAGTTGGATGGTTAAACCTCCAACCGTTTAAGATCGTTGTAATTCTTTCTTAGTTTTTTTAACAGGATGCCATATAGAAGTCTATAAAACAGCCATATTATGAATAGTATTGCTGTTGTGATAGCTATTGAAGTCACAATGATTAATGCCCAAAATTCAGTACTATCCCCATCTTGTGCAGCAGCCTGAACTAATTCTTGCCCTTCTGATGTGTATAGTAAAACTCCATAGGCATAAATAATTGCACTTATTGTAAAGATGATAAGGTTGAACCACACGTATTGGGTAACCGTTCGTTTAACCTTCAAAATGGTCCGCATCAAATTTTTGGAGGAATCCGTGAAAGAGATTTTCCTGTAATTGGTATAAAATTTATAGATAAAGTAAAGGATAATGGCATAGTTGATGACATTCAGGGCCATGACTACTTTATAGATATGCATGTCCTTGAGCTCCTGCATGGTCTCTGGTCCACTGAAAATAACATTGATGGCTGCCCAGAAAACAAATTCCAAAATGCTGATATAAAAAATCCATTTTACTATGGACGACGACTTTTTCTTGGTCATCGGATAGATTTGCTCATAGGACAGTTTGGGAAGGTTCGCTTCCCGCTTCTGCCAATCTTTTTTCAAGAGCTCCAGTTCATCCAACATAATCACGGATTTAATACGGTTCTTAATTTAGTTTTTACCCTGCTCATCTTCACTCGTGCATTTACTTCTGTAATACCCAAGGTTTCGGCTATTTCTGAATAATCCTTGTCCTCCAGATAAAGAAAGACCAAGGCTTTATCAATATCGCCAAGTTGCTTAATGGCATCGTACATCAGTTTCAATTGCCGTTCCTCGGTATCATCATAATCTGTGGCCTTGATTTTATAAAGGACCGAATCAAAATCCTGGGTCTTGACCCTTTTCTTTGATTTTCTGTACAGGGTTATGGCCGTGTTCAAAGCAACGCGGTACATCCATGTACTGAACTTGGCATCTCCCCGAAACTTGGGATAAGCTTTCCACAACTGTATAGTGATTTCTTGGAACAGGTCGTTGTGGGAATCCTTGTCGTTGGTATACAGACTGCACACCTTGTGGACAATATTCTGATTGTCCTCAAGTTCCGTCACAAAACGATGTTCCAGTTCTTTGTTCACTAAGCGGTTGGTAAGTTTGCTTTATTCATTGGTATACGTAACATGACATTTGTTACAATTCCAGTGGAAATTCTGTGAAATAAAGTTTGAAAGATACAAAAAACAAGCACTGGGATGATTCGCTCAAGCGGGGAATACTTAAATTTGTTGGCATGTCGAGCATGAACATTCCTCAATCCAGTTATCCAAGGGTCGTAATCATAGGCGGCGGTTTTGGAGGCATTGCATTAGCAAAGAAATTAAGCAAAAAAGAAGCCCAAGTGGTTTTGGTGGACAAGCACAACTACCACAATTTTCAACCCTTGCTTTATCAAGTATCCACAGGAGGGTTGGAACCTGATTCCATCGCTTACCCCATTCGAAAAGTATTACAGGGATATCCCAATTTCTTCTTCAGGTTGGCACAGGTTGAGGAGGTAAAAACCGATGATAAAAGGATCAAGACCAATATTGGGGAAATCTTTTATGATTATCTGGTGGTGGCAACGGGTTCGGAGACCAACTTTTTTGGCAATAAAAATATTGAAACCAAGGGTATGGCCATGAAAACCATTCCCCAATCCTTGAACTTACGTAGTTTGATTCTCGAGAATTTTGAACAGGCACTATTGACCGATGACCTCCACCATAGGGATGCCTTGATGAACTTTGTCATTGTCGGTGGCGGACCTACTGGGGTTGAACTTGCAGGAGCTCTGGCCGAAATCAAAAAAGGAATACTGCCCAAGGACTATCCCGATTTGGATACCCGTAGGGCGCAGATAAACCTAGTGCAAAGTGGTGATAGACTTTTACCGGCCATGAGCGAGAAGGCTTCGGAAAAGGCGGAAAAATTTTTGGAAGAGCTTGGTGTGCATGTATGGAAGAACATACGTGTAACCGATTATGATGGAAAACGTGTGTCCACGAACACCAAAACCATTTTTGATGCTGAAACCTTGGTTTGGGCAGCAGGGGTAAAGGCAGTAGGATTGAAAGGATTGGATAGCGAGGAACTCTTGAGCAGTGGCAATCGTTTAAAAGTGGACGAGTGCCATCAAGTTATCGGTGTGGAAAATGTTTTTGCCATTGGCGATGTGGCGCAAATGGAAACCGAGCGTTTTCCTCATGGATTGCCCATGATGGCGCAACCTGCCATTCAACAAGGGAGAAGTCTTGGGGATAATTTGGTTCGATTGATAGAGGGGACACCCATGAAGCCATTTGTGTATAAGGACAAAGGCAGCATGGCCACCGTAGGAAGGAATAAAGCGGTAGTGGATATGCCAAAGTTCAGGTTTCAAGGAGTATTTGCCTGGTTTGTATGGATGTTCGTGCACTTGTATTTCCTTATTGGTTTTAGGAACAGGGTGGTGGTTTTCATCAATTGGGTGTACAATTATATTCGATTCGATCGTGAAGCCCGTTTGATCATTCGACCGTTCAAAAAGCAGAATAAGGTAGAACGGGATACTTTGACACAGGATTAATCCTCCTGCCTTCGTGGATGAAAATCCATGAGCACTTTGTTCAAGTGTGAACGGTTTACGTGCATATACACCTCGGTCGTGGTAATGCTCTCGTGCCCCAACATTTGTTGAATGGCCCTAAGGTCGGCACCATTTTCCAAAAGATGCGTGGCAAAGGAATGCCGAAAGGTGTGCGGACTTATGCTTTTTTCCAGTCCAATGGTTTCAGCCAATCGTTTTACAATGGTGAAGATCATGGCACGGGTCAGTTGTTTGCCCCTACGGTTTAAAAAAACAAAATCCTCATGTTCTTTTTTGATGGGCAAATGCAACCGAACCTCTTTCCGATAGATGTTGATGTACTTCTGGTTCACATTACTGATAGGGACAAAACGTTGCTTGTTGCCTTTCCCCGTTACTTTTATGAAATCCTCATCAAAGTAAAGATCGGATAGTTTTAGATTGATGAGTTCAGATACCCGAAGCCCACAACCATACAAGGTTTCCAGAATGGCCCTGTTGCGTTCACCTTCTGCTTTGGACAGGTCAATGGCGGCAATCAAGCTGTTTATCTCTTCTTCAGAAAGGGTGTCGGGCAATTTTCTACCGATTTTAGGGGTTTCAATCAAATCCATGGGGTTGTCCTCCCTATAATCTTCAAACACCAAATAATTGAAGAAGCCTTTCAAACCTGAAATGATGCGTGCCTGTGTTCTGGGATTCACTATTTTGGCGATATCATAAATAAACCGCTGTACCGTTTCCTTGCTGATTCCTATCGGTTTTTCATCTAGGGATTGCTCATCCAGATAGCTGACAAGCTTTTGTAGATCCATGGTATAATTTGAAATGGAATTTTGGGAGAGACCACGTTCTATCTTTAAATAATTTTGATAATCTTTTATTGCTTGTTGCCAGTTCATGTGTCCAAATATAGTGACATTACCGTATCAAGATTGATTAAAACCACCCATCGGTCAACTCAAAATACCCTTTGGTCAAATGGCAGGGTGCAAAGACCCTATATTTCCATATTTTCCCCAATGAATACGGAAAGATAAAAATCAGTAAAATGATTTTTGTAGGAAAATCGAGTCAAGTTGTACTATTTTTAATATGATCACGTTTTCTTCTTAGTAAAATTTTAACAATGAAGAAAAAGACATTTGTATTGGTGGTAATCGCTTTGGTCAGTGTTGGTTTTTCCGCTATGGGGCAAAGGGTGGACAGAACAAATTTTAAAGCTGGAATCCATGGAGGAGTGCCGTTTGGTGATATTTCCGATCATTCAAATTTTGAATTGGGTCTGGATGTGGGATACCATATAGCACTTTCGGAATTGATTGATACAGGATTGACCACTGGATTTATGAATGCTTTCATCAATAATGATAGCGTGGATGCTGGTCCAGTGACGGTGGAAGGAGATTTTCCCAACATCCAATATGTTCCAGTAGCTGCCGTATTCCGACTTTACCCTACGTACGATTTTAAATTGGGGGCCGATGTAGGCTATGCTGTAGGTATAAATGATGGGAATACGGGGGGGGGTTATCTACGGCCCATTATTGGGGTAAATGTAAGTGGAAACACAGAACTCAATATATCTTATGTCAAAGTAAGTGATGATTATGATTTCTCGATGGCGGCATTGGGAATTCTGTTTTTGTTTTAGAAAAAAAAGTAACTATAGTAACCTCAAATCTTGCAGTTTAAACCATGAATATTAACCACTAATTACACTTAAAAATGAAAAAATCACTTTTAGTTTTTGCACTTGTTATGCTAGGCAATTTGGCTGTAAAGGCCCAGACCAATTATAGAGCGGCCTTGGGGTTGGGTATTGACCTTTATGACGAAGCCACTTTTTTTGGAGCTTCAGGCAAATACTTTTTCTCGGATAACCATGTAGGTCAGGCCGACTTGGGTTTTGAGGATAATGCAACCATTGCCACATTCTTGTATTCCTTCCACAAAGGATTTTTTAGGGCACCTGGTTTGCGCTGGTATGCAGGCGTTGGACCAAGTGTCATTTTTATTAAAAATTCGGATAATATTTTTGCGCTACGTCCACATTTGGGACTTGACTTTAAGATTGACGGGGTTCCCGTTGTGCTCAACTTTGATTGGCGACCTTCCGTGGTGCTGAGCGATGTAGGGGAAAATGAAGTCGCGGCCTTTGGCTTTGGGCTCCAGTTTGCCATCAACAATTGATGTATAAAACATGATGAATTAAGGGTGGGTTTTCCCGCCCTTTTCTTTTTGTTGTATTTTTGATTGCATGAAACTAATGATCATCAACGGACCCAACCTGAACCTTTTGGGAAAACGAGAACCCGAGGTCTACGGGAGTACCACTTTTGAAGACTATTTTAATCAACTTCGGGAAAAGTTTCCCCAAGTGGAACTGGAATACTATCAATCCAATATAGAAGGGGAATTGATCGGTAAAATACAAGAGGTGGGTTTTGATTACGATGGCATTATTCTAAATGCCGCTGCTTATACCCACACATCTGTTGGTATTGGGGATGCGGTCAAAGCTGTGGAGACCCCAGTGATCGAAGTGCATATTTCCAATACGCACCAGCGTGAGGAGTATCGCCACGTGTCCTACATATCGCCAGGGGCCAAAGGTGTCATCCTTGGATTTGGACTCCAAAGCTATGATTTGGCCATCCAGAGTTTTTTAAGCTAAATTCTTCAAATATTTCTTATCAGCGTAGAAGGTGCCAAAGGGCAGGAGGGATGCTACAAAAAGAATAAGGAACCTTTTGAGCTTCCATTTTCTTTCCCAGCAAAAAACTGTGGCCACTACTACATAAAGAATAAACAATATTCCATGTGCCATCCCAACAACTTGGTTCGGTTCAGGAATATCTGCCCAATGCTTTAACGGCATGGTCATTCCGAAAAGGAGTAGATAGGAAATACCTTCTAAAATAGCAGTGGCCCTAAAAATTTTTAGCATATTTTATAGATGGATTACTTCATCATAAGCATCGGCAACAGCTTCCATTACCGCTTCACTCATCGTTGGGTGTGGATGAACCGCTTTCAACACTTCGTGACCTGTGGTTTCCAATTTTCTGGCAACCACGGCTTCAGCGATCATGTCGGTAACACCAACACCGATCATGTGACAACCCAACCATTCACCATATTTGGCATCAAAAATCACTTTCACAAAACCATCAGGGGTTCCAGCAGCTTTTGCTTTACCACTTGCAGAGAACGGGAATTTACCGATTTTAAGGTCGTATCCTTGTTCTTTGGCCTGTTTTTCCGTCAAACCAACTGAAGCTACTTCGGGGATACAATAGGTGCATCCTGGAATGTTGCCGTAATCCAGTGCTTCCACGTGCATTCCTGCCAATTTCTCCACACAGATGATTCCCTCGGCAGAGGCAACGTGTGCCAAGGCCTGCCCTGGGGTTATATCGCCAATGGCGTAGTAGCCGGGAATGTTGGTCTGGTAGTAATCGTTTACCAATACTTTGTCTCTGTCCGTAGCGATTCCAACGTCTTCCAACCCGATGTTTTCGATGTTTGTTTTGATTCCCACTGCGGATAGGACAATGTCAGCTTCGAGTACCTCTTCGCCTTTTTTGGTTTTCACGGTAGCTTTTACGCCATCGCCAGAAGTATCGACTTTGGTGACTTCGGCAGAGGTTTTGATTTTTACGCCTGATTTTTTGAAGCTACGCTCCAATTGTTTGGAGATGTCCTCGTCCTCAACAGGTACAATGTTCGGCATATATTCCACCACGGTGACCTCGGTACCCATGGAGTGGTAGAAGTAAGCGAATTCCATTCCAATGGCTCCACTACCTACCACGATCATTTTCTTGGGCTGTTTTTTCAATGACATGGCCTCGCGGTAACCGATGACCTTTTTTCCATCCTGAGGAAGACTTGGCAGTTCACGGCTGCGAGCACCAGTGGCGATAATGATATGGTCCGCTGTGTATTCTGCGGTATCTCCATGTGTGCCTTTGACCAATACTTTTTTTCCTGGTTGAATTTTTCCAAACCCATTGATGACCTCGATTTTGTTCTTCTTCATCAAGAACTGGACTCCTTTGCTCATTCCCTCGGCAACACCACGGCTTCTTTTAACAACGGCTTCAAAATCATGGTCCACATCCTTGGCGCTCAAACCATAATCTTCGGCGTGCTTCAAATATTCGAAAACCTGAGCAGATTTAAGAAGGGCCTTGGTTGGGATACAACCCCAATTAAGACATATACCTCCCAAACTTTCTTTTTCTATAATGGCTGTTTTGAAACCTAATTGTGACGCCCTGATCGCCGTAACGTATCCACCTGGACCACTTCCCAAAACAATTATATCGAACTTGCTCATTAGATTTTGATTTTAGTTGTTAGATTAGAAAAAGCCGTTATTCGGCAGGTGCAAAAGTACGCAAATCAATCTCCATTTCCCAAGTTGAAAAAACTCAAATGTGGATTAGTTTGTGAAATCAGGGTTTATCTGTGCCGAACATCTTTTTATTGAAGGTTTTGGATTCGCCTTTGGGTATGGAAAGGGATTTCCAGTTGTTGCCTTTAATCAGTTTTGCCACAAATACAATTTGACCAACATGACTGGCATAGTGTGCCAATTGACGGTTAATGGCCTCTATGATGGAGTGTTCTTCCCCACGGATAAAAACTTTGCTGTCAAAATTGGTTGAATTAATACTTTCCAGAGCTTCAAAAAGACATTTCCAACCTTTTTCCCATGCTGAAATCATTTCTGCTTTTGTGATATATGGTTTTTCAAATTCCAAATCGCGTTCTCTCCAAGACTTCTCACCATCTTCTGTTAAAAAATTGGTCCAACGGCTCAGCATATTGCCAATCATGTGTTTTACAATAATGGCGATGGAATTGTCGGTTTCTGCGTATTTCCAATGTATGTCGTCATCTGAAATTTGGGCAAAAGTTTTGTTGCCCATCGTTTTGTAGCGCTGAAACTCAAACTTTACATTGGACAGATAATTCTCTTGGAAATTCATTTACTGGTCTGAATCAAAATCTATACTCACAGAATTGATGCAATACCGTTGGCCTGTAGTTTCCTTGGGGCCATCATTAAAGACATGACCTAAATGACTGCCGCAATTGGCACATACGGTCTCGGTACGGATCATGCCGTGTGAAGTGTCCCTAATATATTCAATGGTACCTTCAACGGCTTGGTCAAAGGAGGGCCATCCGCAACCACTTTCAAATTTGTGGTCGCTCTCGAACAATTTCGCATTGCAGGCTTTACAGCGGTAGTTGCCATTTTCAAAGTGGAGGTCGAACTTGCCCGAATAGGGGCGTTCAGTCCCTTTTTGCCGTAAAACATAATATTCCTCTGCGGAAAGCTGTTTTTTCCACTCTTCTTCGGTTTTGTTTACGCCATATTTTTTGTCCATAGGGTATTGGGAATGTCTAGTTGCCGTCGGGGATAAAATCCAGTGCAACCCCATTGATACAATGTCTTTTTCCTGTCGTATTGCTCGGGCCATCATTGAAGACATGTCCCAGATGTCCACCGCAAACAGCGCAATGTTCCTCGGTACGGGCCACACCGATCTTATAATCAGTGTCAAAAGCTACGTTTCCTTTGATTTCCCTATCAAAACTGGGCCATCCCGTTCCCGACTTAAACTTATGCTCACTTTTGAACAAAGGTGTGCCGCAGCCAGCACAAACATAAGTCCCCTTTTGCTTATTATCCAATAAATCGCTGGAAAAAGCATTTTCCGTAGCGGCTTTTCGGAGCACATAATATTCCATATCGGTAAGTTCTGCCCGCCATTCCGCATCGGTTTTGTCGACTTTGAAAGCCGTTTCCTTGACCGTTTCCTTTTTCTCTTCCTGGGATGTTCCCTTGCATCCAGCGAATACGATAAGAAGAAGTAATAGCAATCTTTTTCCCATTGTTCGTTTTTTATGTGTTTGGACGTAATTGGATTGGAATCCTTTCAAAAAATCCAATAAAAAAGTCCCATTGATTATCAATGAGACTTAAGATACCATTTTTTGTGGGATTTAGTTGATGTCCAATTTCATGATTTCACCTTCATTGATATTGAGTTTGGACATTACATTGTCAATATTTGAAGCATCAAAGTCAGCTGATTGAGCAAACTCGCTGGGTACAAATACAATCCTGAACAATTGATTGTCCGTAAAATCGGTGCTCAATCCCGATAGGTCAAAATTGCCATCGATGAACAATTCCAAGTCCACAAAAGTGTGGGCAAAGACATATTGAATGGTGCCTTCGTTCAAAAAGTAATTCTGTGGTATTTGAGTCCAGGCATCAGCAGTGGAACCATCATTTAGGTCGATCAAACCATCGTGTCTGTACACCAAGACAGCGTCCGATTCAAATACTTCAAAGTCGGTCACATCGGAAAAAGTAATCAAGGTATTGAAGACATTGTCTTCGGGGATATAGTCAAAGTAGACTCCTTCAACCTCCACGACTTGTCCTTGGATACCGTCAAGCCCATCTTGACCGTCGAATCCGTCCAAGCCGTCATAACCGGGAGGGCCTTGTGGACCTTCACATGCCGCGAAGACAAAAACGATAACTGCACCTAAAATTGTACTAAATTTATTCATGATTTTGGATTTTGGATTTGTGTTCATTTTTAACTGTTGTTGCAATAAAATCAAAAAGTGTTCCATTTTTAAAAAAATGTTGTTTCCCTTACCAAATATGTTGGGATAATCGTATTCTTGCTCAAAGATGCTTATTATTGTATAGTACTAAACCAGCTCATATGTCCAAGGTAGTTCCTCATAGTTTTTTTACGGATTTTGATATTGACCTTTTTAAAGGAGGAAAGCATTTTCGGCTTTACAATAAACTGGGTTCCCACCTTACCGAAGTCGATGGGGTCAAGGGAACGTATTTTGCCGTCTGGGCACCTTCAGCCAAATCGGTGAGCGTTGTTGGCGATTTTAATTATTGGAACGCTGACGAACATAAATTGAATGTACGCTGGGACAGTAGTGGTATCTGGGAAGGGTTTATTCCCGGTGTGGACAAGGGCACTAAGTACAAGTATAAGATACACTCCAATAATAATGATATCTGGACCGAGAAGGCCGACCCATTCGCACGTTTTTGCGAGCAGCCGCCACATACGGCATCGGTGGTTTGGGAGGATAACCATAAATGGCAGGACGATGACTGGATGGGCTCCAGAGAGGAGAAAAACGGACTGGACAAGCCGTATTCGGTCTACGAAGTGCATTTGGCCTCATGGAAGAAAAAGAACGGATGGGAATCACTCAGCTATCTGGAGATGGCGGAACAATTGGCCGATTACGTGGAGGAGATGGGCTTTACACACGTTGAGTTTATGCCTGTCATGGAATATCCCTACGATCCTTCTTGGGGCTATCAGATAACAGGATATTTTGCGCCGACTTCGCGTTTTGGAAAACCATCGGATTTTAAAGTTTTGGTTGATGCCTTGCACCAGCGTGGTATCGGGGTAATTTTGGATTGGGTACCTTCACACTTTCCTGAAGATGCCCATGGGCTTGGCTTTTTTGATGGATCCCATCTGTATGAGCACCCAGACAGACGAAGAGGGTACCATCCAGACTGGAAAAGTCTAATATTCAATTATGGAAGAAATGAAGTACGGGCGTTTTTGATCAGTAATGCCATTTTTTGGCTCGATCAATACCATGTGGATGGATTGCGGGTCGATGCCGTGGCTTCCATGCTCTACTTGGATTATTCGCGGGAAGATGGCGAATGGGAGCCCAATATGTATGGGAACAACGAAAACCTGGAAGCCTTGTCTTTTTTGCGGGAGATGAACCAAGAGGTGTATGCCAGTTTTCAAGGAGTGCAAACCATCGCTGAGGAATCCACTGCATTTACCGGAGTAACGAAACCAGTGCATTTTGGCGGATTGGGTTTTGGGATGAAGTGGATGATGGGATGGATGCACGATACCTTGGAATTCTTCAAAAAAGACCCCATACACCGTTCGTATGACCTGAACATGATCAGTTTTAGCCTTACCTATGCCTTTACCGAGAATTTTATGCTTCCTTTTTCGCATGATGAGGTAGTGTATGGTAAACAATCCCTACTGTACCGAATGCCAGGGGATGAATGGCAGCGCTTTGCCAACCTGAGATTGCTCTACGGCTATAT
This sequence comes from Flagellimonas yonaguniensis, assembly GCF_029193885.1. Lineage (GTDB taxonomy): Bacteria > Bacteroidota > Bacteroidia > Flavobacteriales > Flavobacteriaceae > Flagellimonas > Flagellimonas yonaguniensis. The sequence continues at coordinate 58,651 of NZ_JARFVB010000012.1, read as the reverse complement.
GTTTACCCACCCCGGAGGGAACTTGTTGTTCATGGGAGGGGAGTTTGGCCAATCATCGGAATGGAACTATCAGGAAAGCTTGCAATGGCACCTAACACAATACGATTTTCATTCCGGTATACAGGAAGTGGTCAAGGACTTGAATACGATGTACAAGACCCATCCAGCATTGTATCAAAGACAATTCAGTCCTGATGGTTTCCAATGGATTGAGTACAATGATCAGGAAAACACGGTCATTTCCTACATCAGAAAAGGAGAAGATCCTAAAGATGATTTGATCGTTGTGTGCAACTTTACCCCGGTTCCGCGAGAAAAATATAGGTTGGGGATTCCAAAGACATCCACCTTGAAATTGATTTTTAACAGTGACGATAAAAAATATTCGGGAAGCGGTATGGGCAAAAAAACCGTGAAGCCTTCCAAGACCGAGTGGAACGGGTATGGACAGTCTGTTGTATTGAACCTTCCACCATTGAGTGTGGTCGTGTATAAATAAAATACAACTAAAACGTTATAGTTGATTGCTTTTCACAACATATTTTTAATTATTCAGGCTTTTGTATTTCTTTTGTGAGCCTCAACTGATTACAGATGATAACCAATACGGAAATTGCAAAGAGAGGGAATCAGTTCCCCAATCACATAGTCGATTTTAAACATGAAAACGACAAAATATATTTTACCACTCAAAATGGAGTAATTCTACAGGTGACCATTCTCAGGGATAGTGTGCTGCGCTTCAGGTATGCTACGGAATATGTGTTCGAGCCCGATTTTTCCTACGCCATTAGCGAAGATGTAAACCTTGGGTACAATGAACTTACCGTGGAAGATGAGATACCGGAATATGTGATCACTACCTCCAAAATAAAAGTGTACATCAACAAGACCGACCTTAAGGTACAGATTGTTGATTTGAATGGAGTGGTTCTTATGGAAGATGAACTTGGGTTCCATTGGGACGAGAACTTCGATTATGGGGGGAATGTAGTGAAGATGAGCAAGGTGTGCCATTCCGGGGAAAGCTATTACGGAATGGGGGATAAAGCTTCACATACCAACCTCAAGGGCAAGAGGGTCAACAATTGGGTAACGGATTCCTATGCCTATGGCAAAGACCAAGAGCCCTTGTATAAATCCATTCCCTTTTACATCGGGTTGAAGGATAGCATTGCGTACGGAATATTCTTCGATAACTCTTTCAGCACCTATTTTGATTTTGCAGGTGAAAAGCGAAACGTCACCAGTTTTTGGGCCGACGGAGGAGAAATGAACTATTATTTTTTCTATGGTCCCCAAATGCAGGAAGTTGTGGAGTCTTATACGGATTTGACAGGGGTTCCCGAGCTCCCACCACTTTGGGCACTTGGTTTCCATCAATCCAAATGGAGTTATTTTCCTGAACAAAAGGTAAGGGACATTGCCTCAAATTTTAGGAAGTTGAACATACCCTGCGATGCCATTTATCTGGATATCGATTATATGGAAGGCTTCCGATGCTTCACTTGGAACAACCAATACTTTCCCAATCCCAAAAAAATGATCGAGGAATTGGAGGAAGATGGTTTTAAGACCATTACCATGATCGACCCGGGGATTAAGGTGGATCGCGACTATTGGGTGTATCAACAGGCCATGGACAATGGGTTCTTCTGCAGAAGGGCGGACGGTCCCCATTTTAAAGGAAAAGTATGGCCCGGCGAATGTAAATTCCCCGATTTTACCAATCCCGAAGTCCGTGAGTGGTGGGCAGACCTCTATAAGGAAATGATTGCCGATATGGGGGTAAGTGGGGTTTGGAACGATATGAACGAACCCGCCATCATGGAAGTTCCCACAAAGACCGCCAATTTGGATGTACGCCACGATTACGACGGACATCCCTGCAGTCACAGGAAAGCACACAATATATATGGGATGCAAATGGTTCGTGCCACCTACGAGGGGGTTAAAAAGTTTATGTTCCCTCGCAGGCCTTTTGTACTTACCAGGGCCGCGTATTCCGGAACACAGCGTTATTGTGCCACTTGGACCGGCGATAACGTAGCGACTTGGGAGCATTTATGGATTGCCAATGTGCAGATGCAACGCATGTGCTTGAGCGGCTACTCCTTTGTAGGGTCCGATATCGGTGGATTTGCAGAGCAACCCAATGGGGAACTATTTGCCCGTTGGATGCAATTGGCTGTTTTCCACCCCTTTTGCAGAGTACATTCCAGTGGGGACCATGGCGATCAGGAACCTTGGTCGTTCGGGGATGAGATCACGGATATAGTTCGGGAGTTCATCGAGTTGAGGTACCAATTGCTGCCTTATCTCTATACCATGTTCTACAACTACATCAAAGAAGGGTTTCCCATGCTTCAATCCTTGGTGTTTTACGATCAAAAAGACCATCAGACCCATTTTCGCACAGATGAATTTATTTTCGGAAAACAAATGTTGGTCTGTCCCGTTCAAGAACCCAATGCACAAGGAAGAAGGATGTATTTCCCCAAAGGGAACTGGTACAATTACTGGACGGACGAATTGAATTCAGGAGGTGTAGAGCGTTGGGTGTCGGCAGAAATCCATCGTGTTCCGCTCTTTGTGAAGGAAGGAGCCATGATACCCAAGTATCCCGTACAGCAGTATGTGGGTGAAAAGGAAATCGACAAGCTCCTGATAGATGTCTATTTTAAAGAGGGGACTGAGAATTCCGAAGTGTATGAAGATCAGCAAGAAGGGTACGATTATAAAAAGGGCAGATACAGTTTGAGACGCTTTAAATTGACGGGCAAGGAAAATGAATTGATCATACAACAGTTCAAGGATGGAAATTTCATCACGCCGTATGATAGTTTTAAATTGACATTCCATGGCCTTCCATTTAAGATTGAAGCCGTGGAGTTGGACAATGAGGAAGTCAATCTGAATGAGATAAAACTCAATGGCGGCAATACTATCGAAGTCCCTAAGGATTTCACGGAACTTCACATTTTCGGAAAATAAAATTTTGTAATTTACAGGAAGAAAAACACTGTTTACGATATGAAAAAGCTCATTCTTACCGTGCTGGTACTTGTAATGGCCGCTGCGTGCAAGACCAATCCATTTACAGGGAAAAGCACATTAAATTTTTACCCTAATAGCCAAGTGTTTCCCATGGCCTTTGCTGAATACGATCAGTTTTTGGAATCCAATAATGTGGTTACCGGTTCATCGGATGCGCAGATGATCACTAGGGTAGGTCAGCGCATCGCTTCTGCTGCCGAACGTTGGTTGGATGCCAACGGACACCCAGGATATTTAAAGGATTACAAATGGGAATACAATTTGGTAAAGGATGAAACTGTGAATGCTTGGTGTATGCCCGGTGGAAAAATTGTTTTCTATACAGGGATTTTGCCAATTACCCAAGACGAAACTGGCGTAGCAGTGGTCATGGGGCATGAAGTGGCCCATGCCTTGGCCGATCATGGAGCCCAGCGTATGAGTGCCAGCACTTTACAACAGATTGGTGCGGTGGCCGGTAATGTGGCTATAAAAGATGATCAGACCAGAGGGCTGTTTAACCAAGCTTATGGAATAGGTTCGCAGATAGGCGTAATGCTACCGTTTAGCCGAAGCCACGAAACCGAAGCGGATAGGATAGGGCTGCAGATCATGGCAATAGCAGGATATGACCCAAGCGAGGCTGCCGAACTTTGGAAGCGTATGAAGGCAAACTCGGGAGGACAGGCCCCACCAGAGTTTTTAAGCACCCATCCATCCAACGATACAAGAATCAACAATTTGACGGCATGGGCCCCTGCTGCAAAGCAAGAGGCACGTAAATTTGGGGTAACATCATTCAAATAGATTGAAAAATAATCAGTGAATGTCACTTCGAACCAAAAGAAAAATCCACAGATGCCAAAAGGGTTTTTTGAAAAAAGGTTCGAAGTGACATTTTTTTGTAAACAAAGATAATGGCGCAGACACTGGCACTGAAAGGAAGCAAAAAATTATTGAATGCATGGGCATTTTACGATTGGGCCAATTCGGTGTATAGCTTGGTCATATCCTCCGCAATTTTCCCCCTTTTCTATGGATTGTTGTTCAGGACGGCTGGCATTGAACAGGTCACGATCTTTGGTGGGGAAATAGCACGGGCACCTTTGATCAGTTATGTGACTTCCTTGGCCTTTGTTTTTATAGCCATTGTAACACCACTTATCTCGGGGGTGGCTGATTATTTAGGGAACAAAAAAGTGTTCCTGAAGTTTTTCTGTTATTTGGGCGCAGCATCTTGCATTGGCCTATATTGGTTTTCTTTGGAGCATATTTATTTTGGCCTTGTCTGCTATTTCTTTGGCCTTGTCGGGTTTTGGGTAAGTTTTGCCATCAACAATTCTTACCTGCCGGATATTGCCTATCCAGAGCAGCAAGACGGTATCAGTGCCAAGGGTTTTTCCCTTGGCTATATTGGTAGTGTTATTTTATTGGTTTTCAATCTTTTTATGGTCATGGAGCCCGATTTCTTCGGAATTACCGATAGTGGTGACGAGGTTGCGGAGATCAAGGCCATGAAGTACTCTTTTATTTCGGTGGGGATTTGGTGGATTCTATTTAGTCAGTACACATTTAAACATTTGCCCAAAGGGTATAAGCGGCAAGGAGAGCGTCATCATATCATTTTAAATGGTTTTAAGGAATTAAAGTTGGTCTGGCACCAGCTAGGGCAGAATAGAAAATTAAAACGGTACTTGGGGGCATTTTTCACTTATAGCATGGCTGTACAGACCATTATGTTGATCGCGACATATTTTGGCGAGGAGGAAATTGTCTGGGGCTCCGATGATGAACGTACTATGGGGTTGATCGTAAGTATTCTACTGATTCAGATTGTGGCCATTTTAGGGGCAACGGTCACGGCCTGGGCATCCAAGTCCTTTGGAAATATAAGAACATTGGTCGTGATCAATGTCATTTGGGGGGTATTGTGCGTTTATGCCTACTTTCTCCAAACCCCTATGGACTTTTATATCGCTGCGGGATTCGTGGGGATTGTCATGGGAGGTATTCAGGCGTTATCACGTTCCACCTATTCCAAATTTTTGCCCGAGACCACCGATACCACATCCTTTTTCAGTTTTTACGATGTTGCCGAAAAGATAGGCATCATCATAGGGACTTTTATGTACGGAATCATCTCCCAACTTACGGGAAGCATGCGCAACAGTACCATCTTTTTAGGGCTGTTTTTTTTGATAGGCATTTGCTTGCTGCTTCGCGTGAACAAAGTGAAAACATCCAGTTAATACATAAAAAAAGCCCTGAGAATATCAGGGCTTTTTCAGTCTTTGATTGATGATAAACTCGGTGTTATCCTTTAGTGATATCTCCCGATCCTGAAGATTTGGAATTGATTTTTTTAGGGTTGCCACGATAATGGATATCGCCGGAACCTGATACTCTCGCCTCTATGGACTGATTTGCGGTAACCTTGATATCCGCAGAACCGGAAACCGTTGCCTTTACAAAATCAGCTTCAAGGTCATAGGCTTTAACATCGCCAGAGCCGGAAACCGAAACCGTAAAGTCGGTAGCCCTACCAGATAGGTTGATGTCGCCCGAACCGGATAAAGAAGCATCCAATTCATCGGCCTCGACCGTTAGCGTTACATCTCCCGAACCTGACATGGCAGTACTGAAATGATCAGCTCTTATCGTGGTTTTCCCTACAAGGTCGCCAGAACCTGAAAGGCTTACCGAATGAACTGACTCCACAGGTACAGTGATATAAATGCCATTTTTCCAGTTGGAAGGTCTTAGGTTCATGCCTTTCTCCACTTTGATGGTCAGTTTACCGTTTTTCACTTCTGTTTTGATGTGCTCCAGCAAATTGGACTCTCCTTTTAGGGTGATTTCTCCCTCGCTGCCGGATACCAGTTCCACATCGAACCAGCCGGCCATGGCAACTTCGTCGTAGTTGCCTACGGAACGTTCAATGGTGACTACATCCCCGTTGCCCTTGACTCTTTTGCCCCACTGGGCATTGGTACAGGCTAACATTCCCAATGCTAGCGTAAGCGTAATGAATTTTTTCATGATCTTGTGTTTAAAATAGTTTTTGATTTGATGTTAATTCTGATAAAATGATATGCCTCCGTAGTCACTGGTAATGCTTACCCTGTTTCCAGAATTTGCTTGTCCGTAGTAACCACTATAATATTTTTCAGTGGATTTTTCCTTGCTGATGCTGATTTCAAAATCGTCCTTGCCACTTACCCCGGCGTATTCGGTGGAAATCTCAAAATTAAAATGATAATCGGGATCATAGCCTATTTTGATGCCTGTGTAGTCCGACCTGATTTCCAGGTTACCTGCATCCGGTGCCATGCGGTCTATTTTAATGGATCCATAGTCGCTGGTAATGGCCACATTGCCATGTACATTGCCCAGTTTTACACCGATATAGTCCCCATTGCCATCTACATTCTTTACGTTTTTCACATCAATGGAGCCATAATCGCTGGAATATTCAAGGTTTTCCATTTCTTCGATCGTGGCATTGGTATAATCTGCCCTAACGTTCAAGTTACCTGCTTTTTCAATGTTAAAGCCGGAATAATCCGCAACGATCTCCGCACTGTTAATGTAGTCAAAAGTGGACCTTGAGGTATAGTCAAACCGAAGCTCATTGTTACGTCCTCGTAGCTCGCCGATTTCCAACTTACCGTAATCACAGCTTATTTTGGCATGGCCATCGACACGATCCAGGATAATGCTTCCGTAGTCGTTGCTCAGATTAACACTGTTCTTTACGGGCAATTTAATCGTGTAATTCACTTGCACACTGACTTTTTTGCGTTTTCCCCAGCTCCATCCCCAGTTGTTGTTACGGTTTCCAAAATCTGTTCGTGCGGATACCATGCTGGAACTGTTCTCAAAATCCACGTCAATTTCATCCAATCGTTCCTTTACACGGTCTTCATCGTTGCCATTGGTTTTTACGTGCACCTCGATTACAATACGGTTTTCGTTCCAAGAAGTAATGTTAAGGTTCCCGTAGCTGTTGTCAACCTTCAATAGTGCATCAGCATTTACGCTGAACTCTTTTTTTATGGTTTTTTCCTTGGTATACCTGCCGTTCAACTTGTCGTTGTCCATGTGGGCGCTCGCAACAAGGGGAATCAAAGCCAAGGCGAAAAAGATGTATTTAAATGGTAAAGCTTTCATCATTCTGTGATTTTAAATTCTTAATGTTTTCTATTTGGCTCAAAACTTCTTTCAAAAGGTCGATTCGTGTCTGGAAATTCGTGATCATCGCGCTCAAGATGATCTTGCTGTCACCACCATTTACCAAATCTTGCTCAAGGGTTTGGTAATCTTTGTCCAACCGTTGTAGTTGTGCCAAGGTGTCATCCACCAATTGAGCGGTCTCGGGTGTTTTCTCATCTTTGAGCACCTCTACCTGTTCCTCGATAAGATTGGCGAAATAGAACTCCGTCTGGGATACTTCAGGGGCGATTTTTACCACTTGTTGCTTTATGCTCTGCTGTGGTCCAAAGGCCTGGTAGCCTAAAATCGTCACTAAAGCTATGGATGCGGCAATGGACAAAGGTCTCCACCAAGATGTCTTCTTTTTGTTCAGGGTGATCGTGCCCTGGTTTTGGTTCAATTTTTCCAAAAACCGTTCTTGGTGTCCGCTTTGCGGCTCGGCTACATCGAACTCCCCATGGAGTCTCTCAAACAAACTATCTAAACTATCCTTGTTCATAACTAAACATTTACGGTCAACTTTTTTCTCAGGCTTTGTTTGGCCCTCGAAATCATGGTTCTACAATTAGCATAGCTAATGTTCATTATTTCACTTATTTCTTCGTAATCGTACCCTTCAATTAAATGTAAGGTCAAAGAAACTCTGTAATTGTCTTTCAAACTTTTCATGGTTTCCATCACTTTTTGAGCCTTCAGTTCTGTGTAACCATTTTGATCTGAAGCAACTCCATCATTATCTTCGACCTTGTACATTACATCATCCAAATCAGTAGCATGTTTTTTCTGCTGCTTTTTGTAATGATAGATACTGTTATTGATCACGATCCGCTTCAACCATGCCCCAAAGGCGACGTCTCCTTTAAAGGTGTGCAGTTTGGTAAATGCGCTCAGGAACGATTCCTGCATCACATCCTCGGCCTCGGCAGTGTGTTTTACAATCCTAAAAGCAGTGTTGTACATCGCTTTGTAATAGCGGTTGTAAATCTCTAGTTGCGCACTTTGTTTGCCCTGCATGCACGATTTGAGCAGTGTGTCAATATGTTCATTTTGTTGGCTCAAAAAATGAATGGTTTGTCTTATAGATTACCCAATTTACCATTTGTTACACTTTTTTCTTAAAATTTGATTTTTAATGGCACAGGAATTGCCAATTAATGGGTGATACTAAGTCTTCGAGTTACTGTAAACATTGATTTTAAAGGATTTGCGAAGACTTGAATGTTGAATAAAAATGTTGGTTCTTTGTCGATTCTGACAAAATGACCGAAAAGATGATATGGGAGAGATGAAAATTACCAAATTTGACAATATAGATTTACAAGGGCTTGATGAGGATGCGGAATTGATTCCGTTGTTGACCCCGGAGGACGAAGAACAGATGAACAGGGAGAGCTTACCGGAAACATTGCCGGTATTGCCGCTCAGAAACACCGTTTTGTTTCCTGGTGTGGTCATTCCGATTACTGCCGGGAGGGATAAATCCATCAACCTGATCAAGGATGCCAATAATGGTTCCAAAACCATTGGTGTAGTTTCCCAAAAAGACGAGAGTGTAGAAAACCCGGGTCCAGAAGACATCAATACCATGGGGACCGTTGCACGTATTTTAAGGGTGCTCCAAATGCCCGATGGGAACACTACGGTGATCATTCAAGGAAAGAAACGGTTTAAAATAGATGCCGTTCTTACCGAGAAGCCATACATGACTGCCAAGGTCAGTGAGGCCAAGGAAGAGCGCCCCGATGAAAAAGGAAGTGAATTCGAGGCCATCATTGATTCCATCAAGGAACTAGCCTTCAAGATCATCAAGGACAACCCGAATATTCCGAGTGAGGCCACTTTTGCCATCAAGAACATCCAGAGCAATTCGTTCTTGATCAATTTTGTGTCATCCAACTTAAATCTTGCCGTAAAGGAAAAACAACAACTTTTGGAAATACCCAATCTTCAGGAAAGGGCTTTGGCCACCTTGAAGTACATGAACATGGAGCTTCAGAAGTTGGAATTGCGCAACGATATACAAAGCAAGGTCCGTAGTGATATGGACCAACAGCAACGTGAATATTTCCTTCATCAACAAATGAAGACCATCCAAGAGGAACTTGGTGGGCTGTCGTATGAGGAAGAGGTGGACGAAATGGCCGAAAAGGCCAAAAAGAAAAAATGGAGCAAAAAAGTACAGGAGCATTTTGAGAAGGAACTCTCCAAAATGCAACGTATGAATCCACAAGTGGCCGAGTACTCCATTCAAAGGAATTATTTGGACCTCTTATTGGATTTGCCGTGGAACGAGTATTCCAAGGACAAGTTCGACCTGAAACGGGCCCAAAAGATTTTGGACCGTGACCACTATGGTCTGGAGGATGTAAAGCGTCGAATCATCGAATATTTAGCAGTTTTAAAGCTGCGAAACGATATGAAATCGCCAATCCTATGTTTGTACGGACCTCCCGGTGTGGGTAAAACCTCCTTAGGAAAATCCGTGGCAGAGGCTTTGGGCAGGGAATATGTGCGCATGTCCTTGGGTGGTCTACGTGATGAAGCTGAGATACGCGGACACCGAAAAACATATATAGGTGCCATGCCGGGTAGGATCATCCAGAGCTTGAAAAAGGCGGGAACTTCCAACCCTGTATTTATTTTAGACGAGATCGATAAACTGGCCAGTAGTCATCAGGGAGATCCATCTTCAGCTATGTTGGAGGTGTTGGATCCAGAGCAGAACAGTGAGTTCCATGATAATTTCTTGGAAATGGGCTACGATTTGTCCAAAGTGATGTTCATTGCTACAGCGAACAACCTGTCCACCATACAACCTGCTTTGCGTGATCGTATGGAGATCATCAATGTGACTGGTTACACCATCGAGGAAAAGGTGGAGATTGCCAAGCGTCACTTATTGCCCAAACAGTTGGAGGAGCACGGATTGGCCAAAAAGGATTTGAAAATAGGCAAACGCCAATTGGAAAAAATCGTTGAGGGCTACACTCGCGAATCCGGGGTGCGAAGCTTGGAAAAACAAATAGCCAAGGTGGTACGCTACGCAGCAAAATCCATTGCCATGGAAGAGGAGTACAACGTTACCTTGACGAACGAAAATGTCGAAGAAATTTTAGGCCCAGCCCGATTGGAGCGTGACAAGTACGAAAACAATGATGTGGCAGGTGTGGTCACAGGATTGGCATGGACCAGCGTTGGGGGCGATATTTTGTTCATCGAGTCCATTCTTTCCAAAGGAAAGGGGACCATGAACATTACGGGTAACCTCGGTAAAGTAATGAAGGAATCAGCCACTATCGCCATGGAGTACATCAAATCCCATGCGGATGAATACGGTATCGATTCCAGCGTATTTGATAAGTACAATGTCCACATTCACGTGCCCGAAGGAGCCACACCAAAAGATGGTCCAAGTGCAGGTATCACTATGTTGACCTCGTTGATATCCCTCTTTACACAGCGTAAAGTGAAAAAGAGCTTGGCCATGACCGGCGAGATTACCCTTCGGGGCAAGGTGTTGCCCGTAGGTGGAATCAAGGAAAAGATCTTGGCGGCCAAAAGAGCTAGAATCAAGGAAATCATTCTCTGTATGGACAACAAAAAGGATATTGAGGAAATCAAGGAAGAGTACCTCAAAGGGCTTACCTTCCATTATGTGACGGATATGAGTGAGGTAATCGATATCGCCATTACCAAGCAGAAGGTAAAGAATGCAAAGACACTATAAATGATGTAAGTCATAAGCGCGTAATACCTTTTCTGTCTATTTTTGGCCTATGGGAAAAATAACGATTGCAATTGATGGATATTCCTCTACGGGAAAGAGTACCATCGCCAAAAGGTTGGCTTCAACCTTGAATTATATTTATGTGGATACAGGAGCGATGTATCGTGCCGTGACCTTTTTTGCCTTGCAAGAAGGTATCATCAATGATAGAGGGGAGGTGGATGAAGCCACTTTGATCGATAAGTTATCCGAAGTACACCTCAAATTTGTCTCCAACAAGGAAACTGGACGTTCCGATATGTTCTTGAACGATGAAAACGTGGAAAAAGAGATTAGAACCATGCAAGTTTCTGGGTTTGTGAGCAAGGTGGCAGCCATTAAGGAAGTCCGAGAAAAGCTCGTCAAGATTCAGCAAGAAATGGGCAAGGACAAGGGCATTGTGATGGACGGTCGTGATATTGGAACCGTTGTTTTCCCTGATGCAGAGCTAAAACTCTTTATGACGGCCTCTCCTGAGACCAGGGCAGCTCGTAGATACAAAGAGCTGTTGGAAAAAGGGGAGGAGGTCACCTATGCCGAAGTACTTAAAAATGTAGAGGAGCGCGACCGTATTGATTCTACCCGAACCATATCTCCCTTGACCAAGGCCAAAGACGCTATTGAGTTTGATAACAGTGATATGGGATTGGAGGAGCAGTTCGAGCGTATCCACGATTTCTCGCAACGGGTAATTGAACGAGTAAATTGATAATAGAAAATTTTCTCGAATTAACCGACAGCACTTAGGTTATGATACCCGTCTATTCCCGCATCCACATTGCAGGCCAATGATATTCCCTTGATATGGTTCGTATGATTTCGTGAATCAAAGGAAAACCGTTGTCAGAGTTAGTCATAACCACAGCTCCACGTCCTGTATCCGCAAAAGAGACAGCGTAGCAAACAAAACCTGCATTTCCTCCCGTGTGTCTAAAGCGAAAAGCCTTGCCTTCTCCGTCTATTCCTATCCCAATGCCACCTGCATTTGGTACTCGGGTCATCATGGTCTTGGCTGATTTTTGACTTAACAACTTACTGTCTTCCCCTCGATATGATTGTCCCAAAGCTATCATGAAAAACGCCAAATCCGTTGGGTTGGTCCAAAGTCCAGCTGCTGCCTTTTCGGGATAGATATGATAGCCACCGTCAATAACTTTTCCATTTTCATCGTAACCATTGGCTGTTAAAGAATCCAACTTTTCAGGAAGCGGATAAGCAAAGGAACTGTTCTTCATTTCAGTTGGATTAAGAACCAAAGCGTCCAGTAGTTGGGGAAATTCTTCTCCTGTTACATCCTCCATCAACATGTGCAATACTTCCATCCCGCCGCCTGAATAAAATTCGGAGGTGCCAGGTTCTTGGAAAACACGCACAGGTTCTGAATTTGTTGTTTCGCTTCCTTGTAATACTTCCAATAGTGTTGGAATGGAATCCTTTTTGTGGTACCCTTGAAAACCCGATGTGGTTAATCCTGAAGTATGGCTCATTATTCCACGAGCGGTTACCTTTTCCGTTCCGGTAAATTCATTGTCAGGAACTTGCCATCTGATTAATTTTGAGTTGATATTTTCATTAAGGGAGAATTTGTTTTCTTCAATTAATTTAAATGCGGCAACACTGGCAACTGGTTTAGAAATCGATGCCGCTTGAAATAGAGTGCTTTCAGTTACATCTTCTTCTGTTTCCTTGTTTTTTTTACCATAACCTTTTGACCAAAGGATTTTATTGTTATCGAAAATAGTGATACTTACCCCTGGTACATTGAGAGATTTCATTCTTGATTCAATAGTGGTTGGAATAGAGTCATTTTTGCCATTTTCATCTATTTTGTAAATATTACTTTCAACTCGCTCCTGTAAAGTGATTACCTCATCTGCGGCGTTGGGGATTTTCTTTTTCTTATTGGAATTACACGATAATAATACAAGGGAAATTACAATGAAGCCGAAATTAATTTTACTCATTATTCCATGGTTTTAAGAGGTAAATCAATCTAAGGACTGTAATTTTTATTGAGTGTTGCAAACTCTTGGTCATTGTATGATGATATGATTCTTGTATAATTGTATGGGTTGATGCCAAAAACATTTTCGGCACTGAAAAGTGAAGCCAGTACTTTTCTCCAAAACAAAAAAAGCGCCCAAAAGGGGCGCCTTCTTATTCTACAATATCGTTTCGTTCTCGACTACGCTCGAACCGACAACTATTACAAATTAGGAATTACCAACACCTGATCCGGATGAATCACATTCGGGTCCTTTAGGATATTGGTGTTCGCATCAAAAATTTTGGTGTACTTCATCGGGTCGCCGTAGTAATGCTTTGCAATCTTGCTCAACGATTCCCCGCTCTTCACGGTATGCCTGTGGTACACGGAATCATCCTCTACGGTAATGTTCGCTTTGATATCGGATGGTTTTTCCCCTCCGATTTCTTTGATCTTGTCCCATAAGATGTTCTTCTCATATTGGGTCTTGGTCATTCCTTTTATCTTCAAAATGTCGCCTTCCACAACAACATCGCCGTTTTTCACTTCCAATTCCTCGCCTAGATCTAATACAGGTTGGTACTTTGCCTTTACACTCATAATGGTATTTTTTTACAGTTAACAATTAGAAGTCTCAAGATAGACAATCTACTCATATTTTGCCATTAAATTATTGTAATACTTTTTTTGCCGAAACCTTGCGTATAGGCTTTGTATATCAATAATTTAATTGTATTTTTGCACCCCTTTTGGCAAGGAGGCAAGAGAAAAAGGGAATTTAGAAAATCATTTTAAAACCACTTCCGCGGTAATTGTTCAACTCTTGTAAAACGTGGAATACAAATTTTAATCAGCAAGCATGGCTGAAGAAAAACAAAACGTTGAGGTAGAAGAAACTGCCGCAGCACAGGTAAAAGAAGAAACGCAACCCCAACAAGATCCTCAGGAATTTCTTGAAAATTTTGATTGGGACAAGTACGAGGAAGGAATTGAGCGCGTTGAAGACAGCAAGCTCAAGGAATTTGAAACACTTGTAGAGGAAAACTTTGTGGACACTGCCGATGAAGAAGTAGTGGAAGGAGAAGTTGTTCACATGACAGACCGTGAGGCCATCATTGACATCAATGCCAAGTCCGAAGGTGTGATTTCCTTGAATGAGTTCCGCTACAATCCCGACCTAAAAGTTGGTGATAAGGTTGAGGTACTTATAGATATCCGTGAAGACAAAACCGGTCAGTTGGTATTGTCCCACAGAAAAGCAAGAACCATCAAGGCGTGGGAGCGTGTAAACAACGCACACGACAAAGAAGAAATCGTTACTGGATTCGTTAAATGCCGTACCAAAGGTGGTATGATCGTTGACGTATTCGGAATCGAAGCCTTCTTGCCAGGTTCTCAAATCGATGTGAAGCCTATCCGTGATTACGATCAGTACGTAGGTAAGACCATGGAGTTCAAAGTAGTGAAGATCAACCACGAGTTCAAGAACGTAGTGGTATCGCACAAAGCTTTGATCGAAGCGGACATCGAAGAGCAGAAAAAAGAGATCATCGGCCAGTTGGAAAAAGGTCAAGTATTGGAAGGTATCGTGAAGAACATTACATCTTACGGGGTATTTATCGACCTTGGAGGTGTGGATGGATTGGTACACATTACCGACCTTTCTTGGAGCAGAATCAACCACCCAAACGAGGTTGTGGAGCTAGACCAGAAATTGAACGTGGTTATCTTGGACTTCGATGATAACAAGTCTAGAATCCAGTTGGGTCTTAAGCAATTGGAGAAACACCCATGGGATGCCCTTGGTGATGAGATCAAAGTAGGTGACAAAGTAAAAGGTAAGGTAGTTGTGATCGCTGATTACGGTGCATTTATCGAAGTTGCCGAAGGTGTTGAAGGTTTGATCCACGTTTCAGAAATGTCCTGGTCTACGCACCTAAGGTCTGCACAAGACTTTGTAAACGTAGGTGACGAAGTTGAAGCCGTTGTATTGACCTTGGATAGGGAAGATCGTAAAATGTCGTTGGGTATCAAGCAATTGACCCCAGACCCATGGACCGATATTACTTCTAAATATCCTGTTGGATCAAGACATAAAGGAATCGTTAGAAACTTTACCAACTTTGGTGTATTCGTAGAGTTGGAAGAAGGAATCGACGGTTTGATTTATATTTCCGATCTTTCATGGACCAAGAAAATCAAACACCCATCCGAGTTTGTTACTGTAGGTGACACTTTGGAAGTGGAAGTATTGGAATTGGACGTGGATGGACGCAAATTGAGCCTAGGTCACAAACAGACCACAGAGAACCCTTGGGACAAGTATTCCGAAGAGTTTGCTGAAGGAACAATTCACAAAGCTGCGATTGCAGAGGTTGTTGACAAAGGAGCTACCATTAACTTCAACGAGGACATCGTTGGGTTTGTTCCACAACGTCACATGGAAAAAGAAGACGGCAAGAAATTGGTAAAAGGTGAAGAGGCCGAATTCAAGATCATCGAGTTCAACAAAGATTTCAAACGAGTTGTGGCCAGCCACACTGCAATCTTTAGAGAGCAAGAAGACAGAAATGTGAAAGCCGCTGCCAAGAAAAGAGCTGCATCATCCGATGAAGCCGCTCCGACCCTTGGAGATGCGAACTCCGCATTGCAAGCATTGAAAGACAAGATGGAAGCCGATTCCAAGAAAAAGTAATCGGACTTTTCAATGATACAAAGCCCCGCTGGAAACAGTCGGGGCTTTTTTATGCCCCGAACATTTTAAAGAATTGCTTACTTTTGTATTCAACCGAGTTGGTCGTACACAGCCTATGAGTCAAAAAGTTCTGCTTACTTCAAAGGAAATCAACATCATACTGCACCGGTTGGCCTGTCAGCTAATGGAAAACCATTTGGATTTCAAGGATACCGCATTGATTGGTATTCAGCCCAGAGGCGTTTTTTTGGCAGAAAGATTGGTAAAGATTCTCAAAAAGGAATACAAGATCAAACATATTGACCTTGGTTCCTTGGACATCACATTTTTTAGGGACGATTTTGGACGAGGGGAAATCCTCAAGGCCAATTCCACACAAATGAATTTTTTGGTGGAGGACAAAAAAGTGGTGTTCATTGATGATGTTCTCTATACAGGGAGAAGTATCCGGGCGGCTTTAACAGCCATTCAATCCTTTGGGAGACCAAGTAATATTGAATTGTTGACGTTGATTGATAGAAGATTCAGCAGGCACTTGCCCATACAGCCTACATACCGAGGTAGACAGGTGGATGCTATAAACGAGGAAAAGGTCAAGGTAATGTGGGAAGAGAACGATGGTGAAGACAAAGTATATTTAGTAAGCAAATAAAAGATAATGAGCGAGTTAAGTGTAAATCACTTGTTGGGAATAAAGTATCTGAACAAAAAGGATATATCGCTCATTTTTGAAACGGCCGATCATTTTAAGGAAGTGATCAACCGTTCTATAAAAAAGGTGCCCACCCTTCGGGATATTACCATAGCCAATATCTTTTTTGAGAACAGCACACGTACCAAGCTATCTTTTGAACTGGCCGAGAAACGGCTTTCAGCGGATGTGGTCAATTTTTCCGCAGGGCAATCCTCGGTAAAGAAGGGAGAGACCCTGATTGATACCGTGAACAATATCCTGTCCATGAAAGTGGACATGGTGGTGATGAGGCACCCCAATCCGGGAGCAGGAATTTTCCTGTCCCAGCACGTAAAAGCATCTATTGTAAATGCAGGGGATGGTGCACATGAACATCCCACGCAAGCTTTGTTGGATTCCTTTTCCATCCGTGAAAGATTGGGCGATGTGGGAGGAAAGAATGTCGTCATTGTAGGGGATATTCTGCATTCCCGAGTGGCACTGTCCAATATTTTTGCCCTAAAATTGCAGGGCGCCAATGTAAAAGTGTGTGGACCAAAAACCCTTATCCCCAAACATATCGAATCCTTGGGGGTTGGAGTGGAGACCAACCTGAGGAAAGCCTTGGAATGGTGCGATGTGGCCAACATGCTGCGTGTACAGAATGAGCGAATGGATATCAGTTATTTCCCTTCCACACGAGAGTACACCCAGCAATTTGGGGTCAACAAGGAGCTCTTGAACAGTCTGGACAAGCAAGTGGTGATCATGCACCCAGGCCCAATAAACCGTGGTGTGGAAATTACCAGTGATGTGGCCGATTCCGACCAGTCCATTATATTGCATCAGGTGGAAAATGGAGTAGCGGTGCGTATGGCCGTACTTTACCTATTGGCATCAAAAATTAAGTAAGAAATGATTTTCGACAAAGACGGAACCACAACCATTGTTTTCCAAGAGAACACTACACTTTCCGGTTTTTTGGAAAACCTCAATAAGGCCTACCCAAAATTGAAGCACGACAACATTGTTGTCAACCTTTTTTCTTTTGATAAAATTGCTGTGAGCGATTTATTGGAGTTTTTGGACATTTCCAACCAGCATAGGGCATCTGGACAATCTTTTGTTTTGGTGACCGACAAATTAAGTTACGATGAAGTTCCTGAGGAAATAAGTGTAGTGCCTACCCTGCAAGAGGCCAAAGACCTTATTGAAATGGAGGAGATTGAACGTGACCTAGGCATATGAAACTTACGATACTTGGTTGTTATGCCGCTACACCACGAACATTTACCAATCCTACTTCGCAGGTACTCGAGATCAAGAACCATCTTTTTTTGATCGATTGTGGTGAGGGAACCCAAGTACAGCTGAGAAAATATAAGGTCAAGTTTTCCAGGATCAACCATATTTTTATATCACATCTACATGGAGACCATTTTTTTGGGCTTCCCGGTTTGATATCGACCTTTAGGTTATTGGGCAGGGATAAGGAACTGCATATTTATGGTCCAAAAGGCATCAAACAGGCCATTACCCTGTTTTTGAAATTGGGCGATTCTTGGACCAATTATCCTTTGATATTCCACGAATTGGAATCCAAGGAATCCGAGCTTGTTTTTGAAGATGAAAAGGTTACTGTGCGAACAGTTCCCCTGATTCACAGGGTGTACACCAACGGATTTTTCTTTGAAGAAAAGGAAGCGCCCAGAACTTTGGACATTGCTATTGCGAGAAAATTTGGTGTGGACAAGAGTCAGTTCAACAACATTAAAAAAGGAATGGATGGAGTTGATGCATCGGGAAAAACAATTCCCAATAAAAAACTCACTTTGGATCCTCCTGAGCCAAAAAGCTATGCCTTTTGTAGTGATACGGTTTATAATGAAGCCATTTTGCCCATCATAAAGGATGTTACCGTACTGTACCATGAATCTACTTTTTTGGATTCCGAGGAACATCTCTGTGAGAAAACAAAGCACTCGACCTCCAAACAAGCAGCGCAAATTGCCAAAAAAGCCAATGCAAGCCTTTTGATTTTAGGGCATTATTCCACACGTTACAAATCCATCGAACTGTTCAAAAAAGAAGCAAAAGAAGTTTTCCCGGTTGTGGAATTGGCCGATGATGGTAAGGTGTTCGACTTTGGCAACTGAAAAATCACAAAACTTTTACAACCCCCTTACTTTGTGGAGACCCTATTTTTGACGAACTTCACATCATGCAAAAAGACCTTGGCGATTACAGAAAATCTTACGAGAAAAGCGAACTGACCGAAGCATCCGTGAAGGAAAATCCACTGGAACAATTTCAAAAATGGTTCCACGAAACCGAAGCTTCCGATGGAGTGGATGAACCCAATGCCATGACGGTATCCACCATTGGTTTGGACGGTTTTCCAAAAAGCCGGGTCGTTTTGATGAAGAAATTCACTTTTGAAGGCTTTATTTTCTACACCAACTACCAAAGCGAAAAAGGGAGGGCCATTGAAGCAAACCCATCGGTTTGCCTGTCCTTTTTTTGGCCAAACATGGAGCGTCAGGTCATCATTAAGGGAAAGGCGGAAAAAATTGCCGAAAATCTATCGGACGGTTATTTTGAATCCCGTCCGCACGGTAGCCAATTGGGTGCCGTAGTCTCCGACCAAAGTGAAGTGGTTCCGTCACGTGAATATTTGGAGGGCAAGTTAAAGGAACTTGAGCAAGAATATGAGGGAAAGGAAGTGCCCAGACCCCAGTATTGGGGAGGTTATTTGGTACGACCCATTTCCATCGAATTTTGGCAGGGACGTCCCAATAGGCTGCACGATAGAATCCGATACTCCCTACAAGAAGATTATGATTGGAAAATAGAACGTTTGGCACCATAAACCCCAGAAAGATGAAACAATTGATACTGATGCGACATGGGAAATCTTCATGGGATTACGATGTCTCCGATAAAGATCGACCACTGAAGCAAAGAGGGATAAACGATGCCCATTTGGTATCCAAGACCTTTGGGTTGCATGCGCCCACTATCGACTTCATATATTCCAGCCCTGCCAACCGTGCTTTGCATACCAGTCTGATTTTTGTGCGGAACATGGGGTTTGATTTATCAAAATACAGTGTTAATAACTCCCTTTATGACTTTTCGGGCAATAGTGTAGAGCAATTTGTGCAAAAGCTGGACAACAGTTTGGACACCGTTGCCATTTTTGGGCATAATTATGCCTTTACTTCGCTTGCAAATACTTGGGGAGATCAGTATATTGAGAACGTTCCCACGGCTGGACTTGTCCATATTACATTTGGTGTGGATGATTGGTCCAAAATATCAAAGGGAACCACCAAGCAAATGGTCTTTCCAAAACACTTGAAAAAATAAATGGTAAAAACAACGAACGAATATATAAACAGGGAAATCAGCTGGCTGCAGTTCAATGCCAGAGTGTTGCAAGAGAGCAAAGACCATAGGGTTCCCCTGATTGACCGCTTACGGTTTTTAGGGATTTTCAGCAACAATTTGGATGAGTTCTTCAAAGTACGGTATGCCACGGTAAAACGTATTGTTGATGCTGGAAAAACAGGTAAAAGTGTATTGGGAGGGGAAAAGGCCAAAGATCTTTTGGAAGAGATCACAAAAATCGTGATCGATCAGCAGGCCCGTAGTTTGGAGATTTTCAAGCAAATTGACAAAGAACTGCGTCAAGAGAATATTTTCATCATTCGGGAAACCGAAGTAAGTGAAAGTCAGGCCGAATTTATTCGTGATTACTTCTTTAAAAAGGTAAACCAGGAATTGATGACCATCATCCTGAACGACCTTACCGAGTTTCCTTTGCTAAAGGACACAGCGGCCTATTTGGCCGTTAAGGTGGTAATGAAGAACGGTTCCACCAAAGGAAGGCACAATCGATATGCACTTATCGAGATTCCCAAGGGCATTGACCGTTTCATTGTATTGCCCAAAGAAGGGGATAAGGACTATGTGATCATGCTGGACGATTTGATTCGTTTTTGTTTGGACAGCGTGTTTACCATGTTCGATTTTGAATCCATCTCGGCCCACATGATCAAGATCACAAGGGATGCTGAACTGGATATCGACAATGATCTGAGCAAGAGTTTTATCGAAAAGATTTCTTCCAGTGTGGAGCATAGAAAAATCAGTGATCCCGTTCGATTTGTTTATGACAAGAGTATTGACAAGGATACACTTCAGTTCCTAAAGGAAAAAATGGACATTATGGATACCGATAGTGTGATTCCAGGTGGCCGTTACCACAATCGAAGGGACTATATGGGCTTCCCTAGTTTGGGACGTCATGACCTGATGTATGATAAAATTGAACCTTTACCCGTAAAAGGACTCAGCATGAAGGGGAGTTTGTTGGATATAATAGCCCATAAGGACTACATGATCTACGCCCCATACCATACCTTCAGTTATGTGACCAAGTTTTTGCGAGAAGCTGCACTGGACCCACAAGTGCGAAGTATTAAAATTACCATATATCGTTTGGCGAGCGATAGCCAGATAGCCTCCGCTTTGGTCAATGCTGTAAAAAATGGAAAACAAGTTACCGTGCAGATCGAGTTACAGGCTAGATTCGATGAGCAGAACAATATTGAATACGCCAACCATTTACAGGATGAAGGGGTTAATTTGATTTTTGGTGTACCGGGACTAAAAGTGCACAGCAAGATTTGTTTGGTGGAGCGTGAAGAGGTTGAGGGAATCAAACGATATGGGTTCATCAGTACAGGAAACTTTAATGAGTCGACAGCTAAAATCTATACGGATTACACCTTGTTCACGGCACATCAAGGTATTTTGAAGGATATGAACAAAGTATTTGGCTTCTTCGAGACCAATTACAAGATCAATAAGTACAAACACCTGATCGTATCCCCACATTACACCAAATCAACTTTTATGAAGTTGATCGATAATGAGATTGCCTTTGCCAAGGCAGGGAAAGAGGCCTATATCAAAATAAAGATGAACAGTCTGACTTCCTACAAGATGGTGGACAAACTTTATGAGGCCAGTAGGGCAGGGGTAAAGATTCAAATGATCGTAAGGGGTATTTGCTGCTTGATTCCCGGTGTGGAAGGTATGAGCGAGAATATTGAGGCCATAAGTGTTGTGGATAAATTCTTGGAGCACCCAAGGTTGTTCATTTTTGGAAATGATGGAGATGCGAAAATCTATATTTCCTCAGCGGACTGGATGACACGTAACTTGGATTTTAGGGTAGAGGTAGGGTGTCCTATTTACGATCCTGATATAAGACAGGAGCTGCTCGATACCTTCGACATTTCTTGGAGGGACAACTCCAAGGCACGGGTCTTTTCTGCAAAGCAGGACAATGCTTATAGAAAGCGTGCCAAAGGCCAACCAGAACTACGTTCCCAATTCGAGATGTACGATTACTATAAACGAAAGTTGGAAGATTAACCGTGCATGGTTTCTTTTTTGCCGAGGCCCTTCATTAATTGGGCCTCGTACTCTAGAAGATCGTTCCATTTTTGGTCCACTTCCTCTTTGTTGCCGTACTTTCGGGCAAATTTCAAAAACATAGTATAGTGGTTGGCCTCGCTGACCATAAGGTTTCTGTAGAACTCGGATAGTTCCTCGTCGTCTATTTCCTCTGAAAGCAATCGAAACCGTTCACAACTGCGGGCCTCGATCAAAGCTGCGTACAAGAGTTTGTGCACCAAGTGGGTTTCCCTACTGCCGCCTTTCGGGAAGAATTTCATCAATTGAACAACGTATTCGTCCTTGCGCTCACGACCCAAGACCCACCCACGTTTGATGATTTTATCATGTACCATATTGAAATGGCCCATTTCCTCGCGAGCAAGAGCGGTCATTTCCTTGACCAATTCCGATTTTTCAGGAAAACCAATAATGAGGGAAATTGCCGTACTGGCAGCTTTTTGCTCACAATAGGCATGATCTGTCAAGATTTCTTCGATGTTCTTTTCAACGATGTTGACCCATCTTGGGTCCGTAGGTAGTTTTAGGCCTAGCATGGTACTCGTTTTTCCGCAAAGATAATCCGATAGGATTAAATAAATTCGTTGAACCCTCGTTATATTTGTAAAACCAACAGATTTTAGACGTCTTATGGCCAAAACCTCAAAAGATTATCTCTCCGATATTCTTAAATTAAATATAAAGGAACCTGAATTCCAATGGTTGACAGGTACTGTAGCAAAAATTTCAGAATCAAAAAGCAAAAGGGACCTATATATTTCATACAGCCTATGTACTTCTAAAATTCATGATGAACCGATTACGGATTTCGGTACATCCGATTTTGAGTGGAAGGATTATTTGGAAACACAACAGGCTTCCACCTTGGAGCTGTCCAGAATATTTATGCTTTCTTCCGTGTTGGAGGCTCAAGATGAGTTTTTGAAGGCTGTGCAACAGCTGATTCAGATAGCGGACAAGACCGAGCTGGAAACATTTCTGAAATATTTGGTCTTGTTGCCGAATCCCAACAACTTTAAGTTTGCTGCGGTGGAAGCGCTCAGGACCAATATTGCGACAGTTTTTAATGCTATTTCCCAATACAATCCTTACCCTTCCCGATACTTTAGTACGGCGGAGTGGAACCAAATGTATCTGAAGTCCGCTTTTATGCAGCAAGATTTGAAGAAGATACCCGAAGTCGATAAAATGGCCAATAAGGATTTGGCACGGATCATTTCTGATTATGCACATGAAAGGTGGGCGGCATCAAGGGGTGTTGACCCCATGTTTTGGCGCCCTGTATCCAATTTTATGGAAGACAAGTTGGTCGATGATATAGAACGCCTTTTCAAAAGTGATGAGGAAAGGGAGCAAAAGGCAGCCACTTTGGTTTGTTTTTGTTCCGATGCTGATTCGGCTAAGAAACTACTCGATACCTACAACACCCATCTACCAAAAGTGGAGCAGGGTGATATAACCTGGAAAAATTTATAATATCATGGATGATAAACTAATGATAATAGACCCACACGTTCACATGACCTCCAGAACTACGGACGATTATGAGGCCATGGCAGCAGCTGGTGTGGTCGCTTTGATTGAACCGTCTTTTTGGTTGGGGCAGCCCAGGACACAAGTGGGGTCGTTTCAAGACTATTTTAGCAGCCTTGTGGGCTGGGAACCCTTCAGGGCTTCACAATTTGGAATAAAACACTATTGTACCATTGGGCTCAACTCCAAAGAGGCCAACAATGTGCCCTTGGCGGAGGAAGTAATGGAATTGCTGCCATTGTACCTTCACAAGGAAAATGTGGTGGCTATCGGTGAAATTGGCTACGATGACCAAACCGAGGCTGAAGACCGCTTTTTTAGGGAGCAGTTGGAATTGGCCAAGGCTTTTAATATGATGGTTCAGGTTCATACCCCACATAGGGACAAAAAGGCAGGTACCATCAAAAGTATGGAGGTATGTCTGGAACATGGCATAGATCCTGGAATGGTGGTAATAGACCATAATAACGAAGAGACTGTTAGAGATGTGTTGGACCGAGGATTTACTGCAGCTTTTACTATTTATCCTAAAACCAAAATGGGGAACCAACGTATGGTGGAAGTAGTCAAAAAATTCGGTAGTGACAATATTATAGTGGACAGTTCAGCCGATTGGGGTGTGAGCGATCCTTTGGCCGTTCCAAAAACAGCGAACTTGATGCTACAGAACGGAGTTGCCCGGGAAGATGTGGTAAAGACCTGTTACCAAAATGCTTTGGACTTCTTTGGTAGGTCTGGAAAAATGAAAGAGGAGCATTGGTTGACCCCAGAGGCCATTGATCAACGAAAACTATTCAATGACAATAGTGTACTTCGTGGTCAAGAACCAAAGGTAGAGGATAACAAAATCGTTTAATGAATCCACGCTTAAAGGCATATCTCCAACTGTGCAGGCCTGCCAATTTACCTACGGCGGTTGCCGATATTCTGGCAGGTATGTCCATATCGGGCCTATTCGCTGGATTGGAGGTTTTTGAAATACCGATTGTGGACCTGCTGCCGTTCCTGATGTTGATCATGGCTTCCGTGTTTTTATACGCGGGAGGTGTGGTGCTCAATGACGTGTTTGATGTGGAAATTGATAAAATAGAACGCCCGGAGAGACCTATTCCGAGTGGAATAGTTCCGTTAAGAAAGGCAGGTCTATTTGGTTTTGTCTTGCTTTTAGTTGGTGTCTGTTTGGCTTTTTTAGTAAACAGGGATTGTGGTTTGATTTCCATTTTATTGGCATTGGCTATTTTGTCCTATGACAAATTTGCAAAGCATCATGCGTTTCTTGGGCCTCTTAACATGGGAGTGTGCAGGGGATTAAATCTGCTGATGGGTATTTCTTTATTGGATACTATGGAGAACTGGCCCTATGTGCTAGTCCCCATAGTGTTTATATTTGCCGTGACCATGATAAGTCGCGGTGAGGTACACGGAAAGAATAAGGGCAATATATTGCTGGCCGGTCTGTTGTATGTAGTAGTGCTATTTGGTGTGTTTTATTTGCATCAAGTATTTGCAAATGGCGACCTTTGGTATATGGTGTTTTTAGGGCTCTTTGCTTTTATGGTATTCAAACCTTTAATTAAGGCCTACCAAAACAATACACCGGGGAATATTAAAAAGGCTGTTAAGTCCGGCGTTTTGTCCATCATTTTGTTGGACGCTGCCATGGCGGTCGCACATGCCAATATCATTATAGGAGTATTAATGCTTTTATTGTTGCCGTTATCCATGTATCTGGCCAAACAATTTGCAGTTACTTAACTTATGAACAAAAAATTACCCGCTATTCGGCAAGAGTTTCAGGTAAAGTATAGCTATCAGTTACTTTTTACCCAGCATTTATTTGCGATAAAGAATCCATTATTTAAAGATGTATTGGCGGAATACCGTCCAAATTATCCTGTCAAATGCCTTTTTGTGGTGGATGAAGGGGTATTGGAGCATCATCCGAAACTTGAAGGGCAAATAAAATCTTATTGCAACAACTTTAAAGATCAGATTCAGTTCACCGACCTAATTGCTGTTCCTGGAGGGGAGCAAAGTAAAAAGAATCAGTACAGTGTGGATCAATGTCTTAAAGCCATCAACGAGAATGCAATTTGTAGGCATTCCTTTGTTGTTGCCATCGGTGGCGGTGCCGTGGTGGATATGGTAGGGTATGCTGCGACCATCGCTCATAGAGGGGTAAAACTTATCAGAATCCCAACCACTGTTTTGTCCCAAAATGATGCTGCCGTAGGGGTAAAGAACAGTGTGAATGCCTTCGGTAAAAAAAACTTTCTCGGTACTTTTTCAGTGCCCTATGCCATCATCAACGACCTGGATTTTTTAAAAACCTTGGAACAACGTGACTGGGTGGCCGGGATTGCCGAGGCCATTAAGGTGGCCTTAATCAAGGACAAACAATTCTTTGAATATATTGAATCCAATGCAGAGGCACTGTCCAATCGGGAAATGGAACCGATGGCTTATCTGATCCATCGCTGTGCTGAATTGCACATGGAGCACATCGCCGAAGGGGGGGATCCTTTTGAGAGTGGTTCTTCCAGACCTTTGGATTTTGGCCATTGGTCAGCCCATAAACTGGAATATATGACTAATTATAGCCTACGCCATGGCGAAGCCGTAGCGATTGGTATGGCAATAGATATGGTTTATGCCAGTTTAACAGGTGTCCTGAAAGATGACTTGGACAGGGTGTTGAATGTCATGAAAAAGGTAGGGTTCTCATTGGAGGTTCCGTTTGAAAAGGATGTGGATATCAAAGAATTACTGAACGGAATTGAAGAGTTTCGTGAGCATTTGGGAGGAGAACTTACCATTCCATTGATTCCCAAGATGGGAACAAAAACCGATGTTCACAGCATCGATTATCCAAAAATGGAAGAAGCAGTCCGAAGCTTTACGTACAAACCGCAAAACTCTATATGAGGATCAAGGAAAAATATCATCTGACCTATTGTACAAATATCCATGCAGGTGGCGATTGGAAAGAAACATATACCAGCCTAAAACAACATTTACCAAAAATCAAGCAATCCGTCTCTCCCGATCAAGCGTTCGGTCTGGGGCTACGATTGAGCAACGCGGCCAGTTTGGAACTGGACGAGGGGCAACTTCAGGGGTTCAAGGAATGGCTTGAAGAGCATGATTGTTATGTGTTTACAATGAACGGATTTCCCTACGGGAACTTTCATGGCGAACCTGTAAAGGATCAGGTCCATGTACCCGATTGGACCACAAATGAGCGGTTGGACTATACCCTGAGAATGTTCAAACAATTGGATTTTTTGGCTCCCGAAGGCATGGAATGTGGTATTTCTACATCCCCTGTTTCCTATAAACATTGGTTTGATAGTGCAACGGAAAAGGAACAGGCCTTTGCCAAGGGGGCAGACCAGATGGTTCGGGTAGCTTTGGAGCTGTACAAAATAGAAAAGGCATCAGGGAGGTATATGCATTTGGATGTGGAGCCAGAGCCCGATGGATTTTTGGAAAATACAAAGGAGGTGCTCGGTTATTATGAGGATTATCTGGTTCCCGAGGCCATCAAGGCGTTTGAACCTTTTCAATTGAGTCCCGATAAGGTGGAAGAACTGATTAAAAGATATATTACGGTCTGTTATGATGTATGCCATTTTGCACTGGCCTACGAAGCACCAAATTTGACTTTTGAAAAGTTCAAGGCGGCCAATATCAATGTGGGAAAAATTCAAGTGAGTGCAGCGCTAAAGATTGTTTTCAACAAGAACAAGGAAGACGAACTTTGGGACACTTTGGCTGAATTCAATGAACCGGTGTATTTGCATCAGGTTACCGAAGTGGTGGATGGAAAAGTAAAGACCTATAATGATCTGCCCGTTGTTTTGGAGAAAAAGGCCCCTTTCCAAGAGTTACGCTCCCATTTTCATGTGCCCATATTTTTGAGGGACTACGGACTGCTTCATTCCACGCAAGATCAGATTGTAAAGGTGTTGGAATATATGGAAAACCACTTTGTAAGCCATCATATTGAAGTGGAAACCTATACATGGGATGTTTTGCCGAACGAACTCAAAGTACCGATTACAGAGTCCATTGTGAGAGAATTGGAGTGGATGAAATCAAGATTAAAATGAAGAAGACCGTTGTCATCAACATAGTTGGACTTACCCATAGATTGATAGGGGAGCATACCCCTTTTATAAAATCATTTCTGGAAAAGGGCAAGAATAGTGTGGTAGAGCCTGTTCTGCCCGCCGTTACATGTTCCGCACAAAGTACCTATTTAACGGGTAAATGGCCTACCGAGCATGGCATTGTCGGTAATGGATGGTTTTTTAAAGAAGAATTGGAAGTGAAGTTTTGGCGTCAGGGAAACCCTTTGGTGCAATCCAACAAAATTTGGGACGAGCTGAAAACTTTGGATTCAACTTTTACCTGTGCCAATATGTTCTGGTGGTACAATATGTACAGTACTGTGGATTTTAGTGCCACACCACGCCCCAACTATCTGGCCGATGGTAGAAAGCTCCCCGACATTTATACATATCCTGTTGAATTGCGGGACAAGCTTCAGGCGAAGTTGGGAACCTTTCCACTGTTCAAGTTCTGGGGGCCGAAAACTTCCATAGCATCAAGTAAATGGATTGCCGATGCCACTATGGAAATGGATAAGGAAAACAATCCGACCTTGACCTTGGTGTACTTGCCCCATTTGGATTATAACACACAACGTCATGGTCTGAACTTTGATATCCTGCAGAAGGATTTGAGGGAAATTGATGCAGTGGTCAAGGATTTGGTGGAATATTACGAAGGAAAGGCGGCCAATGTTGTTTTGTTATCGGAATACGGTATTACCGATGTGTCCAACCCGATTCACATTAACCGATACCTGAGAAAGAAAGGATATTTGGGAATTCGTGTGGAAAGAGGATTGGAACTATTGGATGCAGGTGCTAGTGATGCCTTTGCTGTGGCAGACCATCAAATTGCCCATGTGTATGCCAAAACAACCACGGATCACGAAAAGTTACACGACTATTTGAAAACGATTCCAAGTGTGGAAAAAGTCATTCCAAGGGATGAACTGGAAGCGAATCATTTGAACCACGAACGCGCTGGGGATTTTGTGCTTGTTGCGGACAAGGATAGTTGGTTTACCTATTATTTTTGGGAAGATGATGCCGTGGCACCCGATTACGCCAGAATGGTGGATATCCATAAAAAGCCCGGTTACGACCCTGTTGAGATGTTTACCGATCCCAAGGATAAATTGGTTATGCCAAAAGTGATATGGAAACTACTAAAAAAGAAGCTTGGCTTCAGGACTGTGATGGATATTATCCCTTTAAAAGCGGAATTGGTAAAAGGTTCCCATGGAAGAATTCCAGAGGACAAAGCGGATTGGCCCATACTTGCAACCAATAACCAAGACGGCCTGATTAAATCGGAACTGTTGGCAACCGAAGTTTATGAAGTGCTTAAAAATCATGTAATTCAATAAATATGGAAACGTTTTTCAAAATTTTTGCGGTTGTTTTCACGCTGTTGTTCGGATATGCAATAGTGGTGCAATTCAATGATCCTGATGCATTAAAGTGGGTGTTGATCTATTTGACGGCTGCTGTGGCTTCCGTACTTTTTCTGCTAAAGAAACTTAAATCCAGCATCTATTTTTTATTGACCATTTTCTTTTTGGTGCTGTTTTTCGTTTATTGGCCTGAGACCTACGAAGGTGTACAGTTGGACCATGGCATGAAAACCGTGAATATTGAAGAAGGACGGGAGTCTTTGGGGTCTTTAATTGCGGCTGTAGTGATGTTGGTCTATGGATTGAGAACCCGCTTTTTGAACAAATCAAAAGTCTAGATCAAACTCTTGTCTCAGTAAATCCAAATTGGGGTTTTTCTCCCGTAATTTTTCATACTTTTCCTCAGGGGTAAAGGCAAATTTTTTGGCCACCTCTTCGTTCACGGTAATGTACAGTGAAATGGAGTAGTTGTTCAGTTTTTGTTTCAGGTAGTCGAGCATTAAGCTTTGTTCCCGTTCAATTTCTTTTTTCATGGTACCATTGGGAAGCTCGATCCAAATGGTATTCTCATTTTTTAGCTTGGGCACATCGGTTTGGAGGTTACTGGCCAGTATTTTTCGTCCCTGTTTTTCCAATTGGTGCACAAAATCGTCCCAATGCTGTTGCATTTCTTTCTCCTCAAAGGCATCTTTGGGCAAGTCTTTTTCGTCAATGCTAGGGGACTTTGTGTTTTCATGGGCTTTTTTGACCTTGATGCTAGACAGTGAAAGCCCAGATACCCGTTTTTCCGATCCCTTTATTTGAATCTTTTTTGGTTGGTATGATTCTTTGGGTTCATTGACCAGTTCTTTTTCAGCTTCTTTATCTTTTAGGGTGGAAACTTCTTTGTTGGGCTGTGTTTCTGGGGACGGTGGTATTGCTGCTTGCTTTTCCTCCTTTTTTGGGGATGTCTTGGCAGTCTTGTTTTCTGGAGCTTTTACACCATTGGTGATAACGGTTTCTTCTTTGAAAAAGGAAGCGGGAATTAAGAAATCAGCGTTTTTTTTTTCTCCATCGAAAGTGATGGAGGCTAATTTCATGAGGGTAAGCTCTACGAGTAATCGTTGATTTTTGCTTGTCTTGTATTGCAGGTCGCAATCGTTGGCCAAGTCAATGGCCTTTAACAGAAATTGTTTTGATGCTTTTTTTGCCTGGTCTTGATATTGTTTGGTTACATCTTCACCTACCTCAAGCAAGTTTAAGGTATCAGGGTGTTGGCATACCATCAAATCCCTGAAATGTGATGCCAAGCCGGTAATGAAATGATGACCATCAAATCCAAGGGACAGGGTTTTGTTGAACAGGATCAACAATTCGGGAATGTTGTTCTCCAGAATCAAATCGGTTGCCGAGAAGTAAATGTCGTAATCAAGAACGTTGAGGTTTTCCGTTACGGCCTTTCTGGTAAGCTCTTTTCCCGAGAAGCTCACTACTCGGTCAAAAATCGATAGGGCATCGCGCATGGCACCATCTGCCTTTTGGGCTATGATGTGAAGTGCACTCTCTTCAGCCTCGATGCCTTGCTGCTCGGCAATATGTTTTAGGTATTCCGAAGCATCCTTTACCGTGATGCGTTTAAAATCAAAAATTTGGCATCGGGATAGGATGGTGGGTATGATTTTATGCTTCTCCGTGGTGGCCAAGATAAAAATGGCGTGCTTAGGC
Source organism: Flagellimonas yonaguniensis (assembly GCF_029193885.1). GTDB lineage: Bacteria > Bacteroidota > Bacteroidia > Flavobacteriales > Flavobacteriaceae > Flagellimonas > Flagellimonas yonaguniensis. The sequence goes on along the minus strand of NZ_JARFVB010000012.1, from coordinate 28,049 downwards.
GGTTCTTCCAAGGTCTTCAAAAAAGCATTGAAGGCCGATTGGGAGAGCATATGGACCTCATCAATAATATAGACCTTGTACTTGCCTGCTTGCGGAGGAATGCGTACTTGATCTATCAAACTACGGATATCGTCCACAGAGTTGTTGGAGGCAGCATCCAGTTCAAAAATATTGAAGGCAAAATCCTCATCTTCCCGTTCCGTGCCATCTTGGTTTATCTTTTTTGCCAAAATACGGGCACAGGTAGTTTTGCCCACACCCCTTGGGCCACAGAACAATAGGGCCTGGGCCAAATGATTGTTCTCGATGGCATTTAGCAGCGTATTGGTAATGGAAGACTGGCCCACAACATCCTTGAATGTTTGGGGTCTATATTTTCTAGCTGATACTATAAAAGGTTCCAATACTCAGGAAAATAGAATTACTACAAATATAAAAATAGGATTGGGCAAACTTGCCTGCTAAGGAAGAGTTAGGCCGTTTTTTATTAACAATTGGATTACCTTTGTACACAGCAGGCCACCTTATCGCTGCAAGTATGGGCAACTATGCTTGAAGAGGAAAGTCCGGACACCAGAGTGCGGCATAGCGGGTAACGCCCGTCCGCCGTAAGGCGAGGACCAGTGCAACAGAAAGCAAGTACAGTTCGGCTGTAGTGAAATCAGGTAAACTCTATGCGGTGAAACGTCATGTAAACCAATGCTCGAGGGCTGCACGCCCGAGTTGGAGGGTAGGCGGTTGGAACACTTGGGCAACCATTTGTCTAGATAAATGATAAGGAGTTCCCAAAATTAATTTGGGATGCACAGAATCCGGCTTATGGCCTGCTTTTATTCTATTATTTCAAAAAAGCTGAAAATGCTTCCGCCATATTTCCTTTGCATCGAAAATTTTGGATGTTCCGAAAGGTCAGTTTGGTCGGAATGCTCAATGATCAAAACACCGTCTTCCAACAAAAGTTCATTGCCAAAAACAAGATCGGCGATCTTTAAAAAATGCTCCGTATCAAAATCATAAGGGGGATCGGCAAAAATAAGGTCGAATTTTTCAGGTGTACCTTGCAGAAACTTGAATACATCTGATTTTATGGTAGTGATGGAAAATCCCAGCTCTTGTGCTGTTTTTGAGATGTATCGAACACATCCTTGAAAGCCGTCCACCGCTGTAATGTTTTCCACGCCACGGGAGGCAAACTCATAACTGATGTTCCCTGTCCCTGAAAATAGATCGAGCACTTTGAGTTCATCAAAATAGAACCGATTGTTCAGAATATTGAACAGGGCTTCCTTTGCCATATCGGTGGTGGGGCGTACGGGCAGTTTTTTAGGGGCTATCAATCTTTTGCCCTTATATTTTCCTGAAATGATTCGCATGTTAAAGTGCGCTTAAAATCGAAAAATCAATGCTTTCGTTTTCCAATTGCTCCAAAGGAGAGGAAGGGTTGCTGGGTACAAAAACAGCAACGTTTTTAATGTATTTGTAGCAAAGCTCGTAAATCGGGTCGCCTTCTTCTATGGCACCGAACAGTTTGAGTTGCACTTTTTCCAAATCCATTTGCAATTGTTCCAAACCGAACAGTAGATAATACAGGAAATCCTCTTTGTTCCTGTACTCGAACTGATTGTAAAAGAGGAGCTTTTTATCCAATATGACCATCATCTCCATCTCCCGTTCCGATACTTGCACATAACAAACAGGTTCGCTTGTTGTTCTGTTTTGATTCAGCAAGGTGTTGATGAGAACGGTACCGCTGTGCTTGAATTCAAATGCTCCGAAAAGTTCAAAAATATAGTTGTTCACATTGGTGTAAGGTATGTAAACGTTTACGATTTCTTGGTTTGGAATTTCATCGTGGGCGATAAGATCATTTGCCATGATCTTGGCATTGAACTTTAAATAGTTTGGTAGTTCTTCTTTGTTGAAAAGTGGCTTGGGAACCAAGCCGAACATATTGTTTTTATGGATAACCAGAACCTCGGAAAAATTCCTTCCGATTTCCCCTTGATTGCTCAGTTTCTCCTTCAATTCCTTGAGCATCAGGTATGGGGTAAGCTGTGTTTTGAACGTTACCCGTTCAAAGGCAAGGATTTTGTTGGTAATGGTATCCAGTACACAAAAAGAAAGTCCATTCAAGCCAGCTTGAATGGACAGTTTTCTATAAGTGCTATTTGATTTGTTCTGTGCTATAGCTAGTTCTTCTTTTTCCTATCATAGATAGGTGGCCAGTTACCGTTTGTACTAACATCAGTCAACGAACCTACCTTGATTTCAGCACCGTTAACCTCTTCCACGCTTTGGTATGCTTTTTCCTTCTCAAGCAAGTCTTCCGGTTGATCATACAAAACAACATCTTTCTTTACTTTGACCTCGAAAACAGGAGCTTTGTAGCCACTTTTGTCGATGATGTCCGCTTTCATTTCGAACTTCTCGTTGTTTTGGGCAAAAGGAACGTTCATCATGGTTTTGTAGCGGTCATCAGCTCCGAACAAGGAATCTTTTACCTTTACGGTGCCCAAGGTGTCAATAATGATAGTATCCTGTTGCATGTCAATTTGGTAAGCTCTGTCATACCTCATGAAGGAAGAGTCACGCTGTGTGGTAATTGTATAGCTACCTGTATCGATGAATTTGATCAAGCTTTCAAAATCACCTGCGTACTTTCCATTTACTATTTTGTAAGCTTCCTGGGAATCCCTGATGTCCTTTAATTTGTTGATGACTTGAGTGAACCTTTCGTTTCGTACTTTATTGAATTCGATAGGTGCATTGATGGAATCGTATATCTTATAACCAAGGTAAATACTCAAGATTCCGAATAAAATTACGAGAACCGGCTTTATTTTTTGAGGTAAAAATCTATCGATCAAGAAAACAAGCCCTATGGTCACAAGGCATATTAATACAACAATAAGAATTAAGTTTAACATATCTGATACTGTCTTTCAAAAGTTAATTTAGTGGTTACAGACAAATCTACAATATTTTTTTTATTGGAAAACTTTTTGCTTTAAAAAAGACCGCTATATTTAACGCTCATGAAGGATTTTAACGCAGCTGAATTTTTAAAGATTTTAACCGAAAAATTTCCGTACCAACCTACCGAAAAACAGGGGCTGGCACTTAATAAGCTGGCTAACTTTGTTTTAGAGGGGAAAAAGGATGATGTGTTCTTGCTGAAAGGGTTTGCTGGAACGGGAAAGACAACCTTGATCGCCACCTTGGTAAGCAGTCTTTGGAAAGTGAAAATGAGTTCCGTTTTGATGGCGCCTACGGGTAGGGCGGCCAAAGTCATGTCAGTTTATTCGGGAAACAAGGCCTTTACCATCCATAAAAAGATATATTTTCCAAAGAAACAATCGGGTGGGGGAATCCAATTTGTACTGGCCCCAAACAAGCACCGAAACATGGTCTTCATAGTGGATGAGGCCTCCATGATTCCAGATGCACCTGCCGATTCCAAACTGTTCGAAAATGGGTCCCTTTTGGACGATTTAATGTATTATGTCCACTCGGGACATAACTGTAAATTGATATTGATTGGGGATACGGCCCAGTTGCCACCGGTAAAATTGGAGTTGAGCCCTGCCCTGGACGAAAACCGTTTGTCCTTAAATTATAATAAGGAAGTGGAATGTTTGGAACTGGATGAGGTCATGCGACAATCGGATGATTCTGGAATTCTACACAATGCCACCAATCTTCGGGAGCAATTGCAATCGGAATTTTTGGATGACTTTAAGTTCGACCTGCATAATTATAAGGACATCGTCCGCTTGATCGATGGCAACGAAATTCAAGAAGCCATCGATTCGTCCTACACCGAAAAAGGAAAGGAACAAACGGCCATAATAGTTAGATCTAACAAAAGGGCCAATCTCTATAATCAAAACATACGGGAACGTATTCTGTTTCTGGAGAACGAAATCTCCGTGGGCGATTATATGATGGTCGTAAAGAACAATTACTTCTGGTTAAAACCCAATTCCGAAGCAGGATTTATTGCCAACGGGGACATTATTGAGGTTTTGGAACTTTTTGCCATAAAAGAGCTGTATGGTTTTAAGTTTGCCGAAGTAAAGGTGAGAATGGTTGATTATCCCAACCAAAAACCTTTTGAAACCGTTCTTTTGTTGGATACTATCACGGCTGAAACACCGTCACTTTCCTACGAGGATGGGAATAAACTTTACCAAGAGGTAATGAAGGACTACGCTCATGAAAAATCCAAGTACCGAAAGTTTTTGGGTGTAAAGAACAACCGGTTCTTCAATGCATTGCAGGTCAAGTTTTCGTATGCAGTTACCTGTCACAAATCCCAGGGGGGACAGTGGGACACGGTTTTTGTGGAACAGCCCTATTTACCCAACGGGGTGGACAAAGATTACCTTCGATGGCTATATACCGCAGTAACAAGAGCGGAGCGCCAACTCTATTTGATAGGTTTCAAGGATGATTTTTTTCTTGACTAGGAAAAACCTATTTTAGACATCAGCATGAATATTGAACCAGATACCATAATAAGTTTGTTCCTCGGAATCGGATTGGCGGCCTCCACAGGTTTTCGCGTCTTTCTCCCCCTTTTTGCCCTCAGTTTTGCGGCGTATATGGGAGTTTGGGACTTGAACGAAAACTGGCAATGGATTGGTAGTCTAACCGCTTTGATTACCTTGGGGGTGGCAACGATCGTTGAGATTTTCGCCTATTTTATCCCCTGGGTGGACAATGCCTTGGATGGGATTGCACTTCCTTTAGCTGGAATCGCAGGTACTGCGGTAGTGGTGTCCACTGCGGCTAATTTGGACCCCGTCGTGACCTGGTCCTTGGCCATTATCGCTGGTGGAGGAACGGCAACGGCCATCAAAGGAGCAAATGCTGCGGGAAGGTTAACTTCAACGGGAACCACAGGGGGGTTGGCCAATCCTTTGGTGTCGACGATGGAAACGGGGGCGGCCGTGGCCGTGAGCACCGCATCCATTTTGGTGCCCCCAATCGCGGCGATCCTGGTTATTATGATATTACTGGTCATATTTAGGATTTACCGAAAAATAAGGCCCAAGACAAAATAATATTCAATCAACCAAAAAACTAAAAGTGAAAATAATCTCCATGATTCCCGCCCGCTATCAAGCCTCTAGGTTTCCAGCCAAACTAATGCAGGACCTTGGCGGCAAACCGGTTATTGTGCGAACCTACGAAGCGGCGGTGAACACAGGACTTTTTGATGACGTATACGTGGTGACCGATAGCCCTATAATTTCCGATGTGATTCAGGGAATAGGTGGTAAGGTCATCATGAGCAAAAGAACCCATGAGAGCGGGAGCGATAGAATTGCCGAAGCGGTAGAGGATATGGATGTGGATGTGGTGATCAATGTGCAGGGGGACGAACCTTTTATCGATGCCGCAAGCTTGGGGAAGATTATACAGGTCTTTAAAAACGATACGGAAAAGGAAATTGATTTGGGCTCGTTAATGACCCCGATTACCGATTGGGAGGAAATATCCAACCCCAACACTGTAAAAGTCATTGTGGACAACCAAGACTTTGCACTCTATTTTTCGCGTTCCCCGATTCCTTATCCTCGTGATAAGGAAGTCGAAGCAACCTATTATAAGCACAAAGGGGTCTATGTTTTTAGAAAACGGGCATTGATGGATTTTCAAAAGCTGCCCATGTTGCCCTTGGAGGCCAAAGAAAAAATTGAGGCCATACGCTTTTTGGAGTACGGTAAAAAAATAAAAATGGTGGAAACCCATGTCACGGGCATCGAAATCGATACCCCCGAAGATTTGGAACGCGCAAGAAAAGTATGGAAGTAGATTTCTCCAACATAAAGACCATTGGCTTTGATGCAGACGATACCCTTTGGGTAAACGAAACCTATTTTAGGGATACCGAAGAGAAATTTGCGGAGCTTTTGGATGGGTACGAGACCAAGAACAAAATAGACCAAGAGCTCTTTAAAATGGAAATGGCCAATTTGGAAACCTATGGTTACGGTATCAAAGGTTTTATGCTCTCCATGATAGAATCGGCGCTCGACCTTTCCAACAATGAAATTTCTCAAGAAACCATAGGTGAAATATTGAATCTGGGCAAAAAGATGATTTCCCATCCCGTGGAACTGCTCGATGGAGTAGAAGAGGTCCTTTCCCAATTGGTGGGGAAGTATCGATTGATCGTGCTCACAAAAGGAGATCTTTTGGATCAAGAGCGGAAACTGGAAAAGTCAGGATTGTCCCAGTATTTCCATCATGTGGAAGTGTTGAGCGATAAAAAAGAGAGTAATTACCAGAATTTATTGGAGCATTTAGATATAGATGTCAACGAGTTTTTGATGATAGGAAACTCCTTAAAGTCGGATGTATTGCCTATCTTGAATATTGGGGCAAAGGCAGTGCATGTGCCGTTTCATACCACATGGGTCCACGAAATGGTGTCGGAAGACGAAATGGTGAACAATCACCTTAAATTGAACAGCCTCAAGGATATTTTGAAGTATTTGGACAACTAATGAAGACAGATAATAATTTGAAGAAGCAAGAAACAACATCCACCCATAAAACCCTGTTCAAGAACTTTCCCATGGTACCCAGAGTAATTTTTGGGGCCGGGTGTTTTTCGCAACTAGGGGATATTTTGTTGCCCATGCGCAAGAGTTCTGAGGCACCATTTGTTTTTTTGGTGGACGATTTCTTTGAAAACGAGGAATTCTTGGCAAAGGTTCCGTTGATGTTCAATGATGAGGTAATTTTTATCTCGGCGGAAGAAGAGCCCAAAACAGCCCAAGTAGATGCATTGGTGGCGCAGATTAGGGAAAAATATAACGAACTGCCCTCAGGGGTGATCGGTATTGGCGGTGGTACACTGCTCGATTTGGCCAAGGCCGTTTCCATCCTTTTAAACAACAAGGGCTTGGCGAAGGACTATCAGGGTTGGGATTTGGTGAACAAACCCGCATTGTATCATGTTGGTGTTCCTACCATTAGCGGTACGGGAGCCGAAGTGTCCAGAACAACAGTACTTCTGGGGCCAGAAAAAAAACTGGGTATCAATTCGGATTTCACACCCTTTGATCAGGTGTTATTAGATCCCGATTTCAGTAAAACAGTGCCTAAAGAACAATGGTTCTACACGGGAATGGATTGTTTTATACATTGTGTGGAGTCGTTGACAGGAACTTATTTGAATGCCTTTAGCCAAAGTTATGGCGAAAAGGCCATGCAACTCTGTAAGCAAGTGTTTTTAGAAGATATAGCTCCAGAAGAATCAAGGGATAAATTAATGATGGCCTCATGGCACGGAGGAATGAGCATTGCCTATTCGCAGGTAGGTGTGGCCCATGCAATGAGCTACGGACTTTCCTATCTTTTGGGAATTAAACATGGAATAGGCAATTGTTTGGTGTTTCAGCATTTGGAAGAGTTTTACCCTGAGGGAGTGGCACTTTTCAATAAAATGATGGATAAGCACAACATAACAATGCCAAAGGGGATTTGTGCCGAACTTACCCAAAATGATTTTGACGTTATGGTAAATATTTCTTTGGGCTTGGAACCTCTATGGGAAAACGCTTTGGGCAAGGATTGGAAAACCATCATGACGCCAGAGCGTCTTCAAGCGCTATATCAAAAAATATAAGATACGTTCCTGATAAATCAAGGTTTCCAATAAAAAATGCAATCGCTGGCCAAATTCATCTATTTTAAACTCTTGGGGTGGAAACTCACAGGTAGCTTCCCCAATTTGGATAAATGTGTGGTCATCGTGGTTCCACACACCCATTGGCTGGATTTCTTTTTGGGATTATTGATTCGGAAGGTCATCAACAAGGAAATCAACTACATTGGCAAAAAGAGCCTCTTCAAACCACCTTTTGGTTGGTTTTTCAGGTGGACGGGAGGTGCGCCCGTAGATCGATTCAAAAACTCCAATACGGTGGACAACATTGTCCAAATCTTCAATTCCCGAAACATATTCCGACTTGCCTTGGCTCCCGAGGGAACACGAAAAAAGGTGGAACAACTCCGAACGGGATTTTATCACATTGCCAAAAAGGCCCATGTACCCATTTTGATGGTCGCTTTTGATTTTGGAAAAAAGGAAATCAAAATTGGAGAACCTTTTTATTCATCCAGTGATATGGAAAAAGATATGGCCTTTATCCATGAGTTTTATAAAGGGGTAAAAGGAAAGGTGCCGGAATATAGTTTTTAAGAATTATTTCTTGGTATAGTATTGCTTATGAATCTGTTTGTGAATGGAGTTAAATTTTAATTATTGCCATTTCTATTTAAGGCAAGTTTTTTCTCAAGGCCATGATGAGACTTCTAACTATATTTGAGAAACCAAAACTAATCAGATTATGATGCTTGAAAACTCAAAAAAAAATCGCTTGAGATTATTTGCTTTAGCAGGGTTGATATCCACCTCCTTTGTATCCGCTCAGGACTGGAATGGATATACTGCCTCTTCCAAATCAGAACAAGAAACTTTGGAATCCACTTTTATAAGTACCGTGGATTTTCCAAAATTTAAGGAACACCTCCAAAAGCTAACCGAAAAACCACACGTCGCGGGTACCCCTGCCAATGAAAAGGTGGCGGATTACATTTTTCAGGTCATGGATAATGCGGGACTGGATGTTGAGCGTTATCCCTATGATATTTATATGTCTACCGATGGAGGGACCTCTGTGGTTGAATTGGTCACTCCAATTCGATTGCCACTAAACCAACAAGAATATATTTTGGACGAAGATAAATATTCCTCCGATCCCACTTTGGGCAAGGGTTGGAATGCCTATTCCGGAAGTGGTGATGTGACCGCCGAAATTGTCTATGCCAATTATGGGACCAAAGAGGATTTCGAAAAGTTGGAGGAAATGGGAATCGATGTCAAGGGAAAAATCGTGATTGCCCGTTATGGAAGAAACTTTAGGGGCTACAAGGCCAAGTTCGCCGAGCAGTACGGTGCAGCCGGTTTGATTATTTTTACGGACCCAGCGAATAGCGGTTACACTAAAGGATTAGTATATCCAGATGGGGTATACTACAATGAGAGTGCCATTCAAAGGGGCTCTGTTTTGACCGTTGATTACACAGGTGACCCGCTTACACCTTTCGAGCCTGCATTGCCATTGGATGGCAAGAAGAAGATTAAAAGATTGGATCCATCCGAAACGGACCTACATACCATTCCTGTATTGCCTTTGCCATATGGATCGGTAAAAGAGATCATTGGTCGAATGAAAGGACAGGTAGTGCCTTCAGGATGGCAAGGTGGACTTCCCTACACTTATCGATTGACTGGTGGAAGTGAACTTAAGGTACGCGTTAAGGTGGACCAAAAAAGGGATTTTGTTAGGGTAAGCAATGTCGTTGGAACAATGAAAGGAACAACGTATCCTGACGAGTGGATTATTATCGGATGCCATTTCGATGCCTGGGCATTTGGAGCAACCGACCCCAACAGTGGTACTGCCATGCTTATTTCTTTAAGCGAAACTCTTGGAGAAATGGCAAAAAAGGGAATGGCTCCAAAGAGGTCGATAATGATTGCCCACTGGGATGCTGAAGAGCACGGTGTACTTGGTTCTTCAGAATGGGTTGAGCAAATGAAAGAAGAATTGGGGGTCAATGCTGTGGCCTATATGAATTTTGATGCAGGAGTTTCTGGAAAGAACATCGGTGGGTCATCATCTCCAACTTTGAAGAACATAATGACCGAAATGGCCAAGCAAGTGGATTACCCCTATTCGGATAAAACCTTGTACGATCATTGGAGAGGTGAAAAGGAAGAGCCTTCCATTGGAAATTTGGGAGGTGGTTCCGATCACATCGGGTTTTATATGCACGTAGGAGTGCCCTCCATGAGCGGAGGTGCAGGTGGTCCAACCTTGTACCATACCAATTATGACAGCTTTAGCTATTACGAAAAGTATGCGGATCCAGAGTTTCAAATGGGAGGAACCATTCAACAATGGGTAGGCCTAATGGCACTAAGGATGGCCAATGCGGAAATAATTCCCTACGATGTGGAACGTTACGCTGTGGACCTTAAAGGTCATTTTGAGAATGCCGTTGAAAAAATCAAAAAGTATGATGAAGATTTTGCTGGATTCGACAAGGTGGAGCAGTCCATTTTAACCTTGGAAGAAAATGGAAAAGGGTTGAGCGCTGCAATTAAAGGTGCCTTGGCCAGTGGTTCATTGTCCAAAAAGGAAATAAAGGAAATCAACAAACAATTGTTGGCCTTGGAAAAGAGTTTTATTGATGAAAAAGGAATGTACTTTGGGTCTTGGTATAAATCCTTGTATGCATCAACCGATCCATTTAGCGGTTATGCCTCTTGGATTCTCCCTGGGCTTGAATATGAAATATCCCTTGGTTCTGCAGATCGTCTGGAAGAATGGGATGAAAGATATTCTGCTGCCATTGCAGATTTGGCCGATAAAATGTTGAAATTGACACAAAGCATTTAGTAGGTAAAACACATTTAAAATAGAAAGGGGCATGATTATACGAAGCATGCCCCTTTTTTATTCCTTCATAATTAGGATTAATTATACCCTTTCCAATATTATGGCATAACCCATTCCCACACCAACGCACATGGTGGCCAATGCAAACCTTTTCTGTTGTTTTTGTAATTCCAATGCAGCAGAATAGGTAATTCGGGTTCCAGACATTCCCAGTGGATGGCCCAAGGCAATGGCTCCACCATTGATGTTTATCCTAGGGTCATTGTCTTCCAATCCCCATTCCCTGATACATGCCAAACTTTGGGCGGAAAATGCTTCGTTGAGTTCAATGACTTCCATTTGGTCCAAGGTGAGCCCTGCTTTGTCCAAGGCCTTATTGGTGGCATATACAGGTCCAATACCCATTACTCGAGGTTCTACTCCCACAACGGCTGAACTTACGATTCGTGCCATAGGCTTTAATCCATACTCGTTTATAGCATTGTCCGATGCCACAAAAACAGCTCCAGAACCATCATTAAGCCCAGAAGCATTACCTGCGGTCACGGTCCCATCTTTTTTAAAGGCCGGTCGTAATTTGCTCAGTATCTCCACTGTAGTTGATGGCCTTACAAATTCGTCCTTTTCAAATATGACGGGGTCTTTCTTACGTTGAGGTATTTCAACGGGCATAATCTCTTCTTGTAGCCTTCCGTTGTTTTGGGCTACGGTAGCCTTCATTTGGGATTCATAGGCAAATTTATCTTGGTCTTCCCTTGATATACCATATTTCTCGGCCAGATTCTCTGCTGTGATTCCCATGGGGTCTGTACCGTACATTTCATTCAATTTTGGATTGACAAAGCGCCATCCAAAACTGGAATCGTACATCTTGGAATCATTTCCAAATGGTTTTGAAGCTTTGGAAACCACCAACGGACCACGGGTCATATGTTCCACGCCACCTGAAATGAAAATATCACCATCACCAGCCTTAATGGCTCTTACCGCATGTACGATACTGGACATTCCGGATGAACATAAACGGTTGATGGTCTCTCCGGGCACGGAATAGGGCAATCCTGCCAACAAGAGCGCCATTCGGGCAACGTTTCTATTGTCTTCCCCTGCTTGATTGTGACAACCTAGGATGACATCATCTATTTTGTCCGTTGGGATTGATGGATTTCGCTCTACCAGTTTTTTTATGACCATGGCCGCCAAATCATCTGTTCGAATTGGGGACAAGGAACCCCTGAAACTTCCTATTGGGGTTCTGATACCGTCTATTATATATGCTTCTTTCATTGTAATTGTTTTGTCAAATTTTTGCTTTTCGGATAACGAACGAGGTAATCAATGTTACGGATAGGCCAATAAAGCAACCTATCAAAACAGTGGCGAATCGTTCGAATGGGGATATGAGGCTCCCCGGGTGCTCTATCAGAATTATAAGGAGAGCCACTATTGCTGGTCGTACAACCTGCATTAAGTTGAACAGTTTACAAATTATTGTGGTGACCACGATTCCCAATACAACCTTTGCCACATATTCAATACTTATAAAAAATACGGTCAAACCAGAGAAGGAACCAATAAAATTGGAAATTACCCTTTCCCTTGTCAACTTTGGAGCCAATTTTCTTCCCTCGGGTGGTATTACCAAGATTATGGAAAGCAATGCCCAAAAGAAATCTTCAGAGGAAAAGGTAATCATCAAATAATAGCCTATCAAAAAACCTATGGTACATCGTATAAGGTAAATAAAGAACGATCTGTCAAATTTTTTTGATAAGATATCAAATGAGCTCATCATTTTAGTTTTTCCACAAAATTAGCTGATGTTAGGGTACGCACCTCTTCGAAAGTGGCCCCTGGCATCAATTCAGTTAGACAAAGCTTTCCATTGATAAATTCGAAGACAGCCTTGTCGGTGATGATTATGTCAACCGACCCTTTAGAGGTCAATGGGAGTGAACATTTGGAAACGACCTTTGGAGAACCATCCCTGTTGCAATGGGTCATTGTTATAATCAGTTTCTTTGCTCCTGAAGCTAAATCCATTGCACCGCCCACCCCCAACAGTGGTTTTCCTGGAACGGCCCAGTTGGCAAGATCTCCATGTTCGTCCACCTGGAGCCCCCCCATTACGGCAACATCGATGTGTTTGCCTCTTATCATTCCGAAGGATTCTGCACTGTCGAAATAACTAGATCCCGGCAAGGCGGTAACCGGAATTTTTCCTGCATTTACGGGATAGTCAAGTGCCCCTCCATCTTTAGGGGCCGGCCCGACTCCCAACATTCCATTTTCAGTATGTAGGTTGATGTCATCCTCGGGGTGGATCAAGTCGGCCACCAATGTGGGAATGCCGATTCCCAAGTTCACCACATCTCCTTTTCTTAATTCCTTTAAAGCCCTTTGGGCCATGTTCATTCGGCTTTCACTTACTTTTCGACCGGAAGAGACTGAAGCGGAACTCCCAAGATCTTCCAAGGTTAATTTGGCCTCTACCAAATAATCAACAAAACAACCGGGAGTATGGATTTGATTGGGGTCCAATTCGCCCAACTCTACGATCTCTTCCACTTCGGCGATTACCAGGTCGGCCGCTGTGGCCATCGCCCTGTTGAAATTTTGTTCCGTCATGCGGTATTGGAGGTTTCCAGCAGTGTCTGCTTTCCAAGCACGAACAAACGCAACATTTCCCCGAATACCAGGGATAAAAACCTGTTCCTCTCCGTTCAACAATTTGGTCTCCTTGCCTTCAGCCAATACAGTGCCTGCAGAAGTGGGAGTGAAAAAACCTCCGATACCGGCACCGCCGGCCCGAATGGCCTCGGCCAAGGTTCCCTGTGGCAAAAGTTCGTATTCCACTTGTCCGGATTGTGCGGCTTTTACCGCTTCGGGATTACTGGTAAAATAGGAACCTATCATTTTTTTTATCTGTCCGTTGCGCAATAAAAGTCCGCCGCCAATACCTGGTTCACCCACATTGTTTCCAATAAATGTAAGATCCTTGGTGCCTGTTTTGGCCAGTGCGTGCATTAAATGCACTGGATTTCCTGTCATTCCAAACCCACCTTGTAATAGAATATCGCCATCTTTTACCAAAGCGGTGGCTTCATCCAAACTAATTTGTGGTGTATGTTTCATAGATTTATTCTTTTATAAAATTGAGGATATATTCCGAAAACCCTTCTGCTTGTTCAACATTGGATAGATGTGCTGCGTTAAGGGAAACATGTTCGGAATCCTTTATTTGTTCGTTGAGAAATTTACCGTGCTCCACGGTGGTAACTTCATCTTTAGTACCGCTTATGATCAAGGTGGGTGTCTTTATTTTATGTAGCTGTTCCCTAAAATCAGCATCACGGACAACTGCACAATTGGCCACGTAGCCATCTGGGGAGGTATTTGCAATTTGGTCCGTCAGTTTTGAAACCTCTTGCGGAAATTCAATACAGTATTCCGGAGTGAACCAACGAACTTTACTTCCATCCACCAAATCGGCCATTTTATTGTGATTTACAAATTGGATACGATCGTTCCAACCTGTCTCCGTGCCAATTTTGGCAGCAGTATTCGCAATGATCAAATGATTGAGCCGGTTGCCCGCATGAATTCCTAACCATTGACCAATAAGTCCCCCCATGGATAATCCACAGAAATTAAATTTTTCAATGTTTAGATGATCTGCCAATGCCAAAACATCATTTCCCAATAGTTCTACAGTGTATTTACCCAAGGTGATTTCCGAATCTCCATGTCCTCGAGTATCGTAGGTTAGGATATTGAAATGTTCTTTTAGCATTTCCTGATATGACCACATGCTGAGATTACAGCCCAATGAATTGGAAAAGATGAGCACTTCTTCGTGACCATGATCTTTGTATTGGTAATGAATTTTAACGTTGTTGACTTTTGCTACCGCCATAGTTTATTATTATGGTTGACTTTGCGACGTTTTGTTTTTAATAAGTACTACCGGGAATAGTTGCCCATTCCCGGTAGTTTTATATGCACTTTAAAGTGCTTTGAACGATTAATTTTAAGCAGTAATCGAAGCTCTGGTTCTGTTATTTTCTCCAGGGGCAATTGCTTCGTTTTCCTTTACCATGTGAAAATTGAAATCGATGGAAGCGAATGCTTCATCTTTGCCCAAAGCTTTAGCTTCTTCCAACGAAAGATGTTTTACTGGTGGCACCAAGTCTTTTTTGGTGGCAAAGGCAAAGTCATCATAGGTCAATGGATCGCCTTCAATGTTGATTTGCGTGGTCAATTTTCTGTATCCGGGTGCGGTTATGAAGAAGTGGATGTGAGCCGGTCTTGATCCATGTCGGCCTAGCGCTTTCATCAATCTATCGGTAGGACCTTCTGGAGGACAGGAATATCCGACAGGTAAAAATGATTTGAACTGATATTTTCCATCTGCTGCGGTTCGAATGGCACGACGTAGGTTGTAATCGGACTGGCTACTATCAAAGTAAGAATACAAGCCAAGTTTATTGCAATGCCATACTTCTACCAAGGCACCTTCAATTGGGTTGCCTTCCTCATCCAATACTTCGCCTTGCATATAAAGTGATTCGTCTCCTTGATTGGGTTCGTTTTCCAGTTCTGCGTAGCTCAATGACTCAGGGGAACCCGCTACGTACAATGGACCTTCAATGGTTCTTGGTGTTTTTAACTCAATTCCGGCTTGGGCATCTTCCCAATCCATTTTTTCGTCCAAGAAATGTTCTAAACCTGTTCCGGCTGCAACCAATCCAATTTCATTTTTCTTGCCTACTTCGGTAATCCAATCACAAGCTTTCCATACTTCTTCTGCAGTTATGTCCAGTTCGGCGATGGCATGAAATAGATCTTTTAATAATCGGTTGGAGATTTCTTTGATCCTTTCGTTCCCTTCTCCTGGTTTTTCTTTGGAAAGAATTTCTTCCAGAACGGCATCTATTGCTTCTTTGTTCATTTTAGTTAAATTTTAATGTTAATATGCATTTGTTCAGATTTCTCTTATGATTAAATCATGGATTCCCGTATGGCATTTGGATGCTTGCAAAGGCTTTTTACCGTGATGTCCATATAAGGGAATAGAGGTAGTTCGGTAAGTATTTTGTGAAGTTCATCAGGGCTTTCAACATTAAGAATGCTAATATTTGAATATTGTCCGGCCACCCTCCATAGGTATACCCATTCACCTGATTTTTGATATTTCTGTGATGTTGCCTGTTCGCGGGTGATATAGTCCTTTATTTTTTCTTCGTCCCAAGTTTCTGGGATGTTCACTTCCATTTCAACACAGTAAAGCATAGTCTTAATGTTATTTTCGTTTATAATGATTTAGTTTGTCCTCATCTAGTTCAAGACCGAGACCGGGTCCGGTTGGTATGGTCAATGTACAATTGGAATAGTCCAATTTTGTTTTGATGATATCGTCTGTGAGCAATAGTGGGCCAAATAATTCGGTTCCCCAATTCAATTTTTTGATTGTGCTGAAGGCATGGGCAGAAGCTACCGTGCCAATGGAGCCTTCCAGCAATGTTCCTCCATACAAGCCAATGTCCGCAGCTTCGGCAATGGCAGCTACCTTCAATACATTATAGAGACCACCGGATTTTCCTATTTTAAGGGCAAAAACACTGCCTCCCCTTATTTTTGCCAAATTATGGGCGTCGGTTAGAGTGCGTTGGGCTTCATCTGCCATAATGGGAACTTCAAAGGTTTGTGCAAGTCTTGCCAGACCTTCAAAATTTTCTTTATTGATAGGCTGTTCTATAAGATCTATATTGTTTTCTTGTAATCTTTTAATGTAAGTTTTAGCAGTACCCTCATCCCATGCCTGATTAATGTCCACTGTTACCTTTGCTCGTGAACCCAAGGCTTTTTTTATGGCAATTACATGGGTTACAGCACTGCTGTCGGATTGCCAACCGGTTTTTATTTTAAAAGTATTGTGCCTGTTTTCTGCAAGTAGTTTTTCCGCTTCCGCAATATCCTTTTCGGTATCGCCGCTCGCTAATGTCCAAAGTACATCCAGTTCGCTGTGTTGGGCACCTCCCAGTAATGTTGAAATCGGAACTCCCAATCGTTTTCCTTGTGCATCCAACAAAGCCGTTTCAATACCAGATTTGCAGATGGGGTTTCCCTTTATGTTTTTTTCCAATTTGTCCATGATCGAATGGATATTGGTGGCATCCATTCCAAGCAAGAGCGGAGCAAAATAAGTATTGATGTTGAGCTGCATGGCTTCAGGAGATTCCTCCCCGTAACTTAACCCTCCAATGGTGGTGGACTCCCCAATTCCTTCAATTCCATCACTACAAAACAGTCGTATGATTACAAAACTGTTTTTTTTCATCACTGTCATGGATAAATGATGGGGTCTTATCGTTGGGAGATCCACTATACAGGTCTCGATTCTCTCAATTTTAGGGTATGCCATTTTTTTAGTATAACGTCAAATACGCATGTGAATAATTGCGTAATTGTTAAATGTGGAGTGTATTATTTGCTAATACCAAACAAAATTGACGAAAATGGGACAAGGGAAATTATCTTTTCAAAACATTAATAGCATTAATCATGCATTTTGTGTAAAATATATCATAAAATGTTTTAAAAGTGACTTGTTTGAATTTGGAAATGTCTATTTCTGAAGGTACTATGCCCCAATCTTTTTTCGGTAATCACGTGGGGTCAATCCTAATTTGTTTTTAAAAAGACGCGTGAAATAATTGGGTGATTCGAATCCCAATTCGAAGGATATCTCGGCTATCGAAGTTTCAAAAATGGAGAGTCTGACCTTGGCTTCATCAAGAAAATGTTCAATGACGATATCTTTTGGGGATTTGCCAGAAACTTCCCTACAGATTCTGTTCAAGTGACCTGCAGAGATGGACAATTGTTCGGCATACCCTGCAATGGGGTATTTAAAATCGTTCATTTCACTGATAAGTTGCAAAAACCTCCTGTAGTAAATGTTATAAGCGTTATCAGAAGAAATAATGGACAGCTTACGCTTTTTGGGAATACGATAGAGCCGTATCAATAACATGCCCACAAGATATTCAAGGGCAAAGTCCTTTCCAGGAAGATTGCTGTTGAACTCATTAATGCATTTGTGCATCGTGGTATATAGATGCTCAAATAGTGGGTCGTCAAAATCGAATTTGGCTATGGTAATGGTCTCAATGTCAAAGATGATATCGGTATCCAAGGCCAGCATTCGTTCTATGGCCATATCGGAGAGCGTAATTACCCAGCCTGTAATGTTTTCCTTTGTCTGTATGCCGTGCAATACGTTTCTTGGAATCGCAAAAAAACTGGTGCCCTCGATGTCAATGGTATCATCATTCACATTGAGCTGGAGTTTTCCTTCCTCGAGAAGAAAAATCTGAAATAGGTTACCGTGAACATGGTTTTTTATGACCCCATGATGGCGTACCAGAACCTCCTCTAACGATGAGATATATATTGTTTCCCGGATAAATTCAATGGAATCTTCCCCATAAATACCATCATAAAAGAGCTTTTTTTTCATAGTGAACCATTACAAAGTTGACTAGGTGAAAATGCATTGGGCTTATTTGTGAATGGGGAGTTACTAAGAATATTTAGCCTTAACCTATTCTTTCATACTGTGGAACACGTTCTGTACATCATTATATTTTATATAAACCATTGAATTGCAATTAATTATTCTAAAGTAAAATAGTATTTGTTCGATATTTGTTCGGAATTAAGATGGTATTACATCCAAAAAATGGAATTCATTCACAAGAAAATCAAAAGCGTAAAAGAACTTTTGGGCTATAAAGGTTAAAAATTACTACAAGTAATTCGACTATTACTGCTAGATAAATTTACTATAAAATATAGTACTTCTGGAATTGATGTATATTTTTTTTGAATTTCAAAAAGAATATTATTAGCCTACATCGTAGTTCTTTTGAGTCAAATTAATCTATTTTTAAGTTTAATGATATTTTAAAATATTTCAATTTGTGCATAACCAATGCATACATTGAAATTATTTTTAGGCGATAATTTAAACCGCAGAAATGAGCTTTTTTAAAAAACTACTTCTATCAAATCAATTAGTTAAACATGATGGCAGACCGCTTTGGAAATATTTTTTAACCGATGAAGAAGTTGATGAATTGATAAAAGTTTTACAATACTCAAAACCATTAACGATAGACGCTAAAGATGCAGCTCTATATTACGCACAATGGTGGAAAAAAAAATATCACGGGGGTAAACCGAGTAAAAAAGAAATTTTTGATTCCATTGGCGGAAACATTAGATTTATTTTTGATGCTAACGAGTTTTATAAAATTGCGGTTAAAGGTGCTAAAGCACTTCGTTTTCGATGGATTACAAAACAAAACACGCTTTACTTTAGGACCCTTCTCCTTCAAGGCGGACTTCCCTTAGCTCATATAGCCGAGAATCAGGGTTATTACCAAGATTTTCTAATGGCTGTCTTAGAAGAACAGCCAGAGTCTATAGAGGATTTTATGTTTAAACCACACATCATAGACCTCCTCCCGAAATCCAGTCAAAATGATGTTATCTATGAAAGCTGCTTTGAAATAGTAAGATCAATTCTAAATAAAGAAAATGAATTTGATGATCTCTTAGCTTCTGACGAGGTATTGACTACTATTACCAATCAATTAAAAAATCGTGAACGAACGCTGGTTAGAAAACAGCGCATTTCAAAACCAAAAAATTATTGGCTTTTGAAATTTAATGAAGATAAAAAAGCTATTAGTTTGAGACTAGGACTCGCTGATAAGTATACGCCTGAATCTTTGGCTAATATTTTAGGATTTGAACCTAATGATAATGAATATCAATTCTATTTAAATGATTCTCTAATCTGTATTTTTAGAAAAGTAGGTAGTGGTCGTTATTTTAAGACCGACCGTTTTCAATATCAAAATCAGGAGTGGGATGTTGAAAGTAATTTTCCTGTAGCTTATGTACTTCGCGAAGGAGAAAAGATTGAAGTTGCCGATTTTATTCAAACCATGCCGAATTTAAATGAACCAAGTCTATGGGCAAAATATTCGGATACCGAATGGCGTCTTATCAAGGGAAATGGAACTACCAATAAAGAAGCAGCCTTACTATTTCCAAAAGAATGGAAAAGTGAATTACCAACGTTAGAAATTTCAATTTATGAAGAAGTTATGTCGTGGTTTCCCTTTGAAGGACAAGCTACAATAAGCAAGGGCTATGAATCTCGAAAATACCTAAGTGCGGTAAATTCTTTCGATTGGACCATTGTAAGTCAAAAACCTGCTTGGATACTTAACGCCATTATGGCCGTGGTCCAAAAAAAACCTATGGTTTATGTATATGATGAAAATGACAATAGACTTTCGATTGATCGCTTTAAGGTTTGGGTTAAAAAACACAACTCAAATAATTCATGGCAAGAACTAACCCAACTGGTCTATATGCCATCTGGTTGCTTAGATCTTAAAATTGAAAAAGATGGTTTAATTGCTTACGATACATTCTACAATATTGGTAATCTACAGGTTAATTATAGCAATAAAGCTATCGATAAGGCTACTTTACAACTAAGGAATAGGGGTTCATTTGAATTTAAATTAGACGCTTCTCAAATTTTAGACATTGAAAATCATGCGGATAGTTATTCGTTAAAGGTAAAAACTGAATTTTCTAAAATTCCTAATAAGATAAAGGGTTTTTTAGGTGAAAGAGGACAGAAAAAACTCTATTTTGATTTGTCATCCCCTTTTGTTGGTATGGCTATAACGGATAAGGATGGAAAAATCATTTCAGAACATAAACCAATTTGTATTACAGATCTTTATGGTCTTAGAATTTTAAGTACACCAAACAAGGATACTATTCTCAGTATTAAAAATAGATTGAAACCAGGGGTAAAGATCACTAAAGAAATAAAAGAAACCGCACAGCCCCTAATTTCATTTAAAGAAGATATCACTAGACTATATTATTTGGCAGATGCCATGGAATATAGAAATAAAGTTTGTTTGGAGTTGATAGAAGGGTCTCGATCTAAATCCTATGAAATTTCAAATTTCAATAATTTTCTAAATATTGACGGACAATTGGAAAGTAAAGTGCACTTAGAAAATTTTGACGAAGACTTGGAATTATTCGCGATTCCGTTAAATGTATCATCAGAGAATATACAGCCATTACCCTTATTAAAAGAAGGTATGTATTTTAAAATACCAGAAACTGAATTAACGAAACAATTTATTATTATTTCAAGTTCAGAAAATGAAGGAGTACAGCTTATGCCTCGTTTCGTAAATACGGATATAGACTTTGAAGGAAGTGATAAAAATATCCGCATAGATCACTACCATGCGCAGCTTTCTCAGTCAAAATTCACAGATGAAATTTGGCTACAACTACTTTCCTATTTTGATATTTGCTTGGAGTACGACTTACCGTTTTCCACCTTCGACCAGTTAAGGGCTATCTCAATAAGTTCTTTGGTGGCAGCAAGAGCTTTTTTCTTTTTAGGGGTTAACCAATATGACCCGGATACCCATATTCAAAAAGTGATTCCTGAGATGGAAATGGATTTAGGTTTCTGTTTTCATTGGGTTAAAAAGAAGGACTGGGAATACGCCTTGAATGAAATAGTTGAACTAACAAATATTCAGAATTTCCCTAACATTTTGAAACTGCTTACTTCTTATTTAGCAGAACTTGGTTTAGATGAACTATTACAATATTTGAATGGGTCTCAGATAGAAAATCAAAATATTTTATACGGAGATGTTAGGGATTTAAGAGCAAGGCTTGGTGAACGAGTTTTGAGAGAGCTTCCTCATAATAGTCCTAATATCACAAATGAATATGGTATTTCAATTAAAGATCACCTTCCGGTAAAACTTTTGTTAAAAGCCCCAATAGCCGTAGCTGAGTCTATAAAAGATATTCAGAAAGAATATCCTATTTGGGCTGGGGATGAATATAGGGATTCTATTCGAAGAAACATCCAATACAGCCAATACCTAAATCCGGACTTTTATAATCGAGTTATTTTACAAGTCTTAAAAAACAAATAGAACCAATGAATTTTCAAGAATTTTATAAAAAAACAGAAAATAGGTTAACAGATGCAATCTTATCGCTTTGGGCAACTGGTGACAAAGAAATGCAAGACTACTTTAAATTTATGTTGTCTCAAGAGCCTATAATGGCTGATGCAGTTTTTCAGTCAACATTTCCTTGGGAGCCTTGTCAATTAAATTTTGGCGAGACCTCAAATATTTTTAGTAAGGAATTCATTGATGCCTTGGATAAAATAAAGAATAAAAACTATCAATTTCCGAAAGAACGAAAGCCTTACAAACATCAATTGGAAAGTTGGGAAATGTTGGTTAACACAAATAAATCAATTGCAGTTACTACCGGTACTGGTTCTGGTAAAACAGAATGTTTTATGCTGCCCGTTATTCATGACATTCATAAAAATTGTAATAACCAACAAGGTGTTAATGCCATTTTTCTATATCCTTTAAATGCATTGATTGCCAGTCAAAAAAAGCGAATGCACGCATGGTGTTCGGCTCTAGATGGGGTGCAGTACGCATTATTAACAGGGGACACTCCCAATAGAGAAAGTAAAAAGGATAAAAAGAAAAAAGCCTTACCTGAATTAATATCCAGAGATCAGATTAGGGAAACACCTCCTCAGGTTTTGTTCACAAACCCAACGATGCTTGAATACATGCTAGTTAGAAATGCAGACGTGCCGATTCTAGAGAAATCACAAGGATCTCTACGATGGATACTTCTCGATGAAGCGCACACCCTAACGGGTTCAAAAGCTGCTGAAATGGCACTGTTGATTCGGCGGGTAGTTGCAGCGTTTGGTGTTGACGTAAATGATGTTCGATTTGCTATAACTTCCGCTACTGTAGGTACCGGTAGTACCGAGAACCTTCGAAATTTTATGGCGAAGCTATGTGGTATTTCCAAAGAGAGCATTATAGTAATTCAAGGGAAAAGAGTCAATAATCAAATATCAGACAATGACATACCTGATTTGCCAGCTCCATTGACCAAAAACAATATTAAAGTACTTCGAAATCAATTACTTAATACCACTGGTCTTACCCAGGAAGAAATTGGAGAAAAGTTGGGTATTTCAAATAAATATGAACAGCTTAAAGCGATTGACCTATTGGCAGATCAAAAAATAGGTGGTCATAACGTATTACCGGTTAGAGGACATTTTTTTACAAGGGGTATTGGTGGGGTTTATGTGTGTACGAATATAAAATGTGACAAACACATAACCAACAAACCTACTAAGGCCATAGGTACCATGTATACTATTGCTGGAAAAAAATGTGGTTGTGGCCATCCTTTATTAGAATTGGTAGCCTGCAGAAGTTGTGGAAATATGATGTTGGAGGGCGAACTTAATAAGGGTAATGGACCAAATGCAAAAATTATTCAAAAATCTAGCGTGGGGTATGAAGCTTTTCATTTAGAAAATGATGAGAGTGAAGAAAGGGATGAAAATGCACCGGATAAGGGTAGTACTAATTTAATTCGATTGATAAAAAACGATCATTCTGGAACTAGGGATTTGATGTCTTGCTCCATTTCCACAGATAATGAAATTATATCGGGGGATGATTTTTTATGGACAGATGATTCTAATTGCCCACATTGTAATAATAAAAATGAGTATCCGATACATTTCAGAATTTCATCGGCATTTACAAACAGGATTTTGTCAGACATTATTTTGGATCAAACCCCAAAAGGAGAACATATAACCTCTAAGACACTTTATCAAGGAAGAAAATATATATCCTTTACCGATAGCCGACAAGGTACTGCAAGAATTTCTGCCTTGATCAATATTGATAGTGAAAGCGATTGGATCCGTTATCAGACCTATCATTACCTTCTTAAAAAACTGAACGAGAACACGATAGAAGCAAGTATAGATGAGCTCATAGAAGCGAGAGCGCAATACGTGATTCAATTAGAGCACGCCCTCCCTTTTATGAAAAAGGGGATTGAAGAAAATATCAGGAAAATTGATGAAGAACTAGAGGGAGGAGATAACCAGTCCTACATGAAAAGTAGATCTTCATGGAAAGAGATTATTGATACGATTATAGAGAAGGAGGAATTCAAGACCTTATTTAAAAAAGGGGCACGGGGTAACGATTTAGCCTTAGAAAACGAGGCCTATGCAAAGTCATTGCTATATGATCAATTTGCACGACGAATACCTAGAGAAAGATCGTTAGAAAATCTAGGTTTGGTGAATATTGTATACCCTACCTTAGATGATGTAATACCACCGGAAATAGCTGTAAAGTTAGGTATTGATAAGGATGAGTGGCAATCACTAATAAAAATTGCGGCGGACTATGTAATTAGGAATAGTTTCAATTTTTTCTTTGAAGACTCTATGCGATTATTTACCTCAAAATTTTATCGCTCGCAATTGATCTATCCCGCTAACTCAGAGGTTGAAGATGCTAAGAAATGGGGGCTTTATAATTCGAATTCCATTGTTCAGGCGCGATTAGTACTGCTTATTTGCGCAGGTTTGGGTTGGCATGACATAGAAGCTATAAACGAGGAAAGAGAAGATGAATTAAATCAATTATTGGAAAAAATTTGGCGCATGCTGCAACATAAAATTCTTACTCCTGATGCTGACGGCTATAAATTAGATTTTCTTAAAAGTACACAGTTTGAAATTGCAGGTAAAGAATATTTATGTCCCGTAACCAATCGTTTGGTAGATAAAGTTTTTAGAGGGTATTCCCCGCTTATCAAGGGGCGTCTAGAATCCAATAATATTGAGAATTATAAAATAGATACCTCAAAGAGTCATAATTTTCCTTCGTATCCCTATGCTTACCATCGTGATGAAGATAACGAACCCATCTTAATTGAAAAAGTAGATGCCTGGCTAGAAGAAAACAGTTTAGAGGCTAGAAATAAAGGGTTATGGAATGACCTTCACGAACGTATTTTTGATTTTGATAAATTGTATTTGGCTGGTGAGCACTCAGCGCAGCAAGATAAAAAGAGGCTTAACGAGTTAGAAGAACAATTTGAGTATGGAGAAATAAATATTTTAAGCTGTTCCACCACCATGGAGATGGGAGTGGATATTGGGGGCATATCCGCTGTCGTAATGAGTAATGTTCCTCCGATGCCGGCTAATTATTTACAACGAACAGGACGCGCTGGGCGAAGGGCTGAGAATAAATCATTAGCGCTAACTTTTTGCGCACCAAATCCCATAGGGTTACGAACGATGAATAATCCTAAATGGGCCTTAGAGCACACCATAGCTCCTCCCATACTCGCCTTTGATAGTAGAACCATTGTTGAACGGCATGTGAATTCGCTATTGTTTGGTATGTATATTAGGGGGCAGGTGAATGAAAACAAAGGACTTAACATTAAAGAAAATATTGAGAAATTTTTCTTTGATGGTAACATTACCATAGCCCTAAGCTTTTTAAGCTGGTTAGATCAAATTGAAATAGTCGATTTAGAAGGCCCTTTAAATCATTTGAAAAAGGAAACTCCGCTTAGAAATAGCAGCACTGAAGAATTGATTTTTATAGTCTCCAAGAACTTTAAACAAGTAATGGGTAATATTAAAAATCAAAAGATAGACTTTGAAAAAGAATTGGATACAATCGCAAAGGAATTTGGTGATAATAGTCCTGCTTATAAAGCAGTGAACTATAGAAAGGGACAATTTTTACAAAAATTTGTTTTAGGTTATTTGGCAGAGGATGGCTTTTTACCGAATGCCGGCTTACCTACCGGTATTGTTGAATTTGATAAAATCACACTCTCAGATTTAAGAAAACAAAGTTCAGGTAATTTTA
The DNA here is from genome assembly GCF_029193885.1 of Flagellimonas yonaguniensis. GTDB lineage: Bacteria > Bacteroidota > Bacteroidia > Flavobacteriales > Flavobacteriaceae > Flagellimonas > Flagellimonas yonaguniensis. The sequence continues at coordinate 2,677 of NZ_JARFVB010000012.1, read as the reverse complement.
AATCAAATCCAAGTTATAGTATTTCAAGGGCTTTGACAGAGTTTGCTCCTGGCAACTATATTTTAATCGATGGTTTAAATTACAAATCATCGGGTATCATTATGAAAAATAATTGGGGGCAGTCTTCACAACGCACCTCCGTTCAAGCTTGTAAAAATTGTGGATATCAACGTACTGTAGATTTTGGGAAGATTAATGAAGATTGTCCTAAATGTAATAACAGCCACTCTTTTATTGGAATAGAATTGGGAGAGCATCAAGGTCCTCATACTGAGTTGGTAGAACCTACGGGTTTTGCGATAGATTTATTTAGCACACCCAATAGGGTAGTTTCAGAAAGAAGTAAACCCCAATACCTTGAACCTTTACTGGTGAATATTGAACCTTGGGAATCTGAGCAAGCACATTTTATTGATTATCGATCAAGATCTAAGCAAGAAGACACCCAAATCCTGTTTTATAACACTGGTGGAGGTGAAGGGTATAGTCTCTGCCTAGATTGCGGTAAGGTGGAAATCACCACTGAAAGATTGGAAGGTCATACCCGTTTAAGAGGTGGTAAGAACGCAAATAATGAAAGTATTTGTACGGCACATAACATTCGTGAGCATATTATTTTAGGAAGTAAGTTTAAAACTGATTTTATAGAAATCCGACTAAAAAACAGTGATAATTCTTTTGTTAACAATAAAAAATTAGCGTATTCCCTTGCAGTAATATTTACCAAATCATTAGCAGAATATCTTGCGATCGAAGAATCTGAACTTGGTTTTGGAATCAAAAAATACAAAGGCTATCAAACCATTTTTATTTATGACACGGCAAAAGGAGGCGCTGGTTATGCGAGCCAATTTAGAATGTTCAGTGAAAAAATTCTTAAACAGGCCCTAGAGGTTTTGGATAACTGTACCTGCCAAAATGCATGTACCAAATGTTTAATCGATAGAACCACGCAGTGGCAGATTGAGCAGTTAGATAGGCATATGGCTATAGACTGGTTGCAGGTAGCAGTTGAGAATCAATTACCTAAAGATTTAATGGCTGAAAAATCTCGTGTAAGTGCTGTTTTCGGTTCTTTGGAAGATGAAATTAACCGCCTTAATTACCATTACGGAATAAAGGAAATAAACGTTCATATTAATGCTGATATTTCTGTTTGGGAAATTGAGAACATTGAATGGCTTGAAAACCTTAAAAGAGAGCGTGTAAGGGTAAATCTTGTGGTTGAAGGCGCATTAGATTTCGCCAACAATCAAGATAAGTTATCGGCCCACTTTTTATCATATAGTTTTAACTTACTTCAAGGAGTTGGAGATAGAATTCATCATTATCCATTACATCTTTCAATAACGCTAGAAAATAATAAAACCCTTGGTTATATATCACATTCAAATTATGCTGACTTTGATGCAGAATGGCCAAAAAACACCTTAGTGAAATACTTTAAAGCGGAAGATATCGATGTCCATGATTATGGTCATTTACAGTTGCCTAGTTTTGCTTTGGGTCATTTATATGAAGCTAAAATCAAAACATTGCCAAAATGTTCCCAAAGTAATGATTTAGCGAAGCTAATGGTAGAAAATTTTGGCAACCTTGAAGAACTAAGTTCAAAAATCAAGAATAAGCGTTTTGAGGTTTCTTACTTCGATAAATTTAACCAATCTGAATTTTCAATGCGTTTATTGCTACAATTCATTAATCAACTTAAAGACTTATGGGATATTTCCATAACCGTACTTGCTGTTCATTTGTCTAAATACGATTTTAAAGCTAGTTATTATCCTCAGTTCATAATTAACAACTACAAAGAACTTGATGACTATACCTATGACTTGAAGGCAATGGAGTCTTCTTTTGATTTTAAAGTCAAGGTGATAGAGGAAGCTCGGTTGCCTCATTACAGATTTTTTCAATTTAAGTCTAGTGACATTTCTTTTAGTATTCGTATTGATGGTGGTATTGCACATGGTATCAAACCAGTTCGGCGATTAACTTCGGAAGATATGAAACTTGAAAACGAAGTATTTGATATTCGTAAAGACGTCAACCATGATATTATTTACAATATAAGTATTGATCAATAGCTTTAAAATTTATACTTGTTAGGGATTATGAACAAGGTTTAAAAGAATGTGTGCAATTATACCGCACACATTCTTTATCTTTATACCATGCCTATTAACAAGAACGCTCTTATAAGATATCAAACGCTTGATAAATGTTTTTCCAATCCCGGTCGACGTTATGATATCACTTCCTTATTAGAAGCTTGTAATAAGTCCCTTTTTGAATTTAACCCAGATTCCGAGGGAATTAAAAAGCGTCAGTTGTATGAAGATATTCGATTCATGGAGTCCAGTCAGGGGTACGGGGTGGATCTCAAGAAAACCAAGCAAGGGAGAAGAACATTTTATAGATATACTGATTCAGATTATTCTATCAATAACCAGCCAATTAACGAATTGGAAGCTGAGCAGTTAAAATCGGCTATGATGGTACTTTCACGATTTAAGGGATTACCACAATTTGAATGGATCAATGAACTACTGGAAACGCCGGACATAGTATACCACCCTCGCCGGGTTAAAGTGACCATAGCTGGCCGGACGAAAGTGACCCACCCCCGCCGGGCCAAAGTGACCCACCTTTAGATTAGATCTATCTGTAAAAAGTC
>NZ_JARFVB010000011.1 GCF_029193885.1 Flagellimonas yonaguniensis | reverse complement strand
ATATCGGGAGAAGCAGGGTTTTCAACAAAAACGGGGAGTTATCAGTCTCCCCCGGACCCCCTCTTTTCAACACCATTATCACATTTATTTTTAAAGAAAACCTGTCCTAAGGATGGGGGGAATTATAATCTACACAAGGGTGTTCGCGCCCTTACGGAACGAGACCTTCCACAGTGTGGCCGATATCAACACCGCGATCCGGGAACTGTTGGAAAAGCACAACGACATGTCCTTCAGGGGAAGGGAATACTCCCGACGTTCACTGTTCCTCGAGGTGGAAAGCCGGGAACTGATGCCCCTGCCCGAAAAACGCTATGAGATAAAACGGTACGCCCAGGCAACCGTGCACAAGAACAGCCATATCTACCTTGGCAGGGACAAGCACTATTACAGCGTACACTACAGGCATATCGGCAAACAGGTAAAGCTTGTCTATACCGACAGTATCGTCGAGGTCTACCACAAGCATGAAAGGCTGGCCGTGCACCGAAGAAACAGGAAGCGTTACGGCTATACCACTTTGGCCGGGCACATGCCCTCCCACCACCGCTTCGTCAGCGAATGGAGCAGCGAAAGGTTCATTGCCTGGGCTGGAAACATAGGGGAAAGCTGCCAAGGCTACATCATGGCCATATTGGACAAGAAGCAGCATCCCGAACAATCCTATAAATCCTGTCTTGGCGTACTGCACCTTGCCAAAAAATATGGCAGGGACCGTCTTGACAATGCCTGCAGGAGGGCAACCGAGTACGGTGCATACAATTACAACATGGTCGAGCGGATCCTAAAAAAGGGATGGGACAAGCTTGATGAGGACACCGATGAAAATCTGGAAATGCCCGAGCACCAGAACATACGGGGCGGAAAATATTATGAATAAGGACAAATACTTAAATACCACATATGAACGAAAGGACAATACAACAGATGAAGGAGCTCAGGCTCCATGGCATGCACAGGGCATTTGAAACGACCTTGGGGCCCAACGGAACGGACACCGACTATACCAATGACGAGATCATTGCCTACCTCGTACAATGCGAGTGGGACGACCGCCATAACCGCAGGATAGAACGCCTGACCAGATCGGCGCGCTTTAGGTATGCTGCCGTTATGGAGGCGGTGGATTACAGGCCTTCCAGACAATTGGACAAAAACCAGGTACAGCGCCTTGGCAACTGCGATTTTATCAAAAAGAGGGAGAATGTCCTCATTACCGGGAGCACCGGGGTCGGCAAAAGCTATCTGGCCTCCGCCATCGGCCACCAAGCCTGTTCCATGGGGAAAAAGGTCATGTACTTCAACACGGCCAAGCTCTTTACCATGTTGAAGACCTCAAAAGCGGACGGTTCCTATCCTAAACAGATAGGCAAGCTTGAAAAACAGGACCTACTGATACTTGATGACTTCGGGCTCAAGCCACTGGACAATATCAACAGGCATGCGCTCATGGAGATCATCGAGGATCGTCACGGACAGAGATCGACCATAATTGCATCACAATTGCCCGTATCAAAATGGCACGACATCATCGGGGAGAGAACTCTGGCCGACGCCATACTCGACCGTTTGGTGCACACGGCACACAGAATCGACATAAAAGGTGAATCGATGAGGAGAAAATTGAAAAATAAGAACTAAGTTTAACCCACGGACAGGTCAAATCCAAGCAGTTGATTTACACTGCTCACTTTCATCCGGCGCGGGTGGCTCAGTTTACCCGGCTCATCCACAGTATGTTGCATTAAAAAGATTTTACCCACAATTTGATGTTAGGTTGGGTAAATCTCAAGTCCTGTGCACTGGTAAGTTAAAGCCAACGGCTAGAAGTATAGATTATACATTTAAATTGCGGCATAAGATTGGAATGCGTCCAAGGGTAAATATTATAGACCCAATTTTGACAAGGAATTTTAAAGATGAAAAAATACCGCATGTTTACCCTATGAACGAACTCTGTTTATATTATCCAAAATACCAAGAGTTTAATGATACAAAGTTATTATCTGATTACATAATCCCATGGACAAGTTTATGGTTGTATCATTATGAGAACTGGCATATTACTGGAGATTGGGAAGGGGGAGGAAAACACCCAAATTGAAATGCATAAACAAGCAAATTTGAAAAGGTGATCATCTCACCTTAATTAACCAGTATATACCCAAAACCTGGTCCATCACATGGAAGGTAGCCCCCATTAAATATTTCATTATTATTTAAAATAGAAATATGCTCTTTGAGCGAGCTTCCACAGTTTTGAATCAAATAACTGTCTTCTTCATACTCAAATTCATAATACTTCGAGTCTTCTGATTGGATCAAGAGGTAACTGCCTTGGACAATACTGGTACTGTCCGGGTACACCCTTCTTTTGACAAAGCGATTATCAGATGAAAATTCAATGAATTCATTAAAATCCAAATCCTTCTTTTTGATGATTTCCCCCGACATTCCCGCATTGATATACTGGAGTTCAAAAACGTTGTTACCTTGAAGGTCAATTTCTTCATCAGTGCTATTACAAGATTGATTCATCATTATAAAAGCCAATGAAAGCAATATGGCAAGCTTTTTCATGGTAAAAAGGAATTGATTTATCTATTAGATACATTGAACCTTAATTCGTTGCTTATCAAAAAAATGCCTAAATTAGAGGTGTGAAACTCCCATAAGTTTTGCCTCTGGATGTACCGATTTGAACACGGTTCAGGGTTCGGTTAACCGGTCTTAGTTAACGGTGTAAAATATTAAAAATCAGCTATTTATGTTTAACGGGATGGGCCTGCCACGACGATTATCCGGTTGTTGGCTCAAATAGCTTCAATTAACTTCTCGTTGTAGTCATCCAGTAGAGTAGTTGGCAATGATTTGAGATAGATTTGAGTTGTGTTCAGCTTACTATGCCCAAGCATGGCTGAAATAGCCTCCAAAGGAATGTTATGAAGCATGGCTTGTGTAGCAAAGCTATGTCGGCTAACGTAGGTTGTAAGTTTCTGCTCAATCCCACATAGTTCTTGAATTTTTTTTAAACCTCGATTATAACGCTGCCTTTCCCAATTGATTTCTCGTTCCTGCTTTGCTGGATCATCTCGTTTTATTACAGGAAATATATAATCCTCTGCTTTCTTTCCTTTCAAATAAATATTCAAGATTTCTGTAAGTTGTTCGGTTATTTTTATGTCATATAATTTTCCCGTTTTCTTTCTACGAAATTTAATACGGCCGTATACAATATTATTCACTTGGAGATAGGCCATATCCGTAAAATTCATTCCATAGAGAAAAAATGAGCAAATAAAATAGTTTCTATATCTAAAAAGTGCTTGTTCTTCTGGAATCTCTAATTCTAGAATCTTCCTAATATCCCCGATTTCCAAAGCCCTTTTTTCCGTGGGTATTTGTCTTATTGTATAATTAGTAAATGGATACGCCTCTTTTTCAATTAATCCTGCTTTGATACCTTTATTAAAAAGTGCTCTCAGGCCCCGCAAATAAGTAGATAAACCGTTCCAACTATTTCCTTTGGCCAAATGGTATTTTTCAAAGCGTTTGATGAAAGAGTAATTCACTTCATTGAACTTAACATCCTTGCCCTTGTTGAATGTCTTAAGGACCGATAAAATACCTTTATAATGTCTGGCCGTTCCATATCTGTGTGCTGCTTTTAAATCCTCAACTACAGAATTACCAAATTCAAAAAAAGATTCATAGGTACTGTTTCTTGTAATCCTTTTTTTCACTTCAACAATTGACAAATAGTTCAATTTACCCTGATCAGAGAGTTTGTTGAGAATGTCATTTGCACGAGCTTCCTCTTTTAATAAAAGTGTATTCAATCTAGCAATGGACTCTGTTCGTGTATAGTTTCTTTTAATGGAACATTTTTGATGATCCCAAAATATTTCGGATATTGAAAACCCAGTTGCGATGGATGTTGTTTTACGCAAATGGGTAAGGTGAAAAATGATGGGGTAGGAGCCATCTTTTTTTGCTCTTCTGGTATCCAATAAAAGGGTTAAATACGTTCTCATATACTTCAAGTTAGCAAAAAAATTTGCAAACAATTTGCAAACAAATGCTTGATTTCATTTGATGCCAATTGGGGTCAAAATAAATGTAACATATTGAAATACAATAAAATATACTGATTTTTGTTTTTGGAAGATTTGGCCTTAAAGCGGCTTCTAAGCAGACGGTCGAAGGTTCGAATCCTTCCGCGATCACTAGTAAAATCAAGGTTTTAAAGATTAAGTTCTTTAAGGCCTTTTTTATTTGTACTCAATTTTTGGTTCAATATGACCTTTATTACAGGCACAAAGGCGAAAGCGATCTTAACCTGAGATTTATGCGGGAGATGGACGAATATTATTTCCATCATCCCTTCAAAGGGGCAAGGCGGATGCACATTTGGCTGATCAGTGACAAAGGCTATAAGGTGAGCAAGAACCGCATTGAACGGCTCTATTACAAGATGATGGGTCTTGGGACCGTCCTTTCTGGAAAGCAAACCTCCCCAAGGCAAAGCCCACAAAACGTATCCGCACCTGCTGCGCAACCTGACCATTGAAAGGTCCAACCAAGTATGGGCCACCATCCCCATGCAACAAGGGTATCTCTATCTAGTGGCCATCATCGACCTGCACAGCTGTTATGTACTGAACTGGAGCTTGTCCAATTCCATGGATGTCCAGTGGTGCAGGGAAATATTGGAAGGGCCGTCGGTAAGCACGGGATACTAAAGATCTTCAATACGGATCAGGGAAGCCAATTCACTGTGGAGGAGTTTACCAACTACGTCCTGGCCAGTAGATACGTAAAATATGAGAAGATTTACCTGAACCCTCCAAGGGACGGTATGGGTCTTTATCTATATATTGGCGGAGTACTTTGATTAGAACGACCATGAAAGAAGACAGCCCATTGGCTATGAAAGACCCATCGATCTATTTGAGAGAGCTGCTTGATAATTATATTAGTTTTGCAGAAAACCTATCCCAAAGATCGGGGTATTTACAAGTATTGTTTTTTATTTTAAATGAAATACATCTCAATAAATCTATATCGAAAAATGATAAATCATGCTTTATATGAAGGCATGACCCAAGATGACTTTGTCGATTTGCCAACACCCATTGGTTCAATCGACAATATTCAGGTTGTTCCAGCAAATCATTTTTTTGAACTTCACGAAAAACTGGATAAAGAATTGGGCCCCGGATTTTCGGTGAGAGTCGGTCAACAAATGGAAATAGAGGATTATGGAGTTTTAGGATTGTCCTGGAAGACTTGTTCGTGGGCAGGCGAGATTTTTGAACGAAGTGAACGGTATTTTATGTTGTTATCGAATACCTATTTGTTTAAAGTTGAAAAAGATTTGGAAACATCCCGTATTTTATTAAATCGTGAGGCTTATCGTCGGGGTGTTGAATTATCCAATGAGGCTACATTATCTGCTACAGTTGTTGTGCTTCGGACGGTGACAGAATCCGATATTTCCCCTGTTGAAGTTTCATTTAAACATGCTTCTCCGGAAAAACTCGACGATTACACCAAGGCTTTCAAGTGCCCCCTTTTATTTAACCAACCACAAAACTACATTGCGTATAAAAAGGAAGATCTGGAAATGAGGACAGCAAAAGCTGATGAAAGCATCAATCGATTTTTGGTCGAAAGGGTTGCAGAAGAAACAAAGGGCATTGAGTTAAGTGCAAACAAAATAGTCAATGATGTTGAGAATCTGATAAAAGATGCCTTGCCAAGCGGAATTCCCGGGGTTGAGCAAATTGGACAAACTTTAGGAATGAGTAGACGTACACTTACTCGAAGATTAGCTGAAAATGACCTTACTTTTAGAGACTTGATTAAAAAGACACAAGAAGAAGTTTCTAAAGAACTTCTCAAAAACTCAGCAAGAAGTATTGCTGAAATTGCTTTCGAAACTGGTTTCTCAGAACAAAGTGCTTTTAGTCGCGCCTTCAAAAACTGGACGAATCAATCTCCAATAGAATTTCGTAAAATCCAATAAAGAATAGCGCTGGCGCAAATTGTCAAAAGATTGGCTTTTAGGGTCAAGCATTGATCTCCTTCCCAACTTATTTTTGTCATATGAATAATTCCGTAGATGAAATTTAGAACCAAAGGAGAGAAAACTTGATCTGTCCAATAGCCCACAATCGGCTACGTCACATACAGGAGAGATCAGAGTGGTCAATCATCAATCAAAAAACAGTAATTAAAATAGTACATTGCAATGTGTATTGCCCATTACGGCTGAATTCCTCATCGGAATTCATTATAAAATCCGATTTTTCGGCTATGGTGGAAAAAAGGCCGCCCATTTTCCCGTAAGGAGCCATCCATACACAAAACCGTTATAAACATTTAAATTGAACCTAATAAATGTTAGACTTTCAAAAAATAATGCGTTCTGAAAAAGTAGTTTTGAGACCCATGAAAATTGATGACTTTGAGGAAATGAAATATTTGACAACTGACTCAAAAATGTGGTATTACTTTACAGCAGACCTGTCAGACGAACCAACCTTAAAGAAATGGATTGAAATAGCTATAGCTGACCTCGAAAACCATAAAGCACTGCCCTTAACAATTATAGACCCGATTAATGGGAATATTATTGGAACGACAAGAATTGGCAATATCTCAGAAGTAAATAAACGGGTAGAGATCGGATGGACTTGGATTTCGAAAAAATACCAAGGAACTGGAATTAATGGACATGTTAAAAAGCTACTATTTAAATATCTATTCAGTGAAACGGATATTTTAAGAGTCGAATTTAAAACTGACGTTTTGAATATCCCTGCAAAAAAAGCAATGGAAAAGGTCGGACTCATAAAGGAAGGTGTTCTAAGAAGTCATACTTTAATGACCAATAATAGAAGGCGAGACACTTTGTATTACAGTATCTTGAAAGATGAATGGAATAATAAATAACTATTTACAACAAAGAACTGAGTTAAAAAGCAATTTGTCCACCACTACCCATATAAGAAACCGTGGTTGACAATCAGAATTAAAAACCAACGAACCAGAAATTACCGAAGTACTGGAAAAAGGATATGTACACTAAAGCAAATTGTTTGGCGGAAAACCAAAAGATACACTGCATGCTGAATACAATGACTTTGTACTCCAATTAAAAAGAGTTCAGGTTTAGGTGGTGTAGCTGACCTCTAAATTAATAATCCTCAATTGGTCTGATAACTCCTTGCTGAATTTCGCAAATTGGCAAACGATACTTCTCCATGAACTGTTCCGTCTATGGAGCTAGGTGTCAAAGCAGAGGAGAACATCGGTTCAATGAAAGGTTATGGAATTTTACACATACAAAACCGTGACCAAACTTCGGCTGATTTCAAATGAAGATATGTTATCAGCCATCACACAGATAGGCAGTTATCTTAGAACGGAAAATTCAAACGGTTTAACCACTCGAGAAGCAGGGAAAAACAATAAGAATAAGTTTGAAAAATTTTTTTTGCTTGCTTGTAAAATTTTAATGCATAATTTGAAGTAAGTTGTCCCATTTTATAGTTGTCACGATCATCAGTATTGGTTCAGGTATAGGTGTTTGGGGCGCATGCAGCGCAAATCAAGGTGTCACTCGCCAGTTGAATAATATTATAATTTAAACACAATTCTGACAAGTTCCGGTTACCACGCAGTTTGCCTTTTCCATTACAAATCCCGGAGGTAAGTTAAGTTGTACTTCTTGATCCAAACAAGATATGGTCTTACACTTGGTGCAACTAAAATGGAAGTGAAACCCTGATGGGGCAATTTCGGAATTATTGCATAAGGCAAAATAATGTTTACCGTCATTTGCAACGATAGTATGGACCATGCCATCCTCACAAAATTGGTTTAATATTCTGTAAATGGTGGCTCTGTTGATGTCCATTTCCAATTGACCTTCAATGGCATCATGGCTCATTGCCTGTCCAGACTGTATCAAAACATCCAATACAGCTTGTTTTGATGGGGTGTTCCTTCTTTTCATAAAAATATTAATGCGACATTGTTGCAATAATATAAATTATTCATAAGTTTGGCAAATATTTCAATGTAATTGCCCAATATGAAAAAGAAAAAGACATACGATGTTATCATAATAGGAGGGAGCTATGCCGGCCTTTCTGCGGCTTTGGCCTTAGGGAGGTCCTTAAGGAGGACATTGGTCATCGATGGCGGTAAGCCGTGCAATAAACAAACCCCTCATTCCCATAATTTCTTGACACAGGACGGAAAGCCCCCCAATGAAATTGCCGCTTTAGCCAAAAAACAGGTAGCACGTTATGGGAGTGTTGAGTTTATTGACGGTTTCGCCTCAAAAATAACCGCCTCCGATTATGGTTTTTCCGTTAATGTTGGTAGTGGAGATGAATTTGAGGGACATAAAATAATTTTGGCCACCGGCGTCAAAGATTTGATGCCTGAAATCCCTGGGTTTAAGGAATGTTGGGGGATTTCCGTGATACATTGCCCTTATTGTCACGGATATGAATACCGTAGTGAAAAAGTGGGTCTGATGGCTCCTCCTGAAAAGGCATTTCATTTGGCTTCCCTATTGCTCAATCTAGGCAACGACATTACTATTTTGCAAGAAGAGCCTTCAAGTTTTACCAAAGAGGAGTTGAAGTCGCTACATAAGTACAACGTTAAAATCCTGAACCATAAAGTAGTCTCGATCGAGCATAAGGATGGATACCTTGAACAGGTACAGCTTGATAATGGAGAACTACTTTCTTTCACAGCTATTTATGCAGGAATACCTTTTGAGCAAGATTCAAATATTTCCATTGACTTAGGCTGCGAGTTGACGGAACAGGGGTATATTCAAACAGATCATTTTCAAAAGACCTCCGTGCAAGGTGTCTTTGCCTGTGGTGACAACTGTATCCCCATGCGATCTGTGGCACAAGCGGTGGCATCTGGTAACATAGCGGGTGCCATGGCCAATATGGAACTTTCCCAAGAATTATTTTAAACAAAAAACATGAAGATAAAAACACCGACATTTGACATAATCGCCCTTACAAGTTCACTTATCTGTGCCATACATTGTGCGGCAGTTCCCATTGTACTTTCATTTTCATCCTTATCAAGTCTTCATTTTTTGCACAACCCACTTATCGAATGGTCGTTTATTGGACTTGGTGTTGTATTTGTATTTGTTTCCCTATGGCCAAGCTACAGAAAAGCACATCATAGATCAAGACCTTTGCTCATTGCTGCCATTGGGTTTGGTTTAATTGCCTTGGGCAGATTGGATTTGAATGAAGCATGGGAAATCATAAATACAGTTGGGGGAGCACTAATGGTTTCGGTTGCCCATTTTGTGAACTGGAAACTGTTGAGGTCTTCCTGCAAGCACAAACATTGAATTAATAAGTTATAAATATTGACTGGCCATGTGATTTTTTACGATAACTTTACGGTACGATGAAACGAAGTTCCCTCAAAGTCAGTATCTCCATCCTGTTCCTTGCCTTATTTTTAATGGCAAGAGTAGGGAGTGGCATCCATCATTTGGCCCATCATGGGGAAAAAGGCCATATATCTCATTGTGACGTTTGCGAGTTGGTCATGGCCAATCATTATTTTCCAATAGCCCCGCTGGAGTTTTATGAATACACCTATAAAAATCTAGAAATCCCCAATCACAGGGACAGATTTGAAGGGTATACATCTGTTCATCACAACAAAATTTTGATAAACCGCCTTTTTTCAAGGCCTCCTCCTTTCCGTATATAATCCCACTCTATTTTTCCAGAAGCAATGAAAGCGTCTTATGGGTTTCTTTCGTCACTTTTTTGGCGTAAAAGAAATTCACTTAAGGGCTATCATAAACTTAAAATCCAGTTGGGACTTTCATTTCCAATAGTTCAACATAATATAGTAATTACCTGCTAGCATGTTAAAAAGGATTCTGGGACATGTAGCAAAACTTATTATCACGTGCGATAATAAACTTTAATCCAACAAAAAAATGAACCAAATAAAACATTGCCTTTTATTATTAATCATATTTCCATTTATCACATTCACTGAACTTTATGCTCAAGATGATACAGCTGTGGTATCTGGTACGGTCAGCTCCAACGGAAATGCCGTTGCCTTTGCGGCTGTTTATGTAAAAAACGGAACCATTGGGGTGAACACGGACATCGATGGACATTATCAACTTCAAGTACCCATTGGGACCCAAACGTTGGAAGTAACCTCACAAGGGTACAGGAAGATATCAAACACCATTACAATCCATAAAAATGAAAGTGTTACGTTGAACTTTGAATTGGTTGAAGACGCTCTTGGCCTTAATGAAGTAGTAATAAGTGCGACCCGTAATCGAGTGGAACGTAGGGACGCGCCCGTCGTGGTTTCTTCTTTAAAACCACGATTATTGAATGCCACACAATCTGTTTCTGTTGCAGATGGACTCAATTTTTCACCAGGGGTTCGAGTTGAGACCAATTGTCAGAATTGCGGTTTTACCCAAGTTCGTTTGAATGGACTTGAGGGTGCCTATACCCAAATATTGCTCAACAGTAGACCTGTATTTTCATCCTTACTAGGTGTGTATGGTTTGGAACAAATTCCAACAAATATTATCGAACGTATCGAAGTTGTACGAAGTGGGGGTTCCGCATTATATGGATCTAATGCCATTGCCGGTACCGTGAACATTATTACGAAGGATCCAATTCTAAACACATGGGAAATTGGAAGCACATTGGCCTCGGTAGATGGAAAATCAGCCGACCGAATCCTTACCTTCAACACTTCCATAGTAGCCGATGACCTGAAGAGCGGGGTCACCCTTTTTGGAAATTACCGAAACAGACAATCCTATGATGCCAATGGTGATGGATTTACCGAAATGGTTGAATTGCACAATAATACCGTTGGGGCCAAAGCATTTTTAAGGCCCAATGACCTCAGCCGTATTTCGGTTAACCTGAATGCCATAAGAGAAACGCGTAGAGGTGGGGACAAATTAGATCTTGCGCCGCATTTTACCGACATTACCGAGCAATTGGATCACGATACTTTTCTAGGAGGAGCCGATTACGAATTGTACAACAAGGACAGAAGTGCCCAATACCAAGTGTACACCTCTGCCTCCAACACCGATCGAGACAGCTATTATGGTGGACTTGGTGGAGAAAGAACCTACCAGGACAGTATCTCGGCCAACAATGCCTATGGGAATACCAAAGATTTGGCATGGGTAAACGGGTTTCACTACACCAAGAACTTTAAAAAGGATGTCCTTACCACAGGGGTGGAATATAACCACTCCAACACTGAAGATGAAATTAAAGGGTATGACCGATTGATCGATCAACAAGTGAATTCCCTTGGTGTTTATGCCCAATATGAATGGAAGCCCAGCGATACGTTTACGGCCTTGATAGGTGCTAGGTTGGACAATGTTTCCGTAGACGGTGAATATGCCATCGGAGGAATCAATAGAGATGTTGACCTTACTCAAACCGCTTTTTCCCCAAGATTGACCCTATCCTACCAATTTACGGAGGAGTTGAAATTTAGAGGTGGTTATGCCCGTGGATTCAGGGCTCCTCAAGCTTTTAACGAGGACCTGCATATTTCCAGCGTAGGTGGTGAGCCTATGTTCGTGATTCTTTCCGAAGACTTGGAAACGGAATATTCCAATGCTTACACAGGATCGTTCAATTATGCTGTCACCAAAGGATTGTTGCAGATGGATATCCTTTTGGAAGGGTTTTATACCGATATTGAAGATCCCTTTACCACCGTAAGTACAGGGTCCACTTTGGAAAATGGTTCCATTTTGGAAGAAGTACGAAACGGTTCCGGGGCACAGGTGTATGGATCTAATTTTGAATTTGGTATTTCCCCCGACCCAAAATGGCAAATGCAGTTGGGGGGCACCCTGCAAAAATCCAAATACAAGGAGCCCCAGACCCTTTTCGAATCTGATGGAACTCCGGGTGAGGACGACATCATTATTGAAGAGTTTGTTCGTAACCCTAACCTCTATGGCTACTTGAACGTTACTTGGTTGCCAAGTGAAAAATTCAATATGGATATTACCAGTACGTATACCGGTGGCATGACGGTTCCCCATGTGATCAGCGATTCAGGATTTATGGATTTGGTGGAAACGGATGCATTTTATGATCTGAACCTAAAATTGGAGACCCACTTTGACGTGAACGATAGTTTCGCGATTACACTGTCAGGTGGGGCCAAGAACATTTTCAACAGTTACCAAGATGATTTTGATATGGGTGCCGGAAGGGATTCCGACTATATTTATGGGCCAAGTGCACCAAGAACATTCTTTATAGGATTAAAGTTTGGAAAATTGCACTGAATTAAACGTATGGAATTTAATTATAAGACCACATTCCTTAGAGAATTTAAATTCTGGTAATTCAAAAAACAAAAAGGGAAGGTCTTTTCTAAATCATGTTATGTTAGTAAAAAAAATTCTTTTATCCATCTGTTCCATTTTCATGGGGACAGCAACTTTTTTTGCACAAAGCGAAGAAATTCGTTGGATCAAATTTGAGCAATTGGAAGACTCTCTTTTTGTTAAACCCAAAAAAGTATTCATTTTTTTCAATGCCGAATGGTGTGGTTATTGCAAAAAGATGGAACAAGCGGCATTTAAGGACCCCAAGATTGTTTCCTTGCTCAATTCAAACTACCATACTGTTAAAATGGATGTTGAAACAGCGGATACCATAGTTTTTGATGGGCAACGTTATATAAATAATGAGCTTGGCAAAAAAAGAGCACCTATCCATCAAATACCCAAATTGTTGGCCTCTAGGGAGACTTTGCCATTTTCAATACCGGCAATTATACTATTGGATGCCGAATTTATCGTCCAAAGCCGATATTTCGAATATATGTCACCCAAGCAATTGTATTCTATACTGGCAAAACGTAAAACAGGTTATTCGCGAGCAAAATAATCAGCAATAGAGAATATTACATCAAAGGTTTTAACTCTTTTTTAAGACATCTAAAATTTTGGCCAACCACGTTTTTTAATAAGTTTATGACTAAATGAGATTGAGCTACATTCAAAATAGCATTTCGTTCCTGTTTCTCGCTCTTTTCCTTCTGGTGAAAATGGCTGGACTCCATGTACTTGCTCATGACGGTGACCTAGACCACTACGCCCATTGTATAGTTTGTGACCATATTGTAAAAAACCAACATGCCCCAGAAACACCTCCTGTGGATTCTGAATTCTTGGTTTTGATTGTTGAACCAAAACCACAAGAGCGAATTTCCAAGGAATATGAATCTCTTTCTGATAGTATACAGGACCCATATCAGTTATTCTCCAGGCCTCCTCCACTTTCTTAGCCACTTACCTTATTTATTTGTTTTTTGATTTAAAAGAGAACCTATACATCTGACTCGGTGTATTGTATATCGGCTGTCTGACAAAATCAAATTTGTAAAGAAAATGAGGATATTGTTTTTCTTGGGAACACATTAAGGTTTGGAGGTCAAGCACATACTCCACGACTTATATCTTTTCCAAGGTAAAACAACAAATCCTTAGCTACTTATTTCCATCAAAAGCGTATAGGCCTTACGTGATCAAAAATCAACACTTAGTTCATTCTTGAATATTAGCCTAGATAAATGGATGCTATCCAAAATCAAGATTGATTACTTAAAACTTTAAAATGACCACTATGATAATTACAAACAACCTAACCAAACAATTCGGTGACTTTACGGCAGTGGACAATCTTTCCCTTTCGGTAAAGGAAGGTGAAATATTATGTCTGCTCGGAGCTAATGGTGCCGGAAAATCCACTACCATCAACATGCTTTTGGGTTTTTTAAAGCCAACCTCTGGAGCGGCCACCATAAACGGTCTGGATGTGGTGAAAAACGAATTAAAGACCAAAGAGTTCATTACCTATATCCCCGAAAACTTGATGCTGTACCCGACCTTAACTGCAATTGAAAACTTGGATTATTTTTCAGGGATAGCAGGCAAAAAACTATCCACAGAAACATTGATTGGGTTTTTAAGGGAAGCAGGTTTACAGGAAGATGCTTTCCAAAAACGGATTTCAACCTTTTCCAAAGGAATGCGACAAAAAGTGGGTATTGCCCTTGCCCTCGCTAAGGACACAAAAGTCCTATTGTTGGACGAACCCACTTCTGGCCTAGATCCAAAAGCAAGCAACGAATTTGGTGAATTGCTTCAAAAATTGAAAAACAAAGGGGTGGCCGTCTTGATGGCCACCCACGATTTGTTCCGTGCCAAAGAAGTGGCCACTCATATTGGAATTATGAAAAACGGTAAGCTGCGACAACAGTTTGTTGCCGAAGATATTTCGCTTCCTCAATTGGAGAAGGCTTATCTGGATACCATGAACCATTTAGAAGTCATGTCATGATTTTAAAAACCTTTTTCAAAGAATCAAAAGAGCTTTTGCGAGATGGCAGGGTTCGAGCTGCTTTTGCCATTGTTATCATACTTTTGGGCATTGCCGTTTGGATCAGTGCCCGGCAATATCAAAATACAAATGAGCAATATCTTGTGGCCGAAGCTGCCGAAAGGGAAGTTTGGGATAATCAAGGTGAAAAAAATCCACATTCCGCATCCCATTACGGAACCTATGCATTCAAGCCCAAATACCCACTCTCCTTGATGGATCAAGGAGTTGATAAGTATATGGGGGCATCCATATTTTTGGAGTCCCACAAACGAAACGAAGCACAGTTCAGCGCAGCAGCGGATCAAACTGGGTTGGCCAGATTTGGCGACCTTACCCCAGATTTCATTTTACTTTTCATTATTCCCTTGCTTATTATCCTTTTGGGGTACAACAGTTTTACCAAAGAGCGGGAAATGGGTACGCTGACCTTATTGAAAAGTCAAGGTGTTCGACCTTGGAAATGGGCCGTTGGCAAATGGTTGTCGCTGTTCTTTCCTATTTTTATGGTAACGGCCATTTTATTTTTGATAGCAGGAATCCTTTTATCCAATTTACAGGATTTTGGAGTGTTCAAATGGGGATCTTTACTTGCCATGTTCATCGTTTATGTAGGCTACTACATCATTTTCATCAATATCATACTGTTTATTTCGGCCAAGGTGGAAAAGTCGGGAATTGCCTTGGTACTTTCCCTGTCCGTTTGGATTTTGGCCTGTTTGGCCGCTCCAAAGGCTGCCAGTAACCTAGCCGAAACAAAACATCCATTTCCTACCCGCCAAGAGTTTGCTGCCAATATTTCAAAGGACAAGCAAGAAGGTTTGAATGGACATAACCCATGGAGCAAGGAATCCAAACTGTTGGAACAAAAAGTATTGGCAGAACATGGGGTGGACAGTATACACCAACTCCCTTTCAATTTTGATGGGTACAGAATGCAAAAAGGCGAGGAACATGAAGCGGAAATTTATTTTAAGCACTACAACTATTTAAAGGAGCAGTATGCACAACAATCGGATGTTTATAAAGGTTTGGCGGTCATATCGCCCTATCTGCCCACCCGGTTTTTGAGTATGGCGATTGCGCAGACCGATTATGGCACCCATTGGGATTTTTCCGATGCGGCAGAAGAGTATAGAATAGCCACACAAAAATTTCTGAACGATGACTTTGCCCAAAACTCTACTTATGGGGATTGGTCATACCAAGCCGACTCCGATTTCTGGAAAAAACTGCCCCAATTTGAATATGAGCCACCACAATTAGGTAGCATCATACGCTCGAATGCTTCCAGTATATGGATTTTGGGAGTATGGATTGTTCTTTCTTTCAGCATATTTCTCTTAACCACCAAAACCATTTAAGCCATGTTTCGATATAACTTTATTTATGAATTGAAACTCTTGTTGCGAAGTCGTTGGATCCAACTATTGAGCATATTATTATTATTACTTTTTGGTTTTTCCACCATAAATGGTAAAAGTAAGGTAGTAAAAAGAGAGGTGGATATATCAGTGGCCAAGCAAGAAGTTGAAGAAACGGACAAAGCCATGTTAAAACTCTTGGATTCCGTGGAACAGGGACTTGAAGTTAGTGTCCCTTCTTGGACCATTCCCTCCAGTCCCATGGCAGTGGGGAATTACCACCCAAGGGTAGCGGCTATGGACCCGCAGCCCATGGCGTTTATTTCTACGGGACAGGCCGATCTTTTCACCCACTACATCAAACCAACGGTTTCCGGGGATGATTTTGCCCTAAACTTTACGGAAATGACCAGTCCCGTCCAGCTACTGTTCGGTTCTTTTGATCTGGCTTTTGTAATTGTTTATCTCTTGCCTTTGCTCATCATCGCATTTACCTATAATGTATTGTCATCAGAAAAGGAGCAAGGTTCGCTGCGCTTGTTGGCTTCCCAACCTATTTCCCTCCGTAAATGGGTCTTTCAAAAATTGATGCTGCGCTTCTTTTGGCTTTCCTTGTTGGTAACACTTTCCTTGGTCGTTGTTATTTTAGTGGCAGGTGTACAACCATTGCAATGGAGTGGCATTTTGATTTTGTTGGGATTGGCCCTTTGCTATATGCTATTTTGGTTTGCATTGGCATTCTTGGTCAATATTTTTGTGGATAGTTCTGCGAAAAATGCGGTTTCCCTGATTATGCTTTGGGTTGTTTTTGTCCTCTTGATGCCATCCGTGCTCAACCAAGTGGGAAATACTTTGTATCCAATACCATCACGAACGCTTATGATCAACGAAATGCGTGAGCATAAGGCAGAGGCTACCAAAAGACAAGATGAAATTTTGGATAACTTTCTTCGGGACCATCCAGAATATGCCATTAATGATTCTACCCAATCCAGAAACTTCTACCATAGGTACATGGCCTCACAAAAAGTAGTGAAGGAGGAATTGAAACCTATTGTTGATGCCTATGAAACCCAATTGCAAAAACAACAATCCTGGGCACAGAAACTCCAATGGATATCACCGACCATTGTGGTACAGGAATCGTTGAGCCAATTAGCTGGAACCTCAACAGCGGATTATGGGAATTATCGAAAACAGGTCATGGCTTTTGCAGGGCAATGGAGGGCGTATTTAACGACATTTCTGTACAACAACACTCCATTTAGCCAAAAAGATTATTTGTCTTTACCACAATTCAATTACCAAGCAGCTAAAAGCAACTCGGTTTTTACGTCCATGCTTGTACTGCTTTTGATTGCAATACTCTTGATAGGATTTGGATTTGCGGTTCAAGGTAAAACCCAACAAAAAGGAATTTTAAGCAATTAGATAAATGAAAAAACTACCAGTAACAGTACTCAGTGGTTTTCTCGGGGCGGGAAAAACCACCTTGCTCAACCACATATTGCACAATAAAGAAGGTTTAAAGGTAGCCGTGATCGTCAACGATATGAGTGAGGTAAATATTGATGCCCAATTGGTCGAAAATGAAAACACGCTCTCTCGAACGGACGAAAAATTGGTGGAAATGAGCAATGGCTGTATCTGCTGTACCCTTCGAGAAGATTTGATGATTGAAGTGGAGCGGCTGGCCGCCCAGAACAGGTTCGATTATTTGCTGATCGAGAGCACTGGAATCAGCGAGCCAATTCCCGTGGCTCAAACCTTTACATTTGAAAGTGCCGATGGCAATATAGACTTAAGCCGATTCAGTTACATCGACACCATGGTCACTGTGGTGGATGCGTTCAATTTCTTGAAGGATTTTTCAAGTTCGGACTACTTGGCCACTCGTGAACTCACTGATATTGAAGGAGACGATAGAACCATTGTCAACTTATTAACAGATCAGGTGGAATTCGCCAACGTCATTATACTGAACAAAGTTGATTTAATAACCGAGGAAGAACTCAAGGAACTGTATGCCATTCTTCAAAAACTGAATCCAGAGGCCCGTATTCTCCCAGCCAAAGAGAGCAATGTTCCTCTAAGCGAAGTAATACATACGGGTATGTTCGATTATGAAAAGGCAGAAGCCTCTGCTGGGTGGATCAAAGAGCTTGAAAATGAGCATGTTCCCGAAACAGAAGAATATGGTATTGGTTCAATGACCTTTAGGAGCAAGAGACCTTTCCATGCTGAACGGTTTCTAGATTTTGTCAATAAGCAATTCCCGCAAAATATAATCCGTAGCAAAGGACTTTTTTGGTTGGCCTCTAGACCTGACCAAGCCTTGGTATGGAGTTCGGCCGGGGGGTCCTGCAAAGTGGATGCAGCTGGTGTTTGGTGGGCATCAATGCCATTTGGCGACCGTATCGGGAACCCGACTTTTGTTCAAAACCAAAAGCAGATAGAGTCAAATTGGGATACCGCTTTCGGGGATAGAAAGAATGAACTGGTTTTTATTGGCCAGTATTTACAAAAGGATAAACTGGAACAGGAACTGAAGGATTGCCTTCTGACGGATATGGAAGTGGAATTTTGGAAAAACGGCCTTTTGGAACAAGAAGATCAATGGCCCGTTCCTGTCTATAAGTAGTATAATATGATAAGGACAAAGCGCCTCACATTTAAATATAATAACGAAGACACCGTCTTCAAGTTTCCGGATATTTCCCTGAACAAAGGCCAAAACCTTTTGGTTCTTGGAAAATCAGGCATAGGAAAAACAACTTTGCTGCATCTGTTAGGGGGATTGTTACGACCAATGGATGGTAGTATCGAAATTGACCAGGTTCCTGTCCATTCACTGTCAAATAAAGAGCTGGATAGATTTAGAGGGCGGAATATTGGACTTGTGTTCCAGAGCAACCATGCCATACAATCGCTCAATGTCATAGAAAACTTGAAGGCCAGGTTGTTCTTCGGTAAAAAAACCATTTCCCAAACTGTTATCATAGACTTGCTGGAACAGCTTGATATCTTGGAATGCAAAAACAAGAAGGTCAGGGAATTAAGCGAAGGGCAATTACAACGGCTAGGTATCGCCATGGCCATGGTGCACCGGCCAGGGATTATTTTGGCCGATGAGCCCACTTCAAGTCTGGACGACGACAACTGCAATAAGGTAATACAACTTTTGATTGAACAGGCAGAGATAAACAAGGCCAATTTGATTGTTATAACACATGATCAGCGGATAAAACCTTTGTTCACAAACAAACTGGAGCTATGAACATTTGGAAAATCAGCATACGAAATTTTAGGTTCAAGCCCCTTTACACCTTTTTGGGCATCCTTACGCTTTCAGTAAGTATAGCGCTTCTTGTCGGAATCCAGCAAATGGACAAATCTTTCAGGAACCAGTTGGACAATAATTTAGGAGAAATCGATATGGTCGTAGGGGCAAAGGGAAGCCCCTTGCAATTGGTACTTGCATCTGTGCTCCATATAGACAATCCTACGGGGAATATTCCTTTTGAAGAAGCCAAAGGTTTGATGAACAATCCAATGATTGATAAAGCCGTGCCCATCTCATACGGTGATAATTATAAAGGATATAGAATTGTAGGTACCACCCATGATTTCCCAGTGTTTTACAATGCGGTCATAAAAGAGGGTAGATCGATGGAAAACCCCATGGAAGTGGTTCTTGGAGCTACAGTGGCCGAAAAATTCGGATTTCAGATAGGGGATACGTTCCAAAGCTCCCATGGACTGGCAGAAACGGGTGGTCACGAACATGCAGCACCTTTGACCGTTGTGGGCGTCTATGAACCAACGCATAAGGTAATGGACCGTTTGATCATTACAGGACTGGAAACGATTTGGGAAGTACATCATCATGAAGAGGGGCCTATTGATAATGAACATGAAGTTAATGATGATCATGAGGAGGATGACCACCACGAAGCCAAAGAGGAACATCACCATGATGAAGAGAACGGAGTTCACGAAAATAATGAAAAGGAACACCATGACGATCAAGGGCCCGGGCAAGAAATCACATCATTGCTGGTTTCGTTCAGGAACCCCATGGCCCTTTTGAACATTCCCAGGACCATTAACGAAAACACAAATATGCAGGCGGCATTGCCCAAATTTGAATTGGAACGATTGTACCAGTTCACGGGTGTTGGGGTAAAAACGATTACTTGGATAGCCTATGCGATTCTGGTCATTTCCTGCATTACCATATTTATAAGCCTTTATAGAATGGTACGTGATCGGGCTTTTGATCTTGCTCTGATGCGCAGCTATGGAGCCAACAGGTTCCAATTGGTCAAAATGATGGTGTACGAAGGCTTTATGATTGCAGGGACGGCTTTCATCATAGGGGTGTTGCTTTCACAAATTGGGGTCTACTTCATTTTTGAAATGATAACGGACCAGTACAAGCAAACAATGTCGCTCCAACTTGAATACAAAGAACTGTTTCAAACGGCAGGTCTTGTAGTCCTTATGGTTCTATTGTCAATTGCGCTTGCGATTTATCCTATCACTAAAATGAACATATCAAAAATACTGAGTCATGAAAAATAACATATTGATAGCTTTTTTCTTTTTATCCTCTGTGGCCTGTTTCTCACAAACAGAAATAAATTGGTGGGATTTGTCCAGAATCGATTATACAGAGAAGTTTTTCCCGGCCTATGGGGAAAATTTTTTGTATCCGGAATTCAGTGATTACTTGAAATCCCTTGAAGGCGAAAAAGTGGCCATTATGGGATATTTTTTAAACATTGACCCTAGTGGCAAAATATTCATCCTGTCCAAAAACCCTATGGCCTCTTGCTTTTTTTGCGGAATGGGAGGTCCGGAGACTGCCATGGAACTTCAATTTAAATCGAAACCTGATTTTACCACGGATGATATTTTGTACGTCACGGGCACGCTAAAACTCAATGCTGATGATGTACAGCATTTTAATTACATCTTAACCGATTGTGTAGCTCAAAAAATGGATTGAGAATCAATAACAAAAATAAAATGAACAGAAGAAAATTTTTTAGAAATGGGGCCTTATCGGCTTTAGGGGCTTCCCTTTTTACTCCTTTTGAATCTATAAGGGCATCAGATTTTGAGAGTGTTTGGAAACGTAAAAAGGCCAAGAACATCATTATGCTCGTTAGCGATGGAATGAGCACGGGCACCCTGAATATGGCCGACCTCTATCTTTCCAGAAAAAAGGGAAAAGGTAGTAACTGGCTAAACCTGTACCGAGAAGATAAAGTCTCCCGTGCCCTTATGGATATGGCATCGGCCAGTTCCATCGTTACCGATTCCGCAGCGGCGAGCTCATCTTGGGGAGGAGGGACCAGAATCAAGAATGGTGGGCTCAACATTGGTCTCAATGGTGAACCACACCTTCCCATTTGGCAAAAGTTCAAAGCTGCGGGCAAAAAAGCAGGTTGTGTTACCACGGTCCCTATTACCCATGCCACACCCGCAGGATTTTGTGTCAATCAAAAATCCAGAAATGATCAGGAATCCATCGCAGAAAAATACTTGGAGCACGGTTTTGATGTGTTGATGGGAGGTGGCAACGAATACTTTTCAGCAGATAAACGAAAGGACCGAAAGGATATGTACGCAGCCTTTGAGGGTAAAGGCTATTATGTGGCCCGAACCAGAAGAGAAATGTCAACCGCTCCGAAAGGAAAATCCATCTTGGGAGTTTTTAACGATAACGGTCTCCCATATGCCAAAGACAGGGAAAACAATGGTGAGTTAAAGGAAAATACACCCAGCCTAGCCGAAATGACCAGCAAGGCCATTGAAATTTTGAAAGACAGTTCCCAAGGATTTGTACTTCAGGTAGAAGGTGGTAAAGTGGATTGGGCAGCCCATGCAAACGATATTGCGGGATTGATCTATGATCAAGTCGCTTTCGATGAAGCTGTACAAGCTGCGATGGATTTTGCGGAAAAGGATGGGGAAACCCTGGTGATCATCACAACCGACCATGGAAATGCCAATCCTGGGGTGATTTATGGAAAATATGCGAACGATGAATTTGACTCCATCCAAAATTATAAGCATACCAACGAATGGATTTTGAACGGCATCGGTAAGGAAACATCGATAAATAGTGTAAAAGAACGGGTCGAATATGCCAATGGATTTGCATTGACGGATGAGGAAGCCACTACACTTTTGGGCTACTACGGCTCCCTCGATGCTGAAGATGGCCTTTATAATCCGAAGCATTTGCCCTTCAGTGTCTTGGCAGAGATTCAAAAACAGCACAATTCGGTCGGTTGGATCAGTATGCAACATTCCGCGGACTACGTGGAACTTGCCATGTATGGTCCCGGAAGCCAATTATTGAAACCTTTTGTGAAGAATACAGATCTGCATTATCTCATGCTTGAAGCTGCCGAAGTGGAAAATGCTTTTTGAAACTAACCGACTAATATCAACCACCAATTTTGAAACCATCAAAACCATTGCTCAAAGTCCATTTCCTTTGGATTTTTGCTTTGATCATACCTGGGCCCATGTTTGCACAGGAGGAAAAATCCAATTTTCCCCCTCCTGAAAACCCAATTGCCATATCCGCAACAAAGGTCAAGGGAAAAATATCCATTGATGGCAGGTTAAGTGAGCCTGATTGGGAAAAAGCGGAAATCGTTTCAGATTTTTTTCGGGTAGAGCCCGTTCAAGGCGGGAATATTAAAAACTCGACATCGGTTAGGATTCTCTATGATGACCGAAACCTTTATTTTGGTGTTTTTTGTATGGATTCACTTGGAAAGAAAGGTATTCGGATGCAAGATCTTCGTCGAGATTTTGACAATGGAGAAAATGATGTTTTCGGTATTCAGATTGATGCACAGAACACGAGGCAATACGCAATTTCGTTTCAAACTACTCCCTACGGAAATCAATTAGATCAGCAGAGTTTTAACGACTCCAATACAGATTCCGATTGGAATGCCTTATGGAGCGTACGAACACAACGGACCGATGAGGGGTATTACGCAGAATTTGCCATTCCGTTCAAGTCGATTCGTTTCGATAAACCTATTCAAGGAATGCCCAGTGAATGGGGCATTACATTTTATCGAATGGCCCGAAAAGATTTTGAAAAAACGGTGTTTCCGGCCATTCCCCAATCATTTTCCGAAAATAGAATGACATATGCGGCCAAATTGACCAATCTTGATGTTCCACCTCCTTCTGCAAATATTAGGGTAGAACCCTACACGCTTTATCAGTACGAAGAACTAAAATCTGGAGAACAGATTACGGAGAAATCCAGTGAACCAAAAGTTGGTGGCGATGTCAAGTGGGCCATAAACCCAAATACTGTTCTAGATCTCACGATCAATACTGATTTTGCCCAAGCTGATGTGGATAGGGCTGTAAATAACTTGGAGCGATTCAACATTTTTTTTCCGGAAAGGCGACAGTTCTTTTTGGAAAACTCGGGAATTTGGGCTGGTGCGAGCAATGTTCGGGTACGCCCATTTTTTAGCAGAACCATTGGTCTTTCCAATAATTTTAATGCAGCACCGGCACCTCTGGATGTGGGAGCACGCTATACCGATAGAGATGAGAACCGAACCCTTGCCGCTTTAGCTGTTCGTCAAAGGGGAACCGATAATGGTCCGGGCAGTACATTTGGAGTGGCCCGCTATACTAAAAACTATGGCAAAGAAAACAATATAGGGGCTATGGTAACCCATCGATTGGATGATTCTTTTGGGGATTTGGGGTTGCAAAGCCAAAACAACACCACAATTTCTATTGATGGGTTGATTCGTCCAAAACCGAATATTACGTTGACCTACTTGTTATCCTCATCGCTGGATAGTGAAACTGGCAATACTGGTTTTGCGGGAAGAATATCTGCAACATCTCAGACTAATGCCTACTACATAGGCTATGTTTCTGATATAGTGAGTTCGGATTATATCCCAGGGATGGGATTTATTTTTCAGAAAGATGTCGTGACACACAGTCCAGGAGGTTATGCCATTGTCAGGCCAGAGAAGTCGACCTTTGTCCGACGTTGGGATCCAGGAATCTTTTTTGACTATAACCATGATTTTGAGGATTTTGGGAGGTTTCAACAGGCGAGTCTATATATTTTTCCCATTTATACATGGTTCAAGGACAATAGTTTTTTGGAAATATCATTTACACCTACATGGCAGAACATCAATTTTGATTTTGCCCCATTGGGGTTAGAGTTAGGGAGAGGAGATTATAGATATACCCGTTATTTGATGCGTTATAATACGGATCAATCCAAAAAAATTTCTGGATTGGTAAGTTATGATCTAGGGAAATTTTATAATGGATCTAGAAATACCCTTACGCTCGGAATGCGCTATGCACCATCTCCACATATTGCTCTTTCTGCCAATTATGAACGCAACAACATCAATAATCTCGGTATCTTGGAAGAAGATTTGGATACCGATCTATGTTCCGTCAATTTGAGATTGGCCCTCAACCCGAGAGTGCAATTGTCCACATTCTATCAATACAATAGTTTTGATCGACAGGGGCGTTGGAATGTTCGTTTTAGTTGGGAATACCTGCCCTTATCCTTTATCTATCTTGTTTTTAATGATACCCAAGTGGATATTTTTGATCCTGTCCAACGTTCTACACAGTTTATAAGCAAAATCACTTTTTTAAAGCAGTTTTAAGTAATGCTTGAAAAGTTATTATATGGCAGAACTGCATTTGTCATGTTCAGCCTGAGAAAATTATGGAAAGAAAAGGCCGGAATTTCTAGTTTTCTTTATTCTTGTGATATTCCAATGCACATAAGGGTTTCTCCTTGGTTCACGGGTGGGGTGCCAATTTTATATAAGATGGTGCCAGTTTCAGGGGCTTGGATTTTTTCGAGGACTTTACCGTATTCGTTGGTTATATGGCCAACAACTTGTCCTTTGGAAACCGAATCCCCTGCTCTCAATTCACTATAAAGTATCCCGGTCACAGGAACCTTTAGGTAAGCCTGATTATTGTATTTTACCAGTTTTTTGGGTAGGTCTAATTGGCTAGTGTACATCCCCAATTGGTCAAGAACCTGATAAATGCCATTTTTGTTCAGTCTAACCGCCTCCTCTTGCACATTTCCCAGTGCACCAGCTTCAAAGCTAATACCAATTTTACCATCTTGTACCGCTTGTTTGAAGGCATATTTAGCGGGTTCATTATCTTTTAGGTGGTATGGATAGGAAACCACATTTGTGAAACCACTTGACTCAGATAAAAGTTTTGCATGTGCAGTGGCATCGGGTAGAGCTTCATTATTGTAGTAGCAAACAAAAGGAATCAAATCTTCACTGGCATCTCCTCCATGGATGTCCAGGAAAACATCAGAAATTGGGATAATGTTCTGCGTAATGTAATATGCAATTTGTTCGGTAACCGTTCCGTCCAGTTTTCCAGGGAATGCGTTGTTCAGATTGACCTCATCCTGCGGATTTTTAAAAGGAGACCTGCCATAAAAAGAAGCTTTGTTGGCAATGGGTATCACAATGAGATTCCCCATTAGTCTTTCAGGTTCTATTTCTTTGAGTAACGCCTGAACGGCCATAATGGGAGGGTATTCATAACCGTGTACACCGGCCAATATGGTTAAGGTCTTTCCTATTTCCTTTCCTTTGATGATTACCATGGGCAGGTTGGTGGAATTACCCAAGGTGTCTTTAAAACCAATACTGTTCTTTAAAATCGTTGCTGATGGTAATTGCATTATTTTGTCATCTAAATTGTTTTGGGCATTCCCATAAAATGCCAGACAAAAAACCATACAACCGAGATAATGATGTAAATATTGGGTCTTTCTCATTCTTCTATAATTAAAGATCATACAAAATTAGACAATTGCTGAAGTAATCTAAAACTATAGTAAATCGGAACCGTTTTTAAAAAAACTTGGGTGGATGTGCCAAAATCATTAAAAAGTACTGAATAGTATCCAAAAGTTTCAACTCTTAGATATTTTCAACAAACAATTTTTGATTCTACTGCAAATACTATACTGAGTCTGTTTGGTACATCATAATCCGTAATTGTAATCGTTCTAACAAATTTTGGAATTCAATTTGATTTGAATATTGCGTTATTGTTACTTGGTTAAATTTGATTCTACGAAGTAAGATTACAAAAAGTGGTCTGGATTCGGTCAATAACAAAAATATGGGCAATGATAAACCTAGTGAGCATAAGGTTGGCGAGTTGGGTTTGAATCCTTCTGCAATTTCAAAAAAAAGCCCCTTTTTGAAGGGGCTTTTTCATTCACTATAAAAACCTAGAACTTACATTTTCAACCGCATAAAAAGTTCATGGGTATTGTTGTCCAAACCGTCAATGGGGTTTTGGATGGAAGTTTCGTAGGCGTAGCCCAAATTGAAGCCATTACTAATATTGAATAGGAACAATCCACTGATGCTCTCGTCGTACCTATAGCTTGCCCCGAACTCAAAGCGTTCGCCAAAATCCAATATTCCTGTCACTTCCATGGATATGGGCGATGCGTCCACATAGCGAAACATGCCCATGGTCTTCAGGTCCAAGGTCCTACCCAATAGAAAGGTATAACCACCGCTCAAGTAGGCGTGCATACGGTCCACACCAAGGTAGGCATTACCATCACGTTCTTGGAGACGTTCCGGGGTCAATAACTTTGGGGCGGACAGGGATGCAAAATACCTATCGTGTTTTAAATAGATGCCGGCACCTACATTGGGGGTAAAACGGCTATCATAATCCACCAAGGCTCCATCCTGGCCCACACCATAGGTCACAAGACCCTGGGTATTGGCATCATAGGAGTTGGCGCTTCCCTTGATCCCGAAATAGAGCATGTGCTCATCATCCAATTGAATGTTATATGAGACATCAATGGCCACCCATGTTTGCTGTTCAATAAAGGTCTTGTCATTGAGTATGGAAGCTCCAAGTCCTATGTTCTTGCCTACGGGCATTCCAAAAATGGCGCTTTGGCTCTCAGGTGCCCCTTCGATTCCCGCCCATTGGCTGCGAATTCCCAAAGAGAACTCAGCAGCCTCTGAACTCCCCGCAAAGGCAGGGTTGTAAATGTTCATATTGTAGCGGTAAAAGGTATAGTTCGGGTCCTGTTGTGCACTTACCGAGACGGAAAGTACAAGGAACATGACCAGTATTTGTATGTTATTGAAAAGTTTCATCTGTTTTGTATGGTGTTTTTTGTTTTGTTGGGATTAATAGTTGATGAATATCCATCCTTGTAAAGGTGCACTGCCATCGCCTAAGTTGATGATGTACATATACGATCCTGCAGGTAACTTCTCGTTTCTGTTTTTATAGAAACCTTCCCAGTTGTTTCGGTACGATTTGGTGCCAAATACTTCGTGGCCCCATCGGTTGTAAACCTTGACCACATTGTTGGGATAGTTGTCTATCCCTGGTATGACCCAAGCATCGTTGTTGCCATCACCATTAGGGGTAAAAGCCTGTGCAGGTACCAATGAAGGCTCTTCACTTGTAGGGAATGCATCATCAACGTCTGCAACACCATCATTGTCGTCATCCTCATCCGTGCTGTCAGGGATACCATCGCCATCGGTATCCAATGGGGTGCTGGATGCATCCGTAGGGTCGGTTCCTTCGGTCAATTCCACTTCGTCGGAATAGCCATCGCCATCGTCATCAGTATCGGCATTGTCACCTGTTCCGTCTCCATCTGTATCGATGGTCTCGGAGGCATCATTTGGGAAATCATCCTGATTATCCGGTATGCCGTCGTTGTCATCATCGTTGTCAACGTTGTCGCCAAGACCGTCTCCGTCCGTATCGGTATCAGTAACTCCATCATTGTCGTCATCAGTATCGGAATTATCCCCAACACCATCACCATCAATATCGGAATCTTCGTTTGGATCATACGGGAAAGCGTCCTCATTATCCGGGGTACCATCATTATCGGCATCATCATCGGCATTGTCGCCGGTTCCGTCGCCGTCGGTATCGGTGTCCTCTGAATCATCCTTAGGGAATGCATCCTCGGAGTCGGGAGTACCATCGTTGTCATCATCCTCGTCGGCATTGTCGCCTGTTCCATCGCCATCGGTGTCTGTATCCTCTGAATCATCCTTGGGGAATGCATCCTCGGAGTCGGGCGTACCATCGTTGTCATCATCCTCGTCGGCATTGTCGCCTGTTCCATCGCCGTCCGTGTCTGTATCCTCTGAATCATCCTTGGGGAATGCATCCTCGGAATCAGGGGTACCATCGTTGTCATCATCCTCGTCGGCATTGTCGCCTGTTCCATCGCCGTCCGTGTCTGTATCCTCTGAATCATCCTTGGGGAATGCATCCTCGGAGTCGGGGGTACCATCGTTGTCATCATCCTCGTCGGCATTGTCGCCTGTTCCATCGCCATCGGTGTCGGTATCTTCGGAAGGATCCAATGGAAAGTCATCTTCATCATCAGGTGTACCATCCCCATCATCGTCCTCATCGTCTTCATTGGGTATGCCGTCACCATCAGTATCCTGGGCGGCATTGATGCCCGCTGTGTGTGTAGTCGAGCTTAGAGCATCATTTCCATCCTTTACTTTGAAGGAGAAGGAGGTATAGTCTTCGCCGTATCCTCCATTTGCCGTGGTAAAAACAAGTAAGGTTACGTCATCGATCATATCATTTGCTTGAACAGGGGATCCATTGTATACCAAAGTACCCTCCGTTGGAAGTGTGATGATTTGGATACCATTGAACGCATCTCCTGCATCATCATCGGAGAAGGTAAAATCAGTCGTTTTGAACATATATCCTGCATCTTGAAGTACGTCCAAGGTAATGTCCCCCCCTTCAGGAGCATCGTTCACATTGGTAACGTTCAATGTGACAGTGACGGTTTCCGAGAAGGAAACAGCATCTTCGAAATTATAGGTAAAGCTGTCCGTTGCGGATTCATCGCCATTATGCTCATAGTTAAAAGTACCATCAGTATTAAAGATAAAAGAGGTTGCATAGGATGGGTTTGTAATGATGTGATAGACTCTTTCATCATCATCCACTTCAATATCGTTTGTGGATACATCCTCGTTCAAGGTGGCATTTTCATCCAAAATGAAGGAATCCGCTACAGCTGTTGGAGTATCATCCACAGCGGTAATGGACAAGGTAAGTGTTGCAGTTACCTTGGTTCCTGCATCATCCAGTTCATAGATGACGGCATCACTTCCGAATTCATTCTCATTTGGGGTGTAGATGATTTGGTTGTTTTCATCCACCACAGCGGAACCTTTGGCTCCTTGAGTAGTGATACTAACTGTTGGTGTATTGTTGGTATCGTACACATCATTGTACAGCACATCGATGGGGTCGGAAACGGTATCCTCATCCAATACAGCCAAATCGTTCTTTGCACCGACCACCAGGGCTAGGTCAAACGGACCAAAGGAGGCGGTTCCTGTATTCCCTGCATTGTCCTTCGCCTCTGCATGGATGTACCATCCGGTACCACCACTGGAAAACGAAGTGGTTTTGGATTGACTATTGCTCCAAGAGGACCAAAGGTTGCTATCCGTTGCGGGTGGATTGCTATTCTGAATCAACACATAGCGTTGAACGTCAAATCCACTTCCGTCATTTTCATCTTGAAAGGTCAATAAAATATTGGTGTCCGTATCAATGGACCCATTATTTGGTGTGGCCGATAAGGTAGGTTCGGTCGTATCGTGGGTAATGGTCAATGTTCTGAAGAACGGCTCTGACCAAACCCCTGTACTGGTCTGTACCCGCAAACTAATGATGTATTCTGCGGTTAAATTGTTGTAACCGGAGAAATCCGTCATCTCGGTAGTGGAGTTGTGGATTTCTGTGTCCGTCGGATTTCCTTCGCTATCGTACACTCTTTGGGTTACAATCCATTCCTCATTGGAAAGTGTTCTTCCGTAGGGGTCGATGGAATTGTTTTCTATATTGATGTACATGGAACCAGAATAGGTAAACAGTGCATCTGGTTGAATATTGAATTGTGCCACAGGCAGATCTTCATTTGTGGAAGAACTACTGCTGTCCACTAATATATAGGCACTTGATGGGCTACTCCATACCCCTTGATGGTCCTGTACGTTCAGCATGACCAAATACTCTCCATCTGCAACTGAATTCTTATCGAACATTCCGGTGGTCCAGCCTGCGGTTGAAGCTGCATCCACAGACTTCCATTTCCATTCGGCTTGTGCAATACCATTGTTGGCACCGCCATCCAAATCATAAGAGGTATCGTTGAATACTCCAGTATCCGAACTGTAGGAGAAGCTTGCCACGGGTTTTCTGTGGAAATAGAGGGTAGTGGGGGAGGTAGGTAGATCTTCGAAGGTAAAGGAGTATTTCCCAGGTTTTTCATAGAATTCCGGAACATCTTCCAAATAAAGGTCGCTCCATGAAACTCTTCCTTGGTTATTGGGGAAGAAGGTTTCATCATGTGTTATTTTCCATCTACCACTTGGGTAGCTTGCATTTGCCGTACTGGTTTTCATTTCGGAAGGATCTACCGCTATTTCGACACTGGTCCCGGCAATAAAATAGTCTCCTTCGGTCACGGTAAGGAACTGGTACTGCTCATAAATATACTGGGCGATATCGTCCATCCAGCTCGACCAGCTTCCCATATCACGGTTTACAAAGGTTCCTTTATTGTTGTTTTGCTGTACAAAACGCTCGAACTGTGCCTGATTGTCGTTAAGTCCCCACCCGATATAATGGATGTCCTCATTGATGGTACGCATCAAAATCTCGGCCAGATCCTGATCGTTGTCGAAATCGGCCACTTCTTGATCGTCAAGGTTCACGTTGAACCGCATGGCACTGTTTCGCCATTGTGGTTCCCTAAGTACATCTTTGAATTTTTTAAGGCTCAAAGAGGTCACTTCAATGTTTTTGAAGGTGGCATAAGGCTGACTGTTGGAAAAGAATCCATAGCTACCGCCGATTTCCTCGGCAGCGGTATAGTCGATAATCAATGCATCATCCATATAGATTTTTACATTTTTACCACTGACCACAATTTTAAAATGATACCAGGTTGTAGTGGAACTAGGATTGAAAATGGTGCTTGAGGCATCTTGCAGTCCCTGAACATAGTGGCGGGGATTTGCGTTGCCATCATCTTTTGTAATCCTGTACAATCCTGATGCAAAACCGTGACTTGGGATAAATTCACTGGTGGTAAATGTTCGTACTGCTCCCGAAAGGTTGAAAAGATAGGAACCAACAGGGCCATTTTCCATTCCAAAGGTAATACCCATGTCATCGTTATCAGAGCCAGAGGTAAAAGCAATGTCAGCCTCCAAAGTATAGTTGGATGAGTCAAAAACAGGGTCGTAAAAACCTGCCATGTAATCATTATTGATTCTTCGGATAAACTTTTCGGCATCTACAAACTCCCAGGTCTCTGGGTTGTAGCCCCAGCGTACCCAATTATTGAAGATATCCGCTGCATCTTCGGAGTTGGAAGAGATGGTAGTTCGTTCAAAACCCTGTACATAGAGTTTGTCGGCGGGGATACCCTTGCTTTCCAAGGCAGCACCAAGGTCTTCTTCAAAGGTATCGATATTTTGGTTGGTGATTCCCACGGTAAGTACTACATCAATGTTGGGGCCTTGTTGCACTTCCATATTGACCGTTTGGCCAAACATGGAGTTCCATCCCAACCCAAAGAACAATAGTGCTATGATGTAAGAATAGTGAAGGTTGATTTTCTTCATTTTGGTTGAATTTGTATTTGGATATTGAAAAGGTTATTCAAAAAGATTGCTGGTTATGGTCAATGGCCTTACCGAATAATCAAAATTGAATTCTTCGTTAAGGTCGTTGCAAGAGGCACAAGAGGCTACATTGAATCCTGTTTGCGAGGATATGTTTTCCAAAAGAGATATCCCTGCGGCGTTTTTGGCCAAAGAGCAGGAGTACACAAAAATGGTCACACCCATGTTGGCACTGAAATCCGATGGATCCAATTGCTCTCCTATGGCTTCGACCGTATAGGATTGCCCACCTAGATTGATGGATGCATCCGCGGATGGTGCGAAAAGATGGATATTCTTGACATCTGGGTTCTTGACCAAGGCCTGCTTTAGGGTTTCGCCCAAGGTAGCAGAGGTTTTGGCCTCAATTAGCGTAATGTTGACAGGTAAGGAAGCGATGAGTCCTCCGCTATTGGGAAAATCGGTATCCACGATTACGGCATCATCTGTTTGGGCCATGGAGACTCCTAAGCTCAGAGAAAAGAAGAGCAGGAAGATCAGTACGGTTCTTTGGTTAAAAAAGGTTTTCATTTGTGAATCTAGTTTAGGTTTTTATTGATTTTAATGCTTTTCGGAAAAGGCATGGGAAGTCTTGGCCGCTTAGTTGCAGCTTTTTTCCATTCCCTTGGATTTAGCTATGCTAAATCAGGTCGACAATGATTTCTTGAAAAATATTATGGTTCGGGAAACGTATTTTTATGTCATATTACAAGTAAACTGGTTTTGTTTTTTGAAAGGATTTTCTAATGTTTTTCCTACAATTAAAATCCGAACATGTACAATTTTTCTTATTGGTCAGTAAGGAAACGGCAGGTGTTCTTTTCTTATTTCAAAAAATCGTGCGTAAAATTGACAAATATCAATTTGAGGTTCTTTTCTTACAGCACATGAAGGTATATCGGCTTGATTTTTTATGTTTTACTGTTTTTGACTTTTATTTTTTCATTGAAGGTAATTGAGTCAAAAAGCATTTGAAGCGGCCTGGTTTTAATACTTTTTTTAAGTTTTAGGTGCGTTACTTTGTTTATTTCCGAACTTTATGTTGCTTCGCCTATGACCGTTTGGATTTTTTTCTAGCAGGGATTCTATTCTTTTTGGCCTTGGACTTTGGTGTCTTTAAAATAAGGACCCTCATGTGATCAGTGGCTTTGGTGCTCATTGAGTTTTCCGATGTGTTCTTCGCTCTGGATAGTGTTGCGGAGATTCTGGCCATAACATCCGATCCCTTTTTGGTGTTCAACCCCTATATTTTTACTATTTTGGGATTAAGGTCGATGTATTTCTTCTTAGCACACATGATCAATAAGTTTCACCAAATTAAAAATAGCTTGGTGGCCATCCTTAGTTTTGTTGGACTTATATTGATTTTTGCCCACCCATATTGAATTTCCCGAATGGATTTTGCTTGGATTTATTGGATCGGCATAGGGTGCTGGAATAATGACCTCTTTGATAAAGAAAAAAGAATGAATGCCTCTTACTTGAATTAGTTGAACAATAGCTGGTCAACCTACCTCTTTCATAAGTCTGGACAAGGTTTCTGGCCTCATGGCCAAATAAGCGGCCAAGTGTTTTCTTGGTATCCGACTTATGATCTGTGGCTTCATGGTTTCCATTAAAAAGGCCAGACGTTTACGGGCATTGGGAATCCTTGCCAAATATACTCTGTGCTCGGCCAATATGTAATAATTTTCCAAAAGTATACGATTGATTTGTCGCATTTCAGGAAAATGGCTCAGGCAGTATTTGTAGTCCTCATATTCTAGATAGTCACAGTACGTCGGTTCTAAACTTTGAATGTATTCTTGGCTCTCTTGGTTTCTAAAAAAACCTGTGATAGAGGTGAAAAGTTCATTTTCCGTGTCTATCCATGTGGTTATTTCTGAGGAATCGCTTAAAAAATAACCGCGTACCATTCCTTTTTTGATTAAGTATAAACGATTGCACACCTCTCCAGCTTTGCTGATGATTTCGTTTTTATCAAAAGTGCAACTTTTGATATGGTCAATGAGATAGTTTTTTAAGCTAGTGCTCAGAGGATAAATGGAATTGAGAAATAAAATGATGTACAGATTCTTTCCAGAGAAATCTTTAGAAGACATGGAATAGTTAGTTTGGTTTTTTATTGATGTTTGGCAGTGCAAAAGTAATGTATTGCTGGCCAATTGAATTTTTGTTTCCAACAAATTAACAGAACTGGCCTTAATTGTTTTATGATGCAGATCATGTGTCAATAAAAAGCTCCCTGATATCAGGGAGCTTTTTATACCTATGTGATTAGAGGGAGCTATTGATATGCTTTGGTACGATTGTCATCGATGGTACCGCCCCAATTAAGGCCAAAGGCAAAATCGTATGCATTTCCATCGGCGTCCGTGTAGGGTTCCATATCCCTTGGGACATCCTCAAACTGTGCTTCTACTGTCATCATATCGTTCGGCATTTGAAAAGGTAGCAACGCAGAAGGTTCTACTTTACCCGAGACAATATCCAGTAGTGCTTGGTCTTGGATTCCCATGTGAACCAAAATGGCATCGGCGGCAGGTTCAATTTCAGCGAAAACCATAGGTTTGGAGACTTTTACGATGACTACCACAGGTTTATTCCCCATTTTTCTCTTCGTATCCGTTACCAAGGCCATATCGGCAATATTGATGGCAGTCATTGTCTTGCCCTTGTAGGATCGGTTGTTCACACCTTCTTCCAGTGGGCTTCCCGCGGCAATACTCTTATCACGGGCATTGGTTGCCGTGTAGGTGCCGTACTGTAAGCTGATGGGGACATATCCATTGCCTCCTTTTTCCTTGTTGCCAATATCGTAACCGACCCCGCCATTCGGATTTTCAATACCGACCATGGCAAAATCCGCTTCACTCGGATCGTCCACCACCTCAAAATACTTGGCCACCACTTCCATGTTGAATGGATGCTCGGTACGTTCTTGCGTAGCCACACCAAACCAGTTTACCGTAGGGGCAACGTAGCGTTTTGGTACGAAGACTTTTTTCTTGTTTTCAACAGGAAGGGTTTTAGCATTGTTTTTGAGCATGACAATGGATTTTAGCTGTGCACGGTAACCAGCTTCCATAAATTCCGCATTGCCCACGATTTCTTCTGTTTGGGCTACATCCAAATAGGGGTTTTCGAAAAGTCCTGTTCTAAAAATGTTTTTGAGCAACCTGACCGCGGAAGTTTCAAAACGTTCGCGCATATAGGCTTCTCCATGTTCCTCAACACCCATTTGATAGGCTTCGATAACGGGTTCCATATCATTATTCCCACCAAATTGATCGCAGCCCGCTTCAATGATTTTGTAGTGTCTTTCAGCCACACTTAAGGTTTCAACTCCCCATGGTTTACCTCTGAATTCGTAAACGTTGGGTGCATCGCCTGTAATCCCCCAGTCGGTACATACTACGCCATCGTACCCG
This sequence comes from Flagellimonas yonaguniensis, assembly GCF_029193885.1. Taxonomy (GTDB): domain Bacteria; phylum Bacteroidota; class Bacteroidia; order Flavobacteriales; family Flavobacteriaceae; genus Flagellimonas; species Flagellimonas yonaguniensis. The sequence goes on along the minus strand of NZ_JARFVB010000011.1, from coordinate 87,589 downwards.
TATTTGCCTCGCAACAGGTCGGTGATCAAGTATTTGTTGTAAGCATTCCCCACATTTTCTCCATTTTTGGTATCCTGATTAAAGGAAATGGTATAGTAGGGCATAACGGCCGTGGCCATTTCAGTGGGGCCTTCCAGGTCAAATGCCCCTTCGGTAAATGGTTTTAAATGGTCTTCAAGGTTTTTTCCTGGGTAAACGGCATACGAACCATAACCAAAATGACCATCACGGCCACCTTCTTCGGGCCCTCCTCCAGGCCAGTGCTTTACCATGGCATTTACACTTTTGTTGCCCCAATTGCCATTTTCAGAAGCTTGGAAACCTTCCACATAAGCCCTTGCCATATCTGCGGCAAGTTCGGGATCTTCACCCATGGTACCATCAAAACGGGACCAGCGTGGCTCCGTCGCCAGATCTATTTGCGGCGAAAGTGCTGTGGCTATTCCCAATGCCCTATATTCTTGGGATGCAATTTCACCGAACTGCTGCATCACATCAGGATCAAAGCTGGCGGCAATCCCCAATGTACTGGGCCACATGGAAATTTTCCCTCCCGCACCGGCATTGAACTCAGCATAAGAATCACTTCCGTGCCTTGGATCGGAACTGGTATTGATGGGAATGCCCAGCCCAATTCCCTCTACCATCGCCTGTGCATTGTTGTTCCATTGTGCGGATATACCTGGGGATTCCACACTGGTGATCAGTACATGGCGTAGATTATCCTCCAAAAGAAATTTCTTTTGTGCATCGGAAAGGTCACTTGGTTTGGCTCCACTTTCCTTGTAGGGTTTTCCATTGTAAGTAACCGCTCCAAAAAAGCTATTGCCGCCCCCAGGTATGGATTGATGGGCGCTGTAGAGCATAAGCCCAGCGATTTGTTCCACGCTCATTTTTGAGGCAAGATCGTTGGCCCTTTCGGTTGCAGACAGCCTCCAATCCTCATACGGGTCCAAGGAGTCATTTCTGTTCAGGTCTTTGAATGCTAAACGGTCAACGGTTAAAATGGATACTTCGGATTCTGGACTGTATCCTAGGGTTTCCCCATTTTCGTTGTGTACAAGATTGAAACCATCCTTGTTTTCTTCGGTAAATTTGGGGCTACAGCCTATAAATAGTGTCGCCAGGAACAGACTGCCCCATCGGAGGTTTTGTTGTAATGTTTGCATATCGTTATCTAGTTATTAATGTGCTGGATCAGAGTATTAAAGGTAATCAAGCCAATCGATATTAAAAAATTGGTCATGTGGCCATATCGTTACTGGTACCTTGATCAAAATGTTTAACCAAACCAACTTGGATATAATGTCTCCTGTTCAATCTATGATCACAATTACCCTACGATATCTTGTAAGGGCTGGAAAACCAGTGTCTGTACCTTCAACTATCACATGAAATTCTTCTCCCGTTTGAGCTGTATAGGGAATCTGTATGGTCGCTGTGTTTGTTTCAAGTGTTACGGTTGCCATACCATCTCCTGCTTCGGCGTAGGGCCAAACCTTGAAATAGACGGGATGACCGTCCACATCTTCGTAGGATAAATTGATTGGGATAACTTCTCCAGCAACTGCATGTATGGAATTCCCTTCAACCACTTTGATTTTTGGGGGATGATTGGCCTCTTCAAAAGGTTTGACGCACCAATCGGCACGTGCGGCAAAATCGAGTTGCATGGGCTTGATCCAACGGGTTTGGGGATAGCTTTTGTCCATTTCCCCCGTCTCTGGGTTCAAATCAGCGGCAGCATCGCCATCTTCATAGCGATAAGGATTCTCCTCTGATTGTTCAAATCGACCACTCCAACCCCCTCTGGAAGGATCCTTGTAATTGTCCAACCCCACATTCACTAAATGTAAAAACGCAGGGGAATCCCCTTCGGAAATAAAATCGTACTTGGAAAAACTGCCACGTTCGGTTTGTGCGATTTTTGAAATATCCCCCTCAAAATGATTGGGGTCTCCTTCTTGTTTCTGCCCATCCCCGTAGGAATAATAATTTTGAAGCAAGGGACCATGGCCATTGATGATGTTCGAGCCCATAAAACTGCCCTCCAAATAAGGTTGTTGGCTTTTGGGAACGACGCGTTTCCAAGGATAGGCAAAGCACCAAAACTGGTTGGCATTGTAAAACACCCGAATGTTCGGCCAATTTGGACCAATATACTTTTTATAGGTGGCATCTTGGTCCATTATGGTGTAGATAATGGCCTTTTTGGATACCTTCTCCTTGATTTCCTTCCAGTTTTCATGGTTCGAATAGTCCTCTTCAATGGATCTTAATGCTCGTGCAATGGTATTGGTGCCGCCCCACGCCTGCAGAAAAATTTCCCGAGAGTCATCATCCAATAATCTTTCGGCAATCCACTTGGATCCTTCGGTACGTTTGTCCATTTCCCCTTCAAAATCTATGTTGCCTACTTTTACAACGGCCAAAAGCTCTTCGGCGGAGGGATAGTTTTTATCATGCAGTAATAAATTGTGATGCACCTTGGCATAATCGGACAGTAATTCCTGGATCCAAGTCGTACCGGGCCATCTAAGTTCGCTGCGCTCCCCATAGATATTTCGGGTCATTTCCATTTCGGAGACCATGGTGGTCCCTTTACCATCCCCCTTCCAGTGCCACATGGAGCTTGAATAGATTAAGCCTTCGGTGTCAAATTCGTTGGTGTACATTAAAAACCGTATAAAAGTGTCCACGTCGTCAATTTCTCCATCCGTGGTAACAATGGTTCGCTTGTTTTGTTGGGCAAAACCCGAGGTAAACAGAAGTACCAAAGGTATGATGAGACTGATTTTTTTCATGGAAAAGCCAATGTTTTGTAATTGAATTTTAATTTCATAAAATAGACTCGGACGGATGCTGCCATGGTCCACGGTATTGTTTTTTCAGTAGTTCGGTGGCTTGGGCATCATTAACAATAATCTGTTGTTGAGGATTGTAGACCAACGGCCGCCTTAATTCCATGGCAAGATTGGCCATGATACAGCTGGCTGTGGAAATATGTCCTTGTTCCACATCGGCAACGGGGAGCTTATCCCTTTCTATGGCATTCAATAAATCCAACATATGGGCCCTTGTTGCAGGTGCTGTATGGAGTTCGATGCCATCTTCCTTTAAATCCTCAGGGTATTTTTCCCGCTCGTAAACCACTTCTTTTTTTATGGTTTCCCCATCCCCATTGGGTACAAACTCGTATTGATGAACGCTTCCTTTAAAAGTCCCTTTATCCCCATAAATAAAGAAGGCCCATGGGTATTCGGGGTCTGTCGGGGAGCCCCAACTGCGATGCTGCCAGATACAATTGAGCTCATCAAATTCAAAAACCGCAGTCTGCGTATCCGAGATATTCGCTATGGAATCCTTTTGCACATAAATTCCACCTGTGGAACTTACTTTTTTGGGCCATCCGAGCCCTAGTATCCAACGAACGGCATCCAACATATGAACACACATATCGCCAACAATGCCATTTCCATATTCCATAAAGGCACGCCAGCTTCTGTGCGGTAGTCCGATGTAGGGTCTTAACGGTGCCGGCCCCGACCAAAAATCATAATCAAAATGATCGGGTACTTGCTGCACAGGGGGATTGGCGTTCCATCGCATATGATAGTAACAGCACATTTCCACATGGGAGATTTTTCCCAACAGCCCTGCATCTATGATATTTTTTTTGCCCTCGACCAAATGGGGCGTGCTTCTCCGCTGTGTACCAACTTGCACTTTTTTTCCCAATTTTCTTGCCGTGGCCAATATCGCTTCGCCTTCCAACACATCCAGACTGATGGGTTTTTGTAGGTAAAGGTGTGCTCCGGATTCCATGGCTTCTATGGCCTGTAACGCGTGCCAATGATCAGGAGATCCGATCAGTACAATATCTAGGTCTTTTTCGGCCAGCATTTTGCGATAATCACGGTACAATCGTGGTTTTTTGCCCGATTGCTGGCGTTGGGCAACGAGATGGGCAGCTTCTTCCAAATGTTTTTGGTCCACATCACAAAGTGAAACCACTTCCACAGGGGCCACCTGTATCAGTTTGAAGAGGTCACTTTTACCATACCAACCGCAGCCGATAAGGCCTACCCTCCATTTTTTTTGGGAATGGACAAGCTCCAAACCATAAGCACCAAAGGATGAAAGTGCCATGGCAGCGGCCGAACTGGCCAGAAACTTTCTTCGGTTGATATAAAAAGACTTGGAATCCATGTTATAGGCTCCATTTATTGCCCACATCGCTCAATGGAATACAACCGTGATAGGCTCCCGGGATGGGGTCATAGTTCAATACATTCTCACCAATTTCCTCTGAGGTAAAATAACCCCAAAGCGCTGTTGATTTTAAACTTCGATAGAATCCGACAGGTTTTGGGTTGCCTACTGTGGTTCCCCAAACTCCACTTCCGAATTGACCTGAATTTTCTTCGGCCTTTTCCAAAACCTTAATCTGGTCCGATTCTGAAAGATTTACAAATGAATTACCAAAATCGGAGATGCAATCGGCATTGAACTGTTCGATTTCGTTTCTGATATGCTCCTGACCATTCGCATCGTACAATTTGGCGTAGACCTTATCGATAAACATATCCACTTTGACATCCAGGGCTCCAGGGGTTTCGGTGCGTGGTAAGATCATATCGACGATCTTGGATACAAATGTGGCTTCGTCCACGGTTAAAAACAGCGGTTGCCAATCGATTCGTCTTTCATTTTTACAGGATTGTAACAAGGATAATAAAGAAGGCCCCGCAACAGCAACTGCGGCCATATTCCCAGTAAATTTTAAAGCTTTTCTACGGTCCATGATCAAATGTTGAATTTTTTTAGTTCTTCTACGGCATGATTGGCTGCTCTCGCGGTCAAGGCCATATAGGTCAATGATGGATTTACACATGAGTTGGAGGTCATGCAGGCTCCATCGGTAACAAACACATTGTTGGCACCGTGTACTTGATTGGTCTCGTTCAAAACCGAGGTTTTAGGGTCCCGTCCCATACGGGCCGTTCCCATTTCGTGAACACCGTATCCCGGTTCATGTTCGTTATCAAACCCTATTACGTCTTTCAAGCCTGCTTTCTCTAACATTTCCACGGCATCTTCTTGGATCTGTTTGTTTTGGGCCAACTCATTTTCCTTGTATTCGCAATCAATGGACAGGGTGGGTTGTCCCCACTTATCCGTAACTTCTTTGTTGAGGTAAACTTTATTGTCATGATATGGCAAACACTCGGCAAAACCTGTGATGAAGAATTCCCAAGGTCCTGGTTTCATAATGCTGTCCTTGTAATCCCCTCCAAATGCTTTGCGGTTGGCTGCTTCGCTATTGCCCATGCGGTATCCACCTCCTTGAAAGCCAAAACCTCTCAGGAACTTGTCAGATTTTGAATTTTCATCAATGTTCCAATAACGGGGTATGTAAATTCCGTTGGGTCTGCGACCACTGTAATATTTGTCTTCAAATCCATCCACCTTGCCCAGGGCGCCAACGCGATAGGTATGATCCATCAAATTGTGACCCAACTCCCCGCTATCGTTACCCATACCTTCGGGAAAACGATTGGAGGTGGAGTTCAACAAGATTTGTGTGGTGCTCAATGTGGAAGCATTGCAAAACACGATTTTGGACTTGAACTCGATATCTTCATTGGTTTCCGCATCTATGATACGAACTCCCGATGCTTTGCCCGTCGCTTCATCATACATAATGGACTGTACAATGGAATAGGGTCTGAAAGTTAGGTTTCCAGTGGCATTTGCTGCTGGTAAGGTCACGGCATTGCTGCTGAAATACGCACCATAGGGACATCCACGGCTACATCTGTTACGGTATTGGCATTGCCCTCTTCCATTTAGCGGTTCGGTTAAATGCGCAACACGCCCTATGATCATGTGCCTTCCGGGAAAGTCGCGTTCTATGCGCTGCTTGATGTGTTTTTCCACACAGTTCAGTTCCATAGGGGGGAGGAAGTGACTATCGGGAAGTTGAGGTAACCCAAGGGCTTCTCCACTGATACCGGCAAACTTCTCGACATAGGTGTACCATGGTTCCAAGTCTTTATACCTGATGGGCCAATCCACTCCGTGCCCATCCTTGGCATTGGCTTCGAAGTCCATTTCGCTCCAACGGTAGGTCTGTTTTCCCCACAATAAGGAGCGTCCACCCATTTGGTGTCCGCGAATCCAAAGGAATGGTTTTACCTCGGTATATGGATTTTCCTCGTCATTGGCGTAAAAATGCTCGGTATCCTGTCCAATGAAACCGGAACGAATGGCTTTATAATGTTTTTTTTGTTGTTCTGGGGTAAGTCCGCCCCGAAGTTCCATGTCCCATGGATCCAGGTTGGCAGTAGTATAATCTTTGGGATGTTCGACAACTGGGCCTCTTTCCAGTACAAGGGTTTTCAACCCTTTTTCGCACAGCTCTTTTGCGGCCCAGCCCCCACTGATTCCCGAACCAATTACAATGGCGTCGTAGGTGTGATTGGGGTCTGCATCAATATTAAAATTTGGCATTTTGGTATTTAGTTTAGGTATTAAAGGTTATGATTATTTGCCAATTTCTTGTAGCGGCACTGCTGTAATTTTATGTTTTGTTCGCTTTTTTCTTGTTAAAACTGTAGAGATATGGTGCTTTGTTTGCTGCACCGGTATACAATTTTTCGTGTCTTGTTAAAATGTCCATGCTAAGCATTTTACGTTGGAAGGTAGTACGGCGTAGTTTTTTGTTCAGGATGGTTTCGTATACCTTTCGCAATTCCTTCATGGTAAATTTTTCAGGCAAAAGATTTGTTCCAAAAAGTTTTGTTCCCAGATCGTTCCTAATGGCTTCCAACGCTTTTTGAACAATTTCCTCATGATCCATCATTAGGGGTGGCAGATTATTGATACTGTACCAATTGATGGAGTCAGAGAATTTATTGGGAGTTGGGCGTACTTGATTGTAATCTATCAAGGCATAATAGCCGATTGTAACGAATCTGTCCAATACCCAGTGGTCATTTGGCATCTCATACCCTAAGCCTTTGGCAATTGTTTTTGATGATTCTGGATCTGATCGGTTCAATTTTCCAAAAGTGTGAAATTGCTCCAATTGAATCTTTTTTAACCCTGTACGTTTCATTACACCTTTCTTGGCCGCATCTAGTAAGTTTTCATCACGCCGAATATAACCTCCTGGAAGAGCAAATAGCCCGGAGTTTTGGTATTCAAGGATTAAAATCTTTAGCTCTTCACCAGTAAATCCGAAGATTACGGTATCAAAAGAAACGTTGGTTAGGTATTTATTTTCTGAAGGCAACATATTGTAAACATCGCAAAAATTACATTAAAAAAATATAAAAATAAAAAAATAAGGGTTTTATTGTAGCAAATTGATACAATAATGGAAATGTTTGATTTTGTTTCAGTTTACAAGTATTCGATATAAAATGACTTTAATGAAAGCTTATTTTTTGAAAGATGAAAATCGTAGTGTCAACACAAAGAATCACTAATCTCATGAGTCCATCTTGTTTTAATGGAATTCTTCTTAATCACATATGTTGAAGCAGGGTAGGATCGGCGACTTGATACTAATTCGCGGTCAAATGTAACAGAGAGGCAATATTTTGTTGTTTTTTTCTTTCTCGAAATTTAGTGTCAACTACCCTTTTAAAGTCTCAGCCCGCTCTGGGCCTAGGAAAATTAACGTTTTCTTAGCATTGGTAAATTTATATTTTTAAGTAAATAATTTTATCATATTCAATATTTACTGTTAAAATATTGCCAATTCTAAAATTTTACCTATTATTGTTCCTGATTGAGACAATATGCACGGTCTCAATCAAGGTAAATAACTAAACTAAATAGACTATCTATGAATCGAAACAAAGTTCAGACTTTGGCGCGATTGACTGGATTCGTAAAAGTGATCCAGACTTTCGTTTTGTCAATGACAATGTTGTTTGCGGGTGAATTTGCAATGGCTGCAACCCCAGAATTGGATGAAGCTACTTCACCCCCTTATCAGGTTACCATAACAGGTACAGTTGTGGATAACTTTGGAGCTCCGCTACCAGGTACCAATGTGATTGTAAAAGGTACTACCAATGGTACACAAACAGACTTTGATGGGAATTATACCATCACGGCTGCTTCCGATGCGACTTTGATTTTTTCCTATGTTGGTTTCAAGACCACAGAAGTTCCTGTAAACGGGAACAGCACTATTGATGTTACCATGGAAGAAGATGCGGCTGCCTTGGATGAGGTGGTTGTAACAGGTTACGGTACTCAAACAAGAGGTGAGTTGACAGGTTCCGTTGGAACTGTTGATGTGGCTGAGGCCACCAAAACACCTGTTGTAAATGCCGCAGAAGCATTACAAGGAAGGGTTTCTGGTGTTACGATAACCAATAACGGTTCCCCTGGTTCTTCACCAGTGGTACGTGTAAGGGGTTTCGGTACGGGTAACAGTAACGACCCCCTATATATTATTGATGGGGTTCAGACTGATGACCCAAGTATCCTGAATTCCATTAATTCTGCCGACATCCAACAAATGAACGTACTTAAGGATGGTGCAGCTGCTATCTACGGTGCTAGGGCCTCCAATGGTGTTGTGATCATTACTACTAAAAGTGGGGGGTATAATCTGGATACCGCAAAGGTTTCCTTGGATATGTACACAGGGTTTTCCACTCCTACCAATGTACCTGACTTGCTGAACGCCCAACAACTTGGGGAAGTATTTTGGCAAAGTATGTTGAATGATGGGAACACGCCCTCACATATTCAGTATGGTGATGGTCCAAGCCCTGTTGTTCCTTCAACGATACAGGGAAGTGTTCCTGTGACCATGAACGTTAAACCCAATGGAACAGATTGGTTGGATGAAATTTACAGAACAGCAATTGCACAAAATGCTTCCATTACCTTGGAAAATGGTAATGAAAAATCAAAATTCCTTTTCTCTGCTGGATATTTGAACAGGGAGGGTATCCAAATACACACGGGATATAAAAGAGGAAGTGCAAGATTGAACTCCGAATTTAAAATAGGGAATAGAATACGTATAGGTGAGCACGCCAATATCTCTTTTGACAGGCGAGCTGGTGGGCAATCTTGGTACAACTTTGCTACCAGAATGTCCCCGTTGGTTCCTGTCTATGATGCTGATGGCAACTTCGCAGGTAGTTACAGTAATGCCAATGGCCTTGCCAACCCAAACAACCCTGTTGCAGAGGCTACAAGGCAAAAGGATGATTTCCAGAAAACCTTTAGGGTGTTCGGTGATGTCTATGCCACATGGGATATCATAGATGGTTTGCAGTTTAAAACATCTTTGGGTGGTTCCATAAGAGCGTATAACGATAGACGTTTTAGGGCATTGATTCCAGAATCTCCCGAACCGCTTTCAACAAATACATTGACTGAGGCCGACCAAGATACCTACGAATGGGTATGGACCAATACCTTGAGTTATAACAAAAACTTCGGTGACCATAGTATCAATGCACTAATAGGTATCGAGGCATTGGATACACACGGAAAAGGAAAAGAAATTTCCAGAACCGATTATTTCTTCGAAACACCTGACTACTATTTGTTGAGCAACGGTGGTGGTGCTCCTAACGTAGCCTACGCCTATGACAACGCTTCATCTTTGTTCTCTCTGTTCGGAACAGTGAATTACGATTATGATGGTCGTTATTTGTTGACTGCAACAGTTCGTCGTGATGAATCTTCTAGATTTGTAGGCGACAACAAAAGCGATATCTTCCCTTCATTCAGTGCAGGATGGGTAGTAAGTAACGAAGATTTCTGGCCAGTTGACTCTTTTATGAGTCGATTGAAGTTGAAAGGGTCTTGGGGGCAATTGGGTAATCAAACATTGCCAGTGGACAACCCAACCGTAAACTTTTCCATCTTAAGTGAACAATATGCAAATTACGCTTATACAGGTAGTAGTGCAGGTATAGTGCAAGGAGCAATATTATCGGCAGCTGGAAACCCTGATTTGAGATGGGAAACCAGTGAGACCACAAACTTTGGTGTGGAACTTGGGTTCTTTGACAATAAATTGAACCTTTCCGCGGAATACTTTACCATGACTACCAAAGACTTGATCAATCAAGATGCCAGTCTGTATAGTTCAACAGCACTTGATGCAGCTCCTCCTTATGTGAACTTAGGTTCCATTCGCAACAAGGGTGTGGATGCAACTTTGAGCTATAGGGACGAAACGAGCTCTGGATTTAGCTACGGAATCGATGTCAACTTCTCCAGTTATAAAAACGAGGTGCTTGAATTGATCAGTGCTTTCCAGACAGGTTTTGGAGGTTTCAGAAATACAGGAACCGTTACAAGAACGCAGGAAGGACATCCAATATCATCCTTCTATGGTGCTGTGGTTGAAGGTATTTTCTCTTCCGAATCAGAAGTGGCCAACGCTGCAGATCAAGGGTTTGCAACAAATGCTGATGGTGTGGGAAGGTTTAGATATGCAGATTTGAACAACGATGGTGTCATCAATGATGACGATAGAACCTTTATCGGTTCTCCCCACCCTGATTTCACCTATGGTGTTAACTTGACAATGGGGTATAAGGGCTTCGATATGTCCGCTTTCTTCCAAGGTTCCCAAGGAAACGAAATATTCAATAACGATAGGGTATATACGGATTTCCCAACTTTCCCCAATGCCAATAGAAGTACAAGGGTATTGGACTCTTGGACACCGGACAACACAGATGCGGAATTGCCAGCACTAAGCTGGAGTATTTCCAATAATGAAAGTAACGCAAACTCGTTCTTTGTGGAAGATGGTTCCTATATGAGATTGAAGAACCTGCAAATAGGATATACTTTTACTGAAACAGTTTCCAGCTATTTGGGAATGGATAGTGTTCGTTTTTACCTACAAGGTACCAACCTGTTCACTATAACCGATTACAAAGGTGTAGATCCTGAATTACCACCAAGATATGTGAATGGTGCGATAGATAACCTTACCATAGGGGTTTCTGATAACAACTATCCGATAGCGTCAATTTATTCCTTCGGGGTTAATCTAAAATTTTAAAAAAATGAAAAAGAAGATATTATTTTCAACAATAGTCGCGGGTCTATTGCTATGGGCCTGTAGTGAAGATTTTACGGAAAAAGCCGCCACGGGAAATATTCCCAATGAAGATTTGCAAACAGCCGTGGGTGTTAACCTTAAGTTGACGGCAGCGTATTCAGCTATGGATGGCGAACGAGTTAATAGACAGGGCGAAGGTGTGGCTGCCGGTGGAGATAACTGGTGGGCAGATGTGGTTTCTGATGATGCCCATAGGGGAAGTAACGATGGAGATAACGATGCCTTGCGTCAAGTGGAAACTTTGGATTGGCAAACTGGTAACAGCTGGTTTTTAGGGAGGTGGAGTGCCCTTTTTGGAGGTGTCAACCGTTGTAATGCAGTTTTGGATTTGATTAGCCAAATCGAAGGAGGTGATTTTACATCCCAAGAAGGTGAAGCATATTTCTTACGAGGTTATTTCAATTTTGAACTTCAGAAATTTTACGGTAATGTTCCTTTTATCTCAGTAGAGAATTTGGTAAATGAAGAATTCAACCAACCTAATCCAGGCCCAATTTGGGCAGAAATCGAAGCCGATTTCAATGCAGCAATTCAAAGATTGGGTAATGACATTGTTGTGGGTAGAGCCAATGCATGGGTAGCCAAAGCCTTTTTGGCTAAAGCTTATTTGTACCAAGAAAAATATGCGGAAGCTTTACCATTATTCAACGATGTGATCAACAATGGTCCCTATGCTTTGAACGAAGAGTTTGTGAACAACTTTAACGCTGTTGGGGAAAATGGACCTGAATCCCTTTTTGCCATTCAGTTTGCTTCTGATAATGGACGTTCTTTCAACGGAAATGGTGCAGGTACCTTGAACTTTTTAAATGGTGGGCCATTGGGGACTTGTTGTGGTTTTTATCAACCAACCCAAGACTTGACCAATGCTTTCCAAACTGACGGTTCCGGATTGCCTTTATTGGATTCTTATGCTGCAACCGATGTGGCTAGCGATTATGGAATTAACAGTGATGAAGCATTTGACCCACATTCAGGACCATTAGACCCACGAATTGATTATACTATTGGTAGACGAGGAATCGATTACAATGGTTTTGGTCTCAATCCAGGAAAAGAGTGGATAAGGGCTAACTTTACGGATATCTCTGGACCTTATTTGCCCAAAAAGAACATGTACCAAGCCTCTGAGGTCGGTGACAACCGAGGTATTGGTGGTTGGGGCTCCGACTGGTCCGGTATCAATTATAACATCATGCGTTTTGCCGATGTTCTATTGATGGCTGCTGAAGCCGCCGTGGAACAGCCCAGTCCAAACCTTCCTATGGCTTTGGATTATGTAAACAGGGTTCGTAACAGAGCAAAGAACATGAGTTATGTACAAGCCCTTGATGCTAACAATAACCCCATTCCTGATACGGATGCGGCAAATTACCAAATAGAGCCTTATGCATCTTTTCCAGATCAGGCCTTTGCTAGAAAAGCAGTGCGATTTGAGCGTCGTTTGGAGTTTGGTATGGAAGGACACAGATTGTTCGATTTGAGAAGGTGGGGCAATGCTGAGGAAATCATTAATACATACATTCAAAATGAGGGACAAGACTTTGATCAATCCAATTATGATACTAAGTTCAAAGAATATGTATCCCCTAAATACGATTTGTTCCCGATTCCTATCAATGCTATCGACCAAAGTGGCGGTATCTTGGAGCAGAATACTGGATACTAATAATATGAGTAGTCTGAGTTAGTTTAATTTAATTCGAGTAGAGAGATAGGTTGTCAATATTATTGGCAACCTATTTTAATTAGAGACATATCCCGTTAATTAAAAATTAATACTTATTAATCGGACATTAACCGTCAATGGTTCAAATGCAGTATTTGAATTTGTATTTTTAAAAAACTTGGGTGTAACTATCAGCCTTAAAAATAAAGCGTATCCATATTTGATTAACCGTGGTCTTGCACCCTGTGATCATTGGTGATAAATGGCTAACCTATAAAAACTTCAGCACAGTGACTAAAAATTATTTTCTAATTGCACTAGTTTCAGTACTGGTCGTTTCTTGTTCCAAGAAAAAGACGGATACTTTGTTCACCAAAGTAGAATCCAAGGACTCCGGTATTGCATTCAATAATAAAATAGTTGAGACCGATAGTTTCAACATCCTTACCAGTGAGTATATCTTCAATGGGGGAGGAGTGGCCGTCGGCGATTTTAACAATGACGACAAGCCCGACCTTTTCTTTACAGGGAATCAAGTGACCAATAAGCTATACCTCAATCAAGGCGATTTTAAGTTCAAGGATGTTACCAAGGCATCAGGGGTTGAAGCAGCCGATAAATGGAAGACCGGTGCTGCGGTTATTGATATTAACAATGATTCACTCCTTGATATCTATGTCTGTGCCGCGATGTACGAAAGCCCAGAGGAAAAGGCAAATATGCTTTACATCAACCAAGGAGTGGATGATGACGGAATTCCCATTTTTAAGGAAATGGCAAAGGAATATGGAGTGGCAGATACCGGGAACACCATGAATGCCGCTTTTATCGATTACAATAAAGATGGTCTTTTGGATTTGTATGTGCTCAACAATGTGGATATACACATACTGCCTGCCAACTATAGGGAAAAAATCACGGACGGCTCATCCGAAAGCAATGATCATCTATATCGTAACAATGGCGATGGTACTTTTACCGATGTTACCATGGAAGCGGGCATAACCATTGAAGGCTACGGACTTGGTGTGGCCATTTCCGATTTGGATTATGACGGTTGGCCCGATATTTATGTTAGCAATGATTACTTGAGCAACGACATTATGTACATCAATAATGGCGATGGCACCTTTACCGATAAGATCGGTGAGTTCGTGAAGCACCAAAGTAAGTTCTCCATGGGCTCCGATATAGCCGATTTCAATAACGATGGCTATCTCGATATTCTTACCCTTGATATGCTCGGCGAAACAAATTACAGGTTGAAAACAACCATCAAGGCAACCAAATACAACGATTACTACATGAACGACAAGTATGGCTACGACTATCAATATATGCGTAACATGCTTCAAATGGGACAAGGTCCCGATATGCCCTATAGCGAAATAGGCCTGATGGCGGGAATAGCCAAAACCGATTGGAGTTGGTCGCCACTTTTTGTGGATGCTGACAACGATGGACGAAAAGACCTATTGATTACCAATGGTTTTCCACGGGATATTACCGATTTGGATTTTGGGGAGTTTAATTTCAATGTTCAAAAATACCTCAGTACCGCCCAAATTTTGGATTCGATTCCAGTGGTAAAAATACCTAACTACGCTTACCGTAATGAAGGAAACGGACAGTTCAAGGATGTTGGCAAGGAATGGGGACTCAATATCCCATCGTTTTCAAACGGAGCGGCATTTGCCGATTTGGATGGTGATGGCGACTTGGATTATGTAGTGAACAACATCAACGATGAGGCATTTGTGTTCAAAAACAATCTTGACACCAAGAAAAATGAGGACAAAAACTTCCTTAAACTGGATTTGAAGGGACCCAACAACAATCAGTCAGGTCTGGGTACCAAGGTGGCCGTACGTTTTGAGGATGGCACTTTCCAATATTACGAACATCAAGTGAATAGGGGGTACCTCTCCACCGTACACAGTATGGCCCATTTTGGCTTGGGACCCCAAAAACAAATTGCAGCACTGGAAATCGTTTGGCCAGATGGAAAATATCAGGTCGTAAAGGATGTGTCCATCAATCAAACGGTATCAATCGATTATACTGAGGCAGCACCTTTGAACGGACAGGAATTGGCGTTTCCCCTGGCACCGAAAAAAACCAGTCCCATTTATCGGGAAGTGTCGGAGCTAGTGGGTGTCGATTTCGTACATCAAGAAGCGGATAAAGCGGATTTTTATGTACAACCGACCTTGCCCCATAAACTGACCCAAAGTGGACCACGTCTGGCCAAGGGTGATATCAACGGGGATGGTTATGAAGATTTCATCATAGGAAGTTCCTCAGGGTACTCTCCCATGATCTATATACAAGATTCCCAAGGGGTTTTTACCGGTACACCATTGTTCGAGGATGAGGAGAATAAAGACCATGAAGAGACCAGTATTGCCCTTTTTGATTTGGACAACGATGGAGACCTTGATATTTATATGGTTTCCGGTAGTAACGAGTTTGATTTGGGTTCTCCTTTTTACCAAGATTATCTGATGATCAATCAAGGCAACGGCAATTTTGTGAAAAACACGGATAAATTGCCAGAGATACAGTCAAGCGGTTCCGTTGTAGAGGCCGAGGATTTTGATGGAGATGGTTATGTGGACCTGTTTGTCGGAGGCCGGACGCCTTTTTCACAATATCCCAAACCGGACCATTGTTATCTGCTTAAAAACGAACAGGGCAGATTGGTCGATGTGACCGAGACCTACAACAAGGCACTCAGGACCCCGGGAATGATAACCGATGCCAAATGGGCCGACCTTGACCATGACAATTTGAAAGACCTTATTCTGGTGGGGGAGTTTATGCCCGTGACCATTTTCATGAACAAGAAGGATTCCTTTCAGCAAATGGATCAAACAGGTATGCAGCAATTATCAGGATGGTGGGAATGTGTCTTGGCTGAAGATTTTGATGGCGATGGCGATGTGGATTTGATTGCTGGGAATTTGGGTAAGAACAACCTGTATAATCCTTCGAAGGAAAGGCCGGTTACCATGTTGGCCAAGGATTTTGACAACAATGGGGCCATTGACCCCGTAATGTTCGCATACTTCAAAAGCGACCTCGAAGACGATACCTACAGGGCCTATCCCGTTAATTTTTGGGGCGATCTCATGAGCCAAAGTCCCATGTTCAGGAAAAAGTTCAATTATTTTAGGGAATTTGCCTCAACCACCAAAAGTGGATTGTTCACTCAGGAAGAGCTTGAAGGAGCCGATGAGTTGATGGCGAACCATGACCAGACCACTTATTTTGAAAATAATGGAAACGGACAGTTTACCATGGGAGAGCTACCGTGGGAAACTCAATCCGCACCCATCAAATGTATGATAACCACCAATGCAGGGGCAAATGCCGCAACCGATGTGTTGATGATCGGAAATGACTTTGGCAACGAAGCTTTTATCGGTAGGTACGATGCATTCAATGGGGGTGTGCTACTTGGGGATAACAAAGGTGGTTTTGATTTCAAGAACGCTGAGGAGAGCGGATTTAAGGTCATTGGAGATGCCAAGGACATGGTGCAGGTGGAAAGGGCCAATGGAGGAAATCCCTACATCGTGGTAACACAAAATAGGGGTAAAGCGTTGGTGTTTTCCAAGTCTGAGTAATTAAGAATGACCCACCAGCAAAATTATTTCGGCTTTCAAAAGTACTTTTGCTGCACATCGAAGATTTGAAGCCTTTTTGGCGACATTTTGCCCTATGTAGAGATGAAAGGGCTCTTCGAGGTGCAGCTATTGTGTTTAATGAAGAAATGCCTCTCAGCTATTTTTTATTCTGTCTTGGTAAACCAAAGGTTGCGAACCCTATTGTTTGATATGTGGGCACCCTTGATTTCACCATCTTCTCTCAGGAATCTTATATGGGACAAAACATGGTTGCCCTCCAATAGGTCTTTCTTCTTTTGATGCAATACTATTTTCCCATGTCGAATATGGTGGGCGTATAATTCGCCGTCTTCAAAATGGATGGTGTATGCTGTTTCAATTTCTGGACTGAAATAAGTACCCACATACTCTTCAGCCAGTGCTGTGGAAAGTTCCTCATTGACCAATTTAGAGAAAACCTTGGGTTTTCCACTTTTGGGGTAATAGATCATGGAGCCATTTTTGAACTTGATCTTGGCATCATTCCCAGATTGAACCGCGGTAAATACATCATTTTTGATGGGCAAAAAAGAAGTTCCTCCCAACAACAAGGTGTCTCCACTAATGAATACCTTGTTTTCCCTATAGGTTTCTCCGTCCCAATACGTGCCGGAATAGGATTCCATTTTCTTCTTGGGAATTTGTGCCACATCGATATTTTTATATGGGGAGGTCTCCCCAAAAAGTATTTTGGCAATCTTATTGGATAGACTAGAAGGTCCCGAATTGGAAAAATTGGTAATGATGGCAATACTGGTTTTGTCGTTGGGAAAAACGGCAACATTGGACCTGAACCCACCAATGGAACCCCCATGGCCCACACGCTTTTTACCATACAGTTCATCTACGTTTACCCCAAAGGCATATTGATTGAAACTGCCATCGTTGAGTAGATCTAGGGTCTGCATTTTGTCAAAGGCAGCTTTCCAACCCGGTAATGGGTCATAATAATTCTTCAGGTATGTGAGCAGGTCTTTTGTAGTAGTATGCATATTGCCTGAACCCACATATCCCCAATATTCCACAGCACGTACAAAACCATCCTGTGTCTTGTCGTATGATGTGGCATTGTTGGGAACCACACGGTCATATTCGGCCTCTACATAAGTGTCGTCCATCCCTAAAGGAGCAAAAACCTCGTCTGCCATATAATCCACAAAGGATGTACCGGTCACTTTTTCAATAATATTGGCTAAGAACATATATCCTGTGTTGCAATACATATATTCGGAACCAGGCTCAAAATTGAGCTCTGTTTGTTTTGCAATGATTCTATCCAAATCGGTATTGGTTCGCGTATCGTCGCCTCGCCAGCCGGCCAAACTGAAAAGGGTATGTAGGCTTCGCAATCCACTGGTGTGGTGGAGCATATGTCTTATGGTAACCTTACTGCCATAAGGGGGAAGCCAATCCATATATTTGTCTATGGTGTCATCAATGGAAAGTTTACCCGCTAAGTGCAATTTTACGATGCCCAAGGCGCTGAACTGTTTGGATACGGATGCCACATTGAACCGCGTCCCAGTGGTATTGGGCACTAAGTATTCCATACTCGCTAGTCCATAGGCTTTGGAGAAAACCACATCATCGCCTTGCATAATGGCAATGGCACCACCCGGATGATTAGGCCTGTTCCACTTGAGGAACAGACTATCTATCTGGGCCAATTGTACATCAGTGACCTGACCGTTTACCGAAGTGCAAATCGTTAGCGCAAGTGCTAAAAATAATTTTGGAAACAACTTTTTCATCATCTTATTTATCAAGTCCCGCTTGGGACAATGTTATCAATAGTGCCAATTGTATGGATTCATCACTTTCCTCATCGTTCAAGTACCATTCGTGAAGGGAGTGGGCACCACCACCTTTTCCGCCCCTGCCGATACAAACAGCGGGAATTCCTTTGGCAACGGGAATATTGATGTTGGTTGAACCGCGCCCCAGACTCGGGGTTGCACCAAAAAATTTGGTGGCCGCCATGGTTCTCTGTATCAAAGGTAGGGAAGGAGGCAATTCCCCAGATGGTCTATTACCTATTTTAATAAGCTCAAAAGTTACTTTGCCACGGACACCACTGGCATTGTATTCCGTTATGGCTTTTTCCATGGATTTTTTGAAAATGATTTCAATCTCATCCAGGTTTTTTGGGTCAATGGCACGCATATCCACTTCCATCCAAGATTCAAACGGAATGGAGTTTACCGAGGTGCCCCCACCGATTCTACCTACATTGAAACTGGTTTTTGACATAGTGCTGGAAGTGTATTCCCAAGCTGCCTCTGAAAATATATCGATGGCTTTTCCAAGGGCATGATGCGGATTGGCCAACCCAAATGAGCCCCAAGAATGCCCGCCTTGTCCTTTAATGAGCAGTTTGTATCGTTTTGAACCCAATCCGGCATTACTGATACGGCCCAGACTACCTCCATCTATGGCAATCCAGGAATCAATATTCAATCCAGATTCATTGAACATATATTTCATGCCGCGCAGGTCACCGAGACCTTCTTCGCCCACGGAACCAACGAACAATATGTCTTTTTCGGTCTTTATCCCGGATTTGTTCATGGCCTTGAGCATACTTATGACCATGGTCAAACCTCGGGTGTCATCCCCTATGCCCGGGGCTTTTAAGGTATCTCCCACTTTTTTAACAGAGACATCCGTCCCTTCTGGAAAAACAACGTCCAAGTGGGCATCCACGCCAACATAACCGGATTCCCCAGAAGTGCCTTTTCGCAGCCCGATAACATTTCCCACCTTGTCCGTCCAGATGCTGTCAACACCAGCTTCTTCCAACATCTTGGCAAACACCTTACCTCTTTCCTCTTCCATGAATGGAGGAGCCAACACTTCTGTTAAGGTTATCAGGTCCGCTGTGGTTTGGTCCATTTGGGCCTTGATCTGCGCAAATGCTTCCTTGACCTGCTTTTTCTTGGCCAAACGCTCTATTTCCTTAGTGTACTTTTTTTGAATTTCTTCTTGGGCTATCATGGAACTGGACAAAAGTCCCAAAACCATAAGGATGACGAATGCGGGTTTTTTCATGATAGGGATTTTATGATTTTTTCAATAATTGGTTCCTAATCCGATTTAAAGTGTTGATTGTGTCGAATCCATCATTCTTAGTTCAGCGAATGCTTCCTGTAACTTTCGGGTTATTTTCCCTACATCATCATTACCATAAAAAGTATGCTCTCCCAATTGTGCTATGGATGCCACTTGGGTCGTAGTACCCGTGAAAAAAGCTTCGTCCATATCGATAACCTCATTTTCAGCCACAGGTTTTTCAATAACGGGAATTTCCAAGTCCTTGCAGAGTTGGAACACAATCTGTCTGCTGATACCGTTCAAAATGTGTTCATTGGCAGGATGGGTAAGGATTGTCCCGTTTTTCACAAAAAAGATATTGGTATGTGAACCCTCGGTGATCACCCCATTTCGTATCAAAGCAGCTTCATTTGTATTGGCCTCCATTGCCGATTCATTCGTCATGATATTGCCAAGAAGTGAAATGGATTTAATATCACATCGGTGCCACCTGAAATCGGGTTCCAAAATGGCTTTCATGTGTTTTGGATTGATAGGGGGAAGTGTATAAGGAAGGGCATACATCATTACCGTAGCAGGTACTCCTTTGGGGTACGAGTGTTTTCTGGGAGCTACCCCACGAGTGACCTGCATATAAATTAAGCAGGATTCATTCGATAGATTGGATGACTCCAGAAGTGTTTCCAACTGATCATCAATTTCCTTTACATTATACGGGATGCCGATTTTAATCAGATTCTCTTGTAATCTGTCAAGATGGGCTTTTTTGTGGAAAATGCCATTTTCCAATTGTACCATTACTTCGTAGATGCCATCGCCGAACAAAAACCCGCGATCAAAAACCGATATTCGGGCATCTTCTACCGATACTATTTTACCGTTCAAATAGACTTTTTCAGGAAAGTTTCCTTTGGGGAGCATGTAAGGTTGGTTTTGAGTGATTCTTCCTGTGAAGGTAATCGTTATTTATATAAATAAAAATTCAACCTCTATGTTTGGTAAATGGGTTGATGGATTTTGTGAAATATCAGAAAAACAAATGGTCTTTTTGAGAAATCCATGATGGTTATCAATACATTTATTTTAATTTTTGGAGAGTTTTATCGTACTTCACGAAAAAAGAGAATACATGACCATTTTTGTGGATATGGACGAAGTGATTGCAGATGCATATCATGCCCATTTGGATATTTATAACCAAGAATTCAATGCTCAAATAAAACTGGAGGACTGTTTTGGAAAGGAATTTTGGCAATGTGTCCCAGAAGAGCATCAACAATCCATAAAGGACCATACCAGACGTGATGGTTTTTTCAAGGATTTGAAGATTATCCCCGATAGCCAGGAGGTGCTTGAAGCGTTAAGTAAAAAACACGATGTGTACATTGCCTCCGCAGCTATGGAGTTTCCTCAATCCTTACGGGAAAAATCAGATTGGTTGGACAAGTTCTTTCCCTTTATTCCGTGGCAAAACCGAATTCTATGCGGAAACAAACACGTTTTAAAAGGCGATGTCCTTATCGATGACCGTAGTAAGAACCTAGGACCTTTTGAAGGTAGGTCCATTATGTTCACTTCACCACACAATACCCGTGTGACCATTTTTGAAAGGGCCGATACCTGGAAAGATATAGCGGACAAACTTTTGTAACTTGTGGCCACAATGCGAAAGAAATTATTCAACCTCCTCCTATTGGGCGCTACATTGGTGCTTCAGGCCTGTGCCGCACAATCCCATTTGGTGCAGGACGAGTTGGAAACGGTAACCAAGGAAAACTTAAAGTACTATTTGTACTACCCTGAGGATTACTTTTCATCGGAAAACACGGATTTTGGCCTATTGCTCTTTCTCCATGGTGGAGGAGAATCTGGCAGAAATGTGGAAGAAATCAAAGATACCGGACCGCCTAAAATGTTGGCCGAGGGCAAACAATTTCCTTTTTTGATCTTGGCCCCTCAAAATTCCCATGCAAAGAAATGGTGGAACACCGATGCCGTTGTCCAATTATTGGATTCAGTGGTCGCTGCCAACCGAGTGGATAAAAACAGGATTTACTTAACGGGATTGAGTAGGGGAGGTAGTGCATCATGGGAGTTGGCTACGCAATATCCCGAAAAGTTCGCCGCTATGGCCGTTGTGTGTGGCATGACCCCATTGCCGTATGCCCATTGGATAGATAAAAATATGCCCATTTGGGTTTTTCATGGCGATCAAGACGATGTGATCGATGTGGAGGAATCCGATAAAATGGTCATGAAGTTAAGGGAAATGGGGCACGATGTCCGTTATACAAGATACAAGGGTGTAGGGCACAATGCATGGAATAAGGCCTATACCACGGATTCCCTGTACACATGGATAGCCAAACAAAAACGTATAAATTAGTTGAGATGAAATACCCAATAGTTTTATTGATTATCCTTTTGGCGATAAGTTGCCGACAAAAACCTAAAACAGCCCCAAAGGAATCTGTACAAGAAACAGCGACAGTTGTGGATTCTGTTACTGTGGACATTGTAAAAGATGAAGAACCAACGCTGAAAACTTTTGAAGGGTTGGCCGATACCACTTTTGTGCGACTGGCAGATTTCAGTGAAGACTTTGCGTATGATATGCGCTATGCGACCGAAAACAATTTCTTAAAAGCCAAAGTGTACGATTGTGCCGAATGCTATACCAGAGTGAAAACGGCTAAAGCCTTGATCGAGGCCAATAAGGATTTTTTGAAAGAAGGTGTGAAAATCAAGTTTTTTGATTGCTATCGTCCCAATTCCGTTCAATACAAGATGTGGGAGATTGTTCCCAATCCACAATATGTGGCCAACCCGGACAAAGGATCAATTCATAACAAGGGAGGGGCCGTGGATATTACCTTGGTGGATATGGAAGGCAATGAACTCGATATGGGAACCGATTTCGATTACTTCGGCAAAAGGGCCTATCACGACAACATGGATTTGCCCCAAGAGATTTTGGACAATCGAAAATTATTGAAAGAGACCATGGAAGCCCATGGCTTTTGGTCCATTAGGACGGAATGGTGGCATTATAATCTTTCTGCAGCTTCCAATGATCGTGTGGCCAATTTTAAATGGGAATGCAACGACTGAGTTAAAAATCAAACAGAATAATGAAGGCACATGGAAAATTAAGTTTACTTGTTGTATTGTTTTCAATGGGAATGTCCGCTCAGGATACCATTATGCCATTATGGCCCAAAACCATACCGAACCAAGTGGAATCCTTGGAAAAGGAAGTGGTGGAATATACCAAGGATGGGATTATTTGGATTACCAATGTGCAAAAACCCACTTTAGAGGTGTATTTGCCCGCAAAGCGAAATGCAAACGGAAAGGCAGTGGTCATTTTTCCAGGAGGCGGTTACCATGGTCTGGCCTATGATTGGGAAGGTACGGAAATCGCGAAGGCACTCAACGTAAAAGGCATAGCGGGCATTGTGGTAAAGTATCGCTTGCCATGGTCCAAATCCATTACCAAAGGTAAAAATATGGTTCCCTTGCAAGATGCCCAACGCGCCATTAGATTGGTAAAGTCCAAGGCGGCTGATTGGAATATATCCGAAAATAAAATCGGAATCATGGGATTTTCAGCTGGAGGCCATTTGGCATCCAGCTTGGGAACCCATTACAGCGATATAGTTTACCAGAAGCAGGACGAAATCGATGATTTGTCCGCACGACCCGATTTCATGGCTTTGATCTATCCCGTGATCACACTTGGGGTGCCAAGTACCCATACAGGCTCCAGGGTTTCCTTGGTAGGGGAGGACCCGACCGATGAAGAGGTCGATTATCTGTCCAACCAAAAGCATGTGGATGGTGAAACTCCACCCACTTTTTTGTTGCACGCCATGGACGATGAAGCAGTGCCTGTTGAGAATACCACTATGTTTTTTGATGCTTTAAGAGCGCAGAAGGTCCCCACAACCATGCACATATACCCAACGGGAGGACATGGGTTTTCCTTGGCATTGCATGATGAAAAACTGAAAAACTGGATAGATCTACTTTTTGATTGGCTTGACAACTTGGATTAGCCAATCACTTTTTCACAGTCCAAAACCCATAAAGAATCGTTGGCGGTCTTTGTAAAGAAGAGGTAACGATTGCCCCCATCCTTGATTTTATGCTTTTTGCGAAGCTCAGCGACCGACATGGGGAAATTCCGTGTCGTGATATTGGCTTTTGAGACCACCATTGATTTCAAGGACTTTTTGGAATAGGGGAGTGATCGCTCAATGGTAAACCTCCTCCCGGGAAACTCCACTAATTTATCTGATGTGTACAAATGGGAATGGGGATGCAATTTGATTAAACCAAACGTCTTCGCGATTGATTTGAATCCTCCGGACTTTAAAATGGCCGCATTGGGTTCGTACAAGTATGAAGACGGTTCTCCAAAATAGGTCTGGACATCTTGTTCTTCTTCCAGTTCAAAATCAAAGTAGCTGTTTTGTCCCTGCAATACATCAACGGTCTTTATTTTGATACTTCCACTGTACCCTTTTTCCAAAACAAAGAGGAGTTCTTTTACTTCATTATGGACGGCCACTACATGAACCTCTTTTACAAAATCCAATTCCTCAATCCCTTTTTTTATATCCAAAAGCGGGGAAGTTTTTACTAGGACATTTTGCGTTTTATCAAAAAGTAAAGGAAGATGTTCAGGTAAATTTGGGAGGCAATCCTCCAATAAAAACACCTTACCCTTTTTATCGTTTCTTCGGGATGGGTCGACATAGATCCAATCAAATTTTTTTGTTGATTTTTTCAAAAATGACACCCCATCTTCTGCATGGCATTCAATATTTTTCCGCCCTAAAATTTTAAAATTATAACGTGCAATTTCACTCAATTCCAGATTGATTTCGCAATGCGAGATCCGGTCCATTTTTTTGGAAAAAAAATAGCTGTCAACACCGAATCCACCTGTGAGGTCAACCAAGGATTCTCCACTCACGATTTTGGCTTTGTAGGCCGCTGTGATTTCCGAACTGGTTTGTTCGATATTGAGTTTGTTGGGGTAATAAATCTGAGGTGCATTGAACCAAGTTGTAAGCTTGTCCCTGCACTTTTTCTTCGCTTCAATCTGCTCGGCCAACTCTTTTTGCGTGATTCCCTCAAAAACCGGTCCCGCAAGCAAAACTGTCATGATGTCAGATGATAAATTTATTAAAATAAACTCCTGTACACCAGTATCTAATATCAATTTATTCAAACTAAAACTATAAGTTTTTGGTCAACTTTTTCACAAACGAATATTCTGCTAAAAACTCCTTTAAAATCACTTTTATGGCGGTATATCCAGGCACGGCGACCACCATTCCAATTACACCGAAAAGTAATCCGGCTATGATGATGATCAGGAAGATTTCCAAAGGATGTGACTTGACACTGGTGGAAAAAATAAAGGGCTGTGAAAAGAAATTATCAATCAACTGACCTATGGTCAAACCAATCAAAACGTACATGGCCTTAGGCAAAATCACGGTGCTGAAATCCGCCCCCAACGAGCTTGTCATGGTCAGGGTGATCATTATCACTCCACCTATGATCGGACCTATGTAGGGGATGATATTGAACAGTGCGCAAAGGAATGCGATGACAATGGCATTTTCTACCCCGACGATCAACAATGCGATGGTGTATATCACAAAAAGAATAAATAGCTGAAGTAGAATTCCGGCAAAGTATCTTGAGAGCAGGTTATTGATCTTATCAATGGATTTGACCAAGTTACTTTCCTTGTCATTGGGCACAAAGGTCAAGATGCCGGTTTGCATCAATTTGCTGTCCTTTAAAAAGAAAAAGGAAATGAACAGCACGGAAAAAAGTCCAATACTGAAATTGCTCAGTGCGTTGACAAAAGAATTAAGAAAGTTTGGGATAAAACCTAAATCCAGCCCTTGCAATACATTTTCTTCAATATGGGATTCGTTCAACAAGTTGTTGAAGCTCCCAGTGGAGGCACCGAAATAGTCTAAGGTTTGCAGGTAGAGCGTGTTCAAGTCCCCTTTGAGTGCTTCGATGTCCAATAAGGACAGATTTTTACTTTGCTCGGCTATCAATGGAATAAATAGGGCGAGGATCCCTAGGAAAATGGACAACATAAATATCATGGTCGCCACTACTGCCAGTGTGTTGGGAAACTTAAGTCTTTTTCTCAAAAACAGTACGATAGGTCTTCCCAGTAAGGCCAAGACAGCCGCAATGGCCAAGTAGGCCAATACGGATTGGATTTTATAGAAGAACCAACCCAAGATCACGACCCCTGCGATAATGGCTACGGCCCGTAGTATTCCATTGGCGATTGTTTTTACGTTCATAACTTAACTTTTAAAAGCATATTCCACAATATTTGCACCCATTTGCAGGGCTTTTGTCCTAACTTCTTCGGGGTCGTTGTGTACGCTTGGGTCTTCCCAGCCATCCCCAAGGTCACATTCGAAGGTATACAGTAAGACCAATCTACCTTGTTCAAATATGCCAAAGGCCTGAGGACGTTTTCCATCGTGTTCGTGAATTTTGGGCAGTCCGTCTGGGAATTTGAATTTTTGTGAAAAAATAGGGTGGTCCGTACCCAGCTCTTCCAATGGTTTATCGGGAAAAATCTTTTCCAATTCCCTTCGTAGATAGGGTTCCATGCCGTAGTTGTCATCAATATGAAGAAAACCGCCAGACAACAGATAGGTTCTCAAGTTCTGTACTTCTTCATCATTGAAAAAGACATTGCCATGCCCGGTCATGTGCAAAAAAGGATATTTGAAAATGGAAACGTTGCCAGCTTCCACTGTTTCCGGTTCAGGATTGATCTTGGTGTCAATATTGCTGTTGCAAAATTGAATCAAGTTGGGAAGCGCTGTAGGATTGGAGTACCAGTCGCCACCACCACCATACTTGAGAATGGCAATCTGCTGGGCATTAGATGCACTTACAGCAAAAAAAAGCGAGACCACCAAAAGTACTTGTTTTTTCATGTAGAAGCAGTTAACCAGCCGCTCAAAAATAGGATATTACTTTGTAAATAATGAAGTATGCCCCTATTAGTTGTTGATAATGGCCACGGTGGTACAGGCAACAATGGCAGCTGTCTCGGTTCGGAGCCGATTTCTTCCCAGGGAAACGGGTATGTATCCTTTTTCCTTGGCCATATCGATTTCCTTTTTCGAGAAATCCCCCTCGGGGCCAATCAAAATAGTGACATCGTTGTCGGCGATCACTTTGCGCTTCAACTCCATTTTCTCCCCTTTTTGACAATGGGCAATAAATTTGAGACCTACGGAATTATCAGACTCTAAAAACTCTTGACCGGAAATGGGTGGGTTGATTCTTGGCAGAAAGGTCTGTAAAGATTGTTTCATGGCAGACTGCAACACACGTTCCATACGTTCCAGTTTGATGGTTTTTCGTTCGGAGTGATCACAAATGATCGGGGTTATCTCATCCACACCTATTTCCGTTGCCTTTTCCAAAAACCATTCATACCGGTCGTTCATCTTGGTGGGGGCGACCACCATGCGAAGCTTATATCTTCTGGGAATGGATTTGCTTTGTGAAATGATATGTGCTTTGCACCTTTTTTGGTCGGGCTCCAAAATCTCGGCTTCGAACAAATAGCCTTTGCCATTGGTAATGTGCACGATATCCCCTTCAGATTTTCGGAGTACCCGTGCTATGTGTTTGCTCTCATCGGGCGGAAAAACAAACTGTTTGGCACTATTGTCCAATGAGGGATTGTAGAAAAGCTGCATACGAAAGGTTTATATTAATTGGCACCGATGGCGTAGCGCGCCTTGGCGGCAATGCTTTGGTCAGTGAATTTCCCTTTTTCAAATTTAAGGTAACCCACGATTCCGATCATGGCCGCATTGTCCGTGCAATACTCAAATTTAGGAATAAAGGTTTGCCAGCCCAACTTTTCTTCAGCATCCTTGAGTCTAGCACGGATTCCGGAATTGGCCGCAACCCCTCCGCCAATGGCTATTTGCTTTATGCCTGTCTGATTGACAGCTAGTTGAAGCTTTTCCATCAAAATTTCCAGAATCGTGTGTTGTACCGAGGCACAAATATCGGTCATGTGCTCTGAAACAAATTCGGGATTCTTTCGGGTTTCACGCTGCAAAAAGTAAAGAATACTGGTCTTTAGCCCGCTAAAACTAAAGTTGAGCCAGTCAACCTTTGGTTTGGGGAATGGAAATGCCTCGGGATTGCCGAGCTTCGCGTATTTGTCTATGAGTGGTCCACCGGGGTAGGGCAGTCCCATCAACTTGGCACTTTTGTCAAAGGCTTCGCCCACGGCATCGTCCAGCGTTTCCCCCAAGACCTCCATGCTGAAATAGTCTGTCACCTTTACAATTTGTGTATGCCCACCACTGATGGTCATCCCCAAAAATGGAAATGTGGGGGCGGTCTGGTTTTCATCCTCGATAAAATGGGCAAGGATGTGGGCTTCCATGTGGTTGACCTCGATCAATGGAATGTCCAGTCCCAATGCCAGGGACTTGGCAAATGAGGTACCCACCAGCAAGGAACCCATAAGTCCAGGCCCTCTGGTAAAGGCTATGGCGGATAGTTGTTTTTTGTCGATATTTGCCTTGGCCAAGGCTTGGTGTACCACGGGAACAATATTTTGTTGGTGTGCCCTTGAGGCCAGCTCTGGCACAACACCTCCATATTGCTTGTGGATTTCTTGTGTAGCTACCACATTGCTCAGTACTTTTGTACCGCAAAGAACGGCAGCAGAGGTATCATCACAGGATGATTCAATCGCAAGAATGTATTTTTTTGGATTTTCCACAGGTTTTGGAACAAAAATTGGTCGTCAAAGGTAAAACATAAAAGCCCTATCAAAAAACTTCGTAAAATACTGTTGCGTATCCTTCTGGCCATCATCCTTATCTTGGTATTGGGTTCGCTGGTACTTTCCATTCCGGCCGTACAGACCAGATTGGGCCGATATGCCACGGATACCTTGAACGAGGAGTTCGGGACCAATATCCAGATCGAACGGATAAGCATGTCCCTCTTCAACCTGAATGCGAACATAAAGGGCATTTATGTGGAGGACTACAGGCAGGATACCCTTTTCCATATCCATAAATTGTCCACATCCATTTTGAACCTTCGAAATATGGCCAACAACAAAATGGAGTTTGGCGATATGGAATTGGATGGATTGACATTTAATCTCAAGACTTATGGAGGGGAGACGGACACCAACTTGGATGTGTTTGTGGATAAATTGGATGATGGTAAGCCCCGGGCACCAGGAACCCCACCGTTTTTTCTGTCTGCTGATGAAATCGAAATACATAATGGAAAGTTTCGGCTCGTTGATGAGAACCTAGAAAAGCCCGAAGTGTTGAATTTCTCTGAGATCGAGATCGCTTCACACGATTTCCAAATATTGGGTCCGGATGTTTCCCTGAATATAGACGATCTTTCCACTTTGGCAAAGCGCGGCATACGCTTGAAAAAATTGGCAACGGATTTCAAGTATACCAAACAGCAAATGCGGTTTGATGATTTGCTCATCGATACCGAACAATCGGAGCTGAAAGGAAATCTGGTGTTCAATTACGAAAGGGAGGAATTTGCGGACTTCGTCAATTTGGTGAACATCGATGCCAATTTCACGGAATCCTCGGTCTCGCTGAACGAAATCAATGCGTTTTACGATGAGTTTGGCCAAGACAAGACCGTAACATTTACGGGTAACTTTAGCGGAGTGCTCAACCAACTTCAGGTGGATGATTTGTTTTTGTTCACAGACAATACGGGAATCCGGGGAGATTTTAGGTTCGATAATATGTTCAGTGAACAAGCACCTTTTGTGTTACGGGGCGATATAGACAACCTAACCTCAAGTTATTATCAATTAAGGAGCATTTTGCCCAAGATTCTAGGGCGAAACATTCCTGAATCGGTTCAAAAGCTGGGGCAGTTTACCGTTCGTGGAGATGCCGAGATCACCGAAACCTCCATCGATGTTACCGTTAACCTGAACACCGCGGTGGGCGATAGTTATGTGGACCTACAGATGACCAATGTGCAGACCATAGACGAAGCCTCATATATTGGTTTTATTTCATTGATTGACTTTGATTTAGGGGATTTTATCGATAATGATGAGTTTGGTCTGGCCTCTATGGATATGAACGTGGAAGGGAAGGGATTTGTGGCGGAGAGCTTGAACACCGAGATTTCAGGGGATGTTTACAAATTCGAGTTCAATGATTACGAATACAACAAAATAAAGGTTTCGGGTATTTTGAGGAACCAACTGTTCGATGGGGTGCTCTTGTGCAACGATGATAACTTCAGGTTTGATTTTCAGGGATTGGCGAATTTTGGGGCGCGGCAGAACAAGTTCAATTTCGAGGCCGCTGTGGATTATGCCGATCTAAAGAAACTGAATTTTATCAACGATAGCATTTCCATTTTCAAGGGACATGTGGACATGGACATTGAGGGCAATAACCTGGATGATATGGCAGGACAGTTGCAGTTTACCAACACGACCTATCAAAATATAAACGATACCTATTACTTTGAGGATTTCAATGTGACCTCTTCTTTTGAGCGTGATACCATCCGAACAGTGGAAATCAATTCTCCTGATATCATCACAGGTTATATGCGAGGAAGCTTTAAAGTGAACGAATTGGGCAAATTGGTGCAAAATTCCATCGGTAGTATTTATACTAACTATCAGCCCTTTGAGATTTCCGAACGGCAGTACCTGGATTTCAACTTTAAGATCTACAACAAAATCGTGGATGTTTTTGTGCCCGAGATCGCTTTTGACCCCAACACCTACATTAGGGGTTCCATACAGGCGGACCAAAGTGATTTTAAACTAACCTTTAAATCGCCAAGTATTGAGGCCTTTGGCAATACCTTCGACAATATCGAACTCAAAATAGATAACAAGAACCCACTTTTCAACACTTTTGTGTCTGTAGAGGATATGTCCACGGTCTACTACGACATCAAAGACTTCAGTTTGATCAATACCACAATCAAGGATACCCTCTTCTTTAGAACAGAGTTTAAAGGTGGGAGCGAGTACAATGATAGCTATAACCTGAATTTTTACCACACCTTTAATCAAAACAATCGCTCGGTAATCGGTCTCAAAAAATCCGATGTGAGCTTTAAGGGCAATACGTGGGTGCTCAACAAGAACGGGAACAATAAGAACAAGGTAATCTTCAACAGTTCCTTGGACAGTATCCAGATAGAGGATGTGGTCATGGACAACAACAACGAAGAGCAGATTCGCTTGAGGGGAGAATTTGCGGATTCCACATATAAGGATATAGACCTTCAATTCAAGTTGGTGTCCCTCGAAAAAATAACGCCCGCTATTGACAGCCTAAAAATGAACGGGCAAGTGGATGGATTTCTCAACATCTTGCAGAAGGACGGTAACTATCTTCCCACTTCCAGTTTAAATATCCAAAATTTCAGTGTCAATGATATGCGCATGGGCGATTTGGAAGTTGGAATCTATGGAAACAATGACCTTACGGAATTTGGCGTAAGCTCTTGGCTGAACAATGATGGTAAGGAATTGATGAGCATCAATGGAAAGGTTACCAATATTGACGATAAACAAGAACTTGATTTGACGGCCAATTTTACGGATTTTGCCTTGGAGCCGTTCAGACCCTTGGGGGAGGATATCATTTCCAATATCAAGGGCAGGGTCAGTGGGGATGCCGTGGTCAAGGGGGATGTCAACAACCCGTCCATTAACGGCTTATTGACCCTGAACGATGCTGGTCTTGGAATTCCTTATCTGAACGTGGATTACGACTTTGCACCACGCTCCCAAGTCCGACTTTTTGACCAAACCTTCTATTTTGAAAATGTGGAGTTGTCGGATGTGGAAGAGGGCACCACAGCAATCTTGGACGGTACCATAAGCCATACAGGTTTTGATGATTGGTACCTTGGCCTTGATGTGGATACTCAAAACGACCGTTTTATGATCCTCAATACCGAATATGATGAGGAATCCCTGTATTATGGCACCGGTTTTATCAATGGTACGGGAAGTATTTATGGCCCAACGGATGCCCTGACCATCTCCGTGGACGCTACCACGGCGCGAGGCTCCTCCCTTAAAATCCCTTTGAGCGATGTGACCAGCGTTGGGGATTACTCTTTTATCAACTTCATAGAAAAGGATGGAACCGGTTCCTTTGAAGAAGAACGGGTTTTGGAGGAATACCAGGGTCTGGAAATGGCCTTCGACCTTGTGGTTACTCCCGAGGCCGAAGTGGAGATAGTGGTGGATCAAAGTACAGGAAGTTCACTAAAGGGAACAGGTGAGGGTATTTTGTTGATAGAGATCAATACGAATGGAAAATTCAATATGTACGGAGATTTTGTTGTGGTTACCGGAGAGTACAACTTCAAATATGGCGGGGTAATTGATAAAAGGTTCAAAGTGCGTCCCGGTGGCACCATCCTTTGGGAAGAGGATCCTTTGGCTGCCCAGTTGAATTTGGAAGCGGTGTACGAACTCAATGCCAATCCCGCTCCGCTTTTGGACAATGCAGGGTATACGGGAAGAATACCCACCGAAGTGGTCGTTCGTCTGGATGGGGAATTGGAGAGTCCGAACATTAACTTTGATATAGAATTTCCAGGAACCAACTCTGTGGTGCAGTCCGAGTTGGAATATCGATTGCAGGACCCTACGATCAAGGAACGGAATGCGTTTTTCCTATTGGCACAAGGAACTTTTGTCAATCCGCAATCGGGAGGCATCAATCAGCAGGCCGTTACAGGAAACCTCATACAGACCGCTTCGGGGCTCTTCAATCAAATACTATCAGGTAATAATGATAAGCTTAATTTCGGAGTCTCCTACGAGCAAGGTTATAACGATCCCAATGCCGATGTTGCCACTGAAGATAGAATAGGGGTAACGGTTTCCACCCAGTTGTCCGATCGTATTTTGGTCAATGGAAGGGTAGGGGTACCGGTCGGTGGTGTTTCCGAAACGGTGGTGGCCGGTGATGTCGAGGTCCAGGTGTTGTTGAACGATGAGGGGACATTGAGTGCCAAGATTTTCAATAGGGAAAATCAAATACAGCAGTTTTTGGCCGAAAGGCAAGGATATACCCAAGGAATCGGACTATCATATCAAGTGGATTTTGATAGTTTCAGGGAGTTGATGCAAAAAGTCTTCAACAAAAAAGAAAAGGAGCAAAAGAAGGAAGAACCATCAGTTCAAAAACAACCTTCACAGGTCATGGGAAAAGACAGCTTGATTCGTTTTTCTGAAAAGCCGATAAACCGCCTATAATCAACCCGATAAATTTTATATTTTTAAGAGTTTTTGTATTAATTTATTACGAAAACGTTTGAGGAAGCCCTTTAAAACAAATAAATTATTAAGATATTCAAAATTTGAATAAAGTTTCCTAGCTTTGATCTCTTAAAAATTTGAATGGCTTCAGAAATTAAAAAAATAGGAGTTTTTACGTCTGGCGGAGACTCTCCTGGAATGAATGCCGCAATTCGTTCCGTTGTCCGTACTTGCGCATATTTAAACATTGAATGTGTTGGCATCTATCGAGGCTACCAAGGTATGATGGAAGGTGATTTCAAGACCTTGGATGCACGTAGTGTAAACAACATCATCAATAAAGGGGGGACCATTTTAAAGTCCGCTCGCTGTGATGAATTCAGGACGAAGGAAGGAAGACAGAAAGCTTACGACCAATTGACCAAGGAAGGAATACAGGCCTTTGTGGTCATTGGAGGAAATGGAAGCTTTACCGGGGCCCTTTTGTTCACGGAAGAATTTGATTTTCCAGTAATTGGAATTCCCGGAACCATTGACAACGATATTTTGGGATCATCCTTTACCATTGGTTTTGATACAGCGATCAATACCGTTGTGGATGCCATCGATAAGATTCGTGATACGGCAAGTTCCCACAACCGCCTCTTCTTTGTTGAGGTCATGGGCAGGGATGTTGGCCATATTGCGCTAAATGCAGGTGTAGGGGCCGGTGCAGAGGAAATTTTGATACCCGAGCAAAATCTTGGATTGGAACGTCTGTTGGATTCCTTGAAGCGGAGTAAAGCTTCTGGCAAATCATCCAGTATCGTAATCGTTGCGGAAGGTGATAAAATCGGAAAGAATGTTTTCGAGCTAAAGGAATATGTAGAAGAACATTTGCCTATTTACGATGTACGAGTGTCCGTATTGGGACACATGCAGCGGGGGGGTAACCCAACTTGTTTTGACCGCGTTTTGGCCAGTAGGATGGGGGTAAAGGCAGTGGAGAGCATATTGGAAGGTAAATCAAATCAAATGGTAGGTATCAGGGATACCAAATTGGTGCTCACACCATTGGCCGAGGCCATAAAGGCACATACAGAAATCGACGAAGAGCTCATTAGAGTTTCGGATATAATGACAACTTAATTTAAACACAAAAAAGAAGAATATGTCAAATTTGAAAATAGGAATCAACGGATTCGGTAGAATTGGAAGGTTGGTATTCAGGGCAACCGTTAGTAGAGACAATGTGGATGTAGTGGCAATCAACGATTTGTTGGATGTGGATCATCTAGCATACCTACTGGAGTACGATTCGGTACACGGTAAGTTCGATGGAACCATCGAAGTAAAGGATGGTAACCTTGTAGTGAACGGAAAAACAATTAGGGTAACTGCTGAGCGTGACCCTAAAAACTTGAAGTGGGACGAAGCAGGTGTGGAAATCGTAGCCGAATGTACCGGTATCTTTACCACGTTGGATATGGCGCAGAGCCATATTGAAGGAGGAGCCAAAAAAGTTGTTATTTCTGCTCCATCCAAAGATGCCCCTATGTTTGTTATGGGAGTAAACCATAAAGATGTTAAGGCAACGGATACCATTATCTCCAATGCTTCTTGTACTACCAACTGTTTGGCGCCCATCGCCAAAGTTCTTAACGATACGTTTGGTATCGAAGAAGCTTTGATGACTACGATCCACGCTGCTACATCAACACAGTATACAGTGGATTCGCCATCTAGAAAAAATTACAGATTGGGACGTTCTGCTTTATTGAACATAATCCCAACTTCGACTGGTGCAGCAAAAGCTGTTGGTAAAGTTATTACCGACCTTGATGGTAAACTAACAGGGATGGCATTTAGGGTTCCCACTGCCGATGTATCCGTAGTTGACCTTACTGCACGATTGAAAAAAGAGACTTCCTACGAGGAAATCAAAAAAGCAATGAAGGAAGCTTCTGAAGGAGAATTGGCCGGAATCTTGGGCTACACGGATGAAGATGTGGTTTCCCAAGACTTCGTAGGGGATACTAGAACTAGTATTTTCGATGCTGAAGCTGGAATTGAATTGAGTTCCAACTTTTTCAAAGTGGTATCTTGGTACGATAACGAAACCGGTTACTCCAATAAATTGGTTGATTTGGCATTGCACGCAGCTAGCCTATAATTTTTTATCTCATAAATTTTTTATCCTGAAGGGCGCATCCCGCTCTTCAGGATTTCAATATAATAATCTCGACGTATGGTTTTAATTGTGGATAGTGGTGCCACGAAATCCGATTGGATTGCCCTGGACGATAAAGGGGAGCAGTTGTTTGTGACCCAAACTTTGGGCCTTAGCCCAGAGGTGCTGACCAAAGAAGTAATAGAGGATCGGTTGGCCAACAATTTTGAACTTTCCAAAAACAAGGATAAAGTACGTCAGTTGTATTTCTACGGTGCCGGATGCGGAACCGATAGAATGAAGAATTTTTTGAAATCCATTTTCAAGGATTTTTTCCCCAATGCCAAGGCAGAGGTTCGAGAGGATACTTACGCGGCAATTTATTCCACCACAAAGATAGGCAGGCAAGGTATCGTTTGTATTCTGGGAACAGGGTCGAACTGTAGTTATTATGATGGCCATCAGTTGATCCAAAAAGTGACCTCTTTAGGATATATTTTAATGGATGATGGAAGCGGAAATTTCTTCGGAAGAAAACTGATCCGTGATTACTATTTCCATAAGATGCCACAGGACCTTGGGATGAAATTCGCCAAGGAGTACGATTTGGATGCGGACGTGATCAAAGATCATCTCTACAAGCAGCCCAATCCCAATACCTATTTGGCCACTTTTGCCAGATTTATCATCGAAAACAAAGAGCATCCCTACTGCAAGGGTGTCATTGAAAAAGGGCTACAACAGTTCGTGAACAATTACATCATGCAATACGAACTGGCCACTAAAGTGCCCGTGAGCTTTGTGGGCAGTATAGCACATTTCTTAAAAGATGAGCTTACCGCCTGTTTGGAGCGCAACGATTTGATTTTGGGTGTTATCCGCCGAAGACCTATCGAAGGTCTCGTGGAATTCCACAGAGAGACTATTTAACCGCGATCATCGAGATTTCCACACGGACAAACTTCGGAAGGTTCGCAACCTCCACAGTTTCCCTTGCTGGAGCGGTATCGGCATCAAAATAGGTGCCATATACCTCATTGATCTGTGCAAACTGGTTCATGTCCTTGATGAAAATGGAGGACTTGATCACATGCTCAAAAGTCATGCCTGCTTCTTCGAGAACGGCTTTTAAGTTTTCCATGGATTGTTTGGTTTCGGCCTGTATATCGCCTTCCACCAATTTCCCGGTTGCCGGATCAATCGGAATTTGTCCCGAAATATAGAGTGTATCCTTGATAAGAACCGCTTGATTGTACGGACCTATCGGAGCTGGAGCTTTTGAGGTGTTGATTATTTTTTTCATGCTACAAATTTTGATGGATGAAGGTAACGAATAAAAGCAATAGCTACTAGCGCTGGCTTCTGTTTTCCCATTTGATATCGCTCAATATGGAACTCTTTATCCCAATAAAGAAATACCAGCGTTCATATCTGCCAAAAGGAGTCCAGTCAAAGCTTAACCTAAAGCTGCCCAAATCACGTTTAAAGGCAAATCGGGTATCGGTAAAACCTTTGTTCTTTAAATCGTACCCTGAGTTAAAACCGACTTCCCATTTGGGTGTCAGTTGTACGTTCCCAGAGAACATTAACGAGTGATTGGTGATTTCGCTTTGCCGATTATTGTTGTTGTACGAAGCCACATAGGTAAATCGGGCATCCCAAGGGAGTTTATTGTTGTAAATGGGCTGGTCTCCATCCGCATTCTTGTCCTCTCCACCTCTATTGTTTCCTCTGTCGAAATTAGAGCTTTCGCCTCTTACATCATCCATGGCAAACGGGTTGTCACTGAAATTCGATTGTCTCTCCTCATCATCCGTTTCCTTTGCCCCTCCTTTTTGGAACATTTCGCTGTTCAGGGAGAAACTGGTATTTATCCTAGCAGAGGTCAAACGTGCAATGCCACCACCGTTTTTGATGTTCAATGTATTGATTCTCCTTCCGTTGTTATCGATGGCATAGGGATCGAATGAGGCCGCAAAGTTGATGGGCACATTTTTAATGATCTCCGTGGCACCGCTCATGCTTATGGGGCTTAATTTGAGCGAATCCGCTTCTAGGTTATAGCTTGCGGAAAAGGAAAGGTTGCTCAGGATTTTGACTTTTTTGGGTTCTGTGGCCGTGGAATCCTTGTCCCTGATCTTGGCTTCCAATGAGTTTTGAAGGTTGAAGCTAAGGGAACTTCCCTTATTCAAAGAAGGACTGCCATAAATACTGGTTTCATAAGGGGTATATTCCACTTCATCCCCATCCCCATCCACATAGGACTCGTAAAATTGCTCAAAAGAAGGCGTGTAACTATAACTGATGGAGGGACGCATCACGTGTCGCAACGCCTGAATCTTTTTATCCTCCCCCCGATTCCAAGTTCCATAAACCGTGGTACCTATACTGGTTCCAAAACTATATCGGTTGAACCGATCGAAGCCTGCAATGGTATCGGTGACCACTTCTTCCAGCTCTTGGTCATATTGTCTTCGAATGGTCTCCATGGTCCAAACATCCTCATAGCTTCCATTTAAACTCACACTTAGATATTTGGCCAACTTAAAGTTGGTGGCCACTGGGATCCTGTGACGTGCACCGATTCTTGCATCATCGAACATCCCGCTTTTAAAAAAGTTTTCCTCTGTAGTGGTAATGCTGTTCTGGGCATTGACATCATACTGGAAATTGATGTTCTCAAAAACCCCTTTTTTGACCGCGTCCCGCTTTACAAAAGGATAGATACGTTCCATACTGGCCTGAAAGGTGGGCAAAGACATATTTATGGTCTGTGTCCTTGAGTTTTGGGTGTGGCTTACCGTTAAACTCGTGTTTACCGACGGATAGTTGGGGAAGGTCTTTGAGTAACTTATGGAGGAGGCAAAGGTGTTGGTCTGTGAGTTGTTCCGGTTGACCTGGTTCAGCGAGTTGGTGTAATATTGGCTGGACCCCAAATTTACCGATGCCGAGAATCTGGAATTTGGACTGGCCTTGGTATCCTGGGAGTGCGAAATCCGGATATTGTAATTGCTCGTTCGGCTATAGTCATCAAACCCCTTTTGACTGGTTACCAGATTTTCGTAACTGATATTGATGTTGCCCTTGAATTTATATCTTTTGGAGTAAATGGATCTTCCTTGCAGCCCATAGCTGCCATTGGTATAGTAATCCCCTGTGATACTCAGGTCTACATAGTCACTAATGGGCAGGTAATATCCTCCATTTTGGATAAAATACCCCCTTCTTGGATCGTTTCCGAAGGTGGGGAACAAAATTCCCGCCACTCTTCCCGTAGTGAGCGGAAAATACGCAAAAGGCAAGGCTATGGGTGTGGGCACATCCATAATGTACATATTACTGTAGCCCGCTATGATTTTCTTTTTGGGGACAAACTTGGCTTTTCTTACCCTGATATAGTAGTCGGGGTTGACCGTATCCTTGGAGGTGGTCAGTTTGCCCTCATTCAAGAAATAGACCGAGTCGTTCTCCTTTTTGGTCTTTTCGGCATATACTTTCATGGCGTCACTTCCCAATTGTCCCAAACCTGCTTCCTGCTCGGTCCTTGAGTTCCAGATAAGTGCCTTTTCGGTGTCAAAATTAAACCGAATGGAATCGGGCCGGACCTCTTGATTCCCTTGTTTGAAATAAGGCAATTGGGAATAATTGCCCAAGGAATCCTTCATTCGTCCGGCATAGACTTCGTTTTTAACATAGTCCATTACGATGACACCAGCTTTGAGCTCGGTATCCTGATAATAAATCTCAGCTTCATCGTACAGATAAATTTTATTGTCCTTTTGACTGAGCTTTACATAATCTTTGGCTTTGTACTTTATGTTGTCCAACAGCAACGGTTGCTTTTTTGGCACGGTATCTGTTTCA
Organism: Flagellimonas yonaguniensis; assembly: GCF_029193885.1. GTDB lineage: Bacteria > Bacteroidota > Bacteroidia > Flavobacteriales > Flavobacteriaceae > Flagellimonas > Flagellimonas yonaguniensis. Next base: position 48,721 of record NZ_JARFVB010000011.1, on the reverse strand, counting down.
ACAGAATCGGTCCTGATGGAGTCGTTGAGAATGTTCGGGGGGAGCAAAGGAGCATAGATCGTATCCTTGATGGCCTTGATGGGCAAAGGAGTAATTGGATCTTCCTGAGCACTTAAGGTAGCGATGCCACAAAGAAGAACAAATAGGAAAAGTGAAAGATGTTTATTTGGTTGCAACGTGATAAATCCTATTTTTGTGCTAGTCGGCCCAGTTTTTGGGGTCAAACTTACATATATTTTTTGTTCTACTTATTGGGGATTACAATATTTTTAACCAATTAGGAAAGCTATAATTACTCAGTTCTTATGAATAAAAGCCGGTTGACATTTTTAGTTTCTCTACTACTGGTCCTCCCTTTGACCTCTTTCAACAAAAATGATACCGAGGTTCAACACAAGGATAAATTTGTTGTTGTTTTGGATGCAGGCCATGGAGGACACGATCCGGGAAACCTCGGTAATGGGTATTTAGAGAAGAACATTGCATTGGGAATTGTATTGAAGGCAGGAAAAGAACTGGAAAAATATCCAAGCATAAAAGTGGTATACACACGTGATGATGACACCTTTGTGGATTTGTTCGAGAGAGGACAGATTGCCAATCAGGCCAATGCCGACCTTTTTGTATCGGTACACTGTGATTCCCATAATTCCGATGCGCATGGAGCAGGGACCTTTGTTCTGGGGTTGCATGCCAATAGGCAAAACTTCGAAGTGGCCAAAAAGGAAAACTCGGTAATCTATCTGGAAGATAATTACGAACAACGATATGCCGAGTATGATATCAATTCCCCGGAATCCATAATCGGGTTGACCATTATGCAAGAGGAGTTTTTGGAACAGAGCATTCAATTGGGAAAAAAGCTTCAGGACAACTTTACCAAAAAACTTAAAAGAAAGGACAGAAAGGTAAAACAAGCAGGTTTTATTGTGCTACACCAAACATTTATGCCAAGTGTTTTGGTGGAGTCTGGTTTTTTGACCAACAAGAGCGAGGGAAGCTACCTCAATTCCCAAAAAGGACAAAATGAAATGGGAAAAGCCATTGCAGATGCAATATTGGCTTATAAAGAAGAAATCGGTTTTACGGCCAGTTCCATATCCACCCCCCCTAAAATTGAGGATACCAAAGTAAATTTGGATATAAAGGAAGAGGCCCCAAAAGAAAAAGTAGTTGAAGTCGAGTCCCCGAAACAGACATCCAATACCAATGAGACCATTGAGGAGACGGAGGACACAGCCACGGACTCAGGAGTGGTATTCAAAGTACAATTGATGGCCAGTGGAAAAAACATTGCCTTGGAAGCAAGCAACTTCAATGGTTTGAGCAAACTGTCCAAGGAGCCCTACAAGAATATGTTTCGATATATGTATGGGAATGTAAGTACATTTGAGGCAGCCAAGAAGTTAAAGCAAGATGCGGATGCAAAAGGATACACCACATCGTATATCGTGGCATACAAAAATGGGGCAAGGGTTCCGATTACGGACGCATTGAAGTAGAATCATTTCAAAAAACACTCTTGTTATAATTATTCCTAAATTTGTTCAAACCATAAACCGAATCTTTTGAAACTATCCAGGGAAATCAAAACTGGGATTATCGTAGTCGCAGGAATTGCAGCCTTTATTTTTGGGCTCAGCTACTTAAAATCCTCTCCTCTTTTTGAAAACAATAAGACTTTTTATGCTGTTTACGATGATGTTGGAGGACTTCAACCAGGAACCCAGGTCTCCATCAATGGATTCAATGTGGGAAATGTGACCGATATAGGTTTCAAGGACAGTTCGGGCAAACTCTTGGTAACCTTGACGGTCAACAACGATTTTGAATTTTCAGAAAACAGTATAGCGGAACTTTTTGATACGGGTATCATCGGAGGTAAAGCAGTACAGATTGTCCCGGTTTTTGATCAAGCCCCACAGGCAAAGTCAGGGGATACCTTGCAGTCCAAAATAAAACCAGGAATCACGGAATTGGTGCAACAGAAGCTTACCCCTTTGCAAATGAAGGTTGAAGGTGCGGTGTCCAATGCCGACTCCTTACTGATGAACGTCAATCAAATACTGGACGACCCCACAAAACAACAATTACAAGAGACCATAGTTTCATTGAACCAATTGGTGAAATCCTTCAAAGGAAGTGCCGATAATCTGAATGCTTTGTTGGATAACAACAAAGCGCAATTGGACAGTTCCTTGAAAAATGTTAACCATATCACGTCCAATTTCTCCAAACTTTCAGACTCTTTGGTCAATGCTGATCTGGGCGGAACCTTGACCGAGTTCCAGAGCACAGTAAGCAAATTGAACGGTATCCTTGCCAAAATAGAGGAAGGAGAAGGCTCTTTGGGTAAATTGCACAAAGATGATGCGCTCTACAACAACTTGGCCGAGGCATCAAGAGAGTTGGATTTACTGTTGCAGGACTTTAGACTGAATCCAAAGCGTTATGTCAATGTTTCCGTCTTTGGCAAAAAGCAAAAGGACTATACCCTTCCAGAAAACGATCCCGCTGAGCAGGATTCCATTCAACAAAAAGAAAATCAATAGATGGAGTATTTACCCAACATCATATTTGCCGTGGCCCTTATCCTGGGCATTGGTTTTTTTGCCCGTAACGTAAAAAAGCTGTCCCGAAACATCAAGCTTGGAAAGGATGTCGATGTAAGTGATAACAAAGGGCAACGATGGAAAAACATGGCAAAAATAGCCTTGGGTCAGACCAAAATGGTCGTGAGGCCCATAGCCGGTTTGATGCACGTGATCGTTTATGTGGGATTCATCATTATCAATATAGAGGTGTTGGAAATCATGCTGGACGGTCTTTTGGGAACACATCGACTCTTCTCACCATTGGGTTCCGTCTATGATTTCTTGATCGGTTCTTTTGAAATCCTTGCACTTTTGGTCATCGTGGCCGTTGTGGTGTTCTGGATCAGAAGAAACATCATCAGGATACAACGATTTGTCAAGCCCGAAATGAAGGGTTGGCCCAAGACCGATGGAAACATGATTCTTTACATCGAGTTTGTATTGATGCTATTGTTCCTGACCATGAACGCAGCGGATTTCCAACTACAACAATTGGGAGCAGATCATTATGCACAGGCGGGAGCATTTCCCGTAAGCCAATTTATTGTGCCCTTGTTGGACGGGCTATCTGAATCTTCATTGATCTTGGTGGAACGAACAGCTTGGTGGTTGCACATTTTGGGCATCTTGGCCTTTTTGAACTACCTCTATTATTCAAAACATTTGCATATCCTTTTGGCTTTCCCGAACACCTATTACGGAAAAGTAAAACCGCAGGGGCAATTCAATAATCTGGCCTCCGTTACCAAAGAGGTGAAATTGATGATGGACCCCGATGCAGACCCTTTTGCGACCCCTGCCGAGGATGATGTTGCAGAGCCCGAAAAATTCGGTGCTTCAGACGTCATGGATTTAAACTGGGTGCAATTGCTCAACGCATATACCTGTACTGAATGTGGTCGTTGTACCTCGGAATGTCCCGCTAATCAAACCGGAAAAAAATTATCGCCACGTAAAATCATGATGGACACCCGTGACCGTTTGGAAGAAGTGGGCAAGAACATGGATACCAATAAGGGCGAGTTTGTTCCCGATGGCAAACAGTTGCTGGGCGATTATATCAGCCATGAGGAATTATGGGCATGTACCACGTGCAATGCATGTGTACAGGCTTGTCCCGTGAGCATTGACCCCTTGTCCATTATCGTCGAGATGCGCAGGTATCTGGTCATGGAGCAATCCGCAGCTCCCATGGAACTGAACAATATGATGTCCAATATAGAAAACAACGGAGCACCATGGCCATACAATCAAATGGACCGTTTAAACTGGGTTAACGAATAAATCAAGAGGGATGAGCGAACAATTGAAGGTCAAGACCATGCAGGAGTTTATGGCAGAAGGAAAACAGCCAGAAATATTGTTTTGGGTGGGTTCTGCCGGCAGTTATGATGATCGTGCCAAAAAAATAACCAAGGCCTTTGTGAAATTATTGAACAAGGCCGCTGTGGATTTCGCCGTTTTGGGTACCGAGGAAAGTTCCACGGGGGATGTGGCTAAAAGAGCAGGGAATGAATTTTTGTTCCAGATGCAGGCCATGATGAACATTGAACTGTTGAACGGTTATGAAATCAAAAGAATAGTGACCTGTGATCCACATTCGTTCAACACCATTAAAAATGAATATCCCGGTCTGGGCGGCAACTACGATGTGGTCCACCATACACAATATCTTAAAGAATTAATCGACAATGGCCGACTGACCCTGTCAGGGGATGGATATAAGGGCAAACGAATCACTTTTCACGACCCTTGCTATTTGGGAAGGGCCAATTCCGTTTTTGATGCGCCTAGGGAAGTCCTCGCCAAATCCAATGCCGAGCTGGTGGAAATGAAACGCCACAAAAAAACCGCCCTATGTTGTGGAGCGGGAGGGGCCCAAATGTTCAAAGAACCCGAAAAAGGGGATATGGACGTGAATGTATTGCGTACAAAGGATGCGCTGGAGACCAGCCCAAATATCATTGCCACGGGATGCCCTTATTGCAATACGATGATGACCGATGGTATCAAGGCCCACGAGAAAGAAGATAGTGTAACCGTTTTGGATGTGGCCGAAGTATTGGCGAACTCCCAAGGGTTATAGATTGAATTTACAAATATCAGGTCGAGCCTGCCTTTGTCGGCAGACAGGCGCAGTCGAGACCAAAATGAAAAAAAATATGCTAGCGGATTTTAATGAATTGCCCGAACACTCCAGAATTTGGATCTATCAGGCCAATAGGAGTTTTACCGAGGAAGAACTACAGGAGTTGGAGGAGAGCCTAACGGCATTCCTAAAGGAATGGACGGCCCACGGCAGTGATCTGCATGCGGGCTTTGAAATAAAATACAAGCGCTTTATTGTAATCGGATTGGACCAGACCAATGCCAGTGCATCAGGTTGTTCCATTGATGCTTCTGTGCACTTCATTCAAAGTTTGGAGCAAAAGTACAATGTCGAACTGTTGGATAGGATGAACGTTTCCTTCAAGCAAGGGGAGTATATCGCTTACAAACCCTTAAAGGATTTCAAAAAGATGGCCAAGGCCAAATCCGTATCGGCAAATACCATTGTGTTCAACAACTTGGTAGCGACCAAACAAGAATATTTAGAGAATTGGGAGGTTCCAGCGAGTGAAAGCTGGCACTCCAGATTTGTATAGTAAACATTTAATTTATCTTAATTTGCATACATTCTTCGATGAAATGCAATATTTTTATTGGCACTAAGTTCAGGTCATAGACACGATATTTATGCGGATAAACCTTTTCCTCACCCTTTTACTGTGTATTTGTTTGCAAACCTTTGGACAATATAACCCATTGGTCGTTAAAGATTCCGTGGCCCAGATGGCTTGGGTCGAAAATCGTTATGCGAATCTCTCGCTTGAGGAACGGATCGGACAATTGTTTATGGTGAGCGTTGCATCCAATCAGGGTAGGACGGCCACCGATAGGGTCAGGGACCTCGTTAAGGAAGAAGGTATTGGAGGGGTTATTTTTTTGGTGGGAGGACCTGTCCAACAGGCAACATTGACAAACGAATACCAAGCGGCTTCCAAAGTACCTTTGTTGATTGGTTCTGATGCCGAGTGGGGCATGGCCATGCGTTTGGATTCCACTTATGCTTTTCCTTGGAACATGACCTTGGGGGCCATTCAGGACAGTACCATTGTGGAAAAAGTGGGGTATCAGATAGGAAAACACGCCAAGCGTCTGGGAATTCATATCAACTTTGCACCCGATCTGGATGTCAATAACAATCCACAAAACCCGATTATCGGTAACCGTTCGTTTGGCGAGGACCCAAAAAATGTGGCCGAAAAGGGACGTGCTTTTATCCGTGGTATGGAAAAGTCCGGGGTGCTCTCGAGTGGCAAGCATTTTCCAGGCCATGGAGACACCGCAACGGACTCCCATAAATCCTTGCCCATCATCAACTCCTCCTTGGAACGACTGGACTCCATAGAACTGTATCCCTTCAAAAAAGCAATGGAAGCGGGTCTGAGCTCCACCATGGTGGCCCATTTGGATGTGCCGAGTCTGGAAAGTAGGGAAGGACATCCCTCAACCTTGTCAGAAAGCATTGTGACCGGCCTATTGAAAAACCAAATGGGCTTTGAAGGTTTGGTCATTACCGATGCCCTGAACATGAAAGCGGTCTCTGAGTTCGCTCCTGAGGGAAAAGTGGAACTGGAAGCGTTTTTGGCAGGAAACGATATGCTCTTGATGCCTGAAAATGTACTCAAGGCCAAAACAACCTTTGTGCAGGCCTACAATGAAGGTGTGATTACAGAGGAACGTTTGGCTGAATCCGTCAAAAAAATATTGATGGCCAAGTACAAGGTAGGCCTTTACAATTATCAGCCGGTGGATTTGGAACATCTGCTTGAGGATTTAAATGGAATTGAGAATGACGTCGTCTATGAGGAGGCCATTGAAGGGGCCATTACCGTTGCCAAGAACAACTTCTCCTTGATGCCCATCAAAAAATTGGACAACAAGAAAATAGCCTATGTGCATTTTGGGGATGATTCCGGTGCCGTTTTCCATGAATCACTGAACAATTATTTCAAAGTAACCCATATCAAGGCCAAGGATATTGCCGAGTACAAGAAGGAATTGGCTAATTATAATTTGGTGATCATTGGCTTCCATAAAGATAATTCCAGCCCATGGAAGGGCTATAAATTCTCCAAAAATGAGCTTTTTTGGTTGGAGGAGATATCACGATTACGTACCAGCAACACGATTTTAGCCCTTTTTGCCAGACCGTATGCCTTGCTGGATATCCTAAATTTTGATACCATGGATGGAGTAGTGGTGGGCTATCAGAACAGTGAAATTGCACAGGAAAAAGTAGCCGAGGTAATTTTTGGAGCCATTGGAGCAACAGGAAAATTGCCCGTATCGGCCCATGGAGAGTTTCCCGTGGGAACGGGAGTGGGCGTGAAACCCATACAACGCATGGGGTACAGTGTTCCTGAACGTGTGGGCATGAGCTCTGAAATGTTGGCCGAAGTAGATACACTCGTACAACACGGATTGGATTCTTTGATGTTTCCTGGAGCACAGGTGTTGATTGCGAGAAGAGGTAAGGTAATTTACAACAAGAATTTTGGTAAGCCTACCTATCAATCCAAGGATAGCATCACACAGGAATCCATTTATGATTTGGCTTCCTTGACCAAGATATTGTCCACACTGCCCATGATCATGAAGATGGAAGAGGAGGGGGAGATCACTTTGAACGATACCTTCAAGGATTTGATTCCCGAGTATGCTGATACCGATTTAAAGGATGTATCTGTCCTTAAGGCCTTATCACATTATGGACGTTTGCCTTCTTGGATTGCATTTTACTTGGATACCCTGAACAAGGAACGAAAGCCATCATCGGAATTTTACAGACAGAATCCATCAGAAGCTTTCCCGTATAAGGTTGCAGAACACCTCTATCTCACAAGGTCATTTAAGGATTCTATTTATAATAGAATTGGCAGGCAGAGCCTAAAGTCCAATAGGTATCGTTATAGTGATGTAGGGTATTACGTGTTCAAAGAGTACATAGAAAATACCTATAACAGACCTATCAATGAGTTGGTCGATGAATTTTTGTATAAACCTATGGGATTACAGCGGACCACGTTTAACCCATTGAACAAATTTTCAAAAGAAGAGATAGTTCCTTCCGAAGAGGACGACTATTATAGGTATCAGACGGTGCAGGGCTATGTCCATGATATGGGAGCGGCCATGCAAGGGGGTGTAGGAGGCCATGCCGGACTGTTCAGCACGGCCAACGAGGTGGCAAAGATCATGCAGATGTATCTGCAGGGAGGTTATTATGGTGGAGAGCGTTTTTTTAATGCACGTACGGTAAAGCGATTCAATACATGCTATTTCTGTAACAAAAATGTGAGAAGGGGAGTAGGTTTTGATAAGCCTCAATTAGAAGAAAAAGGACCGACTTGCGGATGTGTTTCAAGAAATAGTTTTGGACATAGTGGTTTTACCGGAACCTATACATGGGCAGACCCCGATGAGGAAATTGTTTATGTGTTTCTCTCCAACCGAACCTATCCGTCTGCAACCAATACATTGTTGATCAAATCTGGTTTGCGAACGCGTATTCAGCAGGCCATTTATGATTCCATTATCAATTAGGTACAAAATATTGCAGTAGATTTGTTCTTATGAAAATAGCGATTGTATGTTACCCAACCTTTGGCGGTAGTGGTGTTGTGGCCACGGAATTGGGTATTGCCCTTGCAGAACGGGGACACGAAGTTCATTTTATCACGTATCGTCAACCTGTTCGTTTGGAGCTTTTGGGCAACAACATCCATTTTCATGAGGTACACGTGCCCGAATATCCCTTGTTCCATTATCAACCTTATGAGCTGGCACTTTCCAGCAAGTTGGTGGATACCATCAAACTGTACGATATTGAACTGTTGCATGTGCATTATGCCATTCCCCATGCCTATGCAGGCTATATGGCCAAAAAGATGCTTCAGGAATATGGAATCTTTATTCCGATGATTACCACCTTGCACGGGACGGATATTACCTTAGTGGGCAAACACCCATTCTATAAGCCAGCGGTTACCTTCAGTATCAATAAATCCGATGTGGTAACTTCAGTTTCCGAAGCTTTGAAAAAGGATACCTTAAAGCTTTTTGATATTGAAAAGGAAATAGAGGTGATTCCCAACTTTATCGAAACCACCAAATACAAGAATACTTACACGGATTGCCAGCGTACAATGATGGCCAAGGAAGATGAGCGGATCATCACGCACATCAGTAACTTTAGGAAGGTCAAGCGTATTCCCGATGTCATTAAAATATTCAATCGTATCCAAAAGGAAGTGCCTGCAAAACTGATTATGGTAGGTGAGGGGCCCGAAAAGGAAAAAGCAGAAGATCTCTGCGATTCCTTGGGACTGAAGGATAAAGTGCTGTTCTTGGGAAACAGTAATGAGATCGATCGCATCCTTTGTTTCTCCGATATGTTTCTTTTGCCTTCGGAAACCGAAAGCTTTGGATTGGCGGCATTGGAGGCCATGATCAACAAAGTGGCGGTGATTTCCAGTAATACAGGAGGTATCCCAGAAGTGAACATTGACGGGGTATCCGGTTATTTGGCCGATGTTGGGGATGTGGAGACGATGGCCAGCAAAGCCATTGAAATCCTAAAGGATGATGATACCTTGGAAAAGTTCAAGAAAAATGCCTTCAATGTGGCATCCAAGTTTGATATTGTCCACATTCTTCCTTTATATGAAGATCTTTATGAAAAAGCCTACAAATCACGTTTCAAAAACACCTTTTGATCATTAGACATCTATTTTTCATAGCATTGACCTGCTTGCTTTCCTGCAAGGCCCAAAAAGATGGGCATACACTAGTTGGAGAACCCATGGAAGATATGGTATTGTTGGATCATGATAGTTTTACCAATATTGATTCTTTTGAAGCACGGGTCATACGGGATGCAAAATCCTTGAATAAATTTTATAGGGAAATCAATAAAACACGTAAACCTGGACTGCCCGTTCCCATGGTGGATTTTTCCAAGGATATGTTGGTTTTGATCTGCTTGGGCGAACAAAAAGGAGAAAAAACACCGATTTTATCCCAATTAAAGGAAAGTGATGAAGAAATTTTGATTGCCTTGGAGGTTGTGGAAGAAGAAAAAAGCGGAGAAATAATGGTTCAACCCATTTACTATCCATTTTACCTGTACAAATTACCGTTGGTCGATAAGCCCTTCACTTTTCAAAAAGTTGATAAATAGGACTTTTATGATAGTTGTTACCTGTTATCGAAAATAAACGCACTTTGAGGGGCAAAGTTCTATTTTTGAAAAGCATCATATAGATTTGAAGTCGATAACCTCAAATCGAATAAAATGAATATTTCAAAACCTTTAACCATGATGGTCATGGCATTTTTTTCCTATGCTTTGACTTTTGCCCAAGACCTAGAATTGACCAAAAAGGACAGTATTGTACAAAGCTACTGGTTGGTTACCGTTGGAGCCAATGCTGTGGATGACTCAGGACATGAATTCAATAGGCTTTTCGATTTTGATGGTGCTTGGAATATAGCTCCATACCCATCTCGGGTAAGTATAGGCCGATACTTTAAAAGTGGTATTGGTCTGGAGGCGATTGGAAGCTATAACCAGTACAAGGAAGGCAAAATCGTAGATAAAGTGGTCATGCAAGAAGATGTGGATTACTATGGATTTGATTTTAGAGTGAGCTACGATTTGAACATGATTTTGGGAGAGACCGGTTTTTTTGACCCATACGTAGGAATTGGTGCTGGATATACAGATGCCAACAACCAGGGTAGGGGAACTTACAATGCCGTTTTAGGTTTCAGAACATGGTTTTCCGATCATTGGGGAATGGATTTCAACTCTACAGGGAAATGGGCCATGGATACCGAAAATGCTACAAACCATATTCAGCATGCTGTTGGTGTTGCTTACAGGTTTGATGTTGAAAAAGGACTTTCCAGAAAAGGGGAAGAGAAGTTGGCTTTGTTGCAAGAAATGGAAAAAGAACAAAAAAGGGTTCAAGACTCCATTGCCAAGGCCGAAGAGGAAGCAAGATTGTTGGCAGAACGGCTACAAAAAGAGAAAGAAGCAGCTGAATTGGCCGCTGCGGAGAAGGCTAAAAGAGAAGCAGAAGAAGCCAGGAGGGCTAAACTTCAAAATAAAATCAATGAGTTGGGGAATGTATACTTTAAACTCAATTCCTCTTACTTGACTTCAAAAGATAAAGAATTGTTGGATCAGTTGGTTGTTATTATGGAAGATGAACCTAATTTGACCATTAAAGTAACAGCGCATACCGATTCAAGAGGAACCAAAAAATACAACCAATGGCTATCGGAGCGAAGGGCTGAACGAACTGTGGGTTATGTGATTTCCAAAGGAATATCCGAAGATAGAATCAGTCATGAGGCATTTGGCGAAACCCAGCTGACAAATGAATGTGCGGATGGGGTGCGCTGTACCGAGGAGCAGCATTCAAAGAATAGGAGGTCTGATTTCCAAGTGATTTGGAATTAGGATTAACCATAATTAAGCTAGTCGTTAACGATTAACTTGAAAATAAAAACATCAAAATTTAAGGGTTTAGTTTCATGTGTTTGCACCTCAGTATGTAGCACAATATAAAAGTATAGTATGAAAATAAGGTTGACCCCACAGGAACAAGCAAAATTCAAGTATGTATCATTTGCATCCAAGAAGAAAGATATAAAAGGTAATTTTCCAGATTTTTTAATTGTGGGGCCCCAGCGAACTGGAACTTCATGGCTTGCTGAAAACTTAACTTTTCATCCAGAACTAGGTATAGCGATTCCTAAGGAAATATATTATTTTAATAGATTAAGAAAGAAGAACAGAAGATTTTCGCTTTTTCATGAGTATTTCAGACGTAGTCTTAATAATATAAGCACTGTTGGATTGTCAAGGGTTTTTCGTGAATTATTAAAAGTGATTTACTTTGATTTTTTGATTACAAGGAAGTATCATGCCCACCGATTGGAATGGTATCTTAGTTTTTTTAAGATGAACTCCTTCATATACTGGAAACGGGGCATGAGGATGAAAAAAATAACAGGAAAATCTTACAAACCACAAATAATAGGCGAATGTACGGCCTCTTATGCTGTCTTGGATGAAGAGATAATTGATGAAATTGTAAAGTTAAACCCTGATATCAAGGTTATCCTTATGATTCGAAACCCATTGGATAGGGCCTGGTCCCATGCGATTAAGGACTTAGTGAAAATTCCAAACAGAGAATTCAAGAATGTTTCAAACGATGAAATCATAGAATTTTTAGAGGGAGGTTTTCCAAAGAAATGTGGATTCTATTCTGTACAGATTAAAAACTGGTCAAAATATTTAAAGCAGGGTAATCTTCATATTGGTCGTTTTTCCGATGTCTCTGATAGGCCAGTAGAATTACTTAAAGAAGTATTTAATTTTCTTGATGTTAAAGTAGCTGATAGTTATATTGGAGACGAAGTTAAAGAAGTTGTTTACCCCACGTCCAAAGGGCAAATTCCAAAAGAGGTAAAAGAATATTTAATTAAAACTTACCGTGATGAAATTAAATATTTGAATAAAGAATATAATTTTGATTTCTCTGATAAAATCTAAATTCTAGCTTCTTTATTGGATTCTATTTTTACGGTTTAACGTATTTCAATGTTTTGGCCTAGATATTTTTTATGATACCTATGTAATTAGCTAAGAAACAATTTTGTATACTGTTTTAGAATAGGTTCTCGGCTAAAATCTTGTATTCGTTGGGCTAATTTTGGCTGACATTCCTCCAAAAAAAATGGATTCTTGATAACGTATGCGATTGCTTTTTGCATCAGTACCACATTATTGACGGGAGAGAGAATACCATAATCCGTAAACATGATATCATCGGTTTTGGCCTCTTTGAGTTCCATCATTTCATCGGGACCCGACTTGCAGTTGGTGCTAACAATGGGGAGACCACAGCACATGGCTTCCATGAGTACATTGGGAAAGCCTTCGTTGAGCGAACCGAATAAAAAGAAGTCAGCTGCTTTCAAGTATTGGAATGGATTGCTTTCAAACCCCATCAAAAAGACCTGCCCTTCCAAACCAAGCTGTTTTATTTTTGCTTCGATAGTGAATCTGAGCTCACCTTCGCCAAAAATGTAGAGGCGTAGGTTTTTAAAAGGTACAACAGCTTCCAACAGAAAACTGTGGTTTTTTTCAGGAACCAGTCTACCAATGCTCACAGCGTTGACATAGTCTGGATCGAAGAAACCTTTAATTTTGTCAATGTTGTTGATTTTGTCAATATCAATGGGATTGTAAATGGTTTGGGTTCGCTCCTTGGCCACTCCAAAATTATCCACCAAATCTTGGGCACTCGCTTTGGCATTGCTTACCACTAAATCAGCTTTTGGATATAATCTTTTTACAAGAAAACTGTTGATACGGGCTTGCAGAGCACTCCCACCATATTGAATGCTGGGAAAGTTCCGCTCACTGATCATAAGTTTATAGGAGTGGTCAGTGAACCATCTTGCCATAATATTCACGTAACAGGGCCGTGTTAAAAGACTAAAGGAATGGGTAATGTTTTCTTTTTTTAAAAACTTGGCATATTTATACGCCAACCATGGGAGCCTAAGCAATTTTACAACTCCAGATTCATTTTCTTTTGCCTTGGCCAAAAAATGAACAGGAACTTCTTTAGGTATGGAATAATCCAACTTATCCTCTGTAAGTACAAGAATCACGGAATGCCCTTTTTTAACCAAATAGGGAAGGAGGTAGAAGGTTACCCGTTCGGCACCTCCGCCGGCAAGGGAGTTGATGTAGATTGCGATCTTCATTTAACCTCTCTATTTTCTAAAACCTTGGAGAAAAGATTATCCCATTGCTCACCTATTTTTGAGACGTCAAATTTTTTGCTTGCTGCTATGGCATTTGTTCCAATCTCAATTCTTAAATCCGGGTTTTCCATTAATGAAATAAGCTGTCTGGCCATTTCTTTTTTATTCTGGTTTTCAACAAGTATTCCAGTCTTGCCATGATCAATTATGTCCGATGGTCCAGATATACAATCATATGCTATGCATGCTACTCCTTGTGAGGTAGCTTCGATTAAAACCATTGGTAATCCTTCGAAGCGAGAACTTAAAATATAGATGGAAGAGTGTTGTAATAGATTTGCGATATCACTTCGAAAACCTAAAAATTCAACACTTTCAGTAATGTTCAACTCTTCTACTTTTTTTTGTAAAAAGTGCTTTCCTTTTTCACCTTCACCTACAATTTTAAGTTTCCAATCTTTTTTTTGTTCAAATACTTTTTTCGCTATATACAATAGGTTATCGAAACCCTTATGTTGGTAACGGTCTAAACTACCTATCGCCAGAATTGATTTTTCCCTATGTGTGTTCTGGGTTTTGATGGCTTTGAAAGAACTTGGATTATGTATTACAAGCACTCTTTTGTTTCTTTTTCTGAAAAAGGGCAGGTCATATTTTGTCAAGACGGTTACAGCATCCGCATACTTATAAAGAAAATTCCATAAGAATTTTTTTAACAGGGTGATTTTTTTGCTCGAATGATTATTGTGCTCGGAGACTATTATTGGAATTTTGTAGAATTTGGCAACTGGGATGGTAGCAAGGCCAACCCTGTCTATATGTGAGCTTATGATATCAGGTCTGTTTTCTGGCTTGGCATAATACTTCATTAAATAGATAAGAGCTCTTACCAAGGTATAGTTAAAAACAGGAAGGTTTTTATGAAAGCGTAGTCTTGTTACTCTTTTATCAAGCTTATATTTTTCAACATCCTTAAATGTAATGACACGAGTATCATATTTTTCAGCAAAATGATTTCCTAATATGCTGACAACTCTTTCAGCTCCTCCACTTTGTAAGTTTCCAATTATTAAGTCGATTTTCATGTTGAAGAATAGTAAAATAGAATGTTAATTGAAGAGTTTAAATTCTTGTATTGGATTATGTCAGATTCACTCTCACTCCGGTATTACCCTCCAATTCTCTAATTTTTAAAAAGACAAATATTGAAAGACTAATGCTTTGATAGTTAAAAAAATAAGTGTGACTCGCCATTAAGTTTAACAGAATTACAACTGTCACATAAATTAAAGAAGGTTCCTTTTTAAAATAGGTAATACTTTTTGACAACAAAAAAATATATATGCCTATAAATATTAAAAAGGGTATGATGCCACCTTCACCGAATACCATAATATAAGAGTTGTGCGCACCTGGCAAAGTTCGTGTAAACCTTTGAAAGGCCATAAAACCATGACCAAAAAAAGGTTTCTCCAATACTAAGTCATAATAATATGCCCAAGTTTGACCTCTGGTATCTTTATTTACAGTTTTGCTTTTCACTTCACCGTCAGTAACAAAACTTGATAATGCATCAAACCTGTCCGAAGCAAAAATATTTTTGTCCGTAAAATTCAATACTATTGTCATGGCCAAAATTCCAATAATTGGAACCATAAGATTTTTACGGTCGTTTATTATGGCGATTATAATTAATATAAGCCAAACTACTAAAAAAGTCCTAGATAACGTTAGGAAACCCGCGAATGTAAAAATAGCTTGCCCAAGATATTTCCAAAAAACATTTTTTACAGAATAAGAAAGTGCCATACCTAGTAAACAAACTATACCTGCTGTATTTGGGTTCAATATAAAGCCACTAAACCGTCCACGAACCAACCCATAGAATTTATTAACTTCTGGAAATACCAGGGCATTAATAATTATACTTAAACCTGCTAATAATAATACATAAAAAATATCACTATAACTTGATTTGTGCATTACTTCTGTCATACCAATTACCACAATTGAAAAACGTAGGAATTCTTTTAAAAAGTAAATATGATCACCTGTATAATTAAACCCGCTAATAGCGAAAAAGAGGACAGTGAATAATATAAACGGAAGAGCTGGTTTTTGTTTGTCTTTGGCAATAAAATAGTATAATATTAAAGACAAAGATGTTAGGTAGCTGGCAGCTGATCCTAAAACAGGCCCAAAATAGACCAAAAGGAAGCCAGGAATGTTACATAGCACTAAAAAAAGAACCAGATATTTAATTAAATTTCTCAGCAATTGGTTAAATCTTTGAATTAAAATTCTCTGTCGACTCCATTACTTAACGTTTCTTCTCGGTAGTTTATTTAAAAGGACAAAAGCTAGCTTGTAATCCTTCGTTAGTACTTGGATTTATTTAAAAATAGTTTGTCATTAGAAATAGGATCTCATACAAATCATATTACCCTTTCTTACTTGTCATATCAATATTAAGCAGTTTACCAAAATATAGGTCATAAGAATCTGGAATAAACTTCCCATAGCCTGATTCTGAATTAAAAGTAAGCTCTCCAAAGAAAATAGATCCACTTACGATATAGAAGTCAACTCGGACATATGTGAAGTCAGATGCTATTTTTTCGGCCAAATCTTTCATTTTTGCATAGTTCAAAGGTTTGGGTATATCATCTCCATTTTCATATATCCACCTACATGGTATTCTTTTCCATTCTATGTCGTAAAGATTTCTTTTGTGGTTTTTATGCCTTTCTAAATCTACTTGGGTAAATACCAATTTACCATTAAAGCAATGTAGTTTATAATCCTCAGGTATATTTCCTGAGGAATCCATAAGCAACTTTTCCACTACAATTTTAGGCTCTATATTTTTATACTGCCATTCTTTACTTTTTAGGTAATAATTGATTTTTAGTCGTCTCTGCAATGATTCTTGCAGCTTGGTATAATCAATATCATTTTTATCCCTTATAATAAAAACTCCTCCACTGTCGTGGTTGGTTTTTACAACAACGGGAATATCAGGTAATCTTTCTAATTTAATTTCTGATGGGTCTTTTGTTGAAAAAATCAAAGGAACCAAGTATTCTTCCCCAATTTTTGAAGAGATATAATTTCTGACCTCCAGTTTATCTGCGCAAATCGTGTATATAGGGTTTCTGTTGTTAAGTTTTAACCAATTTATTTTTTCGTTAAGTGTTACAGGGTGGGAGAGATTCAAACTTTTGCCTAAACGTCTTTTATAGTCTACTTTCACCACTAGTTTATCAGGCCAAATTCTATCTTTGGTTAGATGATACAAGAATCTAATGAGGTTTCCGAAAAGTGTTTTATGATAAAACTTGTAAAATAGATTTTTCAAGATAGTTTAGTTTTTAATGGCTAAACGGGATGTTTTTTATTCTTAACGTATAAATATACAAAGTTATGCATTTACCAATGGTAATAATCGTTGTACAGATGGCTAATCCGAATACCCCATAATATTGCATCAAGATATAATCAAGTATAATATTTAAAATCAAAGCCACTAAAGATACGTAAGCCATAAAACTGTTTTTATTAATACTGATTAAAAAATTCACTAAAATCATCCCAACTAATTTAAATGGAATGTATGCCAGCAATATTTGTTGGATTGTTGCCACCACCGCGGTGTTTTCTGCTGTAAATTCTTTCCTTTGGAAGAGCAGCTCAATAACAAATTCTGAAATAAGTATTCCAATTCCACTGATTATGACCAAAAGTAGGAAAACACGTTTTAGATTCACCATTAACATTTCAAATGCTTTCTCTCTGTCCTTAATCACCAATTTAGTAAAATAGGGCAGCAAAACATTCGCAAATGCTATCATGAGTATGTTGGTCAAAAATACAGGGATCTTAACACCATAGTTGAGTGCGGCAATTGAACCTACCACGAGTTGGGCGGCAAAAAATTTGTCAACTACCCCCACCATGGAAGCAAGGAATCCAGAGGATATTTTTGCGGGCAGCTGGCTGAATGTCAACTTTATATTCTCGTTTTTGAAATTGACTTTGCCAAATGATATTACATTCTTTTTTAATGCGATACCAACTAAATATATACAGCTTAAGATAGAACCAAATAAGGTGCCGTAGGCCAGAAAGTTTTTGGGAAGATTGGAGCTAAAACTCAGGAACCCAAAAATAATGCATATGGGAGCAAAAATATCTGAAAAGGAACTGAACTTATACTCATTGTTCACATATAAAATGGCCCCAACCAAAGAATTAAAACCCCATAAAAATATACATGGGGCAATAATATAAAACTGCTCCTTTACCATTCCGTAATAGGTTGCGGACTTATTTGGGAACAACAGTTCCAAAAAAGTATCTGTCCCCAAAATAGCAAGAAGAATAAAAAGAAGGCTGGTTAAGAGCGTTATGATAAAGCTTGTTGTTTGAAAACCTCTAGTGTCCCCCCCGCTATGGGATTCATTAATGTAATTGGGGATAAAAACACTCTTATAGGAACCAAGAAACACGGTGTTTATAAATCCAGGAATAAGCATTGCAATCAAAAAGGTATCCAACTCTTGGTCCAGCCCATAATTGGCAGCTACAAAGGTTTCCTTGACAAAGGCTATTATGCTAACAAATAAGGTAGCACCACTGACCAAAGTTAGGTTTCGTAAAACCTTTTTTGAAGAAAGATTTGTAATCCTTTGTTTAATGGTATGAAAACTTACTTTGTCCATTTATTTAAGACTGTCAGCTATTATACCTTTCCAAAGATTTGATATATTATCTTCTTCCAGGTGTTTGACGCTTAAATGAGCATTTTCACCCAATTCTTGCCGTAATTGATTATCGGAAATAAGTTTTGCCATCTTTTCATGGAGCTCCGAAATATCATCCAGAGGAATCAGAAAGCCATTTTGGCCATTCTGTATTAATTCTGATGGCCCGGTAGGGCAGTCCGAAGAGATAGAGGGCAGTCCCATATACATTGCTTCGGTTAAGGCGTTTGGAAAACCTTCATAACGAGAGGGAAACACAAAAATGCTGGACTTTAAGTAGTAATCAGAAACGTTCTTCATCCTTCCCAATAATTTTATCTTATCCTTTAGACCAAGTTTTGCGATAAGCTCTTCATAACTTTTCCTTTTAGGACCTTCACCTAAAAGAAGTAACTCCCAGTTGTCCAACTTTAGTTCAGCAAACGCTTTAATGGCAATTTCTTGACCTTTTTGATCACAAAGTCGACCCACATGCAAAATGACATTTTCCCTGGAAGTTTTTTGAGCGTATCTTAAATGGTCTGTATACGACCTAGCAATGGGGTTTTGAATTACCTCAATCTTTTTTTTGGGGATATATGGTCTATAGAAGTCAGCGATTGGTTTAGTCTGTACAACTAATTTATCTGTCCATGGATAAGTTATTCTTCTCAGTGCTTTCCAAAATTTCGGGGTTATATCCAATTGTGGGTTGTTTCGTTCGCTAATAATAGTGGTCACCCCAATTTTTTTGCCACATAGAACTGTCAATACATTGGATTGGGTCATAAATCCAATTAATAAGTCGAACGAATGTTCTTGCGCAAGTTGACAAATACGCCTGTATAGTTTGAAATTTAACCTAATCGATTGAAAAACATTTTGGCTTGGCTCAATATCCGTTATACAATGTTGGACACGAACATTATTATTTAGTTCATAAAAAGGTTCTGATTTAATAAATGTTACAATGGTAACCTTGTAGGTGTGAGACAGGTTATTGGCCAAAGTTGTAACTACCCTTTCAGCCCCTCCCGAACCAAGGGAATGTATTACAAAAGCAATGTTCTTCATTTATACGCGAATAGATAGATTCTAAAATAAACTATACAGCTTATTAGCGTTGTGGTAATAAAGGTATAGCCTTGTCTCCACAAGACGTTAAACTATTCGGTGAAAGTAGTTTTTTTGGGGTTTATGTAATAAGTAGTAGAGAGGAATATTTTTTATATACCTGCCGGAACAAATGCTAAAACCTAATGACACCGACAATAATAAGTATATAAATTTTCACACCGTTGCGAATCAATCTATAGGGTCTATTATAAAGTTACGGTCAAGCTATGAAGAAATTCTTCCAAGTTAGTATAGCCATCTCCATTTTCGTCCTCGTTATGTTTTTTCGACAATGTTCCGAAGGTTCGTATTTCCCAATCATCAGCCATCCCATCATTGTCGGAATCATAACTTGACTCTCTTGTTTTCAAACTTAAACTTGAATAACCTCCAACTTCATTTTCGTTAGAAATATAATTGCCAGCCAAGTTACTTATGTTATTGAATATCCTGTTGTCATTACTGTCGTAATGTAGGTTGTCTCCAACATCTCCCAATAGAGAATCTTCCAACTCAGAGTTTGGTATGATAGGTAATCCAGTATTATGGTTTGGTGAAGAAGTAAGATATTGTTCAGTAATGGGATTATAACTATTATCAGCATTAATTCCATCATCGGTATTATCATTTAAGTAAATTGAAGTATATGCAGGGTCAGCATCAATATCAGATGCAGCCGTTCTAAAAGCATCATCCGAATACCTGCCATCAGAATGTATAGAGTTCATTTGATTTCCTATAAAGTCCACTAAATTGCCTACTCTGAACCAAGGTCCCCAATGGCTAAGATGCATCATATTATTGACGACTTCTACACCTTCATTTTCAAGACTGGATATAGCTGGTACTCTATCCCGGTTTGCATAGAAAATATTCCGATATATGGAAACATTATAGGCTCGATATACTAACATCCCAAACCTTTTAGATAAATTTTCTGCAAGAAGGCAATTTTGAATAGTAATTTCAGAAGTCACAACGGATGGATTGGTGGGTGCTTCAATATCGATAATTGAGTCATGGCTCCAAGAGAAAGTACAATGATCAACAATAACATTTGTAACATCGCCATCACCTTTATAAGAACGTATTCTAAAAGCATCATCCGGCTCCCAATCAGGGTCACCCGCACTATAATTACTATCTGGATTATACGCGTTGACCCCAGGTCTTATTTTTAGATATCTAACAATAACATTGCTGTCATGAACCCAAATAGATGCACCTCTGATAGTAATACCATCTCCTGGAGCTGTTTGGCCGGCAATGGTAACGTCTCCATAACCATACCTGATTTTTAGAGGAGTATCTATATCAATGTAGCCTGAGACATCAAATACAATAGTTCTGGGCTCTGCGATAGATTCCATTCCATATCTAAGACTTCCTTGACCATCATTATTTAAGTTGGTAACATGGTAAACAATACCACCTCTTCCGCCAGTAGTGAATTTTCCATAACCTTCAGCCCCAGGAAAAGCTTTTAATTCGCCCATTTCGGTACTTCCGTATTCTGTGTTGACAACAACAGTAGCTTCTTTTTCTTTCTTACCTTGATTGCCTTTTCCTCTTACCTCCAAGGTGTAGGTAAACTGGTCAGTGACCCTTCCATTGTTGCCCGCTTTATTAGCAGATTCCGAATGTGGTGAGTATGTTATGGTATTGTCATCATTGACCATTAAACCACCCTCCAGGGCATCGCTTACCGCAACAATTTGGTAGCTTTCCAGATCTTGTTCGGGGATGTCGTCATTTTTTAATACATCGAGCACTGTGGACTCAACTGCACCAGAAATAGTGAACTCATCATCTTTGGCTTCGAAGGAAATGGATGGGATGATATCTCCGTTTTCATCCAGTTCATCCTCTATTTGACCTTGGATAGTATCCTCGAATAAATCATTGTCTTTACTACAAGAAGAAAGTGTCAAGGAAAGAAAAATCAATAAAATAGTCACGTACGAAATGGTTTTGTGGGGCGCCATTTGAATAGGGGGTTAAGTGGGTTAAAAGTTTACTGATTTCGACTTGGGAAACAAATTTAAATTAATCATATGTTTAATCGATGAAAATTCGATTTTTTTCGATGAAATACACTTTTTAACTAATTGATTTTCTGTGGTCAAGTATTTTTTTTGATGAAAACCTATTTTAATCAGATAAAATGCATTTAAAACAAAAGTAATACGGTAGTAGTTATCCTTTTGGATGTCCAATCCAATAATTTTCGATAAAGTGCACCGTTTTCTAATGTTTCAATGTTGTTTTGTCTGAACATGTTAACGTAATCCATTGAAGGGCCTTAAATGGGAAAGGGTATAAATTAACTAGAAACCTATTCATAAAATTATGAAAGCAAACTTTTTATTAATCTATCAAAGTTTACTTGGCTCCGACCAATTTTCGACCGAAGCTTGAGGCCATGAAAAAATGGCCTAGTACAAATGAAATTGTAAAAGAAAAGATAAAGGCAAATATTACTACATAAATTCCATTAAGGCTGGTTAATGCTTGCCACTTGAAGAGTAGCATTAAAACAGGCTGATGAATTAGATAAATATAATAGCTACTATTATTAATGCTTGAAATTAAGGGGGGATACTTATAGAAGTCTACCTTGCCAAGTTTTGAAAAGGCTAAATATGTAAATATTATGGATAATAAACCGAGGGGCAACTTCATATACCCCGCAATAAGGTTGGCAATCAATAATGAATCAATATTATTAAGCAACTTGGGAACAAAACTGAATAGTACTAAATGACATAGAAAGAACCAAATGAATTTTCCTTCTAACTTTTTGTATATTATAGCATTATTTGTGTGGAAAAAATAGCCTACATAAAAGAAAACTCCATATTGTAAAGCTTTCGAAATAGGTATTAAATTAAACTTTGCAAATATCGGAAACAATAAGAAAAGAAATGAAACCAAAAAGAAACCTAATAGTGGTCTCTTTTTAAAGAAAGCTTCGAAGGGATAAAAAAATAGAAATACCGCGAAGATCATGGTAAGAAACCAAAGGTGGCCCGTTGCCCCGCCAAAAAATTCAGGAACAAAGTCTTTTATGTTGGTTAAGCCCAAAATAAAATAAATATAGATTGGAGCAAAGATTATATATGGCTTTATTAAACGATTGTACTTTTTTTTGATTAAGGTTTTATAAGTGGGATATTTTTTTAGGTTGTTTCTCAAATAGCTGAACAAAAGCCCTGATATAAATACAAATAAGGGCATCGAAATTGAGGAAATATATCGTCCTGAAATATCAAGAAAATTTGAGTAATTATAGAATTCACTGATTGGCCAAGCTCCAGTATATGGAGAGAAACAGTGTCGCAAGACTACTATACTAATCGCAAATACCCTTAATAGGTCTAAATGCTCAATACTTGAAGCGCTTTTCTCCTTTTTTGTTGCATCGATATTTTTTTTTGAATCCTTCAAAACATATTATTTGATTAGTAAATAATAATTTTAAAAATAAGAATTGTACCAATCCACAAATTCCTGTACGCCTTTTTCGATAGGGGTGTCCGGAGTGTAATCGTAATCTCGAATCAATTCGTCGACATCGGCCCAGGTACTTTCTACATCGCCAGGCTGAATGGGCATCAAATCTCTTTTAGCTTCAATACCCAAGGAAGACTCGATGGCATCGATAAAATCGGTAAGTTTTACTTGCTTGTTATTTCCGATATTATAGATTTTGTACAATTCGTCTTTTCTTTTGCTCTCCGAAACAGGGGTTTCAATAATCTTGCTCATACCGCCTACGATGTCATCCATATAGGTGAAATCCCGTGCCATATTCCCATAATTGAACACCTTGATGGGCTTTCCTTTTTTTATGGCATCCACAAACAGGAACAGGGCCATGTCGGGTCTGCCCCAAGGACCATAAACGGTAAAGAATCGAAGTCCTGTTGTGGGCAATTGATACAAATGACTGTAGGTGTGCGCCATAAGTTCATTGCTCTTTTTGGTGGCAGCATATACACTGATGGGTCTATCCACGGTATCCTCAACAGAGAAGGGAACCTTTTTGTTCAAACCATAGACGCTGGAACTGCTTGCGTATACCAAATGTTTGACATTGCCATGCCTACAACATTCCAAAAGATTGTTGAAGCCTACAACATTGCTTTGAATATAGGCATCCGGATTCTCCAAGCTATAACGCACTCCTGCCTGAGCCCCCAAATTGCAGACAACATCAAAAGTATTTTCCTTGAAAAGCTCATCTAACCCATGACGGTCGGCAAGATCGAGTTTGATGAACTTCATTTGATCACCGTGCAGTGTGCTGGAGGATATTTTCGCCTCGATTTCGGCCTGAGAGCGTGAAATGCCCAATTGCTCCAAACGAGCATATTTCAACCCCACATCGTAATAATCGTTGATATTGTCCAGACCAACTACGGTATGCCCGTGTTTGACCAAAACCTCACATAGGTGATATCCTATAAATCCTGCCGCTCCAGTTACTAAGATGTTCATGGGTTATTTATTGTTTATTTCTTTTCGTGATTTATTTGCGCTGATTTTTTCTGTAATATATCCTTTATGTACTTCTCCGTGGCCGTAGCCATTTGATGCGTTGAAAAAGTATTCAGGAATGTCTCTCTTGAATTTTTGCCCAACTGCTTTATCAATTCCCTGTCCTTAATCAAACTACTGAGCTTACCCGTTAAATACTGGTGGTCTTCCTTTGGAATCAAATAGCCGTTATAGCCGTCCTTTACCATTTCATTGACACCCCCTACATCGGAGGCTACGATGGGAACCCCAACGGACATGGCTTCACATATGGATAACGGTAGTCCTTCGAACCTTGATGTGAGTACAAAAATGTCCGATTTATTTAAAAATGAAGGAATATCGTTGCTCTCTCCATGGAAGGTAATCAAGTGATCGATTTCCATTTGTTTGGAGAGTTCCACAAATTCTTCAAATAAATCACCATGTCCCACCAAATCTACGTGTATGGACTCATTTTTTAAACTTTGCAAGGCTTTGAACAAGGTCAAATGGTCTTTTTGGTATGAAAAACGGGCCGTCATGAGAATTGAGATAGGGTCATTGGGTTCCGTTTTCTTCCCTTCCAAAAAATCGGGACTGCCGTTATATATGACACGTATTTTGGATTCAGGAACGATATGGTTCTTTTTACCCAGCCTATAATCAAATTCCGAGACCGTTATCAGGTGATCGGTAAACCTGCCCATGAACTTTTCAATGCCAAGATAGATGTATCGTTTAACTCCCTTAATGCCTGGAGTGAAGGACCAACCGTGAACTGTGAAAATATTGGGGATTCCAAGTTTGTAACAAGCAAGGCGGCATAAGATTCCTGCTTTTGAGGAATGTGATATGACAATGTCTGGACGCTCTTGCTTTAACAGCTTACCTATGGCCTTATAGCATTTAAAATCATTCTTTGGCAAAATCTCCCTTTTGAGGCTTGGTATACAGGTAACCTTGACATTGAGTTTTTCAAGTCTTTGTGTCAAAGTCCCTCTTTCCCCAGTCACAACATGAACATTGTGCCCATTGTTAATGAGCCCCTCCGTGTTGTTGAATAGGACCATTTGAGCCCCACCAATCGGTTCACTAAGTGTAATAACCTGAATAATGTTCATTTACTTATACCGAAGTTTATGTGGATGAAAGGGGACTTCCACTTTTTATACCTCAAAAGGATATATTTGATTTTTGTGTTGTGCTGCCAACAGTAATCAGTCGTTTGTTTGCCCTATCTTATAAAATTTAAACCCAATCCCATTCATTTTTGCAGGGTCTAAAATTCTACGACCATCAAATACAAAGGCTGGCTTTAACATGATGTCATAAATTTTTTGCCAATCATATTCCTTGAACTCATCCCATTCTGTCAATACAGCAATAGCATGTGCATCTTTTGCTGTTTCCATGGGATCATTCAATACAGTTACCAAGTTTTCTATTTCTTCCCGGGACTTGTTTCCAAGGTATTCCAAGTCTGAATAAATGGTTTCTTTGGAAACTTTTGGATCGTAAACCACAATATGGGCGTTCTCTTCCAATAAGGCATCTGCTACATAAATCGCAGCCGATTCCCGTGTATCGTTTGTGTCCTTTTTGAAGGCCCAGCCGTAGAAAGCTATTTTTTTACCGGAGACGGTGTTGTACAATGTGGAAATGATATTGTCTGCAAAACGTCTTTTTTGGTAATCGTTCATAATGATTACCTGTTCCCAATAATCGGCAACTTCCTGTAATCCAAAGCTCTTAGCAATATAGACCAAGTTCAGGATATCTTTTTGAAAACAAGAGCCTCCAAATCCAACAGAGGAATTCAAGAATCTTGATCCAATACGCGAATCATAGCCAATGGCCCTAGAGACTTCGGCTACATTGGCATCTGTTTTTTCACAAAGAGCGGATATGGAATTGATGGAAGATACTCGTTGTGCCAAAAATGCGTTTGCCACTAGTTTGGAAAGTTCGGAAGACCAAACATTGGTCTGTAAAATACGCTCTTTTGGTAACCAATGTTCGTATACCGAGCTCAGTGCATTTTTTGCTTCTTGTCCCGATGGGGTTTCGTCTCCCCCGATCAAAATACGGTCGGCATCCAATAAATCTTCAATAGCGGTTCCTTCGGCAAGGAATTCAGGATTGGATAGAATTTCAAATTTCACACCATTCCCTGTGTTGTGTAATATACTTTTTAATGTTTGAGCCGTTCTAACGGGAAGTGTTGATTTTTCGACTACTATTTTATCGTCCACGGCCACTTTTGCAATGTTTCTGGCACAGAGCTCGATATATTTTAAATCTGCAGCTTGTCCTTTTCCCTTACCGTAGGTTTTTGTGGGAGTATTTACAGAAATAAAAATCATATCCGCCTCATCTATGGCACTATCCACATCCGTTGAAAAAAACAGGTTTTTCCCCCTGGCTTCCCCAACAACTTCTTTCAAACCTGGTTCGTAAACTGGAAGCTTGTCAAGGTCTTCATGGTTCCAAAGGTCGATTCTTGCTTGGTTTATATCAACAACGTTCACTGTTATTTCAGGACACTTGGATGCGATTACGGACATTGTTGGACCACCTACATAACCTGCGCCTATACAGCAAATATTTTTAATTGTTTTCATGTTTAATTTTAGTTGAGTTCAAAGATGATAAAAAAAAAATAAGATTAATACTTGATTTTAGACCAAGTCACGGTTTTTTGGATGAACGGAAAGTTACCTTGTTCAACGGACCGATCAAATCAAATTTATTTTGGATTAAGAGACGAATTTTGATTGAGAACTTTGATATAAACAGAGCAAATTCTGTGTTTTGGTTCTTTTGAACGATTTTTCATAAGCTTGAACGAAATTTAATGGGGTGTGTAGCTGACTCTGAATAATTTTAGAAATGAATTATTGGATGTTTCCAAAACTTAATCGCCCCAAAAATATTATATGAACACTCAAGTAATTTCTGATTTTTAATGATTAATGGAAAACAATGACTTTTTACATCATAGCCGAGACTTATCATTTTATTTTCCCGCAGGCGCTATTAATCTATACCAAATAAGATGAATTATTGCCATAAATTCGGTTTCTTTGGTAAATAAAGTAGTCGTGAATACGTTAAAGTAAAATATTAAACATCTAACCTATTATATAGCATGAAATTTCAACCTCGTAAAGCAACCCTGTTCTTAGTAGCCATTATATTTCTAGGATCCTGTGCATCCAAAGAGGATGTGGTTTATTTTCAAAATGCGGCTTTGTCCGGCCTTGAAACACAAGTAAAAGAGAGCACATCCTCCACAAGGTTCAAGGTGGACGACCTGATCAGTATTTATGTCTCAACCCTGGACCCCGAGGCCAGTGTGCCTTTTAATCTTTTCAGAGGGGTACAAGAAGGAGGGATGAGACCGGAACAGGTGGACTACCTTGTGGACAAAGAAGGGGAAATAGATTTTCCGGTTATTGGAAAGATGGAAGTGGTGGGGCTCACTCCGGAAGAACTACGGGTTAAACTAACAACCAGTTTGTCTGACTACCTTAAAGACCCGATCATTAATATTAGATTAAAAAACTTTACTGTCACTGTTCTTGGAGAGGTAAAAAGGCCTGGCACCTATTTGGTCAATGGCGAACAGATTACCATTTTTGAAGCTTTAGGGCTTGCCGGGGACATGACCATTAAGGGTAAGAGAAAAAATGTTTTGGTGGTCAGGGAGTTCGATGGAACAAAGGTATATTATAGAATTGATTTGACCAGTAATATGGCAGCGGAATCCCCAGTATATTACCTGACACAGAATGATGTTGTATATGTGGAGCCCAATAAATCCGCTATTACTTCCAGTGCTTTGGATAATAGAGCCACTATTACAGTGTCAATCTTATCCGTTCTCATAACTTCTACGGTACTTTTATTGACAAGGAATTAATTTAAAATTCAAAATTCCACTTTATGGATAACCCAAATATGAACTTAAAGAGTCATAAAAACAGTTTAAAGGAAGAACTGGAAAAATATCTTAAGTATAAATATTGGTTCATACTTTCCTTAATAGTTGCCATTACCTCAGCTTACCTATATATAAGATATGCAACACCACTGTATCAGGCCAATACAATAATTCAAATTGTGGAAGAGAAGAGTTCACCATCCGAACTAAGTCTTTTTAGTGATTTAAATTTATTGCCAGGTGGTTCAAAGAAAGTCGAAGACGAAATTGAGGTGTTACGTTCACGGACCAACGTACGGGAAGTGGTCAAAAACTTGGGACTGGATAAAAAAGTAATGCATGTAGGGCGGGTAAAAAATTCTGAAATATATGGCAAGGTACCAGTGAAGGTGTATGTGGACTCTGTGGTCAGGGATGTCAAGTTCAGTTGTTACATCTCTCCATTGAACCAAACCAAGTTTTTATACTGGACCGATGAAAACGAAGAACAACAAGAAAGAACATTTGGAGACGAAATCATAACGGAAAGAGGAAAGATAACGATTTTTCCCGAAGATAGTAAGAATTTAAAGCCATATATCAAGGAGAAGCTCCTGATAGTTATTTCTCCTATCGATGATGTTACATCTAGCTACCAAAAAGGACTCGGTACTACTTTAGCTGATGAATATTCTTCCATTATCAATTTGACCATTCAAAGTCCCGTTCAGCAAAAAGGGATGGATTTTCTCAATGAGTTGATCAATATTTATAATCTGAACGGCAAAAACGACAAAAAAATAATTGCAGACAGGACAGCAGAATTTATCGATGCCAGGATTGCTGATATATATAGTGATTTGTCCGAGGCCGATCAAAGTGCCGAAGATTTTAAAGCGGGTAGGGGGATTGCGGATATTCAATCTCAATCCAATATTAATTTAAATGTCAGTGCTGCAAACCAACAGGAATTACAGGATGCACAGATTCAACTACAGATTGCCAATAGTGTCAGTGATGAATTGGAGAGCCAGGAAGGGTATGGGATTTTACCTTCCAATATTGGATTAGCAGACCCTTCCATTATCAATACGACAGCAATATACAATCAAAAGGTTCTGGAGCGTGAACGCCTGTTGAAGAGCTCCAATGAAAAAAACCCCGTAATCGTTAATATCGATAGGCAATTGGAGAACCTTAAAAAAAGCATGCAATCCAGTTTGAATAGTATGACCAATAATTTGAACTTAAGGGTGAACAACCTTAGTTCGCAATTGGCCACGATCAATTCAAAGATTTATTCCGCTCCAAGGAATGAGCGTGCGTTGCGAGAAATTACACGGAAACAGCAAACGGTAGAGGGTTTGTATTTGTATTTATTGCAAAAAAGAGAAGAAGCTCAAATCGCATACGCCTCAGCTTCACCGAATTCAAAAATCGTGGATTCCGCTTTTCCGGCAAGCAAATTTCCTGTAGCCCCAAAAAAGAGTATTATTTATTTGGCATCATTTTTATTGGGACTTTTGGTACCTGCGGGAATTATCTATGCTTTGGACATCATGGACGATAAAATCCATAGTGCCCATACTTTGGAAAAATTGGTGTCCAGCGCAGGAGTTCCTGTAATAGGGGAGTTGCCAAGACTCAAGAGCAAATCGGTGAAAACAGTGGCCAAGGAAGACCGCTCCGTATTATCGGAGGCTTTACGAATTATCCGGACCAACATGGATTACCTGCTAAAAATCGAGTCGAAAAATGAAAGTTTAAAAAATATAATCTATGTGAGTTCCAGTTTGCCAAGAGAGGGAAAGACTTTTTTCTCGACGAATTTAGCTTTGATATTGTCGAGTACCGGAAAAAAAATATTATTGGTTGGGGCCGATATACGAAACCCTAAATTTTATTTGTTCTTTAATAACGGTAAAGAGTCGGTAATAGATCAAAAAGCTGATTTTAAAAATTCTGCCGGTCTAACGGATTATTTATTTGATGAGAATCTGGGCTTGAAGGATATTATTAGTACCAACGAACTTAATAATAACACTGTGGATGTAATCCATTCGGGCAAAACATTTCCCAATCCTTCGGAATTATTGATGAGTGAAAGGTTTGGGAGCCTAATGAAGGCTGCCTCCCTACAATATGATTATGTTATTGTGGATACTGCTCCAATGATGCCGGTAACCGATACCCAGCTTATTAGTGAGTACGCCAACCTATTGATTTATGTAACCAAAGCAGGCAAAACAAGTGTTGGAGATGTGGAATTTCCATTGAAACTTAGAAAGGAAGGCAAAATAAATCACTTGGCCTTTGTGGTAAACGGTGTGAAAACATCAGAGCTGGGTTATGGAGGTAAGTATGGCTATGGCTATGGAACCAAGGCTAGGAAATGGTGGCATTTTTAGTGCTAATCACTCTAACAGACGACCTAACAAAGACTTCTTAAGGGTGCTATCTAATTTTTATAGGAAATCAAAACTTCAAATCACAATCAGTTTGTAATGGAAAATACGAAACATGCATATTTGGTTATGGCCCATAACGAACCAGAACTGTTGTGTAAGCTTATTAAAGTGTTGGATGATAAAAGAAATGATATATATATCCATCTAGATGAAAAATTCAATGCCATTACAGAGGAGGAGATAAAAAAGAAATGCAGTTTTTCCAATGTTTTCTTTATTGAAAGAAAGCCGATTTATTGGTCAGGGTACAGCCAAATAGATTGTGAGCTGCGATTATTGAAGGCTGCAATTAAAGGAAATTATGCATATTACCACTTGATTTCCGGAGTGGACCTTCCTATAAAGAGTCAAGATTATATACACGATTTCTTTAAGGAGAATCACGGACAACAATTCCTGTCGGTTACTAAGGTAACTACTTGGAAAATTGCCAGTCGTTTTAAATACTATCACTTTATCAATATTAACAAAAGACTTCCCAGAAAGTGGTCGCGTTCTCTACGTTATCCCTTTGCAGCTTTGCAAGCATGTTTGTTCATCAATAGAAAAAGAAGGATGGATATAAAAGATTTTTATTGGGGACAGGCTTGGTTCAGCATTACCAACGATTTTGCGAAGTATATTGTAGAAAAGGAGAAGTTCATTGCAGAAAACTTTGATAATGGATTTTTCAATGATGAGGTATTTATGCAGACACTTTTGATGAACTCTGAATTTAAAGATAGTCACTCCTCATCCATGAGTTATGCACGATTGATTGATTGGGATCGAGGAAAGCCCTATACATGGACCAATGCTGAGTTTGATGAGCTTATGGCTTCCAAAGCCCTGTTCAGTAGAAAGTTTTCGATGAACAAGGATTCAAAGGTAATAGAAAGAATTCTGGATAAAATCCAATAGGGTACCAGAAACCTTTTCAATAACCTGACGTAATATTTATTCCAAGCAGATTTAGCGTATTGCAACGCAAAATAAAGATTTGCCATTTACATTCTGCCTAGTGTTTTTTACATACTCAAGGATGACCAACCGCCCATTCCTTCTATTTGTTTTTTGTCCAAATAAAGGGAACCTGTTTTTCCAAAAGGGACTTGGTCATTGAACGATAAAGCATTCAGTTTAATCGAATAAAAACCATCATATTGAAGGGGGGGGGGCTAATCTATTATTTTTGAGTGTTAGAAAGAATTCTGGCCTTTTGCTATGAACGATACCAATACCATGAAAAAAAATTACTTTTCCTATGTACTTAGGGTTTCTATTGGAACCCTCCTATTTTTATCCAGTGCTTTTTATTTTGATGCTCAAGCACAGATCAATTTTGATCAGAGTGAGTTGAATTTTAACGGGAATGCTCCTTCTGGGGTTACGTCTTTGATGTATGGCCCGGATGGAAGGCTATATGTTGCGGAATATCCCGGCACTATTTTGATTTATGACGTCGAAAGAATCAGCTCAACCAATTATAGCGTAACTGGGGTTGAGTCACTATCAGGGGTAAAGAACATAGTTAATCATGATGATGATGGAACCCCTTGTAGTGAATCTGGGTCCGATTGTTCCAATAGGGAGACAACAGGCCTTACAATAGCGGGTACTGCTTCTAATCCAGTTATCTATGTATCTTCAAGTGATTTTCGGATTGGTGCCGGTAGCGGCGGAGGAAACGGAGATGTGGATTTGGATACCAACTCAGGGATAATTACCAGATTTACTTGGAACGGTAGTTCGTGGGATGTCGTGGATTTGGTAAGAGGTTTGCCACGATCCGAAGAAAACCATGCCACAAATGGCTTGGAGGTAACTACCATTGGTGGAAAAGAATATTTAATTGTGGCCCAGGGAGGGCATACTAATGGGGGAAGTCCTTCTGAAAACTTTGTGTACACCAACGAATATGCACTTTCCGGAGCTATTTTGTCCATTGATCTGGATGCCATAAATGCTTTGCCCGAACAAACCGATTTAACTGGTCGCAAGTATATTTATGACCTTCCCACTTTGGACGATCCAACCAGAGCCAATGTCAATGGCATTGAAGATCCTGATGACCCGGCTTATGATGGAGTGGATGTCAACGACCCATTTGGGGGTAACGATGGGTTGAATCAAGCCATGGTTGTGTCCGGTGGTCCGGTCCAAATTCTATCACCTGGGTTTAGGAATGCCTACGATATTGTGGTAACTGAAAGTGGGGCTTTGTATGTTACCGATAATGGAGCTAATCAAGGATGGGGTGGATTCCCAGTTAATGAGGGTACGCCCAATGTAACCAACGCCTACGATCCATTAGAGCCTGGTAGCCAATCCCCAACAGCTGACGGGGAATATATTAACAATGAAGATCATTTAGAATTGATTACTACCGATCTTCAGTCTTATATTTTTGGAAGTTTTTATGGAGGACATCCTAATCCAATAAGGGCAAATCCTACAGGAGCTGGGTTATATACGGCGCCAAACCAAAACGGAACTGATGGAGCTGTATTTCGTACAGAAGTATATGACCCGGACGGTTCAACGCCTGGATCAACCTCAAATCCCGATATTGCTCTACCTGCCAACTGGCCTCCAGTACAAACCGCAAATAGTGTGGAGGGAGATTGGAGAGGACCTGGTTTGGTTAACCCTGATGGGGATGATGATGCCCCAATCGTAGTATGGGGTACGAATACCAATGGAATTGATGAATATACAGCGACTAACTTTGGTGGAGCCATGCAAGGTGATTTAATTGCTGGGGTAAACACTCAAGTTTTACGGAGGGTAGAGTTAAATGCCGATGGTACACTGGAAAATTTTACTCCAAAGTTTGCTGAAGGATTGGGAGGAAACCCTTTGGGAATTAGTTGTAATGGAGACTTTGAAATATTTCCTGGAACAATTTGGGCCGGTACACTTGGAGGGAAAATTATAGTTTTTGAACCACAGGATTTTATTGAATGTGATGATCCCGCTGGTAATCCTTTAGCTGATTTCGACAATGATGGATACACCAATCAAGATGAATTGGATAATGGAACAGATCCTTGTAACGGAGGTTCCCAACCTGCAGATTTCGATAAGTCAGCTGGAGCACCATTTGTTTCAGACCTTAATGACGACGATGACGATAATGATGGAATTTTGGATGAAAATGACCCTTTTCAGTTAGGAGACCCTGAAGTCGGGGGTAGTGATGCCTTTACTATTCCTATAAACAATGACCTTTTTAATGATCAACAAGGTTTGGGGGGAATATTTGGTTTGGGCCTAACTGGGCTTATGAACAATGGAGATCCCAACCCCAATTATTTGAATTGGTTGGATAGAAGAGATAATCTAAATGATCCTAACCCCAATGATGTATTAGGAGGAGCTCCAGGGCTTATGACATCCCATATGACCTCGGGTACCGCAAACGGGATCACAAATACACAAGAAAAAGGGTATCAATATGGCGTTCAGGTCGATCAAAATACCGGAGTATTTACAGCAATAGGAAATTTAATAAACTTAGAAGGCCCTTTGCGTATTTATGGAAACACAGCAGCAGTTGGAGGTGAGTTGGGGCATTTTATAGGGGATGGAACGCAAAGTAATTTTATAAAAATGGTGGTTACCACCGATGGAATCACGGCACTTCAGGAAATCAATGATGTGCCACAGCCACCTATCAATATCACCATAGCGGAAGCTGATCGCCCAAGTAGTGAAATCAGATTTTATTTTATGGTCGACCCATCCAATGGTGAGGTTACTTTGCAATATGAGTTAGATGGGGGAGGCCGAATAAATGCTGGTACTATTACAGCACAAGGAAGTATTCTTGATGCCATCCAACAATCCACACAGGATTTAGCGGTTGGTTTTATTGGTACTTCTGGCACACCTGGTGTGGAATTGGAAGGTACATGGGACTTTCTTAATGTAGTGGGTGAAGAGCCAACCCTGTCCCAAGAGATTCCAAATATTACAAGGATGGTGGATTCTGCAGATGAAATCATTGATTTGGATAACTTTTTTGCAGATGACTATGGGGATGCGAATCTTACTTATTCTGTAGAAAACAATTCCGACACCAATGTAAGTACGGCACTAAACGGAAATGAACTGACCCTATCATTTCCCTCAGTAACTGCGATTTCGGATATTACCATTAGAGCAACAGACAATGATGGGTATTTTGTGGAGGACACTTTTAACGTGACCGTAAGTGATGCTCCCGTAGTCTTATATAGGGTAAACGCCGGTGGTCCTGAACTGGCTGCTATAGATGGCGGTATGGTTTGGGGAGCAGATGAGTTGTTGAATAGTTCGCCCTATCTGTTGGACCCAGGGAACGACCGGGTTTATGAATCTTCTACAATGCCAGTGGATGGTTCGGTGAACCAAACAACGACACCTATGGAAATATACGCCACAGAACGTTTTGATAATATTTCCGGATTACCGAATTTAACGTATGCTTTTCCAGTGGCCGAACCGGGAAACTATGAGGTTCGACTATATATGGGAAATAGTTATTCAGGAACTTCGGAACCTGGGGAACGAGTTTTTGATGTGGGTATAGAGGGAACCATTTTACCACTTTTGAATGATGTTGACCTTTCCGACACATACGGGCACCAAACAGGAACGGTAATTACCCATACTTTAAAAGTAACTGATGGAACCATTAATATAAGCTTTTTTCACGGTGCTGCAGAAAACCCATTGATCAACGCCATAGAAATCCTTGATGCTTTTGAGAATGATACCCCAATATATGTGAATCCAATTGCTGATCAGATAGGAAATGAAGGGGAGCAACTTAATGGGAATTTGGCAGTGTCAGCTTTTGGAGGTGATGGAAATAGACAATATTCAGCTACAGGCTTGCCACCAGGATTGGTCATTGAACCAACCAATGGACAAATAGGAGGAACAATAAGCGAAACAGCAGCAACGGGAAGTCCTTATAATGTTACCATAACCGTGGATGATAGTGATGGGTTGACCAGTGATGCGGTTTCAGTGGATTTCACTTGGATCATAACCGAAACTTTTGCCATTCGAATTAATGCGGGGGGAAATCAAGTGAGCCCCACCGATATTGGTCCAAAATGGGAGGATAATTCCACAAATGGAGCTCAAACTGGTGGTAACTATTCGGTTAACACAGGAAGTATTACCGATTTTGAAGGAACAATATTTGAGAATAGAGACAGTTCCATACCTGCTTATATGGACAACTCAACTTTTGCAGCTCTTTTTCAAGAAGACCGCTATGACCCATCCAGTGCACCTGAAATGGAATATACCCTTGACCTTGACAATGGGGATTACGTTGTCAACTTGTATTTGGCCAATGCATATGATGGAGCGAATCAGATAGGCGATCGGATATTCGATATATTAATTGAAGGGGTATCAGTGGAAAGCGATTTTGATGTAATCGATCGTTTTGGTCATGAAGTGGCGGGTATGTTATCCTATCCAGTGGAAGTGACTGACGGCGAGTTGAACATTTTGTTTAACCATGGTCCAATGGAAAATCCATCTGTCAATGGAATCGAGATATTTAAAGTGGATTCCAATAATCCAACGTTGACATTGGCAAGTATTTCGGATAAGATTAATGAAATTACCAACAGTGTTAATATAACCGCCTCGGCAACAGGGGGAGACCCTAATGAGGATGTTGTTTACTATATGTCCGGTCATCCAGATGGGGTTTCAATTAACCCTTCAACTGGAGAAATCACAGGAAATGTGACAGTTGCCGCTGCAAGCGGAGGTCCTAGTAATGATGGTGTTCATACGGTTGTGGTAACAGCCATGAAACCTTTATCCGCACCATCAAGTCAAGTATTTACATGGACTATCGATTCACAGTACCTGTGGAACGATAAAAATGAGAATGAAAATTATACCGCAAGGCATGAAAATTCCTTGGTACAGGCTGGAGATAAATTTTATCTTATGGGAGGTCGTGAAAACGCCAAGACCATTGATATTTACGATTATACCAGTGATACATGGACTTCCTTGGTGGATTCGGCTCCTTTTGAATTCAATCACTTCCAAGCAACCGAATACAATGGACTCATTTGGATAATCGGAGCATTTAACACAAACAACTTCCCTAATGAGGTTCCTGCCGACTATATCTGGATGTTTGATCCTGAAAGCCAAGAATGGATTCAGGGACCAGAAATTCCGGAAAGCAGAAGGCGCGGTTCTACAGGATTGGTAGTATATAATGATAAATTTTATATTGTAGGAGGTAATACAATTGGCCATAACGGTGGGTATGTACAGTGGTTTGACGAATACGATCCGGCAACGGGAATATGGACTCCCCTTGCGGATGCTCCCATAGCAAGGGATCACTTTGCGGCCGTTGTTATAGCTGATAAACTGTATGTGGCTGCGGGTAGGCAATCTGGAGGCGAGACTACATGGAAGCCTACCATACCACAAGTGGATGTATATGATTTCACGGCAGGAACATGGAGTACGCTCCCTGCTGGACAGAATATCCCAACAACAAGAGGTGGGGCATCTGCGGTAAACTTCAATAATAAGCTTGTCGTCATCGGTGGAGAAGTACAAGATGAAGAAGTCTATGGAGTACTTACAGACGATGCATTGAAAGTAACGGAGGAATACGACCCGGTCACTTCTTCATGGAAACGATTGCCCGATATGAATTATGAAAGACACGGGACTCAGGCTATTGTTTCAGGTCCCGGGGTGCATATTTTGGCCGGAGCTCCAAGTAGGGGCGGAGGAAACCAAAAGAACATGGAGTATTTAGGAGAGGATAATCCCGTGGGTACACCAAGCGTTGCAAGTACATTGTCCGTCCCGAGTACCGTGGTCATCAACGATGGAGAGACAGTGGATATTGACCTTTCCTTAATAGATGGTAATGTAGGCGTGTTCGTGAAGTCGATGGAAATTACAGGTGCCGATGCAGCCGACTTCAGTATCACTTCAGGAGAATTGGAGAATGCAATTCTTCATCCAAATGACACCAGAACAGTAAGTGTGGCCTTATCGGGAACAGGGCCAGATAGGACCGCAATCCTGACCATCAACTATGGAAATTCGGGTACGGCAAGTATAGCCCTTACCAATAATCCGGACGCTGCGTTTGGGGTTACCAATCCGGGCGACCAGTATAATTATGAAGGAGACGCCGTTTCACTCCAGATTGAGGCTACCAGTCCGAATGTTACAACATATAGTGCTACAGGACTACCTCCAAACTTGAATATTGATGAAAATACGGGAATTATTTCCGGTACTATTGATGATGGTTTTGTAAGTGATGGAAGTAATGTTTTCCAAGAAGATGGTGGACTTTTGATCATTGAAGCGGAAACAGATTTCAATGATACCGCGGGAGGTTTTGATATTTTGACAGAATCTGAAACCACTTATTTATTATCAACTACCGATCATTTTGGTAATACTAATGGACAAACGGTTTCGTATGAATTCCAAATTGATAATCCAGGAGTTTATCGCTTTCATATGAAATCAGATTATAGTGGGGGTAGTTCTACTGATAAAAATGATATTTGGTTTAAAATAGACAATACTCCCGATGTGCATTTTTTCACGGTGCAAGGAGGTAGTTTGACCAGTACTACAGAATTCGAAAACATTCTTGGTGGCGGTGTCTCCAGTAAGACCATATATTATCCAGCAGGAAACGCGGAAGGGAGACCTGATTATGGAAGTTTGAATCCAGGGGTCAATGGCTTTTTCAAATTATATAGGTCAGGTTCTGGAGGTAACAAATGGGATGGACAAACAATTGATAGCAATGGTTTTCCTGTTTATGTCTATTTTCCAAGTACGGGGACGTATACCATTCAAACCTCGGAGCGTTCTGAAGGGCATAAGTTGGATAGATTTGCACTGGCACATATCGATTTAGTTGGTACAGGTGAGCCCATTGATACTTTGGATGGACCTGAATCACAGCAAGGAGAGGGAACTCAAAACCCTGGAGCAGCTGTGGATAGCCCATACAGTGTATCGGTCAATGTAACGGATAATGGCGACCCTGCAGGCAATGAAACAGTTGATTTCTTATGGTACATAGGTGTATCCGGTGAGTTGATAGCAGTCCCAGAAGCTGATGTTGTTAGTGGTGTTGTTCCATTAACGGTTAATTTTACGGGAAGTAATTCCTTGGACGATGCTGGAGTGACCAGTTATTTATGGAGTTTTAACGATGGTACCGGCACAACATCCAGCCAGGCAGACCCAACCTATGAATTTACAGAAATAGGAACTTACGTAGTGGACCTGACAGTGGAAGATGCTGATGGAGGTTCTGACACCAACACTATTACCATTGATGTAACCGGAACCGGGGTAGCGCCAACAGCCGTAGCCTCTGCCGATATTACAGAAGGCGAAGCAACCTTGGAAGTTATCTTTGACGGCAGTGGCTCAACCGATGATATACAAATTGAAAGTTATGCATGGGATTTTGGGGATAGTAACACTGCTACCGAACAAAACCCAACACATTCTTACACCACACCAGGTATTTATACGGCGGTATTGACCGTAACAGATATTGAAGGACTGACCGATACAGCCGAGTTGACCATTACGGTAAACCAACCGAATGAAGCTCCTACAGCTGTAGCTATGGCTTCTCAAGAATCTGGACCAGCACCTTTACAAGTAGAATTTATGAGTGCAGGCTCTTCGGACGACATAGGTATTATTTCCTATGCT
Source organism: Flagellimonas yonaguniensis (assembly GCF_029193885.1). Classification (GTDB taxonomy): domain Bacteria; phylum Bacteroidota; class Bacteroidia; order Flavobacteriales; family Flavobacteriaceae; genus Flagellimonas; species Flagellimonas yonaguniensis. The sequence goes on along the minus strand of NZ_JARFVB010000011.1, from coordinate 9,735 downwards.
TGGGACTTTGGTGATGGAGGCACATCTACAGAATCGAACCCTACTTATATCTTTAATACAACGGGCGTTTATGATGTTGTCCTTACCGTGACAGACGGAGGTGGTTTAACGGGAACCGATACGATTACGATTACCGTAACAAATCAAGACCCTATTGCGGTTATTGCCGCCACTCCCGACAATGGTGAAGCACCTTTGGAGGTTTCATTTACCGGAAGTGGTTCTACGGACAACATTGCAGTTGATTCGTATGCATGGGATTTTGGTGATGGAGCTACGTCTACAGAGGCAGATCCAGTCCATACCTATACCGATCCGGGCAACTATAATGCTGAACTTACAGTAACGGATAATGAAGGAGCTACCGCTACGGTATCAGTATTGATTCAAGTGACTCAAGTTGGAGGAAATCAAGCTCCAGAAGCAGTTGCTACAGCCAACCCAACAGAAGGTAAGGCGCCACTCCCCGTTATTTTTAACGCCGGTGGTTCTTCTGACGATGTGGGTATTGATTCTTATTTCTGGGAATTTAGTGATGGTAGGACTTCGGTTCAAATGAACCCAGTTCTTACCTTTGAGAATGCTGGAACTTATGATGCCACATTGACTGTTACAGACGAGGCTGGATTATCAGATTCGGTTACCATACAGATTGTGGTGACTGAAGCAGTTGGAAACCAGGCCCCAGAGGCTATTGTTACAGCAACTCCAGAAAATGGTAATGCTCCACTAGAGGTAAGCTTTATGGGAGGAAATTCACTTGATGATGTTGCGATAGTGAGTTATGAATGGGATTTTGGGGATGGCAATTCATCAACTGAAACCAACCCGAAACACACATATACTACACCTGACACTTTTACGGCATCGTTGACTGTAACTGATGGAGAAGGTTTGACGGATACTGCCACGATAACCATCCAGGTAACCGAAGAAGGTGGAAACCAGGCCCCAGAGACGGTTGTTTCTGCAACACCTGAAAGTGGTAACGCACCCTTGGAGGTTACTTTTACAGGAAGTGACTCTTCGGACGATGTTGCCGTGGTTGCATACGCATGGGATTTTGGAGATGGAACATCCTCCTCAGATGCTAACCCGGTTCATACATATAGCGAAGCAGGTAATTATACCGCAGAGCTTACAGTTACAGACGGGGAAGGTTTGACGGATACAGCCACAGTGGAAATTGAAGTGATAGAGTCTGAATCAGAAACTGATGCTACGGCAATAATAGCTCCGAATCCGGTCCCCATTACAGATGAAACGGTAAGTATTCAAATGAGTGAATTGCCAGAGAGTATAGTGGTAACTACGATACACTTGCATGATTCAATGGGTAGACTTGTAGGTACATTCGACCCGGGCCAAACGTATGACAACAGTTTGGATGCTTACAGAGTTCCTGTCTTTAATTTGAGAAGTGGATTGTATTATGTTACTCTTGAGTTAAGTGATGGGGATCCCATAGGAATTAAGTTTCTGGTATCCAATTAGAAAGTATAATAAGAAAACCTTTCATATAGCGAAAAGGCTTCCTTTAAGGAAGCCTTTTTTATTGTGACAAATACTCTTGTTAACTTAACTAGGTTGTTGTAATATGATTTACGTATAAGATTTTGCTCTTATCTATAACCAAGGGGGAATCAGTAGATAGAAACTGTATTTGTTAGTGGTTGTGTTTTTTAATGTACTGAACACTCCTATACGCCTCTAGAGAATAGTATAGTTGAGAGCGTCTTGAAAATGATTCGTAAATCTAGAACAACAGATTTGTTTTTAATATAATACAGATCATACTCTAGTTTTCGTATAGAGTCTTCCAAATTTTCACCATATTTATATTTCACTTGAGCCCAACCTGAAATACCAGGCTTTACTAAATGCCTTACATTGTAAAATGGGGTTACTTCGTTCAATTTATCAACAAATACCTTTCTTTCCGGTCTTGGTCCTATAAAAGACATGTCCCCTCGAATAATGGACCATACCTGAGGCAATTCATCAACGCGGAATTTTCGCAATACTTTGCCGAATTTCGTAACTCGCGCATCATTTTTGGTGGCCATTTTTGCCCCTTTCTTTTCGGCATCCACCACCATGGATCTAAACTTAAATACCTTGTACTCTTTTCCGTGTTTACCAACCCGTAATTGGGTGTAGAATAGCGGCCCTGGGTTAAAAAAGATGTTCAATAAGAAAACAAATGGAATGGACAGTAAGAAAGCTAAACCAGATATGAAAGTTAACAGAATATTGAATGAAAAGTTGGTTATGCCCTGAATGTAATGGATTTTATTATTGCTCAACTGCAGAATCTCATATAGACTATCGTTATGAGAGTCGATAGGAAGGGCCTCGTAGGTACTTTCGTAAAAGGAAGTATAGGTTAGCACTTCTTTACCCGACAATAGGGAGTTTACCAGCATGTTCTCCATCTGCTTGGAGAAATGGTTGTAGCTTCTGGTGTTTATGATGCACGAATCAATGTTCTTTTCCAATAATTTGTTTTCATTGATTGGATTACCATCATCAGAGTTCAAATATGTGGATACAACTTTGTAGTAAGTCTCATTTTCCTCGTTACCATTAATATTATCTAGGTTTTTTTGTAGTGAGTGCTTTGTGGTCTCATCATAAATATAAAGTGCCTTTTTTACCGTGGGAACAAATTTGAAAACGTAGTTGAAAAGCAATCGCCATAGGGACAATTGAATAGGGCAAAATATGATGAACACCAATAAATACACCTGCCAATAGGCAAAAGCAAAGAAAAATGTGGTAATGCCCACAATGGATATAGTGAACAAAAAAGTAATGGTAAAGATTCGTATGATCGAATAGGTGACTGACTTGGGAACCTTTTCCAAATTATAGGTTTCAAAAATATATGCCAACAAGAAATAATTGAGTACGCCGATACTAACAATCGCAATTTGATAGAACAGTGGGTCCTCATTTTGATAGTCCACAGCTCTTATAACGAAGTTCCTAAGGGAGATTCCTATAAGTATTAAATCACCTATAAACAGTATAGACTTTCTTTCTAGTGTATTCAATAGCGGTTTTGTGCTCATGTTTTTTGACCAAATTGGAGCTCAACAATTATGTTTTTTCACACAATCACTGAGCTAAATTCTAATAAACAAACGCTCATTATTTCAGATTAATATACGGACACCCGATTTTTTTGACGTTTGACGAAAACAAATCCGAGAGTTCCTAATGAGGGTTTTTTAGTTTTAAATTTGGATAAAACCATCATTCATTTTGTTATGACCAAGAACAATCTTCGCATCAATAAAATGTTCCCCGTAAGGTTAGTTTTTATAATCGATATCCTGTTGACCAGTGTATCTTTTGTACTTTCTTACTTTCTGTGCTCTCTTATTCTGCCAGATATATGGAGCCATGGAATGTTGATTCAATTACCAATTATTGTTGCCCTTACTTCTTTGATATTTCTATTCATAGGTATTTATAAAGGTTATGTAAAGTACAGCACTGTACGTGAAGTCTACAGTATTTTCAATGCCATCTGTCTGGCTAATATATTAACCATTGTACTTGTGGTGGTTAATGGCAAATTATTTATGGAACAGGACCTTATGGTTCCGCTGTCCATTATTATTGTGCACAGTATCGTAAGTTTTACTGCTTTGGCTCTTTCCAGGTACTTATACAAGTACTTTACATTTAGAGCTTCAAAACATATAAAGGATTCCGCGGTGTTGGTCTATAATAATACCTTGGAGGTAAAGAAATTGAAGTCCATGATTTCTCTCCTCGAGGAACGTAATGGAGAGAACAACCAGTTCTTGGTTTTGAATAGTGAACACTTTGTAAAACGTTTCAGCGATAAATATATGTCCAAATTTACTTCGTGGTATATACACGAAGATTTACTCAAAAATGATGATGACCAGTACATGGAATTTATTGATAAAATTTTAAACAATAATGAAACCGTGTATTTGGTCAATTTGGTAGCTAATAGTTCTGAATCAATAAAATATCAGTTGACCTTGATCAATGTTAACGAAAATGGCGTTTTGATCAATAAAAATCAAAAGATTCAGGACCCTAAAATTCACACCGAACAGAAGACTAGTGCGAATGAAAACCTTACCATACCTATAGGTAACAATCCCAATTACCTGAACCAACAGTCCGTTTAGGCTGGGGTTTATGCTCTTCATGCTGGTTGGTTGTATTTTCCCTGTATATTTTTCCCATAATTATCTAATCCTTCTTAAACTAGTTTTTCAAGTCCTTTAACACGAATATCTTTACAAATCATAATGAGTTGATTGTAAGGGTCATGCTTCAAATTGAAGTTTATCGATTTTAATGGTAGTTAGTCTAATTACCACCGACCATTCATGCAGCTTAAAAGCTGTGAATTATATTCGTAACGTTCCCCAAATGTAGTTCAGATTGGACATTATTAATCAGAATAGTTGGGGAGTATTTCTCTCCGCATAACGCAATACACTTCTTTAACCAAACCAACACCAAAATGAAAGAAAACTACTCCACAGTGAATAGGCTTGTGGGACTCCTCTGCCTATTTTTATTGATTATTTATTCTTCTTCAGTTTCGGCCCAGGTCAGTTTCTCACAAAACTTGCTCAATTACAACGGAAATCAAAATTTAAGTGGAGGAGTTACCGGAATGATGTTCGGACAGGATAACCGCCTTTATGTGACCTCGTTACATGGCAAGGTCAATATTTTTACCATTGAGCGAAACGGAACCAATGATTATGATGTGCTCAATGTGGAGGTGTTGGATGATATTCAAGGCATTACCAATCATGACGATGATGGAACACCCTGCAGTGGAAGTTACTCCCAATGCCATACACGGGAAACTATTGGCATCGTGGTAACCGGTACTGCACAGAATCCTGTTTTCTATGTTTCTTCCAGTGATGTTCGAATTGGCGCTGGTTCTGGAGGTGGTAATGGGGATGTTGACCTGGATACCAATTCAGGGGTCATTACCAGGTTCAGTTGGACAGGTACGGAATGGGATATTGTTGATATTGTGAGGGGGCTGCCAAGGTCAGAAGAGAATCATGCGACGAATGGCCTGGATTTAGCAACAATAGGAGGTAAGGAATACTTATTGGTTGCGCAAGGAGGGCACACCAATGGAGGAGGCCCTTCTGTTAATTTTGTGTTTTCTACAGAGTATGCACTTTCAGCAGCTATTTTAGCCATAGACCTTGAGGCCATAAACGCTATGCCAGTGCAATTGGACAATGGCCGACAATTTATCTACGATCTGCCCACGTTAGATGATCCCACGCGGCCAAATGCAAATGGTATTACCGATCCGGATGTTCCTGGGTATGATGGCATAGATGTCAATGACCCCTGGGGCGGTAATGATGGTCTCAACCAGGCTAAAGTGGTTCCCAATGGGCCAGTCCAAATCTTGTCACCAGGCTACAGAAATGCCTATGATCTTGTAGTTACCAAATCGGGAGCACTTTATGTGACCGATAATGGTGCTAATGGAGGTTGGGGAGGTTTTCCTGTTAATGAAGGTACAGCTAACGTAAATAATGATTATGATCCCAATGAACCAGGTAGCCAATCCTATTCAGGAGGGGAGCATATCAACAATAAAGACCACTTGCAACTGGTGACCACAGATTTGTCCACCTACACATTTTGGGAATATTACGGTGGCCACCCCAATCCGGTACGAGCGAACCCTTCTGGAGCAGGTTTATATACGGCCCCCGGCGATGGAAATATAGGGGCTGTCTTTAGGACAGAAACGTACGACCCTAGTTCACCAGGCCTAGGATATACGAGCAATCCAAATGTAGCGCTTCCCGCAGATTGGCCTCCCGTTCCCGTTGAATTGGCTAATAGTGTTGAAGGGGATTGGCGTGGACCCGACGAGGACAACCCAGATGGTCCTCTAGATGGTGAAATTACTGTTTGGAGTACGAATACAAATGGAATAGCCGAGTACCAGGCCTCCAATTTTAATGGTGCCATGCAGGGAGATTTGCTCGCAACCGCAAGCAGTGGTAACATAAGAAGGGTTCAACTGACGGCTGACGGACAATTGGAAAGCTTGAACCAAAGCTTTTTATCAGGTACCGAGGGTTATGTTTTGGCAATTGAGACCACTGACGATGACGAGATTTTTCCAGGGACTATTTGGACAGGAGATCTGAGCGGTAACATTCAAGTATTTGAACCTTTGGATTTTGTGGAATGTGTATTACCTGGAAACCCAGGGTACGATCCATTGGCCGATAATGATTTTGACGGTTATACCAATCAAGATGAAATAGATAATGGTACCGATATTTGTAATGGGGGGTCGCAACCTTCCGATTTTGATAGTCTTCAAGGGGGAACGTTAATATCCGACTTGAACGATCCCGATGATGATTCCGATGGTGTTCCAGATGTGGATGATCCTTTCCAATTGGGTGACCCGGCCACAAACGGAAGCGATGCCTTCACATTACCCGTTTCCAACGACTTCTTTAATTACCAGCAAGGCTTGGGGGGTTATCTTGGCTTGGGTTTTACTGGATTTATGAATAATGGAGCTGGTAATGGAAACTGGCTGAATTTTACCGATAGGCGTGATGACCCCAACGACCCCAATCCTAATGATGTCATGGGAGGTGCCCCCGGAATTGTGACCATGCATATGACATCGGGGACCGCTTTGGGAACAACCAACACACAAGAAAAGGGACTTCAATATGGTGCACAAGTTGATGTTACTACGGGGAAATTCCGCATAACAGGCGGTATGGTCGGGTTTACAGGATCTTCCCGTTTATACGGTACTACAGCAGCTACCGATGGTGAGCTTGGATTTTTTATTGGGGATGGAACACAATCCAATTATATCAAATTCATAGTCAATACGAATGGTTTTGTCATACAGCAGGAAATAAACGATTTGCCCAGTGCGCCCATAATCACACCCATTTCTATAGCAGATCGCCCTGAAACGGGAATGTTGTTCCATTTTATGGTAGACCCTTCAACTGGGGAAATTACTTTTGAATATCAAATTGATGGGGCAACACCCGTTGAGATAGGTAGTTTGACTGCTCAGGGAACTATTTTGCAAGCCATTCAAAACCAGGGTTCCGATTTGGCCCTTGGACTTATAGGTACTTCCAACACTTCAGGTGTGGAGTTAGAGGGTAGTTGGGACTTTCTAAATATTAGTGGAAGTTCTCCGACCATAGTAAAGCAAATTTCCGATTTGGAAAGAATCATCGGCTCTTTAGATGAAACCATAGATTTAGATACCGTTTTTGATGATAATCAAGGTGTCGAAAATTTAACTTATACCGTTGCGAACAATACCAATCCCGGCATAGATGCAACTATAGTATCCAACATGTTGACAATCGTATTTCCAGATACGTCGCAAGAAAGCACAATTACCATTCGGGCTACCGATAACGAGTCTTTATATGTGGAAACGTCCTTTTTGGTAAAGACTGTTGAGGAAAGTATTGTACTATACCGTGTCAACACCGGAGGACCAGAAATAGCATCCATCGACAATGATATGGTTTGGGCTGCAGATCAGGCCCCCACTAATTCACTTTTTTTGATAGAACCAGCGTCCAATAACACCTACAATGGCACAATAACGAGTCTGGATAACACGGTTGATGCGAACAGTACACCCTTTGAAATATTTGATACAGAACGTTTTGATGAGGTAAGCGGTGCTCCTAACATGGCCTATTCTTTTCCCGTCTCCAAAAACGGAAATTATGAAATACGACTTTATATGGGCAACGGCTATTCGGGAACATCCCAGCCGGGAGAGCGTATTTTCGATGTACGTATCGAAGGAATTGATTTGCCACTTTTGACCGATATTGATCTTTCGGAGGCCTTTGGACATGCAACGGGAGGTATGATAAGCCACATTGTGAAAGTGTCGGATGGAGCCATTACCATTGAATTTTTGCACGATGCCATCCAAAACCCCTTGATTAATGGAATTGAGATTTTGGATGTTTCGGATACTAATACCCCAATTTATGTGTTCGATATTCCAGATCAGATCAGCAGTCAAGGAGAGCAGCTAAATGGCAGCTTGATTGTCGATGCCGTTGGAGGCGACGGTAACCTTTCCTACATGGCGCAAGGGTTGCCTCCCGGAATCTTTATTGAACCTACAAATGGACAAATAGGTGGGACCATTGCAGCAGATGCCGCAGAGGGAAGTCCTTATACCGTTTCGGTAACGATAGATGATACTGATGATGTCACAGAAGACGCAACGACAGTAAGTTTTCAATGGGATATTGACGGCGAGTATTTTTGGACCGATAAGAATGAGAACCTTGATTATACTGCACGACATGAAAATTCATTTGTGCAGGCCGGTGATAAATTCTACTTAATGGGAGGTCGTGAAAGTGCACAGACCATCGATATTTATGATTATGCAACCAATACTTGGTCATCATTGTCTAACTCTGCCCCATTTCAATTCAATCACTTTCAGGCCACAGCGTACAAAGGCCTTATTTGGGTAATCGGTTCATTTCAGACCAATGCATTTCCCAATGAAATTCCCGCAGAATTTATATGGATGTTCGATCCTGCCCATCAAGAATGGATACAAGGTCCGCAAATACCTCAAAATAGACGTAGGGGGTCGGCCGGATTGGTGGTCTATCAAGATAAGTTCTACGTAGTTGGTGGAAATACCGACGGCCATGATGGAGGGTATGTACCATGGTTTGATGTTTATGATCCATCAACGGGTACCTGGACAACCCTCACTGATGCCCCAAGGCCTCGGGACCACTTTTCAGCTGTAGTAATTGGTGACAAGCTATATGCAGCAGGGGGAAGACTCTCTGGTGGAGCTGAAGGGGTTTGGGCACCAACTATAGCAGAAGTCGATGTTTATGACTTTACAACCGAAACCTGGATTACCTTACCCAGTGAGCAAAATATTCCAACACCAAGAGGGGGTGCTGCTGCGGTAAACTTCAACGATAAACTAGTGGTCATTGGAGGAGAAGTGGAAGATGAAGTGGTTTATGGTGTTTTGACCGATGATGCCCTTAAGGTGACCGAAGAATACGATCCACTTGCAGGTGTATGGAAGCGATTGCCAGATATGAACTATGAACGTCATGGCACACAGGCTATTGTCTCGGGACCTGGAATCCATATTTTGGCCGGGGCTCCGAGTCGAGGAGGAGGAAACCAAAAAAACATGGAATTTTTGGGAATAGATGCCCCTGTTGGAACAGCTAGTCAGGCTAGTACATTGCAGGTTCTGGAGAACGTTTCTTTTGGAGATGACGAAACCCTTGACATAGATTTGTCCGTAGTAGGTGGAAACGTTGGTATATTTGTTCGCTCCGTGGAAATCACGGGTACCAATGCTTCAAACTTTGATATAAGTACGGGAATTCTTGCCAACGCTTTTATCGGCCCAGATGAAACCCATACCATAACCATATCTTTAAATGGTAGTGCCTCCGGTATAAACGCAACGTTGAACATAGTCTATGGAAGTGCAAATACAGCTAGTATCGAACTCACGGGGACTGGAGTAAATAGTGAAGGGGTGGTAAGTTTTACCTTGGTCGATGCCAGTACGGACACCGACCTGTTTAACCTTTTCAATGGCCAACAATTGGACTTGGGCCCCACGGGCGGACAGTCGCTCAACGTTCGGGCGAACACCTTGGGAGGACCGGG
>NZ_JARFVB010000010.1 GCF_029193885.1 Flagellimonas yonaguniensis | reverse complement strand
ATATCGGGAGAAGCAGGGTTTTCAACAAAAACGGGGAGTTATCAGTCTCCCCCGGACCCCCTCTTTTCAACACCATTATCACATTTATTTTTAAAGAAAACCTGTCCTAAGGATGGGGGGAATTATACTTATAATAAAATGACCAATTTGGGTATTACTAAATTATCCAATAACGACCAGTTAAATACAATGATTACTAATTACTACAACCAACGAGTAGTTGCCCAAAAACTATCACTGGCTTACTTGTTTGAAGAGTTAAAAAAATATCAAGACTATTTCAAGTATCAACAAGACTATTTTGATGGGTATCCTGTTGAAAAATTCCCTTCGCTTGTAAATGAAACTAAAGAAGAGCACGATAGCCTAAACAGGCTAGGGCTTATAAAATTTGCAACTTCAGCTAAAGGAAGAAAGCTCATCATTAGTGATTTAGGCAGTAAACAATATGCATTAACTGGTTTGGAATATTTTCAAGGTGCCACAGTCGCCTTATTAAATGCTGTTTACAATGAACTAAAACAGCAAGACCCTACGATAGACCCGTTACCTGAATTACCCCAAGAATTTAATTTTAAAGCCATTGAGCTACCCGAAGATACTCTAAAACAATACGTTGGAAAATATGAGTCAACTAAAGAAAACTATGTATTGATAGCATTTGAAAATAAAAAACTCTTTTTAAGTTATTATAATGAAGATGGCGGCAACATACCCAATAATGAAATTTTACCTTATGAAATGGATAAATTTTATATTGAAAAATATTTTCAACACGTATATTTTAATAGAGATAAAGGCAAGATAAAGAGTCTTGCTTTTAATCAAAAAGGAGAAAAAGAGTATCAAAAAATAGACTAATGCTATGATTAAACTCTTTAGAAATATCCGTAAAAAACTGCTTAGCGAAGGCAAAACCGCCAACTACCTAAAGTATGCCATTGGTGAGATTGTTCTCGTGGTCATTGGAATTCTTATTGCACTTCAAATCAATAATTGGAACGAACATAGAAAAGAACTTCAAAAAGAATCGGTAATAGTAAAAGAACTGTATAAAGAATTGCAGCAAAACTTAAAAGCAACAACGAAACACCGGCAACAAATTGAAGAAATAAACCAGGAAGTACTTTTCCTGCTTAATATAAGTGATGATTCGCTAAAATTATTGACCAATGAAGATCTAAACCAACATATTTTTAATTCTTCATTGATTTCACCTTTTACTCCCTTCAATCAAAAATTGAAAAGAATATTGGCTATAGAAAATTTTGGCTTTAGCCATTCAAAAACCCTTGTAAATGAACTTCAGGATTACAATAATTCGATTGAAGGTATTTCTTCAATAAACCTATCTGCCCGTGATGTATTTAAAAATAGGATGGTTCCCTTTCTAAGCGAAAATTTGAGTTTAAAAAATTTGATGCATGAGATTTACCCTGAAAAAATCACCAAAAATGATAGTATTGTTGATGTTGGCCCCATTATTAAATCTATGGCATTTGAAAATCTATATGCCGATTTGTTTGCATCTTACACTTCATACATTTTCGCTTTAGAGCGTAATATTGAATTAACAAAAAACCTAATAACGCATATCGAAAAAGCTTACCCGTCAGTTATCTCAACCAAATAAACTCATTCATGACTAAACTCTTTAGAAGATTACGCCAAAAACTACTTCAAGAAAACCGCTTTACCAAATACCTGTTGTATGCATTGGGTGAAATCATTTTGGTGGTCATAGGTATTCTTCTTGCACTTCAAATCAATAATTGGAACGAACACCGAAAGGAAGAAACCAGTAAGAAAAAATTGATGCTCAACATCAGAGCAGAACTGATGGAAAATAAATTGAGAATGGAGCATCACATCCTCGGTTTGCATAACAGCAATGCAATTTTGAACAAAGTGCTTCAGTTCTCCACTGGACCCCTACATATTCCCATGGATAGCCTAAAGCTGTATTTAAAGGAAATGCAGTACTATGGAGAATTGGGCATTCTAACTTCTGTTCAGGAAGAAGCCATCTCATCAGGGAAATTTGTCATGTTGAGTGACACGCTCAAACAACACCTCTCCATTTTAAAGGATAATATAGAATCCAGAAATTTAATCCGAGATCAAGGGAGTCAATTGTACACCAATGATATTGATAATAAATTTGACAAGCTTTGGGCCAAATTAGGTTTGGTATTTGAACTTCCTGAGCAGTTAAAGATTCATCCGACAATTCCCTTACACCCAGATTTTATGTTATCCGATGATGAAATTGCAACTTTGGTTAAAGATAGTGAAACCTATCTAGATCTATATAGGGTTTATCAAAACCAGTACAGCGATGAGATTTGGGTAAAGTTTAGTCTTGAAACTATTACAAACAGAACCATTAATTTGATAGATGAGGAATTAGCGGAAAATTAATCCTTTGGAAAACTTGACTCGCGAAGTAGAAAACTAGAACTTTCGAAAAACTATACCAAACCAATATGATTAATCAACCGAAATTCATGCTTTTTGTTTTGCTTTGCTACTGCATAACAGCCTGCCAACCAAAACCAACCCCAAAAGAAGCGTTGGAAACCAAAGTCCGAACACAAATCGATACCATTGAAGGTGATGTGGCAGTGGCGTTCCTAAATCTCTCTGACCCTGCGGATAGTCTCCATATCAATGCCAACCAAGAATTCCACGCCGCCAGTACCATGAAGGTTCCCGTGATGATTGAACTCTTCAAACAACAGGCTTCAGGAAAAATCAACCTGAACGATTCCATCCTTCTTGTCAATGAGTTTAAGAGCATTGTTGACGGTAGTCCCTACAGTATGGACATTGCGGATGACAGTGATGATGTCATCTATGATAAGATAAACACCAACGTGGCACTCAAAGATTTAATGTACAGCATGATCACCGTAAGCAGCAATCTGGCCACCAATGTGCTGATTGAGCTAGTGGATGCCAAAAAAGTGACCGCCACCATGCGGGATTTGGGTGCGGATACTATTGAAGTCCTACGGGGTGTTGAAGATATCAAGGCTTATGAATTGGGGCTTAGCAATTCAACAACGGCAAAGGACCTACTTGTCATTATGGAAGCCATTGCCATGAACAAGGCAGGAAACGAAACGGACTGTCAGGATATGCTTCGTATTTTAAAAGACCAACAGTTCAATGACATGATTCCGGCCAAACTCCCCATAGACGTTGAGGTTGCCCATAAAACCGGGTCCATAACCGGTGTGCACCATGATGCGGGCATTGTGTACCTGCCCAATGGAAAAAGCTATGTATTGGTGCTGCTCTCCAAAAACTTAAAGGATTTTGATAAGGGCACTAAACAACTGGCGGACATTTCAAAAACCTTTTATGACCACATGATGAATCAAAAACATTGATTTTCAATACTTAATTCTCTTCAAAAAAAATGTAACAATTTATACAGTTCTTAGTCTTATAGGCTTTCATCAAAAAACATTCATCATGATAAAGTCTAGAAAGGCAAATACAAGCATTGCCCTGATTTTTGTTTCTTCCATTTTTCTTATGACATCCTGTTCAAAAGAGAGTTTGAGCAATGATCTGGAAAATGATAAATACCTATCCATACAAGATGCGCATTTTGAACAGTTGCTCATTGACCAAGGAATCGACACAGATGGTACAATAAACCAGCAAATGTTGAGGGAAGATGCGGAACAGGTCAATCGATTGGACTTAAACCTCGATAATCACTTCGGTGAAATTGAAGATTTAAAAGGTATCGAAGGGTTTACAAATATTACTTTTTTATCAGCAGCCGGACAAAACCTTGTGGACATCGATGTTAGTTCCAATACAAAATTGGACACTTTGTACCTTCAGAACAATTATCTCACCACCCTCGACCTGAGTAAAAATACCGATCTGATCTTGGCGCATGTGTTGGTAAACGAATTGACCGAGATTGTTGGACTGGAGCAAGCAACACAATTAAAGGAATTGAACCTGTCCTATAACTACTTTGAGGATTTTAGCATTACCAATGCGTCCATTGAGCATTTGCTCATGAGCGACAACCTTTTGACCTCTGTCGATTTGACCGAAGCCCCCAATTTAAAAAGTATTTTATTGACCACGAATCAACTGAGCTCGGTAGATTTCAGTGACAATCCGTCTCTGGAAACCTTAGTGATTTCCAACAATAAGCTGCAGCACATCAATCTTGATGGTAATCCGAACCTGATGTATTTTTATGCCTCATCCAACGAAATGACCCGTTTGGATGTGAGCCAGAACACAGCACTCATAGATCTACGTGTGGATAGAAACCCAGACTTAAACTGTATTAAAATACAGAGCGGGCAGGAAATACTCTCGGTCACATTATCCGAATACCAAGCATTGAACGAGGATTGCCAGTAAACGCTCGGATAGTACTACTACCCCCCTTAACCTTTTTACCATTCACCTTTTACCCATAACCGTTAACCTTTTCACTTTTACTTTTTTACTTTTCACTTTTCAATAACAATCCGCTCAATACACTCCCACAGCCCTTTTATGTTGAAGAGCGCATCTTTTTCCACTTCATCCAAAGGTTCGGAGGAATGGTACACCGCAATATTGTGCAGCAGTTTTAGGGATTTTACCAGATCGGGACCATCCAAGGCATCGGCGTAGTCCAACAATTGGATTTGTGCTTGGGTTAGCATTTGGGAAATTTCGGGAGCGCTTTGCGCATTCGTGTTACTGCATTGGGGGCAGTTTTTTTGACCATCTTGTGTTGACATAAGTAAGTAGGTTATTAATGAAACAAAAAGGGAAGGTCACCGTCAACACATTCCAAGCAATGCTCAGATAGGTCTCGGGACTTGCACCCGTATGCCTTCCCAGTTTTTTCTGTTTAAACCGATTTTGAAATTTTCGCATTGCGAGATTATTAAAATGTGTTGACGACTCAAATATACATTTTCTCCCGAAACTGAAAATAGCGGGTCGGTTGATAACTTCTTACAACTTGGCAGGTTAACTTATTGATTTTGAGGGAAATTTCGTTGAATTTAGAGTGCTATTGGATTTTTAGTCCAAAAAAACCTGTTAACTGTAATAAATAAAGAACAATGAATATTGGAATAATTTTAGGAATTAGCGAGTATAAGAACGCTGCCAATAATCTACCTGGCTGCCATAAAGATGCTAAGGCAATACACGATATTATGGTTAAAACTGGTAAGTACGATGATATACTTTATATCAATGAAAAACTTGAAAGTGCTATAATCAAGGAAAGACTCACAGAATTCATTGCAGATCATAAAAAGGACGACATATCAGAATTACTTCTCTACTATACGGGGCATGGTGAGTTTTTTAATGATGAATTCTACTTTCAATTATCAGACTATGACGAACATAAACGAAAACAGACTTCGCTACAAAATGAAGAAGTTGACAACCTCATTAAGGCGCTTAGTCCTGATTTAGTGGTTAAAATTATTGATGCTTGCCAATCTGGAAAATCTTATATCAAGGAGGCAAATGGCATCAGTAAGTATTTCAAGAAGACTCAAGAACGATTTAATAGGTGCTACTTCTTAAATTCGTCTTTGAATGATCAAAGTTCATATCAATCCGATATTATTAGTGACTTTACCAAAAGCTTCATATTATCAATAAAGAACCACAACAGCACTGAAATACGATATAAAGACATTATTGATTTTATTTCAGACGAGTTTGAAGGTAACACATCCCAGACACCATTCTTCGTTATACAGGCAGACTATACAGAGAAGTTCTGTTCAATAGACAAACCATTAAAGGAATATTTGGAAACACTGAAATTCAATATTAAAACAAAGGAGGCAGACAAGTCAGAAGCAACATCATTATTGGATCAAATTAAGAAAAAGGCCGAAGGTTATAGTGGGAAAGAAGAAGCTTTACAACTCATTACGACCCTCAAAGAGAAAGTAGACAAATTTTCTTTAGAAGGTGACATCGAAAGTATATTTGAACTTGATATTAGCTTTCATGAAGGTTATGATCCAATTGTAAAGGAAAACATTATTGGTAAATGGCTCAAAGACAATGACCATGAATATTTTGCTCAATCAAAGCACAAAAGAGTTCGGAAAGACAGATATACAAACCCTTATGGTTCACTCTCGTTTGGTAGAGTTCAAATACTTGGGCAGGAGAATAATGATGAATATGAATGGATAATGGACGGATTTGACTTGGATGTTGAAGTTCCCTACAAAACAATTGTATTTAATCTAAATTCTCAATTTCCTAATGTTGATTCTTTTACGTGCCGTGTTATTTATCTCATTTCAAAAAGAGAGATTGCATTTTTTTACTTTACTACAAACTTTGAAGAAAAGAATTGGGACAAGAAAACCTTAAACACAAATATTGAATGGTTTCATTCAGCTTATCCAATTACAAAAACAGATGAAGTTGTTTCGGGTTTAAAAAAAATATTTGATATGTTTCAAAACAAAATAAATAATATCCTCAATGAAACTTTTAATGAAAAGAAAAAAGGAGAAGAATGATTGCTTAAGCCAACAAAACCAATAAAGTAAATGCTTGTATATAAATATAGGAGTGGAACAGACAATGATTTAATAGCTATTGAAAACAATCAATATTGGTCGTCTTCTATTCAACAATTAAATGACCCGTGTGAAGCAACTACTGACACAAAAAGAGTAAAACATTTTCTGAATTATATTGGACAAAAAGTTGGAGCCAAAACTAAAGAAGATTTCGAGTTAATCAATAACAATACTGATGAGGTTTTATCGATGGACGATAAGATGGGTATTTACTCACTCTCCAAAACACCGTTAGACGAATTACTTTGGGCTCATTATGCTAATTCGCACAAAGGATTTTGCATAGAATATGATTTAGAAGTTTTACTGAAAAATGACGGAAAAAATCATGTTCATTCTTTTCCTGTTGTATATTCAAAAGAGCCACCAAGCATTGGCTTTTTGGACATCATAAGAAACAAACAAAATGACCTCATTAAGAAGTTTGCTTTTTATAAATCAAAAAGGTGGGAATATGAGCAAGAACATCGAATTGTAACCAGTAAAAAGGGACTGAATTCCTACGATTACAAAGCATTGAAATCAATTTATTTTGGTCTAAAAACTAGTGCATCAGATAAAAATCAAATTATAAACCTATTAAAAGAAAGAGGAGTAAATTTTTATCAAATAGAATTAGAAAAAAACAGCTACTCCTTTAAAGCTGTAAAAGTTGAGACTGAAAGCTGTATTGATTCTAATTACCTAAAGGAAATACTAATTTCTAATGGTAAATCTATAAAATTTGAAATCATAAAAAGCAAAATATTCAATTCTGGAGGTATTGGAGAATTCAAAGTATTATTAAAACAAGAATTAAATAAATCAGAAATTGAAACTTTAATTAACTATTTGAAAAAGAATTTATTTAATGAAGGAAAAGTAATGTTCTTTGAATTCTTTACTGACCAAAATGAAATTGATAACTTACCATGGGTTTCAGCGGAAATAAAAAAAGGAAAAATAGAAATACAATTCAATTATGAAAAATAACCATACATAATAACAGCTAAAACCCATTGCTTTCCCTCCCCTAAACCAAATTCCCTACTTTTATTAAAAAGAGTGTAATGAAAATTGAGCATATCGCCATTTGGACTTCGGATCTAGAAAAAATGAGAGCGTTTTACCTGCGTTTTTTCGAGTTGGAATCCAACGAAAAATATTACAATCCAAAAAAACAATTCAGTTCCTATTTCCTCTCCTTTAAAAATGGGGCACGCATCGAATTAATGCACAGACCCGATATTTCCGAATTCATTACTAATAGGGATACCAAACTGGGCCTTGCCCATTTTGCCATATCCGTTGGTTCCAAGCAAAAAGTGGATGCCCTTACCGAATCCATCCGCAAAAACGGATTCACGGTCATCGGAGAACCCAGAACCACTGGCGATGGCTATTACGAAAGTGTTATTGCCGACCCCGAAGGCAATTGGATTGAAATAACGGAGTAAGTCGGCACATAAAATAACCATAATTCATTGTTCCTAAATCCAATCCATTTAAAATCATATCTTTAGAGAAACCAACCGCTTGTGATCAAGTTCTTCCGCAGCATCCGTCAGCGATTGCTTTCAGAAGGAAAAACCTGAAACCCAATGGAGAGAAAAGGAACGGGAAAGCCGAAAACCGACCAAAGTAGGCACTAAACACTACCAATTATGAAAAAATCAACCAACCAAGTTACATTGTTCGCAACGCTAATTGCAATAGCTTTTGGATTCCTGAGTTGCGAACAAAAACAAAAGGAAGAAACCAAAGAAATTGAAAAGGAGGTAATCGTTGAATCGGAGAAACCTGAATATTTTCTTTTACGTCCAGAAGTGGAAAATGCTTATGGATATTCACACGCTGTGAAAATTGGAAACGACATTAAAATATCTGGAGCAGTAAGTATGGACGATGAGGGAAACCCTACCGCAATTGGCGATATAGAACAACAAATGAAAAACTGTTATGCTGATTTGGAAAAAATATTAAAGCACTTTGGCTGCACATTTGACGATGTGGTCAAAGAAGATATTTTTACCACTGATATGGCACAAATGCTGGAAAAATCTGCCTACCGAGCTGAAATTTATAAAAATGGTTTTCCAACGGGTTCTTGGCTTGAAGTAACGGGGTTGGCTTTACCCGAATTTATGGTTGAAATCGAACTTGAAGTACATAAATCGGAGTAATTGTACAAACGAACAACAAAAGCTATGATCCAGTACCCATATCCCCTTGACCAAATTCACCATTAGTAAGAAAACAACTTTGGATTATGATAGAAACATTGGAAGAATATGCATTAGCTGCTGAAATTATATCAGCAGTTGCCATCATAATATCTTTGATATTTGTTGGTGTTCAGATTAGAGCAAATACAAAGGCAACACAAGCGTCAACTTTTCATGAAATTGCAACTTTGGACATCAACATATTGCTCAATTTTGGCAGTTCTCCAGAATTAGCAAGATTGATAACAATGTATAGAGATGATCCCGACTCATTGAGCGAAGAAGAACAGATTCATGGATTTTATTTGTTTGGCGCGGAAGTTCGGCATGTTGAAAATTTGTTTTTGCAAAATGAAAATAAAATGTTGAGTGCAAAAAATTGGAGATCCAGAAAAGCACTGGTTGATGGGATAGTACTCACCGCAGGTTTTGGAGCATTACTAAAACATCCGTTCAGTAAATTTTTTGATGGCTCATTTATTGAGTATGGTAGAACTCAAAGAAAAAAATCCGGGATAGAAGAGTGATGAAATCACAACAGTGGAATTAATCGATTGCTCCCCCACCCCTAAACCAAACTCCCTACTTTTTGGAATGGTGTCGTGCTACGGCATTGGTCTCCTCAAAGTCATTCGCGAGAATTCGCGCCATTAGTGTCAGCCTACTAACCTTTAATTGTAAAGCTATATGTCTTTTTAAAAAAGTAAATGGATCCCTGCCTGCGCAGGGATGACAGCACCGCACCACAGCACCAGAGTCATTTCGATATGAGGAACAAAGTTCCGATTGAGAAATCCAGATTTCTCACACTCGCATAGCTCGGTTCGAAATGACACTCTTATCATCAGTTCTATCTAAAGATGATGTGCTCCTATTTTTTTGATGTAACATTTTTGCTTCTACCGAGTCTACAAGTAAAACGAACATCAATGAAATCAATCAAAATTCTAGTGCTTTTTTTGGCACTAAACCTAATCAGTAATTGTAAAAACACTTCAAACAATTCAGAAGCTACAAGTTCCATTATCACCTTTACCGAAAAAGACGGGAAATTTACCACGGAGCAAAAAGAACTCATTCAACAAGTAGTTCTGGAATCCGAAAAAGAAATCAGAACCCTACTCCCCACCCTACCCGACAGCATACAGGTATCCTTGGAAATCGTAGATTGGAACCTTGATGTGGTCGGTGGTGTTACCGGGCGTACCGAAACCAATAGCCCTCCCGTGGTGTTCATTCAAATATCCAAAAATTATCCGGGCGGTGTGGCCGCTGCGACCCATAAGGCGTTGAAGCACACCATATTTCATGAGTTCCACCATCTATACCGAGGTTGGGCCATTCGGGACAACAAATTTGGACCAGGCATACCCATTGCGGCCATAAATGAAGGGTTGGCCGTAGTCTTCTCCGAAGAATACACCTCTGCCATGGAGGCCGATAGTCCGCCAGAAGATGAAATTGCCGAGCAATGGGTAACGGAAATAATGGCTTTGCCCAAAAATGCCGACTATCAACAATGGATGTTCCAGCATCCGGATGGTCGCCAATCCATCGGATACCGAACAGGCAACTATTTGATTCGGAAAGCAATGACCAGATCTAGAAAAAGCGTATTGGAATTGAGTGAACTCAGCCCTGATGAAATATTTCAACTGGCAGGGCACTAAAACCCTTAAAAGGCAAGCCCCATCCACAAGCTAGGCTTTGATGACACGCTGCCGTATCTTTGTGAAAAAGTAATTGGATTCCTGCCTGCACAGGAATGACAGCAATATGGAAAATAAAAAGATAATCTTGTTCGATGGGGTCTGCAATTTGTGCAATGGTTCTGTTCAGTTTGTAATCAAACGGGACAAAAAGGATATTTTCCGCTATGCGGCCCTGCAAAGTGGAGCGGGGCAAGAATTGGCAGCACAACGCCATATCGACACCTCCAAGGTGGATTCCATTATCCTTATCGAGCCCGGAGTGGCCTATTATACAAAATCCGATGCTGCTTTGGAAATAGCCCGGGAGTTGGGCGGATTATGGAAGTTATCCACGATTTTCACTTGGATTCCAACTTCCATCAGAAATGGCATTTATGATTTTGTGGCCAAAAACCGCTATAAATGGTTTGGGAAACAGGAATCCTGTATGATTCCCACGCCCGAGCTAAAGGCCAAGTTTTTGGATTGACTCATCAAAACCTGACTTTCCCTAAATCAATCGGCCCATTCACACCATTGCCAGTTTTAATTTGCTGAAGTGAACCATAGGTTTGGATAAACAATTAAATATCCAATCCTTATGAAAAATACAGTCATCCTATTTTTGTTGGCACCCCTGTTTTTATTTGCCAATACGACAAAAACCCCTTCCAAAATCAAGGAAGTAACTGTTTACCTGAATGGGGCCCAGATTACCCGGACAGCCTCTTGTCTGCTCCAAGAAGGTTCCAACGAAGTGGTTTTTACAGGACTATCCCACAAAATTGATGGAAGCAGCATTCAAATTTCGGGTTTGGGCGCGGTCTCCATTTTATCCATCGCATACAACATCAATTATCTTGAAAAATCCGAGAGCAATCCAAAAATCAAAGAGTGGGAAAACCGGATTGAAGAACTGGAGCATGAAATCTCACTACTAAAGAACACCATTGCCGGTCTTGAAGAGGAAGAAAAGGTAATCAACTCCAATCGCAATGTCAATGGAGAGGGGCAGATGTTGGACCTGGAACGTATCAAACAGATCAGTGCCTACTACCGGGAAAGGATCACGAAAATCAAAAATGAGATTTTCAAGACCAATCTGAACATCAATAAAATCAAACTTGAGATCAACGACCTGCAGCAACAATTGGCTGAAGCCAACAATGCCAGTGAAACTCCTCAAGGGGAAATCACAATCACTTTTGATGCACCTATTTCCACTAACTTGAACGCTACGCTATCCTATTTGGTCAAAGATGCCGGATGGGTACCCAATTACGACATTAAATCCAATGGATTGAACGCACCACTCTCCATGGCATATAAGGGCAACGTTTACCAGAATACGGGACAGGATTGGAAAGATGTCAAAATTTCTTTATCAACGGGCAATCCCAATTATAACATAAGTAAGCCCACCGTAGAGGCCCATTATTTGAATTTTGTTAGCGCCTACCACAAAAGAAAAGTCACGACCACCGCCAAAAAAGGATATGCTTTTAACCCCAATGTGAAAAAGGTTGTAGGAACGGTAACGGATGAATCAGGAGCTCCACTGCCTGGGGTAAGTATTCTGGTCAAGGGCACTAGTATTGGCACCACCTCGGATTTTGATGGTAATTATAGTTTGGATGTGCCTTCCGGAAAAGAATTAGTCTACTCCTATATTGGGATGCACATGCAAGAATTGCCCATTTACTCTTCCATCATGAATGTTCGTATGGAGGAAGATGCACAACATTTGGATGAAGTAGTTGTGACCGGATATAGCACTGCGTCTGTGGAACGAACACTAAGCGGCCGTGTAGCCGGCGTTTCCATCAGAGGTGCTTCAAATGTGAGCAACAATCCCCAACCTCTGTACATTATTGATGGTATTCCCGTGGATGGTTTTGTCGATGGAGATTTGGATGAGAACGAAATTCAAGACATTGAGGTACTGAAAGGTTCCAATGCATCCGCCATATACGGAACCCGAGGTGCCAATGGCGTAGTAGTGATAACCACCAAGAAAAGCCAGATGCACGAAGGAGCCACCAAAACAGAGTTTGCCATCAAAAAACCATATACCATCATGGCCAATGGGGATATTACCGCCATTGAGGTGAATACGTTCAAAATTCCAGCCGCTTATGAATATTTTGCAGCTCCGGTTTTAAATGAGAATGTCTATCTCACAGCAAGTTTCAAGGATTGGGAAAAGCATCAATTATTACCTGGGGAAGCCAATATCTATTTTGAAGGCGCCTATGCCGGTAAGACCGTGATAGACCCATATACCACTAAAAAGGAAATGATATTATCCCTTGGCATTGAACCCAATATCACGGTAACAAGGCAACAAGAACGTAATTTTAAAAGCAGACCTTTTGTGGGCAGTAACCGAATATTGGACCGCAGTTATGTTTTGGAGGTCAAAAACAATAAGAATACATCGATTAATCTAAAGCTCATGGACAGGATTCCAAAATCACAAAACAAGGAAATCAAAGTGGATGACATCATTACCCATAATGCCACTTATGATGAAAGCAAAGGTTTGTTGACCTGGAACATGGCAATGGAACCTAAGTCCGTTCAAAAGACAAACTTCTCCTTTCAAGTAAAGTTCCCAAAAGAAAGACATATCTCCCTCTAAAACTAAAAAGACCTCCAAAATGGAGGTCTTTTTTATGTTCAATGTTTCTTTCTTTTATTTTACCTCATCATAATGGTCATCCCATTCTTCCACATGTGGATCACCCAGTTTGTCCACAGATTTTGCAACGAGCATGGAAACCGTGGCATCACCGGTAACGTTCACTACGGTCCTGCACATATCCAATGGTCTATCTACGGCAAAAATCAATGCAAGGCCAATCGCTAATTTATCCGGTGGAAATCCAATGGACTCCAAAACTATGACCAACATCACCATTCCCGCTCCGGGAACAGCCGCTGAACCAATAGAGGCGAGTAAAGCTGTCAATACGATGGTCAACTGATTGCCAAAAGTCAAATCAAACCCAAGAGCTTGAGAAATAAACACAGCGGCAACCCCTTGGTACAAACTGGTTCCGTCCATATTTATGGTAGCTCCTACGGGCAGCACAAAACTGGATACTTCCTGGTCCACACCGATATGCTCCTCTACCCTTTCCATGGTCACAGGTAAGGTCGCTGCACTGGAACTGGTGGAAAAGGCCAACAGTTGTGCCGGACTTATCTCTTTTAAAAACCAAAACGGGTTCTTTTTGGCAATAAGGCCTACAATAGTGGCATAGAATACAATCATTAAGGCAAGACCCAAAACCACAACACCTGCATATTTCAACAGGGCCAACAATAAGTCTGGGTCACTTGATGATACCACAACACCTGCCAATAGGGCAAATACGGCGTAGGGAGCCGTCAACATGATCAAATCGACCATTTTTAAGACGACAAAGTTGAGGGCATCAAAAAAATCTTTTAGTGGCTTTGCCTTTTTCTCCCCGATCAACAACATGGAAATACCCAAAAAGATGGTAAAGAATATGACCTGAAGCATTAAAGAGTTGTCCGTCATGGCAGCCAATGCGTTGTCTGGCACCATATCTATCAAGAATTGCAAAGGCCCACTGTCTTTTTGTCGCGAAGCCTCTTCAATTTTGGAAGTGACACCAGCATCGCCCGCATAGGTATCAGTGAGCTTGGTAACAGTTTCTTCTGAAATACCACTTCCTGGATTCATCACATTGACCAAAAGCAGCCCAATGGTAATGGCAACTACCGTAGTGACAATGTACGTTGCAATGGTACGGAGACCGATATTCCTGAATTTTGATATATCCTTGAGGTCGGAAATCCCTTTGACCAAGGATGCCACAATCAAGGGTATGGCAATAAGTTTAAGAAGTTTTACAAAAATGGTTCCGAGGGGCTGGATCCAATCATTCACAAATTCCTTGCCCCAGCTAATCTGGGTCATCGCAAATCCAAAAAGAATACCAAGTAGCATCCCGATCAGGATTTGCCAGTGCAATTCCAGTTTCTTCATAAAAAGTCAAGTTAGTGTCGGAAAGATACTTTTTTGAACGGAAACGTCCTAACGTGGGCTAGATTTTGTTGGTGCGGGCCAATAACGTGTAGTCCGCTAAGACCAATGCAGCCATGGCCTCCACGATGGGTACCGCTCTTGGAACAACACAGGGATCATGGCGCCCCTTGCCTTGGGTGGTCACTTTTTCGCCTTCCTTATTGATGGTCTCGTAAGATTGTAACACAGTGGCAACAGGTTTAAAAGCCACACTGAAGTAAATATCCATACCGTTACTGATACCTCCTTGCACACCTCCACTACGATTCGTTTTTGTGGTGCCATCCGTATTGAAAGCATCATTGTGCTCACTTCCCCTCATGGCAACACCCGCGAAACCGCTCCCGTATTCGAATCCTTTTACGGCATTTATGGACAACATAGCTTCTCCCAAACGGGCATGAAGTTTATCAAAAACAGGCTCTCCCAGACCAATTGGTACATTTTGAATGACACAAGTGATTACACCTCCAATGGTATCGCCTTCTTTTTTTATGGATTTGATGTAATCTTCCATTTTTTGGGCCATTTCGGTATCGGGACAACGAACGGCATTGGACTCAATCATGGAAAAGTCCAATTCCTGATAGGGCTTGTTCAATTTCATCTCTCCAACTTGAGAGACAAAGGCGTTTATTTTGATATCACTTAAAAATTGCTTTGCAATGGCACCTGCCACTACCCTACTGGCAGTTTCACGAGCTGAGCTTCTTCCACCACCACGATAATCACGGAAACCGTATTTTTTATCATATACATAATCCGCATGCGATGGTCGGTACGAATCTTTGATATGTGAATAATCCTTGGACTTTTGATTCGTATTATGAATAGCAAAGCCAATGGGCGTACCTGTGGTTTGTCCTTCGAACACTCCCGAATAAATCTCGACCGTATCAGGTTCCTTTCGCTGGGTCACAATAGCGGATTGCCCTGGTTTTCTTCTGTTCAACTCCTCTTGGATCTTTTCCAAGTCCAATGTCATCCCTGCTGGACAACCGTCAATGATACCTCCCAATGCTTTTCCGTGAGATTCACCAAAGGTGGTGAGCCTAAAAAGTTGTCCAAAAGAATTTCCTGCCATTCGGTATAAAAATTATGATGTCCCCAAAGGTAGACGATACAAATCTAATTCAAAAACGATGTCATGCCTTAATATTATTGTAACATATTTAATTTCAGCATGATGATTTTTTAACATTATCCTCATGAATTAATGACTTCGATTTCATTTTTAATTTATTCCAACCATTTTATTTTGCATTAAACCTTATACGATTGAAAAAAAGGAAGATAGAATTGGCGGTTATCTCGGATGTACATTTGGGAACTTATGGCTGCCATGCAGATGAACTCATCACGTATCTCAATAGTATACAGCCCAAAAAGCTGATTTTGAATGGAGACATTATTGATATTTGGCAGTTCAGCAAACGGTATTTCCCCCCCTCCCATCTCAAAGTGTTGAGAAAAATCATCGGGATGGCTTCAAAAGGCACTGAAGTTTACTATATCACTGGAAATCATGATGAAATGCTTCGTAAATTCAGTGATACTTCAATGGGGAACTTTAAGATAATGAACAAACTTGTGCTGAATCTGGATGGCAAAAAGGCATGGATTTTCCATGGTGATGTGTTCGATGTTTCCATACAAAATGCCAAATGGTTGGCAAAGTTGGGCGGCTACGGCTATGACCTCCTTATTTTGATCAACAGCTTCCTCAACTGGTGCCTTTCCAAAATGGGCCGGGAGAAATATTCTTTGTCCAAGAAAATCAAGAACAGCGTAAAGGGTGCTGTCAAGTATATCAACAATTTTGAAAAGACCGCTGCAGAGCTGGCCATAGAAAACGAATACGACTATGTGGTCTGCGGACATATCCATCAACCCAAAAAGGAGATATACGAAAACAAATATGGCAGTTGCACCTATTTGAATTCAGGGGATTGGGTGGAAAACCTGACCGCTTTGGAATATTCCTTCAAGCGCTGGAGAATCTACCATTACAATCACGATAGACTTTCCCCTTTCTTTGTGGACGAGGATTTAAAGGAAATGGACATGAACGATCTCATCGCTTCCATAACCGACAAAGAAGTCAACATTGAAGATGTGACCGAAGAACACCTCAGTGAAAAGGAAGAAGAAAATATCGATAAAGACTTCTTAGATGACAAGGGCCTGTCTCAAGATTGAAACGGGGTGCTGCGCCTCCCTTTTCGTCCCATCCTTAATTTGATGCCGACAACTAGTACCATTGGCCGCAATCAATGTTTCCGAAGGGCTTTTCTCCACAGCAGGGAACAACTTTAGCCCACCGACCTGCATACTTACCCCGTAATGCTCTTTTTCGTAACCAAAAGAACCTGCCATACCACAACACCCTGATGGTATAATCGTCACTTTGTAATTTTTGGGCAAATTCAGCACATCGAAGGTCACTTTTTGATTGCTCAATGCTTTTTGATGGCAATGCCCGTGAATTTTGATGGTCTTTTCCTCATCGGTAAAACTATCGGATGTAATATGGCCTGCTGCAATTTCGGCAGCCAAAAACTCTTCTATCAAAAATGATTGGGAGGCTAACTTGCTTAATTGTTCCTTATCATCATGCAACCGCTGGTATTCGTCCCTGAATGATAGAATAGCAGAAGGTTCCAACCCCACAATTGGGGTTCCGGCTTTTAAAATCTCTTTGAGATTATCCATATTCTGGGCCACTAACTTTTTGGCCTGCTTCAAAAAACCTTTGGATAGATAGGTTCTTCCACTTTCACCATAAAACAGCTCCACATCGTAACCCAATTTGCACAATAGCTCAATGGCATCCTTCCCAATTTGGATATCCAAATATTTGACAAATTCATCAATATAAAGGACCACCTGCTTTTTGGAAAGGTCCGTTCGCTTTACCCGATGCTTTTTCAAATGATTTTTAAAATTGAATCGCCCCACTTTGGGCAAATGACGCTCTGGGGCCACCCCCAACGCTTTTTTGAGCATTCCCCCAATCGCTTTGGACTCGTACATCCAATTGGTAATGCCGGAAACCTTACTTCCCATGGCATTCAATTGGGTGTTGTGGGCAAACAACTTGCTTCGCAACGAATACCCGTTAGCTTCTTGATAGTTGTACAGGAATTCGGCCTTTAGGGCAGCAACATCCACATTACTGGGACATTCGCTGGCACATGCTTTGCAGCTCAAGCAAAGGTCAAAGGCTCTTTTAAGTTCTTCATGGTCGAACCGATTGGTTTTTTCCGAATTGGTCAAAAACTCCCGTAAAGCATTGGCCCTGGCGCGTGTCGTATCCTTTTCATTCTTCGTAGCTTGGTAACTGGGACACATTCCTCCGCTCATGTGATGGCTTTTTCTACAGTCTCCGCTTCCGTTGCACTTTTCAGCGGCTTTAAGGATGCCTTCACTATCCGAAAAGTCCAGCACTGTATCCACTTCGGGCTCCTTGCGATCAACCACGTAACGCAAAGATTCATCCATTGGATAGGCATCCACTATTTTGCCAGGATTGAGTACCAAATTGGGGTCAAAAAGTGCTTTTACCCTTTTCAAAAGTTCATAATTGGTATCACCTATCATCAACGGGATGAACTCGGCACGTACAATACCATCACCATGCTCACCACTAAAACTTCCGTTGTATTTTTTGGTCAACTTGGCCACATCAGTGGTAATGCTTCGGAACAACACTACATCCTCGGACTTTTTTAAATTGAGAATAGGTCTCAAATGCAATTCCCCTGCACCGGCATGGGCATAATACACTGCATCTTGGCCATACCCTTTCATAATCTGGGAAAACTCGCCAATAAAATCTTTCAGGTCCTCCAAAGCCACAGCCGTATCCTCGATACAGGCCACCGCTTTCCTATCCCCAACCATATTACCCAACAAGCCAAGTCCAGCTTTACGCAGTTCAATGGCCTTATTGATATCCTCCCCGTATAAAATTGGGTTGGCGTAGCTCAAACCAGACTTTTCAATGGTTTTCAACAATCCATTGAGCTGTTTATCCAAATCCTCTTTGGAATCCGCTTTGACTTCCAACATTAAAATGCCCGCTGGGTCACCATCCACAAAAAAACGATTGGCCAATTGGGCACGGTTATTTTTTGTGCAGTCCAGAATTACTTTGTCCATCATTTCGCATAGATGGAGGTTATGTTGCATCACAGGTGCCACATCGCTCAAACAATCTTCCAATGTGGTATAATGCGTGGCCACCATGGCCGCATACTGCGGAGGCAAATCATCGAGTTGAAGCGTGACTTCGGCGGTAAAGGCAAGGGTACCTTCACTTCCTGACAACAATTTACAGAGGTTGAATTCAGTATCCACTTCTCCAAAAATGTTGTTTTTCAATAGCTCATCCACTGCGTATCCCGTATTTCTCCTATGAATACTGGGTTTTGGAAACTCGGATTTTATGTTGTTCTGATTTTCTGGATTGGAAAGCTCCTCGTAAAGTTTACTGTAGATTTCGGCTTCCAACGAATCGCCTTGCTTCTTCTTTTCAAACTCTTCTTTGGAAATATTCGAGAAATGAGCATCACTTCCGTCGGATAAAACACATTGCATAGCAATTACCTTATCTCGAGTAACCCCATATTGGATGGAAGTGGTCCCAGAAGAATTGTTCCCGACCATTCCCCCTATCATACATCGATTGGACGTAGAAGTGTTGGGGCCAAAGAAAAGACCGAATGGTTTTAAATATTGGTTGAGCTCGTCGCGAACAACACCCGGCTGCACAGTAACTTCTTTTTTATCCCTATCCAGACTTATGATTTTGGTAAAATGGCGACTTACATCGACCACAATACCTTCTCCCACGCATTGTCCAGCCAAGGATGTCCCCGCTGTTCTGGGAATCAGCCCCACTTTATTTTTGTTGGCAAATGCGAGCAAAATTTTTAAATCCTCGACATTTTTGGGGTAGGCCACCGCTGTGGGCAGCTTTCTATACACGGAAGCATCTGTGGCGTAGATGGCCTTGCTCAAATCATCGAACAACAACTCCCCTTTCAATGCCACTGAAAGGTCTTTTAACAATTTTTTATCCAATTCGGAATACTTTTTGGGAACTAAAATTAGTTTTAGAACGTAAATCTAACACAAAACTATCTCTAATTTTTAACTTAACGAGAACCTCATGAAGATTACCACATTATTTTCCGTTTTATTTTTGTTTGCAACAGTTGGCCTCAGTGCCCAGAGCATTTCCGAGCATGCCTTGGGATTACGTTTGGGTGACAGTGATGGCTTCGGAGCCGAAATATCCTATCAAAAATCAATAGGCCAATATAACCGTGCCGAATTCGACCTCGGCTGGAGGGACAGCAGGGATTTTGATGCCTTTAAATTAACAGGTGTTTACCAATGGGTGCACCAGTTGGACGGCAATTTTAATTGGTACTATGGTGTTGGTGGTGGATTAGGTAACGTGGATTTTGAACCTAACCCCAATTTTGATGACGACAACGATGGCTTGTTCGTTTTTGCCGCCGGTAACATTGGTGTCGAATATGATTTTGACATCCCTCTACTACTCTCATTGGATTTTAGGCCTGAAATTGGCTTGATCGGTTACGATGGCTTTGACAATGATTTTGATTTTGATATCGCACTTGGTATCCGATACCAGTTCTAAATTAAGAAAACTTTATAGTCAACCCTTGGTCCTATTAAAGCCAAGGGTTTTTTTATACCATAAACATTGAATACCTTCGCAATCCAAACATATAGAAATGAAAAGACTATTTGCATTATCCTTGGGAGTTCTTTTTTTAACTTCCTGTAATTCTGACCCTAAAGGATACACCTTAAGCGGAACCATTACCGGAGAATCCGAAAATGGCACCCAGATATTCTTAAAAACCACGGATTCCATCAATCAATTGGTGGATATTGACACTACTACCGTCGAGAATGGTTTGTTCAGCTTTAGTGGAGATCAGGCCGGACCAAAAATGCACTATATCTTTGTGGATAAAGTTCGTGGAAACGTGCCTGTGATTGTGGAAAACGCTACCATTGAGATAGAATTCCAAAAAGACAGTATTGGTTTTGCGAAGGTCAAAGGAACTGAACAAAATGATTTGTTCATGGACTTTTTGACCGAATCCCGCAAACTATCCGACCGTGCCAGAACCATGCAAAACGATATGCGTACCGCAGCCCAACAAAGGGATACCGCCACAGTAGCGGCATTGCGTGAAGAATTTATCGAATTCCAAGAGGACGCAAAAAACTTCAACATTGATTTTGCCAAGAACAATCCCAATGCGTTTGTATCCGTATTGGTGGTCGCAAACTTTTTGGCTACAAAAGCTCTTCCTGTGGAAGAGATAAGTGAATTGTACGATGGTCTTTCCCCTGACATGAAAGCAACCGAACCCGGGAAAAAAATTGGCGAACAGCTGGAAAATTTGAAATCCACTGAAATTGGCGCCGTTGCACCAGACTTTTCAGCTCCCACCCCAACCGGCGATGTACTGGCACTCAACGATGTGACCAGCAAGGCCAAACTTACTTTGGTGGACTTTTGGGCAGCTTGGTGCAGACCATGTCGTGCTGAAAACCCGAACATTGTGTCAGTTTACAAAAAATATCACGAAAAAGGATTTGATGTATTGGGCGTCTCTTTGGACAACAAAGCCGAACATTGGACCAATGCGATAGAATCAGACGGATTGGAGTGGAACCACATTTCCAATCTACAGCGTTTTCAAGATCCCATTGCTCGCTTGTACAACATCAATGCAATACCAGCGGCATTTTTACTGGATGAAAATGGCGTTATCGTGGCAAGAGACCTCAGAGGTCCTGCATTGGAACAAAAAGTAGCTGAAATTCTCGGCAAGAGCTAAGCAATAAAATATATCTTTGATGAAAGAAGGTCTTGATAATTTCAAGGCCTTTTTTATTGGATAATCGCAACTGGTACGAGTGTCATTGCGTGTTTGACACGGAATCCATCTCCATTCTGATGTCTTTCATATTAAAGTCTATTGTCGGGAATCAAGCCTTAAAGCTCCGTAGGCACTACTTCGCTAAATCTTCCCCATTTTATCCAAAACAAATAGGATGATGATCGGAATAGCCAGCAATACCACAATCAAGGTGTCCGTGACAAAAAGTTCTGGCCTAAAAAGCAAGGTAGTTGCATAGCCCCCAATAGCACCACCAAAGTGAGCGGTATGACCTATGTTGCCCATCCTACTCTTCATACCCCAGATGGAATACAATAGATAAGCGATACCCAACACATAGGCAGGTAGCGGAATCGGGATGAACATAATGCCCAATTGCATATCGGGATTCAACAATATGGCTGCATAGAGTACTCCCATTACGGCTCCACTGGCACCAACAGCACTGTAAAATGGCTCATCTTTATGAAAAACGAGTGCCAGAAGACTTCCTGCCACCAAACTAACAAAGTAGATGATCAAAAATTTTATCGAACCAAACCATCCGATCACTACTGGAGCAAAAAAGTAGAGGGTGAACATGTTCAGGAACAAATGCGAAATGTCCACGTGCAAAAAGCCCGATGTCACCATTCGTTCTCGCTGACCCGCCTGTATGGCATTGATACTGAACTTATATCTATCAAAAAAAGCCATGTTACTGAACCCACGTAGAGAAACCAAAACATTGGCAGCCATAATGGCAATGGTGGCGATATGTAAATTGAGCATGTAAATAAAGGTTTGGGTTCAAATATAGCTATATTTGCACACAAGAATAGTCTATGCAGCTGGTAGTTTATATCCTTGTTTATCCATTGCTCTGGTTGATTTCCAGACTCCCCCTTAAAGTCATTTATTTTATTTCTGATGGAGTGCACGCACTGCTCTATCATATAATCGGTTACCGCAAAAAAGTAGTCCGCAACAATTTAGCGTTGGTTTTCCCCGAAAAGTCTGAAAAAGAACGGTTGTTGATAGAAAAAAAGTTCTTCAAGCACATGTGCGATATGTTCTTGGAAATGATCAAAACCTTGGGGATAAGTAAAAAAGAGATTCAAAAGCGATTTACCCTTACAAACATAGAACTTATCAATGATCTTGAGAGCAAGGGCATAAACACTATGCTGATGCTCCCCCATTATGCTAGCTGGGAATGGGTCTTATCATTGAATTTACAAATCAAATCCAAAGGATATGGTATCTATCAAAAAATACAGAATAAGTATTTTGATCAAATGATTCGTCGAATCCGAGGTAAATTCAATACCACATTGATATCCACAAGAGAATCTAGAAAAATTCTCAAGGCCGCAAAAGAAAGCAAAGAACTTTTAATGGTAGGTATAATCAGTGACCAATCCCCAATGGTCAGCAGGGCAAAATACTGGACCGACTTTATGGGTATAGTGGTTCCAGCTCACGTTGGTGGTGAAGAAATCTGTAAAGCCAACAACTTTACCCCTGTCTACCTCAAGGTTCGCAAAAAGAAAAGAGGGTATTACGAAGGCACCTTTAAAATTCTATCTGAAAATCCTTCCGAAGTGCCCGATTATGAACTTACCGATGCCTTTCTACGAGAAACGGAAAAATCCATACGAGAAGCACCCGAGTATTATTTCTGGACGCATAAGCGCTGGAAGCACAAAGATAGAGCACCTAAATCGCTAAAAAAGTGATATCTTGACAAGACAAGGAACTGTCGATGAAAAAATCAATCATTATCTTTTTTTGCCTCGGAATTGGTCTATGCTTTGGGCAAACGGCTCCCAAACAAGTACCATCGGAAATCATGGAAGCCATCAAAAATGATGTTTGGGTACCTTTTATGGAGGCTTACGACCAATTGGATTCCCAGAAAATCAAATCCATCCATACCCAGGATATTGTCCGGGTAACCATCAGTCAAAACAATATTGAATCCGGAAGTAACTATCTGGAAGGGTTTGGCGGATTTTTGGATGCAGTAAAAGCTCAAGGAAACCACCTGAGCATAGCTTTTGCAATTCTTACCACAGCCCTTAATTCCATGGAAGATGTTGCCTATCAAACCGGTTATTATCGTTTAACTCGATATGATACAAAAAATGCCGAACCTCAATATGTAGGTTATGGTTTTTTCAATGTTGGACTCCGCAAGGAAAACGGAACATGGAAAATCTGGCTGGATTCCGATAGCCGCACCGATATTTCAGACGATGAATTTGAGAGTTCAAAAATCATCTATGAGTTGGAAAAATAGATTTATTCCAATCCTGCCACCTCCTTGATCTCACCAATGATCCTATCGGCCAAAACATCCGCTTCATCCTGTGATTTTGCCTCAGTATAAATTCGGATGATAGGTTCCGTGTTGGATTTTCTAAGGTGTACCCAATTTTCCGGGAAATCAATCTTAACCCCATCAATGGTGGATACTTCCTCATCTTTGTATTTGTTGTGCATGGCTTCCAAAAGTGCATCCACATCCAAGTCCGACGTCAATTGAATTTTCTTTTTGCTCATAAAGTAACTCGGATAGCTAGCACGCAGTTCGGCAACCGTTCCTCCTCGCTCAGCCATCAGCATCAAGAACAAAGCAGTTCCCACCAAGGCGTCACGTCCATAATGGCTTTCTGGGTAAATGATTCCGCCATTCCCTTCACCACCAATAATGGCATTGTTGGCTTTCATTTTGGCAACCACGTTCACTTCTCCTACTGCAGCAGCTTCGTAGGCACCACCATGTTTTTCGGTAACATCGCGCAAAGCTCTCGAAGAGGATAAGTTGGAAACCGTATTCCCTTTGGTTTTGGACAATACATAATCGGCACAAGCCACCAAGGTATATTCC
The DNA here is from genome assembly GCF_029193885.1 of Flagellimonas yonaguniensis. Taxonomy (GTDB): domain Bacteria; phylum Bacteroidota; class Bacteroidia; order Flavobacteriales; family Flavobacteriaceae; genus Flagellimonas; species Flagellimonas yonaguniensis. Next base: position 103,022 of record NZ_JARFVB010000010.1, on the reverse strand, counting down.
TCACCAAACATTTCCCCATCATTGCTGATGAATGCCAAACGATCCACATCGGGGTCGACCACAATACCAAAATCAGCCTGTTCCTCAACTACCTTTTTACAGATATCACCCAAATGTTCTTTTAAAGGTTCTGGATTGTGCGGAAATTGTCCCGTTGGGTCGCAATAAAGCTTTACCACTTCTACCCCGAGTTCTTCAAGCAACTTGGGAATGGCAATACCTCCCGTGGAGTTCACACCATCCACCACAACTTTAAATCCTGCCTTTTTGATGGTTTCGGCATCTACCAAGGGTAACTCCAGCACTTCATCAATATGGATATCGATATAGGAATCATTTTTAATGATTTCCCCCAAATCATCGACCTCCGCAAACTCAAAATCCTCTTTCTCGGCCAGGGCCAGAATCTTTGCTCCCTGCTCGGCATCCAAAAACTCGCCTTTTTCATTCAATAATTTCAAGGCGTTCCATTGCTTGGGATTGTGACTGGCCGTTAAAATGATGCCGCCATCCACTTTTTCCAAAGGAACCGCTATTTCCACCGTTGGTGTGGTGGACAACCCTAGGTCGATGACATCGATTCCAAGACCCACCAAGGTGGAAACCACCAAATTCTGGATCATCTCCCCCGATAAACGTGCATCCCTTCCAATCACAACCTTTAATTTATCCTTCTCGGAATACGATTTTAACCATGAACCGTACGCAGCTGCAAATTTAACCGCATCCACGGGCGTTAAATTGTCGTTTGTTTGGCCCCCAATGGTGCCCCGTATACCAGAAATGGATTTGATTAGTGTCATAATTGTTAAAAAAGTTTTTGCAAATATAGTTGGGCTTACCCGATTACATGTTTTGAATTTGTAAATTTCGACAGAAAAGGAATTTGCCCCGATGAACTTCTTAGCGCATATCTATCTCTCTTTTGATGATGAGGAAATCACTCTGGGTAATTTCTTTGCCGACCATATCCGAGGAAACAAGTACAAACATTTGCCCGATAAAATCCAAAAAGGCATCCTCCTCCACCGCGAAATCGACACCTTTACCGATTCACATCCCACAGTAAGGCAGAGCAGCAAACGCCTGCACAAAAATTACAGCCATTACAGCCGAGTGATCGTAGATATCTATTACGATCATTTTTTGGCCAAAAACTGGAGCGATTATTCAGATGTGCCTTTAGATGAATATGTCGAAAACTTCTATGACTTACTAGAGGACAATTACGACATCCTGCCCATGGCCACCAAACGGATGATGCCCTATATGATTACGGACAATTGGCTTCTCAACTATGCCAACTTAGCAGGAATCGACCGTGTACTCAACGGAATGAACCGAAGAACCAAAAACAAATCCAGAATGAATTTTGCCATTTTGGACCTTGAAGAACACTATACAGAATTCGAAAATGAGTTTACCTCCTTTTTCGAAGAATTAATTACCTTTTCCAACCAAAAATTTATTTCCCTATGCGAAGACTAACACTCCTCCTCCCCCTTATCTTATTCATCAATTGCAAGCAACAACCAGCAACACCTACAGGACTGGTCGCTGAAAAAGCCATGGTCGTATCCGCACGCGAAGAAGCATCACAACTGGCAGTCGACATTATGAAAAAAGGAGGAAATGCCTTTGATGCCATGGTGGCTACGGAACTTACTCTAGTAATCGCTTATCCGTTTGCCGGAAGTGTAGGCGGTGGAGGGTTTATGGTCTACCGCAAAAATGATGGCGAAATTGGAGGAATCGATTATCGCGAAAAAGCCCCATTAGCTGCTCACAAGGACATGTATTTGGATTCCTTGGGCAATGTGATTCCCGATATGAGCACTTCCGGAGGAACCGCAGTAGGTGTGCCTGGCACTGTGGCTGGCGTTATCGAAGTGCACAAAAAATTCGGAAAACTTCCTTTAAAGCAAATCATACAACCTATCATCGAACTCGCCAACAAAGGTCTGGTGGTGACTGAAAAGCAAGCTAACCGATTGGAAGGATATAGGGAACGATTCATTGAGGCTAATGGCGATAGCACCAAATTTGCAGGTCCCTTTGTAGCAGGAGACACCATAAAGCACCCAGCCTATGCCAAAACATTACAAAGAATCATGGAAGAAGGCCGTGATGGTTTCTACAAAGGCGAAGTGGCACAAAAATTGGCCGCTTTTGTTCAGGAAAACGGAGGTCTGATCACAGAAGAGGATTTGGAAAAGTACGAAGCGGTTTGGAGAGACCCCATAGTTTTCGATTATAAGGACATTAAAGTGATTTCCATGAGTCCACCCAGTAGCGGAGGGGTAACCATCAACCAAATATTTAAAATGATGGAGCCCTACGATGTTTCAAAATTTGGGCATAACTCGGAAAAAACCATTCAGTTGTTTACAGAAGCATCACGCAGGGCTTATGCCGACAGAAATTATTATTTGGGCGACCCTGATTTTGTAGACATTCCCTATGATGTCTTACTAAGTGATGATTATCTTCAAAATCGGATGTCCAATTTCTCTTTTGACAAGGCCACATTGTCATCAGAAGTAAGCCATGGGGAAGTGGAAATCGTTGAGAGCGACCAAACCACACATTTTTCCATCGTGGATAGTGAAGGGAATGCGGTTTCTGTAACTTCGACACTCAACGGAGGCTATGGTTCCAAATTGTACTGTGCCGAGGTTGGCATCTTCTTGAACAACGAAATGGACGATTTTAGCGCCAAGGCCGGAGTGCCCAATATGTTTGGGCTCATTGGCGCCGAGGCCAACAGCATAGCACCGGAAAAGCGCATGTTGAGCAGTATGACCCCCACCATCGTGGAAAAAGACGGTAAACTGTATATGGTCGTGGGTACACCGGGTGGCTCTACCATCATCACGGCAGTCGCCCAAACCATTTTAAATGTGTATGAGTTCAATCTGAGTATGCAAGATGCGGTAAACGCTCCAAGGTTCCACCACCAATGGTTGCCCGATATGGTGGTTTTTGAACCCAAAGGGTTTTCCGACAAACTTAAAGCCGACTTGAAATCCAAGGGATACATTATCAACGAAGACCGTACACCCATCATTGGTAAAGTGGATGCGATTCGTGTACTGCCTGATGGAAAACTGGAAGGCGGAGCCGACAAGCGCGGGGATGACACCGCCGTGGGATATTAATTTTCTTTGAATGGAATACGATGTTGTTGTTTTGACGGACCACCGCTACGTGGCTCCACAGAAGAAGACACCCTATATTGAAAATGTGCTTCAGGAAGACCAATTGGTTTTAAAAGCTTTGGAAAATCAAGGGCTAAAAGCCATACGCAAATCGTGGGACGATCCCGATTTTGATTGGTCGACCACCCAATATGCGCTTTTTAGAACCACTTGGGACTATTTTGACCGCTATGTGGAATTTTCGGAATGGCTGGTAAAGGCTTCTAAACAAACACAGTTCATCAATTCTTTAGAATTGATTTATTGGAATATTGACAAGCATTACCTGCAAGACCTATCAAACTCGGAAATAACCATTCCCAAAACGGTCTTTGTGGAAAAAGGGGCAACACTGACACTAGCTGAAACTGTAGCAAAGGCAAAATCGGAGCATGGTTTTACTGCCGACACATACATCCTAAAGCCTTGTGTATCCGGAGCTGCTCGACACACCTACAAAATAGGACAAGATAGGATTGCCGACTATGAATCCATTTTTCAAAATTTGGTAAAAGAAGAAGCCATGATGCTCCAAGAGTTTCAACAAAACATCGTTTCAGAAGGAGAAATCTCCATGATGGTGTTTAACGGCGAGTTTACCCATGCTGTCTTGAAAATTGCCAAACCCGGCGATTTCAGGGTTCAGGATGATTTTGGAGGAACCGTTCATGATTATGAACCCAATCAAGAGCAAATAACATACGCCAAAAGTGTGGTACATGCCGCACCCGAACTGCCCATCTATGCCAGAGTGGATATTTTTAAGGACAATGAAGGCAATTGGGCCTTGGCCGAATTGGAAATTTTTGAACCAGAACTATGGTTTCGCAACAACCCTAGTGCAGCGGATATATTGGCAAAGGCCATCAAAAAGAATTACCTTGCCCATTGAATCGGTATTTCAGGTTGTTTTATATTTATATAAATACATCAAAATGAAAAACTTACCCTTCCTCCTGTTGAGTATTACCTTAGGATGTTTTGCCCAGCAAAAAACCACAGGTAATCTAGTTGCTTTGGACGATGCTTTTTATGACTATGTGGACAAAGATGCCCAAATAGAGGTGCTTGCCGAAGAATTTATATGGTCGGAAGGCCCCGTATGGGTCAAGGAAGGTGGATTTCTCCTATTTTCCGATGCTCCCCAGAACACCATTTTTAAGTGGCAAGAAGGTAAAGGAATCACTGCGTTTTTAAAACCTTCGGGCTACACAGGTGTTTTACCGTATGGTCGTGAGCCAGGAAGTAATGGATTGATCATCAACAATGATGACGAATTGGTCGCCTGCGAGCACGGCGACCGAAGAATATCCAGAATGCCCTTGTCAAATGGCGGAAAAGTGACAGTGGCAGACACCTGGCAGGGCAAGCGATTCAATAGCCCAAATGATATTGTACAAGCCTCCAACGGCACCTATTATTTTACTGACCCTCCCTATGGCTTACCCGAACAACAAAATTCAGCTTCGCGCGAAATTGACGCTTTTGGAGTGTTTAAAATAGCCCCCAATGGCAATGTGGATATGGTGATCAGCAATCTTACACGTCCGAATGGAATAGCCTTGTCCCCAGATGAAACAATCCTGTATGTAAACCAATCAGATTCCAATACGCCTTACATCATGGCATACAACATTCTCCAGGAAGGATCATTGGATGAAGGTCGCATCTTTTTTGATGCAACTTCTTTAATTGAATCTGGATTTGTGGGTTCTTTGGATGGTTTAAAGGTGGCCCAAGATGGAACCATTTTCTCCACAGGACCCAGCGGTATATTGATAATCACTCCCAAAGGCAAGCTCTTGGGGCGCATAGAAACGGGGCAACGCACAGCAAATTGCACTTGGGGCGATGATGGTTCCGTCCTTTACATGACGGCACACAACTATTTAATGCGAATTCAGACCAAAACCACGGGGGCTGGTTTTTAAGTATTTACTTGGTAATCTGTTTTTTCAACTCCTCCATCGATTCTTGAAGCTGTTTGAGCAAACCTGTTTCGGTGGTGGCATCCACATTAAAGGTCAGCTTACTACTCACTTCCCAAATTTCTTGGATCTGAAACGGCTTGATTTCATACGGTGGATAGGTTTCATTTAAGGAAACCAAAGTAATGTTATTGGAATTTGGTTTACGTTCAATCTTCTTTACCATTACCGAATCCTGAAGTACTACCACGTACATCTTATTCGGACTCACATGATCGATATGCTCGGTGGAACGGGCCAACACCCAATCGCCGGGCCTTAAATTGGGCAACATACTATCCCCTTCCACTTGAAAACCGCGATAGGTTGCATTTCGGAATTCGGGTATCGGCATATCAAAAGCGGGCAACTGCCTGTACCAACTTGTATCCGATATATTCTGTGGGTATCCTGCCGCCGCTTTGGCATTTACCATTACCATATTGTCGTTGTCGGAATTGTCCACGGTAACCACTTTGGGAATAACACTGGTTTTGGAAGTATCCAAATGTTTTTGGTCACTCTCTCCGAACAACCACAACGGATTTATCTTGAATTGGCGTAAGAGTTCCGTTACCACCTTTCCGGATAATTTGGTCCTCCCCCGTTCTATATCGGCCGTGGTGTTCTTCACGCCCAACAATTTGGCGAACTCGGTTTGGGTATAGCCCAATTCCCTACGGATATCGGTAAATCGTTTTAGGGTTATTTCATTTTCCATCATCAAGTCAATAATGTCAGCTTGAGCGCAGTTGAGACGTATAGCAGTGTGCTAATCTCGGATGAGCTCATGCAGACGATCCATGTTCAAATATAGTTATTTTGGAATATTTCCAAAACTTTTTATGGATTATTTCCATTATTTGGATTATATCCATATATTTGAATGGAATATTTCCAAGCTATGAATTTTGATAGGATACGTGAAAAATTGAACATATTGGCAGATGCCGCCAAGTACGATGTCTCCTGTGCCAGTAGCGGAAGTGATAGGGTCAATAAGGGAAAAGGGGTTGGTAATGCTTCCAAAATGGGAATATGTCATAGCTACACCGCAGATGGGCGATGTGTCTCTTTGCTGAAAATTTTGTTGACCAACCATTGTATTTTTGATTGTGCCTATTGTGTTACCCGAAAAAGCAACGATGTACCCAGGGCTGCCTTCAAAGTACAAGAAGTGGTCGACCTTACCATCAATTTTTATCGTAGAAATTATATAGAAGGGCTTTTCTTGAGCTCTGGCATATTCAAAAGTCCTGACCACACCATGGAACGCTTGGTGGCAGTTGCCAAAAAACTGCGCGAAGAAGAAAATTTCAATGGCTATATCCATTTAAAGTCAATTCCAGGTGCAAGTGATGAATTAATGTATGAAGCAGGGCTCTATGCCGACCGACTATCTGTCAATATTGAGGTTCCGACCATCTCGGGACTCAAATTGTTGGCACCAGACAAAAAGCACGAAGACTTTACCAAACCCATGGAAAAGGTTAAAAATGAAATCGTGCGGTATACATCCGAACGTAAAATCATCAAAAGCACCCCAAAATATGCGCCAGCGGGCCAAAGCACACAAATAATCGTAGGTGCTTCGGGAGAATCGGATAAGGATATCATGTATTCCGCGACCCATTACTACAAAACGTTCAATATGAAGCGTGTATACTATTCTGGCTACGTACCCGTGACCCACGATTCCCGTTTGCCCGCCATAGGCTCGCAAGTGCCCATGTTGCGTGAAAACCGATTGTACCAGACGGATTGGCTGTTGCGTTTTTATGGCTTTTCCATTGGGGAAATCCTGAACAACCAACATCCCAATTTGGATATGGATGTGGACCCGAAGCTCTCGTGGGCTTTGCGCAACCTGCACCATTTTCCTGTGGATGTGAATACGGCCGATAAGCGCCTTTTGGCCAGAATTCCAGGTATTGGAATGCGGTCGGTAGACAAAATCATAAAAGCCAGAAAATTTAGAAAACTGAACTGGGACCATCTCAAAAAGATTGGTGTGGCCCTCAACCGTGCCCAATATTTCATGGTTTGCGATTCCCGTCATTGGGAGCGTCGTGACTTGGACGCGGATAAAATAAAAGGTATGATTCTACAACATTCCTCTGGAAAGTTTCGGAATCAGTACAGTACGCAATTGTCTTTGTTCAATTAACAATTAGCATTGACAATTATGTCGTCTCGAGATGTCATCCTGAGCGCAGTCGAAGGAGTCCTCGAGAATTTTAAAACTAAAAAGCAAACATTATGAATGCTTCAACAACCTTAGTCTACGACGGTAGCTTTAACGGATTCTTGACCGCCGTCTTCGTCGCCTTTGATGAAAAAATCAATGTGGCCGACATTCAAAAGAACGATCAATCCCAAAGTGGATTGTTTTCCGAAACCGAAACCGTTTTTACCCATGTGGAAAAAGCCAAACGCGTTTGGAACGGTGTTCGCAACAAAAGCCACAACGCCATCTCCAATGTGTACTTTGCTTTTTTAAGCGAAGCAGAGGGCGTTGAAATGATGCTCTACACCTATATTCAAAAATTAATGCGCACCAAAAACGGTAAGTATTTGGACTATTCCGACAGCACAGTGCTGTACATTGACCAATTGGCCAAAAAGGTGGGCCGCGAAAAACATCGAATGGAAGCTTTTGTTCGGTTTCAGTTGACCAAGGACGAAATTTACTTTGCCAACATTGAACCTGATTTTGATGTTTTGCCCCTAATCTCCAAACATTTTCGTGACCGCTATGCAGACCAAAAATGGTTGATTTATGACGTAAAGCGGAAATATGGTATCTATTATGATTTGAACCATGTGGAAATGGTATCCCTGAACTTGAAGGACATCCACCATAACAAAACAATTAAAAGTGATGCCTTTACCACAGAGGAATACGAATACCAGACCCTTTGGAACAATTATTTTAAGAGCATCAACATTGCCTCACGCATCAACCCTAAATTACATACGCAACATGTGCCTAAACGGTATTGGAAGTATTTGAGTGAGAAGAAAGAGGCGGTTTAATCACCCCTTACTCCTCTCCCCCACAAAATGGTCACTTTTGGTCTTGAACAGTACATTAAAACTGGTCAAACTGCCATAGATGCGGGTAATGTACTGCTGTAGATCCACTTTTTCTTGGTCGTCCAGGTTTTTGCTGCTGTTTATTTTTTGTTCCATCACACGGATGCGGTCACGCACCATCACAATTTTATGAAAAAAGGTCTCAATGGGCATTTCCTTGTTGGCAGTGCCATCATCAGGCTCCAAAATCAGTTTGCCACCTTTCCATTTATCGGCCATGGCCACTTTTTCATGGGTGTCGCTCCACTTTTCCAATATTTTTACCAAGGAGCGTTCCACATCAAAAAAGCTCACACTGTCCACTTCCTCCTCTACTCCTTCGATTACTTCAAATTCAGCATCCAAATCAATGGTTTCCAATCCGTTTTCCAAAAAGGTTACCCAATAATGTTTGGATGATACGTTGGTAACCACACCTTTTCCATATTCTGGGTGGTCTATCCTGGAGCCAATGCCCAATAATTTCATTTCTTATAATTAATGTCGTTTCGATGTAACCTTGCCTTCTTGAGAAATCTAGATTTCTCACATGCGTTCGAAATGACGGTTTCCAAACTCAAAAATAAACCAACAAACAACAATAACGAAACATAAGACCACTTCCTTTTTACATCTCAAATCGCTACTTTTGAGGTTTGCTATGATTTATGGTCAATTACGAAGAACATATTGAGGTTAAGGGCGCAAGGGTCCATAACCTGAAAAATATAGATGTTACCATTCCACGTGAGAAACTGGTGGTCATCACTGGGCTTTCGGGGAGCGGAAAATCCTCTTTGGCCTTTGATACTATCTACGCAGAAGGACAACGCAGGTATATTGAAACCTTTTCGGCCTACGCCAGACAGTTTTTGGGCGGATTGGAACGTCCCGATGTCGATAAAATCGATGGACTCTCCCCGGTAATCGCCATTGAACAGAAAACCACTTCAAAATCCCCACGTTCCACCGTTGGTACCATTACCGAGGTTTATGACTTTTTGCGATTGTTATTTGCTCGTGCTGGCGACGCATACAGTTACAACACAGGCGAAAAAATGGTGAGCTACAGTGATGAGCAAATCAAGGATTTGATCATTGAATCGTATAAGGACAAGAAAATAAATGTGCTTGCTCCTGTCATCAAATCAAGGAAAGGGCATTATCGTGAATTGTTTGAGCAAATTGCAAAGCAAGGCTTTGTAAAAGTTCGGGTCGATGGCGAGATTATGGACATCACAAAGGGGATGAAAGTCGACCGATACAAAACCCACGATATCGAAATTGTAATAGACCGTTTGAAAGTCGGTGATAGCGAAGATTTCCATAAACGGCTGAGCGAAACCATCAATACGGCCATGTACAGTGGGGACAATGTACTCATGGTGCTGGAAGAAGGTGAATCGGTGCCGCGTTATTTCAGTAGGGACTTAATGTGTCCGTCATCTGGCATTTCCTACCCTACTCCCGAGCCAAATACCTTTTCCTTCAACTCCCCTAAAGGAATGTGTCCAGAATGCAGCGGATTGGGTCACGTATTTCAGGTAAATGAGGATAAAATCATCCCCAACAAAAAAATATCCATCAAATCCGGAGGGCTCGCACCCTTGGGGGAATACAAAAAATCCTGGGCCTTCAAACAACTGGAAACCATTGCACAACGCTACAATTTTGACCTAACGGATGCCATTGAAAAGATTCCGGAAGAAGCCATGGACGTTATTTTGAACGGTGGCAAGGAAAGTTTTGAAGTCGATTCCAAAAGTCTGGGTGTAAAAAGACAATATAAAATTGACTACGAAGGCATTTCCAATTTCATCAAAACACAATATGAAGAAGCCAACTCCACATCCATAAAGCGATGGGCAAAGGACTACATGGACAAAGTGGAATGTCCTGCTTGCGAAGGCTCCCGCTTGCGAAAAGAGTCGCTCTATTTTAAAATAGATGGCAAAAACATTGCAGAGTTAGCACAGATGGACATTGCCGAGCTTGCCAATTTCTTCAAACATCTGGAGAATACCTTGGAAGGCAATCAAAAGAAAATTGCCGAGGAAATCATTAAAGAAATCAAAGCCCGTGTCGGATTTTTATTGGATGTGGGCCTTGATTATCTCTCTTTGAACCGAAGCTCAAAATCATTATCCGGTGGTGAGGCGCAACGTATTCGGCTGGCCACCCAAATTGGCTCGCAATTGGTGGGCGTACTCTACATTTTGGACGAACCTAGCATAGGTCTGCACCAACGCGACAACGAACGTTTGATTCATTCCTTGGAAGCACTACGCGACATTGGTAATTCTGTGATCGTGGTGGAGCATGACCGTGATATGATCGAATGTGCGGACCATGTCATCGATATTGGCCCAAGAGCGGGAAAACATGGTGGCGAGATCATTTCGGAAGGAAGTCCAAAAGAATTGATAGACCACCATACCATAACAGCACAGTACATTACAGGAGAAATGGAGATTCCCGTACCCAAAGAACGGCGTAAGGGAACGGGTAAAAAAATTACGCTTTCCGGTTGTACCGGCAATAACCTTAAGAATGTGACCGTCGATTTCCCTTTGGGAAAACTGATCGGGGTCACGGGAGTATCGGGCAGTGGTAAATCCACTTTGGTGAACGAGACCCTCTACCCTATTATGAACGCCCACTACTTCAATGGCGTTAAAAAACCGATGCCCTATAAAAAAATCAGCGGGCTGGAACATATCGACAAGGTCATAGATATCAACCAATCGCCGATTGGACGTACACCAAGATCCAATCCGGCCACCTACACTGGTGTTTTTAGTGAGATACGCTCGCTTTTCTCCAAAACAACCGAGGCTACCATCCGGGGCTATAAACCTGGAAGATTTAGCTTTAATGTGGCCGGGGGAAGATGCGAAACCTGTCAAGGTGGAGGACTCAAGGTCATTGAAATGAACTTTTTGCCCGATGTGTATGTGGAATGTGAGACCTGTAATGGCAAACGGTTCAACCGGGAAACCTTGGAGATACGCTATAAGGGAAAGTCCATTGCGGACGTGTTGGAAATGACCATCAACGAGGCGGTGGATTTCTTTGAGAATATTCCAAAAATTCATCGTAAACTTAAGACAATAAAAGATGTAGGTTTGGGTTATATATCATTAGGGCAGCAATCCACTACCCTCTCCGGTGGAGAGGCCCAACGGGTAAAATTGGCAACGGAACTCTCCAAAAGAGATACCGGAAACACATTTTACATCCTCGACGAACCGACCACAGGCTTACATTTTGAAGATATACGAGTACTTATGGAAGTGCTTGACCGCTTGGTGGACAAGGGCAACACCATTTTGGTAATAGAACACAATATGGACGTCATCAAAATGATGGACCATATCATCGACATTGGATATGAAGGAGGAAGAGGCGGTGGAACAGTTGTTGCGACAGGCACCCCCGAAGAAGTTGCCAAGGACAAGAAAAGCTACACAGCTAAGTTTTTAAAGAAAGAATTGGACAATACAAAACAAAAAATTAAACGCGCAGTTTAAAAAAATACTGAAGAACAATGCATATGCGAAGAGAAAAACATTCCAAAGGATGGAATGAGATCAAGACAAACGATTCATGGGCCATATTCAAAATTATGGGCGAATTTGTCAATGGGTTCGAAAAAATGAGCGTCATAGGCCCTTGTGTCTCCATTTTTGGGTCGGCAAGGGTGCGTGAAGGACATCCCTACTACGATTTAGCAGTAAAAATATCACAAAAGATATCCGAGGCCGGATATGGAGTGATCACAGGCGGAGGACCCGGGATCATGGAAGCGGGAAACAAAGGTGCCAACTTGGCGGGAGGAACTTCCGTTGGACTTAACATCGACCTGCCTTTTGAGCAACACGATAATCCCTTTATCGATGACGACAAGAGTTTGGATTTTGACTACTTTTTTGTTCGAAAAGTAATGTTTGTAAAATACTCCCAAGGCTTTGTGGTTATGCCCGGAGGTTTTGGAACCTTGGATGAGTTCTTTGAAGCACTTACCCTAATCCAAACCCATAAAATACACACCTTCCCTATTATTCTTGTGGGAACGGAGTTCTGGAAAGGTTTGATGGATTGGATCAAGAACACCTTGGTCGAAGCCGGCAATATAAGTCCAAAAGACCTAGATTTAATCAAATTAGTGGATACCGAAGATGAAGTTGTAGAAATCATAGATGCTTTCTACAAAGGCAGAACACTGAGTCCAAATTTTTAAGCCCAATACATTGATCAACCATCGAGTTTTACTTAGCGTTTCGCTACTTATTGTTATGGTGTGCCCCAAACTGTGGTCGCAACACCAAAATGAGATAGTGGCCACACTCGATGGTCCCACCAATCAAATACGGATTCGGCAACATTTCACCTACGTCAACCAATCCCAACAAGGGCTTACCACCCTTTACTTCAATGATTGGAACCATGCCTACGCCAATAAAAACACTGCCTTGGCCAAGCGGTTTGCAGAGGAATTCAACAGAAGTCTTCATTTGGCAAAGGACAGAGAACGCGGCAAGACCACCATTAGAACCATCGTAGATGACAACTATGCAGGATTGGACTGGGAAAGAGAGGGCAATATGGACATTATTTCCGTAACCTTGAATGAAGTTCTTAAGCCTGGGGAATCCATACAGCTTTTTTTTACCTACACCATTAGATTACCTGAAGCAAAATTCACTGGTTACGGACATACCGATAACCGAGGTTATAATTTAAAGGATTGGTACTTGACCCCTGCCGTTTTTGATGGCGATTGGAAGTTGTACAACAACATGAACCTAGATGACCTGTATACTGACGTGACGGAAACAAGGATTAATTTCACTTTTCCCAACCGTTTGTTTTTGGCGACCAACTACAGAAAATCAAGTGTTTCCGATTTTCCGGAAGGACAACATGTACAGCTCATAGGCAATAAAAGAAAAAATTGTGAAATCATCTTGACCATCGATGATGGATTCACCAAACATATTACGGACCAATTAACCATCACAACGGATATTGAGTCCAATAAATATGAGGAAATAGCACAAGGGATATCCATCAGTAAAATTTCCCGGTTTCTTCATGAAAATTTAGGGGAATACCCTCACGATAATTTATTGGTAAGCGAATTTGATTACAACAGGGCACCACTTTATGGGATTAGTCAACTTCCATCTTTCATAAGGCCCTACGAAGAGCAGTTCCAGTTCGAGATGAAGTTTTTGAAAACTGCCACTCGCAGTTATTTAAAGGAATCTTTATATCTGGACCCGCGAAAGGAACGCTGGGTCAACGATGCCATTGGGTACTATTTGATGATCAAGTTTGTGGAAGAGCATTATCCAGATCAAAAATTGGCAGGAAAGCTCTCCCAGATATGGGGAATAAAAAACTTCCATTTCGCACAAATGGATTTCAATGAACAGTACACACTGTTCAGCATGCTATCTGCCCGAAAAAACATCGACCAAGCACTGACCACATCCAATGATTCCTTGATTAAGTTCAACCAAAAAATAGCCAATGGATACAAAGCTGGGCTAGGTATGTCGTATCTGTCCGCTTATCTGGGAAAAAAGGAAATAGACAGCACGGTCTTGGATTTCTTCAAAAATTACAAACAGAAACAACGGACAACTGCTTCCGATTTTAAGAGAACCATTCAAAAATACGCCGATAAAGATGTTGATTGGTTTTTTGATGAATATGTCTCCACTGACCATAAAATCGATTACAAAATCAAAAAAGTCGAAAAAACCGAGGACTCCATAACCTTTACCCTAAAAAACAAAAGAGGCACTAATGTACCCATATCCGTTTTTGGACTAGAAAACGATTCAGTTGTATCACAATATTGGTTCACGGGTATAGACACTACCAAGACCTTTACCATCCCTAGAAAAAGTGAAGATCGTTTGGTGCTCAACTACGATCAGAAAATCCCAGAATTCAATCAGCGTGACAATTGGAAAACCTTGAATGGTTGGCTATCGAGCAATAAAAAAATAAAATTTCAATTCTTCAAGGATACCGAAGACCCGTACTACAATCAAGTTTTTTATGTACCTATCGTAAACTTTAACCTGTATGATGGGGTAACCCCTGGATTAAGGCTTTACAACAAAACCTTTTTGGAGCGGCAGTTCCAGTACGACATTTCGCCCGCCTACTCCTTTTTGGAAAACACCATGGTAGGGAAAGTTGGTTTCAGATACCGTAAGTACCATAAGAAAACTGGGGTTTATGTTACCAACTATTCGTTTTCGGCATCCACCTCGCACTTTCAGGAAAATTCAAGGTTTACCACGATCACCCCTGCTGTGGTCTTTGGATGGCGCCCCAATGATCTATTGTCCAACCGTAGGCAAAGTTTGCTGTTCCGATACAGAAGTGTATTCAGGAACATTGATGAGAGTTTGGTTGGCGAATTGGACACCGATCCCGATTACGGGGTAATGAACGTTCGTTTTACGGATGTGGAGAATAATATTTTGAACTACTCCTCTTGGTCTGTGGATGCACAGCATTCCAGTGAATTTACCAAACTTGCCTTTGAGTTGGAATACCGAAAGCTCTTCCAGAGCAATAGACAGCTCAATCTTCGGTTTTACGCAGGTAAGTTTTTGCGGAACAAAACAGCGTCAAACTTTTTCAGTTTTGCTTTGGACAGACCCACGGATTATATGTTTGACCTAGCCTATTTGGGTAGGTCTGAAGATTCTGGACTTTACAGCCAACAGGTTATCATTGCCGAAGGCGGGTTTAAATCAAAACTTGAAAACCCCTTTGCCAACGATTGGATCGCGACCACCAATGCAAGTACCAATATTTGGCGTTGGGTGGAAGCTTATGGCGATCTCGGATTCATTAAAAACAAAGGACATGACACCCGTTTTGTGTATGATTCAGGGGTTCGTTTGAATCTAGTGACGGATTATTTTGAACTGTACTTCCCTGTTTACTCGAACAGAGGCTGGGAAATTGCTGAAAACAACTATGGTCAACGCATCAGGTTTGTAGTGACCATAAGCCCAAGGACCCTGATCGGCCTGTTTACAAGAAAGTGGTTTTGATTGTTAATTTGACAATCAATAGCTTTTAAAATGTATTTTTATTAAAATATTTTCATTTTTTTAGGTTTAATTTTAAATTTATTTCAATTCATTAACAGGATTCAGTATTGCAATTTTGATGGTTTTTTAGTAATTTCGCAGAAATCTTGAACGATCTATGAAACCTAACCCTAGTACAAGCAACGATATTTCTTTTGATGATTTTAAATCTCAAATCCTACAAGATTATGGGACTGCCGTCACTAGTAGGGAATGCAGCTTGATGGGACGTCGTGAAGTACTTTCCGGAAAAGCCAAATTTGGAATCTTCGGCGATGGAAAGGAACTTCCCCAATTGGCCATGGCAAGAGCTTTTCAAGATGGCGATTTCCGAAGTGGTTATTATCGTGATCAAACCTTTATGATGGCCTTGGGATATTTGAGCCCCAAAGCATTTTTCCACGGGCTATACGCCACAACGGATTTAGAAAAAGAGCCCATGAGTGCCGGTAGGCAAATGGGTGGCCACTTCGTGACACACAGTTTGAACGAAGATGGAACATGGAAGAACCTAACGGAGCAAAAGAACAGTAGCGCGGATATTTCCTGTACAGCAGGTCAAATGCCCCGTTTGCTTGGCTTGGCCCAAGCTTCCAAAATATACAGACATGTTGATGGTATTGATCAAACCAATTTTTCCGAAAACGGAAACGAAGTTGCTTGGGGAACCATCGGTAACGCCAGCACCAGTGAAGGACACTTCTTTGAGACACTTAATGCCGCCGGTGTAATGCAAGTGCCCATGGTCATCAGTGTTTGGGATGATGAATACGGGATTTCCGTACCATCCGAATACCACACGACCAAAGGAAATATTTCAGAAGCACTCAGTGGGTTCCAACGTGATGATGACGGAAAGGGCTTCGAGATTTTAAAAGTCAAGGGATGGGATTACACCGCATTGATCCATGCATTCGAGAACGCTTCGGACATCGCCCGTGAAAACCATGTGCCCGTATTGATCCATGTAACGGAACTTACACAGCCACAAGGCCACTCCACTTCTGGGTCACACGAAAGGTATAAGTCTTCCGAGCGGTTACAGTGGGAAAAGGAAAATGATTGCAACAAACGTTTCAGGGAATGGATTCTAGAAAATGGCATCAGTACCGAAGAAGACCTGAAAAAAATGGAGCGTGACATAAAACACAAAGTCCGGGCAGCCAAAAAAGATGCTTGGTCCGAGTTTTTAAAGCCACAGCTGATAGCAAAAAAGGAATTGGTTCAATTGCTCGAAAAAGTTGCGAGCCAAAGTCCAAATCGAGCTTTTATCACCAAATTGAAAAACGATTTGATCGCCATCGAAGAACCCTTGAAAAAAGATTTGGCCTCCAAATCCAGACAAGCGCTTCGGTATCTTTTGGAAGAATCCACACCAGAGAAAAAACAGCTTCAACAATGGGTGGATGATTTTTTGGCGACCAACGAACCACAATACAGCTCCCATCTCTATAATGAACTGGACAACAAGGCCACAACAGTGGAACAAGTAACACCCTCTTATTCCGATAATGCCGAAGAAGTGGATGGCAGAATCATTTTAAGGGACAACTTTGATAAATTGTTCAGTATGTATCCAGAGGCTTTGGTTTTTGGGGAGGACACCGGAAACATTGGAGATGTAAACCAAGGGCTGGAAGGTCTTCAAAAGAAATATGGTAAACTCAGGGTTGCCGACACAGGAATCCGGGAAACCTCCATAATCGGCCAAGGAATCGGGATGGCACTACGCGGGTTGCGCCCCATTGCCGAAATACAGTATTTGGATTACATTCTTTACGCCATTCAAACCCTGAGTGATGATTTGGCCTCCTTGATGTACCGAACCGTTGGAAAGCAAAAAGCTCCATTGATCGTTCGTACAAGAGGACATCGATTGGAAGGTATCTGGCACTCAGGATCACCTATGGGCGGATTGATTCATTTATTACGGGGTATGTACATCCTGGTCCCTAGAAACATGACTCAGGCCGCGGGCTTCTACAATACGCTCATGAAAAGTGACGAACCTGCCCTGATCATCGAAAGCTTAAACGGATATCGCCTAAAAGAAAGGAAGCCTTCCAACCTAGGAGATTTTTGCACACCCATTGGAAAAGTGGAGACCCTTAAAGAAGGAACAGATATTACACTGCTATCCTATGGTTCTACATTGAGAATCGTTGAAAAAGTGGCCAATGAACTTTTGGAAGTAGGTATAGATGCCGAAGTAATCGATGCACAATCATTGCTTCCATTTGACTTGGGCCACGATGTGGTGAAAAGTCTGCAAAAAACCAATAGATTCTTGGTAATCGATGAAGATGTTCCTGGAGGCTGTTCTGCTTATTTGTTACAAGAAGTGGTTGAAAAACAAGGTGGTTACCGCCACTTGGACAGTGCCCCTCAAACGTTGTCCGCCAAGGCACACCGCCCAGCTTATGCTTCTGATGGGGATTATTTTTCCAAACCCAATGCAGAGGACATATTTGAGAAAGTGTACCAGATCATGCACGAATCCGACCCAAAATCCTATCCTGTACTTAGGTAGATTTTTGGTATAGGTCAATTCAAAACCACTTTTCGTCAATTATTGTTACGTTTTCTAAAACAGAATTTATATTTTCACGTGGATTAAAAAAATCCCCACATGAGAAACAACACTTTAATCAACCTAGGTCTTGCCATATTAAGAATCGTACCTTCTGCTTTTATGCTGACCCATGGTTACCCAAAGCTTATGAACCTGATCAACGGTAACACGGAATTTGCCAACCCTTTTGGTATTGGCCAAGCTCCATCACTGTTTTTGGCCGTTGTAGCTGAATTTGTTTGCCCTCTTTTGATGATCATTGGTTTTAAAACACGTTGGGCCGCTATACCCACCGCTATTACCATGTTTGTCGCTGGTTTCATCATCCACGGTGCTGACTCCTTTGGAGGTAACAAAGAAAAAGCACTTCTTTACTTGGTTGTATTTGTGGTCATTATGCTATTGGGACCCGGCAAATATAGCGTGGACCGAAAATAATCCTATATTATTTCGGTAAGGAGTTCTTTCAGCAAATCGGCTTGGGCCATATTGTTGGCGCCCACCCCTTTGCTCTTTAAATCCAATGTTCTTAGACTGGAAATAACCCCGCTGACCCTTTTCATGGGGTAGTTTTTTGCAGCTACCACATACTCGTTCACAAAGTACGGATTTACACCCAACACTTTGGCCACATTGCCTGGAGAATGGTCATTGAGCCCATGATATTGCAACAGTTGTGTGAAGAAAGTGTTCAATAAAGTAACCGTTACCACAAACGGATTATCCTTTGGATTTTGGGCAAAATAATCGATGATTCGTGAAGCCTTTTTCACATTGCGTTCCCCAATTGCCTTTTTCAACTCAAAATTGTTGAAATCCTTACTGATACCGATGTGCTCTTCGATCAGTTCGGGAGTGATTTCAGTGGTCGAAGGCACAATCAAAGTGAGTTTGTCCAGTTCATTACTGATTTTGCTCAAATCGGTTCCCAAAAATTCAACCAGCATTACACAGGACTTGGGGGAAATCTTATACTTTTTACTGGCCAAGGTTCTTCGTACCCAATCTGCCACCTGATTTTCGTACAGCTTTTTACTCTCAAAAAGCTCTCCGCTCTTTGTAATGGTTTTGTAGAGCTTTTTACGCTTATCCAGTTTTTTGTACTTATAGCAAAGCACCAAAATTGTGGTCGGTTGCGGGTTTTCCGCGTAGGCAACAAGATTTTCTATGGTCCGGGAAAGGTGTTGCGCCTCTTTTACGATCACCACTTGGTACTGGGCCATCATGGGGAACCGCTTTGCGTTGGCAACCACTTCATCCACAGAGGTCTCCTTACCGTACAATACCATCTGGTTGAACCCCTTTTCATCCTCCGTAAGAACGTTTTCTGCAATATATTGGGAAATACGGTCAATGTAATAAGGCTCCTCCCCCATCAAAAAATAGATAGGTTTTGGATTTCCCTTATTGATTTCCGCTACGATCTCTTTTACTTTGTCCATTCAATTTATATCACCAGATTTGTAGAATGCAAGATTTGAACTTTCCGCCTTATTCGTTTCGAATCAAAAATAGCCAAAATAGGCAGTACATTTTTGATGGGCTACGTAAAAAATTTGTAGTGCTCCAACCCGAAGAATGGGTGCGTCAACACGTACTTCGCTATTTAGTGTTCACGAAAAATTATCCAAAGAGCTTAATCAACGTTGAAAAACAGCTCACGGTCAACAACCTAAAGAAACGATACGATGTGGTTGTATTCAATCCTGATGGCTCCATCTTTCTATTGATCGAGTGCAAGGCTCCAGAAGTAAAGATCACACAAGATACCTTTGATCAGATCGCAAGGTACAACTATGAGCTAAAGGCCGAGTATTTAATGGTGACCAATGGCTTGGAACATTACTACTGTGAAATGGATCACAAAAATGAAAAATATACCTTTTTGAAGGATATTCCTGATTTTAGCCGTTAATTTGCCTCCGTTTTGAAAATCGCCGTAGTCATACTCAATTGGAATGGGGAAGCCTTGCTCGAAAGGTTCCTGCCTTCGGTCATGGACTATTCCAAAGACGCCGATATTTATGTGGTGGACAACGCCAGCACCGATGGGTCGGTTGATTTTTTAAAACAGCACTATCCAAAGGTCGGAATTGTCCAAAACAGTACCAACGGTGGTTTTGCCAAAGGCTACAATGATGGCCTTGAACATATTGAGGCCGATATCTTCTGTCTCCTTAATTCAGATGTAGAGGTTACACCAAATTGGTTGGACCCCATAAGAAATGCCTTTCAATCCCTTCCTGATGCATCCATTATCCAGCCCAAAATATTGGACTTGAACAAAAAAGACCATTTTGAGTATGCTGGGGCCGCAGGAGGTTTTTTGGATATGTTCGGGTATCCATTTTGCCGAGGGCGTATTTTTCAGACCATCGAAAAGGATGAAGGGCAATACAACGACACAAGGGAAGTGTTCTGGGCCACAGGTGCCTGTATGTTCATCAAAAGTGACGTTTTTAAGGAAGTGGAAGGTTTTGATGAAGATTATTTTGCCCATCAAGAAGAGATTGACCTTTGTTGGCGTGCCAAAAATGCTGGTCATAAAGTGTACTATGTAGGCACAAGTGAGGTTTATCACTTAGGAGGAAGTACGTTATCCAATATGAATCCGAAGAAGACCTTTCTCAATTTCAGGAACTCCCTCTACTCCATCACAAAAAATCTTCCCAGAAGAAAAGCGTTTCCCATCATAATTGCACGTTTGCTCTTGGATGGCATTGCAGCCTTACGTTTCGTGTTCCAATTAAAATTCGATCACTGTTTTGCCATACTCAAGGCCCATTTGAGTTTTTATGCTAACTTTATAAAAATGTATAGAAAGCGTGAAAAAGCTAATTTTATATTAAAGTACCATATTGCGACATCCATTGTATGGTCTTATTTCGTACATCAAGTAGAGAATTTTAACATTTTAGTAAAAGATTAACGATACCAAAATATGGAGGCTTTGCTTTTTCTCTAATTTTGGTGTAGTTTCTTTAACTTTTGAAATATCTAACAATCCTTAAATTATACTCTGAACTATGAAAAAAATTTTTCTAGGAACATTGGCGATGACAGTGCTTTTATCTTCTTGCGTATCGCAAAAGAAATATGCCGATTTGGAAGCCAAGCACAAAGAAGCACAAGACCTTTTGAACTCAGCAACCGTTAAATTGAACGACTGTTTGGAAGAAAAAGCAACTGCAAGCTCTAGATTGAAAACCCTTGAAGATCAAAACGCATTCCTAAAAGCAAACAACCAAGAGCTCATCAACAACATGGGCAACTTGACAACGCTTACCACAAAAGGTGCGGAAAACCTTGAGAAATCCCTTGAGAGTCTTCAAGAAAAAGACCTTACCATTAGAAAACTCCAAAATGCCGTAACACGTAGGGATTCTGTAAACCTTGCTTTGGTACAGAGCCTAAAAGGGGTGTTGGGCAACTTGGATGACGATGACATCGAAATCAGTGTTGAAAAAGGTGTTGTATTCGTATCCATTTCTGATAAATTGTTGTTTAGAAGCGGAAGCTACAACGTAACCAGTGCTGCAAAAGAAGTACTTGGTAAAGTAGCCAAAGTAGTGAACAACAAACCTGATTTTGAATTTATGGTCGAAGGCCACACGGATAATGTGCCAATCAAAACTTCAGAACTTGCAGACAACTGGGACTTGAGTGTGAAGAGAGCAACTTCCGTTGTTCGAATCCTTCAGAACGATTTTGGCGTAGACCCTGCTAGAATGACTGCTGCTGGTCGTAGCTACTACATACCACTTGTGGACAATGATACTTCAGCAAACAGAGCCAAGAACAGAAGAACAAGAATCGTTGTACTTCCAAAAATCGATCAGTTCTACAACATGATTGAAGAAGGAATGAAAGATCCTGCCATCGGAGGTACAGGCAAATAAGAAATGAGCTTTAGCTTAGAAATAGAAAAGCGGCCAAATTGGCCGCTTTTTTTATTCAATAAATTTCAAGACTTCCCTTGCCCTCACGTATAAGCTCAGGTTCATCTCCCGACAAGTCTATGACCGTCGAAGCAACATTATCGCCATAACCGCCATCAATCACAATATCCACCAAGTTCTGCCATTTCTCATAAATGAGTTCCGGATCGGTGGTATATTCCAAAATATCGTCTTCATCCCGAATGGACGTGGAAACTATGGGATGTCCCAACCCTGCCACCAAGGCCCGGGCAATCCCATTATCGGGCACACGGATACCCACGGTCTTCTTTTTCTTGAAATCTTTGGGAAGATTATTGTTCCCTGGGAGTATGAACGTATAAGGTCCGGGAAGCGTACGCTTTAATATTTTAAATGTTGTACTGTCTATCTGCCGGACATAATCCGACAGGTTGCTCAAATCAGCACAAATAAAGGACCAATTGGCCTTGTCCAACTTTACCCCTTTAATTCTTGCAATGCGCTGCAAAGCCTTGGAATTGGTAATATCACAACCAAGCCCATAAACCGTATCCGTAGGGTATATCACAAGACCTCCTTTCCTAAGCACGTTCACGACTTTTTCCACCTGCTTTGGATTGGGGTTTTCTTCATAAAGTTTAATCAGCTCTGCCATCATCTATTTGAATAATTCCCAACGGATTGATTACAAAGATACTACTTATTGTAGCGTGTCGAGCATCCAAAAACACCCTGTTAAATATATGATAAAGCACCCAACCCATCCATTTTTTGGAATCTCTATAAAAGGAAAACAGGCATTCGTCAATCCATATGGGGCATTGGTTAATTGTCACCATCAATATTGAAATAAATGCCTCAACTTTAAATAAAAATAACGTTCCCATGAAATCAAAAATATTTTCCATATCACTGATGGGCTTTAGCTTCCTGATACTTTGTTTGGGTTGTGGCACTCCCAATAAATCCAAAAACGATCACTTTAATGGCAAGGACACTTTAGCTGAATTGGATAGGCTATTGATGCAACTTGACCAAATGGATGCTTCTGACTGCGGAAATTTGGACGAAATAGTGACCATCAATGAAAAAATGCGGAGAATGGTTGAAAATATCAGGTCTTCCAAAGCATTTGATAGCATAGCCAAGGCATTTGATGCCAATACAAACCAGATTGACTTTGTAGTCTCAAAAGATGAACAATTTGGTGTTTTTTCATGGTATACCAAAATGGATTGTTTGGGCAATAGCATCAAGAATATTGCGCTTTATAAATCCGACAACAAAGTACTGGCATCATCCCTATACGGTAAATCAATGATTTACCACGAGATAAAATCAAGAAAACAGACTGAAGATAAAACCGTATACCTTCTATTGGGCAGTTCTTCCGAAAACCAAGATGCAACCGATTCAACCGCAAAAGGATATAAAATAACCAACGGGTACTTGGCGGAATCCCAAATCCCGTTACCCGATGAAGCCTACGTAAACAATACCCCACTGTAAAGGGGCTCAATGCCATGTGGAACAAGACCATCCCCTTCATATTTTTATCCCTGCTTTTCCTCCAATGTAAAGAGGCCTCCAAAAAATCCATTTCGGAGATTACAAATGGAAAAGAAATCATGGATTCAGTCTCCGTTCTGATTCACGAATTGGGACAATTGAATAGTAATGAAGCAAATTTTGGGGAACTTGCTTCATCAATCAATCAGCAGATCATGGAAACGATTGACCAAGTAAACCACCCTGATGCTGCCCGTGAATTTGCAAAAGCAAACATGAAGGAGAAATTATCACTGGCCATTTCAAAAGATACGGTAATGATCGTCCTCTCTTGGAATACAAGACTGGGAGGGTCCAGCCCAGAGGTCAACCCCATTCTACTGCATACAAATAATGATAGGGTGGAATCATTTGTTTTAGACGAAAAATCCCTGAGATTTAGCGACATATACAAACTTGACCACAAAGCGGAACAATCCGTTTACCTGCTCAAAGGTTCCGGTCAATCATCCAGTGTTGAATTTTACACCTCAATTTATGCCCTTACCCTGCATGATGGTTTGAAAAAAGCTGACATTTTTCCTGAAAAACAAAATACGATTACGATCAGTTACCCTTTGGACAATACCATTGATTTTGTGGTAAGTGATGATGGCATCCGGATTCTAGTCCCTGAGAAAACCTATTCTATTGAAGATTGGGGATTTTTTTACAGGCCAATGGTTTTGAATGGAGATGGTTATCAACCTGAAGAATCCCAAATAAGCTTTCCTGTCACTGCGGATACTTTTCTTGGCACCAAAAATTTTGACCATGGTTTTTTAAAAGGTGCTGAAATACCCATCGATACCATAAAAGTGGCAAACACAACTTCCCACAGACTTGTTTTTGAGGATAACACTGAAGTTGAACACAGTTACTACCCAAAAGAAGAAACAACGGTAATCAAAATCAGCAGCAACAGTAATGCAAAACCACTAGAGCTCACTTTTGATGGGTATGATGCTCGATTATTGGCTAAAAGAAATCAATTTTTGTTCCTCGAACTGTCCGGCATACCGACCAGCTCGCCTTTATTGATTTACGACATCCATAAACAAAGGTATGTTTCCAGCATTTCCCAAGCTGGTGCAAAACTTACAAAAGGTGTTTTATTGTTTTCCCAACCAATCAGCCAGAATGATGAATTCAAAGAAAAGCCCAAATGTGATTCCTTATATGGAGACCAAACCAGGTATTTTAAAACCCACATCTTGGATTACAAGGCTGATTATCCCACGGTAATGCCTACGGGGCAACTATATTGCGGGTTTTCAGAGTAGGGAAACCTATTAGGAGGATTATCGGAAAGCAAAATACTGCTTATGCATCGTCCAGAACCTCAAGCTTGGCAAAACGGAGCAGCAATTTTTTGATGCCCCCTTGATCAAAATGGATTTCCGCTTTTCTATCGCTACCCACACCTTCAATATTGAGTATTTTCCCTCTTCCAAAGCGAGTGTGGTTTACCCTTGCCCCTGTAACAAGGCCCGGATCCAAATCCATGGATTTGGATGGAGCGGAAATCTCTGGTTTCAGTTTCCTTAGTTTACGCAACTGGTTCTCGTTGGGTTTTTGAACACTTGGCGGCGTGCCATTTGTTGGTTTTACCTGCCGAAGCCTGCTTTTGTCCACTTCCCCAAAAATATTCTTATCGATCATGGACTTATACCGATAGCCATCGTTCACAGGGGTCAGATTCTCCACATATTGCTCCTCTATCTCCTCCAAGAATCGACTAGGTTCGGCATCGATAAGCTTACCCCAACGATACCTGTTTTGGGTGTAGGTAAGAAATGCTTGTTTTTCCGCACGGGTAAGGGCAACGTAGAACAGTCTCCGCTCCTCCTCCAACTCACTTCGTGTGTTCATGCTCATGGCAGACGGAAACAAATCCTCTTCCATTCCCACAATGTACACATAAGGGAACTCCAGTCCTTTGGCCAAGTGAATGGTCATAAGGGCCACTCTGTCATCATCCTCCACCTCTTTGTCCATGTCAGTGGCAAGGGCCACATCTTCCAGAAACTCGGTCAGGCTTCCCGTAGCATCAACAACTTCTTTTTGCCCCTCCACAAAATCCTTGATACCGTTCAATAGCTCCTCGATGTTCTCCATCTTGGCAATCCCTTCAGGAGTACCATCTTTTTTGAACTCCAACAAAAGCCCTGTCTTTTTGGCCACGTGCTCTGCCAATGTAAAAGCATCGGAACCTTCGTTCATGATCTGGAAACTCTTGATCATGGTAACGAAATCCTTCAACTTGCGTTTGGTCCCCGCATTGATGTTCAGATTGAGTTTGTCCAAATGCTCCATGACCTCATAAATGGAACGTCCATAATGATTGGCTGCCACCACAAGTTTATCGATAGTAGTTTGGCCAATCCCCCTTGTCGGGAAGTTGATGACCCGTTTTAGCGCCTCCTCATCTTTTGGATTGATGATCAATCGCAGATAAGCAAGTACATCCTTGATCTCTTTTCTTTGATAGAACGATAATCCCCCATAAATACGATAGGGAATATCACGCTTACGAAGAGCGTCCTCAATGGCACGGGATTGTGAGTTGGTACGGTACAACACGGCAAAATCACCATTTTGCATCTGTTGCTGCATCTTGTTCTCAAAAATGGAACCCGCCACATATCGACCTTCCTCAGCATCGGTAGCGCTTCGGTGTATTTTTATGAGTCCGCCATCGTCATTGGAGGTCCATACATTCTTCTCCAACTGGTTTTTATTGTTCGCGATAATGGAGTTTGCAGCATTTACAATGTTTTTAGTGGAACGGTAGTTCTGCTCCAAACGATAAACCGCCACATTATCATAATCCCGTTGAAAATTGAGGATATTGCTGATGTTCGCCCCACGGAAGGAATAAATACTCTGGGCATCGTCCCCCACTACACAAATATTCTGATATCTATCGGACAACGCTTTCACGATCAAGTATTGTGAATGGTTGGTATCCTGGTACTCATCCACCAAAATGTATCTAAAACGATCCTGATATTTCATCAACACCTCCGGAAAACGGGTCAACAACTCGTTGGTACGTAGCAATAAATCATCAAAATCCATGGCACCTGCCTTAAAGCATCGGTCCACATAGTTCTGATAAATCTCCCCCAACCTTGGGCGTTTTGCCATGGCATCCGCCTCCATCAATTCTGGGTTCTGGAAATAAGCCTTGACAGTGATCAAGCTGTTTTTATAAGAGGAAATCCGGTTCTGGATCTGTTTGTACTTGTACACATCCTTGTCCAGCCCCATTTCTTTGATGATGGCAGCAATCAATCGTTGGGAATCTTGGGTATCGTATATGGTAAAATTGCTCGGGTAGCCTAATTTGTCGCCATCAAAACGGAGCAATTTGGCAAAAACGGAGTGGAAGGTACCCATCCAAAGGTTTTTGGCTTCGGAATTACCCACAATGGTAGCAATACGTTTCTTCATTTCACGTGCCGCCTTATTGGTAAAGGTCAGGGCCAAAATATTAAAGGAGTCCACCCCTTGCTCCATCAAATGGGCTATTCTGTAGGTAAGTACCCGTGTCTTTCCCGAGCCCGCACCGGCAATGACCATCAAAGGACCATCCTTATGCAATACCGGGGCACGCTGCGCATCATTCAATTCATCTATAAAATTACTCAAGGGCCAGAAACTTTTAAAAGTAGGCGTGAAATTAGCCATTATTGACCTTTTGCTAAAATCAAGCTTTCAATATTTATAAACACCGCATACTGTTTTTGGTTTGATTTTTAAATATATTTAAACCC
This sequence comes from Flagellimonas yonaguniensis, assembly GCF_029193885.1. Taxonomy (GTDB): domain Bacteria; phylum Bacteroidota; class Bacteroidia; order Flavobacteriales; family Flavobacteriaceae; genus Flagellimonas; species Flagellimonas yonaguniensis. The sequence goes on along the minus strand of NZ_JARFVB010000010.1, from coordinate 75,840 downwards.
CTTAACTAAAATAACCAATGAATATCTATCGTACTCCCCTATTTTTTTTAATTATCGTTGCATTTTCAGGATTTTCACAAACCACCAAAACAGGCCCCATCATAGAAAACCATGGTGCTGTTTGGGAAATAGACAACCCCGACTTCAAAACGGACAAATCACAAGAATTCAAAGTGGTTTTTGATGTAAAGGACGGACCGGAATCGGATACAGAGATCAATAGAAACCTAAATACCGTAGCACGCTTTTTGAACATGCATGCACAAAGCGGAATCCCCGCTTCCCAACTAACGGTTGCCCTCATTGTGCACGGTACTGCAGCAAGAAACTTATTGACAGACCAAGCCTTTAAAAAAAGATATAAGGTGGGCAACCCGAACCGCGAACTGGTTGAAAGTTTAATGAATGCCGGAGTGGAAGTGATAATGTGCGGGCAATCCTCCAAAACAAGAGACCTCCCAAAAGAAGATTTGATTCCTGGAGTGAAAATTGCCCTCTCGGCAATGACTGCAAATATTCAATTGCAAAACCAAGGATACCGTCCCATCAAATTATAAACCACAACGCCATCATGATAAAACACTGTCCCTTACCCTATGCCTGACCGATTTTATCCTGCATGCCCAAAACCATGATCCAGCATCGGACATTGCCGCAGTGGGATCCAAAGTGATTCAATGACGATACGATATGCGCCAACATCCAGAGCCGAACAATAGGAGGTTTTAAACTGCGGAGAAAATAGCCGCACAGTTAAAATTCTTGGAAATCAAAGTGCAAACCGGGGCCGACCAAACCAGTGTGACGGGACTTTTAAAAAGAGACCATCCGGCCAAAGTGGTGGCACGTAGCGCTGATATTGATGCACTACCGGACCGAATGGAGCGACCTTCACTTCAAATCCGAAGTTACATCTGAATATTTGGACAGAAGCAAATAGGTATTTTCAAACTTGTCAATTCGAGTGTTTTTTAAAAAGATTCGCAGAAAAATTATTATTAAGGATTTAAGGGTGGATATTGGTTGATGCCCGTTTTCGATCCTTTTCCAAAGGAAAAACTCGAACTGATGCTATTTTAATGTGAAACTTGGGGTCAATATCTTCCAATATTTGGATTTTGGATATTGGGGATTGATATTTGTAGCCACTACGTCAAATTAAACAAATGGAAGCATTCCTTGATTTTCTGGGCGATATCCCTTGGTGGGTCTGGATATTGATTTTTCTTTTATTGGTCGCCATACGTGATATTTTTTTCCAAAAAGCCCACACCATTAGCCATAACTACCCCATAGTAGGACACCTAAGGTATTGGTTGGAGAGCATTGGGCCGGAAATGCGGCAATATTTTGTGGCCAACAACAGGGAAGAACTCCCATTTAACCGTATTGAACGTAGCTGGATTTATGCATCAGCCAAAAAAGAGAACAATTATGAAGGTTTTGGAACCGATAGGGATATCTACAAACACCAACATATCTTCATTAAAAATGCAATGATCGGGTTTCAAGTACCCGAAGACCATCCCAATGAAAGCAATCCTTATTTTTTACCTTGCGCGAAGGTAATGGGGGCTTACAACAAACGTAGAAAACCCTTTCGGCCTGCCTCGATCATCAATGTTTCCGCCATGAGCTTTGGGTCTTTGTCGGCTGCTGCCATAGCATCATTGAACAAGGGCGTTGAAAAATGTGGCGCATACCACAACACTGGTGAAGGTGGTCTTTCCCCCTATCACAAACAAGGTGGGGACGTTATTTTTCATTTTGGAACAGGCTATTTTGGGGTAAGGTCCCAAGATGGCGGATTTTCCATGGATAAACTGAAAACCTTGGTAGATGAAAACCCTTGCATCAAAGCTATTGAAATAAAACTATCCCAAGGAGCGAAACCTGGCAAAGGCGGCGTACTTCCTGGCTCAAAAATAACACCTGAACTTGCTGAAATCCGTGGTGTTGAGGTGGGCAAGGATGTTATCTCCCCTCCTACCCACAAGGCTTTTTCCACCATTCCTGAACTCATGGGTTTTATTGAATCCATTGCAGAAAAAACCGGATTGCCCGTTGGCATCAAAGGCGCCATCGGAAAAGTGGACCAGTGGATGGAATTGGCCGATTTAATGAAAAAAACAGGAAAAGGACCTGATTTCATCACTATCGATGGCGGTGAAGGTGGGACCGGTGCAGCTCCTCCAAGTTTTGCCGACCATGTTTCCCTACCTTGGACCTATGGATTTTCCAAAGTATACAGTTTGTTCTTGGAACGCGGGCTTACGGAAAGAATCGTATTTATTGGCAGTGGAAAATTGGGCTTCCCCGGAAAAGCGGCAATGGCATTTGCCATGGGAGCCGATTGCATCAACGTGGCCCGTGAGGCCATGATGAGCATTGGGTGCATTCAGGCCCAGGTTTGCCACACCAATAGATGCCCTGCTGGGGTTGCCACACAAAGCAAATGGCGCCAAAATGGCATCAATGTGCCGTTAAAATCCGATAGATTGGCCCAATACTTCAAAACTTTCAGAAAAGAATTTTTGGAAATCACACATGCAGCAGGTTACGAACATCCCTGTCAATTTAATATGAATGATGTGCAAGTAAATGTGGATGATGATTATCTTAGCAGCAACTTGGAGGCCGTTTATCGATATCAAAAAGAAAAAGTCGAATTTGAGTCCATGCAGAAGCTTTTTGATTGCGAACACCTTGGTGGAAGACCGGTATTAAAAAAAACATTTTAATTTAGACCCAAATATTTAAACAGGCAATTGTACCACTTATGAAAAGAAATTTACTCCTAATCCTACTTCTGGCAATAACCACAAGTGCTTTTTCCCAACGAAAAAGTGAACTTTTTGCTGAAATTGACACCTTAAAGTCCAGAATCTCCGAAGTGGAGCAGGAACTGGCCATAGCACAGCGAGAAATATCGTCCGCTAATGCGGAAGCAGAAACCCTGAAATCGGAAAACGCAACCCTTAGGGATGCCAATGCCACGCTTTTGGGCAACATGAGCAACTTTTCCAAGCTATCCAAGCAAAATTCGGACAACGTAGATCGTGCCATGGAAGCCTTGGCAAGAAAGGAAAAACAACTCAGTGGCATCAACGACATGATTTCTTCCAACGATTCCACTGCCATTGTTTCATTGACAAACATTAAAAAAACAATGGGCGAAAATGCCAAAGTCGGCGTTGAGCAAGGTATCGTCATTATCAGTAACAGCCTGAGCTCCCTTTTTGGTTCGGATACAGATGCAGCATTGACAGAAGAGGGAAAAACATGGTTGGCCGGTGTTGCCAACGTGATTAAAGCCAATCCAAATTTCAAGACTGTCGTCGAGGGACTGAACATCACTGGTGAGTTTGGCCCTACCTACAACCAAGTGGCCACTGTGGCTTCGGAATTGGTAACCGTTTTGGAGGTTCCCGCGGAAAGCATCAGTGTTACCGCCAAGGATGGTAATTTCAAGGAAGGCATCAACATCAAACTACAACCCGATTACAAAGGGTTTTACGCTAAGGCCAAAGAAAGTGCAAAAGGGGCGCAATAACCTTTTGGCCTGAAATACTTTTTGGGATTTTGATGCGTTCTAGGTAGTGTAAAATCAATGAAAAACCAGACTACCTTATGAGTGGAGATCAAATACTTCAGTTATTTGCTTATTTATTACCAGCCGTTGTCACTGGCGCGGTCGCTTTCTATTTTTTTAGATTGCATACACGAAACGAAGATGGACGCAGACGGTTTTTGCTGCACAAAGATTCCCAAAAGGAAACCTTGCCCATTCGTTTGCAAGCCTATGAGCGTATGGCCCTTTTCTTGGAACGGATTGCCCTGAACAGCCTTGTGGTCCGTGTAGCGCCAACCGGGAAAAAGAAGAGTGATTACGAAAACTTGCTGATCAAACAGATTGAAACGGAGTTCGAACACAATCTATCGCAGCAGATCTATATGTCCGATGGGTGTTGGAACATCATCAAAACGGCTAAAAACGCTACCATACAAATCATTCGTTCCGCTGGAATGAGCGAAACCGATTCGCCTGATAAATTGCGGGAGGACATCCTTAACCAGACCATGGAGAAGGAATCTCCCTCTGCTGCGGCCCTTGCGTTTGTCAAAAAAGAGGTAAGCGAACTTTGGGATTAATAAATTAAGTTCAAGTGCCAAGTCCAAACCTAGCACAAAAAGAAGAGAAACACGAGCCAAGACTCAAGTTTAGAGTTAGGAGTTATCGGTTATTGAGTTACTGCAAACTGCCAACTGACTTCCCGAGTTCTCCTACACCAAGCATCTGACATCAAACAGCCTATTCCTGTTTATCGGGTTCAATGGGACTCGTTTCCTCGTTCTTGTTCTTGGCATACAGATAACCACGTTTCCACCACAAGGTCATTCGTTCCTTATTGAAGACCAATGAGTTTGTGGTAAGGACCGTAGGCGTGTAATAAAAATTGATGATGGCATCCTTCTGATTGGCCACCAACTTGCCGATACGGATATTCTGATTCTCTATACGGTCGAGCATAAACCCAAAAATGGTGGTAATCAAATCAAATGGGTTTTTGGACGACATACGGTTCAAATGGTTTACCTCAGTATGGAGCACCACCACATCGACTTCGGTTGCCCCGCGGTTCAGGGCTTCTTCAATGGGAACTAAAGTTCCCAAGCCCCCATCGGCATACTCACATCCATTTTTTTTTGCCAAACTCATAAACGGTGTATAGTTGGACGAAATCCATATCCAATCAATGAATTCATCATAGGTACAATTGTTTATGGATTTATATTCCACTTGATTGAGTGATAGATTGGACACCGTGACCACTACATCCATCTTACCCTGCTTCAATTCATTGAACTCTTCGATAGTGATGGACCTACGGATCAATTTTCGGAGGTTCTCGCTCTCTCCAAAGGTCTTTTTACCCTTTATAAAGTTTTTGATGACATTCCAATGATTGATGGCAATCGTCTCAATGCCATGTTTTTTCTTGATGATGAACGGGCAATTATTGAATATGCTATCTTGGTCGACGTTTGAATAGATGTGCTTGATCTTGTCCAACTTGTTCAAGGCCAAATGGGAAATCAAAAGGCTTCCCGTGGAGGTGCCAACGAATAGATCGTAATCGTGCTTGGCTTCTTCAATCAAAAATTGGGCAACACCACCAGCAAAGGCTCCCTTGCTACCTCCTCCCGAAATGACCAATGCCCTCATTCACCTAAAGTTTTCTCCAAATATTGTTTTTCTTCCTGACTTAACAAAGGGTAAAGTCCCTTAATACGGGCCGTGTTCCCTTCGGATTGCAAAAAGTCGCTCAATATTTCCCTGGCCGATTTTTTAAAGTGCCATACATGATGACTACAGGACTCCACCAAGTTCTTAAGCACTGTATCTGTAAAGCCACCGATACTCTTCAAATACTGAAATGCAATCAAACGGGTCTCAAAATGATGTTCGGAACCTGTATACCCGCTTAATTCATCAAAATAGACTGCCTTTGAATCCTTATTGTACTCAGAAGTGACCAAAGCTAGCGTCAACCATAGTAATCTGATGTTTTTATTTGGAAAACCTGTAATTCCATCTGTTTCATTAAGGTATTTGCTCCTGTTTTGAGGGAAATCTGTCCACAAACGATATAGAGCAGCCTCTATCGTTGTATAACTTTTATCTTTTAAAAGGCTTTCTGCTTCAATTTTAAGTTCCGTAGGGATTTTGTTCTGCGACAGGATTACCGCTTGCCTTGTTTTTAAATCTCCAGATTGAAGGATGGAACCCAGTAACTCGGGAGACAAGTTGACCCCATAATCCAAAACAAGGTTTTCCTTCAATTGACTGGATTTTAATTTTCTCCAATGCCGTTTTAAAATTGCTTCGGTCTTGTTTGGCTGCTTCGTTATCTTATCTTTCAACTCAAAATACGTTTTGATGGACGGATTCTTCTCCTGCAAAAATGAAACTACATGCTCATAAGGGAAATCGGGATTCTGTAACCACAATTGCTCAAAATCTTTAAGATCGGTGTTGGATACCTTTTCCAGTTCCTCCATCAAGTTGGGAATGGTCACATTCTTAAATGCATATTTGTTCAGATAGTTCCGGATCCCTTTTTTAAAGGCCTTCTCTCCCAGTCTATCTTGCAGCATTACCAAGGCCCAGGCTCCTTTCTCGTAAAACGTAAGGCTTCCAGCTCCTGAATTTCGCAATGCTTCGCCTCCGTCATCACCGGAAAAACGTTGTAAGGCATTGGCAGTTTCCAATAAATGCCAATAGTAATGATCATCGCCAAAAATATCCTTTTCCGCCAAGTAAGCGTAAAATGTGGCGAAACCCTCGTGCAGCCAATGGTGCTCACTACTGGTTTCAGTGACCAAATCGCCAAACCATTGGTGGGCCAGTTCGTGCGCATTGACGTTCACGTAGTTTTTATCCACAAAAGCCACGGAATCTATCACATATTGGTTGGAAAATATGGTACAAGTGGTGTTCTCCATCCCAGCGTACAGAAAATCCTGAACTGGAACCTGTTTGTAGTTCTGCCACGGATAGGGAACACCGATTTCTGTCTCCAAAAAGTCAAAAATATGCTTGGTATAGCGGTAAGTGGGCTCTACTGTGGTAAAATCAGTGGGTTCGTAATACAACTCTATGGGCACCCCCGAAGATGATTCAATAGCTTTTTTATTGTAGTCCCCAATGGCAAAACCGACCAGATAGCTGCTCATTGGTTTCTCCATATCAAACTGCCATACATAGCCCTTAGAATCGGGCAAGCTTTTTTTTGTGATGAGTTTCCCGTTGGCAATTACCGTATATTTTTGTTTTAGCATGATATCAAGGTCAAACTCGACCTTTTCGGTCATATCATCAAAACTGGGCAACCAATGGCTAGTATATTTTCCTTGGCCCTGGGTCCAAACCTGTTCATTGTTCCTAACTTTATCGTCCCATCCCAAAAAATATACCGTTTGTTTTGGCTTTGCCACATAATCCATCGAAACGATGTGGTTCTCCCCTCCTTTCATTTCGTTTTTAATGGTGATTCTCTTGCCATTGTAATCGTAATCTACTTTTACACCATCGAAAGAAACATTGGAAAATTCCATATTCACGGCATCCAAGAAAAAGGAATCCGCATCCTCAATCACATTAAATTGATACGCAACACTACCATTAAGACGGTTTTCAGCAGGTGTGGGTTCGATGAAAACATCAGCACGGATAAAGTCCACTTTATCCTGAATTTGAGAGGACAGGACTTGCGCAAATAAGAAAAAAATGACTGCGGGGCTCAGCTTCATACCATCATCTTATCAAAAGTCCTTCCAAATTACATATTTTAGTTCGATGAATCCCAATTTTCTGCAAACTCCTATAGCATATTTAAAAGGTGTTGGCCCTAATCGGGCTGATGCTTTAAAGGCCGAATTGGACATTGAGACCTTTAGGGACCTGCTCCACTTGTTTCCCAACCGCTATCTAGACAGAACGAGCTATTACAAGATAAACCAGCTACAGCCCAGCGGTGCCGATGTACAGGTAGTGGGCAAAATTATCCATATAAAAATGGTGGAACAAAAACGGGGAAAGCGTTTGGTGGCCACATTTGTGGATGAAACGGGACAAATGGACCTCGTTTGGTTCCGAGGGCATAAATGGATCAAGGAAAATTTAAAATTGAACGAACCCTACGTGGTCTTTGGCCGGGTCAACAAATACGGAAGCACCTACTCGATGCCACATCCCGAAATGGAGACCTTACAAAAACATCAACAAGGATTGAAAATGGTGATGCAACCCATTTACCCCTCAACCGAGAAATTGGGAAATTTTGGCATTACCAATAGAGTTCTGGGCAAAATGATCCAACAATTGTTCTTGGAATGCCAAGGCAAGTTTCCAGAATCGTTATCGCCCACTATTTTGGAAGAATTAAAATTGATTTCGAAGAGTTCCGCGCTGTTCAATATTCATTTTCCGAAGAATCAGGAATTGTTGGCCAGAGCACAGTTCCGCTTAAAGTTTGAAGAGCTGTTTTTTGTGCAATTACGATTGATATCCCAAAATTTACAGCGGAAGCAAAAAATCAAAGGGATGCCCTTTGAGGCCGTAGGTGAAAAGTTTACCGAATTCTTTGAAAACCACTTGCCCTTTGAATTGACCAAAGCCCAAAAACGGGTTATTAAGGAAATCCGCAACGATTTGGGCAGCAATGCCCAAATGAATCGCTTGTTGCAAGGTGATGTGGGCTCAGGCAAGACCATTGTAGCATTAATGTGTATGTTGTTGGCGATTGATAATGGTTTTCAAACCTGTTTGATGGCCCCCACCGAAATTTTGGCGACACAACACTACAATGGGCTCAAAGAGCTTTTGGAGAATATGGATGTCAAAATTGCATTACTGACAGGTTCTACGAAGAAATCCGAACGCACCTTACTCCACAATCAACTGGAAAATGGTAATTTGAACATACTTGTGGGCACCCATGCGGTTTTGGAGGATAAAGTCCAGTTCAAAAACCTTGGTTTGGCGATTGTGGACGAACAGCACCGATTCGGTGTGGCGCAACGATCTAAATTGTGGCATAAAAATCAGACACCACCCCATATTTTGGTAATGACGGCCACCCCTATTCCAAGAACCTTGGCGATGAGTCTGTACGGGGATTTGGATATTTCGGTAATTGATGAACTACCACCTGGTCGAAAACCGATTAAAACGGTGCACAGGTTCGACAGCAATCGACTGAAGGTCTTTGGTTTCATCAAAGATGAAATCAAAAAAGGTAGACAAATCTATATTGTGTATCCTCTTATCCAAGAGTCTGAAGCACTTGATTACAAGGACTTAATGGATGGCTATGAAAGTATTGCCCGTGATTTTCCACAGCCCGAGTATCAAATTTCCATTGTGCACGGAAAAATGAAGCCTGCTGACAAAGACTACGAAATGGAGCGCTTTGTTAAAGGGGAAACCCAGATTATGATTGCCACAACCGTCATTGAAGTAGGCGTAAACGTACCCAATGCCTCGGTGATGATCATTGAGAGTGCCGAGCGCTTTGGCCTCTCCCAATTGCACCAGCTTCGTGGGCGTGTGGGCCGAGGCGCAGAACAAAGTTTTTGTATTTTAATGACAGGCCACAAACTTTCCGAAGACTCCAAAACTCGATTACAAACCATGGTACGCACCAACGATGGTTTTGAGATTGCGGAGGTCGACCTTAAACTTCGTGGACCTGGTGATTTAATGGGCACGCAACAAAGCGGTATGCTCAATCTTAAGATTGCTGATATTGTGAAGGACAATCAAATTTTGAAAACCGCTCGCTACCATGCCATTCAACTACTAAAGCACGACCCAAGATTGGAAAAGCCGGAAAATGCCCCCATTCTGAACGCCTATTCCAAAATGATGGCCAATAAAACCATTTGGAATTATATTAGTTGATTAAATCATCTGCCGTACTTCAAGTTTAATTTCTACTACTTCTTCACTCAATTTCCAGTAGACGAATAGCATATTTTCTGAATTTATCAACTCAAACAGGGTATTCGTCAATTGATGTCTTATTACTGACCATTGACTTCTTATATTCAGATTTTATATGTATACGGACTTTCCCTAAGTCTGTTTTTAAAGAAAGCCTACTTATGAGAACCGAGTCCGTTAAAAGTATTTGCAGTAAAATACTTTTTATCTTTTTTATCCTAATTGTTGAAACCTCAACTGCCCAAATCTACCCGGTACAGGCCACGCCACAAATGATTCCGCCTTATAGCTTTAAACTGTCCGAGTACACCACAACGACCCAAGAAAAACTGTTTTTGAACCTTTTGCTCACGGATGCCCAAGAGTCCGGTAGGCAAGTGCGCTTGAAACTCTTTGTGGAAGGTCCCATTAATTTTCGATCCACGGATTTTGTGAATGGCGCCCTGCCCATTGTCCTGGATGGGGGAATCAACCAACGCCTGACCAATCTGGACCTACAGCCCTACTTTAACCTGAACAATCTGGTTGGCATCAGTCCTAAACAATACAGCGAACAGTTGCCCGAAGGGCAGTACCGGTTCTGTTTTGAAGTGTACGACCAGTTTTCGGGCCAGCGTATCTCCAACCGTAGCTGTGCCAATATATATTTGGTGCTGAACGACCCGCCCCTGCTCAACGTTCCTTTCCGAGGTGATCTCGTCACGGCCCAAAACCCGCAGAACATTATTTTCAACTGGACCCCAAGGCACATCAACGCCCCAGCGGTACAGTACGAGTTTACCCTAAAGGAACTCTGGGACACCGGTATGGACCCACAGGCCGCCTTTTTGGCCAGTCCACCGCTGTACCAGACCACCACCTTTGCCAATACCCTGCACTACGGCCCCGCACAAATGCAGTTGTTGGAGGGTAAGACATACGGCTGGCAGGTAAGGGCCTTTGTAAGTGATGGGGTAAACATCACAAACTTGTTCCGAAACAGTGGGATGAGCGAAATCTATCATTTTACCTACCGTGCCAATTGCCCACCGCCCCGTTTTGTGCTCTCCGAAGCCGAGAACTCCCAGACCGTACGAATCAATTGGCAAATGGGCGAACATTTGCGCTATAGGGTACAGTACCGCAAAAAAGGTTTTGGGGAAGAGGACTGGTTCGGATTATGGTCGCAATCCAATGAGGCCATTATCCGCAATTTGGAAGCGGGCACGATGTACGAGTTCCGTGTGGGAGGAGACTGCACCCCCCTTCCAACTTCTCAACAAGGGGGAGATATAGGGTTGGCCTATTCGCCCATACACGAGTTTACCACCCCCACCGAGGACGAGATGGCCTACTACAATTGTGGTATCCCACCCGAAGTAGAGATCAGCAACCAAGACCCGTTGCTGAACCTTGGGGTAAACGAGGTGTTCACGGCTGGGGATTTCCCCATCATCGTAAAGTATGTGGACTATTTGGGAGCTGATGATAGATATACTGGTTGGGGCACTATGACGGTACCCTACTTTGGCGATACCAATATTAGGGTGGAGTTCGACAACATTAAGATCAACACCGATTACCAGTTGGTGGAGGGCATGGTGGAAACCAGCTATGATGCGAATTGGAACTCAACAGTAAATTTCTCCAATGAACTATTGAGCCTTCAAGAACTGGCCCAAGATATTATCAATGCCATAAACGAATCCTTTGAAAATGGTAGCATAGGTACATCTGAGCGGGATGCCCAATTAGAAGAAATTGAAACCTTGATGGGCACCCTTGAACAGGCCAAGGAAGATATCCAAATCGGCGAGGCACTTTTGGAAGAAGAAAGCCCTGAAAAGAAAGAACAAGGGAACGAAAAAATAGCTTCAGCTGATGCGAACACAAAACAGGTAGGCGAACAATTAAGGGAAAAAGCCAGAGCATTGGGTGTTGAAGCCGAACCTGGCAGTCCTTTGGAAGACAGTTATTTTGATGCTTTGTTGCCCATTGCCGTGAACGGAAAGGGAACCTTGCCCATTAATATTTTGGATGGTAATGGCACTTTTGAACTGAACCTGGTCTCTAACGATACCCTGTCCACCATAGAGCCCAGGACATTTACCATAGATGGGAACGCTTACACCTTTTACATAACCAGCAGCAAGAGTAGTAATGCAGATATAGCCAATGCACGGCAGGCGGTGGAGAACCCTACCCATGGTGTTGTTGTTTACCTTCACTATGATTTAGCAGAAGCGGTAATGGGCTACAAGGTGGAATTTGCCCCGGACCACTTTGGCGAATTGAGTGATGAAGAACGGGAAGAAGCACGATTTACCTTTAAGCAAGGCATAGCCAACCTTGTTGAAGCCTACCAAATGGCTCAGGAGGTTGAAGATTGGTCGGTGGTTATATCTGAGTCGGTTCAAAACCTGAACAAACAATTAAAAGAAGCTGTTGCCAGTGTTGATCTTCCAAAGGGAACGTGGTACCCAGAAGATGAAGACTACCCTTTTTACAATGGACACTTAGAACCAGTAATTGCAGGAGTTGTGGACGGTGCCTTGGACGAACTCAAGAGCATTCCCCAATTGATCAATGTGGTTACCGATTTTGCCACGGACCAAGAGGCTCGTGACCAGATGATAGCAGCCTTTGAGGATTTGGACATTGAGCAGGCCTTGGATGATTGGATTGCCAAAAAGGACGAAATCTATTCCGGTACAGACATGGCCCTGCGTGACCATGAGGCTGGGAAGGATGGGGTAGCCACGGCTGTATTTTTAGCTACCGCTGGAGCAAGTGCCGTAAAAACCATTAAAAAGGGAGCAGATTATGTAAAGGATTTAGCGAATAAAATTAAACGGTTAAAAAGAGGAAGTATATTAGGGTCAATAGTTAGGACAGGAAATAAGATAGATTATACCAACCCTTCAGGTAAAATTTTGAAATGGACAGAACAAGGTGTGGGAGATATTGACAATGCAATACTATCCGCTAAAAATTTAGATGCAAGTATTCCAGGGAACGCAGGAAAGATTATTGAAGCTAAAGTTGGAGAATTTGTTAAACAACAAAAACGGTTAGATGGATATGCCTTAAAAATAAAAAGAGCGAATAATTCGGTCGCAGGAGATATTGATGTCAGCACGTTAGACGAATTAATTGAAGTGAAAAAGAGTTTTTCAGCTTGGTCAGGTAAAAAAGCTCAAGTCAATAAATTTGTAAACTCATCAATGGATGACTTTTTAAATCCTTATAATAAAAAAGTTATACTGTATATTGATGAACCACTGACGGTAGCTCAAAAATCAACTATAACTAATTATATACCAAATAATGTAACCCTTGTGAACTCTCTTACCGAGCTTCAATTAATATTAAAATAATGGGATTAGCTATTTTATCAAAAAAAGCAGAAGAATTTAATGAAACTTTGAATAATGTTGTGCTAACAATTATTAATGCTCGCTTAAATTTATGTATTCAAGATAATGCTGTTAATGATGATGGAAGAATTGAGATAGAAATAGCTAAAAAATATATCAATGATGAGTATTTATCAATGGATATTATAACAAAGAGGGAGCAAATTGAACAAAATCATCCAGATTTACTAGAAATATTATTTAAAAATCAAAACTATTTTATGATTGCTGGGACAGCTGATGCTGATTGTGAACATCTAATTTACGATTTTTCATTATCATATTTACGCTTACAACCTGACCATATTATTTGTATTTATGATGAAGCTTTTATTACTGCGGAAGGAATTAAGAAGATTGAATCTAAAAAAGGATTTTATTCAGGATGGATGAAAAAATTTATGGGATAGATTATCCTCCACTAGCGCAAGCCTCTTGGCTTGTACCAAATATGAGTAAGAGATTACGATTACCTTAATAATTATATAAAAGTTCTTTGAAATAACATAGAGATATAGATACGAGCGAGACGCTCGCACCAGTAGGGGATTTATTCAGGATGGATAATTAAAAATGAAAAAATTGATGTGTTATTATTGTCATTACCATTTGTAGATTGGGTAAAATAGAGTTTATGAAAAGATTTGATTTATGTATTGTGATAAATAATATTGATTACAATAATGCATTTGCAATTATTTTAGACATTGATTATGACGATTTTTACCATGTTGAAATTTGGGATTTCGATAAACATGATGGTGCTATAATTGACTATGTTAATGTTAAAAATTTACGATTGGCAACCTCAAAAGAGATTAAAGAATATCAAAAAAGATTTAAAAAATATTCCGAAAAATATGAAAAGAGGAAATAGCTATAATTCTTTCACTCTCATTTAATGGATTTGTCAAGTAAAATAATATGCAATTGTATGATTTATGTATTGTAATTAATCATTCCAAAAAGGAGTGGAATGGAAAATATGCAATAATCATTGAAGATTCTTATCCAGAATATTATTTAGTTGAGTTATGGACATTTGAACCGGATAATGAAGTTCAAATGAAATCTTTTTTACCTAGCAATTTGAGGTTAGCGGCTGAAGATGAGGTAAAAGAGTACCAAGAAAAATTTAAGGCATATTGTGATAGGAATAATAAAGCTTGAATCTATTCATTATGAAATTATACGATATATGTATTTTAAAAACAGGATTCAAGCTTTATTCAGAAGGAACTTATGTCATTCTTATAGATGATGGGTTAAAACCAATTTATATGGCAGAATTTTGGAATTTTGAAGAATTCAACGGTGCTCAGATTGATGCTGTTGATGAGGAATATTTACGATTGGCAATGGATGTGGAAATCAAAGAGTATCAAGTAAGATTTAAAGAATATTGTGATAGAAATAATAATGCTTAAGGATATGTACTAAATTGAAGTGGAATTGAATGGTTCAGAAATCAAGAGTGTAGAAGATTTTCATACTCAAATAAAAGAATTATTAGAGCTTCCTGACTATTATGGAAAAAACTTGGATGCATTGTGGGATTGTATGTCAGGATGGGTAAACATGCCCTTAAAATTGATATGGATTGATTATAAAATTACCAAGAATAATATTGGTGGTTTCGCCGATAGAGCTTTGAAATTATTTGATGATGCTCAAAAAGAGATTAAAGGTTTCAGTTTTGAATGTAAATAGATGGATACGGAGAAAGTGGTTACCCCCAGTAGGACAAGCCTGTTAACTTGTGCCGAATATGAGTAAGAGATTGCCTATTATCACATAAAAGTTCTTTGAGGTACTTTGAGAATAAATAGATACGAGCGGGACGCTCGCACCATCAAGGGTATTCTCCTGTTCGGTTTGTTCATTGGTATCAGGTTCTGATGAATCAGAACTACAAGAAACAATAATACAAAGGCAAAGTAAAGCGAAGAGGTTTTTCATAGATTATGTAAGATTTTTCTAAAGAAATGGATTTTATTTATTTCAACAAAGGTATTTCCATCAATAGCACAAATTCTAGTTTAATCCCATTTCAAATTCAATGAATTATCAAGAAAATTGGTTTATCCTAAACCGATATTTTAAATTTAAATAACTTAGATTAAAAATTGTTTCGCCACTTGCATGACATCTCCAATATTTACCTTGCTCTTTTATTTGTTACAATCTGAATATCAACCCTTAAGATTTGTTAACTTTAAAAACAACCCATTGAAATTGCGGTTGAACATCGTAATTTTACCAGAACCGAAAATCGGTTTTACACACAAATTTTAACTTTGTAGGCTTACAAATTATTGAAGACACAATGAGCAAGACACTTTTTGATAAAGTTTGGGATTCCCACGTGGTAAAGCATATTGAGAACGGTCCGGATGTACTCTTTATTGACAGGCATTTGGTCCACGAAGTAACGAGTCCCGTAGCTTTTTTAGGATTAAAGAACAGAGGCATAAAAGTATTGTACCCAGAGCGCACTTTTGCGACCGCAGACCACAATACGCCGACACGAAACCAACACTTGCCCGTTAAGGACCCCTTGTCCGCTAATCAGCTAAAGGCTTTGGAAGAAAATGCCAACGCCCATAACATACCATATTGGGGACTTGGACATAAGAAAAACGGAATTGTACACGTAATTGGTCCGGAAAACGGAATTACCGTACCTGGGGCCACGATAGTTTGCGGTGATTCACACACTTCTACACACGGAGCCTTTGGTGCCATCGCCTTTGGTATCGGAACCAGTGAAGTGGAAATGGTGCTTTCCACACAATGCATTATGCAGCCTAAACCCAAAAGTTTGCGTATCAATGTGAACGGGGAATTAAGCGAAGCTGTTACACCAAAGGATGTGGCGCTCTTCATCATTTCCAAATTGTCCACTTCCGGTGCAACCGGCTATTTTGCCGAATATGCAGGTGATGTCTTCAAAAATATGTCGATGGAAGGCCGTATGACGGTTTGTAATCTAAGTATTGAAATGGGTGCCCGTGGCGGTATGATCGCTCCCGATGAAACCACTTTTGAATATATTAAAGGAAGGGAATACACCCCAAAAGGCAAGGATTGGGATGCTGCCATGGCATACTGGAGCACGCTCTATTCAGATGAAGATGCTCAATTTGATAAGGAATTGACTTTTGATGCCAGTGAGATAGAACCCATGATCACTTTTGGCACCAATCCTGGAATGGGCATCGGTATCAGTAAGGATATTCCTTTGGCAGAGAGTATTGACGGCTCTCCAGCGACCTACAAAAAATCCTTGGAATATATGGATTACAACGAAGGTGAGGCCATGGTTGGAAAACCCATCGATTTTGTATTCCTTGGAAGCTGTACCAATGGTAGAATTGAAGATTTTAGAGCTTTCGCTTCCATCATTAAAGGAAGGAAAAAAGCGGACAACGTGACCGCTTGGTTGGTTCCAGGATCCCATAAAGTGGAAGAGGCTATCAAGGAAGAGGGTATCTTGGATATTTTGACCGAAGCTGGTTTTGAATTGAGAGAACCTGGCTGTTCCGCGTGTTTGGCCATGAACGATGATAAAATTCCCGCAGGTAAATATGCCGTAAGTACGTCCAATAGAAACTTTGAAGGACGACAAGGACCTGGAGCACGTACGCTATTGGCTAGTCCTTTGGTGGCTGCAGCTGCCGCAGTTACCGGTAAAGTGACCGACCCAAGGGAACTAATACGAGAAGAAGTTTTAGCTTAACAATAAACAATGAACAAAGCAATTAGCAATTCATTGTTAATTGAACATTGATAACTGATAATTGAAAGAAAAATGGCTTACGATAAATTCAACATACTAACAAGTTCAGCGGTACCATTGCCTATCGAAAATGTGGATACCGACCAAATCATCCCGGCACGATTCCTAAAAGCTACCGAGCGTAAAGGATTCGGGGACAATTTGTTCCGTGACTGGAGATATAATTCCGATGGCACGCCCAAAGAGCAATTTGTACTGAACAACCCTATCTACTCTGGAAAAATATTGGTAGGAGGCAAAAACTTCGGTTCAGGCTCCTCTAGAGAGCACGCAGCTTGGGCAGTATATGACTATGGTTTCCGTTGTGTGGTATCCAGTTTTTTTGCAGATATTTTTAGGGGTAACTGCCTGAACATCGGTGTACTTCCGGTTCAGGTAAGTCCAGAATTTTTGGACAAAATCTTCAAAGCAATCGAAGCTGACCCAAAAACGGAGTTGGAAATCAATCTACCGGAACAAAAAATCACCATTTTAGCTTCGGGCGAAAGTGAAAGCTTTGACATAAACGATTATAAAAAACAGAATATGCTCAATGGCTTTGATGATATCGACTACTTGTTGAACATCCAAAAAGATATTGAGAAATACGCCGAAAGCACACCTCTATAATCCATTGCTCGGAACACTACGGCACTAAAAAATGAAAACACGTACCATAGAAATTATGGACACCACCCTACGGGATGGTGAACAAACCTCTGGGGTTTCCTTCTCGGCTTCCGAAAAACTTACCCTGGCCAAACTCCTGTTGGAAGAACTTAAGGTAGATCGTATCGAAGTGGCTTCTGCCCGTGTTTCCGAAGGAGAACTGCAAGCGGTTAAAAACATAACCGATTGGGCAGCAGTTGAGGGCTATATATCCAAAGTGGAGGTTTTGACCTTTGTGGACAAAGGGGTTTCCCTTAAATGGATGCAAGAAGCGGGGGCTAAAGTGCAAAATCTACTTACCAAGGGTTCATTGAATCATTTAACCCATCAACTCAAAAAGACTCCAGAACAGCATTTTGAAGAAATTGAAAATGTAGTTTCAGAAGCTCAAAAGCTGGGGATTGAAACCAATGTTTATTTGGAGGATTGGAGCAATGGAATGCGCAATTCCAAAGACTACGTTTTTCAGTTTTTGGATTTTTTGACCCAACAACCTATTAAACGAATTCTGCTTCCAGATACCTTGGGCGTATTGACCCATACCGAAACAGGGGATTTTTTCAAGGAAATCATTGAACGGTACCCAAACGCACATTTTGATTTTCATGGACACAACGATTACGATTTAAGTGTAGCCAATGTGATGGAGGCATTGAAAGCTGGTGCCCATGGACTGCACCTTACCGTTAATGGCATGGGAGAACGGGCAGGGAATGCACCTTTGGCCAGTGCCGTAGCCGTAATCAACGATTTTTTACCGGAAATCAAGATTGGCGTAAAGGAATCATCGCTTTACAAAGTGAGTAAATTGGTATCTGCCTTTACCGGTTTCAGTATACCTGACAACAAACCTATTGTTGGAGATAATGTATTTACTCAAACTGCTGGAATACACGCGGATGGAGATAGCAAAAACAATCTTTACTTTAATGATTTATTGCCTGAGCGATTTGGTAGAAAACGTAAATATGCACTAGGGAAAACATCAGGAAAAGCCAATATCCAAAAGAATCTTCAGGAGCTTGGGTTGACGTTGAACGATGATGAACTCAAAAAAGTTACCGAACGTATTATTGAGCTTGGCGACAAGAAAGAACGAGTCACAAAAGATGATCTGCCCTACATTATCTCTGATGTCCTGGATAGCAACCTACATCAGCAAAAGGTTTTTGTAAAATCCTATGTGCTTACACACTCCAAAGGACTGAAACCCTCCACCACCCTTTCCATAGAAATTGAAGGGAAGACTTACGAGGAAAATGCCCAAGGAGATGGGCAGTTCGATGCGTTTATCACAGCTTTGAAAAAAGTGTACAAAAAAGAGGGTCGGGAATTGCCCAAATTAGTGGATTATGCAGTTCGCATACCTCCCGGCAGTAATTCCGATGCACTCTGCGAGACAGTCATTACTTGGCAGACCAAAGAAAAAGACTTTACCACCCGTGGGTTGGATTCAGACCAAACGGTATCTGCCATCAAAGCCACAGAAAAAATGTTGAATTTAGTATAGTAGACTTTGATAATTGTTTATTGATAACTGATAATTGATATAATGAAACTAAACATAGCGCTCTTGGCCGGAGATGGAATTGGCCCCGAAGTAATTAATCAAGCCGTAAAAGTATCTGATGCCGTTGCTTCAAAGTTCGGTCACGAAATCAGTTGGACACCTGCTTTAACCGGTGCCGCAGCGATTGATGCCGTTGGAGAACCTTACCCTGACGAAACCCACGAAGCCTGTGTTGCTGCCGATGCCGTTCTTTTTGGCGCTATTGGCCACCCACGTTTTGACAACGACCCATCTGCCAAGGTGCGTCCCGAGCAAGGTTTGTTGAAAATGCGCCAAAAATTGGGATTGTTCGCGAATGTTCGACCCACCTTTACTTTCCCTTCCTTGATTGAAAAATCTCCTTTGAAAAAAGAGCGGATTGAGGGAACTGACCTTGTTTTTCTCCGTGAACTGACCGGAGGCATCTATTTTGGAAAACGAGGCCGTGAGGATAATGACAATACAGCTTACGACACTTGCACCTATACCCGGGAAGAAGTTGAGCGTTTGGCAAAAAAAGGCTTTGAGATGGCGATGCAACGTTCTAAAAAGCTTTGCTGCGTTGACAAGGCCAATGTTTTGGAAACTTCACGTTTGTGGAGGGAAACAGTTCAGAAACTGGAAAAAGACTATCCCGAAGTGGAAGTATCCTATGAATTTGTGGATGCCGTAGCCATGCGTTTGGTACAATGGCCAAGTGCTTACGACGTTTTGATCACCGAAAACCTGTTCGGAGACATTTTAACGGATGAAGCTTCCGTGATTTCAGGATCTATGGGATTGATGCCATCTGCTTCTTTGGGGGAAAAGACTTCTTTGTTCGAGCCTATCCACGGTTCTTACCCACAAGCGGCAGGAAAGGATATCGCAAACCCATTGGCAACGGTTCTTTCTGCTGCCATGATGTTCGAAACAGCATTTGGACTAAAAGATGAAGCTGAAGCTATCCGTGAGGTAGTGAACAAATCATTGGCCAAAGGTGTAGTCACCGAAGACCTTGCCGATGGTGGAAAAGCATACAAGACCAGTGAAGTTGGGAACTGGTTGGCTGAAAATATTTAATCAACCAAAAAAAAACCAAAAAAAAGCCCCGAATTTCGGGGCTTTTTATTTTTGACACTCCTGATTGTTTTAGAAATTCGTCAATTCGAGTGTTTTGGAGTAGAACGAAAAAATGTATCGAGAATCAGAGTTTCATCATTTTAAATCTTGTTCTCGATACATTTTCCTTTGGAAAAAACTCGAACTGACATTTATTTAATTTACAAAATATAATCCGTACTCAAAAAGTTGCTCACTTTGGCTTCCATTAATTGTTCTACGGTCTGGACGTTCAAATTATTATCCTT
Source organism: Flagellimonas yonaguniensis (assembly GCF_029193885.1). Lineage (GTDB taxonomy): Bacteria > Bacteroidota > Bacteroidia > Flavobacteriales > Flavobacteriaceae > Flagellimonas > Flagellimonas yonaguniensis. Next base: position 55,592 of record NZ_JARFVB010000010.1, on the reverse strand, counting down.
GAACGCTACAAATGTTCGTATAGAGAACGAGCGCAGGGCATCATGCACGCTCAAAGTGGATTGGGCAGAATCTTTTCTTCCTGTAAATGGGTACACGTCCGGTCCGCGCTGACAAGAACTGTTCAGGTTCACACGGCATACCAAATTCGCCAGAGTATCGATAAGCGGAGACAGGGTGTACACGTCCTTACCGAACAGGCTCACCTGTTGTCCGTAGTTGGATTCCGCCATATCATCCAAAGGCTCTTCGATATCCTGGAACGAAAGCACAGGAATTATCGGCCCGAACTGCTCTTCTTGATATACCCGCATATCCTTGGTCACAGGGTAAAGCACTGCTGGCCATATATAATTATCAAAATGCTTCCCTCCTTTTTTGTTGATGATTTTAGCACCTTTAGCCAAAGCATCATCCAGTAACTCCTGAATATAAGCAGGCTTATCAGGTTCGGGAAGCGGCGTCAAGTTCACACCGTCGTCCCATGGGTTACCGAATTTCAACCCATCCACTTTCTCAGCAAAACGCTTCAGGAAATCATCTTTTACTTCGTCGTGGACATAAACCACCTTCAAAGCGGTACAGCGCTGCCCGTTAAAGGACAATGTGCCCGAAATACACTCATTGATGGTCAAATCCAATTCGGCATCAGGAAGCACAATGGCCGGATTCTTGGCCTCCAAGCCCAAAACCAAACGCAACCTGTTGCTTTTTGGGTGCTGCTCCTGCAAGGCATTGGCCGATTTGCTATTTCCAATCAAAGCCAAAACATCGACCTTGCCTGTTTGCATTATCGGAGCCGCTACGGCCCTTCCTCGACCAAAAAGTATATTTACAACTCCTTTTGGAAAACTGCTCTGAAAAGCCTCCAAAAGCGGTGTAATCAACAAAACTCCATGCTTTGCAGGCTTAAAAATAGTGGTATTCCCCATGATGATGGCTGGAATCAATAAAGCAAAGGTCTCGTTTAACGGGTAGTTGTATGGTCCCAGACACAATACGACACCGAGCGGCCCCCTACGGATATGGGCATAAACACCATCGTGTTTCTCAAACTTGGCACTATCGCGATCCAACTTCTTGTAATCTTCAATGGTGTCATAAATATACTCAACGGTACGATCAAACTCTTTGTAAGAATCTGGCTTGGATTTCCCTATTTCCCACATTAAAAGCTTTACCACTTGTTCACGCTTTTGTTCCATTTTCTTCACAAAGGTTTCCATGCATTCCACACGATCCTTTACCTTCATGGTTGGCCAAAGCCCCTGTCCTTTGTCATATGCTGCCAAAGCCGAATCGAGAGCATCCAAGGCTTCGGCTTCGCCCATATCCGGCACACTCCCCAGAGTAGTCGGGGCATATTCCCCTGTAGAGGATATTGTGGAAATAACAGGACTGGTATCACCATCCCATTTCCGTAGTTCCCCATTGACCAAATATGTTTTTTGATGAATCTCCTCGGTAATCTGAAAAGCTTCCGGTATTGCCGTTGTAGTTGTTGCCATTAGTTGTTGTTTTACTTTGATTAGTGATCTTATTGATTGTCCATCCTACACAAAATTAACATAAAAACAAATGAAAGGTTCTTAGTTTTCACGCAATCGATAACGAAAAGGATGGAGAACCAAGTTTATAATAATGATGCTTTAAAATGTTGGTGGCATCACACCAAATATTGGAACAGATCAGGTTTGTTGTTAAGATAGTCTCCAAAGAAGTTGTTTTCTTTCATCCGCTGGATCAAAGGCTCTAGATCATCTGGCGATTTTAGTTCCACCCCGACGATGGCAGGTGCATTTTCCCTGCTCGATTTTTTGGAATATTCAAAATGCGTGATGTCGTCATTGGGGCCCAAAATATCCACCACAAATTCTTTCAACGCACCTGGACGCTGCGGAAACCTCACAATAAAATAGTGTTTCAGTTGGGCGTACAGCAAGGCCCTTTCCTTGATTTCTGCAGTACGGGTGATATCGTTATTGCTTCCGCTTACCACACAGACCACTTTCCTACCCTTGATTTCTTCCTTGAAATAGTCCAAGGCTGCAATTGTCAAAGCTCCAGCAGGTTCTACAACAATGGCATCCCTGTTATAAAGATCCAAGATGGTCTGGCATACTTTCCCTTCGGGAACTGTTACCATTTTGTGCAGATATTCCTTGCAAATGGGATAGGTTAACGACCCAACTTTTTGAACTGCGGCACCATCAATGAACTTATCGATTTTTTCCAGCTCCACCAATTTCCCCTGCTCAATGGATTTTAGCATGGACGGGGCTCCTTCAGGTTCCACCCCTATTATTTTGGTATTGGGCGATAATGCTTGGAACGTGCCACAAAGTCCTGATGCCAATCCGCCACCACCAACGGCCACAAAAACATAATCGATGGGCTCGCTGGATTGCTGCAGCATCTCCAAACCAACGGTTGCTTGGCCCTCAATGGTTTTTTCATCATCAAACGGATGAACAAAGGTTTTGCCTTCCTGTTCGCAGAACAATTCAGCCGCTTTTTTGGAATCGTCAAAAGTGTCTCCTTCCAGAACCACATCGACCCAATCCCCACCAAACATTTTGGTCTGATCTATCTTTTGTTTAGGGGTTACAACGGGCATATAAATGGTTCCCTTAACATTCAAATGACTGCAAGCAAAGGCAACGCCCTGAGCATGGTTTCCTGCACTGGCACAAACCACACCGCTATCCAATTGTTTTTGACTGAGGGAACTTATTTTATTGTACGCCCCACGGATTTTGTAACTGCGTACCCTGTGAAGATCCTCTCTTTTAAGGAGAATATTGGCCCCATGGGTTTTGGAATAGCGGATACTTTGCTGCAAAGGTGTTTCCTTCGCCACTTGGGCAATGGTCTTTGCTGCCTGATAAATATCCGCTATTTGCGGAAAATAGATTTCCACAGTTTCACTCATAGGACCGAGTTTTGTATTATCCGATTGGCTTCATTGCCGTCATTGATGCACGTAATCTGGCACCAACCACTTCTACATCATGCTCACGGATGGCTTTGTTCACGGCAATCAACCTTACGTTGTCCACACCAGTGTCTTTGCCTTCTCTAAAGTGCTTTCCTATGATGTCAGTCTCCACGGTTTTCATGAAATCGGTCAACAGTGGCTTACACGCATGGTCGAACAAATAACAACCGTACTCTGCCGTATCGGAGATGACACGGTTCATTTCGAACAATTTCTTTCTTGCAATGGTGTTTGCAATCAATGGCGTCTCGTGCAACGATTCATAATATGCGGACTCGCCAATGATTCCGGATTCGGTCATGGTCTCATAGGCCAATTCCACTCCTGATTTCACAAAAGCGACCATCAATACTCCATTGTCGTAATACTCTTGCTCAGAGATTTCCATATCCCCGGCTGGTGTTTTTTCAAAGGCGGTTTCTCCAGTTGCTGCCCTCCAATCCAATAGGTTTTTATCACCATTGTCCCAGTCTTCCATCATGGTTTTGGAGAAATGTCCGCTCATAATGTCATCCATGTGCTTTTGGAACAATGGACGCATGATCACTTTCAACTCCTCTGCCAAATCAAAAGCTTTGATCTTGGCTGGATTGGACAAACGGTCCATCATATTGGTAATACCCCCTTGCTTCAAACCTTCGGTAATGGTTTCCCACCCGTATTGAATCAATTTGGAGGCGTAGGCTTCATCGATCCCTTTTTCCACCATTTTGTTGAAGGAAAGGATAGATCCTGTTTGCAACAAACCACAAAGAATAGTCTGCTCTCCCATCAAATCCGACTTTACTTCCGCCACAAATGAGGATTCAAGAACACCTGCCTTGTCCCCACCGGTTCCAGCAGCATAGGCTTTGGCTTGTTCCAACCCTTTACCTTCCGGGTCATTTTCTGGGTGTACGGCAATCAAGGTTGGTACACCGAAACCTCTTTTGTACTCTTCACGCACCTCGGAACCTGGACTTTTCGGAGCCACCATGATTACGGTAAGGTCTTCACGCACCTGCATACCCTCTTCCACAATGTTGAAACCATGGGAATAGGATAAGGTTGCTCCTTGCTTCATCAGAGGCATTACTGTGCTTACCACATTGGTGTGCTGCTTATCCGGGGTCAGATTGATGACCAAATCAGCGGTTGGAATCAATTCCTCATAAGTTCCCACCACAAAGTTGTTCTCTTTTGCGTTTTTAAAGGATTGTCTTTCCTCTTTTATAGCTGCTGGACGGAGGGCATAGGAGATATCCAAACCGGAATCACGCATGTTCAACCCTTGGTTCAGTCCTTGGGCGCCACACCCAACAATTACGATTTTCTTTCCTTTTAGTACGGTAACACCATCAGCAAACTCGCTGGAATCCATAAATCTACATTTTCCCAACTGTGTCAGTTGTTCGCGAAGTGATAGTGTGTTAAAGTAATTTGCCATTTTTAATATTTGATTTTATGCTATTTAGTTTTCTTGAAATTCTTGTAATATTTCGCTTATTGGCATCGTTGCTTTTGTCACTGCAATTCTGCCCGAACGCACAAATTGCATGATGCCATAAGGTTCCAATGCATCGTGCATTTCGTCAATCTCGTGCCTGCGACCAGTTTTCGCCAAGGCAAAAAACTCACGATTTACGGTAACGATCTGCGCATTGCTTTCTTTGATGATGTTTTGAATCTGACGCTCATCGAACAACAAATGCGAAGCGATCTTGAACAGAGCGGATTCTTGATAAATGGTTTCATCATCGGTATGATAGTATGCCTTGATGACCTCTATCTGTTTCTCGATTTGACCAACGATTTTCCGCGTCCAGTCCTCGGTGGTAAAAACCACAATCGTGAATTTGGAAACACCTTCAATCTCTGATTTAGAAACATTTAGACTTTCTATGTTGATATGTCGCTTTAAGAATATCCCTGATATCCTATTGAGCAATCCCACATGATTTTCGGAATACACCGAGATGGTATACCATTGTTTTTCCATAGTTTTTTATACGCTTGCACCCTGATGAATTCAAATATACCTTTCCCTCATCAGGGTTGATCTGTTTTTATTTTAATCTAATATCTGAAACGGATGCTCCCGATGGAATCATAGGGAATACGTTGTCCTCTTTTTCCACTTTTACCTCCAAAAAGTATGGGTCTTTGGATGCCATCATTTCTTCCACTGCGCCCTCAAGATCTGTGCGTTCTGTAACCCTTCTTGATTTGATATGGTATCCTTCCGCGATTTTTACAAAATCTGGATTGGTCATTACCGTGGAAGCATAGCGTCTATCAAAGAAAAGTTCTTGCCATTGACGCACCATTCCCAAGTGATCGTTGTTCAGGACCACAATCTTTACAGGTACATTGTGCTGGAAAATTACACCTAACTCCTGAATGGTCATTTGGTAACCACCGTCACCGATGATGGCCACTACTTCGCGATCCATAGCGCCCATTTTGGCCCCTATGGCTGCTGGAAGACCAAATCCCATGGTCCCCAGACCACCTGAGGTTATATTGCTCTTTGATTGCTTGAACTTGGCATATCGACAGGCAATCATTTGATGCTGTCCCACATCGGAAACAATCACAGCTTTTTGATCGGAAGCCACATTGATTTGCTCAATCACCTCTCCCATGGTCAATCCTTCTTTGGTCGGATGAATATCTTTATTGATCAAGGTATCGTATTCGATTTGATACATTTTATCAAACTCGGCCTTCCATTCCTTATGCTCTTTTTTATCGAGCATTGGGAGTATCTGCCCCAAAGTTTCCTTTGCATTGCCCAAAACAGCGACATCCACTTTTACATTTTTGTTGACCTCAGCTGGGTCTATCTCAAAATGAATGATTTTGGCCTGTTTTGCGTAGGTGTTCAAATCCCCCGTCACACGATCATCGAAACGCATTCCGATGGCAATGAGCACATCGCATTCGTTCGTCAACATATTGGGGCCATAATTCCCGTGCATCCCCACCATACCCACATTCAGCGGATGGTCGGTATCCATAGCGGACAGCCCAAGAATGGTCCACGCGGCAGGGATTCCCGCTTTTTCCACTAAAGCTTTCAATTCTTCTTCTGCCTTGCCTAAAATGACACCTTGACCAAATACGATATACGGTTTCTTGGCATTGTTAATCAATTCGGCTGCCTTTTCAATAGCAGAAATATCAGGTTCAGGGACAGGCTTATAACTCCTTACCCCAGTACATTTTTCATAAGTGAAGTCCAATTCGTCGAACTGGGCATTTTTCGTGATGTCTATCAAAACCGGACCGGGTCTCCCTGATTTGGCAATATAGAATGCCTTCGCCATGATTTCCGGAATCTCTTCGACTTTGGTAATCTGGTAATTCCACTTGGTCACAGGTGTGGAGATACCTACGATATCTGTTTCTTGGAATGCATCCGACCCCAAAAGACTTCTAGTTACCTGCCCCGTGATACACACCATGGGAGTGGAGTCTATCTGTGCATCGGCTATCCCCGTTACCAAGTTGGTTGCACCTGGCCCAGAAGTTGCCATGGCAACCCCTACTTTTCCGGTAACCCTAGCGTAGCCTTGGGCGGCATGTGTAGCCCCTTGTTCGTGACGCGTCAGAATGTGGGTCAGTTTGTCTTGAAACTTATATAATTCGTCATAAACGGGCATAATGGCACCGCCTGGGTAACCGTAAATCAAATCCACTCCTTCTGCTAGCAAGCAATGGATAATCGCCTCAGCACCAGTAATCCTGATGGCTTTTTGACTTTTACTATCTTTTTTTTGTGCTTTTAATGTCTCCATAAGCTTATATTTAGGGAGATACCCCTATCATAATTGTTAAAACAAATCGGTAACACAGCCTTTTGCTGCTGATGATACCGTTTTGGCATATTTGTACAAGCTTCCTGATTTTATTTTCAATTCAGGTTGCTTCCATTCTTTTCTTCGTTGTTCATACTCTTCGTCCGAAATGTTAATATTGATGGTATTTTTGACGGCATCAATGGTAATTTCATCTCCATCTTTTACCAAGGCAATTCCACCACCTACTTGTGCTTCGGGGGAAACGTGTCCCACTACAAATCCGTGGGAACCACCAGAGAATCTTCCATCAGTGATCAAGGCTACATCTTTTCCCAGTCCAGCACCCATGATGGCAGAAGTGGGTTTCAGCATTTCGGGCATCCCTGGTGCTCCTTTAGGCCCTTCGTAACGGATGACCACTACGTCCCCTTTTTGGACCTTGCCAGTATGGATACCTTCGTTAACAGCAACTTCGCTGTCAAAAACACGAGCTGTTCCTGTAAATTCAAGCCCTTCCTTACCTGTGATTTTGGCCACAGCCCCTTCAGAAGCAAGGTTACCATATAAAATACGGATATGACCTGTTTCCTTTATAGGCTGCTCTTTCTTTCTGATAATATCTTGACCTTCTGCCAAATCCGGGGCGTCCAACAAGTTTTCGGCCAAAGTTTTTCCTGTGACCGTCATACAATCACCATGAAGCATACCTTCTTTCAGCATATATTTCAATACCGCTGGAACCCCTCCTACTTTGTGAAGGTCTTCCATCAAATATTTTCCACTTGGCTTTAAATCAGCCAACAATGGAGTGGATTCACTGATTCTTGTGATGTCTTCCAGTGTAAAATCAACCTCAGCTGCGTGTGCTATGGCCATAAAGTGAAGCACTGCATTGGTCGATCCTCCGAGTACGGTCACCAACCTAAATGCATTTTCCAAGGACCTTTTGGTCACGATGTCCCTTGGTTTAATATCTTCTTTTAGCAAATGGTACAATGCGGCACCGGAGGCTTCACAATCTGCTTGCTTTTTGTCATTTACAGCCGGAATGGAGGAGTTGAAAGGCATGGACATGCCCATCGCCTCAATGGCAGACGCCATGGTGTTGGCGGTGTACATACCCCCACAGGCTCCAGCTCCTGGACAGGCCTTGTGGATGACTTCTTTATATTCTTTCTCATCAATAGCTCCGGCCACTTTTTGTCCGTACGCTTCAAAAGCTGAGATAATATCCAGTTTTTTGTTGTTGTGGCAGCCTGGCGCAATAGTTCCTCCATATACTAAAATGGATGGACGGTTCAACCGCAATTGGGCCATTAATGCCCCGGGCATGTTTTTATCACACCCCACCACGGTTACCAATCCGTCGTAACTCATAGCGTGGATAACTGTCTCAATGGAATCCGCAATGATGTCCCGTGATGGCAGAGAGTAACGCATTCCAGGGGTCCCGTTCGATATCCCATCACTTACCCCAATGGTATTGAAGATAAGCCCAACCAAATTAGAGGACTCCACTCCTTTTTTTACATCGAGGGCCAAATCATTGAGGTGCATATTGCAAGGATTGCCCTCGTACCCTGTGCTCGCTATTCCGATTAAAGGTTTTTGTAAATCTTCGTCTGTTAGCCCAATCGCATGCAACATGGCCTGAGCGGCTGGCAGCGTTGGATCTTGAGTTACTTTCTTACTAAACTTGTTTAATTCCATTATCAAATTTCATTCAAATACAGTATTCTTCTGAATATATACCGTAATTCAAAGATAAATGTTTAAAAAGCCCTAGATTTTTAACAGTTGGTGGCTGTTTAAATCCACTGGAAACATAATAAACATAATTTACTGTATTTCAGTTTTTTAGGTTGATTAAAATTCCAATATTCAATTAATTTTATTACAATAAAAAAGGCCTGTATCGTGTGGGATACAGGCCTTTTCAGTCAATAACAAGTCTGTATCACTCCATTTCTGGAATAATCACGACCTCGATAATGACTTGTTTATTTACTTTCATAGGTCAATGTTACGAAAAATATTATGAATTAGCATTGAGCAAGTAAGATATATTATCAGACTAGCTTGAATACTAGTTCATCCCCATATTTTTTCTGTGCAAGTACCGAGATGGATTCCTCGCTCAATTGAAGTATCCGGGGATACCCCCCAGTGGTTTGGCCATCCTTCATTAAAATAATCATACGGCCTGCGGGAGTCAATTGTATGGTTCCTGGAAGGGTTCCGGATGTCAACATGGAGTGCGAATGTCCCGTAATCAATTCAGATAGCTGATAGGCCATTCGGTTGTTTTCCTTGGAAACGGAATACGGCTTTGAAAATATTTCCGTGAGCTGACCGTCGGACAACAATGAAAACTCAGGGCCTTTGTACACTTTTAAAATGGTATTTTCAAAATGTTCTTCAATCTTCACTTCCGAAATTTTGGGTTCGTAATCCGTTGTTGCCGCATAAGGCACATCATCCCCATCCTTAAGCCGAGACGATTTGGTTACCGGATAAAATTGAGAGCGGCTATCGAGTACCCTTTTTGATTGAAAACCACCTTTGACGGCTAAATACCCCCTAAATCCTTTCTCCAAACGGCCATAGGACAGGATATCCCCTTTGCCAATTTTGATCACGGTATAGTTATCAATGGGCTCGTTGTTCAACGTGGCCACAATATGGGCTCCTGACAAACTAATATACGTATCGGTATCAAATTGTAGTGTAGGACCAGTCATCGTGATTTCCAGTACGGCATCATTCTCGTCATTTTCCAGTAAAAGATTGGCTTTTTTTACCGATTCCACATCCATGGCACCCGCAATGGGCACCCCGATATCCCGATGACCGAACCGCCCAAGGTCTTGGATGCTTAAATAAAGACCTGCTTTCAATACTTTAAGCATTCAGCACAACTTTTTCGGGTTCGTAAATACCAACTTCGCCTTCAATTTTATGAAGTTCATATTCGGCTTTGGAAATGCTCTCGAACTGTATTTTATCCCCTACCTTCACAAAACAAGGATGCTCTTTGCTTGGGTCGAACAAGTCCACTGGGCAATTACCAATGATATTCCAACCTCCCGGTGAATCCTGCGGATAAATACCTGTTTGCTTACTGGCCAAGCCTACCGAACCTTTCTGGACTTTTAACCTTGGCTCACCTCTACGGGGAATCTCCAAAGAAGAAGGAAGTCCGCCCAAATACATAAAACCGGGCAAAAAACCGATGCCATACACCACATATTGATGCGATGTATGCTGTTCAATGAGTTCCTCGATAGATAAACCCAATGTCTTGGAAGTTTCTTCAATATCCATTCCAAATTCAAGGTCGTAGCATACCGGCAACGTCCATAAGTGTTGGACACGTTCCGTTTTGGATTTGGCCTGTCGTTCTTGACAATCCAGAATCATGTTTTTGGTCTCCTCAAAATCGATATGGTCTTGGTTATAGACCATCGTCAAGGAATTATAGGCAACTGACATCTCCCAACCAGGGATTTTCAGCTCCTTGAAAGCGTCCATAAAATCGAGGATATCCGCCAAAATGGATTCACTTACCTTTTCGGGCCATTCCACTAAAACAGCTCGTTCTCCGAAAGGTTTGATGCTGATGGGGTAACTTTTCACTTTGCTATTTGCACCTTATTTTGGGGTAATGCCCTAGAAAGATACGTTAATATTTTTAATGCAGAAACCGTATCGCCATGAATGCAAAGCGTATCTACTTGAATGTTGCTCGCTTTGCCATCAATAGTAAACACCTTACCTTTTTTAATGATGGGCAATATGTGTTGTAAAACAGCTTCAGGATCTTCGATCAAAGCGTTTTCCTCTTTTCTGGAAACAAGGGATAAGTCGGCATTGTAATTGCGGTCCGCAAAGGCCTCAAACCAGATTTTAAATCCACGTTCTTCCGCTATTTTTGCTACTGCTGAATCAAAAGGAACATAGAGAATGGCCTTCTCCTTGTAAACTTCAATAGCATCCAAATAGACCATTGCCAACTTTTCGTCCTTTGCCGTTTGATTATACAAGGCTCCATGTGCTTTGATATGATGCAAAGGAATTCCTTTCCGTTTTAAAATGTCATCAAAATCAGACAATTGCTGCTTAATACTTTGTATTAGATCTTGGTGGGAAATATCCATCACTTCCCGGCCAAAATTGGCTTTATCGGGGTATGAGGGGTGCGAACCCACCTTTAAATTGTGTTTTTTAGCGAGTGAAGCTATCCTCAACATGGTTTTCGTATTACCTGCATGACCGCCACAAGCAATATTGCAGGAGCTTATGAAAGGAAAAATATCGGCCTCATTGCCAACTCCCTCACCAACATCACAATTAATATCTATCTTAAACTGATTCATCAAAACATTCCGATTGCCCCTAAATATACTTTTTACTCCAAGAAATATAGCAAATGCTATCAATGGCTACTCCAAAGGGATTCTAAACTAAAGAATTCCTGATTTTAAGGCGATTAAATTAAAAAGGATAAATGGACAAAACATGTATTTCATCCGAAAAAGTGCATTTCGTCTAAAAGTGAAATGCCGTACATCGAATTTTTATACTATTTCAAAAATCTGAAAGTTATAATAGTCCCAAATCATACTTAGACTTAAACCCGACAAAAACTTATGACATGTAAGGATTGTGGCAAAGACATCAACCCCCAACAGTTTAAGGATTCGAAAGAGTCTTTAGGTGTAGCGCTTTGCGAACGACATACGAAACTCATCAAAAAAGTAATATTGGACAACGACACCCCGATTGAAGCCATCCATTTATTTTTTGCTTTGAAAGCTGCTGGTGTCCACCCCATGTTGGAATGGTGGGATGGTAAAAAATCTGTTGATATTGCCATATCACGTGTCAAACTCAATATCGAGATTGACAAGAACAACAACATGATTACCCACGAACAAGCCATAAACGACTTAGAAGAGGCCATGCATTCCTTTAAAAATGGATTTACCACCATCAGGATTCCACATTTGGCCATTAAATATTATCTGGACGAAACCGTGGAAAACATTTTGGGCATCATCTCTGGTTTAAAGGCAAACATCAAGGCCATTTAGTTACAGAACTGAATGCTGTTTTCTTTTTTGGCCTGTTTGTATTCCAAAATATTGATGACAACAATATCCTCGCCGATATTTTCCAGATCGTTGACATAGTTTTTGCCTCTGTTTTCGAAATACTCGGTATCGCCTTGATTTAGTTTAATCATATCGATTTTACCATTCCCATATCGGGTTATGAGTAAGCCACCTGTTGTGCACACCCAGGCATAATTGGTATTGTGCTTTCTAAAATCAAGTCGTTCACCTGGAAGAAGATAAAGGTCCCAAAGTTTGATGCTCTCATCTTCAAAAACCAATCTATTGCTCAACGACTCTTTGATGTTTTGATGCAGCAACTCATCAATCTTCTCCTGCTCCCAAGGGTCAAAATTCCCCATTGGGTTCAACTCCACAAATTGCATGTTCTCTAATTTTCTGAAAATCGTGCGAAATTAAGGTTCAAAATTCTAATTAACAGCGAGTTAATCAATATTTAACGTAATAATTGAATATCTTTCCAAATAAGTTAACTGTATTGTGAATTTGTTCAATAACAGTAGACTTAACTATTTCTCCCCAATTATCGATTCATCAATATTTTTATATAATTTGGGAGAAACAACCAAACCAACCATGAAAAAAATTATCCTTGGAATCCTAGCCCTAATCTTGATCATTGCTGCCATATTGATATTCAAAACCTTATCGCTTAGTTCCAAACAAGTTGACCCCGAACCGCTGGCAACAATGAAGTTTCCTGAAATGGCTTTCCTGAACTTGTCCAAAGCTGTTCAATTCAAAACTATTTCCTTTAGTGAAGAAGCTATTCCCGACTCGACAGCATTTAATGGGTTCCATCAATTTTTGGAAGAATCTTTTCCCCTACTTCATCAAAATCTGACATTGGAAAAAATCAATGATTATAGTCTGCTCTATACTTGGAAAGGTAGCGATCCATCTAAAAAGCCAATCATACTCCTTTCACATCAAGATGTGGTGCCTGTGGACCTGCCAACCCTTGACAATTGGGAGGCAGGGCCGTTCGAGGGAATCATAACCGACAGCCATATTATCGGAAGAGGAACCATGGATGATAAAAGTTCCCTTATGGCACTCATGGAATCTGTTGAAATGTTACTTCAGGAATCCTTTGCACCAAAACAAACCATTTATCTAGCATTTGGACATGATGAAGAACTGGGAGGGGAACATGGAGCCAAAGCAATAGCTGCCCATTTGAAAGAAAAAGGGATTCATGCCGCAATGGCCTTGGACGAAGGTGGGTTTTTGGCCAAAAATATGGTTCCTGATTTTGACAAAACAGTTGCTATGGTAAACTTGGCAGAGAAAGGGTATGTATCCTTTAACCTTATTGTTGAAACTACCGGAGGCCATAGTTCCGCCCCACCAGAAGACAATACACTTGGAATGCTCGCGCAAGCAATCGTGGATTTAGAAAACAATCAGCTTCCCTATAAAATGGTAAAGCCCATAGATTATCAATTTGAATATATGGGGGCAGAAATGCCATTTTTCAAAAAATTGGCATTTGCCAATCCATGGTTGTTCAAAGGACCCGTTCTCAAAGCATTGAATGCCCATACTACCACAGCCCCCACAATAATCGAAGGTGGTGTGAAGGACAATGTGATCCCAACTGTTGGCAAGGCCACTGTGAATTTTAGGATTTTGCCCGGAGAAACCATTGAATCCGTAAGACAACATATCCAAAAGACCATTGGAGATGAAATAAAGGTTGAAACCACTGGTTTTGCCACAAATCCGTCCCCTGTTTCCAGCATTGACTCGGAAGCTTTCAAAAACCTTGAAAAAATCATACGTTCCGTTTTTCCAGAAGCAGTTGTTGTACCGGGTTTAATTGGTGGCGGAACCGATGCAAGGTATTTTTATGATATTTCCGATGATGTATACCGATTTTATCCTATTCGCATTGGTCCTGATAGTATGACAAGGTTTCACGGAATAGATGAGAAAATCAGAAAGGATAATTACAAGGAAATGATAATTTTCACCTATAATTTGATCAAAAGGTTCAATTAAAGTCAGCCCAACCAACCCTCGCGATCCAAACTACGGTACTGTATAGCTTCGGAAATATGGTTTTCCACCACCTGTTCGGATTGCTCCAAATCGGCAATGGTTCTGGAAACCTTTAAAATTCTATCGTAGGCACGGGCTGAAAGATTTAAACGCTGCATCGCATCTTTTAATAGATTTTTGGAAGACTCATTCAACTTGCAGAACTTCCTGATGTGCTTTGTTCCCATTTGGGCATTGTAGTGAATACCATCAACCTGTTCAAATCTTCTGGTTTGGATTTCCCGTGCCGCTTCCACCCTTTTTCTAATGACCACACTGCCCTCCCCTTTCCTGTCTTCGGATAATTTATCAAAAGGAACCGGGGTCACTTCAATATGAATGTCTATCCTGTCCAATAATGGCCCCGAGATTTTACCCAAATATCGCTGCATTTCCGCAGGAGAGGATGTCACTGGAGCATCGGGGTCGTTAAAATACCCTCCAGGACTTGGGTTCATACTGGCTACCAACATAAAACTACTGGGGTAGGTTACCGTAAACTGAGCACGGGCTATGGTCACTTCCCTATCTTCCATGGGTTGTCGCATTACTTCCAGAACCCGACGCTCAAACTCTGGAAGTTCATCCAAAAACAACACTCCATTGTGCGATAGTGAAATCTCTCCGGGCTGCGGATAACTGCCTCCCCCAACGAGGGCGGCAGAGCTTATGGTATGGTGTGGATTTCTAAAAGGCCGTTGGCTCATCAATCCCTTGTTCTTCACTTTTCCGACCACACTATGGATTTTAGTGGTTTCCAATGCTTCGTGAAGCGTCATCGGTGGTAAAATGGAGGGCAATCGCTTTGCCAACATCGTTTTCCCTGCTCCTGGGGGCCCAATCAAAATAATATTGTGTCCTCCCGCAGCCGCTATCTCCATACATCGTTTTATGCTTTCCTGTCCTTTTACATCGGCAAAATCAAACGCTGGAAAGTGTAGGTTTTCGTAAAACTCTTGTTGGGCATCAATCTTGGTTTGCTCCAAAGGAGCGTCCACATCAAAGAAATCAATGACTTCTTTGATATTATCCACACCGTAAACTTTCAATCCATCAACCACTGCGGCTTCGTTGGCATTCTCTTTGGGAAGAATAAACCCTTGGAAACCTTCTTCTTGTGCTTTTATGGCAATGGGCAAGGCCCCTTTGATGGGTTGCAGGCTTCCATCAAGGGAAAGCTCCCCCATGATCAAATAGTTTTCGATGTTCTCGGAGCGAATCTGGTCCGATGCGGCCAAAATACCTATGGCCAAGGTCAAATCGTAAGCGGATCCTTCCTTTCTCAAATCGGCAGGTGCCATATTGATGGTTATTTTCTTCCCTGGGATTCGATAACCGTTGTTCTGTAATGCAGCGGCAATTCGATAGTTACTTTCCTTGATGGCATTATCGGGCAATCCCACCAAATGATAGCCTATTCCTTTATCGATATTGACTTCCACAATAATGGTGGTGGCCTCAATGCCAAAAACGGCACTTCCGTAAACTTTTATGAGCATAAGGGTTTTCTAATTGAAAAAGACTGAAAAAATAGCCAATCCCTTTACAAAAAAGATCCCCCTTTTGACGAATGCCCCAATATGAATTGACGAATGCCCCTTTTGAATTAACGGAAGATCAAAACGGATTCAGCGGTTTCCTCTATTTCCTGTTGGTTCATCATCATTTTACGAAACTCTCCGTTGACATACATTTGGGCTTGATCATCATAGTGTTTGCTCAGCGGATTTCCAGATTGGCCTGTGGGCAATATGCTGATGCTGTTCTCCACATCGGAAAAGTCGATGATCCTACGGGTTGATGGCCCGGAGTTTACTTTGTAAAAACCTGTGCTATCGTAAGGAAAAGCAAGGTTGTTGATAACTTCACGGGTTCCATTGACAGGAAACGGCCCCACATTAAAATACTTACGAAGCGATGCCACCTGACCAAATGGGTGCTCATGCTCCAAGGTATGTACTTTGTCCCATGTCCATTGGCTGGAATCTGGACCAAAGTCTTCAACAAGGGAATTCCAAGCGTCGGAAAAAGACTTTATGACCATTTCCTCCCGCGTTTCCACTACATCGGGAGTATTAATGTTGTCCCACCATTTTCCGGTCTCCATTTTACCTCCCCATGCAATCTGTCTTTTAAAAAGGTGGGTCGACAGAAATTGGTTGAACATCTCTGGCCCCAATTCGTCTTCCATGGTATTCTTGACCATATAATAGAGTGCTCTATGGTATAAGGTCGGGCTTGTACTCGTCAAAGAATATTTTCCATTCCAGTTTTTCAAAGAATCCACCATTACCAATTGTTCATTGTTCAAATGTGTGACATCGAACAGTTTGATCAATTCCGTGATCAATTCCGTATTCACAGGGGATGTATCATCCAATATCATTTCTGATATGGACTCCTTGTCCCAGTCATCCTTGGCATCCAGTAATTGAACAATGCGTTTTGCCCTGTTTTCCGGCAAATAGTACCCCGGATAAAGCATTCCTGCAATCGAATCTGGTTGATTATTGGCGGAATACACATAGTTCCAAGGTGGATTCTCCGCCATGGGGTTTTCCGAGAAATCCAGATAACGCAACGGTTCTTCATTCCCTGATGCCCCATCCAAGATAAACTTGGTGGACAGGCTATCGGGCATCTCGTAAAGTTTGGCCGTGGCCCACCAAGCAACATTCCCTTGGGCATCACCATACATGACGTTGAGTCCTGGCGCATGAATGTTGGGCAGGGCACTTTTAAACTCTTCTATATTGGTCGCATGACTCAATCCGAACAAGGCATGCAATACCATATTCGTGGGTTTGGTATATATCCAAGACATGGCCACTGGTCGTTCTCCGGAAATTTGATCTGCAATATTGTTCAAGATAGGGCCATGATGTGTTTTCTTGTAGGTAAACGTAACATCATCCCCATCTTTTACTTTAATGGTCTTGTTTACAAATTCATAATTTTCCCAACCTTCAGCGGTTTTGTATTGGGTACTATCGGAAGGATTGGTTTCCTCGTAATAAAAATCAATATCATCGTTCTCGAACATGGTAAGGCCATAGGCCAAATTCCTATCATGACCCAACAAAGGAAACGGCACTCCCGCGAGATGGTATCCATATTTTTCATAGGTCGGAGTGCTCACATGGGCCTCGTACCATACTGAAGGTTGGGCAAAGCCAATATGCGGGTCGTTGGCAAAAATCACTTTTCCGTTTTTTGTCTTCTTTGGTGCCACCACCCAGCTATTACTCCCTTCAAACTGTGGGATGGGAAGTTTTTCAAGGGCCGAAGTGACACTAGCGGTAATATTGGTGCCCAAAGTATCGGTTTCTTCCCCTTTGTGGTTTTTTATCCATACGGTGGAAGTATCCGAACTTACGGCCAGCTCCCTTATATAATCATCCCCTAACTTATTGCGCATACTCGTCAATAAGGGGTCGGTTTTATGGGCCATGGCAAAACTGAAGGCCATATATCCTACGGCATTGTAAACATCTTCAATGGTAAACGGCTCTTTTTCAATACCGGTCAAATAAAATTCGATGGGTGTTGGTCCTTGTTTAATGAACTCGTTGATTCCATCCAAGTAAGCTTGTGAAAGTGCAATGGTTTCGCTTTGCTTATCAAGATTGGAAATGGTTGCTTTAGTATGGTCATCTATGCCCAAAGAGAGGAAGAACTTATCCGTCTTGACCATATCCTCCCCAAAAACCTCGGAAAGTCGTCCTTTGGCCACCCTACGCAGGAGTTCCATCTGCCATAATCTGTCCTGCGCATGCACATAGCCCAACACTTTAATCGCATCCTTTTCGTTTTGTGCATAAATGTGTGGAATCCCATAGGGATCAAAATACGTGGTTACTTCATCGGATATACCAGGCAAGGATTTTTTCCCGCTATAATCAGGTTTCAAGCTATTGATAAAAATGGCAATGCCAATAATTACAAGTAAAAGCAGTCCTGCGAGCGCAAGGAGAATCTTTTTGTACTTTTTCACGAGAGATGATGGGTTATTAAGTCAATAGACCATCCCAAGGTATAATTAATTTCTTAGATGGTTGAAAAAATATGGACGAATAATCAACTATTTGTTGATGGAAAGATGGTGTTTCTCCAATCCGGATTTCAACCACTGCTCATAGGTTTCAACATCAACGTATTGTACCGCCTCGTTTAGGATTTCTAAATTTGGGGATAGCAGTACGTAGTATGGTTGTGATGCCGCGTTAAAATTGATGGTTTGAAATGTCCCCCATTTTTGACCTATGGTCTCAATGGATTTTACACGCCCTGAATCGTATTTAAAATCGAATTGCTCGGATTCGGGAAGTTCCTTTCTATCATCCACATAAAGCGAAATCAACACATAATCCTCTTTGAGGATTGGATACACTTTGGAATCGCTCCAAACGTTCTCTTCCATTTTCCTACAGTTCACACAAGCCCAGCCCGTAAAATCGAGCAAAATGGGTTTGTTCACCTCTTGTGCGTATGCCACACCTTCTTCAAAATCCTTGTAACAATCCAATCCCAACGGACAATCACTCTCTGTTTCCACAACACTGTAAAAACTAGGTGGAGGGAATCCGCTCAACAGTTTTAGATTACTGATATTGAACAACCCAAGGACCAAATACACGGTAAAAGCAAAGCTTACCAAACCAACTATCTTCCTAGCTGGCGATAAATTTTTCTTGGGTCCATCATGCGGAAATCCAAATATTCCAAAAAGGTAAAGTGTCATCAAAATGAAGAGCACCACCCAAATACCCACAAAGATCTCTCGTTTAAAAATGCCCCAGTTACCCACCAAATCGGCATTGGACAAGAATTTGAAAGCCAAGGCCAATTCCAAGAAACCAAGTACCACTTTCACAGTGGTCATCCAACCACCGGACTTGGGCAAGGAATTCAACCAAGCCGGGAACATGGCGAACAAGGCAAATGGCAAAGCCAACGCCAAACCAAAACCGACCATTCCGGAGGTTAAATTAGTAGCTACATTACCTTCTGCCAACGTGGTACTTCCCAGAAGTCCGCCCAAAATAGGACCTGTACAAGAAAAAGATACAATGGCCAAGGTCAATGCCATGAAAAAGATACCGAGCCCACCTCCCACTTTGGACGAGGCGGAATCCATCTTATTGGCCCAAGAACTGGGCAGCGTCAACTCGTAATACCCAAAGAACGAAAAGGCAAAGAATACAAATATGACAAAGAAGAACACGTTGAGCCAGATGTTCGTGGCTATCGTGTTCAATATCTGCGAGTCCACCGAATTGAACAAATGGAACGGCAAACTCAACAAGAAATAAATCAAAACAATAAAGAACCCGTAAAGCAAGGCATTACCGATACCCTTTGGTTTGTTCTGTGTTTGTTTGGTGAAAAACGAAACGGTCAATGGAATCATCGGGAATACACAGGGGGTCAACAAAGCAATCAATCCACCTATAAAACCCAGTCCAAAAATGACCCACAGATTGGATTTTCCTTCGGAATCCATAACCCCATCTTGGTTGAGCAGTTGTTTGTTCTTTAAATCCACTTTCAGGGATTCTCCCAAAGCCACACTTCGCTCATCCAAAGATGCCTCTTCGGAAACAAACCCGCTTCCGTCCAATGAAATTTGAAAATACTCATCAACGGGAAGGCAAACCTCCTTACATATTTGGTAAAAGAGATTCACTGAAACCTGGTTGATATCGAGATTCAGCAATTTAATTTTCTGAGTGAAAATAGCTTCTCCCTTAAAAAAAGTCTCCTCCACCTCGAAAATGTCACTGTACTCCTTTATGGTCTCGCTCTCTTCCGTTTTGCCGATGAGTTCGTAATCCTCTCCTGCCTTTTCAAAGGTAAACTCGCTGGGGAGCGAGCCGCCTTCAGCAGTGTACTGGGAATACACATGCCATCCATCCATAATTCTGCCCTTGAACACCAATTCGTATTCGGTATCGGACAACTTATGCACTTCATGGCTCCAAACTGCAGGATTTTCATCCGTTTGGGCGAATGTGGTTAGATTAATGAAGAATAATCCTAAAAAGAGAACCGATAATCTCATGTAAACTGCGTAATCTTTAGTATTTGCTTGGTCGAATCATCGACCTTGAATCGTTCGTCTGCACGTTTGCCCACAACCCAAACAATTTTGTTGTCCGAGCAGAGCAACCATTGTTTTTCCTTGGAAAGCACATCCAACTTCTCGTCCTTGAAGAATTTGGACAGCTTTTTCTTGCCTTGCATCCCAAAGGGATAAAAATAGTCGCCTTTTTCCCAATTCCTTAACACTAACGGAAAGTTTAACTTTTCCTTGTCCAAAAATACGACATTTTTGCCCTGTTCCTCTAGGGCTCCAACCTCTTCCAGCTTTAATTTAATGGGCAATTCGGAAGTGTCTATATCCAAAGAGACCGTGTATGTCCCTTTGACTTTATTTTTTATTTTGGACAGCATAAGACAATCCCTATCCTTGAGCAACTGATGGGTTTGGGAAAATACTTGTTTGCCGCTCATGGCAGTCAACAGATTTTTCACGTCGTTCCATTCTGTGAAGCCGTATTCTTTGAACAATCCATATAAATAGGATTCCAAAGGTTGCAGTTTTTGCAGTTCGGCAATAGGTATTTTGATGACACCGTCACTTTGCTCAAACAATTTGGCCCTTAATTCCCCCAAATGATGGTTGACCAAGTCATTGGTCTGCTGCAAATAATGCTGTGTATTGAGAAAATTCCGCAAAAAGGTGGGATGCAATTCCTTTAACGTGGGCACGATCTCGTGACGAATCTTATTGCGAAGGTATTTGGTACTGGCGTTGCTGCTATCCTCCCGCCAGCTAATATTATTGTTTTTGGCATAATCCAAAATTTCTTCTTGTGAAAACGACAACAAGGGTCGAACTACTTTTTCGTTCACTTCGGGAATTCCAGAAAGACCATCGATTCCTGTTCCACGGGACAAATTGATCAGGAAGGTTTCCAAACTATCATCAGCATGGTGGGCCGTCAAAACATAGTCAAAACCTTTGGTTTGCAATACTTCATCAAACCATTGATAGCGCAACTCCCTGGCTGCCATCTGTACGGACAAACGTTTTTTTTCGGCATATTGCTCGGTATTAAATCGTTTCACAAAGACTTCAACCTTTAATTTTGAGGCCAACTCTCGTACAAATGTCTCGTCGCCATCACTTTCCTCGTCGCGGAGGTTAAAATTGCAATGGGCCAAGGCCACATCCATTTCCTCAGCAACACATAAATGGGCCAGCACAACACTATCCACACCTCCACTACAGGCCAATAGAAGCCTTTGTCCTTTAAGAAAGGGCATTGCGCTGGTTGTATGCTGTTTGAACTTTGGGAACATGTTGCGAATTTACGAATAAACCTCAGCCTTCTTCCAAAACGGTTCGCATGGCTTTGGCCTTGAGCAAACATTCCGCATATTCCATTTCCGGGTCAGATTTTGAGGTAATGGCACTCCCCACGGAAAAGGACACATATCTTTTGGTGGCATTGTACAGAATACTCCTGATAACCACATTGAAATCAAAATCCCCATTTGGAGCAAAATAGCCAACAGCTCCACTGTAGAGACCACGTTTGGTCTCTTCCAATTCCTCAATGATGTTCATTGCCGATATTTTCGGGGCACCCGTCATGCTACCCATCGGAAAGGTTTCCTTGATCAATTCCAAGGGATTTTTGCCCGGCTGTACTTTTGAAACTATAGTGGAGATCAATTGATGTACTTGCTTAAAGGTGTACGGTTTACAAAGTTCTTTAACCTCAACAGAACCCTGTAATGCACTTTTGGATAAATCGTTACGGACCAAATCGGTGATCATGATATTTTCCGAGCGTTCTTTTTGATCTTGAGACAGTTCTTTTTTGATTTTTTTATCCTCCAATTCATCTTTCCCCCTTCGTGCCGTGCCTTTTATGGGTTGGGAAATCACTTTCTGACCTATTTTTTTGATGTACCGTTCAGGCGATGCACACATCAAATAGTTATCATCCAGTTTTGCGAAAGCTGCAAAAGGCGGTTCCGATATAGCGTTCAGTTTCCGATAGGTTTCCCACGGATCAATATCAACTTCCTCTGCATAAAACTCTTGACAAAAATTGGCCTCGTAAATGTCTCCCCTGTGGATGTGTTCCAGAAAACGATTGGCTTTATCAAAATAGGCATCTTTGTGGATACGCATTTTTATCTTGATGGAATCGCTCTGCTTGATAGATGATTCCTTTTGTTGGTAATTGATCATTTCCTCATAATCGGTTTCAATTTCATCAGCAAAAGGCTCTAAATAATTAAAATGAAGCTGTCCGTTGGCAACAAAAATGAGTTTGTTGGGTTGAAAAAACTGTATGGTAGGAAAGTCCAGAGCATCCGTATTATGGGAAGACAAATTTTCCAGTTCATTTTTAAAATCATAGGAAAAGTAGCCAAACAACCAATCATTTTCATTTTCCAAAAAGGTACCCAAGCCTTCTGCCGTTTGTAGCCTTTGTGATACTCCAACAGCTAGACAGGCTTCAAAACTGGAATAGGGGTCTTCGTGCGAATTGCCATCCAACCAAACCGCGTCTTCAAAACCTCTGGACCACTCGAATAGGGCTTTTTTACTTTGTAAAAGGGAATCTATCTTAAAAGAACGTTGTGTTCGCAATACCTGTTATTTTAACGAATCCAAAAAAGTTTCCAATGCACTTTGGTGTTCATTTTTCAAATCTTTGTCCAAAATGTCGTCCTCATCAAACGTATCATAAAAAGACGGCAAGGAGAAAGTGGCCACGACTTCCGCGCCAAACCTCGGCAGCATATTTTCAACTACCGCCAAAGAACCTTTCCCGCCTCGCTTTCCTCCAGAAGTGGACATTAACAGCACCTTTGTCTCTTCCAAAAACTTACGGTCCAATCGGGACAGCCAATCCAATACATTTTTGAAATAAGCAGATGGATTCCCATTATGCTCATTAACGGAAAGAACCAAGCCATTTGCACTATTGATTTGCCCATTCAATTCCTTCAATGAACTGGAATACCCTTCTGCTTTCTCAAGGTCTTCACTGAACACCGGAAAGGGGTGTTCTGCCATGTTGAGTATCTGAATATCATAACCTTGCACCAACGAAACGGTGTGTTTTACCAATTTAAAATTAATGGAAGTGGATGAATTGCTTCCTGCAAATGCTAAAATTGCAGCCATATCATAAAATTCTTGATTGTTTTGCTAAAATACCCCAATAGAAGGACAGATGCGACTATTTTGTATATTTTTGGCACGACGAACGTCCAAACCACTTGCAAAACAAGTATATAGGGTGAACATGAACCAGATGACAGCCAAAAGCAACAGGTTATTTTTTATCGATGCCATGCGGGCATGGGCCATTTTGATGATGCTCCAAGGGCACTTCATCGATGGATTGTTGGACCCTGTTTTTAGGGATTCCAGCAATACCATTTACAATATTTGGCTTTATTTTAGGGGAATTACCGCCCCTGTCTTTTTCACGGTCTCTGGTTTTATCTTTACCTATTTATTGATTCGGGTTCCACAAACTGGAATGGAAAACCCCAGGGTTTCCAAAGGAATTCGAAGAGGGTTGCAGCTTTTGGCCATTGGTTATTTATTGCGGCTGAACCTTGGTGGCCTTTTAAAAGGCCATATCTACAATGCTTTTTATCTTGTGGATGTACTGCATTGCATCGGACTATCCATTTTGGGACTTATCGGTGTTTATGTGCTTACGGCCAAAAAGAGAAAATATGTATTCCCTACCGTTCTTGTGATCATCACATTGGTGCTTTTCTTGTTTGAAAGGGTATATAAAGATTGGTCCTTTGCCTTTTTGCCCGATTTCTTGGCGAATTACTTTACCAAGGCCAATGGGTCGGTATTTACCATAATCCCTTGGTTTGGGTACACTACCATCGGTGCTTTTATCTCGGTACTGTTCACTAGATTCAAAAATTACAGGTATTTGTACCCTGCTGCCATTTCCATTGCTTTGGCGGTTGGTTATTTACTTATTTACCAGTCAACTGCAGCTTTTGCCGTATTATATGATTGGACCGGATTTGAATTCCTCAAATTGATTTTGTCCAACAACTATCTATTTATCCGCTTGGGGAATGTTTTTGTGGTCTTTGCCGTATTCATGATACTTCGCCAATTGATGACGAACAAAACGGTTTTAAAAATCGGGGCAAGCACGCTTTCCATCTACGTGATTCACTTCATTATCCTTTATGGAAGTTTTACCGGATTGGGCCTGTACCGGTTCTTCAATCATTCACTTGCTCCAGAAATTGCGATTCCCGGTGCCCTCGCTTTCATGGTTGCCTGTACATTTTTGGCCTTGCAATACAACAAATATGAAGCGGGCATCAAATGGCAAATCACTACAGGGGTTTTGTTTGCCAAGTCGCAGCTTATAGAATTGAAGGATGTTACCACCCCTTTACTCCGCGAGATTTTCATTAGGTTCCGACTTTTTCTACGTCGGGTATTGCGTACCGTTCGGAGCTAAAAAAGCATCCAATCCTAAGACTGAATGCTTTTTATATTTCTTGATTCTCTTTTTTTCTACCTAAACATGCAGTGCTCTGTCGTCGGTTGCCGCCAATGCAGCTTCTTTAACAGCTTCTGCAAAGGTTGGGTGCGCATGGCTCATTCGGGAAATATCCTCCGCAGATGCCCTAAACTCCATGGCTGTAACTCCTTCGGCAATCAAATCGGCACATCTCGCCCCGATCATGTGAATGCCCAATACCTCGTCGGTGTCCTTGTCGGCAAGAATTTTCACAAATCCATCAATATCCATACTGGCCCGGGCCCTACCTAGGGCTCTCATGGGGAACTGACCGGATTTATATTCCACACCTTCTTCTTTCAACTGCTCTTCTGTTTTCCCCACAGCAGCAACTTCCGGCCAAGTGTAAACCACACCGGGAATCAAATTATAATCGATATGTGGCTTTTGACCTGCCAAGATTTCAGCTACCATAGTGCCTTCTTCTTCGGCTTTATGGGCCAACATGGCGCCTTTTACCACATCGCCAATGGCGTAAATGTTAGAAACATTGGTCTGTAGATGTTCATTGACCTCTACTCTACCCCTATCATCCAATTTGACTCCGGCAGCTTCGGCGTTCAACCCATCTGTATAAGGCTTACGGCCAACACTTACCAAGCAGTAATCCCCTGTAATGGTTACCTCTTTACCTTTTTTATCATCGGCTTTTACGATTACTTCATCGCCTTTACGCTCCACGGATTTCACCTTGTGGGAAAGGTTGAACTTTACCTTTTGTTTTTTCATCACTTTGGTAAGCTCTTTGGACAATGCACTGTCCATACCAGGGATAATACGGTCCATGTATTCCACAACGGTCACATCAGCCCCCAAACGTTTGTACACTTGCCCTAATTCCAATCCAATGACTCCTCCTCCGATTACAATGAGGTGTTTGGGAACTTCCTTAAGCTTTAATGCTTCCGTAGAGGTAATCACTCTTTCTTTGTCAATATCAATAAAAGGCAAAGATGATGGCTTTGAGCCTGTAGCTATTATGGCATTCTTGGCCTCAATGGTTTCTTCCCCATCCTCTTTTGCAATATTGATGTGCGTGGCGTCCTTAAAGCTTCCCACTCCATGGTACACATCGATTTTGTTTTTGCTCATCAAAAACTCAATACCTTTGGTAGTCTGGTCCACTACGCCTTGTTTACGAGCTATCATTTGCTCTAGGTTCACTTTTATTTCCCCTGGAATATCGATACCGTGCTCCTCGAAATGCTTTACGGCATCTTCGTAATGGTGTGATGAGTCCAAAAGTGCCTTGGAGGGGATACAACCTACGTTAAGACAGGTTCCGCCAAGAGCGGCATACTTTTCTATTATTGCCGTTTTCATTCCCAATTGGGCACATCGAATGGCCGCCACATAGCCTCCTGGTCCGGAGCCGATGATGGCTACATCATATTGATTCATATTGTATTATTTGTAAGGATATTTGCTTAAAAACTGTGTTTCTTTAAAACAAGTGTAAAAATACAAATGTTTTTCGGGACAGTACCAATCAATTCTGTGGGAAAAGGTTAAGGATGATGGGTTATAAGGGTTAAGGAAAAAAACAAAGAAGGTTCTCGACTACGCTCGAACTGATGATTGGCAATCATAAACTATTTATTGATGATAACCCTCTGATTTCCGACTTCCGACTTCTAAATATGTACCGAAGGACTGTTCTTGACCTCATTGATCACAAAAGAGCTTTGGGTATTACCTATATTGGCGATGGCCGTAAGCTTGGTAACCATAAACTCGCGATAGCTCTTCATATCTTTCACATGGATTTTTAAAATATAGTCATAATCGCCTCCCACATGAAAGCACTCGGAGACTTCTTGGAGTTGCAATACTTCACGTTCAAACTTTAGGACATTCTCCTTGGTATGTTGCACCAATCGAATTTGGCAGAGTACCATAAAATCGCGTCCTACTTTTAATTTATCCACCAAGGCGGTGTATTGCGTAATTACTCCATTTCGTTCCAACCTACGAATGCGCTCATAAACAGCAGTTTTGGACAAATGCAAAGCATCCGCGTATTGTTTGGTGGTTTTTTTGCTGTCCTCTTGAAGCAATCTAATCAACTCAATGTCCACTTTATCCAGTTTCATGCCGACGAATTTTCTAGCCAATATGGCTAAAATCAACTTTTATAGATTATTTTCCTAATTATTTCAGTTTAAATGTCAAATAATCTTCATTTTATATTTACTGTTGATTTTATGTCTACACATTCCTAATTTTATCAAAAACGGTACATTATGGACTACAAAGCATCAGAACACATTCAAGACCTTCAATATTTTGGCGAATTTGGAGGTGTAAACCCCTCTATTTCAGATTCATCAACCTACACCTTTCTATCGGCAAAAACCATGTTCGATACCTTTGAAGGAAATACGGAAGGTTGCTATTTGTACAGTCGCCACTCCTCCCCTTCCAACCTATACTTGGGTGAGGCCATGGCACAACTGGAAGGAACGGAATCCGCCAACGTATATGCTAGCGGAATGGGTGCGATTACTGCGGTAATTCTACAATTGTGCGATTCAGGCGACCATATTGTGTGCAGCAGAACGATTTATGGAGGAACCTACGCCTTTTTGAAAAACTTTGTAAAGAAATTCAATATTGATGTTTCCTTCATGGACATTACCGATTTGGAAATGGTCACAAATTCCATTACACCTAAAACTAAGATGATCTATTGCGAAGCGGTTAGTAATCCATTATTGGAAATTGCCGACATTCCTTCGCTATCCAAAATTTCTAAAAAGAACGAAATGCCATTGGTGGTAGACAACACCTTTTCGCCATTGACCATCAATGCAGCTCAACTAGGAGCCGATGTTGTGGTTCACAGTCTGACTAAGTTCATTAATGGCAGTAGTGATTGTGTTGCTGGAGCGGTTTGTGCCTCTACCGATTTCTGTTTGAGCCTCAAAGATGTGAACAATGGCGCTGGAATGCTTTTGGGAAGTACTTTGGATAGTTTAAGGGCCGCTTCCATTTTGAAGAATATGCGAACGCTGCATATCCGAATCAAAAAGCATAGTGAAAATGCCCATTATCTGGCCAAACAATTCGAAAAAGATGGTTTAAAAGTGGTATATCCTGGATTGGAAAGTCATTCCGGCCACAATTTGATGAAGTCCCAGATGAACCATGAATATGGCTTTGGAGGTATGCTTACCCTGGATGTAGGTTCCGTGGAACGAGCTAATGCCTTAATGGAATTAATGCAAAAAGAAAAGTTGGGGTATCTGGCCGTAAGTCTTGGTTTTTATAAAACCTTGTTCAGTGCTTCTGGCACTTCCACCAGTTCAGAGATTCCTGAAGAAGAACAAAAAGAATTAGGTCTCTCTCAAGGACTTATCCGTTTTTCCATTGGTCTGGACAACGATATCCATAAAACCTATACCACCATGCGAAACTGTATGGAAAAGTTGGATATTTTGTCTCCGAACCCAAGTTTGGCATAAATACAAGGTATACGAGGTTTGCACAACATGGGGCAAAATCGTAATATTACCTTCTAACAAACTCAGACCAAATGCCGAACAAAGAGGAAAAATCAAAGTTTAGGGAAGATGAACACATTGTAGAAAATAAAGAACTGACCATCGCTGAAGCGCTCATTCCCGTTTTTGCCCTGGTTGCCATGTTGGCCTATAATGTTTATGTTTTTGGGGATGATGCCCTAAGTGGTTCCAACCAATTTATTCTTTTGATGGGTGGTGCTGTGGCCGCCATTGTGGGTTTCTTTAATAAAGTATCCTACAAACAAATGATTGCCGAAGTAGCGGAAAATGTTAGGTCCACCACTGGAGCTTTGCTCATCCTTTTAATGGTCGGTGCATTATCGGGTACTTGGTTGGTAAGCGGAATCATTCCCGCGATGATCTATTATGGTCTTCAAATATTGAATCCCACCATATTTTTGGCCGCCAGCGTTGTGATCTGTGCTATAATCTCCATTGCTACGGGAAGTAGCTGGACCACGGCCGCAACCGTGGGTATTGCATTGATAGGAATTGGTGACGCATTGGGCATTTCGTTGGGAATGACCGCTGGCGCTGTACTTTCAGGAGCTTATTTTGGAGATAAAATGTCCCCTTTGAGCGATACGACCAACTTGGCACCAGCCATGGCTGGTGGGGATCTATTCTCTCATATTCGCTATATGACCTATACCACAGTCCCGACCATTGTTGTTACTTTGATCGTGTTCATTATTCTTGGTTTCACTATTGACACATCTGGAGTGGCGGATACAAGCGCTCTTCTTGAGAATATCGGTTCCACCTTTAATATCAACGGTTGGTTGTTTATTGTGCCCTTGGTTGTGATCGGTCTGATCGTGAAAAAGGCTCCTCCATTGATGGCTCTTTTGATTGGAACCTTATTGGGCGGTGTGTTTGCCCTTGTTTTTCAGCCAGACATTGTGGCCAACATTGGTGGAGGTACCGCTTTAAATTTTGAATCCGGTTACAAAGGTATTTTGAATGCCATCACAGTGGATACGGCCATCGCAACCGACGACCCTGCCTTGAACGATTTGTTCTCTTCGGGCGGAATGTCAGGTATGCTGGGCACCATCTGGTTGATTGTCTGTGCCATGGTCTTTGGAGGCATCATGGACGGTATCGGAGCTTTGGAACGCATCACGGAATCGCTTCTAAAATTGGCCAAGACCACTTTTGGTTTGTTTGCCAGTACCGTGGGAAGCTGTTTGGCGTTGAACGTAACGGCATCAGACCAATATTTGGCTATTGTGGTCCCAGGTAAAATGTTCTCCAAAGCATACGAAGAACGTGGACTCGCTCCAGAAAATCTAAGTCGATCTTTGGAAGATTCAGGTACGGTAACTTCGGTTTTGGTGCCTTGGAACACTTGCGGGGCATACCATAGTGGTGTTTTGGGTGTTGGCGTGGGCGAATATGCACTTTATGCCGTTTTCAATTGGTTGAGCCCCATAATGACCTTGTTGTTTGCAGCTTTCAGAATTAAGATCAAGCAACTTGCCACAGCAACGGCTGAATAAATCTTTTTTGAACAATCATCACGCCCTGTCTCTTCGAGCGCAGTCGAGAAGTTATTGGGCGTATCAGCTCATAAATGAGATCTCGAATTGGCTCGACCTGACAACTTTTGTTTATGGGATTGGTTGCTTCGGTCAAATAAATTTTAATCCTACTTTTTTCAATATCCCATCTTCTTTGATAAGTCGTTAAAATTTGATGCTCAATTTTGTTACAACCATAATATTGAAAGGGCTTTTTTGCGGCATAGTCACAGTTTATCCCACCATAAGAAATACTAATTTTTAAGCTGGTAAAAGCCGTAAAACCACCCTATTTTTGCTACTCGAAAATTTAAAAAACATCCAATAAATGACTTTAGTAGGAAGAAAATTCCCAAGCATTGAAGTAAACGCCATCGACGAATTGGGCGATACGTTCAAAATCAACATTTTAGAGAAAGCCAAAGCAGAAAACAAGAAAGTATTGTTGTTCTGGTACCCAAAAGATTTCACTTTTGTGTGTCCGACCGAGCTTTTTGCCTTTCAACAAAATCTAAGTGAGTTTGAAAAAAGAAATACCATTGTCATAGGAGCTTCTTGTGATACTGCCGAAGTACATTTTGCTTGGTTGAACACCGAAAAAGACAACGGAGGGATTGAAGGTGTAACCTATCCTATCGTTTCTGATAGTAATAGAAACTTGGCCACAGCTTTGGGCATCTTGGACATTATGAAAGAAGACTACAACGAAGAGACCAACTCTGTTGTATTGGAAGGCGACAACGTTACCTACAGAGCCACCTATTTGATAGACGAGGAAGGAACTGTGTTCCACGAGAGCATCAACCACATGCCATTGGGAAGAAATGTAAATGAGTTTTTACGTTTGGTGGATGCCTACACCCACGTACAGGAAAAAGGTGAGGTTTGTCCAGCTAACTGGGAAGAAGGAAAAGAGGCAATGAATGCTGATAGAGCTGGTGTTTCAGATTATTTGGCCAATCACGTAAACTAAATTTACCATGGTTATAGAATTGGACAAAGACAACTTGAGCGAGGTCATTGCCAGCAACGACAATGTAGTGGTACAGTACAGTGCATCTTGGTGTGGAAACTGTAGGATAATGAAGCCCAAGTTCAAAAAGGAAGCCTCGTTGAACGAGAACATAAAGTTTGTAATGGTCGATGCCGAAAAATTCCCGGAATCCAGAAAATTGGCCAATGTGGATAACTTGCCCACCTTCGCCGCTTTTTCAAAAGGGTCTCTGAAAAATCAGGTGCAGACCAATAAGTATGATGTTTTAAAAGACTTGATCAATGAAGTTGCCCATAATTAAACAATTGGTCAATTTTGCCGAGGAGCACGATGAGGACTATCTGCAGGAAACAGCGGACACCTTGGAAAGTGTTTGTGAGGTTTCCAGTTTAAAAGATGAGGAACTGGATATGATCGGGGAACTTATCTCCAATATTTATGGTGCCCTCGAGGTATCTGGAGAAATCAAAAACGGAACTCCCAAAAAAGAGGCCCTTAACGGCTTTATGTCAAGAGTACTTGGCTCAATAGACAAGTAACGGACATTGTCGCAAACGTTGAAATAAGAACCTTCCCGTAACACACTTCGGGAAGGTTTTTTTAGTATTTTTGGCTCCGTGCCAAGTATGGTTTTTGGCCATGAATAATCATCAGAACAATACTTGAAGTATCATAGATGCCAAAAGAATCTTTTCTACAGAACAGAATCAAAAGTGTGGGATATGCCCTAAAGGGGATGTTTCTGTTATTGCGTACAGAACCTAGTATTAAGATTCAGTTTGTTATTGCACTTGCCGTTACATCTCTCGGTTTTTATTTCAATATCTCAAATACCGAATGGATACTCCAACTCTTGTCAATAGGTTTGGTCATGGGCGTGGAAGGATTAAATACGGCCATTGAAAAAATCTGCGATTACATTCAGCCCGATTTAGATCCTAAAATCGGATTGATAAAAGATATTTCCGCAGGAGCCGTTATGATAGTATCGGTCTTGGCAAGTATCGTTGGTTTGATCATTTATATACCTAAGATCTTTTAGTAAAATCCAAGACCCCGAGTAGCAACGTAAATTTGTAACTTAGCCCCGCTTAAAATTGATTAATGGCCAAAAAAAGAACAAAATCCAAATCAAAAAAAACTACCACCACTGCTAAAAAGAAGGTTTCCTTTAAGCCTTCCAAACAGAACAAAATTATTTTTGGTAGCCTTTTGATCGTTCTCAGCATTGCACTTTTCTTCTCTTTTATGTCATTCTATTTCACATGGCAAGAAGATCAGAGTATGTTGTCCCAATTTGCGGACCGCAATGCCGAAGCCAGTAATTTACTCAATAAATTCGGGGCCAATGTCAGTCATTTTTTTATGTACAAGGGCTTTGGTCTGGCATCCTTTGCTTTTCCATTTCTTTTGGCCGTCACAGGACTTTATTTATTTCTTGGTTTGAATGGAAAACGATTGGTGTCCAAATGGATTTGGGGCATGGTCGGGGTTATATGGGGATCTGTGGCACTAGGTTTTTTCGCCGCTGATTTTCCACTTTTGGGAGGACTTATCGGTTATGAGATGAACGATTTCCTTCAGGATTACACTGGTAAGATCGGTGTTTTCTTGATTCTGATATTTGTTTTGATGGTGATTTTGGTCCAATTGTTCAATTTCACACCTGAAGGATTTGCCAACTTTTTCCGCAGGCAAAAACAAAAAATCAAATCAGACCTAAAAGAAGGACCATCGACTACAACTACAACCACTGAACCTTCTATTGAAAATGAAGAAGGTAGCATTGAGTTGAACATGGAGGACACCTCTCCCGAAAAAATTGACACCTATACCCATAAAAAAGATATTCCTCCTTTGGATGAAGCTGGACTCGATGTCAATATTCCTGAAGAGGAAGAATCTGATTTGGACCTAAAAGTGGAAGAAACCACCATTGAAGAGGAAACCGATGCCAAAGCGGCCAAATTAGTAGAGGATTTTGGGGAATTCGACCCCAAATTGGAATTGGGCAATTATAAATTCCCAACCTTGGACCTTTTGGAAGCTCACGGAGCTTCAGGAGGCATTACCATTAACCAAGAAGAGCTCGAGGAAAACAAAAACCGAATTGTAAGCACTCTCAAAAACTATAAGATAGGGATTGCCCAGATCAAAGCGACCATAGGTCCTACGGTAACACTTTACGAAATTGTACCCGAAGCAGGAATCCGTATTTCCAAAATCAAAAACTTGGAAGATGACATCGCTTTGTCCTTGGCTGCATTGGGTATCCGAATCATTGCCCCTATTCCAGGGAAAGGAACCGTGGGTATTGAGGTACCGAACAAAAATGCGACCATTGTTTCCATGCGTTCGGTGATCGCATCCAGCAAATTCCAAAAAGCGGAAATGGAACTGCCCATCGCCTTTGGGAAAACCATCAGCAATGAGACTTTTGTAGTGGACTTGGCCAAAATGCCCCACATGCTCATGGCGGGTGCAACAGGTCAGGGTAAATCGGTTGGTTTGAATGCTGTGATCACCTCCTTACTGTATAAAAAACACCCGGCAGAGGTCAAGTTCATCTTGGTCGACCCCAAAAAGGTGGAATTGACGCTTTACAACAAGATAGAACGCCATTTCTTGGCCAAACTGCCCGATTCCGAGGAAGCCATCATTACGGACAACACCAAGGTAATCAACACCCTGAATTCCCTTTGTATTGAAATGGACCATCGGTACGAATTGTTGAAATCGGCCATGGTTCGGAACATCAAAGAATACAACACCAAGTTCAAAGCGAGAAAATTAAATCCAAACGATGGACACAAATTTTTACCTTACATTGTATTGGTAATCGACGAGTTTGCCGATCTCATCATGACAGCGGGCAAGGAGGTGGAAACACCCATTGCCAGATTGGCACAATTGGCACGTGCCATCGGTATCCATTTGATCATTGCAACGCAAAGACCTTCGGTAAATGTGATCACAGGTATCATCAAAGCCAACTTCCCTGCAAGAATAGCATTCAGGGTAACCTCAAAAATCGATTCCAGAACCATTTTGGATGCCCAAGGAGCTGACCAACTTATTGGTCGGGGAGATATGCTCTATACGCAAGGAAATGATGTGACCAGGCTACAATGTGCCTTTGTGGACACGCCAGAAGTAGCGAGAATTACCGATTATATTGGATCACAACGCGCCTACCCCGAAGCACACCTACTGCCAGAGTATGTAGGCGAAGAATCTGGCACAAGTCTTGATAATGATATCGCGGACAGAGATGCCATGTTCCGGGAAGCTGCCGAGGTAATTGTAACGGCACAACAAGGTTCCGCCTCTTTGATCCAACGAAAATTAAAACTGGGATACAATAGAGCTGGTCGAATTATTGACCAATTGGAAGCTGCAGGAATTGTAGGGCCATTTGAAGGAAGTAAAGCAAGACAGGTTCTGGTACCGGATATGTATTCTTTGGAACAACTATTAGAAAATGAAGCAAAATAAGACCATGATCAAGAAAAGTATTCTACCAATCGTATTGTTTGCCGTTGGATTATTTTCCTACGGACAGAACTCGGATAAGGCCAAAGCCCTTTTGGATGAGGTGTACAACAAAGTACAGAGCTACGACAATATTTATATTGACTTCCAATCAGCTATAGAGAATACCGAGGCCAATCTTAAACAAGAGACCAACGGAAATGTAACGCTTCAGGATGAGAAATACCTGTTGAACTATTTTGGGGCCACCCAACTCTATGATGGCAACAAAGTATACACCGTGGTTCCCGAAAACGAAGAAGTGACCATCGAGGACGTTAATGAGGACAACGACAACGTCAGCCCTTCCAAAATGTTGACCTTTTATAAAACTGGGCATAACTACCAATGGGATATTCTTCAAAATGTGGGTGGAAGAAAAATCCAATACGTAAAGTTGATTCCGATTGATTCCAATACCGAGATCAAATCCGTGCTTTTGGGCATCGACACACAAACAAAACATATCTACAAGCTGATCCAAACGGGAAACAATGGTACCAAAACCACCATTACCGTTAATTCTTTCAAAACCAATCAGCCCATATCAAGTACTCTGTTTACCTTTGACGAGAAAAAGTACGAGGACAAAGGGTACTACATCATAAGAAACTAGACATTGAAAATACTTGATCAGTATATACTAAGGAGATTTCTTTACAACTTCTTCAGTTCCTTTTTCATCCTGATCGTCATATTCATCTTTCAGGGAATATGGCTGTTCATCGATGATTTAGCGGGAAAAGGACTGGGCATGGTCATTATTGGCAAGTTTATTTTCTACTTTATCCCTACACTGGTTGACAAGGTGCTGCCCCTAACGGTACTCCTCTCCTCCATCCTTACCTTTGGTACATTTGCGGAAAACTACGAGTTCGCCGCAATGAAAGCCTCTGGAATATCCCTGCAACGAGGAATGCGCAGCCTGATTGTTTTTGTGCTGTTTCTGGGCGTGGTCACTTTCTTTTTTGCAAATGATGTGATTCCGAAATCCGAACAAAAAATGTTCAACCTAAGACGGAACATTGCCAAGGTAAAGCCTGCGGCCGCCATTACCGAAGGGGTTTTCAGTGATTTTGAAGGAACTGGCCAAGGGATGAACATCAAAGTGGACAAAAAATACGGGGAACAAGATCGTTTTCTGGACAATGTCGTCATCCATAAAAAAACCAAGCAAAACATCAACAACACGGTAATCAAGGCCAAATCCGGGGAGTTGATCAGTAGCGAGGAATCGGATATCATCCAATTGGTCTTGAAAGATGGCCATTATTATGAGGATATAGTCAAAAAAGACGCCAGAGAAAGGCGAAAACAGCCTTTTGCCAAGTCCAATTTTGAAACCTACACCATCAATATTGATATTTCGGAGCTCAACGACCAAGACCTGGAAGAGGACCAAAATATCACCACCAACAAAATGAAAAATGTAGGGCGGCTCATCAAGGATATCGATTCGCTCCGTGAAAACAATCTGGAAAAAGTAGCTGCATTTTCCAAAAACGTAGTGAGTCGCATGGGTGCATTCCCACAAAAAGTTCCGCAGGACACCTCCAAGCAGGACATAGAACTCATAAAGCCCGAAAACCTCAAGGATACAATCCAACGGGATACCATAAAAACCATAGATGGGTTTTTAGCGAGCCTGGAACAGTGGGAACAGATCCAGGTCATGAAGAAGGCCCAAAACGAGGTTTCCAGTATTATGAACACCGTTACCTCCAAAAAGAACGAACTGCAAAGCAGGTACAAGTTCTATAACAGCCATATTTTATCTTTACATCAAAAATATGCACTTGCACTTTCTTGTATTATTCTGTTTTTTGTAGGGGCACCATTGGGGGCCATCATCCGTAAAGGAGGATTGGGATTGCCGATGGTAGTGGCCATTATTCTATTTTTGACCTATTATTTCATAGGGGTATTTGCGGGCAACTATGCCAAGGAAGGAAATATTCATCCAGCTATTGGAGCATGGCTTCCCACGATGATCATGCTGCCTTTGGGCATATCACTTACGAGAAGAGCAACTGCGGATAAAGGATTAGTAGGATTTGGTCATTTTATAGACCGTATCAAATCATTATTTAAAAAGAAAGATAAAGAAGCTGAGGACCAATGATCGCCAAGGATAAAAAAATACAACTGAACGCCATAGAAGAAGCCATTGCCGACATTAGGGACGGTAAGGTAATTATTGTAGTGGATGATGAAAACAGGGAGAACGAAGGTGATTTTATTGCCGCTGCCGAGAAGGTCACCCCGGAAATGATCAATTTCATGGCCATGCACGGCCGTGGGCTTATCTGCGCTCCTTTAACCGAAGATAGATGTGAAGAACTGGAACTGAACATGATGGTGCAGAACAATACTGTATTACATCAAACCCAGTTCACGGTGTCCGTGGATTTGTTGGGATATGGTTGCACTACCGGTATTTCGGTTCATGACAGGGCCAAAACCATCAATGCGCTTGTCAACAAAGACACCAAACCCCATGAATTGGGAAAACCCGGACATATTTTTCCATTGAGAGCCAAAAATGGAGGTGTCTTAAGACGTTCAGGGCATACTGAAGCTGCCATAGATTTTGCCAGATTGGCCGGCCTGGAACCTGCGGGTATTTTGGTGGAAATATTGAATGAGGATGGAACCATGGCAAGATTGCCCCAACTTCTCAAGGTAGCCAAAAAGTTTGACCTTAAAATCGTTTCCATTGAAGATTTGATCGCCTATCGAATGGAACACGATAGTCTGATTGAACTCAAAGAAGCATTTACGATCAATACCAGATTTGGCGAATTCAGATTGAGGGCTTACCAACAGACCACTAACGATCAGGTCCATATCGCTTTACTCAAAGGAAATTGGAAAAGTGGCGAACCAGTACTGACCCGAATCAATTCCACTTTAGTGAACAATGATATGTTGGGCACTTTGACCAACAATCCAGATGAAGGCCTACAACGCATGTTCGATGCATTGAACAAGGAGGAAAAAAGTGCCATGATCTTTATAAACCAAGGTAACCAATCCACGAATCTATTGAGCAGATTGTCCGAGTTTAAGAAACTTCAAGGGGAAGGAATCACCAAAGCCCCTAAAGTGGACATGGACAATAAGGACTTTGGTATCGGTGCCCAGATTCTTCACGATATCAACATCTCCAAAATCCGATTATTGACCAATTCAGGCCAAACCCGACGTGTGGGCATGGTGGGTTACGGTCTTGAGATAGTGGAATATGTGAATTATTAAAGCACGGTCTTAATAGCTTCCACCATTTTAGCGGCCCGCTCGGTCACTTCCTCTTCGGACCATCCCAATTTGATCAAACAGGAGATGTTTCTGGACATCCATTGGTCGGATTCAGAGAAATCAACTTTGCTGTAATCAGGTAAGGACTCAATTACATCTTTGGGTAGTTTGCCCAAGGATTTCATTTGAGTCAAATGCTCCCATTTTTTGTAATAGTGCCAATTATTGTTGTACCAATAAAAACAGCCGTCCACTCCAGCTCCGCTCAAAGCATGATGCACTTTTTGCGCAATATCTTCATTGGGCAAAAAGAAATTCAAAAAGGAATAGTTCTCCTCTCCCCCATCTGGCACTGTTCTAAAAACCACTTCAGGGATACTTGATAAAGCTTCCCTTAAAATGCTATAGTTTCGTTTTTGAATCGTTAAAAATTCATCCAAACGAGCGAGCTGGGCAACACCCACTGCCGCATTCATCTCAGAGATTCTGAAATTATACCCTAAGAACGGATGTGCCTCGGCTCCCCTATTGTTTCCAATATGATCGTGACCATGGTCGGAATACATATGCGCATTCTCATAATATTCTTTGTTATCGGTGATTATGGCTCCGCCTTCTCCACAGGTAATGGTTTTTACATAATCAAAAGAAAAACACCCCAAGTCGCCAATGCTGCCCAAAGGTTTTCCATTGTAGGTGCCTCCAATGGCTTGGCAAGCATCTTCGAGCAACAACAGTCCATGTTTGTCACAAATACTTTTTAGGGCATCCAAATCGGCCATGGAACCACACATGTGCACAGGCATGACCACTTTCGTTTTTGAAGTAATCGCCTTTTCAACCGCTTTGGGGTTTAAGGTCAACGTATCATCAATATCCACCAAAATTGGGATTGCGCCCAATGCCAAAATGGATTCAAAACTGGCCACAAAGGTAAAAGTGGGCATAATTACTTCATCCCCTGCCCCTACTCCAGCACTTGCCAAAGCTACTGTCAACGCTGCAGTGCCACTACTTACAGCATGGGTGTATTTGGACTGCATTCGTTCCGACAGACCAGTCTCGAGCTCCTTCGTTTTCCAATGTCCGTTGCGCATGGCATCAAATCCGTAGCGCATCAGCACTCCAGAGTCCATAACATCTTGTACTTCTTTTCTTTCCTTGTCTCCAAAAAGTTCAAATCCGGGCATATCAAGTTTTATTTAAAAGAACCATAGTTTGATGGCCATCAAAACTACGGCAATGACTAAAAATGTTTTTATGAATCCGTCCCCTTTGTTCACGGAGAACCTACTGGCAAACCATGCTCCTGAACCATTTCCAATAGCTAGGATAAGACCCAATTTCCAATCAACTTTATCATTAAAGGCGAAAACGGCCAAGGCAGCCAACATATAAATAAATATAACGACAACTTTGGTGGCGTTTACACGGACCAAGTTCATCTTGTTATAAAAATGCATGAACAAAATCATTAAAAAACCAAGACCGGCATTGATAAAACCTCCATAGATGCCAAAAAAGAAAAATACGATCAACGCCACCCAAAGGTATTTGCCCGTGAGCCTTTCCTGCATCTCTTCCATCCGCATTTTAGGTTTAAAAATAATAATGAGCAATACCGTAACCATCACTATGGCCAAAATCCTATTAAAAGTATCCCCATCAATATCCACAGCAATGTAGGCCCCAATAATAGAACCTAAAAAAGCGGAAAAACCTAGATAGACATTAAAGGGATAAGTAGAAATACCCTTGCTCTTAAACCCAGCAGTTGCCATAGCTGTCTGAATCACAATGGCCACCCGATTGGTCCCGTTGGCCACAGCAGGTGGCAAGCCCAAAAAAATAAGTGTGGGCAATGACAAGAGGGAACCACCTCCAGCCACGGTATTGATAAAGCCAACTGCAAAACCTACAGCGATCAACAGCAAATAATGGTACCATTCGAGCATAAAAACAAAGGTATGACCATTGTTTTAAAAGGGCATACTGATTTTTGCAAACTTTTATTTGGTTGATGTAAAATGATTTGTGACAGTGAATTGAACAATAATGCAAAAAGGTCTTTTGGGATAAGAAAAAGCTTTATATATTTGCACCCGCTTAGGAGGAATGGCAGAGTGGTCGAATGCGGCAGTCTTGAAAACTGTTGAGGGTCACACCTCCGGGGGTTCGAATCCCTCTTCCTCCGCAACCAAGCGCAAAGCTTGAAAATAAAAAAACCGCAGAGTTGTCTCTAGCGGTTTTTTTTATTTTAAATTACATCAAGAGACCCCATATTAAAAGTGACCTTGTGGTAAGCTTTTTCATCACATCGTACATTTCATAAAAAACACCCCTATATCAGAAGACTAGGGGTGCTTGGTTAGTGCTTAGATTTTAAAAATCTAAATTTGAAAAATCAATGAGGCAATCATTGACTTTTTTTTGATAAAATTATCTGGGTTGTTTCAAGGTTTGACGATTAAGTGCTCTATGCCCTCCTCTAACAGATTTTGCGTTTTTGAATCCATATTGTCTAAAGATTCTTCTGAGGTAACCATTTCTATTGCCATGATCCGTAAAAAATATGTAATGGTTGGATTTACCAAGCATACTAATTTCCCTTCTTAGCATTGAATTGTTATTACTATCGATTAGAGGATTGAGACGTTTTATAAAGTCGGCTTTAGGATACTTTGACCTACGCAGATCTAACCAGACCACATCATCCGATTGGGCATATTTAATAGCATCTGAAGCTTCCAAACTGAAAACCCCTGGTGCCGGAGCATCTTTGTCCACAGGTGTACTTTCATCATCCTTGACAAGTGGATAGTTTCGTTTTTTCCATTCCACAACACCGCCCTTTAAAGCAAGTACATTTTTAAATCCCAAATTTCTAAAACTTTCCAATATATCGGTATTTTGATATCCTGTGCTGGCGAATACGATATAATTGGCATTTCGATCAAGTACTGTCACTCTAGTGATGAAAGACTGCGATCCCAAATCGTAGGGTATAGATCTAGCATTACCTATTCTTCCAAATAATTTTATGTCATTTTTAGATCGAAGATCGATCCATGTATAGGCCTTGTTCCTTAATAAGCTATAGGCTTTTGCAGCATCAATTTGCGACAAAGATTGTGCTTCAATGTTCGTAGGGCCAGAAGAAGTGCCTGAATCAAAAGAAAATCCAAAATTGCAGGCTACTATAAATATGCCCATTACAAGTGCCCTTTGTAATGAGGTAAAGGTCAGTGTTCTCATTTGTGTTCCAGTTTTATATTATTGACTTTAATTTTTGATGGTGCTTGGTGTTCAACAATCGTTGTGCTGAGCTAAAAGAAACAATATGTTAGGGCAAGATTGCAAAAAAAGATGGCACACTGGAATTTGACGGGATACACTTATACTACACTTGAGGTTTTGAATCGATAAAATTTTCTGAGTTCTTATGCTTAAATTTGAATTTATGATCCAATGGAATAAGCAACTATATTATCTATTTTGATTTTCCACTCAATGTCATTAGCAGCTTCAACAATTCGCCATCTCAAAATGGCATTTGTCCTCTTGTTTTTTCAGTTTATTGGAATGGCCCAAGAAAATACGGGGCATATAGATAGTTTGTTGACTGTGGAATTTAATGCATTGAGGCAGCGTGGAGAGTTTGAAAAAGCTGCAAATCTTTGTGTTGATCAAATTAAAGCATCAAGGGAGATTGGGTATGACCAGGGGGTTGCAAAAGGATACAAGCAGATAAGTATCGCCTTGACCGCATTGGGTCAATATCAAGAAAGTCTAAGATACTTGGCACTGGCCCAAAATATGGCGATCACCTCGAAGAATCATGATTTGAGGGTTCGTGTACTTTCTGGAGTGGCAAACAATTATTTAGAATTAAAACTCAATCAAAAAGCGATAGAAAAATACGACGAAGCCATTTTACAATATAAAAAATATCGATTGGATAATGATAAGCTTTTATGTGTGATGTATATGAACAAATCAGCTTCATTTGCACCAATAAATATTGATTCAGTTTTAATTTACCGGCATAAGGCAATAAAATCAAATCCTACCAACCCAAACCCCTATATAAATTTGGCATATTTTTATATGTTCAAAGGTAATAATCTCGATTCTACAGAACATTATCTGAAAAAGGTGCAAAATGTGATGGCACTTAATCCTCCCACTAAGTATCAAGAATCCGTTTTTTTAATGACTTACGGTGATTTCCATAAAAAAAAGGGAGACTATAAGGCAGCCTTAAATTATTATGGTCAGGCTTTGGAAATTTCCAAGGTCATAAAACGTGTGAGGGAAATTGGTCTCTTATACAATAGTATTTCCGAAACGTATGATTTAATGGGGGATTCAGAAAAGTCCAGTGAATTCCATCAAAATTACTTGGAGGTAAACAACAGCATTTCAGAAGAAAAAAATAGGGCATTGAACCTTGCCTTGGAGCAACTATTGGAGGAGCAGGAAAGTGAATACAGAATGGAACGGCGACAATTTCTTTTTCTGATCACAACAGGAATTGTGGTCCTTTTGGTGCTGATTTACCTCCTCTACCGGTATTTCGATAAAAAAAGAAAACAGAAGCTCATTGAAAAGGATCTGGCCATACGGCTGAAAGAACAAGAAAGTAATGCACTGCGCGAAAGACTTAATGACGCGTTCAATGAAATTGTGGCCTTGGCATCTGAAAATTCCCCATTCTTTTTGGCCCGTTTCCAAGAAGTATATCCTGAAGTCTTCCAGAAACTTTTAAAGATAAATCCTAATCTGGTAAATACCGAACTTAAGCTATGCGCAATGATCTGGTTCAATTTTTCTTCAAAGGAAATTGCACGATTTACTTTTGTGCAACCTAAAACGGTCCAAGTAAAAAAATATAGGCTTCGCAAAAAATTGGGGATACCAAAAAGTGAAGATCTATATCATTGGATGTCCTCACTTTAGTTTTTTTATTTTACAATTTTTACCGAAATTTAGGTGTAGTATAAGTGTATACCTTCAAATTTTAGTATACCACCTTTTATTGTGATCTTGTCCTTATACTAAACACGATTATAATCTCATCTACTATGAAAATGAAAATCTTAAACTCCTTGATTGTATTGGCAATCATTACTTCTTCATGTTCAACAACAAAAAATCTAGCAAGTGAAAACCTGTACAATACGACCTGGGAACTGGAATTCATCTCTGGTCCGCGTATTGCTTTTGAAGGCTTATTTCCCAATAAAAAGCCCCAAATAGT
The DNA here is from genome assembly GCF_029193885.1 of Flagellimonas yonaguniensis. Classification (GTDB taxonomy): domain Bacteria; phylum Bacteroidota; class Bacteroidia; order Flavobacteriales; family Flavobacteriaceae; genus Flagellimonas; species Flagellimonas yonaguniensis. The sequence continues at coordinate 12,945 of NZ_JARFVB010000010.1, read as the reverse complement.
TTTTAATAAGGAAACACGAAAAGCTGAGGGAAACAATAGCTGTAACGGGTACTCTGCCGATTATACCCTCAATGGCGACTCCATCTCGTTTGGTGAACCAGGCCCCACAACGATGATGTACTGTGGTGAAGGGGAAAAGGTCTTCTTGAATACCATGAAAAAAGTGAACAAATTCAGTATTGATACCGATGGAAAACTGAACCTAATGTTCAATGGCATACCCATGATGCGATTTAAAAAGATGCCTTAAAATGAAGAAGTTCACAATAATTTTGTTGGGTATTTGTGTATCCGTCCTGTCGTGCAAAGACAAGAAAACAAGTGAAGGCAAGGATGGTACACCAGAGGCTTCAATTTCTATTGACACTGTGGTGAAAAAAGAGCTTTCCACTGAAAAAAAGACTGCGACGGACGTTTATTTTAGTGCCAATGGATCAGAGCCTTTTTGGAGTTTGGCTTTATCTGATAAAATGATAAAGCTGAAAACCGTCAACGATTCTATTTTAACACCACCAACTGAACCAAGCGGGGACGACCAGGTTAAGCGCTATGTCTTGCACACTGAAATGGCCAAAATGACCATTGAAATCACGAAGGCCGAGTGTATAAGTGCAACATCTGGAATGGCCTCCCCCTATTCCGTGACCGTTGAATACATGAAAGGCAGGGAAACCGAATTTACCAAGCTGGAAGGTTGTGGAAAATATACCACGGACTAGATTATTCCCATACAATACTGTAGCATTAAAGAAACATTGACATTGATGATGAAAAAGGCCCTAGTGCTCCTATTTGTAATTTCAGGTTTGGCAGGCTGCAAAAACATTGATAAAGAAGAGAATCAAACAAAATCGGGCATATCTTCCCAAGAATCCAAAGTGGAAACTTGTTTGTTTGCCAATGGGAAAGTGTTCTCCATTATTCGACAAGCCTGTGTTGAATTGGATAGTTTGCCCTTCAGGCTAAACCCACTGGAAGACGGTATGATGGTCAAGGGTGATCCTGCATATCTTTTATTCAATATTTCTATGACAAAGGCAGAACTTATTCTTCCGGAAAAGGAACAGGGTATTTTGCTTGAACAAACGAATACTGGAAGTTGGAAAGGTGGGGATTATATTCTCATGGCTTGGAAAGGTTATGTCATCAAACAAAACGATGAACCCATTTATGGCGGACAATAAAAACGTCAACTCTATATGATTTTTAGAAAGATATTTCCTCTTGTACTATTGTTTTTCTCTTTTTTGATCGGTAATGCCCAAGAATTTCTTCAAAACCAAGATTCGTTAAAATCCCTATCCAGTATTTGGGAACTGGACAGTGATCAAAAACAAGGGACTTTTAGGTTAATTTCATACAAACCCATTTATGTGACAGCTGGAAGGTGGTCGAGCAACCCAAACGGATTACCACAAAGTGAAAACCCGGATTATTCGGCAATGGTTCCTAAGGACTTCAATAATTTTGAAGCGAAGTTTCAGCTCAGCTTTAAGACAAAAGTTGCCCAGTCGTTGTTTTTTGGCCATGGCGACTTGTGGGCGGGCTATACCCAAATCGCTCATTGGCAAATCTATAACACAGAGCTTTCACGGACCTTTAGGGAATTGAATTATGAACCGGAACTGATGCTTAATTTTCCCATGGATGTAAAACTTTTAGGATTGACCCTAAAGATGGCCGGCGTAACTTTTAACCACCAATCCAATGGAAGGGATTTGCCAAGATCCAGAAGTTGGAATAGAATAATTTTCAGTTTAGGCCTAGAAGCAAAAAATCTGCAAGTTTATATCCGTCCATGGATTAGATTAGCAGATGAGGAGGATGAAAACCCCTTGATCACCAATTATATTGGCAATGGTGATGTTACTGTTATCTATAAGTACAAAAAGCATGCTTTCTACGCAGTTGCCACAAATTCTTTTTCGTTCAAAGACAACCATGGCAGTCTTCAATTTAATTACTTATATCCACTTGGCGACAAATTAAAATTGCATGCGCAGTTTTTTACAGGGTATGGAGAAACTTTAATCGATTACAATCATTTTCAAAATACTATTGGCATTGGGGTGTCATTTGTCAATTGGTAATGGTAAAGGGAATCATGATGTGGGCTTTTTTCAAGTTTGGCCAAATGCCCCTTTTATTAAATGTCTTAAAAAGACTCGCTCATAAGCCTAAAATAATACACACTCTTTTACCAAGATTATAATAGACTATTCTTCCGAAAAACAAACCCTGACTGTCATGTCGGGGTCTTATTTTTTAAGAATGTATCAATTCACACTCACTAATTATAAATTAACGGCAATTATAATCCTAGAGAATTGACTATCTTCTACCCTAATTAATTGATTGTCCTCAAACAAACTATTATGTCATCAAAAATCAACCAACCCAAAACCCCAACAACAAGAGTTTTGACACTCTTGAATTTCGCTTTATGCCTAACCCTAGTAATCGGATGCAAATCTGAGGTTAAAGAAGAACCTCAGCGACCCAATATCGTATTCATCATGTCCGACGATCATGCATATCAAGCTATTTCCGCCTATGACAACAGTTTGATAGAGACCCCGAATATTGATAGAATTGCGAAAATGGGCATGTTGTTCACCAATGCAAGTGTTACCAACTCCATTTGTGCACCATCCAGGGCCACTATTCTGACAGGAAAACATTCTCATATAAACGGTAAAGTGGACAATGTATCCCCTTTTGACACCACCAACGTCACTTTCCCTCAATTACTTCAAAAAGCCGGCTATCAAACCGCTATGTTCGGGAAGTTGCATTTTGGAAACAACCCTAAAGGATTTGACCAGTTTAAAATTTTACCCGGACAGGGTGCATACTACAACCCAGACTTTATCACTAAGGATGAAGGGGAAATCAATGTTAAAGGTTATGTGACCGATATCGTTACGGATATGACCCTCGACTGGCTGGACAATGAGCGCAAAAAGGATAAGCCCTTCATGCTCATGTACCTACACAAAGCTCCACACCGTTCTTGGTTTATGGCGGAAAGACACATGCAGGAATACACACAAAAAACATTTGAAGAGCCAGCTACCTTGTTCGATGACCACGAAGGAATGCCTGCGGCCAAGGTCGCCCAAATGAAGATTCATGGTAATATGGGTTGGGCCAACGATAGCAAACTGTACCCAGAGGTAATGGATCAGTTGGGTTTGGAAGAAGTCATTGGTTTTGACAAAGGTAGATTTGAAAATGCCCTAGGAAGGATGGATTCCACCCAAAGAGCCAATTTTGATGCCGCATACGAAAAAGTTGCCGCAGAATTTATGGAACAATATCCCAACATGACGGATGAAGATATAGCCAAATGGCGCTATCAACGCTACATGCAAGACTATCTGGGCACTATTAAATCCGTAGACGAGAACGTAGGTCGGGTTCTGGATTACCTTGAGGCCAATGATATGATGGAAAACACCATTGTCGTGTACACCTCCGACCAAGGATTCTATTTAGGCGAACATGGCTGGTTCGATAAACGGTTCGTGTACGACGAAAGTCTAAAAACACCTTTATTGGTTTCTTGGCCTAATCGTATAAAGCCAGGAAGCGTATCCGGTGAGCTTGTACAAAACTTGGATTTCGCCCAAACATTCTTGGATATTGCAGGAGCTCCACAGCCTAGCGACATGCAAGGAAAGAGTTTGGTTCCCGTACTCACGGGCGATATGGATAATTGGGATAGGGACGCTGTGTACTATCATTATTACGAACATCCATCAGAACATAATGTAAACAGGCACTATGCCGTAATTACCAAGGATTACAAATTGATTCACCACTATTTTGACCTGGATTATTGGGAATTGATCGATAGAAAAAAAGACCCTTTGGAACAACATAATTATTATGATGACCCCGCCTATGTCGATATTCAAAAAGACTTGCACCAGAAACTTGATGCACTGCGCGAACAATACGGCGATTCCGAAGCCATAAGCCAGCAGTACATTGATGAGTTTATGCCACTTGCCAAAGAGGGCAAAGTATGGGGCGTGGAAGATGATATATTGGAGCCTATTGTTGAAAAATGGGAAAACTCCAAGAAGGAATAATACTAAAAAATGGATTTTACAGGTGAGCATCTAGTTCAGCTAGAAAACAAAATCCCGTCAAATAATGACGGGATTTTGTTTTATGATGTGAACTTTAAACAATAATGGTTTATTGATCAAAAAACTGATTGAAAGTTCGTTGTGCTTTATCTCAATTGCCCAACATCGATGCTATTAGTGTCATTTATACAGTTTTTCATACCATTCATAGCTTTTTTATGACTATCCCATAAGATATTTTTTTATTTGAAGGAGTTGTCCAACCTTTATTTGACATCAACACAACGTTAAGTTTATTTGAAGTTTCGGAAATATAGTTTTTGAGTACTAAGATTTTATATTTTCGAAGGACAATATTTACCCCACACTAACCGACATACTTATCCCCTATGCAATGGTTGTTTGACCAAACAACGCCTATGCATAAATATTACTTTCGAAGATTTTTTTATACACCGAATCACTTTAAGGCATACCCAAGTCTTTTTCCTACAAGGATGCCCCTTGGGGAAGTCTTTCTATACGCTTTTTACAATTTCACCAAAATAAATTTCCAACCAATTGCCAATCCCACAAACAAATGAGAAAAATTACTCAATTTCTTTGCGCTTTAATGTTTCCTGTCTTCATTTTTACGATGTACGGACAGGACACCCAACCACCAAACCTTGTATCAATATCCCCTTTGGATAATGCAACCGCAGTTCCATTGGGAACCGATTTGGTGCTTACATTTGACGAACCCATACAATGGAGCGAAAACAATTTGTTCCTCTCTTTCAACAGTTCCACCAATCCAAACGGCTGGATTTTCAACGGATATCCATCCATAATAGATGGAAACACAATTACTATTCCATTGAATGCTGGACAACTCGACCCCAATGCCGATATTTATATTACCATAGACAATGGTGCTATTGAAGATCTTTCTGGCAATGCCTATGAAGGTTTTAGTACTACCGGCACTTGGAACTTTTCCACGGTGACCACAACAGATACCGAAAATCCTACGGCAGTTTTAAGCCCATTGAACGGAGCCACGGATGTTCCTTTGGACACTGAACTTACCATCACTTTTGACGAACCGGTCCAACAAATACTATCTGGAGGTGTAGGTCCCGTAATCTTTCTAAAGAATTTAACGGATACCTCCATTTCCGATCTACGCTTTTTCCCTGGGGATTACTCCCTTGATAATTCAAGTGGCGTAGGTGTTGTTATGCTTAACTCTGGTATTGGGTTGAACCCAAATACACAATACCGAATCGCAGTTAGTGGTTTTGAAGATTTGGCAGGTAACGATTGGGAAGGAACTACTTCTTACAATGGTCAAAGTTATGGGGAAGATTGGATCATTACCACTGGGGATGATACAGCATCCGAAACACCTACCCTATTGAGTTATTCCCCAGTTGATGGGGCAACTGCCGTGCCATTGACCGAAAATTTGGTATTGACGTTCAATATGCCGGTGCAATTGAGCGGGGATGAAACAGCTTCGCTCATCATTCGAAATGAAACAGATAATAGTGTGGAAGTCAATGAATATTTGGCCAATATCAGTATAAATGAGAATATCGTAACCATTGATCCAAACCGCAACCTGTTTCCAAATAAAGAGTACACCTTTTTTTATTACGAAAACTTTTTTCAGGATTTGGCGGGGAATCCCGTACCAGAATTTGATGGTCCCAACCAAGGCGTCAGCTTTTTTACCGTGACCACAACGGATGCTACCGGGCCTTCCTTGGTATCCATTTCCCCGGCCGATGATGAGACCGATGTCCCATTGGATTCAAAAATCACCCTGACCTTTGATGAGCCTGTTGTAGCTCAACAGGATGCTGGGGTTTTTAGACTGGCCAAAATAGCAGGGACCGGCACCCCTACCGGCGGAGATATAGAAACACTGGAGGATTTACCATTGACCAGTTCGGGCGTTGCCATAAATGGTACTACGGTGGAACTGGACTTTGTGACCGACTTTGAACCCAATACCAGATATTGGATATTTGTTGTTTATGATGGTACCGTACTACAGGACAGTTCCGGCAACCCATGGAACGATTTTAACGAACCTGAATTCCAAAATGCCGGTCTTGAAGATTTGGGATATATCTTTACCACTGGAGAACTGGTGGACAATACAGCTCCCAGCATTGTTTGTCTTCCTGATATTTTGGAATTTGCTCCCGAGGGAGAATACACAGTACCCGTGGCCATTTCCGAACGACCCACCGCAACAGATGACATTACCATTACAGAAAATATTATAATCACTGGGGAAAGATCTGATGGAGGTCCCGTACCTTCTGGAAGCAATACAGAACTGTTCCCCGTGGGAGATGTGATCATCACTTGGACCGCCACCGATGAGGCCGGCAATGTTTCCGAACCTTGCGAGCAAGTGGTCAGTATTGTTACTAAAAATACCGAAGGCTCCTTGGACGAAAATGGGGTGTTGTCCATTTCTGACGTGGACACAGCTTCCGACGACAGCTACCAATTATCCGTTTCCGTGGGCAATTTGATCATTGCCAGTTCCGCCGGTATCCAGATTTCAGGGGATGGTGTGGAACAAATTGATGGCACAACCGTATCCATTCCACTATCCAGTATTACCAATGGATTGACCATTGATGGGGGTAATGGTAACGATACCTTGACCCTCGATGCCTCTTTGGCTTTGTTGGGTGCCAACAATGGACTTACCCTTAACAATATAGATGTACAGTTGACAGGCAGTGGCGATTTGCAACTGAATGCACTCAACATGACCAACGGCGACTTTGACACCAACGGTTTAACGACCATCGTGACCACCGAGGCCAATTTCTTTACCGATGCCACCTTGAGTGGCACAGGTACCATACAGGGTGTGGTAAACATGGACGTAGACTCCAATTTGGCGCCCGGCACCAGCCCAGGTATCCTAACCGTAAACGGAAACCTTAGCTTGGACAACAACAACAACGACTTTGAAGTGAACGGCCCTACACCGGGTACGGAGCACGACCAAATAGTGGTAAATGGTACGGTGACCATTGCAACCGGAACCACCTTAAACCTGATCGGAGGCTATGCAAATGCCGATACGGACGAGATCATCCTTGTCTCCAACGATGGCATCGATGCCATAACCGGTACCTTTACAGGATTGCTGGAAGGTGCAGAGGTTACTTTTGGCGATTTCTCGGGAACCCTTAGCTATACCGGTGGAGATGGAAATGATATAACCCTGGAGGAAACATCCTTTAAACCCTTTATTACCACCTGGCAAACCACGGGAGCCAATGAGAGTATTACCATACCTACATACGCAACCGTAATACCTAATCCCGAAATCTATGATTATACCGTGGATTGGGGAGATGGTACCGTGGAAACCAACCAAACCGGGAATGCCACACATAGCTATACTTCTCCGGGAATCCATACTGTAAGCATTTCAGGTGTTTTTCCCAGATTTTGGTCCTCGGGCCTAAGCAATAATGCTCAAAGAGATAGGTTGTTGACTGTGGAACAATGGGGGGACATTGAATGGTCTTCAATGGCCAGTGCATTCCAAAATTGTGGAAACTTGGATGTTACTGCAACCGATGTTCCTGATCTAAGCAATGTTACTTCATTATATCGAATGTTTTATTATTGTGAAAACCTTCAAGGGACTTCTGCATTTAACACTTGGAATGTTAGCAATGTAACTAGCATGAATTCAATGTTTGTATCTAACGATGTATTCAACCAAGATATTGGCGATTGGGATGTAAGTGCTGTTACCGATATGCAATCCATGTTTTCGGGTGCTCAATTATTTGACCAAAATCTAGGCGATTGGGATGTGAGCGCTGTTATCAATATGTCTGGTATGTTCCAAAACTCAGCCTTTAATCAAGATATTGGGAATTGGGATGTAAGTGCTGTTACGCGTATGGATAGTATGTTTGCCTCTGCTTCGGCATTCAATCAAAATATTGGTAATTGGAATGCAAGCGCCGTGACTAGTATGAATGGCATGTTTAGTGGCGCCAACGCTTTTAACCAAAATATTGGCGATTGGGATGTAAGTGCCGTTACCTCTATGTATAATATGTTCAGGAATGCAGAATCCTTTAATCAAGATATTGGAAATTGGGATGTAAGTGCTGTTACGCGTATGGATGGTATGTTTGAAGGCGCCTCTGTATTTAATCAGGATATTGTAAATTGGGATGTGAGTGCTGTTACCAATATGCGAAACATGTTTGCAACAGCCTCTATATTCAACCAAGATATTGGACATTGGGATGTAAGTGGTGTGACTAGCATGCTAAATATGTTTAATGGTGCCATTTCCTTTGACCAAAATCTAGGTCAATGGGATATTTCAAACTTGACAAGTGCCACCAATATGTTTTCCGGAGTTACCCTATCCACCGAAAACTACGATGCCCTACTCAGCGGCTGGGCAGCCCAAACAGTACAGCCCGGTGTTACCTTTAGTGGTGGCAACAGCCAATATTGTACGGCGGAAACAGCAAGGAACACCTTAGCTGGCGCGCCCAACAATTGGGTGATCACCGATGGAGGAATGTATTGCGCCGATACCACCGCACCAATGGCTGGCACTTTGGGGCCTGTGGCAGGGGCAACCGAGGTGGCCACTACCTTTTCGCCAAGCATAGCTTTTGATGAGGCGGTACAGTTCGTAGCAAGCCCAGACCCTATCATCATTTTTGATATTACCAACAATGTGGAGTTCGAACGTATCGATGAAACCAGCGATTTCTCTTTTGGCACTGACGGTACAACATTCACTTTTACCCCTTCCACCGAATTCGCTCCCAATACCGAGTACGAAATACAGTTGGGCAACAACACTTTTGAAGATGCCAACGGCAACCCGTTTGAAGGGATTCCATCCTTGGGTTGGACTTTTACCACCCTTCCAGAATATCTGGACATCCGTGTACTCATGTACAACGACATTAACCAAGATGGCACGAATGATGAGGTCAATACCCAAGCTTCTGGTGGCCCAACGGGTGCCACACTTATTGGTTGGGAATTTACGGTTTATGACAGTTCCGGTAATTTGGTGGCCCAAGGGACCACGAGCGATGAAAATCCAGCCTCTCCAAACGACCTTGGTATTCGGGTCACTTTTGAAGACTTGATCAAAGGTGAATCCTATACCATTTGCCAAACGGCCATTCCCGATTGGGAAAACACGGAACCTGGTTCCGATAGTGACACAGACCCTGAAGGTTTGGGGCGGTACTGTAAAACTCTGGACACCTCCAATGCCAACAATTTTGCAATCGTATACTTTGGAGGTTACGAATCCGTTTCCGATGGCCCCATAGTCGATATATGGTACGGTGACACCCAAGCATATGGCAATAATGGAATACCACAGGCTTGGTGCAATATATTGGGACATGTGTCCGATGAGGATGGGAGCATTTCCACTTTTGAATACACCTTGAACGGTGGCACTCCCGTAGCCCTGAGCATTGGACCAGACAATAGAAGGTTGTTGGCCTCGGGCGATTTCAATATAGATTTAAATGTGGAAGACTTGGTGCCTGGCGCCAATACCGTGGAAATTACCGCCATTGACAACGATGCCAACACCACTACAAAAACGGTCACGATAAACTATACCGATGGCTTGGTTTGGCCAAATCCATACAGTATTGACTGGAGCACGCTAAACGATATCACGGAAGTAAATGATGTATCCCACGTAGTCGATGGCAAGTTTGAATTGACACCGGATGGAATCCGAACCTCAGAGCCTGGCTACGACAGGTTGATTGCCATAGGCAACCATACATGGGACAATTATGAAGCTTTGGTTCCCATTACCATACACGATATGCCTGGCGGCGCCGGCGTAGGGGTACTACTTCGTTGGAAAGGACATACCGATACCCCGGTAAATTGCGATCAACCAAAATGCGGTTACGAACCACTGGGGGATATTGCATGGTACCGTCCAGGAAGACTGGAATTTTATGAAGGAAACAATGCCTCAAGGACATTGAGCAATGAAGTTACGTACATGTTGCGAACCTCAGTGGAAACCAATGCCTTAACTGGTGAAAGCCTGTATCGTCTAAAAGTTTGGGAGCAAGGAACAACCGAGCCGATAGCTTGGGACTTGGAACACACTTCAAATACTTCGGATGAGCAACAAGGGTCCCTAATGTTGATTTCACATTTGGCCGATGTAACCTTTGGAGATGTAACCGTGACGCCGGGCTCCTTGTCAATAAGCAATGTTCAAGTTCAATTGGCCAATGGCAATACTGAAGCTACGATAAATTGGCTAACAAACCAGCCAACAACGAGTAAAGTGGATTATGGAACAAGTAATGCCTATGGAAGTTTCCAAGAAGACACAAATTTAGTTACGGAACATTCGATTACGCTCACAGGATTATCACCAGATATGGTATACAACTATAAAATATCAGGGGGAAATTCCGGGTCGGAAGTTGTAGAGACAACCAATCGTGTCTTTTCGACGTATGAATCAGGCATAAAGTCCGATGATTTCTGCGATAATCAGCTGAATCCGGTCTGGACATTCAACGACCCACTGAACGATGCAAGTTTCGAACTTACAGGCTCAGGTACAAGTAATGCCTTTCTGCAGATAAACGTTCCTGAAGGTGTGGAGCATCAGATCTATACCAGTGGCATTCAAGCTCCTGGCATGCTTCAGACCATGAACAATGCCGATTTTGAAGTCGAAGTCAAATTTGAATCCGCCGTGGATATACCCCAATACCAAGAACAAGGTATTTTGGTCAAGGAAAGTGATAATAAATATTTGAGGTTTGAATTTTTTAGCCGGGAAACAAATAGCACACAAATCTATGCCCAAGGATTTGAAATAGCCGGTGCAACCGCACCATTTATCAATACCTCCATTGGAAATGCTGGAACATCACCTCTATATATGAGGATAAAGCGGGAAGGAAATGATTGGACCCAGACTTATTCCTTTGATGGTATCACTTGGTTGGAAGGGGCTAGTTTTAGCTTCGAAATGGAACCAACGGCAATAGGTCCTTATGGTGGCAATGGAACCAACAACAACTCACCGGCACATACCGCAATAATCGATTACTTCCTGAACCTATCAGACCCATTGGAGGATGAAGACGGTTGTAGTGCCCAACAAGCTCCGGTTTTAGTTGATATAGGTGATATTTACATTCAAGAAGGAGAAACATTGACTGTTGACATATCGGCCTCTGATGCAGATGGAAATGACTCGGATATTCAATTTACCTCGACAGGTTTACCATTATTTGTCCAACTAATCGACAATAATGATGGAACCGCATCCTTACAATTAGATCCGGAAATTGGGGATTTAGACACCTATCCAGTTACCATCACAGTTACTGACATTGATGGACTTACGGATAGCGAAAACCTGAACATAGTTGTGGGCAATAGCGGTCCCTCCAATTTAATTTCAGATGATTTTTGTAATGGCATTTTATCAGACCAATGGACATTTGTTGACCCACAAGGAGATGGTGCCCTTAGCTTTACAGGATCAAACACTGAAAATGCAATGGTGGAAATAACCGTGCCCAGTGGTTCTTCCCATGAACTTTGGACGGATGGTATACAGGCTCCGCATCTTTTGCAAACAGCCAACAATGCAGACTTTGAAATTGAGGTTAAAATGGAATCCCCCGTCAATTCTCCACAGTTTCAAGAACAAGGAATACTGGTGAAACAAGATGATTTCAATTTCCTTAGATTTGAAGTGTACAGTAGCAATTCCAATACCAATGTTCTTTCAGCCATATTAAGCTCCCCGACAAACACATTACCATTGGGGACCTCCATAGAATCAAATGCCAATATTGGGGAATTGGACAATGCTCCGATCTACATGCGAATTAAAAGGCAGGGAGATACATGGACTCAATCATATTCTTTTGATGGGTTGAATTTTACTGCCCTACCATCTTTTACCCATTCACTTACCGTAAGTGGAGTCGGTATCTATGGTGCTAGTGGCAGCGGAGCAAGCACACCAGGCCACACTGCACAATTTGACTACTTCTCCAACTTGGAAAATCCAGTGTTGGAAGAGGACGGCTGTGCAGCCCAGCCGACAACGCTTACCATTACAGAAATAATGTACAATCCATCTAGTACTGAAGATGACTGGGAGTGGATTGAAGTATATAACCCAACAAATACAGATCTGGACATTTCAGGCTATGTGATAGATGATAATGACAATAATTCCCATACTTCTGCAAATATCGTATCAGGGGTCATACCGGCGATGTCATCTGCAATTTTATTCAATGCAGACGATATTACAGAGGAAGACTTTTTAGCTGTTTGGGGAACAGTTGATTTAATAGCCGTTACAAATTGGGGGACCATGGAATTGGACAATTCCGGGGATACTATAGGTATTTGGGATAGTTTCTCGAGTTACTCAGGTGATAATGAAACACAAACGAATATTATAGAGCAAGTAACCTTTACAAATGATGGTGCCACATGGCCTTCTGATGATGGAGCAGGATCCATATACCTTACCGATTTGAATGCAGATAATAACAACGGGGCAAATTGGTCATTAAGTACCGATGGAACCAGCACACCATTATTCGAAAGCTATATCGGAAATGCAGTTAATGGAAACAGTGGAAATGACGTTGGTTCCCCTGGTATACAAATAATTATAGAACCCGATACCACCCCACCGTCCATCGTCCTGATCGGGGACAACCCACAGGACATCGTCCTGGGAGGGACCTATACGGAACTGGGAGCTACGGCGAGCGACAACAATGATGGAGACATCTCCGGGTCC
>NZ_JARFVB010000001.1 GCF_029193885.1 Flagellimonas yonaguniensis | reverse complement strand
TGGGCAGTGGCACTTTAAACTTCAACGGCGAGACACATAAGGTTTTTGGCAAAACATGGTATGACAGGCAATGGTTCTGGCGCCATGATTTCTTTGGAAACAAAGAAAAGCCAATGAAAGGAACCTTTCAGGAACAGGACATGTACTGGACATGGATGAACCTTACACTCGATAACGGAGATGTATTGGGTTTATGGGATATCTATCTTTATGGAAAGCAATCCAGCTGGGTGACCATGGCAGAACCGGATGGTTCCCATATCGTTGCAAATGTCGAACCTCTTGCCGAATCTGCAAGCGAGTTCTGGATAAGCCCTATGGGGCAACGCTATCCGACCAATTGGGTCGTCAAGATACCCGAACTGGAGGCTGAACTGATCGTAAGGGCAATCAAAAAAGAACAGGAGGTACCTTCTGACATTTTACCTAAATACGAAGGCTTATGCAATATTACCGGAACTTTCAGGGGAAAACCCGTAACAGGCTATAACCTTGTTGAAATGGTGGGCAACTGGAACAAGGACAGAATGTTCTGATTCTCCGTGTATCTCCTCATAAAATGTCTGACCGGGTTGGATTTTTATAAATTCAACCCGTCTTTCTAAACGCCAACAGCTATAAGAGAATAATAGGTTCAAGAAAACATCGATAATTTATCAATACTATAATTTTAATCCTGTTGAAATTAGAACAACATAAAAAACAAAGAAATGGAAAAAATCATTCAACTTTCGACAAACAATGAAAACGATGCTTACAAAGTATTGGAAACGCTAAAGGAACTCAACGACAAAGAAGACTTAAACCTTTCGGAGTATGTAATTATCAAAAAGGAAGAAGACGGGAAGATTGCCCTTAAGGAAGATGCTTCCAATTCACTTGGGGGAACACTGGTAGGTGGCACCGCAGGTGCTTTGCTCGGAGCCTTGTTTGGCCCCTATGGGTTCTTGCTTGGTGGAACATTTGGTTCATTGGCAGGTCTGACCGCTGACACTATGAATTCAATGAGTACCGACGAACTACTCGAAAAAGTATCTGCCAATTTGCCCAATGGTAAAGTAGTAGTGGTCGCCCACATTTTTGAACAATGGGAAACCCCGCTTGATTCAAGTATTGGAGATTTGGCAGAAATCACCCGTGTAGATGTTGATGAAGAACTCTCCAAGGCTATCGAAGCAGACCTTGATGCAATGGACAAGGAAATAGAAGAAGCCAAGGAGAATGTCAAAAAAGCCGTTGGGAACGCCAAGCAAAATGCCCAGGCCAAGTTAGATGAGCTTAGGGACAAGAGGGACAAAAAGCAAAAGCAGTATCGAGATAAGATGAAAGCACAAAAAAATACGTTGAAAACTTGGTTGGCCAAAACCCAAGAGAAGATCAAAAGTAATTTTGACAAGAATTAATTCTTTGTACCACAACAGTAGGTTGTGCAATTTTTCCTTTGCAAATCAAAATATACACCGGTATATAATGGGTTCAATACTAAAATTAGTTAATCATGGAAAATTTAAAATCAGCATTAAAAGAAATTAGAACAGATATTAAAAACTGGTGGGCACTGCTTATATTGGGATTGGTGTTCATCGTCCTGGGCGTGACTGTATTTGCCTATCCCTTGGAGAGTTATGTGTCACTTTCCGTCTTATTTGCGGTAAGCGCCATAGTTTCAGGTTTGTTACAGATTTGGTTTGCCACCACAAATCGCAACGAAATTGATGGTTGGGGATGGCAACTCGCATTAGGCATCATGGAATTGATTTTAGGTGTGATTCTAATATCCAATTTTGGGTTGACTTTGGTTATCCTGCCATTTTATGTTGGGTTCTGGTTACTGTTCAGGGCATTTACATTAATAGGATTTTCCTTCGAACTGAAAACATATAAAATACTGGATTGGGGCTATTATCTTATTTTCGGACTACTTTTGGTACCCTTGTCATGGTTCATTATTTTAAATCCTCTGTTTGGGGGTGTGACCATTGTAGCATGGACTGCCATAGCTTTCATTGTGACAGGAGTGGCGAATATTATCTTGTCGTTTAAACTTAAAAAAGTAAATAAAAAAATAGTGCAGGTAGAAAAATCAATAAAATAAACACTATTATGGGTAGAACCCCCAGGCCTTCCCCTGTTGTTTGGCAACTATCCGCATTGCCACTTATAGACAAAAGGACACTTATAATGGGTGTCCTTTTAACAAATGTTCCATATGATGTAGCTAGAAAATCGGGTAGTTTCAGGAATTTAATCAACATCACCAAAACTTATTCTGTTAGACCTTACAGCAACAAAAATATTTCGTTGATAGCAGATGGTGTAACAACAAAAACAAAAACCGATGCGAACGGAAGTTTTTGGACAATAGCCGATTACCAGCATCGGAGAGGAATAGATGTAATGGTACATGGCAGGAATAGACCTTTGGGAATCATACACAACTACCCCATTGCCCATAAAAGTCTAGGAAATACTTTGGGTGTAATATCCGATATTGACGATACCATAATTGAATCGTTCACTGCCGATTTCTTTAAACGGGTTTCCGTTCTTTTATTTAAAACACCCAAAAAAAGAAAGCCAATTGACTTTACCCATAAACTATTTAAGGTTTTTGAAGAACGGAAAGCCAACACCTACTATGTTTCTAAAAGTGAAAGCAATCTTTTTGGAACCTTGACCAACTTTATCGAACATAGCGGCTTGCCAAAAGGAGTGCTTTTTCTCACACCTTATATGAGTCTTTGGAAATTGTTGAGCACCAAAAAAGCAAAAGATTTTAAGATGAATAGAATTCGTTTTCTTATAGAAAACTCAGCCGAAGAAAAATATATCCTGCTTGGTGACGACAGTCAGCGTGATATGGAAATATACTTTGAGACCGCAAAGGCCTTTCCCAAAAATATACTTAAGATTTACATTAGGCAGACCAAACCTAAAATTAATTTATCAAAAAAACAAGGGATAGAAAGTTTAAAAAACACAGGGATACCTGTAAAATACTTTAAAGCCGATGACGATTTAGAGGAATCGGATATATCATCAAAAACATAATCAAAAACCTTTATGAAACTATTATTTGTAGTAAATCCAATATCGGGTGGAGTCGATAAGGAACCCTTCCTTAAAAAGGCAAAAACCCTTTGCAAGAAATATGGAATTGATCACCACATCTTTAAAACCACGGGAAAAGATGATCAAATTGAATTAAAAAAGGTGGTACAAACATTCAAGCCTGATAGAGTGGTATCTGTAGGCGGGGATGGAACTACGCTGTTCACTTCCATCTCTTTATTGGATTTTTGCATACCCATGGGAATCATTCCGTTGGGTTCGGCCAATGGGATGGCTACAGAGCTAAGTGTAAATCCAGAACCAATGAAGGCATTAAAAGATGTTATTCTGTCCAATGTTATTGGATCTCTGGATATGCTGTTGGTGAATGATGCACATTATTGCATTCATATAGGTGATATTGGTATAAATGCACAAATTGTGGATTCCTATGAAAAAGATAAAAATCGTGGAATGGCCACTTATGCAAAATATTTTCTTCAAGAACTAAAAAATTTGACTCCATTTGGAGTTACATTGAATATAAATGGAAAAGAAATTAGGGAAAAAGCTCTGATGGTGGGTATCTGTAATTCCAGGAAATACGGTACAGGGGTACCCTTGAACGTAACAGGAAACCCAATGGATGGAATATTTGAAATTGTAATTGTCAATAAGATAGATGCAAATTCATTGATAAAGGCGGGATTATCAAAATTTGATGAAAGCTTCCATGATAGCCAGAACGGAAAGGTTTTAAACGGAGATAGTGCATCTATTCTTTTTGAAGAACCAAGGCTGTTACAATTGGATGGCGAAGTCATTGGCCATTTTAAAGAAATAAAGGTCAAAATCTTAAAAGGAGCCGTCAAGCTGATTACCCATAACGAAAATACGTATGTAAATTCCTAACAACTCCATCCCGACAAAGGCTTTCCTAGTAAAAATTATCTAATCCTTCGTATTGGTGCTCACCGTGTGGATAGCCTGAATTTCTGGATTATTTTGTAGTAGGGCTTGCCGCCACCAAGCTCTTGTTGGCTTTGGCATTCCTCGTCTGCAATGTCCTGAAAAGGGTTTGAACAATTTTTTTTGGGCACTTAAGCCTATTTTCTGAAAATAGTGCAGGAAATCTCCTTTTTTATTTCCTTCAGGCTTCTTATCAATAAAGAGACCGCGCCAAAAATTTTATTGCCCCGAAAAGTTCGAACCAGCTCGTTTTTGAAGTCATACTCTATTCTACTGGGAAATACCGCATACTGTTTGCACTTTTGGTCATTGAATCTCCTGATTATTTATACTTTTGGGTGCGTTCATCGGCAATGACCCCGTTCCAGTTCAAACCAAAGCCAAAGTCGTAGGTATGGCCTTGCGAGTCGGAATAGGGTTTCATATCCCTGGGAACGTCTTCCAATTGTAGCTCCACCGTATTCATATCCTTAGGCATTTGAAAAGGCAATAAAGCGGAAGGTTCCATTTTTCCTGAAATGATGTCCATCAATGCTTGGTCCTGTACCCCAAAATTGATCAAAATGGCCGAGGCTGCGGATTCTATTTCAGAAAAGACCATGGGTTTGGAAGCCTTGACCACCACGATGACGGGTTTATTTCCCATTTTTTCTTTGGTGTCCCTGACCAAATCCATATCCGTTGTGTTTACCGCCGTTGTTGTTTTGCCTTTGTACGAACGATTGGCAAAATCCTCGAAGGGACTTCCCCCAGCCAAACTCGTTTCCCTAGCTTCCTTAGCCGTATAGGATCCATATTGCAAAGCTATGGGAACGTACCCATTCCCCCCTTTCTCCTTATCGGTAATATCATAGCCCACCCCGCCATCAGGACTGTTTATGCCGACCAGCGCAAAATCAGCTTCTTTCGGATCGTCCACAACTTCAAAGTACTTGCCCACTACTTCCATGGAAAAAGTGTTCTCCATGCGTTCCGGGGTGTCAAAACCGAACCAGTTTGTGCTGGCAGCTACATGTCTTTGGGGAACATAAACTTTTTTCCCAGTATTGACAGGTAAAGTCTTTTCCTGGTTTTTCAGCATGACGATGGATTTCAATTGCGCCTTGTAACCGGCCTCCATAAATTGGGTATTGCCTACAATACTTTCGGTTTCAGAAATATCCAAATATGGATTCTCGAACAACCCTGTCCGAAATAGGTTTTTCAACAAACGCACTGCCGAAGTTTCGAACCGTTGCCGCATATATTCCTCTCCATGTTCCTCCACTCCCATTTGGTAGGCTTCAACCACCGGCTTCATGTCATTATTGCCCCCAAACTGGTCAACACCGGCTTCTAGGGCCTTATAATGCCTTTCCGCTATGCTCATATTCTCGACTCCCCAAGCCTTTCCCTGGAATTCATGCACCGAAGAAACTTCCCACGTAATCGCCCAATCCGAACAAACTACCCCGTCATATCCATAGGTGTTTCTGAGAAGGTCGGTAATCAGGTATTTATTATAAGCATTGCCCACATTTTCGCCATTCTTTGTGTCCTGTCCATAGGAAATGGTGTAATAGGGCATAACGGCCGCAGCTTTTTCGGTAGCTCCTTCCAAGGCGAACGCACCTTCGGTAAAGGGTTTTAAATGGTCCTTCAGGTTGTTCCCCGGATATACCGCATAGGCCCCGTAGCCAAAATGGGCATCACGCCCCCCTTCTTCGGGTCCTCCCCCAGGCCAGTGCTTTACCATGGCATTTACACTTTGGTAGCCCCAACCGCCACCGTCCGAAGACTGAAAGCCATCCACATAGGCCCTTGCCATATCGGTTGCCAAAACTGGGTCTTCCCCCATAGTACCGTCAAAACGCGACCATCGTGGTTCAGTGGCCAGGTCTATTTGGGGAGACAGGGCTGTGGTAATTCCCAAGGCCCGGTACTCCTTGGAGGCAATTTCTCCAAACTCCCGCATCACATCAGGATCAAAACTTGCAGCAAGTCCCAATGTCCCCGGCCACATGGAAATTTTACCCCCTGCCCCTGCGTTGTATTCCGCAATGGGATCGCTACCATGCCTGGGATCCGAACTGCTATTGATGGGAATCCCCAACCCGATACCTTCCACCAGTTCCTGTGCCTTGTTGTTCCATCGGGCCGCAACGGCTGGCGATTCAACCGAGGTGATCAGTACGTGCCGAAGATTGTCCTGTTTTAAAAATTTCTTCTGCCCATCGGAAAGATCGCTTGCAGCGGCACCACTTTCCGGAAAAGGCTTTCCATTATAGGTAACGGGACCGAACAAGGGATTGCCCATACCGGGAAGGGATTGGTGCGCACTGTACAACATTAATCCACCTATTTGTTCTGTACTCATTTTTGTGGCCAGATCTTGGGCCCTTTCGGTTTCTGATAGGCGCCAATCCTCGTAAGGGTCCAATACCCCATTTTGGTTCAAATCCTTAAATGCCAATCGATCAACGGTAAGAATGGCGACCCCCGAATTCGGGCTATAACCAAGAGTGCTCCCTTCTTCATTGTGGAGCAGGACAAAACCGTCCCTCTTTTCTTCCGTGAACCTTGGGCCACAGCTTGCCATAAGTGCAACCAACACAACACTACCTAACCTATATCGTATATTAGTCAATTTCATACCGAAAATCATTTAATCATATTTTAGAATCAAAATTATTTTTCATTGTGTTAAATATACGCAATGATTGATTGCAACGATCCGTTTGATAAAAAAATTATTTTTCATGCAAGAGCTACTTACCTTTGAAGGATGGAATACAAAGAATATATCGAGAAATTTTTCAATCAGGGCCACAAACACTATTTATCCCATATCTCCATTGACTGCGTGGTGTTCGGTTTTCATGAAAACGAGTTGAAGGTCTTACTTTTGAACATGAAAAACCTGAACTCATGGGTGTTACCGGGCGGGTTTATCCTTAAGGATGAGGAAATGGAAACAGCCGTAAAAAGGATATTAACGGAACGAACAGGTCTTACAGATATTTTTTTGCACCAGTTCCAAACGTTCGGTGGATTAAGTCGTTCTTCCTTTACGGTTCCCGAACTATTCTTCAAAAATTTACAGATCAAAAAGGACAGTTGGATGTTCGACCGATTTATTTCCGTGGGATATTATGCCCTGGTCGAATATTCCAAGGTTAAACCAATTCCTGATATTCTTTCGGAAAAATGCGAATGGTTTAACGTCCACGATTTGCCCGAGCTTGCCCATGACCACCGACACATTTTTGATGAAGCTTGGCAAAGTTTGCGATTCTGGATCAACCATTATCCCATAGGTTATAATCTATTGCCAGAAAAATTTACGATGCCAGACCTACAAAAGCTTTATGAGACCATACTCGACCGAAAACTCGACCGAAGGAATTTCCAGCGAAAGATGTTGGCCACCGGCATCCTAAACCGCTTAAATGAGGTCAAGCCCGGGGTCGCGCACAAAGCCCCCTATCTATACACCTTCAATATTGCGGCTTACGAAAAAACCCTAAAAACGGGGTTTGGGTTTGCTTTATAATAGACCTGCATGAAAATTGTTTTTTCAATTGTTGGTATCCTATACTTATTATTAACAAGGATATGGGAAGATGTGTATAAAAATCCTTGCACGTATGATCCCTACAAAGGATGATTTTCTTCTATGGGTTCGTACAACTTAACCTTTGAAGGGTTATAATCAATTGAATTTTCAAAATCGATTGGGCTTCCCAGACATCTATTCTTTCTCTAGCTTGCCTGTCTTCTGGATTACGTGCGCATTGCTAGTTTTGTTTGGAGATACATTTAAATCTATTCCAACAAACCAACACAATAGAATATGGGATTACAAAAGCGCCATTACGGTAGAAGATGTAACAGAATTTATGGACAAAGTACAACAATAGGGCTGGGGAAATTTTCAGATATTCCCTTACTGTAGATACCCCGATCTTTAGGATAGGTTTTCTACAAAACTAGTATAACTGTCAAGCTGCCCTCTTAAATAAATCGATGGGGCTTTGTAAACTATACCCTTAGAAAATATCGAAAAAAGATGTGCTTAAACGGATGGATACTGATGAATAAAAATCAAGCACTTCTAATATGAAATGACTTATTGATAATAATTTCAATGTCTTCCTTCAAAAAGTTTGAACTCTGTCCTGCCGCAATCCCACCCTCGTTACCGCCACGTTGGCCCATATTTCTACAGATGGTGTCACCAGGTGCATTATTTTTCCGATCATTGCAGGTGCCCTGCTGATTATATCCTATATTTAGTATGAAAAAACTGAGTACTGTAAAGAAGGTATAAGGTATTTTTTATGTGAAGTGAAAATTAAAAATCTATAACTATGGCAAAAACAGGCCCATTATCCGAAAAACCTATGAAATGGTACCATTATATTGCCGGTTTTTTTGCAGGAGTATTTTTTACAAATGCAACACCACATTACATCAATGGAATTTCGGGGCACCCATTCCCAACACCTTTTGCAGACCCACCAACAATAGGGCTTTCATCACCAATGACAAATGTTATTTGGGCTTTATTCAATTTTCTGGCGGGGTATCTTCTCTTTAGGACAAGTAAGATTAACCCAAAAAGAAAATTAGGCTTATTGGTATTTTTTGCTGGTATTGTATTTTTTGCCATTACCTTTAGTTTTATGATGATGGATAGAGTATAGTAGATGCTTCATCAAAATGTAAATAAATCAATTGATCAAAATAAATAAAGATGAGAAAAGTAGGATTAATTTTATCAATGTTATCGATGCTGGCCTTAACGGCATTCACCATACAAAACCTCTGGAAATCAGATAAAGGGCATTCTGAATTAGGTTTCAGCATTACCCACTTGGGCATCTCTGATGTTTCGGGAACATTCAACGAATTTGAGGCGACCATCAGCAGCAGTAAAGAAGACTTTAGCGATGCCGTTGTCGAAGCTACGATTAATGTAGGATCTATCAGTACCAGAATTGGAGACAGGGATGCACATCTTAAAGGTCCCGATTTCTTTGATGTGGAGAAATACCCTGAAATCACTTTTAAAAGCACCCGTATAAAAAGTGTAGGAGGCGGAAAGTATAAACTCACCGGAGACCTAACGGCTAAAGGTATTACTAAAACCGTAGAAATGGATTTGAACTATAGGGGAACCGTCGAAAACCCAATGACCAAGAAACCGACGGCAGGGTTCAAACTATCTGGGACCATAAAGCGATCTGATCATGGGATAGGTAGCGGGTTTCCGGCCCCTTTACTGAGCGACGAGGTAGAGATTACGGTCAATGCCGAATTCCAGCAGTGATTTGGCCAGGAAATTAGAGTTTGGGATTTCCACTTTTGCCGATGTGATGCCTGACCCGCATACCGGCAAGACCATATCGCAAGCGGAGCGGATACGGCAGGTAGTGGACGATATCGTACTGGCGGATGAATTGGGAATCGATTTTTACGGGGTCGGTGAACATCACCGCCCTGACTTTGCCGCCTCTGCCCCGGCCATCATTTTGGCCGCGGCCGCGGCCAAAACCAAACACATTACGTTGGGAACCGCCGTAACGGTTTTATCCACGAGCGATCCCATTCGTGTCTATCAAAATTTTGCAACCATAGATGCTATCAGCAAAGGACGTGCGGAATTATTGGTGGGGCGTGGGGCGTTCACCGAGACATTTCCCCTATTTGGTTTCGATCTCGACCAATACGATCTTTTGTTTGATGAAAGACTCGACCTGCTATTAAAGGCCAGGGACCATGAATATGTGACATGGAGCGGAAAAACACGCAGTTCCATTGATAACCTCGGTATTTATCCACGTACGGAAAAACCGTTGGATATATCCCTGGCATTGGGCGGTTCGAGAAGCACCGTGATAAAGGCAGGTAAATTGGGGCTTCCGGCGGTATTGGCCATGCTCGGGGGCAATATTGCCGATTTTGGTCACTATGCAACATTGTATCGTTATGCCGCACAGGAAAGTGGGCATGATCCGGATACCCTAAAGTTCAGTATACAAGCGCATGGATTCGTGTTGAACGACAGCAAGGAAACTGCCGAAACTTTTTTTCCCTACATACAACTTTACCGAAACCATCTATTGGCCGATCGTGGATTTCCTCCTTATACGAGGGGTGATTTTGATGAGGCCCGTTCTCCGGAAAAAGGGTTGTTCGTAGGGAGTCCACAAGAAGTGGCCAACAAGATTTTACAACTGCGAAAACAATTGGGCATCGACCGCTTTATCATCCAAATGCCCATAGCGACCATGCCACATGAAATCGTAAAAGAGGCCATTCAAGTATACGCCACAGAGGTAATTCCTCTTGTGAAAAGGCTTTTAAGGTAGCTACCGCCCTATGCATATCAAAACAAATAAATCGTTGTCATTCAATCATTTGAATATTACAACTTCAGGCCCCATAGACCTTGACCCACCCTACTTTAATACTATATCCAAAAACAAAAAAAATCAATCAGCCATGTTTAACCAGTCAATGTTTTCTTACTTCAAAGTATTTAACAAATCCCTTTTCGCTGGCGTTCATGATCCCTTTTCTTAAGCTCTCTACATTTTCGGCTTTGGGGGCATGGGAATGGCCAACCTGCTAATGAGGGTATCCATCCCGAACCCATTCTGGATTTTCCTTTCCCTGCAGTGGTGGTTCCAAATAAAAAAAAGAAAACTGGCTCCCTGAGAAAAAACGACCCCGGATATCAAAAGGAAGAATGGTAAGACACCAATCAATTCAATTACACTTTCTGTATATGGTCTGCAAGAATATATCATTAGGATTAAACTATGGCTCTTGGTTTTTCACATGGTTTTAGACATGCAAAATTCCCGTAGCCCCAGAAATTCCCAAAGTGGTACAATTATAATCCTTACTTGTAGAGGTGAATCCCTTATCTTTTTCCAAATTCCCACTAAATGGAAGGACAGGGAAACCTTTTGACCATTGCATTTGAAGGTGTCCCATGTTATTATTGTACATCCATCTTAAAACACTATCTTGAGACTTGTATCCAACGGTTAAAATCCGTAAGGCTTAAAAACCATGATCGTAACCAAGAACATAAGCTTTGTACGTTTGATGAAAATGACAGGGCACCATTTCCTATGGCTTATCCCATTAATGGGCAGTATTGCCACCTTGTACCATTTTAACCTGATCACTTTCAAAATACCTTGGATTCCTGTATCGGTCATCGGTACGGCAGTTGCATTTTACGTAGGCTTCAAAAACAACCAGTCTTATGACAGGTTATGGGAAGCCCGTAAAATTTGGGGCGGTATTGTCAATGATAGTCGCACCTGGGGTTTGATGGTCGATGGCTTTGTTACAAATCAGTTTACAAAGGACGACGTTTCGGACCAAGAATTAAAGCACATTAAAAAAAGACTTGTTTATCGACATATTGCCTGGCTGTATGCTCACCGCAGTCAATTATTGGTAGCTACTTCTTGGGAACATATTGCGCAGTCAGGGCACATTGGTAGGGCAGCAAAGGAATACCAAAGGAAATTTGGAGTAGGTCTTATTGATGACGAAGAAACACGAAGCAGCCTCAACACATTTTTGGAGCCTGGTGAGCACGATCGTTTGATAAATGCCGTGAATACGGCAACCCAGATTGTCAACGAGCAGTCAAGGGATTTGACCCAGTTAAGGAACGATGGTCTTATCGATGACTTCCGCCATATGGAAATGGTGAACGTGTTGCGCGCGCTATATGGGTTGCAAGGCAAGAACGAACGTATTAAAAAATTCCCGCTACCTAGGCAGTATGCCAATATGAGTCGTTATTTCGTGGGAATATTCATTGCTTTTTTACCTTTTAGCATGGTTCCTGAAATGATGGATGTGGGACAACTTGGCTTTTGGCTTTCAGTTCCGGTGGTAGCTCTAATAGGATGGGTCTACGTTGCCATGGAATTGGTAGGGGATTATTCTGAAAACCCATTTTCCAGTATGGCCAACGATATTCCCATGTTGTCCCTCTGCAGGGTAATTGAAATAGATTTAAGGGAAATGTTGGGCGAAACAAATCTGCCGCCCGCCGTTGAGGCAAAAAAAGGAGTCCTGATGTAGCTAGTAGAGTAAAACGTCAAAAACCAAGGGAATGCCCGAACTATAAAATTGTGCCGTAATTGATTGTCAAACTATTTTAAAGTACAGAATAATAAAAATATTGACTTTTAAGAGCATGGATCGGAATGCGGATAGACCACAATTCGCAAACGATCTTGACAAAAGCAAAAAACGCCACGCCATTGTTTGTATATCCCCAAGAAAAAGACTGCCTTGGACATGTACATTGTCAGAAACAGGTTGCATGATCCTTTCCCTTGATGTCTCTTGCCAAGGAACCAGTGAAAGCCCATCACATAATTTGAAGGGCCCTGCCATACGTCCCGAAGACTTTAGATGCGCAACCGATTTTTTGACTACCCTTTGGTTATATTGACACAAAACACTTCGGTGTAAGGGGTATTTATGGGAATGATGATCATACACACAATATCGATATGACCGAATGTAGTTTTAAGACCATTGAAACCGTGAGGGCATGTTAATCCTTGAAGATAATAGCCATTGTTTCCGAAAGGGCCATGTGCAATTACTGTCATAAAATGAAAGAGGGTCAGGCCATAGAAAGGCCCAACCCCCTCCAATTAACTTACACACTTATTGGGCCAAATAACCACCGTCTATGGGATAGTATGTTCCAGTGGCAAAAGAAGCTTTATCACTCGCCAACCAAAGCACAAATTCGGCAATTTCCTCAACCCTTGCCAAACGTCCGATAGGGTGCGAAGCACCGACTATGTCCTTTTGCTCACTGTCTAAAAAATCAATCATGGAAGTATCGGTGTATCCAGGGCCAACTGCATTTATCCGTATTCCTCGACTGGAATATTCCAAAGCACCCGTTCTGGTCAGGCCAATCACCCCATGTTTAGACGATACATACGCAGAAAAATTTGCTGCACCGGCACTTCCTACAATTGAGGACATATTAATAATGGAGCCACTTCCGTTTTTGAGCATGGCGGGTATTTGATACTTCATTCCATAAAATACGCCAGATAGATTGATCGACAATACCTTGTTCCATGCATTGAGATCATATTCCTCGATGGACTGTACGGGACCAACAATACCCGCATTGTTGACGGCAATATCCAATTTGCCAAATCTTGCCAAAGCCGCATCCACACTTTTTCGGGAGTCTTCGGGATTTGACGTATCCGCTTTCACGAAAATAGCTTCACCTCCGTTGTTTTCTATCGCGTTTACCACATTTTCCCCAGCTTCAGCATTCAAATCGGTAATTACCAATTTTGCCCCGTTCTCGGCAAAAAGCAGGGCCATACTTTTACCTATTCCTTGTGCAGCTCCTGTAATAAGGGCCACCTTGTTTTCCAATGTTTTCATAATTACTAATTCAAATGTTACTTTCCTAAAGTTACTTGATAAAGATGTTTTATAAAGTGACATAAGTCACCCATACTAGAACTGTTCTTCAAGCAGAAATACCATTGCGGACATTATCATTCTGCCGGGGAACTGCCTGCAGCCGTGCCTTTTATTTCCCAACAGTCCTACGACACGGCTGCTTATTCGCTATATTATTCAGGGATCGACCATAAAAAGGCATCATTGTGACCACCCAAAGCAGGGGTATACCCCCCAACAATTGCACCTAATGGCTTTCGTAAGCCAATGCAAGCGATCCCGTAACGCCACTCGTCATGGCCACGTGGCCTTTGTGACACATATTTTGAACGGATTTATGGACAGGATAATAAATCCATTCCGACTTTCTGGATCGAATCGAAAATCGATTATTCTTTATTCGGCCGAAGACTTTTGAAACTGCTTACCGGGCTAACAAGAAAGAAAATGAAATAAAAGTGCAAAACAGCTATTTTTTAGCGAACTTGTAAAAAAGATGAAACCACTTTTATAAATAAACTGCCCAGAGGTAAACCTCGAGGAGTTCTTTAAAAATCAAACAGAACATGACCGCATTACTTCAAAATTCAGAGCCCACAGTTAGATATAGGCTCCTCCCCTTTATCGCAGGGATTGTTTTCATAGCTTTGGGCCCATATGTTTTAATCGTCCCCATTGAAACATATTTAATCTTGGTCCCGGTTTTTTCCACAACATTCGTTGTTTTGAGGGCCACCGATACTTATTTTGCCGTTTCGAATCGAAGGGAAATGAAGGAATGGGCGTGGAAACCGATCAGCGGTATTTCGGGAGTCCTTATCGGAACCTATTTGCCGATCACCCCGATTCTGGGCATGATGTTGCTTTCTTTTATGATCGGAATATGGAATATTCAACCGTGACTAAAGCCAGGGCAACTGATAGGACGGGCTACGGGCCAAAAGGATTAGAACGAACGATACTGTATCGGCACATCCCTTAAAAGTATCCAAGACCAACCTATAGATAAAAAAATGAAGGAAAATTCAAGAAAACTAAAAAGAACCGTAAAGGTGGTGAACATCTTGGCCAAGTACGGTTTCGAGGATACCATGGCCCGGTACAACATTGGAAAATGGGTCCCGCTGAAATCGACTGGGAAAAACAAAACATCGGACAAAATCCTTTCTTGTTCAGTCTACGAGCGTATCCGAATGGCCGTGGAGGAACTGGGGCCTGCCTATGTTAAATTGGGACAACTCTTCAGTGACAGGGACGATGTACTTCCCATTGCCATGACAGACGAGCTAAAAAAACTTCAGAGCGATGTGGCCCAAGAACCATTGGATGTCCATGAAAAGATTACCAATGAGCTTGGTATAGACCCTGCCGATTACTTCCATATCATCGAGAATATCCCTTTTGCCTCGGCCTCCATATCCCAGGTATTCAAGGCACAATTGCTGAACGGCGAATGGGTCATCTTGAAAATAAAGAGAACTGGTATAGAAGAAATCATAGCGGCAGACCTTTTGATCATGAAGGACTTGGCCAGAATGTTGGGAAACCATAACGACGAAATAAAGAAGATAGGACTTTTGAACATGGTCGAGACCTTTGAACAGTCCATCAACCGTGAGCTCTCATTTTTACAGGAAATAGACAACGTCGAGCGCTTTACAAGGGATTTTCGGGGAAATGAAGACATCTATGTACATAAGACCTATAGGGAGTTATCCAACAATAATATCCTATGTTTGGAATATATCGAAGGTATAAAGGTGTCGAATGTAGGGCATTTGCTCCAAGCGGGTTTCGATCCCAAAATGGTGGCCCGTGTCGGATACGACCTGTATATGCAACAGGTTCTCGAACATGGGTATTTCCATGCCGATCCGCATCCGGGCAACATACTGGTGACCTATAACGGTCAGATATCCTTTATCGATTTTGGGATCATGGGGACGATGTCCCCCCCGGACAAGGAACTAATTGAGGATTTTACGCAATACCTTGTCCAAAAAAACGCGTCCGCCCTGATTACCACCATCAAGAAGATGTCACTGGAGCATTCCATAGAAAATGACAGACAATTGGAACGTGATATCCATGACATGTTCGGGTTGATCGATCAATCTTCCCTGAAAAGCCTTGACATAGCTTCTATTACAAAAAAGCTGAAAGCGATTTTCCGAAAAAATGGAATGGAATTTCCACAACATGTATACCTCTTGATCAAGGGTATCGTACTTATCGAGGGTATCGGCAGAAAACTGGATCCGGACTTGAACATTCTTGAGCTTATGCGCCCATACGCCTCGCAAATCGTACAAAAGCGGATTTCCCCAAAATACCGAATCCTTAAAGGGCTCAAAAATTTCAGGAACATTACGGAAACCTGGACGGAAATGCCCGGGGAAATCATGGACCTGATCCAAAAAATAAAGAAAAATGCCCTTATCATACACCACCAAGTGGACGGCCTGATGGAGATAAAGACTTCGTTGGACCGTTTGGTGCTGGCCTTGATCATTTCGGCCCTATCGATCGGTTCCTCAATTTTGGTATTGGCTGACATGCCCCCAAAGGTATACGGTGTTCCACTGCTGGGGTTTGTGGGGTTTCTGATTTCCTTTGTGCTGGGAGTCGGGATTGTGATATCCATGATACGAAACAGGAACCACTGATCATGGTCCCGGGCGTAAAGGACCTGGGTTTGACTCAATCCATGGCAAACCCGGATTCTTCGAGCACTTTTTTTGTTTTGGCATAGCCTATATCGAAAATCACTTCCAAGTCTTTCATGTTGAAGGTGCTATACTTGCTGAGTTCCTCTGGATGGACCACCAGATCACACTCCTTGAATTTTTGGATGGAATCTGCCGCCATCTTTATTTTATATGATCTTTCCAGTACGCTATAGGCGCTGTTCAAATCCTTTGTCCCAATTTTTTTCAGGGGGTTTACATATATCCCCAAAATCCTATCACAGGATAACCGCAAGGGTTCTATGGGAAAATTGTTCAATACACCACCATCCACATAATACGACATTCCAATCCTGGTCGGGGTAAAAACCCCGGGGAAGGATGCCGAGGCCAATATGGGGCGGATGACCTCGCCGGAGTCAAAAATCTTCAACGTGCCCTCCATGACATTGGTCCCTGTTATGAACAACTTTTTTTTGAGGGCCCTGAAGTTATCCTCTGGGAGCAGCTTTTTGAAATCGGGATAGAACTTTTCCGTGTCGATGAACCCAGGTTTTCCTCTGGCATATTTTTGCGGGTGGAAGATGGGAATCGTCTTGAAGAAATCCAATATTTGGGTCAATTCTACCCCACTTGCATAAAAAGCGCCAACTACGGCACCAGCACTTGTACCCGAAATATGGGTAGGGAATATACCATGTTCCTCCATGGCCTTAATGGCACCTATATGTGCTACTCCACGGGTACCGCCCCCTGATAAAACCAACCCGATGTTCATGTTTTTTTTCATATATGCTATTCTATTGGTCACAGGACTGGGCTGAACACTTTGGCCATCCCTTCCTTTAAACGATCCATCTTCGGTCTTTTAAGGTATTCCTGATAATCGACTTGAATGCTTTTTTTACAATCCTCCAAAAAATCATCTCTCAGCTTTTCCGAAAATTCCCTTTCATAGACCAGAACGTTCACCTCGTAGTTTTGTTCAAAACTCCTAATATCCAAATTTGCGGTCCCGATAGTGGTCACCTGGTCATCACAGACGATGACCTTACTGTGCAAAAAGCCATCCTGAAACAGAAAAATCTTGGCTCCTACCTCCAACAGGTCCTCAAAATAGGAACGCACTCCCCATTTTACCACAGCACTATCCGAAGCTTCGGGCACCAGCAGCCTGATATCAACCCCACCAAGGGCCGCAACCCGCAATGCTTCCATCAGGGCATCTCCTGGGATGATATAGGGATTGGTTATATACACATATTTTTTAGCCATATTGATGATTGAAAAATAGAGATGGTGGATTGCGGCAAAATCGGAGTCCGGTCCACTGGCAATGATCTGGGCCACCGAGTTGCCCATATCGGGTGGGGTCGACAAATACTTTGGGGTCAACATGTCATCGGTACTGCTCACAAAGCTCCAATCTACCGCAAATACTGCCTGAAGGCCATTTACAATGGGCCCTTCCAATTGTAGGTGCATATCATGCCAAACTCCCAGAGCCGGGTCACCTTTGATATATTTGTCCGATACATTGATTCCTCCTGTAAAGGCAATCAGACCATCAACAATCACAATTTTTCTGTGATTGCGGTAGTTGATGGATGAAAGTAAACTGCCCAAACGCATCGGCAAAAACCCATATACCTTGATTCCGGCCCGTTTTAACGATGCTATGTATTTTTTCGATAGGGCCCTGCTTCCCACCCCATCATATATAAAGTGTACCTGCACGCCTTCCCTTGCCTTGCGCTCGAGGATTGAAAGGAACCTATCTGCCAGTTCCCCTTCCTCAAAGATGTAATATTGGATATGGATGAATTTTTCGGCAGTTTCAATGGCATCAAAAATAGTATCAAATGTTAAAGGGCCATCTTTTAACGGCGTCAACCGATTGCCCATGAGCGGTATGGAGCTTGAACTTTTGGTAATTGCCTTTACCAATTTGATATGGTCCTTGACAGATACAGGGGCTTCGATATGTGCATTCTCATAGTAGGTTTCCACCTTTGCCAAATATTCGGAAACGGCCTTGGTCTTCTTCAATTTGAAGAATTTGTTCTTTTTCCTGTTTCGCCCAAAGGCCAGGTACAGAAGAATGCCACTTACAGGAAGTGCAAAAATGGCGAGCAGCCATGCCAGTGTTTTGGTCGGTCTTGCCCCATAGACCAACAGCCTAATGGCCGTCGCCATCGTAAGAAGTAAATATAAAATCAATGCTACTTCCATAGCTACATATGCATTTTTTCCACCATACACCGAAGGAAAGCCTATTTTCCTACTGTCATCCGCGACTCTTTGGGCCTTCCATTGTTCGCCCTTTTTATCAGGATACCGCTTTCACGGCAATAAAACCCCCATCCCCTTCCAATTTATTTTCTGTAGTCATATCCCAAAAAAAATTCATTGAAATTCCCGTCCTTAACCGGGTAACCGAAATCCAAGTTTACATTTTCAAAATACGAAAGAATTGTGGAATACACGATAGCATCCTTGACGAGGTGTTACTTTTTCCGTT
The DNA here is from genome assembly GCF_029193885.1 of Flagellimonas yonaguniensis. Classification (GTDB taxonomy): domain Bacteria; phylum Bacteroidota; class Bacteroidia; order Flavobacteriales; family Flavobacteriaceae; genus Flagellimonas; species Flagellimonas yonaguniensis. The sequence continues at coordinate 949,836 of NZ_JARFVB010000001.1, read as the reverse complement.
TTGTACAATCCAATATTTTGGAGCTTTCCATTCCATTGAGGCCTTGGTATATGCTTTTTCATTGTTGAGAATCTCAACGTCTACCCTTCACAGGGCGGTACGCTCGAAAGGAATATCATATTTATGACTGAACCTTGACCTTCCCCATCCTATTGATTCCATCACCATCAACGATTGCGACAAGTGGCTTTTATTCGATCCACGATTGTCTTTGGCCGGATATGGTAACACCAAGAAGCCTTTGCCCGAAATCAAAATACTTGCCGGTAAAAAACAGCAAAGCTCATTTAAACATCATTTTTATTGCATTCCTAAAACCCAGAAGAGGAAGCAGGAATTTTTAAACATTCCAACCCAAATTTTTAATCGGACTGTTCTTGACCCAAAATGGTATTGCCTTTCCCGAACAACATAATACAAAAACAGTAGCTTATAAAAAAACCTCTGGTAAAAAGCCAGTTCAATTCAAGGTTCCTGTGTACCATAAAAACTGGATTTCAGCAACAGTTCCTTGGTGTTTGTATATCCAATTTCAAAAACCTCATCAATACCTTGTTTTTGAAAGGTGCTATATCCATCAAGTCTATCAGGATGGACGACCAAATCACAATGCTTAAACTTTTCAATGGAATCATAGGCCATTTTAATCTTATAAGATCTCTCCAACACATTATAGGAATGTTTGAGGTCTTTCGTACTTATTTTTTTCAATGGGTTTACGTATACGCCTATTATTCGATCACAAAGGAGCAACAAGGGTTCCACTGGAAAGTTGTTCAAAATACCTCCATCAACATAGAGATGGTCGTTGACTTTGGTAGGGGTAAACATCCCTGGGAAGGACGCCGACGCCAATATGGGTCTTATGAGCTCTCCCTCTTCAAAGATGGACGGTGTTCCATTTACAACATCGGTGGCCGTTACGAACAATTTCTTGTCCAAGGCCATAAAATCATCTTCGGGCAGCATTTTTATAAATTCCTTATAGAACTTTTCACTATCAATAAACCCAGGTTTTCCCTTTGCATATTTTCCACCTTGAAAAATCTGTGTTGTCCTAAAGAAATCCAGAATTCCCTCCCAACCAATGTTGTTGGCATACAGGGCCCCGACTACCGCGCCTGCACTGGTGCCCGAAATATGGGTGGGAACTATGCCGAATTCCTCCATCGCCTTTATCGCCCCAATGTGCGCCACACCCCTCATGCCACCTCCTGAAAGTACCAGACCAATATCCATAACTACTATCTTTATTTTCTGTTCTTGTACATTTCCAACCAGTTCAATCCCTAGCCATGATAGTGAATGCCACAAGACCACTTATTGAAGCACTTTTCAGCTTACCGTCTTGGTAACTGTAGATATTCTCCCTTCCCTTTGAATTGATTTTTTTATAGCTATGGTTACCCAATGGGATGATGGTGTTGATGCTGCCATCCATTTCAGAATAACAATGTTCGATCCCGGCAGGTTCCCTGAAAAAGAGCAGAATAGTGGAATAAGGTACCTTGTCGTTAAAAGATAGTTCCTTTTTGCCATTCTTAATTATCCTGTATTCCGTACCGTTCCATTTCGTATAAGCTTCCGCATGTGGTTTTTCATTGACCAAAACATCAACATTCGATTCAAAGAGGTAACCATCCTCGTAGGTGACCAAGTATTCATAGTCGACCTTGAGCTTTTTGAGCACCTTCACTTTGACCGAGGTATCACTGGAATATTGTGTCTGTGGCCCCATCGGATCTATGGCCGCCCTTAGGGTGCCCACCATGGAGTCTTTCATATAGATATCAAAATAAAGAACCCTGCCTTCCGAGGGTTTATGGCTGACAGCACTCAACAAAAACCAGATTGTGATGAAGTGTGAAAACATAAAATTCAGTTTTATGGATAGGTTACAATTTAATCATAATCTTTTTAATGACTACCTGGCCGTTAGAAGCAGATAATCGGTCACGGCCAGTTTGTACCGGTTTTTTGCCTCTATAAGTTTGTCCTCCGTCTCCGCCTTCAGCGCACGGGCCTCCAATAGATCGGATAGCTGGATCAATCCATTGTCATAACTGTCTTGGTTGACCCTAAGGTTTTCGGTTGTCTGCTCCAATATGCTTTTCGTCAACTGTATTTTATCATATGCCTCGTTCAGGTCCACCCAAGCTTTCTCCATCTGCAGGCGAAGCAGGCCCTTGTTTTCTTCCAAGTTGTTCTTGGCCATGGATTCACGTATCCTTAACTCCTTCAGCTTGTGATTACCGCCCCACCAATCCGAAATGGGGATTGTCAATGAGGCAAACGCCAAACCATTGAAAGTGCCATCTACACCACTTTCCAGCTGATCTAAGTAATATCCTGAAATTCCTACGCCCAATGTGGGCAGATAATTGCCGTTTTGCATTTTCTTTTGAAGTCCGGTTGCATCAACGGACTTTTCGAGTAACTGGTATTCGGCCCTATTTGGCAAAGCATCCCCCGTTGGGATGTAATAGCTGTCCGGCAAGGAAAGCTCTTCCAAGTTCCCCTCCAATAGGAGTGTAGGTCGATATTCCAATCCTATGGTCTGACATAACTGCATAAGGGCCAGCTTCTTTCCATTCTCCAACTGTATTTTGGTGACCTTCAGTTCCTGCTGTTTGATGCTCACCTTCAAAAGATCGTTTCTGATGGTAAGCCCATTCTCATAGGCATTGTTCACCTGATTATGGAGCCTGTCCAAAAAGTCAAGGTAACTGTCAACGGTTTTTTGCTTTTCCTGAATGACGATCACTTGCCAATATTGTTGTTCGGTCTTTAGTATGATATCATTCTCTGAAAGTTTCCGTTGCATTTCCTTAACCTCAATATTGAGTTCAGCCAGACGATTGCCTGTCTTTATCTTGCTTCCGGCATACAATGGCTGTTGTATGTTTACAATTCCCAAGGCCATCTGATTGAACAACCCTATATTGACATCGGGCATATAGGCGTACTGTAATGGGTTGGCCAGATTTGCCGGGGTTCCATCATATACGGGCAAATCCCCACCTTTCATCCCTATTTCCAATAATGGGTCCATAGCCTTCATCCCGAACGCACTGGCACTTATTTTTGGAAAGTAATTGGTAAAGGCCTCCTTTTTGGTCTCCCATGCTGCGTCCAATTCCAATCTACTGTTTTTTACGTTCCCATTATTTTCCAGGGCCATCGCTTTACTTTCCTCCAAGGTCAGTCGCATCTGTCCGTTTAGGTTGAGCATTGAGCCCAATCCCAGAACAAGAAAAACAAAACACTTCATGAATATAAAATTTCCTCTCATTTTAGAATTGATTTATTGTGCCACGGCCATCCCTTGGTGTTCCTTGTCCTCTTTCCTATACGCTAGCCAATATATAAGTGGAAGCATGGTCAGGATGAATAACATGGATACCAGTGTGCCAAAGAAAATGACAGTACCCATTGGTGCCCACAAAGGGCTTTGGCTGATGATCATGGGGATGACCCCCATCGAAGCGGCCATCGAGGTCAAAAGGATAGGTCTCATCCTTCTTTCGCCCGCCTTCAAACAAGCTTCTTTGACCGACAGATTGCCTTTTGCCCTTAATTCCTCCACATAGTCGTACATGATGATCCCATTACGGACTATGATCCCGATCAGACTGACAAGCCCAAGAACCGAGGTAACACTGAAAGCCATGTCCATCACCATCAAACCCAAAGCGGCTCCAATGAAACTGAATGAAGTCGAGGCGAATACCAAGGATGCAAGCTTGATTTTTTTAAAGTGGAAAACCAAAATAAAGAATATGATGCCCACAGAGATCAATAGACCACTTGCTATTTTCGGCAAGGTTTCCATAGTGTCTTCCTTGGTTCCCCCATAGGCAACCGCAATGTTCCTGTCCGTGATTTCTGCCTGTAACCCATCCATGAGTTCCTCTGTGCGCAGTTGAATGGGGTCTATCTTAAAGCCTCTTTTAAGATCTATATATACAGAAAGGGTACGCACCCCGTTTCGCCGTACGATCTGTCCTTCATTCCAACCCGTACCAACGTTAGCGATTTGTCGCAAAGGAATGGCCGGGGAAAACAGACCAGAAACATATTCATTTTCCACATCGCCCGCCAATGGGTCCTTATGGCCTTCCCATTTTGATTTCAGCACGACAGGCAATTGATAATCACCTTCCCATACCGTTGTTATGGGCACACCACCAAAGCGTGAAGCCAACCCAACCCCCAATATCCCCTCTGAGACCCCTAAACGATTGGATTCAATGGGGTCGAGGGCCACTGTGATATCGGGAAGGATTTCTTCATAGTTCGTATAGACCCGTATCGGTTCATCCCAAGAATTCGCCTCTGCTTGAATTTTATCCGCTATTGCTTTTAGGTCACCGATATTGTCACCGCTCAATCGTACTTCAACATCGGCATCAACCCCAGCTTGGTAGTCCATTTGTTTAAATTTCACAAAGGCATTGGGATAGTAATTGGCATATTTTTCCGAATATTCATCCAGCATCTCGACGGTGGCCTCACTTGATTCGGTATTGACAATGAACTGTGCAAAATTAGGACCTCCAATCTTTGGGGCATAGGTGGTATGGAAACGGGGGGATCCCGTTCCCATGAAAGTAGTAAGGGAGGTCACCCGCCCATCCTGTTGCAGCAATTGCCCCATGGCATGGGCCACCTCCTCCGTTTGCTGGAGCGAATTTCCCTGTGGCAGATATATTTCCACGGCAAATTGATTTCGCTCGGCTATGGGCATAAGTTTTAAGGGAAGCTTGGCGAACATGAAAACCCCCAATACTATGAAAAGTACCCCGAGACCCATTGATACCAATGGATAACTGAAGACCGTTCGCAAGGTTTTGTCATAAGAAGATTGGACGTGGTCCAAAATACTCTTTTTCTGCTTGTCTCCATCCGTCGTTTTATGGAGACCCTTGGTCACAAAAACATACTGGAGGTAAGGGACAAGGAAAACCGCAACAATCAAGGAAATCCCCAATGTGATCAAAATGGTCCAAGGGAAGGCCTTTACAAAATCGAAGAGCTGACCGGTAAAGGTCACCAAGAATGGAAAAAAGGTAATGCCTATGGCAAGGGTCGCAGAGAAAATTGCTTTAAAGTATTCCTGTGCACTCTCAATAGCGGCATCATGACGGGGTATGCCCTCATCAATTTTTTCCAGATAACTGTCCACAATGACTATGGAATTGTCCACAATCATCCCAAGCACCACGACCAATGCGGCCAATGTAACCGTATTCAACTCAATGCCAAAAGCGAACATCAGTGCCAAAGAAATGAAAATGGTTATCGGAATTGTGGATGCCGCTACCCCAGCTACTCTGATAGGAAGTAACACCATGGTCACCAAAATCACTGCTAGGATGGCTATTCCCAGCTCTTCGAGAAATGTGTTTATGGATGCCTCCACAACTTTGGGCTGATCGGCGATACGAAAAATTTTCACGTCATCGGGAAGTGTCCTTTCAAATTCCTCTAAAACCTCATTTACGTCCTTTCCATATTCCACAATGTTATATCCTTCCCTCATTTCACTGGAAAGTATCAGGCTTTTATTGCCATTATTAATGGTATAGCTCGTAGCCTTTGGGTATTCCCGGACCAGCTGCGCCACATCTTTTAGCCGTATGTTGTTTCCCTGCGGATCGGAATACACAATCTGTTCCTCCATATCCCTTTCAGAGTTAAAAGGGCGTGTGATATGAATGGGGACCACCATTTCATCATTGTCAATTGTCCCGGAGGGACCGATCATCCCCTTGGAAAGCAGCGTTTGGTACAAGGAATAGATATTGATGCCATAACTGGCTATTTTTTCCTTATCCACGTAGATACTTAACTGTTCGTTTTGTAGACCATACCTTCTAAGATTCGATACGGACTCGACTCTACGCAGCCTATCCTCAAGATTTTCGAGGTAATCCTGCAATTGTCTATAGGTTTTGGTATTGGATTCCAGAGCGATCAGTAGGGCCGATGTATCCCCAAAATCATCATTGGCGATCAAAGCCAGCACCCCGGAGGGCAGTTGGGCCTTGAAACTGGACAGCCCGTGCTTGATCTTGGACCACACCTCATCTTTATTGTTGACCTCATCATTAAGTTCAACAAAGACGTATACCACCCCGTCCCTGGATTTGGAATAGGTTTTTGATTTTTTGACCTCCTTGTAGGTGAACAGGAATCTTTCGAGTGGTTTTGCCACCTGTTCCTCTACTTCCCCAGAGGTCGCCCCCGGGTATACCGCGACCACCACCCCTTGCCGAATGGTAAACACCGGAAACTCTTGCTTGGGCATTTTATATAGGGCGAACACTCCACAAATGACAAGTATTCCGGTAAGGAGCAAAACAATTTTGTTGTACTTCATAGCCAAGGCTATGGGGCCTTTATGTTCTTTCATAGGATCCCTTTTTTAATTTTTAACGGTTACCAACGCTCCCTCACTGATGTTTTGGTAACCTTCAACGATCAGTTCGTCCCCAACCTTCAACCCGCTGATTACCTGCACCCCATTTTCAAAAAGCCCCCCCAACTCCACTTGTTGGTATACGGCCCTGCCTTCCTTGCTTTTGACCCATACAAATCTTTTTCCCGAATATGCTACCTGAACCGATTTAATGGGAACAACGATCCGGTCGGCCGCTTCATCCTGGCCTAAATATGCCCTGCAGACCATACCGGGCATGATCTTACCTTCAGAATTGTCAACATTGACCTTGATATCATAGGTATGCGAAACCGGATTTGCGGCAATACCCTTTTCCGTTACCGAGCCAAAAAACATTGCATTGTCCAAGGCCGAAATTTTCAGTTTACAAGAATCACCGACATTAATATTGGATATTTCCCCTTCAGGAATGGGTATCCTTGCCATAACTTGGGTCAAGTCCATTACATTATATACCGGGGTATTCGGCAACACCCCTGCGCCCGGCTCAAGATAACGGGTACCGATAATACCGGAAAAGGGTGCTTTCAAAGTGCCATCACGAAGATTTTTTTTGGCAATGGCCTCGCTTGCCCTTGCCTGCTCCAATTTTGTTTTGACATCCACATATTGTATTTCGGGAATACTGTTTCTTTGGTACATCGCGGACATTCTTTCGTAGGCATCCTCCGCTTGCTCGTAGGCCGCCAATGCCAGTTCATGTGCACTCTTGAAAGATGATGCATCCAATTTGGCCAAAGGCAAGCCTTTGGCCACTTTTTCCCCTTCCCTAACATACATCTGTTCAATATTTCCCGCAACTAAAAAACTGATATCAACCGTGTTCAGGCCTTCCATCGTACCGATATATTCCTGGGCGGTTATCGCGCTATCCGCCGATATACCGAGTGTTTTCACAAACACGGCCTTGTTCTCTTCCTTTTTCGTATCTTTTGTATTACAAGAAGTTGCGACAAAAACGGCAACTAAAACGATAAATTTGATCCTGTAAATGGCATTTGTATTCATAGGGTTGAAATGTTTGCGTTCCTCCAAGCGGCAAAAATTGTCATAATAAATAGATCATATAAAACCGATATTGCCCCTTTACTGTTCAAAATATCGCTTTTTATTACTTACTTCGCCCATAGAGAAAAGGTGATATGGAAAACGGTTACAATAAGATTTCACTTCAAAATTTTGCCAGACAGATCAATGTTGGCACAATCTCGGAGAACAAGGGGCTTGCCGTGTCGATAAAGCCATCCACGGTACAGGACCATAACTTTGATTTTAACTACCCCCATATTGTGGAGGGCATCGCATTCATATTATGTGTAAGGGGCCATGGGAGGATACTGCTCAACCTGAATGAATATACACTGGATAAAAACAGCCTTTTGATTGTACTTCCAAACAATATTCTTCAAATCAAGGAGCAAGAAGAACTTGAAGCCGAATTTCTTTTTTTCACCTTTGATTACATTTCCAACCTTAAGCTGAACCAAGAATTAGGGAGCATTGCCAATGACCTTGGAAAGGGGCAATGTCTTAAAACCCCTAGAGCAGATTTTGAAGACCTGCTCATGTTCCATAAGTTGGTTGTGAAACAAATCAATGGAAACGATATTTACAAGGAAGATATCGTCAAAAATCTGGTATTTACAATCGTATATCGAATCTTGCAGATCAATGCCGTGAGTGCCACTTCCAATGAAAAGGAGCATTTCAGTCGTAAGGAAGAAATCTATACAAAGTTCATTTCCCTATTGTTCAAACATTACAAAATTGAACGGTCCATACAGTTTTATGCAGGTGAGTTGTTCATAACACCAAAGTATTTTTCCAAGGTCATAAAGGAAGTCAGTGGGCATTCAGCGTCCAAACTTATAAATGACATGGTAATCATGGCGGCCAAATCCCTTTTGAAGGGATCGGACATGACCATAGCCCAGATCGCGGATGAGCTGAATTTTGCCAACCCTTCCTTTTTTGGAACATTTTTCAAAAAGGCAACCTGCCAAACCCCCAATCAATATCGAAATCTTTAAAGGGGTCCGTGATGGACTTTACAAGTAAGTCCATAATGCACATAGGCTCTCGCCTCCACTGATAAGTTGAAGTTCATCCCCAACCCAATTCAATGGGCACCCCGGAAAGAAAAATTGCGTGGGTTAAAAAGATTGAGAGCAAAGGCCATTGTAGCATAACCATGTGACCAGGCGGATAGCTTCCTGATCCTGCAAATACTCCAGTGAAAACAACAACACCACTCTTTAACCAGTAGGAAAATCCAATATCTTAAATACAATGAACCAAGACCAGAGTACACCAGAAAGAACCATTACAAACAACGCATCTTTCCAACCCATCTAAGTGTACACTCCTTAAGATGTCTTCCTGTAATTGGCTATTGCCCAAAAATTCAAAACAACAGCAAAACCCATCATGATCAAAAAGTGGTTTTGTATGTGTCTATAACCGCTTCCTTTAAGAACAACCATACGCATAACTTCGATAAAATAAGTCACAGGATTACCCTTGGCTATCCACTTTGCCCATTCGGGCATTGACTCTATGGGTGTAAAAAGACCACTCATCAAAATAAAGATCATAACAAAAAAGAAGGCGACCGACATAGCTTGCTGCTGGTTTTCGGCATATGTTGAAACTAAAAGACCAAAGCCAAGGAGTGCTACTAGGTACAAAGCCAAATAACCATAGAGCAAAAGGATGTTTCCAATTGGCACTATGCCATACACCCCCCAGGAAATTACAAAAAACCCAATACTAAAAACGCCCATCCCAATTATCCAAAATGGTATAAGTTTGCCCAGAACATAAACATGTTTTTTTATTGGCGTCACATTGATCTGTTCAATGGTCCCAATCTCCTTTTCCTTAACAATGTTCAGGCTACACATATAAGCACCTATCATAGTAACAAGGATTACAAGTATGGCAGGAACCATGAATGTTTTATAGTCTAAATATGGATTGAACCAATTGGAGTTGACAACATCAATTCTTTTCAATGCTTTTTTCCCATCAAAGGAGTGGTCCAATTCCATCACAATATTTTTATTGAACTCTTTAAGGATAGTACTTAAATAGCTCCCCCCCAGACCCGCTTTTGTACCATTTATTGCATTTATGGCGATAAAAACCTTTTGCACCCTGTCCCTGTTTAAATTTCTTTCGAAATCATTTGGGATTTCAAGTATTAAATCCGCCTTATTCCTTTCAACTTCAGAAAGTGCTCTTTTATAGGATGAATCGTAGTCGACGAGTTTAAAATAACCGGAAGAGATAATCATGGAAATCAGATCTCTGGAAAAGGTGGACTTATCGTGGTCGACAACATATACATTGATATTTTTTATTTCGTAATCTGCCGCCAAAGGCAAAATCAACAATTGTATCAGGGGCATTAAAAAGATCATGGGCAACAAAGTCCGGTTCCTAAAAATCTGCTTGAATTCCTTTACCAATAAAAATCGCAATGTTCTCATGACATCCTTATCTTAAATTTCTTGAAACTTATGATCAATAAAACAATCGTCATGCCCATTAAAATGGTTGCTTCTTTCCAGATTGCAGTGATACCTACCCCTTTGATCATTATGGCTTTGACCATATTGTAATACCATTTGGAAGGAACTATGTTCGCGAACCATTGAAGTGGCAAGGGCATATTTTCCAATGGAAACATAAAACCGGAAAAAAGCACGGTGGGAAGCATCATTCCCATAAGGGATATCAACATGGCAGCTTGTTGGGAATTTGTACTATTGGAAATTAACAAACCAAGCGAGAGGGCACATAAAATAAAAATACTGCTCATGGTATATAACAAAACCACACTTCCTTTCAAGGGCATACCCAAAAGAAACACACTCATAATGACTATGACTGTAAGATTGATCAAGGATAGAAAGAAATAGGGTATGGCTTTTGAAATTATAATGACAAAGGGTTGCATGGGGGAAACCAATAGTAGTTCCATGGTCCCTTTTTCCTTTTCCTTGACTATGGAAACCGAGGTCATAAGCACACACACCAATAAAAGGACCAATGCCATGACACCGGGAACAAAGTTGGTGGTCCCTTTGAGATTGGGATTATAGAGCATGCGCACTTCGGGAACAATTTGAACTGGAAAACCCAGCGAGATGTTCAAATCCTGTTGGTAATCATTGATTATCGATGAAACGTAAGAGGTCAAGGTCGATGCTGTATTGGGATCTGTAGCATCAGCAATTACCTGTATTTGGGATACATGGTCACTAGAAAGTTCCTGTTGTAACTTATTGGGAAAAACAACCGCCAGTTTTATATCGCCTCTTTTAAAATACTCTTCTATTTCCGCATTGTTGAGTAAAGTGCTTTCAATTTCAAAATACCGGGATGCGGACAATTTTTCGATAATTTGAAACGACACTTCGTCCCTAGCATGATCGGCTACCACAATTTTTGAGTTCTTGATCTCATTGGTCAGTGCAAAGCCAAACAATACTATTTGCGCCACCGGTAGGCCGAACAGTAAAAGCAAGGTTTTGTTGTCCCTGAACACATGATAAAACTCCTTTCTCACAAATGTTACAAACCGTTTCACCTAATCTGATTTTCTTTTTGCCGTGCGAGCCAAGTTATAGAAGACTTCATCCATGCTGTCCACCCCATGCCCTTGCTTTAAATTTGAAGGGCTGTCCAAAGCAGCTATATCCCCGTCCACCATCATGGAAATTCGATTACAATATTCTGCTTCGTCCATATAATGGGTTGTGACAAAAACCGTGATGTCATTTTTCACGGCCTCGTATATCAAATCCCAGAACTGACGTCGCGTTATCGGGTCCACCCCGCCTGTGGGTTCATCCAAAAACACGATGGAAGGTTTATGGATAACAGCAACCGAGAACGCCAGTTTTTGTTTCCAGCCCAAAGGCAGGGAACCGACAAGCTGATTCGCCTCAGATTGCAAACCCAATGATTCGATCAACCGTTTGGACTGGAATTTTAGTTCACGGTTGCCCAAACCATAGATCCCTCCATAAAAAGTGATGTTCTCTTTTACCGTTAAGTCTTCATAGAGTGAAAATTTTTGACTCATATACCCTATTTTGGTTTTTATCTTTTCGGTCTGTTTGTACAAGTCAAAACCAGCAACAGTTGCATCCCCCGATGTTGGGCTCAGCAGGCCGCACAACATTCTCATAGCTGTTGTCTTACCAGCGCCGTTTGCCCCCAGAAATCCAAATATTTCACCTTTGTAAACATCAAAGGTTATCCCATTAACAGCCGTAAAATCCCCAAATTTTTTTGTCAGTCCACTAACCGATATAACCTTTTCTTTCTCCATATGACATCTATTTTTCCATTAATTGAATAAAGCAATCTTCCACTGAAGGCTCGATTTTGTCTATTTGAAAAGGGTACGGTAATTCTTTTTCCAAAGTAGCCCTTATGTCCAACAAGGTCAATGTTCTATCTACTATTGTAATATGATGATGCTCACCAAAAGAATGAACCGACCCTATCAAGGGTAGTTCTCGCAATGCGGACAGCAATTCGATCATGTTATGTGATTTTATGGCATACAAGGCCTTAGGATATTTTTCAATGATGACTTGAGGGGGATCTATCGACAATAACCGACCCTTTTGTATCAAACCTATCCTTTCACAAAGTGTGGCCTCATCCATATAGGGGGTTGACACCAAAATTGTAATCCCCTCCTTTTTCAACTTTTTCAGCATTTCCCAAAATTCTTTTCTGGAGACAGTATCCACCCCGGTTGTGGGTTCGTCCAGAAATAAAACTTCCGGTCGGTGTATCAACGCACAACATAGTGCCAGTTTTTGCTTCATACCACCGGACAAATTTCCTGACCTCCTGTTTTTAAAGGGCTCCAGTTGGACATATATATCTTTGATCAGACTATAATTTTCCGTAATTGTGGTATTGAATATCGTTGCGAAGAAATGGAGGTTTTCCTCCACCGTCAGGTCCTGATATAGGGAAAAGGTACCTGGCATGTACCCTACACTTTTTCTAATTTCCTTGTAATTTTTTACCACATCCCATCCACATACATGTGCTTCTCCCCCATCTGGGACCAATAAGGTTGCCAACATCCTAAAAATACTGGTTTTTCCAGATCCGTCAGGACCGATAAGCCCAAATGTTTCACCTTCATTTACTTTAAATGAAGCATCGTCCACGGCAACATTCTCTTTATATTGCTTCCTTAGGTTTTCAACAACAACACTATGCATGATTAAAATTTTACCTCGCCGTACATTCCTATTTTGAGATAACCATCATTGGCCACCCGGACCTTCATGGCATATACTAAATTGGCACGCTCGTCTTTTGTTTGGATGGTTTTGGGTGTAAATTCCGCCTTATCACTGATCCACTCCAAAATACCTTCATAATTTTTGTAGCCCTCCGATCCATTGTCCACCAATACGCTTAATTTTTGATTGATCTTTAATTGTGGCAATTGGTTACCGGTAATGTACGCACGGAGCGTTAAGGTATCCAAGTTTGCAATAGTGTACAAGGGCAATCCCTCCGATACAATTTCATTTTCTTCGATATACTTTGACAGCACGGTACCTTTGACTTTAGCAATGATCTTACATTTTTCCAGCTTATCGTTCAGTTGTCTGATCTGAACTTGCAATGGTTCCGTTTCGTTTACCAGACTGGCCGTGTTAATGGATAAGGTCGACTTTTGTGCTTTGATCTTATTTTGGATTATATCAACCTGTGAATTGGCATCATCAAGCATTTTTTGGGGGGCAGCTTTCCCTGAGACTAAATTTTGTACCCTTTGTTGTTCTCTTTTTGCCTGCCTTAACTGCTCCTCCAGTGATGAAAGTTGTACGGCTATGTTTGGTTTTTTTGCAAGAAGTACGTTTATTTTAGCCTGCAACTGTTGTTTTTGCAAGTAAAGTTGGGTGCTATCTATATAACCCAAATATTGGCCTATCTCCAATGTCTCCCCTTCATCCATGGAAAGCCTTTTGATAACTCCATTGGCTTCCGATGAAATTTTGACCTCAATTGCTTCAAATGTCCCTGAAGCATCATATTCGCCACTTTTGTCATGACACGATAGGAACAGAAAAAATAATACAATGATTGCTAATTGATTTTGTTTCATGGTTTAGTATTTGATTCCTTGGGTAATTTTTGATTCTTCCAATATCATTAAGAGTTTTAGCTCGTGTAGCAATTTATTCTGAATGGCCCGGCTTTCTTGGTTCACATCACGTAAATAGTCGTTGACATCGATGGTACCATTGGACAATTTAAACAAGGATGCTTCCTTGATTTTGGAGTACATTTCTATTATTTCATCATCCATGGCCAAAAGTTGTCGGTATTTTTCAACTTCTGAATTTTGATTGGTAAGTTCAAGATTGGTATGGAACAAAAAGGTTTCTTTCTGTACTGATAGCTTTTGTTTTTCCAATCCAATTATTTTCTTTTCATTTTTATTCGTGTAGAAATTGAACAGGGACCATTGAAAACGGGCACCTCCCATGAAATAGGAATCAAATTCATTACTGAGCATGTTTAATGCTGGTTTCCCATATCCTCCTTGGGCAAAAAACGAGAGTTTGGGCGACACTTTGGATGTAAGCAACTTGGATTGTAGGTCAAATAGCCGTATTTGGCTATCGATCACGTCCAATTCAGGACGGTTGATCAAGGTATTTCCACTTTCAATCTGTCCGGGCTTTATCAAAATCGTATTGTCATCGATCTTTTCATTGATATATACGCCCAACATTTCATAATGTGCATTTTTCTGTAACAAGAGTTCAGTGTCCCTTTGTTTGGTCGAAAGTAGATTGGCATTTAACGCGTAGAAATCGCTTTCTATGGCCGTACCATTATCAATACCGACCCTAATTCTTTCAATTGCCTTTTCAATATCCTCGGCAAGCAGGGCATTCTGTTGTATTTGTTCGTTGATCAACAAAATCCCAAAAAACAACTGACTCACCTTTTTTTTGATTCCATACACTTCAATAGCCAACCTCCCCTTGTCTATTTCCCTTTGGGCATCAACTATCTTGGACTCCTTATTGATTTTATTGCCTTGATAGATGGTTTGGTCGATTTCCACATATAGTTTATACTGGTCATTATCGATTGTCGGCTTATCCATACCGGGAACCTCAATAGGAATTGCAGTGACATCCGATTGATAGGTCGCTTGACCATTGACGGCAACTTTGGGCAATCCATCCCTCAGAACATTCTCTGCTTTATAGTCTGACACATTTTCAATAAGCGCATATTGTTTGATAAGCGGGTAATTCGCTTCTGCCAATCTATAGCATTCATCTAGTCTCAAGGTTTTAACGGATTGGGAAAATCCAAAAAAACTTGTTGAAAATGTAACGCATACAAACAGTTTACTCCATTTCATTTCATATCGATATTTTGATTTAATCAATTGACCAACATATAGGCAAATTTTTTATGTTTCCAAAGTGGCCTTTATCCAAATAGGTATAAGTCTTTTCCGTTCTTCCATTAAACTTTTGAACTTTTCTTCATCAAATAACCCACCTGCCATCATTATGGGTTTTGAAATAAAAGGAAAAATCGACATCCCCAAAATGTTCAGCAAAAAATGAATTGGATCCACTTTACTGTTTTTTTCGGCGATTTGAACCACTAGGGAGGAATTACTCAGCAAGTGCAGTACACCCATTTTTATTCCGAAATTTTTGGGGTTATGTCGAATTTCACTGAGAACAAAAATTGGCAAATCCGGGTTTTTGAGAATCATTTCGATATAATTCTCAACAATTTTTTCGACTTTTTCCTCCAGCGACAACCTGAAATCCGTAATGATCGGGGAAATAACCCCAAAGAATTCCTGCAGCTTTTCAATCATAATAATATTAAAAAGCTTTTCCTTACTTCGGAAATAATAATTTAGGAGGGAAAGATTGATATCCGCTTCTTCCGCTATATCCCTGGTCCGAGTTGCCGCGTAGCCTTTTTGAGTAAATATCTTCCTCGCAGCTATTTTGATTTTTTCCTCAGTGTCAACCAGTTTAGTTACCATGTATATCCTTCATTCATTCCAAAGATATAAATTAAATATTTGATTTAATCAAATGATTCACCTAAAAAAACCGGTGCACAATGTTACTGAAGATGATGGACGTGGTTTGCCGTACCCCTCTTAAAAACAGCAGGGGGGACACTTACACATCATAGTGTACCATCAATAGGGATAGGTGCTCTTCCCGCGCCTGTTATCTTTGCTCCCCATAAAGACGCACCTTGATTTTTTTGAAAGTATAAACGACCTAATTACACCCAAACTGGTAATTTAATCAAGGATATCCATTATATTTGTTCCAATAACAATCGATGCAACTTGCAGTATACATCCTTGTCTATCCATGGCTCTGGCTGATTTCCAAAGTTCCCTTTAAAATCATCTACTTTATATCCGATGGCATCTACCTTCTTATGTATTATGCAATAGGATACCGTAAAAGTGTAGTTCGAAATAACTTGGCTCTTGTTTTTCCGGAAAAGTCAGAAGAACAACGGCTGTATATTGAAAAGAAGTTCTACAGGCACATGTGCGACATGTTCTTGGAAATGATCAAGACCATAGGTATTTCCAACAAACAACTTCAAAAACGGTTTACCTTCTCCCATTTAGAGGTGCTGCACCGCCTTGAGGCCAAAAACAAAAGTGTCATGCTCATATTTCCCCATTATGCCAGTTGGGAATGGGTAATTGCCCTGGACAGGCACATTGCTTCCAAGGGATATGCGATTTACCAGAAAGTCGGGAACAAATATTTCGATAGACTGGTCCGTAATATCCGCCAAAAATTTGGAACTACCTTGATCAGCACCAAGGACACCTGGGGCATCGTGGCCCAAAACAAACGTGATGGCAAGTTGGGTATGTACGGGATTTTGAGCGATCAATCACCTATGGTGAAAAAAGCTTTGTTATGGACGCCCTTTATGGGCATCACTGTTCCTGCCCACACCGGAGCTGAAACACTGTGCAAAAAATTTGAATTGCCTGCGGTCTATTTAAAGGTCAACAAAGTAAAGCGTGGCCATTATCACGGAACCTTTAAGTTGATAACGGAGCATCCCAAAGAAATGGATAAGTTCGAACTTACCAAATCCTTCCTCAAAATGGTGGAGGAATCCATTAAAGAAGCTCCAGAATATTATCTATGGACCCACAAACGTTGGAAGCACATGGACAAAAAACCAAAGAAAGCCTATCAAAGCCAAAAAATAAGGCCATAACTTGACTTTGTGCCTGGACATGTAAAGTTTATCAACAGATTTTTATACATGTGAAAGGCCTGTGCGTGTTTTTGCAATGGCACCGTCCCAATCAAGGTATTCCCCCATAGTCGGGACCAGATCGTGAAAACAAATAAACCAAAGGTCCAGATGCGGCCTGGCATCCTTTTGGGTGTTTCAGACTACTTTTGGCTTACTCTCCTATTGTTGTTTCCCCAAATTGCCATTTCGTTAAATACGGACCACAGGCTCTGTCCTTCCGGGGTCAGGGTGTATTCGACCCTCGGGGGGATTTCCTTATATTGTCTCCTGATCAATAGGCCGTCCGATTCCAACTCCCTTAATTGCTCGGTAAGTACTTTTCTGGAAATGGTCGGAATCCTGACCGACAATGCCCCAAATCGCTTGGTCCCCGACATGAGCACATACAAAATAATCGGCTTCCATTTACCTCCAATGACCTCAAGGGTTGCCGTCACGGGACAATCATAAATCTCATTGTTGACTTTCATGTTTGGTTACCTTTTTGTTACCACAATTTCCCATTCTCTTTTATTAATAAGTAACTTATATAAACTATTATTGGTTACTTTGCGAAACAAATGTAATCTATATATAATTTCATTCAAACAAATATGATACTTATAACAGGTGCCACAGGGCACTATGGAAGTACGGTCATACATTCCCTTTTACAAAAAGGAATCAAGGCCCATCAAATTTCCGCCCTTGTCAGGGATTTGGAAAAAGCAGAAGACTTAAGAAGCAAGGGCGTTCATATAAAAGTCGGGGATTATTCGGATTACGAATCATTGGTGGATGCCTTTGAGGGAGCGGACACCCTTCTCTTTATTTCTGGCACGGAAATATCCACCCGTCTCCATCAACACGAGAATGTCGTTAGGGCCGCTAAAAGTGCTGGCATCCAACATATCGTGTATACAAGCTTTCAGCGCAGGAACGAAACCGATACCTCCCCGTTGGGACTTTTGGCCCATTCGCATTTGCTGACAGAAAAATGGTTGAAGGAAAGTGGACTTGCCTTTACGGTCCTTAAAAATAACCTGTACATGGACTTTATCCCATCTTTTATAGGCGAAAAGGTGATGGAAACAGGGATCATATATTTGCCCGCAGGAAATGGAAAGATAAGTGTGGCATTGCGTTCAGAATATGCCGAGGCCACCGCAAACATACTTGTTGAACCGGCGCTCCACAGAAACAAAATGTATGATTTCACCAATGTTGAAGCCTTCGGATATGACCAAGTGGCCAACTATCTTTCAGAGATTACGGGCAAAACCATCCAATACCACTCCCCAACTGTCGATGAGTTCACACAAACCCTTATAAGTGCAGGGGTTCCCTCCGAAGGAATAGACATCTTATCAAGTTTTTCCGTGGCGCAGAAGCAAGGGGAACTGGACGTCACCAGTACCGATCTAGAAAATTTGCTGGGTAGAAAGCCAACCACATTAAAAGCGTATTTAGAAACTGTTTATTAATCTAAAAAAACAAAAAATGAACATTACCATAATAGGAGCATCCGCAGGCATAGGCCTGGAAACCATAAAAAGGGCATTGGACCGAAACCACAAGGTAAAGACCCTCTCCCGTTCAGAGATAACAATGGACCATACGGATTTCCTGTCCATTTCAGGTAACGCCACGAACAAAACCGACTTGCTCCATGCCATGGAAGGTGCCGATGCGGTCATTGTGACCTTGGGAACGGGTACCAGCACCAAAGCTACCACATTGTTTTCCGATTTCGCAAAACTATTGGTCGATATCCAAGCTGAAAAAGCTTTTGACATCCCTTTTGTTTTCGTGACCGGATTTGGTGCCGGAGAAAGTATGCACTATGTACCGCAACCAGTAAGGCAAATGATGGAAACAGTCCTAAAGGACGTATATGCCGACAAGACCGTAATGGAAGAAATCATTGAAAACTCAAATATGAACTGGATCATCGTCCGTCCCGGTCTCTTGCTGGACGGACCTTTGACCGAAAACTATCATGTTGAAAACAGCTTGTTCGAAGGTATCGAAGTGGGTGAAATAAGCCGAGCCGATGTGGCTGATTTTTTAATCAAACAGGCCGAGGAACCCAAAGAACCAAGGACCTATTATTCAATCCGTGCGAAAAAATAGACCGTAATCCTAATATAAAGACGTATAACCGAACCTTTTAAAACAATAACACAATGAAAAAAAACGGATTATTACTTTCCTTGGTTGCATTGCTGACCTTGACGGCATTTACCGAACAGCAATTTTGGACATTGGACCCTCCCCACTCCCAATTGAGGTTCAGCATCACGCATTTGGGCATATCCGACATTTCGGGAACCTTCAATGACGTTGAAGCGACCATTAAGAGTTCAAAAGAGGATTTTAGTGATGCCCAAGTTGAAGCGGTGATTCAAGTGGCATCCATCAACACGAACAACAGCTATAGGGATGACCATCTAAAGGGGCCGGATTTCTTTGAGGCGGAACAATACCCGCTGATAACTTTTAAGAGTACCGGAATCAAAAGTCTCGGGACCGGTAGATACAAACTGGAAGGGGACCTTACCATAAAGGGCAAAACCAAAAAGATAAGCCTTGACATGTGGTATAGGGGGACCGTCGAGAATCCGCAGACCAAAAAACCGACAGCAGGCATCAAATTGTCGGGGACCATTAAACGTTCTGATTTTGGCGTAGGTACGGCATACCCGGCACCAATGTTGGGTGAAGAGGTGTATCTTGACATCAATGCCGAATATCAAAAGCAATAGCCCGTTCTTTTCCCGGTGGTAGGCCCCATATCATATGGAAATGCAAATTCATTTGATTTATGGTGTTGCACAAAGGACCTTTTCATAGGTCTCTACAACAACCTGCACCCTGATCTTTCAGTGTTTCAAATCAGGGTGTTTTTATCACATAGTAAGGTTCATCGGAATATGTTCCATTTGCCAAACCCGTTATCATTATGGTGGTAAACCCCATTTTTGGAAAGGTTTCTTTTTCTCCAAGACTTCCCCACTTTCGGGTCGATGCACGAAACAAATGCCCGATGATCAATCCATCTTTGGCGCTCTACACTTCCAAACTGTACATAAAACTTTCCAAACGTATCGACACTTATGGCCCTAGAGCATACTCATATAAGGTTTTCCCTGCCAAATTCCTCCAACTTATCAATGATCGGCAAAGATTTAAAGCCAATTTCGGTCAAACTGTATTCGACCCTTGGAGGAATTTCAGGATAGGCCTTTTTGTCGACCAATCCGTGCTCAATCAGTTGATTCAGACTTTGGATGAGCATTTTTTCCGAAATCCCAGGAATAGACCTTTTCAATTCACCATACCGTATGACCCTATTGTTTATCTGGTACAAAATAATCAAGGTCCATTTCCCCCCCAATATCGACAATGTTGCCTTTACCGGGCACTTTTCATCAGATATATCAATTTTTTTTGGGCTATAATCCATCGCTATCCTTAATTTTTACTTTTAAGTAAGTACCTAACTTTTATGTAGGTACTTGTACAAAAGTAATTACTTTGGTAATTTTAGACAATTATAAAAGCAAAAAAATGGAAAAAATCAAACATTCGGAGAAGGTACGACCACCGATGAATATGGCTCCGTAGGCAACGTTCCGCGTCTGCCCAAAGGATTTCAGAAAGTTTTCAAGAGTATGGTCGTTGACACAGGTGATATAAAGATCCATGCTGTAATCGGCGGTAAGGGCGAGCCTTTGCTGTTGCACGCCGGTTGGCCCCAGAACTGGTATGCCTGGCGTGATTTAATGCTCCCCTTGAGCGAACGCTATACCGTGATAGCGGTCGATCCACGCGGTTTTGGTCTTTCGAGTAGGCCAGATAAAGGTTTTGATGCAAAATCCTTGGCCAATGACATGTTCAGGTTGATGGATGTTTTAGGATATGATAAATTCAAATTCGTAGGACATGACCTTGCCGTCATAGTGGGTTACGCGATGGCTTCCATGCACCCGGAGAGAATCCTCAAACTTGCCGTTGGTGAGGCCATAATCCCCGGGGCTTCCCCTTCACCTCCCCTGATTGCAGATGAACGTGGTCTAAGCGATTTCCTTTGGCATTTCAATTTCAACCGAGCCCTTGAAGTGAACGAACGATTGGTAGAAGGCAAGGAAGACATCTATTTTGGGTATCAATTTGAGTCCAAAAGTGGAACACCCGATGCCATACCGAAATATGCACGCGATTTCTACATTGAATTGTTGCGCAGAAAACCCGGCACTTTAAAAGCAAGTTTTGAATACTATCGAAGTATTGACGAAACCATTCCACAAATACGTGAAATGATATCCACCAAATTGACCATGCCGGTATTCACATTCGCTGGTGCGTTGGCCAGTGGCCCCCTGGTAGAACATGAATGGCGTAACCTTGCTGAGAACGTCCAATCCGCGATCATTGCCGATTCGGGACATTTCCCAGCCGAGGAAAAACCCGAAGAACTATTGAAACTACTATTGGATTTCCTCGGATAAAAAAAAGGGGGGGGGTATTTTAAACCCACCAAATATTCAAGGAACAACGGTCCCACCATGGACCACCATTGATGAATTTAAATATATAAAACTATGATGCAAGTAGAAATCTGGAGTGATGTGATGTGTCCGTTTTGTTATATCGGCAAACGAAAATTTGAGGCGGCCTTGGAACAATTCCCCCAAAGGGACAAGGTCAAGGTAGAATGGAAAAGTTTCCAATTAATGCCAGGGCTCAAAACAGATGCCAACGTAAAACTTGACCAGTTTCTGGCAAAGGAAAAAGGAGTGAGCATTGAACAGGCCCGTTCCATGAACCACCATGTGAGCCAAATAGCCAAGGATATAGGTCTGGACTACCGCCTTGACCAAGCCATCCCGGCCAATACCATCAATGCACATCGTTTTGCCCATTATGCCAAAGGGAATGGCAAACAGGATGAGGCCGAAGAACAACTCTTCCGAGCATACTTCGTGGAGGGTAAAAACCTTGACAATATTCCTACGCTCGTTAAATTGGGCGAGGCCATAGGCTTGGACGGAGACAAGGTAAAGCTTGCCCTGGAAAACAACCACTATGCGGATGACGTACAGACGGACCTTTATGAGGCCCAGCTAGCGGGTGTCAGGGGAGTGCCTTATTTTGTTTTCAATAAAAAGCTGGCCATATCAGGTGCAAAAGAACCTGAAACTTTCTTGGAGACTCTGGAAAAAACCTTTGCTGAATGGAGGGAGAACAACATGGAAGGTCCAATGGACATTATTGAAGGCCAATCGTGTACGCCTGAGGGTGAGTGTGATTAAAAATAGAAACCTAAAGAACAGTAAACAAAAATGAAACGTTTAGAAAACAAAGTGGCCATCATTACCGGGGCGGCCAGTGGATTTGGGGCAGTGGACGCCAAATTATTTGCCAAGGAAGGTGCAAAAATAGTGCTTACCGATATCAACGAAGAAAATCTAAAACAGGTTGCGGAACAAATCATACAGGACGGTGGCATAGCCATATATGCGACACTCAATGTCACTTCCCCATATGATTGGCAAAAAGTTGTGGAAAAAACCACCACCGAATTTGGCGGAATTGATATCCTGGTAAATAATGCGGGCATAGCTAGTTATTCCTCTTTTATGGAAAGCGATTATGATACATTTAAAAAAATAATGGACGTCAACCTGAATAGCCAATACCTGGGAATCAAGGCTGTTGCACCTGCAATGATGTAACGAAAGGGCGGCTCCATCATTAACATGTCATCCACTGTAGGCGCTACAGTTGCCCTGCCGGGTGGAGACCCAGGGTATGCAACTTCCAAAGGAGGTGTCAGAGCACTTACCATGCAAGCGGCCGCCGAATTGATAGAGCACAATATACGTGTCAACTCCATACATCCAGGAATTTTTAGGACGCCGATGAACCAGGCTTTGGTCGATAATGCAGATGCATATCAGCAGGCCGTACAGGGAATACCCACAAAACGGTTTGGTGAAGCGGAGGAAATAGCCAATGTTGCCTTGTTCTTGGCAAGCGATGAATCTTCGTATATGGTTGGGTCCGAAGTGGTAGTGGACGGTGGATTGACCATCATTTAATAAAAGTATGTTTAATCAGGAGCACAAGTAAAGCCCCGTCGGCACACTGGTTGTGTTTTGTTGACCGACGTTCCCCTTGTGTTCCTGTATTAAAAACAGTGGCCAAACCATCAATCCCAAAACGATTAAAAATCGTATGGAATCTTTGTGCTTTGTGGAAATACCTCCTTTTTTTCAGCGCTTTCAAAGTATTTATAAAGAATTCTTGTCCGCTCCAAACGATGTGATTTGAGTTCCTTTCCCATCCCGTTTACAGTTCAGCTTCCGTTAGTACCTTTCGTTGGGTTTTCCGCCATTACAGTAAAATGGCACGAACATCAAGTTATCCTTCCAATGGGCTTGATAGGCACTTGTCTTTTGAAAAATCCCCAAGCCCGTTCTTAGCCGATCTTCACTCCACTTCAAATTAACATTAATTTAATCACATGTTGGTGAACCTCAATTATTTTTAATCAATGGAAAAATTGTGGTTGGAATCAGGGTTTAGATACAATAATCGCGACGTAGATTGGTTAAATTTCAACCAACGTGTATTGCAGGAAGCCAAGGATACATCCAACCCTATCTTGGAACGCGTAAAGTTCCTTGCCATCTTTTCATCCAACCTTGATGAATTTTTTAAGGTAAGGGTATCCAAGCTTCGACAGATTGGAAAAGTCGATAAATCCATGAGAAGTCCCTTGGGGATAAAACCAAAAAAGACCCTTCGGCACATTCTTGAAAGGGTCCATTTCCTACAGGAAGAATTTGGCAGGATATATAGGGATTCCATTCTACCGGAGCTTAACAAAAATAACATTCAAATCCTTGAAATATCAGAATATGATGACGCCCACCGTTCCTATTTAAACTTGCTTTTCAAAGAGGAAATAAAGCCCGGACTCAACCTGTTAAAGGGTACGGATCTTAAAATCGACAATTTTATGGATGGTCAACTGTATCTTGCCATTTTGCTGGACAAACCCACCAAGCTGGCATTTGTTTCCGTGGATAAACAGAAATGGGACAGGTTTATAAAAATCCCATCCAAAGATGGTATTGTATCCTATGCTTTTTTTGAAGATGTCCTAAAACTCAACGCTTCTTTCTTTTTCCCCAACAAGAGCATTTTAGGGATGTACAATATCAAGGTTTCAAGGGATGCGGAACTCTATTTGGACGATGACTATCAAGGAGAGTGGATTCAACGAATTTACGATGCGCTCCAAAAAAGACAGGATGGACAACCCACGCGCCTTCTTTTTGAGGGGTCCATGCCAAAACATGTCCAACATCTTTTGGAAGAACAATTGGGACTGGACAAAATAGACTTGGTAAAAGGTGGAGGGCATCACAATTTTAGCGACTTTTTTAATTTTACGGCTTACTATGGAAACCGGAAAGAGTTTTTTAATGACCCAATGCCCCCAATTGTCCACAGAGCCTTTGAGGACTCCGATGACTACTTCCAATTGATAGCGGACAAAGACCGAATACTACATTTTCCGTACCAGAGCTTTTCATATGTGGAAAAATGGCTTCAACAGGCCGCCACCGACCCCAATGTCCACTCCATCCAAATATCCCTATACCGAATAGCCAAGGATTCCGAACTGACCTCTGCCCTACTAAAGGCCATCAGAAATGGAAAAGAAGTGACTGTCTTCGTTGAAGCCAAGGCACGTTTTGATGAAGAAAACAACATTGGCTGGGGACAGGTTTTCGAAAAGGAGGGCGGCACTGTATTTTATAGTTTCCCCAATGTAAAGGTCCATTCAAAAATACTTTTGATCAAGCGAAGGGAAAATGGTAAATCCAAAGCATATGCCTATATCGGAACAGGTAACTTTAATGCAAAAACCGCCCGAATTTATTGCGACCATGGATTGTTTACGGCCCATAGTGGGATCACGAACGACCTTGACCAAGTATTTCTAGTCCTAAAACGAAAAGTCTTGGTTCCAAAATTAAACCACCTTTTGGCTTCCCCATATAATAGTAGACTTACATTTGAACATTTAGTGCTGAAAGAAATTGAAAATGCCCTGAACGGTTTTCCTGCGGGCATAACCCTAAAAATGAACAGTCTTGAAGATAAGAATATGATCGATTGGCTATATAGGGCCAGTAAAGCCGGCGTTCGGGTCCATCTTCTGGTTCGGGGATTTTGCTGTTTAGTGCCCGAGGTGCCCAATTTGAGCGAAAACATAGTGGTAAGAAGTATCGTCGACAGGTTTTTGGAGCATGGAAGGGTATTCCTTTTCCATAATGCCGGAGACGAGAAAATGTTTATGGGCAGTGCGGACTGGATGCCCCGCAACCTTGATAGAAGGATTGAGGTCATCACCCCTATCCTAGATTCAAATGTATTCAATGAACTAAAACAAATCCTTGCCCTACAATTTTCTGACAATGTCAAGGCAAGAAGGGTCGCTCCAGGGGACAATATGAACCTATACCATCCCATAAAAAAGGGGGAAAGACCCATCAGGTCCCAATATGCCATTTATGATTACTTGGCTGATGCTATGCTTGAATGAAAATTCCGGAATAAAAAAGTATCGATTCCCACCTATGGCCGGTTTCTCATCGAATCAATACCGGTCTATTAAATATACGCTGCCCCACCTAGGGGGTCGAAAGAATAAAACCATGGTGTAAATGAAAATCGATGACCGAACCGGACGCTCTGCCCAGCTCAATGACATCTACAAATTGGGAAGAGTGTTCGGGTTTCAACGCATCCATGGCCAACAAGAAATTCAAAGGCCCTGACACTCCCACATTACCCTGTCCATTGGCTCCATTTTTAAGGGGAAGACCTTGCAGGATTGGAAAAGTCATTCATTTTGCCCTTGCACCTTCTGCAATATGTAAAACATACCAATCATCGATAAAACTTTTTATGATGAAATGATCAGTGGTTTCTTCAAAAATGAACAATGGCTTTTTAAACTTTTGAAAGCCTTCCATAGCCGTTTGAACTTTTCCATGGTAAAAAAGCAACAGAAAATCAATGATTGCCCTACAAAAAGATGACATTTGTTATTTTTGGTTATATACACTAAAAAACATCATGAGACACGCATTATCGTCCATTTTCTTCTGTTGCTTCTTACAAATTTCTTTGGCACAGGAAATCTCCGTTGAAAAATTGGAAGAGGCCCTTTCTGATTACACGACAAAAATAGAACATGCCACTGTTCTCCAAGATTGTGGCCATGCCCTTGATGGACCCGCTTTTTTTTACAAACAGGTGGAGAACAATTGGTTGGACTTTGCACTGAACATCTCCAGTGATTCCAAAAAAAATATTGGAAGGGATATGTATAACAGGTATGTTGCCCTTGGCCAATTGGACAACAACCATTTTGCCAAACCAAAGGTAGAGGAAATACTTCAACGTATCGTTAAAAATGTGTCCCGAAACGATGTATCCTACCGAATAAGCATCCTTAAATCCGAGGAAATAAATGCTTTTGCCACTTTGGGCGGTTACCTATACATTACCACGGGCTTGCTCAATTTCGTTGATTCTTATGATGAATTGGCGTTCATCATAGGACATGAAGTGGCCCATGAGGACAAACTCCACACCCAAAGGAAAGTAACAAAACTCACGCTCTCCACAGACCTTGAGGGAATGACCCGTATGGAAGGCTTTACCGATATTGCCAATAAGATCAATAGGACCTTTTCGCCCCCCTTTGATCAAATTGATGAATATGAGGCCGACAAGGTCGGGTTTGAATTGGCCCAAGCGGCTGGATATGATGTGAACCGATTTGCGGATTTCTTCAGGAAATTGGAACGCTATCAAAAGCAAGACCTCATAAAAAAATTGACTTCCACGCATCCTTTTGCGGAACATCGTAAAAAATGCATCCAATCCTATATCGACCAATAAAATGATACCGGAAATGCACCTCATCTGCAACGGACAGTCTGTTCCCCTGTCTAAAAATGAAATTGTTACGATTGGAAGAAAAGGTCATGGCGCCCAAGTTGAGATAGACAGTAGACTTGCTTCGAGAAAACATGCCCAAATTGAAGCCAGGACGGACGGAATCTACATCATGGACCTTGAAAGCTCCAATGGGACCATGGTCAAAGAACAGCCGATAGCCCCAAATACATGGGTCAAGATTCCACCTGACGAGATTTTCACTATTGCATCGCAAAAGCTGCAAGTAGTTACTGAAAACCAAAAAGAAAAGGTTCCAAAACCCTCAGAATCCCAAAAGGAGTTCAACGGATTCAAACAAAAAATCGTTTCCAAAGGTGCTTATAAAATTGGCCGCTTGGAAAATAATGACATTGTTCTGGACGATCCCACGGTGACCCGGGAACACGCCATAATTTCCTATTCGCAGGGTGAATTTTGGATCGAGGACCTGGGTTCCACCAATAAGACCTATCTCAATGGAAAGGAGTTAAAATCCAAGGCCAAGTTCAAGGACAGCGATACGGTCACCATTTCATTTTACAGCATTACCCTTAAGAATGGGGCTAAGGATCTCCGTAAAGAACGTAGTGCCATAAAGGCATTGGCCATTCAGAAAGAATATCCCAACAACAAGATTGGATTGCAGGATATGTCCCTGAACATTCCCCATTCCACTTTTGTGGCATTGATGGGCCCCTCGGGTTGTGGAAAATCCACCTTGTTGAAATGTTTGAACGGTGAAAATCCGGCTACTTCTGGAGAAGTGTTCATTCACGGACTTTCATTGGCAGACAACTTTAGTCTGATCAAGAAAAAAATCGGCTATGTTCCCCAAGATGATATCATCCATAAGGAATTGACGGTATACAAGACCTTGTTCTACGCAGCAAAGCTCCGCTTACCCGATGATACAGCCGTTTCAGAGATCAACCAAAGGATTGATAAGGTCATCAACGACCTAAATTTGGACCAAGATAAGGAAAAGGACATCAGGACCATAAAAGTGGGGAATCTCTCTGGTGGACAGCGCAAACGCGTGTCCATTGCGGTGGAACTTTTGACCGAGCCCACTATTCTGTTTTTGGATGAACCCACTTCTCCACTAGATCCCGAGACCATTGAAAGTTTTCTGAAGAGTCTTAAAAAGTTGGCCCATTCGGGAACTACAATTGTAATGGTGACCCACAAACCCGAAGACCTCAACTATGTGGACCAGGCTATATTTTTGGGCGTTCAAGGGCATTTGGTATTTCAAGGCCCGGCCAACCTATTGACTTCCCATTTTGAAGCCCAAAACATTGTGGAGGTCTATAGTAAAATGAGTGATATCGGCACGGTAACCTCCTATTACCAAAAGCCCAGCAAAGTTGGGTATAAGGCCGTTAATAACCCCGACGTAAAAAAAGAAAAGCCAGACTCGTACTGGCTGCAATTGTATTGGTTGGTTTCAAGATATTTCAACATCAAACTCAATGACAAGGAAAATTTGGCCTTGTTATTGGCACAACCCGTAATCATTGCGGGATTGGTCTGCTTGGTATTCAACAAATTTCAGATTGGGGTCATGTTCTTGATGGCCATTTCTGCTGTTTGGTTTGGGGTAAGCAATGCTGCAAAGGAGATTGTAGGTGAGCTTACGGTATACAAAAGGGAGCGTATGTTCAACCTTAATATCAACACCTATATTCTTTCCAAATGGTTGGTACTTTCCTTGATTGCCCTGGTGCAGACCATATTGTTTGTGAGTATCATCTACCTCAATTTCAAATTGAACACTTTTGAAGGTTTTGAAGAAGTGTACCTACGGCCTTTTGGCCAGAGCATGCTGTTCATGTTCTATATTTCGGTTTCTGCCTCCCTGATTGGATTGTGGCTTTCATCTGCCTTCAATACCACAGAGAAAGTAATGACCGTAGTGCCCATTGCATTGATGCCACAGATTATGTTGGCCGGGGTAATGACAAAAATCAACAATACCTTGGTGGAAATCTTGAGCTTTTTCACTTTGGGCCGATGGGGCACCGAGGGCTTTGCCCGATTACAGGACGATGCCTCCCCCGCCTCTGAATTCAATCCAGACACGGTTCAGGCTGTTTTGACCACTGTTCCACTGCCCGCACCCGAAGTGGGTACGCAGACCGCCTCAACCTCAGCAGTGCAACTTCTCGACCTGTACAATGAAAAATTGGTGGATGAAGGAACGTTGATCGGTGATGTCTTCAACAGTTTTGATATGAACGTGGTGGTCATCGTAGCACTCAATGTTATGTTTTATGTCTTGATCTATGTTTCACTTAAAAAGAAGGACAGTATTTAAACCCGACACTATGAAAAAAATAACCCTAGTATTTGGAGCACTTCTTTTTTTTACCTCATGCAGCAAAAAACCAGAATTTGTTGCCATAGACCATGTTACCATTAAAGGACTCACGGAAGATGCATTGGTGGTGGGATTGGATTACATTGTATACAACCCCAACAATGTAAAAACAAAACTGAGGCAATCCAGCATGGAGATTTTTTATAAGGATTCTTTGGTGGGAAAGGGATTTTTAAACGAACAGATGAGTCTGGCAGCCAATGATACCATACGAATACCGGTAACCTGCGAAATAGCACTCAAAAATCTTAATGCCTTTTATCCTGAATTATTGGCATCAGATTCCACCGAATTCGCCCTCAAGGGCAATGGAAAGGTGAGCTTTCTGCTGAATTCCTTCACCATTGCACTGGATGACAAGATACATCTGAACACCAAAAAGGCCATTTTGGAGGAAATCAGCAAAAATTTGGATTACGGCAATAATTTTAAAATTCGGTCCATTTCCAGCAATAAATTGCCCTCACTGAGCAAAACCCGGTTAAAATTAGGTGTTGAGACCCTGAACAGATTGCCTATTGCCTATACCATCAATACCATGAAACTTGAATTCTATTTGGATGAAAACAAAGGGAAAGTGGCGGAGTGGACCATGGATGAACCATTTTACCAAGAAGCACTAAAATCCACTACTATTCCCATTGATGTTACCTTGAGCAATTTTGATATTTTAAAACAGATGAAGTTCTCTTGGCTGACCGACCAAAAAGCGAATTTCACTATTTTAGGCGAGGCCCAAATAAAAATTCAGGAGTACGAATTCAATGTGCCCATAAAGGACCGTGTGGAAATAGGATTATAGCCATTTCAGAAAAACCTTGATGACCGACCAAGAACTGATAGATCAATTAAAGAAAGGAAACGAGAATTGTCTGCAGCAACTGTACCAGCACATCGGCATGGTAAAAAGTTGGGTGGAACAGAATAACGGTAATGAAGATGACGCTTTGGATGTTTTTCAGGAAGCCATCATCGTGTTCTATAAAAATGTAATGGCAGGGAACTATGAACTCCGAAGCAAAATAAGCACCTATCTGTTCGAAA
Source organism: Flagellimonas yonaguniensis (assembly GCF_029193885.1). Classification (GTDB taxonomy): domain Bacteria; phylum Bacteroidota; class Bacteroidia; order Flavobacteriales; family Flavobacteriaceae; genus Flagellimonas; species Flagellimonas yonaguniensis. The sequence goes on along the minus strand of NZ_JARFVB010000001.1, from coordinate 919,597 downwards.
TTTCAAAGCGACAGTGGCTCAACCAGCTCAATCGAAGAAAAAAATATGAAAACCGGCAGAGTGAGGTAGGCATCTCTCAAAGAGACCATGAATCCATAAACCCAGAAATCACCCGAAAGGGCCCAAACCTCCGGGAATACCTTGAAAAAGCTCTAGCAAAGGTCGGGGAACCCTGTAAATCTGTTTTGGAGGCAACCATATTTTTGGGGATGCGCATGGAGGACATAGCCAAAAGATTCAATTACTCCAGTGCCCGTTCCGCCAGCCAACAGAAATTACGGTGTCTTCAAAAGCTAAGGGGCGAAGTCTCCTATGATGTCATAATCCGTTTAAAATAGCCATGAGGGAAGAATTGAGACATATTGATTTGATTGACAAACACCTGACCGGCCATCTTAATGACGATGAAAAAAGTGAGGTGGAACGACTGTTAGCTGAAGACAAAGAATTTGCAAAGGAGCTTGAGGTATATAAAAAGATCTACACGGGCATTGAATCAAAGGAGGACCAAAAACTAAGGGCCAAGCTAGACCTTTTGTATGCCGAATATAGGGCGTCTGGAGAGCAAAAGCCAAAAGGTCTGTACCGCAGACTGATTATTTACAGTGGTGCCGCGGCAGCATGCATTGTTTTGGGAACACTTTTCTATGTCTTTAAATCAAAGGGTGATGGTCCCCTTAGTAACGACGCCCCCAATGTGGTCGGTGTGGATTCTGTTCGAACGCAGCCAGCGGATAGCCTCGTTTTGAAAAAGAACAATATACAAGTTACAGAGAAAGAAGAACTGCCAGAAGATGAATTGGATGGCAGCCCGCAAGACGAAACACAATTTGCTTTCTCCAATGGAAAATCACTTCCATCGGAATCCATACGTCAGGTTAGGCAGCCCTCATCGCTCACCCACACTTTTAATGGCCAAGAACTGGTCTTATATGGGGATTCAGGGATTTCAGGCCTTCAATTACAAATGGGTAAAGATCAAAAAGGCAACTATTACTTAAAATATGGGGATAAATTGTTCAATCTGGCCATTTCATCGACCATAAATCCATTGGAAGAAGTCCAGACAAGTTACACTTTTGGGGGAATACAGGATGAGAGCGTGCAAGTGAAAGTAATGCCCCTCATTGCAAATTCGCAGCCCTATTCCGGTTTTACCGTATCGGTTTCGGAGAACTCATCCATGGATAAAAATTATTTCTTTTTGGAACAGAATGAAAAAAAACAGTTGGTCATTAATGCCAATATGGATATTGATTCCATTACGGTCATGGTTGTTTCAAAAAGCGAAGGGAACTCTTATTACCTTATTCATAAAAATGAGCTCTATCCCCTAAACATTGACACTACTGAAACCACCTCACTAGAAGAAATCGATTTCACCAAAAACAATGAAACCCGTATGTTCATGGACCGGCCATCCTTTCCGAAAGGTGTTTACGAAATAATTTTTTAGAAAAAATCATCAAAAAAAGATGACATCGCCAATCTGCGGTTATATACCCATAGAAAGTATAACCAAAACGATTAAAAATGACATCCAAAAAAGTACACACCATTATTCTTATTAGCTTGTTTTGCGGTTTTGTAAGCGCCCAAAGTTCAGAAATCACTAAAAGAAGAGACCGGGGAACAATCGCTAAGACTGCGGAACAAGTAGATCAAGTGGACCAAACTGTCCAGAAAACCAGCAAAGACATTGACCAAACGGTGGAGGGTATTGACAGCACCATTGAAGGTGCCAAGGAAACCGTTGAAAAAGTGGGGAGCATTTGGCAAGAGTTATCCGAAAATGTAAGGGGGCCTTTTCAGGTAACCTCCATGGGAGAAAACAACATTGCGGTTAGACTGCCAACCAAGGCTGAATAATCCGTAAATAACCCAGTCACGATATGGCTATTTCATAAATCCAAAACATATTTGACACCAAGGTCTAAAAATGTTGGCATAAAAAGTTTCATATACCTATTTTTAATGCTAACTGTCGAATAGGTTCAGGTACAAGAAGATATATCATTACTTTCAACCTTAACACTTCATCACAAAATGAAAAAATTACTACTACTGATCGCCTTGCTTTCCTTGGTTCCCAACCTTGCATCTGCAAGACGTATCGGAGGACTTTTTGGAAAAAGCGAACGAATCCATAAAATTACTGACGTCGATATTAAAGGTGCCAATGGCGAAGACCTTTATCTTGCCCACAAAACAACTTCCCTGTACATTTTTATGGGGGCCTACATGACGGACGATGGTTATGTTTTGGGGGTAAAAGGAAGTATCAATACCTATTATGACCTGGATGAAGAGCAGATAAAAAAATTTCAGGCCAGCGGAGCTTTGCCCACTCCCCTTCCACCCTATAAAATAGAATTCACTGAATGGCTATGGGGATATGCCCTATGGATACTGCTTGCCGTTCTGGCCATAATTTGGTTCTTCCCAAAGAATAAAGAAGCCCTTTTTGCACGAGGATGTAAATATTATTTCGGCAAGAACACTCCGGTAAATTACCCAAAGGCCATGCGCTATTTTGAAAAATCGGCCAAAAAAGAATATGGTCCGGCCGTGTTCAACCTTGGGGTCATGCATCTCTCGGCCCAGGGTACCGAGAAGAATGTGGACAAGGCCATGGAATTTCTGAAAAAAGCCTCCAAACTAGGATATGTTGATGCCAATGTAACACTGGGAAACCTCTATTACAATGGCAGTGAAGTAACCAAAGACCTTGGCAGCGCCGAGGCTTGGTACAAAAAGGCCTGTGATCAGGGACATGCCGATGCCTGCAAAATGGTGACCCATATACAACAGGCCAGTTAATTAAAATCAACACCAAACAGTAACCAAATTCGACTACACTGACCATTATGAAACTATCACATTACCAGTGGGATCCAGAAAAAGACCTTATAGCTGAGGGCGGGTTCGCCGAAGTGTTCAGGGCCAAGGACCTCAATGCCGAAGGAAGATATGTGGCCCTCAAAATCTATAAAGAAGCTGTTTCAAGAGGTACATCCGGGAGCACTGGACAGAAAAAATACAGCTTGGAACAGGAGTTTTCCAAAATAGATGGGCTGTCACATACCCATCTTATCACCTATTATGGTCTGGAATATATCACCCACACGGATGCCATGGGCAGAAACGTGAATTACCCTGTGTTGATCATAGAGTATGCCGGTGAAGGAACCTTGGGCCAAGCGATACACCGAAAGCTCTCTTTGGAAGAAGGGAAGAACATTATTGTGGAAGTGGCCCAAGCGGTGGATTATCTCCACAAACAGGGCATTGTCCACAGGGATTTAAAACCTGGAAATGTACTGTTTTCAAAAGACCGAAAGGGGAACATCGTTTCAAAGGTGACCGATTTTGGGATCAGTCAGGATATTCTATCCGACAAGACCATACAACAGTCCATGACCGAAGGTGTGGGAACACCTCACTACATGGCTCCGGAGCAATTCTTTAAAAAGAAATTCGGACTGAATGGGGATATCAGTGAGCGTACCGATATCTGGGCCCTTGGCATCATGTTCTACAAAATATTGACCGGAAAGTTGCCTTTTGGACATGACAAGAAGGACTATGAACTCATTCGGGATGGTATCGTTGGGGAAGAGCCCAATTATTCCGGGGTGCCCGAAAGATTTAAGAATTGCATAAAGACTTGTTTGCAGAAAAATGCTTCGGATAGGTATGCCTCCGTTTCCGATTTCATCCGCGAAGTGAATGGGGAAAGCAATGAAAGTGGCACCGTGTTCTTGGGAGGAAATGAAACACAATTTTCCGCACCACAACCCAAGCCCAAAAAGAAGAAAAAAGCCTGGCCCGTTTTGTTGGCCACTGTTTTGATCTTGGGTGCCGGATATGGGGGATATGCCTTTTATCGCTCCACCAAGATAAATGTGTTGTTGGCAGACGGCTGGAGCCTTTACAAAGAAGGGAAGTTCAAAGAAGCTTATGAGGCCTATGAAAAAGCATCAGGCTATGGATCCGGGGAGGCCTTTTATTTTCTGTCAAGGTTCAACCAAAATGGTTATGGAACCGATGTGGATTATCAAAAAGGGTTTGAATATGCCGATAGGGCCATTGATGATGGATATGACCTGGCAAACTTTAACCATGGATGGGCCTATCAAAACAATCTTGGTGTGGACAGGGACACGGTCCAGGCCAAGAAATTCTATGAAAAGGCAAAGAGCAGCATTGTGGCCTTGAGTGATGACGGCAACCCAGAGGCAAACAACCTAAGGGGATTGATGCACTATTTCGGCTATGTAATGGAAAAGGACGCAAGCAAGGCAAAACTGTACTATGAAAAAGCCTCCAGCAAAGGCCACCCTGCGGCCATCGAAAACCTGGCGATCCTCAATGTATCAGAAAAGAACTATAAGGAAGCATTTGAAGGATATGAGAAATGCACGTCCATCGGAAGGTATTCGGGATATCGGGGCATGGCCAACATGTACAGGTTCGGTCAATACGTCCCCAGGGATACCGTTAAGGCCCTGGAACAATATACAATTGCTGCCGAGAACGGTGACCTCCTGTCCCAGTTCAACTTAGGGATATTCTATAAAAATGGTGTATTGGCCAAAAAAGATCGTATAAAGTCGGTTCAGTGGTTGACCAAAGCTGCCGATAAAGGACATTTGGGGGCTCAAAATGAATTGGGCACTTTATATTTCAATGAGAAGAACTACCTAGAGGCCAAAAACTGGTTCCAATTGGCCGCTGATAAAGGAAACACCTTTGGTATGCACAATATGGGTCTTTTGTACTATGATGGATGGGGTGTGGAAAAGGATGTAAAACTTGCCAAAGATTGGTACCAACGGGCCGCTGATAAAGGATATGCAAATTCCCAATACATGACCGGAAAGATCCTTGAGTACGGGGAAGCGGATGGGAACCCGAACGTATCGGAAGCGATAGTATACTATGAGCTTGCAGCAAAACAAAATCAAAGTTCCGCTTTGTACGCTTTGGGTAGATTGCATTATGACGGTAAAGGAAAAAAGAAGGATCTCATCAAGGCCAAGGATTTTTTTGTCAGGGCAGCGGCCCAAGACATGAGTACTGCGGACTATATGTTGGGCTACATGGCGGAAACCGGGGCAGCTGGACCGGTAGATTATCTGGAAGCCGAAAGAAAGTATCTCAAGGCAGCGACCAAAGGGCAACTCCAGGCCCAAAAAAAATTGGGCGATCTTTATTACAACCTTAAGTTGGGCAAGGACAAAAAAGCAAAGGCTACACAGTGGTATTTGAAAGCAGCAGAACAAGGGGACCTGCACAGCCAATATAGAGTGGCCGTGATGTATTACAAAGGAAAATATTATTATGCTGCCAAAAAATGGTTCCAAATAGCGGCTGACCGAAATCATGCCAGTGCCCAAAGTTATCTCGGCTATATGTACGACAGGGGCCTAGGAGGTCCGAAAAACTTAGACAAGGCATTTGAACTATATAAGAAGTCCGCAACCAATGGGGATAGTGTCGGCATGTACAATCTGGCCTCTTGCTACCATAGTGGCATTGGAACGGTCAAAAACACCTATTTGGCAAAAACTTGGTACCAAAAATCCTGTGAGAAGGGGTATAAAAATGCCTGTGATATTATCGCTAAACGATATTGAAGAAAATGAAGATCCACCTACCAGTGCATTGTAATGAAATAGGCCTAAGGGAGTCAAACGAGGATGCCATATACCCCGTGACACCAACAGAGGATTCCCGTTTGTTCATGGTATGTGATGGTGTTGGGGGGCAGGCCAAGGGCGAAGTGGCCTCTTCCTTGACCTGTCAAGGATTTTCCAAGTATCTCTCTGAAAATCCAATGGAGGATATTGAAGATGAAACATATTTACCTTTGGCCCTGCAAAGTGTCGAACAAAATTTGGGCACATATCTCGAAACCCATCCCGAAGCGAAGGGCATGGCCACTACGCTCACTTTTTTGAAAATCTCAGATGAGGATGAAAAGGCATTGATCGGTTGGGTTGGGGACAGTAGGGCATACCACATCCGGGATGGCCAAATCCTTTATCAAACAAAAGATCACAGTATAGTGCAGGGAATGGTGGAAATGGGGGAAATTACCGAAGAGGAGGCCTTGACCCATCCCAAACGAAATATTATTACCAGGGCCGTCAACGGAACCTATCCCACAAGAATTGATCAGAAAATCATCACTGATATCAAGAAAAATGATTTCTTCTTTCTTTGCACCGATGGTATTTTAGAGACAATCAACGATGAAATAATCGCCTTGAGCTGTACAGAACAAGCTTCCGTTGAAAAAATCAAATCATATATAGTGAACAAGGCCAAAGGTGTGACAAAAGACAATTATTCCATGTATATAGTCAAAATACAGAAAACAACATCAAAAAATTCCTGATAACTGAACTACCCCCCACTGGAGAAGAGAAATAGGCCAATATGGAACGATCCTATCATTGGCAATAGCCATAAAGTCGGGATCCTCTTGGGCCATGACCCAAAATCCTTGGGACCCTATTGGTCATTACGGCTTACCCACATGAGCATTCTGTTCTGATAACATACGATCGATTATCAGAGCAACTTACGCCCATTGGCCAAATCCGTTACATACCACCCACGTGCTCCCTTAATCAAAAAGGCCAATACAGTATACCCCCTATTGCTCGGCGGTACATAGCCAAAAACCTTATTAGGTTAATCGGTCTCCCATATCCTTTTGGGGAAGGAAAAAGGGGTTCTTGATCCAATGGTACAATTTTATGGGAAAAGCAGCCATCCTTAACAATTACTTAAAAATTAAGCCCAGATAACAACATGTTATTTGAATAGATTTGGATACCAATTCAACCAAGGTGACCAATTCCAGTCCTGAAAACGATAAGTTGTCCCTCCTGCTATTGAAGCAAGACGACAAACATGCGTTCAATAAAATATTCAATACTTATTGGCAACCCCTATACAGGTCTGCCTTTACTATTTTGAAGGACAAAAAAATCTGCGAAGAGATTGTCCAGGATATTTTTGTCGGTATATGGAAAAACAGAAAAAACCTTGAAATCAAAGTTTCCTTGGAAAGATATCTTTTTTCATGCGTCCGATATCAGGTTTTCAACCAGTTTCGAAAAAACCGAAAAAATTTAAGGTCGGTACTTTTTGAAAATCTGGAACAGCGCTGTACCTATGAAAATCCGGAAAGCGAAGTACTTTACAAGGAACTTGTACAAAAGGTTGACGCCATAGTCGAAAAGCTTCCCGAAAAATGCCGTGTAGTCTATAAAATGAGCAGGGAGGAGCAATTGAGCCACAAAGAAATTTCCAGTAGATTGAACATCTCCCCAAAAACGGTAGAGGACCATATCACCAAAGCGCTTTTTGTACTAAGGACATCCATGGGCGGTTTTCTAAGTTTATTCTTCTTGCCAACATTGCTGCTTGTTTGACCATCACTCCCATAGCAGTAGAATACCTTTTCAACATTTTTACGGGTCGAGAGCAATTTGGAAATAACTTTTTTCAAAAAAATGGGTCATTGACCCGGGGGTCTACAAGTTTTGGGACACTATATAGTAAAGTGCACAAAAAAGGTGCGCATCATTGCATAAAAATGGATAAAGAACAATTCTTACATCTTATAGAAAAACACTTATCGGGAAAAACCACTCACGAAGAAGAAAAAATTCTTTTGCGATATTACAACAGCTTTCAAAAGAACGATGGTGAAGAAGTAGAGGGTTCTTTGGGGTCCGATGATCAAAAAAAAGTCATTTTGGATAATATCCATAAGGAAATGGACAAAGAGGACAAAAGAAGGTTGTGGACAAAAGAAATTCTTAAATATGCAGCCATTGGAATCCTGCTGTTGGGCTCAGGTTATTTCTTCAAGACAATTTTTATACGTACGGGCAGTAATGTTCCTCTTGGTCCAAGGGAAAACTCCATTACCTTAGAAATGGAAAACGGGAGTACAAAACTCATCTCGGAAGGTGCCACGATCAACATAAAGAATACGGAAGGGAACATTATCGCGAACCAGAACGGAAATCAGTTGGTGTACGATAATGAAGCCGATTCCGAAGAATTGGTGTACAACACCCTTAGGGTTCCCTATGGCAAAAAATTCAACCTTCTATTGTCCGATGGTACCAAAGCCCGCTTAAACTCCGGTTCCTCCCTTAAATACCCTGTCAAATTTTTACAGGGCATGAAACGACGTGTCTTCCTGACCGGAGAAGTGTTCTTGGAGGTCCAAAAAGATTCTGCCCATCCCTTTATTGTGAATGCGGACAACTTAAACATACAAGTGCTCGGGACAAAATTCAACGTCAATGCCTATCCGGAAGACGAAACGGCGGATGTAGTCTTAGTTGAAGGTTCCGTACAATTGAGGGGTGCTACCCATGGTTTGGGTTCCATACTGCTAAAACCAGGTTTTAAAGGAAGTTACAACAAAAAGACCCATGATTTTGATACAAGGGAAGTGCTCACCGGGATTTATACATCTTGGATGGAAGGCGACCTGGTGTTTAGGAACATGACATTCCAGAACATCCTTAAAAAGTTGGAAAGGCATTATGCCGTGGTCATCATCAATAACAATAACAAATTGTCATTGGAGAAATTCAATGCCAGCTTCACAAATGAACCCCTCATCAAAGTCCTGGAAAATTTAAAAGCCACTTATGGCATTGAATTTGAAATCGATAAAAACCAAATAACTATTTACTGACAACTTAAAAACAACATTGCCAATGAGATAGAAACCAAACTTTACCAATACAGAAAATCACTGGTTTATTTCTTCAAACCTTAAGAAATAAAAAAATCGGAAAATGGTCGCACATTTCCCGATTGGGTTACAGTGATCATTAGAGGAACAACCACATTTAACACTATAAAAGTATGAAAAAACTTCTTACCCATACAAGAAGCCCCTACCCCTTATTGAAATTTGATTTAAAAATGAAACTTAGTGCACTGTTCATGTTCGTTGCCCTGCTAACAATGCAGGCGAACACTTCTTATGGACAGCGAACCAAACTTACGTTGAATTTAAGCAATGTCTCTGTCGAACAACTTATTGATAACATTGAAAACAGCACTGAATTCAGGTTTGTCTATAAAGTAAAGGCCGTCGACCTAAATCGCCAAGTAACGATCAACGTAAAGGAGGAGTTGATAGAGAAGGTTTTGGAAACAGTCTTTGGGAATACCTCAACCTTATATAACATTATTGATCGACAAATATTCCTAACAGAAAAAAAGGACCTACCCATTATGGGTAAGCCGAGTATCGAAACCAAAATCATCCAATACACCATTACAGGGAAAGTAGTTGATGAACTTGGAACGCCGCTTTTGGGCACCACTGTTGCCGTAAAAGGAACCACTCGGGGTACCACCACTGATTTTGACGGCAACTATTCCTTGTCCCTTGATGGCCTCGATGCAATACTACTATTCTCATTTGTTGGGTATGTGACCCAAGAAATCGAAGTGGGGAATCAAACGACCATCAATGTAAAACTACTTCCCGATAACGCTAAATTGGATGAAGTGGTGGTCGTAGGATATGGTACCCAGAAAAAGAGCGATGTCACCGGATCGGTCACCTCCGTGGCCCAAGAACGATTGGATCTGGTTCCCAACAGAAATATTGCACAGGTGCTACAGGGTGCCCTACCAGGGGTCACCATCCGTCAAACAACTGCTGGGGCCGTAGGGGAGCAAACCATTATTGTAAGGGGGCGCAACTCCATTTTGGCAAGCAACGACCCTCTCATCGTATTGGACGGCGTCCCCTATTATGGGGATTTGAACGATATCAGTGTCAATGACATTGCCTCAATGGAAGTTTTGAAGGATGCATCCGCATCCGCCATTTATGGATCCAGGGGTTCCAACGGCGTTATTCTGATAACAACCAAAGCAGGCAAAACCGGGAAGGCCAAAATCAGTTATCAAGGAAAATTTGGGATTCAAGAGCCCATCAATCTTCCGGTTTTCTTGACAGGCAGGGAATTTTATGATTTCAAGTCCACCCGTAATGCAGAATTATTGACGGACACTGAAATCGCCAATTATGAGGCTGGACTGGAAACGGATTGGATAGATCTGTCCCTAAGAACCGGTTACACCCAGTCCCATAACGTTTCCCTGACCGGCGGAAATGACAACACCAAATACTACATTGGAGGCAATTTCTTGGATGTAAAAGGTCTTTCCGTGACAGATCAGTACCAAAGAATCTCGGGGAGGGTGAACATCGATACCAAGATTACGGAATGGTTGGATTTTGGGACCCGAAGCCAGTTTACCTATGATGATCGGGGCGGATACAATATTGATTACGAAGCAGTTTTTGAGATCAACCCCCTTCTGGCCAACCCTTTTGATGAAAATGGGGACATCAATCTATTCCCATGGCCTGAATTTCCAGATGAAAACCCCCTGGAGGCCGAAAATTATAAGGATGAGGATTATTCCAATCAAATCGTATCAAACAACTATATCAATGTAACCTTCCCATTTTTGAAAGGACTTAATTATAGATTGAACACGGGGATACGAAGAAGATGGTCCGAACGGAAAACCTATGCCGGGAGCAACACGGTGGTAGGTATAGCCAACTCCGGCCAGGCATATCTTTCCAGTACGGAATTTAAAAACAATGTAGTCGAGAACATCCTGACCTTCAACAAAGAGTTTGGCAAGCACAATGTTTTTCTTACCGGGGTCTATAGCTATGAAGAGAACGAACAGTATTTTGAGGAACTCACGGCAATCAATTTTCCCAATGACGAATTCACCTATTTTGGAATTTCCCAAGCCTCTTCCATAGAATCCCAAAACGACTACCAACGTACCGCGCTCATTTCACAAATGTTGCGACTTAATTATTCGTTCAACAACACCTATTTGTTGACCTTGACCGGAAGACGGGATGGTTTTTCCGGTTTTGGACCGGATAACAAATGGGGTGTTTTTCCCTCAGTCGCCTTGGGCTGGAACATTTCGAGGGAACCTTTCTTGGAAAATTCGACCACCATAAACCAATTAAAACTAAGGTTATCGTGGGGCATCAATGGAAACCAAGCAGTCGATCCCTATTCATCGATCACCAGGTTGCGGGACAGGAACACCTTGTCCGGCGAACAATCCTTGGTAGGTTATGTTCCAAGTGTCATTGGTGATAAGGATTTGGGATGGGAGTCCAGTGAAACCTATAATTTGGGATTGGATTTTGGACTTTTCAACAACAGGGTCTTCGGTGATCTGAACCTGTATGAGACCAACACCTCCGATCTATTGTTGAACAGGACCATCTCATCCGTTCATGGAATAAACCAAGTGACCCAGAACATCGGCGAAACACAAACCCGGGGACTGGAACTATCCCTATCCGTTGTCCCCTGGGTGACCCAAGACTTCAATTGGAAGATATCGGGAAACTTTGCCACCAACAAAAATAAGATAGTTTCCCTATATGGTTATCTACAGGAAGACGGGTCAGAAATCAATGATTTGGCCAATGCCTGGTTCGTGGGTGAACCCATACGTGTCAACTTTGACCAAAAGATGATCGGGGTCTGGCAATTGGGGGAAGAGGAAGAGGCCGCTGTATATGACAGGGTCCCCGGTGATGCCAAGATAGAGGATGTGGACAATAATGGGGTGCTGGATGACAAGGACCGCCAGATCATTGGGCAGAGAGACCCTAAATACACTTGGGGATTGAGCAATGCATTTCAGTATAAGAACTTTGGTTTGGAAGTATTTTTTATAGGATCCCACGGGGCAACCAGGCACAACAACCTGTTGAGGGACAATACCGCTGCTGAAATTAGACGAAATGTCCTAAAAAAGAACTGGTGGACCCCGGACAATCCCACCAATGAATATTTCAGGAACAATGATCAGGTAAAGGGGGGTTCCATCTATGAGGATGCCAGTTTTGTCAGGTTGAAGGACATTACGGTCTCCTATAATTTTCCCAAAAAGGTTCTGTCGAAAATAAAATTGGAAAAACTTCAATTGTTTGCATCCGGTAGAAACCTGCTCACCATTACGGATTGGACGGCCGGAGATCCGGAACTGGAACTCCCAAGTAGCCAAGCCGGGATTCTACCGCTCCAACGTGAGATCACCTTTGGTTTAACACTAGAATTTTAAGAAAAAAATACAAAATGAAAAAACTAATAACATGCCTTGTAAGCTCAATATTGCTTATAAGCAGCTGCAGTGACGATCTGTTGAACGAAAATCCGCCCAATGTGATTTATGCAGAGAATTTGTACTCTGATCTATCTGGGCTGGAAGCGGGAATAAATGGTCTTTATTCCCTAATGCGCTATGAACGGGAAGGATTGAATGCCAGTTCTTCCCTTATAACGGATGTGACCATGTCCGGCACCGATATGTTTGCCGCCAACCACAGCGGCAACGGGGTCTCTCGGGTATCGGTGGATTGGACTGCCAGAAACAGGCCGGATTATGATGTATATGAAGGAGTCTTTCTATGGCTATATGAAATTGTCAACTCGTCCAATGAAATCATAAAAAATGTCGAGGAAAGGGAGGATATCGATTGGAGTGGCAATGAATTGAGTGAAACTGAGAACAGGAACCTGATCCTTGCCGAAGCAAGGGTAGCAAGGGCATTCGCCTACCGCCATCTATCGTATCTTTGGGGCGATGTTCCACTGAACCTGAATCCATCAAGCGATGGAATCATCAGAACAGATTGGGAAAGGACCCCTGTAAATGAGGTACGCCAGCAGGTTGTCAAAGACCTTCTCTTTGCTGAACCCATCATCCCTGAAGAGGGCTCCTTGACCGGAAGAATCACCAAAGGAGCAGTGCAACACTATCTTGCGGAACTCTATCTGACATTGAACAAACCGGACAGTACACTGTTCTGGGCGAACAAAGTGGTCAACAACCCCGCCTATGCCCTTATCACCGAACGTTATGGCGTGCAAGTGGATCAGGCAGGTATTGCCTTTATGGATATGTTCAAGGCCGGGAACACCAATCGTGAAGAAGGAAATTCAGAAGCCTTGTGGGTTTTCCAGTTTAAGAACAATGTCCTTGGTGGCGGGGAATATCCCATTATGGCAATGCACCATACCTCGAGGTATAGGAGTGGTGACCTGGACTTGACCGTTACTGCTGACCGGGGCGGGTATGGAAATGGCCGCTCTTCCTTGACCAAATGGGCCTTGGACAATTTTGATGACCCCAATGATGATCGCTTTTCTGAATATGCCATTCGAAAATCCTTCACTTACCGGGACGCGGCAGGAAATGCCCCCTACCCGGCCGACAACCTACCCGAGGGTAAAAACTATGGGGATAAAATCTATTTGGATTGGAGTGAGGATATCACCGATGACCATAACGGTATTGAGGAATGGCCCTTCAGCAGAAAATATGACTGGGCCGACCCCGTGGATCCCATTGGGAACAGGGAATCGTTTTACGATCAGATCTATCTTCGGGCCGCCGACACCTATCTGCTCAAAGCCGAGGCGGAATTTAAGTTGGGGGATGTAGGAGCTGCGGCCAATACCATCAACATCCTCAGGGCAAGAAGCCATGCTTCCAATATTACGGTAAGTGATATTGACATTGATTTTATACTGGATGAACGTGCCCGGGAACTGATGGCCGAAGAGCCCAGAAGGTATACCCTATTGCGAACCGGCAAATGGGCCGAACGTACCATGAAGTACAACAACCACGGATCAAGTACCATTGACCCGAAGCGTGATATATTACTTCCCATTCCACAGTCTGTCATAGATTCCAATTTAGAGAAAGAGATGCCTCAAAATCCGGGCTTCTAAAGTACAAATGCCCCTACTTGCTTATAGAGGTAGGGGCTTTTAATCCCATAGTAGAATGAAAAAAAGCATTGCTTTAGTGATCCCGTTTTTAATCCTTGCCTTCCATTGTCAAGGACAGATAAAAGAGAACAACAGTCTTTTGGAACAGTTGCCCCATCATATCAAACTGTCATGGGAGACTGCCCCAGAAACCAGTCAAGCGGTCACATGGAGGACGCGAGCCGATGAACCAAAAGGTTATATTGAATATGTGGAAGCCACAGCCTCTCCTTTTTTTGAAGAGCACATAAAAAAAGTACAAGCCATTTCCCGATCATATACATCAGAGGATGGGATATGGTACTATCATTCGGTAAATCTTCAGAATTTAAAGCCGAATACCCCGTATTCTTATCGTGTTGGCAATAAGGACCTATGGTCTGAGTGGTCAGAATTTAAAACAGCTACGGGACAGAACGAACCGTTCAAGTTTTTATATTTTGGTGATGTACAGCGCTACATCCACTCCTTGGGAAGCAGAACCTTGCGACAAGCGGTTTTGGCCAACCCGGATGCTAAGTTTATGCTCTTTGCCGGAGACTTGATCCATAGGGGAGGTCTGAACACCGAAAATTGGAATGAATTTTTCCCTGCTGGGGGATGGGCCTTTCAAAATATCCCTATTATGGCCACACCAGGGAACCATGAGCATACATGGGTGGCCAAAGAGACCAAAGAGATCACACCCCTTTGGAACCTTAACTTCGCCTTCCCTAAAAATGGTCCCAAAGGACAGGAGGAACAAACCTATTATGTGGATTATAACAATATCAGGATCATCTCATTGGACACTTCGGCCAAAATAACAGCTGCCCAGCAACAGGAAACCTATGTGTGGTTGGAAAAGGTCCTCAAGGAGTTCGATGGGGATTGGATATTCGTGACATTTCATCACGCCATGGCGGGTTTGGCAAGAAATCGCAATCCCGATATCCGTTTCCCTGAAATCAAGGCACTGTTGGAGAAATATAAGGTACCAATGGTATTGACCGGACATGAACATCTCTACGCAAGGGGTAGGATGGGAGCTGATTTTCCAATCTATGCAGTGTCCGTTGCCGGTCCCTATCAAAATGCGATACAGTTCAGTGATTGGATCGAGCGTGCTGGTACCACAATGCAACTGTATCAGGAAATACATGTTTCCGAAAACCAATTGAAATACGTATCCAAAACGGTTTTGGGTGATGTATATGATGCGTTTACCATCACCAAAAGATCAAATGGTGAATTGCAGTTTGAAGAAGTTCCGAACCTACCCGCTGAATCCCTCGTTCCCACCAAGGATTTTGAAAAGCGCTATGATAGGGAACTGGTCAAAAGCTATGAAGCGGATAGAATCAAATATCTTCAAAGAAAAAAAGAGTAGAACCATGAGAGCCCTATTTTTATCAGTACTGCTATTTGTTGAATTGGGCATTAATGCCCAAAACACTGCGCCAACCGCCACAACTTATAAAGATCAAGAGGATTTTTCCTTTGTCTTTGTGACCGATATCCACCTGCAACCCGAACATGGGGCACAGGAAGCCTTTCAAAAAGTGATCGATACGGTCAACAAACTCAATATTGATTTTGTGATTACCGGGGGCGATTTGGTGTATGATGTACTTAGGGGCAATTTCAATCGCTCAGACTCATTGTTCCACACCTATAGCAATACTATAAAACAGTTCAATGTACCTGTCCATAACACCATTGGTAACCATGAATTGTTTGGGATTTATAAGGAAAGTGATATCCAAAAAGATCATCCAGATTATAAATATGGAATGTATGAGCGTTATTTGGGAAAAAGATTTTATTCCTTCGACCACAAGGGATGGCATTTTATATCATTGTGCTCCATCGAAGAAAAGAATCAAAAATATATTGGTTTAATTGATGATGAGCAGCTCGAATGGTTAAAAAAAGACATCTCCCAATTGGATGTCAATACACCAATAGTCATATCCACCCACATCCCCCTTATTTCAACTTACAATCAACGGTACCCAAAAAACAAGATCAAAGAAGTACCCAACGAACTTTGGATTCATAATAGGGATGAGATTTTAAAGCTGTTCCATAAGCATGATTTGAGATTGGTCCTACAGGGCCATATGCACTGGGTTGAAGACATCAACCTTCAGAACAGGACACGTTTCATCACGGGCGGGTCCGTTGCCGGAAGGCCTAGCTGGAGAAGGAAAGATGATCGGGGTGATGGTATACATTATGATGAAGAAGGGTTTATGGTCATACGGGTGAAAAATGATAGCATCTCTTGGAAGTACATTGATAATAAATGGGAAAGCCGACTTAAATGAACATAAAAAAATACCATTAAAGTGCGGTTTGAAACCTAATGCGCAATAAACCAATGTCCAATATTACTTTTTGCTTCCCCCTCAACCATTATGTTTTTGAACCAAATTCAATTTACCGTGAAACCTATCCTTAACATTGGGGATGCCCCATCACTAGGTCTCATCGATTATTTGAAAAGCAAGTATCCACATGGATAGTTTCTGATGCAAAAAGAAGAAAAGATTTGAATTAGTTTGTTTGTTTAATTTGCGATAAGGCGCAGTACTCATCAGGTAGGCTGCGCCTTTTTCGTCAAATGGTATCAATGCCCGGTCCTATCCATAAATTTAGAGCCCTGAAAAAAGTCGATGTACCGAGACCCATGTGGGGCAAGGTATGGGAAAGACCACACAATCACCGAAACAGGCAAGTCCAGTGACCGGACAATGGGTAGGGCATTGAACGGAGTTCTTGGACCGTCACTAAAAAAGGTGGTTTTTCCTTAACGGTAAAAAGGACTATTTTATACATTCAAAGCTAAAATTGTAAAGTGATCCTTGTAAACAGAGGTCATGGCTATCCATGATCAGATCGTGAAATAAACCGATAAACAAAAAAGACCCTTTACTTTACGTTCAAAAGGAATCCTCTGTTGCCGACATGAACCGGACACAGATGGCGAATTCATTTCAAATGGAACAACAGGGATACATTTTCAAATTCAAAAAAAGAGTTTTTTTATAAAAAATTGAACTTATGGCAACTTCGAGGATCGAGCCATAAATATATACAACCGGATATGACAAGCTTTATCAAAAAATTCAATGAATTGAAACCCGTTCCCCTGGAAATAGAAAGGGAAATTTCATCAAAAATAAGAGTGCTCCATAAAAGAAAGGGGGATTTTTTATACAGGGAAAATCAGTTTCCCGATAGTGTTTATTTGATAACAAAAGGATGCTTGAGGACATTTTATCATAAAAATGGGAAAGAGAAAAACACTTCCATCATTTTGGAAAACATCATTTTTGGTTCCACCGCCAGTGTTTTCTTTAATCAACCGGCCATTGACAACGCCCAATTCCTGGAACACTCGACGATTGAACTCATTCCCAACAAGGATTTGACAGTGCTCTATGAAAAATACCCGGAAATGGAAACTTACAGAAGAAAAGTAGCCGAGGAATATTGCATCTTTCTTGAAGAAAAAATAAGGATCATGGAAAACACGGCTTCCAATAAATATAAGATACTAGTCGAAAGGTATCCGGAGATTCTTCAAAGGGTAAGCCTTCAACACATTGCCAATCTTTTGAACATCACCCAAGAAACATTGAGCAGGATCAGGGTCAATACTTTTTTTTGATATATGTCAAAAAAAGGGGGACTTGGGCATTTTACTTTTGAGCATAACCCTTTAAAAGCATTAAAAATGAAAACAGGTTCAAGAAAATTAAGTATCCCCCATTTGATAGACGCCGAACGTGATTTGGCCTTTAAACCCGAGATGGGCACCAATTCCTTCTTTGCCATTGCCGATGTTGAAACAGAAGAAGGCAGAAAATTCAACATTCTTATCCACCAACTCGAAGTACCGGCACCTGCTGGGGTTCCACGAAAATTTCTGAGTATTTTCAATGTGTTCGATATCGATAATGGGACCTTTAAAAGTGATGAGATCATACATTCGGAGGAAGAGGTAACATACGAAACAGACAGCATGTACATTGAAATGCCGAATAGCAAAATAAGTGGGGATTTGCACGCCATCAAGGCCTCTGCCAATTTCGACTGGGGTTCGGTGGAACTCGACATGCAATTTCCCGGTGAGGTTATTTACAACGGCGGGACCGGGGTCTTTAATTTTGTGGGCAATATTCCCACAGGGCAATACTCTGTAACCAAAGGACTGGGCAGTGGCACTTTAAACTTCAACGGCGAGACACATAAGGTTTTTGGCAAAACATGGTATGACAGGCAATGGTTCTGGCGCCATGATTTCTTTGGAAACAAAGAAAAGCCAATGAAAGGAACCTTTCAGGAACAGGACATGTACTGGACATGGATGAACCTTACACTCGATAACGGAGATGTATTGGGTTTATGGGATATCTATCTTTATGGAAAGCAATCCAGCTGGGTGACCATGGCAGAACCGGATGGTTCCCATATCGTTGCAAATGTCGAACCTCTTGCCGAATCTGCAAGCGAGTTCTGGATAAGCCCTATGGGGCAACGCTATCCGACCAATTGGGTCGTCAAGATACCCGAACTGGAGGCTGAACTGATCGTAAGGGCAATCAAAAAAGAACAGGAGGTACCTTCTGACATTTTACCTAAATACGAAGGCTTATGCAATATTACCGGAACTTTCAGGGGAAAACCCGTAACAGGCTATAACCTTGTTGAAATGGTGGGCAACTGGAACAAGGACAGAATGTTCTGATTCTCCGTGTATCTCCTCATAAAATGTCTGACCGGGTTGGATTTTTATAAATTCAACCCGTCTTTCTTTTTCAGCATTCAAATAGGACGTGTGACCTCCAAATAACCGATTTAAACAACAACCCAATTATTTATGTCCCGTATACCAGATGTCCCCTACTCCAAAATAATGCATCTCAACGAATCTGGGCAATAGGCTCCTCTTACATTTTCTTCCAAGGTCTTGGAAGGATTGCGGGAGAAGGCGTATGGACAAATCGGACCATCTCCTTATCCCTGAACCCAATAGGAACACCATACCCATGGACGGGCTCCAAGGGGATTTCCTGATAGGATGCCCATCTTTTGGCACGCAAGACTTCCAAACGGTCCACTTTTCGGACCAGGGAATATCATAACAATCGATTATAGAACCCAACAACCTTCTTCCCTTGGAAGAACTCGGTAACGGTTCTGTTCCCCAACCATATGTCCAAATCCCCGACAAAAAATATAGTGGACCATAAAACAATGCAATCTAGGCAACAATACCTCTGCCTAAAAGACCAAACTCACATGATGCAGGATTTAGCAATGGAAGAAAAGTATGTAGCCGAACATTTCATGGTACTATACATCTTCATGGAATTCTGAATTGAATTTTTCGGTGCCCATATACCAATATCAACAAATCCCCACAGCGTAAGACATTCAAAAATCCATATTCTTGCACGTACCCTGACATTTGGAAACCAAATAAAAATATTATTGCCCATCTCCTCCGAAAAGCCGGCCTTTAGTCGGAAATATTAAAACGATAGCCTACCCCTAAAAACATTCTTATTTTGTCGACACCATTGATCCAGGAAATATCAATATCTATTGGTCCCAACAGGGAATTGTTCGAAAAGATGACACCCGAGGACATCACCATACTGGTTTCCAGTCGGTCATCCCAATTGTTATTGTTTGAAAAAATGTTCTGTAGAAATGTGTCGACCTCTCCAAAACCTACAACTGCCAGATTCAAATGGGGTGTGATATACGTTTTGCCAAAGAGCTTGTATTGGATCCCAACATTAACTTTTATAAATTGATTCGTGATGAGCTCTCCCTCCTTCAGACCCGGCATTACGTAATTTCTTGGACTGTGCTGTTCTTGGGCACCGCCAAGGAAGTAGGCCGCACCGATTCCATAATCATTGGCGGAAATGTCTTCACCGTCATCCTTGTCCTCCCACAATAATCCCCCGGAGAGGCCCAAAATGGTAGTCAACCTTTCATTCATCAACATCCTTTTTTCAAACCGCATCTCCAGTTTACTATATAGATTGGTCTCCCCTTTGAAGTCCGGAGCATCCGGTCTGTAGAATAATGCATTGGCACTGCTGTACAATGAACGACTCAACCTACCTCTGAAATATGACCCAAAGGTTGCATAAAACGGGGTATCCAAGCTATTGTATACATAATGGGTCGAAAGTTCTATGGTATTGAATTTGGACTCTTCCACACCATAGGGGTTATCTTCAATTTCGGGGTCCACCCTGGGTGTCAGATAATCATTTTGATATTTCACCCCAATTCCGAAATAGCTTCGTAAAGGAGTTATGTTTAAATTGAGCTGGTTATCGAAGATAAAATGTCGATAGCGGAATTTGTCCACATCCTGTCCCTCAATAAAGATACTTTCTTCTGTAAATTGGCCATAGGCCTCGGAGCGCCACCACCAATTTTTTCTCCATCCAAAGTTCTTTTGGTGCTGTAATCTAAATCGAGGTTCTTCCGCTATATCCAAGGTCATAAGAGTACGTGAAGCCTGGCCCAGGATATTCCGACCGGTAAGGTTCAGAATAATTCCCACACCATTATAGCTATCATAATGCAGCGATCCCTTTACGATATTTTTGGATCGTTCAAATCCACTAAGAACAAGGCCTGATTTTTTTCCTTGGTACGAATCAAAAGTTATATGGCTGAAAAGAGTGGTCCCCACGGCACGGTCGAGCCGATCAAGTATGTCCTTCTTTGCATATTTCTCATGCGCGACCAGTTCGGTCCGGGCCTCAACTAAAGCCATATTCTCCTTACTGATCCGTTTATAAATAATGGTATCAAGCACTATACTATCCTTCACTTTGGGCAGATGCGGTCTTTCATGATGGAATGGTTTCAATCGTTTAGCTAGTGCCGACAGTCCATCGATATTGGTGAGCGTAGCAATTTTACCCTCTTCATAAATGGCATCACTATCGTTAAAATCACCAGTTGAATATGTGAGATTTGGAACGTGGTCCAAAAGGATATCGCAGAATGCCCTGTTCTCTGGATTACGCAGATTACTGTGTAACATTCCCGTTTGAAAAAGAAGCACCATAATATCGTTTAATTTCTCTTTGGGTTCCATCCCCCCTCCAACATCGCTACCGATAATGATATCCGCACCCATTTCATGAGCTATATTTGCCGGAAAATTGTTGAGCACCCCCCCATCCACCAATAAGGTGTTCTTATAAGGAACCGGATAAAACACACCGGGTATGGACATGCTGGACCTCAATGCCTGAGTAAGACTGCCACGGTCCAAAATCACCTCTTTCCCGTTCACGATATCTGTGGCCACTGCACGAAATGAAATGGGTAAGTCATCAAAATCGGTAATGTTATTTACGGGATAGGTCAAATCCGATAAAAACACCCTAAGATAATGATCGTTAAGGATATAGGGACTCATTTTTATTTTACCATTTTGTTGGTCAAAATTGACCAGATAGCGATTGAATTCACTTTTTTCTTCCACACCTACATTCCGCATAGAAATGGTGCCGCCCATGAGCTTATCCCAATCCGCATTTTGGGCAATCCGAGAGATGCTATCACCGGAATAGCCCATTGCATAAAGCCCCCCAACAATACTGCCCATACTATTTCCGATTACAATGTCCGGAACGATTCCCAAGGAATCCAGTGCCTGTAAAAGGGGAATGTGGGCCAATCCCTTTGCTCCGCCTCCACTAAGCACCAAAGCCACCTTTGGCCTTTGCTGCACTTGGGCTTGGGCAAGCAACTGACCCATTGAAAGAAACAGAACGATTAAGCAAAAAGTTTTCAATTTAAAGTCGTCCTGACCATAAGATAAATTAAGGCCATGACATTTGTGCTTTGAATACATATATAGTGTTTAAGATACTATATTCCAAAGATATCGAATATGCGAACGACCAAAGCCACCCCCCTATCCTTAAATTAACAAAAAAGTACCCAGGAAGACCTGAAAAACCGGGAAAAACCCATGGTCGAAACACTTAGTAAAAAACTAAATCACTTCAGGTACGACCTTGAAAAACAATTATCGGCTTTCTAATTGCACCCATATCCATCCTGATTTGATTTTTTTTACAAAATTTCGCATGACCAACTACTTCACAAGGACCACTCGCCTGTTCCCTCCCACTTCCTCAAGAACCAGCTTTAGTGATTCCCCTTTCCCCAATACAAATTTGGGCAGCACATACACCAACCTCGTCTCCTTCCCACAATGAATCAAGGTAGACTTGGCACTTGAATATATTGGCTCAAGGTAAATTCCCTAATAGGAGGAGGCCTTTCGCCTCATACTGCCATTGACCCGAAGGATGTCCAAGCGCTTCATTTGAGAATCGATATCGGAACGATTTCCAATACCTACAAGCAGGTACACCTCACCCCAATGGTAGACCAATTCCTCCAATCGAAGTCGAATTCCACCGCTGCGCACAGTACCCAAATTCTTAGGTACTCTATCCAGAAGCAGCTTAGATAGTCCCTTATAAGGGTTGGAGCATTTGTCAAGCTGTCATTTCCTGGCATTACCCTTTATCCCTATTGTTCCCCTTCATTAATAAAGTAGTTCATCTTGGGAAGGGACGCTGTATATGAAATGATATGGGCATACATCTTTCCGTCGGTGGTGATGACCAAAAGATTGCTATCCACCCCATCCATTCGTTGCAACAGACCAAGATGTCCAGTCTCTTCCCTATCATAGGAAAAAACAAAACGTTCATTCCCGGTAACGGCCTTTTGTATGGGACTGGGAAAAAACAGCACCACTATCTGGTGTTCATTGACAAATGATCTTTTCCTCTACGGAGAACTTCCGCCTTGTCTTTCTCTTGATGTCCTTTACGATTGATTCCGTGTTCTTCTTCTTTGCCATTTTAAGTGATTTAAAAGGTTAATGAATCCATCTTCAAGGCTAGCCTTGAAGATAACAAAACCATCACTTATCTTTAGACCAAGTCCGGTCCACTCATGGTTGGAGATTTACACGAATTCAGTAATAAAACCTTTTCTTATATATACTACCAATACTTTGTATGCATAAAGTTACAAGTTGTCAACATTCTTATTGCTTTTCCAGATTAACAAAACCTAGTCAAATCCATAATCAATGTCAAGCTGTTTATTTAATGACCCTAAAACTCTTTTGAATTCCAACTATTTGTGGTATTTTTGTTGTCCTGTACGCATACGGAAACGCATACGGAGCAGGCAATTGATGAAATCAGAGCAAATATTAACTAACTGTCAGTTAAAAAGTTATAAAACCGCGGGGTAGAGCAGTAGGTAGCTCGTCGGGCTCATAACCCGAAGGTCGCTGGTTCGAGTCCAGTCCCCGCTACTACTCAATCGAAAAAAGCCGACAAGATTTTGTCGGCTTTTTTTATGTTCCATCCCCAAACGACCCATTTCACTGACTTTCCCAAGAAGTAAACTTTTATCGGGGCTTACCTACTTTAATAGTTTGTTAACAATTTTAACGACTTAAATTCATAAATTGTTAATACCTAATTCATCATCAATCAAAAATGAGACAATTCACCAACTATATTGTCTTACTCTTTCTATGGCTAAACCTTACGTTTGCCTATGGCATTACCACAAACAGTGGTTATGGAGGTTTTCCAGTGCCCACTGCTGAAACTTTTAAGGATTCTTTGGATTGGGCCGACTATTACTTCAATATTCATCGTTTTGAAGAAGCTGTGCCCTTATATAAAAAGAACCTTGATGTAACCGATAAAGAACAAAAAATCCACATTTTAAAAAAGCTGGCACTCAGTGAAGCAGCTTTGGATGCTCCAGAGGAATCCGTTGCCTACATTTACGATTATTTTAAAATAGATTTTCAGCCGACTTTTCTTTTGCACGAAGATTTTGACGGTATCCGAAACGATACGAATTTCAGTAAATTATCCGGGTCTGTATTGCCTAAAATCACTCTTTGGTCGGTTTTTTACTTTTTTGTCTCCCTGATCGGATTCTATGTCTCCTTTCTACTTCTGATCAACAAAAAAATTGACAAACAGGCCAGCATACTCATAGCTGCTTTTGTTTTCATTCATTCTTTGTTCATTCTAAATATATGCGTGGACCAGACCAATTACGTGTTTGAGTTCCCACATACTTACTTAATGACCACTTGGTCCTCATTTTTGTACGGCCCCTTGCTTTTCCTTTATTTTAAACGGGTTTCCAAATCAACGGACCTTTCCCAAAATGATCTGTGGCACTTTTTGCCAACGCTAATTCTCGCCATCTATCTCATATTCACGGTATATGGTTTTTCAGGTTCTTACAAAGTCAATCAAATGCTGCAACAGTTGGAGGAAGGACCTAATCCCGAGACTTCGACCAAATTATTATTGATTGTTTCCCTAAAAACAATTTCCCTAGGGGTTTATGCCTTTTTTGTCCATTCGATTTTAACCAAGAACAAAGCAGGTTTGGGTAAAAAAACCCAGGTTTGGCAAAAAAACATCTACTTGATCCATGTAAGCTATGTAGTGTTCTACATGATATATGGTTCCTCACTCATCGCAGGTATAGACAGCGGAGTATTGCTCTACACCCCCATTGTTTTGATGAGTGCCATGGTATTGTACGTGGGGTACGCCGCCAATGTACAACCCGATGTATTCAGTGGACGCTACGCTTATACCAATCGATTGTTTCCCAAATATGTAAAATCCGGATTAACCGATAGTTTGTCCCAAGAACTGAAAAAAGAACTTACCGACCTCTTTCAAAAAGAGAAACTGTACCGAAAAAACGATATCAATTTGGATATGGTCGCAGAAAAATTGGATACCACACGGCACAATGCTTCCCAACTCATCAATGAGCATTTCAATATGAGTTTTAGGGAGTTTGTCAATTCACACCGTATTCAAGAAGCCAAAGAGCTTTTGAAAAAAGAGAATGAGCTCAACATTATAGATATTGCCTACGAGGTAGGCTACAATAATAAGGTGTCCTTCAACAAAGCTTTTAAGAAGGATACCCAACTTACTCCCAGCCAATACCTCAACCATCTAAATCAAGGGTAAATTCTTATCGGGAACACCTAAAAACATTTGTTTTATAGCTAACTAGTGGTCATCAATCAAAATCATCAATCACTATGAAACGGCTACTAAAGCAAATCGTTTTCAAGTACATGGGGCAGGAGAACCGGACCTCCCACCCCTTGAACAGTCATGAAAAGTACAAGAAGTCCGGACTAACAGAAGAAGAAGCCTTGATCATTCGGAGCAAAATCAAAAAAGCTTTTGAGGAGGACAAGATCTACAGGAACAACACCATCTGTCTCGATAGTCTTTCAGAACATATCGATGACAATAGATACAAGGTGTCCCAAGTGATCAACACTTATTTCTCTAAAAATTTCTACTCTTTTTTGAACGAGCACAGGATAAAAGAGGCCACACATCTTTTGGTATCTGACTCCACATTGAGCGTGAAGGCCATTATGTACGAAGTTGGGTTCAATAGCAAGAACAGCTTTTACAGTGCCTTCAAGAAAATTACCGGGCTTAGCCCCAACGATTATCGAACTGCTGCAAATATCGGTTTCGACAGGCAACACGAAATACGCATGGCATAGCAGCACCCATTAAATCGTTTAGAGCTATTCTCGCAAAACCTTCTGGAAATCCAGGAGGTTTTTTTATGTGCCGTTATCAAAAAGTTACCATATCCATCCCAATGTGTTAAAAACCGTACTTCCCTATGGGCATCCCTTTATTTAAGGTTCTCGCCGTTTAAAAAGTACCTGACCCGCCGTGCTTATAGGTTGATTTGTTACGCAATTGTAAAGGTAGGACGGTGAGAGGTTCTACTTCTTAAAAAGACAAAATCCATTGAGTTTTGTTCACTTCCCAGAAGTATGTTTGAATTAGCTATCATCTTCCTAGTGCCGTCCACCTTTCTCAGTTGCTCTAACTCATTTCAAATTACTAACAAAACTGTATTCGTATGAAAGTAAAGAAACTGTTTGGAGCGCTGGTGGCCATGTGTCTATCAATGGCATTTGCCCATGCTCAAGAAAAAACGGTCACCGGAACGGTGACCGACCAAGACGGGGTCCCCTTGCCCGGTGTGAACATTGTGGTCCAGGGTACTGTAAGAGGTACGCAATCCGATTTTGATGGCAACTACGTCATTGAAGCCAATGAGGGAGATGTACTCGTATTTTCCTATTTGGGGCAAAGAACACAAGAAATAAGTATCGGTGCATCGAACACCATTAACGTGCAAATGCAGGAAGATGCTTCCCAATTGGAAGAAGTAGTGGTAACCGCACAGGGTATTGTAAGGGAAAAACGCTCTCTGGGATATTCGGTAACCACAGTGGAATCCGATAAAGTGGAATCCAGACCGGAAGCTGATGTGGCCCGTGTATTGAACGGAAAAGTTGCCGGAGTGAACATTACCTCGAACAACGGGATGTCCGGTTCCGGTACCAACATCATTATTCGCGGTTATACTTCTGCCACACAATCCAACCAACCCTTATTCATTGTGGATGGTATTCCTTTTGATTCAGGAACAAATACACAGACCAACTTTTTGGATGGTAACACCGAGTCCAGTCGATTTTTGGATCTTGACCCAAACAATATAGAAAGTGTAAGTGTATTGAAGGGATTGAGTGCAACGGTACTCTATGGTAACCGAGGCAGGAACGGGGTAATCTTGATTACCACCAAAGGTTCAGCCTCTGGCGATACTCCTTCCAAAACCGAGGTATCCGTCACACAATCCGTATTTATGTCAAATGCGGTACTTCCAAAATACCAGGATAATTACGGAAGTGGATTTCATCAAGGATTCGGTTTTTTCTTCAGTAACTGGGGGCCACGATTCGATCGTACCGATGATGATGGTATAGCCACAGCACCACAATTTATACGCACTGGTCCCAATGGAGTGGCTCTTACGCAACACCCTTTCAACTATATAGCAGACCCTTCCCTGATTGCAGGTTACGAAGACCTGTTGAATTTTGAATATCCATACAAACCCTACAATGGTGTTGAGGAGTTCTTTAGAACAGGATATGTGTACAGCACCTCGGTAAACGTTCGCGGCGGTTCGGAAAAAGTGAATTTCAATGCCAATTATGGACGTACCGAAGATATTGGTGTTACCCCGGGCAACAGATTGATGCGAAACAACTTTAGCTTGGGAGGGAATGCCACTTTATCCAACAACTTTACCGTATCGGGTGTATTCAATTTTGCACGAACAGGGTATAAATCCCCCCCAAACGCCGTAAGTACCGGTAGCGGGGCCGCCTTTGACGGTTCTGCCATTTTTGGCGACGTTCTATATACGCCGAGAAATGTCGATCTATCGAATATTCCTTATCAAGCAGTGGATGGCAGAAGCCTTTATTACCGTTCAGGAAACGACATCCAAAACCCGTATTGGACCGTGGCCAATTCAAAAACCGCTCAGGAAACCGACCGATTCACAGGAAATGTTTCCATGAGCTATGCCATTAACGATTGGATGAACCTTACCTATCGTGTCGGTTTGGATACCTATACCGAGTTAAGTTCCTACGGACAGAACAGAGGTGGTATCGATGGACCCACCTTGGGTATTTTGAGGACGACCTCGGTAAGAAACTCCATTTGGAACCATGATTTGATTCTAAGTGCAGATAAAAATCTGTCCGACGATTTGAACCTCACGGCCACTTTGGGAGCTAACAGCCGTAGAGACACTTACGCACAGGATGGTATAGAAAGTCAGGGACAATTGGTTTTTGGTGTATTGGAACACTTTAACTTTACTACGCCATCATCCATCAACTCCTTCTCCGGAATTGACCTCAATCAAAATTTCGAGGAAAACTTGGTCGGAATCTATCTGGATGCCACCCTTTCCTATAAAGATTTACTTTACCTCAATGTTGTGGGAAGAAACGATTGGTCCTCTACATTAGAGAGGGAGAACAACTCCTTATTCTACCCCGGGGCCAGTTTATCGTTCATCCCCACAACCGCATTCCCAGCATTGCAGGGCAATGTGCTCAATTATGCAAAACTCAGGCTAGGTTATGGTTCCTCCGCAGGGTTCCCCACCCCTTTCAACACAAGGGATGTGCTTTCTTTGGGCGCTAGGACCTTTGTCGACTTCAATGGTAATGTAGTATCTGGAAATACAGTATCCGATGTACTCGGTAACCGCGACCTATCTCCAGAAAGAGTTCAGGAATTGGAAATTGGCTTGGACACTAAGTTGTTCAACAGGCTCAATTTCAATGTGAGTTTGTACACTAAATCCACTACAGACCTGATTACCAACCGTACCTTGGATAGCTCCACAGGTTTCCGCTCCACTTTTGTGAACATTGGCGAGGTAGAGACCAAAGGTATCGAAGCTGATTACGACCTGAGCATTTTCAGGGAAAGCGAAGCTGGTATCGGTTTTAATCTAGCTGGAAACTTCACTGCAAGTGAGACCACGGTAACCGACTTGGCGGAAGGCACCAATAATATTCTTTTGACATTTGCGGTGTCGGGCGAAGCAGCAAATTACGCTGTGGAAGGAAGGCCCTTCGGTGTATTGTTGGGTAGCACCATCCAAAGAGATGACGACGGAAATAAAGTTGTAGGCCCAAATGGTCGTTATTTGGTGGACAACAATATCACTGAAATCGGTGATCCAAACCCAGATTGGACCACGGCATTGATTCCAACCATCACATTCAAAAACTTTACCCTTTCCGCAAATCTGCAGTATCGTCATGGCGGTGATGTGTACTCGGTAACCACAGCAGGATTGATTGGTCGTGGAGTGGTCGATGCCGATGACCCCATCCACAGGGAATCCAACTACATTTTGCCTGGTGTGTTTGGAGATGGCACACCAAACAACGTGGCCATTTCATCCACCGAGTTCGGATTCAACACCTTCTTTGGAGGAGGAATCAACGAAGTAAATGTATTTGATGGTACGACCATCCGTTTACAGGAAGCCTCTTTGGGATATTCCATCCCAAAGAAAATGCTGGAGAAAACGCCTTTTGGCAGCTTATCCCTAACACTATCTGGTTCCAACCTATGGTACAAAGCAGTGAACTTCCCAGATGATGTTCGGTACGATACCAACTCCTCCAGTACAGGTGTGGGCAACGGGCAAGGGATTGATTTCTTTACTGGACCATCCACAAGAAGATATGGACTTACCGTAAGAGCATCATTTTAAAAGCAGCTAACAGAATCAAAAAATATATTATGAAAAAAATATCAAATATACTAAGTCTTGTAATCGCTGCACTGACAGTTATGTTGGGCTGTGAGACCACATCCTTGGATGTAGTGGAGAGCCCCAATGCACTGAACCCATCGCAGGCGAGTGTTGATTTCTTTCTGAACCAAATACAGCTGATGACAGCGCAAATTCATTCGGGTGAGGAAGGTCGTGCCGAAAACGGTCTGAGTCAATTTGGAATGGAACCCGTAAGAATGCAACACGGTTTTGGGCCAACCTATCGTGAAAGCTATGACCCTTCCGATTTCGATAGGGTTTGGGACAATGTTTATGCCAGGGCATTGATCGATATCAGAACCATGAATCCCTTGGCAGAAGAAGCGGGGCAATTCACTCATATCGCCATTGGTCAGATTTTGGAAGCATACATTATGATGTCGATGGTGGACTTCTTCGGAGATGTACCTTATTCCGAAGCGGCTTTGGGAGGGGAAGGAATACTCAACCCCACTGTGGATTCCGGAGCCTCCATTTATCAAGCGGCAGATCAACTTTTGGTCGATGCCATAGCCAATTTGAACAAGGATGAAACCGCACTTCCATCCAATGATCTTTTTTACGATGGCAATGAAGGCCAATGGAGAAAAGTAGCCAACACCATGCGTTTGAAGCTGTACCTACAAACACGTTTGGCCAGTGCGGATGGTTTTGGGGCATCGGTATCCACCTCTCGTATCAACGAGTTGATCAATGGAAACCAGTTGATTTTGGATGCTTCGGATGATTTCTTCTTTCAGTGGGGCACCAACAACGCCTCCCCGGATAGTAGACATCCTTATTTTGATGCCAACTATGATGGTGCAGGTCCAAGTTCGGACTTTTACACCTGTAACTATTACATGAACTTAATGGCCAATCAGTACAGTGAGCCCGACCCAAGAATACGTTATTACTTCTACAGGCAACAGGAAGATTTTTCAGGAGCTGATGTGGTTACCAAAGAATGTGTTACCGAAATATCCTTGCCCGCCTGGTGGGATTCATCCGAACCCTATTGTTTGGTTCCGGCCACCAATGGTTTGAGCGGATATTGGGGAAGAAACCATTTGGATGATGACGGTATCCCACCAGATGATGCTTTTAGGACATTACATGGCACATATCCCGTAGGAGGTCCTTTTGATGATAATTCCTTTAGGAATGTATCAGGCTCAGGAGCCATAAATGAAGGATACGTGGGTGCGGGCATCTCCCCTATTTTGATGTCATCCTATACCTATTTCATGTTGGCCGAAGCAGCATTGACCTTAAACACCACTGGAAATGCCCGGGACTATCTCGAAACAGGAATCAGACAATCGATAAGCAAAGTAGTTGATTTTGGAGCACCTCTGGCAAGTGGCTCAGGGTACGAAGCAACCTCAACGGCAATCGACAACCATGTGGCGGAAATCTTGACCAATTACGATGCAGGAGACAATACCGATAAACTTCGCATCATTGTGGAGCAATACTTCATAGCCTTGTGGTGCAATGGAATCGAAGCGTACAATACCTACCGTAGAACAGGTCAACCAGACAACCTTACCCCTGCATTTACCACCAATGATCCAGGACCCTTCCTAAGGTCAATGTGGTATTCGCAGACGGCAGCGGACAGCAATACGAACATTACACAGAAAAGTGCACCTAGTACTCCTGTATTCTGGGACACCAACCCCGATGGATTCGTTGATTGATTTAACTATAAAAACAAATACAGATGAAAAGTAACTTTAAATATATATTGGGCATTATCCTGCTTACATTGGGTATTGCCGCCTGTGAGGACAACGACAAAAACCCACTTAATGTGTTCGAACTGGAAGATTCAGCTGCTCCTTATGTGAGAATCCTATTGGAGGAGACGATTGTGGCCAAGGGCGATTTGGCCGCTTCCAGTCTCACAGGAACCGTTGACGACCCGAGCGACAATGTTGCCTCTTGGGATTTGAGCGTAACCTTGGAATCGGGAGGAGTTTCTTCCGACACCGTGCCATTAACAACCGTAATGGAGTTTCCAAGTGACATTTCCATTCCTTATACCGATATCGCAAGTGCCTTGGGCATAACCGTGGATGACATCTCGGGAGGGGATTTTATTCGGTTTTTGGGCAAGTCCACAGGGATTGATGGTACAGAGACCACCGTTGAAAACTATAGTGCCACCGTAACTGGGCAGCCCGAGCAATTACAAGCCTTTAACTTCATTGTTCTAGTGAAGTGCTCCCCTATCTCGGGAACTACCATACCCGGAACCTGGGTAATCGATATGCAGGATCTGTACGGTGATGGTTGGGACGGAGCCTTTGTTACCTTCGAAATTGATGGTGTGGCCACAGACTACACCTTTACTGCCGGGGATACAGCGACGTTCAATGTGGATGTGCCAGAAGGAACAGGTTCACTGGTAATCTCCTATACCAGTGGCTCCTATGAAGAAGAACACGTTTATACTATTGAAACTCCGGAAGGCGAAGTATTGGGTCCATTTGGGCCAAATCCGTCTCCCTGTATCAATTGATTTTTATCTACTGTTCAATAGAAAGGCCCGTTTCCGTTGGAGCGGGTCTTTTGCTTTTTCCTAAAATCGGTTCTTATACATCGGGAATGGTACTGGTAGTTGAGGATTTCCGAAAAAAACGTCCCGCCCATGTACTTTTAGAGCATGTGAAAAGTAATCCTCATAACAGCCTTGAACCCAAAATATCTTTTCAAAAGTATTTGTTTCATTTTTTGAATGTATTTGAATTAGTCCAAACTTCAAGGCTGTTTTTTTCTTCTCCATTGATAATTTCAAATAGAATAAAGTAAATATACTTGCATTTCGTTATTGCAATAGACCTTACCTTTGCATCTTAAGGAAATCAACTTGAGCAACACTTCAAATTACCCCAATAAAAAAGCCCTTTTATCTCTCGCCATAGGTGGTTTTGGCATAGGTCTTACCGAGTTCGTCATCATGGGAATTCTTCCCAACATTGCCGATTCCTTGGATATATCCATTCCTAAAGCCGGTCATTTTATCGCCATTTATGCCCTTGGTGTTGTCATAGGAGCTCCTACAATGGCTCGCATTGCCAACAACTTGAACCCTAAGAGAACATTGTTGTTCCTCATGTTATGGTTTACGGTTTTTAATACCCTATCCGCTTTTTCACCTAATTACTGGGTAATGATGTTGTTCCGTTTTCTATCTGGAATGCCTCACGGGGCCTTTTTTGGAATTGGTGCTGTTGTATCGGGTTATTTGGCCAAACCGGACAAAGCCGCCCAAGCCATGGCCATCATGTTTTCCGGTCTAACGGTGGCTAATATTTTAGGGGTTCCTTTGGGCACTTACATTGGCCAAGAACTGCATTGGGGCTATTCCTTTATGTTAGTGGGCATAGCAGGAATCGCCACACTGTGCAGCTTATATTTTTGGATGCCCAAAGAAGAATTGGAAGAGGCGGACAATTCGCGATCGGAAAGCCCCACAGCTGGCATAAAAAACAAAAAATTATGGGCCTTGATTGTGTTGACCACGGTAGGTACTGGAGGTTTTTTCGCATGGTACAGTTATATTGCACCACTGGCCATCAATGTGACCAAACTACCCGAAGCAAATGTTGGGTACATTATGATTGTTGCAGGAGTCGGTATGTTTTTTGGTAATTTTTTGGGAGCCAGAATGGTAGAAATCTTCAATCCTGTAAAATCCGTGGTCATAAGTATGCTTGGTATGACTACGATACTTCTTTTAAACTCCATTTTTGCAAGCAACAGTATTGCCATTTATATACTCAGCTTTATCATAGGCGTCATTACCTTCACTATTTCAGCACCAATTCAGATTGCCATAATAAAAGCTGCAAAAGGAGCGGAAAAATTGGGCTCTTCCATGAACCAAAGTGCTTTCAATATGGGAAATGCTTCAGGAGCTTATTTTGGTGGCTTACCCATGGTTTTTGGGCTCGGATTCAATTATGCAAGTGTTGTGGGGGGCGTTTTGGCTTGTATCGGGGCTTTAGTTGGAATGGCCATTCTTTATACGGAGAAACAGAAAAGAAAAAAAGAATAAAGAAGAGCCCATACATTCATAACAGCTACATTATCTCTTTTCCATTAGATCAGAATTTTTCAAATGTTCTTTTTGTTCACTAGTTTTAATTGATTATTGAAACCTTAGCTTTTGAGAACACTTATTTTATTATTGATTTTTATTGGGTTGACCCGTCCAAATACAGATTCAAAAAACAAAAAGTCTGGCACCAGTTACAACAAGCTTGCTTTTTCCGATGAATTTGACATCGCTGGCAGACCCGATGATCAAAAATGGCATTATCAGGTAATTCCACCGAACAATGGTAGCTGGCACAATGATGAATTACAGCACTATACCGACAAGGAAGATAATTCCCATGTAAGCGACGGAACATTGAAGATCAAAGCCATCAAAGAACAATATTCGTACAACGGAAGTACAAAAGAATATACTTCGGTCAGATTGAATACAAAATTCGCCTTTACCTACGGGCGGGTGGAAGTAAGAGCCAAACTCCCGGGCACAGCGGGCACTTGGCCGGCTATTTGGACTTTGGGCACCAATATCAACGAAACAGGCAATTATTTTGGGGACCAATATGGCAGCGTTGGATGGCCTTTATGTGGCGAAATTGACATTATGGAACAAACGGGCTGGGACAAAAACAGCACCATTTCCCATTTTCATTGGGGAGACTTAAATACGGAAGTCTACAATGATGAGGGAGGAGAGATAGCTGTTGTAAACGCTTCTTCCGAATACCATATTTACTCCATGGAGTGGAACAGCGATAGTATTAAGACCTATGTGGACGATACTTTGGTCCATGAATTTCAAAATGGCAGCAACAAACCGTTCAACCACGAACATTACCTCATCCTCAACCTAGCCATAGGTGGAAATCTGGGCGGTAATGTACCAGTGAACTTTACGGAAGACATCTTTGAAATTGATTATGTCAGGATCTATCAGTAAGAATATCACTGCCCCAATTCCCTTATCTCAAAAAAAACAAGTTCTTGATTATTGAATTTGGCCGTAGCCTCGATGGGATTACAGCACACCTCACAATCTTCCACATAAGTTTGTTGCGGCACGGAACTATCCAACAAAAAGGAAATTTCCTCCCAACAGTACGGACATTGGAAAAAATGCTCGTACATGGCCTAAAATTCCACATTGAGCAGCTGACCGCTAACTTGAAGCATCTGGAGTTCGGCCAACTTGGCATTGTATTTGGCCTGGCTTTTGGCCAATTCGGCGTTCAATAAGTTCAATTGGGCCTGACGAAATTCTATGGAAGTTACCTGTCCCATCTTATACCGCTCATCAGTACGTTTAAAGTTGTTCTGATTGGTCTGCAGGTTTTTCTCCTGTACCTCGAGGACGTACAAGGCATTGGTATAACTGTCCCAAGCATTGCGGATGTCCCGTTCCACCTCCAATTGTATCTGCTTTTTAGCTATCTCCTGGTTTTTATAGGCGATTTTGGCGTTCTTGATTCCCGTTATGGTAGTTCCACCATCAAACAGGTTCCATGTAAGATTAACGGTTCCCGTGACCCCAGTGGATGTGTTTTGCAAAGTAAATGCCAATGGACTGTTATTGTTGGACTCGTTCCATCCGTACGTTCCGGTAAGGCCAATTGTCGGCAAATATCCGCTTTTGGCCACTCTGATATCATTGAGCCCCATATTGATGTCCTTTTCCACGATCTGAAGCCTTACATTGTTCATTTGGGCCTCATTGTACATATTCTCCATTTGGAGCCCAGGAACAAATGCAACGGTGGTATCGGTGGCAAACTGTGCTGATAGATCGCGGTTAAGAATCAAATTCAAGTCCCTCATGGTATTCCTGAGTTCCTGTCTGGAGTTCAACAAGTTAATACTGTCCGTGTTGATATCGACTTCCGCATTCAGGACATCCAGCCCTGTATTTTGTCCATATTCGAATTGGTATTGTGCTCTTTTGAACCTGTCCTTGGAGATTTCCAAAGCCTGTTCCAAGGTTGCTGTATTCTCGGTAAGTCGGGCCGCTTCGTAATAGACGGTAAACAACTGTAAAATAGTGTTCTCGATAGTCTGCCTGACCTCTAGCTCGGATTGTTCCGACCTTTCTTGAAAGCTCTTATAGTTGTAATACCTCCCCAAACCATCGAACAGGGTATAATTTACATCCACAGAGGCGCTGTACCTTCTGGTTTCCGCACCTTCCGCGGTACGGGTATCCCCACTGGCCAAAACACCTTCGGAATTCTGTTTATCTATACTTCCACTGGCATTTCCTGTTACCGAAGGCAAATATCCCGAATTAAGAATATTGGCATTGTTATCATCGATTACCTTGGTATTGCGGGCCACCTGAATATCCAAATTGCCCTCCAACACCATTTCAATGGCCTCCTCTTTGGAAAGGACTTGATCTTGGGCATGGGCCAATGGAGCAAAAAACAATAAAATCAGGGGTAGTGTATAAAAAATGCTTTTCATTATCTGGTCTCTTCTACAACTTTTGAGGTTTCTTCTGAGTCTTGTGATCCATTTTGGTTAGCGGTGCCATTCAGATGATCAAAACTATCAGCTTGCATTTCTTCCTCTTCGTGTTGCTCACGAATGGCTCTCTCCACCTCTTCCGGTGTAACTTCTTCCCCTGTCCACAATTTTTTCGCGGCCACTTTCACATTATTTCCAAAGGAAAGTAGCAAAGGAAGCATCAACAAGGTCAAAACAGTGGCAAAAGCAATTCCATACGCAATGGAAATCGCCATAGGTTTAAGGAATTGGGCTTGACGGCTCTTTTCCAAAAGCAATGGTGCCAAACCTGCGATGGTGGTAACGGAGGTCAGGAATATGGCCCTGAAACGGGAACGACCTGCTTCATACAGGGCATCATCGAAAGTCATCCCACTCCGCAAGTTAATATTGAACTTACCTATCAGCACAAGCCCATCGTTTACCATAATCCCTATCAATGCTATGATCCCCAACATGGAAAGGATGTTGATAGGGAATCCGTGCAACCAATGCCCCCAAGCTACGGCCGTTAAGCTAAAGGGTACCATAAAAATCAATAACAATGGCTGACTGATACTCCTAAACGTGAAAGCGATGGTTATAAATATGAGGAACAGCACAATAGGGCCTACAAAATTTAAAGACCCAAACAATTTATTGGCCTCTCTGTTTTGGCCTTCGTAAGATGGGCTTATGGATGGGTACTTTGCCAAGATATCCGGCATTACTTCATTACGTATCCAAAGCATGGCATCGGTTCCACTTGTGGTTTCCGGGTCAGTCAAATCCGAAGATACTTGTATTTCCCTTCTACCTTCCAAGTGGTTGATGGCCACATCTCCTCTTTCAATGGAATATGTTGCTATTTCTTTCAACGGAATCCTATCACCGCTGGGGGCCAGAATCCGCATTTCGTCCAAATCGGAAATGGATGATCTATTCTCTCTTTCATATCGAACCCAAACTCGAATCTCATCTTGTCCGCGTTGAAAACGTTGTGCTTGCGCCCCAAAGAACCCTCCCCGAACTTGGTTCATCACTGTTCTCAGGTCCAACCCGAGCAAATAAGCATTCTCTTTCAGCTCCAAACGGATTTCCTTGATTCCCGCTGGATCATTGTCCATTACATCCTTTAAGTTGGCATTGCTTTCCATGGCTTGTTTCAGCTCTTCTTTGGCCGCCTTTAGCTCAGTAATATTGTTTCCTAAAAGGGATACGGAAACCGGGTTTCCCCCAAAATTCCCACCTGAACCATAGATCAAACTTTCAACACCGATTACCGGTCCTACAAGCTCACGAAGTCGGGTAGTGACCATATCGGCACGTATACCATCCGGGCGTTCTTCCCCTGGTAGTAAGTTGATCTGCAAAGTAGCCGTGGATGAACCAGGACCCAAGTTTTTGATCATATTCACAAACAGCATTTTGTCCATACCTTGTAGATACTGATCAGTAAGTTCTTCGTTTACGATATGTGCCTTGTCCTGAATCAGGCTGATGATCGAGTCCGTGACTATTTCGTTGGTGCCATTGGGCATGGTAAGCTCAATGGATACTTGGTCACTGGCCACTCGTGGAAAAAATGAGGTTCGAATAATTCCTCCCCCAATAGACCCCAAGGTAAGTGCTAAGGCCATAAAGAACAGGGCAAAGGTCAATATCTTATAATTCATCATGAATTTAAGTGCCGGACTGTACCAATTATCCCGCATAAAGTTCATGAGCCTATCACCCATTTTATTGATGATACGTAGTTCTGCAAAAACTTTGCCTATGCCCGTCTTGGGTTTGTCATTCTGCGGATGTAGTGCTTTGGAGTGTGCCAAGTGAGCTGGTAGGATGATCAATGCCTCCACCAAGGACACCACCAAGGTCAAAATTACGATTACGGAGACCTCGCTAAAGAATTCCCCGATACGGCTATCCAAGAACAAGAAAATGGAAAAAGCCAGAACTGTGGTGATAATTGCCGAAATAATTGGCGGTATTACCTCCATGGTCCCGTCCAAAGCTGCTTTTACGGGCGATTTTCCATCTTCATAATGTTGATAAATATTTTCTGCGATCACGATTCCATCATCCACCAGAATACCGATAACGATGATCATCCCGAATAAGGATAGCACGTTAATGGTTACGTTGAACATGGGGGCAAACACAAACATCCCCAAAAATGCGATGGGAAGTCCGAAGGCCACCCAAAAGGCCAAGCGGGTATTCAAAAACAGTGATAAAAAGACCAAGACCAAAATCATACCCACAATGGCGTTTTCGGTCAAAAGTTGGGTACGTTGGGTCAATGTAGTGGATCGGTCATCGATGACATCCAACCGCACATTGGTATATTTTTCGTTGAATTCCTGAATGTACTGCCTTACATTTTCGGCTGAACCCATCAAATCTTCAGTATTGGTACTGGTAATGGTAATATTTACTGCCAATTCCCCGTTAAAATAGGAAGCGTTTGGTGTTTCGGAAAACCTGTCCCTAATGGTGGCAACATCCTTCAACCTAATGGTTCGCCCTGCAGCATCCCCCCTGATTACAATATTGGAGAGTTCATCGCCGTAGTACGAACGGTTATTGGCTCGAATCAGGTATTCCTCGGTAATGGTTTTGATGTTACCTCCCGTTACCAAAATATTGGCATTGGAGACGGCTTGGGCCACATCTGTAAAAGATAAGTTATAAGCTAAAAGGCTGTTTTCATCAACTGCAATTTCGATTTCCTCATCAGGATATCCTGCAATTTGAATCTGTGAGATTCCGTCAATGGCCCTAAGATCATTTTCTATCTGCCGGCCAATCTGTTTTAAAGTGGCCAAAGGAATGTCCTTTCCACTTACGGCAAAACTAATGGTGGGCCGTACCGGTTCTTGCTTGGCAACAATAAGAGGTTCCATACCCGTAGGAAAGGTGGGGACCCTGTCCACGGCATTTTTGACCTCCAACAGCATGAAGTCCACATTTCTTTCCTTCTCGATCTCCACATTGATGGTGCCACTGTTTTCCCGCGATGTGGAAGTAACCCTTTCGACTCCTTCCAAACCCTTGAGATTATCCTCGATTTTCAGTACGATGCCTTCCTCGACTTCTTGAGGGGAGGCTCCCGGATAAGTAATGGTTATGGTAATGTTCCGAGCTTCATTAAGCGGGAAGAAAGATGATTTGAGTGACAAAATTCCCACAATCCCAAAAACAAGAAATGCCAAAATAAAGACATTTACTGCCATGTGGTATTTAATAAAATACGAGATGATTTTTCTCATGGCCGTGGGCTTTTAGGGTTTACTTTCATCAAACGTCCTTACCAACATACCGGCATAGGCACCGGTCATTGGTTTGGCTATGATTACTTCTCCATCAGGTACATCCTTGAGCACCACGGTCTTGTCCGTAAAGAAAATGGGGTTTACATCCATTAAATCCAAAATGGAGTCCCTTACCACAAAAATTTGGTTGTTTTCCAACAATAGGGAACGATTGATCTCGATGGCATCTGGCTCTTCTTTGGCCTCTAGATTGGCTTCTAGGTATAGCCCTTCTTTTAAGTTATCGCCACTTACCTCGATGTAAACGGTTATGGTCTGCGAATTTTGGTCCACCCGACTGTTCACACGGGTCACTTCGCCCATGTAAGTTTGTGTTTTTTCAAGGTTGGACAACTCCACTTTTCTGCCCACACGTAAAAAGTCTCCATAGGTTTTACTTACGGACACTTCCAATTCGTACAATCCAGTATCGATGAATTCTCCCAGTTTTTGACCAGATCTTACTAAAGTTCCCTCGGTGACCAAAGCTTCGGTCAACACTCCTGTAAATGGTGCAGTTATGGTGTATTTGGACAAGCGTTGCTCCAGATTCTTCACATTATAGTACGTTGTGATGATTTCTCTACCCGTAATGAAGAACTTTTCTTTCTCCGATTCCAACTTAGGAAGTTCCGGAGTGGTTTTCTCCAAATCAAAACCATTGAGATATGCTTGCCACTTCGGATAGATTTCTGGGTAATCCAACCGTAGGTCGGGCATAATGGAAGTGAGTAAATTATAGAGGTTGCTTTTGGCCGATTGCACCGAGGCATAGTACTCACTGGCATCTATTCTGATAAGGGTCTGCCCGGCAGTGTATCCCTGCCCTGTCCTGAACAATTTACTTCCAGGCCTAAATACGCCTTGTACCTCAGAATAGAGTTCCACGCGCTTTTTGGCCACAAGGTTACCGTTGGCGGGAACCATAATTGGCACAGTGGTATTCTTTACCGTGTCCACAAAAACGGTTTTCACTATCTTTTGAGAGGGTGGTCGTCTGTTGTCTTTGCTATCTGCAATCAGTCCAGCAACATAGATAGAGGCCAGTATGATAACACCTCCGGCAACCGCCGATATTATAAGCTTCCGCATCCGTTAGTTGGTTTAGTCACTGCAAATCTATTCCCTACATTTTTTTCAAAGGTTAAATATATCATAAAATGCATTTTGAACTTGGCCAAATGCAAAAAGGGGACCCCAAACGGCATCCCCATACCAAACAAACTAAAGTAATAACTAACTACTCGTTTTCGTTTTCGTCCTCGAATTTGGTATCTGCCATTCGAGTGCGATCAATTTGAATATCATTGAATTTCGGATTCAAGGTTCTATCGTCCGTATCCAAAACCAAGAACTGTTTGGAATCCATGCTATGCAAAGCATTGAAAGAATTGAATCTGTTATTTTGAAGTTGTAATATTTTTAAGCTTGCCAACTGCCCGAATTCGGCAGGTATCTCCCCACCCAATTGGTTGTTGGACAACACCAATTCCTTTAGTTGCACCAAATTCCCTATTTCGGCTGGTATTTGTCCCTCCAATTTATTTTCGAAAAGACCCAATGCCTCCAGGTTAGAGAGATTTCCAAGTGATTTGGGTATGGCGCCCTTTATATTATTGCTGGATAAATTAAGCTCCTTTAAGTTTTTAAGCTTACCAAAGCTTTCTGGGATTGGCCCGGTCAAAAAATTGTTGAACATGGAGAATACTTCCAACTTTTCAAAATTTCCCACACCGCTTGGTATAGCTCCTTTGATTCGGTTCATCTCCAAACGGAAAACTTTTAATTTCTCAAGTTTTACGATGTCCTTCGGGAGCACACCGGTAATCTGATTGAAAGCCAGGTTCAGCTCGCTCAAATGTTTTAAATCCCCAATGCTTTCTGGAAGTGTACCCTCTAAATTGTTCATAAAGAGCGTTAGACCAACCACATGGCCTTTTTCTATTTTCACGCCTTTCCAAGTGTTCACTGGAGCTGTTAAATCCCAAGAAGAATTCCATTCGCTTCCATTGGTATTGTTGTACAAATCAACCAACGCAGCTTTTTCTTTGAGGGACACCTGTCCACTGGCGAAAGAAATGCCAGTAGAAAACAACAGGTAAAAGAGAAAAATAGCTACTCGAATCATTTATTACTTATTTAATTGTAAGGAATTTACCTACAAAGTAATGAAAATACGAAACATCCTACAAGAATAATCGATGAATACCCCTTTATATGTTGTGAATTAGCTAAAAAATGTGGTAAGCAATTGGAATATCCTCTAATCCAGCGCTTCCAGTTCGTGAGACAATTCCTCCCAGTCCTCCATCAAAGACTCCAAATCCTTCTTTTTGCCCTCGTAATTATCAAAAAAATTGGGTTTCGCAATGGTGGCATCATAGTCCATCAATAGGTCGTGGTCAATATTGGCAATTTCCTTTTCCAATTGGGAAATCCTTTTTTCCACTCCACTGAGCTTGTTTTTCAAGGATTTTTGTTTCTTCTGAGTCTGATAATCGTTTTCCTTGGGTTTTTCCTGTGCTTTTTTCTCTTTCTTTTGGTCACCTTTTTCCACACTTCGAAAATCCTCCACCTTTCGCTGCTCCAAGTAAAAATCGATATCCCCCAAATATTCCTTGATACCTCCGTCCTTGAACTCATATACCATATCCGTCAACCCCTGAAGAAAATCACGATCGTGGGAAACCAAGATCAATGTTCCCTCAAAATTTTGTAGGGCCTGCTTCAACACATTTTTGGATTTAATGTCCAAGTGGTTCGTAGGCTCATCCATTACCAGCACATTAAAGGGTTGTAAGAGCATCTTGGCCAAGGCCAAACGGTTCCGTTCCCCTCCGGACAATACTTTCACGTATTTGTCCACGTCATCTCCCCTGAACAAAAAGGAGCCCAAAATATCCCTAACACTACTACGGTTCTTTTCATTGGCGGCATCGATCATGGTATCTAGGATGGTTTTGTTCCCATCCAGATATTCGGCTTGGTTTTGGGCAAAGTAGCCCAATTGTACATTGTGGCCAATTTTCAAGTCCCCTTGATAGTCCAGCTCTCCAACAATGATCTTGGCCAAGGTGGTCTTCCCCTGTCCATTTTGTCCTACAAAAGCCGTTTTACTACCACGGTCCACCATCAAATCGATGTCTTCCAACACTTTTTTAGGCCCATAGCTTTTGGAAATACTATTCAATTCTGCCACTACCTTACCTGGGTTAACGGAAACTGGAAAACGAAGGTTCATCACACTATTGTCTTCTTCATCCACCTCAATACGATCCATTTTATCCAGCTTTTTGATCAAGGATTGCGCCATGGAGGCCTTGCTGGACTTTGCCCTGAACTTTTCTATGAGTCGTTCGGTCTGTTGAATCTGTTTTTCTTGGTTCTTTTGGGCACTGAGCTGTTGCTCTTTTATCTCCTTTCGGTGAACCAAGAACTGTGAGTAAGGTTTATTGTAATCGTAAATCCTTCCCAAGGAAATCTCGATGGTACGGTTGGTCACATTATCCAAAAACATTTTATCGTGGGATACAATCACCACGGCCCCCGTAAAGTTCCGAAGGAATTGTTCCAACCAAATAATGGATTCGATATCCAAGTGGTTGGTCGGCTCATCCAGCAACAGGACATCATTGTTTTGCAATAATAGTTTGGCCAATTCGATACGCATGCGCCACCCGCCTGAAAATGTATCGGTAAGTTTATTGAAGTCTTCCCGCTTAAAACCCAATCCAAGAAGCACCTTCTCCGTATCGCCTTGGTAATTGTAACCACCCAATATTTCATAGCGGTGGGTAACATCGTTCAAATCCACCATCAGTTGATGGTAGCCGTCACTTTCGTAATCGGTCCGCTCCGCCAGTGCCGTGTTGATCTCATCGAGCTTCAGCTCCATCTCCTTGATCTCTGAAAATGCCTGATAGGATTCTTCCAATACGGTCCGTCCTTCTTCAAAATCAATATCCTGCTTTAAGAACCCGATCTTAATGTTCTTCTCGGTGGCTATGGCTCCTTCGTCCAAGGGCATTTCCTTGGCCAAAAGCTTGAGCATCGTGGATTTCCCCGCCCCATTCTTTCCAATGAGACCTACTCGATCCCCACCATTGAGACGAAACGATATTTCCTCGAACAGATATTCCCCTCCAAAGGCTACGGAAAGATTATGAACATTTAGCATTTTTATGTGACCTTAATTACAAAACTTTAGTTGGCGAATTTATACTTTTGCATAAAAGCCCTGCAAATGTTAAAAAAAGGAACCAAAATGTACAGCATTTTAACAGGAAACTGTCCAAGATGCCAAGAGGAGAGCATGTATGAGAAATCCAATCCCTATGTGCTTTCCAAAATTTTCAGCATGAACGAGAGATGTTCCCATTGTGGTTTAAAATACAAGATTGAGCCATCGTTTTTTTATGGGGCCATGTACGTAAGCTATGCGGTGGGTATTGCCTTTGCGGTTGCGGCTTTTGTAATTTCGTTTTTGTTCCTTGGTGCTTCGCTACCGACTACTTTTATTGCCATCGTGG
Source organism: Flagellimonas yonaguniensis (assembly GCF_029193885.1). Taxonomy (GTDB): domain Bacteria; phylum Bacteroidota; class Bacteroidia; order Flavobacteriales; family Flavobacteriaceae; genus Flagellimonas; species Flagellimonas yonaguniensis. The sequence continues at coordinate 876,022 of NZ_JARFVB010000001.1, read as the reverse complement.
GCACTTTGGTGGTGTTTATGCCCGTCATCATACGGCTGTCCAGAAATATTTGGATCAACTTTTTCGTGAAGTACGACCCTACTTCGGTGAAAAAGCACGAAACGGTAAAGGGTTAATTGAAATAGTATTTTTTGGTAAATCGTTGGATGTCCATTTCTGGGTCCAGCTCGGATTGTTTTTCTATGTGATCAAATAATTGCTTGGAAGCATACGGTCCGATCAGTACTCCTCTGGAACCAAATCCGTTTAGCACATATAAGTTTTGATGCGCTGGATGCCTTCCTACTAAAGGTCGGCGGTCAACAACGGTTGGTCGAATACCTGCTACGTGGTCCATAACTTCGAAATCACATTTTAGAAAGGTCCTTAATTTTTCCAAGAGTTCATTCTTGGACGCTTCAGTAGGTTCATTGGTCTTGTCCTTCCACTTATAGGTTGCCCCAACCAGATACCTGTCATTTGCCATAGGAATGGTAAAAACAGATGATTTGATGACGTTTTCCTCTTTGTAATCAGGTGCATGGATAACCAGTAATTCCCCTTTGGTCCCATTCAGGGGCAGATACCCGAAATACGGATTTTGCTTGAGACCATATCCACAGGCAAAAACTATATTTTTAGCTGTAATGGATTTGTAAGCAATGCTTTCCGTCGATATTGACAATTCGTCAAAATCAAGGGATTCTCCCAAAAGCAAATCTGTACGCTGTAGATAATTTTTATAAGAGTGGACCAAAGTCCCTGTATCTATTCTACCTGTATATTTTACCTCCCCAAAGCCATGTGGTGCATCAATCGCAGGGTTTTTGTTCGAAAGCAATTTGGTTGACAGGAAATAATCCAAATCTGGACGGTCTGCAGCCTCAAACCATAGGTTCTGTTCTTCAATCGAAGCAAATTTTCGGAACACGGGGAGTTCATAATCCAATTTCAACCCCAATTTATTCTCTAAACTTTGATAAAATGGCTTGGCTCCTTCCAACTGCTGTTTGGCTTTCCAAGCCATGGTAAACCGTTTCAAGATCACGGGATTGTACAAGCCGCCTGCCACTTGGGATGCTTGTTGCGACCCATCGGTAATCACTTTAAAGGATTTACCTTCTTCCTCCAATACCTCGCAAAAGGAAATCCCTGCCAAACCAAGACCTACTACTATATAATCCAACATACTGCAAAATTAGACATCTGATTGATCATTCGTTCATTCAAGCTTTAGTTTAATGCAAAAAAACGCCGCACTAGGTGCGGCGTTTTGCTATATTGAATTGGAAATATGTTTTTGTGGAATCCCGAAATTCTTCGGGATCAATTCAGCTTTTGGTTTTCCACGACGAAAGGGTCGAAAAAACCATGCTTCATTAATATGCCCACATATCTTGCTCCCTGTCTCTTATATGCTCTTTGATTCGTTGAGCTTCCAAGAGCTGGAACAATGCATTATCAAAAATGTAATCGCTTATTTCACGATCTTCGTGAACGTTCTCCTCTTTGTAGATCACACCGTTGAATCGACGCGCGTTCAACAACATGTCAAAGGAGATTGGTCTTGCCGAGTTACGCTGGTTGTACACCTTGGCATCGTGCAAAATCTGCCTTGCCGCAGGGTACCATACCCAGAACAATTCCACTTTGTTCTGTCCCGGGTCGATTGACTCATCATCGATGAAGTTAACGTCGGGGGCAACTGGTGCAATACCCAATAAGCGATACTTGAGCTCACCTTGGCGCTTGTCAAAATACCAGATTCCTTTGATACGAAACTCTTCAATATCGGCGGCGGTAAGATCCCTTTTGTTGATAAACTCCGGGGAAACCTGCTCACCTGCATTTACTTGCTCGTACCCTAAATCGGTGGTATCCACTTTGCTCAAAGTAGCCGAAAGGTCTTCCAACTTTCTCTTTTCGGTAAAGTAGGAATCTGTATAAACCTCGGTAAGGTTCCCATTTCTGATGTTCTTCATCAAAACGTGGTACAGTGACCTCCTATCCTTTCCAATACCTATGGTATCGGTTGGGTAATACAATGGAAAGTTCACTCGCTCGTCAAGATCAATGATTTCCCATACGGTCTTGGACCAAAGGATATCCCTATCATCCACATAACCGTATTCCAAAGGTTCATCAGCATCATGTTCTATCTGAGCTTGGGTTTTCTTACCTATATCTTCGGGCAACTTGGCATTCAAAATATTTGCCTGCGCCATGATTGATACTGGCAATATGCCCAACAATCCAATTAACAATGCGTTTTTCCAATTCATGATCACTTGTATACTTTTTTATACTTCTTAATTAGTAAGCTCAACCACTACAGGAGATACTTTTTTCAACTTGTAGCTCTTGTTGTTTGTGATGTAAGCTTGGATATCGAATATCTGGACAGACTCACCTCTACCTGCTCTTTTCAATACAGATTTAGCTCTGCTATCCAATTTGTTTCCGTTTACAACTACTGTAGGTTGACCCGGCACTTTGAACTTAAACTGGCTTACTGCAAGATTCAAGTCAAAATCAAAGTCTTCCAACATAGCGCTTACCGTTGCAATCTCAAGATTGTTCTTTGGCATTTTAATGCTACCTGACTCTCCACGAACAGTACCGCTCGGTCTTGGAATATCCTTGATACGGAATTCAGACGAAGTACGGATTCCTTTACCATCAGGCAATGTACCTGAAGCTGTAATGGTAACCGACCTACCTGTACCTGGATTCATAATATACTGGCTTCCGCTTCTTCTGCTCAAACCTGGAGCTGATGCAGATACTTTGTTGTCTGGAATACCAGGAATAGAGATGGTCATTGGGTTGGCAACACCACGATACACCACGTTCATCTTATCGGCAGAAATAACCGCTGCATTAGGCATAGAGATTGTGGCAAAAGTATTGTTTACTTCCACTGGCACCTCTTCACCATCTTGCATAAATGTCATTGTACCTTTAATGGTATGGTCACCTGGAGTACCGGCACTGATCAACATTTTGATACCACCTGCTTCCAATTCGTAGTCCTTACCTTCTGTCAATGGTCTTCCGTCCAAAGTCAATTCAGCTTTTACTGGAGTGGAAGTCTTATCAGTTTTGCTGACAATAACCTTACCATCATATTTTTCTCCTGCATAGTAAGCCGTTTTTGGAGCGGACAATGAACTTGCAAAGTTGGTCAAGGAAACAGCTTCAGTCAACTCACCTTCCAAAAGGGTTTTCAACACCTCTTGCTCGGTAGTTTTGATATCTGCCTGTAACTGGGTCATCTTAGTTAAAGAGGCTACCAAAGGAAATCCTTCATAATGGTAGTTGATCCAATCTTGACGTGTACCATCTCTTTTCTCAACCTTGCCATCGTCTTTTTTACCATCACTGGTTGCAAAACGTGCTTTAACTGCAGATTTCAAAGATTCGAACTCGCCTTCCGGCAAAGCGTTGACCACACCTTCACGGTAATTATTGATCTGATCCATGAATTTTTTACCTTCTGGGCCCAAATTGTCGCCCTGAAAGAATTTTTGGTCCAAATAATCAGACTTGTCCATAACCACATAATCTTTGTCATCTTCCAAGTCTGCGGTCATTTCTTTCTTCAATCCTTCCAAATAGCTGTAGTAGCTATCCGAAAGTTCTTTGATCTTCTGAGCATCTTCGTAAAGTTCGCCATACTCTTCTGAGTTTTCAGAAGCTTTGGTCTCCAAGCTTGCAAAGAAGCTGGCATTATTGGCGTCCATGTTTGTATTGGAAGTTTCCAACTTTTCGTTCATAAGTCCGAAAGCGGCAAGTACTTCCTTGCTCATATTAAGGGCCAACATCGCGATGAAGATCAAGTACATAAGGTTGATCATCTTCTGACGTGGTGTTTGTTTTCCTCCTGCCATGTTTTTCTAATTAGATTTAATAATTAATTTGATTTGGTTTGGTTTTCTGTTGATCAAAAACCTCTAATTAGTTTTTTCCACCCATGGCTGTAAGCATACCACCGTATACTCCATTCAAAGAAGATAGGTTTGTGGCCAAAGACTCCATTTGGTCTTTCAATGCACCTGCATTCTGAACTACCTCCTCGTTGATGGAAGCTTGTCTGCTAGCGCTTTCCAACTGTACTTTGTACAAGCTGTTCAAAGATTCCATTTGAGCTGCAGCGTGAGACAATTCCTCAGAGTATTTTTTAGTGTGTTGGATAGCATCTGTTGTAGGAGTGATATTCTTGGCGGCACCTTCAAAACTCTTGATACTTTCACCCAAATTGGAGAAAAGCTCAGAATCGATTTTAGCTTCTTTAAGAAGGTTGTCCAATTTCTTGGAAAGAAGACCCTCAGCTTCTTGGGCATCTTTAGCTTCTTGTTTTTTGGAACCTGATTGTTGACCACCGGCCAATTCTGGGTACACCAAGGACCAATCGTATTCGTCATCCACTGGTTCAAATGCAGAGATAGCAAAGATCAATGCTTCAGTAATAAGTCCAACTGCAAGAAGAAGCCCACCTGTAAGTGGTCCGAACTCCCAGTGAAGGATCTTGAACAATGCACCAATAATTACTACCGATGCTCCAAGCCCGTAGGCCATGTTAAACAGCTTTTTTGTTGATTTTGACTGCGCCATAATTCTAGTTTTAATTAAGTTATATAAAAAATAAGTATTTGGTTACTACTCTTACTTGTGATTTATATAATGTTCTCTCGTGTTGTTTTTATAGTCCGCTGCTGCTGTTGCCCTCTTCTTCACCCATGTAATCCTGTACCGTTCTGAATCCGATGTAACTTCTTGCGGAATCTTGATATTCGTAATCCCTGGTACTTACCTGAAGGAAGTAGGCTACATCTTTCCATGAACCTCCACGGATAACTTTACGTTGATTGTCCTGGGAACCGATATTTGGGTTCATCGTGGATAGGTATTCGTATGCTCCTGCGTCAAAGCTGGAGTTGGTCCATTCTGCAACGTTACCTGCCATATTGTACAAGTTGTACTCGTTTGGTTCAAAGGATTTTGCTTCTACGGTATAAAGAGCTGCATCGGCTGCGTAATCCCCGCGTTGCGGTTTAAAGTTGGCCATAAAACATCCTGTATCACTGATCACATACGGACCACCCCAAGGATATGTACCTCCTTCAATTCCGCCTCTGGCAGCATATTCCCACTCTGCTTCGGTCGGCAACCTAAACTGGTTCACAAATTGTTTTCCACGACTTTTCTGATCGTCGTTCTTGAATTTTGTTCTCCAGTTACAGAAAGCCTTGGCCTGCATCCAGTTTACTCCAACCACAGGATAGTCGCTGTAGGCATCGTGCCAGAAGTAATCGTTGTGCATTGGCTCGTTGTAGCTGTATTCAAAATCTCGAATCCATACAGTGGTATCTGGATAAATTTCCAGTTCTTCTTGTTTGATGAAGTCTTTTCTACTGCCCGATCTTGCTCTGGCAGCAGCTTCGATATCCATCCAGCTGTACTTGTATTTGATTTTTGTGACATCGATGCTTCTCAATCCATTGTAGCTCTCCTCTTCTGGAAGATACATGGAGTCCATTACCTCGGCATAGTACTCATCTGGATATTCCGAAGTGTCCCATACCAGGTCAACATCTTTGTTCAAGGCCCTGCCTTCATAATAATTATCACCCATACCGGCATAATTGTCGAGCATGTACTTATCATAAACGGAAAGTTCAGTGGTATCGGTATCCTTAAAGGCGTACTCGCCGATACCTTCATCCTCTGGACTTATGCCCAACTCGTCGGCCAAAATGGCCAATCTGGTTCTTACAATGGAATCCTTGACCCACTCCACAAACTGACGGTACTCACTATTGGTGATCTCCGTATCGTCCATATAAAAGGAACGAACGGTAACCGTTCTTGTGGGAGCGTTCAATACTTTTGCCTGATCCTCTTCGGCTTTACCCATAACAAAGGCGCCTTGGGGAATCAGTTCCATTCCATAGGGTTTTTCTGGATGCCATTTTTTTCCCTGGACCCCAACTAGTTCACCTTTTGACCTTGATTTAGAGCCACAACTGGTAAGCAAAAAAACAAGTGCTAGAGATGAAAAGAATAGCTTTCTCATACTTTAGGTTAAATTGTTCGATTCAAGATTTAAATAACTGTGCTACACACATTCATTACTCTCAAAACTGATTTTTGAATGAATTATTGTGTAAAAACAATTAATGATCAAAATTTAATTTATTTAGTTCAAGCCCTTTCTATAGGCTTTGAACCACCTTTCAGGAATGTTCTGGTTGCAAGCATCCAAATAGTCCTCTTCGGTGCAAGGTAATAACGCCACCGAATTTGTTTTAGTATGTTCAGCTAAAATTGTTGGTACTTCTACCCACCATCTTTCCGTGACATGGCTTTTAAAGAAGATCAATTCCTCCGTGTCCGTGGGTACAGTAAACTTTGTGAAGTCTTCGCTCTTAGAGCTTGGGTATTCTTTTATTCTATAACTCAGTCCTTCTATAAAATACCAAATGATCTGTGCTATCATTTGAAAGGCCTGATGGGAGTTTTCCCCTTCATAGATGCCAAAAAGGGACACTTTATCGCTAATACCTGCATAACGGGCAATGGCACATATCTCCCTGCCTGTAAAACCGTTGGGGGAAAAATTTCTCGACATCCCCATTTCGCAGGCACGGATTGCCCGTAGATCCAAACTTACAATATCACTACTGCGCAATACGGGTTCCGCCAATTCTATGTTGGCCGCTATCTCACCCAATCGATAAGCATCAAAAAAAAGACGCTCCATCAAATCCTTTTCTTCTTGGGCATTGAAATAACTTTGGTATCCTATATTGGAAAAGTTGAAGAGATTATTGGGTTTATCGGTAATGATCTTACTCATATAAGAATGTGACGAAATCAATTCATCGTCCTCACCAAAGTCGAAACGACTATCGATGGAGACAAGATTCACCATATTCTTTATTTTGTCAAAAGCACGATAGGTAGGGAAAGTAATGTCCTGGGTAAGACCCAATACTATGGGTATGATATTTTCCTCGAGTAGTCCAGCCACGATCTCCTTTACCACAAAATAGGTGTCCTCGACGGTATCTCCTTCCTCCACATTACCTATATCGATGATGGTGGAGTTCCAGTTGCCCATCATTAAACGGTACAACTGGATTCGGACTTCGTCCAAATCCAATTTTTCCGGTTTTTTCTCAAAAGCATTTCTGGATTCCAATACACCGAATATGGCTACATCGGCATGGGCAAATACTGGAAGCCCATCCTTTTCCGTATGCATGTGGACGTTTTTTCCCAATGCTTGTTCTGGCAACAATTCGGAATGTGCCAATACCTTGTCCTTTACCGGAACCAGAAAATCAAATGCCATCTTTTATTTGAACTTTATGATATTGTTTAGATTCAATTCCGAAATCTGAATCAATTCTAAAATAGGAATATTATTTCTTCATACTTATTCCCCCGATTCTCCCAACTATGATCAGTCCTATTCCGAGTCCAACTAAGAGTCCTGAAATAAAATCCATAGTATCATTTTTAAGGACAAGGCGAATAACAATTCCGGCTAACAGGATTAGTAGTCCAATGATTCTTACCTTATTCATACTATTTCTTAGCTTTTGCTTTTGTCTTGGCTTTTTTCTTTGGTGATTTCTTTTCCAGTAGGGCCTGTGCTTCTTCCAAAGTGATCTTTGTGGCATCCACATCCTTGGAGAGCTCCACCTTTACCCTACCTTTTATTATATTGTGTCTTCCCCAACGGGCTTTTTCTATCCTGATTTTTTCTTCGGGCCATTCCTGAATGAGCTTTTCTGCTTCTTTCTTCTTTTTGGCCTCGATCAATTCAGCGATATCCCCTTCGGAAAGATTGTCAAAATCATATTTCTTGTTCACATTAATGAACATACCGTCCCATTTGATGAATGGTCCGAACCTACCTTTACCTTTGGTAACGTCTTTTCCTTCGTAGGTAGCAATCGGTGCATCGGCCTTTTGCTTTTCTATGATCAGCTCTATGGCTCGGTCCATATCCACATCAAAAGCACTTTCGCCCTTGGCAAGGGATATGAATTTTTTTCCGAAGCGGACATAAGGTCCGTAGCGACCCACATTGGCCTCTACTTCCTCGCCTTCGTACACACCCAATTTTCTTGGGAGTTCAAAAAGTGTCATGGCTTCTTCAAAAGTGATGGTGCCTATGGACTGGTCCGGCAACAAACTGGCGAACTCTGGTTTTTCTTCATCGTCCACGGTACCAATTTGCACCATCGGGCCAAAACGGCCTAACCTTACGGATACTTGCCTACCTGATTTTGGGTCGGTACCCAGCACCCGCTCTCCACTGGCACGTTCGGCATTCTCCTCAACTTCCAATACGTTCGGATGAAAATCTTCATAGAAATTTTTCATCATTTCTTGCCAATCTTCATTACCTGAAGCGATTTCATCAAAATCCTCCTCTACTTGGGCCGTAAAGTTATAATCCAAAATTCTAGTGAAGTGGGTTACCAAAAAGTCGTTTACGATCATCCCGATGTCCGTAGGAACAATTTTCCCTTTTTCAGAACCGACCGTTTCGGTCAGTTGTTTATCGGAAACCTTGCCTTCTTCAAGCACCAACTGCACATATTTTCGTTCGGCTCCTTCAACCGTTCCTTTTTCCACATATCCCCTGTTCTGGATGGTTGATATGGTCGGTGCGTATGTAGATGGTCTACCTATGCCCAGTTCTTCCAATTTTTTCACCAAAGAGGCTTCGGAATATCTATACGGTGGTCGTGTGAATCTTTCGGTAGCGGAAATAAAAACATTTTGAAGCGGCTCCCCTACATTCATGGCTGGCAACATTCCTTCTTGCTCCTCGCCATCTTCATCATCGGTTCCTTCCAGATACACTTTAAGGAAACCATCGAACTTTACCACTTCCCCGTTTGCAGAGAATTCTTCGTTATGGGTGCTCGCTTTTATTTTCACATTGGTACGTTCCAACTGGGCATCGCTCATCTGCGAAGCCAAGGTACGTTTCCAAATCAATTCGTATAATTTTGCTTGGTCGCGCTCCAATTGGGGCGACTGTAATTTCATATCGGTTGGGCGAATGGCCTCGTGAGCTTCTTGTGCTCCTTTGGATTTGCCCGTGAAGTTTCTGGTTTGACTGTACTTTTCGCCATAGTTGTCCAGAATGGCATCTTTTGCCGCTGCAATCGCTTCGTTGGACAGATTGACACTATCCGTTCTCATATAGGTTATGAGGCCCGCCTCATACAATCGTTGCGCTACCTGCATGGTTCGACTTACCGAAAAATATAGTTTTCTTGATGCTTCCTGCTGTAATGTGGATGTTGTAAAAGGTGCAGCTGGTGATTTCTTTGCTGGCTTTTGGGCCAAATCGGACACCGAAAAATCCGCCCCGATATTCTCTTTCAAAAATTTCTCAGCTGTCTCCTTTGTGGGAAATGTTTTGTTCAGTTTGGCAGCAAATACGTTGCCACCATCTGTTTTGAATTCCGCTTTGATACGAAATGAGGCCTCTGGGGTAAATCCTTCAATCTCGCGCTCCCGTTCCACAATCAAGCGCACTGCTACAGATTGCACCCTACCCGCTGAAAGTCCCGGCTTTATTTTCTTCCAAAGTACCGGTGATAGTTCATAACCCACCAATCGGTCCAACACCCTACGTGCCTGTTGCGCATTGACCAAATTGTAGTTGATGTCCCTTGGGTTCTCAATCGCCTTTTGGATGGCCGATTTGGTAATGGAGTTGAATACAATTCGTTTGGTTTTGCTTTTGTCCAAGCCCAATTCTTCGGCCAAGTGCCAAGATATGGCTTCCCCTTCTCGGTCCTCATCACTTGCCAACCAAATGATTTCCGCTTTTTTTGCCAAGTCCTTGAGTTTTTTTACCAAGGCCTTCTTCTCCTTATCCACGGTATATTTTGGCTTAAAATCGTTCTCCACATCAACACCGAGCTCTTTTGAGGGAAGGTCGGCAATGTGCCCAAAACTTGACTCTACTTGAAATTCTTTTCCTAGAAATCGTTCAATGGTCTTTGCTTTGGCGGGGGACTCTACAATAACTAAATTCTTTGGCATGCACTGGGTTTTGTGACAACAAAAGTATATCAATTTTTCGATTTTAGGGTTTTACCCCTATCCCAATAAAAAAATATCCCACTAAAAGTGGGATATAAAAACTGATTTTCCATGCCATTACTCAAGACCTATTTGGCTAATGAGCTTAATACTGTTGTTTAGATACTCATATTGATACAGGGTTTCATCACCGACCATGATTAAATGGTTTTCCATGGGAATTACATCAAACGTAACGATATCTTCAAAGTGATTTAACTCTTTCAAGTCATTTATATCTGTTTTATCATACACTTTGAGACCTGAGTCCCCATCACAGATAAATATTTTTTCATCCTTGATTCCCAAACCATAAGGTCCGTCCATAGGATATGAGATGGCAAGTTCGGGGTTTTCAATATCCGAAATGTCGACAATGAACAATCCGCTTTCCGTAGCTCCGCACATATTTCCTCCCCTTAAGGTAACGTAGGCATAATCCCCATCGACCACAACAGGGTCACATGCGGTCCCATGTTGAAACTCTGAAACCAAAGTTGGGGTTGCCGGAGAGGTTATGTCATATATATACATGCCGCGCATACTCCCCAAGAACAAATAGTTGTCTTGATTAAAGATGGTTTCAATATCAAAACCTGCTTGTACATCATCCAAAACTTGGGGATTGTCCAAATCCGATATATTGAAAATGTTGATATTGTGACTATCTACGGCATACAAATAATCTTCCACAATTTTAAACCTTGCCAACGATCCTCCTTGTCCTGTTCCCACATTGGCATCATTCGCTACTTCGGCGAAGGCAATACCATAATCCCCAAAACGCGATTGATATTGCTCTTCCGTTAAGCGTTCTGAAACCACTTCCCAACCAATCAAAATTTCGTCGGAACCGTAGCCATAATCACCGTAATCGACCAAGTCCGCCTCAAAAGGAGCGGCCACATAGCTTTGCAAAACATTTTCCAACCGATTCACTATTGTGATATTGTCAAGGTCGGAAATATCCAGTACCACCAAATCCATTAAACTGTCGGCAAACAAATAATCATTCTTAACCGAAATATCCACATTTCCCGGGATTTGGATAAAAGCCACCTTTACGGGCTGGCTGGGGTTACTGTTATCTATAACATGTACACCTTTATATGTATCGTTGATGAAAATGTAATCCCCATAAGTATATACTTTTCCCGATTCATCCATGGGACGTGGTGCGATTATATCCACACTATTGGCAAATTCCGCTCTGCTCATGGTTAGTGGACGAGCCACTAAATACTCTTCAGATGTACCGTTGGAATCATCGTCGGAACAAGAAGTGATGAGTAAAAAATTGATGCATAAAAATAAAATGGCCTTGGCTTTCATAGTAGCTTGCTTTTTAATTATTTAGATGCTATCAAGACAATACCGTTGCGCAAAGGCCACCAAAAAATTACACATCCATGGAAATGCCCACAGCATCCTTATATATAAAGTAGATTGGGATTTTACTGAACATGGCCGTGAACAAAACCCCGACCAAGCATAGGATTACACCGAGTTGTGACACCAATCCGGCCACGATGACCAGAAGAAATATCATCAACCAGTTTTTGTTACCCAGCGCAAAACCAGCTTTTACGATTTCCATGGCGGAAAGTTCCTTATCAAAGGCAAAAAAGGCAGGAAATAAGGACATGGGCACCACCAAATAAATGATTCCCAATCCGCAGGTCAATAATCCCAACAAGGACAGGCCCGTCATTATCAAAGAGAGAATCAGGGCCTTGACCAAATATTCTTTTTTGAAGTAGTAGAAATAATCGTCCTTTCCAGATTCATTGAGGTCATACTTTCTGCAAATCCGCAAAAAAGCGGCATTCAAACAAATACCGACCATCATCACGGCAGTCATAAATATCGGCATGATCAATATCATTATACCTCCGATGGCCGGGGGCAACTCATTGTTTTCAAACGCATCTGGATCACTAATGCCCACAGCTATCATGGGCAGGTATATCAATAAATAAAAAGGTGAAATGCTCACAAAGGTCAACACAAGCGTAAGAAATCCTTGTAGCCAAACTTTTTTGAACAGTTCCACGGAATTGTTGAACACAGTTCCAAACTCTACTGGTGCACTCTGTTGGATTCTTTCGGAAAGATTGGTGAAATTCATTTTTTATTTAGGTTATGTTTCATGTTTGAAGGTAACACTAACAAGGAATATCGCAATATATTATTAAAAAATACTGCCATATTGTCACTAAATTGTAATAAGCACTATCTTTGCTCCCCATTGAAACATTTATGATAGAGGAAAAGAGCGTGGAAAAAATAATAGATGAAAGCCAACAGGGAAGCACCTTGTCGCTGGAAAACAATGAAAACAACGGCAGAAAGTTGTACATAGAAAGCTATGGCTGCCAAATGAATTTTTCCGATAGCGAAATCGTAGCATCCATTTTGGCCAAAGAAGGTTTCAATACCACCCAAAACTTGGACGATGCCGATTTGGTCTTGGTAAACACCTGTTCCATTCGGGAAAAGGCCGAACAAACCGTTCGCAAACGTTTGGAGAAGTTCAATGCCGTCAAAAGAACCAAGCCCAATATGAAAGTTGGTGTATTGGGGTGTATGGCCGAACGGCTGAAGAGCAAGTTCTTGGAAGAGGAAAAAATCGTGGATATGGTAGTAGGCCCCGATGCCTACAAAGACCTGCCCAACCTCATCCAAGAAATCGATGAAGGTAGAAATGCCGTGAACGTTATCCTCTCCAAAGATGAGACCTACGGCGATGTAGCACCCGTCCGATTGAACACCAACGGAGTCTCCGCTTTTGTTTCCATCACTAGAGGATGCGACAATATGTGTACGTTCTGCGTAGTCCCCTTTACCCGGGGAAGGGAACGTAGCCGCGACCCACAATCCATTTTGGAAGAAGTGAACGACCTTTGGGAAAGAGGATTTAAGGAAATCACGCTGCTAGGCCAAAATGTGGACAGTTACCTTTGGTATGGCGGTGGATTGAAAAAAGATTTTGACAAAGCTACGGACATGCAAAAAGCCACTTCCGTAAACTTTGCCGGACTATTGGAACTCGTAGCACAGGCACAGCCCAAGATGCGCATCCGTTTTTCCACATCCAACCCGCAGGACATGACTTTGGATGTTATCGAGGCCATGGCCAAATACCAAAACATTTGCAAATACATCCACCTGCCCGTGCAAAGTGGAAGCAACCGTATTTTAAAGGCGATGAACCGCCTGCATACCCGTGAGGAATATTTTGAATTGATCGATAACATCAAAAAAATAATTCCCGATTGCGCTATCAGTCAGGATATGATTACCGGATTTCCAACGGAAACGGAAGAAGACCATCAGGATACCTTAAGTTTGATGGAATACGTAAAATATGATTTCGGTTTTATGTTCGCCTATTCTGAAAGACCCGGAACATTGGCCGAACGTAAAATGGAGGACGACATTCCAGAGTCCACCAAAAAAAGACGTCTTACGGAAATCATTGAACTACAACAAGAGCATAGTCATTATCGCACCCAACAACATTTGGACAAAATCGAGGAAGTCCTTATCGAGGGTACTTCCAAAAAGTCGGATGCCCACTGGATGGGTAGGAATTCGCAGAATACTGTTGTTGTTTTTCCAAAGGAAAACTACAAAGTGGGCGATTTTGTCAACGTAAAAATTAACGAATGCACCTCGGCCACCCTTATCGGGGAAGCCATTGAATATTCAAAGAACAATTAATACATGGAGAATGTTCAATCCATAAAACAACGGTTCGAACTTATCGGAAACGACGTCAAGCTCAACCGTGCCATAGAAAAGGCCATACAAGTAGCACCAACGGATATTTCTGTTTTGGTGACAGGGGAAAGTGGTGTGGGGAAGGAATCCATTCCCAAGATCATACACTCACTCTCCCACCGAAAACACGCCAAATACATTGCCGTAAACTGTGGTGCCATTCCAGAAGGGACCATAGACAGTGAGCTGTTCGGACACGAAAAAGGGGCCTTTACCGGTGCCACACAAACGCGTAGCGGTTATTTTGAAGTGGCCGATGGCGGCACCATTTTTTTGGACGAGGTCGGTGAACTTCCGTTGACCACCCAAGTTCGATTGCTACGTGTGTTGGAAAATGGCGAATTCCTCAAAGTGGGATCGTCACAGGTACAAAAAACAGATGTGAGGATTGTGGCCGCCACAAACATTAATATGTTCGAGGCCATCGAAAAGGAGAAATTTAGGGAAGACCTATACTACAGGTTGAGCACAGTGGAGATCCATTTGCCCCCCCTTCGGGATAGACAGGAAGACGTCCACTTGTTATTCAGAAAATTTGCTTCGGATTTTGGACAGAAATATAAAATGCCCACTATTCGTTTAGAAGATGACGCCATCCAATTATTGCTAAGGTACCGTTGGCCCGGAAATATTCGTCAATTGCGGAATATTGCAGAACAAATTTCCGTGCTTGAAGAAGAACGGAGCATTTCCGCAGCAACCCTCAATAGTTACCTGCCCGATTCAAGCGGCTCCAATTTGCCCGCGGTTATTGGACAGGCCAAAAAAGAAGGGGATTTCAGCAATGAACGCGAAATCTTGTACAAAGTGCTCTTTGACATGAAGAGTGATTTGAACGACCTTAAAAAATTGACCTTGGAACTTTTAAAGGACAATGATTCCAACAAAGTACAACGGGAAAATGAGGGGCTGATCCGAAAAATTTATGGCAACCAAGAGCAAGAAGAAGATATAGAGCACGAAGAAACCCCTGCCGAACTATTGCATTTGCCAGAGCCCGTTTTGGAACCAACAACACCCGCCCCATTGCAGCAACCTCCAGAGGATAGATATCATTTTGCAGAGGAAATCGAAGAGGAAGAAACCCTATCTTTACAGGAAAAGGAAATCGAATTGATCAAAAAGTCCTTGGAACGAAACAAAGGAAAACGCAAAGCCGCAGCTGCCGAGCTCGGTATTTCTGAAAGAACGCTCTACAGAAAAATAAAACAGTACGATCTTTAATCAAGATTAAAAGTTTGAATACAATGATGAAAAAAAATGGTATAAAGGTTGGATTGCTTGGACTCGTCCTTTTCCTGCAAAGTTGTGGGGCCTACAACTTTTCCGGTGCCGATATCGGAGCCGCGGAAAGTTTCCAGGTCAACTTTTTCCAGAACTATGCCGATCAAACGCCCGGCTCCGTAATCGTACCTGGATTAGGTCGGGATTTTACCTTGGCACTGCAGGATATGATCAACAATCTTACCAGCTTGTCCTTGACAGGTAGCAATGGGGATTTGCTGTATGAAGGAGAAATCGTGGAGTACAAAGTGGTACCCATGACGGCTACCTCAGACCAAAGAACGGCGCAAAACCGACTGACAATGAGCGTGAATGTTCGGTTCTACAATACAACAAAGGAAGATGCCGATTTTGAAAGAAGATTTTCCTTCTTTTATGATTTTGATGCCGCAGCGTCCCTACCTTCGGTACAGGCAGCGGCCCATGAAGAGATTTTTGAACGACTTACCCAGGATATTTTCAATGCCTCTCTGGGAAATTGGTAATAGTATATGAACGTTTCGGATTTTATACATATTCTTCAAAACTCAAATACCATCCTATCTCCCAATCAAACCAGGGAACTGGAAGGCATTATTGAGGAATACCCCTATTTTCAGGCCGCTCGCGCCTTGCATTTAAAGGGACTCAAAAATCTGGACAGCTATAAGTACAACAGTGCTTTAAAGGTAACCGCCGCCCATACGGCGGACAGAGATGTTCTTTTTGATTACATCACATCAAAAGAATTCATCCAGAACAATATTGCGGATGCCATTGCAGGCAGGGGATCAAAATTGGAAGACCAAGAGGCCGTTTCGGAAGAAATTCAGCCCAACCCCAATGCGGCAAGTATGCTTTCGGAATCCAATGAGCCTGCACTGCCTCAAAATCTGAACGATGCCGAACAAATTCTCAACCCAGAACTTTTCGAATCGCGAACACCTGAAAAGCAAGTTGAGAAGAAGCAGGAGCCCAAAAAAGAATCGGATACCGATCTAAACCTTGGCAAGCCGATTCCATTCACAAAAAAAGAAAAACATTCCTTTACAGAATGGCTTCAATTGACTTCCCATACCGAAGAACCCAAGGACACCCCAGATGTGGATACCATGGAAGAACTGGAGCGGAAGAAAAAGTTTGAGCTCTTGGACAAGTTCATCGAGAACAACCCCAAGATAGTTCCAAAGGAAACCAACCCAAAAGTCAATATAAAAGAGTCGACAAAAATCGATAAGAACGAGTTGATGACAGAGACTTTGGCCAAGGTTTACCTTGAGCAAAAAAAGTACAAAAAAGCCATTCAAGCGTTTAAAATATTGAGTTTGAAATATCCAGAAAAAAGTGGTTTCTTTGCAGACCAAATTCAGGCGGTGAAGAAGCTGCAGAAAGAAAAAGATTAAGTTTAAAGATATGAGCACGTTTGCAATTTTTTTGGTATTGATTATTATCGTGTGCCTTTTGTTGATTTTGGTCATTATGGTCCAAAACCCTAAAGGTGGTGGGTTATCTTCATCCTTCGGAGGAAGTGGAAACCAAGTTGTTGGAGGAGTAAAGAAGACGGGGGACTTTTTGGATAAGAGTACTTGGACCCTTGCCACCCTATTGATTGTTTTGATATTGCTTTCCAATGTTTCTTTAAAAGGAAACTATAGCCAAGCAGATTCCAAACTACTTCAAGGTGACGACACAGAGGTACCTGAAACGGTTCCAGAAGAAGTACCGGAACAACTTCCACCAGCAGACACTACAAGTCCAGTAGACACTATTGGATAATAAAAAAGTGACAAAGCATTGAAAAATGCCAGCTTGAAATGACAAGCTGGCATTTTTGTTTTCCAGAATGTCAGTTTTTGGGCAATGGCACAATTTCTGCCTTTTAGATACAGAATTTTTAAAACAAACACCTAAAAATTAAAAATATGGCTAAAGTAAATATCAAACCATTGGCAGACAGGGTTTTGATCGAGCCTCTACAGGCCGAAACCAAAACTGCCTCCGGTATCATCATTCCGGACAACGCAAAAGAAAAACCACAAAAAGGAACCGTTGTGGCCGTTGGACCCGGAACCAAGGACGAAAAAGTTACCGTTAAAGAAGGTGATACCGTTCTTTATGGAAAATATGCCGGTACCGAACTTAAGTTCGATGGCACCGACTATTTGATGATGCGCGAAAGCGATATTTTGGCAATAGTGTAACCAATATGTCATTCCCGCAAAAGTGGGAATCCATCAAAAACTCAAAAGTATAACCTAATTTTCCTGGCGGAGTTTATGCTGAGCATAGTCGAAGTACAGGAATGATAAAACGAGAAAACAAAATGGCAAAAGATATTAAGTTTGATATAGATGCACGTGACGGTCTGAAAAGAGGCGTTGATAAATTGGCCGAGGCCGTTAAGGTAACCTTGGGGCCAAAAGGTAGAAACGTTATCATCAGCAAGTCCTTCGGAGCTCCGCAAGTAACCAAAGATGGTGTATCTGTTGCAAAAGAAATCGAATTGGAAGACGCCCTTGAGGATATGGGCGCACAAATGGTAAAGGAAGTTGCTTCCAAAACCAACGACCAAGCAGGTGACGGTACCACTACCGCAACTGTTTTGGCCCAGGCTATCGTAAAAGAAGGTCTTAAAAACGTTGCCGCAGGTGCAAATCCCATGGATTTGAAACGCGGAATCGACAAAGCCGTGGAAGCTTTGGTGGCCGACTTGGAAAAACAAACCAAAGAAGTGGGCAACAATTCCGATAAAATCAAGCAAGTAGCTTCCATCTCCGCTAACAACGATGAAGCTATCGGTGATCTTATCGCCACAGCTTTTACCAAAGTAGGTAAAGAAGGAGTTATCACAGTTGAAGAAGCAAAAGGTACTGATACCTATGTTGACGTTGTTGAAGGTATGCAGTTTGATAGAGGATACCTTTCTCCATACTTTGTTACCGATACCGATAAGATGATAGCCGATTTGGAGAATCCATACATCCTTCTTTTTGACAAGAAAATCTCCAACTTACAGGAAATACTTCCTATCCTTGAGCCAGTGGCACAATCCGGCAGACCTCTATTGATCATTGCCGAAGATGTTGAAGGACAAGCACTTGCTACATTGGTAGTGAACAAATTGAGAGGTGGTCTTAAGATTGCCGCCGTAAAAGCCCCTGGTTTTGGCGATAGAAGAAAAGCTATGTTGGAAGACATCGCTATCTTGACCGGTGGTACCGTAATCTCTGAAGAAAGAGGTTTCTCATTGGAAAATGCTTCTTTGGATATGTTGGGCACTGCTGAGACCGTAACCATTGACAAGGACAATACCACCATTGTTAACGGTAACGGAAATGCAGACGACATTAAAGCCAGAGTAAACCAGATCAAAGCTCAAATCGAGACGACAACATCTGATTACGACAAAGAAAAGCTTCAGGAACGTTTGGCCAAATTGGCCGGTGGTGTTGCCGTTCTTTACGTTGGTGCCGCTTCCGAAGTGGAAATGAAAGAAAAGAAAGACCGCGTGGACGATGCCTTGCACGCAACCCGTGCCGCCGTTGAAGAAGGTATTGTTGCCGGTGGTGGTGTTGCCTTGGTAAGAGCCAAAAAAGTTCTTGAGAAATTGGCAACCGATTCTTTGGATGAAACAACAGGTGTACAGATCGTGGCCAAAGCCATTGAAGCTCCTTTACGTACCATCGTAGAAAATGCAGGTGGTGAAGGTTCCGTGGTTATCGCCAAAGTATTGGAAGGCAAAAAAGACTTCGGTTACGATGCCAAGTCCGACCAATATGTGGATATGCTTAAAACCGGTATTATCGATCCCAAGAAAGTAACCCGTATTGCCTTGGAAAATGCTGCATCGGTTGCAGGAATGATCTTGACCACCGAATGTGCATTGACCGATATTAAGGAAGATGCCCCTGCAATGCCTCCAATGGGAGGTGGTGGTGGAATGCCAGGCATGATGTAAGATATCATCCCAATAAAATAGGAACGCCCCGATGCAAATCGGGGCGTTTTCTTTTTTTGTTGTGCGGTTCTCTTCGAGAACCTAAGACCAAATTACTTCTTCTTACCAGTAGCTTGGGCAGTCTTCTTGGCAACAGGCTTTACAACTTTTGCAGGAGATGACTTTCCGTTTGACTTTGCTTGTTTCATCAGTCAATAATTTAAAAACTGAAGTAAATGTATTTCAGATTTGAATCCGTAGATTTTATTTGGCTAAAGATTAACTAAAATTGAAATAGCATAACAAAAGCCATGATCAACATGATGGCATTCTCAATAAATGTTGCCTCGGTCATTGGCAGGTTTAGTGCGGTTCCCAAACACGCACAACGAATACTTTTTTTATCCAGCAAGGACTTGATGACCCCAAATGTGGTAATCCCTAAAATAACAATCGTTAAAATCAATGCCAAGGTTATTTGGAACCTCATCAAAAAGAGCAGGCCCAATGCCAACTCCAAAAATGGATAAACCTTCCCATAAAACGGGACTGTCTTCGCCAATGGATCATACATCCTAAAACTTTCCGGAAAACCTTTGAGATCCAAAAACTTGAAGAAGCTGAACACGATATAAAAAAGCCCCATAAAATCCAGCATGGCATTGGAATAACCCCAATC
This sequence comes from Flagellimonas yonaguniensis, assembly GCF_029193885.1. Lineage (GTDB taxonomy): Bacteria > Bacteroidota > Bacteroidia > Flavobacteriales > Flavobacteriaceae > Flagellimonas > Flagellimonas yonaguniensis. The sequence continues at coordinate 856,262 of NZ_JARFVB010000001.1, read as the reverse complement.
TTTAAAGTTCAATAAAAAAGCAGCGACGAATAAATAACCGAAAATCAAAAATAAAGGTTTCAGCTGTTTCCATTTGGATTGCTGGACAGGCAAATCCTGAGGTACCGCTTCTTCGGTTTTCATGCTGATGGAGTACTTATCCGACAATGCCGCCCTGAAATCCTGTAAGGACACATGATTATTCATTGAAATGGTCGCCTCCGCCTTTTCCAAATCCACGTCTACCTTTCGCACTCCCTCTACTTTGGCAAGTTGCTCTTCTACTGAAGAAGCACAACCACCACAAGTCATTCCTGTAATGAGATACGTATGCTTCATTAGGGATTGTCGTTTTTATGGGTAGTGCTGTCATCCGTATTGTCTTCTCTGTATTTGCAGCACGGATGCACGGCATCATACGCTTCTTGGGTGGCTTTTAGCTCCTTGGTATCGTGCCCAACAGCCGCAATGGCGGATTTAATCTGCATAGAGTTTGCTTTTCTTTCGTCCACTACCAAGGATAATTGATGTGTCGGAATGTCCCAACTGGCATACTTGACCCCTGTTACCCCCAAAGCTGCCTTTTCAATGCGCATTTTGCACATTTCGCACTTGCCATCAACCTCAAAGGTCGTTTTCTTGTTCTTGTCCTGTGCCATTCCCACAACGGAAACGAACATAACTGCTAGTATTGCTATTCTTTTCATCATGATATGAATTTTTATAAATTAAATTTTAAATCTAAAGCCCATGTAGAGCATTCTTCCAAATATTGGCGCGTAAACGATTGTGGTATCAAAGTAATCGCCAAAAGGGTCATCCGCGCCTAAAACGGCGTCATATTGTCTAAAATTAGTCAAATTCTCCCCGCCCAAATAAACTTCGAACTTGTTGGAGAACACTTTGGTCACTTGGGCATTCATCAAACTATACCCATCTGCAAATTCACCCAATTGATATTCCAGAGGATTGGCACCTGTACTTGGCAGACGTTGCTCACCCAACAAATTGAAAGTATAATCGAATCGCCATTGCGCTCCATTTTCCTTAGGTTGGGTGTTATACCCCACATTGGTAAAAAATCGATGCCTTGCTTGCAACGGCTTTTGGAGCAGACCAGTTTGATACTCAGTTTTTACATCATAAAATTTATAAGCGGCCCTTACTTCCACATTGGGTAAAACCCTATGGTTAAGTTCCACCTGTAAGCTATTGGCATAACTATCTCCATCCAAATTGGAAAAAACAATTTCCCTTGGATTTTCCCAATCCACCACTACCTGATTCTCGAAATCGGTACGGTAAAAATCAATACTGAAATCCCCGGGTCTATCAAACCATTTGAACTTTTGAATAAAACTGACCCCATAATTTATTGCTTTTTCGGCATCGAAACCATAGATATTCCCTCCATTGCCATTTAACTGTATAGTTCTTGAAGAAGCAAACATTCGTTGGTTTTCGGCAAAAATATTGGCCGCTCTTCTTCCCAATCCAAAAGAGCCACGGAAACTTCCATTTTCCCAGGGCGTGTAGCGAACGTGCAATCGAGGCGTAAAGAAATTCCCCAATCGGTTGTGGGTGTCGAAACGGGCACCTGCCGTAAAGCTCAATTTTTCCAAATTGGTATAACTGTATTCAAAAAATGCCCCTGCAGACCTATCCGATCTTGTAAAGATTGTTCCGTTGACCAACTCATCGTATCCATCATAAGCAAAGGATATCCCGGTTTTAAACTTATGCTTTGTATTCCCAATGATTGAATTAAATAAAAGATTGGAGTAGATGCTTTCATGGTCAATGTCATAGGTATTGAACCCAAAGTACGAATCTTGCGCATGATGACTATAGGATGCCTGGAAACCAAAACTTTGGAAAGGTAAATTGGGAAATACATAACCCAGCTTAACGGAACCATCAAAACGTTCCGTGTTTATTTCACTGCCCCAAGCATTTGTGGTAAACCTATCCGTTTCGGGATTGAACCCACTCTCACCCACTTGCTTTTCATCATTTAAATAACGTACATTGAAAAAACTTACCCAACCTTTCTCTGGATTCTGATATTGCCAACGATTCATTACATTGATTTGGTTGGCCAATGGATTGTCCAAAAAACCATCATTGTTGTTATCCACTTCCGAATCCCTGCGGTTGCCATGGATATATAGACCTGTGCTCCATTCATCAGTCAGCTTAGTGTTAAAATGAGTGTTCAATTCCAACCTCCCATTTAGGTTTGCATAGCCATTCACAAAAAGCGGCACATCGGTAAGTGGTTTTTGAAGTTCTGTATTGATTTGTCCAGAGATACTTTCATAACCGTTCACCACGCTACCCGCTCCTTTGGTTATTTGTATGCTTTCAACCCATGTGCCAGGGGTAAACGTGAGCCCAAAGGCTTGCGAAGCCCCACGAACCATAGGAATGTTTTCTTGTGTAATCAACAGATAAGGACTGGTAAGACCAAGCATTTCGATGCGCTTGGTCCCTGTTAAGGCGTCATTGAAATTGACATCAATCGCCGGATTGGTCTCAAAACTTTCGGAAAGGTTGCAGCAAGCTGCCTTTAACAATTCCGCACTATTGACGGTTACTACGTTTTGGGCCAAAAAGAAAGTCTTTTGGACGGCCTCTTTTTTCTGTTTTACCACAACCTCATCCAACTCATTGGATGGTTGCAACCAATGATGCACCATTTTAGGTTGATCAATAGTGAGGGTATCTGTTTGGAACCCCACAAAACTTATAATTAGTTTATTGTATTCTTTTGAGTATGGAATCGAAAAGGTCCCATCCTCCTTGGTCATGGTTCCAATCGGGGAACCTTGCCAGTAAACATTGGCTCCTGGCAAACCAAGGTGTTTGTTATCTGGATTGGCTTCCATTACCATACCTTGAATGGTATCTTGGGCACTCGCCAAAAATGGAAGACAACATAATATGATTAGAAATGATTTCATTTAATATGATAAAATTGAATTAGAAATATTTGAAAATAAATAGGTGCGCCCGAATCATGCTTGAAACAGGTCAACGGTTCTAATTCAAAAAATCAAATTAAAAAGACTTGGTCGAGAACGTGAATGTCTTTGACCAGTTTAGGTGGTGGATATTGTTCGTTAGGAACAGGACATTTCTCCAACGGAACAAAAATATCAACATAAGTACTTGTGAAGGCGACCAAGAACATTTGATGTTCCAAATCCAAATCTTGCCAAGCAAGGTTAAGGTCATCTTGCCCTTGCATGGTAAAGGATTCATCTGCACAGCAACTTTTCTTCAAATCATCATTCTCCATCAATGCCAATCCTGCTTCCATGCCACAATCTTCAGCATGGGAAAAGAAGGAAATATCCATTACACGGCCCATACAAAAATGCTTGTCCACCGTCCATGAAACCGTGGAAGCCAAGACCAAAAGGGCCATCAGTGAGGATACTATTTGATGAAAAAACTGTTTCATTGAAGAACAAAATTACAAAATATCGAACTGAAGCGCTGGACTTAACAAAAGTTTATTCTTTTTTAGACCTGTAAGTTTGATTTCTTTTATCGTACAAATCCATGATTCAATACCTTTGCAAAAAAATTACCTCATGCTAAAATCTTTGGAACCCAAGGTACTCGAAATCGTAACCGATGAAACCAAATCAGTGGATACCCGTTTGGGCGAAATCTGTGAACTATTGCGCAGCAATGTGGATCATTACGATTGGGTCGGGTTCTATTTTAAAAATGGCAACAAAGAGGAATTGAAACTGGGACCTTATGCAGGCGCTCCCACCGATCATACCATCATTCCTTTTGGAAAGGGCATTTGCGGACAGGTTGCCGTGAGCAACGAGAACTTTGTGGTACCCGATGTGGCCGCTCAAGATAACTACATTGCGTGTAGTATAACTGTAAAAGCAGAGATTGTGGTTCCCTTGTTTGTGAATGGGGAAAATGTGGGCCAAATCGATATCGATTCCAACACGCCTGATCCATTTACGGAAGAAGATGAGCGCTTTTTGGAATTCATCAATGCCGAGGTGGCCAAAATTCTGTAAAACTTCTCCCATTTTGTTGATAACCCGTACTGCTTTTTAGGGACAGATCAAGTACTTTTGTACGCTTAAGAAATTGATTTTTAAGATAGAAATGAGTACTGCCAAAAAAGCCTCCGCTGCATTGATTTCCGTTTTCCACAAAGACGGATTGGAACCTATTGTAAAAAAATTGGATAAACTAGGAGTAACCCTTTATTCTACAGGGGGAACCGAAAAATTCATCCGCGACCTTGGTATCGATGTGGTACCTGTTGAAGATGTGACCAGCTACCCATCCATTTTGGGCGGTCGTGTAAAAACATTGCACCCCAAGGTTTTTGGTGGTATTTTGAACAGACAGGACAATGACAATGATGTGTCCCAAATGAAGGAATTCGACATTCCACAGTTGGACATTGTGATTGTAGACCTTTACCCTTTTGAAAAAACCGTTGCCAGCGGTGCATCGGAACAAGATATAATCGAAAAAATCGATATCGGTGGTATTTCCCTAATCAGGGCTGCCGCCAAAAACTTCAAGGATGTGCTTTGCGTATCATCCATGGAGGATTACGAAGACTTTTTGAACGTGATTTCCAAAGGAAACGGAACCACGACCTTAGAAGATCGCAAACGTTTTGCCACCAAGGCCTTTAATATTTCATCACATTACGATACGGCCATCTTCAATTACTTCAACCAAAACCATGAAGAAGCTGTTTTAAAAATCAGCGAGACCAAAGGTCAAGTATTGCGCTATGGCGAAAACCCACACCAAAAAGGGTTCTTCTTTGGCGATTTTGATGCCATGTTCTCAAAACTTCATGGGAAGGAGCTATCCTACAACAATCTTTTGGATGTTGATGCTGCAGTAAACCTAATGGGCGAATTTAAAAATGACGACCCTACCTTTGCCATTTTAAAACACAACAATGCGTGTGGATTGGCAACTCGAAGCTCTATCCATCAAGCCTATGTGGATGCATTGGCCGGTGACCCTGTTTCGGCATTTGGCGGTATTTTGATTTCCAATGTTGAAATTGACAAGCCCACTGCAGAGGAAATCCACAAACTGTTCTGCGAAGTGGTAATTGCTCCCAGCTATTCCGATGAGGCTTTGGAAATCTTGAAGGGCAAAAAGAATAGAATCATTTTGATTCAAAACGAAATTGAATTGCCAGAAACTTTGGTAAGAACTTGTTTGAACGGTGTTTTGGTTCAGGATAAAGATTCCAAAACCGATGCTAAAGCAGATTTGACCCCTGTTACCGAAAAACAAGCTACACCAAAAGAAATTGAAGATTTGCTTTTTGCTTCCAAATTGTGCAAGCACACCAAAAGCAACACCATTGTTTTGGCCAAGAACAAACAATTGTGCGCTAGCGGAACAGGACAAACTTCACGTGTTGATGCCTTGAACCAAGCCATCCATAAGGCCAAGTCTTTTGAATTTGATTTGAACGGTGCCGTTATGGCCAGTGATGCGTTCTTCCCATTCCCTGACTGTGTGGAGATTGCGGACAAAGCTGGCATTAAAAGTGTAATCCAGCCAGGAGGCTCCATCAAAGACCAATTGAGCATTGATTATTGCAACGAAAATGGAATGGCCATGGTGATGACAGGTACACGGCATTTTAAACATTAATTTTAGTACATTAGCCGATAATTTTTACCGTTAATCCGAAAAACAGACGATTTTTATGGGATTTTTTGATTTCATGACCGAGGAAATAGCCATTGACCTCGGTACTGCAAATACCCTGATCATCCACTTGGACAAAGTGGTTGTGGACAGCCCTTCCATTGTGGCAAGGGACCGTGTATCGGGGAAAATAATCGCGGTGGGCCGCGAAGCCAATATGATGCAGGGGAAAACCCATGAAAACATCAAGACCATACGCCCGTTGAAAGACGGAGTAATCGCAGACTTTGATGCTTCGGAAAAGATGATCAGTATGTTCATCAAAAATATTCCAGCGCTCAAGAAAAAGTGGTTTCCGCCAGCGCTTCGGATGGTCATTTGTATTCCATCTGGGATTACCGAAGTGGAAATGCGTGCGGTACGTGAGTCTGCAGAACGTGTTAATGGTAAAGAGGTATACTTGATTCACGAGCCTATGGCCGCTGCCATCGGCATCGGTCTGGACATTATGCAACCCAAAGGAAACATGATCGTGGACATAGGTGGTGGTACCACGGAGATTGCGGTCATCGCACTTGGAGGTATCGTTTGTGACAAATCCGTGAAAATCGCGGGTGATGTTTTTACCAACGATATTATTTATTACATGCGCACACAACACAATTTGTATGTGGGTGAAACTACAGCAGAAGCCATTAAAATTGAAATCGGTTCCGCAACTGAGGATTTAAAATCCCCACCAGAGGATAAATCCATCCAAGGGCGTGATCTTTTGACAGGTAAACCAAAACAGGTACAGGTTTCCTACCGGGAAATCGCTAAGGCCTTGGACAAAAGTATTTTGCGGGTTGAGGATGCGGTTATGGAAACCTTGTCCCAAACGCCACCAGAACTTGCCGCCGATATTTACAACACAGGTATTTACTTGGCAGGTGGTGGTTCCATGCTACGAGGACTGGACAGAAGACTTTCCCAAAAAACCGATTTGCCCGTATATATTGCCGAAGATCCTTTGAGAGCAGTTGTTCGAGGTACAGGTATTGCACTGAAGAACTTGGAACGCTATAAAAGTATTTTAATAAAATAGGGCTGTATTCCTTGCAGTTCCATTACCTTCAAGGAGTTGAAAAACCTTCTTAACGATACGATTGCATGCAACGCATTATCAATTTTGTTTTACGCTATCGAAATGCATTTTTGTATGCGTTTTTCGCGTTTATCTCATTGGTGATGACGATTCGGTCGCATTCCTACCATCAATCCAAATTTTTTAATTCATCCAGATGGGTCACGGGCAGCATTTATGGTGCTGGTTCTGATGTATCCTCGTATTTTAGCTTGCAAGAGGAGAACAAAAGATTGGTAGAGGAAAATCAGCAGTTGCGGAAAATGCTTTTCAACGCCCAATACGATAGTATTGACCCCTTGAATTCCTCTTTGGCCGTCTACCAAGTTCTAGATGCCAAGCTCATCAAGAACAGTTTCACCTCCCCTCGAAATTATATCTTAATTGACAAAGGAGTAAAAGACGGGGTGCATCAAGATATGGGGGTGATCACCACGGATGGTATTTTGGGGATTGTGGAAAATGTATCCAACAATTTTGCCACGGTACAAAGTGTTCTCAATACCAAATCCAACATCAATGCCAAAATAAAGGGCACGCAATACTTTGGTTCTTTGATTTGGGACACAAAAGACTATACTGCTGTACAACTTATTGATATTCCCCGATTGGTACCCTTAGTTGTGGGCGATACCATTGTTACTGGAGGCATGTCCAGCATTTTTCCAGAAAATGTTCCCATAGGAATCATCAAAAAGTACGACCTGGATGATGCCAAGAGTTTTTACAACATTGATGTGGAGCTGTTTTCGGACATGGCCAACATCAAAAATGTATACCTGATCGAAAATAAGGACAAAGAGGAAATCGAGGAACTAGAATCCAGAACCATAGAATGAACAACACCCTGATCATAAATATTTTGCGTTTTGTTTTGTTGGTCATCACACAGGTTTTGATTTTCAACAACCTGAACTTTTTGGGTTTTATCAATCCATTTGTGTATGTGATTTTCTTTTACTGGTATCCCATCAAAGGGAATCGTGCTATTTTTATGCTTACGGCTTTTTCATTGGGGCTTGTCATTGATATTTTCTCAGATACACTTGCTCTAAATGCTTTGGCATCGACAACCATTGCATATGCACGTCCCGCCATTATGCGGTTTTGTTTTGGGGTGAATTATGACTTCCAAAGCTTCAGTTTTAAGAACACGACCAAGGTACAGCGTATCACGTTTTTGGCCTTACTTGTCCTTATACATCATCTCATATTCTTTTCGTTTGAAATTTTAAGTATCGCCCATATCCTATTAATTTTGAAAAAAGTTTTTGCCACAGGTATTGTAACTTTGATACTTTGTGTATTATTCAGTTCACTTTTTAGTCCAAAAAGCGAATAAAAACGTAGTTTTTATCGTTGGTATATATGTCGCATCCAAGAAGATAGGTTGGTCATGAAAAAATTATTGCTTTCATCCGTAGTTGTACTTATAGGTTTTACCTTCATAGGTAGGTTATCCTATTTGCAATTGTTTCGGTTTTCCCCTGATCAAATTTTGGATGACCCTGCCATAAAAAAAGTCTACGACTACCCTGAAAGAGGTTACATTTATGACAGGGATGGCAAGCTCTTGGTGGGTAATCAACCTGCATACGACGTTATGGTCATCCCAAGGGAGGTAAAACCATTGGACACCTTGGAATTCTGTACCCTTTTGGGAATCGAAAAACCTGAGTTCCTTTCCAAAATGGAAAAAGCGAGACAGTATTCCCCCAGACTGCCTTCGGTTTTGGTACCCCAGCTTTCCAAGGAAGACTACGCAAAGCTTCAGGAAAAAATGCGCCATTTTACGGGCTTCTATATTCAAAAACGATCATTGCGCTACTACAACACCAAAAGTGCGGCAAATGTGCTCGGATATATCAGTGAGGTAAACGAATGGGACCTTAAAAACAATCCGTACTACGTTGCCGGGGAATTGAAGGGACGCACGGGCATTGAAAAACAATATGAAGAAACATTAAGGGGTCGTAAAGGCGTCAAACATATTCAAAAAGACCGTTTTAATCGAGATATTGGCCCATACAAGGATGGAAAACTGGATACCCTGCCCCAACAAGGCAAGGAAATCCAGATTACCTTGGACAAAACCCTCCAAGAGTACGGAGAAAAATTGATGCACGGCAAACGAGGTGGCATTGTGGCCATTGAACCCAAAACCGGCGAGATATTGACCATGATCTCCGGGCCTACCTACGACCCTGCTCTTTTGGTGGGTAGACAACGATCCAAAAACTACAGCAAGCTGCATTACGATACCATATCCAAACCCACTTGGGACCGTTCTATTTTGGCACAGCCCTCCCCCGGATCTCCTTTTAAGACATTAAATGCTTTGATAGGTTTACAAGAAGGGGTTATTGACCCCTCGACCAGAATCAGGTGTTATCATGGGTTTTACGTCGGAAACACACTTAGAGGATGTCATTGTGGTGGCGGCATCAGGGATTTGAACTCTGGAATATACGAGTCTTGTAATGCTTATTTCGCCGGGGTATTTCGAAAGATTTTTGACAAATATGAGACCACCGACGAAGGCATGGATGTTTGGGAAAAACACATGAAAAGTTTTGGCCTCGGAGATTATCTAGGCACCGACCTTCCTACGGGTGCACCTGGAAGGATTCCAGATGTGGCTTATTACGACAAATGGTATGGAGATGGTAGATGGGCAGCATCCACCATCATATCCAACTCCATAGGGCAGGGAGAAATTGCAGCCACACCGTTACAATTGGCCAATATGACGGCTGCCATTGCCAACCGCGGGTATTTTTACACACCCCATGTGATCAAAAGTATAGGAAATAACGGGAAAATCGACCCGAAATACACTGAACCACGCTATACCACCATTGACAGAAAGCATTTTGACCCTGTAATAGAAGGCATGGCCAATGTGTATAATTACGGTACGGCCAGATGGGTGAAAATCCCAGGGATTGATATTGCTGGAAAAACGGGCACAGTGGAGAATTATATCCGTATTGATGGGGAACGGATGCAATTGACGGACCATTCTGTTTTTGTCGCTTTTGCCCCTGTTGAAAACCCTCAAATAGCCCTGGCCGTGTATATTGAAAATGGCTACTACGGAGCACGCTATGCGGGCCACATCGCCTCTCTTTTGATTGAAAAATACATTAAAGGCGAGATTACCCGTAAAGATTTGGAAAAACGTATGCTGGAAAAAACTTTGGAACACGAATATGCCAAACCGTATAGTGACGAACCTTTCGAAATAAACGAATATGTCTGGTAAAGGGCCTTTTGGAAGGTTGGATTGGATCAGCGTCATCCTCTATGCACTTTTGGTATTTATCGGATGGCTCAATATTTACTCCACCTCTGTAGGCGAGACCAGTACTTCCATTTTTGATTTTTCCACTTTGTATGGGAAGCAGCTTTTTTTCATAGGTCTTGCGGCATTGGGCATTATTTTCGTGCTGTTTGTGGAATCGCACTTCTTTGAACGCTTCGCCTCCATATTTTACATTGTTTCCATTGTCTTGCTCTTGGGCTTGTTCGTCTTTGGAAAAACGATAGCAGGGGCAACTTCTTGGTACGACCTTGGTTTCTTCAACCTTCAGCCATCTGAGTTGGCCAAAGTGGGGACTTCCTTGGCACTTGCCAAGTTCTTAAGCGATATCCAAACCGATATACGAACGGGAAAGCATCAATTATACGCCGTGGCCATTATCCTGTTGCCTGCTATATTGATATTGCCACAGCCCGATCCTGGGAGTTCACTCATCTATTTTTCACTCTTTTTTGTGCTGTTCAGAGAGGGGTTTCCGATTTATTATTTAGGCATCCTGATATTTGCTGTGGTACTGTTTGCCACAACGTTGATGTTCGGGACTGTTTGGGTTGCGATTGGACTGATCATACTGACTTTATTGATCTACACCTTCAAAAAAGCTTCTGTGAAAATCCCTATAGCTCCCGTTTTGGGAGTAATCGTTGTTTCCATACTCTTTTCCCTATCCGTGAACTTTGTTTTTGAAAACGTTTTTGAACAAAGACATAGAGATCGCTTTGCCTTGTGGTTGAGTTTGGAAAAAGATGAAGAGAAACTCGATGAAATCCGAAAAACCATTGGTTACAACACCTATCAATCTGAAAAAGCCATTGAATCGGGTGGGTTTGCCGGAAAAGGGTTTATGGAGGGCACACGGACCAAAGGGGATTTTGTACCTGAACAACACACGGATTATATTTTCAGTTCTGTGGGCGAAGAGTGGGGTTTTTTGGGTACTTCGGCCGTAATTCTGTTATTTTCCCTGTTCTTTTTACGGCTGATTTATATCGCGGAACGACAAAAAAGTGACTTTAGCCGCATGTACGGCTACGGGGCGATTTCGATTCTTGTGTTCCACTATTTCATCAATATCGGAATGGTCATTGGGCTATTGCCCACCATTGGGGTTCCCTTGCCCTTTTTTAGCTATGGGGGTTCCGGGTTGATTTTCTTCACGATGTTGTTGTTCATTTTCCTGAAACTGGACTCCAACCGCTTGAAGGACGGTATTTAGAATTTCCATCCACCGGTATCCACTTTGGATTCAATTTCCAACTGCCAGACCTTAGGCTGTTTCTCAAAAAAATCAATGCCTGTTTTCTCCTCGATTTCGTCAATGGAGACCACAAAGCTTTGAAGTGCTTTTTGACTTTCCTTTGCAGGAATCAAAAATGCGACGACCTTGGCATTATCGCCATTTCCCCTCATCACTATTTTGTAAAAAAAGTGGGGGACATCCACATCTTCGTCGCCAATCTCAATCAAATTATTTTCCAGCACACCTCCCGTTACCACCATTACCTCTCCATATTTTTTGCACCAATAACGCACTTTCTGCTCCAAACGGTTCCAAATACCGGCATTAAAATACTTGTCCTGCGGACTTATGTTGCTTGTGTAAAACGTTTCGTTGTAGGCCTGTTCCGAAAACCTCCTATCTCCAGCAGGGAGCAAATGTCCCCTATCGTATCCCGAACCTCTATAGTTTCGCCAATCAGCAGATTTTGTACTTACTTGGGGATCCTCGATAAAATAGGGACGTTCCCTATCATCATAAGTCAAATGCTCTTTTTTGAGGGTATATGCTACCCACTCTGCCTGTTCATGGGCTTCACTATAAGAAAGCGCATAGTAGTTGTGCTTCACGATTTCTCCCGTTGTGGAGCTTGGTAAAAAGTTGGACCCAATCAGGTTAATATTCGGTTCTTTGGCATTGGAATACGTGGCAGGTGTATAAAAATTATCGAACACCCAAAAACCTATAATACACAGCACCATGAGCAGGGCATAAATTGTCCTATTCTTCATTTGATTTCACACTTGTTCGAAATTCATCAGCCAAAGTTTCATAAAAAAAGGCCAACTCAATTGAGTTGGCCTTTTAAATATACGATTAATATGACTACCCTTTAACACTAGCCAATTCGTTCTCTTTTTTCTTGATATTGTTCTTGTGAAGGTCTTTCAGTACGTTCACAGCTTCTTCCACATAAATGTCACGCGCCAAATCTTTGTGCCATCTATCCCTCTTTTCCCTAAGTATGGAATCCTGAGTGAAGAGCTCTTTCTCATATTGCAAAGAGCTAAAAGTAAGTCTGGAATCGTAATCCCTTAAACTCTTGAATTTTTCCGAACGCTTTTTCGCTTCTTTTTCCTTGCTCACGTAAGCATCGTATTTAAGGGAAATCAAGTTTTCATCTTGCTGCTCCTTAAGCCATTTGGCATTTTCTTCAATAAGCTTTATCTGCTCATTTTTTGCCATACGTTCCTTACTGCTTTTCACAGCTTCATCAAAATCGATGTATCCATCCCAAACCCTATAATCCGCAGGTGTGATTTTATCCCAACCCAATGGATTTTGTTGATCGCGTTCACCCAAATCTATATAGCTATACCTGTCTGGAACCACGATATCACTTTTCACACCTTCCAACTGGGTGGAACCTCCATTGATTCTATAGAATTTTTGAGTGGTCAATTTAATGGCTCCCAAATCCCCATGGTCGTTTCCACGAACAATGTTATCCAAAGGAATCACATTTTGAACGGTTCCTTTTCCAAAGGTTTGCTTACTTCCAATAATTACCGCTCTCTTATAATCCTGCATGGCAGCGGCCAATATTTCAGATGCTGATGCGGAAAGCTCGTTTACCAAAATCACCAATGGACCATCCCATTGAATCCGCTCATCCTTGTCCTCGTGCACTTCTTTGCGCTGACCTGAGGAACGCACTTGAACGATAGGACCATCTTTTATGAACAATCCTGCCATTTCCACAACGGTTTTCAATGACCCTCCCCCATTATCACGCAAATCCAATATGATTCCTTCTGCTCCTGCTTCTTTAAGGCGCTCCAATTCCTTGGCAACGTCTGTGGCGGCATTTCTTTCGGCATAATCTTCAAAATCCACATAGAATTTAGGAAGATTGATCAAACCGTATTTTTCATTGCCTGTATCAATGGTGGCGGATTTTGCGTAGGATTCCTCCAGTTCCACTACATCCCGGGTAATGGAAACTGTTTCGATGGTTCCGTCCACTTTTCTCACCGTTAGATCCACAATGGTTCCTTCTGGACCCTTGATCAATTTAATGGCATCTTCCAATCGCATTCCCACAATATTGATGGGCTCTTCTCCTTCTTGCCCGACTTTGAGTATTTGATCTCCAACCTCAAGGCTCTGGTCTCTCCAAACGGGACCTCCGGAAATAATCTCAACGATTTTGGCTCCTTCAGGCTTCTTCTGCAATCTGGCTCCGATACCTTCAAACTTACCTGACATGCCAATGTCGAATTTTTCCTTTTCCTCGGGGGCAAAATAGAAGGTGTGTGGATCAAATTCTTCCACAATGGTGTTCAAATACTGAACAAACCAATCTTCACGCTCCAAATCATCCACGAAATCGAAGAATTCGTCCAAGGTATTTTTTGTGACCTCTCTGGCTTCTTCCTCTGTGAGTATCTTATCTATATTGCCTGGAATCTCGTTGTATGAAATATTCACAAGGGCATCATCGTCTTGGGGAGACCCTCCCGACTCTGCTATAGATGCACGCCACTTGTTTTCAATCTTATTCTCAAAACCTGCCAACGTATTGTACTTTAATTGTTTTCTCCAACGCTCCTTAAGCTCTTTTTTGTTGGCAGCAAACTCTTGATTGTCGTAATCGATTTCAATGGTTTCATCAATGGTGTAGTCAAAAGGGGTGGAGAGGACTTCTTTGTAGATTTCCTTGGCCTCTTCCATACGTACCATCAAACGTTGGTATACGATGTTGAAAAATTCAATATCAGTGTTTCTGATCTCATCATCGATCATGAACCTGTATTTTTCAAATTCCCTGATATCACTTTCCAAGAAGTACCTTTTGGTGGGATCGATGACCTCGATGAAATCGTCAAAAACATTGGAACTGAAGCTGTCGTTTACTTCTTTGGGCTCATAATGTCCTCTTTCCAATACGTAGGAAATCAATTCCAATAAAAATTTATCCTTGTCGTCGTTATCAAAAGACTTATTGGTAAAACTGCAGGAGGCTACTGCAACAAGAATAACCAAAAGTGCCAAAATAAAGTTCTTTTTCATAATATGATTTTTCTGGAGCGAAATAATCTGACCTCATACCGTCAAATCTTCATTGCGTCATCCGTCGTTTCTAATTGTATGAATTCCCTAATATACAGAAAAAACCGTGCCAGTCCTTTCCGCTGCATTTAATTTTTTGTTAAACGGTGAAAGCTTCATATCCTTATGAAAAACGTATTTTTATGGCTTAAATTATCCTACATGGAAAAACCACTTATTTTGGTCACCAATGATGATGGCATCACAGCTCCCGGACTCAGGGCATTGATACGCACTATGAAAGAGCTTGGGAATGTAGTTGTGGTGGCACCGGACAGCCCACAAAGTGGCATGGGACACGCTATTACGGTGGACAGCACCCTGTTTTCCAAAAAGGTGGTCGTAGACCATAAAGAAGGTGCTCCGAGCGAGTATAGCTGTAGCGGAACTCCTGCGGATTGTGTAAAATTGGCACTTCGGGTAATTCTGGACCGTAAACCTGATATTTGTGTGAGCGGCATCAACCATGGATCCAATTCATCCATCAACGTGATTTATTCGGGAACCATGAGCGCTGCCATTGAGGCAGGCATCGAAGGTATTCCAGCCATTGGGTTCTCACTGTGCGATTACTCATGGGATGCCAATTTTGAACCTACTTTGGGGGCCATCAAAAATATTGTTTCCGAAGCCTTGACCAACGGGATTCCAAAGGGCACCGTATTGAATGTGAATATTCCCAAAACGGAAACAGCACCAAAAGGCGTGAAAATATGCAGACAGGCACGCGGCAATTGGAAAGAAGAATTTGATAAAAGAACAAGTCCTTCAGGAAAAAATTATTATTGGCTAACAGGAGAATTTGAACTTCTGGACAAAGGCGAGGACACTGACGAATGGGCTTTGGCACAAGGCTATATTTCGGTAGTACCCACACAATTTGACCTCACAGCTCACCATGCCATACCACAAATAAACAACTGGAACTTAAATGAACAATAGGAAAGAAATCATCATAGGATTTATAGTGGGAATCATTGCAAATACCTTTGGGACCTTGATTTACATTCTGCTATTTTCCGATTTGGGCATCATTGAAACCTTTAATGCAGCTATAGAGCAAGGGCATATTGGTAGCCTGTTGGCATTGGGCGCCATCTTGAACTTAGTGGCATTTTTCGGGTTTTTACGAATAAAGAGAGACCAACGTGCCAAGGGTGTTATGCTAGCAACTTTGGTTACGGCTTTGGTGATATTACTATATAAGGTAATGGCTTAGTTTAGAAGTCTATGAAATATTACATCATAGCTGGTGAAGCATCGGGAGACCTGCATGGGTCCAATTTGATAAAGGCGCTTAAAAAAGAGGATGCCTCAGCGGAGATACGTTGTTGGGGCGGCGACTTGATGCAACAAGCTGGCGGCGAACTGGCCAAACACTACAAGGATATGGCCTTTATGGGTTTCTTGGAGGTACTGATGAACATTCCCACTATCTTCAAAAACATTGCTTATTGCAAGGATGATATCCAAAAGTTCAATCCCGATCAAATTATTTTCATTGATTTCTCGGGTTTCAACCTTAGAATCGCAAAGTGGGCCAAAGCAAACGGTTTCAAAACCAACTATTACATTTCTCCCCAGATTTGGGCATCTAGGGAGGGAAGAATCAAAAAAATAAAGCGGGACATTGACAACATGTACGTCATCTTGCCTTTTGAAAAGGAGTTTTACGAGAAAAAACATGGCTTTCCTGTTCAGTTTGTTGGGCACCCCCTTATTGACGCAATTGAGAACACTCCGCTTCAGGATAATGGAACATTTCGTGAAGAAAACAATTTAGACCCAGAAAAACCAATAATCGCTTTGTTACCCGGAAGCCGAAAACAAGAGGTTCAAAAAATGTTGGACGTGATGCTTTCGGTAAAAAAAGATTTTCCCGATTACCAATTCGTGATAGCTGGGGCTCCCAGTCTTCCTGATGAGTTTTACTCCCCATTTCTTAAAGGAGACAAAGTGGAGTATGTTTCCAATAAAACCTACACGCTGTTAAAGCATTCCCATGCCGCGATGGTCACTAGTGGAACGGCCACTTTGGAAACCGCTCTTTTTGGCATCCCTCAAGTGGTGTGCTACAAAGGAAATTGGATTTCCTATCAAATCGCGAAGCGCATCATCACGTTGGATTATATTTCCTTGGTAAACCTCATCATGGATAAGGAAGTAGTCAAAGAACTGATTCAGAATGATTTGACCACAACAAACCTTAAAGATGAGCTTTCCAAAATAGTGGGTGGAGCCGAACGGGAACGCATGTTATCCGACTACAAAATGCTCAAGGAAAAATTAGGTGGAAAAGGAGCTAGTCAAATGGCGGCCCAATTAATTGTGAAAAATGCGTAGTTTTATCTTCCAAGAAAGTAAATCTATTCTTGGATGTTACGAAAAACCATAATCTTACTGTTGCTTTTTACCATTTCCGCTTGCGGACCCGGTAAAAAACGACGCACCTACAGCAAGACCCGAACCGTTACGGTAGAGGGGTCCACCACCGACACTTCCCCTAAACGAAAATCCAAAAAGGAGGGGCGTAAAAATGCTAAGGCAAACGAAGTTATTTCCACCGCATTGACTTTTTCAGGAACCCGTTACAAATACGGGGGAACCACCAAAAGAGGCATGGATTGCTCCGGCCTGGTCTATGTTTCCTTAAAGGAAAACGACATTATGTTTCCCAGAACTTCCTACCAAATGGCCATGGAAGGCAACAAAATAAGGGTAAACGATGTGGAAAAAGGGGACTTACTCTTTTTTAAGACCAGTAAAACGGGTAGGCGCATCAACCATGTGGGATTAGTGGTCGATGTGGACGGAAACGACATCAAGTTTATTCACGCCACAACCTCACGCGGCGTGCTGGTATCCTCATTACGGGAAGGGTACTGGAACAGCGCTTTTGTAAAGGCCATGCGCATCCTGTAAGGTGCGTCAACTTAATTTTGTGTCCATAAAACTCACATTGTGGGTTATTCTGGGCATCATTATCGGCTTTTATTTTGATGTAGCTCCACTTTTGCCCCTACTAACCATGCTTGTTCTGATACCGATTCTCTATTGGGTCGGTAAAACGCAACGAAGAACAGGGTTCCCGTATTTCGAAGTGGTCACTTCACTCATCACGCTATGCTTGGGTGTGTTCGTTGTTGGGATTTCCATGGGCAATGGTATGCCCGATCATTACTCAAAAAAGGACCTCAACCAAGAAAAAGTGTGGCACTTAAAAGTGAGGGAGGTACTCAAGCCCAACACTTTCTCCAACAGATATATTACCCAAATCATTACTACGGATGATGAGCAAGCATTTGGAAAAATGCTATTGAATATTTCAGTGGATTCAATGGTTAAGCAATTAGAGGTAGACGATGAGTTTTTAATTTATGTAAAACCGGTAGGTATTCGGCGAGCATTAAACCCACACCAATTCAATTACAAAAGTTATCTCGAAAAACAAGGAATCCGACATCAGGTCAGCACCAATTATGCTGCCATTGTAAAAAAAGAGCGTGCTCCAAAAACCTTGTTCGGTGCCGCCTCAAACTTTAGGGAGCATATCATCTCCAAACTAGAAGAAAAAAACTTTGGATTGGAAGAACTCGCTGTTATCCAAGCTTTGCTTTTGGGAAAACGGGACGATATTTCCGAGAATACCTACAACAACTATAAAAATGCAGGAGCGGTCCATATTTTGGCCGTATCTGGGCTTCACGTGGGGATTATCCTGTTCATTTTGGAGTTTCTTTTGTCTCCATTGGAACGTTTACCTAGAGGTAAAACCATCAAGCTCATCTTGGTTGTTTTGCTACTTTGGAGTTATGCTTTTGTGGCAGGGCTATCCCCTTCCATTGTCCGTGCGGTGACCATGTTCTCCTTCGTGGCCTATGCGCTTTATCTGAACCGGCCCACAAACTCATTCAATATTATTGCACTTTCCATGTTGTTTATTTTACTGGTTAAACCTTTGTTTTTGTTTCAAGTGGGTTTCCAGATGAGTTATGCCGCCGTGTTCGCCATTGTTTGGATCTACCCAAAATTGCAAAAGTTCTGGTTCCCCGAAAATATCATTGTTCGTAAAACGTGGCAATTGCTATCGGTAAGTGTTGCTGCCCAATTGGGTGTCTTGCCCGTCAGTTTGTTCTATTTTCATCAGTTTCCGGCCTTGTTCTTTATTTCCAACCTACTCATAGTTCCATTTTTAGGATTGATTTTGGGTTTTGGAATCTTGGTCATCCTATTGGCTTTGATTGATTACTTGCCCCAATTTTTGGTCGATGGTTTCAACAGTATCATCCATCTGATGAACTTCATTATTGGATGGATCGCCCGGCAGGAAGGTTTTGTCATCAAAAATATCCCTTTTGATTCCATCCAGATGATATTGGGCTATCTTATTATCATAGCTTTGGTGATCTTTCTATCCAAACCCAAATGGAAATCGGCTTTGGTATTCTTTGGAGGTTTGATTGTCTTTCAAAGTTGGATCATCTGGAACCAAGTTCGGGCTCATCAAAAGGAAACCATTATTTTGGCACATCGGAATAGAAATACGATTTTGTTGCATCGATTGGGCGATTCACTTTCCATAATCACTTCGGACAGCTCCAACATTGGAAGTATCGCAACCGATTACACCATAGCTGAACGGATTCAAAAAATAAATACATCGGCATTGCAAAACAGTTACCGTATCGGTAACAAAAAACTGTTTGTTGTGGATAGTCTGGGCATTCTTCCTTTGGAAGAACATTTGGATTACCTGCTGCTCACGCAATCGCCAGAAATCAATCTTGAACGAGTTCTGGATTCCATCAAACCCAAAAAAGTATTGGTTGACGGAAGCAATTACCCTAGTTTGAACAACGCATGGAAAGCGACCTGTACCCAAAAGAAAATCCCTTTCCATTACACAGGCGAAAAGGGATATTATGTTTTTAGTTTGAAGAAGGATTAACCTCTTTCGATAGTTTCGACCTCATCTTCTGCTGAAATCTCAGTTTCGTTGTCTTCGGCACCGTGCGTCAATCGCTTCAATGGTTTCAAAAGGAACAATACCAATGTCCCGAAAAGTACGGCAAAAATGAACAGTCCCCCGAACACTTTTAGTTCCCCTGCCTGAACCGAGCTTTCACCAACGATTCCTGCAACTTTGTTTCCTAAACCTGTGGCGGCCCAGTATACCCCCATCATCAAGGCCATGTACCTTGCCGGGGCCAATTTTGTAAAGAATGACAATGATACTGGGGAAAGGCACAACTCTCCAATGGTATGAAAGAGATAGGTCAACACCAACCAGTACATAGCTGAAGAGCCTGAACTTTCATATTGCAAAGAGGCAAAAACCATGTAGACAAATCCCACTCCCATGATGATAACCCCTGTTGCCATTTTAAACAAAGAGGTGGCTTCTTTACCTTTTAGTTTTCTTCTCGCCCAGAAATTTGCCACCGCTACGGCAAAAAGGATAATAAATCCTGCATTTGCTGCTTGAAACCATGCTGCAGGCACTTCCCATCCCATGAACATTCTATTGGTCTTTTCTTGGGCATATAAATTCATAAGGCCTCCCATCTGCTCAAAACTCCCCCAGAAAACAATTACCATCAAAAGTGAAATGAGCAGTACAACGTACCTGTCCTTTTCCACTTGTCCATTCAAGTTTTTGTAGATCATCATCATCATCCCTGTAATCAATGACAAAAAGATAAATAGCATACCATATCCCCAATTGTCGGGGCCATCGTATGTAAATCCTGCATAAATGGAATACGCCATAAGAACTCCCACTACGGTCAATTGCAATGGGGATTTGAGCAATTGCGAAAACAATTGTCCCAAACTTATGTCAGAGGCTTTTTCCTCCATAGTTGGCTGGTTCCCCACATGGACCAAAAACCGTTGTCCGTAGAGGTATACCAACAAGCCCACGAACATTCCTATCCCAGCAAGGCCAAAGCCATAATGCCAACCATAAACCGCCGCTACGATACCCACGGTAATGGATGCTAGAAACGACCCTAGGTTTATTCCTACGTAAAAAATACTAAAGCCTTTATCCCTTCGGATGTCATTTTGTTTATATAATCCCCCCACCATGGTTGATATATTGGGTTTAAGCATTCCAACACCCAGGATTACGAAGCCCAAACCAGTGTAATAGGCCCATAAGTAGTCAATGGCCAAGACTCCGTGCCCAATGGTCAGTAGAACGGCCCCGATGGTCACTGCTTTTTTCTGTCCAAGGTACCTATCGGCCAAAAATCCTCCAGGGATACTCATTACATAAACCAACATGGTGTACCAGCCATAGAGCGCCAAAGCTTCGGTAGTTGTCCATCCCAGACCACTTTGCGGGTCACTTTTCAACGTTTCTGCAGTCATGTACAGGGTAAGCAGGGCACGCATTCCGTAGTAGGAAAATCGCTCCCACATTTCGGTAAAGAACAATACATACAATCCTACTGGATGACCAAATAATTCTCTTTTGTGGGCTGGTTTGGTTACTGCTGACATAAATTTATTGTTTGGTTATAAGTTTTCTTTAATGAAGTTTTGGTCAATTTGGTGTAGAGGTGCAAACTGGTATTTCCTCCGTAAATCCCATGGTTTTTATCAGGATAAATGGCCCATTCAAACTGTTTGTTGGCCTGTACCAAGGCTTCCACCATTCGCACGGCAATGGCCATTTCAAAGGTAACGTTGCCCTTCAAGATATAATTGGTGGGCATAAAACCTCCATAGCTCCATCCCCAGATACCTGTTCGGTTTTCATCAATATAGGAGCGTTCGCTCAGTCTTTGTGCTGTGGAAAAAGTAACAGCTCCCAAAAGGGATAGGAATAGAAAAGACTGTTTGTTCATGAAGGTGAAAATTGATTAAAAACTCTCAAGTTTACTAATATTTATCGGAAAAATAAATTTTGATGTTGCGTTTGCAACAAATTTTAACCTTTGAAGCATTGCTTCGGTTTCAAAATCAATGCGAGACTTACCTAAATGGTCAATATCCGTATATTTGAATGCTTTAACCCAGCTTTATGAACACTCCCGTTGAAGGATTTTCCAAACTTACCAAAACCCAAAAAATTGATTGGATAGCCACCAATTGTACCAAGAACCCCAAGGGCACCAAGCAGCTTTTGGAACAGTATTGGAACACGGACCCCAAAGTACAAAAACTCCACGATGAGTTTATCGAGAATACCATTTCCAATTACTATTTGCCCTTTGCCATAGCACCAAATTTTAAAATCAATGGTGAGCTCTATGCCGTACCCATGGCCATAGAGGAAAGTTCGGTGGTGGCTGCAGCAAGCAAGTCGGCGAAGTTTTGGTTGGAACGAGGTGGTTTTAAAGCCGAGATCATTGGTACTGAAAAAGTAGGTCAGGTACACTTTATATATAAAGGCGATAAAGAAAGGCTTTCCAATTTCTTTGTTTCTGCCAAACCAGAATTGCTTAAAAGTGTTGCATCCATTACCCAGAACATGGAAAAACGGGGCGGGGGCATCAACAACATTGAATTAAGGGATGTAACGGACAAAATTGAAGATTACCATCAACTCCATTGTACGTTTGAGACCTTGGATGCCATGGGAGCGAATTTCATCAACTCCTGTTTGGAACAATTTGCAAAGACATTGAAGGAACAGGCACTTGTTTTTGATGCTTTTACGAAAGAAGAAAAAAACATCGAGATAGTGATGAGCATTTTATCCAACTATGTGCCCGATTGTTTGGTAAAGGCAGAAGTAAGCTGTTCCATTTCAGACTTGGGCAATGCGGATATGCCTGCCATGGAATTTGCTGAAAAATTTGTTCAGGCCGTGAACATTGCCAAGGCAGAACCCTACCGAGCGGTCACCCACAACAAGGGCATCATGAACGGAATCGATGCGGTCGTACTTGCCACGGGAAATGATTTTAGAGCAGTGGAAGCAGGGGTGCATGCCTTTGCCGCCAAAGATGGCCAATATTCCAGCCTCACACATGCCAAAATCGAGGACGGTGTTTTCAAGTTTTGGATCGAGGTTCCCCTCGCTCTCGGAACCGTTGGTGGATTGACCACCTTGCACCCATTGGTAAAATTGGCTTTGGAAATCCTTCAAAATCCATCAGCAAAAGAATTGATGCAAATTGTTGCCGTTGCCGGATTGGCACAGAATTTTGCCGCAGTTCGTAGCTTGGTCACTACGGGCATCCAAAAAGGACACATGAAGATGCACTTGTTGAACATGTTGAACCAACTGGGAGCTAACGAAACTGAAAAGAAACAATTGGTCAATTATTTTAAAGACCAGACCGTAACCAATGCCTCGGTAAAAGAGGCTTTTGAAAGAATTAAATCAAAATAATGGAAAAGGGGTTTTACAGCAACGGCAAGTTATTGTTATCTGGCGAGTATGCTATTTTGGATGGAGCTTTGGGCTTGGCCATCCGCACCAGCTATGGGCAATCGCTACATGTAACTCCGACCAAATCAGGTTTTTTGGAGTGGACCAGTTTTGATGAAAATGATAAAGTCTGGTTCTCTGCGAAGTTTGACCTTACCAATTTAAATGTGGTTTCCTCTTCAGATGAAACCATGGCCAAAACCTTGACATCTTTACTTTTGGAAGCTAATGTCCAAAACCCATTATTACTGACGGATAGTGATGGTTTCCAGGTATCGACCCATCTTACTTTCCCAAAATCGTGGGGTCTTGGAACTTCTTCCACCCTTATAAACAATTTGGCGCAATGGGCACGTGTAGATGCTTACCAACTTTTATGGAATGCCTTTGGGGGTAGCGGTTACGATATTGCCTGTGCACAGTATAACTCACCTATCACATATCAACTGGTTGATGGAGAGCCAAAAATCAAAGAGATAGATTTCAATCCAATTTTCAAGGACTCCCTCTATTTTGTTCACCTCAATCAAAAACAAAGTAGCAAAGAGGCCATAGCCAATTATAGAAAACAACAGTTTGACAAATCCGAGCTGGTTAAGCAAGTTTCAAGTATTACCCGAAAAATGATACAGACCCCTACTCTGGCAGATTTTGAATATCTGATGGAAGAGCACGAAACCTTGTTTTCCCATATTCTAAAAATAGAACCTGTAAAGCAACGTCTTTTTCCTGATTATTTTGGAATGGTAAAAAGCCTTGGCGCTTGGGGTGGCGATTTTGTATTGGCCACTGGGGACGAAAAGAGCATTTCCTATTTTAAATCGAAAGGATACGATACGGTAATTCCCTATTCCAGAATGATTCTTTGAAGGGTATTATCTTTTTTATTTACATTCATTTGCCTCATTCGTAAATTGATATAGGGTATTCATCAGATCGTTCCTACTCAGATATGACATTTACCTTAAGTTTGGGATTGTTCATCTATGCACAACCAAAATGTCCCAAATTCGTAAAAACATAGTTAGCAAGTCATTGGCTGGTCTTTTTCTACTTTCCATTTCTTCTGCATTTTGCCAAGATCATATAGACGAAACCCTAAGACTTGACAATTTTTTAAACAAAAGCTGCACCTCACTTTACACCAAGATCACTTCCGAATCGGTAAAAAGTATTTTGAAGTATGATGTGTTCCATATCACACAGGAAACTGAAAACATTTATGGGGAAAAGGAAAAGCAAGTCAATGAGTTTATTGTAATTGATAACGGGCAAGAGGTAAATCGGTTTGAGCATATTAAAACCAATACCGACTTACCCAAACTGACCAGTTATATTCGCGATGACTTTATTCTCAACAAAGACTCAGCTCCACACTTTCAAGCACTTTTGGATTATATCTACCCCATTGCCGAATGGAAACCGGACAAAAGAGAGTTCTTCTTTAAAAACGGTAAATGGTACTTCCTCCGTGATGCGTATTTCCGTTCCAAACAAGGTTTTGAAGTTACCGTGAACTCCAAAGGAAAAATCACACATATCTGCTATAAAATGAAGTGGGACGAAGCCGAAAGTAAATAAGTGACAGAAAAAAATCAACAAAAAAGCCTCCCGACTGGGAGGCTTTTTCAATATCTCTATAGCTAAATCCTAGTAGAATATAGCTCTTTTATCTTCTATTTCAGCTTTGTCCTTCAAAGCGTTGTAAACCGCACCATTTACCCTTGTGGCAGCACTTGTTTGCAAATTTTGTGCATAGGTGCTGTAGTTTTCCACATCGGCAGCTTCGGTTTTATTGGTAACCTTGATCATGAACACGCCCGTGTTTCCTTCGATCAAATCGGAAGTTTGATCCTGCTCCATTGCGAATGCGGTTCCAACAACCAAAGGTTCTCTACCGGCTCCGGGCAAGGTCGGCGATGACAAGGTAAGCGCAGATGCAGTAGTTTGGCTCACATTATTATCAGAAGCGATGACATCCATGGCCTTTCCTTTGTTGGCCGCAATGATTTGCTCTGCTTTAAGTTCCTTTCTAATGGCCGGCAATGCTGTTGCAGAAGCATCCTCAGGCGCCATTAGTCCCTTCTTGTACTTCTTGGTCAATTGTACCACGGCATAACCATTGTTTGCATTAAAACGTCTAATATCACCTACGCTGGTATCATCGTTGAACGCCCATTGCACAATGCTACGCTGGGAACCAAGACCTGGAAGGTTCTCTTCCATTTCCTTGATTTTGTTCACGGGACGGACTGTGTAGTTGCTTTCCCTGGCAATATCCCCAAAATCTTCGGGCTCTGCGTCCATAACCGCCATTTCATATTTGGTGGCATTGGTAAACAATGTATTGATGGTTTCTTCAGATGGCTCGATTTCCCTTGACAAGGTAGCCACCTGTATCACATCTTGCTTATCATCAACTTTGATGACGTGGTATCCAAATTGGGTTTCCACCAATCCAACGGTACCTGTTGGGTTTCCAAAACAGAAATCGTTGAACTCATCGGCCATTACCCCTTCTTGGAAATACCCAAGGTCTCCTCCACGTGGCGCGGATGGTCCATCTGAATTATCTCGCGCTAATGCACTGAAAATAACGTCTTCTTTTCTGGCTTCCGCCAACAATCTATTTGCTTCGGCCTCTGCTTCTTCTTTGGTTCTGGTAATGGATGGGTTAGCACGCTCTGCACCTTCCCAAGTAATCAAAATATGGCTTGCTTTTACCGTTCCATTTTCCTTTCTGTCCATGACCTTGGATACTTTGTAAGCGTCACCGTCTTTATATGGACCGTAGATTTCCCCTACGCCCATTGCCATCAAAGTATCGGCAACTACGGAAGGAAGGTCTTTCTTGGCTTTGTAAATGGTATCGAATTTGGTGTCGGAATGTCTGTCCAAGAACGCGGCCATATCGGTGGTATTTCCAAAACCGAGAATGGTATCGTTGGCATCCTTTGCTTCTGAATATTCCACTGAATCATCAAGCAATGCGGTAATTTCCGATTTTACATTGTTCTCATCCTCAGCAGATGGTTTTTCTTCAAAATATACAAAACGGATATCACGGGCTTTGTCTTGCTCGAACAAGGCTTTGTGATCGTTGATATAGGATTCGATATCACTTTTGGAAACTTCAATGGTACTGTCCGGAATTGAAGTGTAAGGGATACGAACGTACTGCATGTCCACTTTATCGTTGGCCATGTCGTAGTTCATTTCTCCTTCGGCAAGGGTAGCAGTAACCCCTCCTTTTACCAAGTTGAAGTACATACGTTCTTTGGCTGCTTGAATAATGGATGCTTCATCTTGCAACCAAGCATCGTAACGCAAAGGGTCGTTGGCTCTCCAATCGGCAATGGCACTTTTAAAGACTTGCTCGTTGAACACTCCGTTCTCATCCTGAAAATCCGGAATCTGGGCATAGCCGGATGTTCTCACAAATTCAATGATCTGATCGCTTTCCACATCAATCCCCAAATCTTCGAACTGCTGGTTCAAAATGGTTTTTCTTACCTCTTGATCGTACACCATGTTCACCAACTGGGTAGAGGTAACGCTTGGCCCGTATCTTCTGGAAGCTGTTTCTACTTGAGCTCGGAACTCATCGATGGGAATATTCTCTCCATTTACCTCTGCAACCGAGGAGCCTACTTTTCCACCGGAAAAATTGTTGCTGCTGAACACTCCTGATATCACAAATGCGAACAACGCCAAACCAATGATTAGAATAAGAACTGTTGTCCGTTTTCTAATATTCTCTAATATTGCCATTTTACTGCTTGTTTTCTTTAAATTCAGTGGGCGAAAATACCACTTTCTTTTCAAATAGGAAAGCTAAAAAAGGGGCGGAAATTATTAATCTTCAGCCTGTAGTGCATTATTGGACACTAATCGTCAATTCGAGTGGTTTTTCAATGCGAAGTAGTGAAAAATTGTGTCGAGAATACGATTTTTTACCCTAAAAACACTTGTTCTCGATACGCTTCGCACTCGAACCGAGTGTTTATTGTGAAAAAGCAAAAACATAATCCACAATGGGTTAGTCATCAGTATGAACGTGTACACTTACCAAGTCTATTTTGGTATTGGACACCTCCAATATTTTGAAGGTAAAATTGTCCATGGTCACTTCTGAATCCTGTTCGGGAATCTCTCCTGTTTGATTTACGATCAATCCCCCCAAGGTTTCATATTCCTCCCCTTCTGGAAGCTCCAGTTTATAATTTTCATTGATGTAATCCACCTCCATTCGTGCCGAGAACTTGTACTCGTTCTCGCTTAGCTGTTCTTCATACAGGTCGGTGGAATCGTGCTCATCTTCAATCTCTCCAAAAAGTTCCTCGATAATGTCCTCCACTGTCAAAATACCGGAAGTTCCTCCATATTCATCCAAAACCACCGCCATGCTTTTACGTTTTTTGGTCAGTACGTTCAAAATATCCTGAATGAGCATGGTCTCGGGAACAAATTCCACGGGAAGCAATATACTTTTGATGGTCTTCGGCTTTTTGAAGAGTTCATAGGAATGCACATACCCTATGATCTCATCAATGCTTTCCTTGAAAATCAGAATTTTGGAATAGCCTGTTTCGGTAAACAGCTTGGTCAGGTTTTTTGGAGTTTCGGTTAGATCTACAGCGGTAATTTCGGTGCGCGGCACCATTACTTCGCGTGCTTTCACGGTTGAGAACTCCAAGGCGTTCTGGAAAATCTGAATCTCGGAATCCACATCGTCCTCTTCTTCCACGGTTTCCATTTGCTCGTTGATGTAGTCCCCCAATTCCAGTTTAGTGAAAGATAGCTGCACCTCATCTCCATCGGTCTTGAAAAATACCTTCAAAATAAAATCCGACACTTTGATCACAAACCATGATATGAAAGAGAATAAAAGGTAAAAGAAATAAGCGGGCACCGCAAAAACCTTGATGAGGGCATTGGAATATATTTGGAAAAGCACCTTGGGCAAAAATTCGGCGGTCAATAGAATTACCAAGGTTGAAATAACCGTTTGTGACAGTAAACTAAAATCCGTCAAAAGCGCGTTCAAAAACTGATGGCTTGTTGGCAATAGCGTTTGGAACCACTCCATGAGCATGTCGCCCATAAAAAGGCCATAGATGACCAAAGCGATATTATTGCCTATGAGCATGGTGGCAATAAATTTTGAGGGTTTATCCGTGAGCAAAGTGAGTACTTTGGCCAAGAAACCTTCTTGCTTTTTCTCTATTTCAATATGAATCTTATTGGCGGAAACGAAGGCGATCTCCATTCCTGAAAAAAATGCTGAAAACAGCAGCGAAAGAACTATGATTACTACAGAGGAGTCCAATGTTATTGTTGATTATCCTTTTTTCGCTGTTCAAAACGCTTCCGATATCTTCTTCTGAAAACGAACATGGCAATGGACACCACGGCAAAGAAGATAAAAATGTAGGTATCCTTTGGATTTATGCTCCAAAGTGTGGCGATCTTATAAATGGAAATTGCGGCAACGGCCAAGTAAAGGTATTCTGTGTATCGTAAAATCTTGATCATCCTATTCTTCTTCTTTTATCGTCATTAATCCGTAGGTCTTATGGGCCTTGAAAAAAGTAAAGTCTGTATTGAAATCCATTCCTTCGCCATCCATTACGGTTGCATCTTCTGGATTGGTGTATTTGAAGGTGGCTTCGGTAAAAATCCAATTGTTCTTTCTATCAACGTATAATTGATCGGTTTCCAGTTTTTTACCGTCATGTGTTTCAATGACCACATTTCCCTGCAAATCTATCAAATTAGTTTGGGAATAATAAATTGCATAATCCGATACCACCACGCTTTTTTTGCCCTCATCATCGTAAAAATCAACCTGAAGGCCTTCGGGAAAGGTCTTGAACTTAAATCTTTGATTATCAAAATCCTCCGACAACGGACTTTTAAGTACGGCTATTACCCGAGAAGTTGCGGAATCCTGGGCACCCAATGACTTAACGGTCTCGGTGTAGGTCAATGTGAAATTTTGGGCGATTCCTTGTGGAAACAAGGGTTTTACGGCCTCTTCCCCCACTCTTTCGTAGTCGTCACCACAGGACATAAAAAGGATTGCCACGGCAAAAACCGTGGCAAATCTATTCAAAATATGTTCAGATGTTTTCTTCACTATAAATTAGGTACGGTAACACTACCACCTACCCAACAGCTGAAAGAAATGGTTTGACCCGCTTTTCCTGAGCTAAAGATCATTTCTTTGGTTGGAGCTTTGGCATCGTAGTTGGCAGCAAGCTGGCTTGCACGACCTCTCAAAGCAGGATCTACAGTTGCTGCTTTTCTTGCCATGGCAGCAGCTTTCCAATAGATTGCTCTTTTTTCGAACGGAGTACTACCACATGCGTTGGCACTATTTCCATAAAGCGTAGCTATCAACAAATAAGCTTTCCCATTTGCTGGATTGGCATCGATGGCCTTGAGCGCGTAGCTTCTGGCTTGAGACTTGCTGCTATTCCTTACAGTAGTGGCAATTTTATAAAGGATATCGGATTTCCTGTAAGAATCGGTTTCCAATTCCACTGCTTTGTTAAAATCAGCAAGGGCTCCGTTCAAATCCCCTGATTTCTGCTTAAGTACCCCTCCATACATATATGCATCGGCAGATGGGTCTAAGGCCAACTGGGCTTCGAACAATTTTCTAAACATAGGGTCGTCGGTACACTCTTTGGAGAACATTCTTCCTACGGCTCCCTTTACCCATTTTACATCACCCTTTCTTTCTTCAAAGTTTTTTTCGTACAGTGGAATAAGGTTGTCACAATCTGCAAGCGCTCCCAATTTGGAATCTATACTGCTTGCTATTTTACCGTAATTTTCAGAATTCACACTAGCAACCTTAAACATTCTCTTTTCCTTGCTGGTCAAAGTGCCCAACGAATCCTTTGGAAGAAGTTTGGTAACAATACCTGTCAGCTCTTTATTTTCTTCTTCAATTTTCCCAGTTACATCATCATAAGTCTCAAAAACATCCTGAAGGTCCTTTTTACCGGCATCGTGCAAATCAACCAGGCTTGAGAAGTAAAGGTAAAGTGCCTTTGGATTCTTAAAGTTGGCGCGATCCTCTTGGAAGGCCTTGTCCAACATGCTAAAAATCTCTTCATCAGAAGCCATTTTATTGTCAAACAACAACAATGCCTTGTCAATGGCCACTCCGGCTGCGGGGTAATTTGATGGGAAATATTTCAAACTATTATCATACAATGCCAATAAATCTTGGATATAGCCATCTTTATCGGCTCCGGTTGAGTTATCTATTTTGGATTTCAAGATTCTTTCTCCGTAGGAGAAATTTGCCTTATTGATATCCGGGCAACTTTCGTAAACCATTTTCCATGGCTCATAAGCTGCATCATAATTTTTAACCTTTACGTGCTCTGCATAAATAGACAGATTGGTCATACACTCGGGGTTCTGTGCTTGGGCCATACTTAATCCCGTCAACATAGTGACCATTATCATTGTTAAGTAGTGTCTCTTTTTCATCTTACTAATTTTAAAGCTGTTAAAGTACAAATTTTCATTAAAAAATCCTCTCACAGGACCTTATATGGGTGGTTATTTATCAATTTATCAAAAAAAAGGGCCATCAATTTATTTTTGTTTTCTGAAACCAACTTGCATTTAACGATAAGCCCAAATTTATTTTGAAATAACTTTCCTCAATCAGGTTCATATCGGTTGTCCCTCTTCTCCCCAATTCAAAACCTAGGTTAAGATTTGAGAAAGTTCCCCCCATCGGTAAACCTAATCCAAAAGTTATGCCAAAATTGTTTATTTCCTTGCTGTTGACCGTCATTCCACTTACATCATACCGTAATCCCGCACGGTAGGTAATACGATTGAAATAGCCTGAAAGCGAACGGTAATCAGGCACCCAGTATCCGCCAAAGGCATAGGTGCTGGCATTGGAATATGTTACGTTTTCCAATCCAAGGAAGGCATTTTCAAAATCATCCATCTGTTGAAAACTGTACTCCGCACCTAAAAACCATTTTCTATTTTCCCCAAAACCAAGGCCCACTGTTGTTCTTGTGGGGATCTTTAATTCCGTATTTCTTAGGTTGGATGCATCGAGGTTCACTTCGACCACTTCGACATTGTTGCCGCTTGACAGGGAAAAAGAACCAAAGGTTTGCTTGTTCTTGGAAACCAAGTTGCCCTGCGTGTTTACCAATACAGATGTGTATAGGGTGTACTTATCATTTATTTGGGGCGTGTAGTTTAACGCATACTTGAAGTCATACCCATTTATTTTGGATTCACGATTATCCAACGTTCCAAATTGCACTCCTTCCACACCCTGAATTCTTTCATATTCCAATGTCCCGAAATTGAAATTGGCCGTCACTCCCAAACTAAGGTTCTTGGCAAGTTCAAAACCAAGAGAGGCATACAATCTGTTAAGTCCGCCTTCTCCAGAAAAAAAGTTGGTTACTTCCGCCCCCCCACTATTGACGGAGGTGGAATTAAGATCATATCCCACGGATGAATAGGGCATCACACCAAAACCAAAACCTACCTTTTTAGCCAAGGGAAAGCCTATGGCCAGATAATCCAAATTGGTAACGGAGGTGTTTTGCTCTTCGCTCCAGCTCTTGAGTCTGTACTGTTTATGGGAAATTCCAGCAGTGTATGCAGTTAATCTTAGTTTGGAGTATGCCGCTGGATTGGATAGGTTGATATGGATACTATCCCCATACATACTTATTCCTCCCATCATTTGATTATCCACACTTCCGTTGTCCCTGTGGTCGCCGATTCCAAAATAAGAATATGGCGAAATGGTTCCATTTTGCGCGAACAAACCATGGGCTGTCACGCAAAAAAAAGCGATCAGAATTTTTTTAATCATTCAGTTTGTGTTGTATTCCAGTAGGCAATTTAGCCCCTCCAAGAGAAATTTGGAGTTCGCAAATATGGTGTTTTTTAGCCTTTTGGCAAAAAAATGGGAGTCTCCGCCTGTTAAAATAACTGTTAAATGTTGAAAACGAGATCGATATTGATTGATTACCCCGTCCACTTCCTGGGCCACACCATTGATCACACCACTGTGCATGCAGGATTCGGTGGAGTTGCCTATGAAATCCAAAAGTTCATCGGGAGCCAGTTGGGGCAGGCCCGCCGTTTGGTTGTGCATGGCATTGTACCGCATTTGGATGCCCGGGGAAATGGCGCCCCCAACATATTCGCCTGCATTGTTCACCATTTCGTAGGTAATGCAGGTACCGGCATCGATGACCAAGGTGTTGCCCCGTGGGTTTTGGGAATAGGCCGCAGCGGCGAGGGCCAACCTATCCACCCCCAAGGTGCTCGGTGTAGCGTAGCTGTTCTTGAATGGGACTTTGGATGCACTGCTAAGCACGTGCACTTTGCAAAAAAGGGCCACCACATCCCTTTCCTTGCGGTCCAGTTTACCTACGGAGGATATGATCGCATTGTTGATGCGCGGGTACTGCTCAAAGAGTTCCTTGATCTTGGAAAGGAACAGGCCCGACCCAAAGCTATGGTCGTAGATCATCCTTCTGTTCTGGAAAACAGCGTATTTGATGCGTGTATTGCCTATATCGATGACCAGATTCATAGTACAAAGATCGGGAATTGGAAAAAATCAGGGGCTTTTTTTCGGGTTTTTGTTTGTATATCCTAATTTTGAAATTATATTTGCACCCGCTTAATAAAGCTTGGTACCTTAGCTCAGTTGGTAGAGCAACGGACTGAAAATCCGTGTGTCCCTGGTTCGATTCCTGGAGGTACCACAAAAAAACCCGCAAACTATGTTTGTGGGTTTTTTGTTTTTCAACTCAGTTCTTTATTGGAAAATATTTATTATTTAAATAAATTGATGTATTCTTCGAACCAATATTGTTTGCCCCTTTTAGCACCTGTTATTTCTTTTAGAATACCAAGTTGTTCCAATTCATTAACTAGTTTATACGCTGATGGAAGGGAAAGGTCTGTAAGGTCCGCTACCTTTTGGACATTGATAAGCGGTCGAAGATAGAGTTTACTTACAACTGCTCGAGCATTGCTTGTTCTTGCACCAAGTCCTTGAATTTTCAAATCAACCTCTTTTTGCAACTTCATAATATTGTTAAAAGTCTCGATACTCCCCCTTGCGGTTTCTATAACACCCACCAGAAAAAACTTAAACCATTGTTTAATATCATTAGTAGTCCTGACTTTCATCAAATTATCATAATACAATTGCCTATTTCTTTCAAAAAAATCAGATAAGTATAAGATTGGTTTCTTTAAAATGCCTTTCTCTACAAGATAAAGAGTAATCAAGAGACGCCCAACTCGACCGTTACCATCCAAAAAGGGATGTATTGTTTCAAACTGGTAGTGAATAAGAGCAATTTTCAATAGATGTGGCAGCCTTATTTCAGTGTTGTGGGAAAACTTCTCCAAATCTCCCATTAAACGTGGAACTTCAGTATGCGGAGGAGGAATGAATGTTGCATCAGCAATTGAGGCACCGCCAATCCAATTTTGACTAGTTCTGAATTGCCCTGGTATTTTATGTTTTCCTCGAACTCCTTGTAGAAGAACTTTATGGGCTAACCTTATTAATCTCGAAGATAATGGTAATTCATCTAGAGATTCAATAGCTTTATTCAATGCTTTAATATAGTTCTGAACTTCCTCCCAATCATCTCTCTCCTCTTCTGCTATCTCTTCTTTATCCTGTAGAGCTTCTTCTATATTGGTTTTTGTGCCTTCTATTTTACTTGACTTTGTTGCCTCCTTTAGAATATGCATAGATATGAAAAGATCTATGTTCGGAGTATGTTCAGAGTACATATCCAGTCTTCCTAGCTGTCTATCAGCTTGGCTTAACAACTCTATGACCTCCATATCATCTAGAGTCCAATTTCGATTAATCACTTCAGGAATAAAACTGTTGAAAGTTCCCTGACTGACATAATTTCCTGCTTTGAAGTTTTGCATAACATTTTAATTAGTGCAGCCTCTAAATTAAGAAAAAAGGAAAAAACTTAAATAGTGGATGGATGATTTTAAGTTTATAAAGAAATTCTTTAAAATCAATAGTTCTTAATAATACTTCCGAGCTTATGACTAGAAATGTAAAACACAAATATCCCTACACACCCAAATTAAGAATAAAACTGACATGCTTTTTGTTCAGCAAGTGAGATGATAGCATTCTATTCATCAAATCCCTCAGCAAAAAACTCAGTGATGCTCAAATTAAAATAAGTGGCGATTCTTTTGATGGTGCTGAACTTTGGGTCCCATTTGCCAGTTTCAATTCGTCCAAAATGAATTCCAGTATCATTGTAGGCGTCTTCTTGGGTAAGATTTTTAGCTTCTCTCAAGCCCTTAATCCGGCCAGCTAAGTCCTTTAAAAAATCAACATTTTGGTCGTCGTTGTCCATCATACGACAGCAATGTCAAAATTTTGTATGTCGAAATTAATGACGTAAACGTCATTTTGCGTAAATTTGAGGAATCCCATTCATTAAAATAACCTACCATGCCATCACTTCCCATTTCATCCACTTTTACCAACTTCCTCCACCAAAGCTCCCCTGCACCACTGCAGGTCACTTTTGCGACCCTTGAAATTCGCAATCATCAAAACGGGCAATTCCTGAACCACCTGCAACGGCGCCAGAGCCGTATTATCCTTCAAAAAACAGCTTGCAAAGATGTAGCCGAACTAACGGTACTGGACAATCTGGTGTTCCGTTTTTCCTTTCAATTCCGCTTGCCCGGTGTTGAGCAGTGCCACAATATGGAAATGCTGTCCCTGCTCCGCCCCTTGGACCATGGCAGGCTGTACGTGGATGAAGAAAAACTACAGCTATCCTTTAGGATAGATGCCCCGGACCCATCACTCCGTGTGGAGGTAACGCATCAGTACCAGGATATTTGCCATCTGGAACGGCTACGCCCCGTTGCGGCAAATCCGCAGGGTTGGTAAGGTGCTTGTGATCCCTAGCCCACCACTTGGGCGTTTTTCTTGCTGTTTTTGAATTCACTCGGGCTCAAGCCGTATTTCTCCTTAAAGATCTTGGAAAAATAGCTCCTACTGGTAAATCCAATGGAGTAGACCACTTCGGATATGTTCATTTCGGTGGTGGCAATGTAATCGCGGGCCAGTTCCAATCGGGCATGCCGTATGTATTCCGTTACCGTTTTATTGTACAGCAATTTGAACCCCTCTTGCAGCTTGGCTTGGGTCAACCCTGTTTCTGCCGAAATCTCCTCCAAGGAAAAATCCTTGGCGATGTTCTTCTCTATCTTTTTGGCATAGCTACGGATCGTTTTCAATTCCCGTTTCAGCAAACTGGTCTGGGGCCTTTTGTTCCGCACCTCCTTATTGTGCTGTATCATGTGCATGGAAAGGATTTGGTACACAAACCCCTCGATCATCATAATACGAACCATTCCCTTTGCCTTGACTTTCTTTATTTCCCCCATTACCTCGGCAATCTTAAGATTGTAGGACCCATAATAGGCAAACACCTTTTTGTGGTCGGTATCCAAAAACACTCTGTACAACTGCTTGTTGAGTTCCTCGCCCTGGTTCAATCTTTTTCGCAAAAAAGGCTTTCTTCTCACTTGTATGACGCTCTGTGAGATTTTGATGTCCTTGGGAAAATAGCGATGCATTACACCACCATCCCTATTGGTCAGGATCACGGATTGGAACTGCTCCATGATCTTAATCTCTTCCTCGGACTGGTAACCGAATTTATGGCCGCAATAGCCTTCCAAACAGTAATAAAAGCTAATAGGGTTAAAGTCTGACGTATCCACCTCGATCAATACCTCATCAAAAAAAGTAATATCCAGTTCCAACAAGCTCACTCCCCACTCAAACGTAATGAAACGGATATTCCCATTGGCCTTGTCATTGGAAACACTCAAAGTGTGCTGTCCCCACCTTTCCGATATTTCGCCCCCGATCACATTCTTGATCTGCTCTACTGATTCAGCCGTATCCTGGGCCTCAACTTTGATTTTTATCATTTAGAAAATATGGTGTCGTTTTTTCAATCGATCAATTATCAATCCAATAAAGATAGGCTTTGTTCTTTTTTGGGCAACAATGAACGGTTTCTTTGCCCCACTTTTATAAAAAGTTTATCAAAAGCAACACGATTAAATTGGTTTGAGTCAACCTGTTCTAATGTTTTCAAGTTACTTGTATGAAATATTCACGGAGCTTATGATCTACAAACTTTCAAATGAAGCGGAAAGAGATGTGATAGAAAAGGAGTTTGGCATTCCCTTCAGGTATCCAAACCTATTCAGACCAAACCCCATTATCAACGGTTTCCATGAGACCAACCTTGGTGTGGTCACCATGGAAAACCAAAACGAAATAACCTTTGCCATCTGGGGGCTCATGCCCCAAGACTTTAAGGAAGACTGGCATATTTTTCAAGACAATGCCAACACCTTGAACGTACAGATGGTAGAACTGGAAAGCATAGCTTGGATGCAGGAATCCTTTAAAAAAAGGCGCTGTTTGGTTATCGTAACGGGTTTTTACACCCATCTACTGGAAAATGGCAATACCTGTAGTTACTACATTCATCAGGCATCCAACAAACCATTTTATTTGGCGGGCACCTATAATATATTGAACGATGGCTTCTTGTGCACTGCAATAACAGTAAGCAAAACCGAGCCCTTTGTCTCCAGCTATCACAACATCAGTCATCTTGCCCCCGTCATAGTCCCCAAAGAACACGCTGCCCTATGGCTGAACAAAAATTCCAATATGGATGACTTAAAGGAAATCATCCAAAACCCCAAAAAAACAAAGTTGGAGGCCAAACGCATGTCCAACGAATTCTTTTTGAAAAACTTGACCTCCAATACCGAAGTTGAGCCATTATTTGCCCATACACAATTTCCGGACCACTGATGAAAGGTGCACTGATCAATGGAATACACCGAATTTTCTTTTGAGTTAACATATAAACGGAAAACGGCAAGCTTCACCAAGAAAGTGAGCGACATTTGTAATGTACTGATTAATAGTTGATCAGGCATTAATTTAAACACTACTATATATGTTACGCTGGACAGTTACCTTTATAATTTTGGCCATTGTTGCCGGTATATTCGGATTTGGTGGAATTGCCGCAGGAGCAGCGAGTATAGCCAAAATCCTATTCTTCATATTCATTGTATTGTTTATCATTTCACTGATAACCGGAAGAAAAAAATTATAAATCACATACGCACCATCTAAAAGAATCATTAACCTAAAAATAGAGAACCCATGAGAAAGTCAATAAGTTTATTTACAATGTTCATAGCAATGGCACTTACCTTGAGTATGACCAGTTGCAGAGAAACTAAAGAAGATAAGGCCGAAGAAGCCATTGAAGAAGTTGAAGAAGCTGCGGAGGATGTCGGAGAAGGCATTGAAGAAACAGCAGAAGATGTTGGAGATGGCGTAGAAGATGCGGCCGAAGAAGTTGAAGACGAAGTAGAGGATGCCACAGACGACAATCCTCAATAAAACAACCATTGGCAAATACTGAAAAACTCTGGCAAATTGCCAGAGTTTTTTATTGCCCCCCGCAAATCCAACCCTAAAGGGTTGGCATACCAATATTCGTTCTTACCTTAGAAGATATAAACACCACCAGTTTTTGAAGACCTTCTTTACCTTACTATACATTCTGACCTCCGTTTGGGCCATCGGAGCCATTATCTACCACGGAAGAAGACCATCGCGTTCCATCAGTTGGGCCTTGGCCATTATTACCCTACCGATCTTGGGAGTTGTACTCTACTATCTTTTTGGAATGAACCGCAGAAAGTTCAAATTCTTCAACTCCAAAGAGTTTGAAAAAAGAAACCAATACACATACCCAAAAATTTCCGCCCAAGAGAAATTTTGGGCCCATTTTGATGACGATATCCGAAAAGAAAGGCTGAACCGATTAATTAAAGCCAATTCCAATACCACGGCAAAATCAGGCAATAACGTAACCGCGCTCCAAGATGGTGGCGAGACCTTCAACGTACTTTTTAAAGCCATGGAGGAAGCCCAAAAGTTCATCCATGTGCAGTACTATATTTTGGAAAGGGGCGACCTCTTGGACAAAATGCTCGAACTTTTTGAGCGTAAAATTAAAGAAGGGGTGGAAATCCGAATCCTCTATGACTCCTTGGGGAGCTACAAATTGCGCGGACAGCCCCGAAAACAATTTCAGGATATTGGGGTAAAAATATATCCTATAATGCCCATCCGGCTCAAAAACCTTTTGTTCTCCCTCAACTTTAGGAACCACCGCAAGATCGTCATCATCGACAACAACATGGCCTTTACGGGCGGAGTGAATATTTCCGATAAGTACATAAAGCATAAAAACGGCCTTGGCAAATGGAAAGATGTCCATTTAAAATTGGAAGGACCCATCGTAAACGACCTGCACTTGGTATTCTTGAAAGATTACTTTTTTGCGAGCAACAAGGAGGATTTTCGCTTATCCGACTACCTTATAGAGCAAGCACCAGCGGGAGACGTTGATGCACAAGTGGTGGCAGGAGGGCCCGATTCCAAGCACCCCACCATAATGCAGCAATATATTGGCATGATGAACCAGGCCAAACGAAGCATTCGTATTGCAAACCCTTATTTTGTGCCAGGCGAAGCTTTTTTGCAAAGTTTGAAAATCACAGCGCTCGAAGGCGTGGAAATAAGTCTTCTGGTACCTAAAAAATCCGATTCCAAAGCGGCCAAGTTCGCCATGTTTTCGCATTTTGAGGAATTGTTGCAGGTAGGAATCAATAT
Source organism: Flagellimonas yonaguniensis (assembly GCF_029193885.1). Lineage (GTDB taxonomy): Bacteria > Bacteroidota > Bacteroidia > Flavobacteriales > Flavobacteriaceae > Flagellimonas > Flagellimonas yonaguniensis. The sequence continues at coordinate 817,632 of NZ_JARFVB010000001.1, read as the reverse complement.
TTACCTGCGCGACGATTTTGCCCATAGCAAGATCATGATCGTTGATGATGATCTGGTCTCCATTGGCTCTGGCAATTTTGACATTCGGAGTTTTGAGCTCAACTACGAGACGAATGTTTTAGTGTACAACAAAGCCATCAATACGGAAATGACACAAGAGTTCGATAAAATCTGCGAAAAATCGGACCCCATGACTTTGGAACGCTATCAAAACCGAACGATTTGGTTACGCTTTTTGGAAGGGCTGTTCAAGTTTTTAAAGCCGCTGCTCTAAGCGCAAACATGTCTTGTATTTGCATCAATCATTAATTGTATCGAGGCAAGTCAATCCCTCTTCAAAACTACCTTTATATCAAAATATAACTATCATGAAAAATTTAATTTTGATTCTATTTTTAATCGGAGCAACAACCATGAGTGCCCAGAGCATATCAAAAAACGCATTGGGTATAAGAGTGGGCGATAACGACGGATTTGGAGGGGAAATCTCCTATCAGCGTTATCTGCAAGAAAACAATAGACTGGAATTTGACCTTGGCTGGAGAGATTCCGATAATGTAGAGGCCTTTAAGCTGGTAGGCTTGTACCAATGGGTAATGCCGATTGACGGAGGATTTAATTGGTATGTAGGTGCCGGTGGCGGAGTAGGATCTTTTGATGCCGGGGACAATGATGGAGCCTTTGCACTTATAGCAGGTGATATTGGTATCGAATACGACTTTGATTTCCCTTTGTTGATTTCGCTGGACATGAGACCCGAAATTGGTTTCAACGACAATTATTCGGACGACTTGGACTTGGACATCGCCCTTGGACTACGGTACCAGTTCTAAACAAAGTATGATCACATATAAAAGGGCAAATCATGATTTGCCCTTTTTTCAACCCCTTAATTTTGAAAAGAAAACTAAAACTACTTATTCCAACCATCATAACTGTATTTTTAGCTGTCCTTATTTTGAAAGAGCCCAAAACCACGATACCAAAAAGCATAAAAGAAGAAGTGGGAATTGCCTTGGGGCATTTTCCAGAACTCGAAGGAATCCCTATTGAATTTAAGTTCAAAAAGAACATCAAAAAATCGGTAATGCAGGCACAGCCCACCTGGAGCGGACTTATAAAGCCCAAGAACAAGCGTAGCTACGTGATTCTGATCAGTGAAAAGTTCAAAATATCCGGAGCGGAATTTAAAACAGCGGATGTGCCCCGAGATGTGTTGATCGGATGGATCGGGCACGAACTCGGCCATGTGATGGACTACCAACAACGCGGCAACCTTAACCTCATAGGATTTGGTATTCGATATGTTTTATTGAAGGAATTCGTGAAAAAAGCCGAACGTGCAGCCGACTCCTTTGCAGTATCTCGCGGTATGTCCAACCACATTTTGAAGACCAAACGGTTTATACTCAACCATTCGGAAATCGATGATACGTATAAAGCCCGAATCAAGCAATATTACCTATCTCCAGATGAAATCATGGAAATGGTAAAAGAACAGGATTCCCTAAATGACAATGGCCTTTTATGAGTGCTGGGAAACAAATTCTTCCCATTCCTCAAAGCGTTCTTCGCCCATAACACGCTCCATTTTGACCTGACCGCCTTTCTTCTTGTTGGCCCCGTTCCAATCCGCGAACATTTGCTGGGGCACAAAGTTTACTTTTACTCCTTCCAAAGCTTTGCTTCGGGCCACTTTGTAGTTTTTATTGGCTTCTTTTAAATAACTGTCCAGGACATTTCCCGTTTTTTCTTCATCCAATTGGCTATCGGAACCCAAATACCACGTGTGATAGAACCCATCATCAAAACGCTTGGCGCAAAGGGTATATTCAGGCACCTTTATATTCAGCTCTTCTTCCAAATGCTTCACGGCATCGTTCAACTTGTTTACCGAAAGTTGGGAACCAACCGTGTTCAAGAAAAACTTGGTCCTCCCTGTGATCTTAATTTCAGCCCGGTCCACATCGGTAAAGGCAATGGTGTCACCAATAATATATCGCCAAGCTCCGGATACCGTTGAAATAATCAGAACGTAATCCACATCTTCCTCTACCTCATTTAAAGTTATGGAAGGTGCATCATCCGTCAACGACCCATCTTGGTTGACATATTGTGGTTCAAACGGTACAAACTCAAAGTAAATACCATTGTCCGTAATCAGTTTCATAGCAGTGGTCCCTGGTCTATTTTGACAGGCAAAAAAACCTTCGGACGCCAAATAGGTATCAATAATTTGAATGGGATGGTCCAATAAGGCATTGAAACTCTTCTCGTATGGGTCAAATGCCACCCCACCTGAAGTGTACACTTGCAAATTGGGCCATATCTTGTGAATGTTGTCCACATTATGATAGTCGATAACCTTTTTCAGCATGAGTTCCATCCAAGAAGGGATACCGCTCAAGGCGCCAATATCCCAGCTTTTGGCATTCTTTGCTATGGATAGTACCCGCTCATCCCAATCATCGATTTTAGCGATTTGATCACCCGGCTTGTAATACTTTTTAAACCAAAAAGGAATATTGCTGGCACTTATCCCACTGATTTCTCCCTCTTTTTTTCCATCGCGTTCCTGCAAATTGGTGGAACTTCCCAACATCATGATTTCCTTTTCAAAAAAATCCGCGGGCATATCAAAATTGCTCATGGCATATACTTGGTGTCTTCCTGCACGGGTTATCGAATCCAACATATCCTTCGTTACGGGGATCCTTTTGGATTTTTTACCCGTAGTACCCGATGAAAGTGCAAAAAAATCAGGACTTCCGGGCCAAGCGACATCGGGTTCGCCCTCTATGGTTTTACTCCACCATTCTTCCGTTGTTTTTTTGTAATCGTGATAGGGTATGGTTTCGGAAAATGCTTTTGGAACATTATCGGACATCAGGATGGACGCAAAATCATAGTGTTTCCCAAACTGGGTGTCCTTGGCCTTTTCCAACAGTTCTTCCAAGACCTTCTGCTGTTCTTCCACGGGACTCGTTTCTTTGCTCAAGACTTCTCTGGCCTCAATAACGCCTTTAATGATATTTCCGATTATTGCCATATTGAGTAACTTTTGTGTAAAATTACCCCTATCCAACAGTCGGGATTCACTCAATCCATTTTTAGATTGACTTAAATGATCTTAAACGTTCACCGCGGCCAACAAAGGGGAGGATATCTTGGCGTTTTCCTTGGTCTTTGGCTGTTCCAAGTTATTGGAGATTTTGGAAAAAAGAGGCTCTGGGGTTTCTTGATGAACGGATACATGCCCGTTTGAAGGATTTATTTCCATAACCACCAAAGAAAGGTAATCCATGAGGTGTTCTGCCTCATTTATCAGTATCTTTACCACCTGAAGTCGCACGGCATATTCCAAATTGATGCTGCGTTCGTGGTTCAAGGTGCTCTTTCCCTCTATATTTTTCCAGATGATTTCCAAGTGCTAATTTTCCTCAAAAATAGTTCAAATAATAATTATTTTACAATAAAGATACATTAATTTAACATTGTGAATGCTTTTTCAACGCTATGACCATGCTTCCTGAAGCAAATGGTAATAGCGCATTATCAACTGATTAACCCCAATATTGATTTTTATTTAGATTTTTCTAGCACTTCAAGCAATCGACTTCTTAATGTTTTCATAAATATGAAAATCAAATGGTTTCATAGGCAGAAAATATCAAACTAACTCTTATATTTAGCCGATTACGAATAATTTTAAAAATAAAAAATGACCCAGGAGTTACTAGAGAAGGCGGAAGAGTTCGAAAAAAGGCCAATGAGCCACATGTCGACCAGCGATAGGGTTAAGGCCTCAAGGGAAGCTAAAAGCTTGATACTTTCCATTAATGAGATTTATAAAAAAACCAAGGATTCCAAATTAATGGAAACCATGAAGAACATTACCGCTAAAAAGCGAAAAATAGAAAAGCGCCTTAAAGGTACACCTTTGGTTTAATTTCTTCAATGACATACTTTTTTGGAAGGGTGTTGATTCTTTCATAAAAATCCAACATCCTTCTAAACTTATTTTGCTTCCCCTGTTTCCACACCATACCATGAGCACCTTTTTATAAAGCAAATAAAGTATTATTTGCCAGTGTTTTTATTTCCCAAAACAGCACTTTTCCATTTACATAACTTTTACAACCAGTTATGTCCCAATTATTGCAACCAATAAAAATATGACTTGTACAGGGGCATCATTTAGGTAATTTAGGGGTGTAAGTTATAACTCAACTAAATAACAAACACCCAGAAAAAATGAACACTATAGAAGCAAAACTAGGATACCTATTCTGGTACGCTGTAATCGCACTATCCGTTTACTCCCTTTTAAGTAGCATCTATCTATACATTAGTTAACTATACTAAACACTAACACATCAATCAGAAACTACCATAGTTACAAATGTATCTCCATAGGGCTCCTGACCAGGAGCCCTTTTTTTATTTCCATTCCATTCTTGGGAGCAGTACTTCTTTTTTATGATGGGAATTCTCCACACTGAACAATACCTCATCCAAAAAAGCAATGGCCTCGTTAATATGTGGTCCTTTGTTCAACATTACACATTCCGCTTGTACGGAAGAGGTAATATCCGTGATCTCCGATCGGGACGGTATACCTTTTTTGGCCAATCCCTCCAGAACTTGGGTAGCCCAAACTACGGGAATATGGGCGGCACTGCAAAAGGACAAAATCCCTTCCTGGACCATGCCCATATTTTTCCAACCCACTTCAAGAGCCAAATCACCACGGGCGATCATAATGCCCAAATGTTTCCGTTGCATGGCAGTTACCAAAATGCCGATCAAATTCTTATAGGCCAAATTGGTCTCTATTTTTAAAATGACCCCCAATTCTTCATCCGCTCCCAATTTTTTCAATTCCAAAAGAAGATCGTCCACGTCCTTTTCATCATTCACATAGGAATAGTTGACCATGTCGGCGTGCTTGACCACAAACTTTAGGTCCTCCCTATCCTTTTCTGTCAAGCCCGAAATGCCCAAATCCAAAGTTGGTAAGTTGATTCCCTTTTCTCCCTTCAGCTTGGCACCTCCTGGTTGGGCACGTGTAATTTTCACTTGAAAGGAATCCGAACCCGTTTCAATGATTTCTCCCTCGATTTTACCATCATCAAATAAAATAGGGGCTCCTTTTTCGACACGTCCGATTATCTGGGGCGGAACACAACCGATTCTTGCTGGTTTCACCAAAGTTCCACTTTTATCATATTCGGGATGGGCCTCGTCATTTTCCTTACCGGAAACGATAAGGTCATCCCCTTTGTTCAAAAGAATAAAAGGCTTCCCTTTCTTTTTTGAGCCGCTTTTCCTCTTTTTGCGATTATCCAAAGGAATCCTTCCCGTCCTTACCTTAGAGCCTGCCAAATCCATCGCCACCTTAACCGTAGTGGAACATTCATTGGCCGCCCTTCTCACATTATCTATGATGGCCTTCCATACTTCTGGACCATCGTGGGCACAATTGACTCTGGCACAGTCCATACCATTCCTGACCATATCCAAAACCATATCGTAATCTGCGGCAGCTTCCGTTGGCTGCGTGACCATAATCCTCACCCTGCGCTGTTTGGCGTTTTCTCCGAAGAGTTCATCGGTATGTTTCTTTAACAACTCGGAACCTTCTCCGATGGACAAGAATTTGTACTTCTTCAAATCGGGAGCCCCACCAAGCAAACTGTGCAGAATAATTTTCAGATTGATCAAGCTTCCCAGAATATTGCCTTCGGCATTTGCCAAACGGGTCAAGCCCAACTGTTTTAGCCCATTTTGCATCTTGCGGGCATCAAAACTTCGGAAGGCGGCATAGTGCATCAGATTTTTGGCACTTTCCCTGTAGGTAGGGCATATTTCCTGAGACAAGAGGTTCTCATCAATATTTTGATACTGAATCATATCAACGACTTCATCAATCTGCAAAGCCATTTTTTGCAACTGGTGGTGTGTAATGCCCATACCCCGATATTTATGACAAAGATCATACGGAAACCATTCAAAAAAACTGATATTGATCAGAGCTGATTTGTTTGTGAAAATTTTCGACTTGTTTTTACCACAAAAACAGAACGTTAAACACAATTTTTTTTCATTAAATATGTTTGATATTTTTGACTGATGTATTTTCTTACGCCTTTAGTGGCCACAGAAAGAAATAAAATGTTCATTGTTTTTGGACTGATGAGTTGGAAAAGTATTATTAATAAGTCCCCGATTTAAATACTTAGTATGCGGTTGATATCCTCAAAAAGAGAATTGATATTTCCATTGGCAATATTTACTGTCCTTATTGTCATCGTATTCGTTTTGTGGAACAATTCCCTTGACACCCTCAAATCAAATTATGTTAGTGAGATTCAAAACACTGGAAGCCTGAGGGCAAAGGAATTCTTCTCCTTGGTAAAGTATGACATCAAATCCCTGGAGAACCTGAAACATCGAATTGAAATGACCAATGGGTCGTACTTTGACTATTGGGAAAGGGATGCCGGCCTCATTCTGGAACAAAATCCATCCTTTAGGTTTGTGGAATGGTTGGACAGCTCCATGATCATTAAAAAAGTGACTCCTTTGGAAGGAAACAAGGCGGCCGTTGGTCTGGACCTGACCAAACATCCCAGACATCCTGAATGGAGAAAACACGCAAGGGATTCAACCACCAATATTACACCATGGACAAAACTGCACCAAGGAGGCAGTGCATTTCTAGTGGATGCGCCCGTTTACTTTAACGGCACCTTCAAGGGTTCGGTTACAGCGGGCATGGATTTTACGGTACCCTTTGATGAATTGGTTGCCGATTTGGATAAATATGCAATTCAAGTAGAGGACGAAAACGGAACCATATTTTACTCCAAAAACAACCCAAGAACAAGCGAGATCGGAAAAGAATTTATTTTTACCACAACTTTTGAGGTAGACGCACTCGATGGCCAAAAATGGAGATTCTCTTTAATGCCATCACACCTCAACTTCATGGCCGAAAGAAAACAATCGACCTACATTTATTTGGCATTTGGGCTCTTGCTCTCTTTCCTTACCAGTTCCCTGATATATTTTTACAGATCCTCCAGAAAAAAGAACAAGGACTTAAACGATACCAATCTAAAACTAAAAGACCTCAACACATCATTGAAAACAGAACAGTTGAGGGCTGAGAAGGCATCCAAGTCAAAAACAGAGTTCATATCCAATATGAGCCATGAAATAAGGACTCCTTTAAATGCCATTATTGGATTCATAGAAGTTTTAAGGCTTTCGGAAATACAGAGCTCCCTGCAAGAATATCTTTCCCTCATGGACATTTCCTCCAAAAAACTGCTCCTTCTAGTGAACGACATCCTTGAAATCGACAAAATAGAATCGGGCAAAACAACCTTTAGAAAAGATATTTTTTCTCCTTTGGAGGAACTAAAAAACATTATCAGCATTTATCGGCGAACCGCAGAAGAAAAAGGCTTATATATTGATTTGAACCAAACAGGACAAAGCCATGTTGAAGCCGTTGGGGATATCGGCAAATACGGTCAAATCATAACCAATATTTTACGAAACTCCCTAAAATTTACCGAAAAAGGAGGAATTACCATCTCTTACAAAGAGATTGTTGTGGACAACGAACTTTCGATTGCCATTACCATTAAAGATTCTGGAATAGGTATCCCAAAAGATAAACTAAAGACCATCTTTGACCGCTTTACCCAAGTAGAGGCCGGAAAAGCCAAACGCCATGAAGGTAGCGGACTTGGATTGTACATTACCTACAAGCTTGTGGAGCTCCTCGGTGGAAAAATTGATGTGACAAGTCAAGAAAGCGTAGGAACTGAATTTCATTTGTCACTAAAATTCCCTATTTCGGATGGCAGCAGTACCATCAAAAACACGGGTCAAGAATCGATTGACCTAAGTGGCTGTAATGTTTTAATAGTGGATGACAATAGGGTAAATGTAATGGTACTGAAAAAAACCCTAGAAAATTTGGGGGTACATTCCGATTCGGTCTCCAATGGGGTTGAGGCCATTGAAGCCGTCAAAAGAAATGACTACCATTTGGTATTCATGGATATCCACATGCCAAAAATGGATGGTCTGAGAGCCACCAAAGAAATCAGAAAGTTCAATAGGACAATCGGAATCATAGGCCTTTCCGCAGATGTGACAAAGGAAGCCATTGACGAGGCCAAGGGCGTAGGTATGAACGACTACTTTACCAAACCCATCTCTTTTGACAAACTCAGAAAACACTTGCCCGGTTACCTCTTCAAAATTTCCTAAAGCTTTCTTCTGATTTTTATTCTCCCACACCAAAAAGTCGGTTTTTGCCCATGCAGAAAATCATTATGGTAGTATATTTGGGTAGATGAACAAAAGATGACCCAGTCTTTACAACAAAATAGAAAGTAAGTATTGGATTGTCTTGTTGACCAACACCTTAAAAGTGTTCGTTACCAAAACAAAGCAATTGAGCAAAAACCTACTTTTAATTCTTACCCGTAACCCCGAACTTGGTAAATGCAAGACCCGATTGGCCGCTAAAGTGGGTAATCGAACAGCTTTGGACATCTATAAATTTTTGCTGGACAAAACCGTATCGTTCACCAAGGATTTAAAGGTCGAAAAATGGGTCTATTATTCCGAAGAGATTTGGAAAGATGACATTTGGGACAACAAAGTGTACCAAAAAAAGCTTCAATCCGGGAGCGATTTGGGCGCACGGATGATGAACGCTTTCAAAGAAGGGTTCCAAGCAGGTTTTGAGCATATCATCATCATTGGAAGCGATATGTTCCACTTGAACCAATCCGATATGGAGGAAGCTTTTTCCCAATTAAAAGACCACAATTTTGTTGTAGGACCCGCAGAGGATGGCGGTTACTATCTTTTGGGGATGAAATCTTTAAAAAAGGAATTGTTCCAAAACAAGGATTGGGGCACAAATACCGTCCTTGGTGATACTCTATCGGATATAAAAAACGAAAAGGTCTCACTTTTGAGCGAAAAAAACGATGTCGACCATTACGAGGACATTAAAGATATTGAGGCCTTTGCGCCATTTTTAAAACATATAAAAGAATGACAATAAAACAGATTGCGGAGTCCGTTGAATACTTAAAAAAACGAGGTTTTGAAACTCCTGAAATTGGTATCGTGCTCGGTACTGGGCTAGGTCAATTGGTAGAAAATATAGAAAATCCGATCGAAGCCCACTACAATCACATTCCTTACTTTCCATTGGCCACAGTGGAATTCCACATGGGAAAATTGATCTATGGCACCATTGAAGGCAAAAAAGCCGTGGTCATGCAGGGGCGTTTCCATTTGTATGAAGGATACGATTTTCTGGATATCACATATCCCATACGCGTAATGCATCAATTGGGCATCAAAAAATTGTTCGTGTCCAATGCCGCGGGAGCCATCAACCTTGACTTTAAAAAAGGGGATATTATGTTGATCGAAGATCATATCAACCTGCAGGGTGGGTCGCCATTGGCCTTTAAAAATGTTGCGGAATTTGGGGACAGATTTGTGGACATGAGCGAACCCTACAATCCAGAAATGCGCAAAAAAGTGGAAGCCATAGCTGCTCGGGAAAATATCTCTTTGAAAAAAGGAGTGTATGCCTCTGTAGTTGGCCCACAACTGGAAACCAAGGCAGAATACCGAATGCTCAAGATCATGGGGGCCGATGCCGTAGGAATGAGTACGGTTCCCGAAGTAATTGTTGCCAATCATTTACGACTACCCATTATAGCGGTATCCGTTTTAACCGATGAATGCGACCCCGACAACCTGGAACCAGTTGAAGTTCAGGAGATTCTGAAGATTGCAGGGCAAACGGAACCTAAAATGATTAAACTATTCAAAGAACTGATCAAAGAACTATGAGCTATTTAGACGCCACTCAAGACCTATACAAAGATGCTGCATTGACCCCGGATGTTGGACTTTGCTGCACCACCAATCCCATTTGGCAATTCCCGGGACTGTCCATCCCCAAAATCATGCAGGAGATGAACTACGGTTGTGGAAGCACGGTTTCCGCACAAGATTTGGTAAACGACCCTAAGATTCTCTACGTTGGTGTAGGCGGTGGAATGGAGTTGCTACAATTCTCCTATTTTTCCAGACAAAAAGGTGGGGTTGTTGGCGTGGATTCCGTGGATGAAATGTTAGAAGCTTCGCGGAAAAACTTTAAAATAGCCGAAGAAGAAAACGATTGGTTCAACAGTGAATATGTCAACTTGGTAAAAGGAGATGCATTACATCTTCCTGTCGCCGATGAAAGTATCGATGTGGCCGCCCAAAACTGTCTCTTCAATATTTTTAAAATAGAGGATCTCAAAAAAGCAGTTTCCGAAATGTACCGTGTTTTGAAGCCCCACGGAAGATTGGTAATGAGCGACCCTATTTGTGAACAACCCATGAGTGATGAGCTCCGTAATGATGATAGATTGAGGGCACAATGCCTGAGCGGCAGTATTCCTTTGAAGGAGTACGTCAAAGTACTGACAGATGCTGGTTTCGGAACCATTGAAATTAGAGGTAAACGATCGTACAGGGTGTTATCGCCGAACCATTACCCCACAAACGAGCTCATTCATATAGAATCCATTGAAATAGCGGCCATAAAAGACCCGATACCCGAAGACGGGCCCTGCGTTTTTACAGGGAAAACAGCCATCTATTTTGGTAACGAAGCATATTTTGATGACCAGAAAGGTCATGTGCTACAACAAAACCAACCCTTGGCGGTATGCGATAAAACAGCGGCAGCTTTGGCAAGCGCTTCGGATGAAATCTATATAAGTGAAAGCACCTACCACTACAATGGTGGCGGATGTTGCTAACACTTTATTTGGCAATGGCTTCTTTGGAAGATTCATAATCCAATAGGATTCCCTCGGAAATCCACTTGGCCAATGCCTGTCGGTTATCGGGATTCAGGATTCTACGCTGGTCCTTTTTATTTCTGATATTGCCAATTTCAATGTAGGCCATGGCAGGAAGGGTGTTTTTTACCACATACAAACTGCTACGCTCCATAAAAGTGCCATTGTACAATCGGTTGGGCTGGAATTTTTTGTATTTCCTAAAGAAGGTCTGGTGGATGCTTTCCGCCAACTTTTTCCCATTGGTGCTTTTTTCGTGATGATAAAAGAACACATCGATATTGGTGCCTTCGCCCCTACTATCCACATGAGTGACCAATAAGCGTTGATATTTCCCTGAATTCTCAGCATATAGGTCATTCACGGCTTTGGTACGTTGTTTTAAACGCTCCAATTGACTCAAGGGAATGGTTCTTGAAAGTACCGTTTCATCAGTATCCAATTCCAATACTTTACTATCCCTGATACCGTCATTGGCATCTTGGACAATGATATGTACCTCGGCGCCATGTGATATAAGCTCGCGGGCCAATCGAAGGGTAACATCATAGGCATATTCGTCCTCAGCGATCATTTTTCCATGGTACTTTTCCACGGCCCCTGGATCGGGACCACCGTGTCCTGAAATCAGATAATAAACTGTATTATCCAAACGGTTGCTAGCGGTATCCACTTTTTTAAAATCATCCCCGAAAATGGAATAGGTAATCCCCTCTTCCACCACTTCAACCTTGTTTATCGCCAATGTATCAGGCAAAATGTAGTGCTTGCCTAAAATCAGGGATTCGTCTTCTCCCAAGTCCTCATTGTTCAATTCCACAAAATCGTTGTAATACTTGGTCGGACTAACTCCATGCCTTCTCAACAACGTATAGATCCCATCCCCTTCTTGGGCAATTACTTTGGGGTATTCCTCTTGAGCCCAGACCGTAACCTGAACCAAAGACAAAACACCCAATACTATAGCAAACTGAAAAGATCCCATTTAATTATCAAATTCTAAATCAACATAATCATTAATAATGCCATTGCTGACCAGGTTGGCAAACTCTTTTTTGTTTGGTTTGAGTGATATCTTACTTTTTGAAGTATTGGTCGTGTTTTCTATGGTTAGTAGGCTGATTGCGGGAAGAATATTACGGGCTAGATAAAGATTGCTCTTATCCTCAAATATAAAACTGGTTTCATCAATGGTTGTACTCGAAACACTGTTCTCCTTAAATACATGCTGAATATTCTCTGCAAAGCGCTGACCTTGGGTGCTTTTGTTATAATGGTAAACGGCTACATCCATATTACCAGACCCCGTTACATTTTCAGCCCGGATGAACAACACCCGTTGGTATTTTCCTGTATTCTGTATATATCTTTTGTTGATGACTTTGACATAATCTCCCATGGCATTCTCGGTAGATTCACTTTCAGCTTCTATATCTTCCATGATTTCATCTCCCATAACATAGACTTGGGCACCATTCATCATTAACTCCCCGGCAATTCGCTGTGAAACATCCGCCACAAAACCTTCATCAGTTTCTGAACCATTCTCAGCAATTAGATAATACACAGCATCCTTTAATCTATCGCTTTTAAGCGACATCTTCGCCAGTTCTTCATCAAAAATGGGTGCTTCGGCATCTTTTACCGCTTCTACCAAAACCCCTTTCTTTTTAAAGGAATCGTCAGCATAGGGTATTTTGTATTTTTCGCCTAGTTTTAAGGCGGTCCCTTCCTTTATTTTGTCTGAATTCAGTTCTAAAAATTCCCCGTAGTGTTTGGCAGGGTCCAATCCTTGTTTGCGCAGCAGGGAAAAAATGCCGTCCCCTTGCTCTGCAACCACATTGTAGTACTTGGTCTCCTGTCCAAAAAGGAATGTGCAGGCCCCTACCCAAAAAAGAAGGGTCAATCGTGATTTCATTTCTGTATGTTTTTGGGTGGGATGTGCTACAAATATGGGAAAAAAACGCCAAGGTTGGTTGCGATTTAGGATAAAAATTCCCACAAATTCTTTTGCACCCTTAACGACTTGATCTTCTGACCTGGGCATATTGCCTTCTAATTACGGATTCCGCAGGTTTGTTCTGTGGCGTGAAACGGTTGTCATCTTGGCCTCCGACCTTATCGTGCTGCATAAACCACTTCCAAACAAATCCTCCCGCAAACCAATCCTCACTCCAAAATTCATCAAATAGCACTTGTGTGGCATCGGCTTGTGCCTTGAGGTTCACATCCATTTGGTTACGGTCCACCAACCAGGGTTTTTTGCCGGTAAAATCCATGCTTCGGTATCCAAATTCGGTAAATAAAATGGGCCTCTCCTCTTGTTTTGCGAGTTCGCGCATTTTGGTCTTCCAAGGCTGCCACCCCTGGGTAAGTGTTTCAATAGTGGGTTGCTGCTTTTCGCATAACGGGAAATAAGCGTTCACGCCAATATAATCCAACTCCGACCAAAATGGTGTTTTTGCATATTCGTCCCAATTGGCAGCATAGGTGATCTTACCCATATAAACCGCTCTTACTTTTTGAATTAGGTCGTTCCAGAACTCAGGTCGCTCATTGATAAAAGTCTTCAACTCCGTCCCAATACAAAAAATATCGCTTTGGGTCTCTTCTGCCATTTTTGCGTACAACAAAATGAATTCTTCATAGGAACCCTCCAGTTTTTTCCAATCCTCTTCCGAAGGCATCTTCATATTGCCTGTGAATTGTCCATCAAAAATCCAAATTTGGGGTTTTACCATCACACTTACCCCATTTTGATGTAATTTTTCTATGTACTGTTCAGCACCTTCCCTACGCTCCCCGAACCATTGCCTATCCGTATTGAATACCAGCTCTGGAGAATCCAAATCCCGAATAAACCCAAAAGGCATTATGGCGGCATAGTTGGCCTGAACATCAAGAACCGGATCAATGTGACGCTGGGCCACTTCCTCTCTGGACGAGACAAAACTGACACCATTGACTTTGTCAAACTTGCTACTGGAACAAGAGATAAAAACAAGCACCCATAAAAAAATCAGCTTCTTCATAATGGTTGTGAATCCTTCTAAAATAATCATTTTAAAACAGCTATTAGCTACTAAATTCTTATTAATTTTCATCTTACTGTTAAGTTCTACCCGTAAAACTCGACACATAAAACAATCAAACCCAACCCATGGAGCACATTGTCATCATTGGAAATGGAATTGCAGGTGTTACGGCTGCACGGCACATTCGAAAGCTTTCCGACAAAAAAATCACTATAGTTTCAGCAGAATCTGAATACTTTTTCTCCAGAACGGCCTTGATGTATGTGTATATGGGCCACATGAAATTTGAGCACACCCAACCCTACGAAAACCACTTCTGGAAAAAGAACCGAATAGATTTGGTAAGAGGGTATGTTACCAAGGTAAACACCCAAGAAAAATCACTTCAAATTGATGGTGCACCAAACCTCAGCTACGATAAACTTATTATTGCCTCAGGGTCGAAACCCAATAAATTTGGATGGCCAGGGCAGGATTTGGATGGCGTACAAGGACTTTACTCCAAGCAGGACCTAGAATTGTTGGAAGAAAATGCACCAAACAGCAAAGTATGTAAGCGAGCCGTGATCATCGGTGGTGGGCTTATCGGTATCGAATTGGCCGAAATGCTCAGAACCCGGGATATCCCCGTAACTTTTTTGGTCCGGGAATCCAGCTTTTGGAACAGCGTTTTGCCCTCTGGCGAATCAGAGATGATCAACGAGCATATTCGCGAACATCATATCGACCTTCGTTTGGGGTCTTCACTAAAAGAAATCAAACCAGACGAAAATGGAAAGGTAAAATCCATTGTTGTCGAAGAAACTGGTGAAGAAATCGATTGTAATTTGGTAGGATTGACCGCTGGTGTAGCTCCCAATGTGGATTTCTTGGAAGATTCGGAGATCGAGTTGGGTCGTGGCGTAAAGGTAAATCGGTTTTTAGAGACCAATATTATGGATGCATATGCCATCGGCGATTGTGCGGAACAGCACGAAGCCATTGGAAATCGGCGTCCCATCGAAGCCGTTTGGTATACGGGCAGAATGATGGGCGAAACCCTTGCCCAGACCATTTGCGGCAACCGAATGGAATACCAACCAGGACATTGGTTCAACTCCGCCAAATTTCTGGATATTGAGTATCAGACTTATGGTTGGGTATTCTCAGAAAGAAGAAAAAAAGAAACCGAAATCCATTTTCATTGGAGACATCCCAAAGAAAAAATCTGTATTACCGTAGCATTTGATAAGGATTCCGAAACCGTATTGGGCATCAACACCTTTGGAATACGTTTGCGACACGAAGTTTTTGACAGATGGCTCAGCGAAAAAAGAACTATTGATTTTGTAATGGAGCATCTCAGAGACACCAATTTTGATCCTGAATTTTATACAAATTTTGAATCGCAAATCGTATCCAAATACAATTCGGATTTTGGAAAATCCATCAACCTGAAAAAGAAAAACCTTAAACGCATCTTCCAGATTGCTTAAGCTAGAGTTATGAGCACTTACAATAAAAATATGGCCCTCACAGGCGAACCACCAAAAAGTTTGAGCCTTGGTCAAAAAATGGCCGTATTCATGGGAACCTCTGGTCTGGGCATTCTGCTTTTGGCCGTTTTTAATGTCAGTTTTCCAAATAAGGCCCTATGGTTGACCTTGTCGTTATCGGCCATTAGCATTGGAACCATTTGGTTTTCGTGGGATGCCTATTCCAAAAAAATACCGGGAATAAAAAACGATGGAGTTTGGTTTAAATCTATTTCCAGTCGTGGATTATGGGGATGGGTAGCTGGTTTGGCCCTTACAGGTTTTTATGTTGTACTCTATTTCTATCCTGAATACCTTGGCTTGGTCAACGATGGGGACAATAAAGATGTAATAGCGCTTTTTGACCCGCTCAGTGAATTTTTGAACGGCAACCCCGCAAGTCAATGGTTCGTTTACGGCACCCTTTACACTGTTGCCATTTTGGTCTTTGGCATCAAGTTCCTTTGGAAATATCGTCACAACCGATACGAAAGATTGCGCACTTTGAGCGTTATGTTCTTCCAAACCGGCTTTGCGTTCATCATCCCGGAATTGATGGCACGTTTGAATGGCCACAAAATTTTGGATGGAGGAAGTTTACCTTATTATGACCTCAAGAATATTTGGCCACTCAACTATTACAATTTTGAAGGGTATCGTATCAAAATGTTTCTAAGTTCGGGCGAGATTGGTTTTGGATTGTTGATTTTTGGTATCCTATCCATTTTTGTCATCACCCCAATACTCACCTATAAATATGGTAAAAGATGGTACTGCTCTTGGGTCTGTGGATGTGGTGGTTTGGCCGAAACTGCCGGGGATTCCTTTAGGCAGTTGAGCGATAAGTCCACATTTGCTTGGAAAGTGGAACGCTGGGTGGTGCACAGCGTAGTAGTATTTGTGACTTTGATGACCACCGCCGTTATCTATTCTTATTTAGGAACGGATACCAGTAAATATTGGCTGACGAAAAGCACTTTTCTTATCGGGGTAGCCACTTTGCTCACCTTGGTATTTGGCTGGGTAATGATTTTTAAACGCAAACAACTCCAAAAAGATGCACAGTACGGAGCCATTGGTTACTTTGTAATCATCATAGCCCTTATCGGATTCCACTTTTTTAGTGGTGATGGCGAAGTATTTTTATTTAAGTCAGGGACACTTCGTAAATCGTATTCCTTTTTAATAGGAAGTATTTTTTCTGGCGTTATAGGAACGGGCTTCTATCCCATTTTTGGGAGTAGGGTATGGTGTAGGTTCGGCTGTCCCATGGCCGCCATACTAGGTTTTCAACAAAAACTGTTCTCCCGATTCAGGATTACAACCAATGGCGGGCAGTGCATTTCATGCGGTAACTGCTCCACGTATTGTGAGATGGGCATCGATGTACGTGCCTACGCCCAGAAAGGTGAGAACATTGTAAGGGCCAGCTGTGTTGGTTGTGGTATCTGCTCGGCCGTATGCCCCCGAGGTGTACTCAAATTGGAGAATGGTCCTTTGAAAGGTAGAATAGATAGCAACCAAGTACTGTTGGGCAACGATGTGGATCTAATGACACTTGTCAACGAAAAATAGGCAGGCTTTCTTTTTTGAATATTCCCAGTCAGATATCCGTGGAAAATTTTAGTTTTGGCAACTACTAACACTAACTAAAATTGATTCCCAGCCAATGGCGGATATCAAAGTCATTATCCCAGCAATCAACGAAGGAGATTCCATTGGTTTGGTGGTCTCGGAAATTCCCGATCACGTATCCGAAATCGTGGTGGTCGACAACGGTTCGTCGGATGATACCGTGGCCAATGCAAAAAAAGCGGGCGCCACTGTTATCTCTGAAAACCGCAAGGGCTATGGGTTTGCCTGTTTAAAAGGATTAAATTACATATCCGAACAATCCAAAACACCCGATATTATCGTATTTATCGACGGAGACTATTCAGATTATCCAGAAGAATTGGATAAGATTGTCGCCCCAATTTTGGAAAATGACATTGATTTTGTGATCGGAGCGCGAAAAAAATCACTTCGCGAACATGGTTCCATGACTCCACAACAAGTTTTTGGAAACAATTTGGCCACATTCCTAATGCGATTGTTTTTCAGGTCAAAATTTACGGATTTGGGACCTTTTAGGGCGATAAAATATGAAAAGCTCAAAGAATTGAAAATGCAGGACACCACTTATGGCTGGACGGTGGAAATGCAGTTAAAAATTTTAAGAAAAAAAATGTCATATATCGAAGTACCAGTACGTTACAAACGAAGAATTGGCGTCTCAAAAGTTTCTGGTACGGTAAAAGGTACTATATTTGCTGGCATAAAAATATTGGGTTGGATCTTTAAATACAGTTTAAAATAATGGGACTTGCTATCGCTTACATCATCATTGCTATTTACAGTACAGCCTTACTTTTGATTTTCTTCTATAGCCTTGCGCAGTTAAATCTATTGATCAACTACCTAGGTTACAAAAAACGAAATGAAGAAGCGCCAAAATTTAACCTTCTCGACCCCAAGGAAATTCCATTTGTGACCATTCAGCTTCCCATCTACAACGAAGAATATGTAATGGAGCGCTTGTTGGACAACATTGCAAAAATAGAATACCCAAAGAGTAAATTGGAAATCCAGGTATTGGATGACTCTACTGATGATTCTGTTGCTGAAACGGCCCGCAGGGTTCAAGAACTTCAGGAAACTGGATTGGACATACAGCACATCCGCAGGGAAAACAGAAAAGGCTTTAAAGCCGGAGCCCTCAAAGAAGGACTCGAAATCGCCAAGGGGGATTTCATCGCCATTTTTGATGCTGACTTTCTGCCCGAAGGCGATTGGTTGAAAAAGACCGTTCCCTATTTTAAGGATGAAGAAATCGGTGTGGTACAGACCCGCTGGGGACATATCAACCGAGATTATTCCACTTTGACCCGTATCCAGGCCTTTGCATTGGATGCCCACTTTACCTTGGAACAAGTAGGAAGAAATTCAAAGGGACACTTCATCAACTTCAACGGTACAGCAGGTATCTGGAGAAAGCAATGTATCCTAGATGCAGGAAACTGGGAAGGCGATACACTGACCGAAGATTTGGATTTGAGCTACCGTGCCCAATTGAAAAACTGGAAGTTCAAGTATTTGGAAGATGTGGAAACCCCGGCAGAGCTTCCTGTAGTAATCAGTGCTGCTCGTTCACAGCAGTTCCGTTGGAACAAAGGTGGGGCCGAAAACTTTAGGAAAACCGTAATGAGTGTTATTACGGCCAAAAACATACCGTTCAAAACCAAATTCCATGGGGTAATGCACCTCTTGAACAGTTCCATGTTCCTGTGTGTGTTCACGGTGGCCTTGTTGAGCATTCCCATGCTCTACATCAAAAACACCTATGGCCATTTAGGTTGGGTATTCGAAGTGACAAGCTTCTTTATTTTGAGTACTATTATCCTGTTTGTTTGTTATTGGTTTACCTACAAGAGTATTCAGGGGAGTAGTTTTGACAATTTTGTGGACTACATTAAACTCTTCTTTACCTTTTTCTCCGTAGCATTGGGCTTTTCTTTGCACAACACCGTGGCGGTATTGGAAGGACATTTGGGTAAACGAAGTGAATTTGTACGAACTCCAAAGTTCAACATCAACAGTATCAAGGATACCTGGAAAGGCAATAAATATTTGACCAACAAATTATCGCCCAACATGATTCTGGAGTTTGCCCTGATGATTTATTTCCTTTTTGGAATGTACAGTGCCATACCACTGAACGACTATGGATTGTTCCCATTCCACTTAATGTTGTTCCTAGGTTTTGGATTTGTATTCTTTAAATCCTTAACTTCCAAGGCATAAACCACCACCATGCAATCTTACTGGCGACTGCACAGATACCCGATACTATTTGCTGTCGCTTGTATTTTGTTCTACTGGAGCTTCGCTTACAACTTGGTACGCACCGATTTTGTAAAGTTGTTCATGCTCTTTGGAGCGTTATTTTACCTTACTTTCAAAATTATCCAGTTCGAAAAATGGAACTTTAAGTTCCTATTGGTCATTGGAGTCCTCTTTAGATTGGTATTTCTGATTGCCGCACCTAACCTCTCACAAGATTTTTACCGTTTTATTTGGGATGGCGAACTCATCAAAAATGGTATCAATCCGTATTTGTACACGCCTGACCAAATCATGGAACAGGGCACGGTATCATTTCCTAGTATGATGGAACTGTATGAAGGAATGACCAATCTCAATGCTAGGCATTACAGTAACTACCCGCCCGTCAACCAAATACTTTTTGCACTCGCAACCATTTTGGGCGGAGGAAGCGTATTTGGCTCCACCATTGCCATGCGATTGATGGTAATCCTTGCCGATTTGGGCGTGCTTTATTTTGGCAGAAAGCTGTTACAAAACCTGAACAAGGCCAATCATTTGGCCTTTTGGTACTTTTTGAATCCCTTGGTCATTATCGAACTCACGGGAAATCTGCACTTTGAAGGCGTAATGCTCTTTTTCTTCATTTGGGCATTATATCTCATATCAAAAAACAAATGGTTGTGGGCAACACCTCTTTATTCCATATCCATTATGGTAAAACTGATGCCCCTGATGTTCCTGCCACTTTTTTTAAAATACTTCGGGTTTAAAAAGAGTGCTGCTTTTTACGCTTTGGTTGTTTTCGGGTGCGCTGCATTGCTGCTCCCGTTTTACTCTCCGGTTTTTATCGATAATTATTCCGATACCGTTGGGCTATGGTTCTCCAACTTTGAGTTCAATGCCAGCATTTACAATGTGGTAAAGAAGATTGCTGTAACTTATTACGAAGCCAAGCCCTGGGAATTGATCGATTCCTACGGCTCTATAATTCAAAAAGTGGTAATCATTGTCGTATTGCTACTTGCTTTCCTTAGGAAAAGCCAAAAACTGGAAAGCGTAATCACATCCATGGTTTTTGCCATGGCCTGTTATTATTTTCTCTCCAGTACCGTCCATCCGTGGTACGTGGTATTCCTATTGGGCTTTGCCATCTTCACGGATTATAGGTTCCCATTGGTCTGGTCCTGCACGGTTGTTCTGAGCTACTACACCTATTCAAATCCTGACTACAAAGAGAATTTATGGTTGCTTGCCATTGAATACATTTTGGTAATCGGCTTTTTTATTTATGAAATGATAGGAAGCAGGCCAAAAAAGTTATATTTCTTCAAAAAGTAATCGCAACTTTAGTACAATTCGAATTAATTTGTACATTAGCTCCAGAATGAAAGGACAACTGTACATATTATCCACTTTGAGCATCGCTGCTCCTATCAGTCCATTTACTCCCCGCCGTCGTCGCCCGTAAGGGTGCATCATATCTATTGGAAATAGGTGAGTCCATTTCCGCAAAACTTTCAAATACATTTTTTCAATTATTACAGAACAATCGCTTGCAATGGAAATTATTGTTGCTAACGAATCACATTTCAAATACGCAAAGATCATTAGTGATACCATTACCGAATCGGCCAAAGTTCGAGGTACAGGTATTGCCAGACGTACGCCCGAATACATCATAAAACGCCTTCAGAATGGAAACGCCATCATTGCTCTGGACGGTGATAAATTTGCTGGGTTCTGCTATATCGAGGTCTGGGGAAACAAGGACTTTGTGGCCAACTCTGGATTGATCGTACATCCCGATTACAGAAATCAAGGACTCGCCAAGAAAATCAAAAAAGCGGTTTTTGATCTATCACGAAAAAAATTCCCCGATGCCAAGATTTTTGGCATCACTACAGGCCTCGCCGTAATGAAAATGAACTACGAGCTGGGCTACAAACCCGTTACCTTTTCCGAACTTACGGATGACCCCGAGTTCTGGAAAGGCTGTCAGACCTGCAAGAATTTTGACATTCTAACACGTACCGACAGGAAAATGTGTCTCTGTACAGGAATGTTGCACGACCCAAAAGCACAAAAACAAGCACCTGAAAAAATCAACAAAAAAGCCTTCAAAAGGCTAAAAAGCATAAAAGAAAGCCTTTTTCTCAAAAAGAAGGACAAATAATTATCAGTTCGAGCTGTCATCCTGAGCGTAGTCGAAGGAGCAGTCAAACTATTGAGAATACTTAAAAACTAAGACATTAAATGGATTCCTGCTTTCGCAGGAATGACAAACTAAAAGAAAGATGGAAAAATTAGTAATAGCCTATAGTGGCGGATTGGATACTTCATACTGTGCCAAATATCTATCGCAGGAAGAAGGTTTTGAAGTGCATGCGGTAAGTGTGAACACTGGAGGGTTCAGCAAAGCTGAAATCGAGGAAATAGAAGAAAAAGCCCTAACCTTGGGAGCCACCACTTATACCTCTATCGATGCCGTTGCCACATTTTATGACAAAGTGGTCAAGTACCTCATCTATGGAAATGTGCTCCGAAACAACACCTATCCCCTTTCCGTGAGTGCCGAAAGAATCGTCCAAGCTATTGAGATAGTGAACCATGCCAAAAAAATAGGCGCCAAATATATTGCCCATGGCAGTACCGGCGCAGGCAATGATCAAGTTAGATTTGACATGATCTTCCAAATCTTGGCCCCGGAAATCAAAATCATCACGCCAATCAGGGATAAAAAATTGGCTAGGGAAGAAGAAATCGAATATTTACAACAAAACGGTATCGATTACCCTTGGGAAAAAGCAAAATACTCAGTAAACAGAGGTTTGTGGGGAACATCCGTCGGGGGCGACGAGACCTTGACCTCCCATCTATCATTACCCGAAAGCGCCTACCCGAGCCAGTTGGAAAAAGAACTGTCCAAGGAGTTGAAATTGACCTTTAAAAATGGGGAATTGGTCGCATTGGACGGCGAACAGGACTCCCCTGTGGCCAATATTGAAAAATTATCCGAAATCGCATCCAAATATGCCATTGGCAGGGATATCCACGTGGGCGATACTATTATTGGAATTAAAGGTAGGGTAGGTTTTGAAGCCGCTGCCCCACTGATTATTATAAAAGCGCACCATTTGTTGGAAAAACACACTTTGAGCAAATGGCAGCAATACCAAAAAGAACAAATGGGCAATTTTTATGGTATGCTCTTGCACGAAGGAAACTATTTGGATGAAGTAATGCGAAACATCGAGGTCTTTTTGACCGACACCCAGAAACATGTTTCGGGCGATGTTTTCGTCACTTTGCATCCATACCGATTCGAGTTGAACGGAATTTCTTCCAAACATGATTTGATGAATGCTTCCTTTGGAAGCTATGGAGAAATGAACAAAGGTTGGACCGCTGATGATGCCAAGGGTTTCATCAAAATTTTGTCCAACTCAGGGAAAATTGCAAACCACGTAAACCAAGATTCATGATCAAGGCAGGAATCATAGGGGGTTCAGGGTACACAGGTGGAGAGCTGATCAGGCTTTTGCTCAATCATCCTAAAACCGAGATTGACTTTGTGTTCAGCACCACAAGAGCGGGCAAACCCATTACTTCTGCCCATCAAGATTTGTTGGGACAAACGAAATTGAAGTTTTCTGGAGAGGTAAATCCAGAGGTTGATGTGGTTTTTCTTTGTCTGGGACACGGTAATTCCACCTCATTTTTGAACGAGAACAAATTTTCGGCATCAACAAAAATCATTGATCTCAGCAACGATTTCAGATTACAAGCAGATGCTATTTTTAACGGTCAAAGATTTATATATGGACTTCCTGAATTGAACAAGTCTGCTATTCAATCTGCAGAGGCCATTGCGAATCCTGGTTGTTTTGCTACAGCCATCCAATTAGCATTGCTGCCTTTGGCAAAAGCAGGTTTACTGGGTAATGATGTCCATATCAATGCTGTTACGGGTAGTACCGGAGCCGGTGTCGGCCTATCCGCTACCTCACATTTTAGCTGGAGGAACAACAATGTATCGTGGTACAAGCCTTTTACGCACCAACATTTGGGGGAAATAGGCGAAAGCTTGAATTCCTACGGGAAGTCTGTGGGAAAATTGATGTTCTTACCGAATCGTGGCAACTTCACAAGAGGAATCTTGGCTACTGCCTACACCAAATTTAATGGGACTTTGGAGGAAGCAAAACAGTTGTACCAAGATTTTTATAAAGATGCTGCTTTTACCCATATATCGGAAGAAGCATTGCACCTAAAACAAGTAGTGAACACTAACCAATGCCATATTCATTTGCATAAGCACGACGACCTTCTTTTGGTAACTTCGGCCATCGACAATTTATTGAAAGGGGCATCGGGACAAGCAGTACAGAACATGAATTTGATGTTCGGCTTCCCTGAAACCGAAGGTCTGTTATTAAAAGCAGGAGTATTTTAATATAATATCAGGTAGAGCTGTCACATCGAGCGCAGTCGAGATGCGAGAGCACATGCAAAAACCTTAAAACATCTCTCGACTGCGCTCGAGATGACAAAACTAAAAAACCATGAAAATAGCCATTATAGGAGCAGGGAATTTAGGATTGGCCATTGCAAAGGGCATTTTGCATAGCAATGGAGCCACCACCATGTACCTTACCAAACGGAACATCAAATCCATTCAGGAGTTTGAGAAATATGGAAATGTAACCGTTACTTCCGACAATCAGGAAGCGGTCAAAAATTCGGATATCCTGATTTTTGCAGTACAGCCAGGTCATTTTGCATCCATATTACAGGAGACCAAAGACCTATTGACCGAGAAACATGTGGTCATCAGTACCATTACGGGTTTCAAAATACCCAGAATCGAGGAAATCATCGGGTCGGACAAATATATCATCCGAAGTATGCCAAACACGGCAATTTCTGTAGGGAAATCCATGACCTGTATTTGCAGTAATGAACTTGGTAAAAAACGTGTGGATTTGGCGAAAGCCATTTTTAACCGCATGGGCCATACCATGGAAATTCCAGAAGACCAAATGCAGGCCGCCACCGTAATATGTGCCAGTGGAATTGCTTTTTGGATGCGACTAATTCGTGCTACGACCCAAGGGGCCATTCAATTGGGGTTTGATGCCAAAGAAGCACAAGAACTGGCCATGCATACCTGCAACGGAGCTGCTAGTCTTTTGATTGAATCCGGCAGCCATCCCGAAGAAGAAATTGACCGAGTGACCACACCGAAAGGATGCACCATTGAAGGTTTGAACGAGATGGAACACCAAGGATTGAGTTCATCACTGATCAGGGGAATAGTTTCCTCATTTGAGAAAATTAGCGAAATAAGAAAAGGATAAAAATGAAATTATTCGACGTATACCCGCTATATGACGTTACCCCGATAAAAGCCAAAGGCATTGAAGTCTGGGACGACAAAGGGAAAAAATATTTGGATTTTTATGGTGGCCATGCCGTAATATCCATCGGACACACGCATCCACATTATGTAAAACGAATCAAGGAGCAACTGGACCAAATGGCATTTTACAGCAACTCGGTTCAAAACCCCCTCCAACAGGAATTGGCTCAAAAACTGGGCAAGCTTTCCAGCTGTGAAGATTATGACCTTTTTATGTGCAATTCAGGAGCTGAGGCCAACGAAAATGCGTTAAAAATGGCCTCTTTTCACACTGGAAAATCAAAAGTCATTGCTTTTACCAATAGTTTTCACGGAAGAACCTCTGCTGCTGTAGCTGCAACGGACAATCCGAGCATTAATGCACCCATCAATAAACAACAAGAGGTCACTTTTTTGGCATTGAACGACATGGAGGCTTTTCAAGAAACCATTGAAAGTGACGAGTATTGTGCCGTTATCTTGGAAGCCATTCAGGGAGTGGGCGGTTTGGATGAACCTACCACCGAGTTCTTTCAATTCATAGCCAAAAAATGCAAGGAGAACAATGTTGTGCTCATTGCCGATGAAGTGCAATCTGGCTATGGCCGAAGCGGTAAATTCTTTGCTTTCCAGCATCACGGTATCGAACCCGACATTATTTCCATTGCCAAAGGCATGGGCAACGGTTTCCCAGTGGGCGGCATATTGATTCACGAGTCATTTAAACCATCATACGGGCTTTTGGGAACCACTTTTGGTGGAAACCATTTGGCCTGTGCTGCAAGCTTGGCGGTACTGGAAGTATTGGAAGAGGAAAACTTAATCGCGAATGTCGCAACGCTTGGAGCTTATTTTAAGGAGAAAGCAGCTGAAATTCCTGAAATCAAAAAAGTAAAAGGCAAAGGATTGATGATCGGACTGGAATTTGATTTTGAGGTCGCCGACCTACGTAAAAAAATGATTGTGGAACAACATATGTTCACAGGAAGTGCCAAAAACAAGAAGTTATTGCGGTTTTTACCTGCCTTGAACATCACAAAAGAAGACATCGACCTATTTTTTGAAGCGCTGAAAAAAGCATTATCATGAAGCATTATCTATCTGTAAACGACATAGAATCCCTACCCGATTGGGTAGATGAAGCAATAATCCTAAAAAAAGACCCTTACCAGTTTGAAGATTTGGGCAAGCGGAAAACCATATGCCTATTGTTTTTCAACAATAGCCTCAGAACCCGTTTAAGTACACAAAAGGCTGCCATGAACCTTGGTATGGAAGTTATGATCATGAACTTTGGAAACGAAGGCTGGGCGCTGGAATATGGTAATGGAACCGTAATGGACCAAGGCACTTCGGAGCATATCAAAGAGGCCGCACAAGTGGTCTCCCAGTACGCTGACATTATTGCCATACGAGCTTTTGCCGATTTGGTGGATAAAGAAAAAGACGAAGCGGAAGAAGTCCTCAACGGATTTGCCAAGTATGCCACAATTCCAGTGGTGAACATGGAAAGTTCAGTGGGACACCCCCTTCAAGCATTGGCAGATGCCATTACCTTAAAGGAAAACGAAACCAAGAAAAAACCAAAAGTGGTTTTGTCCTGGGCTCCACATCCCAAAGCTTTGCCGCATGCTGTGGCCAATTCATTTATACAGATGATGAAATTGCAGGATGCCGATTTTGTGGTCACACATCCCGAAGGATATGAACTCAATCCAGAATTGACCGAAGGATGTCAGATAGAATACGACCAAGATAAAGCATTGGAAGATGCTGATTTCGTATACGTGAAAAACTGGAGCAGCTATTCCGACTATGGCAAGGTCTTGAACAAAGACAAAAGTTGGACCATTACAAAAAAGAAACTAGGCAAAGCCAAATTCATGCACTGCCTCCCTGTTCGAAGAAACATGATCGTAGAGGATGTGGTGTTGGACAGTGAACAATCCTTGGTAGTGGAACAGGCCAAAAACAGGGTGTTTTCAGCTCAAATTGTATTGAAAAAATTACTGGAAAATATGTGAAATGAATTATAATTGTCCTACCAACCCAACCTTAAAATGTGAACGACATCTGACACATATATAAATAACACAGAAACAGATGAAACAAAAATTATCCGTAGTCAAAATAGGCGGCAACCTCATTGAGGATGTTGAAGGGTGCAAACGAGTATTGGAACTGTTCTCTAAAATGGACGGCAACAAAATTTTGGTCCATGGGGGAGGCAAAAAAGCCACAGAATTGGCCAATCAAATGGGCGTGGAATCCAAAATGGTCAATGGTAGACGAATTACCAATGCCGAAACCCTGGATATTGCAATAATGGTCTACGGAGGATTGTACAGTAAAAAAATAGTGGCAAAATTACAGGCTTTGGGAACCGATGCCATTGGAATGAGCGGTGCAGATGCGGATGCCATTCGAGCACACAAAAGACCTAAAAAAAATGTTGACTTTGGCTTTGTGGGCGATGTGGATATGGTAAACACCTACGGGGTTTTCAAACTATTACAGGCTGGATTCACACCTATTTTTTGTGCCCTTACCCACGATGGAAAAGGACAAATGTTGAATACCAACGCCGATACCATTGCGGCTGAATTGGCCATTGCCATGTCCGAACAGTTCGAGACCACACTATATTATTGCTTCGAGAAAAAAGGCGTGCTTCAAAATGTTGAGGATGAAAACTCAGTGATTCAACATATCGATTCGAATGGCTATGATGAACTTTTGGCCTATGGCATCATTGCAGACGGTATGCTTCCAAAAATGCACAATTGTTTTTATGCCCTCCGCAACAAAGTATCCAAAGTTTGCGTAGGGAACACCGAAATGCTCGAGGCAGACAATTCAGAATATACGACATTGACCTTATGAAAGTAAACCAAGACATACTGACTGAAAAAGCCATTGAACTGCTGAAAAAACTTATTGGCACACCCTCCTTTTCTGGTGAAGAGGACAAAACAGGTAATGCCATAGAGGCATTTCTGCAGGGTTTTGGGATAGAGACCCAAAGACAGCACAACAACATATACGCATTCAACAAGCATTTTGATGAAAGCAAACCAAGCCTATTGCTCAATTCCCATCATGATACCGTGAAACCAAACAGTGCCTACACCAAAGACCCTTTTGACGCCCATGTAGAGGATGGAAAGCTGTACGGATTAGGCAGCAATGATGCAGGCGGCTGTTTGGTATCCCTACTGGCCACCTTCGTTCATTTTTATGAAAAAGAAGACCTGAACCACAACATTATTATGGCTGCCACGGGAGAAGAAGAAGATGCAGGAGAGAAAAGCATCAGGGCCTTACTTCCCATTCTACCAAAAATTGATGTGGCCATTGTGGGCGAACCCACCTTGATGGACTTGGCCATTGCGGAAAAAGGGTTGGTGGTCTTTGACGCTGTGGTCGATGGAACTCCCTCGCACGCGGCACATCCCAACGACAACAATGCCATTTACAACACCATTGAGGTTTTACAATGGCTCAAGGATTACTCTTTTGATAAAGTTTCAGATGCGCTTGGTGAAGTAAAACTGACCACGACTCAAATCAGTGCAGGAAACCAGCACAACGTAGTGCCCGGCCATGTGGATTTGGTAATCGACGTGCGAGTGAACGATTGTTACAGCAATCAGGAAATTGCCGATATCCTTCAAAAAGAAGCACCTTGCAAAATGACGCCTCGCTCCTTGCGTTTGAATTCATCCTGCATTGACCCTGATCATGATCTGGTTAAAAGCGGATTGGCCCTTGGAAGAAAAACCTATGGTTCGCCAACCTTGTCCGATCAAGCTGCTCTGACTTGCCAATCGGTAAAATTGGGGCCTGGTGACAGTACACGATCTCACTCGGCCAACGAATTTATTTTTGTGAACGAAATAGAGGAAGGCATAGACATTTACATTAAAACCCTAACGGGATTTTTACAATAACCTGTCAGTTCGAGCGCAGTCGAGAATGAATTAACATGATTCCCATCTTCATGGGAATGACAAAAGAAAAACTATGAAACTCTGGGACAAAGGATTCAGTACCGATAAAAAAATAGACCATTTTACCGTAGGCAACGACCGAGAATTGGATTTGGTATTGGC
This sequence comes from Flagellimonas yonaguniensis, assembly GCF_029193885.1. Taxonomy (GTDB): domain Bacteria; phylum Bacteroidota; class Bacteroidia; order Flavobacteriales; family Flavobacteriaceae; genus Flagellimonas; species Flagellimonas yonaguniensis. Next base: position 788,799 of record NZ_JARFVB010000001.1, on the reverse strand, counting down.
AAAATATGACGTTATCGCCTCTAAGGCACACGCCAAAATGCTGGGCAAAGTGGGATTGATTTCCGAAGATGAGGCCAAAGACCTTGTAAAGGCTTTGGATGTCATCGCCAAGGACATTGAAAAGGGAACGTTTACCATTGAGGATGATTTTGAGGACATGCACTCCAAAATTGAGTTTCTGCTGACCGAAAAATTAGGGGATACGGGTAAAAAAATCCATTCAGCCCGTTCCAGAAACGATCAGGTTTTGGTAGCCATGCAATTGTACCTTAAAGATGAGTTGACCGAAATCAAGGGTCAGGTAAAAACCCTGTTTGATCTATTGATGAAACTCGCAGACAAGTACAAAAATGTGTTGCTGCCTGGGTATACGCATTTGCAAATAGCCATGCCGTCCTCATTTGGGCTATGGTTTTCAGCTTATGCCGAGAGTTTGGTGGACGATCTATACTTTGTACAGGCCGCTCATAAAGTTACTGACCAAAACCCCTTGGGAAGTGCAGCAGGTTATGGAAGCTCCTTCCCCATTGATAGAAGTTTTACCACTACTGAAATGGAGTTTGCCACACAAAAATACAATGTAGTGGCCGCTCAAATGGGGCGTGGAAAAGTGGAAAAAGCCACTGCTTTCGGAATTTCGAGCGTGGCCGCTACCCTATCCAAAATGGCAATGGACATTTGCTTGTACATGAGTCAGAATTTTGATTTTATCTCATTCCCCAATGAATTGACCACGGGAAGCAGCATTATGCCGCATAAGAAAAATCCTGATGTGTTCGAATTGATCAGGGCCAAGTGCAATAAGATTCAAGCAGTACCCAATCAATTGATCATGATCATGAACAATTTACCCAGTGGCTATCACAGGGACCTTCAACTGGTAAAGGAAGTAATTGTTCCAGCATTGCAAGACATGCACGCCTGTTTGGAAATGATGACCTTCAGCCTAAAGGAGATCAAAGTGAACAAATCCATTTTGGACGACCCCAAATATGATTACCTCTTTAGTGTGGACACCTTGAACGAACTCGTAAAAAGTGGAATGCCCTTCCGTGATGCCTATAAAACCATGGGCAAGGCCATAGAAAATGGCAATTTTAAACCGAAACGGGACATTGACCATACCCACGAAGGTAGCTTGGGCAATCTGTGTTTGGAGCAGATAAAAGAAAAAATGGAAAAAGTTTTGGCATAAATTGGATAAATTAGGCTGAAAATTTAACCCATCAGCTTTCAACTCGAATTTATGTCAACCAAAATCACACTCAGCGTATTTCTTTTTCTTGGTCTACTCCATTTTTCCATAGCTCAGGATATCTACGAAAAAAATGAATCGATCGATATTCAAAATTATGTTTTTGCACTTCACTTGAATGATGCATCCAACGAGATCAAAGGGGAAACACAGGTTACCGTCCAATTTAAGGAAAATGCGGTGCCTTTTGCATTGGACCTCATTGAAAAATCGGGTAAGTTTGGAATGGAAGTGACCAGTGTTTTGGAAAATGGTTCCAAGGCGGATTACACCTATGCCAACAACAAAATAAATATTGTTCCGAAGGCATCGGCGGATTCCATCCAGACCTATACCATCAAATTCCAAGGGGTTCCCGAAAGGGGCTTGGTCATCGCTACCACAAAATTTGGCAAGCGCTCCTTTTTTGGCGACAACTGGCCCAACTTGGCGAGACATTGGTTGCCATCCGTGGACCATCCGTACGACAAGGCGAGCGTGGAATTTCAAATTACCGCCCCCGACCACTACGATGTGGTGGCAACAGGCAAAAAAGTGGAGGAAAGTAATCTGGAAAACGGTTATAAAATCACTATTTACAACGAACCTGCTCCTGTGGCCACGAAGGTAATGACCATTGGCGTTACCCAGTTCGCCTCTAGATTGGTGGGCATGGTTGATGATATTGAGGTTTCCGCATGGGTGTATCCTCAAAATCGATTGGAGGGCTTTGGCGATTATACCGTGGCTGGAAATGTGCTTGAATATTTCATCGGACATATCGGACCTTATTCCTATGCCAAATTGGCCAATATGCAGGCCAAGACCCAATGGGGCGGATTGGAAAATGCGGGGACCATCGCATATTTTGAAAATTCGGTAACGGGCAACAAAACGGTGGAACCCTTGATTGCACACGAAATCGCCCATCAATGGTTTGGGAATTCCGCTACAGAGAAAAGTTGGAACCATGTGTGGTTGAGTGAAGGATTTGCCACTTACTTTAGTATCCTTTACCTCGAAAGTGAATATGGCGATGAGCGCCGAAAAGAGGAACTGGCCATCGACAAAAAAGAAATCTTTGATTATTACAGAAAAAATCCTGCACCCATTGTCGACCTCAGCATTAAGGACCCAATGAAAGTATTGAGCACCAATACCTATCAAAAAGGAGGTTGGGTGTTGAACATGCTCCGTCATCGATTGGGCGATGGTATATTTTGGGAGGGCATCCAAAACTATTACGCCACTTACCAGAACAGCAATGTGCTTACGGACGATTTTCGACATGTGATGGAAGAGACATCGGGCGAGGATTTGGAATCCTTTTTTGAGCAATGGCTGTTTGTGAAGGGCCATCCACAAATCAAATGGGGCTGGAATCACAGCAATGGAAACATCAACCTCAACATACAGCAAGTACAAGACCACCATGTTTTCCAATTTCCTTTGGAAATAGGAGTGGTAAAAGATGGCAAACTGACCATCAAAACCATTGAAGTGGACCAACGGAACCAGAACATCCAAATTGAAAGCATAGACCAACCTGATTCCATTGTGCTCGACCCAAACGAATGGACTTTGTTTGAGGATATGGGGGAGATGTAAAATCCGTCAATCCATAAAAAGCATTAGTCAATTCCCAATGGGATTTGACCAGAAAAAATAGCTGAACTTGTTTCAGTCATCAATCGATATCATTGATTATTACAGATCACATCTATAAAATCGGCAGCAAACTGATTATAATGTTTGGATTACAATTAATAATCAATCAAAAAGTGATGGTTGAAAAATTCATGAATAAAAACAAAATCAACTGATGACAATTAACAACCATAGATTGACAGTTGAACACTACCTATAAGTACAACACCAAAGCCTCTGCCAACACCCCATTCAAAAAGCAATAATTTTCACAAAATCCAAATATTTGATGTTTTAACCACACTCATTTTGATTCATTGTTAAAATTCAAGGTAAATTATTACATTTACCATACTAAACGAACAATGATCAACCGACACTTTTCAACCCCCGTTTCCATAGCCATTGCTATGCTCTTTTGTGCATTTTCCCATGCCCAAAAGGCAAATGCCGATTACAAGATACACCTGTATAAAACCAATGAAACTCTTACCATAGATGGTAAGGGGAACGAGGCCACTTGGCAAAAAGCAGAACCTGCCAAGGACTTTTTTATGGTGTTGCCCATGGACGACCGAAAGGCCACACAACCCTCGGAAGTGAAAATGGCCTACGACGAACGGCAACTCTATCTCTTGGCCACCTTTTTCAAAACACCCGGAAACACCTATGTGGTGGAATCGCTCCGAAGGGATTTCTCCTTTGGAGGCAACGACAATTTCCTGTTGTTCATGGACCCGTTCAATAACCAGACCACAGGGTTTAGTTTTGGGGCAAACGCCTATGGTGCCCAATGGGACGGTACCATGTCCAACGGAGGCAGTATTGACCTCAATTGGGATAGCAAATGGGTATCCGAAGTACGGAATCATGAGGATAAATGGGTGGTGGAAATGGCCATCCCGTTTAAATCCATCCGTTATGAAAAAGATGTTACCGAATGGGGCGTGAATTTTTCCAGACTGGATTTGAGCACCAATGAAAAATCGAGTTGGACGCCTATACCAAGGCAATTCCCAACAGCCTCTTTGGCCTACACCGGCACTATGGTCTGGGACAACCCACCGCCAAAACAAGGACTCAATTATTCCATTATTCCCTATGTACTGGGAACAGTGGGCAATTCGAGCATCGAGGATATTACCTACGATAATGAGTTTAAGGTAGGTGGAGATGTAAAGTTGGGGCTTACTTCTTCCTTGAATTTGGACCTGACCATCAACCCCGATTTCTCGCAAGCGGAAGCTGACCGCCAAGTAGCCAATTTGACCCGGTTTGAACTCTTTTTCCCGGAAAGACGACAGTTTTTCCTTGAAAATGCCGACCTCTTTGCCAATTTTGGGTACGATGAAATCCGTCCGTTCTTTTCACGTAGAATTGGATTGGGTGTGCCTATCATCGCTGGTGCCCGTGTAAGCGGAAACTTGAATAGAAATCTCCGTTTGGGTTTGATGGACATGCAAACCGATAAAATAGACGAAACAGGCCTGCCCAGTCAAAACTTTGCAGTGCTTTCGTTGCAGCAAAAAGTGTTTTCACGCTCCAATATAGGTTTAATGTTCGTGAACAAGGAGTCGTTGGATTACAATGCGTTGACCGATGATTTGAAATCGGAATACACCAAATTCAATAGAAACCTTGGATTGGAATACAATTTGGCCTCGACGGACAACAAATACAACGGGAAGATGTTCATGTTGAAATCCTTCGGTCCTGATTCCTCCTATAACGGAATGGCTCAAGGTGCCCATTTAGCTTATAGCAGTCGAAAGTGGAGCTGGCGCGTTCAACAAGAATATATATCTGAAAACTTTACCTCCGAAGTGGGTTTTGTGCCACGGAACAATTACATTAAACTGGAAGGTTCGGTAGGGTATCTGTTCCTGCCTGCAAGTGAAAAAATAGTGAGCCATGGACCCCAATACAAGGGCTTTTACTACTTCGACCCGAGCATGAACTCCACGGACTACGTATCCATTGTTGGGTATGCCTTGAATTTTCTGGACCGTAGCTCTTTGAGTCTCGATGTTTTTAACGAATATGTGCAGCTATTGGCTCCGTTTGACCCTACGAACACGGGCCAAGAGGAACTAGCGGCAGGTACACGCCACCATTGGAACGGGGTTTATATTTCATACAATTCACGGCCCAAAAATTTGTTTACCTACAACTTGACTTCCCGATTGGGGCGCTATTTTTCGGGGGGATACCGTTCCAATATCAATGCGGAATTGGGCTATCGTTTTCAACCCTACGTGAGTTTGGGCGCCAGGCTGAGTTACAATAACCTGGATTTGCCCGAACCATGGTACACCACGGATTTTTGGCTGGTGGGCACTGAGGCTGACATTACCTTTACCAACAAGCTGTTTTGGAATACGCTGTTCCAATACAACGAACAGAGCAACAATTTTGGCATCAACTCCCGATTGCAATGGCGCTATGCCCCTGCTTCTGACCTGTTCCTTGTATTTAACAACAATGAGCAATTATCCCCGCTTGAAGGAAATCTGTGGTCGTTGACGATCAAGTTTACGTATTGGTTTAACAGGTAATTGAAATCCATCAATCCAAAAAGGGCATTCATCAATTCCAGACCCATCCTTCGAAATAAATTATAGAACTTAGTTACTTGTCGAACCTAATTTCTTGACATCATCGATGGATAAACTGAAAAATGTAACCAAAGTTGTACTGGTACTACTTTGCATAGGCAGTATTGCAACACTTTTTATGGGTGGGTTCATGCCCATGTTCAGTGTTGCCTTTGGCATTCTGTTTCTATACTATATCCTTGTATACTTGGTTATCATCTTCATAAAGAAGAATCGGTTGAACTGTGCAATTGCTTACTTGCTTTTTATTTTTCCCATTTTGTGGGCGATTATGGATTGGGAAGGCTTACTTGATGTTCTTCTGGATGGGATTCATCTGGATATGAAATAGAAAAGTACTGCCTTACTTTATCATCTTCAAATTGATGACCTCTTGCTCAGTCAAGTGTCTCCAGTGGCCGCGTGGCAAATCCTTTTTGGTCAATCCAGCGAAAATCACACGGTCCAATTTGGTCACATTATAGCCCAAATGTTCAAAAATACGTCGCACTATACGGTTACGCCCACTATGGATCTCCACCCCAATCTCACGTTTTGGAGCTCCTTGGATATAGCTAATGCTGTCCACGGAAATGGGCCCATCCTCAAGTTCCAGACCTGCTTCGATTTTATGGAGGTCGCCCAAACTTAGGTTATTGTCCAAATGCACGTGGTAAATCTTGCGCACATTGTGCTTGGGATGCGTCAGCTTTTTGGTCAAGTCACCATCGTTGGTAAAAAGCAGCAATCCAGTCGTATTCCTATCCAAACGGCCAACGGGCAACAAACGGTTGTTCGAAGCGCTTGAAATCAGTTCCATCACGGTGCGGCGTCCCTTTTCATCACTCGTAGTGGTAATGAAGTTCTTGGGTTTGTTGAGCAAAATGTACTCCTTCTTTTCCAAGTTGAGCCGTTTCCCATCAAAACGGACATCATCGGAACGTTTTACCTTGTAGCCCATTTCGGTCACGGTTTTTCCGTTTACCGTAACATTCCCTGCAGCGATATAGGTATCCGCTTCCCTTCGGGAACAAATGCCCGCATTGGCAATATAGCGGTTCAATCGAATCTCATCCGGATTGGATTTTTTCCGTGGCGCGCTCTGCTTAGGTTTTGAGGAAAATTTTTTATCGAACGGTTTCTTTCTATCCCCGCCCTTGAGGTTTTTGGAAGGCCTTTTGCCCTTGCTATTGTCTGATTTCGCCATCAGTCGAATTTTTTGCAAATGTACTCTTTTTAAGTTCCAAAAAACCTAAAGAACAAAGAATTACAAAATTCGATTCAGTACCACATCCACATCAATCAAAAGAATGCTGAAAACCCCCGCCACAATAATGAATTTGATGATGTTGTGCAGCCATACATAGTGTTTTTTCCCCTTAGCCTTCCATAATAGCACGAGGAACAAAATCAACAAGACAATACAAGCCATAAAATAAAGGTACATATACCCTACATCGAACGATTTGATGAGCAACAGTGCGGGAACCAAGGTCAGTCCAATCAAAAAAGTGATTATGGATTTTGACACATTGGGACCGTAAATAATGGGTATGGTCTTATAATTCTGCGCCATATCGCCTGCCATATTCTCCAAATCCTTTATCATTTCGCGGGCCAAAATCAACAAGAACAGGAAAAGGGCGTGCACAAAAATCACGGTCTGGAAATTCTGATAATACACAAACACCACAAAAAATGGGGCAATGGCCAAAGTAGCCGATACCAAGTTGCCCACAAAAGGTATGCGCTTGAGTTTGTGTGAGTAAATCCAAATACCAAAAATATAGGCAGAGAAAAACAGTACTGCCTTGAACGAAATATAACTCGCAGCGAAAACAGTCAAAAAATTGAGGATAAAATAGGTCGTCAATTTAAAACGCTGACTTACCAAACGGTCCAACATGCTTTTTGTGGGCTTGTTGATCAGATCCTTTTCGGCATCGTAAAAATTATTGATGATGTACCCGCTCGCTATCGTGAGTGCCGAAGCGGTAACAATAAGAAAAAGGTTCAAATCCAATATTACATGCTGCAAGGGAATGTGGGGTGCCAATATATAAATCGAGGCCAAGTACTGCGCCAAGGTAATCACAAGAATATTGTAACCTCTGACCACAGAAAACAGACTCAACAGCTTAAACAGCAAGAGTTTGTTTTTTCTACTAAGCATGTATTTGCTTTTAGAAGTTGTACACTACCTCCAAATTATGGCCTTTGAGTGCTTTTTTGGCCTTTTCCAAATCTTGGGTAAAGCCCAAAATATATCCACCACCACCAGAACCACAGAGTTTAAGGTAGTAATCGTTGGTCTCGATTCCTTTTTGCCACAATTGGTGGAATTTGGACGGAATCATTGGTTTGAAGTGGTCGAAGACCACATGCGAAAGTTGCTTCAAGTTGCCGAACAACGATTTTACATTGCCATTCAAAAAATCCTCTACGCAGGCATCTGTATGCTTCACAAACTGATTCTTTACCATATTACGAAAACCTTCCTGCTTCATGTTTTCCATGAACAGTTGCACCATTGGTGCGGTTTCTCCCGTCATACCACTGTCCAACAAGAAAACAGCACCTTTTCCCTTCATGTTTTGTGAAGGAATACTGGTGGATTCGATATTGTCTTTGGAATTGATTAGAATCGGTAAGCTCAAGTAGCTGTTCAATGGATCCAATCCTGAGGATCTACCGTGGAAGAAAGACTCCATTTTCCCAAAAATCTCCTTCAACCGAAGTAATTTTTCCCGGGTCAGGTTTTCCAGAACCGTGATTTTATCCATTGCGTAGCGGTCGTAAATGGCAGCTACCAATGCGCCACTACTCCCAATACCATAGCCTTGCGGAATGGAACTGTCAAAATACATTCCGTTCGCAACATCTTTTTCCAAAGCTTCGATATCAAAAGAAACCAAGCTAGGCTCTTCGAGTTCAAGATTTTTCAAATATTCAGCAAAAGCCTTCAGGCTTTTGTTCGATGCTTGGGCCATTTCGGAATCGTTCTTGTCCCTTTTGAGTGCCCCTTTGAAAAAATTATAGGGTATTGAAAGTCCTTTGGAGTCTTTGATAATGCCGTACTCACCGAACAATAAAATCTTGGAATAAAATAATGGACCTTTCATATATACTACTAAGATACAAACAAATTTTGTTTAATTTTTGATAAAATTCGATAAACAAACCAATTTTATCTTTAAAAACCTGTTCCCATGGTCTAAAATCTTGGCAAAGAACGTAAAAAAACAGCTTAGCTGTTCATTTTTAACCGTTTATTTTAATTGTCCCCGACCCTACCTGATCATGAATATATTGACCGTTCTCGCAATGTTCGGCCAATTCATCCTTTATAAAATCCAATACGTTTTCCTTGACGGATGACGGGTACAACAAATGCACATTGGCCCCAGCATCGAGGGTAAAGCACACAGGTGTTTTGGTTGCTTCGCGGTATTCCCAAATTTTATTGATGATTTCCAATGTATCGGGTTTCATCAGTATAAAATAGGGCATACTGGTCATCATCATGGCATGCAAGGTCAGTGCCTCACTTTCCACCAGTTTGATGAATTCCTCCAGATTGCCCTCGGCCAAAATGGTTTTTAGTTTGTCCAGATTGTCAAATGCCTGTTGAAATCGGTTTTCGGCATAAGGGTGTCCGTGCATCAATTGGTGCCCCACCGTACTACTGACCTGTTTTTGCCCTTTGTGCACCAACAAAATCGTATCGCAATAACTTTTAAAGACGGGATTTATCTCAAACGGATATTCAATACCATACAAATCGGAACTGTTGGGAATATTCTCGTGCGCCCCCCATTGAACCAAGTTCCCCTTGATACTTCGACATGCACTTCCCGACCCCAATCGAGCCAAATAGGATGCTTTAGCATGGAACAAGGATTCATCAATGATGGGATTCAGTTGTTTTTCAATATCCATCAAGCACATCGACAGGGCTGCCATTCCACTTGCCGATGACGCAATACCGCTGCTGTGCGGAAAAGAATTGGACGTTTCAATCGTGAAATGGTACTCCTTCAAAAAAGGCACATATTTCTCAATCCGCTCCAAAAAAGTTCGGATTTTGGGTTTAAAGTCCTCTTTGGGCTGCCCTTCGAACAGTAAATCAAAGGAAAAGCCATCGATGGCATCCTTTTTCTCAAAAGCAACGGAAGTGGTGGTCGCACAACTGTCCAACGTAAAACTTATGGATGGGTTGGCAGGAATCTGTACGGGTCGTTTTCCCCAATATTTCACAAGAGCGATATTGCTGGGTGCTTTCCAAGTTACCTTGCCGTTTTCGGGCATTTTTTGATAAGCCCCGGGCAAAAAATCATTTTCCGTCATTGAGCGTGGAAGTTTGAACAAATATAAGCAGCGGCAAACTTACTGGAAATCGGATTGAAATAAATTCTTATTTTAGTCGAAGTTGCACCAACCATGAAAAAAAGAATCGTTTACATAGCCATAAGTGTTTTGGTATGCCTTGTTATTGGATTTTTGTCCAGCATTGCGACCCAAAGCTCCGTCAACGATTGGTATGTTACATTGAGTAAACCATCGTTTACCCCTCCGAATTATCTTTTTGCCCCCGTTTGGACGGCATTGTACATTTTGATGGGCATTGCGGCTGGAATTGTTTGGTCCAAAGGCTATCATCATATTTGGGTCAAAACGGCATTGTACCATTTTGTGTTCCAGTTGTTGCTCAATGCCTTGTGGAGCATTGTTTTTTTCGGACTGAAAAATCCCTTTGCCGGCATGGTGGTTATTTTAGCTTTGTTGACCATGATCATCCTTACCATAAAATGGTTCAGGGTCATCAGTAAACCTGCCGCATTACTGCTTGTTCCCTATGTGCTGTGGGTTGGATTTGCCGCTGCACTCAATTATAAAATCTGGGAACTCAACCTCTAACCCAAAGTCATTTCCAACAATTTCAACATTGTTTTTTGATTTCGAGTGGTGGCTTCCACTCCCAGCTTTTTTTCAATGAGATTGTTGTTGAGTTTTGCTTTGCCATAACCATTTTTGCAGAATAGGTACACGCAGGCATTTGAAATATGAAACCCTTCATGCTCAAATTGAAGCGTATTGAACTGCTTGACCAGTTCCTCCTTTGGATGGCTTTTCAGCAAAACATAGTACAATTTGTTTTCCTCCGCCTCATCAGAAAAAGGATTGGCCTCCAAAATTGATTTCACACCACCTCCATTGATTACCAAGGTCGGCACATCAAATCCAAAATCCTGGCGAATGGTAGCTGTAATTTTTTCCTGAAGTATTTTTTTATCAGCCTGTTCACTATCAAAAACAATATTTCCACTTTGGATATAAGTTTTTACGTTTTTTAGGCCACTATCCTCCAAAACATGCCTCAACTCAGCCATTTTAATCTTCTTTTGACCACTTACATTAATTCCCCGAAGCAATGCAATATATGTATTCCCCATACTGATGGATTCCACACCCAAATTAATTTTAGTAAATTCAAACGCACTTAAATTAACAAAATGAATCAATATATCCTTGCCTTGGACCAAGGCACTACCAGTTCCCGTGCCGTGGTCTTTGATAAAAAGGGAGCCATTATCTCCGTCGCCCAAAAAGAATTCACACAAATATTTCCCAAACCAGGCTGGGTGGAACACGACCCGGACGAAATATGGTCGACCCAAGCAGGAATGGCCGCAGAAGCCGTAAGTAAAAAAGGTTTGAAAGCAGCACAAATGGCAGCTATTGGCATTACCAACCAGCGAGAAACGGTTGTGGTGTGGGACAGGAATACCAGTGAACCCATTTACAATGCCATTGTTTGGCAAGATAAACGTACAGCCGATTATTGCGATGAGTTGAAGAAAGAAGGCAAGTCCGATATGATTCGCAAAAAAACAGGATTGGTCATCGATTCTTATTTCTCCGGAACCAAGGTAAAATGGATTTTGGACAATGTAGAGGGCGCAAGAGAGAAAGCTGAAGCAGGTAATTTGGTAATGGGCACCATCGATTCATGGCTTATATGGAAAATGACGGATGGAGGACTTCACATAACGGATGTGACCAATGCCTGCCGCTCCATGCTGTTCAACATCAACACCATGGATTGGGACGATGAGCTTCTGGAATTGTTGACCATTCCAAAAAGCATGCTCCCCGAAGTAAAACAATCCAGTGAAGTCTATGGCCATACCTCCCCTAATTTATTCGCTACCCCAATACCGATCGCTGGTATCGCGGGAGATCAACAAGCGGCTTTGTTTGGGCAGATGTGCACCAAAAAAGGCATGGTTAAAAACACCTATGGCACAGGTTGTTTTATGCTAATGAACATTGGGGAAAAACCAATAGTGTCCGACAACAACCTACTGACCACAGTCGCTTGGAAAATCAACGGAAAGACCCACTATGCGCTCGAAGGAAGTATTTTTATCGCAGGTGCTGTGGTGCAATGGCTGCGGGATAGCCTTAATATCATAAAAACCTCTGCTGAAGTGGAAAAACTTGCAAGTTCGGTGGATAGTACCGAAGGCGTTGTTTTTGTTCCCGCTTTTGCAGGTTTGGGGGCTCCCCATTGGAATCAAAAAGCACAAGGAACAATCTTTGGACTCACGCGAGGTAGTACTGATGCACATATTGCCCGTGCTGCTTTGGAATCAATTGCCTATCAGACCATGGATATCCTTAAAGCAATGGAAGCAGATTCTGGCATCTCCATAAAAGAGCTTCGAGTTGATGGAGGTGCGACCGTGAACGATATGCTAATGCAGTTCCAAGCTGATGTATTGAATACTGTTACGGTACGACCAAAGATTGTGGAAACCACCGTGATGGGAGCCGCATATTTAGCTGGATTGGCCGTTGGCTACTGGGAAAGCCCGGAAGAAATCCAAGATATTTGGCAAACCGATGTGCATTTTAATCCAACCGTAGAACGAGAAGCCATTGAAGAAGGCATTAAAAGTTGGTACAAGGCCATAAAAGCGTTGGAATTCTGGACAGAGAACCCCTGATTTTCAAAATATCATAAACACTAACACTCCCTTTATATGACTCCTTTTGTATCTGAAATTGTAGGTACTTTTTTGTTGATGGTACTAGGAATTGGTGTAAATGCCAATGTTTCCCTACAAAAAACCTATGGTAACGGCTCTGGCTGGATCGTGATCACTACGGGCTGGGCTTTTGCCGTGTATACCGGCGTTGTAGTCGCTGGCCCATACAGCGGTGCACATATCAATCCTGCTGTTAGCATTGGATTGGCCGTAGCGGGCGAATTTCCATGGAGCCAGGTACCCAGTTATGTTTTGGCCCAGTTTATCGGCGCCATGTTCGCTGCATTTTGCATTTGGCTTGTGAACAAGGATCATTTTAATGCAACTGAAGACGGAGGCACCAAAAGAGGGGTTTTTTGTACGGCACCTGCCATCCCGAACACGTTCATAAATCTATTCTCTGAAATCTTGGGCACGTTTGTTTTGGTGTTTTCGGTACTATACTTTACGGATGCGGTACTTTCCACCGACGATGCAATTATTGGACTTGGTTCCTTGGGGGCACTTCCAGTTTCATTAATCGTGTGGGGCATTGGATTATCTTTGGGTGGTACTACGGGTTATGCTATTAACCCTGCTAGAGATTTGGGGCCACGAATCGTGCACGCACTTTTGCCCTTAAAGAATAAGGGTTCCAACGGTTGGAGCTATGCTTGGATTCCTGTTGTAGGGCCTATATTGGGTGCCTCAATAGCCGCATGGGTTGCTTTGGCCTTGCAATAATTTTTAGGAAACAATGGCTTGGGCGGCAATATATGCTCCTGTCCATGCATTTTGAAAATTAAATCCGCCTGTGATGGCATCCACATTGATGATTTCTCCTGCAAAGTAGAGATTGGGATGCAGTTTGCTTTCGAAAGTCTTAAAATTGATTTCTTTTAAATCAACCCCTCCAGCGGTAACGAATTCTTCTTTGAATGTACTCTTGCCTTCCACTTTAAATGATGAAGCCGTCAATTGTTCGGCCAATGCTTGTAACTGCTCTTTATTAATGTCGGCCCAGCGTTCATCTGCCGTTATATTAGCCGCTTCAACCAAGCGCATCCATAAACGTTTTGGGAGTTCGGTCACATTCGTGCGCACAACAGTTTTTTTGGCTTCTACTTCTTTCAATTCCTTGAGGTAAGCCTCCATGGATTCCGTGCTGTAATCAGGCAACCAATTCACCTTGATTCTAAACGAATAATTAAAATCATGTAAAATATTCGCCCCCCAAGCAGATAGCTTTAAAACAGCAGGACCGCTTAATCCCCAATGCGTTATCAAAAGTGGACCATCCGAATAAAGCAAAGACTCATCTTTTAATTTACTTCTAAGGTTCAGATCTTTTTTATTCGTGTTGAAAGTTTTTTTTGGCAAAACCTCAACGGTTGCATACGTACTTATCCCTTGGATGCCCTGAATTCTTTTGTCGTTGATATTGAATGTGAACAAGGAAGGTACGGGCGATACTATTTTATGACCCAGATTTTCCAGTTGTTGCCAGATTTTGGGATTACTGCCGGTAGTAAGCAATAATTTTTTGGCCTGATAGTGTTTGTTCATAGTGGTTACCTGCCAGCCATCATCCAATGTATTGATTGCCTTTACGGAACTATTTTTCAGCACTTGAATCCCAAGTCGGTGTGCTTCGCTCACTAAACAGTCTATAATGCTTTGTGAAGAATCGCTTTTTGGAAATACGCGTCCATCTTCCTCAATTTTCAGTGGCACTCCCCTTTCTTCAAAAAAGGTCATGACATCCATTGGGGCGTATTTATGGAATGGGCCAAGAAGTTCCTTTTCGCCCCGGGGATAATTCGTTGCCAATTCTTTCGGCATAAATTCACCATGGGTCACGTTGCAACGCCCCCCACCTGAAACCTTTACTTTGGAAAGTACGGTTTTGCCACGTTCAAAAATGGCAACCTTCATATCGGGTGCTAGCTCTGCAATTTGAATTGCCGCATAAAATCCCGCTGCACCGCCCCCTACGATTATAACATCGAACATTACTTCACACGTTCCGGATAATTGGTAATAATGCCATCGACCCCGAACTCCATCATTTTTTGGATGTCTTCGGGCTCATTAACCGTCCATGTATATACTTTTAATCCTTCTGACTGGATTTTTGCCGTGTTCTCCTTGGTAAGTGTTTTGTAGTTTGGGTTTATAGCAACTGCGTCCAGCTCTTTAGCAACTTCTATGGCCCCAAGTGGGTCATCAGAGGTCAACACGGCAATCTTTATATCCTTGTTGGCTCCTCTCATGTCCTTAAGTTCATCCCATTTAAAACTGGAAATGACAAAGTTGTCCAGAGACCACCCATGGTCTTTGGTGTATTCGTCCATTATTTGATTGACTTTTTCCGCGGTTCCGGCTCCTTTCAACTCTATATTGAGTTGGACTTTGTTGTCCATCAAGTCAAGTACTTCTGCCAGTTCGGGTATTTTGTGATTACCTTGTAAGGTAAGTTGTTTTAAACTGTCCAAATCATATCCTTCTATATCCCCTTGGGAATCGGTAAGCCTATCCACTTTACCATCGTGAAAAACAACAATTTCCCCACTCTTTATTTTGAACACATCGATCTCGATCATATCCACACCGAGTTCCATGGCTTTTTCAATTGATGCCAAAGTGTTCTCGGTTTCGTGTCCCATTGCCCCCCTATGTCCAACAACCAATGGTTTTGATTTTTCCATATTACAACTAGTTAAAAGTAGAGCTGCGGCAAGAGCTACAAGTACGCTTTTCTTCATTTGGATTTGATTTGATGGTTAAAATACAATTTGCAATTGAATAAAATATTCAACATCCCATGAAGAAATCTTTATCAAAAAGAATCCAATTCCCTTTTAAACAAACCTGCACCTATTCCTTTACCTTATATATATAGGATTGCAAAGGCTCTAATTCCACTTGGATGTGTCCCTGTCCATCGCTTACGAGGAGTTTCTTTTTTATTTCTCCGTAGAGTACTTCGGTCAAGGGATAATCACCATCAGTCAACTCCCATTTGGCAATCACATCTCCGGGTATTTTAAAATCGAAGTAATAACTTTTATGTTCATCAAAATTAGAGATGATGATCAGTTTTTCATTTTCACTCCAGCGAACATAGGAAAGTACTCGGTGATCATAGCCATCTGTGTTATCCTTATTGTGAAAGTGGATTTCCTGATACTCGCCCATTAACGCTTCACTATTTATAGTGAAATTCAAGAGGCGCTTATAGAAATCCCTTAAGCTTTTCTCTTCTTCGGACAATTGTCCACCATCAAACTTTTTGTTATTGACCCATCGCTGATGATGTGGCACCCCGATATAATCAAAAATTGACGTCCGTGTCGGTTTACCAAAACCTGCATCCTCAGCCCCTGATTCGCCAACCTCTTGTCCAAAATAGATCATAGTAGGTGACGTACTGAGGGTAGCGGATACCACCATGGCGGGTTTGCCCAATTGGGCGTTCCCCACAAAATCGGGACTGGCAATACGTTGCTCGTCGTGGTTTTCCAAAAAATGCAACATATGGTGCTCTATATCGGCCATCCCTTTTTGCACTACGGGAATATGATCCGTCCAACCGTATCCCTTCATGATGTGCTTTATGCTATCGTACAGCTCTACCTTATCATACAAATAATCCATTTTGCCTTGATGGATGTAGTCCCGGTACAAACTTGGATTGTATACCTCGGCCAAAAGGAAAGCATCGGGATTTTTCATTTTGATATTGGAGTTGAGATAGCTCCAAAATTCCACGGGCACCATTTCGGCCATATCAAAACGGAATCCATCCACGCCAAAATCCAACCAATATTGGGTAATATCCTTAAACTTGTGCCATGAATCGGGCAGGGTTTTATCTTTCCAAAATTCGTAATGGGCTTTATGATCTTTTTGGCGGTATGCTTCGGGCAATTCCTCAAAGTCCTTGGTGCCATCGGGACGAATCCCGTAATTGATCTTTACCGTTTCGTACCAATCGTTAAAATGGGGTTGGGCCAATCGGGAGCCGTTGCCTGTCCATTTAGCGGGAATCTCTTTGAATTTTGAATCCACCAACCTATTTTCATCCCCTCCCAAAGGCAAATATCCATCTTGCCATTCCGGGACTTTGAAGGCTTCGCCCGGGATGTAGTAAAAATTATTGTTGACATCATATTCCTTGGATGTATCATCTGAAGCTCCAAAATCCTCGACTCCTTCGGGATTTGTCTTTCCTTCATAATTTCTTGCGACATGGTTGGGAACAATGTCGATGATTATTTTTAGACCTGCATCGTGGGTTCTTTTAATCAATTGCTTGAACTCTTCCAGTCGTTTGGATGGGGCGGTGGCCAAATCGGGATTGACGTTATAGTAATCCTTAACTGCATATGGCGAGCCTGCTCTTCCTTTTACCACATCTGGGTCATCGTTGGAAATCCCTTGGTCCGTATAATCGCGAATAACTGCGTGATGTGGCACTCCCGTATACCAAATATGGGTAACGCCCAAATCTTTGATCTCGGTCAAGGCTTTATTTGAAAAATCAGCAAACTTGCCCACTCCGTTTTCCTCAATGGTGCCCCATGGCTTGTTGGTGGTATTGGTGTTTCCAAAAAGGCGGGTAAATACCTGATAGACTACTTCTTTCTTTTTCATAGGTCGAGGGGTAGGCTTTTGGTCGGGTTTATCTTTACACGAAGTTAGTACGACAATGGTTAGGAATAAAACAAGGCCATGAATTGTTCTCATTTGAAAATCGGTTTGCCAATTAGATCAATGTGCTATGGAATCCCTGATCACTAAAGTGGGTTCCAATATTTTTGTTTGATAGGTTTCTTCCTCAGCTTCGCTTTCTACCTTATCTATCAGCATTTTTGCCGACTCCTCCCCCATTTTCTCCCCATGTTGTGCCACAACGGTAAGGCTTGGATTGGCATATTTGGACAAAACACCATCCGTAAAACCAATAAAAGCTATATCCTCTGGGATTCTCAACCCTTTTTTCTGCACCCAACGCATGCCGCACACTGCAAAGATTTCGTTTACGCACAAAACCGCATCTGGATTCTTGGAATCCAGGAAGGTTTTTATGACCTCCTCGTCCATTTCCATGGAAGGCATTTTCAATATCTTGGATTCATCGATACCAAGAGAGCTCTCCTCCAGTGCTTTTCTGTAACCTTTGGTTCGTGCCTTGCTTACGCTTAAATAATCATCGGTAGTGATGAGTGCTATTCGTTTTTTGCCTTGGTCGATGAACTTCTTAGTGGCTCGATAGGCCCCAAGTTCATCGTCGATGATCACTTTATCGCACTCCACCTCTTGGGTAATCCTATCAAAAAGTACTACGGGAATACCCTGTTCTGTTACTTCCTTTAAATGATTGTAGTCTCCCTTTTGTTGTGTTTCCGAGGAAAGGGACATGATAAATCCATCAATACTCCCATTGGCCAACATCTCCATATTGATGACTTCCTTGTCAAAAGATTCTTCGGAAAGACAAACTATAACATTATAACCACGTGCATTGGCGTATTTTTCAATGCCACGAATTACGGTCGTAAAAAAATGGTGGACGATATCGGGAATAACAACCCCAATGTTTTTGGTTCGCTTGTTCTTTAGGCTTATCGCAATATTGTTCGGCTTGTAGTTGTAGAGTTTTGCAAAGGCCTGTACCTTCTCTTTGGTATCCCTACTTATCTCCTCACTATTTTTGAGTGCTTTGGAAACGGTGGAAATGGACACCTCGAGTTCACGGGCTATGTCTTTTAAGGTAATCTTGGCTTTCAATGATCAAATATTTTTGGCTAACTGATTTGGCGTTGAAAATTACTCAATTATGGTACAAGCTATAGTACATATTTATTTATTTAACAAAAGTAGGCGTAACTGCCCTGATAAGAAAAATCTTAATCAAAAAATAAATTCCTTATATTAGTGGGTGCATTATTGAATTAACAATTCTCAATCTCTTTTTTGAGATTACAACAAACTAACGACTGGAGTTTTGCCACACTTTCACATTTCAAAGTTATTAACACGAAACCGTTTTCGTGTTATTTTACAATATACTTAAATTTTGATTAACCTTTTTTTTATATATGTTTAACACTTGAATTAAAATTAACTAAACTTAAAATTAATTATTTATGAAGATTACGCTACTAAGAAGCTTTCTATTGCTCGGGGCATTTTTATGCTTTGGGTTGGCGAAAGCTCAGACAGTATCGGGTACCGTTTCGGATGCAAACGGGCCTTTGCCAGGAGCAAGCGTATTGGTAAAAGGTACTACCAATGGTACGCAGACCGATTTTGATGGCAACTACACCCTTAATGATATTGGGGATGCCGCGACCTTGGTTTTCAGCTACATTGGGTACAAAACCCAAGAAATTTCAGTTAATGGACAATCCACCATTAATGTAACCTTGGAAGAAGATGCGCAAGCATTGGACGAGGTAGTGATTATAGGTTACGGACAAACTACTGTTAAAGATGCAACCGGTTCGGTTGCGGCAGTAACCTCTGAAGATTTCAATGGTGGGGTTATTTCCTCTCCGGAACAATTGATACAAGGTAAGACTGCCGGTGTTCAGATTTCTCAAGGTAGTGGTGAGCCAGGTTCTGGAGTTGCCATTAGAATTAGGGGTACATCTTCGGTTCGATCTAACAACAACCCTCTTTTTGTAGTTGATGGAGTGCCATTACCTTCAGGGGACACTTCCTCAGAAGGCACCAATATTGGTGTTGGTTCCAGTTCTGCAAGAAACCCTCTAAGTTTCCTTAACCCAAATGACATAGAGAGCATGAGTATCTTGAAAGATGCTTCTGCTACAGCAATTTATGGTTCTAGGGGTGCAAATGGTGTTGTTATAATTACTACAAAAAGTGGAAAAACTGGAGCAAGAGGCGGTTCTTGGGAGTACTCTTCTGATTTGAGTTATTCAACTCCTTCCAATAGTTACGATCTGTTGAACGCATCGGAATTCCTTTCCGCTGTTGATGCTTTTGGAGGAACAGCAATCAATGCTGGTGCCGATACGGATTGGCAAGATTTAGTTACCCGTTCCACAGCTTCAACAAACAACAACTTGGCTTATTCCCAAAACTACGGTTCTGGTAATGTTAGGGCCACTTTCAATTATGGAAAACAATTCGGGGTTATAGAAAAATCTTCTCAAGAAAGGATTACTGGAAGACTTAATGCCACCCAGCGTCTATTTGAAGATAAACTGCGCCTTAATCTACAAGGTACACTCTCAAGGGTCAATGATGAAGCTCCACCATTGAGTGGTAGTGCTGGTTCCACTGGTGACATGCTTGGGGCCGCTTATGCAGCGAACCCAACTTGGCCTGCCAATCCAGAATTCAATCCTGGGGACAGGATAAACCCTTTGAACCTGTTAACCAACTGGCAAAGTATGACCTATACAGACCGTATTTTGGTCAATCTCTCTGCCGAGTACGATTTCACAAGTGATTTGACAGGAAAAATCACTGTTGGTTACGATAAATCCGATTCAAAAAGAGAAGCTTCCTTAACAGCTAACTCTTTCAACGTTGCGAGAGGTGCCGGCAACAATGGTAGAGGAGCATTGAACGACTTGATTAATGAAAACAGGTTATTGGAAGCAACATTGAACTACACTAAAGAATTTGACAATTCCAATCTAGATGCCTTGGTTGGTTTCTCCTACCAAGATTTTAACACAAGAGGAAGAAATATTGAAGGTTGGGGTTACTCATCAACAGACCTAAACCAAATGCCCAAAGACTTAGCAAGTTCGGCAACTACTTTGGAATCCATGATTACAGGAGAATACCAGCAATATGGATATTCCTTTGATGTACCTGGCAATCCTGCAGGTCTATTTGTGAATCGTTTGTTCCCTACACCTGAGACAGACTTTCTTGGAGAAACTTCCGGTGTTGCCGTTAGAGCTCTATTTGCTGACACTTTTGATTATACGGACGAACTTCAATCTTTCTTTGGAAGAGTAAATTATACCATAGCCGACAAATACTTGTTCACAGCAACAGTTAGAGCGGACGGATCTTCACGTTTTGGGGAAAATAATAAGTACGGTATTTTCCCTTCTGCAGCATTTGCATGGAAAATCAATGAAGAAGATTTTATCGGCGATGCCGTATCAACCCTTAAATTAAGGCTGAGTTATGGTATCACGGGTAACCAAGATGGTATTGGTTATGGTAGATATGTGAGAAGGGAAAGATATTCTGATGGAAGTGTTGGTGATGGTGGTGCCGTGAATGTGCCAGGTACGGAAACGGTTGATTTTGCAAATCCCGACCTTAAATGGGAAGAAACAACACAATATGGTGTTGGTATTGACTTTGGTTTTGGTAACGATCGCTTAAACGGTAGTGTCGATGTATATCGAAAAGAAACCAGAGACCTATTGCTTAGTGTTGAGGCAGCACAGCCATCTCCACAGCCATTTTTCTTCCAAAACTTGGATGCCATGGTCTTGAACCAAGGTGTGGAGTTCTCGCTTAACTACGATATTTTGCAAGGAGAGGACTTTTTCTGGACAGCCGGTTTCAATATGGCATACAACAAAAACGAAATTCAAGATTTTGAAGGTGCCATTCCTGCAGGTACAATTAGAGGTGCCGGTCTTTCAAATGCATTTGCACAACGTTTGCAAACAGGCCAGCCACTTTACTCTTTCTATCTAAGGGAATTCACTGGATTTGATGAAAACGGAAACCCGGTTCACGAAGGTGGTACGGATAACCAAAAATTTGTTGGGAAAAGTGCCCTTCCAGACATTACCGGGGGTTTCTCTACTTCGGCAAACTATAAAAACTGGGATGCGTCTTTGTATTTTACTGGACAATTCGGAAACTACATATACAACAACACGGCCAATGCCTTCTTTACAGCAGGTGCCATTGGAAGTGGAAACAATGTTATAAAAGATGTAGTGGACTTGGCAGGTCAAGAAAGTCGCTTTGCAGAAGCTTCAGTATCCACAAGATTCTTGGAAAAGGGGGATTTTGTTAGATTACAGACTGCATCCATCGGATATAACGTACCACTCTCGGGCGACGGGCTTTTCAAAACCATGAGGTTGAGCCTTACAGGTCAGAACCTGTTCGTAATTACAGATTACAGTGGTTTGGATCCTGAAGTAAGTGTTACTCCAGCTTCGGCAGACCTTTTGAACGGTCTTCCAATTGCCGGTATCGATTACTCATCATTCCCAAGGCCAAGAACATATACATTTGGCTTTAGTGTAACTTTTTAAAAAAATAAGCATGAAACTAGAAACATATAAAAAATTTGTTTTTGCTTCACTCTTTATACTAGGTCTTACTTATTCTTGTACCGATTTGGAAATAGAGGGAACAGATTCCATAATAAGTGAAGGAACAGGAGACTCTGGATTTACTGGGGTTTCTAATCCTGCCAGCGCATTGAACGATTTGTACAACGAAGTTGGAGGAGATTTTGCAACCCAAGAAAACATGTACGCATTATCGGAGGTTACTTCAGATGAACTGCTGATTCCCACAAGAGGCACAGACTGGGGAGATAATGGAGTGTGGAGACAGTTACACACGCACACATGGACTCCAGATCATTTATTTATTAAAAATGCCTGGAACAATCTAAATGAGAATATTTTTAGGGCCTCTGAAATCATTGAAACACCAAGTGCGGAAAACAGTATTGTTGCTCAAGCAAAATTCCTAAGAGCATTCAATATGTTCTTTGTTATGGATCTTTATGGTTCTATTCCTTTTAGAGGAGTGGATGAAGGTCCGGAAATCAATCCTACCGTACTTACTAGACCAGAAGCTTACAGCTTTATAGAAACAGACCTGACCGAGGCTATCCAAGGATTGCCTTCCGTTAGCCCAGGTGTTGCAAATGTGGGCACAGCCACTCAAGAGGCTGCCAAGTTCCTTTTGGCCAAACTCTATCTGAACGGTCATGTATATAAAGGAACTGGTTCTGCTGACAATGCAGACATGCAAAATGTAATTGATTTGGTAGACGAAATCAACGCAAGTGGTTTTGATGTCCAGGAGGGTTATTTCCAGATTTTTGAGCCAACTGACGATACTGAAACCATTCTATTTTTGAGAAGTGATTTGGGAGCCAGAATTTGGAACACTTTACACTACAACCAAAATGCTCCTGACAACACAGGTGGTGGTTGGAATGGATTTTCCACATTGGCGGAGTTCTACGATCTTTTCGAAGGCGACCCGAATACTAACTATGTAGGGGATGGACAAGAAGAAAGAAGAGGATATGTTCCTGATGCCGCTACGGCAAATGACCAAAATTTAGGTATTGGTTATGGTTTCCTCATTGATCTACAGTATAATGAAGATGGAACCCCATTGACCAACAGACAAAACCAGCCTTTGGTATTCCAAAAAGAATTTCCTTCACTTGTAGGTAACGGTGAAGCTGAGGGAGTTCGGGTTATCAAATACCACCCTTATGACCCTACCGATGAGGAAGATCAGGTAAATTCATATAGGCAACACCAAATCATATTCAGATATGCAGATGCACATTTGATGAAAGCAGAAGCAATGATGCGTATGGGCGGAGACCCAACAAGTATGGTTAATGATTTGAGAGGTCTAAGAGAAGACACCCCTGATTTAGCAAGTGTTACCGAACAAACCCTTCTTGAAGAAAGAGCCCGTGAACTGTTCATAGAGTTCTGGAGAAGAAATGATTTGGTAAGATTTGGGCAATTTACTGCACCATGGGGCCTTAAAGAAGTTAGCGGAGATGAGAATATGAATCTATTCCCAATTCCTGCAACAGCACTTTTATCCAATCCCAACCTAGTTCAAAACCCAGGTTACTAAGCATAAAGTTCAAGCTGTTTTTAAGACAAATGCCGCCCACCATCACAGGGCGGCATTTCTATTTTACCCAAAAGGCAAAAAACAATAAAGAAACGATTAATGAAATATTAATGGCGGGCAATAATTTTGAGATAAGCACCCAACTTGGTAGATTGGATGCGTCACACGGATTTTTATTGGAAGAATGATGAATATGGCAATATAAGTTGGAAAACAAAACTTGGTGATTTCCGGTGCAGCCAGAAAAAATGAAAAAATAAATATTATTGGGAAAGAAGGGTTCATCTTAACGACGAACAATGAAATCCCCACTTTTTTGGTCAAAAAACAGAACATTAAATGAAACTGAAATATATTTCTGCAAGCCTTCTACTGATAGGCCTAGCCGCATGTAATAATAAAGAAGGTGCTCAATCAAAAAAAGAAGAAAGCCCTGAAACGCTTTTCACACTATTGCAACCTGAAGAAACAGGCGTTTCCTTCATCAACAAAGTACAAAACCAGAAAAATTTCAACATCTTTAAGTACCGTAACTTCTACAACGGTGGAGGTGTGGCCATAGGAGATATCAACAATGATGGACTTCAGGATATTTATTTGACTGGAAATATGGAACCCAATCGCTTATATCTCAATAAAGGCAATATGAAGTTTGAGGACATTTCCGAAAAAGCAGGTGTACTGGGAAACAAGCCTTGGTCCACAGGTGTTGTTATGGTTGACATCAATCACGATGGACTTTTGGACATCTATGTCTCCAATGCTGGCAACATGGAAGGCAACAACCACGACAATGATCTTTACATCAACAATGGAGATTTAACCTTTACTGAAAAAGCCGAAGAATACAATCTGGCAAAGACCGGTTTTACTACACACGCCTCCTTTTTTGATTATGACAAAGACGGAGATCTGGATGTATATATCCTAAACAACAGCAACATTCCCGTAAGTAGCCTTGGCTATGCAGAACAGCGTGAAGTTAGAGCACAAGATTGGGAAGGTGTGCCCGATATTTTCAAAGGAGTTGGGGATATGCTGTTACGTAATGACAATGGTAAATTCGTGGACGTAAGTGAAGAAGCTGGAATTTATGGAAGCCTGATCGGTTTTGGACTTGGTGTTTTGGTTACCGACTTTAACGGTGACCTTTATCCAGACATCTACGTATCCAACGATTTTTATGAAAGAGACTACCTCTATATCAATCAAAGAGATGGAACATTCAATGAAGAAATCAAAGAGTGGACCTCCCACTTGAGCCTCTCCGCTATGGGAATCGATATTGCCGATATCAATAACGATGGACACAACGATATTTTCATTACCGATATGTTGCCCGAGGAAGAACACCGGGTAAAATCCGTAATGGAATTTGAAGGCTACAATGTTTTTAACTTAAAACAGAACAAAGATTTCGGACAGCAGTACATCCAAAACACATTGCAACTCAACAATGGAAATGGAACATTCTCCGAAGTGGCTTACTACAGTGGCATCGATGCCACGGACTGGAGCTGGGCAGGGCTTATGTTTGATATGGACAACGATGGCCTCAAAGATATTTTTATCACCAATGGTATCAATCATGATCTTACCGACTTGGACTTCGTGGACTTTTTTGCCAACGAAATCGTCCAAAAAATGGCATTGACTGGAAAAAAGGAATCCATAGATTCCATTATCAGTAAAATGCCGATAAAACCACAGCCCAATTACGCCTATAAGAACAATGGGGATATTTCCTTTAAAAATGCAAACAAAGAATGGGGGTTTGAACTTCCCTCTCGCTCTAACGGTGCCGCCTACGCCGATTTGGACAACGATGGTGACCTAGATCTGGTAATCAACAACGTAAACACAACAGCTTTTATCTATAAAAACAACACCGAATCCCAGTTGAGCAACAATTACATTCAACTGAAGTTCAAAGGGCCAAAAAGCAACCCTTTTGCGGTAGGTACCCTCGCCAAAATCTATTTCGATGGCAACATCGTGAATCAAGAATTGATTCCATCAAGAGGGTTCCAATCCTCTGTGCAATACGATATGACATTTGGGCTGGGCAAATCAAAACAATTGGATTCCATCAGGATTATATGGCCCGATGAAAAAACACAAAAATTGGAAAACGTGAAGGTCAACCAAGTATTGAGCATGGATTATACCAATGCTACGGATACCTATTCAATTCCAAAGAAAGAAGCTAAAAAATCATTCCTGAAAGAGTTGGACAACAACCCGATTACCGAACATAAAGAAGATAATTACAACGATTTTGATTACGAAGGACTCATCTCCCACAAACTTTCACAAGAAGGACCCTCCTTGGCAGTTGCCGATGTGGATGGAGATGGTAACGAAGATTTCTTTATTGGTGGGGCCAAAGGCCAATCAGGAACCATTTATCTTCACAGAGGGAATGGAAAAGTAGCCCAACAAAAATCAACGGCTTTTGACGAAGACAAGAACCATGAGGATGTTGCTGCAGCATTTTTTGATGCCGACGGCGATGGCGACTTGGATTTGGTTGTGGGGTCAGGAGGAAATGATGTAACCCAACAACGGGGTTACAAAGCTCGACTATATCTCAATGATGGCAACGGAACCTTTTCAAAATCGGAAAACGAACTGCCTTCAACATTTAAGAATATTTCCACCATTGCTCCCCATGACTATGACAACGATGGCGATATGGACCTTTTCATTGGCTCCCGTAGCGTAGTGGGTGTATATGGTGTATCTCCCGACCATCTTTTACTGGAAAATACAGGCAATGGGACCTTCAACAACGTTACGGAAAGATTGGGGTACGATCTCAAGGATGCCGGAATGGTAACCGACTCCAAATGGGAAGATATGGACGGGGATGGAAAAAAAGACCTTATTGTCACTGCAGAATGGGACACCCCAAAAATTTATAAGAGCACAGGCCGAAGATTATCGAAAATGACCAGTTCTTTGGACAGTCTGTATGGTTGGTGGAATACTGTGGAGGCTGCAGATTTGGATGGAGATGGCGACCAAGACCTGATATTGGGCAACCAAGGTTTAAACCTCCACTACAAACCAACAGCATACGCCCCAATGAAAATGTATATCAATGATTATGATAACAACGGAACCATTGAGCAAATCGTGACCATGCAAGAAAACGGTGGCGATTATCCAATACATCAGAAAAGGGAACTTACCGAGCAACTGCCGTTACTCAAAAAGCAAAACCTAAAAGCATCGGATTATGCCCACCGCACCATACATCAACTTTTCCCAAAAGAAGTGATGGAGAAATCCATTGTCAAAAAATCGGAAACCTCTGCATCGGTAATTGCCATCAACGAAGGCGGAGGGAAGTTTACCATTAAAAATCTACCTCCCCGGGTACAACTTTCCTGCGTATGCGACATCACTTGTACCGATGTCAACAAGGATGGCAACTTGGATTTGATCATGGCCGGGAACAACTTTGAGTTTAAGCCTCAGTTCTCCCGACTGGATGCCAGTCAGGGAAACTTACTATTGGGTGACGGCAATTTGGGCTTCACTTGGCAAGATTACGAGACCAGCGGCTTCAAGGTTAGGGATGAAGTGAAATATTTAAAGCAGTTCAAGGACAAAAACGGTAACGTTTATGTTATTGCAGCTGTAAACAACAACAAACCAAAGATTTTTGCCCTAAATGAATAGGTTTCTAATCACATTACTGGCAACAACCCTCGTTGTTTCATGTAAAAAGGAAGGAAGTCTTTTTGAAAATCCTGCCCCTAAGGAAACAGGCGTGGATTTTACCAATACACTTACCTCTTCAAAAGACTTGAGTATTTTGGACTACCTCTACTTTTACAACGGTGGTGGTGTCTCCATTGGCGATATCAATAACGATGGTTTACCTGACATCATTTTTACCGGAAACCAAGTAAAAAACAAATTGTACCTCAACAAAGGCAATCTTAAATTTGAAGATATCTCCAGTTCAGCGGGGATTGAGGGAAACAGCACATGGAACACTGGAGTTACCATGGCCGATGTGAATGGGGACGGTCTATTGGACATCTACGTTTGTGCAGTGGTCGGCATCAATGGGTTCAATGGCTTTAACGAACTATATATCAATAACGGCGACAATACCTTTACTGAAAGTGCCGCCAAATACGGACTGGATTTTGACTCGTACAGTTCCAATGCAACCTTTTTCGATTATGACTTGGATGGCGACCTCGACCTGTACCTGCTCAACCACGCCGTACACACCCAAAATTCCTTTGGACGGTTTGATCTAAGGTATGAACGCAGCTATGAAACTGGGGACAAACTATTGCGCAACGATAATGGAAAATTTACCGATGTGAGTGAAGAGGCAGGTATTTATGGGGGCGTAAACGGTTATGGACTCGGTTTGGCCATCGCCGACTTCAATCAAGATGGATACCCCGATATCTATGTGGGCAACGATTTTCACGAAGACGATTATTACTACCTCAATAATGGAGACGGGACCTTTACCGAAAGCTTGAAAAAATATTTTGGCCACACCACCCGGTTCTCCATGGGCAACGATGTGGCCGACATCAACAACGATGGTAGACCCGATTTTCTCTCGTTGGATATGCTGCCCGAAGACGAAGTGGCCCTGAAATCCTCTGAGGGAGATGACAATATCCAAACCCAAAAGATGCGAATAGACCGTTTTGGGTACCATTATCAGTTTACACGCAACATGCTTTTTGTAAACCAGCCCGATGGTAATTTCATGGAAACAGCTTTGATGAGCGGTATTGCCGCCACCGATTGGAGCTGGAGTGGTCTTTTTGGGGATTATGATCAAGATGGACATCAAGATGTATTTATTTCCAACGGAATTCCAAAAAGACCCAATGATTTGGATTTCATCAAGTTTGTTTCAAGCGACCAAATCAAAAGTAAAATCGACAACACCAAACTTGTAGACCAGCAAGCATTGGACTTAATGCCTTCCGGAAGTGTGCACAACTATGTTTTTAAAGGAGGTAAGGAACTTCATTTTCAGGACATGTCCGAAAAATGGATTACGAAAGACACCTTGATATCCGGTGCAACGGCCATGGGCGACCTCGATGGTGATGGCGATTTGGATGTGGTGACCAACAATATCGATCAACCAGCTTCCCTCTACATCAATAAAACAAACGACAAAAGCAATTATCTAAAGTTAAAGTTCAATTACACTGGCAAGAACACCTTTGGCATTGGCACTAAGGTATATTCGTATGTCAATGGAGGACTTCAGTTCAAGGAACTGTTCCCTACACGTGGCTTTCAGGCATCCTCAGAGCCAATGATACATTTTGGTTTTAGTGATGTAGCAGTGGTAGATTCCATAAAAATAGTTTGGCCGGACAAGACCTTTCAGGTATTACAAAATGTTCCAGTAAACCAAACACTTACCATAAAGCCAACAAATACAGAACCCTTTGATTACAGTTCTTTACACAAAGTGAAAAAAACATTGTTCAGCCCCATCGAGAACAATCTTGGTCTGGATTTTACCCATGTGGAAGACAACTATACGGACTTTAACCGCGAAAAATTGATTCCCTATCAAATTTCGGATAGAGGACCTGCTTTTGCAGTTGGTGATATGAATGGCGATGGCAAGGAGGATATTTTCTTTGGAGGATCAAAATATGGGCCTTCACAAATCTATGTGCAACAAGATTCCAATTTTGTCAACCAACGATTTGTTAGTATTCAAAAAGATTCCATTCAGGAAAATGTTTCGGCAGCCATTGCGGACTTTAACAGTGATGGAAAGAATGATTTGATCACTACATCTGGAGGCGGTGACTTTTTTGGAAAATCCGACCCTTTATTGGATGCCTATTATATTCAGCAGGATACTGCATTTGTAAGTTCAAAACTACCCGAATACTATCAGAACTCCTCTGTCATCAAACCTTTTGATTTTGATGGCGATGGGGATTTGGATGTTTTTATTGGCGGACACACCATTACAGCCAAGTTCGGGGCTCCAGCCAATTCCTATTTGTTGGAAAATGACAAGGGAACTTTCAAAGAGAGGAAAGATTTTGAAGCCTTTTCCAAAGGAATGGTAACCGACGCCATCTGGAGTGATTTTGATGGAGATGGCAACCCCGACCTTATTTTGGTAGGGGAATGGATGTCTCCCAAGTTTTTAAAATACCAAAACAGTTCTTTCACTGAAGTGGAACAGGTCAACATACCTGGACTCTGGCAAGCCATTGAAGCCTTTGATATTGATGGGGATGGTGACATGGACTACCTTCTTGGAAACTGGGGCACCAATTCCAAGTTCAAAGCTTCCGAGGAACATCCCATGAAACTATATTTCAATGATTTTGATAATAACGGTCAGACCGAGACAGTGACGGCCATGGAAAAAAATGGCAAGTACTACCCTCTTGAAACATTGGACGGATTGGCCTCACAAATGGTATTCCTTAAAAAGAAATATACCACCTATAAATCCTTTGCTGGAGATACCATGGAAGAAATATTCGGAAAGGATGTATTGGATGCATCCACTTTAATGGAGGTCAACACTCTGAAATCTGGATATTTAAGAAATGATAATGGTACCTTTGTTTTTGTCCCATTTAAAAATGAACTCCAAGTATCCCCGATTATGTCATTTCTGGTAGATGATTTTGATGATGATGGGAATACAGAGGTGTTGATTGGAGGAAACTATTTTGGGGTAAAGCCTTATCACGGTAGGTTGGATTCGTTTCCAGGGGCCCTTATCAAAAGTGATGGCAGCATTATTTTGGGTAACCAATTGGGATTGGATTTCACAAAAAAATCAATTCGACACTTAAAAACAATCATATTAAACAATCAAAAATATTTGTTGGCAGTGTTCAACAACGATAAAGCACAAGTCTATAAAATCAATGATTAATCGCAAGGCCATGAAAAAAAGAATAAGTTTAATCGCAGCTCTAATGTTGGTTTTGGCATCATGTCAGAAAAAACAGGAACCCGTAGAAGTCTCCCCAGAGGAATTCCATGCATCTGTTGACAAGGTGGTGGAAATCATGATTCACGATATATTCTCGCCACCAGTGGCCAGTAGAATATTTGCATACTCCAACATTGCGGCATACGAAGTTGTAGCCAAGAAAAACGATGAATACAAATCCTTGGCAGGGCAGGTAACTGGTTTAAAAAACATTCCAGACCCTAAAAATAGTGAGAACATCAACTACGAAATGGCTGCCTTGATCGCCCACATGGACATCAGCAAAAGACTTATCTTCTCCGAAGAAAGGATGGAAAGCTTCCGCGACAGTCTATACACCATCTGGAAGGATAAAAATGAAACCGTTTTTATTGCCAGCAAGGAATACGGAACGGAAGTGGCCAACTTTGTTGGGGAATGGATGAACAAGGACAACTACAAGGAAACGCGTACCATGCCCAAATTCTCTGTGGATTCCGAAGACCCCTCTCGTTGGCAGCCCACTCCCCCTGCCTATATGAACGGTATAGAACCTCACTGGGAAAAAATACGTCCATTTGCCATTGACTCTGCGCAACAGTTCAAACCCATTCCACCACCAGAATTTTCCTTGGAGAAGGATTCCAAATTTTTCCAAGAAGTGATGGAAGTTTACGAAGTGAGAAAGAGTATGATCGGCAAAGGCGATAAGTCTGATGAAATAGCGATTGCCCAGTTTTGGGACTGCAACCCTTATGTTTCCGTAACCCGTGGCCACCTGATGTTCGCCACCAAGAAGATAACCCCAGGTGCACATTGGATCGGTATTACCAAAATAGCCGCTAGAAAAACAGATGCCGATTTTGCCAAAACTGTGTATGCCTATACCAAAACATCCATTGCGATTGCCGACGCTTTCATAAGCTGCTGGGACGAAAAATATAGAAGTAACCTCATTCGTCCGGAAACGGTCATCAATGAATATATCGACGATAGTTGGGAGCCTGTACTACAAACGCCCCCGTTCCCGGAATACACTAGCGGACACAGCGTAGTATCCGGTGCAGCGGCCATAGCGCTTACGGACATTTTTGGAGACAACTTTGCCTTTGATGATGATACTGAAGTAGCTTATGGCCTGCCCGTTCGTTCCTTTACTTCTTTCAACCAAGCCTCCGACGAGGCTGCATTAAGCCGAATGTATGGTGGCATCCATTACCGTGCGGCCATTGAGGTTGGAATCAAACAAGGTAGAGATCTTGGCAAATTTATAGTGGACAAATTGGATATGACAAAAGGCTAATCCGTATTTTTGCTCCTTAATTATGAGGAAGATTATTTCAATAATCCTTGCCATTGTGGTAGGGGCAGTTTTGTGGTACCTATTTTTAAAACCCCAGGATTATCAGGTCAATTTTAAGGCAAAAGCAATTCCTGGAACCATTTTTGAAACGGTAAAGGCATGGAACCATGGCTTTGATTCCGTAGTTCCTGTGGATTACATAAGTCCGAGCCATTTCAAACAAACCATTTTGGTAAACGATTCCGTTTACGTGTATGAATGGAAAATTGATCAGGTCCACGACTCCCTGTGTGAGGTTCAAGTAAACATCAAAGATGTTGACAATTCAATCAACAATAGGTTATCTGTACCTTTTTCAGATACCGATTTTGAGAAAGGTTCCCGAAAACGACTTTTGAATTTCAACAGTTTTCTGAACGAACATTTGGAAGGATTCAACTATTCGATTGAAGGAGAAGCTGAAATATTCTCTTCATTCTGTGCGTGCGTCCAAATAAAAACCACTCCCGAGAACAAAGCCAAGGGCATGATGGCCAACTATAACTTTCTGGATGGTGTTCTTGCTGATAACGGGGTTCAATTGAACGGGCCTCCATTCGTGGAAGTATTGGATTGGGATTTGGAGAACAATAGCCTTTCCTATAATTTTTGCAACCCCATAATCCGTTCCGAAAAACTTCCAAACCACCCAGACATTGAGTACAAACGCATTTTCAGTAAAAATGCCATAAAGGCTGTTTACCACGGAAATTATATTACATCCGACCGTGCTTGGTATGCGATAATCGATTATGCCAAGAAGAACGACATACCCATTGAGAAAAAACCTATCGAAGTGTTCTTTAACAATCCTCATGTAGGTGGAAATGAACTGGAATGGACCACAGAGATATTCATGCCCATAAAAGAGACCCATGAATAAACTCGCCCTTGTTTTTCTGCTAGTTATGGCACAGGCTTGTGCCCAGAAAACCTACACGGGCAACTTGGACCAGTTGGGTAAGTTTCCTTCCAAACTTAAAGAAGTATCAGGATTGGAAGTTACGCCGAATGGTAATATATGGGTAATTGAAGATAGCGGCAACAAAGGGCAAATTTATAAGGTCGATAAAGACGGGAATATCAAAAAATCACTAAAGATTGACCATGCCAAAAACAGGGATTGGGAAGATTTGACCGTGGATACAGAAGGGAATCTATACATTGGTGATTTTGGTAACAACAAAAATGCCCGTGAGGATTTGGTCATCTACAAAGTGCCCCATGATGAAATGGGCAAAAAAGAGCCCAATGCCTATAAAATCGAATTCACATATCCGCAACAAAAAGATTTCCCGCCCAAAAAAGACAGCCTGTATTTTGATACCGAAGGCTTTTTCCACCTCAATGACCACCTATACATCTTCACAAAAAACCGTACCAGGCCTTATTCTGGAAAAACCTTGATATATCGCGTACCGGACAAGGAAGGGGAATACGAAGCTGAGTTCTTGGGGGCTTTATTCCTCTGTGGAGACCAAGACCATTGTTCCGTAACAAGTGTCGACATTTCCCCTGATGGCAAAACCATTGCCTTATTGAGTTACGGCTTTGCTTTTTTACTTACGGATTTCAGCACTCCCGACTTTACCAAATCATCCATCAAGATTATTGACCTACAAACGGGCACACAGATTGAATCTATTTGCTTTTATAATAACAATACACTTCTGATTGCAGATGAAGAGAACAATCACGGAGGCCGAAAACTTTACGAGTTGAAACTGGATTAGAATCCGAAGCCGAGCCCAAAGGCAAAGCGTACCCCATCCACACTATTGAACAATCCAAAATTGGCGGAAAGCACATCTGCACCGTTCAGGAAGAACCCTCCTCCATAGGAGTTGTGCCATGTATCGGAATCCTCCCCAGGGTACCAGACACGACCATAATCGAACCCTCCATAAATTCCAGGGGTAACCGGCATTAATCCTGTTTTTACACCTCTAAAGCTATATCTAAGGTCCGTGTTTTGAAAATAGGCCGTTTTCCCTGCAAATCTTTGAAAGCGGAAACCTCTCAGCCCATTATTACCTCCAATACTGGCCGCTTGATAGAATTCATAGCCATTGCCAATGATAAAATGTCCTTTGAACTTAGTAGCAAGTACCAATCTGCCATCTGCTGTAAGTTTATGGTCCAAAGAAAATGATGGAACAACATATCCAAATGACCTTGACGATTCGTCGAGATTGGTTTTAAAACCACCTTCTAAACCGAATGCCATTCCCAAAGTGGGAAAGGCTTCGTTATCGGTATTGGAATAGCTGTATTCGCCATCGACCCCGAAAAAACTCAAATGGTTTTCTTCGCCGTTCTCCAGATAAAATTCATTGATGAACCTGTTTTCTGTTTCCTCAATCTCAATATTCTCATAGGCGACTCCCAATCTTACCTTAGACCCAAAAAAGCCTCGCCATACCAATGAAGGGGCAAACTTCAAGGTACGGATGCGAACTCGGTTATAGTCCAACCCCAAGGGTTCTTCGTCATCATTGTTGACCGTTTCGTTCCCAAAACCAAAAAAGTTTTGGGTAAAATTAGGACTAGTGAACCTCGCATGCAGTTCCAAATTCACTCTATTGAAAACATGGGCGAATTCCCCTCGGTACCCCAAATCAAAACCATCCGTAGCAAAATAATAGGCAGCATTTACCGTATGCTGTTGCGTGAATGGATTTTTTCTAAAACCGTTAAACGTATACGTATTTGTCAATCCGATTCGGACACCATCATCTGGATTGAACCCGATGGTGGGCAATATTTGATTGTTGCTTCCCTTTATATTTAAAAACTCGTAAGTGTTGGTGTTGTAATCATTAACCAACCTGATTTTTCCTCCATAAGCCTCATCCAAAGTGTTTTTCTTGGTTTTAAAATCATACATCAACAACTTTTTGGAATCTTTCGATGTTTTGTAAACATCATTGTTCTGGCCTCCAGCAATACGTACTTTTATTTTGGATGTTGCCGTATTGGCTTCAAAAACATCATCATCGTCCAGACCATAGATCCAAATTTCTTTGGTATGGTCAGGACTATATACCTTATTGAAAAATAAATCCGTGTATTCCCCTCCTTTGATTCGATACGCCCTTACCTCAACATGACCATTCGGAAGTGAAACTATATTGAAATAATCGTCCTTGTCCGTTCCAGTGATCACACTGTATTTGTTCAGCACGGCATAATATTCCCGTGCTGTCTCAACCAAATTTTCCTTTCGGGCCAAAAGTATGTTCTTGATCTCGGTCACGGTTTCGTCCCTTACCTCTTTCGGAAAGGCCAAAAATGCCTCATCAATGATGTCCCCGTTCAGATTTTGTTGGATAAACTCAGCCTGATCGACCCACATTTGCATATCGGTTTCAGATAATAGCGCCATATCCAATGCAAAGGTCCGTGGTGATGATGTCAGTCCTTTCACACTTCTGACTTTTTCGTGAAAACCTTCAAAAATACGGAGGGCAGGAACTGCTCTTGATCCAAAATTCATGATGAGACCATCGCCCCAGCGGGAAAACACCTGATCTCTATCTCGCGCAATGGGCTTGTAAACCTTGTTCCCATTCTGCATTTCAAATTCGGCCCATCGCCATTGGTCTACGTGCCTGTCCCAATCCCCAATCAAAATATCGAACAAACGGGCCTTTACATATTCTTTTTGATCAATACTGTACTCCTCATCTTCACGAAGTTTCTCCATAAGGTCATACGTACTTTCAATTTTCTTGGTGTACCCGAAGCTTTCCAGATTATCGTGATCATCGGAAACATGTTCCTCGATCATATACAATCCATTGCCGAATTCTTTGCTGTAATCGCCCAAAACGGATTGCTTTGGCACATAGTAGAGTTTAGGGTTGGTATGGTACATCCCAAGGGCATCGGAAAGTCTATCAATGGTAAAGGGCGCATACGGATGTGCTCCTGTGTATAGGTCCAACAACAATTTTTCGGTGTAGGTGTCCTCGAATTTTCCAATAATGTACTGTTCCTGAAAAGCAATCGCCTGGAGGTATCGTTCCGCGCTTTTCCGCATGCCCCTCATCACGTATTCCCTACCGTCCTTATCGGCCAACCGCAACGAGTTGGATTGATTCCCTCCACCTTTGCGAACGACCGTCAATCCACCAAATAGTGTATCGAGCAGTACTGTGGGTGCTTTTACCTTGGTTCCATAATATTTTCTGTATCGCTCTCCCCACAACAATTTATGAAAACCGCTTTTGTCGATTTCCTCTGGTTCATAAATGGATGCCATTTTATATGGAGGAAAATCATCGGACAATTCCAACTTTTTATTGGGCCTGTTAGGCGGCAGCACTTCTGTTTGATACAATAGCACCGTTGAATTGGCATCAGCACCAAAGAAATCCACCTGCGAAGATCCATCAGTATATACCTTTAGAATGGCATACCCGTTTCTTCCCGTGGAAAATTTACTTCCGTTCAGCAGTCGGGTGGAACCCGTTTTTGCCCCTGAACCACTAACAATTTGCGGCTTCCCAAACTCCTCGATGTACTGAAGGGTGTGTTCGTGACCTGATGCGAAAATTATTTTGTCCGAATACTGGGAAAGGGTCACAATCCGGTTCTTGAGTTCATTGTACCTTTTGTTGGACAAATCCTCCGAAGTGGCGCCCGAGGTTTTCCTCAGCAGATTGATGGCTGAACCTAAAATGGGCATGGGAACTTTGCCACCATTGGGATAGATGCCCTGTTTGAAAGAAAATTGACCCCCGTGCGAGCCATAGGAAAACATGGGATGGTGCATGGCAAAAATGATTGTTTTATCCCTGTTCTTTTTGATAATACTCTCCAATTCCTCAAAAAAGCGACTTCTGGTCTTGATTTCACACTCGTCGTTCATGGTAGGATGCTTGTCCCAATTTACGATGTACCATTCCGTATCAATGGCAACGACCATGACCTTGTCGCTAATCTCTATTTCCTCAATGGGGCAGCCATTTTCGGGCTGAAAGGCATCGTTATTGCCCAACACATCCTCCACGTATTCCTCTTCCCGTTTAAGACCTTTAAGGCCATCGGCATACCAGTCGTGATTGCCCGGAATAAAAAGTTTTTGTCCTTTGAAATTCTCCAACGTGGTCAATTGTGCGTTCAAATAATGCTGGGAACGTTCATAGGCCTCCAAATCATCGTCTTTGTCCACAAATCCAGCAGGATAAATGTTGTCTCCTAAAAAAATCGCGGTACTATTAGCATCGGCTTGGTCCAACACTTTTTTAAAGGCTTTCAATGTTGGATTTAAATCGCCCATGGGGGATTTACCTGCATCACCAATCAAATAAAAGGTGTGTTCAACCTCTTTTTCCTGTATGTTGGCATGCGCAGAAAAAGGCTCCGCATATTTGGTCTCATAGGTTGCACAACCTATGGCCGAGACCATCAAAAAGAGTAGGAAGTAATGTTTCTTCATATACATGAGGTTGATTCCAAAATTTTGTAATTTGGATGTCTTAATTAGGAACTATGTCGGAAATTGTTGAAAAAACTAAACACTTTGTTTCTGAACTATTAACGGAAGAGCTCGACCCAAGGTTCTTGTATCACAACTTGCGACATACCCAAAGAGTAGTCAAAAGTACTAAAGAATTGCTCAATTATTACAACCTTGATGCCGTTGAAAACGAAAGGTTATTGTTGGCTGCTTGGTTGCATGACGTTGGACACACAAAAGGTTGGGAAGACCACGAAGAGAGCAGTTGCGCAATAGCCAAGGATTTTTTGGGTAAGAACGGCTACGATCCCGAAGGGATTGAACAGGTATGTTCTTTGATCATGGTTACCAAAATGTGCAACGAGCCTTCCAACCTTATGGAGGGAATCATCCGGGATGCCGACATATCCCATTTTGCCCAAAAAAGCTACTGGGAAACCACCGATTTCCTAAAAGAAGAGCTCAAAGCCCTAGGGGTAGCCGATTATTCGGCCAAGGAGTGGCGCGACAAAAACATTAAAATGTTCCGTACAAAGCATCACTTTTATACGGATTATGCTAAAGAAAATTGGGAAGAGGGCAAACAGCAGAATTTAAAAAAGCTCCTTAAGGAGAAAAAGGCCGAGAAAAAGATTGCCAAAAAAGAGGCTTTAAAAGCAAAATATAAAAGTGAGAGCCCGGACAGAAGCGTCCAAACTTTGTATCGGGTTACTTTGAGGAATCACCTTAAGCTGAGTGATATTGCCGATACCAAAGCAAATATATTGCTATCGGTAAACGCCATCATCATCTCCTTGGTACTGGCCAACTTACTTACCAAATTGGACAACCCCTCCAACTCCTACATGATCTATCCCACCTTGATTTTGATTTTGTTCAGTGTTGCCTCCATGGTCTTGTCCGTTTTGGCAACAAGGCCTAATATTACAAGTGGTAAATTCACTAGGGAAGATGTGGAAAAGAGAAGGGTCAATCTCTTGTTCTTTGGTAATTTTCACCAAATGGGCTTGGAAGAATACCAATCAGCAGTGGAAGAACTGGTAAAGGATAAGGATTACGTGTATTCCTCCCTTACCAAAGACCTATATTACTTGGGGATTGTTCTGAACAGAAAATATAAGATACTGCGTATTACCTACAACATTTTTATGTTGGGCATTATAATTTCGGTAATCGCTTTTGGAATTGCCTTCCGTTTCTTTGGTCCCGAACGATTGGTTTTTTGATTTAAGCGCTCAACTCCTCCATCAGATCATCGTAGGTGTAGGTACGCTCAGATTTCTTGTCCTTTTGATAAAGAATCTCGGCCC
Source organism: Flagellimonas yonaguniensis (assembly GCF_029193885.1). GTDB lineage: Bacteria > Bacteroidota > Bacteroidia > Flavobacteriales > Flavobacteriaceae > Flagellimonas > Flagellimonas yonaguniensis. The sequence continues at coordinate 750,356 of NZ_JARFVB010000001.1, read as the reverse complement.
TGATAGCTTTCAGCCCAGATACACCTTGAACGCCTTCCAGTTCCACAATTTCGATATTGTTGGTGAAATATCCTTTAGCCTTGAGGAAACTGATGTATCGCATATACTCTTTTTCATCCTTGCGTTGGGAGTACACAATGGCCAATTTACCCTTTTGGGTAAGTCGCTCGTTGGTCCCCTTGATGAATGATTTATCGATACGTTTTTTAATGACCTCATATCTGGCATTGTAGGTTCCGTCCACATCAAAACGCTTCTCGTCCATTCTAAATCTGATGGCCAAAGAAGTGCTGTATACCAAAACCAATGATGCCACATCCAATTTTACGGACAAATGGGGCTTAAGGCTATAGTATTTGTTCTCCATTTCGCACATTACCTGAAGCTGCCACAACCTCAAGTTGCTCAAGAACAGTTCGCTAAACTCACGGTCCTTTGTAATGGAGCTTCCAATGTACATATTGTGCTCTACACCATCGGTTTTGTAGCGTTCAAAATAATGCGGGAACATTTCCTGTGCCTCCTCCTGTCTTTTATCAAGCAGAGCGGCAAGCTTCATGTTGGCCTCCATAACGCTATTGTCGTAATTTCTACGATGATCATAATAGCTTTCGGTGGCCTTATCTATTTTTTGATTGTATTTTTCGAGCAATCCGGCAATTTCTTCATCTTCTTTTTGAAGGTGACTGAAAACAGGATCCACTTCTTCCTTCACAAAATCAAAAACAGCTTGTTCAGTATGTGTGAACAATGCCTCTTTTACCTCGCTCAAATAATTATTGACCCTGAACATCAACTCCTCATAAATGGGGAGTTTATATTTTTTAAAGGCGATTTCGAGAACATCATTGATCTCTGAAAGTTGAATCATTAAATCCCTTTGGATGGCCAAGTTTCGTTCTTTTGCCGAATCCTTGATATCAATCTGACCATACAAGGGGTATACATCCTTGAAAACGACTTCTTTGAACACAGGTTCGTTCCCGGCCAACTCGTCCTTCATAAAACGTTTGGCCTCTTCTTGGAACTTCCAATAAACGGATGGATGCACTGAGGTACACTCATGCTGGATCACAGCATCTATTAAATTCTCTTCTTCCTCAATGGTTCGCATCACTGCAGCGATAATGTATGGCATCACATCATCCAACTTGTTCGCATTAACGCTATTGAGCTCATTTATCTTGCCCGATACCAGTTCGAGAACCCCCAATAGGTTTCCGTTAACAGCAATAGGGGCCAAAATAGCACTCTTAATACCCTGCTCCATCAAACTTTTGTAGGGTTGGGTCTTCCCATTCGACCCTTCAAAATATTTTTCCACATTGGAGATGGCGAAGTACTTGTTCTCCTTGAACAATTTTCCATGGGTATGGTTGCAGAACATGGAATCACATTCCTCCATATCCTTACCATTCAGGATATAACTTTCCATCCCCTTACCATATATTTTAAAGAAGTGATTGGCATCGGAGTCATATCCAGAGAAACCAACTTTGATATCGTTCAGGTTAAAGAACGACCTAAAGGTGTCCTCAAAACTTTCCATAAAGGTCTCTTTGCCTCTTTGGGCACGACCGATCAAGGTTGATTTGATTTCCGATACGGAATGCTCCGAAGTTACATCGAACATGTTGGAAATAACAAAGCCTTTGGCAACAAAGCTATTTGGCGGAATCTTCTCCTTCCAAATATCCAAATCGTAGAAATTGTCCAACAACTCGTCCACATCATCTTGGGTAAGTTCCCTCGCCTTTTCGGTAGGGATGATTTCCATAAAATCCGCATTGTACAAAATACGGTACCTGCGCATTACCCCGTTGGTATCTGGAATATCGTAAAAGAAAGGACGTTTAAAATCCAATTTATAACCGTAATAAAACTGAAGGATAACGGCACATCGCATTATGTAGCCAAACTCCCTGGGGATATTGGTTATCGCCAAGTCAAAATCCTCGCCTGCATCTTTTAATATCTGACGAAACCGCTCTGAAGAATTGAACACCAGATTCTCAAAAGGAGTCGATGCCGTTTTAATCTCGTTTTTCGTCAAAATTGGAGAAAAGGAATCCTCCAAAATCACACGAATCACATCCTTGTGCTTATCCAACAAGGACAAATCGGTAAAACCATCCCTTAATACTGGGTACGGGGCCTGCGTATCCAATACATATTTTGCCCTTTCGGCAATGTGTGGATTGGAACTTCCCAATTGTTCATCGTAATGTTCCAACAATTTATTGAAACTTACCAACTGAACCAAAGGGCTCTCCGAATTGAGGTCATGCTTCATACCCAAATTAGTCGTGGTTTTGAAGGCAAAGTTACAAAAAGTAAAAATGCATTCCTTTTAATGGATATCTTTATTGACGAATTACCTTTTTTAAGGATATTTAGCAAAAACTTTTACATGTCCTCTTCGACCCGATTAGACAGAGCTTACAAAAACGCCATAACGATTCCGTTCGATGAGGATTCCAAATTCATTTTTTTTAGTGACTGTCACCGTGGCGATAACAGTTTTGCCGATGATTTTGCCAACAATCGGAACATCTACTTCCATGCACTCAACCATTACTATCGGGAGGGCTTTACCTATATTGAACTTGGAGACGGGGACGAACTTTGGGAAAACATCGGTTTTGAGTCCATTTTTGAGGCGCATAAAAATGTGTACCAACTACTACGAAGGTTCCATTTGGAAAAACGGTTGCACATGCTCTGGGGCAATCACGATATGGTGTACCGTGACCCCAATTATGTGGATGAACATCTTTCTCATTATTTTGAACCCATCGATGGTTCTGACAAAGAACTTTTTGAGGATATTACCTACCACGAAGCACTTGTTTTAAAGCATTCGGACACAGGACAGGAGATTTTCTGTGTTCATGGCCACCAAGCTGATTGGTGGAACTACGTATGTTGGCGGATTGGCAGATTTTTGGTTCGAGTTTTATGGAAGCCGCTACAGGTGGTCGGTATTGCCGACCCTACAAGTCCTGCCAAAAATTACAAGGAGCTCATCCGTATCGAAAAAAGAATCAAACGATGGATATTGAAAAAAGACTTGCTCGTTACCTTGGCCGGGCATACGCATAGACCGCGCTTTCCCGAGCCAGGCCAAATTCCTTTTTTTAATGATGGTAGTTGTGTCCACCCAAGAAGCATCACAGGTATCGAGATTGAAAAAGGTCTCATATCCCTTATCAAATGGCATATTGACACCAAACCCGATGGTACTCTCCAAATTGTACGGGTATTATTGGAGGGCCCGGAGAAACTTCAGGATTACATCGACCACTAAACTCGTTTCGCCATGGTCTTGATAGCATCCACAAACTGATCCAACTCCTCCGTTGTGGTAAATACATTAGGTGTGATTCGGCATCCATGCACGTTTTCGAAATCTATGGCCACCGTCCATACGTTGAACTCATCCAACAAGGTTTTGGCCATTTCGCTCGGCTTCATGTTTGTGAGCCCCACATTGGCAATTCCACAACTCCTGTGCGGTTCAATCGGAGTATTGATGACCACATTTTCCACGTTCCGCAATTGATCGCTCCAATAACGCTGTAAATAGCGCATGCGGTCTTCCTTACGTTCCATACCTATCATTTCAAGATAATCCACGGAATCGGTTATGGTCAGATCGGTATGCACGGGATGGGTTCCCGTATGGTTCAGCCTCCGTATTTTGGTCTTATCCTTTTCATGCTCGGCCAATAAGGGCCATATCTTGGGAATATTCTTTTCGGCCACATAAAGCATCCCCGCCCCTAAAGGGGCACAAAGCCATTTGTGCAAACTGGATCCATAGTAATCACAGTCCAACTCGGCCAAGTCAACCTTTATGTGTCCCACACAATGGGCACCGTCCACCATTACCTCAACACCGTGCGAATGCGCCATATCACATATTTTTCGAATGGGCAGAATTTGACCCGTGACATTCACCATATGGCATACCATCAACATTCTGGTTTTGGGTGAGATCTGTGATTCGTAGAGCGATACGATTTCTTCATCCGATTTGGGGTGATTGGGCAAGGACACTTTTTTGCAGACAATTCCGTAACGATCTTCCATTTGATGAAAATGTACTTGCATAGCTCCATAATCCTGAACGGCGAAAACGGCTTCATCCCCTTTTTCCCAAGGGAAACCACCAATGATCGTATCCAAGGATTCCGTGGTATTTCGGGTTATCACCAATTCCTTCTCCGAACAATTGACCAATTCGGCCACACGGGCCGCTGCCTTTTTCTTATTGTCCCATTGCACGGTACGCATATAATAAGAGCCTTCATAATTTACGTGCGCTACGTGCTCCATATATTTGTTCAGAATGGGAGTGGGAACAATGTTGTAGTACCCGCTTTCCAAATTGATGTAATCGGGTTTCAACCTATAATCTTCCCGTATTCGTTCCCAAAATGCCTCGCTGTCCCTATCCGGATATGGTGCTACGGTTTTTGAAGAATTCTCAAGGGTAAACGGCAATAAAGGGGCGGCCATGGCGGCGTTGCCCATATAGCGAAGGAACTGTCTCTTTTTCATTTTGGTCGGGTTGATTAAAAAAAGATTGGTAATTTTCGATTTTACTTTGTCTCCAAGATACAATTTACTCCCTTAACATGGATGATGTAAAGGTTATATTTGATCAAATCCCGATTCGGCACGACCTTTCGTCGCACATTATGCTATTGGGCATAGTCCAAGGGTTTTTTCTGGCCTTTGTCATTTTTTTAAGGGCAAAGCGGAAATCGGCCATCAATCTGTTCGGATGGTCACTTTTAGTGCAATGCTTGGTTTTTTTGGATGTATACCTCTGCTACACGGGACTCATGAAATATATGATCCACTTCAACGATTCCACAGAGTTTTTGGTACTATTGATCACACCAACACTTTATTTTTTCCTGTACACCTTATTGGAATGAAAGCCTATTACTTTTAAAAAGTTCTGGCCCCATTTTGTGCTTCCCCTGCTCTACGTGATTTCCCAATTTAATTATTACATGAGTCCGGTTGAAGTTAAACTCAATGCCTATTTGAGTGCATACCACCGAAATCTAGGTTTTGTGGATGTGCCCGACGGTATTGATTTTTCCTATCACTATATCAAAGACCAATTTAGGTGGCTCGTGTTGTTCAGTTTTGCCTTTTATCTCATTTTATCCCTATTGCTGGTCATAAAAACCAGAAAAAAAGGGTGGACCTCTTCCAAAAACATCAAAGTGGACAAGTACATTTTCTCCAGAAACACGGTTGTTTTCTTTTTTGTGCTGATGCTGACCCTACTTTTCATTTACCTGAATTATGATGATGACGGTGGAGATCATATCATTGGCATGATGCAGACCGTTACCATCTTTTTCACATCATTCTTTATTCTTTCGGAATCACGCTTTTTTGAAAAATCATGGATTGCGGACAAATACGAGACCCTTGCCGGTAATTCCATTCAATTTGAAACCATTGAAAGTTTTATCTCCGAATCCCAGTATTATTCCCAACAGGAAATCAGTCTAAAAAAAGTGGCTGAGCAGTTAGGCACCAATGGCAATACCGTTTCCAAACTCATCAATTCCGAAACCGGGACCAATTTCAATGACTATATCAACCAGAAACGCATTGCTTTGGCACAAAAAAGATTGTTGGATGATGAATTCAAACAGCTAACTGTGGAAGCCATTGGTCAATCGGTCGGATTCAGTTCAAAATCAGCCTTTTACAATGCATTTAAGAAGCATACTGGGCAATCCCCCTCCGCATTTATGAAACAAAAAAAAGTGTAATTTCTCCATAATTGCAATTCTGGACGTTTCCCGAACCAAAAAACAACCTTATTACACCGGCACTTTTCATCTTTGGAAAAAATTTTTAAGATGAAGACCACTATTAGGCGTTACGATTTGGATTGGCTCCGTGTAATTGTATTTGGGCTACTTATTTTTTATCACGTAGGAATGTTTTTTGTGCCCTGGGGCTGGCACCTCAAAAACAATGTGATTTACGACTGGCTTCGTTGGCCCATGTTGTTCCTGAACCAATGGCGCTTGCCCATACTTTTTGTGATTTCGGGCATGGGAACCTATTATGCTTTGGGCAAGAGAAGTATGGGCCGATTTGTGTGGGAACGCTTCCTTCGTTTGGGGATTCCCTTGGTAGCAGGTATGATCTTGATTGTACCCCCACAAGTATATTTTGAACGTTTGGTAGAAGGACAATTTTCAGGTTCATATTGGGAATATTTTACCACGATTGCATTTGATGGAGTCTACCCCGAAGGCAATCTCAGCTGGCATCATCTTTGGTTTTTGCCATATCTTTTGACTTTTTCATGGGTCTTGGCCCCATTATTTGTTTATCTGAGGAGTCATCAAACCCGTTTTATCGAGTGGATCAAACGCTTGATTCAAAAAACCTGGGGAATCTATGCATTTGTGATTCCGCTCTACTTTGTAGAATCACTGATCGAACCTTTTTTTCCAGTGACCCACGCCTTGGTCGATGATTGGTTCAATTTCATATTCAGCATTATCCTTTTCTTTTATGGTTTTATATTGATAGCCACGGGAGATGTATTTTGGCAAACGGTCTCCAAAGTGAAGCAAAAAGCACTTGCATTGGGCATCATTGGATTTTCAGGTCAATTGATTATTTGGTTATTTTTTGAAGATAGCTATGTCATTCATTTTACTGAAGCTTTTTTGAAAGTGGTCAATCTTTGGTCCTGGATATTGGTGCTCTTTGCCTATGCGGCCCAATACCTCAACAAGCCCAGTAAAGGTTTGGCCTATGCGAACAGGGCGGTTTACCCCTTCTATATTTTACACCAGACGGTCACTATTTCAATTGCCTACTATTTGATGGACTTGAGTTGGGGCTTTGTGCCAAAAGCATTCATCTTGGTTTTGGGCACATTTGGCATCAGCTGGTTGATCTATGACTTGGTTATTTTACGCATTCCCGTACTGCATCCGCTTTTTGGACTAAAACCAAAGAGAAAGAAAAGTATGTAGATTATCGATTTAACTCATATTTATAATACTGATGGCAAGGTATTTGCTAAATTTATAATTGGATTATGACCCATCTTGCCATGAAAAAGAAAATTTATATTGTTTGGGGAGCTGTTCTTTTTGCATTGCCCATGTTCGCCCAGGGTGATATGCCCACAACCCGACCGTTGAAGATTGGCGAGAAAAACAATCTCGATGTAAAGGCAAGTAATCAGGGAACTTTGCTTCGCATGCCTTCTGTGCTCGATGAAAACCTTATCTCCAAAAATCAAGAACCCGGTGTTAAAATGTTACCGGACCGGGAACTATTACAGGCCGGTCACGATATGGTCATCGACCCTAAAGTGAAGGAAAAAAGGGAAAAAGGAGCCAACGAACATTTTGGCGACCAATATTTAGGCGATTTTAAAACTACCGCCAAGTTTGTGGGCATTGTGGCCCGAGACCACGAATATGTGGATGGTGACCGCATCAAAATCTATGTGAACGGAGAAGTCGTGGAATACAACCTACTTTTATCCGGGTCCTTTAAAGGCATTAACTTGGATTTGGTAAAAGGCTTTAACCGTGTGGAATTCGAAGCCCTCAACCAAGGTTCTTCTGGCCCAAATACAGCACAGGTTGTGGTAACTGATGATAAAGGCGTAGTCATCCACAACAACCGCTGGAATTTGTCCACAGGTTCCAAAGCCAGCCTCATTATTGTTAAGGAAGAGGATAGCGAACTAGAAAAAAGCAACTAAATTCATACTCAGTACTTCTCTCCTGGCGAATAGGTCACTTCCGCTCGTTTTAGCACATCTTTCTTGTAATATGCAGCATCTTTGAATTCCATATCGGCGTAGCGTTGCGCTTGATTATTAAAATGTGGTGATCCAGGGTCTCCGCTCTGACCACCCGCCAACATGGTTTTTGCTTTTACCTTATCCCCAAATTCCACAGCAGCTACAAAACTGTTGCCCCGTGTACCATAAATCTTTTTGGTATTGTTGGAATAACGAGCTCCATAAGCAGCCAAGGCACCCCATCTTCCACTGGCAAATCCAATGGGAATACTTGGTTTATCATCATTAAAAGCTTGACGAATGTCCCCATTTAAACGCTGGTAGCGATTGACCTCGCCCCACGGCATTTTCCAAATACCGAAATCGGACTCCAATCTCTCCATAGTTTCCTTTAGGAAACTTAATTTTTTTTGATCGTCCCAAGCATCCCCCCAATATTCCACCCACTGCATGGAATACATACCTTCTGGCCTTTCGGCTTTGGAATAACACAAGGTGCCGTAATAGTGAGCCAAAGTCATGGCAATGGACTCCTCTGAAGTGGTATAATCCCAATTGCGTAACACTTCGATAGCCTCTCCCAATTCAGGATTTGGGTTTTCATCATACGCCTTCACCAATCCAGGAATCAATGCCTTAAAGGCTGGCAAATAAGGGTCATGGGCCATTTCAATAAGGCCATCCAAAGTATATCCGCTTCGACCCGTCAACAGCCCAATGGCATGGACACCTCTAAAATTTTCTTGGTCCCTCGACATATATTTGGGGTAATTTTCACGCTTTGGGCTGAACTCCAATGCAGAAGTATAGGGTGTGGAGTTACAGTTTTGAATCCATCCGTTTTCCGGGTTCAGCACCAAAATATTCTCATCCACGGTATGCAGTCCCTGCCAATCGGTTTTGGGATCGCTGCCGTCCACTGGCTCGGTATAATCAAAAATGGTATCGCGTTTGGGAACAAAATTCCCATGGAAATAGGCAATGTTCCCTTCTGCATCGGCATAAACGGTATTGTTGGATGAATTGGTTCGGATATCCATCATCTCCCTAAAACCGTCATAGCCGTCTTGTTTGGTTCGGATATAGGATTGCTCCAATGCCTTTACGGGTTCCCACATCATGGCGGAAGCCGTCCATTGATCATCCACCTGATGGGTAATGGGTCCGTGATGCGTTCTGTACATCGGGAATGTCTTCTGCTTCATACTTTCCCCATCCTTATAGGTTAAGGTCACCGAACTGGAATCCACAGGTCGTAATTCCTCTCCATACTGATAAAACAGTTTTCCATTATTTTTAACGATGGTCTCCTTGAACTCATCCATCACATCGGTGTAGGTCGAAGTATGCATCCAACCCGTTTTCTCATTGAATCCCTGATACACAAAAAACTGACCCCAAGTCACAGCACCATAGGCATTCAACCCTTCTTCGCTTACCACATGAACCTCCCCCCTAAAATAAAATGAAGTATGGGGGTTGATCAAAAGCATCGCATTACCAGATTCCGTCAAGTTCCCAGAAATAGCAATACCATTGGAGCCTTGAGGTTCGGCCATTTCTTCCTCTTTTTTGAGTTGAAGCGCTTCCATCTCGGGCAATTCCATGCCACTTTCGTAAAAACTTTTGATTTTTCGAGTGGATATGCGCTCGATATCCCCCCCGATAGACCCTTCACTGAAATACATCGGCATCCAAGGCTCAAAATGGGTCAATAATTTGGGTTCGACCTCTGGATGGGTGTACAGGTAATAATTGATTCCATCGGCAAAGGCATCACAGAGTTCCCTTAGCCATTCAGGACTGTTTTCATAATTAGCCTTGGCCTCTTCTTCCGTCATAAAAAGTTTGGCACGTAAATCACTGTACAAGGCACCCTCCCCCTCAACTTCGGCCAAACGCCCTGTGGCCCACATATAATTTTGTTCCACACGGTTAAAGTCATCCTCACATTGTGCATAAAGCAATCCAAATACTGCATCCGCATCCGTTTTTCCATAAATATGGGGTACACCAAAATCGTCTCGTATAATGGTAATGTTTTCAGCTTGTGCTTCCCATCGTTCCACCTCGGTTTGTGGGTTTTCTGAACAGGAAATAAACAAAAAAAGCGTTGCAAGGATTGTAATTCTCATATCGGGGATGGTTTAGTTAGTTTTTGTGAAAATACGGTAAATCGGAAACAATTACCAACTTCCGCTGGCACCACCGCCACCAGAACTACCACCTCCTCCAGAAAAGCTACTGGACGAACCACTGCTAGATCCAGAACCAAAGGAGTTCGTTCCCGAAGAAGAAAAGGTTTTGCTCATATAATCCTTATCGGATTTAAAAAATGACAGTTTCACATCTTCATCCCCTTTGTCCTTCATTTTCTTGAACACCAACACAATAGTGAGGACCATAAAGGCCACAACCACAAATAAAACCCATGTAAAATCTTTGACCAGTCCGCTCAACTCATCATCAAAACCAAGCAATAGTGACATGAAAAAAACCGGCATCCCCATAAAGACCAATCCAAAAACCAAAGGAAACATCATAAAAGAAGCCATAAAAACACCACGAATCACAGCCAGTTTACCAATGAACACCCCACGGAATATCTCAATCAAGGTAGTATAGCCTTTGTAAAAAATAAATCCGCCAGCAGCAACGAACATCATCAAGAACAAACCTATGATTCCCAACAGCCACCATGGCATTCTACTTTCGGATTCTATTTCCGCTTTGAATTCTTCCAAAGCATCGGGATTGTTCAAAAATTCAATGATCTGGTTCGTGGCAGCGTCCAATCCACCAAAATAATCTTCCTCCTTGAACCTTGGGATCATCGTATCCCTAATGATGCGTGAAGCAACGGCATCGGTAATGTAGGGTTCCAGACCATAGCCTACCTCAATCCGAACTTCCCTGTCCAGTTTCGAGAAAAGAATCAGAATCCCGTTGTCCTTGCCTTCTTGTCCCAGCCTATTTTGGTTGAAAACTTCCAAAGCGTATTCCTCAATGGTTTCGTTCCCCAGTTCATCAATGGTCAAAATCACCAATTGATTGGTGGTCTCCGATTCCAAACGGTATAGTTTGGTGCGAAGACCTTCAAGTTGTGGTTGCGAAAAAATCCGGGCATTGTCAGTAACGATTTCGGTCAACTTTGGATACTCTTGCTGTGCCGTGCACAACCAGCATATCAAAAACAAAAAACCGACCCATCCCGCTTTTAGCATACCTGTTTTTATAATTCAAGCACTTAAATATAGTGTTTGTAATCTTTTCGTGTTCCAAACCAACCAATTCTACATCCTTTTAATTTGCCGTAAATTGCAGGCTCTTTCTATAAATTGTTATGCCCGATAAAAAAGTAAGCATCCTTACCGCATTTAAAACCATTATTTGGCCCAAACGGAAACTCGTTTTTTTGGGACTTTTATTGATTGCCATCAGCAAAGCGGCAAGTTTTGTTGCACCCATTGCCTCCAAATATCTGATTGATGACGTTATCGTAAAAAAGGATATGGATATGCTGAAGTACTTGGTCGCTGGTGTTATGCTAGCGATTCTAGTGCAAGCCGTCACTTCGTTTTTACTGACCAAAATTTTAAGCGTTCAGGCGCAATACCTGATTTCTGAGCTACGGGCACAGGTACAGAAAAAAGTATTGGCATTGCCCGTTCGTTTTTTTGACAATGCCAAATCAGGAGCTTTGGTATCCAGAATCATGTCGGATGTCGAAGGGGTTCGCAACCTCATCGGAACCGGTTTGGTACAATTGGTGGGTGGCATCATTACAGCGGTGGTTTCCCTGATATTGCTGATGGAAATCAGCGTATTCATGACGCTTTTTACTTTTATCCCATTGACTGTTTTTGCCATCATTGCACTCAAAGCCTTTAAAATCATCCGTCCCATTTTCAGGAATCGCGGAAAAATCAATGCCGAAGTAAAAGGTAGATTGACAGAAACCTTGGGAGGCATACGCGTGATCAAAGGTTTCAATGCCGAGCGGCAGGAGGAAGAAGTTTTTGAAGTAGGTGTGGAACGCCTTTATCAAAATGTAAAAAAGAGTTTGACGACCACCGCTTTCATGACGAGTTCCTCTACATTTTTGCTGGGTGTGGCGACCACAAGCGTTATGGGATTTGGTGGCTATAAAATTATCCATGACACCCTTACCGTAGGTGAATTTGTGGAATTTACAGTATTGTTGGGCCTTATGATCGCCCCTATCGTTCAAATGAGCAGCGTGGGAAGTCAATTGACAGAAGCCTTGGCCGGTCTGGATAGAACAGAGGAATTGATGAACTTGGAAGAAGAATCCGATGAGGAAAACCGTACCATTATTTTGGACAAAGTTGTGGGTCGCATGTCATTTTCCGATGTTTCCTTTTCTTATGAAGAAGATAAAGAGGTACTGCACAATATCAGTTTTGATGTGGAACCTGGGCAGGTTGTTGCCTTGGTCGGCAGTTCGGGTTCGGGAAAATCCACTATTGCAGGTTTGGCCGCCAGTTTTTTAAACCCTGATTCAGGAACCATTACCATCGACGGAGAAGACCTCTCCAAGGTTAATTTGAAAAGCTTTCGTAAACATCTTGGCGTTGTGCTGCAAGATGACTTCTTGTTCGAGGGCACTATCAGAGAAAACATACTTTTTCCAAGACCTGATGCCAGCGAAGAACAATTATTAGAAGCGGTACAAGCTGCCTATGTGGATGAATTCACGGACCGATTTGACAAAGGCTTGGATACCTTGATCGGGGAGCGTGGCGTAAAACTCTCAGGAGGTCAACGTCAACGAATTGCCATTGCACGAGCTATTTTGGCAGACCCTAAAATCTTGATTTTGGACGAGGCCACTTCAAGTTTGGACACGGAATCCGAAGCGCTGATTCAGAAAAGTTTGGGCGAACTGACCAAAGGCAGGACCACTTTTGTCATTGCGCACCGACTGAGCACCATCCGAAAAGCGGACCAAATTTTAGTGATTGAAAACGGCCATATCTTGGAACAGGGCACCCACGAAAAATTGATAGCTTCCGAAGGAAGATATTTCAATTTGTTTACCTATCAGGCTAGAATTTAAGCTTCTTCTGGAGCCAGTTCCACTTCCAGTCCGTCCAAATCTTCGGTAATATGGATTTGGCAACCCAAACGGCTGTTGTCTTTTACGAAAAATGCTTCGGCCAACATGGCTTCTTCGTCATCCGACTTTTCAGGAAGTTGATGGTCTGACTGCACATAGCATTGACAAGAGGCGCACATCGCCATTCCACCACAAATTCCTATGGTTCCCTCTGGAGCAAGTTCATAGGATCGCACAACCTCCATAAGGTTCATGTTCATATCGGTAGGGGCATCAACCTCATGTGAAACGCCTTCTCGGTCGGTTATCTTTAGCTTTATATCACTCATAATCTTTCTAGGGACACCCCTAAAAGTCCCCTCAAGGGGACATTTATACTTAATAATTAATCTATTGCCTTAACCACAGCCTTCGGCGCTTCTTTTTTACTTCCGTCAAATCCTGTTACTCCGCCAACAGTAGTGTATTTCATCACATATTTTTTATCGGGGAATATCTTTTGATAGGCACTTTGGCACATCAACGTAGCTTCGTGGAACCCGCAAAGAATCAATTTCAGCTTCCCTGGATAGGTATTGACATCTCCAATGGCGTAGATTCCTGGAATATTGGTCTGGTAATCGTAGGTATTGTCCACCTTGATGGCATTTTTCTCTATTTCGAGTCCCCAATTGGCAATCGGGCCCAATTTGGGCGACAATCCGAACAATGGAATAAAGTTATCGACTTCCACATCGGTTTCTTCAGAAGTGGAGGTGTTCTTGACAGTTACTTTCTCCAATTGGTCTTCGCCTTTTAGCGCAACTACCTCAGCGGGCGTTATCAAATTGATCTTGCCCTCATTCTTGAGCTGCTGTACTTTCTCCACCGAATCCAAAGCACCCCTGAATTCATTTCTACGGTGCACCAAGGTCACTTCCTTGGCAACATCTGCCAAAAAGATGGACCAATCCAAAGCGGAATCACCGCCACCAGCAATCAACACTTTTTTATCTCGATAGATTTCTGGCTCTTTGATCATATAGGCCACTCCATTGTCCTCGTATTTTCCCAAATTCTCCAATAATGGTTTTCTGGGCTCAAAACTTCCCAGACCACCAGCAATGGCCACCACGGGAGCATGATGTTTGGTCCCTTTATTGGTGGTTACGATAAATGACCCATCGTCCAATTTTTCAATGGTCTCGGCACGTTCGCCCAAGGTAAAACCTGGCTGGAACGGTTTTATCTGTTCCATGAGGTTATCCACCAAATCGCCCGCCAATACTTCGGGATATCCGGGAATATCATAAATGGGTTTCTTCGGATATATTTCGGAACATTGACCACCTGCTTGTGGCAATGCATCGATCAGATGACATTTGAGCTGCAAAAGGCCTGCTTCAAAAACAGCGAAGAGACCCGTAGGTCCCGCTCCAATTATCAAAATATCTGTTTTGATCATATACTTAAGGTTTTGGCACGCAACTTACTGCTTGCCCAAAAAAAGATTCATGATTTAAATCAGTTAGGAGATATTGACAACCTCTTCGATTTGGGGAGCGTACTTTTTAATGGTCATTTCCACCCCACTCTTCAAGGTCATTTGGTTGACACTGCATCCAATGCAGTTCCCTTCCAAACGTACCGTTACGGTATTGTCTTCGATGGAGATCAAGGTAATGTCTCCTCCGTCGCTCTGCAAAAACGGACGTATTTCTTCCAGTGCCTTTTCCACATTGCTTCTTGTTTCTTCTGATGTCATTGTTGTCATGCTCATTTCTTTTTAACAGCGGAACAACCAGCCATTGTTGTGATTTTTATTGCTTCGGTCGGGGGAAGGTCAGTATTTCTTCTTACCAACTCCTGAACCACACTCTTTGTAAGCTCTTCGAAGGCTTCCTCGGTAGGGGTCGCTGTCTGCAAAGCAGCTGGCCTTCCTACGTCACCTGCCTCCCTGATGCTCTGTACCAACGGAATTTGTCCCAAAAATGGAACTCCCAAATCCTCTGATAGGTTTTTTGCTCCGTTCTCTCCAAAAATATAATACTTGTTATCCGGTAGCTCCGCAGGTGTAAAATACGCCATATTCTCCACGATTCCCAATACAGGCACATTAATGGCCTCTTGCTGGAACATAGCGACTCCCTTTCGGGCGTCGGCCAAAGCGATTTCCTGTGGCGTACTTACCACTACCGCACCTGTTACGGGCAGGGATTGCATAATGCTCAAATGAATGTCCCCGGTCCCGGGCGGGAGGTCCAACAACAGGAAATCCAATTCTCCCCAATGTGCATCAAAAATCATTTGGTTCAATGCCTTTGCGGCCATGGGGCCCCTCCAAATCACAGCTTGGTTAGGCTCAGTAAAAAATCCAATGGAAAGCAATTTGACCCCGTAGTTTTCGATGGGTTTCATCTTGGCCTTACCTTCTACGTTGATGGACAAAGGTTTTTCCGTGGCCACGTCGAACATTATGGGCATGGACGGACCATAGATGTCCGTATCCAACAATCCCACTTTAAAGCCCATCTTGGCCAAGGTCACGGCCAAGTTCGCCGTAACGGTAGATTTACCAACACCACCTTTACCTGAAGCAACGGCTATGATATTTTGAATTCCTGGAATCGGGTTCCCTTTTATTTGGTTTACCTTAGGCTTTTCGGGAGCATCAACCTTGAGGTTGACTTTTATTTTTGCTTTTTCATATACCTCTCTATGGATACACTTCAATATTTCCACCTCGGTCTTCTTCTTTGCTTGAAGACTTGGGTTTTTTATTGTAACATCCACTTCAACCTCATCACCGAAAACCTGAACATTGGTCACTGCACCACTTTCTACCAAGTTTTGGCCTTCACCGGGTGCGGAGATTTTTTCCAATGCCTTAAGAATATCTGTCTTTTTCAACTTCATGAATCAAATTTTTTAAACCAATAGTTTGAACTGGTTCTAAACTACAAAGATACGGTGTTGGCGTTAGATTAAGAAGTTGTACTGTTGAATTTCAGAAAAATCACATTTTGGATTAAGGAGAATGGAATAAACAGCTTTAACCAACACAAAACAGAGGGCTTTTTTGCACTCCTTTTTTTGAAAAAAATGTAGCTTAGAAGCTGCTATTTGAAACCATCGACCAATATGCTGCCAAAAACCAGAATCCTTCAATTTGTCCTATTGTTTATATCGTTGACATGGCTCGCATGTTCCACCAATAAAAATTCTTTCACAAAGCGAGATGTGAAAAAGTCAGAAAAATTGATTGGACTTCATTTTGCCAATAAAGACATTGACACCCTTTATCCCTATTTAAAACGAAATCGTAGTGGCTTTGATTCATTACGTAAATACCCCTTGGGAAACAATGTTTTCCCTGCCGTCCGTTTTGACCCAACTCCATTTGGCTTTACCATGACCGAGCAACAGAATGGCACTGAGTGGGACATTCCAAACAATGTAGAAATACCGGAACCATACGATTTATTGGCCTTTTACACGATTCCTCAATTGGCCTCACTCATTAAAAACCAGAAAATCACTTCCACAGAGCTGACGAAATTCTTCTTGGCCAGACTCAAAAAATATCAACCTCTATTGCAATGCAGCATCACCATTACCGATAGCTTGGCATTGGAACAGGCGAAACGAGCCGACGAAGACATCAAAAATGGAAAATACCGTGGCATTCTGCATGGTATTCCCTACGGCACCAAGGATTTGATGGCGGTTCCAGGATACCCCACCACTTGGGGAGCTCTTCCATACAAAGACCAGGTAATCAATGAAACTGCAACCGTTGTTAAAAAACTTGAGGATTCGGGAGCCATTTTAGTGGCCAAATTGGTATCCGGGGCTCTGGCCCGAGGCGATGTGTGGTTCGGGGGGAAAACAAAAAATCCGTGGGACACCACGCAAGGAGCCAGTGGTTCCTCGGCAGGGTCAGGTTCGGCAACATCAGCAGGCCTTGTGCCATTTGCTTTGGGTACGGAAACCTTGGGATCCATAACTTCACCAAGCACACGAAACGGGGTTACCGGTCTACGCCCAACTTATGGTAGAGTAAGTCGCCATGGGGTAATGAGCCTGAGCTGGTCCATGGACAAAGTAGGTCCGTTGGGACGAAATGCAGAGGACTGTGCCATTGTTTTTGAGGCCATTCAGGGAAGAGACAAAAATGACCTGACCACCGTTGACCTTCCATTTGGTGTGAACTGGAAAAAGAACATCAAAAACCTTAGGGTAGCCTATTTGAAAAAAGACATTGAAAAGGATACCACCTTAACTGGCGACAATCTCAGAAATGCACTCAAATCCCTAGAGGAAATGGGTATTGAACCCACCGCAGTGGAAATGCCCAAAGATGTACCCTATCGTGGTTTCGATATTATCTTGAGAGCGGAAGCAGGAGCTTTTTTCGATGAACTTGTTCGTTCAAGAGATGTGGATATGATGGTGGAACAAAGTCAACGTTCCCGGGCCAACTCCCTAAGACAAAGTAGATTCATTCCCGCGGTGGAGTATATTCAGGCCAACAGACAGCGACAGCTGCTCATCCAAAAAATGCACGATTTGATGAAGGATTACGATGTTTTGATTTCCCCCACCTTCGGCAATAGCCAATTAATGGCCACGAACCTGACCGGACACCCGGTAATTTCGGTTCCTACGGGTCTGGATGATAAAAGTCACCCTACCAGCATGACATTTGTGGGCAATTTGTACGATGAGGAAAGTATTCTATTGTTGGCAAAAGCATTTCAGGACAACACCTCTTTTGATGAACTGCATCCGCCAGGGTATTGATCAAAGTTCCACGGCTGGGTCCCAAAAATATTTCTGGAAATCAACAATCTGGTTACCCTTGACGGGGATACCTTCATTTTCGAGAAGCTGTTGCATGATGTTGGAACCATCAAAATGATGCTTGCCCGTCAGCACACCCACCCGGTTGACCACACGATGTGCAGGGACTTCCTTGGCCAAGGAATTGTTCATGGCCCAACCTACCATTCGGGCACTTCGGGCTGCCCCCAAATATTTGGCAATGGCACCGTAAGATGTCACTCTGCCATACGGAATCTGTTTGGCCACTTCGTACACTTTGTCAAAGAAGTTTTTCTCCATCTTAGCGGTACATAATTCGAATCAGGGTAATAATCAGTAACAAGAACATCAAAGCGCTCAAAATATAGTTGGAGTTTTTGGAAAAACGGTCGCTCTTCGTTTCCAACTTATCAAAATAAAAGGTGTAGAGATACAAAACGGAGAAGGTACCTGCCCCTGCCGCCACTACAAAAGTGGTAATGTCCTTGGCTTCAAACTTTATCCAACCGGCCTCATTCCACATGGCATTCAAACCACTGTAATAGGGAATGGTCAATAAATTGAGGGCGGCCAACAAAACCCCTTTGAAAAAACTGTTTTTCTTGCTCAAGTTGACTTCCTTGATGGTTTGTTTTTTATTCCGCTTGGCCATCATGAAAAAATAAATCGCAAAAAAGGCAAAGACAGCCACAGCAATCTTGAACAATACGTCGACCACTTCTGGATTTCGATGTAAAAACTTGGAAATATATACCGCAATGTATGCCTGCACCATAATGGTGCTGGAAACACCCAAACTAAAGATCACTCCATTTAATTTCCCTTTTTCCACACTAACTTTGGCTGCATTCATATTGAGCAAACCTGGTGGCACGGTAGCCATAAAGGCTGCGGAGAATGTGGCGAAAAAGAGAATGAGTACGTGGGTCATTGGTTAGTTGATCCTAAATTGGATGTAGGTAATTGGTTTTCCGTTTTCAAGATACTGATTTTCATAGAAAGTCTGAATTTCGAGAACTTCTGAAGGAGCTCCTTCATTTTTGTACACATCGTGATTGGCGTATAAAATTTCATGTCCCAAACCCTGTAAAAGCCCCAAGGTATAGCCATGCATGTACTCACTATCGGTCTTTAGATTGATCAACCCGCCGGGCTTGAGGATTTTTTTGTAACGCTCCAAAAATACGGGATTCGTCATTCGGTGCTTGGTTCGTTTGTACTTTATCTGTGGATCGGGAAATGTGATCCAAATTTCACTGACCTCTCCTTTACCAAAAAGATGATCGACCAATTCAATCTGGGTTCGCAAAAAAGCTACGTTGTCCAATTTTTCCTCCAGTGCTGTTTTTGCACCTCGCCAAAACCGTGCTCCCTTTATATCAATTCCGATATGGTTTTTGTCTGGATTAATTTGTGCAAGCCCAACAGTATACTCCCCCTTGCCACAACCTAGCTCCAATACTATGGGATTATCATTTCCAAAAAAAGAGGCCCAGTTGCCCTTATACTTGAATCCTTCCAAAACATCCTCCCGTGTAGGCTGGATCACATTTGCAAATGTTTCGTTGTCTTTGAACCTTTTGAGCTTGTTCTTACTTCCCACTTTACTATTGATTGAGCAAAAAATTAATGATTTGGCAAAACTAAGGAAATCTAAAAGCAAATCGCATTTTGTTCTTTTGTTGTTATGAATTCTTCCAAACGTATTCTGGTCGCCCCATTGAACTGGGGGCTGGGACATTCCACTAGGTGCATCCCCATAATTCATGAATTATTGCGGCACGGACACCAACCGTTTATTGCATCAGATGGGGTGGCCCTATCCTTGCTCAAAAAAGAGTTTCCGGAATTACCTGCTTTTGAATTGCCTTCTTACAAGATTTCTTATGCCGAAAAGGGAAGGAATTTCAAAATAAAAATGATCTGGGATTCCCCCAAGGTGCTCAAAGCCATTGCGAAGGAAAAGAAAGCCGTGAAGCGTTTGGTCAAAGAGCATGGACTGGACGGAATCATTTCCGACAATCGATTGGGTGCCTACTACAAAAAGGTGCCTTGCGTGTTCATTACCCATCAACTCAACGTACTTTCGGGCAACACGACTTGGATGAGCTCCAAAGCACATCAAAAAATCATAAAAAAGTTTGATGCCTGTTGGGTTCCCGATGTGAAAGAAAAACCGAATTTGACGGGAAAACTGGGACATTTGAAAAAATCCAAATTGGACATTGCTTATTTAGGCCCTTTGAGCCGATTTGAAAAAAAAGAAACGCCAATTATCAATGATTTGATGGTTTTGCTCTCCGGTCCTGAACCACAACGGACCATGCTGGAGGAAAAGTTATTGGAGGAATTACAGGAGTTTGAAGGAAACATTCTTTTTGTGAAGGGCAAAATCGAGGATGAACAGGTCCAGGAAGAAATCCAGACGTCAAAAGGAAAAATCCTGCATTACAACTTTATGAAGTCCAACGAATTGGAAAAGGCCTTGAACCAAAGTGAAAAAGTCCTTTGTAGATCGGGATACACCACTGTCATGGACCTGGCCAAACTTGAGAAAAAAGCATTTTTCATCCCAACACCAGGTCAATACGAACAGGAGTATCTGGCCAAACGGATGCAAAAACAAGGTCTAGTACCTTATAGCTCGCAGGAAGACTTCAAAGTACAAGATTTATTCAAAATAAAGGACTTTGATGGATTAACTCAATTTGAATCCAGGGTGGATTTTGTCTCCTTGTTCGAAGTTTTCTCCGAAACCGGTGGTGTGGAAGCTTTTTCCAATGTAAAGGAAAACTCGGAACCTACATCGACCTCACTTTCCACATAGATTTTTTCGCCGTGGGCCTCTACGATATGTTTCACAATGGATAGTCCAAGGCCTGAGCCTCCTTCGTTCCGGCTTCCACTTTGGTCCACACGATAAAAACGTTCAAAAAGACGTGGAATGTGCTGTTTTTGAATTCCTCCGCCATTATCCGTAACCCGGACAATCACTTTGTTCTTGATAAGATTTTCCACACTTACCTCGGTGGTTCCTTTTGGCAAACCGTATTTAATGGAGTTAACCAATAGGTTACTTATGACTTGCTGTATTTTCTCCTTATCACCATTGACATAAACTGGATTGGGATACTCCATATCAAAAGTGAGGGAGATTTCCTTTTTAGCAGCCTTCATCTCCAAAAGCTCAAAGGTGTTTTGGATGAGCTCAATGATATCAAAGTCCTCCCGTTCCAACTTTAATTCGCCGGCTTCAAGTTTGGTGATCAAGTCAAGGTCCTTTACAATATAAATAAGGCGCTCCACCCCTTTATTGGCACGTTGCAGATATTTTTTTCGAAGTTTTTTGTCCTTCATGGCACCATCCAGTAGGGTAAGGATGTAACCTTGCACTGTAAAGAGCGGTGTTTTTAATTCGTGTGATACGTTTCCCAAGAAATCCTTTCGATATTCTTCCCGTATTTTCAGGGTATCGATCTCTATCTTCTTCCCTTCGGCAAATTTTTCAATTTCCTCCACCAAAGTTCTCATATCCGTGGTCACGGGCTTGGAGGAAAAAGATGAAGACTCCAAGAGGGAGACATCATCATAAATCCTTTTGATTCGCCTATATATGAAGCGCTCCACCCGAATCTGGATAATGGCGAAGCAAATGGTAAAACATATCAGGGCAAAAAGCAGGGTATGTGGCCAATCCATATGGTCCACATCCATGTGAAACCCTACAAATACCGCCGTGATCAAAATGGTAATAACCAAAGAAGACCGTAGTGCAAATTTGTATGATTTCTTTAGTTTAATGGCCATTAAAGCACAAACTTATACCCCACGCCCTTAACGGTTTTAAAGTGGTGGTCTCCGATTTTTTCACGTAATTTTCTAATGTGGACATCAATGGTTCTACCACCAACAACCACTTCGTTACCCCAAACTTTGTCCAGAATCACTTCCCGCTTGAAAACCTTGTTGGGCTTGGAAGTCAATAGGGACAATAGTTCAAATTCCTTTCTGGGCAATACCATCTCCTCGCCATCGTTCACGATTTTATACTCCTCACGGTTAATGACGATGTCCCCGACCTTGACAATATCCTCCACTTCTTTTTTATCGTCCTTCAACCTTCTCAGCAAAGCTTTCACTTTACTGACCAGAACTTTTGGCTTAATGGGTTTAGTAATGTAATCGTCAGCTCCGGCATCGAATCCTGCCACTTGTGAATAATCTTCACCTCGAGCTGTCAAAAAGGCAATTATAGTATTGTCCAATCCAGGGGTATTTCTAATCATTTCACATGCTTCGATACCATCCATTTCTGGCATCATCACATCCATAATGATAAGATGTGGGCTCTTCTTTTTGGCTTTGGCCACACCTTCCGCTCCATTTTTTGCCGTGAATACTTCGTAGCCTTCGGAAGAGAGGTTGTAGCTTATAATTTCCAGAATATCAGGTTCATCGTCTACCAATAGAATCTTAATGTCCTTGTTTTTCATGGGATGGTATTTCTGTGTTAATCGCCCAAATGTAAAGATAATACACTTACGGGATTAACGCTTAACATTCATTTAATCTAGTAACATTATTGTAACAGAACTGAAATAAACTCTTAACATACAACTAACACGGCTTTTACAACCTGTGGCGTTCTTTGCGCCAAATATATACCTGATAATGAAATATTTTTTAATGATTTTTGCCTTGGCGGCAACATCACTGGTCAGCGCCCAACAGTCCACGGGTAGCATCGTCGGTAAACTTACCGACCAAGAATACAATAATGAACCGCTTGCATTTGCCAATGTGGTCATTAAAGGCACAACAATAGGAACAACTTCCGATTTTGATGGTCTTTATGAGATTTCCGGGGTTGCACCGGGCACCTACACAATAGTTTACAGCTATTTGGGGTATGAGACCGTGGAGATACCGAATATAGTAGTTGAAGCTGGAAAAGTAACCAGCGTGGATGTTCCTATGAGCGCAGGGCAAGGGATGGCACTGGATGAAGTTGTGGTAACGACCGTTGCCAGAAAAGATTCGGAAACCGCACTTCTTCTCGACCAAAAACGAGCAATAGAAATCAAGGAAAGTATCGGAGCAGTAGAATTGGGGAACCTGGGTATCTCCGACGTTAAATCAGCGGCCACAAAAATTTCCGGCGTTACGGAAAGTGAAGCTTCTGGAGATGTTTTTGTTCGTGGTCTTGGTGACAGATATTTGACCACTACTTTTAACGGCCTTCCTATCCCATCTGATGACATTGAGAAAAAGAACATAGACCTTGGCTTGTTTCCAACCAGGGTAATTCAAAATGTGAGCATTAGTAAAACCTACTCTGCTGCCACTTCTGCAGACCAAGCTTCAGGTAATATAAATATTGCCTCCCGAGAACTTTCTGGCACTGGGGAATTGGAAGTTGGTGTTTCCATTGGAGCCAACACGAATGCCGTTGGCGACGGTTCTGATGGTGAAGGATACAAAGTATCAGCCAACTACGAGGACACTTCATTGGGTTTTTATGATACTGATATTGACATTTTAAGCCAGATAACCAATCAATCTTGGGATGCCAGCACAGTGGATACCCCAATGAACATGGGTGTCAATATTAGTGGTGGAAAATCCTTTTTCGACAACAAGTTCAAGGTGTTTGGTACATTGTCAAACTCAAAATCCCATAAATATTATAGTCCTGGCGAGTTTTTGGTTTATGACCAAGTTACTGTTACGGATTCCATTACAGACTTTCAACAATGGGAAACGGAGCACATCAACAATGCCATGTTGGACCTTACCTACCAAGATGACAAAAACATTGTTAAATCCGTGACCCTTTTTGTAAACACATTAAAAGATGTGGTGTCCGAAGCGGGTAGAAATGGATTTGGTAATATTCAGGAAGAAACATTGGGAAACTTCTCTGACTTTTTGAGAGATCAGAATACCAAGCAGACCCGTTTGTTCGTTACCCAGTTGATTGGTAACCATAAATTTGGCGAGAAAAATGTACTGGACTGGGCAGTGAGCTACAACAGACTTAATGCCGATGAGCCCAACAGGATTCGTAATATTATCAACTTTACAACTGACCCTGTTGAGGCTTTCCTTTATGAGAACAGTGCTTTCGAATCCAGAAAGCTTTCACAAATCATTGATGATGAGGAATACAATGGCCTTATCAAGGACAGACTTAAAATCATCGATGAAGAAAACAAAAGGTTTTACATCGACCTTGGAGTTAACTACAGGAAAAAGACCAGGGATTTTGAATCTAGTTTCTATGGTGTTTCCAATGTAGACGATAATAGACCTAGCTCTACATCTTTGGATGAATTGGATCAAATTTTTACCGATGCCAATTTCAACAATAATATTTTGGAAATCCTTTCTTTCCAAAACAATGAAGATGGGGAAGTAAAGGATGAATATACAGGTGAGTACGAATCCATGGCAGGATTTGCTCTTTTCAACGTTGGTTTTGGAAAATGGAATTTCAATGCCGGACTTAGGTTTCAGCAAGATGAAATCGTTGTTAACTATGATGTGACCAATGCCCCTGGTGGTGATGTTGGAACTATTTCCCGTGATTATTCCAATGTATATCCAAGTTTGAACGTCAAGTATTCCTTAAATGATGAACATGCTTTGCGCTTTGCTGCTAGCCGTAGTATCACGCTTCCCGAATTTAAGGAAATTGCACCTTTCCGCTATATCTCTCCAACAGGACAGCAAGTATTTGGTACTGTTGGCGAATTTGCTCTTGAGGCATCATTTTCCAACAATTTCGACCTTAAATGGGAATTCTTCCCTACAAGAGGCCAGTTGATTTCCGCATCCTTGTTCTATAAAAACATCGAGGACCCTATCAACAAAGTACGTGCACGTGGTTCCGATGGTGCTTTGTTCACTTTTAGAAACACAGGGGATAAAGCTACTATTTATGGAATTGAGCTTGAATCAAAAGTAGACATCATTACACCTCAAATGAACAATGAAGATGGTAATCCAATGGGACCTACATTAAGCTTGGTGTTGAATGCGAGTAGAATGTGGCACGAACAGGATTTGATCGAAAGAACTACAGACGAAGGGGCCATTATTGAGACCTTCCGTTATGGAACGAATAAAAATGCTCCTTTACAAGGTGCTTCTGATTGGATTATGAACAGTAGTTTAAACCTAGAAACTTCCAATGATTGGGTAGCTAACGTTTCAGCAAGCTTTGCTTCGGACAAGATTTTCGCGATGGGTTTTGCCCGTGCACAAGAAGACTGGGACACCCGTTACAATGATGCCATCCTGGAAAAAGGGTTTGTGGTATTGAACTCAAAAATCAGCAAGCAATTTGGGCAAAACTTCCAAGTTTCACTTTCCGGTCAAAACTTGCTCAATCCTAAAATCGAGCAGACCATTGAATATTTGACTTCAGAAAGTAGAGCTGAACTGGAGGCCTTCTCTGATGACAGGGATGTGCGCCTAGGGCCAGACGCCCCACAAAGGGAGACCATTACTGATGTAGTCCGATCCTATACACTAGGCAGAACATTTAGCCTAGGTCTTAAATACACTTTTTAATGCTAATCAATACAATAGTCTAATAATTAATCTAAATCACTTTCTTTATGAAAACGAAAATTTTGAAAATTTCAATGTTATCACTAGCCACATTGGCACTGGTTTTCACCAGCTGTAGTGGTGACGATAATGACCCTACCCCACCAGAAGAAGCTACTTGTAGCGATGGCATCCAAAACGGTGATGAAACTGGTGTTGACTGTGGAGGTTCCTGTGACGCTTGTGAGCCTACCGCTACCACATTGACCGGTTCTATTACTGAAGACACTGAATTGGATGCTTCTGAAACTTATATCCTTGAAGGTTCCTTGAGCATTGAATCCGGCGCAACTTTGACCATTCCCGCTGGGACTACGATTACCGCAGAAGTCGAATCCGGTGATGAGACAGAAACTTATATTGTAGTGCAAAAAGGTGGTATGATAGATATCCAAGGTACAGAAGGTAACCCTGTAATCTTGACTTCTGCCAATGAGGAGCCCGGTGATTGGGGTGGTTTAATCCTTGCTGGTAACGCAACCACTACCGAAGGTGTGGATGCAACTGCAGAGGTTGGTGGTATCATTTATGGTGGAACTGACGATGCCGACAACTCCGGTAGCATTGATTACTTGATCATCAACTATGCAGGTGCTCAAATCGATTCTGAATCCCAATACAATGGTCTTACACTTTACGCCGTTGGTTCTGGAACATCCATTAGCAATGTTGCCATCTTGAACGGTACTGATGACGGTGTGGAGTTCTTTGGTGGAACTGTTTCCGCTTCTAACTTCTACTTGGAAAACAACGAAGACGATGCCATCGACTGGACAGAAGGATGGAGTGGTACTTTGACCAACTCTTACGTAGTTCACACTGCTGGTTTCTCAACTGTGGTTGAGGCCGATGGTGCCAACAACAACCCAAGTTTGGTTAACTTGACCGCTGTTTCCTCAGTGGATGGGGTTGCTCTTCAGTTCAAAAAAGAATCTGGTGCGACCATCACAGGTCTTTCCTTGAACGGATATGAGACTTCTGTTTTGATGAGCGATGCTGGTCCTTTGGCCAATGTTCAAATCGAAGGTGAAGATGCTGATCCCAATCTTTCTTATGTTGGAGAAGCAACAGTGGACGTAGAAATGTTCGGATGGGTAAACTCTGCCATCGTAATCGAGGAGAGCAAGCTAACAGGTTCTCTTACATCAGATTTGACCCTTGATCCTGCTGTGGATTATTTCTTGGAAGGAACTTTCAGCGTTGAGGAAGGTGCTACATTGACCATCCCTGCCGGAACAAGAATTGTTGCCGATGTTGAGGAAGGTGATGAAACAGAAACTTACATAGTCATCCAAAAAGGAGCTATGATCGATATTCAAGGTACTGCCGCCGACCCTGTTGTGATGACTTCTTCCAATGAAGAGCCAGGTGACTGGGGTGGATTGGTTATCGCTGGAGACGCAACCACTACCGAAGGTGTGGATGCAACTGCTGAAGTGGGTGGAATTATCTACGGTGGTACCAACGATGCTGACGATTCTGGTAGCATCGAGTACTTGATTCTTAACTTTGCCGGTGCTCAAATCGACTCCGAATCCCAGTACAATGGTCTTACGCTTTATGCCGTTGGTTCTGGAACATCCATTAGCAATGTGGCTATCTTGAACGGTACTGACGACGGTGTGGAGTTCTTTGGTGGAACGGTTTCCGCTTCCAACTTCTACTTGGAAAACAACGAGGACGATGCCATCGACTGGACAGAAGGATGGAACGGCACCTTGACCAACGCATACGTTTTGCACACTGCTGGCTTCTCCACTGTTGTTGAGGCAGACGGTGCCAACGAAAACCCAAGCTTGGTTAACTTGACTGCTGTTTCCACAGTAGGAGGTACTGCTCTTCAGTTCAAAAAAGAATCTGGTGCGACCATCACAGGTCTTTCTTTGCAAGGATATGATACTTCTGTTTTGATGAGCGATGCTGGTCCTTTGGCCAATGTTCAAATCGAAGGTGCAGATGCTGATCCTAATTTGACTTATGAAGCTGTTGCTTCAGTAAACATCGATGATTTTGCTTGGGCAACTGGAAACGCTGAAGCACAATCGGCTACTTTGACAGGTTCTATGTCTTCAACGCTTACATTGGATGCTGATATTACTTATTACTTGAATAAGTCTTTCAGTATTGAAGACGGAGCTACCTTGAACATCCCTGCTGGCACAACCATTATTGCTGATGTTGAGGAAGGTGACGAAACGGAAACTTACATCGTAGTTCAGAAAGGTGGTACAATCAATGTGCAAGGTACAGCTGTCAATCCAGTTGTAATGACTTCTTCCAATGAAACTCCTGGTGACTGGGGTGGATTGGTAATTGCTGGTAACGCCACCACTACAGAAGGTGTGGACGCCACTGCAGAAGTTGGAGGCATTATCTACGGTGGTACCGAAGATGACGATGATTCTGGTAGCATCGAATACTTGATCATCAACTATGCTGGTGCTCAAATCGATTCTGAGTCCCAATACAACGGGCTTACACTTTATGCTGTAGGTTCTGAAACTTATATTGATAACGTAGCCATCAAGAATGGTACGGATGACGGTGTGGAGTTCTTCGGTGGAACGGTTTCCGCTTCCAACTTCTACTTGGAAAACAACGAGGACGATGCCATCGACTGGACAGAAGGATGGAACGGTACCTTGACCAACGCATACGTATTGCACACTGCTGGCTTCTCCACTGTAGTCGAGGCCGACGGTGCCAACGAAAACCCAAGCTTGGTTAACTTAACTGCTGTATCCACAGTAGCAGATCCAGACCCAACTCCTGGATCAACTGATTTGGTTGCTCTTCAGTTCAAAAAGGAATCCGGTGCAACTATCACGGGGCTTTCTTTGTCTGGTTACGATACTTCCGTATTGATGAGTGACAGTGGACCTTTGGCCAATGTTCAAATTGAAGGGGCAGATGCCGATCCTGCTTTGGTTTACGATGCAGCTGCCACTGTAGACGTAACAATTTTTGATTGGGCTAACTAATCAAGATTAGGTTTCATAATATTAAGAGCCCCCGTATCAACGGGGGCTTTTTGTTTACTATTCATTAATAATCAGGTAATCATATAGTAGTCTTTTTCTTATATTTTTAAATCAAAATAAAACACTACCATTATGAAAAAAATTACTTTGTTATTACTCTTTGCAGTAACATTCTCCTTTTCACAAACAATAGATGTAAAAGATTTTAAAATCAACGAATCTATTAATCAAACCTTTCCATCAAATACCAGATTTGATTTCGAATTTGAAATAAGGGGAGATTATACCTATTCCACTTATGGATATAATGAAATTAAATTGACCGTTTACAAAGGAAACAATACCTTATCCACCAATAAAATCACTCTAATTAGATGGAATCGTGAAGGTGATGAGAACATAAATTACAGCAACTATGTGCTCAAATCTTGGTATAGCTATTCAACCCAATCATTTTCAACCAGCGCTGGTCAAGTGTTCACGTTAAAAGTAGAGTATGCAGGTCTTACAGAAACTTACACGTACACCTACCCCAATCCCGATTCAGATGGTGACGGTATACCTGACAGCGAGGACGATTGCCCCAATGAATCTGGTCCAGCTTCCAATGATGGATGTCCAGGAGAACCAGATCTGTCCATCAATTTAAATGGCTCCGTAATTAATAGCGATTGCTTTGGCTGTGATAATTATTTTAGCCAAGTTGGAACAGACAGACACTACTTAAATAATCCCAGTGGAATGGCAAATATTGATGTATTAGTCCAAAACCTTGGCAATGCCTCATCTACTTCCACTACAGTTGGGTATTATATTTCTGCAAATAACACTTTTGAAAGTAATTCAGATACGCGAATAAAAACATCCAACATTGGGTCACTCGGTACAAACAGTGGAGATTATTCCTCTGTCACACTTTTTACATACGATTTTAACAGTGTCAGTGGTAATTTTTGGTTGCTGATTCGAGTTGACGATGATGATGACAACGACGAATCCAATGAAAATAATAATGTATTCGCTCTACGTTTTGCAATCAACTAAAAAGACTCAACAAATATAACTCTGTCATAAGAAAACAAAACCCATAACATGAAAACAAAATCCTTCATATCAAATATATTCTCAATTAGCTTAATCATATTGTTTATATCATGCTCAAACGATGAGAGTTCCTTTAATGGGAACCCAGAAACACAACAAAGCATGGTAAAGGCTGACGCAGCCCTAATCGCTCTTGGCGAAAATACCCTTAGAGATAGTTTAAGCTTGGAGTTGGTTATTCCAGAAAATGACTATGGTTTATCCAATACTGAGCCATTATTACTATTCCCGTTCTATAAATCCGCTGAAGCGGAATCTAAAACTTGGCTTCCTGTTCCAAATGTGCAGATTGGAAAAAATCTAAAGACTTATTATTCCAGAAGCAATGGTTTGACCCTTGTTCTCCATGCTGAAAAATTTGATAGCTCTATGCCCTACGGAAATAATTTGAAATTCAAGGAACTCAATATCATTGCGGTAAGACCTTCCAAAATATCTGGGTTAACACGTAATGAGCTAGATGTAAGGGATTATAACCAAATGATAGACTATTTAGATTTAAAATAATAAAAACCGAGCGTTTGAATATTAAAATGGCGGGTAAGCATATCCGCCATTTTTATTTTATGGTTTCTTGTAATAGGTTGCATTTCATCGAAAAGTAACCCCCTAATCGTCAAATGGTTCAACAATCGCATCACTATTTTTATATATTTGTGGCATACCGTTTGTATCCATTAACGTATGAAGCACTTTTACCTCGTCATTTTTTTATTTGTCTGTTCACTTGGGTTTTCTCAGGAAAACGCCAGTTCCAGTGCGGATATTGACGGGTTTAAGCTCTATCCCAACCCTGTTACTCAAGGTAAGGTCTACATTGAGACTGCGGAAAACTCCCCCAAGAAAATCCTTGTTTTTGATGTGTTGGGCACACAAGTGCTCCAAACCACCATTATTGGAAAGGAACTCAACCTTTCCGAACTCACTAAAGGGGTCTACATTCTAAGGGTTTTTGAAAAAAACAAGGTTGCCACTAGAAAGCTCATTGTGAAGTAGTTCACTCCATTTTTCCTTGCTTTTCATACATCTAAACCACAGCATTCAACGCTTTACAACCCGTTTTAGTGTTTTCACAACATAAAATGGTCAACTTTTCCCTGTTTATCTACTTTTATATTGCACATATACCCCAAATCAGCTTATATGAAGAAAATCTACTTTGTTTTACTTATGGCTATACCATTACTTTCTTTCGGTCAAGACCTAGTGACAATTAACAATGAACCGGCACAACAGCTCAAGGGTTTTAAAATGTACCCCAATCCTGTTTATGGGAGTGAAGTATATATTACCACAGAGACCAACGGAACCAAAGACATTAAGGTATATGATGTGTTTGGAGAAGCCGTTCTCACAAAAAGAATCACCACCAATACACTGGACATTTCCAGATTGGTTCCAGGCGTTTATGTGCTCCAAGTGACTGAACGCAAAAAAACAATGACGCGAAAACTCGTCGTCAAGTAAAATAAATAACCCCACATTTTAAAGGCCCTTTTCACGAAGGGCTTTTTTATTTTTGGGTACTTTTGGAACCAAATGAAGCAGATTGATACCCATCGGATTTTCAACATCGCCAATGCTGGTGAATTTGACACAGTGGCACTGGATGTTTTTAGGTTTCAGTATGAAAACAACAAGGTTTACAAGGGTTTTTGCGGCCACTTGAAAAAATCCCCTAAAAATGTTTCCCACCATCTGGAAATCCCCTTTTTGCCCATATCATTTTTTAAAACACACCAAGTGGTTTCGAGTCAACAGGAGCCGCAAACCATTTTTACCAGTAGTGGAACCACCCAAAGCACCACAAGCAAACATTTGGTCCCCGATATTAAACTGTATGAAGAAAGTTTCCTTAAGGCATTTGGACTATTCTATGGTAAACCTGAAGAATTCTGTGTGCTGGCACTATTGCCATCATATTTAGAGAGAGAGGGTTCATCATTGATTTACATGGTCAACAGCCTTATTGAAAAATCCCAACACCCCAATAGTGGGTTTTATCTTCACAATCTTGAAGAACTCCATCAAAAACTGCAGGAATTGGAACAAAAAGGTACCAAAACCTTGCTCATCGGGGTTTCCTTTGCACTTTTGGACTTGGCCGAGCAATTTCCTTTATCCTTAAAAAATACCATTGTAATGGAAACTGGCGGCATGAAAGGACGGCGTAAAGAGCTTATCCGTGAAGAACTGCACATGATTTTGAAAAAAGGGCTGGGTGTTCATAAAATTTATTCAGAATATGGGATGACGGAACTTTTGTCACAAGGATATTCCAAAGGCAACGGTACATTCCAAACCCCACCTTGGATGAAAATCATCACACGTGACACCGAGGACCCTTTGACCATACAGCCTAACGGAAAAACGGGCGGCATCAATGTTATCGATTTGGCCAACCTGTATTCCTGCTCATTCATAGCCACACAAGATTTAGGGAAAACCCATCCAAACGGAACTTTTGAGGTGTTGGGCCGTTTTGATGACTCCGATATCAGAGGCTGTAATTTGATGGTGCTGTAAACTACTCCACTACGAGTACAAAATAGTTCTTTTTGCCTCGTTGAAGCAGCACAAATTTATCATTGATCAAGTCTGAAGCAGTTATCAAGTAATCCTCTTTCACTTTTCCCTTGTTCACGGAAATGGAGTTTTGCTTCAATTCCCTTCTGGCTTCCCCATTGGAACCTAAAAACTCCGTTTTGGCCGCCAATGCCCCGATCATATCCAAACCGGGCTCAAGTTCTTCTTTGCCCACCGTTGCTTGGGGAACCCCGTCAAAAACATCCAAAAATGTCTTTTCATCAAGTTGTTTTAAATCATCCGAAGTGGATTTCCCAAAAAGGATGTTACTCGCTTTGATGGCATTGTCCAAATCTTCTTGGGAATGTACCATCACGGTAACTTCTTCCGCCAATCTCTTTTGCAATGCCCTCATGTGAGGTGCTTCTTTATGTTCAGCTACCAGACCCTCAATCTCCTGCTGAGTCAAAAACGTGAAGATTTTGATGTATTTCTCGGCATCTTCATCGGAAGTGTTCAACCAATATTGGTAAAACTTATAGGGAGACGTTCTTTCAGCATCCAACCAAACGTTCCCACCTTCGGTTTTTCCGAATTTGGTACCATCCGCTTTGGTAATCAATGGACAAGTAAGGGCAAAGCCTTTCCCCCCGCCGATTCTTCGGATAAGTTCCGTGCCCGTTGTAATGTTTCCCCACTGGTCGCTACCGCCCATTTGCAACGTACAATCATGGTTTTGGTAGAGGTACAGAAAATCATACCCCTGGACCAACTGATAGGTAAACTCGGTAAAGGACATTCCTTCCTTGGCATCCGAAGAAAGACGTTTTTTCACGGAATCCTTCGCCATCATGTAGTTGACGGTAATGTGCTTGCCAACATCACGGATGAACTCCAAGAACGAAAAGTTCTTCATCCAATCGTAATTATTGACAAGTACCGCAGCATTGTCCTCCCCACTTTCAAAATCCAAAAAACGACTCAATTGCTCTTTTAGGGCATCCTCATTGTGTCGAAGTGTTTTTTCATCCAACAAATTTCGCTCCGCGGATTTGCCCGATGGGTCTCCGATCATCCCCGTTGCGCCTCCGACCAAAGCATAGGGCTTGTGGCCGGCCAACTGAAAATGTTTGAGCATCATAACACCTACCAAATGGCCAATATGAAGAGAATCCGCCGTAGGGTCTATCCCAACATAAGCGGCGCGCATTTCTTCCATAAGGTGTTCCTCGGCTCCTGGCATCACATCGTGTACCATTCCCCTCCATTGCAATTCTTGAACAAAATTCTTCGTCATGATCAGTTTTTTGGAATAGCTGCAAATATAAAATGAAGTTGGCATTTCGCTCAATTTTTCCACCACAAATAGGTACTTTTACCTTATGATTTTGGTTACAGGAGGCACTGGACTGATCGGTTCCCATTTACTTTTCCATTTAATCAACAATGGAAAGACCGTCAGAAGCAATTATAGGACCGAAGCGTCCATGGAAAAAGTCCACCAAGTTTTTGGCTATTATACAGACAATCCATCCGTTTTGATGGATCAAATCGATTGGGTAAAAGCCGATATCACTGATATAGGCGGGCTGGATCCCCTTTTTGAAGGTGTTGATCAAGTATACCATTGTGCCGCGCTGATTTCCTTTGACCCAAAAGATTTTAAAATCCTGGAACACACCAATGTGGAAGGCACCGCCAACATCGTGAACCTCTCTCTAAAGTATGGCATTAAAAAACTGTGTTATGTGAGTTCCATTGCGGCCATTGGTCCCAGCATCAAACAACAAAAGGTAACAGAGGAAAACGAATGGAACGAAGCCAAGGCCAATGTATATGGAATTACAAAATATAATGCTGAACTGGAGGTCTGGCGCGGCTCACAAGAAGGACTCCCCATTGTGATCATCAATCCTGGCGTAGTCATTGGACCTGGTTTTTGGAAATCGGGCAGTGGAAGCTTTTTCACCTATGCTTCAAAAGGGAAAAAATATTTTATTCCTGGGGGAACCGGGTTTGTTACGATCAATGATGTAATCCATGCTATGACCCAACTGATGGATTCCAGTATCCAAACGGAACGCTTTATTTTGGTCAACCAAAACATGACCTACGAAGAATTGTTACAGAAAATTGCTCCTGAACTGGGCATAACTCCCCCAACCAAAGAGGTTTCAAAATTTATGCTCGAGTGCTTTTGGCGTTGGGATTGGGTTCGCAGCAATGTGTTTGGCAAAAGAAGGAAATTGTCCAAAGCTGTTGCCAAAGGGCTATATCATCAAAAAATATATAACAGTAAAAAGATAAAATCCGAGCTTGACTTCACATTTGGGGATTTGGATAAAAGCATTGAATTCTGCTGCGAAAAATTTATTCAACAGCCTTAACGCTACTTGAATCAACTTTTTCCCTTGCGGCCTTGATGGAATCCTGACGTTTGAGGTTTGCAGCACGAATACTGTCATTTCTACGCTCGCCCCTAGCCTCCATGGTGTCCTTTTTTACCTGTATTCTATCTTCCACATCCTCATAAATAGATTGGTATTCCAATGGAAGTGAAGCATAATAAAGGTCGCTTTGTGAAAACTGGGTACTATCTATATCGTATTTTTCGTAAAGAAATTCCATTACATCGATACCAGAGGAAGTGAACTTACTCCTTGCTCCCGATTTAGAGGCGTTCAAAATGGCGAGATCATAAAGAATTTCGGTCATTTTCTCTTTGGGAATCAAGTTTTCAGGCTCCTCTACTACCTTTTCTGCACAGGCCGCCAACAACATCAAACCCAAAAAAAGTGTTATGGTATATTTCATCTCTTAACGGTTAAATGTGAGCCTCTTGGCATTCTTCGCTGTACTGAACGAGCCATTTTCATAGGCCAACAACCCATTTACAAAAGTTCGTTTTACTTCGGAATCAAAAGTAACACCTTCAAAGGGAGACCATCCACATTTATAGAAAAGATTATCTTTTTTAACCTCGTTTTTGGAATTCCGGTTGACTTGAACCAAGTCTGCATAATATCCTTCACGGATGAATCCTCGACGGTCAATACCAAACAATTTTGCAGGATTGTGGCACATTTTTTCAACCATTTTTTCCAAACCGATGGCACCTTCCTTTTCCTTCTGCAACATGGCCAACAAAGCATGCTGCACCAATGGGCCGCCCGAAGGGGCTTTGGTGTATGGGTTATCTTTTTCTTCGAGGGTATGCGGCGCATGGTCGGTGGCCACTACATCAATGCGGTCATCCAGAAGGGCTTTCCAAAGTTTTTCCCTGTCGTTTTTTGTCTTAACGGCGGGATTCCATTTGATATGTGTTCCTTTTTGGGCATAATCCTCATCGGAAAACCACAAATGATGGATGCATACCTCAGCAGTGATTTTCTTTTCTTCCAACGGAATCTGATTTGTGAACAAATCGGTTTCAATTCCCGTGGACACATGGAACACATGCAACCTTGCCCCGGTTTTCTTGGCAAGGGCAATTGCCTTTGATGAGGACAGATAGCACGCCTCCGCACTCCGGATCATGGGGTGCATGGCTATTGGAATATCGTCTCCGTACATCTCTTTGTATTTGGCCAAATTGGCCCTGATGGTGCCCTCGTCCTCACAATGTGCGGAAATCACCATTTCGGTATTACTGAATATTTTTTCCAATACTTCTTCATCATCCACCAACATATTTCCCGTGGATGAGCCCAAGAACAATTTGACGCCGGAGCAAGCATTTTTGTCCAGTCGTTTCAGTTCTTCTAAATTATCGTTGGTCCCTCCAAAAAGGAAGGAATAGTTTGCCGATGAGTCCTTCGCGGCAATGGCAAATTTCTCTTCTAATTTTTCAATGGTGGTTGTCTGCGGAATGGTGTTTGGCTGCTCCATAAAAGTGGTTATGCCGCCAGCTATCGCCGCCCTACTCTCGGTGGCAATCGTTCCTTTATGGGTCAATCCCGGTTCCCTGAAATGTACCTGGTCGTCTATGACCCCCGGCAACAATAAATCCCCTTCCAAATCAATGACCTTGGCATGGGCATCGGAGATACCAGTATCGATTCTAGCGATGAAATCACCTTCCAGTAGCACATCGGATTCAAAAATGCTGTTCTCATTGACTATTTTGGCATTCTTCAACAGAATTTTTGACATAACTAAAAGCTCTTTTTAAAAAATATACTCCTAAACTTCATGGCTATCACTCCAAAAATGGCTTCCCTGATGATGGCGGAATTCATCTTTGACTTTCCGTTTACCCTATCAGTGAAAATAATCGAGACTTCCTCGATCTTGAATTTTTTGAGATAGGCCCTGTATTTCATTTCTATCTGGAAGGCGTACCCAATAAAACGGACCCTATCCAGATTGATGGTTTCCAGCACTTTTCTTTTGTAACAGACAAACCCTGCCGTGGGGTCGTGCACTTTCATGCCCGTGATCAATTTCACATAGAACGATGCCCCGTAGGAAAGTAAGATCCTGGCCAAAGGCCAGTTGACCACATTTACCCCTTTCTTGTAGCGGGAGCCTACGGCCACATCGGCTCCATTGAGACATGCCCGATGCAAACGGGACAGGTCGGCCGGTCGGTGCGAAAAATCGGCATCCATCTCAAAAATGTATTCGTAGCCTTTTTCCAATGCCCACTTGAACCCGTGGATGTATGCTGTTCCCAAACCAGATTTTTCCTTTCGGACTTCCAAAAAAAGCCGTTCTGGAAATTCTTTCTGTAAGGTTCGTACAGAATCCGCGGTACCATCGGGAGAGTTATCATCTACCACGAGTACATGGAAATCCTTTTTAAGGTCGAAAACCGTTTTAACAATGGCCTCGATATTCTCAATTTCATTGAATGTGGGTATGATGACCAAGCCGTCTGCCATTCGCACTGGATTAGAATGTCAAAAATACGGTTTTCTAGCTTGCCCGTGCAAGTAACTGACAACTAGTTGAAATGGGACTTGACCAATATTTGTAACTTTGCCCATCTAAAATCACATTTTGATGTCTCAAAAGTTTCCTAGGCTTTTCTTTATCCTTTTAGCGGTTCTTTTTGCACTCAATCTTTTACAAGCTTCCTTTACTGAGCTTATCTATGATGAAGCTTATTACTGGTACTATGCCCAAAATATGGCCTGGGGGTATTTTGACCATCCGTCCATGGTTGCCTTTTTGATCAAACTCAGTAGTTTGCTCTTTGATGGCGAACTTGGGGTAAGGCTCATGAGTTGCGTGCTTTCGGCGGGCACTTACATCCTACTATGGTTATTGATCGATAATCCCAAGAAGAAGGATTATGTGATTCATTTTTTCCTCTTGGTGTTCTCTTTTACCTTGATGAATGCCTATGGTTTTCTAACCCTGCCCGATACATCCCTCTTATTTTTCACAGCGCTTTTCCTATGGTTGTACAAGCGCTTCCTGAAAGTTGAAGATACCATCACAACAATTGGCCTTGGGTTGGTCATGGCGGCTTTGATGTACAGTAAGTACCATGCTGTATTGGTAATCCTGTTCGTGTTCGCATCCAACTACAAGCTCGTTTTCAATAAAAAGGCATGGTTGTCCGTGATTTTGGCCTTGATTTGTTACACTCCACACTTTGTGTGGCTCTATCAAAACGATTTTGTATCGATAACATTCCATTTGTACGAGCGTCCCAATCAGGCCTACTCCTTTGATGAATTTACCTTGGGCTACTTTTTGAACATTGTTGCGATTATCGGCCTTTTATTTTATTGGATTTATGACTCACTCTTTAAGTTCAAGGTTACGGATAAGTTTTCCAAAGCATTGGTTTATTTGGTTTACGGAGTGTTGATTTTCTTTTTCATCTCCAGTTTCAACCGAAGGGTACAAGCACAATGGGCCATAGTGATTACAATCCCTCTGGCGATAATCGCCTTTAACCATCTGTTGGAAAACTCCAAAAGTAGAAAATGGATGTACCGAATAGGCATCGTAAGTTTGGTGCTTTTGATGTACGCTAGGGCATGGATGATTTATCACCCCTTGTTCCCAATGTATTTCGAGACCCATGGTAACAAAGAATGGGTCAACGAACTCAAAACCAAATCGGAAGGTGTACCCATTCTTTTTGAAAACTCCTACAGACGTGCTTCCATGTATGAATTCTACTCGGGTATCCCCGCTATTTCACTGAACACTTACATGTATCGGAAAAACCAGTACTCCATTGATGATTCCGAAGAACAAATGCGCGGTAAAAAGGTCATGTTTGTTTCCAAATACAGAAAAAGTGGCGACATTTCCTATATGCATTTGGACAGTACGGTTTTTCATGGGATTTACATTGACGATTTCCAATCGTACCGAAAATTGAAGTGTATTGTGGAAAAACCCGAGACTGGCATCAAGTATTCGTTAAAGGTATACAATCCATACTCATTCGATGTTCCTTTGAAACAATTGAAATACACCATTTCTTACTCCAACGAGCACAAGCAGGTAAAGCAAATGCGCCCTTTGAAAGTGAATTCCATATCTCCACAAGAATCCCTGTTGAAATCAAAGGATACCATTAGCTATACCTTTGAACTTCCTTTGTCCAAAATGGAAAATCCATCGTATTTTAGAATCGGGATCGCAGAAAACAACCTGCCCCCCGGACTCAACGGCAAACCCATCAAAATAGAGTAATGGAACCCATTGAAAAAACAATCACTTCCTTGGATTGGATGACACTGACGTTATTCATGGCTTTGGTTGTTTTGGCTCTTGGTAAATACCTGTACCACAAGAAGTTTTTAAACTTTATCATCCTTCCATTTAATGACAAGTACATTCTGCTCCATAATAAAAAAGGACAATTCTCGCATTGGTTTCATCTCTTACTGACCTTGTTCCAACTCATCAACCTGTCATTATTCATCTTTTTGGTATCGAATACTTTCGAACTCATACCTTACGAAAAGAACATTGCCACCTATTTTATGATCTTGGGCACATTGACCCTGTTCGAGCTGGTAAAGTTCTTGGTTCAAATGCTTACAGGGCTTGTTTTCAATAGTTTAAATCTTATTGGAAGCCTAGTTTTCAGTAAAATTTCCTACCTCAATTACGGCAGTATAGTAATTTCCTTTGCCAATATATTATTGATATACATCTCAACAGGCTCAAAAACAGTAATATATGCGACCATTTCAATGATTCTCCTCATATATGGCATCGGTATAACAAAGCTGCTGAAGAACCATCAAAAAGCACTGTTTCCGTATTTTATGTATTTTATTTTGTACCTTTGCACACTCGAAATTGCGCCCTTGGTGTTAATTGGAAGCTATTTAAAAGGTTGAAAACTTATGAAAGTAAAAACAATTTTGGTTTCCCAACCAGAACCCAAAGTCGAAAACTCACCCTACTCAAGATTAATTGAAAAAGAGAAAGTTAAAGTTGATTTCATTCCTTTCATCCATGTAGAAGGGGTCGAGGCCAAAGATGTTAGGCAGCAAAAAATCGACTTGAACAACTTTTCGGCAATTATCCTGACCAGTAGAAACGCTGTGGATCATTTCTTCAGAATTGCTGACGAGATGCGCTTTAAAGTTCCAGATTCCATGAAATATTTTTGTCAGTCAGAGGCCGTAGCCTATTATCTACAGAAATATGTGGTGTACAGAAAAAGAAAGATCTATGTTGGGAAAAGAACTTTTAACGAGTTAACTCCCTTGATCAAAAAGTACAAGGATGAAAAATTCCTATTGCCATCCTCTGATTCATTGAAACCTGTAGTTCCACAATTGTTGGATGAAGTTGGGGTAAATTGGACTCGTGGCATCTTCTACAAAACGGTAATCAGCGACCTTTCGGACCTTAGGAATGTGTACTATGACATTTTGGTTTTCTTTAGTCCTTCCGGTATCGAATCCCTTATGAAGAACTTCCCCGATT
The DNA here is from genome assembly GCF_029193885.1 of Flagellimonas yonaguniensis. GTDB lineage: Bacteria > Bacteroidota > Bacteroidia > Flavobacteriales > Flavobacteriaceae > Flagellimonas > Flagellimonas yonaguniensis. Next base: position 710,521 of record NZ_JARFVB010000001.1, on the reverse strand, counting down.
TTGAGCAGAACAATACTAGAATTGCGGTTTTCGGGAACAGTACAGTTAAAGCAGCAACCAATGCAGGTCTTCGGATAGACATTCAGGCTCCAACGCCAGAAACTCCATCCATGACCATGGCATTACAGAAATATATTACCAGCGTCAACAAATAAAAAAACGAACCGGTATCCATAAAACAAAGAGCCCCGTCGATGGACGGGGCTTTTTTATTGTCTAGAAAGCATAACGCTGTGGCCCTCCCCTTCGGATTTCCTCGCTTGCATATTCCTCGAACTTCTTGAAATTCTCCCTAAAGGCATTCGTAAGCTTGAAGGCCGTTTTGTAATAGGCCTCGTCATCGTTCCAGGTCGCCCTTGGGCTCAACACTTTGGTAGGTACTCCGGGACACTCCCTTGGCTGTGCCACACCGAACACGGAGTGGATATGGTAGTTTTCGTAATTGTACAGTCCCAATTCCCCGCTCAGTGCCGCACTGATCATGGCACGGGTGTATTGTAGCTTCATGCGGGTACCCACTCCATAGGGGCCTCCGGTCCAACCCGTGTTCACCAACCATACGTCCACTCCAGACTCTTTCATCTTACGGCTTAACATCTCGGCGTATTTTGCAGGGTGCAATGGCATAAAAGGTGCCCCAAAACAGGCCGAGAACGAGGGTTGCGGCTCCACGACACCCGCTTCTGTGCCAGCCACCTTGGCCGTATAGCCCGAAATGAAATGGTAGGCGGCCTGGGCCGGAGTCAACTTGGAAATGGGGGGTAGCACCCCGAAGGCATCAGCGGTAAGAAAGAAAATGTTCTTCACATTCTCTCCTATCGATGGCTGTTGGATATTATCGATATGGTGTATGGGGTAACTTACCCTTGTGTTCTGGGTTATGGAGGTATCCGCGAAATCAACTACTCCATTCCCATCCATGATTACGTTTTCCAATATCGCCCCTTTCTTGATGGCACCGTAAATCTCTGGTTCCTTTTCTTGGGAAAGGTCGATTACCTTGGCGTAGCAACCGCCCTCGAAGTTGAACACGGTGTTCCCGGGTGTCCAGCCGTGCTCGTCGTCCCCGATAAGCTTTCGGTCAGGGTCGGTGGACAAAGTGGTCTTCCCTGTCCCCGATAACCCAAAGAATATTGCCGTGTCCCCTGATTCCCCTACATTTGCGGAGCAGTGCATGGGCAGTGTGCTCTTGTACACGGGAAGGATGAAGTTGAGCGCGGAGAATATCCCCTTCTTAATCTCACCGGTATAGCCCGTACCTCCGATCAGGGCAATCTTCCTACTAAAGTTAAGGATAGCGAAGTTGTGCTGCCTTGTCCCATCTACTTTCGGGTCTGCCATGAAACCCGGGGCGTTCACTACCGTCCACTCGGGGTCAAAGTCCTTCAGTTCTTCTTCCGTCGGTCGGAGGAACATATTATAGGCGAACATATTGGACCAAGGGTATTCATTGATTACCCGAATGTTGAGTTTGTAATCCGGTTCTGCGCAGGCATAGCAGTCCCTTACATACAGTTCCTTTTCATTGAGATAAGCGAAGACCTTGTCATACAGTGCATCGAACTTGTCGCTCTCGAAAGGGATGTTGATATCGCCCCACCAAACTTTATCGGAAGTGATATCGTCCTTCACGATGAAACGGTCCTTGGGCGATCTGCCCGTGAATTCCCCGGTATTGACCGCTAAAGCTCCCGAAGAGGCCTCCTTGCCCATTCCCTTCGCAATGGTAATATCCTGGAGTTCATCCGGGGACAGTTGGTAATGGATGTTGTCATGGTTTATTCCGTATTCATTTAACGAAATCGTTTTCGTAACTGAGGCAGAATCCTTCATAGTTTTGTTTTTATGTTGCTACAAAACTAGAAAATATTCAGTTTTTGTCCTTTTAAAACCAGCTTAATCGATTACTTTTTGGTTTAAAATGTGATATCCCAAATAAATCCACACGACGATTATCAAAACATCTCATATTGATGTTAAAAATCCAATAATATTGAAATCGAGTACAGTTGAAGATGTTCAATATCAACTATTCCATCATGTTCCTACCGTTTTCGTCAATTCAAAGCGCCCATTCATCAATTGGGGGAATCATTTCCTGAATGTTTCCTATATATTTCCGCCCAAAATATTTTCAGATATGCAAATTGTAAAAGGTCTTGGCTTGATCTGTGCCGTTCTATTTTTAAATGTGGGGTGCAATTCCCAGTCAGAAAAGAAAACCGGATCATCCAACGACTCCAGTATTTCGGAATCAACAGATTTAAATTCTGATGAAGTGTCAACAGCCATTTGTTTATGGCCAAAGGTGGGTTTACGCGATAAACCCGGAAGAAAAGACACCAAATACCTTACCACGATTTATTTTGGAGAAACGGTGGAGTATCTAAACGAAAAAGAAAAGACTGAAGATGATAAGGAATATTTAAAAGTTAGGCTATCCGATGGGAGTGAAGATGGGGGCGAAGCCTTTTATATTGAAGGACTTGACTCCTTTGAGAACCTATCTTCCAATAAATTGGGCATAAAAACCGATTTGGCCAATGTTAGAAACGAACCGAATATAAATGGAGAGGTGCTATTCCAAGTTGAGAAAGGGGATATTTGCCATATCATAGCCCAAGGAGAATCATTGGAAAAAATGCATGATGTTACCGATCGCTGGTACAAGATCAACTTCAATGGTCAAGAAGGTTGGGTTTTTGGCTACTATACCACCAAAAGAAGGGAATAACTGGATTATCACCCCTTTTTTGTCTTCAAAATTTTGAAGCCCAAAACTGCCCAGCCCAAAATCATCAAAACTCCTCCAATGGGTGTTAAAAATCCAATAATCTTAAAATCAAAAGAAGTTAAACTGTTCAATGCCAACAAATAAATGGAAAACGAGAACAGTATCACACCTAAAAGCACCAGAACAAAAACCGTTCTTTTTGTCTTTGTTTCCATTCCATTCCATACTCCCAAAAAAAGAAGGAGCAAAGCATGGTACATTTGATATCGGACCCCTGTTTCAAAAGTAGCGACCGCTTCGGTATCCACTAATTTTTCCAATCCATGTGCCCCAAATGCACCGAGTATGATCGCCAACATACCCATTACCACCCCAATCAGTAAAATTGTTCTGTTCATAACTTTTATAGGCTATTTTTTTAAAAATATAACATTTTAATACCTTAGTGATTGTTCAATTCAAAAGTAAACAAAACACATGGTCCGTACTATTTTAGTTGTTGGAGCAGGTAAATCAACCTCATACCTTCTAAATTATTTCCTTAAGAAGTCAGACGAAGAAAATACACATATCAATATCGGAGACCTCCACCCCGAGAATATCCCCGATGATTTTGCCAAGCATCCCAACTGCACAGTGTTCGAATTGGATATTTTTAATGAACAAGAAAGAAAAAAAGCCATTTCCGAGGCTTCCATCGTGGTTTCCATGCTTCCGGCCAGAATGCACATCAATGTTGCCCATGATTGCATCGAATTTGAAAAGCATTTCATTACAGCTTCATACATCAGTGATGAACTAAGGGCTTTGGATGCTGCGGCAAAAGAAAAAGGTCTTGTTTTTATGAACGAGATAGGCCTAGACCCAGGTATCGATCACATGAGTGCCATGGAAGTAATTGATAGAATCAGGGGAGCGGGTGGCAAAATGCTATTGTTCGAATCTTTTACCGGTGGCTTGGTCGCTCCCGAAAGCGATACCAACCTGTGGAATTATAAATTTACTTGGAACCCGAGAAATGTAGTGTTGGCCGGTCAAGGTGGAGCAGCCAAGTTCATTCAAGAAGGCACATACAAATACATTCCCTACCAAAAACTTTTTAGAAGAACTGAGTTTTTAGAAATAGAGGATTTTGGCTCATTTGAAGTTTATGCCAATAGGGATTCTTTAAAGTATCGCGAAGCATACGGCTTGCAGGATGCCTTGACCTTATATAGAGGCACCATGCGAAGAGTCGGTTTTTCCAAAGCATGGCAAATGTTCGTGATTCTCGGAATGACGGATGACAGTTATACGATTGAAAATTCCGAAGGAATGTCGTACCGTGAATTTGTGAATCTATTTCTGCCCTATTCGCCAACGGATTCAGTGGAATTGAAATTGAGACATTACCTCAAAATAGACCAAGACGATATTATGTGGGGGAAACTGTTGGAACTGAACCTCTTCGACCCCACCAAGAGGATTCCCCTGAAAAATGCAACACCAGCCCAAATGCTCCAATATATTTTAGAAGAAAGTTGGACATTGAAAGAGCATGAAAAGGATATGATCGTGATGTACCACAAGTTTGGCTACGAATTAAACGGAGAAAAGAAACAAATAGATGCCAACATGGTGGTTATCGGAGAAAACCGCACCTACACAGCCATGTCCAAAACGGTAGGGTTACCTGTTGCCATGGCCACATTACAAATCTTGAACGGTAAGATAACCACTCCAGGGGTTCAAATTCCAATCAATAAAGAAGTGTACAAACCCATTCTGGATGAGCTCAAGGCCAATGGCATCCGGTTTAAGGAATATGAAGTGCCCTACCTTGGCTATAACCCCGATTCTGTTGCCAGTTAGTTTTTGGTATTTTTTTCAATACCTTTAACTTCAAATCAAAATCAAAACTGTGAAAAACAATAACAATTCAGTTAAAGTTGATGGGATTGACAAGAAAATCCTAAGATACCTTATGGAGGATGCACGCAAACCTATCCTTGAAATTGCCAGAAACATTGGTATCTCCGGAGCAGCCATCCATCAAAGGTTGCGCAAATTGGAAAGCTCTGGGCTTATTGCTGGGTCAAAGTTTGTTATCAATCCCAAGGTTTTGGGGTATTCCACCATGGCGTATATTGGTATTTATCTGGATAAGGCCATGACGAACCCAAGAGCGGTAAAACAATTGGAAGAAATTCCAGAAGTTTTGGAATGCCATTACACCACGGGAAATTGGTCCATCCTCATAAAAGTACTTTGTAGGGACAACGAGCATTTAATGCAAGTACTCAACAAAAAAATCCAGCAAATCGAAGGGGTCTCGCGTACAGAAACCTTTATTTCACTGAACCAACAAATTGATCGTCAAATACAGATCTAATATTTGTATTCAATCTAAATAAATATTACATTTGACCCCATGAATGTAGTATTCAAATCCACATATTATACTCTCTATCAATCCACAGCCGAACGCCGATATTATATTGATTTTGGACAGAAAATGGTTCGCATTTCCCTATGCGAGCTACTATCCCTTCGACACAAAATAATGTCCATCTCCATAGAAGACCATTTTGATAGTGATTTGAATTCCCATGGCTTTGAAGTTTTGATGCTTTGCAATAAAGAACATCTATTTATTCTTAATACACTGGAAGTGCTTGACCTTAAAACACTTATCGATAACGGTTTTGTGGCACTAGGACTCTCTGCCAGAGCTGGAGCTCTTATTTAACATCAACTTACTTTTATCCAGTCTTAATTGGTTTCTAAATTATTGGTGTCCATATCTAAAACAGATTAAATTCTGTAACTTTATGGTACAATCACATTAGAATACACACTATGAAAGACATTGCAAGACAAAGTATGAGCATTAAAGTGGAATCCATGGATTTGCTCAACGGACAGATAAAAATGGAAGCCCATGCCTCTGCCACCTATTTGGCCATGGCCTCTTGGTGCGAGCAGAACGGCTTTTTTACCAGTGCTAAATTTTTCTTTAAACAGGCAGAAGAGGAACGTGAGCACATGATGAAGATTTTCAACTTTTTAGTGGATACCGGAGGAAATCCGATTTCGCCAGAAGTGACAAACATAAACCATGATTATTCATCCATTGTGGATGTTTTTGAATCCACTTTGGAGCATGAGGTAAAAGTGACGAAATCCATTCACAATATTGTAATGAAATCAAGAGAGCTTGGTGACCTTGCCACTGAAAAATTCTTGGATTGGTTTGTTCTAGAGCAAGTTGAAGAAGAGAACACCATTAGGGACATTTTGGACATGATCGAAGTTACCGGCACCGAAGGCGTTGGCCTCCAAATGATTGACACTCATGTCGCCAATTGGATCGAGTAATCCCATTTTAATAACATAATAAGAAAAGGGGCCGTTTGGCCCCTTTTCTTATTATGTTATTGCTTTACAATATTATCAATCTCTTCCCCCAAATACTTGAAGCGCCCAATACAATAGGGAAGCCAATGCACCCAAAGCTGCCACCAAATAGGTTCTCGCCGCCCATTTCAGTGCATCTTCCGCACCGGAATACTCTTCTTGGGTCACCATGTTCTTCTGTTTTAGCCAGACCAACGCCCGCTTACTGGCATCGTACTCAACTGGCAGTGTAATAAAACTGAACAGTGTCGCGAAGCCCATCATGATCAATCCGGCCACCGCAATATAAAAACCGATACCACCAGCAACACCTGTTGCTGCCATCAGCATAATACCACCAAACACCACCCAAGTGGACATTCCAGAAGTGACACTTACTACAGGAACCAATTTGGAACGCATGGTCAACCACTCATAGGCTTGTGCATGCTGTACGGCGTGCCCACATTCGTGTGCCGCTACTGCTGCTGCTGAAGCGTTTCGTTGGTTGTATACGCCTTCACTAAGGTTCACGGTTTTATTTTTAGGATTGTAATGGTCCGTCAACATGCCGGGAGTGGAAATTACCTTGACATCGCGGATGCCATGATCATCCAACATTTTCTGAGCGATTTCTGCACCGCTCATGCCATTTCGCAAATGTACCTTGGAATATTTCTTGAACTTACTTTTCAATTTGTTGCTCACTAGCCAGCTGACCAGGGCGATTCCACCAATCAATATATAATATGTCATCATAGTTTTATCTTTTTTACCTATATAAATATACCACATAAAAGCAAAAACCCCGCCAAATAATGGCAGGGCTCTTTTACTGTCAAAATGTTAGTTTCTTAAACCAACACTGGCTCTAGCTGAAAAGTTTCGGCAATTTCCTTATAAACCACCTCGCCTTCAACTACGTTCAATCCTTTTTCCAAGGATCTATCCAGTTTACAGGCACTACGCCATCCCATGTTGGCCAATTTTAGCACATAGGGCAGTGTTACATTCGTCAAGGCAACAGTAGAAGTATAAGGCACTGCCCCTGGCATATTGGCTACACAGTAATGAACCACGTCATCTATAATATAAACGGGGTCCTCATGGGTTGTTGGCTTGGTGGTTTCCACACATCCGCCTTGATCAACCGCTACATCTACAATAACGGTTCCTGGATGCATATCCTTGAGCATGTCCCTTGTAATCAAGTTAGGGGCCTTTGCTCCTTTTAACAGAACTCCACCGATAATTAAATCATTTGTTTTTATATGTTTTCTGATGTTGAACTCATTGGAAAAACCAGTCACTACATGGCTGGGCATAATGTCGTTCACATATCTGAGACGTTTCATGTTCACATCCAAAATGGTTACTTGGGCACCCAATCCTGCTGCCATTTTAGCAGCCTGAATACCCACTGTGCCCGCTCCAAGCACCAAAACCCGTCCTGGGGATACTCCGGGGACTCCTCCCAACAGCACTCCTTTTCCTTTTACAGGTTTTTCCAAATACTTGGCTCCTTGTTGAATTGCCATTCTTCCAGCAACTTCGGACATTGGGGTCAGTAGCGGCAAAGTTCCATCTTCGTCTTCCACCGTTTCATAGGCTATACAAATGGCTTTGCTTTTGATCATGGCCCTGGTCAGAGCCTCGCTCGATGCAAAATGGAAATAGGTAAAAACAATCTGTCCTTCCTGAATCAAATTATATTCCTCAGCGATGGGTTCCTTGACCTTTACGATCATATCGCTCATGGCATACACCTGACCAATGGTATCCAAAATAGTGGCCCCAGCCTGTTGGTAATCCTGATTAAAAAAACCACTGCCCTCACCTGCGCCCGATTGCACATATACGGTGTGGTTGTTCTTTACCAATTCAAATACTCCGGAGGGCGTCATGCCGACCCGGCTTTCGTTGTTCTTGATTTCTTTAGGTATCCCAACAGTCATAATGTTGCGTTTAATGGTTTCTGGGTCCAAATTTGAACAAAATTTTTAAATAAAAACACAAATACTCGATAAAAAGTAGGGGTAACTAGTCAAAATAACCATATTTTAACATTTATACCCCATTTATTAAGGGGTATAATCATTTTTATATCTTTTATTTATATCATACCCCTATTTTTTTAGGGGTAGTACTTGATAAAAATAAAAAAGCATGCCAATTGGCATGCTTTTAAGGGGTATTCCTATAATATTCGTATCGATTTTATCGTAAAACAAGGCTTTCGTCAACCTGAACCTGTTTTAGGTTCTCATAAAAATCTGATGAGATTCCGAAACTAGTTCAGAATAACGGCTAAATGGATTTTGGAACTATCCTACGATATTCACAATCTTTCCAGGGACCACGATTACCTTTTTCGGAGTTCTTCCCTCCAATTGGGCCTGTGTTTTTTCGTGAGCCAAAACAGCGGCCTCGATATCTTCCTTGCTCATATCCAATGGCATCTCCAACTTAAAGCGCATTTTACCATTGAAAGATATCGGATATTCCTTACTGCTCTCCACCAAATACTTTTCCTCAAACTTTGGGAAAGGTGCTTCTGCAATAGAAGCTGTATTGCCCAAACGACTCCAAAGCTCTTCAGCAATATGAGGCGCATAGGGCGACACTAAAATAGCCAAAGGTTCCAAAATAGCTTTGCTGGTACATTTTTGTGATGTCAACTCGTTGACACAGATCATAAAGGTGGAAACCGAAGTATTGAACGAGAAATTCTCGATATCTTCCTCCACTTTTTTGATGGTCTTGTGCAAGGTTTTTAGATTATCGGCGGTGGGTTCTACACCCCCCTCGCCCCCCTCAAGGGGGGAGTAGAGCCTCCAAAGTTTCTTTAAGAAGGAATGCACTCCCGTAATACCTGCCGTGTTCCAAGGCTTGGATTGCTCCAAGGGGCCCAAGAACATTTCGTACAAACGAAGGGAATCTGCCCCGTACTCCTCACAAATGGCATCCGGGTTGACGACATTGTATTTGGATTTGGACATTTTTTCCACTTCGCGGCCTACAATGTACTTTCCATCTTCGTCACAAATCAACTTCAAAGAAGAAGTATCTGAATACATCTTACTGTTTTTAAACTTATCAACATCCAATTCGTTGGATACTCCCACTAAATAGCTTACATCAACATGAAGTTTATAAAAATAAATGGCCGTAACATACAAATTTTCATAGTCACTTAAATATTCCTCATAAACCAACTCATCTTCATTAAGTACTTTCGAGGCAAATTTTTCTCTTAATTCTTTAGTGAATCTTTTTTCTAGCTCTTCATTATTTATAAATGTTCCATAACTAGAGTGATGAATATCAGAATTCTTTATGTAAGAATATGACAAGAGATATCCATCATTATTAATTTCTTCTATAGGAATATCTTTTACTTTTCCTTTTCCATCATTATATACCACAAATGTTTCTGCTCTATATATAAAAGCACTCTCTCCCGTAATCATTCCTTGGTTGATCAACTTTTGGGCAAACTCGTCTTTGGGCACATAACCCATGTCAAACATAAACTTCTGCCAAAAACGGGAATACAACAAGTGGCCCGTAGCGTGCTCGCTACCTCCGATATATAGATCTACATCTTGCCAATAGTTGATGGCTTCAGGAGAAAATATAGCTTCGTCATTGCGTGGATCCATATACCTATTAAAGTATTGGGAACTTCCTGCCCAACCTGGCATGGTGTTCAACTCTAATGGGAATATATTGACATTATCTATAAGATCATTGCTAACTACTTCCGCCTTGAGGCGGTCCCAAGCCCATTCGGTGGCATTGCCCAATGGTGGCTCGCCTGTTTCGGTCGGAAGGTATTTTTCCACTTCGGGCAATTGCAAAGGCAAATGCTCCAAATCGATCATCTGCGGCATACCATCCACATAATATACAGGAAATGGCTCTCCCCAGTACCGCTGACGGCTGAATACGGCATCGCGCAAACGGTAATTCACTTTTCCTTCGCCATGTCCAATCCTTTCCAATTCAGCAATGATTTTCTTCATCGCCTTTTTATACGGCAATCCGTTTAGAAAATCGGAATTGGCTATTACCGTAGTTTCCTTATCAGCAAAAGCCTCTTCAGAAATATCGACCCCTTCAAAAATGTTGGGGATATCTATATTATAATGTTTGGCGAAATCGTAATCACGTTGATCTCCACAGGGCACGGCCATTACTGCACCTGTTCCATAACTGGCCAATACGTAGTCTCCAATCCAAATAGGAATAGGTTCCTTGGTAAAGGGATGCTCTGCATAAGCTCCCGTAAACACCCCGGAAATGGTTTTTACATCCGCCATACGGTCACGTTCGGAACGCTTTGCCGTAGCTTCTACGTACGCATCGACCTCGACCTTTTGTTCTGGGGTCGTAATCTTGGCCACCAATTCGTGCTCTGGAGCCAAGGTCATAAAACTTACTCCGAAAATGGTATCAGGGCGGGTAGTGAAGACTTCAATCTCGTAAGGCTTCTCGACTGCGCTCGAAGTGACATCGTCATGCTGAACTTGTTTCAGCATCTCATCCATTTTCACATTAAATGTAACCGATGCCCCAACGGAACGTCCAATCCAGTTGGTCTGGGAATCTTTAAGGGGCTGTGGCCAATCAATTTTGTCCAACCCGTCCAACAAACGCTGCGCGTATGCTGTAATACGCATACTCCATTGCGTCATTTTTTTACGGACTACGGGGTGACCTCCGCGCTCGGAAACTCCGTTCACGATTTCATCGTTGGCCAAAACAGTTCCCAAAGCTGGACACCAGTTTACTTCGGTATCCGCCAAATAGGTCAATCTGTATTTTAAAAGGATTTCCTGCTTTTCCTTTTCTGAATAGCCGTTCCAAGTTACAGTATCAAAACTTGGTGTATCATCATCGCAAGCAGCTTCGACATCGGTATTTCCTTCTTTTTCAAAAATGGCGATCAAACTCGAAATGTTTTCTGCTTTATCCGATTTCTTGTTGTACCACGCATTGAACAATTGAATAAATATCCATTGCGTCCATTTATAATATTGTGGGTTGGAGGTACGCACTTCACGACTCCAATCAAAAGAAAAACCAAGTTGGTCCAATTGCTCACGGTACCTGTTAATGTTGTTTTCCGTAGTAATGGCTGGGTGTTGCCCTGTTTGAATCGCATATTGCTCCGCTGGCAATCCGAAGGAATCGTAGCCCATGGGGTGCAACACATTGAACCCTTTATGTCTTTTATAACGCGAATAGATATCCGTGGCAATGTAGCCCAGCGGGTGCCCTACGTGCAAGCCCGCCCCGGAGGGATAAGGGAACATCGATAATGCATAAAATTTAGGTTTATCGGAATCGTTGGATGCCTTAAAAGTTTGGTTCTTTCGCCAGTAATCCTGCCAATACTTTTCAATCTTTTGGAAATCGTAATTCATCATTCGTATTTCATGGTCAATTCATGTCACATCGAGCGCAGTCGAGATGTCTTCAAACAAAAAAAGATTTCTCGCCCTTCTATTAAGGACTCGAAATGACAAAATTTTGAATCTATTTTCGTGTGCAAAAATAGGTTTAATCCCCTAAATACAATTTACTTTTCTATTTTTACGTACTGATTCATATTCTATGAGCCAATATATTGAACGATATCAGCGTCGAAAACTGATTTCCTCCTACTTTTCCGTGGCTTTGAGCATTGCCCTGGTCTTGTTTCTTTTGGGTGTTTTGGGCCTATTGGTCCTCAATACCAAAAAATTAGCGGACCATTTTAAGGAGCAGATCACCATTTCGGTGTTTTTGAAGGACGGCGCAAAACCTGTGGAAATAGATCAGTTGCAGAAAAGTTTGGCCCTTGCGGAGTACACCAAGTCGGCCGAATATATTTCCAAAGAAGATGCAGCAGAGCAATATAGTGAGGATATTGGCGAAAATTTTGAAGAGTTTTTGGGCTACAATCCATTAAAAAATTCCATTGATGTGCATTTGAAGGCCGATTTTGTCTCGCCACAACAAATTGATGGGATTGCAGAAGACTTGGCAGCCAAAGCCTACGTGGACGAAGTCAGTTATGACAAACCTTTGATTTCTTTATTGAACAACAATGCCCGAAAAATCAGCCTATGGATATTGGTGGCCAGTGCCATTTTTACGGTCATCGCTGTTTTGTTGATTAACAGCTCTATCCGACTGTCCATTTATTCCAAAAGGTTCATTATTAAAACCATGCAGATGGTGGGCGCTACCAAGACTTTTATTCGAAGACCTTTTATATGGACGAACATTAAACTAGGTATGGTCGGAGCGGTAGTCGCCTTGATTGGACTGGGCGTTTTGGTCTATTATATCAACAAAAATTTCCCAGAACTGAATCTTTTGCAAGATTATATTGTTCTCATCATTTTGTTCGTTAGTGTATTTGGTTTGGGCGTCATTATTTCATGGGCCAGCACCCATTTTGCGACACAACGCTTTCTAAACCTGAGAACGGACGATCTTTATTACTAAATTTGCAGCATGAGCAAGAAAAACAAGAACGGTCAAAAACCTACCAAAGAGTTTGTCTTCCAAAAGAAAAACTACCTCTTTCTATTTATAGGTATTGCCTTTATTGCCCTTGGGTTTATTTTGATGAGTGGTGGTGGAAGCGACGACCCTGAAGTATTCAATCCTGAGATATACAATTTTAGAAGAATCCGCCTTGCACCGACCTTGATTCTTATCGGTCTTGGCATTCAGGTGTACGCCATATTGTTGAATCCTCACAAGAAAAATAAGGAATAATTGGAATTGATCGATGCCATCATCCTTGGAATCATTCAGGGATTGACCGAGTTTTTACCTGTTTCCTCCAGCGGTCACTTAGAATTGGGAAAAGCCATTTTGGGAGCACAAGCCGTTCCCGAAGAAAGTTTATTGTTCACCGTAGTGCTACACTTTGCGACCGCATTAAGTACCCTCGTGGTGTTCCGAAAAGATGTTTTTGAAATTTTGAAGGGCCTGTTTCAATTTAAATGGAACGAGGAAACCCAATTTTCCTTAAAAATCATTATCTCCATGATTCCTGCCGCTTTGGTAGGACTTTTTTTAAATGACTTTATTGAAGTGTTTTTTGATGGTGCCATCGTCATTGTTGGTATTATGTTGGTGATCACAGCATTTCTGCTCTATTTGGCAGATTTAGCCAAAACCACTGATAAAAATGTATCCTTCCGTAGTGCTTTTGCCATTGGAATGGCGCAGGCGGTTGCCATTCTGCCCGGGATTTCCCGAAGTGGGGCAACTATTTCCGCCGCCGTACTTTTGGGAGTTGACAAAACAAAATCGGCCCGTTTCTCTTTTTTGATGGTGGTTCCACTGATTTTGGGAAAAGTGGCCAAAGATTTGATGGGTGGTGAGATTTCTTTTCATGGTGACCAAGCCGTGGCCATGGGCGCAGGATTTGTCGCCGCTTTTATCGCTGGACTTGCCGCTTGTACTTGGATGATCAAATTGGTACGCCAAAGCAAGCTTACCTATTTTGCCATTTACTGTTTGATCGTAGGCATCATCGCTCTTGCATGGAGCATTTGGGGATAGATCAGTATATTTGCCACAAACCCCGAGTTTTTGAACACCAAAGAAGATTTTTTAAGCGGTCAGATTCTATTGATCGATAAACCACTGGAATGGACTTCCTTCCAAGCAGTGAACGCTTTGAAATGGGCCATTCGTAAAAAATTCGGCCTTAAAAAGATAAAAATCGGTCATGCGGGTACATTAGATCCTTTGGCCACAGGCCTGCTGATTATCTGCACGGGGAAATTCACTAAAAAAATCCCAGAGCTTCAAGGACAGGTAAAAGAATACACGGGTACTTTCACACTGGGCGCCACTACGCCATCATACGATTTGGAGACCGAAGTGAACGAGACCTTTCCCACTGAACATATTACAGATGCATCCATCAAAGAAGCCACAACACAATTCTTTGGTGAAATTGATCAGGTGCCTCCTATTTTTTCAGCCTTAAAAAAAGATGGTAAGCGATTATATGAACTGGCCCGTGAGGGGAAACAAGTCGAAGTAAAATCACGAAAAATAGAAATTTTAGAGTTCGAGATTACCCGAATCGAACTTCCCGAAGTGGATTTTCGGGTGGTGTGCAGTAAAGGAACCTATATCCGTTCCCTGGCGCACGATTTTGGTAAAGTTTTGGACTCTGGAGGCTATCTATCCAAGCTCCGGAGAACCAAAATAGGGGATTACAACGTAAATAATGCTACAAGTCCCAATGATTTCAAGGAAAAGCTTGAAGTAAACGCTTCGACCTAGGCTGGTTGGGATAAAATATTTTTGCAAAAAAGCGGTTATAGTAAAACCATGAACTTAAATAAGAGCCAGTTATCACTTTTGATCACTTTCTTCGCTATGTCCATAGTGATTTTATTGCTTTTCAATATTCACTTAGGGGGCATACAAGAGGATGAGTATGTCATTGAAATGAGCTTGGCCGATGAGGATATCGAAGAACTTCTCGAAGAGGAAGAGCAACGATTGGAGGAAATGCAAGCCGCCAACGATCCCATTAAAAGCCACATGGCAGTCAATCAAACTGCAAAACCCAGTGTGGGGAATCCAGAACCTCTAAAAACTTTGGAAGAGCTCATGGAAGAAAGAGCCTTGAGCAGTGAAACCGGGGAATATGCCGATAATTCCGCTTTTGAAGAGCAATTGAAACAATTACGTGCCCAACGTGATGAGAAAAAGGAAAAATTGGGCGAACGTGATGCCCAAAAAGAAGAGTTTACCGATTACCTAAAAGATAAGCGCACCTCCATTTCCTACTCTTTGGTGGATAGAAACGCATACCATCTTCCTCCTCCGATTTACACCTGTATTGAGGGGGGAAAAGTCGTTGTGAATATAACCGTGGACAGCAATGGCTATGTAACCGAAGCCACTTTTAATGATAAAAGCTCTGGAACCAGTAACGGATGTTTGGTGGACAATGCCATTGCCTATGCATTAAAGGCACGTTTCAACTCAGATTCCAAGGCATCGCAAATCGGAACGATCACCTATCTATTCCAGAGCAAGTAATTCCAAGATATCCTCCAGAATATTTTCGCCTTTATTTTTATTATACCAAACCTGAAGTTCTTGTTTGAACTCATCGGTCAATTTTCCATGCTCTCTTTTACAATCTTCCACCATTTGGGTGGCAATGCTTGGTCTTGGCCCCCACTCTCCTACAATTTCGTTTTTGGTTTTGTCCAAAACAATGACTTTGGGAATGGAACGGGCACCGTTGGTAAGGAACGTATCCATCAAATCAACACTTTCGTCCCGCAGAACAACTTTTAGAGCAATATTTGGACTTGTTTCGGCCACTTTGTTGATGATGGGCAAACTGGCAGCCGCATCCCCACACCAACTTTCCGTTAGTGCCAAAAACACCAAATCCTTTTCCAGAGATTCCAATTTTTGTTGAATATCCTCGGGAATCTTGAAAGTTTTCTCCCAACGAGCCATTCGTCGGTCGCCTAATTTGGTATAGTTGACCATAACTTCGGACTGATTGGGTCCAGTGGTCTTACCAGTTTTGGCAAGTTGACGCACCAACTCACTGTATCTTGGATAATCCATCGCTTTTTCAATGTACTCCTGAACTATTTCCAATCTATTTTGCTCCAATACTTCCATAAAAAATGTTTTTGCAAAAGTACCGCGGACAATCTTCCTATTAGGTGACTTTTGTCATTGGTTGTTTTTACAACCTTTTCCTTACAATGTTTTTGGGTTGATGGCCAAACTCTTGAACAGCATGGCCTTAGTATAAAAATACTTGTTCTGTATGTCGTTCTGTTTCAGGTAGGCATCAATGAGTTTGCTTTCCCTGGAATTGATCAAGAAGAGGGAGCTCTCCCCAAAACTGAACTTTCGCTCCTCAGCTTGCAACATCGTTGTGTAATCTTTTACGATATTGGCAATCAATTGGTTCTGTTCAGTGAAGGAATCCAGTTCGTTATAAATAGCGATGACCTTGTTCTGTATTTCCACTTGGGCATTGTCCCTTTCGTATTCCGCATCCCTGAGCTTGAACTTCGCCAGTTTTAAATCCCCACGCTCCTTCCGAAGGAATATGGGCATTTGAAAACTCAATCCTGCCTTGTAGTTTTCGGTAACAAAGGAATTCATCAACTCGGGGGTTTCTGTGACAAAATTGTATTCTGCCTTGAGTTTGGGCAGTAGTTTATTCGCTTTTAAACGTTTGTCCACTGTCAACCCTTCAATTTTATAGTCCAAGGACATTAGTTTAGGATGGGTTTCCAAATTGAAACTGTCCAAGGGCACACCCTCTATTTCCAAAGTTGTGTTGATGTCCATCTCTGGTTCCATATTGGGTTGTATGCCTGGTTGAAGCTCCACGGGCACGTCCTCAATCCATAAAAAATTGCTGAGCTCCAGTGACTTTTTCATCAGTTTTACTTTTGCCTGCTGATACCCTAAATCCCTATTCCGAACGGCAATTTTTGCTTCTACGGTATCAATCATTGCAATGTCGCCTGCAAGGGCACTTTCCTTGATTCCCTGAAAACGAATTTCGGCATTATCCAAAAAATCCTTGTACACCTCGGCATCCCTGTATGCTTTTAACCAATCAAAGTAGGCAAGCGAAGCGTTGTACAATACTTGGTTGACCTGTAAATCCTGATTGGCCTTGGTCTGCTCCCTGAACAATTTGGCCTTTCGCAGGGTGGCCATGCGCTCATTGATCCAAAATCCCTGCAAAATGGACATGGACACCCCCGCACTGTAGAGGCCATCTTCGGGCAAGGTTTCATCGGGGTTCAGATAATAGCCTTCATTCTGCTGAAAATTTCCTTTCAATTCAATACCGAACCATGTCGGAATCTTGAAGGTGGCGTTCAGTCGGTCCCAATATTCGGTTCCTTTAAACTCTTTCCTATCGTAATCCACTTCCACTTTAGGATCAAAACCTCCCCGCGCCTTCATCAAGTTGGCCTGACCCATGGCTATGTTCAACTGGGCCTGTTTGGCAACGGGATGGTATTTTTTCACATAACCCAAATACTCTTTAAACCCGAGCACCAAGGAATCTTGCTGTGCGTAAAACAGGTTCACAGAAAAGAAAAAGAGGGTACAAAATAAAAGCAGGCTTCTATTTCTTCGCAGCATTTGCACTGGTGTTTTGGGGTTGATAATAATTCGGTGGGAAACCGTTCAATTGTCGCCACAACTCGAACCAAATTGGAACATCTTCCAATAAAGCCATGGTACTTGCGCCGGAACCTACACGAAGATCTTTGGGCCATGGCGCTTCTTCCTCATCTGGGGCCAACAACACACGATACTTCCCATTGGGACTGATGAACGTTTCAATAGCGACCACTTTACCTCCAAATGTTCCGTAGGAAACATTGGGCCAACCACTGAATACGATAGCGGGCCAACCATCGAACTGGATACGCACTTTTTCGTCCAAATGGATCAATGGAAGATCTATCGGGTCTACATAGGTTTCCACGGCTATATCATAATCCGAGGGCATTATACCTACCAATTGTGCTCCTTCTTTGAAGGTTTCACCTATTCCAGACTTAATGGCCTTTGTAATATATCCATTTTGGGGAGCTCGTATGTAGGTCATATTGCTCCTCATCTCGTAATTGGTGTACTGGTTCTCCAGTTTGGTGACCTGTGCTTCGGAGTCAAACTGATTGGACTGGGCCGAATAGAGGTCGCTCTGCGCTTTGGAAATCTTATCGGTATACGCTGCTTGCACCCTGTTGATCTCCACTTGCGCATTGATGACATCGTTTTTACTGCTCAACAATTTGTTCTCTTGACTTATGAGTTTTGCTTGGGTCTCCTGTAACTTCAACCGCTTTTCTTCTACATCGGTCACGGCCTTCAATCCTTCCTGTTGCAGTTTTTCTGTACGATCATACTGGCGTTCGGCAATTGTGATGTTGGTCTTCGCCGCTTCAAGATCAATACTATCGCTTTTAACCTTTAACTCGGACTGTACCAGTTTGTTTCTGGCCTGTTCCAACTTTAGTCCACGCTCTTGTCGCAGGGCACTTATTTGCTGGGTCAAGGCTTTTACCTTTTCTTGGTATGATGTTACGGACATCGATTTGGCCTTAATTTGCTGTCCGGTGCGTTCTACTAGATCGGGGTCGAAATACTCACTTTTTACCTCTGAGATATGCAGAATAGTATCACCTTTTTCGACATAATCCCCTTCCCTAACAAACCACTTCTCGATACGCCCAGGAATCGGTGATTGGATGGTTTGCGGTCTCTGATCGGGGGTCAAAGTAGTAAGATATCCTCTACCGGAAATGTTCTGGGTCCATGGGAGAAACATCATGAAAAGCACAATGATGGAAAAAGCCGCCAAAAAGCGATTGAATTGCTTATAGTGCCTTTTGTGGAAGACCTTTTTGCCCGCCTCGTAACCTGTAAGGTCTACTTTATCGTTCAATTTATTATTTGAAGAAATATTGAGCATGAACTTTATTTTACGTTGATCAATCTACCTTTTTCCATCCGAATGACTTGATTGCAGCGACTTGTCCATTTTGGGTTTTCACTGACTACCACCAAAGCCCATCCATTGGCTGGGTCGGTCAAGAAATCCATCATCCGTTCTGTGCCCTCCTCATCATATTGCTCCAAGGGATCTTTAAGAATCATGAGTTTAGGTCTTGTCACAATACTTCGGGCCAACACTATTTTTCTGGAAATGAAATCAGGGATTTTTTTCCCTTCGGGATATAGGATGGTTTTCAGACCTTGGGGCTGTTCTTTCACAAATTCTGTAAGACTTACTTTTTCCAAGGCCCAATACACATCTTCCATGGGAATGTCCTTGTTACCAAAAGTGATATTGTCCAGCAGGGTTCCCTCGAATGGATATTCCTCGTTAAGGGAATGCCCCAGATATGATCTGTATTGACTCAATTTCACACCCTGGAGCGATACATTGTTCACGTAGATTTTTCCTTCATCAGGCTCAAGAATGCCCGCCATCATCCGTAAAAGTGTGGATCTTCCCGAACCACTTTTTCCTTGCACCAACAACTTGGTGTCCGGTTTAATAGTGAGCGACAAATGGTCTATGATCTTCTTTTCCAGTCCTGGAACTTTGTAAACGATATCCTCGAGCTCCACAATCAAACCTTCGTCCTCCTTGAATGGCGTCTCCCCGGTTTGGGGTTCCAGTTCCTTATCCACCACCTGACCCATTTTTTCCAAGGAAGTCAAAAGATCATAAACCGTTTCAAGGCCCAAAATCATTTTTTCAACTGAACTGATGACCAATAAAATGATGATTTCAGCAGCTACAAACTGACCTATGTTCATCTGCTGATCCAAGACCAACAGACCGCCAATCAACAACAAGCCTGCTGTAACCAAGACCTTAAAGCCAATCATTTGGATGAATTGCAGTACCAAGACCCTAAAGTGACTTTCCCTAGCCTCCAAATACTCATCGACCAAGGTGTCGTTTTTGTCCAAGGCATGGGAAGTTTTTCCCGAAAGTTTGAAACTGATGATGGAACGGGCAATTTCCTGCACCCAATGTGCCACCTTATATTTGATTTTTGACTCGTCCAGACTGGTATCCAATCCTCTTTGCGCCGTAAACTTGAACACAATGTATATGAGCAAGAGCAGCAATAACCCATAAATAATAAAGAATGGATGATAAAAAGAAAGTAGTAACAAACCAAACACTATCTGCAACAATGCCGCGGGAAAATCGATCAAAATCTTGGACAAGGATTTTTGCACGGTAAGGGTATCAAAAAAGCGGTTGGCCAACTCTGGGGGGTAATAATACCGGAGTTCGCTCATTTTTATTTTTGGAAAACGATAGGCAAACTCAAACGAGGACCTTGTGAAAATTTTCTGTTGGAGGTTCTCAATAATCCGTATCTGCATCAACTGGAGCACACCGACAAACGCTACCCCAAGGGTAACCAATACCACCAAAACAATCCATGATGTACTTACCCTGGCCCCTTGTATAAGATTGATTATGGCCTGTATTCCCAAAGGAAGGGACAGATTGACCAATCCCGCAAAAATGGCGTAGTAGAATATTTGAAAAATGTCTTTTTTATCCAAGGCAAGCAGCCCCATAAGCCGTTGCCATGCTGTAAGTATTGGTTTAGCCATTCTCTTTTTTATTTAGTGTCCGGAATATGAGATCCGTAAAAAATTCCGTAGGGGTAACTTTTTCGTTACAGTTTGTAAGTGTTGGGAAATGTGTTTTTAAAAAATGCTGATGCAATGAACCCTCCAGCACATTGCTGGCCAAGCTTATGGGATAGGCATAGTTTTCGTCCACAGCCGAAATCATATCACTCAAACGGTTGACCAATCTTTTGCAGACGACAAAATAGCCATCCTTGCTTTCTTGGTTGATTTCTTTGACCAAATAGGATTTTGAATATTCATTGATGATGAGCCTATTCAAGACCACTTCGTTCACATGCGTTATGGAACTGTCCTCCTCCACATTTTGAGTAAGAATCTCAACTCCCTTTTCCAATTTTTTCATAGGGTCGGAGATACCATTTGTGGCAAACACCATGCGGTATTCCATCCACCCCCAATACCAAGTGGCCAAATAGAGCAACAGCTTATGTTTATTCTCAAAATAGCGATAAATGGAACTTTCATTGGAATTGATTTCCACACCCAATTTCTTAAATGTGAAACCTTCAAACCCCATTTCATCGATCATCAAGATACTTTGCTCAACAATGTTCTTGCCCAAGGTCGAAGACTCGGGGTCTTTTATATAAAGCTTTTCGTTCACTCCTATTTTAAGGGATTGCATCAATAAATCCATTTTACACCACTTTTAAAACTCAATCTCGCGAATATAAAAGTATTACTATTAAACTGTAACACTTTAACTTTCAATTAACTCTTGTGTTTTTCCCTTATTTTTGATGCAAAACGGATGGTTATGGACAAACACAGATGTGGGTGGTGCGTAGGCGACACCCTTTACGAGGCCTATCACGACGAGGAATGGGGCGTTCCCGTAAAGGACGATGCCACCTTATTCGAATTTTTGATTTTGGAGACCTTCCAGGCAGGCCTGAGCTGGATTACCGTATTAAGAAAACGTGAAAATTTCAGGAAGGCATTTGATCATTTTGACTATAAAAAGATTGCCAACTACGATCAATCCAAGATTAACATGCTCTTGCAAGACCCTGGCATCATCAGAAACAAATTAAAAGTAAACGCTACGGTTTCCAACGCAAAAGCATTTATGGAAATTCAGAAAGAATTTAGCAGCTTTAGCAAATATATTTGGGGCTTTGTGGATAATGAACCCATCAAAAATGAATGGGCAAACTATAAAAATGCTCCGGCCACAACAGCATTATCGGATACCATCAGCAAAGATTTGAAAAAAAGAGGATTCAAGTTTGTGGGAAGCACAGTAATTTACGCCCATATGCAAGCGACGGGCATGGTAAACGATCACGAAGTGAACTGTTTTAGGTACCATGAAGTGTAATCTCATTCTTTTATTGCTTCTTGGCATTGTGCAGATATCCCATGCGCAAAACAAGTACGAGCGGGAATCCCGAATAGACAAAGATGAGTTTCCAAACAAATCCTATTCGCTGATTCAGGATTATTTGGAAGATGCCAAAAGGGTACGTTTTTACCAAGAAACGGACAGCGCCAAAAAAACTTTCGAGGCAAAGTTTAAAAAAGGAAGGTTGCACTACAGCGTGGAGTTCAACAAAAATGGTTCTTTGGAAGATGTGGAATTCAAAATAAAGGAAAGGGACATTCCAAATGATACTTGGGCCTCCATCATGTATTACCTCGAGAAAAATCATGCAAAGCCCCGGGTAAAAAAAATGCAGCAACAATATTCCATTCAAGAGGGGCAGACCACAGAAGAAACCTTACACAATGCTTTTCAAAACCTGATCTTACCTGAAGTAAAGTACGAATTGGTGTTTTCTGCCAAAAAAGACAAAGAGTTCCAAGAATATGAAGCCCTTTTCGACTCAGAAGGGCAACTGATACGTCTTCGCAAATCTTTCCCACCAAGTTATGACCATGTACTCTACTAAGTGGTTTCCATTTTTTTTCCTTTTATTATTGATGGGCAACGTTCACGCCCAAGAAAACCTTACTGGTTATTGGCAACCACAAATTGCCGTCAATTACAGGGTCGCTGGTACGTACTCACACAATTTTTCCGTGGCCAACCGAAATTACATCTATGATGATGAGGAACTTACCTTAAAAGGAAGGCAGTTGGATCTTGCCCACTTTTCCAAACTTAAAATAAGGGACAACCAAAGTATTGCCTTGGGAATCCAGTACAGATTCAGAAGCAATTTTGAGCACAAGGAAAATGAACTGCGACTTACCCAACAGTACAACATTACCCATAAGCCCTTGGCTGTACGTTTTGGACACAGGGTACGAACCGAGGAACGCATTACCAACTCGCTTACCATTCACAGATTTCGTTATCGCTTTGCCATGGACTTCCCTTTAATGGGCGAAGAAGTAGACCTTGGGGAACCCTATTTTGTGGGCAGTTTTGAAAATCTTTTGAGTGTGGCCAAAGACAATGCCCCACAGTATGACACAAGACTTTCTGCACAGATAGGTTGGCAACTAAATGTAGGGGTCAAATTTCAAATGGGAATGGAATATAGAATGGAAGATTATAACTCCAACCTGCCACAAAACATTCTTTTCATATTGACAAGCGTGCAATTATCGTTGTAAGATCTCTAAAAAGTCTTTTCGTGGAATGAGTTCAGCACCCATGCTCTCCAAATGATCGGTATGGACTTGGCAATCGATGATTTTGTATCCTTTTTCCCCAAATTCCCGCGCCATTTCTATGAATGCGAATTTCGATGCATTTGGCCGTAAACTGAACATGCTCTCTCCGCAGAAAACATGGCCCAAATCAACACCGTACAATCCACCTACGAGTTCACCATCTTCCCAAACTTCGAATGACTTCGCATGCCCTTTTTTGTACAAGTTCATATAGGCTGTCTTCATTTCCGGCGTTATCCATGTGCCGTCCTGGCCTTTTCGCTCAATCTGGGCGCAATAGTCCATTACCTGTTCAAAGCACGTGTTCTTGGTTAGGGTAAAAGCACCATCGCGAATCACTTTTCGCATGCTTTTGGAAACCTTGACTTTATTGGGATGTAGAATCATCCGCGGGTCCGGTGCCCACCAAAGAATCAAGGAATCATCATTGAACCAAGGGAAAATGCCATTTTTGTAGGCCAACAACAATCTTTCAGGAGATAAATCGCCCCCTACAGCTAGTAAACCATCTTCACTAGCGGTATCTACAGGAGGAAACTCCAGTTTCTTGTTCAAAAAATGTAAAGGTGTGTGTTGCAATGATAATTTTTCCTAAAAATACAAATCCGGTTTAAAACAAGAAAATCCGAACTTTAAGTTCGGATTTTCTTTGTTAATTCTATTTCTATATGCTGCTCAGCTCAATTAAAAAGGCAAATCATCATGATCTTCCTCGTTAAGGTCGTCCGCAGGCTCAAAAGCTTCCATTGGTGGAACGGGAGGCATATTGTCCGCAGCAGGTTCGGACTGCAGGTTCTCGATTCTCCATCCCTGGATGGAATTAAAATATTTGGTCTCTCCTTGAGGGTTAACCCATTCCCTTCCTCTTAAATTGATGCTGATCTTTACCATTTGCCCTACGCTGTAGTTATTCAGCAAATCGCATTTATCCTGCACAAACTCAACCAATATATGTTGTGGATATTGTTCTTCGGTAGTTACGACCACCTCTCTTTTTCTGAAACCGTTGTTACCGTATGTTTTGGTTTCATCTATCATTTTGATTCTTCCCTGAACTTCCATGCAATGTTAATTTTTGTTGAAAATCAAAAGTACATAAAATGAAATCCAATGGCATCCGTTATTTCAACTAACTATCAACATGTTTTCCAATTACCTATCTTTAAAAAGAATTTGACCGCCAATGAACTTTAGTCCAAAAAGGAAAACTTCCAATATTATAATGCTGATTTCGGCATTCATCATTGTGAGTCTTATTTTATGGAACACCAATAGTTTTTTTAAAAAATTCAAAGAGGAGGAACGCCTTAAAATGGAAATATGGGCCACGGCCCAGTTGGAACTGATTCAATCCTCAGTAGATCAGGAACTGGGCAACCTTACCCTAAAAGTGCTGGGCAACAACACCTCGACCCCCATGATCTTGGTTAACGAAGAGGGATCGTACAAAACCCACAACATTCCCGAAGACAAAGTTGCGGACAGCGCATACATCCAAAAAAAAATCGCGCAGTTCAGGAATGAAAACGACCCCATAGAAATCATACAGGAAGAGGAACTATTGGAAACCTTATACTACGGCAACTCCGAAGTATTGAATAAATTAAAATATTATCCACTGGCACTACTATTGATTATTTTCTTGTTCGGAGCAGTGATCTTCTTTTTCTTCCGTACCAACAAGGCATCGGAACAGAACAAGCTCTGGGCAGGCATGGCCAAGGAAACGGCACATCAAATAGGCACGCCCCTTACCTCTCTTTTGGGATGGAACGAACTGTTGAAATCGGAGAACATCAACCCCGAAGTCACCCAAGAGATCGCAAAGGACATTGACCGTTTGCAAACCATTACAGAGCGCTTTTCAAAAATTGGCTCGGTTCCCGAATTACGGGAACACGATATCGTGGCCGAAACCAAAAAAGCTTACGACTACCTAAAGCAACGCAGTTCCAAATTGGTACATTTTTCCTTTAGCTCCAATGTTGAGGAGGCCCGTGTTCTGATGAACCCTCCCTTGTACAACTGGAGCATTGAAAACCTTGTTAAAAATGGTATCGATGCCATGAAGGGCAAGGGCAACATTGCCATCCAAATTGAAAAAAAGGGACAAAACATCCATATTCTGGTATCGGATACCGGCCACGGCATACACAAAAGTGATTTTCAAAACATTTTCAATCCGGGGGTCACATCCAAACAAAGAGGCTGGGGATTAGGGCTTTCGTTGGTAAAAAGAATCGTTGAGGAGTACCATAAAGGAAAAATTAAAGTATTTTCGTCCAGTAAAGAAGGAACTATCATGCAGATTTCCCTACGAGCACTATAAAATGGAATTATGGCCAAGGAAAAACAACTTGTAATCCAAGAAGCTGATATTACCAACAACTGCCCTAAATGTTTTAATCAGGAACTTAAGATTACGTTTTACCAAAAACACACTTTTAACGCACTGTACCACAGGATCACAGGTGTGGTCACCAATGAAATAAAATGTAAAAAATGCAGATCGATCATTTATCCTGTGGACTGGACACCCGATATTGAGCGGGTTTTTGAATACTACAATAAACTAGTTAAACCGGACAGAACTGCCGTACGGTTTACGATGCTTTTCTTTATTATTCTTGTTTTGATACTATGTTTGGTGGCGGCTGGTGTGTATTTTTACCTAGAAGGCTTTAATTAAGACAGGACCGGATTTGTTCGGCAACACTTTCGAACTCCTCTTTGGTCAATTCTTCCTTATGCTGAAATGTGGCATTGGCCATACTTTGAAGTGGTATAAGATGTACATGCACATGGGGCACTTCCAATCCTATTACCGACATTCCCACACGTTTACAGGGCACAGCCTTTTCTATGGCAAGTCCCACTTTTCTTGAAAAAGCCATCAGTTTTGTATAAGATTCCTCATCAAGGTCCATGATCTTATCCACCTCTTTTTTTGGAACGCACAAGGTATGTCCTTTGGAATTTGGGTTGATGTCCAAAAAAGCATAGTTGTCATCATCCTCTGCAATTTTGTATGAAGGTATGTCCCCATTGATGATTTTAGTGAATATACTGGCCATTTTGATTCGGTTTTAAAATAAAAAATCCCGTTTTTCAACGGGATTAAATATAACCAATTTAGTTACTGTTACTCTCGTGTGATCTCTAAAATTTCAAATTTCAGGGTTCCGTTGGGCACCTTGATCTCAGCCACATCGCCAACTTCTTTTCCCAATAATCCTTTTCCAATGGGGGATGTCACGGAAATCTTACCTGTTTTAAGGTCTGCCTCACTTTCTGCCACCAAGGTATATTTCATTTCCATACCATTGGCCTGATTTTTAAGTTTGACGGTGGAAAGCACCAAGATTTTGGACGTATCCAATTGCGATTCATCAATCAAACGGGCATTGGCCAGGGTTTCCTCCATTTTGGAAATTTTCATTTCCAACAGACCTTGGGCTTCTTTGGCCGCGTCATATTCTGCGTTCTCGGAAAGATCGCCTTTGTCCCTTGCTTCGGCAATGGCCTGGGAGGCTTTGGGGCGCTCCACATCTTTTAAGTGATTCAATTCGTCCCTTAACTTCTTTAATCCTTCGGGTGTATAGTAAGAAACTTTGCTCATATCGTTAATTTTTAATACAAAGGGGCATTGAAGAAAATCAAAAAATTTCCCCAATGTGCTCTTTCGCTACAAATAGAAAAATCCTCAACTATACCAATGACCTGCATGGTATTTTTGCGAGGATTTAACGCAAATATAGGTAAATTTTCATCAACTTTGTCCAAGAAACGTATTCAAACATTGACTATGAAGCACTTCTGGGCCATTGTGATTCTGGCGCTTATTTTGTCTTGCAGCTCGGATACCTCCTATGGAAATCCCTACTTGCCCGACGCCAGTTTTCGATTTGAGCTTAATTTGAACCTTCCGTTATATAACGACCTACAATACCCTTTGAATCCAATTTATGTGGGGAATACCGGTGTAGGCACTCGCGGGGCGTTTGTCATCAATACCGGATCGGGTTTTATGGCTTGGGAAGCCAGTTGTCCCAATCACGCCCCCAACAATTGTTCCACCATGTCGATTGATGGGCAAAATGTGGTCTGTAGTTGCGAAGACTATACCTATGAACTTACTACTGGACAGTTATGGAATACGCCAGATGATGGAAATAGATATTATGGCCTTCTTCCTTATAGGGCCACCCAAAGCGGGAACTCTGTTATAATTTCCAATTGATACATCAAGGGTCCTGCGATTAACACAGAACCCTTATCTGAGTATCATCAAAAATTAACTGTTGCCCCTATCAAAAAATTGATTCCAGCTTGCGGGTAGTATCCAGCACCTTCGATTGTCGTAATGGTTCCTGGATTGGAATAATCATCATCAAAGGTGTAGAAATATCCGTTGGAGACAATGTCCGAATCAAAAATGTTATTTACCAGACCTGATAATTCAATACTCTTTATAAAAGAGTTCATATTGATGGTGTACTGAATATTGAAATCAGTCTGTGTATAACTATCCAAAACGGAAGTCTCGGAATCGATGTTCCCCATATATTGTTTACCCACAAATTTGGACAGCAACGACACTTGAAAGTTGGCATTGGGCATATAGGAAATGATATTGCCAGCAATCAATTCTGGTGAATAGGCTATGTTTGTATTCCCCAAATCTTGAAGGATCCCGTCCCTTTCAAAATAGAAATCAAGATTTTTGTTATCGCTCAAGGCGATATTTGGTCTCCATCGGAACGAATTTGAAATGTCGATATTCGCTTCGATTTCGAGACCCAATCGGTAACTGTCCCCTACATTGGATCGTAGCGGAGCACCCACATCGTTCAATTCCCCTGTCAAGACCAACTGATCTTTATAGCGCATGTAATACACATTGGTATTCAACTGAAAACTCGGGGAAACATATCGCCATCCCAATTCAAAATCGTTGAGCTTTTCAGGTTTTGGGCTTCCACTTTCGTAATCGTTGCGATTAGGTTCCCTGTTGGCCCTTGCATATGAGAAATAAAAATTGTTGTTGCGGTTCAAATCAAACGTGACCCCAGCTTTTGGGTTAAAAAAGTTGAATGAATCATCCACCAGACCTGTATCATTACCGTTGGCCTCGTAGGTAACGCCACGGTATTGCACATCCCCAAATAGAGACCATTGGTCAGTCAACTTATAATTGGCCTTGGTGTATACGTTGAAATCCGTTTTGGTGGAGGTATCATCATAATATCTGTCCCTGATTTCGCTGTTGCTGGCATACTCGGCCCAGATAATCTCACCGAAATGATCTCCTTTGTACTCGTTATAACCACCTCCCATAATCAGTTCCAAGTTGTCGCTGTTATACGTTGCTGAAAAAATGGTTCCGTAAAAATCATTGTCCAACCATCTGCGGCGTATCAAATCTGTGGTCTCCACCAAATCACCATTTACCGTGATAGGCTCCAGACCATAGGTTGCAAAATCGTCATCCTCCCTATATTGCTCAAAGAAGCCTCGACCAGGGGTGTAGTGCACCGCCAAATGGGTATCCCAATCGGAACTCCAGGTTTCGTACCAGTGCAATTGAAAGTGGTCTTGCTTGTAATCGTCGACCTCATTATCGTAGTATTGGGTATTGCCATTATTACCGGTATACTCTCCTGCGGAATTATATGTACGGTTATCTTCCAATTGGTCTGCTGTAATTCCGTTCCACGCTTGATAGGTAACTTCGTGCCCGCCAAAAAGCAAAGCTTTGATCAAAGTATTGTCATCATTGTAAACACCTTGGAGGAAATAGCCATCCAATTCTGAAGCTGCCCTGTCCACATAACCATCTGAAGTAACCCGTGACAATCGTCCAGAAAATTCAAAATGGTCATTCATCAATCCTGTACTGAACTTCACATTGTTCCTCAAGGTATTGAAGCTTCCCACGGAAGATGAAATTCGAGCATAAGCTTCTTTTGAAAAGGCATCCGTGAGCATGTTCAAACTTGCCCCGAAGGCTCCCGCACCATTGGTGGAAGTTCCCACACCACGCTGCAACTGCAAACTTTGTGTGGAGGAAGCAAAATCGGGCATGTTCACCCAAAAAGTTCCCTGTGATTCAGCGTCGTTGTAGGGAACACCGTTGATGGTCACATTTACCCTTGTGGCATCGCTACCACGAACTCGAATGCTCGTGTAACCTACACCGGCACCAGCATCTGAGGTCGTGACCACAGCTGGCATAAAGTTCATCAAGATGGGTACGTCCTGTCCCAAGTTACGCGGGGCCAGTTCCACTTTGTCCAAATCGGAAAAAGTAATGGGGAAATCTTTGGTTACCCTAACGGCCTGTACCAATACTTCATCCAACACCACTTTTTTCCCCTCAAGACTGTCAATGATTTCCTCTTGGGCACTGGCGGTCAACACAAAGCCAAAAAGAGCCATTGTGGCACATGCCTTTTTAATGTAATTCCGATGGTTGTTTTGCGTCGGTCGCAATGAGCCGGAAAAGGCTCTTTTTTGAATAATTGAATAGAGTTTCATTCGTAAAAATGTTACGAATAAAAGGGGTCATTATTCTTTGTTAATAATTGATTGTTGTTTCTAAAAGAAACATAGAAATTCCAAGATGCACAGCTTGCGCATTCCCTTGGCAGCATTACCCGCCCAGGTTCTTTGGGTATAATCTCAGCCTTTTTGGTAAAAAGCACCCCTTTGAGATGCCGCAAATGTAAGATGCGATTATTGATTTTCATAAAATACAAACGGGAAATTTAACTTTTGATAACAACTGTGCCCCCTAACGGCCTGCGTATATAAGGGTATGGACCCTAAATCAAAAAATAGATTTACCCTTAAAATCATACTAAGCTATGCTGTCCTTGGTATTTTGGCCGTTCTTGCTGCATTTTTCATCTATAATGAGTTCAAAAGCTATGCTTCTGTAAAAAACCAAGGGGATAGCAACCAAAAACTACTGAAAACCAACAGATTGCTCACACAACTGTACGACGCTGAAAACCTTTCAAAATTGGCCTTGCAGACCAAAAAGCCCCAGGATTTAAAATCCTATGCGAGAAAAGTGGACTCCATAAACAGCTTCATCGACTCCCTGAAACCACTTGCTCAAACCAACAACGGTAAATTGGACAGTGTACAAGAGTTATTAAAACAAAAGGTTTTCAATAATGCCGAACTGCGTAAACTGAAGGTGCAAAATGAAAAAAGTGCTTCGTTGGATTCGGTTTTGGATACTTTTCACGAAATGGAAGTGGATATGGGGCGAATTACACCTGAAACATTTGCGCCTAACTTTCATCAATTGTCCCCAGAGGCACAGGAATCAATTAAAGAATATGTGGCACTGCTCAATAAGAACATCCCGAATTCCCATGGAAATACGGATGCCAACAATATCGACTCTATCTTAGCGATTTCCAAGTCCATCTTAGAGAGGGCCAAAACAGAGACTGCCACCACAGAACGCACTGTACTTCAAAAAGAGCTTCAGATTTACAGGACCGACCTTGAACTATCACAAAAAATGCGGGGTATTTTATCCGACTTTGAACAGGAAATGGCCCAAAATGCCTATTTGGACAACCTTCAGCAAGAACGGGCCCTTAAAAAAAGCTCAAGATTGGCTGCAGGAGCGGTTATTCTAGGACTCATAGTTGTAATTGTGTTTACACTGATGATATCAAAAGATTACTGGAAAGTACAACAATACCGGGAACAACTTGAAAAAGCTAAAAAGTATGCTGAATCACTTTTAAAAAGTAGAGAACAGCTCATCTCAACCGTAAGTCACGACCTAAGAACGCCCCTAAATACCATTAGTGGGTATTCCGACTTAATCGAGGAAAGCGGTTTGAATACCAAACAATTGAACTATCTGAAGAAAATCAAGTCCTCTTCGGGCTATGTGGATAGTTTAGTAACCGACCTTTTGGATTATTCAAAACTTGAAGCAGGAAAAATCAAGTTGGACAACGTATCGTTCTCCCTTTATCGATTAATAGAGGAAATCGCTGTTGATTTCGAAGAAATACCATCAAAAAAAGAGGTTGTACTACAATTGGAAATAGCCGAAGATTTGAAAACACCTATCAAAAACGATCCTTTTAGAATACGCCAAATACTTACCAACATCATTGGGAATGCATTTAAGTTCACAGAATCCGGCCATGTGAAAGTTTCAGCAAAAACAATGGAAAAAGGAAAGGATATCTGGACCAGGATAGATATAGAGGACACAGGTAAGGGAATACCGGTTGAAAAACAGGAAACCATCTTCCAAGAGTTTATACAAGCAGGGGAAACCACCAACAAAAAGCAGATTGGATATGGACTTGGCCTCACTATTTCCAGAAAGTTGACCAAATTGTTGGGTGGCTCCTTGAGTTTGAAGAGTCAGGTTGGGAAGGGCAGCACTTTCACTGTTCAGGTTCCCATCGAGTTTTCTAAAACGGAAACGGATGAAAATGATACCAAAGAAATTGCTCCCAGACAAGAGGAACTCAACGTTTTGGTCTTTGATGATGATGAGAACATGCTCGGCCTTATCCTGGAACTTTGTAAAGTAAACAACATCAAAACATCGACTTTTACAAGCCTTGATGATTTTGACCTATCAAAAATCCACCAATTCGATGTTGTTCTTACGGATATTCAAATGCCCTCCGCAAATGGTTTCTCTGTTCTAAAATCCATCCAAGGCATGGGATACAAGAAACCCGTTATTGCCATGACCGGACAACAGATCGGCAATAAAAGTGAATACTTGGATTCAGGTTTTTCCGATGTTCTGCAAAAACCATTTACAGCCAAATCCCTGCTAAAGGCCTTGAAACCGACGGTAAAGAAGACCCTGTCCAATGGTATACCCACTTCGGATTCTTCCGTGTTCACCCTCAGCAATATTTCACCTTTTTTGGATGACCCAAGTGCTGTTCAGGAAGTTTTGAAAGTCTTTTTGGAGAATACAAACAAGAGTCTTGAATTCATGTTTTCGGCCGTTGGCAATAAAGATTACAATGATATCCGAGCAACCTCCCATAAAATGTTGCCCATGTTCCGGCAAATGGAAGTACAAGGTGCCATCTCCTTATTGGTGCTTTTGGAAAACATTTCCGATAATGCCAAAGGAGAAAAAGCATTCCATATCCTTTCGGAACTAAAGGTGGTTGTGAGCAAGCTGGAAAGTGAGATCCAACAATATTTAGCTAAACATTCAATTGATATTGATTGATTTTGTTGTAAAGTGTCTTTCGCGTAATCTGAAGTAATTTTGCTGCTTTACTTTTATTGAAATTGGTTTGCTTTAAGGCTCTCAAAATCAGCTCCTTCTCATAGTCAGATTTAGAAAAATTGGCTTTTTCGTGTTTATTAGCCCCTTCTATTACCTCTTCGGCCAAAGCGTTTGGAAACATGGTTTCCGTTTCAGAAAAAAGAGCAGCTCTTTTGATCACATTCTTCATTTCCCTCAGGTTCCCTGGCCAATCATAATCTTGGAGTATTCTTTTGGTCTCATCTGAAAACTCCAATATGTTCTTGTCCAATTCTGAATTTGCCTTGGCCAAGAAGTAATCGGCAAACAACAAAATATCATCTTGTCTATCCCTTAAGGAAGGTACTTCAATGGAAAATTCATTCAGACGGTGGTACAAATCTTCCCTAAACTCTCCCTCTTCGGCCGCATCTGAAAGATTTTCGTTGGTAGCGGCTATGATTCGAATGTCCAGTTCAATTTCCTTTGTACTGCCCACACGTTTTATTTTACGCTCTTGAATGGCCCTGAGCAATTGTACCTGATGCTCATAGGAGAGATTGCCCACCTCATCCAAAAAGAGTGTTCCTCCGTTGGCCGTTTCAAAATGTCCTTTTTTATCATCTATCGCCCCTGTGAAACTGCCCTTTACATGCCCAAAGAACTCGCTGGTGGCAATTTCCTTGGGTATGGCTCCACAATCCACTGCAACAAATGGCTGATCTCTTCTTTTACTGGCTTGATGAATGGCATTGGCGGTCACTTCTTTTCCAGTACCACTTTCGCCTGTGAGCAAAACGGACATATTGGTAGGGGCAACCAATTCCACATACTGCTCGAGTTTTTTTGATTTTTCCCCTTGTCCTTTTAAAAAACCGGCTTGCTTTTCTTGTCTATTATTTGATTTTGAACTGTGGCGGGAAGCTTTCGGTTCCATCACTTTGGCGTTCAACGCATCTTTGATCACGGAAAGTATTTGCTCTGGGGTAAAAGGCTTTGAAATATAGTCAAAAGCACCTTTTTTAATTGCATTTACGGCAGTTTTCACCTCGGCATAGCCCGTCATTAAAATCACTTGTGTCGCTGGTGAGTCACGCTTTACTTGAGGAAGCAAGGTCACACCGTTCCCTTTGGGCAATCTTACATCTGACAAAATTATATCAAAAGTGGATTTTGCAAGAAGCTCTTCGGCCTCCTTAATGGAATAGCTTATGGACACGACAAAATCATTCTTGGTCAAAAACTTTTGAAGCATTTGACAGAACGCCGTATCGTCTTCAATGATTAGGATTTTGGGCATATCTCAGTTATCTAATATACGGCCCATACCTCTCTGGAGATTATATGTTTTTGATAAAATTATCACAAAAAAAGGGCTGCAAATGCAGCCCTTTTCAAACCAAACTAACTACCGTGGGGCGATAAAACTAATTACATGTCAATCCAGTTCCCCTCAGCATCGGCATAAACAGTTCCTGTAGTGCCGTCTTCAAGGGTAAGATCCAATTTATATTGGTCTTCATCGTTTTTGTAGGCCTTAGCGATTTTAGCAGTAGGATAATTCTCTTCTACTGCAGTAGTTACTGCGGAAGGAAGGTCAGATACATCGATTTCCTCAAAATCCCCTACTACGATCTCTATGGCGTTGTTTGTTTCCAATTCTGGAGTTTCAACATTGGCAAATGCTGTTATTCCTACAAATGACAATACTGTTGCTAAAGCTAAATTTTTCATGGTATATGATTTTAATTGTTAAACTTGCTTATCTAACTGAAAACATAATGCCATTCCATTCTTTTTTACTCAAGCACACGCAAAAACCTATATATCAAGCACTTAATTTTTATGTCATTTTAAATGATTGGGTAAAAGTGTGTAATCCTGTAAACAGGGTGTGTAAATTTTATACAAGAAAGGCTGCCGAAGCAGCCTCTCATTATTGCCAATTAATGGTCACAAGGAAAAAAGACCATGGTACAGATTGGCAGAAATGGATAATACATGGATAGTGTTTATATAGCATCATCCTGATTCTTCATGTTCTTGTTCTTATTTTTGTTTTTAATGTACGATATCAATATATACAAGGCCAATGCCAACGATACCAGATTAAAGAACAAGACTATTTTATATAACATATATATTTACGTTGTTGCCCACTGTTTCCGAATCCTATGAAAAGAAAGCCGTACAGAGTGCACGGCCTTCTCGCCAAATCAACCAACCTAGTTGCGACAACCCGTAAGGATCATCAAAATTTAATCATGTCATCGAATAACAGTTTTGACTATACCTTTTAGACACTCTTTTTTAAGGGAGGTCACATCTTGACACAAAAAAACCCGCCACTTTTTTTGTAACGGGTTTAATTCATTGTTTTTTAAATATTTACGCTTGGTGCGTGGGCTTTAAAAGATCGTTCACTGTTTTCACTGGGTTAAAGGTCACCAAAGGCACCTCTACAAAAATAGTGTTCCAAAAAGCCATGGCACCGTTCCACAAACCTGGCAGCTCCAATGCCTTCAACTCCTTTCCTTCTTTGGTTTTCCCTGTGATGAAACCTTGTTTGGAATCCACAAAATCCAACAAATTAAATTTTTTCCCTTTGTGGTCTCGAACCCCACATACCAAATCCACGGGGTTAAAATGCGTTGCATTCTGCAAAATTGCAGCTTGGCCCTTATCATCCATATCAATCTGGGCGGACTCAATTATTTGAAGGGAAATGCTTCCATTGGCATCCTTGATCCAAAAAGGACCTCCTCCAGGTTCCCCTTCGTTCTTTACCATCCCACAAATACGGATGGGCCGGTTGATTCTATCCTTGATCACAGCTTTTTGCTCTGCCACACTTAAATCATCATAATTAATGGGCATCCGCACATTGAGGTCTTTTTCCAAAAATGCCTTAATCTCATCGGCTTTTTCAATAGACACGTCGCCCTCTAAAAGTTTGGCATAGGCAAAAGCTTTATCCTGGACTTTTTTAAGAACGCCCGCCAACATTTTTTTGCTATTGGACACGGTCTCCAAATTTTTATCGACCACCACATTGTCTATGTTCTTGATGAAAATGATATCGGCATCCTGATCGTTCAGGTTTTCGATCAGTGCCCCATGTCCACCGGGACGGAACAAAATGGAACCATCGCTGTTTTTGAATGGCTTGTTCTCCATATCCACCGCAATGGTATCGGTGGATGGTTTTTGATTGGAGTAAGACACATCGAAATTGGTATCCGTTTTCTTTGAAATCTTTGGGCCCACCGTCGCTTCTTCCTTGGCAAACATCTCATCATGCTGCTCCGATACGGTAAAATGAAGGTTTGCTTTACCCTTTGTTTTGGCATAGAGCACAGCTTCTTTTAAATGTTCCTCGAACGGGGTTGCCGTGCCTATTTCATATTTATGGAAAGGCAAAAGTCCCTTAGGGTAAAACCCATAGTTAAGCCCTTCTTCCGACAACATTTCCTTTACAAAAAGATAGGCTTCTTCATCCTTACTGGAGGCTTTGCCCTCTATTCTGGACATGATCAATTCATGAAAAGGAAAGTCAGAAAGGTTCTCCGTGAACTTTTTCGCATCGGTATCCCCAGTACGTTCTATATATTCTGATAGTTTTTCTTCTGATGGGTCATAACTGTCAAGAAAATTGAACATTGCCTTGAACATCCGTGATGCGGCACCTGAGGCAGGCACAAATTTTAATAATTCGAGATCTTTTCTATTATCCTCAAAATATTGAAGCAGGTCCAGCTGTTCCTTTTCTGAGAACCGAAGTATGCCATTGCCCACTACCGCGGCCTGTGAGAGTTGCACAAATGGGATGCCTTCTTTAAATGTTTGTATTTGGTTTGCTACTTTTTCTTTGGAAATTCCTTTGGAATCCAGTTGTTCCAAGTCTTTAGGACTTAATTCGATCATGTTTTTGGAGAAGTTTTTCTATGTGTTCTACTGCTATGGAAAGCCTTGACGCTTTATCCCCTCTTAAATTAATGAATTTCCTGTTATTTTTCTCCAAAGCTTCCTTGAAATGTACAAACATTCGTTCTCTTTCATCGGGTTTGTCCCTAAGATCGTCCGCTACCCAAGGGGTATCAATGTATGTCAAAAAGTATAGATCGTAGGTGTTTTTCCCGGCATATTTTTCTATAAGTGGATCACAGGTACTGTCGTAATAGGCTTCAGAGTACACTTTGGTCTCCAAAAGGTCAGTGTCACAGATAAGTACTCTATTGGCTTTTTTTGCCAATTGGTTCTCCAATCGCATTTGTCCGTACGCAATGGGCAACAAATCGTGGGGTTCACAGGTTTTTTGTTCCCTGTCCCATTTATCTTGAAGGTATTCTCGAGCATATTCGGGCACCCATTCGGTTTTGAAATGTTCCGCCAGTTGTTTGGACAATGTGGTCTTGCCCGTGGATTCAGGTCCAAAAAGGACAACTTTTATGAGGTTTGTGGGCTCTTGGCCAAGTTTTTCTTCCATGCTAGATATCCCTGTATCGCTAGAACAGTAAAAATGAGGTATTGCAAAGAGAACATACCCCATCCTCTATAGGCATACAAAGGTACGGTTATTAAATCACCCAATATCCAAAGGGTCCAATTTTCGAGTTTTTTATTGGCCATATACCACATTCCCGTGAAGAAAATGCCTGAAGTGAATATATCTACGTAATTGGTGGCACCTATTTCCGCACCAAATCCTTTGTAAACACCATACGTGACCAACATGGTCAACAGGAAAAAACCGAATCCCACCCATTTCTCCTTGGTATTGGTCCTGGTTATGTTCACCACCAATTCCCTGTTGTTCTTTCGTCTGGCCCAGTTCCACCATCCGTAAATACTCATAATGGAATAGTAGAAGTTCATCATCATATCTCCATAAAGTTGGTCCACTAGAAAAATGTAAGTGGTTATTACCGTGGCCACCAAACCCGTAGGATAGACCAAAATATCTTCCTTTTTGGCATAGACCACACTGGCTATTCCAAAGAAAAAAGCCGTGGCTTCAAGAATGATCAGGGATAGTTCTCGGTCTTCATAAGGCCCGAGGAAAAAATCAAAAATGAGGTTCATACTCGCTTCGGTCGGATTTTACCACCTTCATGGTCAACACCACATGGTCCAAATTCTCAAAACTTTCTTTGATTTCGGAATTGAGCAATTCCATTACCTTGTCATAATCACCAAAGACCTGGGTACTCAGCGGATTCTCCAAAACGGTAAGTCCCGAATCACGCAGCTTTTTTATAAAAGCAATGATAGGTGCTTCAAAATTATCCTGAAGAGGGGATAAAGTCAGTTCAACGGATATTTTCATTGAGATTGCGGATTTAGGACGTAAAACTACAAAAAGGATTCATCATCCTCCCATCATTTTGAGAGCATATACACAGGTAAAACCTTCAAACTCCAAAAATTCGATTTCGTAATGGGATTTTTGACCCCTGTACAGTATCTCGGCCACGGTTCGGGTATCCTCAAAAGTAAAGTCCATTACGTTGATATGCCTTAAAAAGCTCAGCCCTTGCTGTGCATAAATTTTGTAAAGGGATTCCTTGGCTCCCCATACTATGGTCAATTTTCGCATCAACGCTTCAGAATTGGCCAAGGTTTTGTATTCTTGAATAGGCGTGAATTTGTGGGCAATCCTCAGTATTTTATCTCGTTGCATCTCAATATCGATACCTACCTCATCGGTTTCACTAATGATGATTCCCGTGAAATTGTGTGAGTGAGTGATGGAGATATATTTTCCATCCTTGAGGTGGGGTTTCCCAAAATCATCATAATACAGGTCGTGATCCACATAGCCTGCCTTTGCCATAAGGTGGCGGATACTTAAAAAAGCTC
This sequence comes from Flagellimonas yonaguniensis, assembly GCF_029193885.1. GTDB lineage: Bacteria > Bacteroidota > Bacteroidia > Flavobacteriales > Flavobacteriaceae > Flagellimonas > Flagellimonas yonaguniensis. The sequence continues at coordinate 672,443 of NZ_JARFVB010000001.1, read as the reverse complement.
TTCGGTGTGCCTCGGATTTCATGCCATCCATACGATTTTGACAATGCTCCGTAAGCTCCACATCCTTAGAAAGTTCAGCCTCTGGCTCGGTTACCTTCCAGATGTATGCCTGGGTAGTGGGGGAAACTGTTATTGTTTTGTAAACGGGCATGAGCAAAAGTTAAGTGAATTCGTATCTTTGTCGCACGATTTAAGCGAAGCTACAAAAGTAAATTTATAAAAAGTATGAGCACAAAGACAATTCCATATGTTCCTTATAAAGTGAAAGATATCTCTCTTGCAGATTGGGGAAGGAAAGAAATTGAGCTTGCAGAAGCAGAAATGCCAGGGCTAATGGCCTTGCGTGAAGAATATGGAAGCCAACAGCCTCTAAAAGGTGCTAGGATTGCCGGTTGTCTTCACATGACCATCCAGACCGCAGTGTTGATTGAAACCTTGGTAACCCTTGGCGCTGAAGTGACCTGGAGTTCTTGTAACATCTTTTCCACTCAGGACCATGCTGCGGCAGCAATAGCAGCAGCCGGTATTCCAGTTTATGCGTGGAAAGGGATGACCGAAGAGGAATTTGATTGGTGTATTGAGCAAACCTTGTTTTTTGGAGAGGACAGACAACCATTGAACATGATCTTGGATGATGGTGGCGACCTTACCAACATGGTTTTGGACCAGTATCCTGAATTGGCTGGAGGTGTAAAAGGTCTTTCTGAAGAAACCACCACAGGAGTACACCGTTTGTACGAAAGAATGAAGAAAGGAACATTGCCCATGCCTGCCATCAACGTGAACGATTCCGTGACCAAGTCCAAGTTCGACAACAAATATGGGTGTCGTGAAAGTGCTGTTGATGCCATTCGCAGAGCTACGGATACCATGCTAGCAGGCAAGCGTGTGGTTGTTGCGGGTTATGGTGATGTTGGAAAAGGTACTGCAGCTTCATTCCGTGGAGCTGGGGCCATTGTTACCGTTACCGAAATTGACCCTATTTGTGCACTACAGGCCTGTATGGACGGGTTTGAAGTGAAAAAATTGGAAACCGTAGTACCCAATGCCGATATTGTTATTACCACAACAGGGAATAAGGACATTATCCGTAAGGAGCATTTCAGAGCCTTGAAGGACAAAGCCATTGTTTGTAACATTGGACATTTTGACAATGAAATCGATATGGCCTGGTTGAATGGGAACTATGGTGACACCAAGGACGAAATTAAGCCACAAGTGGACAAATACACCATTGATGGCAAGGACATAGTGATTTTGGCCGAAGGAAGATTGGTCAACCTTGGTTGTGCCACAGGACATCCAAGTTTTGTGATGAGCAACTCGTTTACCAACCAGACCTTGGCCCAAATAGAGCTTTGGAACCATAATGACAAATATGCCAACGAAGTGTACATGCTTCCAAAGCATTTAGATGAAAAAGTAGCCAAGTTGCACTTGTCCCGTTTGGGTGCCGAGTTGACGGAGCTGAACCAAGAGCAAGCTGATTATATCGGTGTACAAGTTGATGGACCCTTTAAACCTGAGTACTACAGATATTAAGATTCCATATATAATATGAAAAAACCCCATGACCGTAATGCTTCATGGGGTTTTTTCTTTTCAAAGAAGCTTTTTATTATTCGGCTAAAAGCGTTTCTGCTTCCACATAATCAAATGTTCTGTTCTGTTGCAAAAGGGCCAATCCTTCTTCCCTTGTGCTCATTGGGTCGATTTTCACTTCTTCCCCATTGGGCATGTAAACAATGTAGAAGCCTTCTTCAAAAGAGGATAGTTTAATGATTTCTCCATTCGGGCGTACTGCATTCCAAGACTTTTCATCCGGCTTATACACCAAATCGATTTTCTTGCCTTTTTTGGGACCTTCCACTACAGTTACCTGTATTCTGTTCTTAGTGGCGACCATCTCAAAAGTATTGCCATCGTGCTCCACCATTTGGATTTCGGATTCGCCATCCTTCATAGCAATGGGGTTGGAACCTGACCAAAACTCGATTACGTTGAAAATAATGGCATCCCCAAGAAAAAACAATCCGTAGACGGGAACAATGTTCAATCCCCAAAAAATTAAGTTATCCAAAAATTTGCTATCTGTAAGTCCTTGGTTCCAATCTTTCAAATTGTTGAAGGCCCTGAAAGAACCCAAACAGCTGGTAAACAAAATTGAGCAGGCCAGTAATGAAGAAATAATTGCTTTTTTCATGATATAAGATTTATAGTTAATGTTATTAAAGCTACAAAAGATTTTCATTGGCTACTTGCCTTCCCTCTATGCATTTCATTTTTGGTCCATGAAAAACGTGCCCCATCCCATTGTGATCACTACCTTTATCCACTCAAAAAAACATGTCATGGAAAACAATTGGTATACCATTCAAAATATCGAAACCGTGGACTCACCATCCATTGCATTGTATTTGGAGCATCTTACATTCAATATCAAGGAGATGATTTCACTGGTTGATGGCAAAACAGAACGGTTGATGCCCCACATCAAAACCAATAAAATGCCCAAGGTAATGGAACAGTTATTGGCTGCAGGAATCTCCAACTTCAAATCTTCCACCATTTCCGAAGCTGAGATTGCTGCCGAAGCGGGAGCCTCCTCGGTATTGATCGCCCACCAATTGGTAGGACCAAAAATCGACCGCTTTATCAATCTGGTAAAGCACTTTCCCAACACACAGTTTTCCACCATTTTGGATAACGATGACAGTGCTGAACTTTTGAATCAAAAAGCTTTGGCTGCCGGATTGACCATCGATATTTATGTTGATATCAACAATGGAATGGACCGGTCTGGGATCAAGATAGGAAGTGGACTGGATGATCTTATGGCATTCCTAAATACCTGCAAGGGATTAAGCTTTAAAGGTTTTCACGTATACGATGGTCATTTGCGCGACCCCGATTTTTCCGAAAGAAACACCAAAATCGAAAAAAGCCTGGACGTGGTGACCACCTATTTTAAAGCAGTACAGGAAAAATTTCCAGATGCCCAAATGATTTGTGGCGGTACGCCTTCTTTTACATCACACCTTAAAGAGAACCACAGAATCACCAGTCCAGGGACTTGCGTGCTTTGGGACTGGGGCTATGGCGAAAAGTTAACGGAGCAGCGATTTAAGCATGCCGCACTTTTGGTCACCCGAATCATCTCCAAGCCCACCGAGGGAATCATAACCGTGGACCTAGGGCATAAATCAGTTGCTGCGGAAAACCCGATTGACAAAAGGGTAAAATTCTTGAACCTTGAAGGCTACGAGCTGCTTTCACAAAGTGAAGAACATGGTGTAATCAAGGTAAATGAGTGGGAACAATATAAAGTCGGGGATGTATTTTATGGCATTCCCTATCACATTTGCCCAACCATTAACCTGCACGATGAAGTTTCGGTCATCGAAAATGGGGAAAAAGTGGATACTTGGGCAATTACAGCTAGAAAACGAAAACTGAACTTTTAGTGCAAAAGTTCCTTTACGTCTATTTTGATGTCCACCCCACTGATTTGCTTCGCAAACGATTGTTTGATCAAGTAAAACAGGAGTGAAGCAGCTTGTTTGCTGTCCAACCCATTTTTGTGAATGTTGGAAATACAGTTCCTTCGCTCATCCGTCAATCCCAACTTTGGTGCGTAGGTAGTGTAAATCCCCATACTTTCAGGGGAGGAAAGTCCGGGGCGTTCACCTATGCATGTGACCACAAATTTTGAGTTTAGCGCAGCCCCTATTGGATCGCCGAGAGCTACACGGGCCATAGTAGCAAGCACAAAACCAACTTTATATCCCTTCAGTTTGGGTATTATTTCTTTTAAGAGTGGGAGTATGTTCGTATTTACGGCATTTGCCGATAGTCCATCAGCAACCACAACAACAATATCGAATGCTTCTTGAGCTTCTTTCAATAACTTTTCTGACGATTCATTGAGTTTTCTGCCTAAATCGGGACGTTTCAAGTACTCATCCCTATTATTGACTTTGCTTTGCGCCTCCCAAACAGAAAATCCCATTTTTTGTATTTGGCTTTTCAGCTTATCATTATCCAAAACCGATACAATCGCATCCTTGGCCTTGGCATGGGCGAACCTAAATTGCAAAACCTCTTCCAAAGGAATACTGTTCCCTGTACTGCCCAAAGCTATTCGGGCATTGGTAAAATTCTTTAAATTCCCCCAAGCATCCTGTTGGATGGAATTGGTCTTCTCTGGTTTCATCACAACGCCTTTAATAGTTTATGGGATGCTTCAATGGTCCTGCGCTGCCCTTTGTCATCCAAAATCCCTATAGTTTGCAACCACGCTTCAAACTCCGGAGCAGGTTTTTTGTCCAACACTTTTCTCACGTACAACGCATCATGAAATGAGGTGGATTGATAGTTCAGCATCACATCGTCCGAACCTGGAACGCCCATGATAAAATTACATCCCGCAACACCCAAAAGGGTCAACAAATTATCCATATCATCTTGGTCTGCCTCGGCATGGTTTGTATAGCATACATCCACACCCATGGGAAGTCCCATCAATTTTCCACAAAAATGATCTTCCAAACCTGCACGGGTAATTTGTTTGCCATCATACAAATATTCGGGACCTATGAATCCAACCACGGAATTTACCAACAATGGATTAAACTGCCGCGCCAAAGCATAGGCTCTTGCCTCACATGTTTGTTGGTCCACGTTCCAATGGGCATCTGCAGAAAGTGAGGAGCCTTGACCTGTTTCAAAATACATTACATTTTGACCTACCGTGCCCCGATTCAGTTCCAATGTTCCTTCGTAAGCTTCTTGAAGCATGGAAATATTGATCCCGAAGGATGCATTGGTCTTTTCCGTACCTCCAATGGATTGAAATACGAGGTCTATCGGTGCTTTGTGCAATAATTCCAGTGAGGTTGTCAAGTGACAAAGGACACAAATTTGGGTGGGAATGTCGAATCGTTGTCGGATTTCATCCATCATTTGGAGTTGATTGCCCACAACATCCACGCTATCGGTTACTGGATTTATTCCGATAACCGCATCGCCACTACCATACAAAAGGCCATCCACGATACTGGCCGCAATACCCTGTAGATTATCGGCAGGATGATTGGGTTGCAAGCGAACGGAAAGGTTTCCCTTTTTTCCAAGGGTATTTCGAAAACGTGTGATGACCTCACATTTTTGAGCTATCGCAATCAAATCTTGGTTGCGCATCAGTTTGGAAACTGCTGCCACCATTTCTGGCGTAAGTCCTCGGGAAACGGATTGTAGTTTTTTGGCATCCACTTCGTGCATCAATAACCAATTGCGCAAATCTCCGACGGTAAACCCTGAAATCTCTTGGAAAGCGTTATAATCGTGCGTGTCCAAAATCAAACGAGTCACCTCATCCTTTTCGTAAGGGATCATGGTTTCATTTAAAAAATCCTTGAGTGGGATTTCGCTGAGGGCATATTGAGCCGCAATACGTTCCATATTATCCTCCGCAGCCAAGCCCGCAAGGGCATCTCCCGTTCTAAAAGGGCTAGCCTTGGCCAATACCGACTTCAGATCGGGAAATGAATATACTTTTTGGTCTATGGTATATTTATAGGGCATTTTGTACGGTTATTCCCTTAAATATAGCTAGTTGAAGACCTATCTAAAAGAATTTAGTCCTCTTTTAGACCCAATTTGTCCAAATCGTAAAAATAGAAGTTCTTTTCGTCGTTCATCGCAGTGAAAAGACCGTTTGGAAATGTATCGTTCAATGGAACGGTAACCACATCACAACCATCGGTTTCCAATGTGGATAGGTTTACCGCTTTTATGAAGCTGTTGTCCTTTCTGGAAAAAATATTGAACTGACCCCGTTGCTGGTCGGATACAATAATGTAACCTTCTCCATTCGGATATCTGGCAATGGCAATACCTTCTATATCTTCCAAAAACTTCTCTCCACCAAAGCAGGCCAATTCCTCATCGCCCATGCTTGGTTCCGCATAGTATTTTTTGACGCATTCCCCTTCATCGGAATAGTAGACGTAGCCTAGTTCATTATCCACAGCAATGGCCTCAATTTCCTTACCGCCTGTAAAACTTCCGAATTTGCGCACCAAATTGGCCGAAACTCCTGTGCTGTCGGATTCAAATTTATATTGATATAAATAAGAACCGCTTGGTCCAACCTTTCTACCCACAATGGCGTATACGGATGAATCCTTTGGGGATTTGTACAAACTGATTCCCATGGCCAAACGTTGCTCTACATTCGATTCATCTTCAAAAACCGGGAAACCTCCTCCATCAAGTGGTTTCATATCGGGTACGGAGAATAGTCTGATCTGCTGCTTTTCCCTTTCCGTAAATGCAATCACATCAACAGCAACGGAATCGTTCAATTGGAATCCATATTCCAAATCCACGTTGTTGGGTCTTTGGATGTTTTTGATGGATTTCTCGGCTATGATCTTCCCATCAAGGTCAAAGGCATAAATACCTCCGTTGGTTTCTTTGTCCGTTCCAAACACGATACTTTTTGATGCATCGTCAGGGTTGATCCAAATGGCGGGGTCATCGGTATCGTTAGGTGTTTTTTCTGTGATTACATCTGGCGCTATGGCTGGCTGTTTACTCCCTTGTTCACAGGACACCATGACCAGGACAGTTAAAATTGGGATATATATTTTTCTCATATTGAATGTTAAGATAGGAAATGTCAGTCCCAAGTACCTACCATAAAAGGCAGGTACTCGATATGACACCGTATATAAATATACTACCTGAAATTACTTTTTAAACAAGTCGTACTTCAATCCAAAGGTAAATCGGATATCATAGAACTCCATTTGCTGTGTTCTGTCTTTCACTCCTTGGAAATAACGTAAGGGTTGGTTAGTGATGTTGTTCACATCAGCATATAACCTCAAATTGCTGTTGATGGCATAGCTCGCATTGAAATCCAAGAAGAATTGTGTGTCGTAGTATCTATCTTCAAAGGCGTTGCCCCCTATTTCATCGATATAGGAATCGGAGAAGTTGGCGGATAATCTTGCACTGAACCTTTTATCTGCATAACCTAAAGATCCGTTGAACATATTTGGAGCCGTGTTCGGCAAATCCAAATCGGTACGTTCATCACCATCTTCGTTACGGATGCCATCAGCACTTGAAGATAAATAGGTGTAATTTAAATAGATGCTAAAGTTTCTAGCGAAGCCTGGCAAGAAATCCAATTGTCTCTGGAAAGATACTTCTGCCCCAAAAATGGAAGCGGAATCGCCGTTCAACGGCTGGAACACATCATATCCTTCTGTTCCTGCACCATAAGCATCGTTTGGTGCCTCGGTAATGAAGGTATAGATGAAATCATCAATTTCTTTATAGAAAACACCTCCTGATACAATCCCCACGCTCTCAAAATAGTGCTCGGCATTTAAATCGAAGTTCATGGATGTTGTTGGGTCCAAGTCTGGGTTGCCCACTACCACTTCACTATCTTCGTAAATGATTTCGGCCCTTGGAATCATATCCTCATAATTGGGACGTGCCAAGGTGTTGGTCCACGCAAATCGTAGCACGGTACTGTTGTTCAAATCATATTTAAAGTGAATCCCTGGCAAAACATTGGTATAGGAGTTCTCATCGGAAACCGCTTGTACCTCAATCCCTTCCTCGATTCCAGCATCCTCATCTTCTTCAATGTAAACAACTCGGTTTCCTTCTGTTTCCAGTTTGGTATTTTCCACTCGAAGACCTGCTAGAACACTTAACTTATCTGTCAATTTTTGGTTTACCATGGCATAACCTGCCCAAACATCTTCCTTGATGTCAAAGTTCCCCGGAAGGTATTCATCTTCCACAGCTTCTCCGTTGGAAGTGTTCAAATCCAAAGCACCCAACCACTCTTCGCTGGCAAAAGTACCGGCCTGATATTTTTCTCCGGCCAAAAAGTCGGGATCCGTATAGGATTTTACGGGAACATCGGCCAAGGTTGGGTACATGTCCTCCAAATCATATTCGAAGAAATCGTTGTTTCTCAATTTGGATTTAAATCTTCCCCGTGCTCCAAATTTCAAAGTTCCACCATTCCCAAAAAAGTCTGCAGGAAGCTCAAAGTTCACAAAGAAGTTCACATCTTCTTCTTCGGTATATTGGTTTTCATTGGTGATTTCGCCGAATTCAAAACCACTTAAATTGCTGAAGTCATTAGGATCAGCGGCCGTCATAATCGGGTATTTCGGATTACTGTTATCGTTATTGATGATATACTCAGTCTCGTACTCGGCATAGCGTTCGTTCAAACGTTCTTCGGATGCCTTAGCATAAGCTGCCATCCAGTCCACCTTTAAAGAACCAAACAAGTGGTTACCTCCCAAGGTGTAGTTCTGCATACGCTGGTCTTCCAAACGGGCATTGTTGTTCCTTCCACCTGCAATTCCCCCTTTGGACTGTCTTTTGACTTCCACAGGGAAACGGGTCAAAGTTCCATTGTTCAAGGCAAAATCACCTACTTCGATATCTTCTCCATCCAAAATTTCCTGCTCCAATCGAAACCTGTTCTCTCGATCATCCCTCCAGTTGTACATGGTTTTTAGATAGATGTTGTTATTTGGGTTGATTTGATAATCCAAATTGGCGGAAAAGCTTCTTCTTACCCTTTGCACCAAATAGGTACGCTGTTCGGTAACGTTAGTATACGGATTCACTTCGGTTTCTTCCAAAATGGGCTCTCCTTCTTCATCTTCGACTCCTGTGTTGTACTCAAATTCGTTATCCCACTCTGCTTCGATGTTATCGGAACCAAAGTCATTATCGTTGATGGTAGCGGAAAGCATCCATCCGAATTTACCATCGTTGGTACGGTCACCTATCAAAAATGAACCGTTCAATATTCTTTTATTGGTAATGAAGTTCACTCCCGATCCTGCCGTGGTGGAAACACGAAACCCTTGAGGAGCGGTTCTGGTGACCAAGTTTACGGAACCACCCAATGCATCGGCATCCATATCCGGGGTTACGGCCTTGTTCACTTCAATGGTCTGGATCATATCCGAAGGAATAAGGTCCATCTGAACATTTCTGTTATCGGATTCCGCAGAAGGAATCCGGCTACCGTTCAAGGTAACGGAATTCAATTGAGGCGAAAGACCACGAACAATTATATTACGTGCCTCACCCTGATCCACTTGCATAGTGATTCCTGGGATGCGTTTTACGGCATCACCGATATTGGCATCGGGAAATTTACCGATCTGGTCGGTGGACACCACATTGGTAATGTTCATGTTATTTTTTTGCGTGTTCAGTGCTTTGGACTGACCACTTAAGCCGTAAGCACTTACCTGCACTTCATCCAATTCCACATTGGAGGATACGAGCACTATGCTCACGGGAGTGGTTTCTCCAGCACTTACATTTACTTCTTGCTCAACATCGGAATAACCCATATAGGTTACTTTCAATGTATAACTTCCTTCAGGAATGCCCACTAAAGTGAATTTGCCATCAAAGTTGGAAATGGCTCCCTTTACCAAAGATTCGATATACACATTGGCACCGGGAACGTAGATACCGTTCTCATCGGTAATTGTCCCTTGAATATTTCCTGATTGTGCTTGGCCCATTGCCGTTCCGAGCACCAGAAACAGCGTTACAAAAACTAGTTTTTTTAGGTTCATCAATTTCATTTTGGTTTACGTTAGAATGCTATCCAAAACTATGTATATCAACTCGTTATGATTTGAATTAAATGGAAACAAAAAGGAAACAAAAGTGAAAATCAACAGAAACAAGAGGGCAACAATTACAGTTTTTTTACATTGGGATAACCTTTTCTAAAAAAGTGGGGCGATAAGGACCTAAAGTTCAATCATAAAGTTTACCAACTCTTCTTTTTGGTCGATGGGCAATTTTTTTCGCAGTCGGTATCTTGCCACCCGAACACTATCTGGGGTCACCCGCAAAATGGAGGCAATTTCCTTGGATGAAAGATTTAACCGTAGCAACATGCCCAAACGCAGTTCTGCTGGGGAAAGTGAATTTTCAGATAAGGCTGAAAGCTTTTTGATGAATTCGGGATGGATTTCCTTGAAAAAAGTCATGAACTCATCCCATTCCTGTTCCTGTTTCAGGTTAAAATCAATCTCCTTTACCAACTCTTTCATTTTGGCCGAAGTATTCATATGCTTTCGGGATACCATGTTGCGAAGGGTATTGGACATATCCAGTAAAATCTTATTCTTCTGGGATAAGTGGAGGCTATAACGGGAAAGCGACGATGCCTTAAGCTGAATTTCCCTTTGTAGATTTTTCTCTTCAATCTCTTTCTTTTCGAGCTCCGCTTTGAGCATCCGCTGCTTATATTCCTGAATTTTCAACTTGGCTTTTCGTTTCTTTCCCAAATAATAATACAGGATGATGAAAATAGCCGCTATGGCAAACAAGGCCACCCAAAGCAGGTTTTGATTGGCCACACTTACCTTGTTCTGCTCTTTCAACAATTGTATTTCCGCTTCCTTTTTGTTGGTTTCGTAAATGGTTTGCAGTACATTCAATTGGTCACTGTTCTGCGCTTTGAGCATCTCGCTGTTGTATTCCTCGGCCAATAGCAAGTGGGCATGGGCCAGCTCGTAATCGCCCATAAAGGCGTAGTTTTTGGAAAGATCTTTATAGGCACTTTCCAATTGATGGAGGTCGTTCAATTCCTTGGCCAGTTCCGTTGCTTTTGTGGTATACTCCAGTGCAGGTCGATAGTTGCCCCGTTTCCGAAATGAGTCACCAAGATTGTTCAGCACGTTGATTTCTTCCGTAGTTCGTGACCCTTGGAGATAATCATAGGCTTTTTTGAAGTATTCGTACGCTAGACCAAATTCCTCCAAATCCTCATAAATACTTCCGATGTTTTCATTGGTAATGGCAACACCAAAATCATCGTCCAGTTTTTGAAATAGTTCAAGGCTTCGTCTTTGGTCTTGAAGCGCATCTTCATATTCAGCTTGTTTTTCGTGACTCGCCCCCAATAGACTCAGGGAAACCGCCAAACCTTTATCATCCTTCAGTTTTTCCGAAGCCAGTCTGGTTTCCTCAAAATGCTGTTCTGCGAGTTCAAAATTGTTGAGGGAGAGATATACTTTGCCAATATTGTTGTTGAGCGTGATATATAGTGGGTCCTGTAAATTGGACTCCAACTCCTCCAAAGCAAAATTGTATTGTGCTATGGCCTCTGTATAAAGGGCAAGGGCATGATAGTACTCACCAAGGTCAAGGTAGGCATTTGCAATTTGCTTGGAGTTTTCCTGATGCTCCTTAGCGGTTTCCAGCTGTTTTTGAAGCCTATGATATACTTCGTTGGCTTTTCCTACCTTCAAAAAGTCATTGGTTTGTTGACCATGGATTCTGATGGGAATCACGAAAATCAGCAAAAGAAGGAATACATATCCGAAAACCTTTTTGATGGTGTACATAATGGATAAAGCAAAAGTTTAAGAAAGCTTTTCACTCTCACTCCAACATCATCATTAGGTTATGAAACCATTAAAAAATGATTACAAACAAAAAAGGCCCCGCAATGCGGGGCCTTTTTCAAATATTATCGTTACTTATTAAGCTTCGAAAGGCTCGATGGAAACAAAGGATTTACCACCAACTTTCTTTTCAAACTTAACAATACCATCTACCTTGGCGTGCAAGGTATGGTCTTTTCCTGCGTATACATTGTCGCCGGCATTGTGCTTGGTACCACGCTGTCTTACAATAATGTTACCAGCAACTGCTGACTGACCACCAAAAATCTTAACACCTAAGCGTTTCGATTCTGATTCTCTACCGTTTTTTGAACTACCTACACCTTTCTTGTGAGCCATGATATATAAATTTTAGTTCTTTTCTTATTTGCTTAACGCTTCGATCAACTCGGCTTTCTTCATGGAAGAGTAACCGGTAATTTCCTTGGCTTTCGCCATTTCCTTCAATTCTGCAACAGTTTTGGAACTCAGATCCTCAGCTGCTTTTGGAGCTTCTTTTTTAGGAGCTTCCGCTTTTTTCTCTGCCTTTTTAGGTTCTGCAGCAGGTTTTGCTTCTTCTTTAGCTTTTGCAGGAGCCGCTTTTTTGGCACCTTTGGCTACAATACCTTCAACAACGATTTCAGTCAAATATTGTCTGTGACCGTTTTTCTTGCGGTAACCTTTACGTCTTTTCTTTTTGAAGACGATTACCTTATCTCCTTTAAGGTGTTTTACAACTTTGGCTTCAACAGCCGCACCTTCTATGACCGGGGCGCCAACGGTTACGTTGCCACCATCTTCCAAAAGGAGAACTTTATCGAAAGTAACTTTTTTACCTTCATCTTCCTGCAAACGGTGGACGTACACTTTTTGGTCTTTTGCAACTTTGAATTGCTGCCCTGCCATCTCTACAATTGCGTACATAATGCGTTAATTAGATTAAAATTACTGCGCTTTATCAAAATTAGCGGGTGCAAATATACTGCTAAATCCTTAATCTACAAGTATTCCTCTTTGATTTAACCCATTATTTTTTTGGAGTTGTTGCTCGTTTTGAAAAGTTGCATAAACGAAAGGGTCAAAACCAAGGTTGTGGCAAACCCCATGATGGCCACTGTGAAAAAAACAATTCCTTGGAAATTCTTGTAGTCGTTGGACCAAACCGTAGAGAGTTCATCGAGAAAAGTACTGTCCAATTCCGTTGCATAAAAGGCAAAAAAGATAGTAAACAGCAAGGTAGCAATAAAACCAGTGGTTATGCCCGCGGTAAACCCATTTCCGTAACTAAAAGCCTTGCCCTGTCTCAACTTAGTGTACTTGATGGTCTCATAGATTCCAAAACCTGTGATCACACCATTAAAAAGACTGTAGAAAACATTGGTATGTTTTCCCATTAAGGCCAAAATCAAAAAATACGCAATCAGTATAGCACTGGTCACTATCCCGAAACGAATGGGAAGGGTTAATTTTCTCATGTTATCTTTTTTTGGATTCTTTGTATAATTTACTGAATGTTTGCGAATTATCCCACTCTTCGACCCTAAAGACTGGTTTGGAATTTACTTGCCTTCTGAAAATATTCTATATTTAGCGTAACATCAATCGGAAAATCAATACCAACCTCGTAGCAACATCAATTTTTAAATACTAACTATTTACAATGAAAAAACATTTGTTTTCTGCATTAACAATGCTCTTTGGAGTAAGCCTGCTTTCTGCACAGGAGGTGGTTTTTGAAGAGTATGACCTAGACAATGGGCTCCATGTCATCCTACATCAGGATAATGGTGCCCCAGTAGTGACCACATCGGTCATGTATCATGTGGGATCTAAGGATGAAGACCCTGACAAAACAGGTTTTGCCCACTTTTTTGAACATTTGTTGTTCGAAGGCACCAAAAATATTGAGCGGGGCGAGTGGGACCAAATTACCGCCGCGAATGGTGGAAGAAACAACGCCAACACCTTTTTGGATCGCACGTATTATTATGAAGTGTTCCCTTCCAATAGCTTAGAGGTCGGTCTTTGGCTCGAATCGGAACGTTTGATGCATCCGATCATTGGGCAAGTGGGGGTGGACACCCAAAAAGAAGTGGTTCAAGAGGAAAGAAGACTCAGGACCGACAATGCCCCTTACGGTGCATTTTTTGAGCAAATCTTGAAAAATCTTTATACCAAACATCCCTATCGATGGGGTGTTATCGGTTCATTGGATCATTTGGCCAGTGCCACTTTGGATGACTTTAAAAAATTCAACAAAACCTATTACGTACCCAACAATGGCGTACTCGTGGTAGCAGGCGATTTTGAGACTGAAAAGACCAAAAAAATGATCGAGGATTATTTTGGGCCTATCCCTAGAGGGGCTGAAATAAAAAGACCCAATGCCAAGGAAGATCCAATTACCGAGACAAAGTTTGCCAAATATTACGACCCCAACATTCAGATTCCTGCCATTCTGTTGGCGTACAGAACACCTGGACAAGGGCAAAGAGATGCTTATGTCATCAATATGATATCCACATATTTGAGTAGTGGAGAAAGCTCTAAACTATACAAGAAATTGGTGTACGAGAAAAAAATGGCCTTACAGATACTTTCAGTTCCAATTGATGCGGAAGATTATAGTTCGTACATTGTAGGAGGGCTTCCCGTTGGCGACAATTCCATTCAGGATATCAAAAAAGAAATCGACGAAGAGATTTTGAAGCTTCAAATGGATCTGATTTCCGAAAAAGATTACCAAAAGCTTCAGAACAAATTCGAAAACCAATTTGTGAACGCTAACAGCAGTGTGGAAGGTATAGCCAACTCTTTGGCCGAAAACTATATGTTGAAAGATGACACCAACCTCATCAATACGGAAATAGACATTTATCGTTCCATTACCCGAGAAGAAATCATGGAAGTGGCAAAAAAATATTTGAAGGTAAACCAGCGCGTGGAGCTGGAGTATTTACCAGAACAAAAAGACGCTAATTAAAATGAAAAAGTATTTGATTTTAGCTGTGCTGTCCTTGTTTATGACAGCCACATACGCACAAATAGACAGGAGTACCCCTCCAGAACCAGGACCGGCCCCAAAAATAAACTTAAAGGAGCCCGCTCGCTTCGAACTCAAAAATGGTTTGAAGGTGCTTGTTGTGGAAAACCACAAATTGCCCAGGGTCCGTATTCAGCTTTCCATTGACAACCCACCCATTTTGGAAGGGGACAAAGCTGGGGTGTCCACCCTAACAGGAAGCATGTTGGGCAAAGGATCCAAAAACATTCCCAAAGATGAATTTTACGAAGAGGTGGATTTCTTGGGCGCCAACATCTACATTGGTGAGCAAAGTGCCTTTGCCAGCTCCTTGTCCAAATATTTCCCTCGTATTTTGGAATTGATGGCAGATGCAGCACTGAACCCAAATTTTCTTCAAGAAGAATTCGATAAGGAAAAGGAGAAAATCATAACAGGGATCAAATCGGAAGAAAAAGATGTTTCCGCTATTGCAAACAGGGTACAAGCAGCTTTGGCCTACGGCAAAAACCATCCGTATGGTGAATTTATGACCAAGGAAACCGTCAACAATGTCACGCTTGTGGATGTGGAGCAATTCTACAGATCATATTTTGTTCCCGCCAATGCCTATTTGGTCGTGATCGGGGATGTAGACTTTGAAACTGTTGAGGAATTGGTTACCGAAGCCTTTACGCCTTGGTCCAAAGCCGCACCACCATCCTTCAGTTATTCGGACCCTAAAGACGTACAGTACACACAAATCAACTTTGTTGATGTGCCCAACGCTGTACAATCCGAGGTAGCTGTGGAAAACATCACGCACTTGAAAATGAAGGATGAGGATTATTTGGAAGCCCTAATGGCCAACAGAATATTGGGCGGTGGCTCACAGGCGCGTTTGTTCAAGAATTTAAGAGAGGACAAAGGGTATACCTACGGCTCATATTCTGGCATCAGGGCCAACAAATTCAGCCCAATGCGATTCAATGCCTATGCCCAAGTCAGAAATGCGGTTACCGATAGTTCCGTGGTCGAGATTTTGAAGGAAATCGACAAAATGACTTCAGAACCTGTATCCGATGAGGAATTGGCCAATGCCAAGGCAAAATATGCAGGTAGCTTTGTGATGGCACTCGAAAAACCGGAGACCGTTGCCAATTATGCACTAAACATAGAGACAGAAGATCTTCCAAAGGATTTTTATGAAACGTATCTGGAGCGAATTGATGCCATAACGAAAGAAGATGTCCAAAAAGCCGCCAAAAAACATTTTTCCACTTCCAATGCCCGTGTAGTGGTAACAGGAAAAGGGAGTGATGTTTTGGAAAACTTGGAAAAAGTGAGCTTTAACGGTAAAAATGTCCCCGTACTTTATTACGACAAGTATGCCAATAAAACGGAAAAACCAGATTACAATGCAGCCGTGCCCGAGGGTATGGATGCCACTACCGTTTTGGAAAATTATATTGAAGCTATCGGAGGAAAATCAAAACTTGAAAGTGTGGATTCCTATTCCATGATGGCCGAATCCGAAATGCAAGGGATGAAATTGGAGCTTGAGATGAAGAAGACCTCCCAAGATCAGTTCATGCAAAATATCAAAGTACAGGGCAATTCCATGCAAAAGCAGGTATTGGATGGCGATTCTGGTTATATGGTGATGCAAGGTCAGCGAAAAGACCTTTCTCCTGAAGAAATTGCAAAAATCAAGGAAGAATCCGCCGCTTTCCCAGAACTAAACTACTTGGTTGCTGGCGATGTTTCTTTGGAAGGCGTTGAGCCTGTGGGCGACAAAAAGGCCTATAAATTGAAAATAAGCGACGGCAAAACCGCTTTCTATGATGTGGAAACCGGACTTAAGGTGCAAGAGGTCATCACTCAAGAAGTCAATGGTCAACAAATGACCAGTACCATTGGTTACGGAGATTACCAAGAAGTATCCGGCATTCAATTCCCATTTATCTTGATGCAAAGCATGGGACCCCAGAATATGGAGTTTATTGTGAAAGATATCAAGGTAAACGAAGGTGTTGATGCATCGGATTTTAAATAAAAAGATTCTTTATAAAGAAAAAGGCGCTCCAAATGAGCGCCTTTTTTATTGTTTCACTGTTCCTCAAAAACTGTATTGGATAAATGCCGATAGGTTCCTGCCCGGGTCATTGATAGGCACCCGACCATAATCTGCTTGGTTCACAAAGGAAAAATTCAAGTGATTGTTGTAAGCAACGTCAAAAATGTTTGATGCCGCAATACCAACCGTCAAATGTTCAAAGGGTTTTGCCCCAAAACTTAAATCCACCACACCGTAACCATCAGTGGTCTGTTCTCCAAAGGAAGGTGCTATATCCGATTGTTCGGATGTAATGGTGTAGGCGGCTCTAGCCCAAATTTTCTCCCGTTCAAATCGCAAGTTAAACCGTGTTACCAAGGGCGGGGTCAACGGAAGCGATTCATCCAAATCCCGATTTTTGGCATACACATAGGACAGTTCCGTTTTGAAGGCAAAATCCTTCAAAAATGTCAATTCCCCAAAAATTTCGAACCCCGTTTTGTAGGCTTCGTCCAGATTTGTGAATCTTTTGACTTCGGTGGGCTCTGCCATCGGCATGTATTTTTTGTCCAACGATGGGTCGATCACAGGAACTATATAATTATCATATATGGAATAATACACAGATGCCCCATAATCCAACCTATTGACAGCATAGCCATCAAAATTTGCATTTGCCTTCACGCCCAACTCAAACTGATTGTTCACCTCAGCATCCAAATAGGGGTTGCCCACATATTCGTATGGATCTTGACCTACGGTAAAATGGTTGATGAAACGCTCGATCATATTGGCGGAACGAACTCCCCTACCATAAGCCAATTCAAACAATAGATTTGATGTGGCCATGTATTTAATTGATGCTGTTGTACTAAAATTATGTTCGGTACGGGTGTCCAAATCTGGGTATTCAGCAACAAAATCATCAGCTGGGGCATCAATTTTTGATTGTACCCTGTCGTACCTTGCCCCAACATTCAACAAAAACTTTTCCGACAATGGGTATTTTCCTTCCACAAATGCTCCATAGTCATCAATTTGCGAATCTTGCCAAACCTCATCCACAAATTCCATGGGCATGGGCAATGGTTCTCCTGTCATCATGTTTCGTTTTACCAAACGGGTCCTGTTTCCCGTCCTTCCCACTGAAAATGCATCAATCCCTGTATACAGTTTAAAATTCGTGATAGGCAGCCATTCCAGCTCCACTCTTCCGCCAAGGGTAGTGGCATCCACTGCGGAAACAGCTTCCATCATCATAAAGGTGGGCCTCAGCTCATTGGTCATTATATGGTCAACCTTGGAACGATATACCTTTGCACTCAATGTTTTTAGTCCATCGGAGATATTGTCCAACTTATAATCCACGGAAAGGACATTGCTATTGTCCTCTTCAGTATCCATTGGCAATCCTGCATGGAGTACATCCCGTCCAAAAGACTGTCTGAACCCCACCTGAATCCTTTGATTATCCGTTGGATTATAGCCCACTTGAACACCATAATCGGTGCTTTTGAAGGAGGAAGGAACTTCATTGCCATCTCCATCTTCGTAATTGCCAAAATCACGGAATCCAAAATTGATATTGGCATCAAATTGCTCCCCCACATACTTTACATTGGCAAAACTGGTAATGGCATTTCCATTGTTCTCCCCTCCAAAATTTACTTTGCCATGGTAGCCTTTCTCCTGTTTTTCCACTTCTTGGGTCACCAAGTTCACGATGCCACCAAAGGTGGGCCCATATCTAAAGGTATAAGGGCCCTTGACCACTTCCACGCGTTCTATCTCTTCCGGAATCACATGGGTGGTAATAGGGTCCATTCGGTTAGGGCAAGCGTGCATTACCTTGGTGCCCCCATTGAATTGCACATTCAATTGTTCGTATTGTGAGGCTCGGAAAGATGGATCTATGGCATAGTTCCCACGCTTGATCAAATTGAACCCATTAATATCCTTAAAAAGGTCGGCCACATTCTTGGATTGGACTATCTTCTTTTCCGGTTCACTCTTAAAAGTTGAAAAAACAGGGTCTGTTTTTTGTTTTCCCTCTACCAGCACCTCATCCAATTGCACGGGTCGTTTTGTGAGAGAGTCTTGCGCAGTAGAAACTTGCGCATAGGACACCGTGGTCCCAAAAAGCAAAACACAAAGTTTTGCCATCGTACTTTTATTCATTTTTGATGTTATATTTTAAGATTATACATATTCGGCAATGGGTTTTTGCCGCTATCAGTAGTATATCTTAAATCATCGGGGGTTTGATGAGCGTATCGTTAAAGTGATAAGAATAGGAGTTCTTGTAATGGAATGCAGTGTGGGTTTCCTTACCATCAGTTGGTACGTTATAGACGGGCAAGTCCATGAAGAATACCAAAACCTCTTCCCACCCGATTAAGGGCATGGGTTCATCATCCTCCGCTTGTGCTCGGAGCATTTGCGCCAACATACATTTTCCATTACAATTAAGTTCTGGTTTGTCCTTGTTCTCGCAAAGTTTTTCTATGAACCCTTCCCTATCCAAACTATAATACACGTACATTGACGAAAAACGTAGATTGCTCATTAGTATCAAACTAATAAAGAGCCAAGAGAAACCTGTTCTCCATATATATGTAATGAGTGTATTCTTCAATTAGCTATACCTCGCAAGTTGAAACCACAAATTTAAGCCTATCAAAAATACTGTTTTGTGACAAAGGTCACTTAAAAGGCTTCTCCATCGTGATACTTTTGGTGCCCAAATAATCATCCATTAACAGATATTAAATTATTATTATACGATGGTGTTTTGCTTATCGTTATTTTTGTAATCAAATCAATGACCATGAAGAAAATATTGTATACCCTTTTATGTACCGTTTTGTTTTTAGGTTTCTCCTGTAAGGAAGAAAAGAAAACCACCGAAGAATCTGCCCAAATGGAAAAAGTGATGGCAATTCATGATGAGGTAATGCCCAAAATGGGCACTATCGGCAAATTGGTCGGGGAACTAAAGCCTAAAGTGGATTCCACAGAAATCGGACAACAATATGAAGTGGCCATGAAAGACCTTCAGGAAGCCAACACGGCAATGATGGATTGGATGAAAGAATTTGGCGACCGTTTCAATCATGAAGAAATATTGGAAGGCAAGGAACTTTCCGAAGAAAAACAGCAATGGCTGGATGAAGAGGAAGAAAAAGTAAAAGTGGTCAAGGAAAAAATCAACGGGAGTATCGCAAGAGCTGAAGCCCTCCTTGCCAAGGATACGGTCCAATAATTATTCGTTCCACCGTAAACTTTCCATAATTCTCCGGATATCGTTCTGCAAGTACATGGCCGCAGGAAGAATGGAATCGTAATTAGGTTTGGCGTAGAAGTATAAAGAGCCCGTAACAAAGTGATTGATACTATCGGTCACATAAAACTGTGATTGCGACGCTGCATTTCCACTTACTTCGTAGAACATCCCGTAAACACCATCTTCTTGGTTGATAAAGGGTTGCTCTGCTATGTTGTCAGCTTTTACCACATGCTCGTAAGATAGCTTTTGTGCATCCACTAGCAGCGTATCCAAATTCCCATGAACAGGTTTGTATGTGAGGTAAATGGAACCGTTCATCATAGGATAGTCCAATATCATGGAACAATCCTTACCCTCTTTATTAATGGATAAAATGTTTTGATCAAAAGTGTACACACAATCCGAGCCTGCCGTTGTATACTCAGCTGCAGGGTAATCCAATCGCAACATGGCCTTGGGCTTGGGCAATACCTCATCTTTACAACTTACAAAAAGGGTTGCTGCAATAACGAAAAATAAAATCCTATGCTTCATGGGGCAATGTTACTTTTATGCGTTTCAATCTTTTCTTGTCCATACTCTCCACGATAAATTGGTAGTCCTTGAACAAGACCTTCTCTCCTATTTTAGGGAAGCTCCCTGAAATTTCCAGGACGAATCCAGCAATCGTCTCCGATTCTCCTTTTTGACTCTCAAACTCATCTTCTTCATCAATCTTAACTACACGATAGAAATCCTTTAACGCGGTTTTGCCATCAAACACATAATTGTGGTCGTCCAATTTGGAGAAGATCAAGTCCTCATCATCAAATTCGTCGCTGATATCGCCAACGATTTCTTCGATAATGTCCTCCAAGGTGACAATTCCCGAAGTACCGCCATACTCATCCACCACAACGGCCAAGTGATTCTTCTTGTCCTGAAATTCCAACAGCAAATCATCCAATTTCTTGTTTTCCGGCACAAAATAAGGCTCACGGATGAGCGACATCCAATTGAAACTCTTCCTATCAATATAAGGTAAAAGGTCTTTCACGTAGAGAACGCCCAAAACATTATCCATATTTTCAGAGAAAACAGGAATTCTGGAATATCCGTTCCTTTTTATCTCCTGCAACACCTCTGGAAACTTCATTTTTTCGTTCACCGCAAAAATATCTATCCGAGGTCGCATTACCTGTTTGGTATCCGTGTTTCCAAAGGTCACAATGCCTTCCAAAATTTTTTGTTCCTCCTTAGTGGTGTCTCCTTCAGAGGCCAATTCAAGGGCTTGAGAAAGATGGTTGATGCTCAGATTGGATTTTTTCTTCCCCAATTTATCCTCCATAAACAGGGTTACTGCACGCATCGGGGAACTTAAAGGGGAAAACAAATAGTTCAGGCCCTTCAACGGGACCGCCATAAAGTGTGAAAACTGTACTCGGTTTCTATTGGCATATATCTTCGGGAGAATTTCCCCGAACATCAAAATCAAAAAGGTAGCCACAACAACTTCCAACAAAAAGCGGAAGGTTCCGTCGATTCCCTCAAAAATTGTATTGCCGATGGAACTGAACAGGAGTACAATTCCAATATTGATGGCATTGTTGGTGATAAGAATGGTTGCGAGCAACTTCTGGGGCTTATCCAGTAATTCCACAATCAACTTGCTGCGTGAAGAATCGTTCTCGTTCATTTCGTTCACGTCGGTCTGGGAAAGGCCAAAAAGAGCCACCTCTGCTGCCGAAATCATGGCGGAGCAAGCCAAAAGAAGCACTAGCACAACAATTTTTAAAGTGAAGATTCCACTAAAAGTGGTAAGATAAAATGCCAAACAATGGGGCTCGGGATCCAATTTAATATTGCTTTTTTAGTCTTTTATTTTAGAATGGTAGGTCGTCATCCTCTTCTTCCGTATTGTCGATAGGTGCAGCAGGGCTCTCAGCCTTCGATGGTTCTTGGTAATTGGCGGACGATGAACCCGATGATTGCGAATTGGCCATACTCTCCTTCTTGGTGCTCAAAAAGGTAAAGTCCTGCACGTGCACTTCGGTGGTATATCTCATGTTCCCATCTTCCCCTTGCCATTGCCTGTTCTTTAAGCGACCCTCGACATATACCTTATCTCCCTTACTGAGGTACTTCTCACAAATTTCAGCAGCCTTGTTGCGCACCACGATATTATGCCAATCCGTATTGGTCACCCTTTCGCCCGTTTGCCTGTTGGTATAGGTTTCGTTGGTGGCCAAAGGGAATCTACCGATACAGTTTCCGCCCTCAAAATAGTGCATTTTAACTTCGTCTCCCAAATGCCCGATCAGCATTACCTTGTTCAATGTTCCGCTCATATCTCTCTTAATTAATCAAAAGTACTAAATTTTCAATGTCTTGATAAAATCTGCTATCAAAACTGGTACAGGAAAACCACCAATTTCTTTCCATGGGGTTCCCTCCTCCAATATATCAGAAGTTTTTAAGATCCAAAATCGGGTGTGCAAATGTTGGTGTGATAGTTTGTGCACAATGGGTTCCTTATTATATAATGATATGGATTGTGTTTCGGGAACTACATCTTTTTTATGGATCAAGGGCCTCAATTCTTCGGCCTGAAGCTGTTTTTCCGATTCAATAAGTGGGAACTGATATAAATTCTGCCAAATACCCTTTCCTGTTCGTTGTTCCAAAATAGTATTTCCATCATCATCCAGCAACACCATATAATTAAAGTAACGGTTACGCACCTTTGTTTTGTTCAACTTTACAGGAAGTTGGTCTACCTTGTTCTCTTGGAATGCCACACAACTTTCTTGGAGCGGGCACAACAAACAATACGGTTTTTTGGGTGCGCATTGCACCGCACCATACTCCATGATCCCTTGGTTGTAATCCCTGATGTTCTCCGCATCCATCACTTCACGGGCAAGTTCCTTAAAATATTTGATGCCCTGTGTGCTATTGATGGGTATATCAACCCCAAAATATCTAGACAAAACACGGTAGACATTCCCATCCACCACAGGTTCTGGTACATCAAAACAGAAAGATGCGATGGCACTTGCAGTGTAATCGCCCACTCCTTTTAACGATTTTAACTCTTTGTAGGTCTTAGGGAACTCTCCATCAAAATCATTTACCACCATTTTGGCTGTGGCGTGCAAATTGCGTGCTCGGGAATAATACCCAAGCCCTTGCCACAATTTGAGCACCTGCTCCTCGGGGGCATCCGCTAGGTCATACACCGTGGGAAAAGCTTCCACAAACTTTAAATAATAGGGCATTCCCTGAGCAACACGGGTTTGTTGCAGAATAATTTCCGACAGCCAAACTTTGTAGGGATCACGCGTTTCCCTCCACGGGAGATCACGCTGATGTTCATGGTACCAATTCAAGATTTTTGGGGCAAAACTCATCAATGAAAGTAATAAAGCTCAAATGTATCAGTTTATATACTTAAAATTAAAGGGTTA
Organism: Flagellimonas yonaguniensis; assembly: GCF_029193885.1. GTDB lineage: Bacteria > Bacteroidota > Bacteroidia > Flavobacteriales > Flavobacteriaceae > Flagellimonas > Flagellimonas yonaguniensis. The sequence continues at coordinate 649,186 of NZ_JARFVB010000001.1, read as the reverse complement.
AAGGGAAAGATTAATTATAATGTTTATATTTGCAAGCCGAAAAAAATTAGAAAATTAATAATACAAAATGACGAAAGCAGATATTGTAACTAGGATCTCGGAGAAACTAGGTATTGAAAAAGGAGATGTGCAAGCGACAGTGGAATCCTTTATGGAAGAGGTGAAATCATCCTTGGAGAATGGTGATAATGTTTATTTAAGAGGCTTTGGTAGCTTTATCATTAAGACCAGAGCGGAAAAAACAGGTAGGAATATCTCTAAGAACACTACCATTAAAATTCCCGCACACAATATCCCTGCATTCAAGCCCGCCAAAGTTTTTGTGGAAGGCGTAAAGACTAATGTACAAGTAAAATAATATAATTAACAACACTAAAGCAAGAGCATATGCCGAGTGGAAAGAAAAGAAAAAGACATAAGGTAGCTACGCACAAGCGTAAGAAGCGCAGAAGAGCTAACCGACACAAGAAAAAGTAGTTGTTTCAACTACTTTTTCGTTTTACCCAATCACGTTCTTTGACATAGAGATTCAAGAAACGAATTTCAATCGGTTCGAAAAATAACCGATTCCATATATTGTTTAATCATTTATCCCAAAATTCATGTGGGATAAATAAAAATCGATTCAGGTGAATAGAGAATTAATCGTAAGATCTACACCAGATGCAGTCGATTTTGCCTTACTAAAGGATGGAAAATTAGTAGAATTACACAAAGAAGAAGACAATAATAACTTTTCCGTAGGGGATATCTTCCTAGCCAAGATTAGAAAACCCGTTACAGGCCTCAATGCAGCATTTGTCAATGTAGGTTATGAAAAAGATGCGTTCCTGCACTACCACGACCTGGGCCCGCAACTGTCTTCCATGTTGAAATTCATTAAACAAGCTAGAACAGGGAAACTCAAAGATTATTCCCTTAGAAATTTTCCATTTGAAAAAGATATTGACAAGAATGGCAGCATCAACGACGTGTTGAAAGCCAATCAGTCACTACTGGTACAAATAGTAAAAGAACCCATCTCAACCAAGGGACCTAGAATCAGCTCCGAGCTTTCCATAGCCGGGCGCTTTCTGGTCATGGTACCTTTTTCCGATAGAGTCTCGGTATCACAAAAAATAGCGAGCAAAGAGGAAAAGGACAGACTTATCAGGCTTGTAAAAAGTATTAAGCCCAAAGGATTTGGAGTCATCATACGTACCGTAGCAGAAGGCAAAAAGGTTGCAGAACTGGATAAAGATCTTCAGAACTTGTTTTCCAAATGGACAAACATGTGCAAAAAATTGCACAAAGCGCCCCATCCATCCAAAGTTTTGGTGGAATTGAACAGGGCATCATCCATCCTTAGGGATGTATTCAACGATTCCTTTACTGGAATTCATGTTGATGAAGAAACACTCTACAACCAAATCAAGGACTATTTGCACGAAATTGCTCCGCAAAAAGAGTCCATTGTAAAGTTGTACACCGGTTCGGCCCCGATTTTTGAAAAATTCGGGATAGAGCGACAAATCAAGACCTCGTTTGGCCGAACAGCATCCATGAGCCGTGGGGCTTATCTTGTTATTGAACACACTGAAGCTTTGCACGTTATCGATGTAAACAGTGGTAATCGTTCCAACAAGGCGAAAAACCAAGAAGATACCGCACTTGAAGTCAACCTATTGGCCGCTACCGAAATTGCAAGGCAATTACGTTTGCGCGATATGGGTGGAATCATCGTGGTAGATTTCATTGACATGACCAAAGGTGACCACAGGCGTAAATTGTTTGACCACCTTAGGGACGAAATGAAGGACGATCGGGCAAAACACAAAATTTTGCCGCCCAGTAAATTTGGGCTTGTTCAAATTACCAGACAACGTGTCCGTCCCGAAATGAACATCAAAACCAGTGAGGAAAACCCGAATGTATCGGGTGCCGAAGTGGAAGCTCCCATTGTCTTGATCGATAAGATTCAGGCAGATTTGGAGCGAATCCTTAAACCAGGGCGCACAAACAACGGAATTGTACTGAACATACACCCGTTTATTGCGGCTTATCTTACCAAAGGATTCCCATCCATTCGTTCCAAGTGGTTCAAAACCTATAAAAAGTGGGTTAAAGTTCAACCCAGGGATGCCTACAAGTACCTTGAATATCGTTTTAAGGACAAAGACGGCAAAACAATACGACCCTAATAAGAAGCGACTCCAGAAATGGGGTCGCTTTTTTGTTTTATGTACATTTGGAATATGAATCACACCAAAAGCCACACCCTTACCGAAGCAACCAAAAGGATGGAGCGTTACTGTGCCTACCAAGAACGTTGCCACAAGGAAGTGGTGGGAAAACTGAAGCGTATGAACATGATTCCTGAAGCGATAGACCACATACTGGGACACCTCATCCAAGAGAACTATCTCAACGAAGAGCGCTTCGCCAAAGCGTTTGCCCGAGGTAAATTCAATATTAAAAAGTGGGGAGCGAACAGAATCATCAGAGAGTTAAAGTTCCGTGATATCTCCGCTTACAACATTAAAAGTGCATTGGCAGAAATACAAAATGAGGATTACCTAACAACTTTTGATGAGCTCGCAAAAAAACGGATGGCCCAAATAAAAGAGAAGAACCTCTTCAAGAAAAAAAAGAAACTAGCGGATTATCTGCTATACCGTGGCTGGGAGAGTCATTTGGTATATGAAAAAACGAATGAACTTATCAAATAGCATCAATCCGGCAGCAATAGTTTCTGTGTCCGTTCCACCGCCTTTTCATTTTTCCAATCAATCCATTCCTGTCCTTTGAGTCTACGCATCAGGTTATCAAAATGCCGCATCACAAAAATGTTGTAAACCGCCTTTCCCAAGTTTTTGGGTTTTCTGGCAATGGCTCGTAAACTCATGGAAAATCCAGGGGTAATGTACTTCATGTGATGCCAATATCCTTCGGGTATATAAAGAACGTTTCCATGCTCCAACTGTGCAACATGGCCTTTTGCATACTGTAATGCTGGCCATTTTTCCAAATCAGGGTCTGCAAAGTCGATATCTTCACGTGTAATTAGCGAATGGGGAATCTTGTACAAAAATTTGGTCTCGTCCTGTGAAAAAAGAATGCACTGTTTCTTTCCTTCAAAATGAAAATGGAAAATATTGGCCAAATCGATGTCGTAGTGCATAAAGGTGTGGGAATCCTGTCCGCCAAAAAATAGCATGGGAAGGCCTTTCATCAATCGAAGACCAAAATCCGGGTACGAAAAATCCTTTTGCAGCTCGGGAACTTCCTTTAAAATGTTCCAAAGAAAGATACGGTACTTGGTAGGACCGCTCTTAAGAAGCTCCACATAGTCCGTCATTTTCATTTTGGCATGTGGTTCATTGAAACCTTCATCGTGCTTTACGGGGCGATCGTCATACAAAGGCACTTCCTTGCCCCCTGCAACCTCCTTCATATAATCCAAGTTCCATTTGGAATACGCAGGCCAATCCTCAATAAAGCATTCGATTACGACAGGCTTTTGGGGCTTGAAATATTTTTGGATAAACTCCTTTTTGGTAAGGGTCTTTTCCCGAGGTATCTGTTCAAGATTCAGCTTCAAAATTTCAAGGAATTTGAAACAGCTAAATTAATAAAACGTTTTGAAATGATTTCGAAAACTACTATTTGGGCACCAATTTACCTTTCTCCACGGCAGCTTCGGTTCTTTCTATTTAAAACTATATTGCAAACCAAATAGCACATTACTCGGTGGCATAGGTATAAAGCCGGACTCTATGTAATCTGCATCGAAAATATTACTTGCTGTAATGGTAAACTCCGCCTGTTTTACTTTTACCGCCAGCGATGCATCCCAAACATTATAGGTTTGTCCCGTAGTACGTTCTGCATACTTATAAATTATATTCTGGCGTACATTTTTGAACAATTGCATGCTTAAGCGTGTGGTATATTGGTGTTTTAGCGTGTTTAACGAGTAACGGGACAATTCTTCGTTTTGATCTAAAATATTATCATCCAAAAACGCATAGCCTACACTTAAAGTTTGCGTAAAGTCTTTGAACTTAAAATTATAAGCAGCATCCAACTCCAAACCTTTGGTATTTACTTCTGTAATATTTGTAGCTACAAATACATCTTCGGAAACATCATTTCTAATATAGTCTATTAGATTGTCTGCATCTCTGTTAAAAACAGCAACGCTGGCGTTAAATTCAGGAGTGATGTATTTTAAGCCCAATTCCTGCGCAAAGGCTTCTTCTGGCTCCAAATCTGGGTTGCCACTGGTAACTGGATCGTTATAGAACAAATCTGTATAGGTTGGTATGCGGTAGGTATAACCAACATTACCATATACTTTAAAAGTATTGGTAAGGTTATAACCTATATCCAATCCAGGAAATGCTTTAAACTTAAAGTCAGAAAAATACGTTAGCGCTACACCTGGGGTAATATCCAACTTATTGTCTGCAATACTAAAACGGTGCTCTAAAAACACATTGGACATGGAACGGTTTCGGTTACCCAAGTTGTTACTTCTAAGGTATATTTTAGAAAACTCTACTCCAAATCCTGTAATTCCCAATTTAGAGGCGTAAGATGCATTGGTCTCTACCCCAATCTTATTGGAAATATGCATGTTTCTGTAAAAACTTGGTTCATTTCGCCTCAAGAGAAACAAGTCTTGATTGCGTTTCCAATAGATTCTTGGCTGTATTTTTAACTTGTTTTGTTTAAAGGTGGTTGAAAAGGCCAATAGGCTATTTTGGGTTTCTTCGTACTCATGAAATGTAGGATTGGTGGTATAAAAATTCTCAGCACCAAAATTACGCTCCAAAAAAGTAGCCGTCATTTCTATAGGCTGTAGGTTTTTATTGAAAATGCTTTTCAAGTAATAATTACCGTTGTCGTAATCTGAGTTGTTTCTATAACCTTCAGATGTCATCCTTCCCACATGTATTATATGTGTCGAGTTTTCCTTATCAATGCCAGCAGTTACACTGCCGTTTATTTGTCCAAAAGAACCCGCTTCTACATTTAAGGAAACCGAATTATCCAAATTCTTCTTGGTAATGATATTAATCGCACCAGCAAATGCATTTTGTCCAAAAACCCGCGCTGCCGGACCTTTTATAATTTCTATTCTTTCTATAACCTCTAATGGCAAAGCAGCGTTCATGGTATGGTGCCCCGTTTGCGCATCGTCCATCTTAACGCCATCTATCAACAATAAGGTTTGGTCAAACCCGCCGCCTCTTATATACAGATCTGCTTGGCTACCTCCAGTACCACGTCTTCTAATATCCACACCCGCAACTTGTTGTAGCAAATCTGCCACATTTATAGCTGCACTGTTTTCAATATCATTGGAAGTGATAATATTAATGGTTCTTGAATTTTCCTTGAAAGGAAGGTTAATTCGGTTTGCGGTCACCACCACTTCGCTTAACGAATCTACCTTCATAGCAGCATCGTCATGTTGGGCTTTTAACTGAAAAGCACCGACCAGTAAAATCGCAGAAAATAAAACTGATTTCTTCATTATGTAAGCTTGTAAAAGGTAAGTTTTAAAGTCAATTTATTTTATGCTGCAAAAGTCCTAACTTTCCGGACGATTAAACTAGTCCAGTTTTAAAACAATGAATAGTCCGGTTTTTGATTTATTGGTCCAGCTAGTATCTATAGACAAGTCTATTGTTCAGCCTGCATATGTACAGGTGGCTCAGCAAATCATGAACGCCATTCAACGTGGTTATTTGGAAAAAGGCAGTAAGTTGCCTGGAACACGTGTTTTAAGTAAGTTATTGAACGTTCATCGCAATACAGCTGTGGCCATCTATGATGAATTGGCCTCGCAAGGTTGGGTAAGCATCATACCCAACAAGGGAACTTTTGTGGTTGTTCCAGAAGATTCCAAAGTAAAGATAAAGGCAAGCGCACAACATATCAACCAAGTTTATGAGTATCCAAAAATTCCGGGATTCCCGTTCCAACAATCCTTTAATCTAGCATCTACCAAAGAGGAGACCACTGCCAAATATTCCATAAGTGATGGGAAGCCCGATTTAAGATTACATCCCGTGCACCAATTTTCCAGATGGTATAGCGCTGCAATGAAACGAAAGCCTTTGATCAACAAATGGAATAGAACCAGTGCCTTGATTCCTTCCGTTTTTAGCACGCAACTCTGCAACTACTTAAATGCCACCAGGGGCTTCCATATAAAGCCAACCAATTTATTGAATACCCGCAGTACGGAAATGAGCCTGTACATTGTTTCGCAGGTATTAATTAATCCAGGTGATTTTGTACTGGTTGGACAACTAAGTAATTATGTGGCCAACATGATATTTCAACAAGCTGGGGCAAAAATAAAAACAGTACCTGTAGATGATGAGGGATTGGATATTGGTTATATAAAGAAGTATTTTATACATGAGCACATTCGTTGTATCTATGTTTGCTCCAACAGGGACTATCCTACAACCACAACATTGAGCACCAAAAGAAGATTGCAATTATTGGAATTGGCCAAAATCCATGGTATTGCCATAATTGAGGACGATTTTGACCATGATTTTCAGTTTGAAGGGTCTTCCATGTTGCCCATGGCATGTGCAGATGCCCATGGGAATATTATTTACTTAGGTAAACTGGGACAGTCTTTATTTCCAAGTTTTCATACTGGGTTTGTGGTGGCGCCAGAACAGGTAATTACCGAAGCCAATAATTACTTGCAATTATTGGATACCCAAGGAGACCTGATACAGGAGCAAATGCTCTCTGAACTGATATCCGAAGGTGAAATATACCGGCTCAAGAAAAAAAATATCGTAACCTACAAACAACGTAGGGATGCTTTATGCGCTTTTTTAAAAGAACATTTTGACAACATACTTGATTGGCAAATACCTTCTGGAGGACTTGCCCTGTGGTTGCGATTTAAAAGACCCATATCCTTGTTAAAACTGGCCGAAGAAGCTGAAAAACTAGATTTGTTCTTGCCAAAAACCATTCTCTTTCAAGATAAAAATAACTGCGCCATACGTTTTGGTTATGGGAATTTAAACGAGGAAGAACTTAAAATCGTAATTGAAAAGTTAAAACAAGCGTACCTACAGTTGGTGGCTGTTTAACCATTCAAATTTATCTATATTGCAATGATGATAAGTAATGACCAAAAAGCTGAATACCGCTGTGCTTAAAAAATTACGTTCCCTGGAATATCAAGATCTGGACTGGAAAACCGTCCTTTTTGTTTTGGTGGTGGTCTCGGTTTTTATCCGCTTTCCATTCTTTTTTAGGGATTATGTGGATCGTGACGAGAGCACTTTCATCCTGATGGGACAGTCTTGGGTAAACGGACATTTGCCCTACACCCAACTTTGGGACCTTAAACCACCGATTACCTTTCTGTATTTTGCCATCATCATCAAACTATTTGGAAAAAGCTTTTTTGCCATTCGCTTTTTTGGAGCCGTAATGGTGGCCATTACCAGTTTGTTCACCTATGGTATCGCCACAAAAATCACTTCCAAAAAAATTGCATTTTGGTCCGCTATTTTTTGTGTCTTTTTCCAAAGCTTGTTTGGTAGCCTGCAAGGGGTAATGTCGGAGCATATCTGTACGCTTTTTTTTGTCGCAGGTATATATATTGTGATTTATAAGAGCCAATGGCAATGGTTTTTATTGGCTGGACTATTGTTTGGTCTTTCCATTATGTCCAAGTTGAATATGGCCTACCCCGTTTTGACTTTGGGTATCTACTTTTTATCGGAGGGTTTTTCAAAGGACAAGTTATCCAAGAGCATCCTAAATTTGTTTTTTATGGGGATTGGCATCGCAATTACCGTTTTTCTAACCGCATTTCCCTATTATCTTCAGGACAGCTTGTATGTTTGGTGGGAATCCATTTTTGAAGCACCCTTGGCCTATGCTGGTGGCAAATATCACTCTCCTGTAAAAACATTGCCCTTTGTTTTCATTGTTCTTGGACTTTTGATTGTTGGTTTTGTGTACAAAATCATTGATTTTAAATCGAGGGAATCACAATTGCTGACCGTTGTCATCATTGGTATTCTGCTTTCCTTTATGCAAACGGGGAAGGTCAATGGGCATTATTTGATTCAGCTCTACCCCTTTATTTTGATTCCCATGGGTATCGCCTTCGGTAAACTTCCCAAGTTGAAAAAATCTTACAAACCTCTCTTCATTGCTTTGCTCTTGCTTATTCCTATGGAATCCTATTTGGAGTACATGAACATTGTTTCCAACAAAATAAAAAAGGGCTCTTTTTACAATGGCGAAGGCATTGATGTGCCCAGATACATTCAAGACCATAATCTGGAGACCAATACTATTTTCTTTACCGAGTACCATATCGGGTATTGGGTTTTGGACGAAACACCTCCTACCAAAGCCGCCACCCACCCTAGTAACATTACCCGTGATGAATTGTTTTCCGATTTGGGCAATCCTAGAAAAACAGGGATTGAAGAACTTAAATATATTATGGAGGTTATCCAGCCCAAAACCTTGGTGGCTCGAAATGGCAAGAAAATCTTTGATAAAAAATTGGTGGATTATAACTCCTATATCGATGCTTACCTAGAAAAGCATTACAAGTTGGAGGCTACTGTGGGAAGAGGACTTATTTACCAACGCTTAGAATGATTCCACCACAATGGCCGAAACGACCTTTTTTTCTACTCCCAATGAAATTCCTATAACAAATAATTCATTGAGCGGGTCTTGTAATAAAGTTGCATTGCATGCACCTGTATTTGGTCGACTCAAAAAATGGAAACAACTTAAAGAAAAGGTTCTTGCGAGAATAATAGATTTCCGACCGTGTTGCTTTGCAATTCGGACACACAATCGGGTTTCCTGAATCATCCGTGGCATAACTTCTGACTTCATCAAAAATCTGTTTGGCTCTTTCCATATCACTGGAATACACCTGGAGCCTAACACCTCCCATCGCATTACTGACCATGGAATAGGAGTTTATGGTGTTCTCATCTTTCAAGAACACAGGAATTCCTTCAGCTTCCAGCTTGGCTTTAATCACAACAGCATCGGCCGGAAACTCAAAAGTGCCCAATGTATGAAACTCCCTTTTCATGTTTCCATATATTTTTTAAGCAATTTCAAGGCATTTTGTTCCAATTCTCCGTTTCTGGCCATGCCCAAATAGTCGTTGGAAGAAAAGTCGATAAGTGGCTTTGATTGGGAAAGACTTCGTAATGCGTTGTTTTCCAATCGATGCGACAACTTATCAGACAGCTTTTTGAAAAATTCCTCCATGGCACAAATGTAGCACTTACGGTGATTAAACAGTATCTTAGTGCATCTTAAACCTAACTCGAAAATGAAATTTACCCTTTCCATTTTAGCGCTATTCACTGGGCTAGTGATGACTGCCCAGACCAATACCTATTCTATTTCTTTTGACAATGCCGTTCATCACGAGGCAATCATTGAAGCTACTTTTCCAGATGTAACTTCGGACACCGTGGAGTTTCGGATGAGCAGAACCTCCCCTGGACGATACGCCCTTCACGAATTTGCAAAAAACGTTTATGGATTTCAAGCTACGGACAGCAAAGGTAACCCTTTGATTGTTACCCGTCCCAATCCTTATGCTTGGGAGGTTAACGGACACGATGGCACCATCAACATCAAATATATTTTGTTTGCCAACCGCGGTGGGGGCACCTATTCCCAAGTGGATGAAACGCATGCCCACTTGAACATTCCTGCAACTTTTATGTTCTCGCCTGAATTGAGCGAGCGCAAAATTGAAGTGACCTTTGATGTTCGTGAAGATTTGGATTGGAAAGTGGCAACACAGCTTCCTTTGGTGTCTGGCACCACTTATTCGGCGCCGAACCTATATTATTTTATGGATAGCCCTACCGAGATCAGCAATTACATGCTACGCTCTTTTGAAGTGGATGGCAAGACCGTCAACCTTGCACTGCATCACAACGGAACTGAGGAAGAAGCTGACGAATATTTTGAAAAGGTAAAGAAAGTAGTTCTGGCTGAAAAAGAAGTCTATGGCGAGTTGCCGGATTACGATTATGGAAGTTACACTTTTCTTGCCTGCTATATCCCCAATGCCTCGGGCGATGGCATGGAACACCGAAACTCAACCGTAGTGACGAGTACCCGAAGCTTGGCTGATGGCGGTATGGAACGTAATATTGGGACCGTATCCCACGAGTTTTTCCATTCTTGGAACGTAGAGCGTATTCGTCCAAAAACTTTGGAGCCTTTTGATTTTGAAGAAGCCAACATGAGCGGGGCGCTTTGGTTTGCCGAAGGATTTACAAGCTACTACACGGGTTTGATTTTATGCAGAGCTGGGCTCTCCACACCAAAATCTTATGTTGAGGGATTGGCCGGAACGTTCAATTATGTTTGGAACTCCCCTGCACGACAATTTTTCAACCCGATCGAAATGAGTTTTCAAGCACCTTTTGTGGATGCGGCTACCTCAGTGGATCCTGTTAACCGTGAGAATATGTTTATTTCCTATTATTCCTACGGAAGTGTTTTAGGCTTGGCTTTGGATCTATCCCTTCGTGAAAATGGGCTGAATTTGGATGATTTCATGAAATACGTCTGGAAAAAATATGGCAAGGCCGAAACCCCATATACGATTGAAAATCTTCACGGTGCTTTGAACGAATACGCAGGAAAATCTTTTGGCGACCAGTTTTTCAACAGCTATATCCACAAAAGCGACATGCCCGATTACAAAACACTCATGGAGTCAGTAGGCGTGGTTCTGGAACAACCTGAAACTGCACCATACTTTGGTTCGTATGTCTCGATGAGCAGGGATAACTCAGGTTATAGGATTCTCAGAAACACAAAAATGGGCAGTCCTGCATACGAAGCCGGTCTGGACAACGGGGATGTAATTTTGAGTATCAACGACAAAACTTTTGTGAAAGACCAATCTTTTGATGATTACTTGAAGCAATTCAATTTAGGAGAACCATTACAAGTAAAATATACAAGATACGGAAAGGAAAAAACCACTGAACTGGTTTTGACGCCCAGCCCAGACTATTCCTTTAGTTTAATGGAGGACAAAGATGAAAAACCATCCGAAAAAATGCTTGAACAGCGAAAAGAGTGGCTTAAGATGAAGTAAATGATCGTTTACAAACAAGTCGATTCTTTAAAAGAGCTAGAACAGATTCTGACTCTTCAGCAGCTCAACTTACCCAAAAACATAAGCCAAGAGGAAAGCACAAAAGAAGGTTTTGTGACTGTGGAACATACCTTGGACGTCCTCAAATCCATGAACGAGGTATGTGGACACATCATAGCTATTGATGATGGACAGGTTGTGGGTTACGCCCTGTGCATGCACCCAAAATTCGCTGAGGATATTGAAGTACTTCGCCCCATGTTCAAGGAAATCGAAACCGCACTAAATGATAATGTCCGCTATATGGTAATGGGCCAAATCTGCGTAGCCAAAAGTCATCGGGGCCAAGGTATCTTCCGAAAGCTGTATCAAACCATGAAAAGGAAACTACCCGTGGGGTTCGATACCATTGTCACTGAAGTGGATGGAAAAAATAAGAGGTCTTGGATGCACATGCAGCGATAGGGTTCAAAACACTGTCAGTGTATCATTCAGATAAAAAGGAATGGCACATCATTTACTTGTAATAATAAACCCAACTACCTTTTTGATACCGCTTTCCTCTTCAAGATCGATATCATTGTCCTTTATGTAGTCATCGATTTCATCCTCTTTTGAATCAAATAACTTTGAAAACTTTTTACGCTTTGTCGGCATTTCCTGGATTGGTCCATCTTCTTTCATCTGTATATAAAACGTTTCACTCGCCTCGGTAAAATAGGCGTCCTTGTTTTTTGAAAAATTATCCACGGCCTCTCTTCCTTCAACGAAACGTTTTGTTTGCTTCTTGTATACGGATATTCTATCAGTTGTTACCACTTCAACATAAAAACCTGACATTTTCTCTCCTTGGTTGTACAGCGTGGTGTACGTAAGGTCACTATCTCTAAAAACCATCTTGTAATCCCTTCTGGAATTGTCCAATACCAAAATTTTATCTTCTGCGAGTTGCACCTCAATTTCATCATCTTTGGCATTGTATCTGGCCAAATAGAGTTTTTCATCAGGATACAACATGGCTGGCATAAAATCATCATTCATATATGGCGAACCATCCACACCCACATATGTGTCGTAAACTTCGCCCCTATTTTTTTGGACCTGCAGATTGACATCCACAGTACGCACAACATCAGGAGTAATGTTTTGGGCCACGACAGCCAAGGGGAGAATAGCAACAACTAAAAAGAAGAAAAGGTTTTTCATATCAAAAATAAGTGATTAACCAGAGTTAGTTTCAACTACTCTTGATTAGCAAATGCTTGAAAATAAGGCGCAAATCAAGAATTCTTTCCTACAAGTTATTGATTTTTATCGCTCCAAGAAAAAAATGTGCCCATTAAAATTCCATATTAACATTCGAAATATGATTCCTTTATTTTGGCCTCTTCTTATTTTCGAATATCTCAATAAAAAAAGCCGCTCGATCGAGCGGCTTTTTTGTGAATGAATTCATTTATTTTAATCGGCCAGTACGATTACTTTGTTGTCTTTCATCTCCACAGTTCCACTTGAGATTGCCAAAACTGTCTCGCCATTGTTTCCTTTGGAAAATTTATCAGCAAAATCCTCATCAATGGTAATGTTACCTTTAACCTTTACGTTCCCACTTTGCAACAAAGAAACAATGGGTGCGTGGTTTTCCAACATCTGGAACTCGCCATTTACTCCAGGTACGGTAACCGAGGTTACGTCGCCAGAGAATAAAGTAGCTTCGGGTGATACTATTTCTAAATACATATTTATTTGTATTGAAATGTGAGATAGGAGTATTGAGATATCTAACTACTCAATACTAAAATCCCAATTCTGTTTTATGCTTCAGCCAACATTTTCTCTCCAGCCTCGATAGCTTCCTCGATGGTACCTTTAAGGTTGAAGGCAGATTCTGGCAAGTGATCTAGTTCACCGTCCATAATCATGTTAAATCCTTTGATGGTCTCTTTAATATCAACCAACACCCCAGGAATACCTGTAAACTGCTCGGCTACGTGGAAGGGTTGGGACAAGAAACGCTGTACACGTCTTGCTCTACCTACGGCCAATTTATCTTCTTCAGAAAGCTCTTCCATACCCAAGATGGCGATAATATCCTGAAGCTCTTTATAACGTTGCAACAACTCTTTTACGCGCTGCGCACAATCGTAATGTTCTTTACCCAAAATCTCAGGAGTCAAAATCCTGGAAGTGGAATCCAAAGGATCCACTGCTGGATAGATACCCAACTCGGCAATTTTACGGGAAAGTACGGTAGTGGCATCCAAGTGAGCAAATGTTGTCGCTGGTGCAGGGTCCGTCAAGTCATCCGCAGGTACGTAAACCGCCTGTACTGATGTAATGGAACCTCTTTTTGTTGATGTAATCCTTTCCTGCATGGCCCCCATTTCCGTAGCCAATGTTGGTTGGTAACCCACAGCGGAAGGCATACGTCCCAATAGTGCGGACACCTCTGAACCTGCTTGGGTAAAACGGAAAATGTTATCCACAAAGAAAAGAACGTCTTTTCCTTGCCCTTCTCCAGATCCATCACGGAAATATTCTGCAATGGTCAATCCGGACAATGCCACACGTGCACGTGCTCCTGGAGGCTCGTTCATCTGACCGAACACAAAGGTTGCCTTGGATTCCTTCATTGCCTTTTTATCCACTTTGGACAAATCCCATCCTCCTTCTTCCATGGAGTGCAAGAAATCGTCCCCGTATTTGATAATACCGGATTCCAACATCTCACGAAGCAAATCGTTTCCTTCACGAGTACGCTCCCCAACACCTGCGAACACGGACAAACCACCGTGACCTTTTGCAATGTTGTTGATCAATTCCTGAATCAATACGGTTTTACCCACACCGGCACCACCGAACAATCCAATCTTACCTCCCTTTGCGTAAGGTTCGATAAGATCGATTACCTTGATCCCTGTGAAAAGTACTTCCGTGGATGTTGAAAGGTCCTCGAATTTTGGTGCTTCCCTGTGTATTGGAAGTCCATTGTCTCCAGTTTTAGGCAGTTCCTCCAAACCATCAATGGCATCCCCAATCACATTGAAAAGACGTCCGTAAACATCTTCCCCGATTGGCATTTGAATTGGATTTCCGGTAGCTACGGCTTCCACACCTCTGCTCAATCCATCGGTAGAGTCCATGGAAATGGTCCTTACGGTATTCTCACCAATATGTGATTGTACTTCCAAAACCAATCTTGAGCCATCAGCTTTTGCGATTTCAAGGGAGTCGTAAATTCTTGGGATCTCTACCCCTGATTCAAACTCAACATCAATGACCGGGCCTATAATTTGGGCAACCTTACCTGTTACTTTAGACATTAGTATGTTTATTTATAATTGAATACGCGGCAATTAACCGCTATTTTTTCGGCTGCAAAGATATGCTTTTACATTCTTATTCAGAAACCGATTTCAGCTTTTTTTTTCAATAAAAAAGGCGTTGGACAAACCAACGCCTTTTCTTTTTCTTTTTTACTGTTGTTTAAGGGTTTATGCTCCAAGACAAATAGTATATGGAACCAATAAGTCCCGTACCGATTGCCGTGTAGTATTCATCGCCCAACAGATTAGATCCACCCAGTTTGAAAACTGATTTGATGGATGGAACCGAATAGTTGATTTGGGCATCCAACACAGTATATGCGGGAATATCACCATCCGCAAAAGAGGCTTCCCAGTAATAGCTATCACTCCAACGGTAATTTACGTTAAATCCAAAGTTTTTGAATAGCTCCGCGTTCCCAAAAGATGCTTTTACCTTGTGCTTGGGTGTGTTGAAATTGGTTCTTAGGTCTGGGTACTTACCTTCATCGATATCCAATTCGGCAAATGTATAGTTTACCCCTAGATCAAAGTTTCCAAGTTTTGTATCCACACCAATGGTACCTCCATAGGAGTTAATATCTGCCTCAGAATTGGTATAGGTTTGATACACTTGGTAATCTCCATTTTGGATAGCAGCCAAAGATAAGCCTCCATCTCCTGCTTCACCATAAAAAGGAACGGCAGTGGTGGTATTGGCCAAAAAGTCGGAATAACTATTATAATATCCGCTCAAATCAATGGTAAACTTACCTACTTGGCCTCGATAGCCTGCTTCGTAAGCAATAATTTCCTCTGGTTTTAAAAGCGGGGTATTCACTACCTCTGGTGCCCCTGCTTGCAAAGAACTAACGGAATAGGCATTTTCGTAGGCTTCACGACCAACGAGCTCAACGGTAGCAGGTTGTCCATATTCTTCCTGACCTGCCTCACTTACATTAAATGTTCTTACATCCCTATCCAAGTTTGATGGTGCCGAACCTACCAATATTGCAGAACCTGCATTCAAACCAATGAACAAATCCTGCGTTGTTGGGTTTCTAAATCCTTGCTGCACTGAAACCCTAAGATTATGGTTTCTTTTTTCACCCAAAGTATAGGCAAAAGAAACCCTTGGCGAAAGGAATCCATCAAAAAACTCGTTTTTATCATAACGGGCCGAACCTGTGAATTTTAAACGATCGTCCAAGAACTTTTTTTGAACTTGAAGATAGGCTCCGTACTCATTGTATTTGATAGGGCCGTCTATATCTGTAAAAATGGTTCCTTGGGAGTTCAATTCGTATTCCCTGAACGAGCCTCCAATTTGGATATCGGCCCAATCATCAATCAGGTGGGCAATGTTGTAATTACCGTTTACGTGACGGAACTTGGTTTTATCAATGAATTTTGCTCCTGTGGTCAAATCCCCATCATTGATCACCTTGTTAAATGTATTTTGAAAAGCATTTGTTCCTGGGATCAATCTTCCTTGATCGGCAGCTTGTCTACCTGCAATGTGCGCTTGGGCGGAAGCTTGGTCAGGAGTAAGTCCAGCTCCTTGGATACCCCCTAAGTACGTTGGGATATAAGCCGATGCATAATCCGTAAACCATTGCCTATCAGACTTCCAAGCCCTGTTCACATTAATGGCTGCAAAGCGGGTATCATAAGCATCCCCAGAGTTTTCCGAAACGATATATCCTCTTACAAAGAAATTGTCGTTTTTAATTTCCAGTTTGTGCTGTTGCATGGTAAACCCTGCTACGGCATATCGGTTGGCTCCTTGATAAATGGTGGTACCTCTTCCGATTCTACTGTTTAATACTACCTCCAAGTCATCAGCAAAAGGTCTGATATGCAATGCAAAATCAGCTTTTACACTTTCCGCATTATAATTCGCCAAGTCTGCTTCATCGTATCCAGTTCTAGAAATTAATGCCGAACCTACGGTACCTGTTGGGAAACCTGCCGCAGCATCAAAATCCAATACTGTGGATACTTCATCGCCATAAACGTTAAGCCCATCATAAGCTGGATTGGAACGGTCAGCTCCGGGATTGTTCAAATCCGCTCGGCTATTGGCATGCCAATCTTCTCCTGTCAGAACAGAAAGGTTGGCCTTAACAGCCAACTTATCGCTAAAGGCATGGGCGGCACGCACTCCAAAATCTTTATAAAAATTGCTGCCTGCAGCATCCTGGGTGGTTACCCCGCCCTTGGCGTAAGCACTTATTCCTTGGAAGTCGAATGGGTTTTTGCTGGTCATGAACAGAATACCGTTAAAAGCACCGGCACCGTACAAGGCGGAAGAGGCTCCTGGTAGAATCTCCACGCTCTGCACGTCCAATTCGGACATCCCCACAAGGTTACCCAATACAAAGTTGAGTCCAGGTGCGGTATTGTCCATACCATCCACCAATTGTAAGAACCTATTATTGGCAAAGGTTGCAAAACCCCTGGTATTTATGGATTGGAACGTTAAACTGTTGGTGTTGATATCCACTCCCTTTAAGTTTTGAAGGCCGCCGTAAAAGGATTCAGCCGTGGTATTTTTAATTTCCCTTAGCCCAAATCTTTCAACGGATACAGGAGATTCAAAAATTCGTTCCGGTGTCCTAGACGCCGAGATCACAATTTCGTCCAACAATGTATTAACTTCCGAAAGTGTAATGGTGAGCGTTTGGTTGTTTGATGTGACATTCGCTATGAAATTCGAAAAACCAATACTGGAAAATTCAAGCTGAAAAGGGGGGTCTTCATCAGTATTAAAGGCAAAATTTCCATCAAAGTCCGTAGTGGTTCCTTCTGCTTTACCCACCAAGACCACATTGGCTCCCGGTATAGGCTCATTGTTTTCATCAACTACCTTTCCCTGTACAGTGGTTTGACCATAAGTTGCCAAACACAAAAGCATCAGGGAAACAAACATAAGTTTTTTCATTTGCTATGGATTAGAGTTAATTTAGTTTTTGTGCATGTTAAGTATCAATCGGGAAGATACATTTTTTTTTATTCCGATTATACAAATTTGAAAAAAATTATGCATGCATAATACTTTTTTGGCAAAAAAAAGTGTTCAAATCTACTTTATCAATAAAAAAGGCACTGAAAACAGCGCCTTTTTAATTCAAATTGTATGGTTTGTTCTTTTTTACTCCACCGTGACGGATTTTGCCAAGTTTCTTGGCTGGTCCACATTACACCCCCTCATTACCGCTATATGGTATGATAGCAATTGTAATGGAATGGTTGTAAGTAACGGAGAAAGACCTTCTGAAGTTTCCGGAACTTCAATTACGTGGTCCGCAAGTTCCTTAACTGCTTTATCCCCCTCGGTAACAATGGCAATAATCCTCCCTTTTCGGGATTTGATTTCTTGGATGTTGCTCACTACTTTTTCGTAATGTCCTTTTTTGGTGGCAATGACCACAACCGGCATGTGCTCATCGATCAAGGCAATGGGACCATGCTTCATCTCTGCGGCTGGGTAGCCTTCAGCATGGATATAACTGATTTCTTTTAATTTCAACGCCCCTTCCAAAGCAACTGGGAAATTGTACCCTCTACCTAAATATAGACAGTTGGAGGAATCTTTATAGGTTTCGGATATCTCCTCCACCAATGCATTGGACAATAATGCCTTCTCCACTTTTGTGGGCACGGCTTCCAGTTCTGCCAAATATTCATGGTATTTGGACTGGGACAATGTCCCTTTTTCTTGTGCCAATTTTAGAGCAATCAAGGTCAATACCGTAATCTGAGTGGTAAATGCCTTGGTCGAAGCCACTCCGATTTCCGGTCCTGCGTGGGTATATGCCCCTGCGTGGGTTTCCCTTGCGATCGAGGAACCTACCACATTACACACGCCAAAGACGAACGCTCCTTTTTCTTTTGCCAACTTAATGGCCGCCAAGGTATCAGCGGTTTCCCCGGATTGCGAGATGGCTATCAGTACATCTTTTTCGGTAATTACAGGGTTACGGTACCTGAATTCCGAGGCATATTCCACCTCAACAGGAATTCTGGCCATGTCCTCAAAAATATATTCGGCCACCAAGCCCGCATGCCACGAAGTACCACAAGCCACGATAATGATTCTATTGGCATTGAGGAATTTTTCAAGATTCTGATCAATACCGGACATTTTGACTATTCCCTTGTCCGCGAGCAAACGCCCCCTATACGTATCCTGGATAGCTTTTGGCTGCTCATAGATTTCCTTGAGCATAAAATGGTCATAACCTCCTTTTTCAATTTCTTCGAGGTTGAGCTGAAGTTCCAAAATATTAGGGTAGGCAATGGAATCATCCTTGATTTTTCTAAGCTTGATTTCCTTGCCGATCCTTACAATGGCCATTTCCTCATCTTCCAGATAAACGGCATTGTTTGTGAATTCTATAAACGGTGAGGCATCAGAAGCAATAAAGTACTCGTTTTCCCCTATTCCTATGGCAAGTGGGCTACCCAGTTTGGCTACCACGATTTCGTCGGGTTTATTCTTGTCGAAAACCGCAATGGCATAGGCCCCCACCACTTGGTTCAAAGCAATCTGAACTGCATGGCCCAGTTTTACCCCTTCTTTTTTCTTGACTTCTTCAATGAGATTTATAAGCACTTCGGTATCCGTATCGGACTCAAATGTGTATCCTCTTTTTATGAGGGCTTGTTTGATGGATCCATAATTCTCTATGATTCCATTATGGATAATCACTAAATCACCCGAGTTTGAATAATGGGGATGGGAATTCACATCATTTGGCACACCATGGGTGGCCCATCGTGTGTGTCCCAGACCTAACTTTCCTTTAGTGGGTATGGATGTCTCTGCTTTGTATTTTAGATCTTCAACTTTGCCCTTTGTTTTGGCCAAGTGGATGTTCTCTCCATCGAACAAGGTAACTCCCGCACTATCGTACCCTCTGTACTCTAGTCTCTGAAGACCTTTGATTATAACTGGATAAGCATCTCTATGACCAATGTAACCAACTATTCCACACATAAGCTTTTATTTAATTAATAACCATTTGGGGGTTTGGTCATCAAATTTAAAGGGTATACGTTAAAATGGGTAGTTATGGTTCCCTAAAACGATAAACGTTCAAAAATCCACGACAAATCAAAGGTAATTAGTTGGCCTCGGTGTAAGAAATCTCCAATTTCAACTTATTCCCTTCCTCTCCTTCTGCCACATTACTACCATATAATATGGTTCCCAGTGGACTTATGGCCGCACCTATTGGGTAGTCCACTCCTTGCATATCTGCCCCAATCGCTTCTCGAGCTGCCGTAAGACTGATATTTGGGGTCAATGTCAATCCCAATTTGGCATTTGCGGAGTCCCTGACAATTATATCATTGATATGCTCTGTGATACGAATGGTATACTTTACACCCAAATCGTTTTCCTTTTCCAATATGCCATCATGATTGGGATAATATCTCAATGAATTGGCCCCAGAACTTGCACTTATGGGCTCATTGGAAGCATCGTACAAGGGCAAATTTGTTTCCGCATTATACAAATAAAGCCTAGGCGGCTCAACTACAGATCCACCCAATGCTTCTTGATCTACATAAAACACCAAATTGGCTTCGTTGATCACCCAATTGTTTTGCTTGATTTGGTTAATGATATTGGAGCCCCCATTTTCCATTTCATCAAACAACCTTATTTCTGCAAGTGTTTGCCCTCCTTTTGCATATATTCTGGAAGCATTTTCCCCATTGTCAAGAGCATTTGCTATATCTGGGTTTGGAAACATTTCATTTTCAAAAACATTGACCGCATTCCCCGAAATTCCAGATTGGAAATCTCCTGACAAAAAGCCCAATACAAAATCCTTTTCAGCAGTTACAATTTCCTCAGCCTCGGAATCGTAATCATCATATTCATAAGTGATGGTAATGCTGGCCTCTGTCAAATCCAGCAAGAACATCAACTCATCCGCATTTGTCCCTGACAAATGGATTCCCCGTAGAAAATTCCTAAAATTGGATTGAGTCAACAATTCGGACTGCCCTTCTTTGTCCAGGATGTTTTCTTGAAAAAATGCATTGTTCAAGGGAACATAAATGCCCGGGGCCAATCTACTGGTTATTTCTTCGGATTCATCAACGTCCTCTGTTTCCGGGTCGTCTTCATTATCCCGAAACAATAGTTCTTCATTATCTATGGTAACTTCTCCATTAAAAAGTGTCTCTCCGATAAAACTGGAAAAATCTTGATTGGAGTAGTATTCCTGTGCCTCTTCAAAATTGGAGTTGGGGTCCAGTCCTCGCAGAAAATAATTTGACCTTGAGACGACTAAATTAAAAGTCTGATCTTCACCCACATAGCCATAAATGCTGTCCAAATCATACTTATTCGGGTAACTATTGGCCACAAAATCAGCTCCCGTACCGTCTTCACTGGAGTCGTACGGATTAGATCCAATCGCTTGTTCCTGAATATCGGAAACACCGTCGCCATCCAAGTCAGAATTTGGGTCAGTGGCATCATCATCACTTTCAAACGCATCGGGAATACCATCACCATCCAAATCTGGCGAAGGAGCCGTTTGAAACGGAATATGCAACATAACCTCCTTTACCGTTTCATTCTCTTGATCATTATCCGCCTCATCTTCACTGGTCTGACTGATGTCTCCAAATGTCGGAGAGGCAGTTTGCAATACAAGTTGCGAAATAATGCTTGCCTTCCTTTGTCCGTAAACAGGGTCGTTAAAGGTTCCCAATTGATACAATGGAAGTCTATTGGTCTGCACAGCGGTAATGCTCTTGTTATAGGCAAAAACATCGTACTCCACTTTGCCGGTCGTAAAGGGCTCTCCTGAAATAACACCTTCACCTATGGTGTCCAATTCGTCTTCACAAGAGGCGATTAGTAAAAACAAAGTCCCAACCAGTGCTGAAACCTTGAAAATCTTGGAAAATCTCATTCAATCTATTTTAAAACCTCTGTATTATAGAAATTTATGTATGCCTCTTCCGCTTCCTGAAGCGAAACGTAGGGCAATACTGGTACGGAAAGATTATCGATATGGCTTTTAAGGTCATCGGACAAATCCTCCGCGGCTAAAATAACGGCATCGGAATGATCTACGGCAACCTTTAACAAATTATTATACTCGGGCTGGGCAAGTGAAGAAATTTCCTCTTTGTCAATACCATCGAAAGCAATTTTGTCTATCATGGTATTATCCAGTTCGCCCTCAAAATCCTTACCATATACGGATGTAACTATTTTACTTTCGGAAAACAATGGCTCATCCGCATAGTATTTCCGAAGATATAGTGGCACTATGGAAGCCATCCAACCGTGTACGTGGATGATATCTGGGGACCAATTCAATTTCTTAACTGTCTCCACCACACCTTTGGCAAAGAAAATGGCACGTTCGTCATTGTCTGGAAACAGGTTTCCATCAGCATCGGCAAACGTGGCCTTTCTTTTGAAGTATTCATCGTTGTCTATAAAATAGACTTGGATTCGCTCCTTTGGAATGGATGCCACTTTTATGATCAAGGGCATATCCATGTCATTGATCACCAAGTTCATACCCGATAAACGTATTACCTCATGTAATTGATGCCTCCTTTCGTTGATGTTTCCATACCTTGGCATAAAAATGCGGATTTGCCCACCGTTGCTGTTCACCATTCTTGGCGCTTCGTACGACATTAAGGAAACAGGATTCTCTGGGAGGTAGGGAACTAATTCAGAAGATACAAACAATACCTTTTTACCATTCATAAACACTTTCTTTTGTTTATCTGAAAAACATAGCTGCAAAAATACAAAAATTATGCTGATTAGCAGTATTTATAGTATTTTTGCACCCTTTTGTACCTGTATATGAAGATATTCGACCTTAAAAAAGAACTCAATGCCTTTACTTCGGAAGAGCGTAAAAAAGACCGCACCATTGGTCTTGTGCCCACAATGGGGGCGCTTCATGCCGGTCATATTTCTTTGGTAAAAAAAGCACTTTCGGAAAATGACTTGGTCGTTGTCAGCATTTTTGTGAATCCGACACAATTCGACAAAAAGGACGATCTTGAAAAATATCCGCGCACTTTTGAGAAGGACGTCGAACTATTGAAACAGACATCCGACAATATCGTTGTCTTTGCTCCCACGGTCGATGAAATTTATGAGGGAAATCTTAAGTCCGAATCCTATGAGTTTGATGGTTTGGACAAAGTAATGGAAGGGGAATTCAGAACTGGTCATTTTGATGGTGTCGGTACTATAGTAGAGCTTTTGCTCAGAACCGTAGCTCCCGATAAAGCCTATTTTGGAGAAAAAGATTTTCAACAATTGCAGATTATCCGAAAAATGGCCGAAGTCAAGAACCTGCCCTACGCCATTATCGGATGCCCCATTGAAAGAGAGCCACACGGTCTCGCCATGAGTTCCCGTAACGAAAGACTATCAAAAAATACCCGTGAAAAGGCTGGTTTCATCCACAATACGCTACAAGCTGCCAAAGCTGAATTTGGCACGAAAAGTGCTATTAATATAAAGGATTCGGTAAAATCCGAGTTTGAGCAACACCCTTTGTTTGATCTGGAGTATTTCGAAATCGCGGACGAGAACACATTGACTCCAGCTTTAAAAATACAGGACAATCAAAAATATAGGGCGTTTATTGCCGTTTACGCAGATGGCGTACGCTTAATTGATAATCTAAGATTGAATTGATAATTTTGCACCATGCAAGTAGAAGTCGTAAAATCTAAAATACACCGAGTAAAAGTTACCGGAGCAGACCTTAACTATATAGGTAGCATTACCATAGATGAAGATCTTATGGATGCCGCCAACATCATTAGGGGCGAAAAAGTGCAGATCGTGAACAACAACAATGGTGAGCGATTGGAAACTTACGCTATTCCTGGCCCTCGAAATTCTGGAGAGCTGACCCTGAACGGTGCCGCAGCCAGAAAAGTGGCCGTGGGAGACGTATTGATTCTGATCACCTACGCTTGGATGGATATCGAAGAGGCAAAAACATTTAATCCAGCATTGGTGTTCCCCAACGAGGAGACCAATCTACTCAAGTAAATTTTGGGCAAATCCCTTAAAAAATTCCTTAAAATATTTATACCCATTGCCTTTGGGCTGTTTTTGGTTTGGTACTCCTACAACTCCACCACACCAGAAGAACGAAAACAGATCATCCATTACATTTCCAATGCGAGCCCTTTTTGGGTGACTATCTCCATAATCATTGGTATTCTGAGCCATATTTCACGGGCCATACGCTGGAAATATTTATTGGAACCCATGGGATACCGCCCCAAAACCGTCAACACCATATTTATTGTACTCATTTCCTATTTCGCTAACTTGGGAATACCCCGTTCAGGTGAAATATTAAGGGCTACCGCACTTACTACCTACGAGAAAGTCCCTTTTGAAAAAGGGTTTGGAACCATTGTCACCGAAAGGGTCATCGATCTTTTGATGCTTTTGGCCATCATTATGACTACCCTAGTGCTACAAACCGATTTTATACTTGGATTTTTGGAAGAAAGAGGCGTGAATATCATCGGTGCCATCGGAATATTGCTTGTCGGCATTGTCGGACTCTTTTTGGGATCCTATATCATCCGTAAATCCAAATCGCCTTTGGCATTAAAACTGAAAGGATTCCTCAACGGATTGCAAGATGGCGTACTCAGCCTTTTCAAAATGAAGAACAAATGGCCCTTTATTCTCCATACGCTATTCATCTGGGCAGCCTATTTTGGTATGTTTTGGGTCATAAAATACACCGTGGAAGAAACTATTCCTTTATCCTTGGGTGAGTTATTGGTCGCCTTTGTGGCCGGAGCCTTCGCCATGTCCACCACCAATGGCGGAATTGGTCTTTATCCCATAGCGGTAAGTGCTGCATTGGGCATTTATGGCATCAGTTCCGTTTCCGGGGATGCATTCGGATGGATCATGTGGATCGCCCAAACTTTGATGGTCGTTGTTTTCGGCACAATATCCTTTATCGTATTACCGTTATTGAATAGAAATCGGTAAGCCCCAGCCGCCTAAATCTTAACCAATGAAAAAATGTCTATTTCTACTGATAGGCTTTACGTGCTTGAACCTAAGCGCTCAAGTGACAAAGGAGATTTTTGAATCCTTCAAACTGCAAGAGCGAAGGGATGTCTCCTACTATTTTCCCGAAGACTACACCGAAGAAAAATCATATCCGTTGATCGTGGTTTTGGATGCCGAATATTTGTTCGACCTTGTAGTGGCCAATGTAAAATTCCAAAGTAAGTTCGACCGTATGCCCGAAGCCATCGTGGTTGGTGTTCATCAATTGCAGAACGATCTTCGCTGGGAAGATTGCGACTATGAAGACATCTCAGGATTACCGACCGAAAAAGGAAAAATGTTCTACGAATTTTTGGGCACCGAACTCATTCCCTATTTAGCAACCAGCTACAACATTGCACCTTTTAAAATGTTCGTGGGGTACGATATCACAGCCAATTTTGGCAACTATTTCCTGTTCAAGGATCGCTCGTTTTTTAATTCCTACATCAGTATTTCCCCAGTATTGGCCACCGAAATGGAAAGTAGGGTTCCCGCTCGTTTGTCCGAACTGGATCAGACCATTTTTTATAATTTGATCGTGGAAAAACAGCCGACGGACGATAGACAGCGTGTCCTTCAAATGAACCATAGCATCAACTCGATTACAAAAGAATCCTTGCATTACTTTTTTGATGAATATGAAAAGGCCGACCATACCTCTATTGCGGCCTATGGGATAAGCAAAGCTTTTGATAATGTATTCAGCATTTACAGACCAATCACACCAGCCGAATACAAATCCGATATTTTGACATCCGAAGAACCCGTTTTCAGTTATTTGGAGAATCGATACCAAACCATAGAAGACCTGTTCGGATTTGAAAAGCCCGTGGAACTCAACGATATTATGGCGATTTATGCTGCCTGTCTTAAAAAAGAAGACTATGAGTCCCTGGAACCTTTGGCAGACCTTTGCAAAAAGGAATTTCCAGACACCATGATGGGTTTTTATTTTGAAGCAGAATACTACGAGTTTATCGGAGAACCCAAAAAAGCATTCAAAACCTTCGAAAAAGCTTTCCAATTAGAGGAAATCGACTTTTTGACCAAGGATATGGCCCTCGAAAAAATTGATGCGCTTAAAGCAGATTTCGGGTACTAGCAGGAATGATTCTTAGATTATTGGATGGTTAGATAATTTCCTTTCTAAAAATCTAACTATCTAACCATCCAAATATCCAATCCATCATCTAAATCCATATCTTTAGGCCCCTCATTTAGTTTGAATGGCCAAGACCAAAACAGCATTTTTTTGTCAAAACTGTGGAGCCCAATTCCCAAAGTGGGTAGGGCAATGTTCCTCGTGCAAGGAATGGAACACCATTGTTGAAGAAGTTGTCCAGAAAGAGGATAAAAAAAGTTGGAAGGCCGATAAGGTGGCCAAGCAAGCCAATAAGCCCCTACGGGTTTCGGAAATCACACAAGAAAAAGAGCTTCGTTTGGACACCTTGGACCAAGAATTCAACCGTGTGTTGGGGGGTGGGCTCGTCCCAGGATCATTGACTTTGTTGGGCGGCGAACCGGGTATCGGAAAAAGTACCTTGTTGCTTCAGATTGCGCTAAAACTGCCCTACAAAATACTTTATGTATCGGGAGAGGAAAGTCAACGGCAGATAAAAATGCGCGCCGACCGCATTCAGCCCAATAGCGAAAACTGCTACATCCTTACCGAGACCAAAACACAGAATATTTTTCAGCAAGTTTCGACCATCGAGCCCGATTTGGTCGTCATCGATTCCATTCAGACCCTGCACACCGATTATATCGAATCCGCAGCGGGGAGCATTTCCCAAATTCGCGAATGCACGGCAGAGCTCATCAAATTTGCCAAGGAAAGCCACACCCCCGTTATTTTGGTAGGGCACATTACCAAGGATGGCACCATTGCAGGCCCCAAGATTTTAGAGCATATGGTAGATACTGTTCTCCAATTTGAAGGCGACCGTAATTATGTATACCGTATTCTCCGTTCCCTTAAAAACCGATTCGGGTCAACTGCTGAACTGGGCATCTACGAAATGCAGGGAAGCGGCCTCCGTGAAGTGAACAATCCATCGGAAGTGTTGATCTCCAAAAACGACGAAGACCTCAGCGGTACGGCCATCGCTGCAACGGTGGAAGGTATGCGGCCCTTATTGATTGAGATTCAAGCTTTGGTAAGCACTGCTGTTTATGGAACCCCTCAGCGATCCGCCACAGGATTCAATGCCAAACGATTGAACATGCTATTGGCCGTTTTGGAAAAACGCGCAGGTTTTAAATTGGGGGCAAAGGATGTTTTCCTCAATATCACAGGTGGGATTTCCGTGGATGACCCTGCCATTGATTTGGCCGTTATGGCCGCCATCCTTTCGAGTAATTCGGACATCGCCATTGAAAAAGGCGTTTGTTTTGCTGCAGAAGTTGGACTTGCGGGAGAGATCAGGCCTGTACAACGCGTGGACCAGCGTATTCTTGAAGCCGAAAAACTGGGCTTCTCCAAAATCTTTGTTTCTAAAAACAATAAAATTGGATTGAAACAGTCTGGCATCCAGATTCAAAAAGTATCCAAGATTGAAGATGTTGTCGCCCATCTCTTCGGATAAATCTGTTTTTAACTGTTTCTTTCTATATTTAAAATTCTGATTGCCCATAAACAACAGGTTGTCAGGTCGAGCGCAGTCGAGACCTCATTTTTAAGACGTTGGTTCCAAAAACTTCTCGACTGCGCTCGAAGAGACAAGGCATCATGATTGATTACTAATATTCAATTAAAGAACATTCAAACTGCACATGAAACGATTTTTTCTCCTAATTCCCCTATCCATTCTCATTTCCTGTAGCGATTCAAATCCAACTAATACAGACAAGGTCTATTTTACCACATGGGAACATTATTTGGGCGACCCCGAACGAACACATTTTTCCAACCTCAACCAAATTGACACCACGAATGTCTCACAATTAAAACTGGCTTGGAGCTATAAGAGTGGAGGACTACAAGAAGGAAGAACTACACAGATACAGACAAGTCCTTTAATGGTTGAGAATGTGCTTTATGGGGTAAATGCGGCCATTGAATTGTTCGCCATCAATGCCAAAACAGGAGAGGAAATCTGGAAATTTTCGCCAAAAACAAAGGATGAATCAGGTTTAGGGCTCAACCGAGGATTGAATTATTGGAAATCTGATGGCACGGTGCCCAGTC
Source organism: Flagellimonas yonaguniensis (assembly GCF_029193885.1). GTDB lineage: Bacteria > Bacteroidota > Bacteroidia > Flavobacteriales > Flavobacteriaceae > Flagellimonas > Flagellimonas yonaguniensis. The sequence goes on along the minus strand of NZ_JARFVB010000001.1, from coordinate 621,443 downwards.
GTATTTTTTTCTCATCAGGACCAAAACTCTATGCCATCAATATTGAAACGGGCCAACCCATTGATGATTTTGGCGACAACGGGAATACTGACCTTCGGGATGGTCTGGGCAGGGACCCAAGCAAATTATCAGTAGTCTCCAATACACCAGGGGCAGTTTTTCAAAACATATTGATTCAAGGCACTCGTGTGGGCGAAGGTCCTGGTTCCTCCCCAGGTCACATTCGAGCCTACGATGTGCTCACAGGCGAAATTTTATGGATATTCCATACCATACCACAACCAGGGGAGTTTGGTTATGATACTTGGCCTGCCGAAGCATACAAAAAAGTGGGCGGCGCCAATAGCTGGCCAGGCATGGCATTGGACAATGAGGAAGGTATTGTATACATTCCCACAGGTTCCGCAGCTTTTGATTGGTATGGGGGCGATCGCGAAGGATCCAATCTGTTCGCAAATTCCCTATTGGCGTTGAATGCCAATACTGGGGAGCGAATTTGGCATTTTCAAATGGTGCACCACGATATTTGGGATCGGGATTTACCTGCACCTCCCAACTTGGTGGACATTGTGAGGGACGGGCAGACCATTCCTGCCGTGGCACAAGTCACAAAAAGCGGTCATGTATTCGTATTTAACCGAATCACTGGAGAACCCTTATTCCCTATCGAGGAAAAAACTTATCCAAACTCAACATTACTTGGGGAAAAAGCATTTGAAACACAGCCCTTACCCCAAAAACCTGCGCCGTTTGCACGTCAGATTTTAACAGAGGAGGATTTATATGCTCCAGACCGAACTGCTTTTGTTGATGATTTGGTAACCGGGAACGAAACCGATAATGCTCCCACCGTACTGGAAAAATTCAAATCGATTACATCACAAGGACAATTTGTACCCATGGATACTACCGGGGTAATCCTGTTCCCAGGGGCCGATGGCGGTGCTGAATGGGGCGGGGCAGCACTCGACCCACGAGATGGTGTAATGTACGTGAATGCCAACGAAATGGCATGGATCATTAAAATGAAAGAAGTTGGTGGCAATGCAGAAGGTTCGAGCATGGGTCAAAGTTTGGCGCAAATTCACTGTGCCCGATGCCATGGTGGTGATTTGCAAGGCTTGAACGGAATCCCTGAGCTTCAAAATGTGAAGTTGCGATTGGAAATCGACTCCATAAAAACAATTATCCAAAAAGGTCGTGGCGCCATGCCGGGCATGCCAAATCTTTCCGAAGAAGAAACCAATGCCATTACCGACTTTTTAATGGATATCGAAAAAGCTAAAGACCACCGCGTAGAAAAATTAAAAGTGGACGTTCCCTATTCCGTGGCCAGTTTTGCAAGATTCAAAGACGACAGAGGTTATCCTGTGGTAAAACCGCCATGGGGAACCTTGAATGCAATCGACCTCAATACGGGCGAATATTTATGGACTGTTCCTTTGGGGCATGAAGAAAGTTTACAGGACCCGAATATTCCCGTTTCTGGGCTTGAAAATTATGGAGGGCCCGTTGTCACCAAAGGTGGTGTGCTCTTTATTGCAGCTACCAAGGATGAAAAAATACGTGCGTTCCATATGAAAACGGGGGAACGACTTTGGGAAGACCAACTGCCCGCAGGAGGGTATGCCACACCAATCACTTACCAAGTTGATGGCAAACAATATGTGGTGATTTCGTGCGGTGGGGGCAAAATGGGTACCGCCTCTGGTGATGAGTACCGGGCTTACGCTTTGGAATAATTATGGCGCAGGATTCGGAATAGCTTTGTGAATTTCCTCGATGCCTTCCAACACCTCATCGGAAAGATTCACATTTATGCTGTCGATATTTTCCTTTAGCTGCTCCATACTGGTTGCGCCAATAATATTACTTGTCAAGAAAGGTCTGGTATTTACGAAGGCCAAAGCCATTTGTGCCATGCTCAAACCGTGTTCCTTTGCCAATTGCGCATATTTTTCAGTCGCTGCAACAGCTGTATCGCCACTATATCTACTATAATTTGGGAACAAGGTTACCCTAGCTTTTCTTGGTGGAACTTCAGTAAGGTATTTTCCGCTCAAGACCCCGAAACCAAGTGGCGAATAAGCCAGCAAACCTATTTGCTCCCGCATGGAAATCTCGGAAAGTCCAACCTCGAACAATCGGTTCAAAAGGTTGTAAGGATTTTGTATCGTCATCATTCGGGGCAAAGATTGATGTACTTTACTTTCTTCCAAAAAACGCATGGTTCCCCACGGTGTTTCATTGGACAACCCTACGTGTCTAATCTTGCCTTCGGCGATCAAATCGCGAAGTGTTTCCAATACTTGGTGGATAGTATCATCCCAAACATCAACAACATAGGCATTATATCCCCTTTGGCCAAAATAATTGGTGTTTCGCTCTGGCCAGTGGAGTTGGTATAGGTCAATGTAATCCGTTTGTAACCGCTTTAAGCTGCCATCCACTGCACTGATAATGGATTCGCGACTAAAACCAGTATTGCGAATATGCTTTGCTGCATGTCCAGGTCCAGCTATTTTTGATGCCAGCACCACTTTGTCCCGGTTTCCGGTTTTTTTGAACCAGTTTCCAATAAGCTCTTCAGTTACCGCATAGAGCTCCTTCTTGGCAGGTACCGGATATAATTCGGCCGTATCAAAAAAGTTCACACCTTGGTCCAATGCATAGTCCATTTGTTCGTGGGCTTCATCCTCATTGTTCTGACGACCCCAGGTCATGGTACCCAAACAAATTTTGGATATACGGATATCGGTATGTGGAATTCTAGTGTATTTCATCTTTTGCAGTTTAGGATGGTTAAAAGTACTGAAACAAAAACATCAGTCTTTATGCCAATGTTATTTTTCGACCTCCAATAAAATCGGGCAATGGTCGCTGTGTTTTGCCTCAGACAAAATCACGGAACGCTTTAATCTATCTTCCAAAGGCTCGGCCACCATACCATAATCCAAACGCCATCCTTTGTTGTTGGCCCTTGCATTGGCCCTATAGCTCCACCAAGTATAGTTGTCCGGTTCTTTGTTAAAGTGTCGGAAACTATCTATAAAGCCACTTTTCATAAAGTTGCCAATCCATTCGCGTTCCACGGGCAAAAATCCAGATACATTCTTGTTTCGAACAGGATCGTGGATGTCTATGGCTTCATGACAGATATTGTAATCCCCACAAACAATAAGATTGGGGCGTTCTTTTCTAAGTTCTTCCGAATACTTTTGAAAATCGGCCATGTAGGTCAATTTAAAATCCAGTCGGTCCATATTGGTGCCGGAGGGCAAATACATGCTCATTATCGAAAGGTCTCCAAAATCGGCACGGATGTTTCTCCCCTCATGGTCCATGTAATCTATCCCAGTACCGAATTCAATATGGTCGGGTTCACTCTTACAAAGTAAGGCCACACCGCTGTATCCTTTTTTCTGGGCACTGAACCAATAGTGGAAAGGGTAGCCTGCTTCCTCAAATAGTTTTGTATCCACTTGCTCTTCCATGGCCTTGGTTTCTTGTAGACAAATGATATCTGGGGAAACTGTCTGCAACCAATCTACAAATCCCTTGTTCATTGCAGCGCGTATTCCGTTTACATTGTATGATGCGATTTTCATGTGCTCAAATTTGTTCAAAAATAGCTATTGTAAGTGGCTCCCTAAAATTGAATTTGCCAATGGATACATCGATGAAAAGAATCAAAATGTTCTTTCTTGATGTTTTCCTGTAATTTTAGGTCAAAATTCATCCTCATGATCGCACTTGTTCTGATAGACATCCAAATCGGACTTCAGGAAGTAGCTTTTTATGGCACAGAACGGAACAATCCTGAAGCGGAAAAAAATTGTGGTAGGTTATTGCAGTTTTTCAGAGAGAGGCAACTGCCCGTTTTCCACGTAAAACACAATTCCACTAATATTGATTCCCCACTATATCCCCACAAAATGGGAAATGAATTTCATCCAGCCGTGAAACCCTTGATCAACGAACCTGTATTCGAAAAGAATGTAAACAGTGCCTTTATCGGAACAGATTTGGAGATCAGTTTAAAAGCACAAAACATTACCGATCTGGTAATTGCAGGATTGACCATTGAACACTGCATTTCCACATCGGTACGGATGGCCTCCAACCTCGGTTTCAATGTTGTTTTGGTTTCTGATGCCACCGCGGCTTTTGATAAAATAGGATACGATGGCAATAAATACCCTGCAGATGTTATATTTCATGCAGAATTGGCGAATTTAAAGGGCGAATTTGCAACCATCATGGATACGGACACTTTGTTGGACGAACTTGACAATTAGTTATTATTTTTAGAGCATTATAAATCCCCATGATCCGTATGGCACAATCAGCCTTTTTCTTTTTGACCTGTTTGTTTTTTGCGAACACATACCTTTTTGGACAGTCCGACCCTCTTAAAATTGGTATTGCAGGGCTTACACATACCCATGTACATTCCATTTTGGGGCGTGAAAACATTGGAGATATAAAAATTGTGGGCATTGCCGAACCCAATCACGAGCTTGCTCAAAAATATGCAGATCAACATGGGTTTTCCATGGATTTGGTCTACAACAGTTTGGAAGAAATGATTACTGCCACCCAACCAGAAGCAGTGACCGCTTTTGGCAACATATATGATCATTTGGAAGTGGTCCAAATCTGCGCACCAAAAGGAATACATGTAATGGTGGAAAAACCTTTGGCCGTTAACATGCAACATGCCAAAAAAATGAAAGCCCTGGCCGAAGTACACAACATACATTTGCTCACCAATTACGAAACCACATGGTACCCTACCAATCATCGGGCAAAAAACCTTTTGGACAATGGAAAAATTGGAGCACTACGAAAAGTAATTGTTCGTGATGGCCATAGAGGGCCAGTGAAAATTGGTGTAAATGAAGAATTTTTGGAATGGCTCCAAGATCCTGTACTGAATGGAGGTGGTGCCATTACGGATTTTGGCTGTTATGGGGCCAATTTGATGACATGGCTCCTAAAAGGCAAAAAACCGAATACCGTTACTGCGGTAACCCAACAACTCCAGACGGAGAATAATCCGAAGGTGGATGATGATGCAGTAATCATCCTTACCTATGATGATTGCCAAGGTGTTTTACAACCTTCATGGAACTGGCCCATTGGCAGAAAGGACATGGAACTTTACGGATTGACCGGAGCAATTTACTCGGATAACAGAAATACCCTTCGGGTTAGAATCGCAGAAGGCTACGATGGCTACGAAGAAGAGATTACAACTTTGGAGGAGCGGCCCTATCCCCATAATGACCCATTCTCACTATTGGTCGCTGTGGTTCGCGGTTCCATCAAATTAAATCCTGAAGACCTTACCGCACTGGAAAATAATTTGACCGTGGTCGAAATCTTGGATGCTGCACGAAAAAGTGCCAAAACAGGCAAAACAGTTAAGCTCAAAAAATAAATCTTGCAATTCGCATCTGATGAAAGTCTTAGTTGTCTTTTTTAGCATATTGCCCACGATTGTTCTGGCACAAATTACTCCCAAAGATTCCATAACCCAATTGGACGAAGTGGTACTCACCCAAGAAGCCATACCCAAAAAAACAACGGGAATTACCTCTTCATCAAAAATAGCAGGTCAGACTTTTGAGCGGTTCAATCCTACGGACATTCCCTCGGCCATTAACCAGGTTTCGGGAGTGTACATTTTATCTGGAGCCATCAATACCAATCGGATAACCGTTCGGGGAATCGGTTCCAGAACGCCCTATGGTACCAATAAGCTCCGCATGTATTTCAACGGTATTCCCGTAACCAATGGCACCGGATCCTCCACTATTGAGGCCTACGATTTTGAGAACCTGGGTGCTGTGGAAATTATCAAAGGCCCAAAGGCCACAGCCTTTGGCTCCAATCTTGGTGGGGCCATTTTATTGGAAACCAAAGCTTCTGTTCAAGACAAAACCCAGCTTATCAATTCATTCTCGATGGGTTCATACAACATGCTCAAGGACAACCTTGCTTTTTCTCATTCGGAAGATGGTTTTAATCTGAGTTTGAGTTACAACCACTTGGAAACCGATGGCTTCCGACAAAACAGCCAGTTCCAACGTGATGGATTACTACTGAACACGCAGTTCCGAACAGGAAAAAAAAGCAGTATGGCGCTTTTAGTAAATTATATCGATTATACGGCTCAAATTCCAAGTTCCATTAACCAGACCGATTTTGAAGAAGATCCTACGCGTGCAGCATCAAACTGGTTGGCTGCTCAAGGGTACGAGGCCAACAAATATATTTTGACGGGCTTGTCGCACACCTATCTGTTTTCCGAACACCTACAGAATACCTCCAGCGTCTTCCATACATATTTAGACCATTATGAGCCACGTCCTTTCAATATTTTGGACGAGTTTACCAATGGCTACGGTTTTCGCACTCGTTTCGCCGGAACTTGGGGGAAAGCGGATTTCACCTTTGGTGGAGAGTTCTACAGGGACGAATACCATTGGGGCACTTTTGAGAATCTGTACGAAGAAAATAACGGCAATGGCAGCTTGAGAGGAGCCCAGCTCAGTGACAACACGGAATTCCGTAGGCAGTTCAACCTTTTTGGAACACTGACCTACCCCATTACAGCAAACTTTTCTACTCAGATGGGTATCAACTGGAACAAGACCCATTATGATTTTAGGGATCTGTTCAACCAAGGGGAATTCAATGCTTCGGCCAAACGAAATTTTAATGCCATATTGCTTTCGAACCTTGGGTTCAATTACCAATGGCAACAAGGTAAGTTCTACGCAAATATCAGCAGAGGGTTTTCCAATCCCAGTTTGGAGGAGACACTGACCCCGGATGGCATCATCAATCCAGATATTGCCCAAGAAACGGGAACAAACTATGAATTGGGCACCGAATGGACACCGTTCCAGAAAAGGCTTTCAGCAAGTATTGCTGTGTATCGAATGGACGTGAAAAACCTTTTGGTAGCACAACGGGTCGGGGAGGACCAGTATATCGGGAGAAATGCGGGCAAAACGAGGCATCAAGGCCTGGAACTCGACTTGCATTACAGGGGAAGATTATCCCCTTCGGTCACTTTTTTACCCTATCTCAGCTATACCTTGAACAACCACAGCTTTGTGGAATTTGTGGATGACGACAACGATTACTCGGGCAATCCGCTTACAGGTGTTCCAAAGAATCTATTGAGCTCGGGAATCGATTTTAGACATTCCAATGGCCTGCAATTGAACTTGACCCATCAGTTCGTGGACGAAATTCCGATGACGGATGCCAATTCCATAAGCAGTGATTCCTTTAATGTGTTCCATGCCAAATTGGGACTACGAACATCGCTGTCATCACATATTGGTTTGGGACTTAATGCCGGCATCAACAATATTTTTGATACCCACTACGCCCAGTCCGTATTGATCAACGCCACTGGATTTGGCGGTGCACAGCCCAGATATTATTATCCGGGCAATGGACGCAATTATTTTGGCGGACTGCAATTAAACTATGTTTTTTAACACGCTTCATAGTAGTATGGGCTATCTTTAAAATACAAACTGTCTAATCATGAACGAAATAGACCAATATATTTCCAAGTTTCCAAAGGAAGTTCAACAACAACTTCAAAAAGTAAGGGCTATCATTAAAAAAACAGCACCAAAGGCCATCGAACAAATGGCTTATGGCATGCCAGGTTACAAAACCAACGGAAAACCTTTGGTATACTTTGCAGGATATAAAAATCATATCGGTTTTTATGCGACACCTTCTGGACACGAAGCATTTCAAAAAGAGCTTTCCAAATACAAACAGGGAAAAGGCTCGGTGCAATTTCCATTGGACCAACCCTTACCTCTTGACCTCATTGAAGAAATCGTTAGGTTTAGAGTTGAAGAAAATGCAAAACATAAATAAAGCTTGATGACCCCAAGAATACAAACCTTGCCTACCACCCTATTGGTTGGGAAAAAATCAATCACCTCCTTTGCAGACAACAATACCTTTGAACTATGGCAAAGTTTTTCTCCCCGTAAAAAAGAAATCAATCATGTCATCAACAATGATAGCTACGCGGTGGAAATCTATCCCACCACTACTTTTTTTCAAAATTTTGACCCCACAAGACAATTTGAAAAATGGGCGGCCATTGCTGTTTCCATAATAGAAGAAATACCTGTGGGCATGGAAAGCTTGACCATTCCCGAAGGATTGTATGCCGTGTTCCCCTACAAAGGGAAACCCAGTGAAGCCATGAAAGCTTTCAGATATATGTATGGCGAATGGCTACCCAATTCGGAATATGAAATGGATAGCCGACCCTATTTTGCACTTATGGGAGACAACTATAAGGGAGAACATCCTGAATCCGAGGAAGAGTTCTGGATACCTATCACAAAAAAATAGCTGCATCCCGGATATTGGACATAAGACTACTTAAGTTTAAATATTATATTTGAGTGAATTATGATTCTTTTTCTGCCAACGAACGAACACGATTGCCTGCCCTATAAACACTTCAAAAAAATGAAAAAACAACTATTATTTACTTTTGCCTCCATCCTTTTCTCTTTCCTAAGCTTTGCCCAATCAGACAAAGAAAAGGCAGCCGCCACAGTCAACAAGAATACCATTGAAAGCCATATCAAGTTCCTATCGGATGATCTTCTGGAAGGTCGTGAAGCTGGCACAAGAGGCAACAAAATAGCGGCCAGCTATTTGGCCAACCAACTACATAAATTTGGGGCAAAACCTGTTTCTGAGGATAATTCCTATTATCAAAAATTTCAATTGGAGCAATCCAGACCCCCAAGCGTTTTGGACCTTACCTTAAATGGGGTAAGTTTTCCGTTGACAGCCCCTTTTTCCATGCCCGCCATTGACCAATCGGCAGAAGCCGTGTTTTTGGAGTATGGCTCAGAAGATGATTTTGCAAGTACCGATATTTCAGGAAAGGTCGTAGTCGTACTAGCCGGAAGTGGCGAAGATGCCACTCCGAACGACATGTTCAGGAGTAGGTCAAAAAAAGTAGAACTCGCTCAACAAAATGGAGCCTTGGGCTTGATTGAACTGGTTGATTTTGAGGAAGACCTTTGGAGCAGGGTAAAACACTATTCCGGTTCTGGAACAACTATAAAAGAAGAATCCGATGGAACAGAAGATGATTCATTTTTCAGCGTGTGGGTCAATATGAATAAAAACAGGCCAGACCTAAAAAAGGGAGAAACCATACCGGTCACCATCAAATCCGACGGTCAATCCAAAAAGTATTTGGACACCCAAAATGTAGTGGGAGTTATCGAAGGCTCCGATCCCTCCCTCAAAAATGAATATGTCATCTACTCTGCGCATTATGATCATGTGGGCATTGGGCAACCCAATGCTGAAGGAGATTCCATTTACAACGGGGCTCGTGATAATAACATTGGTGTTACCGCTGTACTTTCCATGTTGGAAAACCTCAGGACGTATCCCACCAAGCGTTCCGCACTGTTTATTTTGTTCACAGCGGAGGAAAAAGGATTATTGGGAAGTCGGTACTACGCAGACCATCCTTTGATTCCTCTAAATCAAGTCTCTTATTGCTTCAATACCGATGGCGGAGGCTATAACGACACCTCTTTGGCCACCATAATCGGTTTGGAACGAACCTCAGCAAAAGAATTGATCATCAAAGGCGCAGGAACATTTGGCCTTAAGGCCATTGGGGACCCAGCACCGGAACAGGGACTTTTTGACCGTAGCGACAATGTTAGCTTTGCTAGAAAAGGAATTCCCGCCCCGACCTATTCCACTGGCTTCCATAGTTTTGATGAAGAAATCATGAAGTACTACCACCAAGCCGACGACGAAGCCGATAGTTTGGATTACGACTACCTTTTAAAATTCTACCAAGGCTATGTATACAGTGGCAGATTGATTGCCAACAGCTCGGAGAAATTGTTTTGGAACGAAGGCGATAAATATGAGGAAGCAGGTAAGGCATTGTATGGGATGAATTAGGGATACAATTTCCCATTACCGTAATTTATCTAGAACTTCGCTACTCTGGATTTTGAAGCTGAGAGCCTAGTCCCTTCAAAATAATTGATGCTCTGGATATTTACAACTAATCCGTATCTTAGTTATCCTATTGCAAAGCTTATGATGAGAAACTGGGTTCCCTTTATTTTTTTATTGCTGATTTTTTCCTGCACCGAAAAAACAAAGGAAGAAGTAAGTTCCATTGACCCTGTAAACTGGAGCAATAGAATAGCCAACATATCCGAACAGGATTCCCTGTTGAACGGCACCTCCTATCTTTCCGTGTATTCCGAGATTTACAGTGAAACAGAACACCGAACGCATAATCTTACCAGCACCATAAGCATGCGCAATACCAACCTGAAGGATACCATTTACATCCAAAAGGCCGAATATTTTGATACAAAGGGCAACCCCATCAGAACCTATTTTGATGAGCCCATCTACATCAAGCCCATGGAAACCGTGGAAATCGTGATTGATGAAAAAGACCGATCGGGCGGAACAGGTGCCAACTTCCTTTTTCAATGGTCCATAAAACCTACCTTACATGAACCTTATTTTGAAGGTGTAATGATTTCCACGTCAGGACAACAAGGCCTATCTTTTACCACAGAAGGCAGACGGGTGGAATGATTCTTTTCAGTGCCACAAATGTCATGGTTTTTGTGTCCCGATTATAGTATCTTGTATGTTAATTTGGGAAAGATTTGGGTTTCCCTTGCGCATAAAAACAAGACTATGACCGATTTACAGATTGCCAAAGGTGTTCAGTTGAAACACATATCCGCCATTGCGGAAAAATTTGGAATTGATTCAGAACACATTGAAATGTTCGGAAAATACAAAGCAAAGCTTCCCTTAAAGGCCATAAATCGTAAAAAAGCACAAGAAAGCAACCTTATTTTGGTCTCTGCAATTTCCCCTACTCCAGCTGGGGAGGGAAAAACCACCATGTCCATTGGACTTTCTGAAGGATTGAACCGTTTGGGCAAAAAATGCACAGTGGTGTTACGTGAACCTTCATTAGGTCCCATTTTTGGAATCAAGGGTGGTGCCACGGGCGGTGGTTATTCCCAAGTATTGCCCATGGAGGACATCAATCTACATTTTACAGGCGATTTTGCGGCCATTGAAAAAGCACATAACCTCTTATCGGCCATAATCGACAACAACATTCAGAGCAAGACCAATTCCGTACGCCTAGATCCCAGAACCATAGGTTGGAAACGGGTAATGGATATGAACGACCGTTCCCTTCGTCATGTAATTGTAGGGTTGGGCGGTACCACTTCGGGTGTACCCAGGGAAACCGGTTTTGATATTACGGCTGCTTCGGAAATCATGGCCATTCTTTGTTTGGCTGATGGCTTAAGCGACCTCAAAAAACGGCTGGGAAATATTTTTGTGGGCTATACCTACGATAAAAAACCCATATATGCGAAAGATTTGAAGGCCGAAGGCGCCATGGCCGCCCTGTTAAAAGATGCCATAAAACCCAATTTGGTGCAGACCATTGAGGGCAACCCGGCCATTATTCACGGTGGCCCTTTTGCGAACATTGCACAAGGAACCAATTCGGTAATCGCCACCTTGATGGGAATGTCACAATCGGATTACACCGTTACCGAAGCCGGCTTCGGATTTGATTTGGGTGCCGAAAAATTCTTCGATATCAAATGCCAGAGTGCCCAACTGAAACCAAAAGCTGTTGTGCTCACCACTACGATTCGGGCATTGAAATATCATGGAGGGGCAGATTTAAAATCATTGACCAAACCCAATGTGGATGCTTTGAAAAAGGGACTTCCCAATTTGGAAAAGCATTTGGAGAACATTGCGAAGTTCAAAGTAGTGCCCGTGATAGCCATCAATAAATTTGTATCGGATACGGATGAAGAAATCGAAGTAATTCTAGAATTTGCAGCTTCCAAAGGCATTCGCGTTGCCATAGCCAATGTTTGGGCCAAAGGGGGCGAAGGCGCAGAAGATTTGGCAAAAAAAGTAATTGAGATAGTCGAATCTGGCACTTCCGAATTCAAGCCGCTTTATGATTGGAAATCCAGTGTAAAAGACAAAATAGCGACCATCGCCACCGAAATTTATGGTGCGGAATACGTGGACTATACTTCTAAAGCCAAGGCCGACCTCAGAAAAATCACTGATCTCGGGTTGGACCAATTACCCGTTTGTATTGCAAAAACCCAAAAATCCCTGTCGGACAACCCTAAATTATTGGGAAGACCCAAGGATTTTATCATCACGGTACGGGAAATAGAAATTGCCGTTGGTGCCGGCTTCTTGATTCCGATAACGGGCAACATTATGCGTATGCCCGGATTACCAGCTCATCCTGCCTCCGAAGGCATCGACATTAACGATGATGGAGAAATTACGGGCTTGTTTTAATCCTTAGATTTTCTGCAACCAGTAACGCATATCCACTTCTTTGGAGATGATGTCTTTCACTTCTGAAAGTTTCACACGCTTTTGGTCCATGGTATCCCTATGACGAATGGTCACGGTATCGTCTTCCAAGGTTTGATGGTCCACGGTAACACAAAATGGCGTTCCTGCCGCATCCTGACGACGGTAGCGACGCCCTACGGCATCCTTTTCATCATATTCCACGTTGAAATCCCATTTGAGCTCGTCCACCAATTTCTGGGCGACTTCGGGAAGTCCGTCTCTTTTCAACAATGGAAGAACGGCTACTTTGTTGGGTGCCAATACAGCTGGAATCTTGAGTACAGTTCGTGTGGTACCATTTTCCAGTTCCTCTTCTTGCAATGAGTTGGAGAAAACGGCCAAGAACATACGGTCCAATCCTATGGAAGTTTCCAATACATAAGGAGTGTAGCTCTTGTTTTCCTCGTGGTCAAAATATTGGAGTTTTTTACCTGAGTATTCCTCATGCTTGCCCAAATCGAAATCGGTACGGGAATGGATTCCTTCCAGTTCCTTGAAACCGAACGGGAACCTAAACTCGATATCAGCGGCGGCATCAGCGTAGTGGGCCAATTTTTCATGGTCGTGGAAACGGTAGTTGTCCTCTCCCATTCCAAGGGAAAGGTGCCATTTCATACGTTTTTCCTTCCAGGCTTCGTACCACTCCAGTTGGGTGCCCGGCTTTATAAAGAATTGCATCTCCATCTGTTCAAATTCCCGCATACGGAAGATAAACTGACGGGCTACAATCTCGTTACGGAAGGCCTTTCCTGTTTGGGCAATTCCAAACGGAATTTTCATCCTTCCTGTTTTTTGTACGTTCAAAAAGTTGACAAATATACCTTGGGCGGTCTCAGGACGAAGGTACAGGTCCATGGCACTATCGGCAGAAGCTCCAAGTTTGGTGCCGAACATCAGGTTGAACTGCTTTACATCTGTCCAATTTTTAGAACCTGAAAGTGGGCAGGCAATCTCCAATTCCTCAATCAAGGCTTTTACATCGGCCAAATCTTCATTCTCGAGGGATTTTCCCATTCTTTTTAGAATGGAATCGGCTTTCTCCTGATAGCCTATTACCCTATTATTGGTCGCAAGAAATTGCTCCTTATCAAAACTATCGCCAAAGCGTTTTTCCGCTTTTTTAACCTCTTTTTCGATTTTGGCTTCAATCTTGGCCACATAGTCTTCGATCAAAACATCAGCTCGGTATCTTTTTTTGGAATCCTTGTTATCTATCAACGGGTCGTTGAACGCATCCACGTGGCCAGAGGCCTTCCAAGTGGTGGGATGCATGAATATGGCGGCATCGATGCCCACGATGTTCTCATTGAGCTGCACCATGGCTTTCCACCAATATTCGCGAATGTTCTTTTTTAGCTCGGCACCGTTCTGACCGTAATCATATACAGCACTGAGACCATCATAAATCTCACTGGATTGAAATACATATCCGTATTCCTTTGCGTGGGAGATAACCTTCTTAAAAATGTCTTCCTGATTTGCCATTGGGCAAAAATAGAGTTTTACCCAAAAAGTAGTATGCTATTTCAACTGAAATTCGGTGGAAGCCAACAATCTTTCGTCCTCGAATACATTCAAAGTGTAAATTCCCTCAGCCAAAGAGCCTTCAGGAACGGTAATGGCGTCACAAATACTGATTTCCTTTCCTGTGTACACAATCTCCACTTTTTTGCTGTAGGTATTTCCGCTTACCGAAATGGTATTGGCATTATCTTCGATTATGGACATATTGGGGTCCAAAAATTGCAAATAGAGCACTTTAATATCTCCACCCGAATCTGCATCACTGAGAATAGTGACACACCCCCTTAATTTTTCAATAACAGAAGCTTTGTTGGTTTTGATGGGCCTTCCTGCCCGTAACCTGAATCCGCTTCCTTCTGCATCCTGCAATCTTAGGTAGCTTTTGATACGTAACTCACGGGTAAGCTCCTTGTTGGTCTCGCGCAATAAGGATTCTGTCCGTTCCATACTATTGGCCCTTCCTCGCAGTTCTTCGAGCTGTTTGATGGTTTCATCATACTTGCTGGCCAACAAACTATTGTTATAGCGCAAAAAGTTGTTCTTGAGTTTAAGGCTGTCAAAACGCAATTCCAATTTACGGAGCTCCTTTCTGGTCTCCTTTAATTTGGTAATACTGAAGTTTAGCCTCCCAACCGAATCCAGCAATTGTTGTACCCTGAAACGAGAGGTTTGCAACTCGATTTCATTGACCTCATTCAATCCGGATAAACGGTCGACCTCGGCCCGCATCAATGTTAAATCCTTTACCAAAAGAGACTTCTCCTCCTCCAAAAAAATCATTTGGTTTTTGGACTGTGCATAGCTGTAATAAAAAGCAATAAGAATCCCAACTATGGCCGCGGCCATGGCGGCAAAGATAATTTTGTAGTTGAAAGTGTTATCTTGGGAGTTCATGAGGTTGACAGACTACGCTAAATATGTATAAGATTTGATACCAAAAAGGTTGGCTAAGATAATAAACGAGATTAACAACATCCTATTGCCAAGGGTATGTTTTGGATGTAATACCCAATTATTTAGTGGAGAACACATTTTGTGTGCCGTTTGTCGACATGATGTGCCACTCACCGATCATAACTACCTGGAAGAAAATGCAGTGGACCGTATATTTTATGGTAGAATTCCGATAAAAAAGGCTGCATCTTTCGTTTTTTTTCCAAAAAATGGCCTGGTAAAAAATTTGTTGCATTGGATGAAATATAAAAACCAAGAAGAGATTGGAGGTTTTTTAGGTGAATGGTGTGGTGCGCATTTACGTGAAAAAGGACACCTTTCCCATATTGATGCAGTAATCCCTGTCCCGTTACACCCAAAAAAACTTAAAAAGCGTGGCTACAACCAAGTGGCTTTATTTGCCAAAACCATTGCACAGAATATTGGGGCGGAATATTGTGATGATTGGTTGATCAAGACCATAAACACCAAAACCCAAACCAAAAAAGGTAGGCAAGGGCGTTGGGAAAGCTCCAAAGATGCTTTTGAACTCGATGCCTCATACAGCCAAAATTTTAAGCATGTACTCTTGGTGGACGATGTCATCACTACCGGGGCAACCATAGAATCGTGTGCACAAACACTTCTCCAACAAAAAAACATTGTAGTTTACGTACTGAGTATAGCCATGGCTTCGGAGGGTTAAAATTTATTAATGCGGTGCCCCAGTTCTCAAATTAGTTGTTTCTTTGTTCCACATTATTTTTAGGCATGGTGTACTTAAAAAAACTGTTTGGACTTCTTTTTTTCACTTTTATTGCCCTTGCTATGTGGCAATGTGCCAAACGAGGTTCCCCAAGTGGAGGACCAAAGGATATCACACCCCCGGAACTTTTACGAACCGACCCCGAAAACTTCACCACCAATTTCAAAGCCAAGAAAATACGTCTCTATTTTGATGAACTCATTAAATTGGAGGACGTGCAAAACCAATTGGTGGTTTCCCCTCCTTTTAAATACCCAGCTGAGATAACACCGATGGGATCTGCCAGCAAATATATAGAAGTCATCATCAAGGACACCCTTCGGGAAAACACTACGTACACCATCAATTTTGGACAAAGTATCGTGGACAACAATGAGGGGAACCCGAACAGCTTTTTGAGCTACGTATTCTCGACAGGGGATTATCTGGACTCCCTTACCCTTACCGGGGCGGTAAAAGATGCCATAAATAGAAAAGCGGATGAGTTCATTAGTGTCATGCTATACGAGATTGACAGCACTTATACGGATTCCACCATTTACAAGGAACCCCCATTATATATTTCGAATACCGGCGACAGTCTTCCCTTTTTTGAATTGAAAAATCTTAAAGCAGGAAAATATGCCTTGTTCGGACTAAAGGATGTGAACAAAAACAATATGTTCGACCAAGGGCAAGACAAAATCGGATTTATAGAAGATACCATTACCCTGCCAACGGATTCCATTTATGGACTGAACCTGTTTCGTGAAGAACTCAATTACAAGGCTACGGTACCGAGTTTGGTGGCCAAGAATAAAATTATTTTCGGATATCAGGGCGATCATCGGGATATGGTCATTGAACCTATGACATCACTGCCCGATTCGGTTGACACCAAAATATTGAAAGAACGAAACAAGGACACTTTAAATTATTGGATGACCCCGGCCGATTTGGATTCCATCGTTTTTATGGTTAGAAATGACAAAACTCTAACAATAGACACTTTTACGGTCAAAATGCGGGATTTGCCCATGGATTCCTTGACGGTTTCCACCTCCGTAAGCGGGAAGTTCAATTTTGAGGACACTTTTAGTGTGCTTACAAATACACCCATTTCTGAATTGGATACCACCCATATTTCACTAATGGTCAGTGATTCCATTCCCGCGACGTACACCTATGCGTTGGACACGGTACAAAACAAAGTGGATTTCGATTTTGAGGTGGAACCGAACCAAAAATATTCCTTTTCGTTCTTGCCAGGGGCCATTACGGATTTCTTCGGAGTGGAAAACGATACATTGGCCTATAATTTATCTACCGGCAGCTATGCGGATTATGGTAATTTACGTATGATTTTGGGCGGTAATGTCACTTATCCTGTCATTGTTCAGCTTACCAACGAAAAAGGGGAGGTGCAGCGGGAAATCGCAGCTTCCGAATCCCAGGTATTTGAATTCAGCTATTTGGACCCAGGTAATTATGTGGCCCGTGTAATTTTTGATGAAAACGGAAATGGCCAATTGGATACGGGTAACTTTCTTGAAAAAAGACAGCCGGAAGAAATCAGCTATTATCCTGGAACAATTGAAATCAGGGCCAACTGGGAAAAGGAAGAAACCTTTATCCTATCAAACTAAATTGGTCCCTGTCTTCCAAAAACCTTAGTTTTTTTCGGTTCGACTCAATGTGATCTTTGCTCAAGGTAGCGTATAGGATATCTTCATTTTCTGAAAAAGCCAATGGCTCCCCCAACACATCATAGACTGCGGAATGCCCTGGATATTCAAAATCCAAACCATCCTTACCTATTCGGTTAACACCAACACAATAAGCCATATTTTCGATGGCCCTGGCTTTTAGGAGCGTATCCCAGGCATCTATTCTTTTCTTGGGCCAATTGGCCACATAGATCAAGACATCGTAATTTTCCGCATTTCTAGACCAAACTGGAAACCTCAAGTCATAACAGATTAATGGATAAAAACTAAACCCTCTAAAGTATTCAATAATTTTTTTCTCCCCTCTTGAATAAACTTTGTCTTCCCCTGCTAAAGTAAATGTATGCCTCTTATCGTATGTTGACATGCCTCCATCAGGCTGAACAAACCACAACCTATTATAAAAGTTGTTTTCTTCTTGTGAAATAATACTTCCTATGATAGCAGCATCCTTTTCTTTCGCCTTTTGTAGCATCCATTCTACAGTTTTATGTCCTTCCGTGGAATTAATGTTTTCCGGCTTCATAGTAAACCCCGTTGTGAACATTTCGGGCAATATGATCACATCCACATCATCTGGGATGCTTGCTGTTTTTTGTTCAAACATTTCTCGGTTGCCAACTGGATCTTCCCAGTACAAATCGGTTTGAATCAAAGCAATATTCAAGGTTATGGACATCTAATATTTTTTTAAGAGTTCTTCCAGTTCGGCATTTCCTTGTTCAAGTGCCAAGCCCATAGCTGTTTTTCCTCTGGCATCTTTAACGGATGCATCTGCTCCGTGCATCAAAAGTAGTTCGGCAATATCTTTCCGGTTAAAGGTTACGGCATAGATGAGGCAAGTGGCTCCCATGGCATTTTTTTGGCTGACATTGGCCCCGGCATTGATCAACTTCTCGGCAATGTCGGCAAATCCTTTGAAACACACTCCCATGAGTGCGGTATTCCCCGAACCATCCAGAGCATCCACTTGCGCCCCTTTGTCCAACAGAAATGAAACGATATCATCATGACCATAATAAGCTGCCAATAAAAGAGGGGTAGAGCCTCTTTGGTCCTTGGCTTCCAAAAAATTCGGATTGTTTTGCAAAAGGATCTCCACGGCTTCTGAGTTCCCGTTGCGTATTTGGTTGAAGAATTCTTCTTTAGTATTCATAGCTATGTGAAAGTTATAAAAAAACTGCCACAACCTGAATAGGTCATGGCAGCCTTTGATGTTAATTTTCTTTTTCTTTTTTTCGTTTGAATTAATCCAGATCAAAACGGTCTAGATTCATTACCTTGGTCCATGCAGCAACAAAATCTTTTACAAATTTTGCTTCTGATCCTGACTCTGCATATACTTCTGCAAGAGCACGTAAGATGGAATTGGAACCGAATACCAAATCCACTCGTGTACCAGACCATTTAAAATCACCTGTCTTACGGTCAACGCCTTCATAAAGTGACTTTTCCTCATTGGCAGCCTTCCATTCGGTGGACATATCCAGCAAGTTCACAAAGAAATCATTGCTCAATACACCAATGTTATCGGTAAATACTCCATGTCTTGAACCATCAAAGTTGGCTCCAAGCACACGCAAACCACCTACTAGGGCTGTCATTTCTGGAGTGGTAAGCGTCAACAATTGCGCCTTATCCACCAACAAATGCTCTGCAGGCACTTTTACTCCTTTGACCACATAATTTCGGAACCCGTCATAAGGAGTGTTCAAATAATCAACGGAATCAATTTCGGTCTGCTCTTGAGTTGCATCGTTTCTGCCGGGGGTAAAGGGTACTTCTGTAGGCACGCCCGCATCACTGGCCGCCTTTTCAACAGCGGCACTACCTGCCAAAACGATCATATCCGCCAAGGAGATTTTCTTTCCACCACCGGCGTTGCTATTGAATTCATCTTTGATGTCCTCAAGAACCTTGATGGTTTTATCGGTCCCTTTATTTACTTCCCAACTTTTCATTGGCTCCAAGTTGATACGGGCACCATTGGCTCCACCACGCTTATCCCCACCACGGAAAGTGGCTGCAGATGACCAAGCTGTATAAACCAAATCAGAAACCGAAAGACCAGCATCCAATACTTTTGCTTTCAATGCTTTTACGTCGGAAGCATCCACCAAAGTATAGTCCACCTCAGGAATTGGATCTTGCCAAATCAATTCTTCCTTAGGCACCTCTGGTCCAAGGTAACGGGACAACGGCCCCATATCACGGTGTGTCAGCTTATACCATGCACGGGCGTAGGCATCGGCAAAAGCTTCAGGGTCTTCATAAAATTTACGTGAAATTTTCTCGTAAGCGGGATCAAAACGCAACGATAGGTCAGTAGTTAACATCGTAGGTTTTCTGTTGGGTCCACCAAAAGGGTCTGGAATAACAGCCTCCGCATTTGAAGCTACCCATTGGTGTGCACCTGCTGGGGATTTGGTCAATTCCCACTCATATTCGAACAAGAACTTAAAGAAATCATTGCTCCATTTTACCGGGGTGGAGGTCCAAATTACTTCCAATCCAGAAGTAAAGGCATCAGAACCTTTTCCTGTACCATTTTTATTTTCCCAGCCAAAGCCTTGTGATGCCAAATCTGCTGCTTCTGGATCTGCATCCATCATTACTTTTTCGCCATCTCCATTACCGTGTGTTTTACCAATGGTGTGTCCACCAGCAATCAATGCTACGGTTTCTTCATCGTTCATCGCCATACGCTCAAAAGTTTCGCGAATGTCGTGTGCTGCGGCTACTGGGTCAGGGTTGCCATCTGGCCCTTCTGGGTTTACGTAAATCAATCCCATTTGCACTGCGGCCAAAGGATTTTCTATTTCACGTTCTTCTTTATTATGCTGATAACGGCTGTTTGGTGTATCACTCGTAGCCAACCATTCGGTTTCGTTACCCCAATACACATCTTGGTCCGGTTCCCAAACATCTTCACGGCCTCCTGCAAAACCAAAGGTTTTGAATCCTGTGGACTCCAGTGCTACGTTCCCAGCCAATATGATAAGGTCTGCCCAAGATATTTTCTGACCGTATTTTTGTTTGATGGGCCACAACAAACGACGTGCCTTGTCCAAACTCACGTTATCTGGCCAAGAGTTAAGTGGAGCAAAACGTTGTTGCCCACGTCCACCGCCTCCACGGCCATCTTGCACACGATAGGTTCCTGCACTGTGCCATGCCATGCGAATAAACAACCCTGCATAACTACCAAAGTCTGCTGGCCACCAATCTTGTGAATCGGTCATAACGTCCAATAAATCCTGTTTAAGTGCTGCGTAATCGAGCTTCTTGAACTCTTCTGCGTAGTTGAAATCTTCTCCAAGTGGATTTGATTTTTCTGAATGTTGGCTCAAAAGTTCCAACTTAAGTCGGTTGGGCCACCAATCTTCGTTTTGTGTACCTCCACCGGCAACTTCGCTCAAAAATGGGCATTGACTTGCATCTGCCCCGTTTGCCATTTCTTTACTCATGATAGTATTTTGTTTAAAATTAGATTTTTAGTCATCTTAAAAATACGAAAATGATAATTTTTAATATAGAGAACTGATATTAAAATACTATTAAAACATAGTTGTTATCTATTGAGTATTGATTCGATATAGAGAAATCTTAACCCATATGCTTTTATTAACAATTATTGGGAAAGCACATCCTAAAATCAGCGACTAGGTTTTCTAACTTTGGATGAACACAAAAAACAAATAATATGAAAACGATAAAATCCATCCTGGTAATCGCTGTATTATTACTAGGAACAAGTGTATTCGCACAGAGTAAAAAAGACAGAAAAATTATGGGTGATGCCGAAAAGGCCAAAACGACATTATTGGAAACAAGCCCTAGTTTGAAGCGCTTCTTTGATGAATCCGCAGGGTATGTTATTTTTCCCAATGTTGGCAAAGGGGGCTTTATTATCGGTGGTGCTTCGGGAAACGGTGTGGTTTACGAAAATGGTAATGCCGTTGGAATGGCCGACCTTAAAAAATTGAACATCGGCTTGCAAGCTGGTGGACAAGCCATTATTGAGGTGATTTTCTTTGAGACTGATGTGGACCTGCAACGTTTTAAAACAGAAAAGTTCCAGTTTGCTGCAGAAACCTCCGCAGTAGCCTTAAAGTCAGGCATTGCCTTTGAGGCCAAATATAAGGATGGCGTAGCCGTTTTTGCGCTTCCAAAAGCTGGTCTTATGGCCGATGCTTCTGTAGGTGGACAAAAATTTAAGTACAAAGAATTTTAAGCCCAAACCAATAAATAGATTTAAGCCCCTTTTAAAAGGGGCTTTTTTTATTCCAACTGAGATTGTATTCCGTATTTCAAATTCAATTCCCTAACCATTTTATTCCGTTTTTTCTTGCGTTTTAAGGATGATAGAAACAAAGGCAGGGATACGCCCACTTCAAATGTCCCCAACGCCATTAACCCTCCTCCAACAATAACTTGGCCTGTGTTTTCACAAATATGTGCATCATCGCAACCACTATCCTGAGAAAAAATTAAACTGCCTCCAGCAAGCATTACCAGACCCAAACCTGCAAAAGTACTTCCCATAATAAGATTGTTCTTTCGCTTACGGTCAATATCTAAAATTTCCCAAAGTTGTTGTTCATTGGCTTCGCTTTGTTCAATTAAATAGGCATAGTTAAGACCCCAACGATCTAATCGTTCTTTTTGATCAAAAGAAAATTCTTGGGCACTTATGTTAGCAAGGTTACAACATAAAGTCACCGCAATAAAGATTTTTTTCATGTCAAATAATTATAAAATGTTATTGGGGTTATGCTGCAAGATGTTTATCTATTCCCGTTTACCGGGGGTAAAGTCCTGTGGGGCTTGTTGCGGTAAATTAATGGTGCCATTCTCTCCTGTGTCATTAAAAATGGTCCATTCATTAAAATTGTAGTCCGCACTCCCTTGTATAACACCTAGAGTGCGAAAAGCCCTACCATCTTCAAACTCATGATTGGTTCCTGAACCATCCTCTCCAATAATACCAAACACATCGATTACTTTTCCGAAAGGGTCAACCAATTCCAGATTGTCATCTCCATTGGAATCTGCAGGGCTATTAGTGCCAACACCCAAATCTGGTGGAAAACCATACACCAATTCAAATTCTTCCGCATTGGGGGAAATGACCAATGTACTCCCAGCATCAATAATCAATCCTGACAAATCAATAGTGGAACTTATTTCAGTATTATCGTTGGTATATCTTCGGAGGGTCCATAGGTTCAAATCCAAGGGCGCCAATGCGGAATTATACAGTTCCACAAACCTGGCTTTTGAGTTGTTGTCCGGGTCGGCCAATTCCGATATAAATATTTGGGTGGAAGTGAACTCGGTAATAATCTCTGGGCAACGCTCTTCGGTAAAGTTTACGTCTTCCAACGTTCTAATCAATAATTGGGGTATATCCCCATCCTTGGTTAGAATGGCGGTTAGCGTTCCGTTCGTTTTGGGAAGTGGTTCGGATTGGAAATCGGCATAGCCACTGTTTATCAGTACAATCTCATTTTCTTCGCAATCCATCAGCTTTCTTTCCGTCTCTTCTTGGGCAACGGCATAGGTTTCGCCTAAAATTTCTTCAGCAAACTCAACATTTTCCAATTGTACCAATATGTTTGATGGGAGGCTGTCCATTTCGGGAATGGTTGCAACTTCAGGATTGGGAATCCCTCCTCCATCGCACGACACAAAAAAATGGTCGATAACTTTTCCCGAGGGCAATCTTCCAATGGAAAGGTTTCCAAAGGAAGAAAAAACACTTCCGATTCGAATATTGCTTCCTCTTTTGCCCAGATAAAGCTCGTTTAGCTTTAACAGCACTCTACTCCCAACTGGAAAAAGCAAATGTGATTCCCTCAAATCCATTTCCAATTGAATCCCCATGGATGGATTGCTCAACGCATCTTGCAGGTAAAGCACACCAAAAAAATTCCCTGCTCGGTCAGAAGAGATTACATAGCCTTCCAAAATCAAATCCTCTTGAATTTGAATCACTTCATCTTGCACCAAGGAATCCAACTCTGCAAAAGTGATATTGGCCACCATATCGGTCTCACAATTCCCGCCAATTTCATCAAATTCCCTTCCATCAACACAACATAAAAGGAATATCAAGATGACAGTTCCAATAATTTTAAAAATCAATTTTTTCATAAGTAGGTTTTAAAAGCTAATGGCCAAATTCAAGAAATAGGTTCTTCCATAGCTGTACCAATATTTTGGGGCAAAGGAGGGCGAACCGCTCAGGTTATCCTGTTTCAACTGCCCAAAATTTCCGTTCCTGCTCTGCTCATAGCCGCCGGTGCGGAAAACCGTATCAAAAACGTTGTTGATACTTGCAAAAAAGCTGATATACTTCCCATCAACCAACCATGATTTTCCCCCAACCAGATTCAACAAATAGATGTCGTCCAGTTTATTTTGCTTTAGCAATTTGGCAACACTCTCTTCCGAATCATCTGGAAAAGGCTCGCCCGTTTCAGGGTCTATCAAAAAACTGGAAGTTCTTGTGATAGTCGAAAGATTGCTGTAATTATTGGTGAGAAAATTAGTCGTACCACTAATCCACCAATACTTTGGGGCTCTGTAGGATACTCCCAATGCAAGTGCGGTCTGGGGTCCCTGGGCCAGTTTTAAACCCTTGAGGGTTGCGATGCCCAGATCTATATTTCCTTCGGGAGCAATAAGGTCTTCTTCGGCATCTGCCGTATCAAAATTGATTTGGACAGATGGGTCGCTGGCGTATACATAATGCCCCACATTTCCTGCAGCGGTCAATTTTACCGTAGATGATGCTTCGTACTCAAACCCAAACTCGATGCCTTTGTGAAGTCTGTCCAAATCTGTAATCACTTCCTGAACAAAATCGGAACCCAAGCCTGAATCCACAAAAAAGAAATTGATATCCGTGGTATGCTGGAATCTTGTGTAAAACGCACTGATTCGTCCAGTTAAGCTGGGCAAACGGACAAAATAGCTCAAATCCACACTACTCACTATTTCCTTCTGAAGCTCGGGAACCGTTTCATTGTTTTCTCTCGGGTTGATGAATATATTCTGAATGATGGGCGGTCTTTCCACCATCGCTGCATTTGCTGTGAACCAATGTCTTCCTGTCAAGAAATAAGTAAATCCCCCTTTGTAGCCCAAATTGGAGAATGCTATTTTCTCGCTTGCTCCAAAGGAGTTTTCCAAATAGCGCCCGTTTTTGAAGAGACCATCTCTTTGGACATTAAAATTGGAATACGAAGCCGATACAAAACCATCCCACTTTTTAGAGGCGAATTTTAGTTGGGTAAACCCTTCCATTTGGGATGCATCCAAATTGTAATTGTAATTGAATTTTTCGCCCTCGGTTTTCTGTAGTTCTCCATCAACATGGTTCAAAGTATTGGAGAAGGTGTCCATATCCTCGTGGTAGGTGGCCCCCAATAGATCCAAAATTTCTGCATAGTTCTCGGATGTCGTGGTCTTGTAATTCCCTCCAAAGCCAAGTTCAATGAAATCACTCAATGTATAATTAAAGCTGGTAGCACTCGAAATGGTCGTCTTTTGGGCAATATCATCATAAAGTAAATAAGCTGCTTTTTCGCCATTGTTGCTGTTTGCTGTATAAAGTAGTTCCCAATCCAATTGAGGGTTTCCCAAAAAAGCTTCTTTTGCCAGATTTGCATTGATAAAGTCCGCTCCAATAGAACTGTTGATGTGATAACTGGGCATATAACGGTAATACGTTGGGTCGGGATTCGGGGCATTGTAGTAGCCCAGTCTGCTTCTGGAATTAATCCCTGTTTGATAGGCAAGTCCAACATTCCAATTGATTTTTTTCTTGTTCAATGCGTAGTTCAAGAGAAACAAGGGTTCAAAAATCTCACGCTCCCTTGAATTACGAATTTTATCGTCTTGCTTTCCCCAATACGGGTTGTATTGACCTCCCATCAAATCAAAAACCTCTTCGGTTAAAGCAGAAGAGCGCCCCCGTCGGTTACGAGCCAATAGTGAGGTAAACGTGATGCTGTTTTGCTCGTTGAACTGATATTCCACTGCTCCGAAAAAAGAATAGGCATCGTACAATGTCCCTTCCACAAAACCTTCTTTGGCCCATCGACGCGAAGCGGATACAGAGTATGCCAATCCACTTGGCTTTTCTCCCGAATTGTAAGTGGCCATCAACCTACCGCGATAGGTTCGGTTGGAAAATGATGAGGACAATCGTAGACCCGGGCGGAATCCTGAAGGTCGGGTGTTGATGTTGGTATTGCCCAAAATCCCACCGAACGTATATGGGTTCAATGTTAGGCTATTGGTAAATTCTTGATTTCGGACCACATCATTCAGCCCGCCCCAATTATTCCATTGCGGCCTCCCATCAAAAAATTTGTTCATGGGCACACCATTCATCAATACTTGGCCATTTCGTGAATCGTAGCCTCTGACCTTAAAAAAGGCCTGGCCAAAATCAAATGCAGCACGGTTCAGAAATATATCCCTAGTGGATTGCAACAATCCCATGGAACTGGAAACGGATTCAAAATCGTCGGATAGGTCCCCATCGGTAAGCGAAATCAAATTATCTGTTTGTTCGTGGGCAATATCCCTTTCCAAATAAATTATTCCCAAATCAATCGTATTTCCATCCAAATAGACCGAAAACCGCTTCGAAATAAAATCCAACGCAGAAAAATGGAGCATTTGCTCTCCAGTTTGTGCTAAATTGATTTCAAACCCGCCTTTGTTGTTTGTTGGGAATTCTTGAGAAGTGTTTCCCAGAATGATTTTTGCATTCGAAATGGGCACGTTTGAACCCTTTTCCATCAATTGCCCTGTAATTCGAGTACTTTGTTGTGCATACAGCGATTTACAACAAAGCATGGCCAATACTATGGCTAGCCTCATAGCTTATTGTAGGTTAATTAAGAAAAAAGGGGTTGTTATTGCTGTACAAACTGTGAAAAAGCGAACAATTGTACTTATTTTAGCTACAAAATCAAAATAAAATGCGATTATTAATATGCCTACTTGTATTAATATCGACCTCACTTTATGGACAAAAGTCCAAGACGTACACCTTAAGAACGATTGCTTTTTACAACTGTGAAAACCTCTTCGATACGGTAAACGACACCCTCACTTTTGATGATGACCGTACTCCCGAAGGACGTTATCATTGGACGAAGGAACGCTATTTACAAAAGGTGGAAAACCTGTCCAAAGTTATTTCCCAAATTGGTGCTGGAACTTCCAAAACATCTCCGGATATTGTCGGCCTTTGCGAGGTTGAAAATCTGGATGTGCTCGAAGATTTAGTGCAACACCCGAATTTACAGGAGAAGGATTATGGAATCATTCATTTTGATTCGCCTGATGAACGAGGGATTGATGTGGCCCTGCTCTATAAAAAAGCTTCGTTTATCCCATCTTCGTTTAAGAGTCATCGGCTTTTGTTGTTTGATGATATGGGGGAGCGGGAATATACCCGTGACCAATTGGTTGTGGGTGGCACCATAGATCGTGAAAGCATCTATTTTATTGTGAACCACTGGCCTTCGCGAAGGGGAGGAGCAGCGAAAAGTCAACCTTTACGTGTACGTGCTGCTTTGTTGAACAAGCGCATCATAGATTCTATCCAAGAACTAAATGTTGATGCAAAGATCATTGCTATGGGCGACCTGAACGATGACCCCATTGATGACAGTTTGAAAAAAATACTGAAAACAAAAGGCAAAAAAGGCCAATTGGATAGTTTGGGACTATTTAATCCGATGGAAGCCATGTTTAAAAAAGGTGTGGGTTCCTTGGCGTACCAGGACAAATGGAACTTGTTCGACCAACTATTCTTTACTGCCAATATAATGACCGAAGACCGAACTACATTATCTTTCTGGAAAGCGGGAATTTTTGCACCCCAATTTATCCGAACAAATGAAGGCCGGTTTAAAGGTTATCCGCTACGAACGTATTCGGGCGGTACGTATACAGCAGGGTACAGTGACCACTTTCCTGCGTATTTGTTTTTATTGAAAAAAAGCGAAGTAAACGAAAAATAGATTCCTGCTTTCGCAGGAATGACATTACAATTTTTTTAAGCGAACCACTGCCCCCATGGAATGCGGCTCAAAATAAGCAATAATCCGAGTCCGTAGAAAATGGAAATGGTCTTGAACTTTTTAGTGGCTTCCATCAATTTTTTGTGACGTGACCACCCAATGGTAATCAACACCAAAGCGATAATATTGATAAACGGGTGTTCCACGGCCAATAAACGCGCAGGAGCGTTCAGTCCACTCATTCCCAAGGTTTGTATGGCTTTAAACCCATTACCTGATATAAAATAAAGAATAAGCCCTACCAATAATTGAATATGACTAAGAATAAGTGCGAACAAGCTTATACGAAGGTCTTTTTGTAAGGTAAAGTCCTTCTTGCCCAACCAGCCTGCTATGGCATTGACTACGGCGATTACTAAAACGGCCAGCACCACGTAGGCCAAATAAGAGTGTAGGTTCTTGATGATTTCCATTAGGTAAAGTTTGTATGGTCTAAAAATACGGAATTTTAAACATAAAAAAAGCCCCTCGCTTGTGCGAGGGGCTTTTAATTGTATCTTTTCTAGATTCTATTAGAATCTATAACGTAGACCAAAGTTCCAAGTTCTTCCGAAGCCCCAGAATACGTTGTTAGATACATTGACTCCGTTCCAAGTTTCATCTCCTGCTTCAGCTTCGTTATTGGAAGTTGATTCAGAAATGTACACTTCGTTGAATACGTTGTTTACGTTCAATCTTAAGTTCAAGTACTTGCTTTTTTCTTTACCCAAAGCCATTTTGTAAGAAAGACCCATATCGATCAAATCGTATGCTGGCAATTTCAATTGGAAATCTCCACCATCTGGTTGTCCATCAGCTGGATCCTCATCTTGGAAATTAACAATGTCGAACTGAGCGTAAAGGTCAGCAGCATGATACCAGCTTGCATCGAAGAACAAGTTTTCCACAGGCTCTACGGTAGCACCCAATCTCAAGGTAGTTTGAGCTGCATCGTCCACTTTTACCCCATCTAAAATCATCGATACTTCTCCAACTTTATTTTGTCCGTCATCAAATACATCTGCTTGAGGATTACCAGCATATTGCCAATCACCCAAAGATAACATACCTGTGAAAGTCAACCAGTGTGATGGGCGTGCAGTGAAATCAACTTCCACTCCCATATGCACCTGCTCAATACCGTCGTAATTTGCCGTTCCTTGGAATGTCAAGTTACCATCCCCATCAGTTACATTAACACTCTCAGATAAGAATCGATCACTCCAAGAAGTTCTGTACAAGTTAACATTTCCACTGAAGTACTGGCTTCTGAAGCCATATCCTACTTCCAGTCCAAGGATTTTCTCGTTTTGGTAGTCATCATTAATGTCATTTCTATAGTTCAAGAAGATAGCATCAAAGATGGGTTGCTTAAGATAGTAACCTGCATTAGCGAACACATTGTGTTTTTCGTCGATGTTGTAGTTTAACCCTCCTTTAATGTTTCCTCCAACAATATTAATCCAATCCGTTTCTTGCTCGGGATCTGAATCTAGATAAGTGAAGTAATCGATTCTTTTGAATCCCTGGTTGGAAATACCTCCTTGAAGAAAGGCAGAAATTTTGTCGGTTTTGTACTCAACCTGACCAAAAGCTCCCAACCATTGTACCTTACCATCATTATAGTAATCAATTTTGGTTTCGTCATCAACATTCTTGAATACATTCCAGATATTTCCAATTGTTGGAGCATAGGTATCTGTAGTAAAGTTGTAAATATTATTGGCGTCATCGTTATCAACATACACATCGGCACCCATAAGGTCCACCAACCTTCTGTAGTGGATACCTTTATATGTTCTGGCATCAACACCTAAATCGAATGACCAATTTTCATTTACGTCGTTATGGAAGTTAATAATAGTTCCATACCAGTTGTGAGAGTTCATAGAAGAACGTTGAGAGATACCGTTTTCAGATCCCCGTGTAAATCCATATTCATCTACATGACCATAACTGTTAGAATTACCATTTACAAACATTCCTAAGAAAGGACCTTGATAAGCTGGGTCATTTGTACCTGTAAATCCTTCTCTTGGCGCACCAAAATCAGGAACATTGGCACCACTGTTCCAAGCTACGATATCATCAAAACGAACATGTCCGTTAGCGTCTTTGAATTGCCCATAATAGGATTGACCTCCATTGATTCTACCAATAGAGCCGATAGAACCACCACGACCTAGGGAAGCATATACTACTGAAGACAAAGTAGATTTATCAGAGATTTTCCAATCCCAGTTGATCATAGCTTTTGGTTTATGGTAAAAGTTACCTGAGAAGGTATCTTCTTTTCCATTTCTGTATCCGTAATCAGAGTTATAACGGATGTTAGGATCTACACCATTGTTACCGTAAGCAATATAGTTGGAGATAGATTCAGCATAACCTCTTTGGTAGTGTTGCTGAGGAGCACCGGTTACCATAAATTGGAAATCATGCTTATCGTTAGGTCTGTATCCCAAAGCTACAAAGTAGTTGTAAGATTCAAAAGGAGTACCTTGAACATATCCGTCACCAGCAGCACGACCGAACATGGCACTAACTGAAAGTCCATTTTCCATCAAACCAGTGTTGTAAGACACAGTAGTTTTTAAATAATCGTTGTTACCAACTGTAGCAGCAATTGCACCACCCTCTTTATTGTCGGCAGCCTTAGTTAAAATGTTGATGGTACCACCCACAGAAGAGATGGCCAATTTGGATGAACCAAGACCCCTTTGTACCTGCATAGCAGAAGTTACATCAGAAAGACCAGCCCAGTTACTCCAGTAAACCCATCCGTTTTCCATATCGTTTACAGGTACACCGTTAATCATAACCGCTGTATTTCTTTGGTCAAAACCACGAACGTTGATCCTGGCGTCTCCAAAACCACCACCCTGTTTTGTTACATAGATAGAAGGTGTTGATTTCAAAATTTCTGGAAATTCCTGAGAACCCAATTTCTCAACGATTTCTGTTGATGTAATGGTAGATACAGCAACAGGGGTTTCCCTGTCTTTTGCAATATCCATTACCCCAGTAACAACAACCTCACCTAGTTGTTCAGCATCTGGCATTAGTACAATAGTACCCACATTGCCTGTGGAAGAGAAAGCGACTTCTTGCTTCAAAAATCCAATGTATGATACCACTAGTGTACCTGAACTTTGGCTTACTTCCAAAGTAAAGTTACCATCAAAATCAGTGGATGTTCCATTGGATGTTCCTTTTACCATTACGGTAGCTCCTGGTAGTGGTCCGCCCATATCACCATCGGTAACCGTACCAGTAAGAGTTCCTTGTGAAAATGCCATCGCGGAAACAAAAATAGCCGCAATAGCCAAGTAGATTCTTTTCATTTAATTCAGTGTTTAAGTGTTTAATTAGCCCTGCAAATGTGATCCATTTTTGACACTCTGCGATTAAGCCAAAGTTAAAATCAAGCAAATATACTTAACACTAAATTAACAAATCAAATTATCTGAGAAACAATTGTTTGGAGATTTTATAAGGTTTTGAGCAGATGGCAATTTACTCCTTAAAAAAATGCAAAAGGTTCAATGTGGAGCTGTCGTGTTTACCAATATCTGAATTCTCAATATCGGACAAAATGTTTTTGGCCAATTGCTTCCCTAATTCCACGCCCCATTGATCGTAACTAAAGATGTTCCAAACCACACCTTGAACAAATATCTTGTGTTCGTAAAGTGCAATCAACGCGCCCAAACTTTTAGGGATCAGTTTATCGATTAATATCGTGTTAGTGGGCTTGTTTCCTTCAAAGATTTTAAAAGGAAGCAATTTCTCCAGTTCCTCGCCCGATAATCCTTGAGATTCCAATTCTTGTTTTACCTCATCTGCTGTTTTACCGTTCATCAAAGCTTCGGTCTGGGCAAAAAAGTTTGCCATCAATTTATTGTGAAGGTCCATATCGCCGTGCAGTGATTTCTTGTATCCGATAAAGTCTGTTGGAATCAGTTTGGTGCCTTGGTGTATCAATTGGAAAAAGGCGTGCTGCGAATTGGTCCCTGGCTCTCCCCATATAATGGTACCGGTTTCATGACCAACCCTATTTCCTGCTCTGTCCACACTTTTTCCGTTACTCTCCATAATACCTTGTTGCAAATATGCCGAAAAACGGTGCAGGTATTGTGTATAGGGAATGATCGCTTCGGTCTCTGCCTTATAAAAGTTATTGTACCAAACACTGATGAGACCCAATATCACAGGTATGTTATCATCGAACCGGGTTTCTTTAAAATGGACGTCCATTTCATGGGCCCCATCCAAAAGGGCATCGAAGTTTTCGTAACCTACGGAAAGTGCTATGGACAATCCAACAGCACTCCACAGGGAGAATCTACCACCTACCCAATCCCACATCGGGAACACATTGTCATTTGCAATACCAAATTCCTTGATTTTTTCCAAGTTGGTGGACACTGCCACGAAGTGGTCGGCCACATCTTTTTCTGATGCACTTTTCAAAAACCACTTTTTAATGGTCAATGCATTGGACAACGTTTCCTGTGTGGTAAACGATTTTGATACTATAACAAACAAGGTTGTCTCTGGGTCAAGTCCCTTTATCACTTCGTGTACCAAATCACCATCAACATTGCTTACAAAATGGGTTTTTAGGTCATTTTGATAAAACTTCAAGGCTTCAGTGACCATTACTGGCCCCAAATCCGACCCGCCAATACCAATATTCACGATATCGGTAAATGCCTTGCCCGTATGCCCTTTTCTTTCCCCAGAAATAACGGCTTCAGAAAAAGTTTTGATTTTTTCCTTTACTTCAAAGACCTCATCAACGATATTGACTCCGTCCACCAAAACCTTGTCATCTTTTTTGGCACGCAAGGCAGTGTGCAATACGGCTCTACCTTCGGTCTGGTTGATGAGTTCTCCACCAAAATAACTTTTCATGGCCGCTTTTAAGTCAATCTCCTCAGCCAACTCCAACAACAACTTCAACGTTTCATCGGTAATTCTATTCTTTGAATAGTCCACCAAAAAATCGTTCCAAAGAATGGATAACTTTTTACCACGGCCTTCCTCTTTAGAAAACAGCTCCCTTAGATGTACATCTTTGGTCTCTTGGTAATGTTCTTGAAGTTTTTTCCAGGCTTCTGTTGTAGTAGGGTTGATTGTGGGTAGTGCCATTACTGGGTATATGATATTAAGGTTTCTTCGGGCTCTGCAGGTGTTGGCTCTGTTAATTCGATGCAATCCAATTGATCACGCAACGGTTGAATGTATGCTAAATAATCGGTGCGCAATGAATCTGCAATAGGTTCTGCTGCGGGAAGTTCTTCTTTGAATGGGTCCACTTGTCTTCCATTCTTCCAAAAACGATAACAAACGTGAGGGCCTCCGGTATTTCCCGTCATACCGATCCAGCCTATTACATCACCTTGGCGCACAAAGTCCCCACGCTTAACATTTTGAGCCTTCATGTGTAGGTATTGTGTGCTGTAAGTACCATTGTGCTTGATTTTAACGTATTTCCCATTTCCGCCCCTGCGTGTCGATTCGGTTACCGTACCATCCGCAGTAGCAACAATGGGCGTTCCTATTGGAGCGGCAAAATCAGTTCCTCTATGGGGTCTTACCTTATTACCGTAATAGGCAATCCTTCTTCTTAGGTTATAACGAGACGACAATCGATACTGGAATTTAACCGGCGCCCGTAAAAAGGTGCTTCGCAGATTATTGGCCTCTTGATCAAAATACTCCAATATATTATGGGTAGCATCCGACATATATGGAAATGCATAAATGGTTTTCCCTTTATGCTCAAAATATGCTGCTTTTACAGCTCCAATACCCGCATAAATACTGTCATTGATATAGCGCTCATCAAAAACCACCTTGAATTTGTCTCCTTTGTCCAATCGTCCAAAATCGATGGTCCATGCATATATATCGGAAAGCGCAAAGGTTAGGTTGTAATCCACTCCCAAAGTATCAATGGACATGGACAAACTATGATCGATAATTCCTCCTATCTCACGCTCTACCAATGTTACTTTTTTCTTGCTCTTATAGGCTTTAGTTGAATCGCGAAGATCCACTACAGTGTAGTTGATTTTGTCGTTTTGGTAGATGAATACCTCGGCCACCTCGGAAGTATCCTTGGATTTAAGAATGAGATATGGCTTGCCCACCATAATCTTTCGGACATCAAAGGTATCCCGGAAATTTTCTGAAATAGCGGCGATTTTGGGATAATCCACTTTGTTCTTGAGCATGAGTTCACCGAAACTGTCCCCATTACGAACGGTATCGTGAACTACATTGAATTCATCAAGATTAAATCCATAATGCAATTTTGGAAGCTTTTCAATGACTTCCACTTTTGCTACTTCTTCAACCGGTTCTTTTGTTTGCTTGCATGATGCCAGTACGGCCAGCACCACAATTGCCCCAATAATTTTCCGCATCGTTCTTCTATTCCTTGTATTCTTGTTTATCTGGATTGAAAACATGGTCCACCCATTGCTTGCCCCATGTATCCAACTCTTCTTTGGTATGCAAAGTTGGGAAAAAAATTATTTTCTGGAAACTTGGTGGCAAATACTCCTTCCAATTGGTACCTCCAGTCGCTTCCACATCCTTGCCTTCCTTTGCCAAATATCTGTACGCTGATCCCATGTGCATCAATGGCCAATTTACATTGGCGTTCAAATCTAACTCTTTTAACGCTAAAATCAGCTCTTCATTGTTTCTGGATGAATCGGGAAGCTGAAGATATTTCTGATATATAGTACTGTTCTTCACTTGGTTGGCTATCCGTAAAAGTCTTGGCGTATATCTTACCTCAAACTGTTTTAATGTCAAGGTCTTTTCGCCTGTGGCCAAATCAGTAGCGCCTTTTTTCCAATAAACATGCTCAAACAGTTCTTCAATGCTGTTCTCCGATGAAAATTGATCCCGTTCAGAAGGATGCACCATATTTTCCAAAGGAGTGGCATAGAACTCTATCATTCTATACTGTGCTGATTGGAATCCACTAGCGGGAAGCAAGGCCATTCGATAACGCAGGAACTGCTCGCGTTCCATTCCCTTGATCATAATACTGAACGATGATATGAGTGCCTTGAAATAACTATTGATTCTTCGGACTTTTTCAATGAAGAATGCAACATCCTGGGATCTATCCTCAACAATTTGCTTTTCTTCATGAAGGATAAGTTTAAAATAAAGCTCGGTAATCTGGTGGTACATGATGAAAATCTCTTCATCCGGGAAATGGGTTCTGGGAACCTGAAGACTGAGCAAAGTATCCAGATGGATGTAATCCCAATACGTTAAATACCTTTCATAAAGAAGTCCATCCAAATAAGAACTTAGGTCCTGTCCCGAGTTTTTGTACTTTTCCTCTAGCTTATTGATTTGGGAAGCGATTTTTGCATCCTTATCCATTAATACTATTTCATTATTATTTTAAACTGGTTCTTTAATCCATTATAACCATCAAGATCGGCTTTTAAGGAACCTACAGCCAAATTGGCTTTTATGCGGATGGGTATTTTGTTCCAATCGTTGGAAACCCATAGGGTAAGGCTCTCTTTTTCCTTAAAAACACGACCGGACTGAACCAAAGGTCTAAATTTAAGACATTCCACCTTTCCAAACTTGGTCCTGAGGATATCTTTTCCCAAATATTTTAACTGAAATTTAAAAACCCCATCATCATCAAAAAGCATGTCAAGGTTTATGGAGTCTCCCACTTCAAATTCTTCAAGGTTATAATTGCTCCTTAAATAGTAAGATGCGGAAATCAAATCCTGTATTTCGTCATGGATGGAAAAGTCTTGTTTTGTGCCATTTTTATTATCCATTAGCTGTGCCTTCTCCTTACCATAGTCAAATTCTATTTCTATATCCTTGGTATATCCACCTTCATCAATTTTTCGGATAAACTTATAGGGTTTGCCATGCTCACGGTCAAAATAACTTTCGTATGTATCATCAACCTTAAAGAAAATACTAGCAAAACCTGTGGTTTTGCCTTTTCCCACTACATGATAAACAGGTACATCATCCAAGGTTTCGGAAGTAAGGTGCAAAGTGGCATAGCTTGCATTTAGGATGCCGTAATGAATCCTAAATTTCAACCACTCCCCAGATTTAAAAGCCGGGCGTGAACTTTGACCCATAACAGGCATTGCCAAAAGAAGCAATAATGTAGGTATCAGTATTTTTTTCATCTGCAATTTTATGATTATAAAATTAGTAAAATCACTTTAGGGGCTACACTGTTCACATATACTTAAACAAAACTTATTCCAAAATAGTATAAACAAAAAAAAGCCCAGTCTCGAGACTGGGCTTTTCCTAAATAACCAACCAAACTTTAAATTATGAAAAACCAATACTTAAAGTTATAAGGGAACCACCCCTTATGTGGGCCAAAGATACGGCAAGGTTTTGTAGGAAAAAGTGTTTTTAACGGACTTTAACTAAACACCTATGATATTGATTGGTTTTACCCGTTTTTTTGACAAATTATTAAGATAATCGACCTGTTTGACCAAGTGATTTTCATCAGAACCAATACCCCACACTAAAGAAAACATTGCTTTCCGACAACTCGGGAGACCAAGAGTAATACACTTGGATGGGACCCAAAAAAGATTCAAAACCATAACCTACTCCGTATCCGGAAAAATCGGGTTCTTTGAACCAATCGCCCGTTCTAAAAAGATCATCAGCGATGTTGGCATAATTGGCCGAGAACAAAAAATGGTGTTTGTAGGTAAATTCGTAATCTAGTCTACCGTAGCCTTTAATAAAACTATTGCCGGGAAGACTAAGGAAATCATAGCCAAAGAAGGGCACAAAATTATTTACAAAGTCGTTGCCGAAACCTCCCAAAATAAAATCAAAAGAAGTGACCGGGGAAGTCCCCAATTTCACTCCTCCTTCTGTTTCCAACTGTAAGCTCAAACCAGGCAACAGTGACATGGTCCCCCCCAATTTTGCCTTACCCACGGCAAACTGACTAAAATTATTGTTGAAATCAGATGAAAGCACGTAGAAATGGAAGTCCCCATCGAATAAAAGCCCCTTCGTCGGGAAATATTTATCGTCGTAGGTATCCAGTTTTATTTGGGAGTAAGCACTAAAGTAATTGGAGTTTTCAAAAGTGGTGCGTTGGTTGGAAGTTGAAGTTTCCGTTTCTGGGTCCTGGTCCACTTTATTTAACGTCCGGGTGCTATAATTCAGGAATTTATGTTCCGCTCCAATGGTAAAAGCGAACTCTTCCTGCAATACAGTT
Organism: Flagellimonas yonaguniensis; assembly: GCF_029193885.1. Taxonomy (GTDB): domain Bacteria; phylum Bacteroidota; class Bacteroidia; order Flavobacteriales; family Flavobacteriaceae; genus Flagellimonas; species Flagellimonas yonaguniensis. The sequence goes on along the minus strand of NZ_JARFVB010000001.1, from coordinate 584,660 downwards.
TGTAGATACACCTGATTGGTAAAATCGGTCACATCGATATTGATTCTTTGGATATTGGGGTCGTTGAGAACATTGAAATTTCCTTTTATCAGGGAAAAATCGGTTTCCGCATCAAAATCGGTCAGTTTTGAGTTGACGCCGAAGCTCCAATAATAACCCTTATCCAAATAATACTGCATGTTGTACCTAATGTGGTCACCCAAAATAAAATCAAAGGAAGCCACATCATCCTTCATTAAAAAGTTCTTTTTGGTAAGGTTGATGAGTGCTGCGCTTTTATAAAGATCATCATAATGCGCCGACATTTTGATGAACATTTTGGTGGGGTTTTCCTTAAGCTTTAAAATCAAATCCGTGCCCAATCCATTCGATATCAAATCATATCGGATGGCCTTGAAGTTCCCAGTGGCCGAAAGATTGCTCATCCCTTGCCTTAGGTCATCAAAAGAGATTTTTTCCGCCAAATCGAACCGCAACTTACCTTTGATGTAACCTCTGGTATACTGATCGTTACCCTCGATTATCATCCGGTTGACGGTCAAACTATCGGCTATTTCAACCCTCTTCCTTGGCTTTGGCGATACTTTTTGACTCTTGGCGATTTGCTTCAGTTCATCTAACTTATTCTGAGCGGCCTCTTCCCCACTCTTTACGATTTGCTTTCCTTTATCAAAAGCAATGACAGAGAACTCATCAATATCCGGTCTGATATAGATATCCGTTTCTTTGGACTTTTTCTTCATATCGTTTACCGTACGATAGTTGTTGATCTGCAGCAATATTTCCGTGGCCGAAGAAAGGGATTCCCTTGTGGCCAGATCATGTTGCACATCCACCCCGATAATAATATCGGCGCCCATGGCCTTTACTTGATTTATGGGATAATTGTTGACCACGCCCCCATCTATCAAAATTTGCCCATCTATTTCCGCAGGCTCAAAAAGCGAAGGAAATGTCCCACTTGCCACAATGGCTTCAGGCAAATATCCTTTGTCCAACAAAACTTCCTCCCCTGTTTCCACATTGGTGGCCACACATAGAAAAGGTGTGGGCAATTTTCTGAAATCCTCTACATCTTTTACATGGAAAAGCAATTGCACCAATAAATTGTAAATGTTTTGTCCACCAGAAATCGCCTGTGGGAAGGATACTTTAAAGTTTTCGAACGGCAGGGATAGTGCATAACGCTCCGAATCCTCTTTTTCATAAAAGGTTTTGGCACTTCGGGGCACATTATCCTGAATCAAGTTGGTAAAATCGGTGCTCCTGAAAATGGAGTCCAATTGCTGCGAGGAATAGCCAGACGCATACAAGGCCCCGACAATGGCACCCATACTTGTCCCTCCTATGTAGTCCACTTTTATCCCGGCTTCCTCGATTATCTTCAACGCTCCAATATGGGCCAAACCCTTCGCACCCCCACCACTCAGAACCAACCCCACCTTTGGTGGTTTGCCCTCTGAAGTGTTTTGGGCAAATAACGTCATGCCCAGAAAGGCAAATAGAAGTGTTAGAATGGCCGCCTTGTTTCGCATGGTTTACTTGTGAAAGGTTTTATAAATTTTCTTTGCTTTGGACTCCCCTACGGATGCCGTCAAAGTTTCCAATGATGCTTCTTTGATTCGCTTTACCGATTTAAAGCTTTTCAACAATTGTTGAGCGGTTTTCTCCCCAATCCCATCAATATCCACCAATTCCGAACCAATGGCTCCTTTACTCCTCTTGTTCCTGTGGTGGGTAATTCCAAAACGGTGTGCTTCATTCCGGAGTTGTTGTATTATTTTCAAGGTTTCCGACCTTTTGTCCAAATACAATGGCACTGGGTCATCTGGAAAATAAATCTCCTCCAAACGTTTGGCTATGCCAATAATGGCGATTTTTCCACGCAATCCCAAAACCTCCAAACTTTTCAAGGCCGATGATAATTGGCCCTTCCCCCCATCGATTACAATAAGTTGGGGCAAGGGCTCCTCTTCGTTGAGCAATCTTTTATACCTTCTGAATACCACTTCCTCCATGCTGGCAAAATCATCTGGCCCCTCCACGGTTTTTATGTTGAAATGGCGATAATCCTTTTTGGATGGTTTTCCATCCTTAAAAACAACGCAGGCGGCAACCGGATTGCTCCCCTGTATGTTGGAGTTGTCAAAACATTCTATATGCCGTGGTTCCACGGACAGGCGCAGGTCGGATTTCATTTGGCCCATGATCCGTTTGGTATGGCGGTCTGGGTCAGTTATTTTGATTTGCTTCAATCTGTCTTGCCTATAAAATCTGGCGTTACGTTCCGATAGATCCAAAATCCTACGTTTGTCGCCCAGTTTGGGCAAGGTGACCTTTAAGTCCCCATCAACAGTGACTGGGAATGGCAAATAGACTTCTTTTGATTTTGAGTTGAACCGTTGCCGAATCTCAGTGATACCCAATTGCAGCAATTCCTCATCCGTTTCATCCAGCTTTTTCTTGATTTCCAAAGTGTGCGACCTGATTATGGCCCCATGGGAGATCTGTAAAAAATTGACATAGCCGTATGTCTCATCGGAAATGATCGTGAAGACATCCACATTGTTGATTTTTGGATTTACCACTGTGGATTTTGCCTGATAATTCTCAAGGACTTCGATCTTATCCTTTACCCGTTGTGCTTTTTCAAACGCCATCTCATCAGCATAATCCTTCATTTGTTGCTTAAAGGTCTGTATGGAGTTTTTCAAATTTCCTTTGACGATCTGCCTGATATCCTCTATCTGGTCATGGTACTCTTTCTCTGTTTGAAACCCTTCGCAAGGCCCCAAACAATTGCCCAAATGATAGTCAAGACATACTTTGTACTTTCCAGCCTCGATTTTTTCTTCGGACAGATCGTAGTTACAGGTACGTAGCGGGTACAAGCTTTTGATCAAATCCAAGAGTGTCCGTACCGTTTTCATACTGGTATAGGGGCCAAAATATTCAGAGCCGTCCTTGATCAACTTTCGGGTGGAAAACACTCTAGGGAACCTTTCGTTTTTGATACAGATCCATGGATAGGATTTATCGTCTTTGAGCAAAACGTTGTATCGGGGCAACAGTTTTTTGATGAGATTGTTTTCCAGCAAAAGGGCATCCGACTCTGTGGGCACCACAATATGCTTTATGGAGTCAATTTTTTTGACCAGCACCCGCGTTTTTCCATATTCCTGTTTTTTATTGAAATAGGATGAAACCCGTTTCTTCAAGTTTTTGGCCTTGCCCACATACAGAATCTTTCCATCCGCATCATAGAACTGATACACACCCGGGTTATTGGGAAGTGCACTTAATTGTACTTTTAATGAAGATGATTTGGACATAGGTAGCTCCGAAAAATGAACTGGTTTTGACTTTATAACAAATTTATACTTTAATTGTCGTGATTGTTGTTAAACTTGATCAATTACTGGTTTGCCTTGACGTGTTATCGGTTTCAGATGACAGATTGCTCAAGAGACCACAAAATCAGAATTTTACATTTAAAATTTTAACTTTTTTTCAAACTGGGGTTTTTCCACAAAAAAAATATGGAAAACCCATAGTCAACCTATTGGGAATCAGTCCAAATTGTTAAACTGTTGCTAAAAAACGTGCATTTCATCGATAAAAAGTGCATTTCATGGTTAATTTTTCAAATGTTTTACTTACATTTAACCATATAATTACAATCCTATGGAAAACTACATCATCGTTTTGGGAATGTACTTGATTTTGATGCTTTTCTTCAAAATCTTTTTCTCTGTTGCAACCAACAAAGGAGAATAATAGTCAATCGCCCCAAAACAACCCCAAAATCTTCAACAGTTTAATGTTGAAACATGAATTAAGAAAAAAGTATAAGAATCTGAGAACTGAAGTTTCTCCTGAACAAGTCTTGGATTTAAGTTTGGTCTTAGCCAACAGTTTACTCCAAATCCCAATCTGGGATTTTTTTTATTACCATATTTTTCTGAGCATAGAAGAAAAAAGTGAAGTCGATACCTTGCCCATTATTACCTTGTTACAGGGCAAGGACAAAAATGTGGTGGTTCCCAAAGTTGCCGGTAACATCTCCATGGAAAATTATTTGCTTACCGATAATACCTCTTTAAAGAAAAGTGCCTGGGGCGTTCCCGAACCTATGGACGGCATAGAAATCCCTGAAAACAAAATCGATGTGGTTTTTGTACCCCTTCTAGCTTTTGATAGTTTAGGCAATCGTGTGGGTTACGGTAAAGGGTTTTATGACACCCTTCTAAACAAATGCAAAAAAGAAATCGTTAAAATTGGACTGTCTTTCTTTACTGTCGAAGACGAACCCATTTCCGATGTAAATGAGAATGATGTAAGATTGGATTATTGCGTAACCCCGGAAAAGGTTTATGCATTCTGATCGGCAACTTCCTCTTTCTTTTCCTCTTGTTTTGGAAATGCCTTTTTGTTGAATACAATCAAAATACCAACTCCCGTGCTTATTGCAGTATCGGCAATATTGAACACCGGTTCAAAAAAACGAAAACGTTGACCTCCAACAGAAGGAACCCAATCGGGCCAAGTGGTATCCACTAAAGGAAAGTATAACATATCCACTACCTTGCCATGAAATAAGCTGCCATAAGCTTCATCTGCGAACAGTGTGGCAACTTGCCCGTTGCTGTGATCAAAAATAATCCCATAGAAAACAGAATCGATAATGTTCCCAACGGCTCCAGCAAAAATCAGCGAAACGGCCAAAATCAATGTTCGGGAAGATTGTTTTCTAATAATGTCCCACAACCAATATCCAATACCGAAAACAGCGAAAATTCGGAAAATGGTCAAAATCAATTTTCCTACGGGCTCGGAAATGGGCAACAAGTCACTCAATTTCGTGCCCCAAGCAGCACCCTCGTTCTCAATAAAAAGAATTTTGAACCAACCGAACACATCATGGGACTCGCCCAAGATAAAACTGGTTTTGATATAGATTTTACTTATCTGGTCCACCAGTAGGATCAGTATGATGACAATAAGGGACTTTTTTAAATTCATGCTTTTACTAAAAGGATTGCAAAAATATGGATATTATTTTGTTTTGGTCAGGAAGATATCACCTTCTATCGTCTTCAGAACAAATTGATTGTACCCAAAAGGTATGGCTTCCTTTTTCACATTTCCATAGGCACTCTCTGCATCGATGGCACCACTGGGGACGGTCAGTAAAATATCCCCTTTTTGAGTGGTTACCTGCACGGATTCCGCAACATTTTCCAAAGTACAGCGCCCGTCCGACAAAGTCACATTCAAATCCTCGTATATTCCTGTGGCGTACAGATTGGTATTGGTTCCAAAAACATCAACATTTTTATATTCAGGCACAGTGATTTCCAAGGCTATGGAAACCACTTTGTGCGCACTGAGTTTATCGTTTGGGTTTACAAAAAGAGGTTGGAAGTCCGCACTTATCAATGCGGTGGTTCCGTTTTGCTCTATGGAAATCAATAAATCCTTGGCATATTCCCCTTCCATACTTGCGGAGACATGGACCTCATCGGTCGGAGCCGTCTTTAAATCAATTCGGTAGCAATATTGGGCATCAATCTGAATCGTTTCCGTTCGGGGGCCAATAAAGGCCTTCTTAACCAATTTTTGCGCGTGAACATGCACAAGCGCAAAAAAAACGAACAAAAACAACAACACCCTCATAAAGAAAAAACGCCCAAAGGCGTTTCAATTATTTCTGCATGTTCTTCGCCTCGATGCTCAAAGTAGCATGGGGCACAAGCTTTAAACGCTCCTTGTTGATAAGCTTTCCGGTTACTCTGCAGATACCGTACGTTTTGTTCTCTATACGCAACAAAGCATTTTTAAGGTCACGGATAAACTTCTCCTGACGGATGGCCAACTGCGTGTTCGCCTCCTTGCTCATAGTCTCCGAACCTTCCTCGAAAGCCTTGAACGTTGGTGAGGTATCATCCGTACCATTGTTACCATCGTTCATGTAAGAACTCTTTAAAAGGTCCAAATGTTTCTTGGCCTTATCTATTTTTTCCTCAATCAAGGTTCTGAATTCAGCAAGGTCCGCATCGGAATATCTTACTTTTGAATCTTCTGCCATTTTCTTAATGTTTTTGAATAAACAATTTTGTGTTCACCTCATCAAAGGCTATTGCAACACCATCTTCAAGTTTCTCTTCAAAGTTGAGCTCAGCGGTCAAGGTTTCCGTTTTGATATAATCCTCGTTACTGGAAACTGCATTCTCCACTAGCCCATCTTTCAATATTTTAATGTCAATCTTATCTGTTACTTCAAATCCTGATTCCTTTCTCAAATTTTGGATTCGGTTCACAAGCTCTCTCGCAATCCCCTCTTTTCGTAGGGTTTCATCTATGGTTACGTCAAGAGCTACCGTCAATGGGCCTGAGCTTGCCACCAACCAGCCCTCGATATCTTGGGAGCTGATGTCTACATCGGTTAACTGTAAATTAACGGTTTTATTTTCCAACTGCAGCAATAATTCTCCCTCTCTTTCAATTTTTTGTATGTCTTCTTGGCCCAATTTTGATACCTCGGCGGCAATCGTTTTCATATCCTTACCAAATTTCGGGCCCAACACCTTAAAGTTGGGTTTTATTTGTTTTACCAATACTCCCGAAGCATCATCCAACATTTCTATCTCCTTCACGTTCACTTCGGATTTGACCAAATCGGAAACGGCATCGATGTCGTTTTTTTGTTGATCGTCCAAAACTGGAATCATGATTTTTTGAAGCGGTTGACGCACCTTTATTTTCTCCTTTTGACGGATGGAAAGCACTAAAGAAGAAATTTTCTGTGCCAATTGCATCTTGCGCTCCAAATCCTTGTTTACCATATTGGCGTCAAAAACCGGGAACTCGGACAAGTGCACACTTTCAAAACCTTCTTTTTTTGTGGTAGCGTCCAAGTCCCTGTACAATTGATCCATAAAGAAAGGAGCAATCGGCGCGGATAATTTGGCCACCGTGGACAAGCAGGTGTATAGGGTTTGGTATGCTGAAATCTTATCCGTTCCATAATCCCCCTTCCAGAAACGTCTTCTACACAAACGAACGTACCAGTTACTCAGGTTTTCCTGAACGTAATCGGAAATCATACGCGCAGCACGGGTAGCTTCGTAATCGCCATACGCTTCGTCCACATTTTTGATCAATGTATGGAGTTCGGACAATATCCACTGGTCGATCTCTGGCCTTTCTTTCAAAGGAATATCGGCTTCAGAGTAATCAAACTCATCAATATTGGCATAAAGCGCCATGAAGGAGTACGTATTGTAGAGCGTTCCGAAGAACTTTCGTTTTACTTCAACCACTCCTTCTATATCAAACTTAAGATTGTCCCAAGGATTGGCATTGGAAATCATGTACCAACGTGTGGCATCGGGACCGTGCTCCGGCAACACTTCAAAAGGGTCTACCGCATTGCCCAATCGTTTGGACATTTTTTTACCTTCCTTGTCCAAAACAAGCCCGTTGGAAACCACATTTTTATAGGCAATGCTATCAAAAACCATAGTGGCGATGGCATGGAGGGTATAGAACCACCCACGGGTCTGATCCACACCTTCGGCAATAAAATTGGCAGGAAACGCCACTCCATCATCTATCAATTCCTTGTTTTCGAACGGATAGTGCCATTGCGCGTAGGGCATGGAACCACTATCGAACCAAACATCGATCAGGTCGGCCTCACGCTTCATGGGTTGTCCCGATGGGGAAACCAAGGTAATACCATCCACAATATTTTTGTGCAGGTCGATCTTATCGTAGTTCTCCTCACTCATATCGCCAACCACAAAATCCTCGAATACACCCTTCTCCATCATTCCGGCTTCAACAGCTTTGGACATTTCTGACGTCAGCTCTTCCACGGAACCTATCATCAATTCCTCTTTTCCATCTTCGGTACGCCAAATAGGCAATGGAATCCCCCAGTATCTAGATCGGGAAAGGTTCCAATCATTAGCATTGGCCAACCAATTGCCAAAACGACCTTCTCCAGTGGATTTTGGTTTCCAGTTGATGGTCTGGTTCAACTCGAACATACGGTCTTTGACATCGGTCACCTTGATGAACCAGGAGTTCAATGGGTAATATAGGATAGGTTTATCCGTACGCCAGCAATTTGGATAGCTGTGGACGTACTTTTCGACCTTAAAGGCCTTGTTCTCAATTTTTAGTTTGATGGCAATCTCTACATCAATCGACTTTTCGGGAGCCCCACCCTCATCGTAATATTCGTTCTTTACGTACTTACCGCCAAACTCTTTCATTTCAGGTCTGAACTTCCCTTGAAGATCCACCAATGGAACCGGGTTGTCATTTTCGTCCAAAACCAACATAGGCGGAACCTCGGGTGTAGCTTGCTTTGCCACCAAGGCATCATCCGCACCAAAGGTGGGCGCTGTATGTACAATGCCGGTACCATCTTCGGTAGTTACAAAATCACCGCCAATTACCCTGAAGGCATTTTCGGGATTTTGGTAAGGCTGTACGTAGTCGATCAATTGTTCGTACTGGATGCCGACCAAGTCTTTTCCCATGAAAGATTCTCCAACCAAATACGGAATCTTTTTATCTCCTTCTTGGAATGACTTCAATTCTTCCTCAGTTTCAACTTTGGAAAATTTTCCAGAAAAATTGTAGTTGACCAAGTTTTTCGCCACAATTACGTTGATTGGCTCAAACGTATATTGGTTGTATGATCTTACCAATACATACTCAATCTTTGGACCAACGGTCAAAGCCGTGTTCGATGGAAGCGTCCAAGGCGTGGTCGTCCATGCCAAAAAGTGGACATCACCTTCCACGTTTTTCAAGAAATTCGGAAGTGATTCGGTTTTGGCTTTAAACTGTGCGGTAACCGTAGTGTCTGTCACATCTTGGTAAGTCCCTGGTTGATTCAGCTCATGAGAACTCAACCCCGTGCCCGCCTTTGGCGAATAGGGCTGTATGGTATAGCCTTTATATATAAGTCCTTTATCGTAAATCTGCTTGAGCAACCACCAAACGGATTCCATGTACTTTGGTTTGTAGGTAATGTACGGATCGTCCATATCCACCCAGTACCCAACTTTCTCGGTCATTTCATTCCAAACATCCGTGTAGCGCATTACCGCTTTTTTACAGGCTGCGTTGTAATCCTCAACCGATATTTTCTTTCCAATATCCTCTTTGGTAATACCGAGTTCCTTCTCCACACCGATTTCCACAGGCAAACCGTGGGTATCCCAACCAGCTTTTCTTTTTACCTGAAACCCCTTCATGGTTTTATACCTTGGGAAGATATCTTTGATGGTACGCGCCATCACATGATGAATTCCGGGCATTCCGTTTGCGGATGGGGGGCCTTCGTAAAACACATAGCTCTCCTTGCCTTCCCGTGTGGAAACGCTTTTTTCAAAAATCTTTTTGTCCTTCCAAAAGTCAAGAATGTTCTCAGATACTTTTGGCAAATCCAATCCCTTATACTCCGCAAACTTCATATACTGCTTCTTCTAGTAGAATTCAAGTTTGCAAAATTATAAATTTAGATGGAATTATACCCTTCCTTTCAGCATTAGAATTTGCATAATTCCCTTAACCTAAATATGATAAGCAGACAATATCCAGTTTACATTATTTTCATTATCTTCAAAATCATTAACACTTAACCATTTGTATTATGAAAAAAGTATTGTTTACTGCCATTGCACTGACCTTATCGATGTCTGTGATGACTTCTTGCAGGGATGCAAAAGACAAAACAGAGGAGGCTACTGAAGAAGCTGCCAAGACCATGGAAGAGGTTGGCGATGATCTGGAAAACGCCGCTAAAGACGCCGCTGACGCCATGGAAAAAGCTGGTGAAGAAGCCAAAGAAATAGGCGAAAAGGCGCTGGACAGCATTAAAAAAGCCGGCGAAGAAACCATGGATGCTGCAAAAAAGACTGGTGAGGATATAAAGGAAGCTGCAAAAAAAGCTATTGATAGCATGTAGCCCTACCCGAACTCAGGACAAAATCCCAATAAAAAAGGAGGCTCGGAAATTTCCGAGCCTTTATCTTTAAAATGCGTATCCCAATCCCAAAACCAGATTGGTTCCCGGGGCTACAATACCAGAAGAGTACATTCGGTAACGCTGGTTGGTCATATTTTCCAGACTCACAGATGCTTTTATCGCATTGGTAATCTGGTACTGCGACCTAAAATTCAGAGTGTACCACGATGGCGAATACGGATTTCCGTTGACATCGCTGGCATACATATACGTTTTCCCCTGCTCGGAAAGTGCCAAATCATCATTACTGACTTCTCCGTTGTAATTGATGAACAGATCCGCTTTTAGTTTTTGGTCTTCCCAAATCAAATGTAAATCACCAAAGGTTGGTGCGGCATGGCGTGATGGACTATCTGTACCATCGTCATCCTCCTCGACACCTTCAGTTAATGTTAGATTGGTATTCAGTGACAGGTTCTCGGTAAAATAGGTCTCCAACCCAAACTCAAATCCATACACATAGGCCTTGGCCGCATTCTGAATGGCCTGTACATTACTGGGCTCGCCATTGTAGTCAATTTCTGTTTGACCTCCGAAGGCAAAATCCCTTCTTACCAAGGCATCAACCAGATAAGTGTAGTAAGCAGCACCTTTTAGAACCACAACATCGTTGAAGTTTTTCCTGATGCCCAACTCCCCATTGTATGCATACTCAGGTTCTAAATCGGGATTGGGCACTACAACGGAGCCTGGTTCGGAATCAAATATCTTCCCGATATCATCAATATTCGGTGCCCTAAAGCCTGTGGAACCATTCAAAGTGACCTGCAAATCGGACCTTGGGAACCAGCTTATCCCCAAACTTCCTGTAAGTGCTCCAGTAATTATGTCAGCTTCATCAAAAGGAAAGGGATAAAAGGTAGTGTCGAATGTGGCATCCACCCATACTTGACTATAACGAATTCCTGACAACAAGGAAAGATTCGGTTTCAATTGATACTCTCCATTGATGTAGCCCGCAAAGGTTTGCCAAGTGGCCCCATCAGGATATCTGGAAGCTGTTTCCACCACCTCATCGGTTTCAATGTTTTGCATGCTTCCTTTGGAATTGACCTTGTTGAAAATATATTCGGCGCCGTAGTACAAATTAAGATCTCCTATTTTTTTGTTCTCAAAATCCAAGTTTACCGATAATGCATCCACTTTTTCACGAGTTGAATACAACTCCACATCCTGAAATCCCCGATCGTGTCGACTTTCTTCAAAAAACTGATAGGCCGTGGTCAATTTTACCCCATCGTAGAACTTGTTTTTTCCTTTTTGAGTGATTTGAACGTTACCCATGAACCATTTTTGGGGACCGTAGTACCATTCAGCAGAACGGAGTCCATCCCCATCCCTGCTAGGCCTGATCAATCTGTCATACCTTGGATAATTAGAAGTTTCGGAATAATACAACCCCAAATCGTAGTTCCACATACTATTGGGCTTGTAGGTAAACTTTTGAAGGAAATTGATTTGGTCATAGCCGGAACTTACCTGTTTTTTGGGGTCATCGTTCGATACCAAAACATCGGTGCCGTTCTCTCGAATCACATGATTGGGCCGTAAATACGATTCGGGCCCATGCTCGCCCATCTTCAGGTCATCAAAATTGTTATAGGTAAAACTGGTGTACGAAGCCCATTTCTGTTTTCCAAAATTAAAATCCAAATGCGCAGTACTCTCATTGTTGGCCGATGCAAATCTATAATTCACATTTCCAGAAAAAGCCAAACTGTCCGCATAGGAGAAGTGGGGGGTTTGAGTGTAGAAGTTCATCACGCCACCTATGGCATCACTGCCATAAATAACAGAACCCGGGCCAAAGGTTACTTCTGTTTTTTTGATGGTAAACGGATCTATGGATATCACATTCTGAAGGTTCCCTCCCCGGAAGATCGCATTGTTCATTCGAACCCCGTCCACGGACAACAAAATTCGATTGGTCGCAAACCCCCTGATCATGGGACTACCCCCTCCCAATTGACTTTTTTGCACAAACACTTTTCCACTATTCTGTAAAAGGTCTGCCGAGGTCTGTGGATTTGCAAAAGCTATGCTTCGGGCATCAAAAGTTTCAATTTTTTGGGGGATGTGCTTTTTTTGTTGCTCCCATTTGGAAACGGACATGACCACTTCTTGAAGCTCTTCGGTTTTTAAATGCAGGTATACTCGATTTCCACGTTTCTCAATTTGGGATTTTGTCGATATAAATGGTTCATAACTGATATGCTTAAAGGTAATTTTCTCTTTGGGCAAGAAAATATCAAGCTCACTTTTACCATTGGCATCTGTGATAGTGGTCTTGGACTGGTCTTTATTGTATATGGCGATATTGTCCACAGGAATTCCAGTATCAGCATCCAACACGGTTATTTCTTGGGCATAAAATGTCAGGGTAAATAAAAAGGAGATTAGGATTAAGGTTGGTTTTAGGTTTTGCATTTTTAAGTAAATACCGCATTTAATACGGCGAGAGACTTTGGCTCCCGAAATCCATGCACATGCAAACTAAAATATTGGATTACCGTTTTTAAGAGTTCCCGCCTGTTCGACTTAGTTAGTTGTATCGTCTGTAATGCCTCAAAATCCATGCCCAAAAATTTCTTAAAACTTTCCAGGTTTTCACTCTGAATCAATGGATTAAGTGAAGGCGTTTTACAAAAGCCACCCTCCAACAAATCAAAAAATGGCGAATTTTGGTATGATGTATCGGGATAAAAGCCCAGATACTTGGTCAAATTCAGTAAAAATAAGATGTGAAAATTTGGGGATAATGGATGAATATCCATCCAATGGAGCGCATATTTCAAGTAATTGAACAAGCTTTCGTCCTGTTCTTGCTCCTGAATGCCATTGCCCAACATCTCCGCCAAAAAAAGAACCACACTGTTCTTTATCACATCAGTGTGCAGGGTTTGGTAGGGCATGGCCACCTTAACATCCCTGATGCTTTCCAAAGTTCCTTTGTTCTTATGGTTGGCCACAATTTCCAATTGCATCAACGGAAGAAAATACGCAGGCCTAATCTTGGCTTTTTTAGAGGCAAGCACTCCTTTCAGCAAATACGACTTTACCCCATCGGATTGGGTAAAAGCCCTAACAATAAGGCTGGTGTCCCCATATTTTATGGAAGAGAGTACTATGGCCTTTGTAGTGATTTGCATGGGCTAATAAAAAAGCAGTTACCAGAAGTGTAAATGTAATCACTCCTTCCGGTAACTGCCAACCAAAAACCATTCTCGATGGTTTATGTTATATAACTCCTTGGGCCAACATAGCGTCTGCAACCTTTACAAAGCCAGCAATATTGGCTCCTTTCACGTAGTTGCAATATCCGTCTTCATCGCCATATTCAAGACAGGAATCATGGATATCGGACATAATGCCTTTTAATCTATTGTCCACTTCCTCCCTAGTCCAACTGATTCGAAGTGAGTTTTGGGACATCTCCAATCCAGAAGTGGCCACACCACCTGCGTTTGAAGCTTTACCTGGTGCAAACAATATCTTGGCATCGTGGAACGCATGGATTGCTTCTGGCGTAGAAGGCATGTTAGCTCCCTCTGCCACCGCAATACATCCATTCTTTATCAATGCTGCAGCGTCGTCTCCGTCCAATTCGTTTTGAGTGGCACATGGCAATGCGATATCACAAGCAACCTTCCAAGGAGTCTCCCCTTTATGGTATTCTGCTGATGGGTATTTATCTGCGTATTCTGAAATTCTTCCGCGCTTGTTATTTTTCAAATCCATCACATAGGCCAACTTCTCGGTATCGATTCCATCTTTGTCGTGGATATATCCCCCAGAATCAGAAAGCGTCAACACCTTGCCTCCAAGTTGCAATACTTTCTCTGCTGCGTATTGGGCCACGTTTCCAGAACCTGAAATTACAACATTCTTCCCTTCAAATGTCTCGTTTTGGGTCTTTAACATGCTATCTGCGAAGTAAACCGCACCGTATCCAGTAGCTTCAGGGCGAATCAAAGAACCGCCCCAGGAACGTCCTTTACCAGTTAACACTCCGGTAAATTCGTTACGTATCTTTTTGTACATACCAAACAGGAAGCCAATTTCACGGGCACCTACTCCGATATCCCCAGCTGGAATATCCGTGTTTGGACCAATGTGTCTACAAAGTTCCGTCATAAAGGCGTGGCAAAAACGCATGATCTCATCGTCCGATTTTCCTTTAGGATCAAAATCGGAACCCCCTTTACCGCCCCCCATGGGCAGCGTGGTCAAACTATTTTTGAATACTTGCTCAAATGCCAAGAATTTAAGTACACTGGCATTAACCGTTGGGTGAAAACGAAGTCCACCTTTGTAGGGCCCAATGGCAGAGTTCATTTGCACGCGGTAACCACGGTTCACATGGATTTCTCCATCGTCATCTATCCAAGCCACACGGAACGAAATCAATCGTTCTGGCTCCACCATTCTTAAAAGAATGTTCTTTCCGTGATAGATATCGTGCTGAACAATATAAGGAATCACGGTTTCCGCGACTTCTTGTACAGCTTGGATGAATTCGGGCTCATGACCATTCCTGGAGATCACCTCATCCATGAACACTTTTATTTTATCTTCTATTCTTTCTTCCATATCTGGGTTAAAAATTAATTGTCTTTCCGCTAGTGAAAAGTAATATTTTATTGAATTATGAATTTGGGGGCAAAATTATATTATTTCAATAATTTGAATATTTATTTTTTATAAATTTTTCAAAAAAATTAATTAAGTGCCTGTTCGAGGTCGGCAATCAAATCTTCCACGTCCTCAATGCCCACACTTAGCCTGATGAGCGCATCAACTACGCCATTTTTCTCACGTTCTTCTTTTGGAATACTGCCGTGCGACATACTCGCTGGGTGCCCCACCAAACTTTCGACACCTCCTAACGATTCAGCTAGGGTAAATATTTGAAGGTTCTCCACAATTTTTATGGCATCCTCATAGCTTCCTCCCTTGGGCACAAAAGAAATCATACCGCCAAAACCGCTCATCTGTTTTTTGGCTACTTCATGGTTCGGATGGTGGGCAAAGCCGGGCCAATATACTTTATCGATTTTAGCATGATTCTCCAAATATTTGGCGATGGATCCCCCATTTTCGCAGTGTCGTTGCATACGAACATGAAGCGTTTTTATTCCTCGAAGGGTCAAAAAACTGTCCATGGGTCCACAAATACCGCCGCTGGACTTCTGGATAAAATACAATTGATCGGCCAATTCTTGGTCCTTTACCACCAAGGCACCTACCACCACATCGCTATGGCCTGCCAAATATTTGGTAGCGGAATGCATGATGATATCCGCCCCCAAATCCAATGGTCTCTGCAAATATGGCGTGGCAAACGTATTGTCCACTGCCAACAATACATTATGGGCCTTTGTGATTTTGGATACCACTTCTATATCTATAATATTCATCATGGGGTTGGTCGGTGTTTCCACCCAGACCAACTTGGTGTTTTCGTTGATTTGCGAAGTCAGTTCCTGCATATCCACCATCTCCGAAAACCGAAACTTGATTCCATATTTTTCATACACGCCCTTAAAAAGTCGGTAGCTGCCCCCATAAAGGTCGCGGGTACAGATGACCTCATCCCCTAGAACCAACAATTTCATCACAGCATCTATCGCGGCCATTCCACTCCCAAAAGCCATCCCGAATTTCCCATTTTCCAAACTGGCCACTGCATTTTCCAAGGCCGTTCTGGTTGGGTTTGCTCCCCTGGAATATTCATAACCTTTATGCCCACCTGGAGTAGGCTGTGCGTATGTGGAGGTCTGATATATGGGTGGCATTACAGCTCCATAAGCCACATCAGGTTGCTGACCTCCGTGAATTGCTTTACTATTGAATTTTAACTCTTTTTTGCCCATACTGAAACTATCTTCATACAAATGTATCGTTATCTTTCCGAAGTATTATTTTTGATGACCCAAAACCTCGATCCATGAAAAGATACCTTGCCTCCATTTTGTTTTCAGTCTTCTTGCTAGGTTGCGAAACTGAGAACAAACTTACTTTTGAACCCGTTCAATTACAGGGGGAAATTTGTGAAGATTGTCCCAGAATCGACATCAACATCCCCAATGCATTGGACAGCTCCCCCATTTCCGAAGCCATTAATCGCTCATTGCGGGAAGAAATCATCAGTATTTTATCATTTACCGAAGATGAGAACATTGATAGCGCGGAGAAGGCATTACAATCCTTTACCGAAAGTTATAAAGAGGTAATCGCAAAATTCCCCGACGAAGTAAAATGGGAAGCCGAAATAGACGGCAAGGTAATTTATGAAGATGGGAACATCATTACCATATTGATGAATTCCTATTCTTTTACAGGTGGTGCTCATGGCTATGCTTCCACTTCCTATCTCAATTTTGATAAAAAACAGGGGACGGAATTGGACAACTGGGACCTTTTTGATGATTTGGAAGGATTTGAGGAATACGCCGAGGCCAAGTTTCGCGAACAGGAGAAAATCCCGCAGGATGCCAACATCAACGATACGGGTTTTATGTTCGAGAGTGATTCCTTTCACCTACCCAACAATATTGGGTATACCACCGAGGGTTTAAAGTTGGTCTACAACCAATACGAAGTGGCTTCCTATGCTGATGGACCCATTGAGTTGATCTTGCCATATCAAGAAATCAACCCATACCTCAAACGAAAGGTCAAAATTTAAGCTCGACACTATCTGAAGTAATACCGAAGCCCTGCGCCCAATAACAATGTGGAATCATTAAGGTCGCTATTAAAATGGTAGTGACCGTTAATGGGCACTATCAGGGAAAACCGATCGGAAATAAAAAAGTCCATCTCAAAAGAGGCATATCCTCCATAAATAAAACTACTTTCCGCTTCCTCAGGTGCATCAAAAGGAAAATCGGTCTCGCCATCGTTAATGTATTTGTACCCTACGGATGGCCCTCCACCAAAATAAAAGAAGATGCCCCGCTTGGGAGAAGTCAAAATAGTGGTAAAATATCCTATTCCCAACAAGTAATCATCATACGGGAATTCCACTCCAGAATCAGGGTTTTCCTTGGAAAAAGTGGCTGCCAAGGATACTTGAACATAATCCGTGGTACTATGGTAATGGTTTGCATTGAACTGTAGACCGTAACCGTCGGCTTTGTATGTGGGTACCATGCCCAAGGACAAGTTCCCTCTTTGTGAAAATCCTTTTTGAAAAGAGAAAATAAGGAGTAGCAGCAGTACCCCACAGCATAAATGGTAGTGTTTCATTTTGATTAAGATTTGGGTTCTTAATATAATTTACCGACAAATATAATTGATTTTCACTGGGTTAGATTTTCCCATGAATATTTTGACAGAAGCAGAAGAAAGTTATCCCTCGCCCAAAAAAGCTATGCTTGTGCCAGGGCCTTTTTCAATGCCAGGATGGCCCCTAGATGTAGCCCTTCATGAAAAACATTGAAGGACAAAGCATCTTCCGGACTGCTCAATCCGATTTTAGGAGTGGTCATATATTCCTGAAAGTTCTTGAATTTTCCATGCCCATAATCGAGCTGAATGTGCTTCACGGTACTAAAAAGGTAGGCCAATATTTTTTCCATCTCCTGATTTGAAGGTTCCCCTTCGGGAAAAGTCCCTTTTTTGTACTTATTGATCAATTCCTCCTCAATGGTAAAATCCAGACCGCTTAATTTGTACATCAACAACTGGGGGGTTACCACCACATGGGCAATGTTCCACCATATATTGTTATTGAAACCATCTGGGATTCTGAACAAATCCTCTTTGGGCGTATTCTGCAAAAAATCGTGAAGTATCTTTCTGTTTTTAAGAAGAATGTCGAATGTCTTATCCATAAGCTTAAAAATGTTACCCTTAGTTCTCTTTATAAAACTAGCCCTAAAAACTGAAACAACTTTCCTTTAATCGGATTATATCAAACCACAAAAACAAACACCTCCCTTAAATGCTGTTGAATTTACATGTTCGTAATGTGTTTTGATGGAATTTTGGTTTCCTTTGCCTAACCAACATTATACCTATGAAAAAAATATACCATTTGGGCAGTTGCTCCACTTGTAAACGTATCCTAAAAGAACTCGAGCCTTTGGACGGCGTGGAATTGCAGGAAATAAAATCCGAAGCCATCACACCTGAACAATTGGAACAAATGGCGGAACTCAACGGAAGCTATGAATCCTTGTTCAGTAGAAGGGCCATGCTTTTCCGTCAAAGAGGGCTTCACGAAAAAGACCTCTCCGAAAATGATTACAAAGACTTGATTTTGGAACATTACACCTTTTTAAAAAGGCCTGTGGTTGTAGTGGATGGTGAGATTTTTGTCGGAAACTCCAAAAAAACGGTAGAAGCTGCCAAGGAAGCCCTACATTGATGAGCAAAAGAACCCTGGCCATTTTGGCCGCTATTGGCGCCACCGTAATTTACGGTATTAATCATACCTTGGCCAAAGGGGTCATGCCCACGCATGTTAAACCCTTTGGGTTTATTTTTCTTCGGGTTGTTGGGGCTGCACTTCTTTTCTGGTTCATCTCCCTTTTTGGTCCCAAGGAAAAAATTGAGAAAAGAGATTGGGGCCGGATGTTGGTATGTGCCCTATTGGGCATGTCCATAAATATGCTTTCGTTTTTTAAGGGACTGCAACTTTCCACCCCCATCAATAGCGCTGTATTGGTAACGATCACTCCTATAATCGTAGTGATCATCTCAGCCCTTTTTTTGAAAGAGAAAATTACCTTGAACAAAGGCTTGGGCATTTTTTTAGGATTTGTGGGTGCGGTCGGGCTCATTCTTTTTGGGGCGGAAGCACGTCAAAATGCACCTAACATACCTTTGGGAAATTTTTTGTTCATTATAAATGCCTCTTCCTATGGTGCTTATCTCGTGGTTGTTAAAAAACTGATTGAAAAGTATCATCCCTTTACCCTAATGAAATGGTTGTTTACCATAGGAGTGGTCATCAATCTACCATTGACACTTCCCGAAGCATTGGAAATACAATGGTCCACTATGCCCCTTTGGGCTTATGGTTCCGTGGCATTTGTGGTCATAGGGACCACTTTTTTGACCTATTTGTTCAATATTTTTGCGCTAACACAGCTCAAAGCTTCATCTGTGGGAGCTTTTGTGTACATGCAACCTTTGGTTGGCATTCTTTTCGCATTGTTTGCCGGAAAAGACGAATTAACGATGGTCAAGATGGCCGCAATGGCATTTGTATTGGTAGGCGTGTATTTGGCCAGCAAAAAACCAAAGCGGATTTCTCAATATTGATTTAAACCCTGCTTCCGTCAAAAGGAAAGGGTCATCCATCAATTTACCCTGAATTTTAACTGTTTGATTGTGTAGCTTTCCTTTTCAAAAGGACAACTATGACAAATTATATACCACAAATCCACCGCATAAAAAAGAAACTTCAGCAGGCAAAAGAGTTTGACGAACTCTATAAAGTGTTTGGAGCAGGTAACCATCGATATGAGATCAATCCCCCATTGGCCATTTCGGATATTGATGCATTCGAAAAAAACTATGGAGTCCAATTACCCGATTGCTATAAATCCTTTTTGCTGCACATAGGCAATGGCGGAAGATCTTATTTATGCTCCGGAGCAGGACCTTTTTTTGGGATCTACCCTTTTGGGCAGCATCTGGATGACTTGATTCATCGCAATGTTGAAAATCATTTAAAAAAAAGGTGCGTACTACATCCCAATATCTCCGAAAAAGAATGGGACAAAAAATTAGAGCCCCTTTATGAGGACGACATCCCAGACGAAGATTATGAGGAATTGAACGGGAACCTCTATGGCGGCATATTGCCCATAGGTTCGCAAGGGTGTTCTTTTATCCATGCCTTGGTTTTGAACGGGCCCTATAAAGGCATGATCATTAATTTAGATAGAGGCGAACTATCACCACCAAAGTTTTCCGAGGACACGGATTTTTTGGATTGGTACGAGCGTTGGCTGGATGAAATCATCTCGGGAAAATTGATCACGATTTCCCCGAGCTGGTTCGGTTATCCACGAGGCTGAAGAATTTATGGAATCTCGATATCCTTCGGCACCTGAACATACCTACGGGTGTCCTCTTTGGTCAATACCTTGAAGTCTTCTGATTTTTCCATGGATTCAAAAACTTGAAGGAATTCATCGGGCAAACCTGTAAGTTTTCTTTTTTTCAAATCGATCCAAGCGCCCATCATCTCGCAACGGGCAAAGTTCTTTCCATTGTGGTCGTAAAAGTTGTGACGGAACTCAAAGAACATCCCATCCTTGCTCATCCCTACAAACTCCAACGATACTTTTACGGGCATGCCCGGGAAAGCTTCTTTGAAATAATATACGTGCTCGTAAAACACGACCGGGCCAATATTGTGCTTGGACATGCTCTTCTGGTTAAAGCCGATCAAACCCAAATACGCCATTCGGGTGTGGCTCATGAAATTTATATAGGCCGAGTTAGCCAAGTGCCGATTAGCGTCCGTATCGCTCCATCTGATCTCAAATTCTTTAAAAAACATAGTGGGTTATTTTGTTATGCATGCATAATAATTGTAAAAATACCATAGTTTTGAAAACTGATTCCAATAAGGATGAAGAATTGTTCCTATTTTTAAGCATAGTTTAACACGAGACCCATGAGCCAAAAAGCTGAATTCATCAAAAATCTATCGCTTCCTGTAATTACCGCCCCCATGTTCTTGATTTCGGGACCAAAATTAGTGGTGGAATGTTGCAAAAACGGAATAGTGGGCACCTTTCCCGCTCTAAACCAACGTACCAGTGAAGGTTTTGAGGAATGGCTCATTCAAATTAAATCGGAATTACAGGATTTTGAAGAGGAAACCGGTAAAAAAGCGGCACCATTTGGAGTCAATTTGGTAGTGCACCCCACCAATCCAAGGTTGGAGGCCGATGTAAAACTGTGCATCAAACATCAAGTTCCCTTGGTCATCACTTCACTTGGTGCTGTGAGCCAGGTTGTGGATGCCATTCATAGCTACGGTGGGTTGGTATTTCATGACATCATCAAGAAGCGCCATGCCGAAAAAGCAGCTGAAGCCGGTGTGGATGGACTTATTCTGGTGTCGGCTGGAGCAGGCGGACATGGAGGGACCATCAACCCGATGAGCTTGATAGCGGAAGTAAAAAAATTCTTTGACAAGACCCTTATTTTATCGGGATGCATCAGTACGGGAAGGGATGTCGCTTCTGCCATGCAAATGGGAGCTGACCTAGCCTATATGGGCACGCGTTTCATCAACACGGAAGAAAGCAAAGCCACCGAAGAATACCGTAAAATGATCATTGATGCAGGTGCTAGCGATGTGGTTTATACTGCAGCCATTTCGGGAGTACACGCCAACTTTTTAGCAGCGAGTCTGCAAGCAGCGGGCATTACGGAAGAGGATTTAAAAAAAGACACAAAAATAGATTTTGGCAAGGAACTCGATACCGAAGCCAAAGCATGGAAAACCATTTGGTCCGCTGGCCAAGGTGTGACCACCATTGATGATGTATTGCCCGTATCCGAACTCGTTGACCATTTAAAAGAAGGGTTCAAAACAGCGGTAGAAGAACAGGCAAATCTTTTAAAAACCTACCCAAAGGAATAGCAAATGCCCCAAGTTGTTTCCAACTATGCTCCTCCTTTTCTTTTCAGAAATGGTCACTTTGCCACGATTTATTCGGGTATTATCCGATCGGTCAATGGAGTAGTTCAGAAGCGGGAGCGCATTCATCTTTCCGATGGTGATTTTTTGGATTTGGACTGGAGCGATTCATTCACTCCGACCCAGAAACTGGTCGTATTGCTCCACGGACTTGAAGGAGATGCCCAACGCCCGTACATTACGGGAAGTGCCAAAATCCTGAATCAAAATGGTTACGACACTTGCGCAGTGAACTACCGTGGTTGCAGTGGAGAACCCAACAACATGTACCGCTCCTATCATTCAGGAGCCACTGAGGATTTGATTGAAGTTCTTGATCATATTTTAAACACTAGGAAGTACTCTGAGATTTATTTGAAAGGATTTAGTTTGGGAGGCAATCTACTACTGAAATATTTGGGCGAAGGCAACGATGTTCCAAAGGAACTGAAAGGCGCCGTTGCGGTATCCGTACCCTGTAACCTCCACGATTCCTGCAAACAACTGCTCAGTCCAAAAAACATATTGTATGCCATAAGGTTCAAAGGAAATCTATTGGGTAAACTCCGACAAAAACAACAATTGTTTCCTGAGAAAATCAACGATGCCAACATCAAGAAAATCAAAACGCTCAAGGATTTTGATGATATCTATACAAGTAAGGCACACCATTTTAAGGATGCATTGGACTATTATGAAAAATCCAGTTCACTGCAATTTTTACCCAACATTAAAGTGCCCAGTTTAATTATCAACGCAAAGGATGATTCCTTTTTGGGTTCTGAATGCTATCCCATAAAAGAAACGGACGAAAACCCACAATTGTATTTGGAAACCCCTAACCACGGTGGCCATGTAGGATTCTGGGGGAAGAACAACATCACCTACACCGAAAAAAAAGCTTTGAGCTTTTTCGATTCCTTATAAATTGGCCTTTTGCAGACCCTATGTGATGGACAAAACAAAAAACACTCGGATTATTAGTGCCTAATTACCTATCTTAGTACCTTGGATTACACAAACAAACTTCAATAGAATCAGAATGAAAAAAATTGTAATGGTCTTGGTCTTGGCCTTGGGTGCCATGATAGCAAGTTGCGGCGGTAAAAAGGAAGAAAAGAAAGATGGTTTTGAAGTGAGCCGCACCAAAACGGAAGACACCAAAACGGAAGCCAAAGAAGGTGTTCCCGTGGATATGGACAACAAAGGTGTTGGCCCTATATCGGATTTGGAATTCCCAGCAGAAATCAACGATGAAATGGTGGCACGTGGCAAAGCACAATTTGAATCCATTTGTGTTGCCTGTCACATGGTAGACCAACGTATGATAGGTCCCGCGTTAAAAGGAGTTTATGACAGGAGAAGCCCAGAATGGGTAATGAACATGATTTTGAACCCTGACGGCATGTTGAAAGAAGACCCCATTGCCAAAGCTTTGTTGAAAGAGTACAACAACGCCATTATGCTCAACCAAAATTTGAGCGAGGATGAAGCCAGAGATGTAGCTGAGTACTTGAGGACACTCTAACGAACCAACTCTATTATATGTAAGGGCTGCTGTTTTGCAACAAAACAGCAGCTTTTTTTTATCTTAATAGCAAACTTTAGCACATGAAAAATGTACTGATTACCTTTTGTTTGCTATTAACTCCATTTTTGCACGGTCAAGATCTTCAAGGCGCTTGGACCACCTTGGCGTCCAACGAGGAAGGAGTCCAACTGAAACATACCCTTACTTTTACCGGTGGCTTTTTTTCCGAAGCTATTTTTCAAAAAGCCAATGGAAAATTTGTGGCAACCAATGGGGGCAACTACATACTAAACGGAGGGGCTATCGAATTCTCTTACGAATTTTCAACAAAAAACCCTGAAATCGTTGGGGAAACCCAATCCAAGTCCTATACCGTAAAAAACGGCACGCTCGAATTGGGGCAAACGACATGGTCCCGAATTGACAACGGAACACCAGGCGACCTTTTTGGTGCTTGGTTGATATCGGGCAGAAAGCGTGATGGCAAAATCGTTAAACGCGATACCTCTGGGCCACGAAAGACCATGAAAATATTATCGGGAACTCGTTTTCAGTGGATTGCTTACAATACAGAAACCAAGGAATTTATGGGAACTGGCGGAGGCACCTACACCACAATTGATGGTAAATACACTGAAAACATCGGTTTCTTTTCCAGGGACGATTCCAGAGTGGGTGCAAGTTTGGAATTTAATTATGAATTGAAAGATGGCGATTGGCACCACTCCGGTTTAAGTAGCAAAGGAAGTCCCATTTATGAAGTCTGGAGCAAAAGAAGCCAATAAAGCAAACATTATTTAGCAATTTAACAATCCAATGGATTGAGGAGGTCATTCATTTTTTTAGTATTTTACTAGAATATTAACCATTAACTTCTATAAAATGAAAACCTCTATCATCCTGTTTTTTTCCGTCATCCTGCTGGTAGAATCCTGCGGGGGAGAAAAATCGAGTGCGGAAGCGCTTTCCGGTCCCACTTGGGAACTCGAATACATATCTGGGCCCCGTATTGCCTTTGAAGGCCTCTTTCCAGAAAAAAAACCGCAGATCACTTTTAATAAAGAATCGGGCAAAGTATCCGGAACCGATAGTTGCAATGGATATTCTGCTGATTACACTCTTGATAACAACTCTATTTCTTTTGGAGAACCTGGGCCCACAACCATGATGTTTTGTGGAGGCAGTGAGCGTCAATTCTTGGAAATGATGAAGAAAATAGATGGCTACTCCTTTGAAGATGGGAAACTCAATCTTTTGACAGGGGAAATACCCATGATGCGATTCAAAAAAGTAACCCCATGAAGAGTTCACTCATCCTAAGCTTTGCCATATTGCTGTTTTTCGGCTGCGTTGAAAAAAAGAAGGAAGAAGCATCTGAGGAGGCATCAGAAGAAATTACATCGGATACCATTCAAACTGAAGAAAAAAAACGAGAAATGGAACCCATTGCCATGAACATTGATGGCAGCTATTTTAAGGCCACGGGCACCGAACCGTTTTGGGGACTCAAAATTTATGATAACAGAGTGGTCCTTCAGACCATGGAAGACACCATCCAAACACCACCTACCAATCCCATAAAAGCCCAAGACTCCAATATTAGCATGTACCGTATCCAAACAGAAGCAACGCTTTTGGATATTATTATCGCGCATAAAGAATGCACCAATGCCATGTCAGGCGAGGTGTTTCCATATACAGTAACGGTTTCCTATAAAACAACTGGCGGAGATGAAACCACTGTTTATGAGGGCTGTGGATCATACATTACCGACTACCGCTTACACGATATTTGGGTGTTGGAAGAAATGAAAGGCTCTTCCGTTTCTAAGGAAGATTTTAACGGAAAGGATGTTCCCAATATGGAGGTCAATATCAACAACAATCGTTTTTCTGGTTTTTCTGGGTGCAACAGAATGACGGGAAGTCTTTTTTACGAACAAGATGTCCTTCGTTTTACACAAATTGCGTCTACCAGAATGGCCTGTCCCAGTATGGACAAAGAAACCGAGTTCCTGACTGCGCTTCAGGGCAGTGCCACATACAATGTTGAAAATAACAGGCTGTATCTCTCCAATGAATCGGAAGAGAATTTATTGGTGTTCAAAAAAATTGATTGATCATGAAAAAATCAACAATAACCTTGCTGCTAATATTTGCAGTAGTTAGCTGCAAAACCAAAGAAAAAGAGACGAGAACGACGGAGGAAACCACTGAAGATATTATTGTAGAAGTTCCAGTGCATAGTTTAGAAGTTGGATGCTATACTTATGATGCGAACGGAAGCAAAGTGGTTATGGAAATTACTCAAATCAACGATTCCGTGATGGGTCAACTCGATTATGCCCTCAAAGAGAAGGATGCCAATTCCGGGACATTTTCTGGCATTTTAAACGATAGTGTGCTCATAGGAAACTACACTTTTAAGTCTGAAGGCGTGGAAAGTTCCAGAGAAATTGCCTTTGTATTCAAAGATGATCAACTTGTTGAAGGTTATGGAGAACTGGATGAAACCGGCACGGCATTTAAGGATAAGGAAACCATCAATTTTACCTCATCCATGCCTTTGACCAAATCTGAATGCGATTAAAACTATCTTTGTATTCCAATTCAGTTTTTATGAAATATCGTTTTCCTTTTCAGTTTGCTTCCATTCTCCTTATTTTGATGCTTCAAGTAAACCTACAAGCCCAAGAAATGGAACTTCCGTATAAAGAAATACCCGATTACCCTTCAAACTATGCTTCGGGCAATGTGGTCTCGAGAATGATTGACGGATTGGGGTTCCGTTATTATTGGGCCACCGAAGGACTTACCGAAAAGGATTTGGCCTACCGACCTTCAGAGGAAGGACGTGCGGCAATGCAAACCCTTACCCACATTTATAGCTTATCGCAATCCATTTTAATGACCAACAAAGGAGAAACCATCATCCGACCAGGTGGGCCTCCTGATTATTCCTTTGAGGAATTACGAAAACTGACCTTGAACAATTTAAAACAGGCAAGCGATTTGGTACTTGGTAAAGATATGGATACCCTTCAGGAGCTCATCATCGTATTTCAACAAGGAGATAAGACATCCGAGTTTCCCTATTGGAACATGATCAATGGTATGATTTCGGACTGCATCCATCACACAGGTCAAATTGTTTTGATGCGCCGTGCCAGCGGCAACCCGCAGAATCCCAATGTGAATGTATTTTTAGGAAAGACCCGTAAATAATCTCTAGTTATCCACCACAACCTTATAGGTTGGATCTTCCAATACGTTCACTTCGATAATATCGTCGGCATTGGCCAGCAATCGTCGACAGTCACGGCTCAAATGCTTCAAGTGTACTTTTTTGCCCACTTTTCGGTAGCGCTCCGTGATTTTGTTCACGGCCTCAATGGCGGACATATCAACCAACCTACTTTCCGCAAAATCAATGACCACTTCTTCGGGGTCGTTCAATACATCAAACTTTTCAGCAAATAATGTGGTGCTCCCAAAGAATAATGGACCATAAATTTCATAATGCTTTACCCCTTCGTCATCAATGCTCTTTCTAGCCCGGATGCGTTTTGCATTGTCCCAAGCAAATACCAAGGCGGAAATAATAACGCCCACCAACACAGCCAAGGCCAGATTGTGAAGGAATACGGTTACCAAGGTCACCAATACCATCACCAATACATCGGATTTTGGCATACGACGGAAGGTTTTTAAGCTTGCCCATTCAAAGGTTCCCAAAGCCACCATGATCATCAGTCCTGTAAGTGCCGCCATGGGCACTTTTTCAATCAGGCTGGAACCAAACATGATGAACACCAATAACATCAAAGCGGCAAAAATCCCAGAAAGTCTCGCCCTTGCCCCATTGGAAGTGTTGATCAAACTTTGCCCGATCATGGCACAACCACCCATCCCTGAGAAAAATCCAGATAGGATGTTCGCCGTTCCCTGCGCAACAGCTTCTTTGTTGCCACGACCCCTTGTTTCTGTAATCTCGTCCACAATGTTCAGGGTCAACAAACTTTCAATCAGACCAACACCCGCCATAATTGCGGCAAATGGGAATATAATCTGCAAGGTTTCCCATGTAAAAGGAAGGTCGGGAATATGAAAAGGAGGAAATGTTCCTTGAATGGAAGCGATATCCCCAATGGTCCGTGTGTCCAATCCAAAGAAAAACACAATGCCGAATACCAAAAGAATGGCTGCCAAGGATGCGGGAATTACCTTGGTCAATTTGGGAAGTCCCCAAATAACCACCATGGTCAACAACACCAATCCCAAGAAAATGTAAAGTGTACTTCCACTCAACCATTCACCGTCTACTGTCTTAAACTGGCTCATCTGCGACATGAATATGATTACGGCCAACCCGTTCACAAATCCGAAAATAACGGGGTGGGGTACCAAACGCATCAATTTTCCGAGTCGTAATACACCTGCCAACATTTGTAAAATCCCTGCAAGAATCACGGTGGCAAAAACATATTCCACTCCATATTGCTGTGCCAATGTAACAATGACAACCGCCACGGCTCCAGTAGCTCCAGAAATCATTCCTGGCCTACCTCCCAAAATTGAAGTGACCAGCCCCATTACAAATGCCGCATACAAACCGGTCAATGGAGAAAGGCCTGCGATAAAGGCAAATGCTATGGCTTCAGGCACCAAGGCAAGCGCAACGGTTAAGCCCGATAAAATTTCTGTGCGATAGTTTACTTTTTGTGAAAAATCAAAAAGGTTGAGATACTTTTTCATGGCTTCTTTCTTGAAGCGCGCAAAAGTAGCATTATTAAATGCAAGACCCTAATCGCACGAAAATTTTTAAGGATTTGATAATCTACCAGTTAGTCAGTCCCAATAACTTTTCTCCAAGCGGACTTAATTTGGCGGTATCGTATTTGGTCTGTTCCCAATTTCTCGGGTCTCCGGGAAAAGCATAGCCTTCTGGAGCTACCCTATTTTTCCAAGAATTGATGCGCCATTCTCGCATTTCTTCATTCTCCTCCTCGGCGGGCATCATGGAAATGTATTGTGCAATCCGAACCTTGTCCCCTGATTTGTTTGGACGAATACCATGGGGCTGGGTGCTGTTAAAAATCAGAAGGTCTCCTGCTTCCAGTTTTACCTTTACGATTTTGTCTTCCAATCCCGTTACATCGGGCTGAAAATGATCACGATCTTCGGGCTGGGTCAGCTTCCAAGTATCATAATTTCGGTACAACCAAGGTACGCATTGAAATCCGCCCATGTTCTCATCGGTTTGATCGGCAAGGGCCAGCACACCCTGAACATTTTGAGGTCTGGTCTCTGGATCGTAGTCCCAATGGATGAATCCTTTTTTGTTCTCTCCCGGGCGTTGTGGCATGTTCAAGTTGGCGCGATCTATGGTCACCCATAACTTTTCCGTTCCCCAAATGTCCACAAAGGCTTCGTATACTTTTTCTGTTTGTCTGTTGTTCCATAAATGTTGATTGTTATATACTTCTACCATTCCAGTTCCCGTGAGCTCTTTCATTTTCATTTCTGCACGGGGAGGAGCATACCAGGTTTCTGGGTCATTTGGGTCTTTTTCATCAAATTCCCATAAAAAATCGGCAGTTGCCTTGGCCTGTTCCTTTGGAACGGCATTTTTGATTACGATATATCCATTTTCTATCCAAAACGCCCAGTCCTCTCCGGAGAGCACGCGTAACGGTTTCCCATTGGATCTATCATTGAGTTTTGTTTTACTACTTGTGGCCGTAGAGGGGTTTCCGGGAATTGCTTCGTGGGCCTTATTGGCCATTTCCATTTTTTGCTGCATTGTATTTCTGTTTTTTTAGTTGCAAAATTCTATACCCCAAATCTATGGGAGCTGTTCTGTGGTTTCCACCCTAACATTGACCAATATTTGAACTATTTTGACTTTTAATGATTATTTTTATAAATAATTGAGCAATACAATGAAAATTCAACTTGAAAACATACAACCCAACGATAAAAGTTCCTTCCATTTATTGCACAATCCCAAGTTGAACGACCTCTTTTTTTGGCATTTTCATCCAGAGTTTGAGTTGGTCTATATCGAGGGTGCGAACGGAAAGCGACATGTGGGGAGGCATATCTCCAATTTTAAGGGAAGCGACCTCGTTTTGATCGGTTCCAATATTCCCCATTTGAATTTTGATTACGGCATCAAAACAGAATACCACAAAGAAGTTTTGCACATAAGCGAATCGTTCAAGGAGAAGGTTTTTACAGAAATCGAGGAATTGGAAGATGTGTATGAGCTATTGGATAACTCGCAGCATGGAATTGCATTTTATGGGCAAACCAAGGATACTGTGGGGGCCGCTATGAAACAATTACAAGGGATGACCCGATTTGAGCAATTCCTTAAAATTTTACAGTTGCTCAAACTTTTAGCAAAGAGTGATGAGTTTGAACTCTTGCACACTAATCCAATTATTAATGATAGGGCCAATAAGCAGCAGGAACGTTTACAAAAAGTATACTCCTATATTGATGAGCACTATTCCAGAAAAATAGCCTTGGAAGATATCGCGGCATCCATCAATTTGGGGAAAGAGGCTTTTTGTAGGTATTTCAAAAAGAGCACTGGTAGCACTTTTACCAATTTCTTGAACCAATACCGCATTACGCAGGCCAAACGCTTATTGTTGACCGGTAGAAACATTGGCGAAACCTGTTACGAATGTGGCTTTGAGAGCTTATCCTATTTTAATAGAACGTTCAAAAAGATAAGTGGGGAAAATCCATCGGATTATAAAAATAGAAACCGTTAAAAAAAGAACCGCCCCGAGCGTGACTGCCCAGGGCGGTTCTTAACTAAATAACCAACCAAAAAAACTGTCTGTATAGTCGAACAAAATTGTTCTTCCTTACATATCTCGTTGACGGGTAACGTTCATTACAGGGTTGTTGGTCTTTGAACGTTTTTTACCTGTTCCGTCGCTTGATTTCAAATATTGAATATATCCTCTTCCTGTAAATTCATACACCGTTCCGCTGGATACATGGTACAACTCTATGTTGCTATCATTGATAACGTACAGCTCAAAATAATCATTGCCCAAATAGTCATAATCGAGTGTTAAAGTTTTCAGGGAAGCATCATTCGCTACATCATATACTTCATAATCGCCTTCGTAATCCCACTGCAAGTTGGACAGCGGTATACCCTGCGCATCCACAGAAGACCTGAAATAACCACCTCCATCACCAGAAAATTGCAGATAATTTTCTTCATCAAATTCGTTAAGGGCACCCATCTCGCTGGTATAGGTTTTCTCCCAAACCTGATATTCCTGCAAAAAATAGTGGATGTTATCGTAGAACACGAAGTCGTAATCAAAGTTGTTTCTTTGATAGCCTTCCAAGATATAGGAAGTATTGGAACGGGAATCGTAGATTTCCAACGTATTATAATCCAAAGCTACCACTTCCAATAACCAAAGACCGTCCACATCGTGATCTATTTCCACTTGACCACTGTAGGTCGCGTAGGCACCCACATCAATACCCAATCCGTTACCTGTTTTGCCCAGGCCGGAAAGGTTGTTGTTGGCGTATACGATTCCCCTATCAAAAGAAATGGTAAACGCTCGCTGTAAAAAGGGAACTTCGCCGTTTCCTCGCGTTTCGTTGATATCCACGTACCAAAGGTCGTGCGATTCCAAGACCAAGGCGATATTGATCGGTGGCTCCGTAATCAAATCATCTTCCACAATAACCTCAGTGTAACAAGAACTGGCCAAAAGACCAATGAACAAAATTCCAAAGAGTAGTTTTCTATTTTTCATAATCGAGGCTTTAAAGTTCTCTTTACGTAGACCAAGCACTATGCCATGTTTTTTAACTCTTTGATAATCAATTAATAATAAGCTGATAAATTTATTCTTTAGCTTTACACACTAATTTGGATGCATGGAAGACAAACTTACGTTTGGAGTATTTGGAGGTGGAAGTTGGGGAACCGCCATTGTGAAGATGTTGACCGAAAATTTAGACCAGGTCAATTGGTATATGCGAAGCGATTCCGCAATTCGTCACATTAAAAAAGAATGGCACAATCCCAACTATTTGAGTTCTGTGGAGTTTGATGCGAATCAACTTGTAATGAGCCATGACATTAACGAAGTGGTCGAAGCGTCCGATGTGCTTATTTTTGCCATCCCTTCTGCTTTTTTGGATAGGGAATTACAGAATTTGACTGCTTCTTTGACCGATAAAATCATTTTTTCTGCCATAAAGGGTATTGTTCCCGAAAGCGGAAGGATTGTTGGGGAACATTTTAATGAGAAATATGAGATTCCTTTTGAGAATATTGGTGTTATTACAGGACCGTGCCATGCCGAAGAGGTGGCCTTGGAGCGATTATCTTACCTTACCATTGCCTGTGCCGATGCGGACAAGGCCAAAATGGTGGCCAAACATTTAAAGAGTGACTACATCCGCACCAAAATTTCCGACGATATTATCGGTACGGAATATGCAGCTATGCTGAAAAACATTTATGCCATTGCCGCAGGCATTGCACACGGACTTGGCTACGGAGACAATTTCCAAAGTGTGCTGATGAGCAACGCCATCCGTGAGATGAAACGTTTTATTGATCGCGTGTATAAAATGAAGCGCAACATAAACGCTTCTGCTTATTTGGGCGACTTGTTGGTAACGGGCTATTCCGTTTTCAGTAGAAACCGCATGTTCGGGAACATGATTGGTAAGGGCTACACGGTTAAAAGCGCGATGATGGAAATGAACATGGTCGCCGAAGGATACTACGCGACCCAAAGTGCACACGACCTTATGGAGAAACTGCAAAAGAAGTCCAAAACGCCCATCATAAATGCAGTATATCAAGTCCTTTACAAAAACAAGAATCCCAAAAAGGTGTTTGAAAAGCTAACGGAGAAGTTGGATTAATTTGTGATTTTAGAACTTGACAATATCAAAGCCATAACATATAAATGGTATAATAAACGCTGTCTTTTCTTCAAAATATTTTGTGTTTCGAGATATGTAAATCCCCATCATTATTTTAGACCTGCCTTTTCCGTAACCAATAGAAATTTTATTAGCGTTTAAATTATAGTTATCTGAAGAGGTAGTTGAATCGACGACCTCCCCTTCTGCATTGAAGATAGATTTGGTACGCACATATTCACTATTTCGATTGAGCAAGCTAAGACCTGCATTGACCAACAAATCTCCTTTATTAAAAATTTGAAAGTGATAGTTCAAATTAAAATGATAACCAAACATTAGTCCCCTTCCTGTTTCGTAGTTCATCCCACTTCCAGGATCAGTTTCATCAACCTTAATTGTTATCGAATCATAGCGAATGGAAGTTTTAAACCCTACGCTAAAATTTTGTAGTAAATAATAGTCGAGGCCAACATTAATTGCCGGACCTGAATTTTGCAAATCGGTATTAATAAAATTTGAAGCGATTGCTTGGTCACCTGATTTGTGAATGGGTGTGATTCTGAATTCAGCACCCAAATTGAGAAAGAAGTTTCTCTCTCTCAAATTGTTTTGCGCTGTGAGATATAGTGGGAGCAGTAAAAGAAATAAGAGAGCGCGTGTTTTCATTTGAAATTAATTTACCTAATACGAAGGACTGAAATGGTATTCGACAACAGAATTCTCAATGACATTCCCAAATCCATTCAAAACAAAGAAGTTGTCATACTCAAATACATCACATCCTCGAACTTGTGTCGAAATGTATTTTTGGTTATATGATCTGTAACTAATCTTTGCACTACTCCCATCTGGGCGATTAAAATAAACAGATTTCAATGGTGCAGGAAACCCATCGTATTCATAAATAATGTATGAAATAAATAGGCCGCATGATTCACTCCTATTTACTATATGTTTGTTAATGGTTTTAAAAGTTCCGTTGTTAACGTCGCTATTGGAGAATTTACCTAGCTTATACTCAGGATTATTTCGGATTTGGGCTCCATCTATAGTTACCCTGTCTCCCCAAAAATATCCCAAAGGTTCAAAAAAATTAGGATTACCTGACATTGCATAACCATAGATATAAACATCAGCTTTTTCTATCCAAGACTCTTTTTTGTCCTTAATCTTAATTTTTTGAATTTGGAGATCCTCGGGAACGTTTCCACTTCCACCCCCACCAAGCGAAGTCCCTTCTCCATCTTCAAAACCTTGTATCGGATCTGGTATAATATACTCCTGATCTTCTGGAGATATCCCCAGTACAAAAACATTATTTCCTATTGCTTCTGGAATTGGGTTAGGTCCAAAAATGTCTTCTTCTGACAAATCCTGATACTTGAGTTTCAATTGACCAGTAGTATTCAATTTATATCCTTGAACAATTTCTTT
Organism: Flagellimonas yonaguniensis; assembly: GCF_029193885.1. GTDB lineage: Bacteria > Bacteroidota > Bacteroidia > Flavobacteriales > Flavobacteriaceae > Flagellimonas > Flagellimonas yonaguniensis. Next base: position 551,063 of record NZ_JARFVB010000001.1, on the reverse strand, counting down.
TTTGGTATCTGGGTCGTAGCTATTAATCAGAATCAATGGTTCATTTCCCCTTCCTTCTTTAATTTTATGTACGTATGGATACCAAGATTCACCCTCCAATTCAACAAATGCTTGTAATGAAAGCTGTACACTATCATTCAACACTCTCTTTCCCCTTTACCCTCCAATGTTTCTCTCAGTAAATCCTTAAAATATAAAGTACCCAAAACCCCCATTTTATTTGATTTCTCAACTGACAGTTCATCAAAATTTGGGTAAATCAGAAGTGTCTCTTCCATCAAGTTTGTAAGATGATAATTCTTGTAGGCTAATTTTTCCTTTAATTCAGCCTTTTCAATACCTGTCTTGTCAAAAAGTAAAGAAATGGATTGGTTTTGTTCTAAAAGTAAACTTTGTTCTTCTTCTTTTTCACATGAAACTAATAATATACCCAAAACAAATGCTCCGATTCTAAAAAAGATTGTAAAAGCAATAGTAGGTTTAATTTGATAAAATCGCATAACGTAGGCTTTTGTTAACGGAATTAAGATTGATGTGAAGCTATGTAAAACTTATCTTTCAAAATCCTCAAAATCCATGGATGCTTCTTTTGGATTGACGGATAGTGGTCTTGAATTGACGGATTGATAATTTTGGGTTGTTTTTGAAAGAAAAAACGTATCGAGAACTGGAAATCGACAAAACCCAATTCTCGATACAAAATCCGACGGATTTCACTCGAATTGACGGGTTTTGGTAAAGAAAAAATATATAACAGGTTGTTTTTAACCTCTTTCCAACGAAAAATCGGAATGTTCTTTTAATTGGACATCCAATTCCGTGGAAAAAGCCTCCATTTCTTCTGTGGAGTAGTTGTAAGCCTTCTGGAATTCCTCAAAAACAACAGCTTTGTATTTTCGAACGCTGTCGATATCAAAATAAAGCCGGCCTGTTCTTCTAATAAAAAAGTCCAGTGGGTTCAATGCCATTTCGTAAGCTATGGCAAATTGAGCTTCAGCCTTGATCATTCGCTCTTTGGGTTTGTCTCCCTTTATCTTGGCATATAGTTCCAAAATGGATTCGGTCTGCTTACCATACGTAGTTGCCAAATACCAGGCATCATATTTGGAAAACCCATCCGATTGGAGTTGCTCTTGCAATTTGGAAATATATTTTTTGACGTGTTTGAACTTTTTAAAGTCATTTCCACAAAGTGGAATTTTGTCCGTAGTGCAATGCCCCAATTTTGCATTGTGGTCTTCCTCCATTTTTTTGGCAATACGGTTTACGGTACGCTCGGCCATCTTTCTGTATCCCGTCAACTTTCCGCCCGCAATACTGACCAATCCCGTATCAGAAGTAAAGATTTCATCCTTCCGTGATAGTTCTGAAGCTGATTTCCCCTCTTCATGAATCAACGGGCGTAGTCCAGCCCAAGAGGAAATAATATCATCCAGCTCCAATTCAATGTCAGGGAACATATTGTTGACTGCCGAAATCAGATAAATGGCATCAGCAAGTTCGGTGGTCACATGGTCCTTATCTGAATTGTAATTGGTGTCTGTAGTGCCAATGTAGGTTACCTTCCCTCGTGGTATGGCGAACATCATCCGACCGTCGGGGATATCAAAATACACAGATTGCTTCACAGGGAGTTTTTCCTTTGGAAACACCAAATGAACTCCCTTGGTCAAATGCAATCGCTTGCCTTTTTTGGACTGGTTCACACTTCTAAGTTCGTCCACCCAAGGTCCAGCAGCATTGATCACATATTTTGATGCAGCACTGTATTCATCTCCAGACACCTCGTCCGTGAACTTGACTCCTACTATTTTTTCATCCTTGTAAATAAAATCGGTAACCCTGGTATAATTGAAAATCTCAGTGCCAAATTGAAGACTGGTCTTCAGGTTTTCCAAGGTCAATCGGGCGTCATCGGTTCTATACTCAGCGTAGTAGCCAGCTCCGTTCAATATCTTTTTTGGCAAAAGGGGCTCCAGTTTCATCGCCTCTTTTTTCTCCAGCATCTGTCGTTTATCATCCCCGGAAACCTGTGCCAAAATATCGTACACCTTCAAACCGATGGACGTCAACCATTTCCCATAGGAACCGCCCTCGATGAGCGGAAGCAACATTTTTTCTGGAATTACCAGATGTGGCGCTAATTTATGTACGATGGCCCTTTCAGAACCTACTTCTTTCACCAACCAAAAATCGAACTGCTTCAAGTAGCGTAGACCGCCATGAATCAATTTAGTGGATTTGCTACTGGTGCCCGAAGCAAAATCACCTTTTTCCAACAATAACACCTTCATCCCGCGAGAAGATGCATCCAAAGCAATACCAGCTCCCGTGATTCCCCCGCCAATTACCACTAAGTCATAAGCAGTCTTGGTGGCTTTTTGCAGTTTGTTCTTTCTATCTACGTTGGAAAAAGCAATGTTCTCGCCCATGTTTCTATTTATTGAATTCGTATTCGCGTTCCACCTTGCAAATCCTGACCTTGTACCAGGAGTACCAAGTTTTTATTCCATTTTTCTGTGCCTGTTTATGGTCCATATTGGCTTTCCAGTCGGCAATGGCTTCCAAACTTTCCCAATAGCTTACCGTTATACCCACGCCATCCCTGGCACTTTCAATATCCAAAAAACCGGATTGCTTTTGGGCCAAAGTCTCCATTTCTTCCGCCATTTTAGCATAACCCTGGTCGCCCTCGGTTCTGAGGCTGGTAAAAATTACGGCATAGTACGGTTTTTTAAGTCCCATTTAGATAATGTACTCTTTTTCCAAGAAATAATTGACCAAGGCTTCCTTCATTAAAATGGATTGCTCTCCTGCCTTAAGAGGTGGTAGTTGTTCTTTCACGGTATAATGTGGCCACCCATCGTCATCAAAAAAATCAAAGTCATAGTATCCATAAGGCTCCAATAGCCTACAGATGGCAATATGCATCAAATTGACCTTTTCGTCCTTTTTAAATTTTCGATGAAAATTGCCCAATTCCTGAACCCCGACCAAATAGACAATTCCGTCTAATTCCAGCGGGTCACCATCAGAAAATTGTGCGGAGAGTTTCTCCACCAAAAATTCCCATCGTTCCTTTAATTGTTCGTCTCTTGACATGTGATTTGATATGAGTACCAAAGGTACAAATCAATATTCTATATTTGTTAAAACCCTTGTATGAGCTTTTTGGATATTATCATCGGTATTCTTTTGGTCTGGGGCCTTTACAAAGGCTTGAAAAACGGCCTTTTTGTTGAGTTGGCTTCCTTGATCGCCCTAATCGCTGGAATATACGGTGCCATCCATTTTTCGTATATCACGGGCGATTATCTTGCCGAGCGGTTTGATTGGAGCGACCAATATCTAAAAATCGCCGCATTTCTGATTACTTTCTTTGCCATTATCATTGTAGTAAACTTGGCCGGAAAATTCCTGACCAAGATTGCCGACTTTGCCATGCTCGGACTATTGAACAAAATCGCTGGTGGCATTTTTGGAGCACTAAAGGTTGCCGTAATCTTGGGCGCATTCCTCATTTTCTTTGAAAAACTTGCCTCTCCTTTAGGACTCATCAACGAGGAAACCAAAGAACAATCCGTTTTCTACGAGCCCATTAAGGAAATAGGGGATTTAGTGTTCTCCTATGTGTTTGATGATGAAGAAACCGTTCCCTCTGAAGAAATTGAAGCCAGAGAGGATATTATTTAAACGGTACGTTTTTTTCGATAAACGGAATTGGATTCTTCTTAATACCTGCCGTTCAGCCCAACATACTGCATTTCAACGTGATAATCTGTCCTAACATGGAAATTTCATGGAAAAGAATTGTGTCTCTTTTAGTTTAGCAACGAGAACACTTGGGAACTTAGAACACTCCCGGAAAACACCCCGAAAATGAAAAAATTATATGGCACGTTGCTGGTCATGGTGCTTGTTATTGCCTTAAGTAATTGCAGCACATCATCCATTCAAGAAGAGGAGCAAGACTATGCCGAAGCTACTCTGGGAAATGAAAAAATCATCATAGATCCAGTAGAGATGGAAAGTGAAGTAATGGCCCTTGTAAATAACCACAGAGCTTCAAAGGGTCTTTCTTTGCTGGAAAATAGTGGTACATCATACAAATATGCTGAAGAGCACAACGACTATATGATTTCCAAAAACAGTCTAAGTCACGATAATTTTCAATCCCGCGCAGAAAAGATTGCCGAAGAAACCAATGCAATCAGCATATCTGAAAATGTAGCTAGATATTATACTTCCGCGGAAAAAACCTTGGAAGGTTGGCTCAACAGTACATCTCACAAAGAAGCTATGGAGGGAGACTTTACCCATACAACACTTAGCGTACAATTGGACAAACAAGGTAGACCTTACTACACTCAGATTTTTATTAAAGTGGACTAATTGACAAAAAAATATTATAAGAAGACTCGCCTGTTGGCGGGTCTTTTTTGTTAATCGCTATGTTGCCAGCGAGGTTTTTTTTACCTTTCGTAAAATCTTTGAACATGGCAATACAGGCACCTTTCAACCTAAATAAATGGATTGAGGAAAACCGAGACACCTTAAAACCACCGGTTGGCAATAAGAACTTGTACAAAGAGTCCGGCGATTATATTGTAATGATCGTGGCAGGGCCCAATGCTCGAAAAGACTACCATTACAACGAGACCGAAGAGCTTTTTTATCAATTGGAGGGCAACATAGAGGTTCACATTCAAGAAGATGGCCAAAAAAGGACCATGAAGCTTGGACCTGGCGATATGTACCTTCATCCCGCCAAGGTACCGCATTCCCCTGCCCGCCAAGAGGGCTCCATAGGATTGGTCATCGAGCGTAAAAGGGCACATCTTGACGCTGAAGATGGATTGCTTTGGTTTTGCGACAACTGTAACCATAAATTGTACGAAGTTTACTTTAAATTGAATGATATCGAGAAGGATTTCTTGGGTCATTTTAAGCACTTTTACGGTTCGGAAAAATTGCGAACCTGTAACAATTGTGGAACCGTTATGCCGGTTGACGAACGTTTTGTAGCCAAAGAAGAATGATACTACTTTTCTCAAAAATCATCATTGGGATTGTGGCATTGCTCCACATCTATTTTTTGTGGTTGGAGATGTTCGCATGGACCACCAAAGCAAAAAAAGTGTTCCGAACCCTTAAGGAAGATTTGTTCGAACCCACAAAAACACTGGCTGCCAACCAGGGTCTGTACAATGGTTTTTTAGCGGCAGGACTGATTTGGTCCCTGATCATTCAAGATGATGCATGGCAAATTTATGTGGGCTTGTTCTTTTTGGGTTGTGTAGCTGTAGCAGGTATATATGGCGCAATGACCGCTTCAAAAAAAATATTTTGGGTTCAGGCACTTCCCGCACTGATTGGAATTCTTCTGCTGCTGGTCCATCAATTCCTGTAAACCGCTTATTGGCTTGAAGATTATTTGTATTTTTGTGAAAATATAACAATTCATCCATAATAAGTTATAAATGTCAAAAACAGCTACTGCTTTTGGAATAGAAGAAGCCTTAAAAGAATTAGGCTTAAACGAAATAAACAATGGTACTTCCACTGGGAAAAACTGGTTTTCCAAAGGAGAAATCATTGAATCGTACTCACCTGTTGATGGTGCTTTGATCGGAAAAGTGAAGACCACTACCCGTGAGGATTACGAGAAAGTCATCAATACAGCTCAACAAGGTTTTAAAGAATGGAGGACCATGCCCGCTCCACAACGTGGAGAAATCGTTCGAAAATTCAATGATGAGCTGCGCAGATTAAAGGAACCTCTGGGCAAATTGGTGTCCTACGAAATGGGCAAAAGCTATCAGGAAGGCTTGGGCGAGGTACAGGAAATGATAGACATCTGTGATTTTGCCGTAGGTCTATCACGACAATTGCACGGACTTACCATGCACAGTGAACGTCCTGGACATAGAATGTACGAACAATACCATCCCCTTGGTGTAGTAGGTGTTATTTCCGCATTTAACTTCCCTGTCGCAGTTTGGTCATGGAACACAGCCCTGGCCTGGGTATGTGGCGATGCGTGTATTTGGAAAGGTTCGGAAAAAACACCGATGACCTCGGTAGCCTGCCAAAATATTGCGGCTCGTGTATTCTCCGAAAATGGTGCACCTGAAGGAATTTCTTGTTTGATCACGGGAGACTACAACGTCGGTGGGTTCATGACCAAGGACGAACGCATTCCATTGATTTCGGCAACTGGCTCTACCCGAATGGGAAAAATAGTGGCCAAAACCGTGGCAGGGCGCCTTGGAAAAACCCTACTGGAACTTGGAGGCAACAACGCTATCATCGTTACTCCTGATGCCAATATAAAAAACACTGTAATCGGTGCCGTCTTTGGTGCTGTGGGGACCTGTGGACAACGATGTACCTCCACACGTAGGCTGATTGTCCATGAAGATGTGTACGACAAGGTCAAAAATGCCATTGTGGATGCTTACAAACAAATACGTATTGGAAATCCTTTGGATGAAAACAACCATGTTGGACCACTAATCGATAAAGATGCGGTAAAGAATTACCTGAGTGCCCTCGAAAAAGTTGAGGCCGAAGGTGGAAAAGTTTTGGTTGAAGGTGGTGTGCTCGAAGGCGAAGGCTATGAGAGTGGTTGCTACGTAAAACCTGCCATTGCCGAAGCAGAAAATCACTTCGAAATTGTTCAACACGAAACTTTTGGGCCTGTGCTTTATATTTTGAAGTATAGTGGGGACCTACAGAACGCCTTGGATATGCAAAACGGGGTAAGACAAGGCCTGTCATCGGCCATAATGACCAACAACCTGCGTGAAGCCGAGCGCTTCCTTTCCGTTGAAGGTTCTGACTGCGGTATTGCCAACGTGAACATTGGTACTTCAGGAGCCGAGATTGGCGGGGCCTTTGGTGGAGAAAAAGAAACTGGTGGTGGTAGAGAAAGTGGTTCCGATGCATGGAAGGTCTACATGAGGAGGCAAACCAACACCATAAATTACACTACGGAACTTCCACTTGCACAAGGTATCAAGTTCGATTTATAACATAAAAAAGCCGCCCATTTAGGGTTCAATCTAAATGGGCAGTCTTTAAAACCAACTTAACTAACTCAAACTTAACATTAAACCCTATTCCAATGCCGGAACTTTGTCGGGAGAAATAGGGTTCTTTACCTAATATTTGGCCTGAATTTCCAAATATTTCATCAAGAAATTAAATGGTATCTTACAAGTGGTCAAAAAAACTGTATGGTTGGCGCCTTTTGCTTCATTTCCCGATTTTGATTTTTCCTACAAATTCTCTTTTCTTCATTATCACGCAATTTTTGATGGTCAAATCCAAGGTTTTTTAAGATTTTTTTAATATTTTAAATGAGAAGTTCTTACAACTCATTTTATATTGATCATGGATTGGATAGGTTCAACAATGTGGTATTGGATTGTATTGGCCATCACAGGAATCATTTCTGGGGTTCTTGGCTATTTTTTTGGAAAATCCGACACACCTTCCCTGCAAGAAAAATCCTTTGAGATCAATTCCCTTGAAATAAAAAATGCCAAATTAAAATCCGATTTGGAAACTTGTCGAAAACGACTCGATTCATACACCACGAAAACCGGACAGCTAAAAATTGATAAGGATTTAAAGCCTTCGGAGCATGCATCTTTCTCGTTTGATGCTACAGGGGCCAAGGCCGCTTTTGGGAAAACCATCAAGGAAAACGACTTAAAACTAGTGGAAGGTATTGGTCCAAAAATTGAAGGGCTCTTCCACAATTTCGGTATTAAAACTTGGAAAGACCTATCGGAAACCTCAGCAGATAAGTGCCAAGATATACTCGATTCTGGCGGAAAAAGGTATCGTATCCACGACCCAGCTTCATGGCCCATGCAAGCTAAAATGGCCTACGAAGGGCATTGGGAACAACTATTTGAATGGCAAGAAAAACACCGTGCCGGCAAATATTAATTTGATAGACCGACTGGTCTTTCTATAACATTCCGTTGGCCTCCACCCACTTAAAAGTGTACTGCTCTTGCGAAAATTTCATGCGCTCGGATATTCGCTGTAACCTTTCCGGAAGCTTCATCAAATATACTCTGGCTTTATCCGCTTGGTCGGAAAGTCCCCTAAGGTTTCCAATGTCCCAATAATCATTCAGTTTTTTCAGAATATCGATATAATCCTGTGAAGTATACACGCCTAAGCGTTGTGCGCAATTGGAAAACTGCTCAAAGGCTTCGCCAATAGTTCCGCCCGATTCACGTAAAAAATGGGCCGGCATCACAATTTTTTTCTTCATCATATCGGCAAAGGCCAAAACCATTCCGTCCGGGTCTTGCCCTAATATGGTCTTTACAAATTCCCGATATGCTAGATGGTGTCTCATCTCGTCGCCAGCGATAATGGTGCACATCTTTGCCAAAAGCGGATTGCCTTTCTTCTTGGCCATTTTGCCCACCCTTTTATGTGAAATATTTGTGGCCAGTTCCTGAAAAGTGGTGTATACGAAGTTTTTGTAAGGATCTCTGTCCGTTCCAATGTCAAATCCATCGGATATCAAGTGCTGTGTGGTAATCTCTATCTCGCGCATATTCACGCGGCCCGACAGGTACAGATACTTGTTCAAGACATCGCCATGGCGATTTTCCTCAGCGGTCCAGGCACGCACCCATTTGCTCCAACCATTGTCCTTACCGCTATGCTGATCTATGCCCTCCACATCCATCAGCCAAGATTCATAGGTCGGCAGAGCTTCCTCCGTAATGGTATCTGCCACAAGGGTGACCCAAAAATCATAACCAAGTTCCTTGGCTTCACCTCGGATTTTCTCCACTTCATCAAAAAAATTATCACTTTGGGAATCTGGCAAAAAATCTGTGGGCTGCCATATTTTTTCCGTCGGTATTAGAAATTCGTTGATAAACCCTTCTACTTTGGGTTCAATCGCCTGCATTACTTCCAATCTTACATTCTTAATAGACATAGTACGGGGTTTTTACAAAGGTCTCTATAAAATAATGAATTGTGACTAATTTCTTCCTCTTTCTCCAGGATAAAATGTATGCACAGGATCACTTTGCCAATACTCTTTGGTTTCCACGTCCAACATGGTCAACCCGCCCTTAAAGGCCGCTCCGGTATCCACATTCCAAACATTGGCCTTGTTCTGTGGATGCACAAACTCATTCTTGGACAATGGTGTGTGGCCGATAAAGACTTCCTTGTAGTGAGTCAGTCTTTTGGGAAACTTGGGGTCCGTGGGCTCCAAACTTGGATCTAGTGCCCTTGCCAGTTCCCATAAGGTTCGGTCCCAATAAAAGGATTGCTCAAAATATTCATAGTCAATGCCCTTGAGATTGGTATATCCTGCATGAAGGTATAAGCGGTTATCCTCCGCCAAATAGTAGTTTTTCAATTCCTCATAAAACTTAAGGTGTATGTCCCATTTGTCCCTATCCGCATTTAAATAGGATGCTCTGGTTGCTGTACCGCCATGCGCCAACCATTGTGGATTCTCTTTTTGATCTACGAGCCAAGCCCTACAAAGTTCATCGTGGTTTCCTCGGATAAAAGTGCATTTGTATTCATCTTTAAGTTGAATCAAAAAATCGATGGTCTCTACCGCTGTGCTCCAGGCATCGACATAATCTCCCAAAAAAACAATATGATCGTTCGGAGTAACCTTTACCTTCGTCATTAATTGTTCCAACGCCCGTACTCCTGAATGAATGTCGCCCACAACAAGTGTTCGCATAAAAAAGTTTTTGGCAATATTACACACAAATGATTGGCTTGTGAAAAATCATAGCTGCTTTATCACGTATTTAACTTAGAATTCAAATAAACCTAACTGTTTTTTGGACAAGGTATATTTTTCTATGTACCTTAGAATATTCCGAAAACAATATGAAAAAAGTTTACTGTATTGGTGAGGTGTTGATAGATTTTGTTGCTGAACGGCAAGGAAGCGACCTGACAAAAGCCAACGAGTTTACCAAAAAAGCAGGCGGTGCCCCCGCCAATGTTGCCTGTGCCATTTCCAAACTGGGTAGTAACGGGGTGTTTATTGGATGTGTTGGCGATGATCCGTTCGGGAAATTCCTTTTGGATACTCTGAAGAACGAAGGAGTTGACATTTCGCTGACCCAATTATCGGACACCTTTACCACACTTGCCTTTGTTTCGCTCTCGGAAGATGGGGAGCGCGACTTTGTTTTTAGCAGAGGTGCGGACAAGGAATTGAAATACAATCCGAATCTACGGAAGAACCTTCCAGGGAACATCCTTCATTTGGGAGCTGCCACGGCACTTTTGGGTGGGCCTTTGGAAAAGACATACGCCAAATATCTTTTTGATGGCCTTACCAAGGAAATGTTCATCAGTTTTGACCCCAATTTCAGGATTGACCTTTGGAAAGATGATGAGGAAACCTTCATAAAAAAATGCATGCCATTTGTGGAAAAATCCCATCTATGCAAGTTCAGTATGGAAGAAGCGCAACTCATCTCTGGAAAAGAAGATTTACATGAAGCCTGCGACGTACTGCACAAGGCAGGAACTAAAATCATTACAGTGACTTTAGGCAAAGACGGTACTTTACTGAGCATGAACGGCACCAAAAAAGTGATTCCGAGCGTGAAAGTAACTCCCGTTGATACCACGGGAGCCGGAGATGCTTTTATAGGGTGTCTGTTGTACCAAATTTCGGACTTGGGCAATTTTGAACCTATATTCGAGGATTTCTCACTCGTTGAAAACATGGTCGCCACGGCCAACAAGGCGGGTGCCATAACTACTACAAATTATGGTGCTATCGTAGCCCTGCCCACAAAAGAACAGCTAGAAAATTAAATGAACCAAGCGAAATTACACAGGCTTATTTCCCAAAAAGGGAAAAATGACCAAGAACTCTTTGATCAACGTTTGGCCACCAATCTTACTTTGATCCAGAAGCAATTCTTTTCCCTTTATTCCGAAGATCATCATGAAAAACATTTCCAAAAACTATTGAAATTACTTCCCAAGTTGTTTTTGGAGAGGCCCGAAGTATTGCGGGAACAGGATTTGATTCGATTACAATCGGGAAATTGGTACCAGTCCGAAAAGCTAGTGGGTATGCAGCTCTATGTTGAACATTTCAACAAAGACTTGAAAGGGCTGCAAGACAAAATACCCTACTTCAAAAAACTAGGGGTCAACTTTTTGCACCTCATGCCCATCACTACGAGGCCAAAAGGGGAAAATGATGGTGGATATGCAGTGAACAATTATTTGGAGGTGGACAAAAAATATGGCTCTAAAGATGATTTACTGCAATTGACCACGGCATTCCGCAAAAACGGCATCTATTTGATGCTCGATTTTGTGGTCAATCACACCTCCAACGAATTTTCTTGGGCCAAAAAAGCCAAAAAAGGGGATAAAAAATACCAAGGTTACTACTATATCTATGAGGATTTCACCATCCCAGCCGAATTTGAAAAAATCCTGCCCGAAGTTTTTCCCGAAACCTCGCCAGGCAATTTTACCTATATCCCCGAAATGGAAAAATGGGTAATGACGGTGTTCAACAGCTATCAATGGGACCTTAACTACACCAATCCCGAAGTATTTTTGGAAATGCTTACCAACTTGGTGAAGCTAACGGATATGGGGGTAGACGTAGTCCGTTTTGATGCGCTTGCCTTCCTTTGGAAAAAAATAGGGACCATATCGCAAAACCTGCCCGAAGCCCACAACCTTATCTCACTGTTCCGAATGTGTATGCAAGTGGTGGCCCCGGGCTCCATTCTTTTGGCTGAAGCCATTGTGGCCCCTACTGATATTGTAAAATATTTTGGGAAAGAAGAAAAGGAGGGGAATGAATGCGAAGTGGCTTATAACGCATCTTTAATGGCACTTTTATGGAATTCCATTGCTACAAAAAAAACGCAATTGCTCTACAAGAGTCTGATGAACGTACCTTCCAAACCCAAAGATTGTACTTGGATCAATTACATCCGTTGTCATGATGATATTGGATTGGGGTACGAAAACCACCTCATCCAAGAACTGGGATGGAATCCCGAAATGCACCGAAAATTCTTGCTGGACTACTATTGCCAACGGTTGGATTGGACACCTGCGATGGGAATGCTTTTTATGTACAACCCAAAAACTGGGGATGGGCGTATTACAGGAAGCGCTGCTTCTTTATTGGGACTTGAGAAGGCCATCAAAAGTAAAGATGAAAACTTATTGGAAGAGTCGGTGCGTAAAATTATTATGCTGCATGGCATCACATTGGCCTTTGGAGGTATTCCATTGATCTATGCTGGCGACGAAATTGGCACACTCAACGATTATTCCTTTCAAAATGATACATCCAAAAAAGGGGATAGTAGATGGGTAAACCGCCCCATGCATGATTGGGAAACCATTTCAAATTTAAACGACAAGGTCTCGCCCCAATCCCGAATATTCCATGCGCTTCAAAAACTTATCAAAATAAGAAAGCAAAACGAGGTTTTTGCTGATCGAAACAATCTTGAGCTGTACCATACGGGGAACGATCATGTTTTTTCTTTTGAAAGAGCACAAGGCGATCAAAGTTTGTTGGTAATCTGCAATTTTGATGAAAATGCTCAGGTCATCGACAGTAATTGGATCAAAAAACTGGGGTACTTCAGTAAAGGGGAACCACTGGATCTAGTGTCTGATGAAAAAGTGATTTTGAACAGCGCCCTTTTAGAGGTTAAACCCTATCAAATGTTATGGTTAATGAAGTCCTAGGCGTATCTTACCTTACGTAAAATTCTTTGGGATTCTTTAAGGGATTGGTAAACATGGCTGTCGTAAGCCTTTAATAGTTGCCTGGCTCCGTCCATTTTATCTTTTGCCTCTTCAAATCCATTGAGATAGCATATGAGATAGGTTGCTGGGAGATGGGTCATATCAGTATGCTCCGAATCCGTCAATGGAATACGGTTTTCGAGTTTTTTGAGCAACGCATTATTGGTGTTGTACACGTGATACAGTGTTTTTTTATCAAATTGTGGAGGTTCGAATATTAGTTTACTGTTGATGGTATATTTGCCATTGTCAGAAAATGTAATCGTCATTTCCTCCAATGGATAGTATTTTTGCTGAGACCCTAATCCCAATTGCACATATTCCAAGGTTTTAAAGGAATCATCATCGTAATCAATCGTGATTTCGTCCAAAGCGGAATAGAACAATTTCACCTGTTCATTGATGAGTTCAATATCCACTCTGGAGTAATAGACCTTACCCTTGACCTTCTTTTTATTGCCCGCCCAACAAACAACAAATTGCTCTTTGAAGACTTTATAGTCACTTGTTAAGTCGGGGTGTCTGGTATTGAAGAAATTGATTACGGCATCCAGCGTGTATTCGATATTGTTCCGAGCGTGCTGCTCAATGGTGGCCACTTTTTCGGAATTGATATCCTTTAGTTCAATATCAAAAGCTTTGGGTAAACTAATGCTTCCCTCACGAAAAAAAACCGCCCCTCCGTAGTACTTCCAAATGTTCTTTCGCAGGGCGCAGACTTTACCGTTGGACCTGATAGTGACCAACCCAACCACCTTGCCTTCGGGCAAATGGGGAAAGGGAATGTTTTCATAAGAAATCAGTGGTGGATTGTCCAAATAGGCGTTGACGAGATTCTGGATTTTGCTGTCATCAAAAAAGTCAACGCCAACAATTTTGCTGTCCTCATCCTCCACACCGATCACGATAAAGGAATTGTTTGTGGGGTTGCTGTTGGCCAGAGCGCAGACATGCTTTAAGAATTTGGCCTTGCCTTCCTTTTCTCCTATGGATATAAAACGCTTTTTGTCGTAAAAACTATTCTCGTCGTTGTGGGCCAATAAGTTTTTTACGAGTAGGCGTTTATTGATCATAACTAAAGGTTGCGAGATTTGAGATGTGTGTTGCGAGATTTAATCATATTTTGCTCCTTTTCTCTCCGATTTTTTGAGATAAGACATAAATGCACCTATCTTTTTTCCTTCCGTGATAGTTTTGGAACAAATATTATCGAATTGTGTTTTTGTTATATGTTCCCTATCTAAACATCGGTACAATTGAGACCTCAATTCTCCACAAGAAGCTTTTGCAATACTTAAAAACTGAATGAGTTCACGATTTCCGTTTCGCTCAAATCCTTCTGCAATATTATCCATAATTGACCCAGAAGAAGCATTCATTTGGTTCTTGAGACTGTAATCATTACCCAGAGAAGTACTTTCAATTAGTATCCAGACCTCATTACAAATTTCTCTTGCCAGTTTCCAAACATCCAGTTCCTCAAATCCATTCATAAATTGCTATTTTAAACTTTCAACACAAAACCCGCAACACTTAATTGTTTTTATTAACAATTGTACTGCTGGCCTGAGCGGTGGGCATCACCACAAGGTCGGCAATGTTCACGTGGTAGGGTCGGGTGACCACGAACAGAATAATGTCCGCAATGTCCTCGGGTTTTAAGGGTTGAAAGCCTTTGTAAACATTCGATGCCCTTTCCGAATCTCCCTTAAACCGAACATCGCTGAATTCTGTTTCCACCAAGCCCGGGTTTACCGCACCCACTCGAATGCCATACGCATTCAAATCTATCCGCATTCCTTGATTAATGGCATCCACAGCATGTTTGCTGGCACAATACACATTTCCATTGGGATAAACTTCCTTACCGGCCGTGGAACCAATATTGATGATATGTCCTGACTTGTTTTCCACCATTTTTGGGATGATGGCCTTGGACATATACAGCAATCCTTTTACGTTGATGTCCAACATAGCATCCCAATCATCTGGGCTGCCCTTATCAATGGGGTCCAAACCATGGGCATTGCCGGCATTGTTGATCAAGATGTCTATCGTAGAAAACTCCTTGGGCAAACTTTCTATGGCCGAGAATACATCTTCACGATTCCTCACATCAAAATTAAGGATGAAAATAGCTGTGTCACGCCCCAACTCGTTTTTGAGTTGTTCCAAACGTTCCTGTCTGCGACCGCAGAGAATCAAATTAAAGCCTTGCTTTGCAAAAAGTTCGGCAGTTGCCTTTCCAATTCCACTGGTTGCTCCAGTTATCAGTACAGTTTTTGACATCTTTATTTTTTATTATGGTACTTCATGTCCTTGGCTTGCCACCAAAAGGGTAAACCAATCCTGAAGTTCCAAATCTATTTTTGCGGCTGCAGCCGATTGTTTAATTCTTTCTTTGTTTGTAGTTCCGATTACAGGATGTACCATTGCGGGGTGTTTTAAAATCCAGGCCAATAGCAACTGGCTTTCATCAGCATTGTACTTTTCCATTAGGGGAGCCATGGCTTCTTTAATACGCTCCACCTGTTCATCGGTTTCTCTAAAAAAGCTCCCCAACGGACTCCAGGCCATTGCCATTCTTTTGTTGGCTATGCAATCATCAAAAGTGCCATCGTACATCGGGTCGTGGTGTGTTAGGGAAAATTCGACTTGGTTTCCTTCAACAGGGACAACATTTTCCAACATGGCCACTTGGGAAGTCGTAAAATTCGACACCCCAAATTGTTTGATCTTGCCACTTTGCAATAAAAGTCGTGCAGCTTCGGCCATCTCTTCGGGTTGCATTAACGGACTTGGCCTGTGCATTAAGAAAAAATCTAAATAATCCGTCTTCAATTTTTTCAATGACTCTTCCGCCGACCAAACAATGTAATCCTTGTCGTATTGATAATGATTGATCTTGTTGTCCCTTCCCCTGGTCAATTGAATACCACATTTCGTAATCAGCTGTATGTCCTCCCTTTTAATTCCACTATCCCCGAAGGCCGTTCCAAAATCACGCTCCGTCGAATAGCTGCCGTAAATATCGGCATGATCAAAAGTAGTAAGGCCACATTCGATGCTATGGTGCATCAATTCAACCATTTCTTTTTTGGAAAGTTTTTTCCCCCAGCTTCCCCAAGTCATCGCTCCCGATATAATGCGGGAAAATTTCGTTGTCTGTTCCATATACGCTGAAAGTATAAAATTAAACCCTTAAATCCTTCATAAAACTAGGGGTTTAGCGTTTTTTTTAACCATTAATTAACAGGTAGGTTTTAAATAAATTTTCATTTTGCACACCTTAGTGAAAACACCGACCTTAACACCAAACAACAAAAGTAAATAGATGGAAGAAAACACTACTATTGATATTAGTGCTGTGAATGAGAAAATTGCCCAAGAAAGCGCTTTTATTGACCTTTTGACGGTTGAAATGAACAAAGCGATAGTGGGACAGACGCACATGGTAGAACGATTGCTCATCGGCCTTTTGGGAAAAGGACATATTTTGCTCGAAGGTGTCCCCGGGCTAGCAAAAACCTTGGCCATCAACACCTTGGCAAAAGCTGTAAAGGGCAGTTTTAGCAGAATACAGTTTACTCCCGATCTATTGCCTGCCGACGTTATCGGTACGCTGATCTACAACATCAAAGAGAACGATTTCTCCATTAAAAAAGGACCCATTTTTGCCAATTTTGTCTTGGCAGATGAAATCAACAGGGCACCTGCGAAAGTTCAGTCCGCACTTTTGGAGGCCATGCAGGAAAAGCAGGTAACCATTGGTGATGAAACCTTTATTCTGGATAAACCTTTTTTGGTAATGGCCACACAAAACCCCGTGGAACAAGAAGGAACGTACCCGCTTCCTGAAGCTCAGGTTGACCGATTCATGCTGAAAACGGTAATCGATTATCCAAAACTCAACGAGGAGCAGCTTATCATTCGTCAAAATCTCAAGGGTGAAACAGAGCCTATTAAACCAGTAGTCTCTCTGGAGCAAATCCTAAGGGCTCAAGAAACCGTCCGTGAGGTTTATATGGACGAAAAAATTGAAAAATATATACTCGACCTCATTTTCGCTACGCGATATCCAGAAAAATACAATTTGGAAAACTTGAAGCCATTGATCAGTTTTGGTGCCTCTCCAAGGGGTAGCATCAACTTGGCCAATGCATCCAAGTGCTACGCGTTCATCAAACGAAGAGGTTATGTGGTTCCCGAAGACGTAAGGGCCGTAGTGCACGATGTACTACGTCACAGAATCGGGATCACTTACGAGGCCGAGGCAGAAAATATTACTTCCGAAGAAATCATCAACAAGATTGTAAACGAGGTAGAAGTGCCTTAGCGGTTCAATGTTTATCGGAATAAGTAGCAATACTTTAACCAACCCGAAAACCTATTTTTTTTGAACCAAATGGATACAAAGGAACTACTAAAGAAAGTACGTAAAATTGAAATCAAGACCCGACGTCTTTCCGACCATATTTTTGGTGGGGAATACCACTCTACGTTCAAAGGTCGGGGAATGACGTTCAGTGAAGTACGCCAGTATCAATTTGGTGATGACGTACGAAGCATTGACTGGAACGTGACCGCACGCTATAACGAACCCTATGTAAAGGTTTTTGAAGAAGAGCGTGAACTTACAATGATGCTGATGGTGGATGTGAGTGGGTCGGAACTTTTCGGCACTTCCAACCAGTTCAAAAAAGAAATCATTACCGAGATTTCCGCTACACTAGCCTTTTCTGCGCTTCAGAACAACGATAAGGTAGGTGTGATTTTGTTTTCCGATGAGGTAGAGCTTTTTATCCCGCCCAAAAAAGGAAAAAGCCACGTACTCCGAATCATCAGGGAATTGCTGGAATTCCACCCAAAAAGCAGCGAAACCAATCTTGCAGAAGCCTTGAAGTTCCTGACCAACGTGATGAAGAAAAAAGCCATTGTTTTTGTGCTTTCGGATTTTATCGCGGATGACTACGACAACACCCTTCGCATTGTGGGCAATAAACACGATGTAACGGGAATACGGGTTTATGATGAACGTGAGGAAACCATCCCAAATTTGGGCATGGTGCAAATGCAGGATGCCGAAACGGGCGAGATTCAATTGGTAAACACCCAATCCAAACAGGTAAGAGTGGCTTATGGCAAACACTATCAAGAGAAGGTAGAGTATTTTACCAATTCTTTCAATAAATCAGGATCTGGTGTGATCAATTGTCGGGCGGACGAAAGTTATGTGAAAAAGCTGTTGGGCTATTTTAAACGAAGAGGATAATGAGAAAGAACGGTCAACATAAAACAATTAACATAAAAAGAGTCCAATTCATTTTGGGCACTTTATTGTTACTGATGCTTCTGCCAACTGTCGGTTTTTCGCAAACAGGACCCAAAGTTTCTGCAAAAGTAGACACCCTTGCCATTAAAATTGGGGAACAGATCCAATACAAAATTACCGTTGAAACAGATTCGACCGATATTGTTTTCTTTCCCGAAGGACAAACCTTCTCCCCGCTTGAAACCGTAGAGGCCATAATGTCCGATACCCTTAAAAATGACAATAAGCTCATTCTTCAAAAAATATATTCGCTCACACAATTTGATAGTGGAGCGTATACCATTCCACCGCAGCGAATCGCCATCAATGAGCAGCCTTTTTTCACGGATTCCTTCCAAGTGAAGGTGGCCGATGTGGTCGTGGACACCACCAAACAAAAGATGTACGACATCAAACCTCTTATCGAGGTGGAACGTAGTACTGCTGATATGTGGCTTACCGCACTTTGGATACTTTTAGGGCTGATTGTGGTCGGCGGATTGGTCTATTGGTTCTTTTTGAGGAAAAAACCATTGACCGAGGAAGAAAAAGTGGCCTTGCTCCCACCCTATGACCGAGCGTTGATGGAACTGAAAAAACTTGAGAATTCCAAATATCTCATTCAGGATGAGTACAAGCAGTACTATTCCGAACTTACCGATATTGTTCGATCCTACTTGGAAGAAGATGTGCACGTAACAGCCATGGAGAGTACTACCTCGGAGCTCATTACCAAATTGGAAATGTTACGTGATGCCGGCGAACTAAAATTGGAAGATGACACCCTTGAACAATTTCAAAAAATATTACAAACGGCCGATTTGGTAAAGTTCGCCAAAAACAAACCAGCCACAACCGTTGCCGAACAAGACAGGAAATTGGTCGAGGAAATCGTGACCAAAACCCACGAAGGGCTTCCAGAGCCTACCGAGGAGGATTTGTTGTTGGATGAGGAATATCTGGAAGAACTCGCGAGAAAAAAACAACGAAAAAGAATCTACTGGGCCGCAGCAATTTTTGCAGGAATCATTGTTTTGGGCGGTATTGGGTCCACCATTTATTTTGGGACCAAAAAGGTTAGAGATACCGTTTTCGGCTACCCTACCAAGGATCTGTTGGAGAGTGAGTGGGTGGCCAGTTCGTACGGTTTCCCTCCAGTTCAGATAGAAACTCCGGAGGTTTTGGTACGCCAAGAGTTGGAGCTGCCCAAAGAAACAGAAGAACTCATCAAAGAACTTCAGGCATTTTCCTATGGAAGCTATGTCGGCATTTTTTCCGTCAGCACAAGTTCCATCACCTTTAAAGAACAAAAAGAAGAGCCTCAATTTGAAGCGGTAATTGGTTCTACCCTGTCCAATTTTGAACAATTGGGCCTTAAAAATATCATTACCAAACAAGAAGAGTTTGTGACACAATCCGGAGTGAAGGGAATGAAAACCTATGGCACTGGAATGCTGGAACGACCCAATGGAGACTCCAAAAGGGCCAAGTACAATATTCTCACTTTTGGGGGCAAGGGTTTTGTCCAGCAAGTGGTGATCACATGGGAGGAAGACGATGAATATGCGGAACAGATCGTGGAACGGATTTTAGGAAGTCTTGACGTAAAAACACAAGTATAAATGTTTGAGAATATAGAATTTGCAAATCCTGAGTTTTTCTGGCTGCTGCTGATGTTGCCGTTGGCTTTGCTATGGTATTTTTTCAAGCGAAAAAATGAAATGGCCTCCCTGCGCATATCCAGCATCAAGGGGTTTACCGTGAAGAGTTGGGCATCAAAATTAAAACCAGTGCTGTTCGGAATCCGATTGTTGGCATTGGCAGCTATCATCACGGCATTGGCACGACCTCAAACTGAAGATATTTCAACACGGACAAAAACCACTAAAGGCATCGATATTGTGATGGCCATCGATGTATCTTCCAGTATGTTGGCACGTGACCTAAAGCCGAACCGATTGACCGCGTTGAAAGAAGTGGCGGCCAGCTTTATCGAAGGTCGCCCGAACGACCGTATCGGCTTGGTGAGCTATGCGGCCGAAAGCTATACAAAAACCCCAATTACCAGCGATAAGGCCATTGTATTGAACGCATTGGAGGAAATAACTTATGGCGTGTTGGAGGACGGAACGGCCATAGGAATGGGACTGGCCACATCAGTAAACCGCTTAAAAGAAAGTAAGGCAATCAGTAAAGTTATCATTCTTTTAACGGACGGTGTCAATAATTCTGGCTTTATTGAACCTAGAACCGCTGCTGACCTAGCGGTTGAATTTGGGATCAAGACATACACCATTGGTCTGGGCACTAACGGAAACGCATTGTCCCCCATTGGCTACCATAGAGATGGCTCCTATAGATATGGAATGCGACAAGTGGAGATCGATGAAGAATTGCTAAAAGAAATCGCAGAAGTGACCGGCGGAAAATACTTCCGTGCCACTGACAACGAATCTTTGGAAGCCATTTATGATGAGATCAACAAGTTGGAAAAGACAGAAATAGAGGAATTCAAATATTACAAATACGAGGAAAAATTCAGGCCATTGATTTTCCTGGCAGGAATTTTATTGTTGTTGGAATGGGGATTGCGAAATTCCATCTTTAAAAGTTTTATTTAACGAATGATTCAGTTTGACGAAAAAATATATTTCTACCTCTTGGCCATAATTCCAGTTATGGCCCTAGCGTTCTTTTTTCTTCAAATCTGGAAGAAAAAAACACAAAAGCGTTTTGCCGATTCAACCCTGTTGAAGCGTCTGGCACCCAACAAATCCAACTTCAAGTCAACCCTTAAACTGATATTTTTATTGGGAGGACTCACGTTTTTGGTGTTGGGATTGGTAAATCCAAAAATCGGCACAAAACTGGAAACCGTGAAACGCGAAGGTGTGGATATTGTATTCGCCATTGATGTTTCCAAAAGTATGTTGGCAGAGGATATCGCTCCGAACCGCCTTGAAAAATCCAAACGAATAGTTTCGGAAATCATCAACCAATTGGCCAGTGACCGAATCGGGATAATCGCCTACGCAGGACAAGCATATCCACAATTGCCCATTACCACGGATTACGGTGCGGCAAAAATGTTCTTGCAGAGCATGAACACCGATATGCTCTCGTCACAAGGAACCGCCATCAATGCAGCCATAGATTTGGCAAGCACCTATTATGATGATTCCCAACAGACGAACAGAGTGCTTTTTATTGTTTCCGATGGGGAAGACCACTCCGAAAACTCTACCATCAACGCCGTTGAAAAAGCCACGCAAAATGGTATTCGAGTGTATACGATCGGGGTAGGTAAGGCCAAAGGAGCTCCGATTCCCATCAAACGCAATGGAATCGTGGAGAGCTTGAAGAAAGATAATGAAGGTGAGGTGGTCATTACCAAACTTAATGAAAACGTATTGACAGAGATTGCCGACAGGGGCAATGGAGATTATATTGATGGTTCCAATACGGAAAATGCCGTGGAATACATCAAAGAGGAACTGAACCGAATGGACAAAACAGAGTTTGAAGCCAAGCAATTTGCAGAGTACAAGGACCAATTTCAATGGTTCCTTGCCGCTGGTTTTTTATTTCTATTTTTGGACATCTTCGTTTTGGATAGAAAAACACAATGGTTGAAAAAACTGAATCTTTTTAATGAGCACGATGATGAGCAAGATTAAGTTGATGTTTGGACTATTGCTATGTTTTGGCGTGGTCCAAGCCCAGGACGACATTACCGAAAAAGCGAACAAAGAAGCGGAGAAAGCATTGCAAACCTCCACGAACATAACCTACGAGGCCAATGACAAGTTGACCTCCAACGATTTTGTAACTGCGGAGGCCGACTACAGAAGAGCCATATCCAAGAGCAATAAAAATGCTGCTGCAAGATTTAACCTTGGAAACGCCTACTACAACAGGGAAAGTTTTGGAGAAGCCTTTGGACGATTCAAGGAAGCTGGAGATGCCACAGAGGACAAAGGAGAAAAACACAAGGCCTTTCATAATATGGGCAATGTGTTTATGAAGCAGAAAGATTACAAACAGGCTGTAGAAGCCTACAAGCAAGCCCTTAGAAAAAATCCCAACGACGACGAGACCCGTTACAACCTTGCCTTGGCCAAGAAAATGCTCGAAAAACAGCAGGACGAGCAAAAGAACGACCAGAATCAGGACAATCAGGACAAAAAAGACCAAGAAAACGAGGACAAGGACAAAAACCAAGATCAGAACAACGAGGGAGGGGATAACGAAAAGAAAGACGAAGGCGAGCAAAAAGAAGACGAAAACAAAGATAAAGGCGACAAGGGCGATAATGGGGAAGATAAACCCAAGGAAAACCAAGAGGGAGATGGCGACAAGAAAAAGGAGCAGGAGAAAAAGCCCAATGAAGGAGACCAGCCTGAAGATAAAAAACAGCAGCCAAGACCCAATCAATTATCTGAGCAGCAAATTCAGAATTTGCTAGAGGCCATGCAGAACGAGGAGAAAAAAGTGCAGGAAAAAATGGAGGCCCGAAAAGTTCGCGGCAAGAAAGTTAAAAACGAGAAGGACTGGTAATGAAACTGTTGAAAGGCAACATATTGCTTTTTTTGGGAATGTTCCTGCTATTGGGGCTGCATTCCCACGCCCAAGACGAAACCGAAGGGATTGAGTTCACAATGAACCTGAGCAAAGAGGAATTGGGAATCAACGAGCGCCTTAGGGTGGATTTTACCATGAACAAGGATGGCGACAACTTCAAGCCACCCCAATTTGAAGGGTTCAATGTGGTAATGGGACCATCCCAATCCATTGCTTCATCTTGGGTAAATGGAAAACGTAGCTATTCCAAAACCTATTCCTATATTCTAAAACCGACGGCAAGAGGTAGTTTTACCATCAACCAAGCCACTATCGAAATTGATGGCCAGACCTATAAAACAACGCCACAAAAAGTTGAGGTCACGGCTGCGGTGGACAAACCCAATTCAGAGAAAACCGTGGACGATGTTGCGGATGAAAGCCTTCATCTGGTAGCAGAGGTTTCCAAAGGAAATCCTTACCTCAATGAAGCCGTAACAGTCATTTATAAGCTTTATGTGAGTCCCAACATCAGTGTGACAAATTACCGCCCACTGGACAATCCCACCTATAATAATTTTTGGAGCCAGGATATTCCAGTGACCAAGCACACGGCACAAAACGGAACGTATCAAGGCAAACCATACCGCTACGTAGTCTTGAAACGAGTGGTGCTCTACCCTCAAAAATCAGGTCAGTTGGACATTGAACCGCTCTCCCTGGAAATATTTGTGGATGTCCCCACTAACCGTCGGGACTTTTTCGGTGGTCGAATTTATACCCAGACCAGTAAGACCGTTTCCGCCGGAAAAAGAACCATCAACGTAAAACCATTGCCCGAATCGGGAAAACCTGTGGATTTTAGTGGTGCGGTCGGGGACTTTGACTTTTCCGTGACCACCAGCAAAACCCAATTGAATGCATCTGAATCGCTCCAGGCCAAGGTAGAGGTTTCAGGAAAAGGAAACTTAAAACTGTTCCAACTTCCAGAACCAGAATTGCCAAGTTCGTTGGAGGTATATGATCCCGAATATGAGGAATCCATCAACACCTACAGCTCGGGTATGGAAGGAAAGGTATCGAACAATTACACTATTGTTCCGTCCTATAGAGGAAAATACCCCATTCCCAGCATTTCCTTTAGCTACTTTAACCCCAACACGGGCAGCTATGAGACCATCAAGTCGGAAGAAATCAATATTGAAGTAATCGAAGGGCCCACAAGCAGTGCTACAAATGCCACTACTGCTACAAACAAACAAGCCGTGGTGCCAACAGGGGAGCAATTCCATTTCATCAACATAAATCCGAACCTGAATGCTATCGGAGTAGATCGTTTCTTTGGTTCCAACTTGTTTTTCATCCTATTGTTCGCTCCACTATTGCTGATTCCAATAGCCATTTTCGCCTTCAAGAAAAGAGAGGCGATTGCAAGCGACGTGGTCGGCAACAAGATTAAAAAAGCGAACAAACTGGCCAGAAAGTATCTGTCCACCGCCAAAAAAGAACTGGGCAACAAGGAAGCCTTTTATGTTGCCTTGGAAAAAGGCTTGCACAACTACCTGAAGGCCAAATTGCACATAGAAACATCGGAGTTCAGCAAGGATAAAATCACAAGTATCCTATCCGAAAAGCATGTTGGAAAAGAAGATATTGAAGGATTTATTGGGTTGTTGACCAGTTGTGAAATGGCACGTTACAGTCCGTTCTCCAATGTACAGATGCAGCAGGACTATGAAAAAGCAAGTGAAGTAATCTCTAATTTGGACAAACATTTATGAGCATAAAAAAGATGACCTTTTTGGTTTGTTTTCTTAGCCTCTCTTTTGGTTTTGCCCAAAACGAGACGCTGTTCAATGAAGCTACGGAGCTTTACAATAAAGGTGAATACTCCGCTGCCATCGAAAACTATGAACAGATTCTGGATAATGGCGAACATTCCGCCTCTCTTTACTTTAATTTGGGCAATTGCCACTACAAACTCAATTCCATAGGACCCAGTATTTATTATTACGAAAAAGCTTTGCTTTTGAGTCCGAACAATGAGGAAATCAAGAACAATTTGCGTTTTGCCCAAAATATGAGGCTTGACGCCATTGAGGAAATGCCGAAAACCGAGTTATCCCGCATATATAATTCGATTGTCGGTATGTTTTCATCCGATCAATGGGCTTACTTGGCCATAGCATTGGTCTTTTTGTTTGTGTTGGCATATATGGCCTATTACTTTCTTAGACCCGCTGACCAGAAAAGGGCTGCCTTTATTACCAGTATGTTATCCCTTACCCTATGTGTGGTTTGCGTTTTGTTGGCTTACCTCAACCATCAACAGTATAAGAGAGATGCCCCTGCCATCGTGTTTGCAAAGGAAGTGAGCGTTAACTCGGAGCCAAACACGAACAGCAACACCGTATTTACCATTCACGAAGGCACCAAAGTGAACATTTTGGACGAGCTTGATGATTGGAGAAGAATCCGTATTGCCGACGGTCAAACTGGGTGGTTGTTGGGAGATAACATTAAATCATTGAAAGATTTTTAGTATTTTAAACGAATAAGTCTACACCTTACTTTAATTTTGTGACAATCATTTGATAATGCGAATACTGGCGATACCTTTTATTTCCATCATGATGATATCAATTTTATTGACATCATCCTTTATTCCCCTTTTGGGACAGGAATACAGTACTGCCATTATTCTTGGTTCATCCGAAGAAGAAAACAATACCCACGACACATCAAACAGTAACACTTTTGATGCCAAATATTTTTTGTCAAAAAGCTTCTTTGCCACTAACCCATCCCACCATCAAGAAAAAAGTGACAGTACATCAGGTTATATATTTGCTGTATTGGAGTTTACCCTTGAAACCTTGGACCCCCCTCCCCGAAAACTGGTTTAACACTCACATTCATTGTTTAAATCAAGTTTTAATCGTCTTCTACCAAAAGTTTATTAATGTAGAGGACTAATCTTACTTTATAAATATGTTCAAGTATATAAAAAATGACTTGCCTGCCAGTATTGTGGTCTTTTTTGTGGCATTACCGCTATGTTTGGGTATTGCCCTGGCCAGTGGAGCTCCCTTGTTTTCGGGACTTATCGCAGGTATAATCGGGGGAATCGTTGTAGGTGCACTGAGTGGTTCCCATATTGGGGTAAGTGGCCCTGCTGCGGGACTTGCTGCCATAGTTTTAACGGCAATCGGCACCTTGGGAGGATACCAAAACTTTCTTGTAGCTGTAGTTTTGGGTGGTATTATCCAACTTATCTTCGGATTTCTGAAGGCTGGAATTATCGCCTATTATTTTCCATCGTCTGTAATTAAAGGTATGCTCACCGGTATCGGTATCATCATCATTTTAAAACAGATACCACATTTTTTTGGGTATGATTCTGACCCAGAAGGTGATTGGGCCTTCTTTCAAGTGGATGGGGAAAATACCTTTAGTGAAATTATCAACTCCATTAATTTCATAAGCCCGGGAGCAACCCTGATTGCCGTTGTTGCCTTGGCCATCCTTATTCTGTGGGGTCAGGTGTTAACGAAAAAATCCAAGATCTTTGAGCTTATACAGGGACCTTTGGTCGCTGTGGTCATTGGTATCGTATACTATTCCTTTACTCAGGGTAATGGCACTTGGGGCATTTCTTCGGATCATTTGGTAAAGGTTCCTGTTCCGGACAGTTTTGAATCGTTCATGGGCTTTTTCAGTTTTCCAAATTTCTCTGCCATATCCAATCCAGAAGTCTGGGTAACAGCTTTTACGATTGCTTTAGTGGCCAGTTTAGAAACATTGCTCTGTGTGGAGGCAACGGATAAATTGGACCCTGAAAAAAGAACAACGCCCACCAATCGTGAACTTAGGGCCCAAGGAGTCGGAAATATGCTTTCTGGTTTGGTTGGGGGACTTCCCGTTACCCAGGTAATTGTTCGAAGTTCGGCCAATATCCAATCCGGGGGTAAAACGAAAGCATCAGCGATCATTCACGGATTCTTCCTTTTAGGTTCGGTTATTTTAATTCCTACCTTGCTCAACATGATTCCATTATCCGTATTGGCGGCCATACTATTTATTGTGGGGTACAAACTTGCAAAGCCAAGTCTGTTCAAAACCATGTACCAATCAGGTTGGAAACAATTTGTCCCTTTTATGGTAACTGTGGTAGGCATTGTGTTCACGGACCTTTTGGTCGGAATTAGTTTAGGTCTTGGTGTGGGTATTGTGGTTGTTCTCATCAAAAGTTACCAGAACTCCCACTTTTTGCACATCGAAGATAAAAGTAATGGGGCCCATAAAATTAAAATGACCCTTGCGGAAGAAGTTACCTTTTTCAACAAAGGTGCTATCCTGAAAGAGTTGGACAGTCTTCCTGAGAATTCCTATCTTGAATTGGATGTTAGGAAAACACGTTTTCTTGATAATGACATCGTGGAAATCCTTGAAGATTTTTCAAGTAAAGCGAAGAGCAGGAACATTGACATTAAAATCATTTCGGAAAAAGGCGAAGTCGAAAATCCGGATAGTTACATCGAATTCTTTAATCTAAGACCGAAAAAATCGGCATAAAATATAGCTATGAAAGCACACACAAGAGAAACGCAATCAACGATGACGCCTGAAAAGGCCATCCAATTTTTAAAGGAGGGCAACCAGCGTTTTCAGCAAAACCTAAAAGCGAATAGAAACCTTTTGGAACAAGTAAACGATACCAAGGATGGTCAATTTCCCTTTGCGACCATTTTGAGTTGTATCGATTCAAGGGTTTCTGCCGAGCTTGTTTTTGACCAAGGCTTGGGTGACATCTTTAGCATTAGAATTGCAGGGAACTTTGTAAACGAAGATATCT
This sequence comes from Flagellimonas yonaguniensis, assembly GCF_029193885.1. Lineage (GTDB taxonomy): Bacteria > Bacteroidota > Bacteroidia > Flavobacteriales > Flavobacteriaceae > Flagellimonas > Flagellimonas yonaguniensis. Next base: position 523,512 of record NZ_JARFVB010000001.1, on the reverse strand, counting down.
TGGGAAGTATGGAATTTGCCTGTAAATTGGCAGGGACAAAGACTGTAGTGGTCCTCGGACATACTAGCTGTGGAGCTGTAAAAGGAGCATGCGACCATGCACGCTTGGGCAACCTTACGGCATTGATCAACAAGATTGAACCTGCTGTGGCAGCCGTGGAAGAGCCCAAGGACAAATCGTTGCGAAACTCCAAAAACTTGGAGTTTGTGGATGCGGTCTCCCTCAAAAACGTTGAAATGACCTTGGAAAACATCAGAAATCAAAGTGAGGTCCTCAAAGAAATGGAAGATAACGGCGAAATTGCCATAGTCGGTGCCATGTACGACATCTCCGATGGCAAAGTAACTTTCTTATAACAAATTATAACTTAATGTAAATAAAAGCCGGCGAACATTCTCATCGGCTTTTTGTGTTTCTAAAATTGTTATATTCAGGCGGTATAAATACAGCCTTAACCATGTTCAAACATCTGAGAGGAGATTTATTTGGAGGGATTACCGCGGGTATTGTGGCATTGCCTTTGGCCCTTGCCTTTGGTGTAAGTTCTGGGTTGGGCCCAAGTGCTGGATTGTACGGCGCCATTTTCATCAGTTTTTTTGCTGCCCTTTTTGGAGGGACCAATACCCAAATATCGGGTCCCACAGCTCCAATGACAGCCGTGAGCATGGTGGTCATTGCTGGAATCATAGCCATTAATGATGGAGACATCAACAAGGCACTTCCCGCTATTCTCACTGTTTTTCTATTGGCTGGAATCATGCAGATTGGTTTGGGCCTATTGAACATGGGAAAATACATAAAGTACATTCCATATCCTGTAGTTTCCGGTTTTATGACCGCTATCGGGGTCATTATTCTAGTTACCCAAATATTACCGGCCGTGGGGTACTACCCAAAAGAGGATGAAGCTTACGTCAATCAATTTATGCCCGAGGCCGAAGAAGGAATCTTGGAGAATATATTACAGGAAGAAGCTGGGGAAGGGATTTTGGTTTTGGAGGACTTTGCGGAAACCATCAAACGTGCCGAAAAAATTACTGACGCTGATATGATCAAGGAAGCGGCCACCTTGGCTTCCAAAGAAGCATCTGGGGTCATAGGAACATTTAAGGTATTGCCCAGAGCTCTTAAAAACATTAATTGGCTCGAATTGGCCTTGGCCTTGGCAACCATTATCATTATTTACGGTTTTAAACGAATTACTACGGCAATCCCCAGTACATTGGTTGCCTTGATACTTGTTTCCGGGTTGGCTTTCGGATTTGGATTGGACTACAGACCCATTGAACAAATCCCCAGCGGATTGCCCATTCCCAACTTGGAGATTTTTACAGCCTTCGAACTTGATGTTGTCACACCCTATATTTTTACCGCATTTACCTTGGCATTGCTTGGTGCCATTGACTCATTGCTTACCTCTGTAGTTGCGGACAATATGACCCAGACCAAACACAAACCCAATAAAGAATTGATAGGCCAGGGCATTGGAAACAGTATTGCAGCTATTTTTGGGGGACTTCCCGGTGCAGGGGCCACTATCAGAACGGTGGTGAACATAAACTCTGGAGGAAAAACAAGGTTGTCCGGGATGATTGCCGGCGTGCTTTTGCTCATTATTCTGCTCGCTTTGGGTCCCGTAGCATCACAGATACCGGCCGCTGTACTGGCGGGTATTTTGGTAACCGTTGGTATCGGTGTGATGGATTACAGAGGTTTAAAAGCCATTCCACACTTGCCCAAAGACATGAAATTGGGGCCTATAAAATTGAGTTCAGAGGTCATTATCATGTTGGTGGTAATGGTGTTGTCATCCATTTGGAACTTGGTATATGCTGTCGGAATCGGCTTGGTCATCGCTTCTTTGATGTTCATGAAGAAAATCGGGGACCTTACCGCACAGCGCTCGAATGTGAGGGCACTACGTGAAGAGCCCTGGTCCGATGAGAAAAATATTCCTCAAAAAATCAAGGAAGAGGTTTTTATAAAACACATCAAGGGACCCTTGTTCTTCGGTTCCACAAACGAATTTCAACAACTGGCCTCTCAAATCCCCGAAAATGCCTCCACAGTGATCATTCGAATGGGCAGAATGCAGTACATGGACCAAACGGGGCTTTATGCCATGGAAGATGTATTGCAGGATTTAAAGCGAAAAGACATTCAAATAATTTTGGTCAATATTTTAGATCAACCCCGATACATGTTGGAACGTATCGACATTATCCCTGATCTCATCCCCGAAGAACATATTTTCAAAAACTTTAAATCGTGCTTGGATTGGGTGGATAAAAATTTAAACCATCATGAATAACGCTTTTTTTGATGCTCTTTCAAGAATTTCCTAAAGATTCAGGTCCTATTTATTTGGAAACCATGGAAGGCAGGTTTCCAATAGAGCCATTCAACACATTCAGTAACCTTATTTTTCTGGTGTTGATTATTTATTGGGGCATCAAGGTATATCGAAATCCAAGACAACATCGATTTTTAGCTTGGGTACTTCCCATTATAGGAATCAGCTATGTGGGTGGTACGGTTTACCATGCTACACGTAGCCATGAGTTTTGGCTTCGTTTGGATTGGATGCCCATCATGTTGCTCTGTGCAGCCTTGGTCATCTATTTTATTTTTAAGCTCGTCAACTCTTGGTGGCAACGAATAACTTGGATCATCATACTGCTCGGAGCTTCCTTTTTACTTCGGATTCTTCCCATCCCTGTAGGATTGAGAATCTCTCTTGGATATGTGATTACCGCAGCGACCATTCTCATTCCCATCACGTGGTATTTGATAAAAACCAAGGGGGAAAATATAGGTTTGGTCATTACGGCCTTCATGATTTTTGCGATTGCCATTTTCTTCAGAAGCATTGACCTCCATCAAAATTTCTTCCCCATGGGCACCCATTGGCTTTGGCATTTGTTGGGCGGAATCGCAGTACATTTTCTAATTGCCTATATATTCAAGGACAATTTGCTAAATTTGTCCGCCAATAGCGTAAGCAATCATGATTGATACCATAAAGGAACACATTGCCGAAGTAGAAAAATTCACTTCGAACTCTACAGAAGAAATTGAAGCTTTCCGAATCAAGTATTTGGGAAAAAAGGGGCTTTTGAACAGTTTCTTTGCCGAATTCAAGAACGTGCCCAACGAGCAGAAGAAAGATTTTGGCAAAGTTGTCAATCAATTGAAAAATGCTGCCACCGACAAAGTCAACGAACTTAAGGAAGCTCTGGAGAGCCAATCTGAAGCAGTTGGCAAGTACGGCGATTTGACTCGTCCCGGGGAACCGGTAGAAATTGGGTCCCGCCACCCCATTTCAATTGTGAAAAACCAAATCATAGATATTTTCTCCAGAATTGGCTTCAACGTATCCGAAGGACCCGAGGTGGAGGATGACTGGCACAACTTTACAGCATTGAACCTTCCTGAGTACCATCCTGCGAGGGATATGCAGGATACGTTTTTCATCCAAACGGACCCAGATATCCTTTTGCGCACACACACCTCGTCGGTACAAGTGCGCTATATGGAGGCCAATAAACCGCCCATCAGGACCATTTCTCCTGGAAGGGTATATAGAAACGAGGCCATTTCTGCCCGCTCGCACTGCTTTTTCCATCAAGTGGAAGGCTTGTACGTGGACAAGAATGTATCCTTCGCGGATTTGAAGCAGACCCTGCAGTATTTCACTTCCGAAATGTTTGGCAAGTCAAAGATTAGATTGCGTCCATCCTACTTTCCTTTTACGGAACCAAGTGCGGAAGTTGATGTGTACTGGGGCCTTGAAACAGAGACCGATTACCGTATGACCAAGGGTACGGGATGGCTGGAAATTATGGGCTGTGGCATGGTAGACCCCAACGTACTGAAGAATTGCGGCATAGATCCTGAAGTGTATTCCGGATTTGCCTTTGGTATGGGGATAGACCGTATTGCTCTTCTGCTTCATCAAATTTCCGACATCCGCTTGCTCAGCGAGAATGATGTCCGCTTCTTGGAACAGTTCAAAAGCGCATTGTAACCCATATCATGAAAAAGGATATTGAAATTCCCGTAGCCAAGGATGTCCATGTAGCAGTAATTCGTGAGTGGAACGATGAATTTCTATCCAAAGATTGGAATGCCTACCTCATCAACAATAGAGCGGATGCCATTGAAATGACCATTGTGGTTTCCAAAGGATTTGATGATAACAAAAAGACCTCCACGATGCGACATGGTATTGGGGTTGTTGAGCCAAAGTCCTTTAAAAAAATTGAGTTTCTACAAGAAGAAGTACTGGCGCTCAACAATGAATTCTTTGTTACCTTTTTTGCAGAGAACAAACTCTTTGAAAAAAGATTCCTATTTCCCAAACATTCCATTTCGGAAAAACACCTTACCAACATCCCTATCATAGATAAGGAGGGTGTTCTTTCTGAAGGTTAATGGATATTTTCATGGCAACAACTTCCTTTTAACAAATATTTAAGTTCTATTGGTTCGGTTTGTTCCGAACCAATTTTATCTTTGCGCCTTCAAAATCCATTATATGGAATATTCGAAGGAAGAAATCATTGAAATCTTAGGGGTGCATTTGGAGCAGGAACATAACCTACCTCCACTGGCATCCCGTATTTATGCCATTTTAATCTTAACGGACCAAGACGGACTAACCTTTGAGGACTGTTTGGAAAAACGAGGGGCCAGCAAAAGTTCCACTTCCACATCATTGAACCTATTGATGAATATGGGGGTAATTACCTATTTCACAAAACCGGGGGATAGAAGAAGGTACTTTAAAACGGCTAAGAAGAAGACCTTTTTTCTCTCCAAGCTTCAAGAAAGCCTGAACCGAATTGAAACTGAAAAGCACATTATCACGTTGGTAATGGGATATCATAAAAAATACAGCCCAAAAAAGTATGAAGAAGGACAGGTAAGGACACAAATCTATCTGGACTACGTCAACGAGAACGAAAAGATCTTAAAAAAATCCATCGATAAACTAGAATCAATTTTAAAAGAGTAATCACTCCAACAACCATAAACGTAACAAAGGAAGTTCGTACATGAAAACAATCAAATCAATCTTAGTATCAACAGGCGCACTATTGATCTTATCTTGTGGGGGCAAAAATCAGCAGCAAGCTGTTGCGGGACCCCAAGCCCCTTCCCTTAAAGTAAACACTTTGGAAAAGCAGGACATCACTATATACAATTCGTATTCCACCAACATTCAAGGAAAACAGAATGTGGAAATTTGGCCCAAAGTTTCGGGCTTTGTCCAAAACATTTATGTGGAAGAGGGCCAAAAGATAAAAAAAGGCCAATTGTTGTTCAAACTGGAAACACAAACCCTTTCACAGGATGCGGAAGCGGCCAAGGCTGCGGTTAACGTTGCTCAGGTAGAAGTGGATAAACTTGTCCCACTTGTGGAAAAAAACATCATCAGCGAAGTACAATTGGAAACTGCAAAAGCCCAATTGGAACAGGCCAAAAGCAACTATAGCAGTATTGCGGCGAACATTGGCTACTCCAATATTATTAGTCCCGTAAATGGGTACATCGGCGAGATTCCCTACAAAGTAGGGGCTTTGGTCAGCAGTACCATGGACGAACCATTGACCGTGGTTTCCGATATAACCGGTATTCGCGCCTATTTTTCCATGACCGAAAAGGAACTTTTGGAAATGAAAAGCGAGATGACCGATAATGGCTCTACAGTTTCATCTGAAAATACGCCCGAAGTGGAATTGGTAATGATCAATGGCGAGACGTATCCCAAAAAAGGAAAAATCGCCATGGTGAACAATATCATCAACCCAACAACAGGAAGTGTAACCCTAAGGGCAGATTTTGACAATCCCAATTTGCTGTTGAGTTCTGGAAGTACTGGAACCATAAAGGTCCCTTCTACCTATGAGAAGGTCTTTGTCATCTCACAATTTGTAACGGTGGACTTGCAGGGCACTAAAATGGTTTATGTACTGAATGATGACAATACGGTAAAAACCGTTCCCTTGAACATCGTGGCCCAAACCGATAAGGAATTCGTCGTAGAGGAAGGTTTGGAAGAAGGAAGCACCATTGTTACCGAAGGTGTATCCAAACTGAAGGATGGACAAACCATTAATCCAGTAAAACAATAATTACCATCAATCACTTATAGAACGAATTATATATGTTCCAGAAATTTATAGATCGTCCTGTACTCTCCACAGTAATATCCGTAATCATTGTGATTTTGGGTATTCTAGGGCTGAGTACATTACCCGTAGAACAGTACCCCGAGATTGCCCCGCCAACGGTGCAGGTAAACGCCAACTACACTGGTGCCAACGCTGAGACGGTACTTAAAAGTGTGGTTATTCCACTGGAAGAGCAAATCAACGGTGTGGAGGGTATGACCTACATGACCTCCTCCGCCAGTAACGATGGTACGGCCAACATCAGTGTGTTTTTTGAGCTTGGTGTTGACCCCGATATTGCGGCGGTAAACGTACAGAACAGGGTGGCAAGGGCCAATAGCTTGTTGCCACAAGAAGTTATAAACACAGGGGTTACCACCCAAAAAGCACAAAACAGTGGCCTTCTGTTTTTCTCCATTTTCTCCGAAAATGAGGATTACGATGCCATATTTGTGGAAAACTATGCCAAAATCAATCTTGTTCCCCAATTACAACGAATTAAAGGGGTTGGTAACGTAAATGTGTTTGGATCCAAGGATTATTCCATGCGAATCTGGATCTCTCCCGATAAAATGGCCGCCTATGATTTGGTACCTGCCGATATTCAAGCTGCATTGCGTGAGCAAAATACCGAAGCGGCAACAGGTAAAATCGGGGAGAACGCGGATGGTATTTTTGAATACGTAATGAAATACAAAGGGCGTTTATCCGAAGTAAAAGAATACGAGAACATTATCCTTAGAACAACGGATGATGGTGGTTTCCTTCGCCTAAAAGATGTGGCCGAAATTGAATTGGGGGCATTGAGCTACGTAAGGAAAAACTCTGGTATGGGAAACCCCGGTGTTGCTGTGGGGGTTTATCAAACTTCAGGATCCAATGCGAAAGAGATCATTGATGAGATCGAAGCAATTTTGGAAGAATCCAAAGCTGATTTCCCCGCGGGATTGGATTATGTAATTCCGTTTAACTCCAAAGATTTCCTGGACGCCTCCATAGATCATGTGGTACAAACATTAATTGAAGCATTTATCCTGGTATTTATTGTGGTGTTCCTGTTCCTTCAGGATTTCAGGTCCACGTTAATTCCAGCTATTGCAGTACCCGTGGCCATTGTAGGTACCTTTTTCTTCCTGCAATTGTTCGGCTATTCCATCAACATGTTAACGCTTTTCGCCATGATCTTGGCCATTGGTATTGTGGTGGATGACGCCATCGTGGTGGTCGAGGCCGTACATGCCAAATTGGAAGAAGGTGCAGATTCGGCAAAAACCGCCACCAAGAACGCGATGAGCGAAATTTCGGGAGCCATTATCTCCATTACCTTGGTCATGTCAGCGGTATTTATCCCCGTTTCCTTTATTCAAGGTTCCTCGGGAGTATTCTACCAACAGTTTGGTATTACCTTGGCCGTGGCCATTTTGATCTCGGCCATAAACGCTTTGACCTTGAGTCCCGCGTTGGCGGCATTGTTCTTAAAGCCACATGACCATGAAAAAGGGAAAAAGAAGAATTTCTTGGCCCGATTCTTTAGGGCTTTCAACGTTGGTTTTACAGCAATGACCAATAAGTACACCAACACCATTGGTATCTTGGTAAAACGTAAATGGATAACCCTTGCACTCCTATTGGGCTTTAGTGCCATAGCTATATTCCTATTCCGTTCCACACCATCCGGGTTTGTACCCGATGAGGACCGTGGGATGATCTTTGCCAATGTGAGCATGCCTCCTGGCACCACCATTGAAAAAACGGAGGAGACCATCATGAAGTTGGATTCCATTTATGAATCCATAGATGTAATCGATGCCAGGATGAGTGTGGCAGGTTTCAGTTTGCTGAACCGGGTAAGTGCTGGATCTTATGCTTTCTCCATAATGAAATTGAAAGACTGGAGCGAGAGGGATGCCGATTCCCTATCGGTAAATGCAACCATGCAGAAACTATACGGAATCACAGCAGGTTTCAATGATGCACAGATCATTTACTTTACACCGCCGAGTATTCAAGGGTTTGGTACAAGTTCTGGTTTCGAAGTGCAGCTTCAGAGCAAAACGGGAGAAGACTGGAACTCCATCAACGATGTGAAGAATCAGTTTTTGGGAGCCTTAAATGCTCGACCCGAAATCCAATATGCCATTTCCCAGTTCGATCCCGGTTTCCCTCAGTACGACTTGGACATCGACATGGAAAAAGTAAAAATGGCCGGGTTGACCGCAACCGACATATTCAACGCACTTCAGGGCTATTTTGGAGGTATATATGCAACCGACTTCAACAAATTTGGGAAGCAATACCGTGTAATGATTCAGGCCAAACCTGAAGACCGTGCCAACGAAAACTCCTTGAACCATATTTTTGTTAGAAATGCCAACGGGGAGTCTGTTGCGGTAAGTCAATTTGTGGACCTCAAGAAAATATATGGGCCGGAAGTGGTACAGCGATTCAACCTATTGAGCTCCGTGAGCATTACCGGTGTGCCCAATCCAGGGTACAGTACAGGTGATGCCATTACAGCGATTGAAGAAGTAGCGGCACAGGTGTTGCCGAACTCCTATACCTACGATTATTCCGGATTGACAAGGGAAGAAAGTAATGCTGGGTCTCAGACCATTCTCATTTTTATCTTGAGCTTGGTCTTTGTTTACTTTCTGCTGAGTGCACAATATGAAAGTTATATTTTACCCCTTTCCATATTGCTGTCTTTACCTTTTGGTATCGCAGGAGCCATTCTTTTTATCAACGTAGCTGGTTTGCAGAACAACATTTACTTCCAGATTGCACTGATCATGTTGATTGGTCTGTTGGCCAAAAACGCCATTTTGATCGTGGAGTTTGCATTGCAACGTCGACGGGCAGGACTCTCATTGTTTGATGCCGCAGCGGACGGTGCACGTGCAAGGCTTCGACCTATTTTGATGACATCCTTCGCATTCATCTTTGGTCTGTTGCCATTGGCACTTTCCTCAGGAATCGGGGCCATCGGAAACCAATCCATCGGTGTAAGTGCCGTAGGGGGAATGTTAGTGGGAACCATACTCGGTGTATTTATCATACCCGTACTGTTTGTAGTGTTCCAAGCCTTGCAGGAACGTATTTCCGGCAAGCCCGAAGAACTTCAACATATTGACAATGCCTAATTATCCTTTGATCAGACAAAGTATATCATCCATGAAAATAAAATCCACATATAAACTGCTCTTGGTACTTACAGCGCCACTTTTGTTGCAATCGTGCTTCGTGGCCAAAAACTACTCAAGACCAGAAGTAGAGACAGAAAATCTCTACCGAACCGATAATTTGCCACAGGACAGCGTTTCCATGGCCGATGTATCCTGGAGGGACCTATTCAATGACGAGCAATTGAAATCCTACATTGAACAAGGTCTGGAGAACAACATAGACATCCGTATTGCGCTACAAAATGTCGTGGCCGCTGAAGCTTACGTAAAACAAGGTAAGGCTGGTTACTACCCTACGCTTTCGGGCACGGCTAGTTTCACGAGGACCAAAAACTCCCAAAACAGTCAGTTTGGTAGCTTTTTTACCAGTGCTTTGGAACAATACGAATTATCTGGCAGTCTTTCGTGGGAAGCCGATGTTTGGGGTAAGATCAGAAGCAATAAACGAGCTTTTGGTGCTTCATATTTGCAGAGTGTTTCTGCCCATCAAGCAGTAAAAACCAACTTGATCGCTAGCATTGCCTCCACCTATTATCAATTGTTGGCTTTGGACAAACAGCTGGAAGTTTCCAAACAAACCTTGGAAGCCAGAAAGAACAGTTTGGAGACGACGGTTGCGCTAAAAGACGCAGGACAAGTAACCGAAGTTGCCGTGAAGCAAACGGAAGCCCAAGTCCATACAACGGAAATCATCGTGATCGACCTTGAAAACAATATCAAGCTGTTGGAAAATGCTTTTAGCATCCTCTTGGGTAAAGCTCCACAAAAAATTCAACGGGGAAGTTTGGACAATCAGGCCATTGACACGGAATTGCGCACGGGTGTTCCTTATCTGTTATTGGCGAACCGCCCTGACGTGATGCAGGCAGAATACAGTCTTATCAATGCTTTTGAATTGACCAACGTGGCTAAAAGCAGTCTGTACCCATCATTGAGTTTATCCGCTTCAGGAGGATTTCAAAGCTTGGAATTTGACAATTGGTTGGATGCCAGTTCACTCTTTTCCAGCTTGGTTGGCTCTTTGACCCAACCTATATTCAATGGAAGGCGGCTACGCACCCAGATGGAAGTCGCCAAAGCACAACAACAACAGGCCTTCCTGAACTATAAACAAGCTTTGCTTACGGCCGGAAGGGAAGTTAGCGATGCGCTTTACACTTACGATGCAGAAACCCAAAAAATGGAAGCCCGCTCCAAGGAGTTGGAAGCTTATGCAACAGCCGAGGATTATTCCGAAGAATTGTTGAACAACGGTCTGGCCAACTATTTGGAAGTGTTGACCGCTCGACAAAATGCATTGAGTTCCGAACTGAACTATGTGGATTCCCAATATGCACAACTGAGTGCTATAGTGGAATTGTACCGAGCATTGGGTGGAGGTTGGAAATAAAAAAATGGTAGAGCGTAAAAACGATATACTGGTCTATGCCATAGAGAACTTTACCAAATTTGGAAGTAAGCGGTTCTCCATGGATGAATTGGCCAAAAACCTCGGTATCTCCAAAAAAACCCTCTACAAGCATTTTAGTAGTAAAGAAGAATTGGTCAAGAAAAGTTTATCCTATTATTTCGGTAAAATCCGTGCCAATATCGACAACTATATGCTCAGCAACCACAATGAAGAACAGCCACTTATCACAATAATATACATTTACAAGCAAGGGTTGATCGCTTTTCAGGAGATCAACCCTGCTTTTCTTCATGGACTCAACAAATATTACCCCAAAGCCTATGAAGTTTATTCCCAACTAAAGCACGACATTGTTTGGGATGTTGTATGTCCATTATTACAAAAAGCACAGCAACTCAATCAGGTTAGAAGTAACGTGAATGTGGAGTTGGTCTGCTCACTTTTTTTGTCCCGAATGGAAGAAACCGTGTATTCAAAGGCCAATTTATTTGACGAATACAGCATCCACGAATTGTTGGAGCATATCATTATCAACAACCTACGCGGCATTCTCACGTTGGAATATCTTCAAAAAAGTCCTTTGCAATAGCAACTTTTCTTGACAATTTATCAAAAAACCCTTGTCAATTTTAACACATCTGTTCTTAAGAGGTTGATTTTTACGTTTTTACCATTGTTTTTAGGAAAACGATCGCGTATTTTTAAATTCTTCTAAAACAAAAAAACCAATGGGAACTACAACTAACATCAACAGACGCGATTGGATAAGAAAAAGCGTACTTACCGCAGGTGGTGCAATGGCATTGCCGTACATAGGATTGGCTGAAACACCAAAAGCTCCATTGACCTTGGATGCCGAGGGAAATGCGGTTTACAGTCCTTTCTTTAAAGAATATTTGCCAAAGCCTGAAGATGCACTGCCGGAATTGGCAGCAAAACTGAATGCCAACGAAAATCCATACGGACCATCTCCAATGGCCCTGGAAGCCTTTAAAAATTCAGCTGCTGGAGGAAACCGGTACGCTTGGAGAGAACTCTACCAGTTGATTGGAAAGATTGCGGATTTTGAAGGTGTAAAGAGCAAAAACATAATGATGGGGCCCGGTTCTTCCGACCTATTGGAAAAAACAGCCATGGTCTTCTTTATGAACGGAGGCAATGTTGTTTCCGCCGACCCAGCATACATGTCACTTATCAGGGTGGCTGAATCCGTAGGAGCTACTTGGAAGCCCGTTCCATTGAAAGATGATTGGTCGCATGACCTCAAGGCCATGGAAGAGGCTATTGACGACGAAACAAAACTGGTATACATCTGTAACCCCAACAACCCAACAGGTTCAATGACAGACCATGAGGAGCTTGTGGATTTCTGCTCTAGAGTTTCAGAAAAAGTTCCTGTTTTTGTCGATGAAGCCTACCTATGGTTCTTGGATGATGGCGCTAAAAAGAGTATGGTTTCTCTAGTGGAACAAGGAAAAGATGTAATCATTGCCAGAACATTCTCCAAAATACACGGTATGGCAGGTCTGCGTGTCGGATATATTGTTGCCTTGGAAGAGACCTTGGGAAGAATACAAAAAATCACTCGTGGAGGCATGGGAATCTCTTTGCCGTCCATATATGCTGCTATGGCCGCAATGGACGATGATGCATTTATAGAGAAATCCCGTAGCCTCAATGCAGAATGCAGGGATTATGTTTACGAAAGCCTGGAAAAACTCGGCATCACTTCGTATGTGCCTTCTTCTACAAGTTTCATCATTTTCCCTATTGAAATGGAAGGTAGGGCATTTTTAGAGCAAATGACCGAATTAAAGGTAGGGGTTCGTGCTTTCCAGTTTATGGACCAAAACTGGTGTCGTGTCAGTATGGGAACCATGGACGAAATGAAAACATTTACCGCTGCACTCAATAAAGTGTTGGTATAGTGGATATCGGAATTCAAAAAACCATTGTATTCCTTTTTTTCATCTTCATTGGGGTTTTACTTAAAGTAAAGTTTAAGTCCAAGGAAGAGATTACGGGAATAAAAAAAGTAATTCTCAACCTAGCTTTGCCCGCAACGATTTTTATTGCATTGTTGGGCGTAAAGGTAGAGTTGCATCTATTAATATTGCCCTTGTTGGCGCTTGGGCTCAACCTACTGTTGTTTTTTGCCATGCCATTTATATTGCCCCTTATGGGTATTGGCAAAGGAACACCGGAGTACAGAACTGCTAAGTTGTTGGTTCCCTCCTTGGCACCGGGCCTTTCTTCTTTTCCATTTATATTGGAATTTTTGGGAGATGAGTATTTGGCCAAAGCAGCCATGTCAGATTTGGGAAACAAGGTCTTTGTACTGTTCTTTTTGTACTTGGTGGCGATGAACTGGCATTACAGCCTTCAATCCAACGAAAAAAGAAATGGCGGAACCAAGTTGAAACCCTTGATCAAGGCCATGATTTCAGAGCCGGTAAATGTATTTATCGGAGCAGCCTTGATTTTATTGGCGTTTGGATTGCACATGGACTCCTTACCTTTCTTTATGAGCGAAACACTTGAAAAACTCAGCTTGATTATGACACCTTTGGTGTTGTTGTTCATAGGATTGGCCGTAAAGATCAAAAGGAAACAATTTTTCCAGATTTTCTCACTGTTATGTACCCGAGCAGGGCTCGTACTATTGATATCAGGAATTTTTGTGACCTTGACCGGAATTGAAGCAAGGAACGAAATATTGTTGACCATCGCTTTTGGTTTGAGTGCCTGTAGCTTTTGGCCTTATGCCCATATAGCTGCCGTGGACAGTATGGAAATGGACAAAAAATCCAAAAAGAAGACCTTTAGCAGCGACTTTGGTGTGGCCATTCTGGCATTGTCCTTTCCTTTGTCAACCATGCTGATTTTGGCAACGTTGAACAGCGGATCGTTCTTTATGAACCCATTCAATATTTTTATGATAGCCGTTGTGCTTCTAGCTGTTGGATTTACGATTCCATTGATCAGCGGTGTGAGTAAAAAAAAGTGGTCCGAGCAAAAATTAATAGATCATGAAATAAATTCTGCAGCCACGGAAAAAGCTGCCTAATTTTTTAATAAAATCAACTGCATGATGACCACCTGGTTTTTAAAGATCAGGTGGTCATTTTTTATACAGATTGTTTTTCTTCCCTAACATCTGTTTTTAAAATGATGTTTCTGGCTGCATTGGCAATCAATCCGATGCTTAACCAATACGTGCCTAAAATAATAATACTGGAATAGTCAAAATCCGATTTGAACTTGCTAATAGCAATCATGGTATCCGAAAACATAAAAAGTAGAACGGCTATGGCTATCCAAAGAAACTCAGTTCGTTTTTCCTTTAGGAAAAGTCCGATTCCCTGCCACGCCATAAAGCAAATGACCACCACATAAGCCGCTACAGGGATCATAAATTGACCCAAACCGGGCCTTAGCCAAAAGAAAAGTGCAGTGCCAATTCCATATAAAATGATGAAAGCAGCCCAACTTCCGTTAAATCCTTTTAGTTGTATAAAACCAATTACAAATAGGATATGCGCTACCAAAAAAGCGGCGAGTCCAAACACAAAATAAGCAGAAAACAACAAAAGTATGTCTCCCATCAAACAAAACAACAGCGCACTAATCATGATACTTTTGAATTTAGTATGCTGCTTTTGGGGAATAATGAACAACAGGGAAATAACCAGAATGGTAGTCAACGGTTTAAAGACCATATAAACTGTTCTATGGCCAAAAAACTCCATGGTCATGGCTAAAACAGCACTGATGGCAATCAACACATTGATGATCAAACCAGTTTTTTTTGATTGTTCTACCACGTCTTGAATGGTTTTTTGCTTAATTGGGAATTATAATATTCCACTTGGCCCGTAACTTCCTGGCCCAGCCAATCTGGTTTTTCAAAACGTTCTTCTTCGTGTTTGAGTTCAACTTCTGCCAGTACAAGCCCCTTGTTTTCGCCCAAAAACTCATCCACTTCAAATACATGGTTTCCAAAAGGCACCTCAAACCGTATTTTTTCCAAAATCCCTGCCTCACACAGATCAATCAAATTCGTTGCTTCGGATGCACTGATTTCGGTTTCCCATTCAAATCGTGTGGTACCCGATTCATTACTGGCCCCCTTCACGGTCAAAAAGCCTTTCTCCCCTTTTATCCTTACCCTAACGGTTCTGTCTGGATCCGTGTTCAAGAATCCCTGTACTATCCGAGTCTGGGATGTCGCTTTTTGTTTATATCCGTCCGAATTGACCAAAAACTTTCGTTCTATTTCCAAATGTTCCATCAAACTAAATATACCCTAAATTTGAAAATGGACTTTGATTTTCCCCTAAGAAAAATTATTCATGTGGACATGGATGCCTTTTACGCGTCCGTGGAACAGCATGATAACCCAGAGCTGAAAGGGAAGCCAATTGCCGTTGGGGGAGGATCCAAACGCGGCGTGGTCTCCGCTGCAAGCTACGAGGCACGAAAGTTTGGGGTGCGAAGTGCCATGGCAGGTACCATTGCTCGCAGAAATTGTCCCGATCTCATATTTGTAAAACCCCGCTTTGATCGCTACAAAGAAGTCTCCAAACTGATTCGGAGTATTTTTTTTGAATACACCGACTTGGTGGAACCCCTTTCCTTGGACGAGGCCTATCTGGACGTGACGGAAAACAAAAAAGGGAACCCATCAGCAACCTTGATCGCGAAAGAAATCCGGCAAAAAATAGTTGAAAAAACCGGTTTGACAGCTTCCGCAGGAATATCCATAAACAAGTTTATCGCCAAGGTCGCCAGCGACTACAATAAACCCAATGGACAGAAAACGGTCAACCCGGAGGAAGTCATCGAATTTTTGGAAAACTTGGACATTCGAAAATTCTATGGTGTGGGCAAGGTCACAGCCGAAAAGATGTACCGTTTGGGAATTTTTACGGGGAAAGACCTCAAAGAAAAGTCATTGGAGTTCCTCAATCAGCATTTTGGAAAGAGTGGGGGCCATTATTATAATGTGGTAAGAGGAATCCATTTAAGCAGTGTAAAGCCTCATCGCATTCCAAAATCCGTCGGTGCTGAGCGTACATTTTTTGAAAACCTGAGCAGTGAAATCTTCATGCTCGAGAAATTGGAAAACATTTCCAGCGAACTGGAAAGAAGACTTCAAAAATCGAAAATTGCAGGAAAAACAGTCACTTTGAAGATTAAATACAGTGACTTTACATTACAAACCCGAAGTAAGACCCTCCCCTATTTTATTGCCAGCAAAGATTTGATTTTGGAAACGGCCAAAGAACTTTTGTACCAATCCTCTTTGGAAAATTCGGTTAGGCTATTGGGTATTTCGTTGGCCAACCTCAACACGGAAAAGAAAAAGGAACAACCTGAAAAGGAATCCGTGCTGGTTCAGCTCAAATTTGATTTTTAAAAAAAAGGTTGTCTGATAGCTTTGTATCTGTCAGGTTGAGCGCAGTCGAAACCCAATAAACGTTCTCGACTGCGCTCGAACTGACAAAGTCAACACTTTTAAATGCTTCAGACAACCTCTTCAACTAATTTTTGATATCCGTGTCCACGGATTCCACCACAGGCTTTTTGGGATTACCATCGGCATCGATTTCTATGATATTATCAAAACCAAGTTCATCCAACTTGTTGATGATCTTGGCTCTATCCCCTACCATAAACCAGTTTACCTTTTCTGGCTTTACCACTTCGTTGCTCACTTTTCTGATATCATCCACGGAAAGGTTTCTTACGTTCTGATCATATTTTTGATAGTAATCGTCCGGCAAATCATATCGAATCAGATTCCTTACCGAACTGTTTACGGAACTATTGGTTTCCCATTGACCAGGAAGCTTCAGCACTTGATTGGTCTTTACTTTCTCCAGTTCTTCACTGGTTGCGGGCCTTGTGGAAGTGAATTCTGATACTTCCTTTCTAATTTCCGTTACCGATTCGGCTGTTTTATCGGTTTGTACAGGTGCATAAACAATGAATGGACGTTCTTCTTTGGAACCCAGAACAAATCCTCCCGCCCCATAGGACCAGTGTTTATCTTCCCTTAAATTCATATTGATCCGCGAAGTAAAATCTCCGCCAAGAATGTTCACCATCTGCTCCAAGGCTATCTCGGAAACATCTCCATATTTTTCGGTCAAATGTCCAGCCAAAATCACCGATTGTTGGGACTCTGGTCGGTTCATTAAATACAATGTGTTCTTGGAATTGGTCTTGGGTTCGTTGAATGTAATGGTGGGCACATCGCCCCGCTTCCATTTGGCCAATGTTTTCTCCAACTTGGATTTCAACTCGCTCATCTCCACGTCTCCTGTAACGATCAAGGTGGAATTGTTGGGCTTGAACCACGTATTGTAGAAATCGACCACATCTTCCCTAGTCAATTTTGAAACCGTATCCTCATAACCCGTTCCAGTATAAGGGTTACTATATGGATGGTCTTCGCCGTAAAGATATTTGTTCATTACCCGAAGTGCCATGCCAATAGGTTGGGACTTCTCTTGTTTTATATTGTTGATTTGCTCTTTTTGCAGCCTATCAAACTCTTTTTGAGGAAACACAGGGTTGAGCAGAACATCCATGAACAAATCCAAACTGGCATCCAAGCTTGGTTTTAAGGTACTCATGTACACATTGGATTCATCTTGACTTGAGAAAGTGCTCAAAGATGCCCCCAACAATTGAAGTTGTTCATTTATTTCCAAGGAGGTCATATCCTTGGTCCCTTCATCCATCAAATTCATGGCCAAACTGGCTGTTCCAGGGCTGGACAGATAGTCGGTCTTGTATCCTGCATCCGCAACCAGATTGATGATTACCGTAGGTACGCCTTTTCGTTGTGCCAATACCACATCGAGTCCGTTGGATAGCTGCATACGCTGAAGCTCCGGAAATTTTGAACTTTTTGGCGCCCCTAGTTCTGGCAACTTGCTTCTGTCTACGGAGGATTCAACGATATCATATTCGGGAAATGGTCGGCAAATCAAGACATGTTTCCCCTTGCTAAGCCATTTTTCTGCTGTTCTCCTCAAGTCTTCGGCTGTAGCTTCTTCCACATATTCCAACTGTGTTTTGTAGTAGGATGCATCTCCATGATATGTTTGATTGGAAGCGAGTATGTCCGAAACTCCACCGAATCCACCAATTCGTTCCAAACCTTTGATGAAATTGGCAAAGTAATTGGCCTTTACCCTTTTGAGTTCATCCGCTGTGGGACCTTCTTTAATAAACTTCTCGATTTCGGCCTCCAACTCTTTTTCCAGTTTTGCTGGATCCTCCCCTTGTTTCACATTCAAATACGTGATGAACTGACTTGCGATTTCACTGGATGATTGAAAAGAGACTGCAGCACTGGCCGATTGATCTTGGTAAATGAATTTTTGGTACAATCTTGAGTTCTTTCCACTGCTCAGGATAGCGGAAATCAAATCAAAGTGAAGGTCTTCTTGTGCACCAAATGGTGGTGTGTTCCAAGCAAATAGGATTCTGGTCTCAGGAACACGGTCTTGGTATTCTTGACGCGAATCGTAAATCTTATTGGGAATGTTTACCTCTTGCCGTTCCACTGTTGGGCCCGAAGGTATGTCCCCAAAATACTTGATCACTTTTTGATGCACTTCCTCTGCATCAATATCCCCTGCCACGGCAACTACCGCATTGGCAGCACCATAATAGGATTTGAACCACTCCTGCACGTCTTCCAATGAGGCTGCGTTCAAATCTTCCATTTCTCCAATAACGGTCCAGGAATACGGATGTCCTTTAGGGTACATGGCCTTGGTCAAGTAATCCCATTGCATCCCGTAAGGCTGGTTTTCCCCTTGTCTCTTCTCGTTTTGAACAACACCTCGCTGCTCGTCCAATTTTCCCTGATCGATGGCACCCAACAAATGCCCCATCCGGTCGGATTCCAAAAATAGGACTTGGTCCAAGGCGGAAACAGGTACATTCTGAAAATAGTTGGTCCGATCATTGTTCGTGGTTCCATTAAGGTCGGTTCCCCCGATGCTTTCCAAAGCTTGGAAATAATCGGTGTTGTAGTTTTCACTTCCGTTGAACATCAAATGTTCAAAAAGATGGGCAAAACCACTTTTTCCTGGCTTTTCGTTTTTAGACCCTACATGGTACCAAACGTTCACCGCAGCAATGGGAGCTTTATGATCCTCATGTACCAAGAGCGTAAGTCCGTTTTTAAGGGTGTACTTTTTGTAATCGATGTCAATGTCATCTGCTTTAAACTGAAATCCTTGTCCAAAACCCATGGAACAGGACAAAAGGGCCACAATAGAGGCCAGAAGTAACTTTTTCATTTAGGTAGTGTTTTAATTTGATTGATAAAATGAATATTACAATATAGGAAATTGTTTGCAACAAACGCTATTTTAAACAGTTAGCTTAAGAAAAAGCTTTCCTCTCAAAAAAAACACCCCATTGTTATCTAAAAAAGTGGATTTTATTTTCTCCTAGGTATCGGTTTAATTGCTCGGGCCAATATTTCTTTATTACTTTGTAATACCATCGACCACCATTAACTCTATTCTTACTGATTTTATGCAACGAAACGAATTGCACGAGCACATCATATCCTCAGCGGGAGATCTTTTTTATTCCCAAGGATATAATTCAACGGGGGTCAACGAAATCATAAACAAATGCGATATAGCAAAAGCTACGCTGTACAGCCATTTTAAATCCAAGGAGGATATTTGTGTGGCTTATCTGAATCAGCGGCACAGTGCTTTTATGGACAGGCTTAAGGGCTATGTTGATCAAAGAAATGAAAGCAGAAACCAATTGTTGGCCATTTTTGATTTGTTACGGGACATGTACCTCGAAGAGAATTTTCAAGGGTGTTGGGGACTTAAGACATTAGGGGAATTGTCCCTGGACCAAACCACGATTCTTAACATGATTCAGCAACAGAAAAAGGAACTGCTCCTTAATTTAGGGGAGGTCGTGGGCGATAACATTTCCAATTTGTCCAAAGCGGAAACGGAAAAAATATCGGGAGGACTCTATCTTTTGTATGAAAGTGCCGTTACGGAGAGCCATTTATTCAAAAACGACTGGCCCATTTTTATGGCCAAAAGTATTGCCCCTGCACTATACCATGATGTGGAGTTGAAATAAGAGAAAATGTCAGTTCGAGGGCAGTCGAGAACTATTTATGCCTTGTTTTGACAAAACACCTCGACTACGCTCGATGTGACATTCATATCAACGATGTTGATATTTATTATCTAAATTTTCGTTAGGCTTCTACAGCTTCCAAGGGTTGTGCCACTGGGAAATCCACAGGGACTTTTGTAGTGCTGTGTACGTAGTTGGAGATAGTTTTATCTCCCACTAAAACGATAGTATCAATGAGGTTTTCCTTGGTCCATCCGGCTGCAAAGAAATCAGCCAACACTTGTTCGTCTGTTGCACCTCTGTTCTCGGTAATGTTTTTGGCCAATCTCGCCAAAGCATCCAGTTTATCGTCAAACGAGGCTTTTCCCGCTCTCAATTCCAAAATCTGCTCATCCGTAAAACCGTTCATTTTTCCAATGGCAGTGTGTGCGGATAAACAATAGATACAATTGTTCACTTGGCTCACGGCCAAATTGACGACTTCTTTTTCCTTGGCCTTCAATGAGGTTTTGGCATTGGAAAGGCCTAAATAATTGCCCAAGGCATTTTCTGAATGGGCATAGGTGGCGAAAAGGTTGGGAACAAAGCCCACCGCTTTTTCCAAGTTGTCAAAAATAGCCTGATTGGCCACACTTACTTCTTCTCTTTTAGGTACATTGATTGTGCTCATAATTGTAATTTTTAATATGAATTGTTTTTAATGGATTAATACGTCTGTACAAAGGGCTGTTCCGCATCACAATAGAAATCATGATGGTACTTTTGCTCACAGTGTTCCGAAACCGTTACGGTTTGTGCATCGGTTTTCTGTGATGTTCTAAAAATCTCAATGAGATTGAAAATGGATTTTTCCGTGGGTTTCATCTTTTATCTGTTTTTTAATTACAGGGCAAAGATGCTCCGAAAAGAAGAGTGGGTGTTAGGAAGGATTTCCCGACGGCTTGACGAATTTTCCCTTAGGCCACCAAAAACAGGTTTTCACGGTATTCCGATGGGGTCATTTGGGTCATTTTCTTAAAAAAGCGACTAAAATGGGCGGGGTCGTTAAAGCCGAGTTCAAAGGCTATTTCCTGATTTTGCTTATCGGTAAAATTGATGAGTCGTTTTGCCTCCA
Source organism: Flagellimonas yonaguniensis (assembly GCF_029193885.1). Classification (GTDB taxonomy): domain Bacteria; phylum Bacteroidota; class Bacteroidia; order Flavobacteriales; family Flavobacteriaceae; genus Flagellimonas; species Flagellimonas yonaguniensis. The sequence continues at coordinate 502,485 of NZ_JARFVB010000001.1, read as the reverse complement.
AGGCAATTCGTTCCAGAATAATCTGTTGAGGGGATTTCTGGTTGTAAATCGCAAAAAGGTTGGAAAGTGTCTTGGGCGACTTGTGCAACAAATCGGCATAATCCCCCACCTTTCGTTTTGTCTTAAAATGCATATCCACCAAAAAGTTGAATCTTCGGATGGTATCTATTTGTTCGTTACCGAGTGTTTTTACGATCAATTGTTCTTTTGCCAAGCGCGTGCTCATGATGATCAACCTTTTTAGGAGCATTTGAAGCATATCGCCTTGGATATTGTCCGGCGTGGAAAACTCTTCAATGAACATATCGTGCAACAGATTGAACTTGTTCAATTGTTCTTGTACAATGGTAATGATTGGGATGTCCTGCGTTCCAAAAAACAGGATTCCGTTACAAGAAACCTCGCTGTCATGATCGGATATACAATAAAATTCCCTGTTGAAAAGTATGGCCGAAAGAGGCAAATGGGTTTCAACATAAGAAACATGCTGAAGGTAAGTGACGGTTATAATTTGATCTGGCATCAATTCCAAATCCATTCCATCTATCTGAATGGTAAGTGGGCAATTGTTCCTGTTCCACAAAAATTTGATGGTCTTGGAGGTTACGGAGAATCGTTCTGCGTCTCTTTTGATATTATCCGTAAACCCTAAAATGGCCCCTAACCTGGAATCTTTGTACTCGTGTCTCATGGATTAATTGCTTGGTTGCTTAAGAATTAGTCCTATTTCATTAAACATACTTACAATACCAAGGACCGTGATGCAAGAAATTGGTGTCCAATAAAAAAGGCGTACATCAAAAATGTACGCCTTTTGGATATTCATGTATGTAAGACTGTTAGAAATTACAGCTCTCTATTTCGGTTACACGCAAGGTATTTACCATTCCTTTTTCTTTAATCGGCATAGCCGCCAAACTAATCAGCATATCCCCTACTTCCAAGAAACCTTTTTTACAGGCGATTTGGTTCACATCTTCAATGGTTTGGTCAGTTGACACGAACTTATCGTAATAGAATGCTTTTACGCCCCACAATAGGTTCAACTGGGTCAATATCCTTTTGTTGGATGTAAATACAAGGATGTGCGCAGCAGGTCTCCAAGCTGATATCTGGAAAGCCGTGTAGCCACTATTGGTCAATGTGGAAATGGCTTTTGCCGAGATTTCATTGGCCATTAGGGCCGCATGATAACATACTGACTTGGTAATATATCTTTTGGTGCGAATATGTGGTGGGTTCTGGGGGACCTTGATCAAGCTGGAATTTTCAACACTGGTTACAATGCTTGCCATTTTTTCGATTACCTGAACTGGATAATTCCCAACAGAAGTTTCCCCAGAAAGCATTACGGCATCGGCACCGTCCATTACGGAATTGGCCACATCATTTACCTCGGCACGGGTGGGTGTTAAGCTGGTGATCATGGTCTCCATCATCTGAGTGGCAATAATTACTGGAATTCTACCTTTTTTGGCACTCAATACCAATTTTTTCTGAACCAATGGAACTTCTTGTGCAGGAATCTCCACACCCAAGTCTCCACGGGCCACCATAAGTCCGTCCGAAGCCTTTACAATTTCATCGATATTTTCCAGTGCTTCCGGCTTTTCAATTTTGGAAATCACAGGGATTTTATGTTCTGTGTGCTCCTTGATCAAATTATGAAGGTCGTACAAATCTTGTGCGTGGCGCACAAACGACAATGCAATCCAGTCCACATCTTGCCCAATGGCAAAAATGGCATCCTTGATGTCTTTTTTGGTAAGAGCTGGTAAAGAAATATCCGTATTGGGCAGGTTTACCCCTTTTTTGGATTTTAAGGGACCGCCTTGAATTACTGTAGCTACTACTTCATCCTCTCCATTGGTGGATTTCACTTCAAAAATAAGCTTGCCATCATCAAGCAAAATACGCTCTCCAGCTTTTACATCCTTTGGAAAACTTTGGTAGTTCATGTATACTCTTTCGGCCGTTCCCTCGAAAGGCTCGCCTGTAACAAAAGTAACTTCATCACCTGGGGAAACTATGGCTTCGCCGCCCATTACCCCAACTCTTAATTTAGGGCCTTGTAAATCGGCAAGTATGGCTGTGTTGATTTCCAACTCCTCATTGAGCTCCCTTATCATTTTGATTCGTTCGGCAACATCTTCGTAAGCAGCGTGGGAAAAATTAATTCTAAAAACATCTACACCTGCCAGGATCATTTCCTTTAGAACTTCCTTTTTACTGGTGGCGGGTCCCAGGGTCGCTACAATTTTAGTCTTCTTTCTAGTTGGCATTGTTAAAAGATTAAATTTCTTTTTGATTTTAAGTTTTGCGTGTCCAATGGATATGCAGTAATTACCTTGGCAATCTGGTTTATGGATTTTATTTTATGGGAAAACATCGTTTCATCTGCTGCATCCACTTTCAAAAAATAATCAACTTCTTTACGTTCTCTTACCAAGTAATCGGTTCTCTTGGAAATATTGTTTTCAAACAGTCCCAATGAAGGGATCTCTTCCTCAACTTCGCACTTGTTCGAAATAAGTGTCCAATACTCATCGTTTATCTCATCGTCCCAATCGAACACTGAAAAAGACATACGATCATCAAGGTGCAGGTCTTTTTCCATGCGTTTTAAGTATAGCCCACAGATGGAGTTTATGGCATAGGTAATGGCATAATCTTCCAGGTTACTGTGTATGGCGATAAGAGAAAAACCATCATCGTAGAGGTCTGCCGATATCTTATGCGTTGTTAACATGCCCATAACACGAACGGTAAATATAGGCTTAATCCCATTGAATGCCTAGTTAATACATAACAATACACTTCTAAAAACAAGCGAAAACGTTTGAGTTTACCATTATTTAAAGTTACTTGTTTTCAATCCTGTTCTGCAATGCAAAATAGGCTCGTTTGGATGCCTTTTCCTCTGCTTTTTTCTTGGATGTGGCTCTTGCTTTAGCAAGCATTCTGTCCCCAATGGTAAGTTTTACGGCAAAATGTTTCAGCTCATCATTGCCAGTGTCCTCGTACACATTGTAATTGAAGGATTTTTTCTCTTTTTGGCACCATTCGATCACTAAACTTTTGTAACTGATGACCTTGCCCTCGAGCTGCTCTATGTCCACATAGGGTTCTATCACGCGCTCATCAATAAACTTTTCACAGTAGGCATAGCCCCTATCCAGATAGATTGCTCCCACTAGGGCTTCAAATACATTCCCATGAATATTTTCCCCGAAATGTTCTTTGGGAATCCTACTTTCCACATACTTCAACAGTCCCAAATCCTTGCCTAGTTCGTTCAAGTGCTTTCGACTGACCACCTTGGAGCGCATTTTAGTCAAGTAGCCCTCATCCCCTTCCGGGACTTCGTTGTATAAATATTTAGAGATGATGGTTCCAAGCATGGAGTCACCCAAAAATTCCAAACGTTCGTAGTTGACCGGGTTTCCCTTATCGTCCTTTTTATTCATGGACCTATGCAGGAATGCTGTTTTAAAGATTTCCAAGTTCTTGGGCTTAAACCCAAGAATTCTTTTCATTCCCAAAAAAAAATCCCCATCCGTGCTCGGATGGGAATTGAATATTTTGGAAGTAAGTTTCATGTTACAAAACTACCCTATTTTTTTGAATAAGACACAAGCATTGTGTCCTCCAAAGCCAAATGTATTGCTCATAGCTACCTTTACCTCACGCTCTTGGGCCTTGTTCAAGGTCAAGTTTAGCGATGAATCGATTTGCTCATCAACAACACTATGGTTAATGGTAGGAGGTACTAAATTGTGCTCCATTGCCAAAATAGATGCAATAGCCTCAATGGCTCCTGCCGCACCCAACAAATGTCCGGTCATGGACTTGGTTGAGTTGATATTGATATTTTTGGCATGCTCACCGAATACTTTGGAAATTGCTTTTAGCTCAGCAACATCCCCAAGCGGTGTTGAAGTTCCGTGAGTGTTAATAGCATCAACATCTTCTGGCTTTAGCCCAGCGTTCTGTAAGCAGTTTTCCATAACCTTAACCACCCCAATCCCTTCAGGATGCGGTGCGGTCATGTGGTGGGCATCACTGGATAGCCCCCCGCCCAAAACTTCTGCGTATATCTTAGCTCCTCTAGCTTTGGCGTGCTCATACTCTTCAAGTATAAGTGCACCTCCACCTTCACCCAATACAAACCCATCTCGGGTAGCATCAAATGGTCTGGAAGCGGTTTCAGGACTTTCGTTTCTGGTAGAAAGTGCATGCATGGCGTTAAATCCGCCCATACCTGCAATAGTTACAGCTGCCTCACTACCACCGGTAACAACAACATCACAATGACCTAACCTAATATAGTTAAGCGCATCGATCATGGCATTGGCCGAAGAGGCACAAGCAGAAACTGTGGTATAGTTTGGTCCCATAAATCCATGTTTGATGGAAATGTTACCAGGCGCGATATCTGCGATCATTTTAGGAATAAAGAATGGATTGAAACGCGGTGTACCATCGCCATTGGCATAGTTGATCACCTCATTTTGAAAAGTTTCCAATCCGCCTATTCCTGCACCCCATATAACGCCTACCCTAAACTTGTCTACAACGTCCAGGTCAATCCCAGAGTCTGCAATGGCTTCGTCTGAAGACACCAAGGCATATTGGGCGAACCTGTCGAGTTTTCTGGCTTCCTTGCGGTCAAAAAAATCGGAAGGATCGTAACCCTTGAGCTCGCAAGCAAACTTTGTTTTAAATTTTTCGGTATCGAAATAAGTAATGGGGGCAGAACCGCTCTTACCGGTCCGTAGTCCTTCCCAATAAGCTTCCAAATTGTTACCTATGGGCGTTAACGCTCCCATTCCGGTAACCACAACTCGCTTTAACTGCATTGAACTATTTTTTTACCCTTTAGACGTAAATTATAAAAAAAATTATCCATGTGATAATAACCACATGGATAATTTATAATCTTTAGCGATATATCATATAATTACTTAGCTTCTTCAATGTAGCTAATGGCCTGACCAACAGTGGCAATGTTCTCTGCTTGGTCATCTGGTATCTGAATATCAAATTCTTTCTCAAACTCCATGATAAGTTCAACAGTGTCCAAGGAATCCGCTCCTAAGTCGTTGGTAAAGCTAGCTTCTGCAACTACTTCATTTTCATCTACACCTAGTTTATCAACGATGATAGCCTTTACTCTTGATGCAATGTCTGACATAATTATTGTGGTTTTAAAAATTTAAATCGTTGGCAAAAATATAAAACTTTGGATTAAATACACTATTTGACGATAAAATGTGCTCCAAATTAAACATCTTTAATTACTGTATCTTACTTTAGCCGACGTAATTTAGTCCAAAATCATATGAATTCCTAACGAATGAAACGAATTGTAATCTTCGCCTCGGGAAGCGGATCCAATGCAGAAAATATTATTTCCTTTTTTCGTCAGAAATCCAACATAACAGTATCCGCGGTACTTACCAATAAGAGTTCGGCAAAAGTGCTCGAGCGTTGTGACCGACTCCACGTTCCCGCCTTCTATTTCAACAAGGCTGCTTTTAAAGATTCCGATGCCGTGGTACAGTTTCTTAAGGGCTTACAGACTGACCTCATCGTACTTGCTGGATTTCTATGGAAGATTCCATCCAACCTCATCGAAGCATTTCCAGATAAAATCATCAATATTCATCCTGCCCTATTGCCAAAATATGGAGGAAAAGGCATGTATGGGGAAAGAGTGCACCAAGCCGTGAAAGATAATAATGAGACCGAAACGGGCATTACCATACATTATGTAAACGAAAATTATGATGAGGGCGCCATCATCTTTCAAGCCACAACTTTAGTGGAGTCTTCGGACGATGCCAATACCATTGCCCAAAAAGTGCACCAACTGGAATATGAGCATTTTCCGAAAGTGATAGAAAAACTGCTGTCCTAATGGCCAAAAAAAAGAAGTTTTATGTGGTTTGGAAAGGCAAGCACCCTGGTATTTTTGAGTCCTGGGCAGATTGCAAGGCTCAAATTGATGGGGTAAAAGGGGCACAATACAAATCGTTCGCCACTTTTGAAGAAGCAAAAAAAGCCTTCAACAGCAACTATTTGGAGTATAAGGGCAAATCCAAAGGCAAAAAGGAACTCACTCCAGAAGAGCTCCTCAAAATTGGGGACCCCAACTACAACTCCATCGCCGTGGACGCTGCGTCCAGCGGAAATCCGGGAAAAATGGAATATCGCGGTGTGGATACCAAAACCAAGCGAGTTCTTTTCCATCAAGGTCCTTTCGAGCAGGGTACGAGCAATGTTGGGGAATTTTTGGCACTGGTCCATGGTCTCGCTTTCTTGAAACAACAAAAAAGTGACCGCATCCTCTATTCAGATTCGAGAATCGCCATCGGATGGGTGCGAAAGAAAAAATGTGGCACCAAACTGAACAAAACAGCTAAAAACGCCCAACTTTTTGAACTGATCGAACGTGCCGAAGAGTGGCTCAAAAAGAATCGGTTCAATACTCCCATCGTAAAATGGGAGACCAAAGCTTGGGGCGAAATTCCTGCTGATTTCGGAAGAAAATAATCCGTTTCACGAACAAAACACCCATTTTTTGATAATTGGCACAACCATACCGTATATTTGCAGCAAAAATTAGGGAATGGGCAAATTACTGATCGTGGGAACCATGGCTTTCGATGCCATTGAAACACCGTTCGGGAAAACAGGAAGAATATTGGGGGGCGCTGGAACCTTTATCGGTTTGGCAGCTTCACAGTTTAAAATTGACTCCGCGATTGTATCCGTAGTGGGAGATGATTTTCCGGAATCTTACATGGATATTTTAAAAAACAAGGACATTGATCTTTCGGGGGTTGAAGTGGTAAAAGGAGGAAAAACCTTCTTTTGGGAAGGAAAGTACCATAACGACCTGAATTCCAGGGATACTTTGGCCACAGAACTGAATACCTTGGCCGATTTTAACCCCGTTGTGCCCAACGATTATACCGAGGCAGATATTGTAATGCTCGGTAACCTTCACCCCAACATCCAACTGAGTGTAATCAATCAGATGGAAAAACGACCAAAACTTATAGTTTTGGATACCATGAATTTTTGGATGGACAATACATGGGATGAATTGATGGCGGTCATTTCCAAAATCGATGTCATTACCATTAACGATGAAGAGGCGCGACAGATGACCAACGAATATTCTTTGGTGAAAGCTGCCGCCAAGATCCAGGAAATGGGCCCTAAATATGTGGTCATCAAAAAAGGGGAGCATGGAGCACTTTTGTTCCATAAAGACAATATTTTCTTTGCGCCCGCTCTTCCTTTGGAAGAAGTTTTTGATCCGACAGGTGCAGGAGATACCTTTGCCGGAGGTTTTGCAGGATATCTGACAGAGGCAGAAAACATTTCTTTCGAAAGCATGAAAAACGCCATTATCCATGGATCCAATTTGGCATCGTTCTGTGTGGAACGTTTTGGAACCGAACGGATGGTGGATTTAAAAAAGAGCGAGGTCGAGGCCCGCTTGGTACAGTTTAAAGAATTGACGCAGTTCAATATTGAATTAACATAAATGTTTGCCCTGAAAATTTCGGGGCTTTTTTATTTGGTTTGTTATGAGTGATCCCATTAAGCACGAATGCGGAATATCGTTGATCCGTTTGCTTAAACCTCTGGAATACTACAAAGAAAAGTACGGTACGGCTTTCTACGGTGTAAACAAGATGTATTTGATGATGGAAAAGCAACACAACCGCGGACAGGATGGTGCGGGCTTTGCCAGCATAAAAATGGACATGGAGCCTGGAGAGAGGTACATGAGCCGTGTACGATCTGCCCAACAACAGCCCATTCAGGATATTTTTGCCCAGATAAACAACCGTATCAACACGGCCTTGGCGGAAAATCCGGAGCACGAACACGATGTGGCTTGGCAAAAAAAGAACATTCCCTACATCGGAGAACTTTTAATGGGGCATGTTCGTTACGGTACCTTCGGAAAAAACAGCATAGAGAGCGTACACCCTTTTTTGAGACAGAACAACTGGATGCACCGTAATCTTATCGTTGCAGGAAACTTTAACATGACCAATGTTGATGAACTCTTTGGCAACTTGGTGGAACTGGGACAGCATCCCAAGGAAAAAGCGGACACGGTAACCGTAATGGAAAAAATCGGTCACTTTTTGGATGATGCCGTGGCCAAGCTCTACAAACAGATCAAAAAAGAAGGATATACCAAAAGAGAAGCTTCTGCCTTGATTGCAGAGCGACTGAACGTAGCCAAGATTTTGAGGAAAGCTTCAAAAAACTGGGATGGTGGCTATGCCATGAGCGGACTTATCGGACATGGGGATGCCTTTGTAATGCGTGACCCCGCAGGCATACGACCCGCTTATTATTATAAGGATGATGAAGTAGTCGTCGTAGCATCGGAACGCCCTGTGATTCAAACCGTCTTCAATGTCAATTTTGATGATGTGCATGAACTGGACCCTGGACATGCCGTAATCGTCAAGAAAAGTGGTTCCATGGACCTCAAAAAGATATTGGAGCCAACGGAACGTAAGGCTTGTTCCTTTGAACGCATCTATTTTTCCCGTGGCAGTGACAAGGAAATCTATCAGGAAAGAAAAAAATTGGGGAAACTCGTATTTCCCGAAATATTGAAGTCCATCGACAACGATTTGGAGAACACCGTATTCTCTTATATCCCCAACACAGCGGAAACATCGTTCTTTGGAATGGTTAAAGAGGCCCAGAATTACCTCAACAAGAAAAAAGAGGAGCAGATTTTGGCCTTGGGTTCCAATATGAAGGCAGAAGAACTTCATAAAATATTGAATATTCGACCACGTATTGAAAAGGTCGCCATTAAAGATGCAAAGCTGAGAACATTTATCACGCAAGATAGCAGTCGTGATGATTTGGTAACACACGTTTACGATATTTCTTATGGTTCGGTAAAACCTACGGACAACTTGGTTATTATCGATGATAGTATTGTTCGCGGAACTACATTGAAACGAAGTATCCTTAAAATCTTGGACAGATTGTCCCCCAAGAAAATAGTAGTGGTTTCCTCTGCTCCGCAGATTCGTTATCCGGATTGTTACGGTATCGATATGGCCAGACTGGAAGACTTTGTAGCATTTAAGGCCGCTTTGGCCCTTCATGAAGACCACGGAACCACCCATTTGGTCAAGGAAATCTATGAGAAGTGCCTCACTCAGGTGGGTGCATCCAATAAAGAAGCAGTGAACTACGTGAAGGAGTTTTATGCCCCGTTCTCTGCCAAGCAGATTTCCAAAAAGATTGGCGAAATATTGAGCCCCGAAGGGATCAATGCAGAAGTGGAGATCATCTATCAAACCATTGAAGGACTACACAGTGCTTGTCCTAAAAATTTGGGTGACTGGTATTTCACAGGAAATTATCCAACACCTGGAGGTAACAGGGTGGTCAACAAGGCTTTTATCAACTTTTTTGAAGGTAAGAACGAAAGAGCTTATTAATCAATAACATAGAAAAAGAGCGCAATCTGTGCGTTTTATCGATGAAACTAGCAGTATGGCGGGTTTTTATACGTACAGCAACCCGCAATCCTACTTTAGTACTTGCCATAGCATAAGTAGGTTAAGTTCATGGTAAGATTTGGGGCAAAAAAGGTGGAAGCTATTCCACCTTTTTTATTTTCTGCACTTTCCCTAAACCATCAAAAAAGCACAACTTTCTTGACATTTATCAATTCAGGGCCCCCATTGAACACTTCAACCAATTAAAGGGAGTTTCATCTAAAAGCTTAGGCCTACAAACCATGCTTGGCTTACATTTGGAGAACCATAGCATAAGTAGGTTAAGTTCATGGTAAGATTTGGGGAAAGAAGGCGGAGCATGCTCCGCCTTCTTTATATTTGACTACCAAGGTTTTATCCGTTTTATCGATGAACTGCACGTTTTCTTTTTCTTCAAAAACGTAAAATATTTTTTAAAACCCTTTGTTATTTTGCACAATACCAGTATTTTAGTCCCGCCATAGCATAAGTAGGTTAAGTTTATGGTAAGATTTGGGACGAAAAGGGCGAGGGCTTCCTCGCCCTTTTCTATTTTAAAAAATTGAACACAAAAAAGCCGTTCACTAGAGTGAACGGCTTTTTGATTATCTTAAATACCACTCTATTTTTTAGCAGCATAATTTTCGGCAACCTTGTCCCAATTGATCACATTGAAGAATGCATCGATGTATTCTGGTCGCTTGTTCTGATAGTTCAAATAGTACGCATGCTCCCAAACATCCAATCCTAAAATAGGTTGTCCTTCGCAGGTTACTCCTGGCATAATGGGGTTGTCTTGGTTTGGCGTGGAGCAAACCTCCAATTTACCTCCTTTATTTACACACAACCAAGCCCAACCTGACCCAAACTGGGTGGCGGCGGCCGCTGAAAATTTCTCTTTGAAAGCATCAAAAGAACCAAAAGCCTCATCGATTGCGGAAGCCAACTCACCGGATGGAGTTCCTCCACCGTTTGGAGACATCACTTCCCAAAAAAGGCTATGGTTAAAAAATCCACCACCGTTGTTTCTGACAGCGGCATTGGACATATCCAAATTGGAAAGAATATCCTCAATTCCTTTTCCGTCCAAATCTGTTCCATCGATAGCGGCATTCAACTTAGTGGTATAGCCGTTGTGGTGCTTGGTATGGTGGATTTCCATGGTCCTAGCATCTATATGAGGTTCCAATGCATCGTATGCATACGGTAATTTAGGTAACTCAAAAGCCATAATATTCTCTTTTTTTAGGTTATTAATCAATTTACGTAAAAATAGGGGTTTTAACATTTATATTCCGCTAAAACCATGTTAACATCAGGTAAGGAATCCTTATTTTGCAGGAAAAAGGTTTTTGGAGGGCTCCAATTTTAAAATATACAGCGCATCCGCAGGTTCGGGCAAGACCTATGCCCTTGCAAAAGCATACCTCAAACTATTGCTTTCCAACGATGCTGCGGTAAAATTCCGCCAAATCCTGGCCATTACATTTACCAATAAGGCGGTGGACGAAATGAAGAGCCGGATATTGGACAACTTGTTCGCCTTTGGCCATGATCAGGTTCCCGAAAAGCAGAAAAGTTTGTTCGAATCCCTTTGTCTTGAGCTATCCCTTACCGAGGAAAAACTTCGGCAACGATCCCAACTCATTTTAAAACGGATTCTTCATAATTATTCCTTTTTTGAGATTTCGACAATTGACAAGTTCAACCACAAAATCATAAAAACCTTTGCCCGCGACCTCCACCTTTCCCAAAATTTTGAGGTGGAACTCAATCTAGACCTATTGTTGGAAGAAGCCGTGGGAAGATTGCTGGAACGTGCCGGCAACGACGAAAAACTCACGGAGGTCCTGATTGCCTTTTCGCTCGAAAAAATCGATGATGACAAAAGCTGGAACATCGCTTATGACCTAAAACAAATTGGAGAGCTACTTTTTCAAGAAAATCACTCGGAACATTTGGAGCCTCTACGTGAAAAATCCATCGGAGACTTTCAAGACATCCAAAAACGGATAGCATCAGAAAGCAAAGTCATTGAGGAAAAAGTTATACAAATGGCTCAAAATGTGCTCCAAGAAATACAGCAACAGGGATTTGAGCCTAGTGATTTTCCTAGACAAACTTTGCCCAATCATTTTAAAAAAATGATGGATGGTGAACTCAACCCAAAAAAATTATATGCCGCCAAAACCTTGGAACCCAATCTGGCGGAAGGTAAGTTGCTCAAAGCAACCGACAAAAGAGACGTAACCCAATTGGCCGCGATCATTTTGGAAAAGTATCTCACTATAAAACGTCTTGCTTATCGACACAGCTATCTCCAAAATATGTATGGCAATATAGTGCCGATGACAGTCTTGAACGAAATCGCCAAGGAAATCAAAAATATTGAGCTGGACAGGGACATTATCCCCATTTCTTCTCTAAATGCGATTCTCTCCAAAGAAATCAAGAATCAACCTGTACCGTTCATTTATGAACGGATGGGCGAAAAATACCGTCATTATTTTATTGATGAGTTCCAGGATACTTCCAAAATGCAATGGGAAAACTTGGTGCCGCTTATTGGCAATGCCTTGGAAAGCGAAGATGAAAAACACGAACGCGGTTCCCTGTTTTTGGTGGGCGATGTAAAACAGGCCATTTATCGCTGGCGCGGAGGACGTGCAGAACAGTTCTTGAACCTGATCAATGGAAAATCGCACCCATTTGTTGTGGAACCAAGTGTTCGTTCGTTGGATACGAATTGGCGCAGTTTTGACGAAATCGTCAACTTTAACAATAGCTTCTTTACAGAAACGGCTCCTGTGCTTGCCAATGAAGATTATCGAAATCTATTTTTAAACGATTCCCATCAAAAAACCAACAACAAGCCTGGAGGCTTCATTCAAATGTCCTTTTTGGATGCCGATCTGGAAAACAAGGATGAAGTCTATTGTGAAGAAACCTTGAAATCCATCCAAACCATTGTTTCGGAAAATCACGCTTATTCGGATATCTGCGTGCTGGTGCGCGACAATAGAAAAGGAATGTTGTTGGCGGATTTTTTAGCGCAGCAGAACATCCCCATAATTTCTTCGGATGCACTTTTGCTGGCAAAGAATGAGAAAGTCATTTTTTTGATATCAATGCTCCGGATTTTTGAGAACGCAAAAGACCGAGAGGCGGCATACCATATATTAATGTATCTGTCCCCTGACGAAAATGGCAAGCACAACTTCATCAGTAAAAACTTAGATAACATTGAAACGTTCTTGGCCTTCGAATACAATTTCAACATAAATGGGTTAAAAGGAGAGCCTGTATTGACCATACTGGAAACCGCCATTGTACAATTTGAGCTTTACCAAGGTTCCGTGGCACATATTTCCTTTTTGATGGACGAAGTGCTCGATCTGGAAAAAAGGGAAGGGCCCAGTGTTTATGCCTTCCTTGATTATTGGGAGGTAAAAAAAGAATCCCTGTCCATTGCCGCACCCGATGGAGTGGATGCTGTAAAAATCATGACCATCCACAAAGCCAAGGGGCTAGAGTTTCCTTTTGTGATTTTCCCTTTTGCGAATGCCGTTCTGGACGACAAACGAAAGAAAAAGAAGGCTTGGGTACCAGCCACCACCAATGATGAAGGTTTGGGGCTGGATGAGTTCTTGATCAACAACAATAAGGATATGTTGGAATACAACGAGATTGCCAAAGAAAAATATGTGGCAGAAGAGCAAAAGACCTTGTTGGATTCGATGAACGTGCTCTACGTGGCCCTTACCCGTCCCGTAAAAGGACTCTTTGTAATTACCGAAACCCCTAAGAAAGATGTCGCTTCCATCGAGGATGCTTCATCCTACTCTGGTCTTTTTCAATGGTACATGCAGCAAAAGAACATTCCCAAAAATGAAACTGGAGCGCATATCATCGGAACATTTCCATCAAAGAAAATGGAAACCTCTCCTTCCAAGTCAACAGAAAATTATATTTCCTACATCACTAGACCCAAAGGGGATACTGGGTTTACCATTTCCACAAAATCAGGTCGCATGTGGGACGATGAACGGATGGAGGCCATTGAAATGGGAAATGTGATCCACTTTGCCTTGAGCCAAATTGAAACCATAACCGACATTGATACCGTTTTGGAACGTCTGGAGATAGCAGGACATTTTCCTCAAAAGGCCGCAAGTGACATCAAACAAAAAATCATGGCCGTTGTGAACCATCCAAAATTGAAGGATTTGTTCTTGGATAATCTTCACATATTGAATGAAAGGGAAATCCTGACAACGAACGGACATTCGCTTCGCCCCGATAGAATCGTTATCTCAGGAAACGAAGCCACTATTATTGACTACAAAACAGGAAAACCATCGCCCAAGCACAAAGAGCAGATTGCCAACTACGCGGATATTTTAAGAGAAATGGATTATAAAATCAAACAATCGGTCATTGTTTATATTGACCAAGAAATAGACCCTATTTTTGTGTAAAGTTAAGCTGTTGTTTTTTTGAACATAAAAGTTCAAGGCGTCAGTTCGAGTGATTTTGAGGAACGAAAAATTATATCGAGAACCTTTTGAAATAAAATTCTTCTTCTCGATACAAATTTCACTCATGCTGTCGTGAAATCCACTCGAAATGACGAATTTTATAAAAATGCAAAAAGGGTAAAGTTAAATCAAAGATATGTACGGAAAAATTAAAGAACATTTGGCCAAAGAGTTGAAGGAAATAGAAGAAGCTGGCCTATTTAAGAAAGAACGGATCATTACTTCTCCACAAGGAGCTGTCATAAAAATCTCCACGGGCGAGGAAGTCATCAATTTTTGTGCGAACAATTATTTGGGCCTATCCTCCCATCCAGATGTCATCCAAGCTGCAAAAGACACGATGGACACCCACGGTTTTGGGATGTCCTCGGTAAGATTCATCTGTGGAACCCAGGATATTCATAAAGAACTGGAACAGAAAATCGCCGATTTCTACGGTACAGAGGATACCATATTATATGCTGCTGCTTTTGATGCCAACGGTGGTGTTTTTGAACCCTTGCTCACCTCAGAAGATGCCATTATCTCCGATTCCCTGAACCACGCTTCCATTATAGATGGAGTACGTTTGTGCAAGGCCAAGCGATACAGGTATGCCAACAACGATATGGCTGATCTGGAAGAAAAACTGAAACAAAGCAATGCCGATGGCGCTCGTTTTAAAATAATCGTGACCGATGGTGTTTTCTCTATGGACGGACTTGTAGCTCCTTTGGACAAAATATGTGACCTAGCGGACAAATACGATGCCATGGTCATGATAGATGAATGCCATGCCGCAGGCTTTATTGGCGAAACAGGTCGTGGCACCTTGGAAGAAAAAGGGGTAATGGACCGTATCGACATCATTACCGGTACACTCGGCAAAGCTTTGGGCGGGGCCATGGGTGGTTATACTACGGGCAAAAAAGAAATCATCGAGATACTTCGCCAACGCTCTAGACCATATTTATTCTCCAATTCATTGGCGCCAGCCATTGTCGGGGCTTCGATTAAGGTGTTTGAAATGCTGGACACAGACACATCGTTGCGGGACAAGCTCCAAAGCAACACGGAATATTTCAAAAAAGGAATGAAAGCCGCCGGTTTTGACATTATTGACGGGGATTCCGCCATAGTTCCAGTTATGCTCTACGATGCTAAATTGAGCCAAAATATGGCCGATATGCTATTGGACGAAGGGATTTATGTGATTGGATTCTTCTATCCTGTGGTTCCAAAAGACAAAGCAAGAATCAGGGTACAGCTTTCCGCAGCACATGAAAAAGAACACTTGGATCATGCGATTAATGCCTTTATAAAGGTGGGGAAATCGTTGAAGGTCATCTAAAATCGATGAAATGCAGCAATTCTTCTGGCAAATGAGTCAAAAAAAAAGAAATTTAGATTTTGTTAATAAGTCTTAACAACTTACATTTGCTGCTGATAAACACTTAAACTTAAAATTTTGAGCATGAAACATCTTAGCAAATTATTGGTTGTTGCTCTTGTATTTGTAGGGATCAACAGCATACAAGCGCAAGACGAAAATAATCCCTGGCAGGTTAGCATAGGGGTGAATGCAATAGACGCTTATCCTACTAACGATAGTGACAATCCTTACTCTAGCACAACTTTGTTCGACGAGTATTTCAATGTATCCGATCACTGGAACATTTTACCATCGGTTTCTTACGTTTCTGTTTCCAAGTACGTTGGAGATGGTTTTTCTGTAGGAGCAAGAGGTTCTTTGAATAGAATCGAAAAAATAGGAGATATGTCTGTTGATGACTTTTCTCACTATGCTATAGATGGTACCATTAAATACAACATCCTTAAAAATACCGTTGTAGATCCTTTCGTAGAAGTAGGCGGTGGTTACACTTGGATTGATGAAATCGGAGCTGGAACCGTAAACGGTGGTGTAGGTCTTAACTTTTGGTTCTCAGACAACCTTGGTTTGACACTTCAAACTCAGTATAAGCACGCTTTCGAAGATTACTTGGTTTCTCACTTCCAACATTTGGCCGGTATCAGCATCAAATTTGGTGGTACTGACACTGATGGTGATGGAATCTACGACAAAGACGATGCTTGTCCAGAAGTAGCTGGTTTGGAAGCATTCAACGGATGTCCTGATTCTGACGGTGACGGTATCGAAGATGCTAAAGATGCTTGTCCTAACGAAGCTGGTTCCAAAGAAATGAACGGATGTCCTGATTCTGACGGTGACGGTGTTGCCGATAAAGATGACGCTTGTCCAGAAACTCCAGGTCTTCCTGCACTAGCTGGTTGTCCTGATGCTGACGGCGACGGTGTTGCTGATAAAGATGATGAGTGTCCTAACGAAGCTGGTCCTGCTGAAAACAACGGATGCCCTTGGCCAGATTCTGACGGAGACGGAGTTCTTGACAAAGACGATCAATGTCCAGATGTTGCCGGTACTGTTGCTAACAACGGTTGTCCTGAAGTAACTGAGGAAGTTCAAAAACAATTGAACGACTACGCTAGAACTATCTTGTTCGACACTGGTAAATCTTCCATCAAAGCAGAATCCACTTCTGTAATGGTTGACATCATCCAGATCTTGAACGAGTATCCTACTGCTAAGTTTACTGTAGAAGGTCACACTGACAGCGTAGGTAGCGAAAGTTTGAACCAAAAACTTTCTGAAGAAAGAGCTAACTCTGTTAGAGATTTCTTGATCGACAAAGGAATCAGTTCAAGCAGACTATCCGCTATCGGTTACGGTGAGGCTAAGCCAATCGCAACTAACAACACAAGAGCTGGTAGAGCGCAAAACAGACGAGTTGAAATCAACTTGGTAAAATAATTAGAAACAAAGTTTTCTAGAAAAAGGCCCCGCAAATGCGGGGCCTTTTTTATTTTTAATCCATGCATGATACTTTCCTTGAATATGTACTGGATGACCTCCACGCCAAACAACTGGATTTTACCCAGTGTACTTTTGTGCTACCCAGTAAACGGTCGGGAACCTTCTTAAAAAAACACATCGCCAATAGGCTGGAGAAGAACATATTCAGTCCAGAAGTGCTCTCCATTCAGGAGTTTATCGGAAACCTATCCGATTTGAATCAGGCATCGAACATTGATTTGTTGCTCCAACTCTTTAAAGTGTACAAAGAATCACAAATTGAGGAATCAGATGATTTTGCATCCTTTATCAATTGGGGGCAAACTTTATTACAGGACTTCAACGAAATTGATGGCTATCTGATTCCCGCAACCAATATCCTGAATTACCTATCCGCCATCAAGGAAATCAACCATTGGTCATCCAGCAATGAAAAATCGGAACTGGTCGAGAATTATCTTCAACTCTGGAAGAACCTCGAAACCATCTACACCAGCTTTTATAAATCCCTACTTGAGCAAAAAAGAGGCTACCAAGGACTGATTCAACGTGAAGCCGTCAAAGCAATTCAAAACGGAAATTGTAAAGAGATTTGCCAGACCCCCATCGTATTTGTTGGTTTTAATGCCCTGAATGCTGCGGAATCCACTATTATTCAACATTATCTGGAGCAGGGCAACTCACATATCTACTGGGACATCGATTCCTATTTTTTGAACGACTCCATTCATGATGCAGGCTTGTTTATAAGGGAGTACCTATACAATTGGCCCTACTACAAGCACGGGCACAACATAGAAGCACAGGATAATTTTCTCCACAATAAAGACATCAGAATAACAGGTGTTCCCAAAAGTATCTCACAGACCAAATATGTGGGGCAATTGTTGCAAGAAATCGGTGAGAAAGAAGATATTGACCTGACAAAAACCGCCTTGGTCCTAGCAGATGAAACCCTACTGAATCCGATGCTCAATGCCGTTCCCAGTACAATTCCCGAAGTCAACATTACTATGGGAATGCCGTTGAACAAAACGGTACTGTATTCCTTTTTTGTGAATTTATTGGAACTGCACTTAAATGTTTCTGAGCAAGGTTGGTTTTTTAAACGGGTATTGGAGTTTATATCCAACCCCTATACCTTGACCCTGTCCAACAAAGATCAAGGTGACTTTGCACAAAGAATGTCGAAGGATATCAAGGAGGGCAACTTGCTTTACATCAACTCAGAGAAGCTCGAAAAATACCCAAAAGCAAAAAAATTACTGTCCATCATTTTTCCAAAGGAGACTCTAACTCCAATGGACTGGATAAATAACTGTCTGTTGCTCATTGAACGCTTGAAAACCATCTATCAAGAAGAGAAAAATGCACTGGAACTGGAATATCTGTATCGATTCTATGCCCTTTTCAACCAACTTGGGCAATATTTGGACAAGGTGGACTTTATGAGAGAACTGAAATCCATCAAAAACCTGTTCAAAGAATTGGCCAATATGGAAACCTTGGATTTTATTGGCCAGCCATTGACAGGCTTTCAAATCATGGGGATGCTAGAGAGCCGAAATCTCGATTTTGAAACCGTTATCATTACCTGCGTGAACGAGGGAATCCTTCCTTCGGGAAAATCCAACAATTCCTTTATTCCTTTTGATGTAAAACGGGATTATGGTCTGCCCACCTACAAAGAAAAAGATGCCATCTATGTGTATCACTTTTATAGGCTGATTCAAAGAGCAAAGAACATTTACATTACCTACAACACCGAACCCGATGTACTGGAGGGTGGGGAAAAAAGTCGATTGATCACACAGTTGCTGACCGATAAGAACCTAAAAAATAATATTACGCACACCATTGCAACTCCTAAAATTTCCATTGATCCCAAACCACTCATCCAGATTGAAAAGGATGGGCAGTTCATGGAAGACTTGAAAGCATTTGCCCAAAACGGTTTCTCACCAACCTCATTGACCAATTACATCAGGAATCCAATTGATTTTTACACCAGAAACATTCTTAAGATCAATGATTTGGAAGAAGTGGAAGAGAATATTGCGGCCAATACCTTCGGGACCATCATTCATGATAGTTTGGAACAACTTTATACCCCACTCATTGATCAAGTATTGACGGAAGAACACATCAAAACCCTAAAAAAGCAAGTGCCCGAGGTGGTGCAACATCATTTTACCAAAAACCTTTCCGGAGTCAATGTTTCCAAAGGAAAGTTTCTTTTGGTCTACAATGTCATCCTAAAATATCTCAACAACTTTTTGAACGATGAATTCCAACAGCTCAAGCGTCATAAAATTAAAATATTGGCGCTGGAGGAACGCTATGAAGAATTCATTACAGTTCCCGGGCTTGGTTTTCCCATCAAACTAAAGGGAACTTTGGACCGCGTGGACGAATTTGACGGGACCGTTCGTATTATTGACTACAAAACGGGCAAGGTAGAGCCCAAAAACGTGAAAATAACCGATTGGGAAACAATCATTATGGATTATGATAAGAGCAAGGCCTTCCAATTGCTCTGTTACGCCTACCTATATTCCAAAAAACATGGTGTAAGCGATGTAAAGGCGGGAATTGTTTCATTTAAACATTTAGGCAAGGGATTGTTCCCGTTTTCAGAGGACAAGGATACCCGAATACATACGGATACCCTTGCAACCTTTGAAAGTTATCTGTTCCGATTAATCAATGAAATATGCAATCCTACAGTTCCACTGACTGAAAAAGTTGATTAATTACTTTAAATCGGGACGTGTGGGACGCACTTCGATTTTACTTGGTAAAGTACGTGGGTGCATCGTAAGCAAATCGATGACCAATTTACCGATATCCTCAGGCTGGATTTTCCAAGCATCTTTTTCCGATGGTTCATGATCATTAAAATGACTTGCCACGGAACCGGGCATAATGGTGGTAACTTTAATGTTGTACCGTCTCAAATCCAACATAGCTGCCTGGGTAAAACCGACCACGCCAAACTTGGTCGCATTATAACCCGCTGCTGTTGGGAAAAAGTTGGTTCCCGCCAAACTGGCCAAAGTCATATAGTAGCCTTCAGATTTTTTCAAGGCATCCACGGATGCTTTTAGTGTGTGGTACACCCCATTGAGGTTGGTATCGATCATCTGATGCCATTTCTCATCCTCCAATTCATCAATCGGGGCAAAATGGCCAACGCCTGCGTTGGCCATTACCACATCCAATTGTCCCCATTTATCAAGAATGTCGGCCACGGCCTTCCTCTCATCCTCCAACTTGGATACATCGGACACCAATCCCAACACCTTGTCCGAATTGTTAAGGCTTTTTACAGCGGCATCGGCACTTTCTTGGCTTCGTCCACTAATGGCGACTTTCATGCCCTGCTCCAATAAGCATTCGGCAATACCGTATCCGATACCCTTGGTTCCTCCTGTGATGTATGCTACTTTTCCTTCTAATTTCATGTTGATTTTGTTTTGAAGTAAAGTTCAAAAAAGCATGGGCCAAATACAAAAAATCCATCCTAAAGGATGGTTAATGTTTGTATGTAACCCATTAATGACTTTTTTCAAAAATGGTACTTTTACGCAATTATCTTATATATCGAAGCTACCGAAACCCATATCGTCCCCAAAAACATTCCTGCCCAACGGTTACAGGAATATGGTGTGGGTGTTTTTGAGACGATTCCCACCAAATCAGCCCTCAAAAAAGCCCTTAAGAAAAAGTATATCACTGTCAATGGAGCCATTGCCACCACGGCAACCCTAATCAAAGGCGGAGAGGAAATAAAATTGTCGATTCCAAAGGAAACAAAGCCTAAAAAGCAATTCCATTTTCCACTCAACGTATTATTTGAAGATGAATATCTGGCTGCCATCCATAAACCTGCTGGCATCGAAGTGAGTGGCAACAAGTTCAAGACCATTGCCAATGCTTTGCCGCAAAACCTACAAACCAGTTCGCTATCAGATGCTGTAACTCCTCAACCTGTCCACCGTTTGGATTATGCCACTACGGGTATTGTTTTGGTGGGCAAGACCAATAGCAGCATCCGTGCTTTGAACCGAATGTTTGAGGATAAGCTCATTTTCAAAACCTATTATGCGGTCGCCATTGGCAACATGGAACCAAGTGAAACTATAAATTCCGATATCGATGGGAAACCATCACAATCCAACTACCAAGTAAAGGAATCTGTTACCTCAGAGCGATTTGGCACGCTGAATTTGGTGGAATTACACCCCAAAACGGGCAGAAGACATCAATTGCGTAAACATCTTCACAGTTTGGGGCATCCCATCCTCGGGGATAAAGACTATTCCTTGGAAGGCTTGATTTTAAGAGGCAAGGGCCCGTACTTGCATGCCTATTCACTAGAGTTTGAACATCCGTTTACCAATGAAATCATCCGCATTACTGATGAACTTCCAGAGAAATTTGGTAAGATTTTTAATGGTAAAGCCAAATAAAAAAGCACCCCGTTCCTGAGGTGCTTTTGTGATTTTAATGGATAACTTGTCTCAACAGTAATTAAAAAAACTACCGTTTCAAGGGTTTACTCATTGTTTTAAAAATTGAATGCTCTTCGTGATAAAACTGTTTTTATTAAGCTCCACGATGGCAATATGCCCGGTTCCTGGAACAATCCATAATTCTGAATTCGGCAAGCTTTCATGAAGTGTAACTGCAGGGTCAATCCCTAAAATTTCATCCCTATCCCCATTTATTATCAATGTTTTGGCATGTATATCCTCTAAAGCTTCTTTACCAAGATTGATTTGATAGTTCAAGTTTGGATCGAACAATGCCTTGATTTTTACCTCATCATTTTGATGGTTCAATTTAAGCTCTTCCTTGAATGCATCCGGCAGGTTTTCATAGGAAAATGAGTCATCCATATTGTTGTCAGCTCCATTATAGTTATGTGAAGCCCCAATTAGAATCATAGATGCTATCTTTTCAGGATTACTCTTCGCCAATTCAAGCAGTGTGAGCCCTCCAAAACTTAACCCGATTGCTTTTACACTTTCCAAGTTCAAATACTCCAAAAGTGCCAAAATATCCTCGGAAGATTTTTCTATGGTAAATTCGGGTGTTAACGCCGAGGTTTTACCATGCCCTCTAAGGTCTAAGGCATATACCTGAAAGTGCTTAGCAAATTCTGGAATATAATCTTCCCAAAACCGGGACGATTGGGTCCAACCATGAAGAAGCAGCAACGGCTCTCCTTTGCCGCGGACCTCATAATGCATTTCAATGCCATTAATGGTTGCCATATTTGTCGTATTTAAAACTTGTCCAAATACTTGTCCAGATAAAAGTGTGATAACGATTATGGTGAAAAATCTCTTCATCTATCTAAAAATATACGTTTTCATACACTAATATCCTAGCTGCCCCTTTCTATTTTTTATGCTTGAAGCATAGTTGTTGACCTGACATTCAAAACGCCAAAAAACATTAGTCCTATTTCACTTTTTTTGAAATGTCCTTAAAAAGAAGCATTTCCTTCACTTTTGCAGAAGCTCCGTGATAAAAACCTGTTTCGTGCGTGTATTCCTTAGGATTTTTAAAAGTTCCAAAAAGGATATCATATAACGCTATTCCAGCGTAATTATGGGCGTGCACCCCCTTTGCATGGTGTATGGTATGGGATTCCGGACGTTGTATCAAATAGCCAATCCATGTTAGGGTTTTAATATTGGCATGCTGAAAAATACTTAGAAATGTTGTTATTAAAATTATTAAAGTGGAAGCTTCCGGTGTAAAACCAGCTACAAGTACAAGACAGATACTGCTAAGGATAATCCATCCGACCATGTCCAATGGACTAAAGTAAAACGCGCCATAGCTGTCCAAACGCTCTGCACTATGGTGCATCTGATGCATACTTCTCCAAAGGAAATTACTGTTGTGCATGGTTCTATGCCATACATATTCCCCAAATTCATAGACCATTACACCCACAAATGCTCCCCAACCTGTACCCAAACCAGTAAGGTCAAAGATTTGATACTCGGCAAAATACCCATCCCATATAATGGGTAGATAGGAAGAAAGGAAAAAGAAAAACACAAAGGCTATGATGCCTCGTAGTTTCCAAAATTTTACATGTGGTAGTTTCCTTGCTGGCAAAATGGCTTCCCATAGCATTAAAACTCCATACATTCCGAAAATAATGTAGGAAATAGGGTTGAAAATCAACTCAAAGGGAGTCGGTAATTGTAAAATAAAATTTTTCATAATTGATTCGTTTTTTGATGGTTATAATTTTATTATAACAGACTAGTTGGTGCAAATATAAAATTTTTCACAAACATACCAACTAGTTTGTTTAGTTTTTCTACTTTTAACATATGGCAAGAAGTGGAAAACCAACTCGTGATAAAATCTTGGCCGAGTCCAAGGACTTAGTATTTCAGAACGGATTCTCGGGCACGAGTATTGATCAGATTTTGGAAAAAGCTGGTATAACAAAAGGTGCCTTCTTTTATCATTTTAAAACCAAAAACGCCTTGGCTAAAGCATTGATAGAGGAATTTGCCTTGGAGGACATTCATCACATGAACGCGGCCTTAACAAAAACTGAGGGCCTAAATGGAGATTCTTTAAGTCGCCTTTTACAGTTTATTCAAGAATTTATAAATATGATGTCCGGCCTTGGCGACCCCTACAGTTGCCTTTATGCGTCTTACCTTTATGAGCCCAACCAATTTGACCAAGATATTCTAGACCAAATAACGGACACCCTGTTGACTTGGAGGAAAACTATGGAAAAGTTGATCAATAATGTCCTTAAGGAATATGAGCCTCAAATGGAAATAGATGTTCAATCCTTAGCAGACCATATACTGGTAATTTTTGAAGGAGCTTTTATAATATCCAAAGGGTACAAGGGAAAAGACCTTACAGCCGAACACCTCAAGCATCTAAAAAATTATTTTACACTTCTTTTTTGTAAAAAGAAGTGATCTGCTAAGTTTTTTTCTAGAATGCTACAAATAAAAAGCACCCCGTCCATGAGGTGCTTTTACAATTTTTGTGGAGAATACCGGATTCGAACCGGTGGCCTCTTGCCTGCCAGAAAGAGGATTACTATACTATATCGAATCAAAAAAATACATATTCATTTGTTTTTCAGTGTTTTAAAAAATTTTGTGTTTATTTGATTTCAATTAAAACCATCTATTTGCGTGCAAATTGCGTGCAAATTTTTTTATCTTTGATTAGGATGAATACCAATATAAAACTCTCTTTGGATACGCGTAGGAAGAAAAAAGATGCCTCCTACCCTATAATTTTGCGATTAACTCATTTTCGAAAAACAACTTCCATAAGCTTAGGTCTATCTATAAAAAAGGAATTTTGGGATAATAAAAATGAGAAAGTTAAGAGAGCGTTCAAAGGCACTTCATCAGTTAGTAAACTAAATAATCAACTCTTAAAAGAAAAGACGAGAGCGGTCGACATAATTAATGACCTGAACGAAAAGGACGAGCTCAACTTTTTATCCATTTTGCAGCTTAAGAAGAAAATTGTAAAAACCGCATCATTAGATTCATTTTTTCAGTTTAGCGAGGATATTGTCGAAGAGTTAAAAGCAGCTGAACGTTATGGTAATGCAAACACATATTACGCGGTAATTAAGGTGTTGGAGAAATTCGCTAATGGAAATGATATCAAATTCAATGAAATCAATTATGATTTTCTCAAAAGATTTGAGAACTGGCACTTTTCCAAAGGCAATTCTGTTAACAGCCTATCGACGTATATGAGAACAATCAAAGCTGTCTTTAACAAGGCCATTAAGTCTGATGTTGTTTCTAGAGATGCTTATCCTTTTACACATTATAGGATTAAAACTACTCCTACAGAAAAAAGAGCGCTGGACATTAAAAGCATCAAATCAATTATGCTTTTAAAACTAGAAGAAACGGATAGTCTGTTTCACTATAGAAATTATTTCCTTGCCTCTTACATGCTTTATGGTATTTCCTTTATGGACTTGGCTTTTTTAAGGGTTCAAAATATCATTGACAACCGAATTAAATTCCAAAGAAAAAAAACATCAAAACCGTATGATATTAACATTACGCCTCAGTTAAAGGAAATCCTCTCGTTTTATCTTAGGGATAAAGAGAGGTCTGAGTTTATATTTCCAATAATTAAAAGAGCCACATTTGAACTTCAATATAAAGACGTCTTATGGGCACGGAAGAGATATAATAAAGGACTTAAAGAAATTGCAATAAAATGCAAGATAGAACAGCGGTTGACTTCATATGTATCTCGTCATAGTTTTGCAACCCAAGCTATGCTGCAGGACGTTCCCTTACAAGCTATTTCTTCAATGCTTGGCCATAATCGACTATCAACTACTCAAATATATCTGAAGTCCCTACCGAATAATATACTAGACAATTATAATCAGAAGTTGGTTAAACTGTAGCCTTAACCCTTCCTAGTCCCAAATCCTTACTCAAAACTTCAGCGCATGGTTCCTGGCCTATTTTTGCAGCGTTCGGGAAGATAAGCGTTGAACAAAAATAGGATAGGGCGCTGTCCTACTTTTTGCCATTATCCTCCAGCCATTTTTGGTAGAGTTCCTTTGCCTCTGGGCTCCCATCAAGGAACGTCCCGTAATGTTCCACGGCACTATCCCGTCCTTTGGTATATGCAACTTCTTCTTTCTTGGAAATCCTTGATACCTGATAGATGGAAAAACCAAGGACCAACAGGACAGTGACCAACAACCCCCAAGTAAGTTTTATGGCCCAACTGGGCAAGAGAACGGACCGCTCTACTTTATGAAGAATCCTTTCCATCAGTCTTTGTTGTTCCTGAATATTGTTATTTTGGTTGTTGCCATACTCTTTTAGAAGCGCATTTAATTCGCTGGTATCTGGCCTTAGTGGAAGGTTTTTGAAATCCTCATTAATCTTTTCCAATCGGCCGATGCTCTTCTCAAAGCCGTTGATCTCCTCGGTCAACAGTTCCGCTATTTCATCCAGTTTTGCCATGTTGTTGTATTTAGATTCCTATTCCAGTGTCCCTGACCACTTTTATGGCCAATTTTATGGTTTTCTTTATGATGGTCTGAGTCAAACTTGTCGGGATATTCACTGTCCTGCCCAAAAGCTGCATGCTCTTGTCCTTGGCGATTCGTTGTGCCATGTTCCTTTCAAAGTTCATTTGACGGGCAATCCGGCCCAAGGACATGGACCGGTGCACCTCGCTTCCCTTGAGATTGGTTCCCTTATGCTCAAAACGGAAACCCTGCAATTGGTTCTGCCTGTTGATGCTCGGGATGACCTTTACATTGTTCTGCTCCATGGACTTGATGTACTGGTCAAAGTCCCTTGGCCGCTCTCTGGCCATGACCTTTTCATGGATCTTCTGTATTTCAGAGCGGACATGTTGCATCCGGTAGAGTTTTTCCTGCTGTACCTCCCTTACCGTGGTCAGGTCCATTTGTTTGGCCACCCGCTCCGCTACTTGTTGGCTACGCTTCCCGATAAAACTGTCGTTATAGGCCTTCCCCTGAAAGTTTATCCGGTTGGCATACAGGTGGACATGCACATGTTCCTTGTCCCTATGGACAAAGGCAACGGCCTGATGCTGCTTGAGGTTCATTTCCTTAAGGAACCTTTCGGTCATTTCCTTGAGCTGTTCCCTTTCCAGTTTCCTCCCGTCCTCAATGGTGGGACTCAGCACAAAGCTCAGCGTGTTCTTCCGGCACAGTTCGTTCTGCTCTTGGATGACCTTGAACTCCTCGGTAATCTCCCGAGGGGTCTCCCCGGCCAGATATTGGCTGTGGACAATCTCCGATCCTTTCTCCTGGTTCATCCCATAGCTCATCGAGGCTGCAGTGTGCGATATGGATTTGCCCATGCCAATCATTTCTTAAAATTTAAAAGGTGTTGTCGTATCTCTTTGGCCAGTTGAGCAGTTTCCTCTGCCAACTTGGGGTTCCGCTTCCGGAACATGTTCGTGATTAATTTGAAGTTCCGCTGGTATTTGACCAATAGTTTATAGGCCTCTATCTGTTCGTCCGTCATCCGCTCCACTATCCGGTCTTCGAAGGCCGCACGGCGGCAGTACTCACTGAGGGAAAGACCGCTCTTCCGGGCCTTGATCTTCAGCAGTTTCTTCTCGTAGACCGAGCACCGGAACTGGACGAACTCTTTCTTCATTTTTCCATCATCTTTTGCGACCTTCGGGAGCAAAAGCAAGATTTGTCATGACAATGACACATCTTGAATTCGTTGCCGAACTTCATCCTTCGCGCTTTTTACCTTCCATTCGTTCATGTCCTTAAAATCCTCATAGAGAAATGACATATCCCTGCTGTTCGGGCACTTTTCCAATAACAGTTCCGTCATCCCCAGTCCCGTTTTGTCCCTATCAAGAAACAGCTCCACATTTTCATATTCCCCTATCTCTGTGGTCATCCGTTTTACAAAGGCCGTGGTGTTCAATATCAAAAGGTCATGGCCGTTCCCGATTTCTGGCATCAGCTCCAATAGGGTAAGCATATCGAACACACCTTCTGTAATGGCCAATTTCTTGAATCTCTTCCCGATCATCGAAACATCCTTTGGCGATGTGGACCCTTTCCAATATCTGTTTCGCAGCTCCCAGCCTCCCGACCTGTTCCTGAGTCCGATGGCAAAGTATTTTCGACCACCTATTCGATAATGGATTTCCTTGCAAAGTTTTCTTGCGGTCTTGGTCGAGATCTTTCTGGAGCTCAGATAGTTTTGTAGGGCCCGGTGTTCGATTTCCTTTACCTCGATGATTTCAATAGGATTGGCCTTATGTTCAGTTTTGGTTGGATTCGGCCGCCGGTGAAAAGAAAAATGGTCCATATTTCCGGACAAACGCTCCAATGCCTCCCTTACGGAACAGTTCTCCATTTTCATGACCAGGTCTATGGTACTGCCCCCTTCGAAGGTCCCGAAGTCTATCCAATAGTTTTTCTTCAATGATACCTTGAAAGAGGCTTGGGTCTCGCTCCGGAACGGGCTGAGGAACCAAGCTTCTTTTTCCGTTTTCCGGACTGGAAAGTGCCCCGACTTGGCCAGCGAGGAAACGATGTCAATGTTGCGGGCTTTTTCGCAGTCCATTCTCTTTTCTTTCATGGTTCTGTTTTTAATCGATTTTTGATGATTTGATGACAAATCTCTGGGAGACCCTGTAAATACTGGTTGTTCCCCCGTCATCACTTTGTCATCGTTTCATCACTTTTGTTTTTTTCTTCATTGTCCCTGTCATCATTTTTTATTTTGATGACAGAATGATGAAAAAGTGATGACAGCCTGAACCCTTATAAACACTGGGCTTATATCAATCTGTCATCAAATCATCAAAATTTTGGACCAAAAAATTCTTTTTTATGGTAAAGTACCTTCCCTTGGCGTCCTCGATGTTGATCTCACCGGTGTTCCAGATGGTAATCTTTTGGTACTTATTGGAATTGGGCTGGTTGTCCAGTTTCCAATCATTTTTCAGCAACCGCCTCAGTTGGGTAAGGTCGGTCTTGACCCGTGTGCGGTTGAGCATGTGCAGGGCATCGATGGGACAAAGGTCCACATAGTCCATCTCGAACTTTTCCATGGCACTGAGCAATAGGCTGGCCAGTTCCTTCTCCACCCTGTTCCGGTTATTGTTCACCAGTTTCTTCAGTGCTGTGGTATAAACCTGTTTGGGCGTGAACCACATTCGGGTTCTTTGTTTTGTGCTGTATTCCCTTTTTGACAGGAAATCCAAAAAAGCGGGCACTTCCTTGGACAACTGGTCCAAGAAATCGGTGTCCTCCCTTTTAAGTGAAGGAATCTTCCTAACCCAGAACCTGGTCTCATGGGCATCGATCTTGATAAAACTGTCCTCGTTATTACTACAGAGGATGAACTTCCCGAAGAACTCCACTTCCCGTTTGTCCTTTCCCTTGGCCTCCAGTTTGTTCCGGTTGGTGGTGCTCAGATATTTGATGCGCTCAGTAAGCTCCTCTTTGTTGAACAATACCTCGTCAACGCATATCAGCAGCTTGTTGGCCCAGTCCGCATTGAATTGGCTTGCAAAGCTGTCATTGGTCAGATAGGTAAGGTTGTTTCCAAAGATTTCCTTGAGCCATTTGAGGAACGTGCTTTTCCCGGTGTTCCTTTCCGTGGAGACCAGACAGAGGATGGGGAGCACCTGCACCGGTCTTTGGTACAGGAGTTTCAGATAGTCCAATCCCAGCTCCAGCTGGTTGCCGAAGATATGCCCCAAAAAGGCCCGTGTCCTTTTGATGCTTCCCTCTTTCGGTTGGTGCGACAATGGGGAATAGGTGTTGTAGAAACCATGGTGCTCCTTTTTAAAATCCACATGGCAGGGAATACAGGCGAACCCATCATATTTGGGCACCTTGCCCAGATAGTCCTTGCCATGGTCCTGCTTGATGATATGCTCGTTCCAAGGGACCAGCTGCTCGTTGAAATGTCCGGAAATGGTCGGAACCCTGACCAACTTGTAAAAAGTGGTCCCGACCCTTATGTATGGTACTGTTTCCATATTGGTGCTTTTTGGAATTTTGTGATTACTTCCACTTTTGGTGAATCCACAAATAATTTAAAAATGATTCCGTGGCTAAGGATTTGAATCCACAATCGTATCGCTTTCCGGCAATGGCTTACGTTGGTTCTGTAGCAACCAACTGACTATCTTTTCCCTTTCAAAGAATATCAGTTTTCCATTGGGCTTGGAGTGCGGGATATGCCCCGCAGCGGTAAGCTTGTACAGATAGCTTCTTGATATGCCGGTGTAATCACAGGCCTCATCAAATGTGAGCACCTCTTTGTTGGCTATCATTAGCCTTTCCAAACGGTCGAGCCGTTCGAGTATCAAAAAATTGTCCATTTTGTTTCTTTTTATAGATTAAAAATGAACAAAAGCGCTTTTGTTTTCTTTTGAAGAATTCTTTGGATAAAGATAAAGAGAGGATTAGGGAAAAGTAAGATTGGACGACATATTTTATTCACAAATATCTGATTTACTGTTTTTTACATCAAAATAGTTCAGATTAAATAGCATTGATGAATCCTTAGATTTATTTGGTTTTATTTGATACCAAATCAAGCTATTTTTAATATGGGCAAATAGGTGGTTGAATAGAAGAAATTGGGGTTATCAACAATTAAGACTAGCAGAAGTTGAAAACTGGTGCTATAGAAGAGGTGGATTTTTGTGTTTGTTTATTTCAAGTTTTAATGCCTCTGATAGAAAGCTAAACATTTCTGGGAAAAACTGTTCTAAAATTCTTTCTTATTGTGATACTCATGAATATCAATTAAAACGGGTAACTCAATGAAAACAAAAAAACAAACCATCCCTTTAAACACTGGATTTAAAATACGGCTAAGAAAACTGTTAAACCAATAAATTTCATTCAATCTGCTTACAAACAAACTTTAATGATGATATTCCCTTATTTTAGTTATATACTACTAGAGGATAATCAAAAGCATTCCAAAATGGGCCGTAAGTTTTACAAAAAACCCCACAACTGGCGTTGGCAACGATTTTATGAATTGAAGAATTCCCAGACTTCTTTGGAGCAAGAACTGGAACAATACCATTTAGACAAATCTGGAGGCCATGTCCATGATATGTACTGGAACAACCTAAGGGACCCTTTGGCCGCTTTGAATGGTTATATTCCCGGTTTCCACTGTTGTGTTGATTGCTATTATAGCGACATTGGCATGGGAAGCCAAGAGGATATCTGCGAATACAATTATCAAAGGGTGTACGAGAAGGTCATCAGCCAGGAAAGGACGGTTCAGAAGTTAAACATCGGTGATATGCTGCCTTGGGATTCACGTCTACAAGAACTTCAAAAGACTTTGGTGCCGGGAAACCAAATCGAGGAAAGACTGCACTCCTATTTTAAGGATTTAAATAATCTACCAGACACTATGGACAAGACCGTGGAATACCTACGAAAAGCGATTGGTGATCTATCAAATATTGAAATAATCAGAAAGGCGGTAGGCCCAGAACATGGGGAGTTTATTGCAAAGTGGTGCAGTTTGTTGTCCCCTTTTTGGTTGAGAGGTCCTGAATCTTGGACACCGGAAAGCGGAGCACACATCCTTGATCACCTTTTCACAGCATACGATGTGCCCAGTTTTCTCAATGAACAATGGTTCCCAAATCACAATGGCGGCTTTGGAAGAGACTACATTCCCTTCAAGTGGATATGCTGGTACTTGATTATTGGACAAGGTGGAAGTCTTAAGAAGGCGTCAGAATACTTTGGATGGAATATTTCCAATAAATTCCAGCACTTTCTTAAAGACGCACCCAACACCGATTACCCCATGGAATCATGTCTCTATGCAGAAATACGAAGGTTGGGAGGGAACCAACAGGACTTCATGCGCATAATGTACAGTCGTTCACTGGTGATTGACCCGACGGAACGGACGTCCGATGAGCCTTATCACAGATTTTGGAAAAACACGGTGATATGGTTGATTAGGAACCGAGAGTCAATAAGCGACGAGGAAAGCAACCTAATAATTGATTGGGCTCTTCATCGATATACTGAAGCGACTCGTAATGGTAATGAAGCGGAATTTACATGGAAGGGGAGGACGGTAAATAACGTGCTCGCGGCCAGCGAGGAATATTTGGCCTCCCGATACTTGCCCTCATGGATAGGATACCAATGGGAGGGGCATTATTGGGATTGGACCTTTACGGACGGGAAGGACAATACATGGGATTTTGTGGAACTGACCAACGGCAAACAATTGTATGAAGAAGGACGGATTATGCGTCATTGTGTGGGAACCTATGCAGGAAGGTGCGCCTCGGGCACTTCGGCAATTTTCTCCCTGAAAAAGAATGGAAACAGGGTCATTACAATCGAGATAAGTCCAAAGTTCCGCATATTGGTACAGTGCTTGGGCAAAGGCAACAGAAGACCTTCGGAGGAGGAATCCAAAGTGACCAAGCAGTGGTTGTCAAGTGTCTGTAGCAAAGATTTATAGGGAAATTTTCCACTTAAAAGATGACATTTGCTACATTTGGTTATATACCATAAAAACAAGATGAAACCAACCCTTTCCACTCTTCTAGTCATTCTCCTTTTTAAATGGTCCGGTGCACAGGAACTGCCCTTGGATAAACTTGACGAAGCTATAGCCGTCTACACCTCCAAAGTTGAAGATGCAGCCTTGTTGAACAACTGTGGCCATGCATTTGATGGCCCCGCCTTTCTATTGAAACAGGCGGAGAACAATTGGCTTGATTTTGCACTCTATATCAGCAGTAATTCCAAAAGCTCCATCGGCAGGGAAATTTACAGCCGATACGTCTTGTTGGGCCAATTGGACAACACCCATTTTGCCAGGGAAAAGGTCGAGGAAATCCTACAAGAAATCTCAAAGAACGTTTCCCGTAAAGGGGTAAACTACAAATTGAGCATACTTAAATCGGATGAAATCAATGCTTTCGCCACTCTTGGTGGCTATCTCTACATCACCACCGGACTATTGGACTTTGTGGATTCCTATGACGAACTGGCCTTCATCATTGGTCATGAAGTTGCCCACGAGGACCGATTGCACACCCAGCGTAAAGTGACCAAGCTCACACTCTCCACTGATCTAGGGGATATGACCCGAATGGACGGTTTTGCGGAAATAGCCAGTAAAATCAACAGAACACTGGCCCCGCCCTTTGATCAAATTGACGAATATGAGGCCGACAAAGTCGGCTTTGAGCTTGCCAAGGCCGCAGGTTACAATGTTAACCGATTTGCGGATTTTTTCAAAAAATTGGAGCGATATGAAAAACAGGATTTGCTAAGAAAGCTTACTTCGACACACCCCTTTGCAGAACATAGAAAGAACTGCATACACTCCTATATAGACAACAATAGATAAAAGAGATGTATTTAATTTACAATACACGGTCGATACCCCTTGAGCCGGGGAAAAAGCTGACCATTGGAAGAAATGGACACGGTGCGGAGATTGAAGTGGACGGTAGAAGGGTCTCCCGGGAGCATGCCCAAATTGAACGAAGATCAGAAGGGGTCTTTATCATCGACTTGGAGAGTGCCAATGGTACCAAGGTGAATGAAAAACGCCTGCAGCCTAATGTTTGGTCAAGTTTGAAACCAGGGGACATGGTCAATATCGCTTCTTTAACCTTTTACCTTTCCACTGAAAAACCTACCAAAAAAAAGGAACAAGAAGAAATTGAAAGACAAGGTCCATTCGATTTCAAACAAAAAATAATGGCGAAAGGGATTTTAAAAGTTGGACGCCAAAAAAGTAATGACCTTGTTTTGGAAGACCCTACGGTGACCCGTGAACATGCCCTGCTGTCATATTCCCAGGGAAGTTTTTGGGTTGAGGACCTAGGGTCTACCAATAAGACCTATCTAAACGGAAAAGAAGTAAAGACCAAGACAAAGCTGAACGACAGTGATACTATCACCATATCCTTTTACAGCATAACACTTGGTAACGGTCCCAGAGACCTAAGAAAAATCAAAAGTGCCATTATGGCCCGTGCCATACAAAAAAAATACCCGAACAACAAAATCGGGCTCCAAGATATGTCACTGGATATCCATCAATCCAAGTTCGTGGCATTGATGGGTCCCTCAGGTTGCGGAAAATCAACTTTATTAAAATGTCTCAATGGGGAGAATCCCGCCACTTCTGGGGAAGTACTGATTCATGGACTTTCGCTGACAGAAAATTTTGGCTTAATCAAAAAAAAGATAGGATACGTACCACAGGATGATATTGTCCATAGGGAACTGACCGTTTACAAGACCTTGTTCTATGCCGCCAAATTGCGTTTGCCGGATGATACGACCAATGAAGAAATCAATGAAAGAATAGACAAGGTAATCTCCGATCTAAATCTGGACCAAGACAAAGAGAAAGATATTCGGACTATAAAAGTAGGTAGTCTATCTGGCGGTCAACGCAAGCGTGTCTCCATTGCCGTGGAACTTTTGACCGAACCTACTATCCTCTTTTTGGATGAACCCACCTCTCCACTGGATCCTGAAACTATAGAGGGTTTCTTGACCAGCTTAAAAGAATTGGCACACAATGGGACTACTATAGTCATGGTCACTCACAAACCAGAAGACCTCAGTTATGTGGATGAGGTCATATTTCTGGGAGTACAGGGGCATTTGGTCTTTAAAGGATCAGCGGATTTATTGACAGCCCATTTTGAAGTGGGCAATATTGTAGAGGTTTACAGCAAAATGAGCGATTTCGAGGTGGTTGGTAAGTTTTATCAAAAACCGCCCAAGCAAAGTGTGCCTAGGACGATTAACCAGGAAATCAAAAAAGAGCGGAAAGACTCCCATTGGCTGCAATTGTTCTGGCTGATTTCCAGGTATTTCAGAATCAAGGTCAACGACAGGGAGAACCTCGGACTTCTCTTGGCACAACCTGTTATTATAGGGGGGCTTGTTTGTTTGGTCTTTGACAAGTTCCAGGTAGGGGTGCTGTTCTTGATGGCCATTTCAGGGATTTGGTTCGGAGTCAGTAATGCCGCCAAGGAAATTGTCGGGGAACTCCCCATTTACAAAAGGGAGCGCATGTTCAATTTGGCCATCAATACATATATTCTTTCCAAATGGGCGGTTCTTGCGCTCATCGCACTGATTCAGACCTTGATTTTTGTGGGCATTGTGTATGTTAACTTTAAATGGAATTCCCACCCCGACTTTGAAGAGATATTTCTTCGCTCGTTTTGGGGAAGCGCGGCATTCATGTTCTATATCTCCGTTTCGGCGTCACTCATAGGGCTTTGGCTCTCAGCGACCTTCAACAATACAGAAAAGGTGATGACAGTGGTACCCATTGCATTGATGCCACAGATTATGTTGGCAGGGGTAATGACCAAAATAAACAATACCCTTGTGGAACTGTTGAGTTTTTTCACTCTGGGAAGATGGGGCACCGAGGGATTGGCACGGGTACAGGACAAAGTATCCCCGAATTTGGAAGGCACTGTCGATACCACACAATCCGTAATTGCTACAGTGGCACTGCCCCCTCCTGCCAACGGGGTACGGGATGCCCCCTCCTCAGCCCTTCGAATATTGGACCTTTATAATGAAAAACTGGTGGACCAAGGAAAATTGATAGGAAGTCTCTTTGATGGGTTTGATAGGAACCTTCTGGCCATCGCCATTCTCAGCATGCTTTTTTACCTGCTGATTTTCGTATCACTTAAAAAGAAGGATGCCCTATGAAAATAACAACCGAAATAAAGGCAACAGTCCTGTTTGCCGTCCTTTCTGTCATTATCTCATGTGCCAAGAGACCGGAATTCGTGGCCATCGACAACATTGCCATTTTGAATTCCAAAAATGACACCCTTATGGTAGGGATGGACTACATTGTTTACAACCCAAACAATGTCAGGACAAAATTGCGCCAATCCAGTATGGAAATCTACTATAGGGACTCGTTGGTGGGCAATGGATTCTTAAAGGAACAGATTGCGCTAAATGCAAATGATACCATAGGAATCCCTGTAAGCTGCAAAATAAGCCTAAAAAGGTTAAGCACATTTTATCCCGAACTGCTTACCTCGGACTCTTCGACTTTTGAGCTCAAGGGAAACGGAAAGGTCAGCTTTATGTTGAACTCTTTCAGTATAGGATTGGATGACCAAATTCATCTTAATACCAAACAAGCTATTCTGACCCAGATTGAGCAAAACTTGGACTATGGTAAAAATTTTAAGTTACGCTCCATATCCAGTGACAAGCTACCTTCTTTAAGAAAAACGCAACTCAGACTCGAAATGGAGGCCATCAACCAAATGCCCATTGCATATCAAATCGATAGTTTGGAGCTGGGCTTTTATCTGGATAAGGCTAAAGAATCCGTAGCACATTGGACGTTGGAAGAACCATATGATCAGAAACCCATGGGGTCACAAATAATTCCTTTACAGGTTACTTTTAACAATCTGGACTTGTTGAAACAAATGAAATTCTCTTGGCTGACCGATCAAAAAGTGAATTTTGTTATTTTGGGGGAGGCACAGGTACTTATAGAGGGGTATAGGTTCAATGTGCCCATAGAAGACCTACTTGAAATAAGTTTTTAAGAAAGCCTTTTGACTAAATGACTGACCACGAACTTTTACGCCAGCTAAAATCAGGTAACGAGGAATGCCTTGGGCAGTTATATGCCCATTTGGGGATGGTAAAAAGCTGGATTTGCAGAAACAATGGGGACGAGGAAGATGCCCTCGATGTGTTCCAAGAAGCGATAATCGTCTTTTACAAGAATGTCATGTCGGGAAAATACGAGCAAAGAAGTAAAATAAGCACATACCTGTTTGAAATTTCTAAAAGACAGTGGCTCAACCAACTCAACCGAAGAAAGCGCCACGAACAACCTAGGGAAGCCAATGGTTTTGAAAGCAAGTTTGAAGAAGAACTGATCTATGAGGTTACCCACCCAGGGCCCAGATTAAAGGATTATTTGGGCAGGGCCATGTCACGCTTGGGGGAACCGTGCAAATCCCTTCTGGAAACCGCTATTTTTTTTGGCATGCGCATGGAGGATATCGCCGAAAGGTTCAACTATTCAAGCGCCAGGTCGGCAAGCCAGCAAAAATTAAGATGTCTCAAAAAGCTAAGGTCCAGCATTTCGTACGAGGACATAATCGCTTTAGAACAGTAAAATGATAGAGGAATTAAAGTACATAGCATTGATAGACAAATACCTTCGAGGTACACTGGCCCCATCGGAAAAAGATGAGGTAGAGGAATTAATGCACCACAATCCCGATTTTGCCAAAGAGGTAAGGGTCTATGAAAAAATATATGAGGGAATAACCAAGAAAGAAAAGGCAGAATTAAAGAACCGCTTACGAAAGTACTATAAAGAGTATCAAGAAAACCAAGAAACTCCAACTTCAGACCGACCAAACGGAAGATATCGAAGACTTTTCATTTATAGTTGGGCAATAGCAGCCTGTTTGATAATCGGTGGGGCCATTTTACTGTTCAATCAGTACGGCCCTTCAACATCAAACACCGAACCCACCGTGGTGGACGTGGATACAACATCCACAATGAAGACCGATTCCATTTTTGATCTGGATGAGGGAAAACTGGTCGAAGAAAATAAGCTGGATAAGCCAGATATTGATAGAGTGCAGGATAATGACAATCTGGTCAATCGAGAGAATACCGATGGTTTACAAAAACACGACAGTGTTCAAAATCCCAACACAGAGAGCGAGGTACAATTGGCTATTGGTGGTTACAAAACCCTTCCAAGCAGAGCGGTAAGAAAATATCAATCCTCTAGGTCCCTTTCCTATACTTTTCATGACGGTGTTTTCAAATTGTACGGTCGTCCATTGATGGGGAAATTGGAAGCCCTGTCCCTTAGGATTTTAAAGAACAAGGAATCTGGCTATTTTCTTAAGTATAAAAACGACTACTATGATCTGGAAAAAACAAAACGGAGGTTACCGTTGATAAAGGTTGATGCAAAGCGCAACAACAAGGGGGTGAATACACTTTTCAATAGACCCATTAAATCAGTTCCATCCCAAGAAGAGGTAACCGTGAACATTGTTGGCGTCCAAAATGCTTCAACTGTCCTATCGGAATTGTTGGTTAGGTTTGATAATGACAATAGTGGAGAACAAACATATTTTTTCAATAAAGAAGAACGGCAGTTGGAACTTATAATCCAAGCCGATCTGGATTTGGAAAAGGCAATGGTATACCGTGTGGAAGAAGCTGGACGATATTACTATTACCTGGTCCAGGACAGTCAAATTTATGCTTTGGATGAAGATGCAAAAGATGCGACGCCCTTAGTTACCGTTGATATTACCACGAACAGATTGGCACGACTTTTTATAACAAGGGAACCCATAAAAACAGTAGTTTACGAAGAAAGATAAATGGGAATGGAAAAAAGAGACAAAATCCTTGCCCCGGCTCTCGTTCGCGGAAAATGGGGATATATCAATAAAGCGTGCGATTTTGAAATACCGCTCCAATTTGATAGGGCCTTTGGTTTTTATGAAGGCTTAGCGAAGGTAGTGCTTGGAGAAAAATGCGGCTTCATAAATACTGTGGGAGAATTCGTGATTCCTCCCATTTTTGACATAGATGGTTCCTATAATTTTTTTAATGATGGTTTTGTCAAGTTAAAACTAGAAGAGAAGTCCTTCATAGCAAATACAGATGGAGAAGAAATCGACGTAAGTAAATTTGAAGAAATTTATGGGTTTTCAGAAGGTCTGGCCGCGGTCAAAACAAATGGAAAATGGGGATACATCAATAAACTTGGCGAAATGGTCATACCCCCAAAGTATAGCACTACCTACGAATTTCAAGAAGGTTTGGCCGAAGTCGAATTAAATGGGAAATGGGGCTACATCGACAAAATAGGTAACGAGATCATTTCTTTAAAGTATACCGATGCCTCGGAATTTTCAGAAGGTTTGGCCCGTGTAGAATTTGGAAACGGTTATGGTTTTATAGACAAGAGGGGCAATGAAACAATTCCTGGCAAATATGAGCATGCCAGTATATTTTCTGAGGGCAGGGTTGCCGTGGCGAAAGATAAATATTGGGGATATCTTGATTCCCAAGGAAATCCCATTACTGAATTTAAATATAATGAGGAATCCCCATTCCATTATGTGCTCAATGAACCCCAAGCTTTTTCTGAAGGCCTGGCAGCGGTTCAATTCAGTAACAAATATGGTTTCATCAATTCAGAAGGAATCGAGGTCATACCATTCAAGTTTTCTATGACTCATGGTTTTAAAGACGGGTTTGCTTTCGTTGTCAATTCCCTTGGAGGCTTTATAAATAGTGATGGGGATGAGGTAGTTCCTCTAAGGTACTGGGAAGCCAAAAGGTTTTCCTACGGTTTGGCCCCGGTCAAATTTGAAAAAAAATGGGGCGCGGTGAATACCGACGGCGATGAGGTCATTCCTGTAAGCCTTGATTATTTGGGAATTTTCAGAAAATGCAGCTCACCCTTTGAACGGATAAAAGAATAGAAGTCGTAAAAAAGATGACATTTTCATTTTATGGTTATACATGTATGTAAACATGAACCAAACAGAAGATGAAGACCTTAAATTACATAAGCTTTAAATTACCCCCACTTTTATTGATTATTTCCTTCGTATTCTGGTTCCTAATATCAGGGATGAAACATGGATATACCCAAAATGCACAAGAACAACGGTCAGTCATAGGATTTCACTGCTCTTTTTTCGGCAGACCAACAAAGTTGGTTTTGGAAATGGAGTTGGCCATAAAAAGATCGGAACATGAAAAGATCCGTAAGCTGCTTTTCTCGAATGATACCGGAAAAAGATATTTGGCGGTAGTGCTATGTGAGGCATTGGAAGAACAAAAAGTTATCAAATTGACCAATTTGGAGAAACTTTACGTTAAAGGTCTCTATGATTCGGAAAGCGAGGTATCGTTTTGTGCTGGTT
This sequence comes from Flagellimonas yonaguniensis, assembly GCF_029193885.1. GTDB lineage: Bacteria > Bacteroidota > Bacteroidia > Flavobacteriales > Flavobacteriaceae > Flagellimonas > Flagellimonas yonaguniensis. The sequence goes on along the minus strand of NZ_JARFVB010000001.1, from coordinate 463,024 downwards.
GTGCATTTTTCGAATCGCACAGTTTTAGGGACTTGCTCGGAGAGCATACCCGGTTTGGGGAAGAAGCCAGGAAATGGGCTTTCAAAAAAGTAAGTAGATCAAACTCTAATTATAACCATAAAAGCTGAAATAATGAAAAAATTTGTTTTGATAGTATTCTTAATGGCCCTCGTTCCAAACATAGCCATGGCCAAAAGAGTCAGGGGTCTTTTCGGAAAAAGCGAACGCATAGAAAAAATTATGGATGTAGACATAAAGGGTTCGAATGGGGAAGATCTTTATTTAGGATATAAGACCACTTCCCAATTCTTCTTTATGGGAGTATACATAAAGGATGATGGCTACGTTTTGGGCATTAGGGGAAAGTTTGGATCGTACTATCCACTGGATAACCAACAACTTTTATCCTTTCAAGAAAACGGTAGTCTCCCGAATCCTATGCCGTCTTACGAAATACCATTTACGGATTGGCTATGGGGTTTTTCTCTTTGGATATTAATGGTAATATTGGCGGTGATTTGGTTCTTTCCAAAAAGCGGAAAGTCCCTTTTTGAAAGGGGTTGCACATACTATTTTGGGAAAAATGTCAAAGTGGACTATTCCAAGGCTTTTGCATACTTTCAAAAATCGGCAAAAAAGAAATATGCCCCGGCGATATTCAATTTGGGAATCATGCACCTCAAGGGCCAGGGAGTGCCAAAAGACATCCAGCAAGCCGTTCCGCTATTTGAACAAGCATCGGATATAGGAAACACCAATGCAAATGTGACGTTGGGCAACCTCTACTATGAAGGGGTGGAAATTCCGAAAGACTTGGGCAAGGCGAAGGTATGGTTCAACAAAGCTTGTGGACAAGGCCATGATGGGGCATGCAAAATGGTGGCTCATATCCAAGAACAACATTGATTTTTAGTACATTTAGGAAACGACCGAACAAACAACAAAAAACCTATGAAACTATCACATTATGAGTGGGACCCTGAAAAAGACCTAATCGCGGAAGGTGGATTTGCCGAGGTTTTCAAGGCACGTGATTTAAATACCGAAGGCAGGTATGTGGCACTAAAGATTTACAAAGAAGCCGTATCCAGGGGTACACAAGGGAGTACGGGACAGAAAAAGTACAGTCTGGAACAGGAGTTCTCCAAAATTGATGGGCTTTCTCATACGCATCTGATCACTTATTATGATCTCGAGTACATTGTCCACAAAGATGCCATGGGAAGAAATGCCAGCTATCCAGTTCTTATTATGGAATATGCTGGGGAGGGCACCTTAGCCCAGGCCATACAAAAAGGCCTGTCCCTAGAGGATTCCGAAAAAATCATTTTGGAAGTCGCCCAAGCCGTGGATTATCTTCATGGACAGGGTATCATTCATAGGGATTTAAAGCCTGGCAATGTTCTTTTCGGCAAGGATAGAGGCGGAAATAGAGTTTCCAAAATAACGGATTTTGGTATCAGTCAAGATGTCCTATCCGAAAAAACCATCCAACAGTCCATGACCGAGGGGGTAGGAACACCCCATTATATGGCCCCTGAGCAGTTCTTCAAAAAGAAGTTTGGATTGAATGGTGAAATCGGTGAACGAACGGACGTTTGGGCCTTGGGAATCATGTTTTACAAGATGTTGACGGGTAAATTACCTTTTGGTCATGGCAGTAAGGACTATGAACTGACCAGGGATAGTATCATTGGTGAAGAACCGGATTACTCGGAAGTTCCAGAAAAATATAAAGCCATTTTACGCACCAGTCTTGAGAAAAATGCCATAGATAGATTTTCCTCTGTCTCCGGCTTCGTACGTGCGGTGAACGAAATCGATGGTGGCGAGGGCACCATTTTTATTCCTTCAAATATATCCAAGGACAAAGGTAAAAGGGGAAAAAGGAAAAAGGTCTGGCCTGCCCTGATAACATTCTTTTTGGTTTTGGGACTGGGCTTCGGGGGCTACGCTTTTTATCGCTCCAACAAGATAAATACGCTTTTGGCAGATGGGTGGAACCTTTATAAAGAAGGCAAATTCAAAGAGGCCTATGACATCTTTATTAAGGCCTCCGACTATGGGTCCGGAGAAGCCTTTTATTTCCTTTCCAGATTCAATCAAAATGGGTACGGGACAGAGGTCGATTACGAAAAGGGCTTTGAATATGCGGATATGGCCATTGATGCAGGATATGACCTGGCGAACTTTAATCATGGATGGGCCTATCAGAACGAACTCGGTGTGGATATGGACACGGTCGAGGCCAAAAAATTCTATGGAAAGGCAAAGAACAGCATTGTGACTCTAAGCGATGATGGTAACCCAGAGGCTCTAAATCTAAGGGGGTTAATGCACTTTTTTGGTTTTGTTATGGAAAAGGACGCGAGTAAGGCAAAACTGTATTATGAAAAAGCTTCTAGTAAGGGCCATCCAGCTGCAATCGAAAACCTAGCAATCCTCAATACGTCTGAAAAAAATTATAAGGAAGCGTTCGAGGGGTATGAAAAATGCGCGTCCATCGGCAGGTATTCTGGATATCGGGGCATGGCAAATATGTACAGGTTTGGTCAGTATGTGGCCAAAGATACTGTGAAGGCTTTGGAACTATTTACAATCGCTGCTGAGAACGAGGATATTATTTCCCAATTTAATCTGGGCATTTTCTATAAAAATGGAGTATTGGCTAAAACGGACCGCATAAAGGCAATACAATGGTTGACCAAAGCGGCAGATAAAGGACATTTGGGAGCTCAAAATGAATTGGGCACTTTATATTTCACCGACAAGAATTATCAAGAGGCCAAGAAATGGTTCCAATTGGCGGCCGATAAGGGAAATACGTTCGGAATGCACAATATGGGTCTTCTGCACTATTATGGATGGGGTATTACAAAAGACATAAAAAATGCAAAAGGTTGGTACCAAAAAGCCGCTGACAAAGGGTATGCCAACTCACAATACATGATGGCTAAAATCCTTGAATATGGGGAAGCGGATGGAACCGTAGATCTGCCCAAGGCAATAAAATATTATGAGCTTGCCGCTGGTCAAAATCAAGGTTCAGCTCTTTACGCTTTAGGCAGATTATATTATGAAGGAAAAGGAATAAACAAGGATTACGAAAAGGCCAAAGAATTTTTTACCAAATCAGCGGCCCAAGATATTTTAGCTGCAGACTTCATGTTAGGCACTATGGCTGAAAAGGGTTTGGCTGGGCCTGTAGACTATTTGGAAGCCGAAAGAAGGTATCTCAATGTAGCTACTAAAGGCCATCTCGAAGCTCAAATAAAATTGGCTGACCTGTATTACGACCTCAAGTTGGGCAAGGACAAAAAAGGAAATGCTACCCCGTGGTATTTGAAAGCCGCAGAAAATGGTGACTTGCACAGCCAATACAGGGTGGCGGTGATGTATTACAATGGCAAATATTATTACGCTGCCAAAAAATGGTTCCAAAAGGCGGCCGATCGAAATCATGCCAATGCGCAAAGTTATCTCGGCTATATGTACGACAGTGGCCTCGGAGGGTCTAAAAACATGAAACGGGCTTTTGAACTATATCAAAAGTCTGCCAAAAATGGTGATCGAGTCGGAATGTATAACCTAGCCTCTTGTTACTATAGTGGCCTTGGAACCGGAAAAAACATCTATCTGGCAAAAACCTGGTTTCAACGATCTTGTGAAAAGGGGTATAAAAAAGCCTGTGATTGGGTTGTTAAAAAATATTGAAGAAAATGGAAATTCAACTACCGGTCCGTTGCAATGAAATAGGCAGTAGGGAATCAAATGAGGATACCATATACCCTGCAATTCCAACCAAGGATTCCCGTCTGTTCATGGTATGTGACGGTGTCGGTGGCCAAGCCAAAGGTGAATTGGCATCCCGTCTGGTGTGTAACGAAATGGCTTCCTTTATCAAAGATAACCCTTCCAGGGGAGTGCAAGATCCAGCCTATTGGTCGAAAGCCCTAGAATTTGTGGAAAATACCTTCCGTGAACATTTAAGAAACTTTCCGGAATCAAAGGGCATGGCAAGTACATTGAGTCTTTTGTATATATCAGACCAAGTTGGAAAAGTGCAGATAGCTTGGTTAGGTGATAGCAGGATATACCATATTCGTGATGGAGAAGTGCTCTACCGCACCAAGGACCATTCAGTTGTGGAGGCAATGTTGGATATGGGAGAGATTACGCCGCGGGAAGCAAGGAACCATCCCAAACGGCATATCATTACGAGGGCAATCAATGGCCTGAACCCATCCAAAGTAGATGTGAAAACCATCGAAAATCTTCAAGAGAATGATTTCTTTATGCTCTGTTCCGATGGAATCCTCGAGAATATAGACGAGGAAAAAATTGGAAAGTTGTTTAAAAAGGAAATTCCTGTTGAGAAAATATCAGCAATGATAACGGCCGAGGCAAAGGGAAACACGAAGGATAATTACTCCTTTTACCTAATAAAAATTGATAAGATATAGGTACTGCTTTGAGCCTTAAAAACTTCTATAGAAAATTTGAACCGATGAAAAATACGTATTTAAAAAATTCAGTCCTTATAATGATAGTTATGTTCCTTAGTTCCTTTGATTACCCTATTGAACAACATCCAATCAATATTAAAAAGAGCGGCGATTCCATGGAACTGAATACAGAAGGATTATACTATGCAGAGTTCTTTGACTATATCTTTCGGGGGCATTTTGAAAACATTGAAATGACCAGGGAGGACATGGAATTCCTATCTTTATTCAGTCAATATCTAAGGGCTTTTGGAAAGCATTGCCCTCAAGCACTACCCTATGATAAAGTTGAGATTATGGAAGATGTTTGCGTTAGGGAACGAGTCAAAACCGATGTTTTCGGGGTGGAGACGGATAGGACATGCGTACAGTGGGAAACCGTGGGTACAGGAATCTATGCACGTCCTCAACTTTACGGGGCTTATTTGACCGTTCGTGACATACAGAACAGAAACGCACTAAAGACTACTATTGAGATTATGACCGATCCCAACGCCATGGGAAATACCGTTGATATGGCCCATAAAGCCAAAGGTCTGGCAACGGATATGACCATGATCTTCAATCTTAATCCCTGTTCCAGTCCCTCTATTGAGCGCCTTGAAGAGAATTTGCGATTGTTTGCATTGGACCGGCCGGCAATTCGAATGAAGGAGCGCAGCAAATATGAAAAAATGAAAAATTCAGGAGGGCCAAGTGGTGACCAAGACTTTGAAAGATTGATAGACGACCTAGTGGACGACCAGGCAAAAACTTGGGCATTCAATCGTTACGTTCCAAACAGTGTATCCGGTGTAAAAAAATATACAAATGCCAGAGGAAGACCCACAGAGCTGGTCGCAAATTACAGATACAACGGGTTCAAAACCAACAGTCCAGGAACTGTTAGGATCACCTTTGAAAAAGGTATTCCGAAATGTATCTATTTCTCCGATTTCCCGAATAATTGTAAAACACCAAATGCATCCATATTGGCTTCTTATGCGAAAGGAGAATATTCCAGGTAGATTTTTTGTGGAGATTCCTTTTTTAATGAAATTTATCAATATACTCCTATGGTTCAAAACATGAAAACCTGATTGAAAGAACATCTATGCCTCCATCCACTAGTAGTTGGAGAATGATATGAATGATCTTCCCATTGGTTTTGGGAAGCAAAAAGTGAAAAAGAATCAGGATATTTACTCAAGTTTTAATGTAATGACTATTTGGGTTTTCTCTTTTCTTAAAACAAATTTTGAATTCCTTGAGAAGGTGACCATAATTCTCCAAAGACAAAAATAGACCATACAATTATGGATATACTGGAAAGAACAAAAGACTACGCTATCAGAAAACATAAAAGTGTAAATCAAAAATATGGCGAACATGATTATGATTTTCATTTAAACATGGTGTTTGAAACAGCTTTGAAATTTATACACTTGATAGAATTTGATGAACGGGAAAATGTATTGGCTGCTTGTTGGGTACACGATATTATTGAAGATGCAAGAGAGACCTACAACGATGTCAAGAGGGAGACAAATGAAACAATTGCTGAACTTGCTTATGCCTTGACAAATGAAAAGGGACGGACCAGGCAGGAGCGGGCCAATGACAAATACTATAAGGGAATCAGAGAGACCAAAAATGCTTCATTCATAAAGTTTTGCGATAGAATTGCCAATGTAACTCATTCAAAAAATAATGGTTCAAGGATGTTTGAAAAATACAAAGTTGATAATGAGGCTTTTATAACCAAAATATTTGTTCCCGAATGCGAAGAAGTCTCTGAATACTTAAAAAAAATATTGGAGGAGTAATATGATATCAACTATAAAAAAACGGAACACTCACTTTTTTGTTTAAGATTGATATTTTTTAAGCTGATTCAATTAGTCCTACAAAAACGGTAAAAGTTGGCATTAAGGCTATTTTAATATCATATTTTTCTTTAATAGTCATCGTGAAGATTTAAAACATCAATGTTTTTATTTCGTAAAGGACTCGCCGAATCCGTTGAAATCTTTCCTTTCAATGGAAAGGTGTGTATAAGGGAGAACAGCCACAGTGGTGAACATTTGTTATACATCCCAAAGAATAAGGAAGAATATTAGTTGAAAAACCTGAGGTAGAAAAATCTTCTAAAAAGATTATTTCTATGGATAAGGAAAGAGAAATTGTCCCAAAAGCAACTGAAGGAAAAACTTATTGCACAATTAACCGAAACCTTCTTTTACAATGACAAAAATCCTATGGTAAACAATCATTTCTTTTTCAAGAAGTATGAGCTTAAATTGGACGAGGAATATTGGCCAGATTCGGATAGGTTATAAAGGAATATTTCTTAGAAACCTTACTCAAATATTTTTAAACCTTACACAGTGTTGTAGTCGTTCGTGCTCACCTAAGAATTGAACTTCTTTTTGAAGTTTTTTAAAAGATTTCTTGGTCCGAAGAATTTAAAGGAATCTGCTGGTTTTTCACTCCAGTCTTTCACAACGGGCGATTTAAGGAACGGTTCTCCAATAATTACTACTTTCCCAGAGTTAGTCTCAATTGTGGTTTCTTTCATGGTTTCGTAAATTCACCTTTTATGGGACATAGCTTTTTAAAGCTAAGAAGAAGTTAAGAATGTAATAGATGATGTGATACTCTTTCAAAATATACTCCAAAGAGTGAAAAACATCAAAACAGACCAGTTTATATCATAAAAAACTAAGTTTAATTTGAAACCAAAATTGCGTGCAAATTGCGTGCAAATGAAAAAAGCTTCAAAAGTCATAAACTCTTGAAGCCCTTGTAAACATTAGTGGAGAATACCGGATTCGAACCGGTGGCCTCTTGCCTGCCAGGCAAGCGCTCTAGCCAACTGAGCTAATCCCCCAAAGAGAGCGCAAAGGAAATACTTTTTTCCGAAAGTATCAAAAATTGCGCCGCTTCCTTAATCTTTTTTAACGCTGAGTACCAGCACGGGTATCTTTACAAAGAATTCCGATTTTGGTATCGTGTTCTTTTCCCATAGTTTTTTAAAGAACCCACGCTTTCTACGAAACACGCACAGCATGTCCGGATGCTCTTTCTGGAAATACTCTGTTACCCCCAAATACGTGGTGCCGTTTTCAGTAATTGTCAAATGAGAGCTTAAATCCATCAAAGCGGTGTTTACCTTAAGGTCATCCTCGGTATACCCTGGTCTTTTTACCAATAATAGGCTTACTTCCGATCTGAATTTGTTTTTGATCATTATCAATGGGGTCAGAATACTGCTTCTTTTCAAAATTCCAGACCCAAAAGCGGTCAATATCTTTTCCGCTGGTTTAAAGGTTGTTCCTTTGGGAACGATCAAGGTGGGAATTTCAGTCTGTTTGATGATTCTTCCTGAAGTGTTCCCCAAATAAAGCTCTTCTTGGATATCATTACTCCTAGGTGCAATAATGATCAAGTCAATGCCAAGTTCTTTGTTAATGCTCTTTAAACCATCGATAATATCGCCATTATAGGTGGCCATTTTTATCTCAACACCTTTGGTGTCCACTTGGTTTATCACTTCCTTTAAATGTTCCTTGCTGCTCTTGGCAACCTTTTCTTCCACATTGGCCAAGCTTCCTACGGCCGTGGTTACGGCAAACACATCCATAACGTAGATCCTGGCCCCGAATTCCGAAGCAAAGTCAACCGCATATTGTAATGTTTGTGCTGCATTGGGAGAAGTTCCAATGGGTACAAGTATGTTGTTCATGGTTTGGTGATTACGATTAAACCTTAAATTTACAATTAAATTGAAACGAATCAATGATAAGACACGCAAAGATATCTGAAATCCCCGATATCTTGACCATAACCCAAGCCTGTGCCATAAAAATGCAGGAGAACGGAATTTTTCAATGGAACGAGCACTACCCCACCAAAGAAGCCTTTATTAAAGACATTGAGCGTGATGAACTTTTCGTGTTGGAAGAAAACAATTCCATTCAGGGCACCATCGTAATATCCACATTGATGGACGAAGAATACAAACCCATCCAATGGCTCACTCCCAATGGTAACAGTACGTATATCCACCGTCTTTCAGTACACCCAGACCTTCAAGGCAAGGGACTGGCCCAACAAATGATGGATTTTGCTGAAAATTATTCCAAGAAAAGCGGATTTGTATCGGTGCGGTTGGACACCTTTTCCCAAAACAAAAGAAACCAGCATTTTTACGAGCAAAGAGGATATCAAAAACTCGGCGATATCTTCTTTCCCAAACAAAGCAATCATCCTTTTCATTGTTATGAATTAGTGCTGTAACTTGCGCCCGATTTGAGCACACAGGTAAATTTTAAGAGCATCAACAAATTGGCGATTCCCGCTACCATTTCGGGCATTGCGGAACCCATCCTTTCCATTACGGACACGGCCATTGTGGGCAACATCCCCGTGGATGGACTGGAGTCTTTAGCTGCAGCGGGAATCGTTGGTTCTTTTTTGTCCATGCTTATTTGGGTACTCGGTCAAACACGTAGTTCCATTTCTGCCATCATATCCCAGTATTTGGGTGCTGGAAGACTTGACGAAGTAAAAAACATGCCAGCACAGGCCATTTTCCTCAACATTCTTTTGAGCCTTGTGGTACTGCTCACCACCATTTTTGTCATCGAGGAGATTTTTTCGCTCTTCAACGCATCCGGCAAAATTTTGGAGTATTGTGTTTCCTATTATTCCATTCGGGTCTGGGGATTCCCCCTCACGCTGTTCACCTTTGCCGTGTTTGGCATCTTCCGTGGATTGCAGAACACCTTTTACCCGATGGTCATTGCCATGCTGGGCGCAGGTCTTAATATAATATTGGATTTTGCCTTGGTTTATGGAGTTGAAGGTTTCATTCCGGCTCTTTATTTGGAGGGTGCAGCATGGGCCAGTTTGATAGCCCAGGCCATTATGGCCATATTGGCTCTCATTTTATTGATAAAGAAGACAGATATCAGCATAAAACTGACCTTTCCGTTAAACAAGGAGATCAAACGGTTGATTTTCATGAGCCTCAACCTTTTTGTACGGACCTTGGCCCTCAATGCTGCTTTAATGTTGGCGGTTCGCGAAGCCACCACATTGGGAGACCGCTTTATCGGTGCACATACCATAGCCGTCAACCTTTGGTTATTCGCCGCATTTTTTATTGATGGCTATGCCGCAGCGGGCAACAGTATGGGAGGTAAGCTTTTGGGCGCTGAAGATTACGATGGGTTGTGGAAACTCGCCAAGACCATATTCAAGTACGGGATGATCGTAAGCTTCGTCCTCATGTGCTTCGGGTTTATTTTTTACCGGCCTATCGGTTACCTGTTTTCGAATGAGGACATCGTGCTCAACACCTTTTATAGCATCTTTTACATTGTGATTCTTGGACTGCCCATGAATACCCTAGCCTTTATTTTTGATGGCATATTCAAAGGGATGGGCGAAATGAAATACTTGAGAAATGTACTCTTGGCCGCCACCTTTTTAGGCTTTATCCCCTGTCTTTATTTAGGCATGTATTTGGGGTTGGGCTTTTATGCCATTTGGATCGCTTTTGTGGTCTGGATGATGATTCGCGGATTCTCCCTGGTTTGGAAATTTAGAAGAAAGTTCAGGCCCTTGGTGCAAAACCCTTAATTTAGTGCTCAAAGACATCTGATAATCAACTTTAATGACAACAGATAGAACCAACGGAAGTTTATACACCCGAATAGAAAATAGAATTGCTACGGTCGAATTTGGCCATCCCGCCAGCAACTCCTTTGTGTCCGAACTTTTGGCCCGTCTCGCCAAGGAATTTGACAAGCTTGGGGAAAACGATGAAGTTTCCGTCATTGTCTTGAAATCCGAAGGGGAAAGAGCATTTTGTGCAGGTGCCTCTTTTGATGAATTGGTGGCCGTGTCCAATGTAGAGGAAGGCAAACAGTTTTTCAGTGGTTTTGCCCATGTGATCAATGCCATGCGCAAATGTCCCAAACCGATTATCGGACGGGTGCAAGGGAAAACCGTTGGTGGCGGGGTCGGATTGGCATCGGCATGCGATTATGTACATGCAACTGTCGATGCGGCCATCAAGCTATCGGAAATTTCCATAGGAATTGGTCCCTTTGTGATTGCTCCCGCTGTGGAACGTAAAATGGGAAAAACCGCTTTAGCAGAGCTCACTTTGTATCCCACGGAATGGAAAAATGCCTATTGGGCCAAAGAACAAGGCCTCTATGCTAAGGTGTACGATTCCATTTCCGAAATGGACAAAGAACTGGACATTCACCTGCAAAAACTGGCGACCTATAATCCCGAGGCCCTGGCCGAAATGAAAAAAGTGTTGTGGGAAGGAACCGAGCATTGGGACGACCTATTACTGGAACGTGCCGAAGCATCCGGAAAATTGGCACTGTCACCGAACACTAAAAAAGCATTGGAAAAGTTTAAAAAATAAAAGTAGTTATGACTGATTTATTATTCCCCATATTGGCCCTTTTCGTAATCGTGGTATATGTGGTCAACAGAATACGAAGCAATAGACGTTACAAAAAATAATATATATGGTATATATTTTATATATTTGTTGCTATAGAATTTGAAAGACCAAGTTTTATGGAACATGTTAAAAAACTGATTGAAGTCGATAAATCACTGGTAGTAAAACTCAAAGTGCTTTCCGCTTTTGAAAATCTAAGCGTTAAGGCCTTGATGGAAAAGGCCGTGGTTGAATATGTTAAAAACAAAGAACTGGAACGTTTCGAAAAGCTATCAGAAGAAGAGAAAGAAGACCTTGGGCTTCTCCTTTTGATGCAACAAGCTGATAACAAAGATTTTACCGATGAGGATGACATTTTCAAAATCCTTGATGAATGAAAATCAAATATCATAAATCACTTGAAAAAGATTTAAGAAAGATTAATGATAAAAAGATAAAGCAAAAGTTAAAGCCTATCATTCTTGAAATGAAAGAGGCCAAAGTTTTGGACGAGCTTAAATCCATTAAGAAACTAACAGGACACCCGAATGCTTTCAGAATGCGAATAGGTTCATACCGACTTGGTTTTTATTACGAAAACAATATCCTAATATTGTCTCGTTTTGTAAAACGAAATGACATCTATAAACTTTTTCCGTAGACCCAATTGGACAATATCTCACTTCCTAAAGGCAAAAAAGTCTATTTCGCTAGCGATAACCACCTCGGGGCTCCCACCCGAAAGGATAGTCTGCCCCGTGAGAAAAAGTTTGTGGCTTGGTTGGATTCCATCAAGGATGATGCCGCTGCCATTTTTTTAATGGGCGATCTTTTCGACTTTTGGTTCGAATACAAAACCGTGGTTCCCAAAGGCTTTACGCGCACCTTGGGCAAACTGGCCGAACTATCGGATATGGGAATTGCCATCACCTATTTTGTGGGCAACCACGACCTTTGGATGAACGGATATTTTGAAGAAGAACTGAACATTCCAGTATACCATAAACCGCAACAATTTTTAATCAACGACACTTCCTTTTTTATTGGTCATGGCGATGGACTGGGGCCACACGACAAAGGCTTCAAACGGATGAAAAAGGTATTTACCAATCCTGTGGCCAAATGGTTTTTTAAATGGTTGCATCCTGATTTTGGGGTGCGTTTGGGACAACATTTATCCGTGAACAACAAGATAATTTCGGGCGAAGCCGATGCCAAATTCTTGGGAGAGGACAAAGAATGGTTGATTTTATATGCCAAACGTAAGTTGGAAGATAAACACTATGACCATTTTATTTTTGGTCACCGCCATCTTCCGATGGAAATCAAACTCAACGAAAAATCGACCTATATCAACCTCGGGGATTGGATTTCTTATTTTACCTATGCCGTTTTTGATGGCGAAAAATTAAGCTTGCAAGAGTTTGAAACAAGAAATTGATGTCTGTAAATATTGGACTTTTTAAGGTAGACTGTCACTTCGAGCGCAGTCGAGAAGTCATAAAAACAGGGTCTCGACTGCGCTCGACCTGACAATTAAGCTCTACCTATTAATCACCAAATGATTAATAACCTCTTTATGTCAAACGCACGTTACCCTTTAAACTAATCTTCCTTTTCATGCTCATCAATGTCCTTTTGAAGGTCCAATCGCCTAAAGGTAGGCGATACAATCGCCGTTGTGCCCGCAGTCAAAAGTGTCATGCATCCACCGAACACCACCGCGGTCACCGTTCCCAGTAATTTAGCGGCCAATCCACTTTCAAAAGCACCCAACTCGTTGGAAGACCCTACAAACATGGAGTTTACCGAAGCTACCCTACCGCGCATATTATCCGGGGTCTTTAATTGCAGGATGGTCTGGCGTATGATCATGGAAACTCCATCTACCGCACCGCTCAAGAACAGGGCGATTACGGATAACCAAAACAATTCCGACAATCCAAAGACGATAATGCAGATTCCAAAAGCAAAAACCGCCATCAGTAATTTTTTACCCGCTTTTTTGTGCAAAGGAAATCTGGTGGACCCCAACATGGTAATGGAAGCTCCCACAGCAGGGGCTGCCCGTAAAATTCCGAATCCTTCCGAACCCACGTGCAAAATGTCTTGGGCATAAACGGGCAACAGCGCTACGGCTCCACCAAAAAGCACGGCAATCATATCCAAAGTAAGTGCACCAAAAATGGCCTTATTACCAAAAACAAATTTGAGTCCATCACGTAGACTTTGAAAGACGGGTTCACCGATTTTTGGATTTAAAATAGGCTTTCTGGGAATCTGGAAGAGGAAAATTAAAGCAAATAAAGAAAACCCGAAAATAACGCACATGCTCCAATGCACTCCAATCCAGCTAATGGAAAATCCTGCCAGTGCAGGACCCAAAACCGATGCCAATTGCCATGTGGAACTGCTCCACGTAGCGGCATTGGGATATATTTTCTTGGGAACGATCAACGCAATCAATGAAAATATGGTCGGGCCCAAAAACGACCGTACAAAACCACCTAAAAATACTAGTGCGTAAATAGAATACAGTATGGTTTTGGATTCCCATGATTCTTCAAGCCCAGGCCAGCTCAACAAGAACAAGCCAAGACTTATAACGGAGAATCCCGCAATGCAAGTTACCAAAAGGTTTCGTTTTTCCCGCTGATCTACAATGTGACCTGCAAAAAGGGCCATGCTCACCGCAGGGATGACTTCCATTAACCCAATAATACCAAGCGAAAGTGGGTCTTTGGTTAGCGAATACACCTGCCACTCAATCACAATAAACTGCATGGACCATGCAAATACCATGGCGAAGCGTACCAGTAAAAACATGTTGAATTCCTTATAGCGAAGTGCTGCGTAGGGGTCCATAAATAGCTAGCGAATATCTCTTAGTTTTAGTTGAAGGCTCACCGTTCCGTTCCATTCATTTTCATCCAACGAAAATACGGCATCAAATGGTTTTATGCCCTTAACTATATCCAATTTGTCACCTAAATTGAACCCAATGCCCCCAATGGGATTGGAACCTGGTTGATAGAGACTGCATTTTAAGTGTTTTTCACCTTCCCCAACGCCACGTGCATAACCGGTATCCTTTAACCCTTCGGCCATAAAGATTGGGGTCATGTTTCCCGGGCCAAACGGGGCAAATTGCTTCAAGATCCGCATTAATTTTGGTGTAATCTGATGCATTAAAATTTTGGCATCCACGGAAATTTCGGGCTGCAACAGTTTTGGGTCGATGGTTTGCGATACTACTTTTTCAAACTGTTTTTTGAATGCTTCGTACTGCTCTTCCAATAACGTGAGACCTGCTGCGTACATGTGCCCCCCAAACTGCTCCAAACAATCGGAACAGCCTTCAAGGGCATTGTAGATATCGAATCCTTTGACCGATCGGGCCGAGGCGGCCAATTTATCCCCACTTTTGGTAAACACCAGTGTGGGCCTATAGTAGGTCTCCGTTAATCGTGATGCCACAATGCCTATTACGCCCTTGTGCCAGTTTTCGCTATAGACCACTGAAGTATACTTATCTTCTTCTTGGTTTTCTTGGATTTGAATCAAGGCTTCCTGTGTGATTTCTTGATCCAAACTTCTTCGTTCGGTATTGAACAGTTCAATTTCTGCCGCAAATTGTTGTGCTTGGGCAAAGTTAGTCTCGGTAAGTAACGCGACAGCATGTTGTCCGTGTTTCATACGTCCTGCTGCATTGATTCGCGGGGCAATGATGAACACTACATCGGTAATGGTAAGTTCCCTTTTTTTGGTCTGATCAATCAATGCTTTGATCCCTGTTCTCGGGTTTTCGTTGATGACCATCAGTCCAAAATAGGCCAGCACTCGGTTTTCTCCGGTTATTGGAACAATATCGGCAGCAATGGCGGTGGCCACCAAATCCAGATAAAGCAAGATATCATCGATGGATTTGCCCTGCTTTGCTCCCAGAGCCTGAATCAGTTTGAAGCCAACCCCACATCCACAAAGTTCCTTGTACGGATATTCACAATCCTCTTGTTTGGGGTCCAAAATCGCTACGGCTTCAGGTAATTCTTTCCCTGGTCGGTGGTGATCGCAAACAATTACATCAATACCTTTTTCCTTGGCATATTTTATCTGTTCGATGGCCTTGATGCCACAATCCAAGGCAATCATAAGGCCAATATCATTGTCGGCCGCAAAATCGATACCTTGAAACGAAACTCCGTATCCCTCCAAATAACGATCAGGAATATAGGTCGCTACATTCGGGTAAGTTTCCAATAAATAGGAACTCATCAAAGCCACCGAAGTGGTTCCATCCACATCATAATCTCCATAAACCAATATGTTTTCCCCATTGTCCATGGCTTGCTCAATCCGTTCAACGGCTTTGTGCATACCCTTCATCAAAAAAGGGTCATGTAAATGATTCAATTCTGGTCGGAAGAATGCCTTTGCTTCATCATAATTAGTGATTCCGCGCTGAATCAATAACTGGGCAATCAAATCATCTATCCCCAAGGCTTTGGAAAGTTGGTCAATGGATTCTTGTTCGGGTCTTGGTTTAATGGTCCAGCGCATATTAGGTATTAGTTTGATGTTGGGACGTTGCTTTCAAATCTTTTGATGAGTGAAAATGTAATGAAAATATGGGCGAGGTAGTAGGTAGGTGTAATCAGAAAATCGAAGGTGTGATAGTCCACAAATTCTTTAAAAGCGATAATGGTATCAGAAAAAATAATGAGAACAATACCCAGAATAAAGCTTCGTTTTGCTGTTGGATTGCTCTTCATTCCCATGGCCGCTCCCAAAGAAAAACAGGAGATGAGCAAATACACCAAAGATGCGACCATCAAAGAAACATCGGTAAAGGTGGGATAGAGCACCAGAAAGAAAAATGCCAAATAGGCCGCCAATAAAATACTCGTGAAGACTTCTTTAATGCGACCATTGGCCAAGGCATAAAGCAGATACCCTACGTGTGCCAAAAAGAAAAGGGCAATTCCCTTGACGAACATAAGACTGTCCCCGTTCATATTGGATAAAAACCAATCCCCTATGATGGAAAACAAAAATGCCGCAAGAATCCACCATGTATCCTTCGCACTCTTTTTTAAACCCATATTAAGCACTAGGATAATAATTATCCCCATGCCTGCGGTACCCGATTTAAAGATGAAATTAGAAGTGGCGACCCCTAAGACCGCAAGAACGACAGAAATCGCCAATAACACATATAACCCATTCTTTTTTAGCCACATTTGTTTTTAATTTTAATGTTTACGGCATACAATATAGGATTTACGAGAAACCCTATTTCGTCAAAAAGGAACTTGAGGTTATTGTCCTTTGTGTTCAGCCTATTTGTTGTGATAGAAAATCTTAATGTCCAATTTGGCAAATTTTCTGAACATTTCCATAACACCACAATACTTTTCCACGGAAAGGTCTACCGCTTTTTTAAGTTTGTCCTCCTTAAGATTGGCCCCCGTAAAATGATACTCTATAATCGCAGAATCGTAATATTTAGGGTGCTCCTCCGTAAGGTTGGCTATGGTCTCGATCTTGAACTCTTCTACTTCAAGTTTCATTTTTTTCATGAGCGAAGCCACATCCAATCCTGAACAACCTGCCAATGAAGTAAGCATCAATGCCTTGGGCCGTAGTCCTTCTCCTCCCCATCCATGCTCTGGAGATGTGTCAATTTTAATCGTATGTCCAGAAGGATTTGTACTTTCAAAAGTGGTTCCACCCAGCCATGTAGTAGTGACGTGATTTGTCATGAAATTTAATTTTTGTTTCTTGTAGATTCCAAAAATACAATATTAAATATCATAATGGCTTTAGTTGATCCCCTATGCCCAGATCATGATCTGGAAACCAAAGAACTGGCCGAGTTCTTTAACGAAACCCTTGGGTTTTGTCCCAATTCCGTGCTGACCATGCAGCATAGACCAGCGATTTCCAAGGCTTTCATCAACCTTAACAAAGCGGTAATGGCCAATGAGGGCCGTGTAACCTCTGCTTTAAAACGAATGATTGCCTGGGTAAGCAGCAATGCCACGGGCTGCCGCTATTGTCAAGCACATGCCATTAGGGCGGCGGAACGCTACGGTGCCAAACAGGAGCAATTGGACAACATTTGGGAATATAGGACCCACAGTGCCTTTTCCGACGCAGAGAAAGCTGCGCTCGACTTTGCTTTGGCTGCCTCACAAGTACCAAATACGGTTAATGCCGATATTAAAAAACGGCTGTGCCAACATTGGAATGATGGCGAAATCGTAGAAATGATGGGGGTTATCTCACTTTTTGGTTACCTCAACCGCTGGAACGATTCCATGGGTACAAATATTGAAGATGGGGCCGTGGAAAGTGCAGAAAAATATTTGGGCGAAGTGGGATGGCAAAAAGGGAAGCATGATGGGTCGAGATATTAGAGGTTAGATTCAAGAAACCAGGCTATTTAAAATCTTTTTTTTCAACTCTGGGAGTACCTCTAGATCAAACCATGGGTTTTTGCTCAACCAAAATCGATTTCTTGGCGATGGATGGGGCAGTACAAAACAATCGGGCAAATATTCCTGATAGTGCTTGACTGTTTCGGTCAGGTTTCGCTTCATCGTACTACCCAAATAGTAGTTTTGTGCGTATTGACCTATCAAGATGGTCAATGTCAAGTTCGGCATCTGACTTATCAAAGCTTTATGCCATAAGGGAGCACACTCGGGACGTGGTGGCAAATCCCCTGATTTTCCTTTGCCCGGATAACAAAATCCCATTGGGATCAGGGCGAAAAGCTGTTCATTATAAAATTGTTCGTCCGTTACACCCAGCCATTTTCTAAGCTGCCTTCCGCTGGGGTCATCCCATGGAACTCCTGTTTGGTGCACTTTAGTTCCTGGTGCCTGCCCAATAATGGCAATTCTTGAATCAGGATGGGCAGCAACAATGGGTCTGGGCCCTAAGGGCAAATGCTCCTCACAATGGGAACAGTTCCGTATTTCAGTAAGTAGTTCATCCATCCTGTTTATTGGGTCGCTAAGCTACGTTGAAGTTAACAACTATATATTTACCATTTACGAACGTTTGAGTCCAACTTTGCTATAAAAGCAATAATTTTTGTAAAAATGTAAAGTTTTATTTACTTTTAGACAAAAATACTAGCAAATGGATTTTCAAATACTACCGAACTGGGGCAAACGACTTGGTCTTTTTATTTTCTTTATCTCCTTGTTTTTAGTAGCAGGGGATGGCTTTTTGGATGGATTCAATGGTTCTCCAGAAGGAACACATCATTATTTCGAAGATTTACTGGGAACAACACTTTTTTATTTTTTCAATGTTCTGCCATTGATAGGTCTTTTGATCTACATGTTGTCCAAAGAAAGTGTTGAAGATGATTATATCCGGTTGATTCGGTTACAATCCTATCAGTCTACCGTAATTCTATTGTTGATGGTTGCTCTGGCCATTTATCTTTTCAACGTTGATTACAAGGTCAGTTTAGACATGGTTTTATCGTTATTCATGATATTGTTTTTGGTCATATTCTACTTCAAAAAAGAGGCTCATTCATGAAGAATTTGGTAAAAGTGGAAAGAGCACGATTGGATATGACCCAAGCAGAGTTGGCCAAAGAATTAGGTGTTTCACGACAGACCATTCATGCCATAGAAAAGGATAAATTCAATCCTTCGGTTACCTTGGCATTAAAAATGGGCAGGTTGTTCAATCTTCCCGTGGAAGAATTATTTATTATTGATGAGGATTATTGATCTTTACGTCCACCGACCACAATCACAAATTCGCCTTTGGGTGCTTTATTGTTGAAGTGTTCCAATACCTCCGTAACAGTTCCGCGAACGGTCTCTTCATACAATTTGGTCAATTCCCTGGATACGGAAACGGGTCTGTCTTCCCCAAAATACTCGGCAAAATGTGTCAAGGTTTTAAGGAGTTTGTGGGGCGATTCGTAAAAAACCATGGTTCGGGTTTCTTCGGCAAGTTCCAAAAGTCGTGTCTGGCGTCCCTTTTTTACGGGTAAAAAACCTTCAAAAACAAATCGGTCATTGGGCAATCCACTGTTTACCAGAGCTGGAACAAAGGCAGTTGCTCCAGGCAGACACTCCACTTCAATATCGTTTTCAACACAAGCGCGGGTCAATAAAAATCCTGGATCGGAAATAGCCGGGGTACCAGCATCGGAAATGAGGGCGTAGGTGGTTCCGTCTTTCATTTTTTGCACCAAACCATCAACCTGTTTGTGCTCGTTGTGCATGTGATGGCTCTGCAGAGGAGTGTTGATTTCGTAATACTTGAGCAGCTTGCCACTGGTCCGGGTATCTTCCGCCAAAACCACATCCACTTCCTTGAGCACTTTAATGGCACGAAGCGTCATGTCTTCCAAATTTCCTATTGGTGTTGGAACCAGATATAATTTTCCCATAAACCAAAGTTACGGCCTTGCGGTTAAATTAAAATTGTAAAAATTGATTTATGCGAACCTTCTCTGGATGAGCACCATAAAACGTGCTTCGTACTCTTCTTTGCCCTCCCAATT
The DNA here is from genome assembly GCF_029193885.1 of Flagellimonas yonaguniensis. Classification (GTDB taxonomy): domain Bacteria; phylum Bacteroidota; class Bacteroidia; order Flavobacteriales; family Flavobacteriaceae; genus Flagellimonas; species Flagellimonas yonaguniensis. The sequence goes on along the minus strand of NZ_JARFVB010000001.1, from coordinate 443,529 downwards.
ATTATACTCAGGTTTTACCATGTTCTTAATAAATGCCACAGAACGTTCTTCCGAATCTATAGTAGTGAGTTGCGAAAGTACTCGAGTATAGTCCTCCATGCTATTATTGAACAGATGTTTTACAAAGGCCAATTTATCGTTGAGACCAACCTGAAAATCTTTTGCCAATCGATCGTTCAAGGATTTTGGCTTTTTCTGTTGGGTAGGCACAGTGCTATTATCCGTTGGAGTAACATTTTCCTTATCGTTCTTCATGAAATCGGGTTTGGCCACGAATTCAGCAAACACCTTTTCCAGATCAGCATTGGATGGCATCTCGGAAACCATGTCCTTAATGGTATCCATTCCCGGGGTCATAATATCTTCTTGGTGTGGATTACTTTCCGGTACGGATGTATTTCCACTCAAAACGGCATTGGCCATTTTCTCAAACCTGGAAGCTATCACATTTTGGGAAACATCCACCTCAACATCGCTCAATTTTTCATCTATGAATTTCAATACGGCCAACTTTTCATAAATCTCTTTGGACCTCTCGTAAAGTGCCGCAAGATCGGTGTCCTCTCTTGCAGTGATTATTTCTGTGGACAACTTGATCAACTCTTCCCTCAATTTCCGTATCATAGCTTTTCTTCTTTATTATAAAAATATAATGATTTTACCAATACCCTATCAACAAAAGGTTAAAATCTTATTGAAAACAGGGGTGCAATTTTTTAGTAGCTTTGTGATCGTCCCAATATAACGGGAAAACAAACAATTTCTTTCAAAAATACGGTATGTTTCTCGAAAACACAGTCAACCCTAAGGAACAGTTTGGATGGATTGAAGTGATTTGCGGTTCCATGTTTTCCGGAAAGACCGAAGAACTGATCCGAAGGCTAAAGCGCGCCCAATTTGCCAAGCAAAAAGTGGAAATCTTCAAACCCATTGTGGATACCCGCTATCATGAAGAAATGGTCGTCTCCCATGACTCCAATGAAATCAGGTCCACTCCCGTTCCGGCCGCTGCCAATATTCGACTTTTGGCGGACGATTGTGATGTAATCGGTATAGACGAAGCCCAGTTTTTTGATGATGAAATCGTAACCGTTTGCAACGATTTGGCCAATAGGGGCATTCGCGTCGTGGTCGCCGGACTGGATATGGACTTCAAGGGCAATCCCTTTGGCCCTATGCCCGCATTGATGGCCACAGCGGAATACGTGACCAAGGTGCACGCTGTATGTACGCGTACAGGAAACTTGGCCAACTACAGTTTTAGAAAATCACTCAACGACAATTTGGTATTGCTGGGCGAAACCGAGGAATATGAGCCTTTGAGCAGAGCAGCTTTTTATAAAGCCATGTTACGCGAAAAAATAAAGGGAATGGATGTGGAATCCGAGGAGGTAACTTCCAAAAAGGAAAAACCCAATGAGTAAGGTCGGGGAAACAACTTTGGTCTTGGACCTTGCTGCCTTGGAACACAATTACAACTACTTGCGCTCCAAAATAAAGCCTGAAACCAAATTTTTAGGCGTGGTAAAAGCCTTTGCCTACGGAAGCGACATGGTAACGATTGCCCAAAAACTGGAACAATTGGGTGCCGATTATTTAGCAGTTGCCTATGTCAGCGAAGGGGTTTTATTGCGTAAAGCGGGTATTCAACTTCCTATTTTGGTGTTGCACCCCTTGGTTTCCAATTTTGATGATCTGATTACGAACCAATTGGAGCCCAGCATATATTCCAGAAATATCCTGAACCAATTTCTGGAAGCGGCAAAAGCTCAAGAGCAAACCAATTATCCTGTTCACATTAAATTCAATACAGGCTTGAACCGTTTGGGATTTTCAGAGACGGATGTGGATTTTATTGTTGAAGAAACCAAGCGTAGCGAATGCATCAAAATAATTTCTGCTTTTTCGCATTTGGCGGCTTCAGAAGATGTAAACGAACGTGACTTTAGCCTGAATCAAATCAACTCCTTCAAAAATTTGAGCAATGCACTTATGGATAAGTTGAGCTATCAGCCTATGCAACATATGTTGAACACTTCGGGCATCATCAATTACCCAGAAGCTCAGTTCGAGATGGTCCGCAGTGGCATAGGGCTATATGGTTATGGCAACCAAGCGCAGGTAGATGCACAATTAAGGCCTGTTGCAACATTAAAAACCATTATCTCACAAATCCATCAAATTGATGCCAACGAATCCATAGGGTATAATCGAGCTTTTAAATCAAACAAACCCATCAAAAGTGCCACACTCCCTATTGGACACGCAGATGGTATAGGCCGACAATATGGTAAAGGCAAAGGCTTTGTGACCATCAACAATAAAAAAGCGCCAATTCTGGGCAACGTTTGTATGGATATGATCATGGTGGATGTTACTGAAATCGATTGCAAAGAAGGGGATGAAGTCATCGTTTTTGGTCATCAGAAATCGGCTGAAAAATTCGCCGCTACCGCCAATACCATTTCCTATGAAATTCTGACAGCCATATCCCAACGTGTAAAAAGAGTTGCTGTCGGAGCTTGAATATTATCTTTTTTACTTAATTTGTTGCTGTTAACCAATACTTAACTATAAAATGGGATTTTTAAAAGAGTTTAAAGACTTTGCAATGAAAGGAAACCTGGTGGATATCGCCGTAGGTTTCGTTATGGGTGCCGCTTTTAAAGAAGTGGTTTCTTCTTTTACCGGTGGAATTGTTTCTCCGTTGATCGGATTGTTATTCGAATCTGATTTTAACGACCTTAAATATGTGATTAACGAGGGAACTGTGAATGATGCAGGTGAAACTGTTGGGGAAATTGCCGTTCTCTACGGATCGTTCCTTACCAATGTCATCGACTTCATCATTGTAGCCTTTGTTATGTTCCTTATTGTAAAAGGCGTGAACAAATTGAAGAAAAAAGAGGAGCCCGCCCCAGAACCTCCAAAGGGTCCGACCCAAGAGGAATTGTTGGCAGAGATTCGCGATTTGTTGAAAAAATAAAATCGTTGGTACTAGATTTTTCTGGTACCGCCGCTACACCACAATAATCATTTAAAAACCATCAATGTGTTTCGCTGACATGTTGATGGTTGTTTTATTTATAACATTTTGTTATTTTTTATTGATTGGTAAAGAAAAAGCTTGTTTAACTCGCTGACTGAAGTACCTTTGCGACAAGAAATAAATCAAAAATGAAAGTAGCAGTTGTTGGAGCCACCGGAATGGTAGGCGAAGTCATGTTGAAAGTGTTGGAAGAACGTAACTTCCCTATTTCAGAATTATTGTTGGTTGCCTCGGAGCGTTCCGTGGGCAAAAAACTTACCTATAAAAATGAGGAACACACCGTAATCGGTTTGGCGGATGCCGTTGCCGCTCAACCCGATATCGCGATTTTCTCTGCAGGTGGAGACACCTCTTTGGAGTGGGCTCCGAAATTTGCTGAAGTCGGCACCACAGTAATCGATAACTCATCTGCTTGGCGTATGGATCCGTCCAAAAAATTGGTGGTGCCTGAAATCAATGCTTCAGAATTGACTGCTGAAGACAAAATCATAGCAAACCCCAACTGCTCCACCATTCAAATGGTATTGGCCTTGGACCCCTTGCACAAAAAATATCAGATGAAGCGCGTGGTAGTTTCTACCTACCAGTCCGTGTCCGGCACAGGTGTAAAAGCCGTTGAACAAATGGAAAATGAAGCGGCAGGAATCGATGGGGAAATGGCCTATCCTTATCCCATCAACCGAAATGCATTGCCGCATTGCGATATGTTTTTGGAAAATGGATACACCAAAGAAGAGATGAAATTGGCCCGTGAGCCACAAAAAATATTGGACGACCGCACATTTTCCGTAACCGCAACTGCAGTACGTATTCCTACTGCTGGCGGGCACTCAGAATCAGTAAACGTGGAGTTCCACAACGATTTTGATTTGGCGGAAGTCAGAAAACTGCTAAGTGAAACGTCAGGCATAGTGGTGCAGGACAATCCTGAAACCAACACCTATCCCATGCCTGTTTTTGCCAATGGCAAGGATGATGTTTTTGTGGGGAGAATCCGCAGGGATGAGACACAACCCAATACTTTGAACATGTGGATAGTTGCGGACAACCTAAGAAAAGGGGCTGCTACCAACGCTGTGCAGATTGCGGAGTATTTGGTGGAAAACAACTTGGTTTCGAATACTTCTGAAGCTATTTCATAAAATTAGTTAAAGCATCGATTGCAGCCAATAGGTTTGTGTCTTTTATGCTATTTTTATCGGAATCAATCCGAAAAAACATGAAAAACATAAGTCTGTTGGCTGCTTTGGTTTTATTTGCAGCCTGTCAGGAAAACACTAAAAAAGGAGAGCCCATTACTGTGAACTACCCCACTACCAAAAAAGTTGACACCGTAGATAATTATTTTGGAAATGAAGTCCCTGACCCCTATCGTTGGTTGGAAGACGACCGAAGCGAGGAGACCGAAGCTTGGGTAAAAAAGCAAAACGCGGTTACTTTTGGCTATTTGGACAAGATTCCTTTCCGGGAAGACCTAAAAAACAGATTGGAGAAACTTTGGAACTACGAAAAAGTGGGTTCCCCTTTTAAAGAAGGAAACTACACCTATTATTACAAAAATAATGGGCTGCAAAACCAATACGTGGTGTACCGTAAAAAAGAGGGTGGCGAAGAAGAAGTCTTCTTGGACCCCAATACTTTTTCCGAAGATGGCACCACATCCTTAATGGGCCTTAGCTTTACCAAGGACTGTTCCAAAGCGGCCTACCTTATCTCGGAAGGAGGAAGCGATTGGCGCAAGGGTATTGTCATCGATGCCGAATCCAAAGAAATTGTGGAGGACACCTTGGTAGATATCAAGTTCAGTGGCATCTCTTGGAAAGGAAACGAGGGTTTCTTTTATTCCAGCTACGATAAACCCGAAGGAAGCGAACTTTCCGCAAAAACGGACCAGCACAAACTGTACTATCATAAATTGGGAACGCCACAATCCGAGGATAAGATCATTTTCGGCGGCACGCCCGAGGAAAAGCACCGCTACGTGGGCGGTTCCGTGTCCGAAGACCAGAAGTATCTTTTTATATCTGCTTCGGTTTCCACATCAGGGAACAAACTGTTTATGATGGACCTTTCCCAAGAGAACCCCAAGCTGGTCACTATTTTGGACGACACCGATTCTGACACCTACGTTATCGATAATGAAGGTTCCACACTATATATGGTTACCAATCGAGAGGCGCCCAACAAAAAAGTGGTGGTCGTGGATGCGGCCAATCCAACCCCCGACAATTGGAAGGATTTGATTCCAGAAACCGAAAATGTGTTGACCGCAGGAACAGGTGGGGGCTATTTCTTTACCGAATATATGGTGGATGCCATTTCCAAAGTACTCCAATATGATTATGAAGGGAATTTGGTCCGTGAGGTGGAACTACCCGGCGTAGGAAGCGCAGGAGGTTTTGGCGGTAAAAAGGAGGACAAGGAATTCTACTTCTCCTTTACCAATTACAACACACCAGGTTCGTTGTACAAATACGATGTGGAGACTGGCGAATACGAGCAATATTGGAAGCCTCAAATTGATTTTAATTCCGAAGATTACGAATCCAAACAGGTGTTCTACAACTCAAAAGACGGCACAAAAGTGCCTATGATCATTACCTATAAAAAAGGAACCGAACTGAACGGTAAAAACCCAACCATCCTATATGGCTATGGAGGGTTCAATATTAGTTTGACACCTTCTTTCAGCATCGTGAATGCCGTTTGGATGGAGCAAGGCGGTGTATATGCCGTTCCTAACCTTAGAGGAGGCGGGGAATACGGGAAAAAATGGCACATTGCCGGTACCAAGCTCCAAAAGCAGAATGTGTTTGATGACTTCATCGCAGCTGCAGAATACCTAATCGACAATAAATACACCTCAAAAGAATATCTCGCCATCCGCGGAGGTTCCAACGGGGGCTTGTTGGTGGGTGCCACTATGACCCAGCGTCCAGACCTGATGCAGGTTGCGTTACCAGCTGTGGGCGTAATGGATATGCTCCGTTATCACACCTTTACCGCTGGAGCAGGTTGGGCCTACGATTACGGAACTTCTGAAGACAGTGAGGAAATGTTCAACTACATCAAGGGATATTCACCCGTACATAATGTAAAAGAAGGCACCGCATACCCTGCGACCTTGGTTACCACTGGAGACCACGACGACCGCGTGGTCCCTGCACACAGCTTTAAGTTTGCTGCGGAACTGCAGGAAAAACAGGCTGGGGAACAGCCCACTTTGATTCGTATTGAGACCAACGCAGGTCACGGAGCAGGTACACCCGTAAGCAAAACCATAGAGCAATACGCGGATATTTTTGGGTTTACCTTTTTCAATATGGGTTATGATGAACTGCCCAACCAAACAGTCCTCAAAGAGTTTAAAGATTGATATATTAGGGCTGTCCAGAAAGTATGTTTGTCAACCTAAACTTGCCCACCTATGGGCAAAATCAAGTTGCAATTTCTTAAAACAAGAAAAAATAAGTATGATGGATTCCGTGTCCAAGCACGGAATGACAGTCGTAGTAAAATATAAAGGATTCGAGGGGGTTTATGGAATTCGTGTCAAATTTTAGAATGGCATTTTCAATTGCTCTGTGAATAGCTTTTAATCAAATTTATGTTAAAAGTCCAAGTAGATTCTTTTGGTTACCAAGACCAGACCATTTTAAAGGACATTTCCTTTGAAGTTTCCCCAGGGGAACATGTGGCTTTGATGGGCGAAAGTGGCTCAGGAAAGAGCACCTTGCTAAAAATCATCTATGGATTGCTTCATGTGGAAGAAGGTTCCGTTTTTTGGAACGATAAGGAAGCGCTTGGCCCCAATTTTAATCTGGTTCCAGGCGAACCCTACATGAAATATTTGGCACAGGATTTTGATTTGATGCCATATATATCCGTGGAAGAAAACGTAGGGCAGTTCCTTTCTGTTTTTGATCGCGAAACCCACGAAGAACGCATCAATGAGCTACTGGATTTGATTGAGATGAAATCCTACGCCAAGACCAAGGTAAAATACCTCAGCGGTGGTCAACAACAACGCGTAGCGCTCGCTAGGGTATTGGCCCAAGAGCCAGAAATCCTTCTTTTGGACGAACCCTTTGGCCATATTGATAATTTTAAGCGGAATTCCCTCCGTAGAAATCTCTTTCTATATCTCAAAAAACAGGGTATTACCGTGCTTAACGCTAGTCACGACCCCAGTGATGTGTTACCATTTGCAGAGCGCACCCTGATTTTGGAACAGGGACAGATCATTGCCAATGGGAATACCCAAGACCTCTACAAAAACCCTCCCGATTATTACACCGCTTCGCTGTTTGGACAGGTAAACAAGGTTTCCATGAAGCTTTTAAAATCCTATTCCGAAATCGATAGGTCCGTTTTGGTATATCCGCATGAGTTCAAATTTTCCGATTCATCCGGATTGAAAGTAGCCGTAACCCATTCCTTTTTTAAAGGGAGTCATCATTTAATTGAAGGAGTTGCAGAAGACGGCACCATGGTTTTTTTCAATTCCGATAAGAAACAGGAAAAAGGAACAACCATTTTTCTTAATGTATCTTTGGAGACCATCAACAGAAGGCTTCAGGTTGGACAAAAAACAAATTCATAGGGAGTTACAGTTTAAAGCCATGCGTAGCAGCGGTGCAGGAGGACAACATGTGAACAAGGTTTCCTCCAAAGTGGAGCTTACCTTTAATGTACCTGCCTCAGAAGGATTATCAGACAGGGAAAAACAACGTATCCAATTAAAATTGCAGTCTCGGTTGACCAATGCCGGTGCTTTGATTCTTCAATGTGACGAAGCCCGAAGCCAACACCGAAACAAGGATTTAGTAGTAAAACGCTTTTTCGAAACCCTCAAAAATGCACTTGTTGTCCCCAAAAAGAGAAAACCGACCAAGCCTTCCAAATCTTCCAAGGAAAAACGGTTGAAATCCAAAAAGATAACGGCAGAGAAAAAGGCATCCCGCAAAAAACCGGATTGGGGTCAATAAGAATCCATTGTTTTTTCATCTGTCAGATTACAACCCCATCAAAAAAACCTCTGCTGCCATAATTCCCAATAGCCAGATTTAATTACCTCACCACAAATGCTTAATTTTCAATCAAATTATAACTGACTCAAAAAAATGACTTCTAAAAAAATGACTTTTAAAACATTGCTGCTCTCTGTAGTGATGTCTTTGTCTTGCACTACATTTTCCACAGCACAAACTGTTCCTTCCCCTGAAGATGTGCTTGGATTTAAGCTTGGGGACGATTACAAATTGGCCGATTATTCCCAAATTGAAGATTACCTGATTAAGCTGGATAAGGCTTCCAACAGAGTGAAAATGATTGAAATAGGGGAAACAGTATTGGGACGAAAAATGTACGTTCTTTTTGTTTCGACAGAAAAAAACCTTGCGGAATTGGGCAAATGGAAAGATATTAGCACAAAACTTGCACGTGTCCAAGTAAACGAAGAAGAAGCTGTTAAACTCTCCCAAGAGGGAAAGGCCATTGTTTGGGTAGATGGAGGTATTCACTCCACCGAACTGGCAGGAACACAGTTCACACCTGAAATGGCCTATACCTTGGCTACTTCGGAAACCCCTGAAATGAAAAAAATCAGGGAAAATGTAATTACCATGATTATGCCAAACATGAATCCTGATGGCTTGGACATTGTTACTGATTGGTATCGAAAAAATTTGGGAACTCCCTATGAAACCTCACGCCCCCCGATTCTTTACCATTACTATATGGGGCACGACAACAATAGGGACTGGTTTATGAACAACTTACCGGAAACTTATCATGTAACCAAAATGTTGTACAATGAATGGTATCCACAGATTGTTTTTAACCATCACCAAACCTCGCCATCATGGACAAAAATTTCAATCCCCCCCTATGCAGACCCTGTAAACCCCAAAATCCATCCTGCAATTACCGCTGGCGTTAGCGAGGTAGGCTCCGCCATGTCCAAGCGTTTTTCTATGGAAAACATGCCAGGAGCCATTGCAGACAACTATTATACCATGTTCTGGAACGGTGGAGCACGTACCGTACCCTATTACCACAATATGATTGGCATCCTTACCGAAACAGGTCACGCCACACCCACACCACGATTCTATGACCCCGAAAAATTGCCCAAAACCGTTGCAGGAGGAACTCCGACCGATGGAACCGATATAATGTACCCTAACCCATGGAAAGGTGGTGAATCCCATTTTAGGGATGCCCTCGACTATATGTTGACAGCCACTTGGGCCACATTGGACCTTGCAGCTGACCGCAAGAGCAACTACCTCTACAACATATACAAAATGGGCAAATCTGCAGTTGAAAAAGGTAAGACCGAAGGTTTGTTTGCCTACATCATCAGTAAAGAGCAATGGGATTCTTTTGAAGCTGTAAACTTGGTTAACGTTCTGCTAAGGGGAGGAATCGAAGTTGAAAAAGCGACCAAAAACTTTACGGTCAATGGTAAGGAATATGAAAAAGGTTCTTATGTGATATATACTGCTCAAGCCTTTAGACCTTATCTGTTGGACCTTATGGAAAAACAAAACTACCCCACACGTTTTCAATATCCTGGAGGGCCTCCAGACACACCTTATGACTTAGCCGGATGGACATTGCCCATGCAAATGGGCATTGATGTGGACAAAATTGCCGAATCATTCAATGCGCCAACCGAAAAAGTCACTGGTCTTGTTAAGTACTACGAAGGCGATGTCAACAGAAACGGTTCTTTTGGATATGCGCTTAGCGTAAACACCAATGCCTCTGTGGTCGCCACCAACAAGGTTTTGAAGGCTGGAGGAACCGCATACAAGAGCATGACCGAGTTCAAGGCCGGAAAAGAAACATTCCCGGCAGGGTCTTACATTGTATCGGGCGACAAGGAATTGATGGAGTCCTTGGCCAATGAATACGGACTTGTATTCACGGGATTGGCTGCCAAGCCAGAGGTTCAGTTAAAGAAAATCCATTTGCCCAAAGTGGGACTGTACAAATCTTGGGTGGCCAACATGGATGAAGGGTGGACGCGTTTTGTAATGGATGAGTATGAATTTGACTTGGATACCTTGCACGATGCCGACATTAAAACCAAGGATCTCTCCCAGTATGATGCCATCATCATTCCATCTCAAAGACCAAGTTCCATTTTACATGGACACAGTAATTTGAGCATGCCTGAAAAATTCACGGGAGGAATCGGGCTAAAAGGTTCTGTGGCCCTTAGTGACTATGTGGACGATGGAGGAACATTGATTGCCTTTGATGAAGCCAGCGATTTTGTCATTGAACAATTTGGATTGCCCTTGCGCGATGCCGTAGCAGGTGTGAGTAGCAATAGCTTTTTCATTCCAGGATCTTTGATCAAAACAGGAGTGGACACAAGCCATCCTTTGGCCTTCGGAATGAAGGATACTGTTGCCGTTTCGTTCAACAAGAGTAGAGCTTTCAGAATAGACAGCCAGAGAAAATCAGGCGAAGGCGGTAAGGAAGAAATCGAAGATGCCCCCGCACCCGAAGTTGAAGTAATCGCCACCTATGCCGCCAAAGACTTGTTGATGAGTGGCTGGGCCATGGGAGAAAACCGATATATTGCCAAAAAGCCCGCGATGGTCAAAGCGAAATACGGAAAAGGTTCGGCCATCTTATTTGCATTCCGTCCACAATTTAGGGCGCAACCCCGCGGCACCTACAAATTGATTTTTAATGCGATTTACGAAGGAGCTTCTGAATAGCAAAACTATATAGTGTATAAAGCAAGGCCGCATCAAATTGATGCGGCTTTTTTGTAATTTGATTCTTCAAATGTATTAAATGGACGAGAACTCAAAACTGAACAGAATAATTTTAATTGGAAATGGGTTTGACCGTTCATTAGGAATGCCTACATCCTATTCTCATTTTTTGGATTGGATTTTTCAAGAGGCCCTAAAAGAGCTCCATTCTAAAGCCATGAAATCTCATGGTCTTTTACGTTCAAGTCATCCTCATTCCTTTGAAAATAATTTATTAAAGCTCGAGGTAAGTACTGGAAATTTACAATGGATAAAAGAATTGATAGAATATAAAAAAAGCTATAGCGAATATCTTTTAGAAAGGGATAAAATCAAAGATCATCCAGCATATCATTTTATCTTCCAATGTAAACACAGTTTTATTGAAGAATTATTTTCTTTCTATGGTCAAAACTCTTGGGTGGATATTGAACAGGTATATTTTAAGAGACTGTTAGAAACCAAAAAGGAAAGTGTCAAATACTTTCATTTGTATTTTGAGTTATTAAAAAAAGAACTTTTGAAGTACCTACAAACTCTTGAGATAAACACAAATAAGGGGCATGAACTAATTTCAAAATATAGAAAGCATTTTTTCGGAAAAGTTCTCAAGTATGATGCTTCTTTGCAGGTTTATGAAGAAACTAAAGAAAAGCCAACACATTATTACTTTGTAAACTTTAATTATACAAAATTCTTGAGTCATTTATTGGATTATGCTCCGGAGTCTGCTGAGAATGAAAACACAATAAATCATATCCATGGAGATTTAAACGATTTTCCTATAATCTTTGGTTATGGAAATGAAACTGGCGAAAATTATTCTAAATTGGAGAGCCTGGGGAATGATTATTTAGAAAATATAAAATCAACCCATTATTTTAATAGTACCCATTACAAGGATTTGGAGACCCAATTAAATAACCCTTATGAGGTTTATGTCTATGGCCTTTCTTGTGGATTGTCAGATCAAATTTTGTTGAATACAATCATGCAAAAGGATAACTGCAAACAGATTAGAATCTTTTACAATAAATATGAGGGTGGAAATGACAACTATCGAGAAACCTTGATGAATATTTCCAGAGTGTTTGATGACAAAGAAGTTATGAGAAGTAAGATTATCTCCAAACAAAAAGATGATTACATCCGACAGATTAAAACTGAAGAATAATAGTCTCATCTAAACAAAATCGCCACCGCACCAATTGCGGTTACAATCAATATAAATCGCTTGTAATTTTTCTCGTTGATTTTCTTTACCAAGAAAACGCCCAAAAACAATCCCACAAATATGGCTGGGAGCAATCGCAAGTTGATCAAAAGGCTTTCCACTGTAATCGTTTTCCAAACAAAAACATGGAACGGCATTTTAAACAGGTTTGTAATGAAAAACAACCATGCAGCGGTACCCACAAATTCGTTTTTGGGCAAACGCATCGCCAAAAAGAAAATATTGGTGAATGCCCCCGCTAAATTCCCGATCATGGTACATATCCCCGAGAAAACACCCATGGAACCCGAAAACAACCAATGGGTGGGCACTTTTTTGGATTTTCGGAGGTCCCAAAAAACCAACATGCCCAAACTGATGAATATCACGACCACCATGGCCCACTTAAATTCTCGCTCAGGCAGGTCCTTTCCAATCAAAACCCCAATAAGAATCCCCAGAATCATCCACGGAAGGAACCTTATGATATATTTCCATTGCGTATGTCGGTTGTAATAAATCACGGCAAAAGTGTCGCCCACGATCAGTAGGGGAATAAAAAGTCCCGTTGAAGCCTTGGAACCAAATGCCAATGCCATTAGCGTCACATTAAAAATGGACATCCCCTTAAGCCCCGCTTTCGAGACCCCCATTAAGAAAACGGCAGTGGCGGCCATGGTCCATGCGGCAACGGAAATATCTGAGTAGGTGGAAAGAAACATGAAGACTTTTTACTGGTTCACAAAAGTAACCCAAAAAACCTATCTTTAACTCCAGCCAAACTAAACAAATGAAACTAGAACTTTTAGATTACACCATCATCTTTGGATTTTTTGCCATAGTCCTTTTCATTGGAATCTATGTTTCCAAAAAATCAGGAAAAAACACCGCAGAATACTTTTTATCGGGCCGTAGCATGCCTTGGTGGCTTTTGGGCTTTTCCATGGTTGCCACTACCTTTTCCACGGACACGCCCAATTTGGTCACGGACTTCGTCCGTACCGATGGCGTTTCGGGAAACTGGGGCTGGTGGGCCTTTTTGCTCACAGGTTTGCTTACCGTATTTGTGTATGCCAAGCTTTGGAGGAAATCCAACGTGGCCACGGATATGGAGTTTTATGATTTAAGGTACGGCGGAAAACCTGCACATTTTCTTCGTGGATTTCGATCGTTGTACTTAGGTGTGGTCTTTAATGTGATGGCCATGTCGGCCGTGACCTTGGCCGCCATAAAAATTGGACAGGTAATGCTCGGGCTGGAACCCGTGGAAACTGTGCTGCTAGGAGGAACAATTACGGTGATTTTCAGTGCCGTTGGTGGATTTAGAGGAGTGGTTTATACAGACTTTTTACTGTTTTTTGTCGCCATGGGCGGAGCCATTGGAGCTGCGATCTATTTGGTAAACATCCCCGAAGTTGGTGGATTGGATAATATTTTGGCGAATGCACAAGTGCAGGAAAAAATGTCCATCCTTCCCGATTTTTCGGACACCGATGCCCTGATAGGCTTATTGATCATACCCTTGGCCGTGCAATGGTGGAGTGCATGGTACCCTGGAGGTGAGCCTGGAGGTGGCGGGTATATCGCACAGCGTATGTTAGCCGCAAAAAATGAAAACCACGCCATCGGGGCGACGTTTTTCTTCAACATATTGCATTATGCGCTAAGACCTTGGCCTTGGATTTTGGTGGCCTTGGCCTCCATTGTGGTATTCCCCGATTTGGAAAGCATTCAACAGGCATTTCCCAATGTGCCCGAAAATATCCTTAAAAACGATTTGGCCTATTCCGCCATGTTGACCATGCTGCCCACGGGTTTGTTGGGTCTGGTAATGGCTTCCTTGGGTGCCGCCTATATGTCGACCATTTCAACCCACCTCAACTGGGGATCTTCTTATATCGTAAATGATTTCTACAAACAGCAGGTCAACAAAAATGCTTCGGAAAAAGAATTGGTAAACGTGGGAAGGATCTCCACAGTTGTTCTGATGGTTTTGAGCAGTCTTTTTGCCTTGGAACTCAATAATGCCACACAGCTTTTCGACATCATCATCATGTTCGGAGCAGGAACGGGTCTCATCTTTTTGTTGCGATGGTTCTGGTGGCGAATCAATGCATGGAGCGAAATCGTCGCCATGTTCTCATCTGGTATTATTTCGATTATTTTCTGGCAGCTGGAAGAACCTCTGTTTTTGGCAGAAGGAGCACCGTTTCCAACATGGAGCAAGTTTCCATTAGTGGTGCTGATCACCACCGTCCTTTGGTTGGCCACTACCTTTTTGACCAAACCAGAGGAAAACAAAGTGCTCTACCGCTTCTATAAAATCACAAAACCAGGGGGCCCTGGGTGGAAAAAAATTCATGCCGAGGCAAAGAAAGAGGGCGTTTCCCTGGAAGATGAAAATGCCAAATGGAGCGTCCCATCAGGTGTTTTGGCCATGATCGTAGGTTGTATTTTGGTCTACGGATGTCTTTTTGCCACAGGAAACTGGATTTATGGTAATTATCCGTTGGCGATTGGGCTCACTGTATTGGTATTGATAGCCACATTTGTACTCTTACGTATTTGGCGTGGGATGAGGAATGTATTTTGATGGATTTTAACCCCTCAATTCCAATAATCTGGAAACATATTTCCCCACTACATCAAACTCCAAGTTTACAGTAGCACCTACTTTGTAGGTGTGGAAGCGGGTATGCTCGTGAGTATAGGGGATAATGGCCACACTAAAGCTGTTCTTTTCGGAACCCACCACAGTTAAGCTGACACCGTCCACGGTAATGGAACCTTTCTCGATGGTTACATTATTGAGTTTGGGGTCGTATTCAAAAGTGTAGATCCAACTGCCATCTTTTTCGGTAATGGATTTACAAACAGCGGTTTGGTCCACGTGTCCTTGAACAATGTGTCCATCCAAACGGGCGCCGAGCAACATGGCGCGTTCCAAATTAACAATACCACCAACCTTCAGATCGCCTAAATTGGTCTTGTTCAAGGTCTCTTCAATGGCCGTTACCGTATAGTTCTTATCATCAATGGCAATTACGGTAAGGCATACCCCATTATGGGAAACACTTTGATCTATCTTCAATTCCGAAGTAATATCCGAAGTAACGGTAATGTGAAGATTTCCACCATCCTTTTCCAGCTTTTCAACCTTTCCCAAAGTCTCAATAATCCCTGTGAACATGTCTCTTATTAATTGACTAGATTTGTAATGCAAAAGTAGCCATAACGGCATTCATTTTATGAAGGAAAAGCAAAAAATAAGGTTAGGGATCTCCATTGGGGACATTAATGGCATTGGGTGTGAGGTGGCGCTCAAAACATTTGAAGACCCACGGATGCTGGAGTTTTGCACCCCAGTGATATTTGCGTCCAACAAAACCATTTCCCAACAAATCAAAGATTTGGGAATCGATATCAAGTTCAACGGTGTCCGGGATGCCGGTCAGGCCTTGGAAGGCAAAGTCAACATTGTCAATGTTTGGAAAGAAGTGCCAAAAATCGAATACGGTCAAGCCACCAATGAAGGAGGCGATTTTGCCATTCGATCATTGCGAGCGGCCGTTACCGCCCTAAAAGAAGATAAAATCGATGTGTTGGTCACGGCACCCATCAACAAAAAAAATATCCAATCCGAAGACTTTACCTTTCCAGGACATACGGACTTCCTTGCCCAAAAACTAGAAGGTGAAAGCCTAATGTTCATGGTAACGAATTCATTGCGTGTCGGTTTACTTACCGATCATATTGCAGTTAAGGATGTGGCAAAGGCCATTACCCCAAAACTCATTCGCAGCAAAGTGGCCACCATGGAAAAATCCCTGAAAATGGATTTTGGTATTCGCAGGCCCAAGATTGCGCTGCTCGGTATCAATCCACATAGCGGAGACAATGGGACCATTGGCGAAGAGGACGATAAAATTCTAAAGCCAACCATAAAGGAATTGTTCGACAAGGGCACTTTGGTATATGGGCCCTACTCGGCAGATAGTTTTTTCGGCTCCAACAACCATCATAATTTTGACGCCATCTTGGCTGCCTATCACGACCAAGGCCTTATCCCGTTCAAAACCCTTTCCTTTGGTAAAGGGGTAAACTATACTGCAGGACTGGATAAAGTGCGAACATCCCCAGACCATGGAACCGCCTATGAAATCGCTGGAAAAGGCAAGGCGGATGAAAGTTCTTTTAAAGAAGCCGTATTCACTGCGATTAAAGTATTTAAAAACAGGACCGAGTATCTGGAACTTACCGAAAATCCCCTTAAAAAGCAGAAAATTAAGCGAGGAGGGTAAAAAGTTATCTGCATTTTAGATATTTGTTGTGGCAAGAATTGCAGTTTTGTAAATTAGTAGTATCTTTGCACCCGCCTTTAAAGGCTGGTACACAAACCTTAAGTGTAGAAATGATGAAGCTGAAAGAGTTTAATATCCCTTTTTCAGGTCTGAAGTTGGGAAAACATAACTTTGTGTACGAAATTGATGATGCGTTCTTTGAATCTTTTGACTACCAAGAATTTAATGGAGCTTCCATTCGCATAGATGCCATTTTGGAAAAAATGAGCACCATGATGGAACTTCAGATTGAAGCGGAGGGAACCATAAATGTGGATTGTGATTTAACGGGCGAACCATTTGATCAGCCAATCAACTCCAATTTAAAACTAGTTGTCAAGTTTGGCGAAGAGTTCAATGATGAGGATGATGAAATCTTGATCATCCCACATGGAGAGCACCAATTCAATATTGCACAGTACGTATACGAAATGTTGGTGCTGGCCGTTCCGCAAAAAAGGGTTCACCCCGGAGTTGAAGATGGCACGTTGCAATCGGACATCTTGGACAAGCTCGAAGAGCTTCAGCCAAAAGAGAATACAAAATCAACAGAAGAAACAGATCCCAGATGGGATGATTTAAAAAAGTTACTAACGGATAAATAGGTTTATAATGGCACATCCTAAAAGAAAAATATCAAAAACCAGAAGGGACAAAAGAAGAACCCACTACAAAGCTGTTGCGCCAACAATTGCCAAAGACTCAACTACAGGTGAAATGCACTTGTTCCACAGAGCTCACTGGCACGAAGGCAAATTGTACTACAGAGGTCAGGTTTTGATTGACAAAACAGAAGAGGAAACTGCGGCCTAACCGCAAATCCCCCATAATACAGTAACTCCCGTTCAATATATTAACGGGAGTTTTTTTATGGACCCACGTTAACACCCAAAATCGGCTCAATTATCACGGTAAAGTCATATAAAATGACTAATTTTCACACCTTTTGGGTCAAATTTGAATCTTTTTGACAATAAAGAGAGGCTAAAAATGAAGAAAACAGCAGCAGCAATAACAGCTGTAGGAGGATATGTTCCTGAGTTTGTTCTTTCCAATAAAGTATTGGAAACCATGGTGGACACCAACGATGAATGGATTACCACTAGAACCGGAATCAAGGAACGAAGAATCTTAAAAGAAGAGAACGCGGGAACATCTTACATGGCCATCAAAGCTGCGGAAGACCTGCTTCAAAAAAGGGGCATCGATGCTTCCGAAATAGACTTTGTGCTTGTTGCCACTGCCACCCCTGATATGCCCGTCGCTTCCACTGCGGCTTATGTAGCTTCGGAAATTGGTGCAGTCAACGCTTTCGCCTATGATTTACAAGCGGCGTGTTCCAGCTTTTTGTACGGAATGTCCACCGCGGCCAGTTACATAGAATCAGGTAGGTACAAAAAAGTATTGGTCATCGGAGCCGATAAAATGTCCTCCATTATAGACTATACCGATAGAACCACATGCATTATTTTTGGAGATGGTGCTGGGGCTGTTCTTTTTGAACCCAATGAGGAAGGTTTGGGTTTGCAAGATGAGTACCTGCGTTCTGATGGTATCGGTCGTCAATTTTTGAAAATCGATGCTGGCGGCTCTATTTTGCCCGCATCCGAAGAAACGATAAAGAACAAACAGCATTACGTTTTTCAAGACGGTAAATCAGTTTTTAAATTTGCCGTATCCAACATGGCCGATGTATCCGCATTGATCATGGAGCGAAACAACTTGACCAAAGATGATGTACAATGGTTGGCGCCACACCAGGCCAACAAACGTATCATTGATGCCACTGCCAATAGAATGGGCCTTGAGGCCGAAAAAGTCTTGGTGAACATCGATCGATACGGCAATACAACATCCGCCACGTTACCTTTGTTGCTTTACGATTACGAAAAGCAGTTGAAAAAAGGAGATAACATAATTTTTGCCGCCTTTGGAGGAGGTTTTACATGGGGTTCCATTTATTTGAAATGGGCCTATAATTCTTAATCAACAACTAACAAAATTATATTCCATGGACGTAAAGGAAATTCAAAGTTTAATCAAGTTTGTAGCCAAATCCGGTGCCAGCGAGGTAAAGTTGGAAATGGAGGACATTAAGATCACCATTCGAACGGGAAACACTGGCTCCAGCATACCCGAAACCACAATTGTTCAACAAATCCCAATGGCTCAACCATCCGCAGCAGCTCCTGCCGCTCCAGCGCCAGCTGCCACACAGGAAGCTGCAGCACCAGCACCCGCTGATGCGAAAAAAGCAGAGGATGATTCAAAATATATCACAGTAAAGTCCCCTATCATAGGAACATTCTATAGAAAACCATCCCCGGACAAACCGCCATTTGTGGAGGTGGGAAGCTCCATCAATAAAGGAGATGTACTTTGTGTGATTGAGGCCATGAAACTTTTCAACGATATCGAATCCGAAGTTTCTGGTAAAATTGTTAAGATATTGGTTGATGATTCGTCTCCAGTGGAATTTGACCAGCCATTGTTCTTGGTAGACCCATCGTAGTGAATTTTGAATGATAAATTTTGGATGACATTCTGTTGCCCAAAACCATTTAAGATTTAGAATTCCTAACTTAAGATTGTGTTCTATGTTTAAAAAAGTATTGATTGCAAATAGGGGCGAAATTGCCCTGCGGATCATAAGGACCTGTAAGGAGATGGGCATTAAAACCGTGGCCGTTTACTCCAAGGCCGACGAGGAAAGTCTTCACGTCCGCTTTGCCGACGAAGCCGTTTGTATTGGTCCAGCACCCAGCAGCGAATCCTATTTAAAGATCCCAAATATTATAGCCGCAGCGGAAATCACCAATGCCGATGCCATTCACCCAGGATACGGGTTCCTTTCAGAAAACTCCAAGTTCTCAAAAATCTGTGCCGAGCATGATATCAAGTTCATTGGAGCTTCTGGCGAACAGATTGACAAAATGGGGGACAAAGCAACTGCTAAAGAGACCATGAAAAAAGCTGGTGTCCCAACGGTGCCGGGTTCAGAAGGTTTGCTTAAGGATGTTGACCATGCCCGAAAGGAAGCCAAAAAAATGGGTTATCCCGTAATGATCAAGGCTACCGCCGGTGGTGGTGGTAAAGGTATGCGTGCCATTTGGTCCGAGGACGAAATGGAGAAAAACTTCAACAGTGCCGTAACGGAAGCGACTGCAGCTTTTGGAAATGGCGGAATGTACATGGAAAAACTGATTGAAGAGCCTCGCCATATCGAAATCCAAATTGTGGGCGACCAATATGGCAAAGCCTGTCACTTGTCCGAAAGGGATTGCTCAGTACAACGTAGGCACCAAAAGCTTACCGAAGAGACTCCTTCACCGTTTATGACGGACAAGCTCCGTGAAGATATGGGGAAAGCAGCCGTGAAGGCAGCAGAATATATTAAATATGAAGGCGCGGGAACCATTGAGTTTTTGGTGGACAAACACCGAAATTTCTATTTTATGGAAATGAACACCCGTATTCAGGTCGAGCACCCCATTACCGAACAGGTTGTGGACTACGATTTGATCCGTGAGCAAATTTTGGTTGCAGGCGGTGTTCCAATTTCAGGGAAAAACTATTTCCCAAAATTGCACTCCATCGAGTGCCGTATCAATGCGGAAGACCCTTACAACGATTTCAGGCCTTCTCCAGGAAAGATTACCACCCTACACACTCCTGGTGGACATGGTGTTCGTTTGGACACCCATGTGTACAGCGGTTACATGATTCCGCCAAATTATGATTCCATGATCGCCAAGTTGATCACAACGGCGCAAACAAGGGAAGAGGCCATTAATAAAATGAGAAGGGCCTTGGACGAGTTCGTTATCGAGGGAATCAAGACCACCATTCCGTTTCACCGTCAGTTGATGGACCACCCCGATTATTTGGCAGGCAATTACACCACCAAATTCATGGAGGATTTTGAAATGGATCCAAAGTATAAAGAAGAACATTAAACAAAGCCCCGATAAATTCGGGGTTTTTCTTTTATGGAGTTAAGTTATTGGGAACATAAAAGCTGGTTTACCCATGTCGATTTTACCATTATCGGCAGTGGTATTGTTGGAATCAATTGTGCCATCAGTTTAAAGGAAAAATACCCCAAAAGCAACATCTTGATTCTCGAAAAGGGCAGTTTGCCACAAGGTGCCAGCACCAAAAATGCTGGTTTTGCTTGTTTTGGAAGCGTTTCTGAGATTTTAGCAGACCTAGAGCATCACAACGAAGAAGAAGTGGTGGAACTCGTTCAAAAAAGATGGAATGGCATTCAGAGGTTACGCAGTCTGTTGGGAGATGAGGCCATCGGTTTTCAACTGCATGGCAGTCACGAACTTTTTCCTATGGAAAAACCTGGGTTCTACGAAAAATGCTTGGAATCTGTCCCTTACCTCAATAATTTGATGGAACCCATTTTTGCCAAAAAGCCTTTTGTCTCCAATTCCAATTTATTTGGATTCTCCAATATCCAAAAAAAATACATCACACACCTGCTGGAAGGACAATTGGACACGGGTAAGATGATGCGTTCCTTGATTCAAAAGTGTATGTCGATGGAAATACCCATTTTAAATGGGGTTATGGTCGAAGAGGTAGTTGAATCCAATGGAGGGGGAATCATCAAAACCGCTGACTTTGAATTTTTATCCAAAAAAGTATTTGTGGCCACCAACGGGTTTGCATCGAAATTATTGAAATCAGAAACGGTGAAACCTGCTCGAGCCCAAGTTTTGATTACAGAGCCCATCAAAAATTTACACATTAAAGGCACCTTCCATTTTGAGGAGGGTTATTATTACTTCCGCAACATTGATGATAGGATCCTGTTCGGTGGGGGAAGGAACCTTGATTTTGAAACCGAGGAAACTACCGCATTCGGAGAAACGAAGATTATCCAAAACCAATTGGAGGCATTGCTCCGCAATATGATTCTACCCGATCATCCCGTGAAAATTGAACGTAGATGGAGCGGTATCATGGGGGTTGGTTCCCAAAAATCCCCTATAGTCAAACAAGTTTCAGAATCCATTTACTGCGGGGTCCGCTTGGGTGGAATGGGCGTGGCGCTAGGCAGTCTTGTGGGCAAGGAATTAGCCGATCTAGCCGATTAGTTCACATATGACTATTTAGATTCTTCGCCGGGTTCAGAATGACAGAACAGTACTAACCTAATAACTCAATTACCCAACAATTCCCAAGATCAAACCATTCTCCCGTCCAATAAATTGATGATTCTAGAGCCGTATTCCGCATTTTTCTCGGAGTGGGTCACTTGGATGATAGTTACTCCCTCTTCATTTAATTGCTTGAACAGCTCCATAATCTCCTCGCCCTGTTTAGAATTTAGATTGCCCGTTGGCTCATCTGCCAAAATCAATTTTGGATTGGCAATCAAGGCTCTCGCCACGCCTACCAACTGTTGCTGACCACCACTCAGTTGAGCTGGAAAAAGGTCTTTCTTGCCCACAATATTGAAACGATCCAGCATATCGGCCACCATGGCCTTACGCTCCGAGCCTTTTATTTTTTTATAGATCAAGGGCATTTCCAGATTCTCTTTAACGGTAAGTTCATCGAGCAAATGATAGGATTGGAATACAAAACCAATATATTGTTTGTACAGATTGGATCGGTGTTTTTCTTTGAGGGAATGAACAGATTCATCCAGAAAATTGTATTCCCCTTCATCAAAAGTATCCAGCATCCCAATGACGTTGAGCAAAGTGGACTTGCCTGATCCCGATGGCCCCATGACAGAGATAAATTCTCCTTCTTCGACTTCCAGGTTAATGTCCTTCAGTAAAAAAATACGTTGGCCTCCCGAGTTGACCCATTTGAATATGTTGTTGAGTTGTAATAGCATTTTATTCGTTTTTTAATTTCTCTAATCGTTGTGCTGAGTTTTCACACCAATAACAATTGGTTTCAGGTCTGAGCTCAATTGCTTTTGTAAAACTCTTAATTGCATTGTCTTTGTCATTTATTAAATAGTATCCTTCTCCAAGGGAGTCCCAAAGATTTCCATCATCTGGAAAAAGACTTGCATTGAGCTTTAAAAGAGATATGCCCCATGCTGTATCCTTATTTTCCGATACTTGTTTAAATCCAATTCGGTTCAAAAGTGCTTTGTCGTTAATCGGGGTTCCTGTTTTGGCCTCAATAAATTGAGGCAATTGGTTCACATTCTCCGGATTATTAGATCTGATAAAATCAAAAACCAGTTCATACTTGTTTTTTGGAATGGTTTTGGGTCGGTATCCAGAGTCCATGACAATTTTGGCAAGTTCCCACGCCACACTTTCTGATTGCTGGTTTAAAATAATATTTGATAGTGCAATTACAACCATATCATCTTCCACAAATCGCAAGAAATCCGCAAAATAAATGCCGTTGCTCCCGTTATGTGCCACAATTTTTGAGTTGTTCTGTGAATTGAATATCGCCCAACCATAACCATAAAATGATGATTTTGATTCATTCTCTGGAACATGGGCTTCTTCCATTAATTTTTTTGTTTCCACACGTAGTACTACATTTTTTTCCAGTGCTAAATGCCATTTATAAAGGTCTTCAACCGTGGAATAGATATCGCCTTTTCCTATGCTGTACCAATGATCTTCATTGTACGGAAGGTATTTTTGGGTTGTTCCCCAATCTCTCCATTCGCCATCTGTATAATGGAAATAGTACCCGTGGGCAAGTTTCTCACTGTCAAAGTATATTCCTTTATAACCTGTATGGTGCATTTGCAAAGGAGTCCAAAAGCTTTCCCTTAAAAAGGTTTCATAGTCTTGTTGTGAGACCTGTTCAATTATAGCTGACAATAATATGTAGTTGGCATTGGCATAAGTATGCTTTGATCCTGGTGAATACATTAACTCTGCTGCAAAAAAGTCGCTTAAAAATGTTTCTTTGCTTGCTTTATCATACCTGAAACCTCCTGTACCAGGTGATACGCCAGATGTATGGGTGAGCAATTGATGTATGGTAATATCCTTTTTATCGGCCGGGGCTTCTGGAAAATATTTTGAAATCTTATCCTGTACGTTGAGTTTCCCGTCTTCCTGAAGCTTTAAAATCGCCGTTGCAGTGAATTGTTTGGTAACCGACCCTATATTGAACACCGTAGATGGCGTATTTGGTATTTTTTTTAATCTATCTGCCCAGCCATATCCTTTGGACAGTATGATTTCTCCTTTCTTCGCAACCAAAATGCTCCCTGAGTAGCCATTTTCCACACTTTGACTTACATATTCATCTATCCTGGTTTTGAGATTTGTTTCCGATGTCTCTTGTCCGGTAACGACAGCATTGAACATCAAAGACAACAATGAAACAATGAACAGATTACTTCGAAATTTCTTTAAATGGTTCATTTTATAAGCGGTTATTCGTTCCTCAAACTTTTAACAGGATTGGCAGAAGCAGCCTTGTAGCTTTGCCAACTTACCGTGAGCAATGCCATCAATAGCGTAAGGATACCAGCAAAAACAAATACCCACCAATCCATTGTGGTTTTATAGGCAAAGCTTTGCAGCCATCTATGCATAGCATACCATGATACGGGAACCGCTATGATAAATGCCAACATTACCCATTTTATAAAATCTTTGCTCAAAAGTGCCATGACCCTTCCTATAGTGGCCCCATTCACTTTTCTGACACCAATTTCCTTTTTACGTTGTTGCATGTAAAAAGTCGCCATCGCCAATATGCCCATAGAAGAGATAATCACAGCTAAAACAGTAAAATAACTGATGATTTTTCCTGTACGCTCCTCCTTTTTATACCACTGGGATATGGCTTCATCGACAAATCGGACATCAAACTCCACATTTCCGATAATGTTGGAATACGTGGTTTTTATTTGACTGATTGTATTGATTGCCCCCTTGCCGTCCAGTTTTAAAAAAACATTATCTGCAAATTGTCCGGGGTTTTGTTGCCTGATCATCAAAGGACCGACATTGTCCCTTAATTGTTTAAAGTTGAAATCCTTTACTACACCCAAAACAGGTATTTCCCGATCTCCCATTTGATACGAAACTGGATTGTTCGTCATGCCCAATTCCTTTAAAGCGGCCTCATTCAAAACCACTCCATTTGGGGTATACGCCACTTCTGTAGGAGCAACCTTAATGCTGAAAACATCATAAAAAGATGAATCCACCGCAAATTCCTGAAAGCTCACCGATTTCCCATTACTGTCAAACGTTTGGTTACTTCCTCCACTCAATGGACTTTGCCAAGTAATGGACACATCCTTTACACCGGGGATCTTCAAAAGTTCGCCCTTTATGGTCTCTTTCTGTTTGGTGTCTCCCAAATATTCCATTTGGACAATGTTGTCCTTGTCAAATCCCAAATCCTTATCTCTTAAATAATTCGTCTGTTTAAGAATAATCCAACTACTGGCCAATAAAGCAATGGCCACTGTGTATTGAAAAGTGATAAACGCCTTGGAGTAAATGCTTTTTGACCTGGTACGCAATTCTCCCTTTACCACTTGGATGGGCTTAAATCTAGATATTTTGATTGCGGGAATAATTCCTGAAATGAACCCTATCGAAACTAGTAGTGCAAAAGCCATCAACATATTGGTCCCTGTCAATGCCTGATGAATTTCAAGCTTGGTGTCCAGCATGGTATCAAGTACAGGTTCCAGCATTATTGCCCATAAAAACGCTATGAAAAATGCCGAAAAGCAGAGTACAAAGGATTCTACGACCAACTGACGTACCAACTGTCTTTTTGAGCCTCCCAACAATTTTTTTACAGCTACTTCTTTCCCTCTGAAAGTGGCTTGTGCAATAGTGAGGTTGATATAATTCCCTATAGCCAACAAAAGGATGATGAATACAATCCCTGAAAGCACCAAAATCATGGTTTTACTATTGGATTTTGTGCCATTTCCTATCTTATTGCTAAAATAAAGCTGCGGTAAAGGGGTCATTACCACTGATTTTGCCCATCCTTCTTGGTAAAGCCAAAAATTCTTCTTGAAATTTTCCAATATTTCAGGTGCTTTTGCCGGAAGATCCGTATTGGACTTCGCCATGAGGTAGATGCTGAGCGAACACCAGCCATATTCCTCCATTATATCTTCAAAAGCGTATACTTTTTTGAACGCTCCAAGATTTACCAAGGCATCCTGCTGGGTAAAATGGGTGTTGTCAGGGAAATTTTCCATCACACCCGTGACTGTAAATTTATTGTTCCCTTCAATAAAAATGTTTTGGCCCATAGCTCCTGTTACTGAGCCGAATATTTGTACGGCCTTATTCCTGGACAAAACAATCTCATCCTCGGTTTGAAGTACCAGTTTGGAATCTCCCTGAATCAAAGGGAAGGAAAACATATTGAAAAAACCAGGGTCAACACCTAAATAGTCAAACTTTACTTTTTGCCCTCCCGACCTGGAAATTCTTCCAGATGCATTATAAACCCTTGTGAAATCTTCAATTTCAGGGTAGATATCAGCTAAATCAGTCGCAATGGGAGGGGAAAAATCAACTGTTTCATTCTCAAGCCTATAGATTCTGTCCTTATTTTCATGGAAATCATCTACGGAAAGTTCATTCTGGATGTATATGCCAAGAATGAGCACAAAAGTCAAAGACAGTGCAAATCCAAGAACGGTAACACTGGTATACATTTTATTCCTTGAAAGGTGCCTTAAGAAAGATTTTATTCCAATCATGTTATACTGTTTAATTGATTTTCTCAGCTTTTATTCGTCTCTTAAGCTTTGTACAGGGGTGGCAATGGCCGCCTTTATGGCCTGTGTGCTTACGGTCAATAAGGCAATCGCCAAGGCCGAAAATCCAGCAGCCACAAACATCCACCACTCAATTTCTATGCGATAGGCAAATTTTTGAAGCCATTTGTCCATAAAAAACCACGCAATAGGCGATGCAATCACCAGTGCAAGGGTTACCAAAAAGATATACTCTTTGGAAAGCAATCCAACAATACCCTCTACGGAGGCCCCCATCACTTTTCGGATACCAATCTCTTTGGTTCGTTGGAATGCAGTAAGGACCGCTAGTCCAAATAACCCCAAACAACTAATGAATATGGCAATAATAGTCGCTAAATTCACCAAGGTCGCCAATTGTTGTTCCTGTTGGTATAATTGCGCTATGGAATCGTCATAAAAGGTATAGGAAAAACTATCCGAAGGGTAAAATTGATACCATTTTTGTTCAATTTTCTTTAAAGTGGTCGACCATTCGGCACTATTGCCTGCCAATTTGATATTGAAATTGTACAGATTATCTTTTTCCATTTGAAAGGCCATGGGATCTATCGTGGAATAGAAATCCCGCATGTGAAAATCATTTACAACGCCTACAATAGGCATTTTTTCCCCTTTTTGGCCAATGAGTTTGCCCAAAGCGTCTTGAGGAGAGTCAAAACCAAATGCTTTGACGGCCGTTTCATTGATTACAAATTCTTTAGGTTTTTCGGAAGAATGGAGATTTCTTCCAGCCAACAACTTTAGGTTGTATAAATCGAGATATGAGGTGTCCACCCACTTCCGGGATACTTGTCGATTGATGGTGGGATTTCCATCTTCAGCATACTCATATTGGCTTGAAGAATGTCCTCCTTCCAATGGAGCCTCTCCCAAGGAAATACTTTGGATGCCGGATATGGCTTTGAGCTCTTCATATAAGGCAAATTGTTTTCCGTTGTAGTTGTCGTCCAAAATATATTTAAAGGGAATAGGTGCCAAAACAACGGCATCCTTATCAAAACCCATATCAGAAGTAAGGGAGTAGTGCAGTTGTTTTCCAATGACCAAAGAAGAAGTAATGAATACCAAAGCAATGACAAACTGAAATACAATAAGTGCTTTTTGTAGGTTGAAACCTTTGTTGTTTTTGGTGCGCAAGGAAGTATTCCTGAAGACATTGATGGCATTTACCCGAGCAATCAACCAGCCGGGGTACAAACCGGCCAGAAATGCAATCAAAATACTTATGGCGGATATAAAAAGGACAAACTCCAAGACTTCCGTAAAAGGTGAAATTTCTGGTGGAATAATCCCTCTCAACAACCAAAAATCCAATTTGATCAAGATCATGGACAAGATCGCGGCCAAAAGGGTGGTTACCAAGGTTTCCAATAAAAATTGGCTTATCAACTGGAATTTATTCCCCCCCAGGGTTTTTCGGACTCCAATTTCCTTGGCCCTTTGTGGTATGCCCGCAATGCTTAAATTTATGTAGTTGACACATGCCAAGAGCAGTAAGAAAAGGGCCATCCCCATTAACCCATATAGTACAGGTTTATTGGCTTTTCTTATTTTCCCTTCACTAATATGCGTGGAAAAATGGGATTCACTTAAGGGCAACAATTCGATCCATCGATTAAATTCAAACGTGCTTTCAGATTCGACCCTCCACTCTTTGGTTTTTTGTTGGATAATGGCATCCACCTGCTTGGCGATGATCGCGGGGCTTGAAGCCTCATTCAATTGAAGATAGAGCCTATCCGAACCATTGGTATTGGTCCAGGTGTTCAAATTATATGCAATGTGTTCCAAGGGAAAAAATTCCTTTGTGGTAAACTCAGAGGGTTGTTCAAAATCGGCCACAACACCTGTCACCGTTTTGGGAATAGTGTCACGATACCCGTAATAGATAATGGTCCGGTCCAAAATTTCGTTCGGAGCCTTGCCTGGAAAGTATTGTTTTGCCCTACTTTCTGTCAATACTACGCTATTGGGATTGTCAAAGAAAGATGATTCAGTTCCTGCCAACCAATGGTAGTTTAGCATTTTGAAATAGGCCGAATCAATGGCGGCAATATTTCGTTGTTCCCCAAAATTTAAGATGTTGCCCGAAGGTTTTTTTACCTCAACATTCTGGTAGGATTTTTCGAATACCGGCACCACGTGTTCCAATCCGTCCATTTGTTCCCGAATACCTTGGTACAATGGCTTAGAGGCCCCGCCATTATAATCTTCTTTTTCATCAAAAATGAAACCTGAAACAACACGATAGATATTTTCTTTTTGGGCAAGGTTTTGATCGTAACTGTATTCATATGAAACAATCCTATAGATGCCCCAACATACACTGATTCCAATTGCCAGCCCAAAAATGTTCAATGCCGTGAACAATCGCTTTCGCTGTAACTGTCGGAGGGCTGTAATCAGGTGTTTTTTTAACATGATGGTTGGTTTATTCGGTTCGTAAACTTTTTACAGGGTTTGCCGATGCTGCTTTTACGGTACGTGAACCCACTGTAATAAAGGCAATCAAGCAAGCGGTTAACCCTGCGGCAACAAAAAATAAAGGGCTGAGGGGAACATGTGATGCATAGTTCTGTATCCATTCGTTTAAAAAGTACCATGCAATGGGCGTGGCAATGATAAAGGCAAAGCCCACCAACTTTAAAAAATCCTTGGTAAGCAACAGTGCCACTGAGGATACGCTGGCACCTACCACTTTTCGCACCCCTATTTCCTTGGTACGCTGGGCAACCACGAGCATTGATATGGCAAAAAGCCCCAAACAGCTCAAAATGATACCCAAAACGCTTCCACTGGTTATAATGGTGGCCATGGTTTTTTCCCTCCTGAATGTACGGTCTACATTTTCATCCAAAAAAGAGCCCAAAAATTCGGCTTGCGGCTCAATTTTTTCCCAAACACTTTTTATGGCATCAAATGATTGTGCGGGATTGTTCGGAGCAATTTTCACATAAGCATAATACAAGTCCCAATCTTTGTTCATAAAGAGAGTGAGTGGTTGTATCTTCTTGCTGACTTCTTGAAAATTATAATCCTTTACCACTCCGACCACGGAGTAGGTTACATTGTCACCCATGGGAATACGTATGGAAAGTGGGTCTTCTTCCCCAAGCTGCTTTGCCATGGTTTCATTGATGACCAAGCTAAGACTGTCAATGGCAAAATCCCTATCGAACATACGCCCAGAAACCAACTCCAAGTCTAAAGTCTTTGCATAATCGTGGTCCACAGTGATAGTGTATGTAAAAACCCCTCTCTCCTTATAATCAAATCCCATTCTACTACTGGAAAGACTACCGTCCCTACCACGCCCTAAATTATTGTCCGCACCGGATATGCTTATGATATCAGGGTTGTTCTTGAGCTCGTCACGTAGTAGAGCCACAACACTGTAACTATTTTTTTTCCCATTCAAGGGAATGGATACTACTTGCTCCTTATTGTACCCCAAGTCCTTGTTGCGCAAAAATTCAATTTGGCCGTGTAGAACCATAGTTCCGGTGATCAAAACAATGGCAATCACAAACTGAAGCACGATTAGTCCATTGCGCAATCGGTTTTTGCCAAGGTCGAGCTTGCCTTTTAATGCCCGAAGTGTACTCAACTTGCTCAAAAGCAATGCAGGATACCCCCCTGCAATCAGGGTAATGACAAAGACCGTTGTGACAAATAGTGCTATTATTTCTGGTTGGGTTACATCGGCAAAGGTGGCCTTGGTATTGAAAAGGGTCTTGAACGGGTCTATGAGCAAATTACTAGCCATAAGTCCCAAACCTATGGCAATAAGGAAAACGATCACACTTTCCATCCAGAACTGAAAGAACAGTTGTTTTTTTACAGCTCCAAGGGTCTTTCTCATTCCAATCTCCTTCAATCTTTTTTCGCTCAAGGCAATGTTCATGTTGATGAAGTTGGCGCAAACGATAAATAGGATGACCAACGCCACCCCAAGAATGATGTAGGGAAACGTACGAGCTACATCCGCCTTACCTGCTTTGTAAGATGCAAAATGCATGTTGGTAATGGACAAGAGGTGGAACTGCTTGTACTGACCGTTTCCATCGGGCAGTGCTCCATCCCTTTTATCACTTTCTATGCTCCCCTCATAGTGAAGGTTGGCAAAATCCCTTGTATTCTCCTCGAACTGTTTGGTGGTCACTCCTTCTTCCAACTGAAGGTAAACGGGATGAAATTGAGAATTCCACACATCTTTATTGGACTCGTATTCTGGGTGGTTCTCAAACGGAATCACAATATCAAAATCAATACTGCTATTGGCGGGAGTGTTCTCCAATATGGCCGCAATTGTAAAAGGACGCTCTTCGTTTCCTATCCTAATCTGAATGACCTCTCCGACCACATCGGTGTTTCCAAATATTTTTGTTGCGGTTTCTTCAGTAATGGAAACCGTATTTTTTGATGGCAATGGATTGTTCGTATTCCCATTAATACCAGGAAAGGTAAATATGTTGAAGAATTCCGCATCCACATATTCTGCATCCAGGTCCAAGTCTTTTTCCTTATATGAAACCAGTGCGTCTTCACTCAAGGCACGTGTGATTCGTTTTACTCCCGACACCTCTTCCTCCAGTGCCCCTGCCAATGGAACAGGGTTGGAAGTGCTCGTTTCAGCACCCCTAGGGGTTTGGCTAGTAAGGTAAACTTGATACGCGGTGTCTTTATTTTCATGGAACTGATCAAAAGACAGTTCGAACAAGGCTGTCATTGACAATAAAATAGCCACCGCAAATGCACAGGTCAGCCCCACAATGTTGGCAATGCTAAAAACCTTGTTCTTAATCAGGTTTCTCCAAGCGATTTTCAAATAGTTTTTGAACATAGGTCATGTCTTTTGATTGATGAATTCCTTTTTATTCTTGCCGAAGTGCATCCACAGGATTGCGGTTTGCGGTTCGGGTATAGTTTATGGTCGCAATCACGGCTATCATAAACAATATAAATAGACTGCATACGGCAAAAATGCCCCAATGCAAATTCATTTTAAAGGCAAAATTCTGCATCCATTTGTCCAATGTAAGCCATGCCCCCAACAGCCCTAACACAACTGCTGGAACTGCAACGTATTCCAAATCAGAGATAAATGATTTCAATATGTCCGATAGTGTGGCCCCGCTAATCCTTCTTATGGCCAATTCTTTTCTACGACGTGTTGATTCGTTGAACGTATACCCCAACAGGCCGATAATGGTAACCAACAAAATGATGGCGTTACCAATGATCATGGCGTTTCGGAAGCCCTTTTGCCCTTGGTACGCATTCAATTGTTCCGTCTCAAGACTCTTGACCACTGCATCCTCATGAGGGAAGCCTAAATTGACGACGGCCCTTATCCTGTCCATGATACCCTCTTGAGCTCCATTGCTTGTCTTTATCATAATATTGAATCGAGTGGAAGGGTCTTCGATTTTGAGCTCTTCAAACTTTTCCTCGGTCTGATAAAAAAATACGGAGGGCCTCAAATCGGGATCAGAAATCGATTGGATCACAAAATCTGGAAACACACCCCGGATGGTTGTGCTCCCGTGTTGGGTCAAGGTAATTTGCTTTCCTACAACACCATCGGTCCATCCATTGTTCAATTTGAGCAGCTCTGCCCCTCTTTTGCTTATAACCACATCATTGGGAACCGCTTGATTGCTGGAAAAGCTTTCTCCTTCATCCACATGGATGCCCAAAATGGATAAATAGTTACTGTCCACTTCATAAAAATCAGCCACATTGAACAACTCCCTTTTACCGTCTTGTGAGAGCACATTGTTTCCCGAAGCGCCACTTACGGGGTCGTCGTCCCCAAGACCGACCATTTCAATGTCTGGCATAGCCCGAAGCTCGTTCAACACCATTCCAATCTTATTGCCATCCATTCCCTCGGTGGATGTGTAATATACTCCCTCCGCGGTATATCCATGATCGGCATTCTTCATGTTGTTGTACTGAAGTGTAACAAATACCAAAACGGTAAGTATAAATGTGGCTCCTACAAACTGAAAAGATAAAAGAACCAACTTCCATTTACTTTTTTTCTGTTGATAGCTTCTAAACGCCGTAGCCACAGGGATACGTGAATAGAATCGACCTGGGAAATAACTTGTGACGAACACAAGGAAAAGTATCAGCAAAACCAGGGGAGCAATCACGTATGGGTTCAAAACAGAGGTTAGGTCATGCCCCCATTGGGCCTCTGCCAATGGCCTTAAGCCCCATATCAACAGTAGTGCCCCTACTATTGAGATTGCAAAAACAACAACGGTCTCGGAAAGAATCATTCGTTGCAGGTTTTTGGTGTCCGCACCACAGGTTTTATGTATGGCGGAACTCTTTGCCCTGGCAATCAAGGTTCCCATGGTCAACAAAATGTAGTTCATCAATGAAACAAACAAAACCGAAAGTGCTATGGTGGCCAGGATCAGAATCATATCCTTTACATCGTCCACTTTTATCTCTTTGATAGGTTTGAACGAATACTGAAGTACGATTCCTTGATGTTCTTCTTCCAGCTTTTCAATGTCCTGATGCTTTACCTGCATGGCCCGTACTGCTGGGGCCAAATCTGACGGAGTTACCCCCGGACTTAATTTTACGCAAGCATAATACCTATCGTTTCCCATCCAATTTTCGGTTCCATCCCATGTAAATTGATCAGTGGACACCATGGATATCAATACATCGTACTCATAGTTGGTATTCTCGGGCAAGGTCTCAAATACACCTGCAATGGTCAGTTTTTTATCTGGGTAAGCTCTGATGCCAATGACCTTTCCCATAACATTACCCCCCATGTTTTCCGCAATCTCTTGAGATACCATACAGGTCATTGGGCTTTTTAAAATTTCTTCAGGGTTTCCGCTTATCATGGGAACTGGGAGCACATCGAATAAATGCTCATCAGCCAATGATACCTTGGCATCGTAGCTGTTGAAATCATCGGTATAGATCATATGGTCTCCCAAGGGGTTGAGACGGGTGGCTGCCTCAATGCCAGGCACCTCTGCTTTAAGTCCCGGAGCAATGGCACCACTGACCCTCGGATAACTCTCCAGTTCGTTGGAGGATTTATCCATATTGAAGTTTTCATGAACTAAATATATCCTGTCCGCATTTGGATAAAAACTATCGTAACTAAAATAGTACAGTACCTCGGACAGAAGCAATATTCCAAAAGCCAATCCGGCCGTCAAGGATACGATTCTGGTAAGGGCATGTTCCCCTTTTCGGAACAATCTTCGAAATGCCAATTTTAAAAAGTTCATCATGACTCAATGTTTATTCATTCCTTAGGCTTTCGACTGGATTTATATTGGCTGT
Organism: Flagellimonas yonaguniensis; assembly: GCF_029193885.1. GTDB lineage: Bacteria > Bacteroidota > Bacteroidia > Flavobacteriales > Flavobacteriaceae > Flagellimonas > Flagellimonas yonaguniensis. Next base: position 410,063 of record NZ_JARFVB010000001.1, on the reverse strand, counting down.
TTTGTAGGTTCTGGCCCCTATTACGGCCAAAGCAACCAGTACCATTCCTGTTCCGCTCGCCATGAATACCCACCAACTCAGTGATGTTTTATAGGCAAATTCCTGCATCCATTCTTGAATCAGGTACCATGAAATGGGCACGGCTATGGCAAAGGCTATCCCCACCAAGATCAAAAACTCCTTACATAGTAAAAGGTTCAATTGTGTGAGATTGGCACCCAGTACTTTACGGACTCCTATCTCCTTGACCCTACGCTCGGTAGTATAGACCACCAAGCCCATGAGGCCCATACAACTGATCAGGATGGCTAAACCCGTGGCCCACTTTAAAAGCTGTACGGTACTTTTTTCCCTTTGGTAAAAGCCTTCCACCATTTCATCCATAAACTGGACTTCCAATTCATCATCAGGATAAACCAAGGCCAAAGCTTGTTCCACCGCATCAATGGACTTTGCCCATTGTTCGGGATTCTTGCCCAAGTCAAAATGGATATTGCTAAAGCTCCTACCATTATAATGTCCTTTTATGACCAATGGCTTTATATCTGAACGCAAAGATCTTTGGTTAAAATCCCGCATCAACCCCACAATGGGAATTTGAAGCGTGTCTAGTTTAACAACGGTTCCCACCACCTCTTTTGGGTCTTGGAAACCAATGGCCCTAGCGAAAGTTTCATTGACAACGTACTCATCAATGCTATCATTCATTCGTTCCCTGCCTGCAAGTAAAGGAATTCCGTATGTTTTAAGATAAGTGGTGTCCCCCATCAATATTTCGGTTTCTTGATGTGTTTCGTTGCCATCCTTAAAATAACTTAGCATCGTTGAGGACATACTATTGGATGCAGGCGGGCTACCTCCCTTGCTCACATTGGAAAGACCTTCAATGTTCTTTATTTGAGAGAACAATCTTTCTTTCTTTACTTTCGATGCATCTCTCCAAGGAGTCCTAACATAGGCCACGGTCTCGGTATTTATGCCCATATCGGAATTCATCACAAAATGCAGTTGTTTGGCCACCAACAGAGTTGCTATCACAAAAACCTGAGCCACAACAAACTGAAACACGGTTAAGGTTTTGCGAAGTCGCACACCTTTGTCCCCTTTGGTGAATTGCCCTTTTAAAACGGTGGCCGGCCTGAATTTGGACAACACAAAAGCTGGATAGAATCCGGACAACAGACTTACCAAAACCACTAAAATCAAAATCCCGATGATTCCTTCGGTGCTGTACAGAACAGACAAGTCTATTCCCTGTGGCAGGAAATCTGCAAACTGGCGCAGTAAAAATGGTGCCATTAGAAGCGACAACATAGTGGCTATTGTGGTTAAAATGATGGTTTCTCCCAAAAATTGCCGCACCACTTGCTTTTTAGAACTTCCCAAGGTTTTGCGAATTCCTATCTCCTTGGCTCTTGTCAATGCTTGTGCGGAATTCAAATTGATAAAGTTGGCACAACCGAGCAATAAGAGGAACAATGCAACAAAAGCAAGACTCTTCAAAACCTTCTTGCTGGCCACATGATCCGAGTTGTTAAAAGGATAATCCCCGTGTTCGCCTCCAAAATGTATGTCCGATAGTGCTTGGAGTTGGAATAATCTTTCGCTATTGGCGGCCCAAGGAGCCGGGTTTTTATGCTCCTTGGCCAAGGCATCCAACCGAGATTGGATTCCAGCGACACTTGACTCATCCTTGACCCTTAAAAACAACTGATCTCCAGAACTTGTGCTATTCCATTGGTCGTAGGTGGCAATGTCTTTCTCATCAAACATTTTGGCCGAGGAAAGGGACATGAACTCATTGAACTTGAGGTCAGTGTTTTTTTCAAAATCAGCTACAACACCGGTTACCTTTACATTTATGGAATCGTTGTAGAGCAATGTGCTCCCAACGATATCCGTCAAGTTTTTGTGAGGGAAATACTTTTCGGCGTTCTTCTGGGACAGCACTACCTGTGCCGGTTCGGATAGCGCGGTTTGCTTGTCCCCGGCCAACCACTCGTAATCAAACAATTGAAAGTAAGCATCATCAGCTAAAATAGCATCGCTTCCATCTTTAAAAAGTAAGTCCTGCTTTTTGTTCTCTATCTTGGAAAAACTGGTGTTCATAAAAGGTGCCGTGAGCTCCACTCCTGGAATGCCTTCCCTGAAAGTGCGCATCAATGGAACGGCCACCCCCCTGTTGGGAAATTCATCCCCATCTGACTTAAAAAGCGAGGTTACCCTATAGATTCTATCCTTATCCTTGTGAAAGGTGTCAAAGGAAAAATCAAAATAAATTATGGCCCCAATGACCAAGGCCGAACAGAGACCAATGGAAAGCCCAATGACATTGATCAAGGAAAAAAGTTTGTTCTTCAGAATGCTTCTCCAAGCTATTTTAAGGTTGTTCAACAACATGGTTCGTTTTTTTGATTGGGTTGATCTATTCCGTTCGTAGGCTTTTGACCGGATTTACAATGGCCGCTTTTATACTTTGATAACTTACCGTCAAGAGAGCAACTCCCACCGCCAACAATGCCGATAATGCGAAAATCCACCAAGGAATGTCGATTCGATAGGAGAAATCCTGCAACCATCTATCCATCGCATACCAACCCAATGGCAATGCAATGATCACTGCAAGTCCCACAAGCTTTAAAAAATCAACGGACAATCGGTAGACTATTTGCCCAACACCAGCACCCAGTACCTTGCGAACGCCTATTTCCTTGACACGCTTCTGTGCGTTGAATGTGGCAAGGCCCAACAGTCCCAAACAAGCAATTATGATGGACAACAGGGTAAAAATCATAAAAATCTGCCCCAAACGCTGTTCGGCCTCATAGCTTGTGTTGAAGGAGTCATCCATGAAATAATGGTCAAAAGGCTGTGTGGGCGCCATCTCTCTCCAAATGCTCTCTATTTCTGCCACGGTTTGCGCAACATTTCCCCCATTTAGTTTAATGGCCAAATTACTTGCATATTCCCCTCCGTGGAAAAGGGCCAATGCCCCAACCTCATCCCTGAGTGTTTCGTAATGGAAGTTTTTTACCACACCGATTACAGTGGATAAGTTTCCCCCATCATCCAAATGGCCCACAAATTGGGTCCCGATCACACTTTCTGGGGTTTTTCCCAAAATGGCCACGGCCTTTTCGTTTATGATTACGGCCGATGAATCCGTAGCGAACCTATCCAAGTCAAAAGCCCTTCCTGAAATCAAGGTTAGATCAATTGTGGATAGGTAATCTTCGTCCACCGCCCATTGCTGCATATTGATGGATTTTTCTTGGCTACGATCTTCTGCCAGCAAATACGTTCCGCTGCTTCGTGATGATGGCGTAGGTAAATAGCTACTTAACGTTGCGTTGTTCACTTGACTTATTCGAACCACAGCATCTTTGAACGATTGCCTTTTTCCTTCAAGTGAATTTACCCCGCCAATGATCAACACTTGGTTTTTCCCATATCCAAGGTCCTTGCCTTGAATAAAGCGAAGTTGCTGAAATACGGTCAACGTACCCATGATCAAAAACACCGATATACTGAATTGAAATATGACCAAGGCATTTCTAACCCTACCACCACCGATGGCATTGTCTCCTTGTCCCTTCAACACTTTTGCCGCCACAAAACGTGACATAAAAAACGCTGGGTAGCTTCCAGAAAACAAACCTAGAATCAAGGCAGCAACCAACAAAATCAACCAAAAGAAGGGGTTTGAATAGGGTATGGAGAGTTCCTTGCCCGCCAAATCGTTGTAAAAGGGCATGGCGATCGATGCTATGATCAATGCAAAAACCAAAGACCCCATGGCAATCAAGCCAGATTCCGTCAAAAACTGTCCGATCAATCCACTACGCTGGGAGCCCAACGTTTTTCGAATCCCGACTTCCTTTGATCGTTTCAGGGAGTGGGCCGTGGACAGGTTCATAAAGTTCACACTGGCCAACACCAACAGAATAATGGCTATCGCCCCAAGAATGTATACGTTTTTAATGTCGCTCACTACACTGAATTCCGGACTTCTTTTTGAATGTAAATGAATATCGGTCAACGGAATGGTGGAATAGTTCACATAATTCCCCGAATCCAAAAATTGTTGTTCGGTAATGCCTGGAAAGAATCTTTGCGCATACGGAATGAGATATTTCCCTACCATGGATTGCATTTCAGCTTGAATATCCGAGCCTGAAGTGCCTGGAACCAACTTCACAAATGTGAAGTAATTATGGTTTCCCCATTCGGCAAGCTGTGCATCTTCATACCCTGACATGGAAAGGAAAAGGGGCCTGTCCTTAAAAATTGAGTTTTTGGGAAGGTCCTCCATTACTCCCGTAACGGTAAACACCTCTTGGTCGTTGATAACTAGGGTTTGCCCCACGGCTTCATCTACGGGAAAATGTTTTTCAGCAGCCGTTCTCGTCATTACCAAGGTGTTGGGTTCCACCAATGCCGTACGTTCATCACCATACAACAACTCAATGCCGAACATCTTGAAAAAAGTGGAGTCGGCATAGGATATATGGGGTTCCCTTACATTGTCCATCACATCTTGTGGCCGAATGAAAACACTCCCTATGCTCCTGAACCTTGTGGCCATTTCCACTTCTGGTATGTCGGTAACCATGGCTTGGGCCATAGGTGCCGATACTTCTGCCGATCTTTGTGCAGCCCCCCCGAATTTCATATCCGAATTGATTCGGTAGATACGATCGGCATCGGTAAACATTTTGTCGTGGCTCAGGTCGTCATAAATATAAAGCCCCAGCAAAAGCCCTCCAGCCATTCCGATAGCTAATCCAAAGATGTTGAGAAATGTGAAGAATGGCTGTTTTTTAAGGCTTCTCCAGGCTATTTTGATGTTGTTCTTAAACATGGTTTTCGTTTTTCTGTTTGATCTATTCCGTTCTCAAACTACGGGCAGGGTTGGATTTTGCTGCCCTGATTGCCTGAAAACTCACTGTCAAAATGGTAACGGCCAAGGCTCCCATCATGGCCAGGGCAAAAATCCACCATTTCAAAATCACACGGTACGGGTACTCCTGTAACCAACCGTTCATCACATAATAGGCGATGGGCACCGCTATAAAACAGGAAATAACCACCAGTTTTAAGAAGTCCTTGGAGAGCATGTTCCAAACATTGAACACCGAAGCACCCAACACTTTTCGCACCCCTATTTCCTTGGTTCTCTGCTCGGCCACGAAAGAAGTAAGTCCAAAAAGGCCCAGACAACTGATCAAAATGGCAAGAACCGTGAAAATTCCCGATAGTCTGCCAATACGAACCTCGGAGGCAAACTTTTTACCGTATTCTTCATCCACAAAATCGTACTGGAATGGGATATTGGGGAAATGCTCCTTAAAAACCCTTTCGATTATCGCTATATTTTGGCTGGCACTTTGGTTTGGGTTCAATCTCATGTTGTAGTAAGATCCATTACTGTTCTTATCAAACACATACATCCCTTGTTTAACAGGTTCGTAGGGGGATTGAGCAATCATATCCTGTACCACGCCAATGATCTTCATCGGTTCAAAGGGGTCTTCCGTATCGGTGTCCGTTATGAACTTGCCCACAGGGTCTTTGAGGCCCATGTATTTTACTGCGGTTTCATTTAAGAGCACTGCTGTGGATTCAGAGGCGAATTCCCGCGAAAAGTCTCTTCCGGTGACAATTTTCAAATTGAGGCTTTGGGCATATTCTGGCGACACTTCGGTCCAAGCGAGATCTTCTTGGAATCCTTCGGGCTTGCCCTCCCAGTCAAACCCGCTTCGGTTCGACCAAATTCGGGTAGTAGGCGCACTGGAAGTGGACATTTCAGTAATAGCTCCGGAATTGATGAATTCTTCCCGCATCAACTCAAATTTTCCCGTAAAATCCTTGCTCATGGTGGGCACTTGCACCAAACCTTCCTTATCATAACCTATAGGTCTGCTTTTTGCATGGTTGATTTGCTGCATCACGATTACAGTACCTATGATAAAGGCCACGGAAACGGTAAACTGAACCACTACCAAAATCTTACGGGGCAATCCAGAGTGCTTTCCGGCTTTAAAGGTGCCTTTCAATACATCGACCGGCCTAAACGAGGACAGATAAAGTGCAGGATAACTGCCTGCCAATAGGGCCGTAATCAATATAAAAACCAAGGATGCACCCCAAAATCCAAGGGACAACCACGGAAATTCCATCTCTTTTCTGGCCAATTCATTGAATCCGTTCAGAGACAAAACCACAATAAATATTGCAATCACAAAGGCCAACAAAACCACGACAAAAGATTCCCCTAAAAATTGATTGATCAATTGGCTTCGCTGAGATCCAATGGATTTTCTGATACCAACTTCCTTTGCCCTTTTTTCCGAGCGTGCTGTACTCAAGTTCATGAAGTTGATACACGCCAACAACAGTACAAATGCTCCGATTATCCCAAAAAGCCAAACATATTTGATTCTTCCCCCTACTTGCTTGCCATTCTCGAATCGAGAACGCAAATGCCAGTCTTCCATGGGCAAAAGGAAAAGCTGGGGGTTGAATTCCACCGTTTCTTCGTTGAGCTCTTTCTTTACTTCCTTGATCTTGTCCGTAACACCTTCCATCGTGGTATTGTCCGCAATTTGGACAAACATTTGAAACGAATTGTTTCCCCATTGGTCTTCCGCATTTTTAATCCATTCATTCACGGAAACATACTTGTCCCAAGGCATCAAATAATCAGTATCGCTAAAAGAGGTATTGAAAGGGAGGTCTTCAAAGACAGCAGTTACCATCATGTTATATTGACTGTTGACCTCTATGGTTTTGCCAATGGGATCTTCATTTCCAAACAAAGCATTGGCAGTGGATTCAGACAACATAATGGAATTGATTTCCCGAATGCCATCCTTTTCTCCTTTCAAAATATTGAGGTCAAACATATCTGGAGCCCCTCGCTGCATAAAATTTCCTTCCCGTGAAATGCTGGTTTCTTTGTATTTAAGATACTGGGGCGTAGTCCAGGACGACATGACCAAATGCTTGAAATTATCCATATACCCCTCCCTAAACGCCATTTCAAGGGGGCGGGGTATGGCCGGCCCTGTTCCTGTTTCTCCATTGAAAGTCTGGGACTGGTAGATTTGTGCTATTTGGTCTTTTTGGGAGAAATAACTGTTATGGGAAAGCTCGTCTTTAATCCATAGGCCGATAATCAAGGTTACGGCCATCCCTAGTGCAAGACCGCCCACATTGATAATAGTATACCCCTTGTTCTTGGTAAGGTTCCGCCAAGCAATTTTTAGATAATTCTTAAACATGATTGATGGTTTTTTGATTGATTTATTCTGAACGTAAACTTTTTACCGGATTTACACTAGCTGCATTAATTGCCTGAAAACTAATGGTCAACATGGCTATGACTATGGCAATGCCCCCTGCTATCACAAAGGCCCAGGCATTTATGGAAATTCGATAGGCATAGCCCTCCAGCCAATTCTGCATAAAGAACCACGCGATTGGAATGGCAATGACAATGGCCATAAGGACCAATCGCATAAAATCTTTGGACAGCAGGCCAACAATTCCGGTAATACTAGATCCCAATACCTTACGGACACCTATTTCCTTTCTTCGTTGGTCTGCGGTAAAGGCCGACAGCCCGAACAATCCCAAGCAGGAAATGAGTATGGCGAGCACTGCAAAAATCTGGGAAAGGCTTCCTATTAGTTTCTCGCTCTTAAACTTGGTATCATACGCATCGTCCACAAATTCATATTCAAAAGGAAACGCAGGATTGAACTTTTTCAGCGATGCCTCCATAGCGGCCAATGCCGTTGCCGTTGCGATACCCGATTTGGCCTTCACATACATAAAACGGGCTTCGCTTGGGTCGTTAAAAAAAATGACAGGGTCACTGGATCCATACATATCGTCATATAAATAATCTTTTACCACCCCGATTACGGGATAGTCCTCTTCCACCGTTTTGCCAATGGCACTGCCGCTTCCCATCAATTTTGCAAAAGATTCGGTTACGATGATGTTGGTACTATCTTGGGCGGGATTTTTACTAAAACCCCTTCCTTCAATAATTTCCATTCCTGCGGTATTGAAAAAATCGGATGTAATATTTCTGACCGAGACCAAAACATTTTCGGTATCTACTCCCCCTTGCCATTCTAACCCCGATGTATTGTTTCCTCCGGAAAGGATGTCGGAATTATTAAGTCCGATGCTTTCTATCTTTCCCGATGCCTTCATATCCTCTTCAATGGGAATGAAATTTTTGATCATATCCCCAGTCACTGGTATTTTGACCAGGTTTTCCTTATCATAACCTAAATCGCGTGCTTTTACATGCTGTATCTGTTGGTAAACGATAATGGTACTGATGATAAATACAATGGAAACCACAAATTGGGCGGCTACCAATCCTTTTCTAATAAACATTGCACTTCCTTTTGTCATTCGTACCCCTTTTAGCACCTCCACTGGCCTAAAAGAGGACAAATAGAAGGCGGGATACCACCCGGCAACGATACCACAGACCAACGTAATGCCTACTAGGGCAAGTAAATGAACGGGGTCTAAAACACGTAGCTCCAATTGCTTGTCGATCAACATATTGAATTGCGGCACCAGTAATTTTAAAAGCAATACGCTCACTAAAGTGGAGATGGTAGCGGTTATTACGGCTTCTGCCATAAATTGGGAAATCAATCCCTTTCTACCAGACCCCAATACTTTTCGCACTCCAACCTCATTGGCCCGTTTTTCGCTACGGGCAGTCGCCAAGTTCATGAAGTTGATACAGGCGATCAACAAAATGATGATCGCGATAAGGCTGAACAGCCGAACGTAGGTAATTTGGCCTCCTACATTTTTTCCTCCCTCAAAAGTGGACCTTAAATGCCAATCTTTCATTGAGAACAAAAAAGCAACGGTTTCATCGTCTTCCGTCTTTTCGGGAAGTATTTGCTTCACTTTCTGATTGACAACATCGAAACTCGCTTCAGGAGATAGTTCCACAAAAGTGTCAGAAAAATTAGCTCCATATTCCTTCATCCAATCCTTCCCTTTTGCGAATCGTTCAAACGGAGCTACCCAATCAAAACTATAGGTTACGTTATTCGGTAGATCTTCGTATACCCCCGAAATCGTATAATTGGTTTCATTATTTATTCTAACCACTTTACCAATGGCAGAAGAATTTTCCCCAAATAATTGCTTTGCAGTTTCTTGTGAAATGATGATGGCATCCACCTCATTGAAAGCGGTTTCCAGGTCTCCTTCTAGAAACGTTAAGCTGAACATGCTCAAAAAATCAGGGTCTGCAAATCTTCCGTTCTTATTGATCGATATTTCATTGGCCCTAAATAAAAGATCTGCGCCTTTTGTTCTAGCTGCACCTACAATACCGGGAACTTCTGCTTTCAAAACCTCTGCCAACGGACCAGGAGTGGCCTCAAAAAAGGTTCTCCACTCGCCATCGTACTGCTGATTGGTAGGTACATAATACACCACATCCTGTTTGGCAAAATTTTTATCGTACCCTACCTCATCCTCTACCCAAAGCAAGATCATGGCGGCACATGTAACCCCAATAGTCAGTCCGAAAATATTTAGCAAGCTGTAGCTCTTATTTTTCCAGAGGTTCCGCCAGGCAATTTTTAGATAATTCTTAAACATGATTGATGGTTTTTTGATTGATTTATTCTGTTCTCAGGCTTTTTGTCGGGTTGGCCAATGCTGCCCTGATAGATTGAAAACTGACCGTTATAAGCGCTATGCCCAAAGCAATGCATCCGGCCAAAGCGAATACCCACCATTGGATCTCGATTCTATAAGCAAATCCTTCGAGCCAATTTTCCATGGATAAGTAGGCCAATGGGAATCCTAAGAGCAAAGCAATAAGCACCAACTTGGCAAAATCCATGGAAAGCATTTGGCTGATTTTGGCAACAGATGCCCCAAGCACTTTCCGGATACCTATTTCCTTTCTACGTTGTTCTGCTGTATAGGCTGCCAAACCAAAAAGACCCAGTGCTGCTACAAAAATGGCCAGTATACAGAACACAATGCTGATTTGTCCCGCCCGCTTTTCCCGAGCGTACATTCTTGCAATATTTTGATCTAAAAAAGAATAGTTGAAATCTAGATTGGGAACAATTCTGGTGAAGGTACTTTTCAGGTCGGCAACCGTATTGGCCAAATTCCCAGACTTGAAACGGACCAGCATGAAGGACTTGCCCTCACTAGGGCTGTTATGGAATGCATAGGCTCCAATAGGTTGGTGCAAGGATTCGTAATTGAAATCGTCTACCACCCCTACTATTGTACAGGGAAAATCCATATAAACTTCTTTTCCAATCGCTTGTTCTGGGGAAAGCCCTAAATAATCGATGGCCTTTTTGTTCAACACAACTTCCACCAATGTATCCTTTTCACTTTTGAACTTGGGCAAGCTACTGCCCGCCAATAGATGTAGCTTAAGGGCGTCCACAACACCTGCATCGGTCACATTGGTTTGAATGTTCAGACCATTTTCTTCCGTGTCATTTTTTCGAATGGTCCGTCCACTTACATCCATACCGGGATATCCTTGGGCCATGGATACTGCGGTAACTTCTGAGAGGTTTTTGAATTCTTGCTCCAAAGCGTTGCGATTTTCATTGCCTCGCAATCCACCAATGGAAATGGCCATCACGTTATCGGCGACAAAACCAAGGTTTTTGTTTTGAATGTATTGGGTTTGCTGGTAGATAATCATCACGCCTACGATCAATGCGGTAGAGGCGGCAAACTGCATTACCACTAAACCTTTTCGGATCATGACATTGCCTTTTCCCTGCTTTAAAGAAGGGGATAGGATTTCTTTGGGCAGAAATCTGGACAGATACATGGAAGGGTACAATCCAGAAAACAAAGTAGTTACAAGCCAAACCCCCAATGCAGCCAACACAAAGGTTGGGTTGAGCAACAGCTCCATGGTCAGATGTTGATCGGTTAAACCATTAAAGCTGGGCAGTAACAACATCGTCAATGCGACTCCCAAAACAATGGAAATGGCCGTGATCAATCCGGTTTCCACATAAAACCGACCCACTAAAGACTCTGAAGAGGCTCCCAAGGTTTTGCTGATGCCCACCTCCTTGGAACGCTTCTGGGAACGTGCCGTGGTAAGGTTCATATAGTTGATACATGCAATCAAAAGAATCAAAATGGCCAAATAGGTCAGGTTGCGCACTTCATTGATATCGCCAATGCGGGACGAATACGAATTTCCGTAAGAGGCAGAATACAGGTGCACTTTGCCCAATGGCTGTAAACCGAAGGAATACCATCTACTTTCTTTTGTAACATTCGCCTCCAACATTTGGTCTATCTGTGTTTGGGTGGCATCCACCGAAACGTTGTCCTTCAAGAGGCAATAGGTTTCAAAACTGGCATTGCTCCAAGATTTTCGGTCGTAGAACCAGTATCCATTGCTGGAAGCCATGATGTCGGCATCAAGCGTGCTGTTTTCCGGAAAATCCTTGTATACCCCGGTTACCTCAAGTTCACGATTGTTATCAACCAGAATAGTTTGGCCGATCGGATTTTCCCGGTTGAAATAGGTCTTTGCAGCCATTTCAGAAAGAATGACCGTACCTGGCCTATCCAAAGCTGTGGTCGCATCCCCCTTTATCAGTTCAATATCGAAAATGGTCAACAACTCCTTGTCCACCCAATAAAAAAAGTCTTCGGTGAAGTTTTGGTTGTTTATGCGCAAGGATGCGGGTCTTCCAAAATTGTGTTTTAACAACCTTGCCGCACTTTCCACATTGGTCACCTCTTCCTTCATGGCCAAGGCGGTTACCGGAGGTACCGTGGCCCAGGTTTCAAAACCGAAATCACCATCGGTTTTCAGCAAAACCCGTTGGATGCGATCTTTTTTGGGGAACATGGTGTCAAAACTCCTCTCTTGTGAAATAAACAGGAAAAGGAGCATGACAATGGTCAGCCCCATGGAAAGTCCAATAATGTTGATTCCTGAAAACAATTTGTTCGATTTCAGGTTTCTCCACGCGACTTTTAGGTTGTTCTTGAACATATTGGAATTTTTGATTGATGAATAAACTCTTAAACCATGGCTCCCATGGGCTTGTTTTGGCTTTCGGTCACAATTTGACCGTCGAACAGGTTGATGACCCTGTGGGCATAATGTGAATCCCTGTCGGAGTGTGTTACCATTACAATGGTGGTACCCTCCTGATTGAGTTCGGTCAACAGGTTCATTACCTCGATACCGTTTTTGGAATCCAGGTTACCCGTCGGCTCATCTGCCAAAATCAATTTTGGGTTGGTCACTACGGCCCGTGCAATGGCTACCCGCTGCTGCTGACCACCAGACAGTTGCTGTGGAAAGTGTTTTTCCCGGTGTGCAATCTTCATGCGCTCCAGCACTTTTTGCACCTTTTCCCTGCGCTCGGCCTTGTTCATTTTAAGATAGATCAAAGGGAGTTCCACATTTTCAAAAACCGTGAGTTCATCGATCAGGTTAAAACTTTGGAACACAAAACCAAGGTTCCCTTTCCGCAGCTGGGTTCTCTGGCTTTCCTTTAGTCCACCCACTTCGTGCCCTGCAAAATTGTAGCTGCCTTCGGTGGGGTTGTCCAGCATTCCGATGATGTTCAGCAAAGTGGATTTTCCACATCCGGATGGCCCCATGATGGCAACAAACTCGCCTTCTTCCACTTTTAAATTTACCCCGTTCAAAGCCAAGGTCTCGACCTCTTCTGTTCGGAAACTCTTTTTTAGATCTGTTATCTGTATCATTTTTGATGGTTGTTTTTATGTAAAGACTATTCTTTTTTGATTGATGTTACATTTCCCCGGACTATTTTAATACAATCCGTTCCGCATCACCAAAACTGTCGTAGTTACTGGTAATGACCTGTTCTCCTGGCTGAAGCCCTTCAAGGACCTCATAGTATCTTGAATTTTGTTTTCCCAATCGCACATTGCGCTTGATAGCTTCGTTGCCATCAGAGCTTACCACAAACACCCATTGTCCGCCAGTGCTCTGGAAGAAGCCGCCTTTGGGCAACAATAGGGCATCGTTAGATTCGCCCAATTGCAACCGTATGTTGTAGCTCTGTCCCGCTCGGATGGTCTCAGGTTTTTCATCCACAAAAACCAGATCCACACGGAACCTACCGTTCCTTACCTCGGGGTATACCTTGCGCAGACGCAATTTGTACTCTTTGCCATTTCGTTCCAAAGTAGCGGAGAGGTCTCTCTTTACCCTATCGATGTAATGTTCGTCAATGTCGGCTTCAATTTTGAAATCCGTAAGCACGTTGATCTGTCCTATACGTTGTCCTTGTGAAATATTCTGACCGATTTCTGCATCCAAAAACCCTAATTGGCCATCTGCTGGAGCCCTAACATTTAAATGATCCAGTCGTTCATAGACCATGGACAATGTTTTTTGCATTCGTTCCAAGTCGGTGTCCAATCCTTTTAGGGAGGTTTCACGCAATTGATCATCCTGTTCTGTTTGCAGTTTTACGATTTCGTATTGTTTTTGCGCCAATTCGTAATCTTCCTTGGACTTCAAATAGGTTTCCTTGGAGACCAACTCTTCTTCGTAAAGCTCTTGGTTCTGCTCGTAAGCACGCTTCAAGCGTTGCACATCGTATTGTGCAGTGGCCAAGGATTTTCTTCCTTCCACCTGTCTGGAGTCAAAAGTGAGCTTGGTGGAACGCAGGTCGTTCTGCTTAAGCGCCAAGTTACTTTCGCTGGCCAAAATCTGCTCATAGAGGGCCATGTTTTCCAACTTCAGGATAATGTCCCCTTTTTTTACCATGGAACCTTCCTCTATCAACTTTTCGGAAACCCGACCACCTTCGTAGGCATCCATATAAATAGTGGCAATCGGCGCAACGTTACCATTTATGGTAATGTAGTCATCAAACTTGCCATCGGTTACCGAGGAAATGGACAAACGTTCCTTTTCCGTTCTAAAGGTTGACATGGAACTGGCAAAAATTAATTTATAGCCCACAAACAAGAGCAATATGCCCAAGGCGATATAGCCGTAATGTTTGAGTTTAAGTCCTTTCTTTTTTTCTAATTGTATATCCATGGTATGTTTTAGTTGATATTAAAAATGGGCAGTCCGCTGTAAAAATCCATAGTGCTTTGGTTGACTTTCAACCTAAGACCTACCTGCAAATTTTGGTTCTGTGCCACCCCATAGAGGTTCTTGGCCTGAAAGAGTTCCAACGCATTTATCAATCCTTTTTCATAACGTTTTTGTGCGATTGTAAAGGCCAATTGTTGTGATTCCACTTGTTTTGCACTCTGTTCGTATTCTGCTATGAGGGCCTGATTGTCCTGAACCAATTGCTGCAACAACTGAAATAACTCCTGCTCCTGAATCTCCAGGTTGTTCTTGGCCTGCATGTATGCGATTTTCTGTTGCTTTACCCTAGAGTGGTTGGACCATCCGCTACTTATTGGAATGTTCAATTGTGCGCCCACAAATTTGGACTGGTTGTCGTTGAATTGCGTCTTAAAAGGTATAACATTGCCGTTTTCATCCACATTGGTCTCAAAATAGCTGGTTCCGTAACCTGCAAACAGGGACAAGGATGGGAACAAGTCTCCCCTAGTGGCCTGTAATTGTTTTTTTGCTGCATTTACCCTGTACTCTTGTGATTTGACAAGTGGCACAAATCCTCTTGCTTTTTGATACAAGGAATCCAAAGTAACATCTTCATTCATGGAAGTTTCCTCCAAAGTTTCCTGAATATTGATATCCGATGCTTCGGTTAAATTCATTTCTTGCAGAAGTACCAGCTTGGCATTGGCCAATTGGTTTCGGTTTTGGGTCAATAGGAACTTATCACCCAAAAGATTGGATTCCGCTTCGTACAAGTCTGACCCCGCCATTAACCCAAGCTCGACTTGTTTTTCGACCAAATCGTAGTTGGCTTGTGAAATTTCCAGTTGTTCCAAGGTATTGGCCACCAATCCTTCGTAAAATTTGATGTCGTAAAAGGCACTCATTACCCTAAAAGCCAACAAAAACTTTTCCTGTAAAATATCTTCTTGGGTGGCCTTGTAGATAAATTTGGAGGCTCTGATTGTATTCAATTTTTGAAAGCCCCGGAACAAATCCAAACTGGCATTGAGTGAATAGTTATTGCTAAAGAATTCCGTGTTCACATAATCGTTGGTCTGAGGATCAGCAGACCTCCCGTATCTAATCGTATAGTCGGTGGACCCGCTGACGGATGGTAGTAAATCTCGAATGGATTGTCTGTAAGATTCCCTGCTGGATTCATTGTTATATGAAGTGTTCTTTACCTGAAGGTTGTGCTCAATGGCGTAATCCACACATTCTTCCAGCGTCCAAACCTCTTGGGAAATCCCGATGAAGGAACTCAATAATAGTAAGCTTGTTATGTATATTTTTAGATTCATAGTTTTATCCTGTGCCAAACTACTTTCTATTCTTGTGCCAAAATTGTTTTTTGCTGATTATCAGCTTGTTATACATTTAAAATTATAACATTTCTTTATTTGGTGTAAAATTTTTGTACAAAAAATGTCCAAATATTTTACAGTTAAACAAAACATGTCGGAGCAATTACTAGTTTTGACCATCAATTTCAATACAAAGCTTTATGGTCGATGCCAAAATTTTAGTGGTTGACGATAACAAGAGCGTATTGAGCGCTTTGGAAATTCTTTTGCAATTTGAGTACAAAAGCGTTCAAACCATCTTCAACCCGAACCAGATTTCTTCTTTTCCGAATTTGGAGGATATCGACATCGTGCTGTTGGACATGAACTTTTCCGCTGGGGTAAACACAGGAAATGAAGGCTTGTATTGGCTCAACGAAATCAAAAAAAGGTCTCCCAACACATCGGTAATCATGATGACAGCCTACGGAGCGGTGGACTTGGCCGTTAGGGCTCTCAAGCAGGGAGCTTCCGATTTTGTACTGAAACCCTGGAACAATGAGCGTTTGATGACCACGGTAAAATCGGCCTACGAACTGAGAAAGTCCAAGCAGGAAATCCACAACCTCAAAAAAAAGGAGAGCAACTTAAAGCAGGTCATCAATGAGGGTCGGAACTATATCATCGGCCAATCCAAGGCGCTGACCTCTGTTTTGAATCTCGTGGCCAAAGTGGCCAAAACGGACGTCAATGTACTTATCACCGGTGAAAATGGAACGGGTAAAGAATTGATAGCCCGCGAACTGCACCGACTCTCCAACCGAAAAAATGAGGTTTTTATAGGTGTGGATATGGGCTCCATCGCCGAAAACCTCTTCGAAAGTGAACTTTTTGGGCATACCAAGGGTTCATTTACCGATGCCAAAGAGGATCGGGCGGGCAAATTTGAAGCCGCGCACCAAGGCAGCTTGTTTTTGGATGAAATAGGAAACCTTTCTTTGCAGATGCAGGCGAAATTGTTATCCTCCATCCAAAATAAATCAGTGGTTCGGGTAGGTTCCAACAAACCTATTGATGTGGACATTCGGTTGATCTGTGCCACCAATTGCAATCTGGAGCAAATGGTCTCGGATGGCTTGTTCCGTGAAGATTTGCTATACCGCATCAACACCATACATATAGAAGTGCCTCCACTGCGTGAGCGTAATGAGGATATTTTGGTGCTTGCCGATTTTTTCTTGAAAAAGTTTGCACATAAATACGATAAATCGGGCCTGCGCATCAATCAAACGGCACAGGAAAAACTGATGGAGTATCCGTGGCCAGGGAATGTTCGCGAGTTACAGCATACCATGGAACGGGCCGTTATTCTTTCCGATGGCAATGTGTTAAAGCCTTCGGACTTTCTTTTGCACGCCAAGCCCATGCAATCCTTGGATAGCGAACCCATGACCCTTAACGAAATGGAACAACAGATGATCAATAGGGCTTTGGAGCAAAATGAGGGGAACTACAGTGCTGCCGCCGAACAATTGGGCATATCCCGCCAAACCCTTTACAACAAGTTGAAAAAAAAGTAATTCATGGCCAGTAGAAACTTTTACATCCAACTTATCCTCAGGGTCATTTTTTTAACCCTTACCGCCGTGGCATTGGCATTTTCCGTTGCCTACAAATGGTATTTTACTTTGGGGCTTTGTGCTATTGTTTTGGTGGCACAAGTGGTTTCACTGATTACTTATATCAACCGCACCAACCGGAAAATCGCCTATTTTTTCGATGCCATAAAGAACGAGGATTTCACGCTTCGTTTTCCCGAAGGGGTCACCATTGAATCTTTCAAGGAGCTTAATCGCAGTCTCAATCGGGTCAACGGACTGATTCAAGAGGTGCATTTACAGCTTCAGATCAGGGAACAATATTATCAGGAAATTTTGAAACAGGCCAGCATTGGCATCATGACCTACAATGAAAAAGGGCACATCCTTTTCGCCAACCCAACTTTGGAACAATTGCTGGATTACACGCCCCTGAACCACATCAAACAATTGAAGCAGGTAGATGAAAGCCTGTATCAGGTCTTTAAAAATTTTAAGCCTTTTCAACGGAAGCTTTTCCAATTATCCAATGAGCGTGAACAAACACAATTGGCCCTGAAGTCGACCCCTTTGACATTGGACGGCCAGTCATTACAATTGGTCGTTGTACAGGATATTCACAAAGAGTTGGATGAAAAAGAAACCGAATCCTGGGTACGCCTCATCCGTGTGCTGACCCACGAGATTATGAACACCATAACCCCGATTGCCTCCATTTCCGATTCCATTATCAAATATTATCGCAAAGGGGACAAAATAACTCCGATGGAAGAATTGGAGGAGAGCCAAATCAAAAATACCCTGAAAGGGTTGGAGGTCATTAAGGAGCAAGGAGGGGACCTTATGGATTTTGTACAGTCGTACCGAAGTTTGTTGCACGTGCCAGAACCCAATAAATCCTTGGTAAAAGGTAAGGATCTATTGGAAAAAATCGATGTGCTCATGTCCGCCCGATTGATTGATGGGGAGAGCGAATTTTCCACCATTTGCCAACCAGAGGATTTGGAGTTCTATATTGATGAAAAACAAATTTCCCAAGTGCTCATCAACTTGGGCAAAAACGCCCTGCAGTCAGTTGAGTCCACCGAAGGTGGAAAGGTGCTAATGGTCGCGGGCATTGATGATAACAGTTCCAAATTCATAGACATTCGAGATAATGGGCCGGGTATTCCTCCAGAAGTGATGGACGAAATATTCGTGCCTTTTTTCACTACCAAAAGCGAAGGGACCGGCATTGGTCTGAGTCTTTCCAAGCGTGTGATGCAACTTCATGGTGGCAGCATCCAAGTGCGCTCTGTTCCACATACCGAAACCGTTTTCCGACTTACCTTTGCCTAATCAAATCATGAAAAAAGAGCTTTTGGAATTTTGTTGGGAACAAGTGGACGAACGAACAGCTCGTCTCAAAAAACAGAGCCATGAACTCCAAGAATCCCTGGGCTCTGAAACCAAGAGTTCGGCAGGTGACAAGCACGAAACGGGAAGGGCCATGGTTCAGTTGGAACAAGAGAAATTGGGCCAACAATTACAGGAACTCGATGCCACCCGAAGCATTCTCAACAAAATCAATATTGAAAAACCATCGGACAAAATACGTTTGGGCTCTTTGGTAAAAACAAGTATGGCGGATTATTTTATCGCCATCTCCGCTGGTGCTTTCAAAAAAGATGACAGTGTGGTCTATTGCATTTCGGCCAATGCTCCGATTGCAAGATTGCTGCTGGGAAAGGGAAAAGCAGAGTGCTTTGTTTTCAACGGGAAAGAGCACTCCGTCTTGGAAGTGTTTTAGGAATCTTCCCCCACCATTTTCATACTGGGCTCTTCGCGATGAAAAACAATCAGAAGGAAAAGTATTCCTATGATAATCAGAAACACAATTTCCAAAGTGGACAATAATTGGTTCATTCCAAGTGATCGTTGTGATCGTTGGGTCAATTGGCGGCCCTCGGAAAGTTGAACTTCGGAAAGTTCGTCAAGATCATTGTTTATCCTAGCCAACATTGATGAAATTTTATCCTTCAGCTCGGCACTGTCTGCCCCCTTGTTGATGGACAGGTTTTCTCCCATGAATTGAAGTTCTGTGTAGCTGTTCTTCAAATCGGCCAGATATTTCGACTCCTTGGTCGTTAATTCCGTTTTTTCAAAATCTGAAAGAATGGTCTCAATATCCGAAGATTGGGTTAGTGTCCCTGTATTTGTCTCATTCTTGGCCAAGGCCAATTCCTTCTTATGAAACAAATTGTTGAGCCTATAAATATATTCCTGAACCACCAGGCGATCTTCAAAAACTGAATTTACACTTTGCTCTACTGTGGAAAAATTTCGCTGGTTCAATCGGTTGGAGGCCAGTACCAATAAAAAAGCAGCTGCAAGAATGAAACTTGCATTTATTCGCTGCTTTATGGACATGTTCTTTGGCATTTGCTGTTTTTTATATAATGATATTGGGGACTACACCTCGATTTGTGATGGAAAAGTATCCGCCCAGCCATTAGCTAACCATTCTATTAGAGCAAACCTAATGCTGGAGGCTGGGCGGAAATCATCAATCAACTACAGTGCACTCAACTCGCCAGACTCAAGTGCATTCTTCAAATCCACTTTAACAACAGGATGGCTGTTAAAAAATCTTTTCCCGTCTGTCATTTTGATTTTGACCTCAACAGTACCGTCTTTTTTCTCTTTGACATCGGTAACCACAACCTTACGGCCGACTACTCTTTTATAGTCGGCAATTCCACCTTTTTTTATGATGAAGTTGGCTCTTGGAAAATCAATATGCTTGAACTTGGGTGCATCTGGATCACCAATTTCCAGCACGTCCCCAACTTTTACATCTTGTGGATTTATATTTTGTGCGTTGATATTTGTGGTGGCTACCACGAACAGAATTGCTAAAATCATTATTCTCATGACTATATATATTAGGGTTTACAATTAATTTTCTTTTGCTTTTCTATAGGTCAAAACTGGACGATAATTGGTGTGACTGTTCCACACCGACGATCTTGAAGGATTGAACATCCGATGGAAATCCAAGTTGGATGTGGTCGCCCACAGCTAATCCAACCAAGCTGGCCCCAAGGGTACTCACTACAGAGATCATGTTCTTTTCAAGATTTCCCCGGGTCGATGGAACCAGTTGAAACGTTTGTATCGCTCCCTGCACAAATTCCACTATTACTTTGGAGTTTAGGCGAACTACATCGTCGGGAATGTCCTGCTCATCCTCTACCAGGGCCTGGTCGATTCTTTCGCCTAACTGTTCCAAGGCATCCTTATGGGCATAATCCTCATAGAACCTATGGAAGTTCAGTATGCGTTTCAGTGTGAGGTAATCCTTTTTTTCCATGATCAGGCTTCCGTATTTCATTTCCAGTTCTTAACGGACGGGGCACTAAAATTCAGCATCCCAGCATTTTGCCCATGAAAAGGCAAAGCCTATGCCATTTGATAGGACAATTATCAAAACATGATTATAATAATTTGATAATCAGTATTTTAAAATAGTTTTATTTAAAGTAAAGAAAAGTTGATTTGGGTAATTTTTACCCGGATGGGGCAAAACACCCCAGTGGTTATTTAAGTTTTTCCCGTAGTGTTTTTCGATTGATGCCCAAGATTTCGGCAGCTTTGGTCTTGTTGCCTTGTGTGGATAGGAGCACTTCCTGGATGTACTCTTTTTCTTTTTCCTGAAGCGTTTTATATCCTTTTTTGGGAAAGTCGATTTTGTATTTCAACTCATCTGGAAGGTGTTCCAAAGTGATTTTGCCATCACACATGATCACAGCGCGCTGTACCACATTTTCCAGCTCTCGGATATTGCCCGGCCAGGAATATCGTTTCAATACGTCAAGGGCATCATCAGCGATACGGACATAGCGGTCCTTGTATTCAATACCGTACTTCTGCATGAACTTGTCCACCAACAATGGAATATCCGAAGTACGTTCCCTGAGCGGTGGTACTTCCACAGTAACGACAGAAAGGCGGTAGAACAGGTCTTCGCGAAAGGTTTTCTTTTGAATCAGTTCGTCCAAATCACTGTTGGTGGCAGCAATGACCCGAACATCCAACTTTTCCGGTTTTTGGGAGCCGATTTTGGTTACTTCTTTTTCTTGGAGCACCCTCAACAATCTATTTTGAACGGGTAGGGTGGCATTTCCAATTTCATCCAAAAAAATGGTGCCCTTGTGTGCCGCTTGGAAAAATCCATCGCGGTTTTCATTGGCACCCGTAAAAGCACCTTTGGCGTATCCAAAAAGTTCGGCCTCCAGCAAATTCTCGGGAATGGCCCCACAGTTTACCGCTATAAAAGGCGCCCGTGCAAATTTGCCCGAATAATGAATGGCCCGTGCTACCAGTTCTTTCCCTGTTCCGCTTTCCCCTCCTACCAAGACCGTGGCCCGGTTATCCTTTACTCGATCTATAATTTCCGTAACTTTTAGGAATGCCTCGGAACTTCCGATCATATCGGCATAGCCGCCATTGGTGGCAACGGGTTTTATTGGCGGAGTTTTAACCGTTTCCTTGGATTGTTCACTGGAGAAAGCCTTTTTTACAGCCACTTCCAGTTCGCTTTTGGTAAAAGGCTTGGTCAGGTAATCCGTTGCTCCATGTTTGATAACACTCGACGCATCTTCCACGGACGGAAATCCCGTCACTACCAGTTTGGGCATGTTCGGATAATGTTCAGCAACATATTTAACCAACTGCAGCCCGTCAATCTCTGGCATATTAATGTCGGTTACCAACAAATCTATCTCCGTATCTTTTAGGATGTAAAGCGCCTCCTTTACCGAAACGGCCTTGTAGGTGTGATAATCCATCGATTTTAGGTGCCGTTGCAGCAGCTCCAGAATATCGACATCATCATCAACGAGCAATATGTTCTCCTTTTTCAACAAAGCGCTTACTTTTTAGGGAATTGCAATGTAAAGATAGTGCCTGTTGGGGTATTTGGGGTTACCTCAATACTTCCTTGGTGACTCTGTACAATGCCGTGCACCACACTAAGACCCAATCCCGACCCTTCGCCGACAGGTTTGGTGGTAAAAAACGGGTCAAAAATATGGGATACGGATTCCTCTGGGATTCCTGGTCCATGGTCAGCAATTTTTAGGATGACATTGTTATTTTCGATGGTTAGAAAAACCGAAATGGTGCTTTTGGGCGGTGCAAAATAAATGGCATTCACAATCAGGTTAAAGACCACTTGGGTCAACTGGATTTTATCGATGCGCAACTCGATGGTTTCTTCGGAGTGTTCAAATTCGCAAGAGACATCATTTTGGCGCAAAGTGGTACGCAACATATTGATGGCTTCTTCAATTACCTCAACCACATTGATGACTTCTCGTGTTTCGGGCATCTCACAGGCAAAGAACATCAGTTTTTTGACCACTTCCCTTGAAAATATGGTATTGGCAATGATTTTATCCAAATCCTTGAGGGCTTGTGGATCATCGCTGATGTGTTCCTTTAACAATTCCGTAAAGCCCAGAATGTTGGCAAGCGGTGTGTTCAGTTCGTGGGCGATACCCGCTGTGATTTCACCCAAGATGCGGAGCCTATCGGATTGCTCCACTTGTCGGCGTATGTGCTCTTCCTTTTCTTTGATTTCCTTCCGCTCCAACAGATTGCCCACTTTAAGGCAAACATTGTCCAATAGTAGCTGCTCCTCCTCCAAAAAATCCTTGAGCTGGTACTTTGGGGAAGGGTATCCGATTTTTATCTCGCCCTGTGGTTTGTTGAACACCGTAATGACCGACTCCAAAAACACATAGGCGTCTCCTTTCTCCTCGGTTTTGATGAAGTAATCTGGAGTGGACAGCTCCACATAGGTTTCCTCATCGAACTGCCAGGCACGTTCCAAGCATTGCACTATGCCGAGCAATGCAGTTTCCATATCATCGTAATCGCAGTTGACAATGAGCGAGGTCACCTCATACAAGCAGGTAAGTTCCTTGATGCGTTCCTTGAGT
The DNA here is from genome assembly GCF_029193885.1 of Flagellimonas yonaguniensis. GTDB lineage: Bacteria > Bacteroidota > Bacteroidia > Flavobacteriales > Flavobacteriaceae > Flagellimonas > Flagellimonas yonaguniensis. The sequence continues at coordinate 387,061 of NZ_JARFVB010000001.1, read as the reverse complement.
TTTTGTTCGGCCGTGAGCATGGGATTCTCCTTTATAGCAAATTAGTGAATTATTAAAAGAGTGGGGGCCAAAAATAATCAGGCTCTTTTCGGAATACTGTTAGTTCTTAATTAATTCCCAAAACCATACCTAATCAAATCCTTCTTAGTAACTTATGTGCTATTCACTTACAAGTTTCCCCGCTATTTGATGATTTTAAAAACTATTCGCCCTCCAAAAGGAGTGGAAAATTTGTTCCTTATGAAATTAAAAATTGTATTCCTTTACATCCTATTCCATCACTTTTCTTTTTCCCAAAGCCCCGAACAGAACACCAAAATTTTGGAAAAAAGCTTTGAGCGAATGATGGAATTGCAGAGTGTTGCCTATGATTCGTACAAGGAAGCGGAAGAGAGCAATGTTACCTACCTTACACAGAAGGATTTTATTTATTTTGATTTGAAGTCAGGGTCTCTTTTGAAAACACCAAGGTATTATTTAGGAACTGATGAGGATAAATTATTGTATGATGGTAAAAGGCAACTGCTAAGCTCTAAAAAGAAACAACTTGTTATGGTCAATGACAAACCTCTTGTCAACAATCCACTTTTGTTAACGTTTGTACCCATAAGAAATTTTATGGCAGAGGTGTTGACAAACGATTCCACTACTGTGAAATTAGTTGATAACAAGTCTTCAAGTAATGATTTTGAATTCAAAATAACCATACATGAAGGTTGGTTTGATTGGGAAAGGCGAAAAATAACACAGAAGGAGGGTTATAAGGACAGCAACTATGTTTTACACCTCTACGCGGACAATTTGTTGCCCAAACGAATGACTAAAGAAAATGGGCCAACAGGTCATTTAACTCGAACGTTTGATCATTATAGGTTTGATTATACTAAGTCAGAGGATTTCTGGGAAGGGAATGAACTTCCAGATTACAAGCGGGTCTCATTGGAAGAATTTTTCCAAACCCCCGAAAAAGAAACTGTTGATGGTAATAATTCCAAACAAGAACCTATTGGACAAGATTTTGAACTTCCCGTAATTGGCAGTAACAATACCATCAAGCCCTTTAACATAACGGGGCAAGTTGTCTTGTTGGAGTTTTGGTTTAGGAATTGTGGTCCATGTGTCAAGGCCGTTCCATCCATCAATATGCTTCATACGAAGTATGGGAATAAAGGTCTGAATATATTCGGTGTCGAGTTCATCGAAGGAGAAGCATCGCTCAATTTACTGAAAGCCTATAAATCAAAAACCAATATGCTTTATCCCAGTTTGTATATGGGAGGTCCGTTAGCTACGTCTTTAAATGTACAGGCTGGCCCAACGATTGTCATTATTGACAAAAAAGGAGAAATAATCTATAACCAGCCAGGTTATGATGAAGAGAAGGTTTCCAGTGTTTTAAGCAACGTATTGAGTCTGGATTGAATCATGGCTTTCTTAAAATCCAACGGCAAAATATAAGATTTGCAGTATCCTTCACTACATTTGGTTCTGAGGAAAACCCTTGAGGAAATAATGTTTTGGTGCGCACACAAATTTTAAGTCTGATCTTTGATGATGAATAAATTATTGCCTTAATTTTCGCCGATATATCTTACATTGGGGAACAAACCAAAAAAGATGAAGTTACTATTTTCGATTATTCTGCTATTCATGTTTAATTCCAAACTAACTGGTCAGACCTACAAGGATTCAATCCTGGATTTTCAAAACCACCTGAACGAAGAATATTCCAACCCAGAAGAATCGCCCCTAACAAAAAAGGATATTAAAAAATTCAAAGGCCACGAATATTTTCCGATTGATGAAAGTTTCAAAGTTAAAGCCCAATTTGAAAGGGTTGATGATGCAGTTCCCTTCTTAATGAAAACCACTACAAGTAGACTCCCCACTTATGAAATTTATGGTGTTGCGACATTTGAATTAAATAATCAGGAATTTAAATTAAACATCTACCAAAGCCACAAACTAAGGGAAACCGAAGAGTATAGGGACTATCTATTCCTCCCATTTACAGACTTGACAAATGGAGATAGTACTTATTCGGGGGGTAGATTTATTGACTTGGAAATTCCAACGAGCGACCATATAACCATAGATTTCAATAAAGCTTATAATCCTTATTGCGCTTACAACCCTAAATATTCATGTCCAATTCCTCCTCCTGAAAATAGTTTGCCTATTGCGATTGTGGCGGGAATCAAAAAGATCAAAAAATAATGAATGAATTAGATACTGGTTCAATAGGAGCGTAAAGCTTTGATAAATCAATTCATTGTTACCAAAACAACACATTAGTGCCTTAAAAAACAAAAGGCCCGGTAAACAATGTTTACCGGGCTTTTTTAAAAAGAAGTGGTCCCACCTGGAGTAATTTTTTTCTACGCTGTTTTATAATCACCTAACATTCCGTATCTTATGCTATATAAGGGCTGATAAGAATAAAGGTGAATCAATTTTAGCATTTTATTTGTGCTTATTTGCCCCCTGTTTTGCCCCCCTTTTTATCAATTTAATCAATGTCAATACAAACATCACTAATCTCCATTAAATGCAATTAACCTTTTCCACACGAAACGATAAGCGAAACAAAGATGGAACTTTGCCTGTCAGGGCAACAATCACCTTTAAAGGGATAAGAATCAGAAAAAATATTGCAGGAGTAAAAGTATTGCCTAGACATTGGAAAAATCAACGGATAAAATCCAATACACAAAAAGAAGGCTATAACAACCATATCGAATTCAACCAAAAACTCGATGAGTTTAGGGAAAAGGTATTTACCGTATTTCGATACCTCCATTTGAACAATATCCCTTTTAGTGCCGAATTGGTAGAAGAGAAACTGGATGATGGGTCATTCGGGTCAAATTCACTGGCTCCAAAATTTTTTGAAAGCTTCGATGAGTTCATTGAAACCAGCCGAACCATAAAAGCTCATGGCACCATAAAAAAATACAACACCGTGACAGGATTCTTAAAGGATTTTCAAAACGAAGTTTCCTACCAATTACGCTTCGATAATATAAATATGGACTTCTATGAGAAATTCAGGGACTATTGCTTCAAGGATCGTAAAACCTTGAACAATTACTTCGGAAAACTGGTGTCCATACTTAAAACCTTTATGAATTGGGCATATGAACGAGGATATCACGATAATCTGGAATTTAAAAAATTCCGAAGAACTGAGGATAACATTGAGGTAATCTATCTTACGATGGATGAATTGATGGCTTTGTACCGATTCGATTTTAAATCTAAAAGATATTCCCAGATAAGGGACATTTATTGCTTTGGGTGCTTTACCGGGTTACGCTTTAGTGACATCATGAATCTTAAATCTTCAAATGTCTTTTCGGATCATTTGAAAATCACTATTGTAAAAACAAAGACCATTGACCAAAAAATCCCATTGAACAAATATGCCTTAGAAATTTTGGAACGCTACAAGGGAACAATCTATGAGCCTCTTCCCACTATTTCAAATCAGAAATTCAATGAGTATATAAAAAAGTGTTGTTCAAAAGCCAAAATAAATACCCAAATCACTATTACGAGATACATAGGGCAAAAAAGAATCGATAAAACCATGGCCAAACATGACCTGATAACCAGCCACACGGCAAGAAAGACATTTGTAACCAATAGTTTGGTCCTTGGCATGAAGGAAATGGTGGTCAGAAACATTACCGGTCACAAGGATGAAGCTTCCTTTAAACGATATGTTGATATAGCCGAAGACTTTAAACAAAAGGAAATGGACAACACCTGGAATCTCGTGCAATAAGAAAACATTAAATGATATGACGTCTTCCTATGACTATATTGCCCATAAAGTACTTGCCAAGAACAAGTATACCTTGTTTTTGACCCTGCCGATAGTTTTTATAGCCCTATTACTCTATTTGGGCATTACGCTCTGGGAATTGGTGACTTTCCCCGGGGCCAATCTGGAAATATTCATAGTGGCCTTCCTTTTCATAAGCTTTGGATGGGTTCTTTTTATTTATTTCAGCGGTATCCTTAAAGCTCCAAAAGATTTTAATGTCGTCAAATACTCCAATTGTTCAATGTCCCTATATGAAGCTTTGGGCGAAACAGAAAAAAGGACGTTTCACAAATACCTGATTAAATCCATAAGGGAGAAAGACATGGGCTTTGATAGTTATATGTGCGCATTTGAAACGTACCCAAAAATCACAAGAACGCTCATCCAAGATCTTTCCTCCAAAAAGTTCAAAAGACGATTGTTATCGGAACTCTCTTTTGAAAGACTAAACAGTGAAATCAAAAATCAAAAAAATAAATCTCAATGGATTCGTTCATTTTTCAGTTATCAAATTGCCATGGAAAGAGCATTGGCTATCACGATGGAAAATGCGAGCGATGCTTCGGTTCTAAATTCCATGAATGAGATACACAAAGCATTGGCGATAAACATCAATATTGGCAGTAATGGCGTAATCCTTGATGCCAAAGGCCTGAAGGCTATGTTAATCGACATAAATCAAAATGTCACTTCCGTTAATCTGGAAAATAGGATTATCCTGAACGGTAGAATCACCCAAAAGCAATTTGCCCTTGTTCTTGATTCTTATTGTAAAAGATACTTGCCAAATTTAAACGCCAAAGATTTTGTGGCCTGTTATACTGGGTTTTCAGATTATGACCCTGACAAATATAATTTGAGAAATATCTTTCATCCTTACTACACCGAATTGTCCCAAGATGAAGTTTTAACCTTCATTGCACTAATAAGGTACTTGATTATCAAAGGCGTTATCAAACGTTCAACAACAGAGAATTCACACCACAAATTGACTAGAATCTTGGAAATATTCACTGAAAGTAATGGATTTTCCCGGCAAACGTGGAGAAAGAACTTTTCGGAAGAGTATCAATTTAAAAGAACATTACCCAAAAATGTGCAAATAGAGGTCAACTCTTCCATCAATAGGCTCCTCCCCCCCCTACAAACGTAAATCAAAACTTATAAGTCTGATTTTCAACACAAAAAAACCGCTTACCCGGTTCATCAGGCAATCCGATTTAGCCTAATGTTACATCTAGTTTAGTCGATGAATTGATTGTTTCATTAAAATCTTCTAAACTATGTCAAATCCCATTCTATACGGCTTTACAAAAAAAGACCTTGAGAACACCATCGAATTGGTAATCAAAAGGCTCCAAAGAACAAATCTCGCCAATGAATCGGTGATCCATTCAGAGGAGGACCGTCTAACCCAAAAGGAAGCTGCTAAATTCTTGGGTCGATCTGAACAGTGCCTTATCAAATGGAAGAAAAAGAATTTGATTCCCTATTACCAAATTGGGAATTCAATTTTCTATTCCAAAAAAGAACTGTTGGAATGCGCGAGAAAAAATGGAAAGTTCCGTCGTGTATCAACAAAATGAGAGTGTCATGTCGAAAAATATTCCATATGTCCGCATTGGCACGTCTTTCTATAAAATCGTGAAGTATCCCACCATATCCGGACATTTCAACGAGCAGCTGGTTCCTTGGAACGAGCATATCATCAAGCAGGATCATGGCAAGGATTATCTTAGTAAGGTGCCCAAATATGATGGGTTTGCCTGTATCCCCTGCCATACTGATTTCAAAAAGGAGCACCATGGTTTCTACAACACCTATTCCCCTTTAGCGCACGAACCGAAAGAGGGAAGCATCAAAAGGACAAAGGCTTTATTGGACCATATATTCGGGAACCAAATGGAGCTAGGGCTGGACTACCTGAAACTTCTATACCAAAGACCGGTGCAGGTGCTTCCAATTCTTTGTCTGGTCTCCATCGAAAGGAACACCGGGAAAAGTACCTTTCTAAAATGGCTCAAGGAAATCTTCGGGAACAACCTGACCTACCTGACCAATGACAGCTTTGCAAGCCAGTTCAATGCGGACTGGGCCAACAAGCTGCTGATATGCGTGGACGAGGTACTGTTCAACAAAGAGGAACTCACCGAGCGCATCAAGTACCTGAGCACGACCAATCGGAACAAGCTGGAGGCCAAGGGTAAGGACAAAAGGGAAGTGGAATTTTTTGGCAAGTTCATCCTCTGTAGCAATAACGAGGACAGTTTTATCAAGATCGACGCCCATGAGACACGGTTCTGGGTGAGGAAGATAACTTCCCTAAAAAAGGAGGACACCGATTTCTTGGACAAGTTGGGCCAGGAAGTGCCCGCTTTTTTACATTTCCTTTCAAAAAGGGAGTACAGTTCAAAGCAAAGTACCCGAATGTGGTTCACGCCAAAACAGATTTATACCCCTGCCCTAAAGAAACTGGTGAACAATAACCGGAACCGGGTGGAGAAGGAACTGGCCAGCCTTTTGCTCAGTGCCATGGAAAAGTTCGAGATGGACTCCGTGGACCTCTGTCCCATCGATGCCCTTCACATACTCAACCGCACACGGGTCAAGACCGACCTGACCCAACTGAGGCGGTTGCTGAAAAATGATTGGAAACTGGACAACCAGCCCAATTCCAACAAGTACCAAAAGATCACCATCTGGACCAACGGTGAAATCAACATCGAGGACGCCAAGGGTAGGTACTTTACCATAAAAAAGAATTTTTTGGTCCAAAATTTTGATGATTTGATGACAGATTGATATAAGCCCAGTGTTTATAAGGGTTCAAGCTGTCATCACTTTGTCATCATTCTGTCATCAAAATAAAAAATGATGACAGGGACAATGAATAAAAAAACAAAAACGATGAAACGATGACAAAATGATGACGGGGCTACCACCAGTTTTTATAGGGTCTCCCAGAGATTTGTCATCAAATCATCAAAAATCGATTAAAAACAGAACCATGAAAGAAAAGAGATTGGACTGCGAAAAAGCCCGCAACATTTGCATCGTGTCCACGCTGGCCAAGTTGGGGCACTTTCCAGTCCGGGAAACGGAAAAAGAAGCTTGGTTCCTCAGTCCGTTCCGACGGGAGACCCAAGCCTCTTTCAAGGTATCGATAAAACAAAATTATTGGATAGACTTTGGGACTTTTGAGGGCGGAAGTACGATAGACCTGATCATGAAAATGGACAACTGTACGATTAAGGAGGCCTTGGAACGATTGTCGGGGAACTTGAACAATTTTTCTTTTCACTGGCAACCCAAAATGAAGGAAGCCGAACACAACGACAAACCGATTGAAATCATGGAGGAAAAGGAAATCGAACACTGGGCCCTGCAGACCTATCTGCGGTCCAGAAAGATTTCGACCAAGACCGCAATAAAACACTGCAGGGAGGTCCACTACAAAATCGGATGGCGTAACTATTTTGCCATCGGACTTCCCAATAGGTCCGGGGGATGGGAACTGCGGAACAGATATTGGAAGGGATCCACATCCCCTAAGGATGTTTCATTGATCAAGAACGGTTCCAAAGGATTGGTCGTTGTAGAAGGGATGTTCGATATGCTCTCCCTTATCGAACAAAGACCAAAACTTGGAACAACCCATGACCTATTGATATTGAACACCACAGCCTTTGTAAAACGAATGGTTGCAGAGATCATGGAATATGAAGATGTTATGTTATTTCTGGACAGGGACAGAACTGGGATGGGAATGACGGAACTTTTATTGGAAAGGTGTCCGAACAGTAAGGATATGTCCTTTTTCTATGATGGATTCAAGGATATGAACGAATGGATGGTAAAAAGCACTGCAGATGAAGTTCGGCAACGAATTCAAGATGTGTCATTGTCATGACAAATCTTGCTTTTGCTCCCGAAGGTCGCAAAAGATGAAGGAAAAATGAAAAAGGAGTTCGTACAGTTCCGGTGCTCGGTCTACGAGAAGAAACTGCTGAAGGTCAAGGCCAGAAAAAGCGGTCTGTCCATCAGTGCGTACTGTAGGCGTGCAGCCTTCGATGACCGTATTGTGGAACGGATGACTGATGAACAGATAGAGGCCTATAAGCTATTGGTCAAATACCAGCGAAATTTCAGGCTGATCACCAACATGTTCCGAAAACGGAACCCCAAATTGGCAGAGGAAACGGCCCAATTGGCCAAAGAGATTAGACAACACCTTTTAAATTTCAAGAAATGATCGGCATGGGAAAATCCATATCGCACACTGCAGCCTCCATGAGCTATGGAATGAACGAGGAGAAGGAAGCCGAGATCATCCACAGCCAATTTCTGGCAGGGGAGACCCCACAAGAAATTACAGAGGAGTTCCGTGTGATCCAAGAGCAGAACGAGCTGTGCAAAAAGAATACACTGAGTTTTGTGCTCAGTCCCACCATTGAGGATGGCAAGAAACTGGAAGCGCAACAGCTCAAGGAATTGACCGAGCGCTTCCTAAAGGAAATGAAACTTCGGGATCACCAGGCCGTTGCCTTTGTCCACAGGGACAAGGAACATGTGCACGTCCATCTGTATGCCAACCGAATAAGCTTCGAGGGAAAGGCCTACAATGACAGTTTTATAGGAAAGCGAAGCCAACAGATGGCCGAGCGGGTGGCCAGACAAATGGAACTTACCACGGTAAGGGAGGCGCAGCAGGAAAAACTGTATCGGATGCAGGAGCTCCGATCTGAAATACAGCGGATACATGAAAAGGTCATGGCCAGGGACAGGCCAAGAGATTTTGACCAGTACATCAAATCCATGGAGCAGAACAATGTAAAGGTCATCCCGAGCATCAACAGGCAGAACCAGTTGCAGGGCTTCCGGTTTGAGTACAAGGGAACCAACCTCAAGGGCAGTGAGGTGCACCGTTCCATGTCCATGGGAAGGATAGCCAGTCAAATGAACTTTGAAAAGGACATGGTACAGCGAATCGCAAAGGAAAAGAGCATGCAACTTTTGGGCAGGACGGTAAATGTCCCCATAAGTTTGACCAAGACCATCATAAAGAAATCCATCAAACTGGCCATCAAGGTGGTCAGGGACACGGGAATAGGAATCTAAAGAACATGCCATGGCAAAACTGGATGAAATAGCGGAACTGTTGACTGAGGAGATCAACAGCTTTGAAAAGAGCATCGGTCGACTGGAAAAGGCAAATGAAGGTTTGAAAAACTTTCCATTAAAGCCAGATACCAGCGAATTAAATGCACTTCTAAAGGAGTACGGTAGCAACCAAAAAAACAACATTGAGGAACAGCAAAGATTGATGCAGAGAATCCTTTACAAGATAGAGCGATCCATACTATTGCCCAGTTGGGCCATAAAACTTTCATGGGGATTGTTGGTGTGTATCCTATTGGTCCTTGGGTTTTCAATCTATCAGGTATCAAGCATAACTAAGAAAGAAGAGGCATCATTCAACAAAGGACGGGACAGTGCGATGGGACATTTTGGGGCATTCCTTGAATCAAGCCCACAAGCAAATGAACACTACCAAAAATGGCTGGAGGATAACAGCAAAAAGTAGAGCAGCGCCCTATCCTATTTTTGCTTGACGCTTATTTTTCCGAACACTGCAAAAATAGGATAGGATCCATGCGCTGAAGTTGGAGGTAAGATTTGGGTTTTATCTAAGCTGAAACTGTAATTCTGAATAGACTTAGCGAATATTTGTTTGCAATTAACTACATTTATCATAAATTTACGCAAACAGATTTGAGGTGATAGGCCACGATATTTCAGACTATTTATATGAAATCCAAGCTCAAGGCAGATATGCTGTTAGTTTGCAAGAACTTAGGGAACGCTTTGGTCCAAACGAAAAGGCGATTGCCCAAAAGCTACACCGTTTAAAAAAGGAAAACAAACTTGCCCAGGTACGCAAAGAATTTTATGTAATCGTCCCTCCTCAATATTCCCACCAGGGAATATTGCCCACTACTTATTATTTGGATGATATGATGAATTTCCTAAATAGGGAATACTATCTTGGTTTATATTCCGCTGCTGCACTTCATGGCGCAGGACACCAACAGCCGATGCAATCGCAGATTATAATTAAAAAACCCGCCCTAAGGGACATAAAGGCCAAAAATCAACATCTAGAATTTTTTACCAAGGGCTCTTGGAAGAGTGATTGGCTGGAGCAAAAGAAAACCGATGCCGGATATGTCTTGGTCTCAACTCCTGAATTGACCGCTGTTGATTTAGTGCATTATCATAAGCAAATAGGAGGATTAAACAGAGTGATTCCGGTTCTTGAAGAACTAAGCGAGAATTTTAAGTCGTCAAGAATTTTAGCTATTGCCAAGGAATCATCCTTGCCCACCATACAGCGATTGGGCTATCTATTGGAGCAGTTGTCAGAAACTAAACTTGTAGATGATCTGTCTACTTTTTTGAGGGCAAATAAAACCAATACGGCTCCATTATCATTATCCCAAAAGAACAAATGTGGTTTCACGGATGATAAATGGAACTTGATCATTAATAATGAACTGGATTTTTCATGATACCGAGGAGATATATTACGGAATGGAAAGCAAATGCCCCATGGCCGACAGACGCACAAGTGGAACAAGACTTAGTCATAGAACGCGCTTTGGTGGCTTTGTTTTCGGATCCTTTTTTAAAGGAGCATGTAGCGTTTCGTGGCGGTACGGCCTTACATAAAATCTATTTGAAACCCCAGGCCCGTTATTCCGAGGATATTGATTTGGTTCAGATAAAAGACGGCCCAATAAAGCCCATATTGCAAGCTATTGGAAAGCAGCTTGACTTTTTGGGAACCAAAAGGAACATTAAGCAGAATATCAACATGAATACGGCGACCTATCGCTTTGAATCTGAAATCCCCCCGGTTGTCAATATGCGGTTGAAGATTGAAATCAACACTCGTGAACATTTTACTGTCATGGGCTATACCGAGTTGGAACATAGTATGGAGAACGGATGGTTTTCCGGAAGCTGTACCATGAATTCTTTTTCTATTGAGGAGTTATTGGCCACGAAACTAAGGGCACTATATCAACGTAGAAAGGGACGGGATCTATTTGACTTGTACCATGCAATAAGTGTACTGGGAGTTGATACAGACAAATTAGTATCAATATACAAGCACTATATGGATTTCTCAAGAGGTCAATCACCAACACAAAAACAGTTCCTGTTGAATATGGATGAAAAAATAGATGATTCAGATTTCGGCGGGGATATCTACGCCTTGCTAAGACCTGGCATTGAATACGATCAAAGAAACGCTTACGAAATCATCAAAAATCAAATAATCTCAAAAATATAATCTTAAAGATTATGCTATATATTCTTGATGCACCGTATTCGTTGTGAAGCAATAGGATAATCTAAGAAGAATTAACTGGTTCAAAATTCAAAAAACTATTTATTCAATAGCTTTTCTAAGTAGGCAACCTTATCTTTTTCCGCCTGAACAAGGCGTTCATATAGCTCAACTACTTTATCCAATGGATTAAAGTTGCATGTGTTGTGAGCACCAATTGGCCCTTGGTTAATACTATTATCACTAAAAGAGTTGAAGTAATTGAACACGGCATCGTCTGAGAAATTTTCTATAGCCCACTTTGTAACCCCCAATGCCTTGGCAATTTCCTCCAACTTGGCATCATCCACCTTCTCGGAGTTCTCAATGTTGGAAACGGCCTGTTGGCTTATACCGAGTTCCTCGGCCAAGGTCTCCTGTTTCATGCCACGGAGTTCCCTAATCCTGCTGATTTTTCTGCCTAAATGGTTGTTCTTGGTCGTTGTCTCCATATCTCAAATATAGGGTGTTTCACACAATAATCCGATTTTAAAACACAAAACGGGTCTAATAAACTTAGATACTCATATTAAGGTACTTGAGAACATGAACTTAATATGGTCAATGCTTCTCGAACCATCAATCCAAAGCCCAATCTTCTCAAAAATGAATGTGACTTACGAAAAAAGAAGTGGCAAAATGACCCATAGAAAAATTAATGCTTTCAAGAATTAAATAAGAAAATTCTGAATTCTCATCGTGGTTAATTGTTAAAGTGGAGTGTAATAGCTATTTTGGTAGTTTACCAAACCATCAAAATAAATATGCCAGATTGCATAGAATGTGGTGAATACACCAAGTTCAAAAACGGTCTTTGTACCGATTGTTACCAAAAAGAAAACGGAAATAAATGGGTGGCCGGCGTAATAAAGGGCCGCATTGCCGAAACCATCATAGAACAACTTTTTATATCCTTAGATTTTCAGGTTTACAAATATGGTATGGAAAACACTATACCCGGAATAGCTGATTTGTTGAAGGGAGTTAGAGGCGATGTCTCCAAAAACATTCGACAGATGCCCGACTTTGTGGTGTTTAAAGACAAGCAGGCCCACTTCATCGAAGTAAAATACCGAAAAAGTGGAAAACTCAGCATTAAGGATATTGAAAACTATGGCGATTACCCATTTGAGAATGCGCTATTTGTTTTGGTTACGCCAAAACATATAAAATGCATCTCTTATTCTGAACTCAAAGAAGGTAAGGAAATCACGGAAAAATGCAGAAATTGGCTAGGAAGTAGAAAAGAGTTTGAGACCTGTAAGGATACCATCATGGAATATTGCAAATATGCTGTAAAGTTTTTTGAAAATGTAGATTAGCAAATGACCAAAACAGAACAGTTAAACCAATTATTTAAAAAATGGGAGAATGAAACTCCTGATTATCAAGGTAAGTTTATAAAAGATGGTATAAACAATGAGGATCTCTATTTAAAGGCAAAAACAAAAATTCTTTTTTTAACCAAGGAACCTAATAACCCCAAACAGGAAGCTGGTGATTTTCGCGAATGGTGGAAGGAAGGCCTTAAATATACTTTTTCACATCGTTTAGCCGAGTGGAGTTACGGAATTTTAAAGGATTTTCCTGAATTTGAATTAATGTGGCATGACAAAGAAGGGTTTAAAAATGTTATTTTTCATGTAGCTTTTATGAATGTCAAGAAAATTGGTGGTGGTGGAAAATCCAACTATTCAGAAATGGAAAAACACTTGTTACAAAACAAGGAGTGGTTGCTTAAACAAATAGAAATTATTGAACCTGATATTATCATTACTGGTTTAACCTGGGGAAAGCTTCGCAATAAACTATTTGACACAGTTGAATGGAAAAGTAGTGGATACAACATCACTATCGGAAGATATAAAAATTCAAAAATCATCGATTTTTATCATCCTTCAGCTCGCAACGCAGCTGCAGCATCGTATAGCTTACTAGGCAATGTTATAAGCTCAAAAAGGTTTCAAGAATTATAGAATATGAATTCAATTGCCAAACCAATTAAACCGCGAAAGGCGTTAAACAAGGCCTTTTTAAAAGTAAAGCCATATCGTGAGGAAATAGAACTTTTTAAAACAAACCTGATAAAGGTTTTAGACTTTTCCAATGAGCATGAATCAGAAGAATATCATAAAAACCTGGTTTCAGGGTTTCTGAAAGATTCTCTTTATCACAATAACCATTTCATTAACACAAGTGGGCGCAAGGACCAAGTAATCCATATAGGCCCCAAACCCAATAGCCCAGTTGGTGTAATAATCGAGGCTAAGAATCCAAAAAATAAAAGTGAAATGGTTTCTGTTGAAAATCTCAACAAAAAAGCGTTTCACGAATTGCTCTTATACTTTTTAAGGGAACGTATTTCCAATGGAAACCTAGAAGTAAAAAACCTAATTATCACTAATCTTTTTGAGTGGTTCATTTTTGATGCCAATGATTTTGAAAAAAAATTTGTGGCCAATAAAAGCTTGGTGAAACAATTCAAAGATTTTGAAGCTGGAATTTTATCCGGCACAAACACCGATTTCTTCTATAATGAAATTGCAAAGCCTTTTTTAACTGCATTTGAAGAGACATTGGCTTTTGTATACTTTGACTTGCGCAAATACGAAAAAGTAGTTCGCAATGATGACCCGAAGGATGACCAAAAACTTGTTTCCCTTTTAAAGGTGCTTTCTCCGCAACATCTTTTAAAAGAACCTTTTGTAAATGATAGCAATAGCCTTGATAAAAAGTTTTATAGTGAATTACTACATATCATAGGGCTTTCGGAAATCAAAAAAGGCAGTAAGAAATTAATTCAACGAAACGAGGAAGAGCAACGAAACTTAGGAAGCCTTTTGGAGAACACCATACTTCAATTGGATAGTCGGGATAAAATTAACCGATTGCCCAACCCTAGAAAATATGGAGATACTAAAGAAGAGCGGTTGTTTAATGTGGCTTTGGAGCTTGTTATTACTTGGGTCAATCGAGTTCTCTTTTTAAAGTTGCTCGAAGCACAACTTATTCGCTACCATAAAGGAGATTCTAAATATGCTTTCCTCAATCTAAAAATGATTAAGGACTATGATGATCTTGATAGTCTTTTCTTTCAAGTGCTGGCAAAAAGACAAGAAGAGCGAAATGAGGAAGCTCAAACCCTTTTTAATAAAGTACCATACCTGAATTCATCGCTTTTTGAACCAACTGACATAGAGCATGATACCATATTTGTTAGCAATCTTCGAGACGATAAGCCTATACCCATAATTGCTCTAACCGTACTTAAAGATGAAAAGGGCAAAAAACGTTCAGGTGAACTTTCAACACTCGAATATTTATTTGAATTTTTGGATGCTTACGATTTTAGTAGCGAGGGCTCCGAAGATATTCAAGAAGACAACAAAACACTGATCAACGCCTCGGTACTTGGGCTCATTTTTGAAAAGATAAATGGTTATAAGGAAGGTTCGTTCTTTACCCCTGGTTTTATCACCATGTATATGTGCCAGGAGACCATTCGTAAAGCAGTGGTCCAAAAATTCAATGAGGTAAAAGGCTGGGGCTGTAAAGGCCTAGATGATGTATATGATAAGATTGAAGACAGGAATGAAGCAAACACCGTCATCAACAGCTTAAAAATCTGTGACCCTGCCGTGGGCTCAGGCCATTTTTTGGTTTCAGCACTCAACGAGCTGATCGCTATTAAGAACGACCTTAAAATATTGCAGGATGTTGAGGGCAAACGATTAAAAGAATATGAGGTTGAAGTCGTCAATGATGAACTAGTGATAACCGATGATGAAGGAGGACTGTTTGAGTACCGTCCCGGCAACAAAGAGAGTCAACGGGTTCAAATGGCTCTTTTCCATGAAAAGCAAACCCTGATAGAAAACTGTCTTTTTGGGGTGGACATTAACCCCAATTCGGTTAAAATATGCCGTTTGCGGTTATGGATCGAGTTGCTCAAGAATGCCTATTACAAAGGGGATAACGAGCTGGAGACGTTACCCAATATTGACATCAACATCAAAACTGGCAACTCCTTGATAAGCCGATTTGCCTTGCACGATGATCTAAAAGCAGCTTTTAAGGACAAAACAATACCCTACGGATTTTTGGATTATAAAAAAGCCGTTGCCGACTATAAAAACACGGCCTCAAAAGAGAAAAAGCGCGAAATTTTACAAATCATCAACGAGGTCAAAAATAATTTTAGGAGTACTCTGGACAACAGGTTTATTGCCAAGCTCCAAAAAGCTCAAGGTAAAGTAATCAATGAACAGGAGAGGCTAAATAACCTAGAAGCTTTTGGGGAAAATATAACCAAAGTCGATAAGAACAATCTTAAAAAACTACGACAAAAGGCTGAAAAAGCTCTGTTAGAAAAAGAGGAAATTGTAAACAATGTCATCTATGAAAATGCTTTTGAATGGCGGTTTGAATTTCCTGAAGTTTTAAATGATAATGGTGACTATGTTGGTTTCGATGTGGTCATAGGCAACCCACCATATTTTTCAATGTCTAAAATTAAAGAGCAAGCAGACTACTTTTCAAACGCAGGGTATGAAACTTACTCCAAAGGAGCCGATATCTATTGCCTCTTCTATGAATTAGGAGGGGGTATTCTAAAAAATGAGGGGTATTTAACATATATCACTTCAAATTCTTGGCTCAGGGCTATTTATGGTGAATCATTGAAAGCCTACTTTATGAAAACCCTTCAACCTATTTCCCTTTTGAACATTGAGGATATCCAAATATTTGAAGAGGCCACGGTTGAGTCAAACATAATAACCTTACAAAAAAGAAAACTCACGGAACCCTTTTCCGTTGTAAACTTATCGAATGATTACACTTTGGGGGCCTCTTTATCCGACTATTTTGAAATCAATCATTTTGAATTTGCAATACCGGAAACATCTGAATGGTTCGTGGGGAATCAGGCAGAAGGAGCACTTAAAGCAAAAATAGAAAAACAAGGAAGGCAATTAAAAGAGTTTGATGTTGAGATTAACAGGGGATTTTTAACGGGTTACAATGCGGCTTTTATCATTGATGAACATAAAAAGGATGAGCTTATAATGCTTGATGCATCCAATGAAGAAATTATAATGCCAATTTTACGAGGAAGGGATTTGAAAAAATTTAGCTATCAATTTGAAAATGTGTATTTAATCAACTCTCACAATGGATTAAAGTCAAGCGGATTAAAAAGAATTGATGTAGAAAATGAATATCCAATAATCTATGAACATTTAAAAACATTTTTACCAAAGGTTGAGAGTCGTTATGATCAAGGAGATCATTGGACAAATCTTCGTAATTGTGCATACTTAGAAGATTTTGAAAAGCCCAAAATTGTTTGGGGTGAAATTTCGGACAAACCCAAATTTGCATTTGATGACAAAGGTTTTTATGCGGAGGCAACCACTTTTTTAATGACTGGGAAAAAGTTGAAGTTCCTTTTGGCTGTTTTAAATTCAAAAGTTTCGGAGTGGTATTTTAATTTAATCGGAACTACAACGGGAATGGGTACAAATAGGTGGAAAAAATACAAAATTGAATTATTGCCGGTTAAGGAGCCTTCAAAAAGTGAGCTTTTAGAAATCGAGATAACTGTAGATAAAATATTAGAGCTTAAAAACAAGGATTCATCAGCCGACACCTCCGAACTTGAAAATCAAATCGATAACCTAATCTATCAGCTTTTTGGGTTGACAGAGGAAGAAATTGCGATTGTTGAGAATGGATAACTTAAAACCTTTGTAAATGAGCGATTTAAAAAATGATATTCCAGATTTTCAGTCTATAATGCTCCCTATGCTTAAACTGTTGGAAGATGGCGCCCCAAAATCTTTAAACGAGGTAATGCGGCTGCTCTCCAAGCATTTTAATCTTACTGAAGCACATTTAAAGATACAAGTTCCAAGTAAGCAAATGGGCTTGTTTAGAAACCGTGTTGGTTGGACGCGAAGTTATCTCAAAAAGGCGGGACTAATAAAATACCCTGATAGAGGAGTTTACCAAATTACCGATGTTGGGAAAAGTTTTTTAGCAAAGAATCCTCAAAAACTAAGAATGAAGCAGCTAGAGCAATTTCCTGATTATCAAGAATGGCGAAAGACTTTTAATAAAGGGAACAGCAAACCTAAAACGGTGACTTCGGAAATTAGTGAAGAGCAAACACCCGAAGAAGTTTTAGCAACAACAGTTGAACAATTAAACAATGAATTAGCATCTGAATTATTAGATAAACTCAAGGAAAATTCGTTTCAATATTTTGAGCGATTTGTTATTCAACTATTGCAAAAAATGGGCTACGGTGACTTTAACAAAGATTCATCCGCACATACAGGACAAACAGGAGACCAAGGTATAGATGGTATTATTTCCCAAGACAGATTAGGACTTGAAAATGTATATATTCAAGCAAAACGATTTACTAATAACTCAGTAGGTTCTCCAGAAATAAGAAACTTCATCGGTTCCTTGGCTTTACAAGGTGTGAATAAAGGTGTGTTTTTAACCACTAGTAGATTTTCGTCAAGTGCCATACAAACAGCGCTGGATAGTAAACAACAAAAGATTGTATTAATTGACGGAAAAGAACTGTCAGAGTTGGCAATTGAGTACAATCTAGGTGTTCAAATTGCCGATACAATTGAGATTAAAAAAATTGATTTAGATTATTTTGAGGAGTAGAAACCACCATTTATGAAAAGTCCTTACGATTACACAATTTACATTGATGAGAGTTGCCATTTGGAAAATGATGGTCAACCTTTGATGTGTATCGGGTACACAAAGATTGCTTCAAAAAACTATCAAGCCTATAAGGATTCCTTAAAAAAACTAAAACTAAAATATAAATCTCCCACAGAGATAAAGTGGAATAAGTTATCCCATTCAAGAATAGATCTTTATAAAAGTTTAATTGATTTTTTCTTTGAAAATGATATCCAATTCAGGGCTATTTTGGTAAAAAACAAGAACCAACTAGATCATGAAAAATATAATCGAGGTGATCACAATGCTTTTTACTACACATTGGTTTATTTATTACTCCGTAACCCTTATGTAAACTATATAGAGTCACCGCATAAAGTAATATTGGATATTAAGGATACTCGAGGCAAAGAACGATTGAATAAGTTAGATTTGAGGCTTAACCAAGAATATCAAAATAAATATAACCGTGAATCTCCATTTAACTTTTTTCAACACATTCGTTCAGATGAAAATGAATTTTTACAGCTTGCTGACTTTTTTATTGGAGCTATAACTTACAAGGCTAGAAAACTGCACAAAAATGTTGGTGCTTCTGAAGTAAAAAAAGAAATAGTTTCATATTTAGAAAAAAGGTCTGGTTATCTTTTAAATGATGGTACCCCGCCGTTTGAAGAGAAGTTTAACATTTTCGATTTTCAAATTCAAACCAAGGAATAAGTCATGCACGATTTTTTTGATGATGAACATGAGCTTGACCTCATTGAAGATTTATTTGAGTATTTAGATCTGGATGCTCCAACAGACGACCAAATGTACCAATTGTACGGAGTCTTTAAAAAAGACATTATTGAGGAACCTATTTATATAGATGACATTAGGGTTGTATATGATAATCGTAGGTCAAGACACCCCCTTTTCAGAGGAAAACCCGTAGGTTTTGAACATATTTGTACACGAGAGAGCAAGCATTCTGGTAAAAGAAATTTTGATCCTGAAAGAGCAAATAAAATCCATTGGATAAAACCTGTTGTTCATTATAGGGATAATGGTCGTATAAGATTTTTTGAACGGTCACATGCAAATGGCCATAACCAAAGATATTTTTGGCTCTATGAGAAAGACTATGTTGTCATTATAAGAGAAATTACGGAAAGCTTGCAATTAGTAACTGCCTTTAAAGTTGATGAAATTGAGAGAAGGAAGTTTCAGAACTGGTATAATCAATACCAAAATTAAAGACAAAAAAAACCCCACTTCGTAAGTGAGGCACGTATCTTAAGGCAATACGATCGATGCAACTAGTGCTAAGCCAAGTCCTTTACCCTTTGGGTATTGACAGTGTAAATCTATGACAACTCTTACTAATAACCAAGTTATTAACAGTATTGTTAACAGAATCAACGCTTTATCTTGGGGTTTATTGTTCCAAAGGAAGCAATTAAGCTATAACAAGATAATCAGTACTTTCCTAAAGCGTTAAAAGTTAAAGTTCCAAAACATTGCCCCCTAAATTGCCCCCTATAAAGATAAAAACCCCTCTAAATCAAACGTTTAGAGAGGTTTTCCGTGGTCCCACCTGGGCTCGAACCAGGGACCCCCTGATTATGAGTCAGGTGCTCTAACCAGCTGAGCTATAGGACCCGCATTTTGCGGATGCAATATTAGTGTTTATTTTTCTTCAGCGCAAGGTTTTAACGGCTCTACTACTCTTTTATTTCTTGGCAAAGCTCCACCAGTACACCATTGGTCCCTTTTGGATGCAAAAATGCCACCAGTTTGTTGTCCGCTCCTTTTTTTGGGGTTTCGTTCAAAACCACAAAACCCTCATCCTTTAATCGTTCTATTTCCGAAATAATATCCTCCACCGCAAATGCTATATGATGAATGCCCTCTCCTTTCTTTTCCAAATATTTGGCAATGGGACTTTCGGGCTTTGTCGCCTCCAGCAATTCTATCTTATTGGGGCCCGATTGAAAGAATGACGTCTTTACCCCTTCCGAGACCACTTCTTCAATTTTATAGTGGGGCACGCCCAACAATTTTTCAAACAGGGTATTGGATGCTTCCAAGTTTTCCACCGCGATTCCGATGTGTTCAATTTTATCCATAGTGGCTATAATAAGCGTTTAATGTTCACCTTTTGCCAAAATTAAGCACTGTAAATGGTTCATAAAGTGAGGTTAGTCATTAATTCGCTTATTTTTGCAGTATGGAGGAAACACAAAGACAGAAAAAAATCGCAGGAATCATTCAACAAGACCTGGCCGACATTTTACAACGTGCCGCTACCGATGGTGGCCTCAAGGGAACATTGATCTCCGTGTCCAAGGTTTCCGTAACCGTAGATCTATCCTTGGCCAAGGTGTATGTGAGCATTTTTCCGAACAAGGGTGCCAAAAAGCTATTGGAAGGCATCAAAGAGAACCAAGTAGCCATTCGCTACGAACTGGCCCAGCGTACCAAGCACCAGTTAAGACGTGTACCTGAACTCAATTTTTATCTGGACGATTCCTTGGAGTACATCGAAGGGATTGAAAAATCATTGAAAAGAGAAGAAAACCCTATCGAGAACAGGGACTTGCTCGACAAACGTAAGAAATCCTGATTTTGAACTTTCCCCTTTATATCGCAAAGCGTTACTTACGATCCAAAAGCAGCCAAAATGCGGTAAATATCATCAATTTCATTACTTTTTTAGTGATTGTGATAGGCTCCGCGGCCCTTTTTATTGTGCTATCCGCTTTTGCTGGTCTAAAGACATTCAGCCTTTCCTTTTCCAATACGTTTGATCCAGACCTGAAGGCTTCGCCAACTATTGGAAAACATTTTACCCTTTCTGCGGATGAAGAATCGGCCCTTTCGGAAATAGAGGGACTGGCCAATTTTTCTAAGGAACTGGAAGAACGGGCCTACCTTACCTATAAAGAAAAAAGTACCATTGCCTACATTAAGGGGGTGGACGAAAATTACCGTGCCGTTACGGGAGTGGACAGCACCCTCATTTTTGGAAACTGGGGTGCCGATGTCTACAATGGCGTTATTGGTTTTGGGATATATAACCTGTTGGGCGTGCCCATGAACAACAGGACCGCAATGGAGGTTTTGGTGCCCAAACCTGGCGAAGGTTCCTTTTCGCAACAAGGATTTAATTCCAAACCTTATAATGATCTTCCCTTGGTCGTGAGCGGCGTGTTTGCCGTTGAGGAATCTTTGGATAAAAAATATGTATTTGCCCGCCTTCCCGTGGTACAAGGCCTGTTACAGAAAGACAGTACAGAAGTCTCTGGTATCAATTTTAAATTGATGGGAAATGCCTCCCCAGATGATGTCAGAAACTCCATTGTCGAGGTTTTGGGCGAAAAAACATCCGTTTTGACCCGCAGGGAACAAAACACCTCCCTTTACCGTATGCTGAACACCGAAAACTTGGCGACCTATTTGATTTTTACCTTGGTATTGATCATTGCCCTTTTTAATGTTGTTGGGGCGATAATCATGATGATCTTGGATAAGCAGCAGAACTCCAAAACACTCTTCAGTCTAGGTACGACCATCAAGGAGTTGCGCCACATCTATTTTATTCAGGGTATTTTGGTTACCTCATTTGGCGGTCTGATTGGCGTGTTGATAGGATCTTTGTTGATTGGGTCCCAGCTGGCTTTCGGGTGGTTGAAGATCACACCATCTTTAGCCTATCCTGTGGAATTCAATGTGATCAACTTGTTGATTGTCATCGGAACCATAGTTGTTTTGGGCTTAATCTCTTCAAAAATTGCGAGCAGCCGAATCAGCAAAAAATTAATCTCCGCTTAAGCAAACTGGTAATCCCAAAATTTTTCCTGAACCTCATCAAAGGCAGCAAAAACATCCGCAGCAGCATCACTGGTCACCATTTTCATTCGGTACTCCTTAAAGTGTGGAATGCCCTTAAAATAGTTGGTGTAGTGTCTTCTGGTTTCAAAAACACCCAGTTTTTCGCCCTTCCAATCAATGGCCATTTGCAAGTGTCTGCGGGCGGCCTCTACGCGTTCCTGCATGGTGGGAGGCGATAAATGCTCGCCTGTTTTGAAGTAGTGCTTCACTTCATTGAAAAACCAAGGGTAACCAATACTTGCCCTACCGATCATGGCACCGTCCAATCCGAATTCGTCACGCATTTTTACTGCCGCTTCGGGGGTGTCCACATCGCCGTTCCCAAAAACAGGAATGTGCATTCGTTGGTTGTTTTTTACCTCGGCAATGGGCTTCCAATCAGCCTCACCCTTGTACATCTGAACACGGGTACGTCCGTGAATGGAGATGGCCTCAATGCCGACATCCTGCAAGCGTTCCGCTACCTCAACAATTTTGATGGAATTTTGGTCCCAACCCAATCGTGTTTTTACGGTCACGGGCAACTTGGTACGCTTTACGATTTCTTCTGTAAGCTTTACCATCAAGGGAATATCCCTCAATATACCGGCACCAGCATTTTTGCAGACCACCTTTTTAACGGGACAGCCAAAATTGATGTCGATGATATCAGGGTTGGATGCTTCCACAATATCCACAGCCTGCAACATGGAATCCAGTTCGGCGCCAAAAATCTGGATGCCCACGGGGCGCTCTTTTTCATAAATGTCCAGTTTAATGACACTCTTTGCGGCATCCCTGATCAATCCTTCGGAAGAAATAAACTCGGTATACACCACATCGGCGCCCTGCTCCTTGCACAGTTTACGAAAAGGAGGGTCGCTCACGTCTTCCATCGGAGCTAGAAGAAGCGGAAAATCAGGAAGTTCTATGTTTCCAATTTTTGGCAAATCCTACGGTTTTTTGGACTGCAAAAGTACAAAATAGCTTAAAACCAAAAAGCTAGTCCTGCGATTGAAGTCGATCGCGCTCATTTTTATCTATTCCGCGCTCGTTGTCCTCCAATCGGAAGTTTCCAAAATTATAGGTAAAACCAAAGCGAATAAACTGTGTTTCGGGGCGTCTTCGGTAAAAATTGTCCTGATTGAGGTACTGTGAACGATAGGTGGGCACGTATTGTTCCAAAATATCCTCGGCAGCGAGTGATAAGATAATTTTATCATCAAACATGGTCTTTCTCAAACCAATGGTCAAATTGAATTGCTCATCGGACACATACGATCCAAAAAGAAACTTGGAGACATAGGTTCCCGTAATCTCTCCCGTGAAGGTTCCATCCTTGGACAAGGTCAAATAGTTGCCCAAATAAGCATATACCCCGTTCACTTCGTTGGTAAAGGGCACGTTTCCGCTTTCTTCGGCCAAATATGTCTCCTCCTCATGGAACAATGAAGTATAGGCATACATAAACCAGGCCGGAGCAATGGATTTGCTCAAGGTAAAATCCAATCCATAGGATTGACTCTCCAGCACATTCTGTTTGAGTTCCACCAAGGTTTGGTCTTCGTTGTCCTGAAACACCAAATAGGCAATGTTGCTGCCATTGTCGCGATAGTACACATCAAAGAAATATTCGCTGTTGAGCGTATAATTAAAGTTGAAATTGTTGCTGAAGCTTGGTCGAAGCCCGGGGTTTCCTTCCTCATAATCGTTTTCATTGTAGAAAAATCGGAAAGGATTCAAGTCGTTATACTTGGGCCTGTTGATGTTTCTTCCGTAATCAAAAGAAAAGCTATGCTTGTCCGATGGCGAATACAGCAAGTAAACGGACGGAAACGGTTCAAAAAAGTCTTGGGTATTGGTCTCTCCCAAAGTGATGGAGTTCCCTTCGGCCTTGGTCAGCTCTCCGCGAACACCCAGCTTCATGGACCATTTATCCCAATTTTTCACAAAACTCAAATAAGCAGCATACACGTCCTCATCATAAATATACCTGTCCGACTGAGATGCATCCACCGTATTGCTGGACCCATTAAAATTGAAAAAGTTCATCGTGTTTTCCGAAGTAATTGATGAAATCTTCGCTCCGGATTCAAAAGAAGCGCTGCCGATTGGGGTGGAATAGTCCAATTGCCCCGTAAAAATTTTGATTTCTTGGTCCGAATCGGTATCAAATCCAAAATCCCTCAAAAAAGTGCCATCGGCATCAAAATAATCAGAGGACAGCCGTTGGAACATTTCCCCATTAAAGTAGGTATAGTGTCCATTGGCCCTGATTTGTGCACCCTCTTTCTTCAATTTGTGCACGTAGGACAGGTCGAATGCCAAGTTTGTGTTGTCCATATTGGCATTGTTCTGCGTGGTAAAAGTGGAATCCAATTGAGCTTGACCATTCCTTATTTCATTGTTCAGCAAGGTTCTTTGCTCTTGATCCAGATTAAAGAGCAGATTGGAGGTGACATTCAAGCTGTTTCGATCGTCAAAATCATAATCCAAGATAAAGCTGGCATTTTGCGATTGTGATTTATCCGTTTGATTGTAATCCGTGTCCCAAATAGAGAAAACATCATTGGATTCGTCCATGAAATTGATGCCCTTCTTGGTTTTATTGACTTCCTTTTTAGGGTTGATGGTATAGTTGGCAAACAAGTTGAGTTTATCCGTTTTGTAATAATGACTTGTACCTACGCTGAATTTTGGAAAAACAGCCTGTGTGAAAGTTCCGTTGATGCTGCCCTTGTATCCTGGGATGATGTTTCTACTGGTCACAATGTTCAATATCGGGCCACCTTCGGCATCATATCGTGCAGGAGGGTTGGCTATTACCTCTACGGATTTGATATTGGTGCCCGAAAGCCCCTGTAGCAAATCCCGAACCTCTTGTCCCGAGAGCTGTACCTTCCTATCGTTGAGGTAGACCGTCGCATTTTGACCACGAATCAAGAGATCATCCTGATTGACGATGACCCCTGGCGTATTTTTCAGAATATCCCATGATGTTCCTTGGGAAACCACTGTGTTTTCGACCGAAAAGACAAGTCTGTCCGGCAATCGTTGAAGTTTTGGTCGCTGAGCAGTGACCACAACCTCATCCAACTCGTTGCTTTCCATGGGAATGATAAGTGCTCCAAGGGAAATGTTGTTTTTTATGTCCAATGCCCTTGGCTCAGAACCTCTGCCCACATAGCTGGCCTGTAACAAATAAAGGTCAGGTACTACCTCAGATAATTCAAAGATGCCCTTTTCGTTGGCAGAACTCCCTTGCACAAAAGTGGAATCCGTAGCTTGAAGCAATAAAATATTGGCATAGGGAATTACCTGATTCTGTTCGTCCACCACCTTTCCGGTAATCGTAAAGGTCTGGGCTTGCATGCCATATATTGCAAAAAACACCAATAAAACAATAGAGGCGAGGTTCTTCATCTGTGGTTTGGGTTGAACATCAAATCTAAGAAATTATTTTTGAGCGGAATGCGCTGCAATTTTCTTATTCATAAAAACCATTTGCGGGTATTTAAAACAATTATATTTGCAGTTGATTATATCCCTTTGTAAGGTATATTATTGTTGATATGGAGAAGATCAGGAATTTTTGCATCATTGCACACATAGACCATGGTAAAAGTACCTTGGCAGACCGTTTGTTGGATTTTACCGGCTCGGTGACCGAACGTGAAAAACAGGACCAGTTGCTCGACAATATGGACTTGGAGCGCGAACGTGGCATCACGATCAAGAGCCATGCCATTCAAATGGACTATGTGCACAATGGGGAAACGTACACACTTAACCTGATTGACACTCCCGGTCACGTTGATTTTTCATATGAAGTATCTCGATCCATAGCTGCTTGTGAGGGTGCTCTTTTGGTTGTGGATGCCGCTCAGAGCATTCAGGCACAGACCATATCCAATCTTTATTTGGCGCTGGAAAATGATTTGGAAATTATTCCTGTCCTCAACAAAGTGGATCTTCCAAGTGCCAACCCAGAGGAAGTTACCGATGATATCGTGGACCTTTTGGGGTGTAAGCCGGAAGAAGTAATCCAAGCAAGTGCTAAAACCGGGATTGGAATCGAAGAAATATTAACCGCCATCATTGAACGTATTCCCCCGCCCAAAGGGAATCGTGACGAGTCATTACAGGCCTTGGTTTTTGACTCCGTCTACAATCCGTTTAGAGGTGTTGAGACCTATTTTAGGGTGGTAAATGGGGAGATTGCCAAAGGACAAAAAATAAAATTCGTTGCTACGGGAAAATCCTATGACGCGGATGAGATTGGGACTTTAAAGTTGACCCAAATTCCCAAAAACAAGATTTCAACCGGCGATGTAGGTTATTTGATTACCGGGATAAAGGATGCTCGCGAAGTAAAAGTGGGGGATACCATCACTGATTCTGCAAACCCTACCAAAAATCCAATCGGTGGTTTCGAGGATGTAAAACCTATGGTTTTTGCTGGTATCTACCCTGTGGATACCGAAGATTTTGAAGATTTGCGTTCTTCAATGGAGAAATTGCAATTGAATGATGCTTCCTTGGTGTTCACGCCCGAGAGCAGTGCTGCTTTGGGCTTTGGATTCCGTTGCGGATTCTTGGGGATGCTGCACATGGAGATCATTCAAGAGCGTTTGGAGCGCGAATTTGATATGACCGTGATCACTACGGTGCCCAACGTGAGCTACCACGCCTACACCACCAAGGGTGACCCCGAGCCAATTATTGTCAACAATCCATCTGACTTACCCGACCCCTCTACCATTGACAGGGTCGAAGAGCCATATATAAAAGCGACCATCATTACCAAAGCTGATTTTGTAGGGAATGTAATGTCGCTCTGCATTGAAAAACGAGGGCAGATCGTGAACCAGACCTATTTGACCCCTGAGCGTGTAGAGCTTATCTTTGATATGCCTTTGGCGGAAATCGTTTTTGATTTCTACGATCGCCTAAAAACCGTTTCCAAAGGATATGCCTCGTTTGATTATTCCCCAATAGGAATGCGCACTTCAAAATTGGTGCGTGTGGATATTTTATTGAATGCACAACCTGTTGATGCCCTATCGGCCTTGGTACATTTTGACAATGCCTACCATATCGGTAAAAAGATGTGCGAGAAATTGAAGGAACTGATTCCAAGACAACAATTCGATATTCCGATCCAAGCAGCGATCGGTTCCAAGATTATTTCCAGGGAAACCATAAAAGCCTTGAGAAAGGACGTTACGGCCAAATGTTATGGCGGGGATATTTCCCGTAAGCGTAAATTGTTGGAAAAGCAGAAAAAAGGAAAAAAGCGCATGCGCCAAGTGGGGAATGTGGAAATTCCACAGCAGGCCTTTATGGCCGTGCTTAAGTTGAATGACTAAGCCCTGTTTACCCACTTTAACACATGCCGCTATATTTTAAAGGTCTTGTCCAGAGTCTAAAGCACAAGAAAGTTCTACATCCTGTTTAGGGGTAAACCCTTCAAGTTCCCCCTCTGTAATTGTTTCAGTAACACCACCTGAAGTGGCGTCGTAAGTACCATCGCCGTTGTCGCAAATTTCAAACTTGTTTCCAAGTTCTGAGGTACATGATTCACATTTGGGGCCATCGTCTTTGGAACAGGAAGTCATTAATGCGGCAGCCACAAGTGCTGTAAGTACAAGTTTTTTCATCTTTTAAATGATTTGTTGGTTAATGAGCCACCAAAATACTTGTACTCAATCTTTTACTTACCCCTCAATTGACGGATGCCCTATATGAATTGATGTATCGGCAATATGCCTTCATTTGCTGTTTGCGCTACTCTACTTTTCCCCATTTTTCTCAACCTCTAGGATTTTACCTAGGTAAACCAATTTGTAGCCTTCGCCCTTAGGGGTAAAGTCCTTGCCGTTGGCAGGAATAATCTCGATGCTTCCATTGGGGGATTTGGTAAACAATGGTACGATATCACGCTCTTGGAAAGTAATGTCAATAAGCTTGTCGTAATGCTCTTTGTCCTTCAAGTCTATTTCGTGGATGGTTGGATGCTTGCGCACCGTGTCCATCAGCTGTATAAAATCATCCGTGTGGGAAAAGAGTCCTTCTTTGGGATTGTTCTCGGGGTCGTTTACCTCCTCGGTGTTGACCAAACGGAAGGCCCCGTTTTCCCCGAATTGTTTCTGGAACTTGTTTATCGCAAATTTGTTGATGTCCGAATTACCCGTGAGCGCCATCAGATACCCCATATCGTTCAGCTCGATGTTGTCGGTAAGTGTATCCGAAAAAATGTTGGCCGTAATGGCTTCCAGCCCTAGTTTTTTGGCTTTATCCACATTGTTTTGGTTGTTGTCTATCAAAACAACGTGCCTATTGTTCTTTCTCAAATAATTACCGATCAGTCTTGATAGTTTGGATGCGCCAATTATCAAAATTCCCTCGGACTTCTTCAAGAACACCCCTACAAGCTTGGCAAAAAAGCGTGCGGTAGTGGCATTCAACAAAACGGTTCCCAAAACAATCATAAAGACCAAAGGGGTAATGTACTCCGCTCCGGGCTCGCCGCGGAGCATCAATTTAGAACCAAAAAGCGATGCAATACCAGCTGCAACGATACCTCTTGGACCCACCCAACCGATAAAGAGTTTTTCATTGAACTTTAAATTGGAACCCTGCGAACTGAGGAATACCCCCAAGGGCCGTATAATAAATACAATGACGGCAAAAAGGGCAACGGTGTTCCAGTTATAGATCAGTTCCATATCACTGATGTTGATATTGGCCGCCAAAAGGATAAAGAGAATCGAAATCAACAAAACGCTGAGCGATTCCTTGAAATAAAGAAGCTCTTTGAGGTTGGGCAAGTTCATGTTTCCCATGACCATCCCCATGACCACAACGGCCAATAGCCCAGATTCATGGGCAAATAGATCCGACTCCACATAAACCAACAACACGGTGCTCAAGGAAACTACATTCAGCAAATAGTGCGGGATAAAGTCCTTTTTTATGGCAAATGCCAGTGCGTGGGCGAAGGTAAATCCAAATGTGGTCCCGAACAGAATGATTTTACCAAACTCCACAAGGGCAGTTTGTGTAAAGGCCTGCCCCTCTCCAACACTTATGAATTCAAATACCAATACCGCGACCAATGCTCCAATGGGGTCAATGAGGATTCCTTCCCACTTCAATACAGCGGACACGTCCTTTTTAAGCGGAATGTTCCTTAAAATCGGTGTGATTACCGTAGGTCCGGTCACTATGATCAAACCGGAAAACAAAAAGGAAATTTGCCAAGAAAGTCCAAAAATATAGTGTGCCGACACACCCGCTCCGAAAAAGGTAACGATGGTTCCTATGGTAATCAATTTGGTGATCACTGGGCCTACATTGGATATTTCGGCCCTTTTTAGCGTTAGGCCACCTTCAAAAAGGATGACACTAATGGCCAGGGACACAAAGTAATACAATCCTTCACCTGGAAAAAGTCCTTTTTCTCCATTCCAAATAGGTTCTATAAGTTTTGATCCGTCTTCTGTATATAAAGTGGCGATGGGACCCACCAACAATCCAATCAATATCAAAGGTAAAATTGCAGGTAGTTTAAACCGCCAAGCCACCCATTGAGCAATAATGCCAAGAATTATAATTCCAGCAAGTTCGAGCATGGTCTAAGTTTTGTGGAAATTTACTGTTTTTCTTTTAGATAATCATTCTAGACCTTGGTTCACAACAAGATTGGTAAGACAGTACTGGTAGAAACCTTTACCGATTTAATGGAACACATCCGTTTTTTGTTAAAATACGGCCAATATATCTTTATTTTTTCGCCATTTGGGTCGTGCTTTTCTTATTTTGCAGCCCATTTTACTTTCAGAATGACAATTTATCCCATAGAGACCGGTAATTTTAAGTTGGATGGGGGCGCCATGTTCGGTGTGGTCCCCAAATCCATTTGGAACAGAACCAACCCTGCGGACAGTAACAACATGATCGACCTTGCCGCTCGTTGCCTTTTGATAGAGGATGGTGACAGGCTTATTTTAATCGACAATGGACTTGGCAACAAGCAATCCGAGAAATTCTTCAGCTACTATTACTTGTGGGGCGACCATTCCTTGGACAAGTCCTTAAAGAATGTCGGATTTCATCGAGATGATATTACCGATGTTTTTTTGACCCACCTGCATTTCGACCATTGTGGAGGCAGCATTCAGTGGAACAAGGACCGAACTGGTTACGAACCCGCCTTTAAGAACGCCAAATTCTGGACGAACAAAGACCATTGGGAATGGGCGACCCAACCCAATGCACGGGAAAAAGCCTCTTTTTTAAAGGAAAACCTTTTGCCCATGCAAGAAAGTGGTCAGCTTCATTTTGTGGACCGAGAAGAATCCTCCTTTATGGAAACTTCGGAACTCGGTTTCGGCATCCACTTTGTGGATGGGCATACCGATAAGCAAATGCTTCCCCATTTAACCTACAAAGGCAAGACCTTGGTTTTCGTGGCCGACCTGATTCCTACCGTGGGCCATATCCCACTTCCGTATGTGATGGGGTACGATACCCGCCCATTATTGACCTTAAAAGAAAAACAATCATTTTTAAACAAAGCCGTTGAGAACGATTGGCTGCTATTGTTCGAGCACGATGCCCACAATCAAATCTGTTCATTAAAACAGACCGAAAAAGGAGCTCGTTTGGATCAATTGTTTACCTACAACGAACTATTCAAAGTACAATAAAACACCTCACTCTTTTACAAATACATTCTATGAATCGCACATACAACAAACTATCATTCCTATCCGTATCCGCAGCCCTCTTTTTAATGGGGTGTGGATCAACCGCATTGGTTTCAACCCCCGTTGAAAACATTGATGCTGTTCCCTTAAAAATTGCTGAACTAACCGATGCTGAGAAAAAACATTGGGGACACCTTGACCTTATTAAAGATACCATTCCCGGTATGAGTGTGGATAAGGCCTACAATGAAATCATACAGAACAAAAAAGGGAAAACGGTTGTAGTCGCCGTTTTGGATTCGGGCATGGATTTGGAACACGAAGATTTAAAAGGTGTTCTTTGGACCAATTCCGATGAAATTCCCAACAATGGTAAGGATGATGACGGCAATGGATATGTGGACGATGTCCACGGTTATAACTTTTTGGGCGATTCTTACAACGAGCAATTGGAGTACGTTCGAATGCTTCGTTTGAACATCGGGGATGCATCTGAAAGGGCCGAAGCAAGACTTCTGCTTGACAAGGAATATCCCGAAGCTGTTCAGAACAAACAACAGTACGAGCAAATATTCCAAGTGGTAAAAGGTGCTGACCAGTTGGTAAAAACCGAACTGGGCAAAGAAAACTACACCAAAGAGGATTTGCTTTCCATCGAGCCCAAGACCGCACAAATGGAACAAAGTGTTGCCGTTTTGACCCAAATGTTCACTTATGGCGACAGTATTCCAGAAGTATTGGACGAGCTCGAAGAAGGCATCAAGTATTTTGCCGAACAAGCCAATTACAACCTCAACAAAGATTTCAACGGAAGGGCTCCTGTGGGCGATAATCCTTACGATATTACTGATGTTCCCTATGGAAACGGAAATCCCAAAAATCAAGTGGTTAGCGAAAGCCACGGCACCCATGTAGCTGGAATTATCGCCGCTAAGCGAAATAACGGCATTGGAATGGACGGTGTGGCCAATAATGTTGAGATTATGAGCATTAGGGCTGTTCCCAATGGAGATGAATATGACAAAGACATTGCATTGGGCATTAGATATGCCGTAGACAATGGCGCGTCCATAATAAACTGTAGTTTTGGAAAATCCTTCTCCCCAAAGGCCGAATGGGTTTACGAAGCCATAAAATATGCCGCATCCAAAGATGTTTTGATCGTGCACGCCGCAGGTAATGATGGCGAGGACCTGGAAGACCCTAAAAACAAAAATTACCCCAACGACGATATGGAAGGGGATAGCGAGTTTGTGGACAATATGATAACCGTTGGTGCATTATCCAGTAGTTATGGTTCTGAAATGGTGGCCTCTTTCTCCAATTATGGCAATCAACGTGTTGATGTGTTCGCCCCTGGAGCCGAGATTTATTCTTCCATGCCCAATAGCGAATACGAATTTCAGGGTGGAACCTCAATGGCCGCCCCTGCAGTTGCCGGCGTGGCTGCTTTGATTCGCTCCTTTCATCCAAATTTATCCGCTTCACAGGTAAAAAATATCATCATGCAGTCCGGTCTTAGAACAAAAATATCGGTCATTGTGGCCGGAGATGAGACCAAAGCCACAACTTTTGACAAAATTTCCAAGTCAGGTAAAATGGTAAATGCATATAATGCCTTAATTTTAGCAGATAACATCTCAAAAGGTAAATTGACCTTAGAAACTAACTCAAAATAACCTATGAAGCATTTAAAATCAATCTTTTTCTCCGCTTTTCTTGGAGGCAGTTTTTTCTTAACTGCACAGAATAATACATACTGGCAACAGCACGTTGACTATACCATGGATGTGGAAATGGATGTAAAAACATTCCAGTACTCCGGTACCCAAAAATTGGTCTACACCAATAATTCCCCGGATGAATTGAGCCGTGTTTTTTATCATTTGTACTACAATGCCTTCCAACCCGGAAGTGAAATGGACATAAGGCTACAGAACATCAAAGATCCTGACAAAAGGATGATGGAAGACGACAAAAGTAGAATTGCGTCACTATCAGAAACCGAAATAGGATATTTGCACGCAAAATCCCTTACCCAAGATGGCCAACCCGTTACCTTTACTGAAGAAGGTACCATTTTGGTGGTAGACTTGGCCAAACCTATCCCATCTGGAGGAAAAACCACCTTGGAAATGACATTTGAGGGTCAGGTTCCTGAACAAATCAGACGTGCTGGTAGAAACAGTAAAGAGGGCGTGGCGCTATCCATGAGTCAATGGTACCCTAAACTTTCCGAATACGATTTTGAAGGATGGCATCCCAACCCTTATATTGCCCGTGAATTCCATGGGGTATGGGGCGACTTTGATGTAAAACTCACATTGGATAAAGATTACACTGTTGGTGGTACCGGTTACCTTCGAAATCCTCAGGAAATAGGCCATGGCTATGAAGCCCCTGATACCAAGGTAAAGACAAAGGGAAAAACATTGACCTGGCACTTTAAGGCTCCCAATGTACATGATTTTATGTGGGCTGCCGATCCAGAATACATTCACGATGTTTATGAAATGGAAGATGGTCCAACACTTCATTTCTTGTACAAGGACAACCCTGATTTCATTGAGAACTGGAAAAAGCTTCAGCCCAAAACAGCGGAAGCAATGGCGTTCTTTAGCAAAAACGTAGGAAAATATCCATACGATCAATACTCTGTGATTCAAGGAGGTGATGGGGGAATGGAGTATGCCATGAGCACCTTGATCACCGGTGGGCGTGAACTTGGGAGTTTGGTGGGAGTAATGGCTCATGAAATGGCCCACTCTTGGTTTCAACATGTACTGGCCACCAATGAGTCAGAGCATGAATGGATGGATGAAGGTTTTACTTCGTTCATAAGTAGTCTATGCATGAACGAAATTATGGATAGAAACAAGGAGAACCCCTTTCAAGGATCCTACAGAGGTTATTTTGCCTTGGTCAACTCCGGTTTGGAAATGCCACAATCCACACATGCAGACAGATATACCACCAATTTTGCCTATGGTGTTGCCGCTTACAGCAAAGGGTCCATCTTCCTTTCCCAATTGGGTTATATAATCGGTCAGGATAAGCTCATGGAAACCATTCATAAATATTTTGAGGACTTCAAATTCAAGCATCCTGTGCCAAACGACATCAAAAGAACAGCAGAGAAAGTATCCGGCATGGAGCTTAACTGGTATTTGACGGATTGGACACAGACCACCAATACCATTGATTATGGTATTAAAAGTGTTGAAACAGATGGTGAAAACACCAAAGTTACCATGGAGCGCATAGGCGAAATGCCAATGCCATTGGATATTTTGGTCGTTGGCAAGGATGGAACACAAGAAACTTACTATGTACCATTGCGTATGATGTACGGAGAAAAAGACAACCCTTACCCCAACCTAAAGCGCACCGTTTTGGAAGATTGGCCTTGGGCTTACCCAACGTACGAGTTTACCTTGGACATGCCTTTGGAAAATGTTGAAGCCATTATGATCGATCCATCCCAATTGATGGCCGATGTAGATGGGGAAAACAACGTATACCAAGCTGAAGAGGAGTAGTTCCCTTTTCTTTGTAAGAAAGCAAGGGCGGCCGTTTGTGCCGCCCTTTTACATTAAGAAGAAGCCCTTCCTTGTCCCCTTGAGGGGACCTTAGGGGTGTTCATTGACCAATTATTCTTAATATATTTAGCTTTTGTAGTCATTGAAAAACAAGATTATTCCATATAACCCAAAGTTGAAAGAGTTTGCCAGGCAACTACGTAACAACAGTACGCTTTCTGAGGTCCTTCTATGGGAAAAAATAAAACAGCGGGCTTTGGGGGTTCAATTTCATCGACAAGTCCCTCTGCTTGAGTATATTGTTGATTTTTATTGTCATGAATTGCAGCTCGCAATTGAAATTGATGGAATATCCCATGAGTTCAAATATGATAAGGATGCAGAAAGAGAGCGTCAACTAGAAAAAGTAGGTGTACATTTGATTCGGTTACAGGATAGTGAGGTTAAAAAAAATATGTTCAGTGTTTTGATGACCTTAAAAGAAGTCATATCAGAAATGCAAAGTGAAAAGTCTGGTCCTGAAATAGCAAATACAGCCCTAAAGTCCCCTCAAGGGGACATTTCCTTCCCCAAAAAAGAGAAGCTTACCAATAAAAAACTATTCGAAGCCCTTTTTACCGAAGGTAAAAGCCTTCAAGAATTTCCCATCAAACTTATTTATCTACCCACCCATTTTGATGATGGCACGGAGGTCAGGGTTGCAGTGGTCGCTCCCAAAAAACGCTTTAAAACAGCAGTGGACCGTAACCGTATCAAAAGGTTGCTGCGAGAGGCGTACAGGCTCAACAAGCCCTTGATTTTTAACAACATTGAGGGAAATTTTGCGTTCATATTTTTATACCTTGGCAAGAAGACACCAACTTTCAATGAAGTGGATACAGCCATGAAAAAGCTGTTACATGCCTTTATAAATAAAGAATCCGATGAAAAGATTGATTAAAAAACAGGTTTTGATTCCCGTTTTGGCACTGACCGTTCTGGTCGGGGCCAGTAGTTTTAAAAGCGACTTTTTCGAGATTGCCAAACAAATAGAGATCTTTACCACCCTGTTCAAGGAACTCAACATGAACTACGTAGACGAGACCAATCCCGCAGAGCTGATGGATTCTGCCATAAAAAATATGTTGGGCGAATTAGATCCCTATACCCAGTTCTTGAACGAGCAGGATGTGGAATCGTACAAAATCAACAATTCTGGCGAATATTCCGGAATTGGTGCCTTGGTGCGTTCATACGAGAACAAATTGGTGGTGGTGGAGCCGTATCAAGGATATGCCGCGGACAAGGCTGGCCTTAAGGCCGGGGATGAGATCATCAAGATCGGGGAGACCTTGGTGGCCGATTTTGACGATAATGCAGGGGAATTACTTAAAGGCGCCAATAATTCTTCCGTCGAAGTTACTTTTGTAAGGCAGGGAGCAACCAAAACCACAACCATCACACGTGAAGGTGTGGAAGTGGATGCCGTGCCTTTTTATGATATGATCGACGACAAAACAGGATATATTGTATTGTCCCGGTTCAACAGGAAAGCTTCCAAACAAACAAAATCGGCCATGCAGGACCTTAAAGGTCGTGGTGCGGAAAGACTGGTGTTGGACCTGCGTGGAAACCCCGGAGGACTCCTATCAGAAGCCATTAACGTTACCAATCTTTTTGTGCCCAAGGGCGAATTGATCGTAACAACGAAATCCAAGGTTAAAAAATTCAATCAGGAATACAGGACCAGAAACAAACCTGAGGATGAGGAAATTCCGTTGGTCGTTTTAGTCAATGGAAAAAGTGCCTCGGCCAGTGAAATCGTTTCAGGAGGACTGCAGGATTTGGATCGTGCCGTAATTGTCGGGGCCAGAAGTTTTGGTAAGGGATTGGTGCAACGCCCATTGAAATTGACTTATGGCACCCAATTAAAAGTGACCATTTCCAGATATTACACTCCATCAGGAAGGTGTATACAGTCGTTGGATTATTGGAACCGGGACGAAGAAGGCAATGCGGTTCGAAACACAAAATTCAATGAATTCACCACTAGAAATGGCCGCAAAGTATGGGACGGCGGTGGTGTAATGCCCGATATAACCATTGAATCCCTGAAGACCAACTCACTTATCGATGCCTTGGAGACCAATAATATTGTCTTTGACTTTGCAACGGAATATTTCTATGATCATAGTTTTGATTCAGTCGATGGCTTTAACTTTTCCGATGCAGACTACAGTGGCTTTAAGGCTTATGCCAAAGACCAGAATTTCTCTTACCAGACCAAAACGGAAAAGGTGCTGGAGGAAACCATCAATAGTGATGACACTCTTTTGGGTGCAGAGGTCCAAGAAAAATACAAAGACCTCCTGGTTACTGCAAACAGGGGGAAAATTGAGGCTTTGGACACCTTTGAAAAAGAAATCAGAAAGAATCTGGAGGACGAAATCATAACCCGGTACTTTTATCGTGATGGGCTTTACAAATACTATTTAAGTCATGATGAGGCTATTCTTACCGCCAAAGAATTGTTGGCCGATGCAACAAAATATACTGATATTTTAAAATAAAATACCTCTCGACCAACTCATATAGGGTATCTATCAATTCAAATACAGTAACCGTCAAGTTTAGCAAATAAGTTACCATGGAAGGTGTTAACTTAACTGAAAAACTTGTAAATGACCTACACGATTTTAACCCTGACTTTGATTGGGATTGTTGTTTTGTTTTGGCTTTATAACCTCATGAAGAATTGTTTTTCTCGGTCTTTCTGCATTTTGAGAAATCGAAAAAGTAGTTCCATTATTGCCAAAGATGCTTCCATCATCTCCGTCAAAACCATCAAAAAAGGAAAAAAACCACTTTTGGAACTATTGGTGCTGTTCGAAAACTTTTCCGGGTATCATATCCATAGAAAATTAAGGGTGTGGGACAGTAAACCCAGCTTAAACAGGTTTCAACAAGATGAAACAATTCCCGTGGGATTAAATGTGGCAAGAAAACCAAAAGACCCTGTTTTTCTTTCTCAAGATGTTTGTCGGTTTTCTTTTGTGTTTGTCATTATCTGTAGTTTAAAAACCATTGTTTATGTAATGGGATGTTATGTTCTTATGGGAGAGGCTTTGAAGAAAATATTTGACGCTCCAGAAAGTTATGAGTCTGTTTTTAAGCATTCCAACGTATGGGAAATGGGACTGATCTTTATCGGCGTAACCACACTTATGTATTTCCTTTTACAGAAGATAGGTGTTCTGATAAACGGTAAAACCTTGGCCCAAATCTGGAACTTGTTGTTTTACGGGCTTGGCACTACGGCAACAATCACTGGGTTTAAGAATACCGGAACATTGATCAACAACAATCCCGTTGTGGGATTTACCTATTTATTTGAATCCCATACTGGGCAAAAAGTTGAAGGAACGGACAAAAAAGTGATGGAAGAAGGTCAATCACCCGAAGAAATAGACCAAATAGGGGTTATGTACATTGCCGGTGATCCTACGATATCCCGCTTTACCGAAAATCTGGAGTCCCAAAACTTTACCCGTTTCCTGAACATCATATTTATGGTCGTGGCCTTTATTTTTTCTGCTGTGTTCGTATTCTCTTTTTACCAAACCGTTTTCGGGCCCCAAATTTAAAATCGAAAAAGAAAGAATAAATCCTATTTTTGGGCATGCAAAAACTAAAGGTGTGCGAGCTTTTTGCCGGTGTGGGTGGTTTTCGATTGGGATTGGAAAATACAGGGCACTATTCAGTAGTGTGGAGCAACCAATGGGAACCTTCCACCAAAATGCAACATGCATCCTTGGTCTACGAGGCGCGCTTTGG
The DNA here is from genome assembly GCF_029193885.1 of Flagellimonas yonaguniensis. Taxonomy (GTDB): domain Bacteria; phylum Bacteroidota; class Bacteroidia; order Flavobacteriales; family Flavobacteriaceae; genus Flagellimonas; species Flagellimonas yonaguniensis. The sequence continues at coordinate 349,210 of NZ_JARFVB010000001.1, read as the reverse complement.
TAATGAAAATCATTCCAATAGCAACATTGAAACAGTGGAAACCAAAGAAATTCCGGACCACGACATTCTAGTGGGCGGTTTTCCGTGCCAAGACTATTCCGTCGCCACATCCTTGAAGAATTCCAAAGGTCTTCTCGGTAAAAAAGGGGTGCTCTGGTGGTCCATCCATCGTATTTTGTCCCATAAGAAGACGAAACCGAAATATCTTTTTTTAGAAAACGTGGATCGTCTGTTAAAATCTCCTTCGAGTCAACGCGGAAGGGATTTTGCCGTGATGCTCCGAAGTTTGTCGGATTTGGGTTACGCTGTGGAATGGCGCGTAATCAATGCGGCTGAGTATGGAATGCCTCAGCGCCGAAGGCGCGTTTTTTTTCTGGCATATTTTAAGGATACAGAAATGTACCAAAAACTCCACAATGCGCATCCAACAGACTGGATGCTCAAGGATGGAACTTTCTGCGATGCCTTTCCTGTTGCGCAAACCAACCAAGACCCTGTTGAATTTGATTTGGAAGAGGATTTAGTAACCCTATCCAATAATTTCAATGCCGAAAAAGGCCTTTCCCCGTTTTTGAACACCGGTATTTGTGTAGATGGGAAGGTTTCAACCCTTAAAACAACACCTTCCTACGATGGTAAAAGAACTTTGCTTTCCGATATTCTTGAAAAAGAATCTATTCCTTCTGAATATTTTATCAATGATGCCGATTTGCCCAAATGGGAATATCTAAAAGGTGCCAAAAAAGAAATACGCAAGACCAAAGCCGGTTTTGAATACAATTACAGTGAGGGCAGCATGGTTTTCCCAGATGCCCTTGTTCAACCTTCCAGAACTATAATAACCGGAGAAGGCGGCAAGTCCCCATCCCGGTTTAAGCACGTGGTCCAAACCTCCAAGGGATTGCGAAGACTTTTACCTGTAGAATTGGAACGGTTGAACATGTTTCCGGATAATCACACACAGTTGGAGGGCATTTCGGATGCCAAACGTGCCTTTTTTATGGGCAACGCCCTGGTTGTGGGAATTGTGGAACGGGTTGGTTCTTCCCTGTTCCAGAAAATATCCCAACTTGAAAAGCAATTTCAAAGCTGATCTATCCAAAGAAAAACAATTAACCCCCTTACTGGATTTTTACTATAAAAAACACCTAAAGCATCACAGCTTTGAGCGTGTTTCCCATATTAAGAAGCAGTTGCAGGGCATAGACCTTATCCTAAAGGATAACCAATCGGGAAAAAGTTTTTATCTGGATGAAAAAGCACAACTGGATTACATCAACGAAAGCTTGCCTACATTTGCCTTTGAACTGTTTTATCAAAAGGCTGGAATTCAAAAACAGGGTTGGTTGTTCGATACTTCCAAAAAGACCCATTTTTATGCCTTGGTTACCAGTATTTATTCGGACGAAACGGATATGTTCACTTCATGCAGTATCACTTTTGTAAATCGGGAAAAACTGATTTTCCTATTGGATAAAACTGGACTGTCCCGAACATATTTAGAACAAATCATTACTGAAAACCAAGATGTACATGGCAAATTGGTGTTGGAAAAATTGAATCCCCAAACTGAAGGATATCTATTTTTTTCCAGGAAGAACAAAGCGGAAAAACCTATAAACCTTGTTCTTAAGTTGGACTATTTGGAACGCATTGGTGTGGCGAAAAAGTTGGTTTGATACTGTCGTTCCTGCATTTCGACTTTGCTCAGCATAAACTCCGGCAGAAATCCATTGTTGTTGGATGATAGATGCCGTATCTGGTACGGCATGACATCATAAAATTACTCTTTCAACATTCTTCGGTGGGGAATTCCATCTTCCAAATATTCTTCGCCAAAGGCGGTAAAACCAAGTTCCGTATAAAACTTCAATAGATAAGATTGTGCGGAAATTTCAATGGGTTGATTCGGAAATCTTTGGTCAATAGCAGCTAATGAGGCTTTCATTATCCGTTTGCCCAATCCATATTTACGCTGGTCTTGGCTTACCACTACCCTGCCTATGCTTACATTGCTAAAATAATCGCCCGGTTTAAACACCCTGGTATAAGCAACTACTACGCCATCTTTAACACCCATCACATGAAGTGCTTTTTGGTCCTTGTTGTCCACATCTTGATACACACAATCCTGTTCCACCACAAAAACCTCGCTACGGAGTCGCAGAATTTGGTAGAGCTCATTGGTAGAGAGCTCGTCAAAAGTTTTAACGGTTACTTGCATTAATCTTGTACTATTACGCTTTTGGAATCGCATTTATCAAACTCAGGCTGTATGTTCACATGGTTGATACCGTGCTTATGGTAAACATGCTCCTCGATTTTTTCAAGGATTTCATCAAATTCCGATAGTCGGATATCATTTTTGAAATCGATATGGGCCTCCATGTGAACCTCTTCTTCATTCAGTTGCCAAATATGCACATGGTGCACATTTTTTACGGGTTCTATGGTACAGATGGATTCCACAATATCTTGAATTACCACTGATTTCGGTGTAAAAAGCATCAATACCTTGGTGGATTCCTTCAACAAATCATATCCCATATAAATCAAATAAACACCAATGATCATGGTAAGTAAGGCATCTACCCAGTAAATCTGGAAATATTTCATCAGAACACCACCTATCAATACGGCCACTGAAGCCATCATATCGGTAAGTAGATGCAAATAGGCGGATTTCATGTTCATATTGTGGTTGGAATCCTTTTTCAACAGCAATACACTGAATCCGTTGCCTGCAATGGCAATCAAAGCCATCCAGATAACAAGATTGGATGCTATTTCTTGTGGATCAAGCAGCCTTTCCACAGCTTCCTTCATCAAAATAATGGCTACAACAACAAGGGTGGCAGCATTTATGAATGCTGCTAAAATTTCGGCACGTTTATAACCAAAGGTTTTAAGACTGGATGCCTGGCGTTTCCCTAATCTTTGGGCGCCATAACTAATGACCAAAGAAAGTACATCACTAAAATTGTGAAGGGCATCCGATAACAAGGCTAGACTTCCCGATAACAATCCCCCTATAATTTGGGCCAGGGTAATGCCAATGTTCAGGAAAATGGAAATAAGAAGGTTTCTTCCTTTTAGATCTGAATGTGCGTGCGAATGTGAATGTCCGTGATGATGATGACCCATAGGGCTTATCTACAAGGAATTTTTTCTATTCTGCGTTCGTGCCTACCACCTTGGAACTCAGTGTTCAAAAATGTTTCCACCATATCCAATGCCTGGGGAAGTGATATAAAGCGAGCGGGCAAACTTAAAATATTGGCATCGTTGTGTTCTCGTGCGAGCTGTGTTATTTCTTTGTTCCAGCAAAGAGCACCTCGAATGTTTTGGTGTTTATTGATTGTCATGGTAGCGCCATTGCCACTACCACAAATCACAATTCCAAAATCAACCTTTCCTTCGGCCACATCATTGGCCACGGGATGTGTGAAATCTGGATAATCCACACTATCGGTTCCATCGGTTCCATAATTGACAACTTCTATTCCCTTGGATTTTAAGAGACCTATAATGGCAAGTTTATAATCGGTTCCTGCATGGTCATTTCCTATGGCAATTTTCATGGTTTTGTATTAAAATGGGTACATAACAAAGGTACAATATCTTTTCATGTTATGTTGTTTATAAAAACGAGTGGATTTTTGCATTGGTTTAAAAAACAAGCAATTAACAATGCCACCATTTTGTTAACTATTTACAGAAAACTATTGGTAATGAAATTTTGTTTTTCAAGAAAATCGATCAGTAGGAATTATTATTTAATGTTGGGATAATATTCCATTAAAAATTAATCAACCAATATGAACCCTTTTTTGTAGGTAATTAACATTAAAAACACATTAACTTTTCAATAAATTGATGTTGATAACGGTTATTAAAAACCGTGGACAAAAATTCTAATCCTTTGATTCTTAATTTTCTTGTGTTCTGATAAATTGTGAACAAAATATTTTGATCGTTCAAAGCAATTTTTTCCTAAAAATTTTATTCCACATTTCAACGATCCATCATAATCATCATTTTAATAAAATTTAAAAAAGAAGAAAAAAGATAATATTGATTATTGTTGATAAAGTTTATTTTGTTTTGGATTACTCTTCCTTTCCTTGTTGGTCAAGGATTATAATTCGTATTTTTCAAAAAAATAAGGACGTTAATGTCAAAGAAAAAGAAGAGGGCTGGTAGTCAGCGAAAGAATGAAATTACGAAGGGCATTTTCACCGTACTGGAAAAAGAACCATCCAAAACCTTCAATTACAAGCAAATAGCTTCTAAATTAGGTATTACCGATACACAAGATAGGAACCTTTTGATCAAACGTTTGGGGCAGCTAAAGGCCAGTGAACGCATTATTGAAGTGGATAGGGGCAAGTATCAAAAGAAGCCATCCCAATATACTTACTACACAGGAAAGGTGGATTTGACCACAAGTGGTAATGCCTATATAGTAGTGGATGAATTGGAGGACGATATTTTTGTGGCCAACAATAACCTGAACAAAGCTTTCCATGGCGATACTGTCGAAGTATTCATAAGGCCTAGAAGAAAGAGCAAGAAAATGGAGGGGGAAATCTCCAAAGTTCTCGAACGTAAAAAGACTTCTTATGTAGGTATTGTGGATAAACAAAAGCGCTTTGCCTTTGTTCGACCTACCGATTCCAGGATGTACACCGATATATTTATCCCTCCTGAAAAGTTGAAGAAAGCAAATGATGGGGACAAGGTATTGGTCAACCTTGGCGATTGGCCCGATGATACCGATTCCCCTTATGGGGAAATTGTGGAAGTATTGGGCAGACCTGGAGAGCACAATACCGAGATACATGCAATTTTGGCTGAGTATGGTCTGCCGCACGAATTCCCGTATGAAGTGGAACAGTTCGCTAAAACATTGGATACCAGTATCAAAGAATCGGAGATAGCCAAGCGTAGGGATATGCGCGATGTGTTGACTTTTACCATCGATCCCAAGGATGCCAAGGATTTTGATGATGCACTTTCCTTTCAACGATTGGAGAACGGAAACTATGAGATAGGCATTCATATTGCCGATGTTTCCCACTATGTACAGCCAGATACCGTGCTGGAAGATGAAGCTTACGATCGCGCGACATCGGTTTATTTGGTGGACCGTGTGGTTCCGATGCTGCCCGAAGTATTGTCCAACAAGGCCTGTTCACTAAGACCCAACGAAGAGAAATATACCTTTTCCGCTGTTTTTGAAATGGACGATAAGGCTCGATTGGTAAAACAATGGTTCGGCAGGACAGCCATTAATTCCAACGAGCGCTTTGCCTATGAAGAAGCACAGCATATCATAGAAACCGAACAAGGTAAGATACCGAAGGACATATCCATTAGGGAAGGGGCTTATTCCGTTACGGATGATATCGTTCAGGCAGTTCTCACTTTTGATAGATTGGCCAAGCTCATGCGCCAAGCTCGCATGGATGCGGGGGCCATCTCTTTTGATAAAATTGAGGTTAAATTCCATCTGTCCGAAGACAATGAACCCGTGGGTGTCTATTTCAAGGAAGCCAAGGATGCCAATAAGCTCATCGAGGAGTTTATGCTCTTGGCCAATAGAAAGGTTGCGGAATTTATAGGCAAGCAAAAGAAAACATTTGTGTATCGTGTGCACGACAAGCCCGATGAGGAAAAATTAATGGCCCTGAACGGTGTTATTTCCAGATTTGGTCATAGTATCAATCTCAAGGACAGTAAGACCATTAATAAGTCCTTGAACCAGTTATTGGAGGATGTAAAGGGCAAGAAGGAACAGAACTTGGTGGATACCTTGGCCATTCGGAGTATGAGCAAGGCCATCTATACCACAGAGAATATTGGGCACTACGGATTGGGGTTTGAATATTACACGCATTTTACCTCACCCATACGGCGTTATCCCGATGTCATGGTGCACCGATTACTCCAGCATTACCTGGACAAGGAAAAAACACCAAAAGCCACTTTGTACGAGGAAAAGTGCAAACATTCTTCGGATATGGAATTGTTGGCCGCCAATGCTGAAAGGGATTCCATAAAGTACATGCAGATCAAGTTCATGGAAGACCATAAGGATCAAGAGTTCTTGGGCGTGATTTCAGGGGTTACCGAATGGGGCATTTATGTGGAGATTGTGGAGAACAAATGTGAGGGCATGGTTCGTATCCGCGACATCAAAGATGACTATTATGTGTTTGATGAACGTCAGTATGCCATAGTTGGGGAGCGGACCAAGAGAATGTACCAGTTGGGTGATGAAGTCTATGTGATGGTAAAGAACACGGATTTGATCAAACGGCATCTGGATTTTTCGTTGATAGGTAAAAGGAGTTGATACTATTTTGGAATGAAATTTGTTATCCTATTGAGAACCAAATTTTTATAACATGAAAGTCATTACGTTTGTTATTTTGTTCCTATCCCTTCAATATATTGAAGCGCAGGATGCAACCGTAACCCAAAACCTACAAAAGTTTACCGAAGTCAAGGGGTTTGATGGCATTTCCATCAATCTTATCAAATCAAATGAGAACAAAGCGGTAATCACGGGCGCGAATACCACTAATGTTGCCATTGTCAATAACGATGGGGTCCTGAAAATCCGGATGGAAATCTTTAAAATATTCAGTGGATACAGAACCTATGTGGATCTGTACCATTCAGAAGAACTGATAGTGATCGATGTCAATGAAGATGCAAAGATATCATCTGATGATACCTATGTACAGGAAGTTTTGGAACTTAAGGCCCAAGAGGGTGGTAAGCTCGAAATCAATTGCGAAGTGGACCAACTGTTGATCAAAGCGGTATCCGGTGGGGAGATTTTTGCCGGTGGATTTTCAAATACCCAGGATGTTATCATCAATACTGGTGGTACTTACAATGGGCGAACCTTTAAGACAAAATTTACGACGATTAACGTAAACGCGGGAGGAAATGCGGAAATATTCGCTTCAAATTATGTGAAGGCCAATGTGAAGGCCGGTGGCGAAGTGCTGGTCTATGGGGATCCCAAAACAATGGACGAACACACCCTTTTTGGTGGAAAAATAAAAAGAGTAAAGTAAAAAATGATTGATGATATCCAAGCTGCCATCCCTTTGGGGTTTTTGTTGAGCTTTATGATTGGCCCGGTTTTCTTTGTTTTGTTGGAAACAAGTGCCACCAAAGGCTTTAGGGCGGGGGTCAGTTTGGACATAGGGGTAATACTGGCCGATATCGTTTTTTTGCTCATTGCTTATTTCAGTAGTTTTCAGTTGTTGGAGAATTTGAGCAATGAACCGGGGCTTTTTGTGTTCGGAGGAATGATTTTACTGGTTTATGGGATATTCCTTTTTGTGAAGAAGGCAAAGAAAAAGTCCAATGTCAAGGCCACCAAGGGAACTTATTTGGGTTTGTTGGTAAAAGGCTTTCTTTTGAACTTCATCAACATTGGCGTACTTGCTTTTTGGTTGGGGATGATCATTGTGGTAGGCCCCAGTTTACAGAACAATCCGGATAGGATGCTGGTTTTTTTCGGGACGGTATTGTTGGTTTATTTTGGTACGGATTTGATGAAGATATTATTGGCCAAACAATTGAAACGCTATTTGACCCAAGAGCGTATTGTACTTATAAAAAAAGGTTTGGGGATTGTGCTAATCATCTGTGGGATTGTGCTGATCACCAAGGGATTTTTACCCAAGGACAAATTTGACATTCAAGAAAGAATAGAAAAAATAGAGGATTTGTAAAAACAAAAAACCCAGCACATAGTACTGGGTTTTGAGGCATCGAGCGGATTCGAACCGCTGTACAAGCTTTTGCAGAGCTCTGCCTAGCCACTCGGCCACGATGCCAATTGGATCGCAAAGCTAAAAATATTTTGCGAATATTCAGTTTGAAAGATAGTCTAAATATTCAGCAAAATTATTGAGGCATCGGGTGGACTCGAACCACCATGAAAATCCTTGCGGGATTTTGTCTATCCAATTCGACCACAATGCCGTTTTTGTTGTAGGCAAATTTTGAATAAAGATAAAAGTATCTGTCTTCTAAGATTATCTGTTCAACGGGTATTCTTGAGTTTTACCGAAACACTCTCTACATCGCCGCCAATCGGTGGATTTATTTTGGAAACTTCCACTTCCACTTCGGTCACTTGATTGATTTCCTTGAATATACGGTCAATGATACGTTTGGCCACATGTTCCAATAAATTGGAACGCACTGTCATTTCTTCTTTTATTATATTATTTAAATGAACGTAATCCACAGTTTCGGAAAGTTGGTCGGAAATCGCAGGTTGGGAAAGGTCAGCGGTAATTTCAAGATCTACCCTATAATCGCTCCCTATGAGCATTTCTTCCTTTAAACATCCGTGGTTTGAATGTATTCTAATGTTCTTTAACCTGATTTTGCCCAAAACCCTTGTATTAAGAAAGGGCAAAAATAGGGTAAAACAGTTTAATTCAATACATACACCTACAGTTACTTATCCCTTGGAAAAGATCCATTCCCACGGTAAGTACGTGGGTTCCTGTACTATAACCTAATATTTCGTTGGTAATGACTTGATAGGAATAGCCAAAATAGAAGTTACTTTTTTTGAATCCCGCTATGGGAGCAATGTACAGCGGTTCACCTAATTGGTCGTTCAAAAAACGATAGGTTAGACCTACATAATAATAATCTTCAAAATCCCTAAAACGGAACTTGGTGTTCAAATCGGTAACGGAACGGCCATCACTTTCAAACCATTGAAAAAATACAGAAGGTTCTATTTCCAATTTGCTGTTTTTGCTCTTGGAAAAGTTATAGCCTGTATAAGCATAGTAGTTCCTTAGTTTATTAGGTTCTATGCGGATTATGTCCGTATTAAAATTTGATAAATCCTTATTAAGAACATTACCCGCATTTAGACTGAAAAAGAATTTATTATATCTATAAAGCACACCAAGATCAAAGTTATGGTTTGTGGTGGCCTTGTCATCTGTAGGCAATTGACCGTTGTTTTCCTCAAATTGTTCCACATCTATCCTAAACTGATTAAAGTTATAGGAAATACCGAACGATAGGAAAATATCTTCGTAATAGTCCAATGTCAAGTGGTGGGCAAAGGATACCCTTGCTCCTCTTTGTCTGGTATGTCCATTACTATCATTGTATAATAGCATACCTACTCCAGATCTATTTCCAACCCTTGCATCGGCTGCCAAGGTCTGGGTATCTGGAGCGTCTTCTATACCTACCCATTGCGTCAAGCCGTTTAAACGCACTTTTATATGGTCTCCTATACCTGCGTAGGTCGGGGACATTAAAAATGGATTATCCGCAATGTATTGGGATAATTGGGGTACGGTCAACTCTTGTCCTTGAACAACAAATGCCAAGGAGAATAATAGTATAGTTGAGTAGACTTTTTTTAACATGGGGCAATAGTAGGTTAAGCGTTATTTTCTGTATAATGTAAAGTGACCTACAAACTCTCGGTTGTCTTGTTCTCCTTCGAGTCGAACAACATACCAGTAGTCTCCGGTTGGCAATGGTTTTCCATCGTAATTTCCGTCCCAACCTTGAACGTTTCGGGCCATCTCTTCCACTACTCTACCATAACGATCGTAAATCTTAATTAGTACGTCTGGGAACCCTTCAATGTTGTCAGGTATCCATATATCGTTGCGACCGTCGCCATCTGGAGTGAAAAAGTTCGGAAAATCTATATCCATGAACTCCATGAATATCTCTGCAGTAGCTTCACAACCGTTCTGATCAATAACAGTTACCGTATACGTACCTGTTTCACTGATGTAGTATATGTTATCGGTTCCGTTGTCGATATCATTGAAATAAAAGGTATAATCCTCTACTCCACCTGCTGCTATTGCAGTTATTTGATTGTATATATTGTTTTCCAAAACCAATGTAAGAGGTTCGTAAGCTTCAATGGTAAAGTCGTAGGTGGTCATACATCCATTGGCATGTGCAATGGTAAGATAGTGGTCACCAGGTACCATATTGGTAAAATCGGCGGATAATAGCATATCCGCTGGGTCTGTGGAATCCAAGGCGTACATAAGGTTACCTGCTATGGATTCGTCCTCCAATACAATTTCCAAATAATTGTCAGGGACACTACCTGTGCACTCATAAACGGGTGTTACTGTGGCACCCAGATTGACTCCTGGTTCAATTTCCACAACCACATTGGTTTCACAGCCTTGGGCATCCCTGATAAATACCACATGGGTTCCTGTGGTCAGGTCTTGGAACAAGAACTGGTCTTGCACAAAGTTTCCATCAGCACTGGAGTTCAAGCTTGTTTCATAAGGAGCTGTTCCTCCAGTGATCTGTAGTTCGAATGAACCATCACCACTTTCAAAACATACTTCGTCCATGATGTTGACAGCCTCTGCCACGATGGGTTCTGGTTGTGTAATCTCAAATTGGAAAGTAATGAAACATCCGTTCACATCTTGAGCGATTACATCATAGATACCGGGTTCTAGATCAGTAAATGTGTTCGTCGTATCAAACTGATCTAGATTCGGTGAAATGGCGTAAAGGATTTCACCTGTTCCACCCGATACCTCTACTGTAATAGTACCATCGTTCATTCCTGAACATGTAATATCTGTAAATTCTTCTCTATCCACTACCAATGGTTCTGGATCTATTATGGTAATTACCGGTGATACCTCTACACAGTCCTCACTGGTTACCCTTACATAATATTCACCTGCTGGTAGTCCACTGAATGTTCCATTGGTTTGTGGGCCATCGACCAAGTTGGTCAAGGCTGCATCGCTGAACAATTCGTAACTATAGTTGCCCAATCCACCTGTTGCCTGAGCAATAATGGTGGCAGATGCTTCGCCCATACAGTTGATAATGGCTGCGGACTCATCGATTTCCAGCATCAATTCAGGAACTTCGTCAACAGTTACCTGGTTTGATAGTATTGCATCACAACCATTGAAATCGCGTACATAGTATTGGTATTCATCCGCTCCCACATCGAAAGTATGGGTATCCCCACCATCCATGGCAAAGAAATTGATATCATCCGTACTGTAGAAATAAGGTGCAGTACCTCCTGTTGCTGTTAATTCCAATTGGGCATCATCATTACAGGTCATTTCGCTCAACTGAATTAGGGAGGCCCTTACTTCGGTGGGTTCCGTTATGGTCACGGTATCCGTTGTATCACTACAGTTCCAACCATCGGTAACGGTAATACTGTAGGTTCCAGCACCCAAATTATTGAAGATGTTGCTGCTTTGTGCACCAGAAGTGAAAGTAATATCAGCGCCTGGAGAATCATCTTCGTAAATGTTCAATTGGTAAGCATAAGAACCACTTCCTCCAGCAACATTGTCCGCCCAAACAGAAGCACTATCATCTCCATAGCACAATAGATCGATTGGTGCAGCGTCAATGTCTGCTGTGATTGGGTCTGGTACTTCCAAGGTCAGTCCTCTATCTTCAAAGCAACCCCCATCGTCGGTAACCCTTACGGTATACACTCCCGCGGATAATCCTGTGAAGACATAGCTTTGTACATCATCCATGGTATAAACTTGTGATGTGGTCGTATTGGTCAGTACAATATCATAAGGGGCGTAGCCTCCTGTTGGGTTGATCAATATCTCGCCTTGATCATTGGTACAGGTAACATTGGCCACTTCTTGTGGTGTGTAATCCAATTCAGCACTTGGAGATATTATAGTTACTGTACCAGATGTAGCGGTACAGAAAGGAGCTTCAGTAGCTTCTACCTCAACATAATAGTTACCACCTCTCAAGTCGGGGTGGGTTATGGCCAGTGAACCAGAAGAAGTGTTTTCACTTCCTGATACGATAAGTGTACCATCGGTTCTGTAAACATAATAGTCGTAGTCTCCTGTATAGCCTGAAACATCTATGGTCAACTCTCCCGCATCATCAAAGCACATAGCTGGTGCTGTAGCTGTGGCATCAACGTCAATGGTGTCGAATGGGTCGATTGTATAGATTTCCTCTACGTAACATCCTGTGACATCGTTGGTGGCACGGAATGTATAACTGCCAGGTTCGGTCAACTCAAAAGTTGCGGAAATAGGTGTGACAGAACTAAGTACAACATTTCCATAAGGATTACCAGTAGGCAATAATTCGAATGTATAGGTGTCGCCAGGGGTAGATTCCGTAACGGTAAGGATTACGCTTTCTGGATTGATACAGGAGATGGCAAAATCTTGATTAGCATCCAATGTGAAAGTGTTCAAAGGTTGAACATCAACACTATCCCAATATTCACAACCATTGGCATCCCTAACAATGTAATTTATAGTTTGAACGGTTCCATCGTCCACGACATCAAAAGTGTTGTCCGATGTGAAACTGTTTCCTTCAAAACTGTACAGATAAGGATCAGGACCCGCAAAAGGAGTACCTCCACTAGGGGTTACTGTAATGGTCGATTCATCCACAGAATTGCTTGGAGTACATTCAAAGGCCGTAGCCGTAGCCGTAGCACCCAGGGGATTGGGTTCATCAACAGTTTCGGTTTTGATGTCCTCACACTCCCTTTCAGAAACCACACGTACTTGGTAGGTTCCTTGGGGAAGATTCTCGAAGAATGGTTCATCTTGAAGAGGTCTGCTCGGGGCACCAGCTAAACCAATCAATTCGTATTGGTAAGGTGGATTTAGGGCCGTAGCAGGATCAAGATTGGCCAAGATACTACCATCACTACCCCCAGCACAGCTTACATCCACAATAGTTGCATCCAATAATATTGGATCTACTTTATCATCCAATGTTTGGCGTACTTCATAGGTACAAGGCTCGGAAGTATCCAAATCGGTAATGGTAAAGATGTATTCTCCCGGTTCTGTAAGACCTGTGAAAACACCATCCGCGTCCGCATCTATGGTTACATTGCCCAATGGATCTTCAACGCTGTATTGCAAGTTGGAGGAGCCACCTGTTACATTGATGGTAATTTGCCCTCCTGGATTCATTGTACAATCGATGGTTTTATCCACGGTAGCATTTGCCGTCATGGCATTGTACAATTCCAAGGTAGCTGGAAGTGTTATGGAACAGCCCCACTGATCGGTAATTTCAACGGTGTAAGAACCTGCACCCAATCCAGAGAAAATAGTATTGGTCTGAGGAGAGCCAAAGTTGGTTCCATCCTTGATCAATTGATACATATAGTTGCTTCCTTGACCGCCAATGGTACCGACTACTTCGATTTCTCCTTGTAAATCCACACAGTTGGACTGGTTGATTTGCAATAAGGCCGATATAGGGTCTGGGTCATCAAGAGTGATCGTATCAATATGTTCTTCACAACCACTTGAATCCCTTACCCAAACTTCATAAGTATCTGCGGTAAGTCCGGAGAAAATAGGGTTTGATACGTAAGTACCAGGAGCACCAACGCCCACATAGTAAGTGTATCCACCCCATCCACCAGAAGCGATGACTTCAATGGTACCGTCATCCACACAAGTAATGTCAGTAACAATGGCAGAACCAGTGATTGTTGCATTAGGTCCCGCAATGTTGAAGGCTTCCACATTGGTACATTCAGGGAATGCATCCTGTGAAATCTCAACGGTATAGCTTCCAGCTGGCAAAGAAATAGGGGCGGTTGGACCTGTAGTAGCTGAAGTACCGTTAGTTACAGGAATATCATCAGCTGTGTTGGTAGGTGTTCCATTGGTATCATAAATGGTCCAATTAAATCCTCCTATATATGTGGCATCCAGAAGTTCAAATGTTACTTCGCCAGTGGCAGTACCATAACAGATGACATTGCTTACCACATTCACATCGATATTGAATGTGTTGGGGTTGGTTATGGTTTCAGAAGTTGAAACCACACAACCTGTATCCAAATGACGAACAAGGAAATTGTGTGTTCCAACATCCAAATTGCCAAATACATTGGAATTTTGCCAATTACTACCGTTGTCGATACTGTATTCAAAACGAGATGGGTCGCCTAAGGTCGATGTAACGGTAATGGTAATTTCCCCATCCAGACCTGGAGAACAGCTCAATGGGTTTGTAACGGCTGCTACGGCATTTGTAATTTGATCATAAGGAGCAATAACCGCTGTTGTTGTTCCCAAACAACCGTTGTCATCATATACGTTGATGGTATAGTTACCTCCATTTATATCGGTTTCAATGTATGTAGGATTACTACCGGATTGAACCACTACGGAACCGGCATCGTTGATAAATTCGTAAGTCACATAGTTGCCACTACCTCCAGTAATGGATGAAGTATCCACAGTAATGCTGGCGTTGTTTGGATTATTGCCTACGGAACATGCAAATTCCACTACATCCACATCGATGTTGTCAATTGGATCGGGTTCAGTTATGGTTACCGACTCTATATCATCGCAATTATTGGCTGCGACGACCTCTATATCATAAGTAATACCTGCCGCCGAACCTGCTAGACCTGTAAATGTAGCCGTGGTAGGCGTAGTGCTTGTTGGAGCAATGGGAACACTTATTGATCCATCAGATGCACCAATAATTTCAAAAGTATATGGTCCTATACCATTGTCAACCGCAGTAACCGTGATGGTTCCATCATCATCTCCGTTACAAGTTACATCTGTATAAGTTGTTGTAAAAGAAGGTTGAGTAGCTTCAGGCACGTCCACAGTAATTGTTTTGGGACAGTTAGGTGGTGCTGTTCCCATATCGAATACAACTACATCATAGCTTCCTGCCACACCAGCACCTGTCCAAGTAAATGGATTGGATGTCAGAACACTTCTGGATACGTCATAAGTTATTCCTGGTCCATCTATGGTATATTCATAATTTCCAGACCCTGAAATTACTTCAATCAACAATTCTGCATTACCAGCAGCTCCTAGCTCACAATCCAAATCAACGGTTTGAGTCACTATAAATTCAAGTGGTGGATGTATATCGAAAGTTTCGATATCAATACAACCGTTTAGGTCTCTTACTTCAATAGTATGACCCAACCCTGAGCTCAATCCGGAAATCAGATACTGATTGCTTCCATCAAAAGTAAAGTTTTGGAATGCTGCACCATTTACACTGATTTGGAAAGGTGCCATGGCGTCAGCTGGATTGTCCAATGTGACCATTACTTCAAACAAGCCTTCATCCACACATTCATCCACAATGGAAATGGATATTTCCGGGCTTGGGTCTTCAAGTACGGTAACGGGATCACTTTGAATACAATCGTTGGCATCTTTTGCATAGACAATGTAATTACCCGCATCCACATTTGCTGTTGTATTGCTTGTCCAACTTCCGGTAGAAGCTGTTGGTGCAGGGTCAGATGCTAGTAGGTATAGGTACTCATAAGGAGCCATACCATACTGTGCCGATGCATTAATTACACCTGCATTTGGATTACAATTGTCATTTATTGGTGAATTTGCAGTAACCTGTAGCAAAGTCGGCGCTTGTTCGATAAGGAATTCATCCGAGGCAATGACACAACCCGCATTGGGTCCATCAGCCTCTTCGTAAAGAATATAATACTCTCCTGGACTCAATCCAGACGCAGTGTCGCTTTCCGGACCTCCAACAGCTCCCGATATTGTCCCGGTGATTCCTGTTGTCGTATGGGTGTTGGTATAGAAAATTTCGTAATTCACATTGTTTCCTCCATACCCAGATATGGTAAAGCCTACAGTACCATCGGCTGCTCCTGTACAAGTAATGTTGGTAGAAGCGTCTATGGTTGATATTAAGGTTGAATTTGTAGCGACAGGTACCGTTGCTTCCTGTATATACTCACAATTGGTATCGGTATCAAATACAATGAAGGTATAGGTAACCCCTGGGGTTAGACCGGTAAACAAATGGGTGTTGTCCGCTGCAGGTAGTGGGTCCTCTGGGAACCATGCTGGGTCGGCAGCGTTGAACGCAGGTGCTGGGTAAATGGCAAAATAGAATGTTCCAATACCCAAGGTTCCATTGGAAGCTTGTGCTTCAACGGTCATTTCTCCACTGCCCGGTGTACATCCCGAAGCACCTACTGTGGTTATCAATATATCTGGACCTGTTGTAATGGTAACTGTGGAAATATTTTGACAGCCATTGGCATCAGTAATTTGTATGGTGTAATCTCCAAAATCGAGTCCTGTAAAGGTATGATCATTGGTGCCGGTTGAGGTGTCGTAAGTAAGATTTACACTGAAGTCATTGTTGTATACCTGATAGATATAGTCTGGCGTTCCTCCAGAAGCATCCACGGTAATTGTTCCCAACTCGGTGGATGATGCAACACAAGTAAGATTGGTGTGCGTAACATTTGGGACTATTGGAGTGGGTTCAGAAATAATCACAGGGAACGGATCCGAAACACATCCTTTATCATCAGTTATGGTTACTTCATAAGAACCTGCTGGCAATCCAGTGGTTTGACTTCCATAGTTGATAGGACCACTTGTTTCCACCACATTAATGGTATATGGTGGAACTCCAACCGAAGTGTCTATCACTACATCCAAAGTACCGGTACTTTCCCCGCTACATAAAATATCCGTAGGTATAACGTTGCTTATTACAGGTTGATCAGCTGGCGTAACTATGATACTATTGGTCGTTGTGGTACAACCGGCGGCATCAGTTACTTGGAACATATATGTTCCAGCAGTATCCGTGTTGAATACATTTCCTGTGAATCCAGTTGAATTATAGGTGGTTCCTCCATCGTTGGACCATTGATAGGAATAAGGAGCTGTACCTCCGTTTGCAGTTATGGTAATGGTGGCATCTGCCAAACAAGTCAAATCACTGTCAAGGAAGGCCGAAGCGGTCAAAGCGGGATTGATGGTCGCTGTATCCTGAACAGAACAACCATATTGATCTCTTACATCCACCGTGTATGTGCCTGCAACTAAATTATTGAACATATAAGTTGTACCATCAGAAGGCGTAGGCGTCATCCAAGCACCACCATTGATACTGAACTGATAGTTGCCATTTCCACTGGTTACATCCACTCGAATGTTTCCGTCATTGTTTCCGCTATAACAAACGGTTGGTGTTAAATCAAACGCAATGATTTCATAAGGATCAACGGTAATGGTTGTTGTATCCTCGCAAAGATTGATATCCCTAGTCCTTATTACGTAATCACCAACAGGTAAACCAGAGAACACATTGGAAGATTGGAATGCTGCAATGATCGTGGGCGTAGCACTTGTATCCTCCAATTGATATTGATAGACCGGCGTACCTCCCGTTGCTGTTGCGGTAACCGTTGCTCCACCATTGGTACAGGTAAGTTCTGTAGTGACGGATGCTGTAACATCAACCACATCGGGTTGTGTCAAGGTTTGGTTCAACACTACGGAACATGCAGGATCTCTTAAATCAATTAGGGTGATGGTATGATTTCCTGCCGAAAGACCGGAAACAGTAATTGGACTGGCTGTTTGGATGCCGGACACTGGATCACTATCCACTTGATAGGTAAACCCTGTTCCAGGATCAAAGTTTTCAACTTCAAAGGTAATGCTTCCATCATCGGCACTGTTACAAGTTAAATCTGTATAAGCTGTGATAGCACCATCAAAAGCATGGCCGTCCTCAACATTTACATCCAATGTGATGAATCCACCACAAACTTCAGGAATCTGATACGCTTCGATATCATCTATGGCGATGTCATTGCCATCTGTTACGGAAGAGTTTGTACGGATTACGATATCCAAATTGGAATTGGCACCTGGGTTAAGCGTAACGTTATAGTCGTGCCAATCAGTGGCACTGGTATTTTTTGGGATACTTCCAGTAGTAGTACTTTGAATCACGGTTCCTCCTGCATCTACCAATTGGATTTCTATGGACGGATCACCCCCGCTTTCTCCGTTACGTAATAGGTTGAAAGCCCAAAGCGATACGGTAATGTCCCGGTTGGGAATCACTTCAACCCCTGTTTTTTGATATACAATACCACCTACACCAGCTACTCCACCCACATTGATGGCCAAGAACCTACCATTGGACAAGCCTGAATGGTCATCGGGACTTTGCCAAGTTCCGTAAGGATTGGTAATATTTTGTGTTACGGAGTACTCCCCATCTTGAATATGGGTATCCGTACCAAAACCACATAAGCTAGCACTGCCATCTTGTGGTTCATAACAATAAACGGGATCTATTTCAGAAATACTGGTATTGGGTCCTGTTCCAAAGTTTTCTGAGAGTAAAATACTTGGGGATGGCGCCGAATTACTAACATAATTAACGGTTATGGTATGGTTTCCAACGGGAACATCATTAAATACATTGGAGTCGTTTGGCGTATTTGGCGCACCATCGATTTCATAGGTGTAATCAAAATCCGGACTGTCAGGAGTTACCGTAATCGTTCCTTCGCCATCACACTCATAATCCACGGATGCAGTTGCATTTGGTGGAGTTGGTTCTGGATCAATGGTAACCGACATAGGGTAGGTACATAGATTTGCATCCCTTATATAAAGGGTATGTGTTCCAGGCAAAAGATATCCAATGGAGCTGCCCCCATAAGTGGACCCACCATCAAAACTATATTCGTAAGGAGCGGTACCCCCGATGGCGTTGGTAATTCGTACTTCAGCACCTGAGCTAGGGTTACATTCCACCAAAGCGGTAACCGCAGCAGAAGCCGATAGGGTAATGGGCTCTGTAATGGAATATATTTCGGTTACTTCACAATTGTTGGCATCCCTTACGCGAATATTGTAACTACCAGCTGGCTGATTATAAAATGTATTGGAAGTCTGATACGTAGCACCATTATCGATGCTATATGTGTATGGTGCTTCTCCACCGTTTGCTGTTATGGTAATTTGAGCTTGTGACTCACCACTACATAGAATATCGGTATTGGTCACAGAAATAGCCAATGGATCATCTTGGACAATGGTAATGTCGTAGGAGGCTTCACAATATCCGGCAGCTCCGCCATTGTCACGTACATAAACATCATAGTTACCAGCTACTACACCTGTAACAGGGTTTGTTGGGGCAAAGTCCGTATCGGCAGGGGTAGCTCCATCCGCAACCACGGCATACACATAATTTCCATCTCCACCTGCGGCAGTAATGGTTATATCAGTGTTTGTGCCACAAGCGGTAATGTTTGGAGCGGAAGCCACAACGCTTAGTTCTGGGTCAATGGTCAAGGATTCGGAATCGGTACATCCGTTGCCATCCCTAACTTCAATCGTGTAATCTCCTGGTGTTAGACCAGAAAACACATTGTTCGTAACAAATGGTCCTCCATTTAAGCTGTATTCATAATTTCCATCACCTCCAGCGATAACATTGGCTGTCAAGGTCAATCCCACGGCGTCATCGTAACAAATATCGTTGGGAACAATTTCCAGTTCTGGGGCAACGGCTTCGTTTATGGTAAAGGTATCCGTGAACTCACATCCATTAGCATCGGTAACGGTAAACTCATAGAGTCCATCAATATCCAGTCCACTGAACAAACCATTGTTCTGTGGAGCAGGAAGGGTATAACTGGCAGGACCGGAAGTGATCTCGTAGGTATAGCTTCCCCATCCGCCTGTGGCTACAATGTTCACTGAACCATCTGCCAAACAGGTAGGTTGTACAACCGTTGGTATCGCATCAAGGGCAGAGGGCGGAGCATTTATGGTAACATCGGTAGTATCCGTACAATTGGTAAGATTGTCCGTAACGGTAATGGTGTATGTTCCTTCGGCCAACCCGGTAAGGGAAATGGTACTGTTGGTTTCGTTTGTTCCAGAGAAATTGTCCGGACCAGTAACTGTGTAATTGTAATCCGTGTTGAAATTGTTTACGGTGTATTGAATTTCACCATCACTATCACCAAAACAAGTAATATTGCTTACCAATTGTCCGGTAACGGAAATTTCCGTTACTGGCGCGATGGTATAGCTTTCTTCATAGAAACAATCATTGCCATCGGTTACCCTGAACATATAGGTTCCTGGAGCCAAGTCGGCAAATGTGTTGTTGTTTCCATTGTTTATGGCACTTCCGGCAGGGGAAATTATTTCATAGACCAGGGCGGGCTCTCCCCCTGTTACAGATAAGGTGATATCAGAAAGAAAAGTTGGACACAGTGGGTCGGTGGCCGAAAAATCAATATCCGTTGGAGGGTCCAAAGAATCAATGGTAACCGAATCCGTAAAAGTACACCCATTGTCATCCCTTACGGTAATGGTGTAAGTTCCATCGGTTAGATTTGTGAAGGTGGAAGTACTATTAAAGGTGACGCCATCAATACTATATTCGTAAGGAGCGGTACCTCCTGTAACATTTTGAGCATCTATGATACCATCTTGCAAACAGGTATAATCCTGAATCAATACGGCATCCGCAGTTACTCCAGAATCAGGTCCGTCAATAGTAAAGGTTTCAACAAAATCACAAGAGATGGACCCTTGTGTCTGTGTTATGGTCAAAGAAAAATCCCCTTGAGGCAAATTGGAAAAAGTGCCGGATGTATTGGAAGTTGTTGAAGAATCTGGATAAGTTAACGTATAGGATAGGATGTAGCCATTGGAATTGGTTACGTTGACAGAAAAGGAGCCGTCCTCTGCACCAAAGCAGGCTTCATCAACCACCAAAGTTGTATATTCCACTGAGGGGGAAATGGAAATAATCACACTATTTGAAAATGCATGGCAATTGTTTCCATCGACAACTACAAACTGATATGTTCCTTCTTCACCATTGGCAAAAGTGAAATCGCTGGTTGTTTGGTAGGCAGTCGCAGGAATATCACTGATGTCAGTATAGAGATTTGTGCCATTATAGCTCCAAATAGCATAATAGTAATCAGGATTTGGGAATCCACCGGATCCGGTTACCGAAATTATTCCATCCGTACAATCGATGTTTTTGGTGGTTATGGCACTAACCGCCAAATCGGTTACATCATTTATCGTTACTTGTTCTGTATGGTCACAACCATCATCGGTGGTAACCGTTACATCATAGATACCATCATTTAAATTCTCAAAAGTGTAATTATTATCGTTTGATGGTCCATGGGTATCCACTACAGTACCCCCTTGGGAGATTTCATAATAGTATTGTGCCTCCACATTGAGCACGGAAATGGCAATCTCGCCCAAACCGTTACAGTCTGTATCCTGAGGAACTACATCCACCTGGAAATCCCTTTCAAGAATACCGATGTTGTCCAAAACAAACACACAACCATCGGTTACGCCTTGTTGTCTCATTTCCACCATGTACGCACCGTTGTTCGTGATGTTGAAACTTGGGCTAGGGCCATAAGGCACCAATATGTTTCCTGTTGCTTGATCTACAAGTTGGAACTCATAGGTCAATGGCATATTGGTTACCGTGATGTTACCTGGGGTATCACAAATAATATCACTAGAGGTGTATTGAGGATCTAATGGGTTTTTGTAGATATTGAAATAGAACCTACTGAAACATCCATTTTGATAGTTGATCACCAATCGGTATTGACCAGTATTTTCGGCCAAAAAGTCGTTTCCGGTATCAACAGTGTTCCATGTACAGCTTGCATTTGTGTTGGCACAACCCTCATCTGATTCAGTACAGCTGTTTTCATCCAATTGTTCCCATTCAATACTTGTGGCATCCGGGATGTTTATCTGAATTAATTCCGTGTCGTTTAGCCCGCACAAGAATATTTCTGGAAGCTCACTACCATCGTTGGGACAAAAATCAATAGCCCCATCAATGGTGTTGGAGGTATCGTTGATCAATGCTGTGATAGGGTTGGATTGAACGGAGCCGAACAATTCAACCGTAATGATTTCTTGAAAATCCTTACATGGATCGGCCACTTGCTTGTCCACAATATAGGTGCCGATTTCAGTAACCACCATGGTACTGGGGTCGTTGTCGGAATCACCGTCGGTAATTACGGTGTCCGTACCAACATCAATGGTATTGTTTCCGTTCTCGTCGCGATACCAGATGTAATTGTCAAAGTTGTCCCCGGCATCCAAGAGCACATCATCGCCACAAAGTTGAACGGTTCTGGTAAAGTTACAGGCACTTAGGTCATCCAAAAGAAAGTTTGTGGCTCCGGGTGTACCAAATCCACAACCATTAAATTCAGATACTGAGGGGTCGTCGGTAATCTGGGCCGAGTTGATAGCTCCTTGGTAGGTTGAATAGGCTAAATTTTGAATGATATCGGTACAGGCGTCGACAAAATCGAAACAGTTTTCAGCTACCTGTACACGCATTCGGATGGTCCTTGCTGGGTCCCCTTCTTCTATAATATTATCAGGCACTGTAAATAACACAGTCCGTGTAACGGGGTCATATGTGTACGATACACCAGCCGGCATCGATATACTGGACTCATCCAGGGTTACATTTATTGGAAGAACATCTCGAATGGTGTAGTTGATGGCGTCATCATTACCTACATTTTGAAATGTAAGGACATAATCCAAATATTGACCCAAATTAACCCCTTGTCCAGTAATATCATTACCCCCAATGTCCTCCACTGTTTTGACTAAGTTCATTATAGGTTCAATGATCTCTACATCCAATGAAGTGAAGAAAATATCGTATTTATCTTGTGATGATGATGCTCTTAAAGTAGCGCCTGTTTCACTGTTTGGGATTACCGAATTACTCGGGTTGGGAATAGTGAAAAGGTCTACATCCCAACCTAATGTATTGACACTATTTGGGTTGCGGTTTGTTTGTATAACCCCTTCATCGGTAATATTACTGTTAAAAAAGTTATTTGAAGGATTTGCAGAGTTTGATAATGTCGTGAAAGAGCCATTGCTGTCCGCACGAATGGATAGGCGATCCCCTGATATTCTGTTGTCACCCTCCAATGCAGCAACACCAAGTTTGGCATTTACTGGAAAGGGGGCTGGCAATGTGGTAAATCCGCTAAACGGAATATCTACGGTTTCTCCTGATTTGATACCTGCGTACCCATCGAAAGTGGTAATGTATTTTCCGGGAAGTGTCGGGTTTTCGTAAACGACAACCAAAGACCAACCACCGGATACACCACCCTGTACATTATCTCCGGAACTGGCCCTAACATTGGCCACAAAATAGTCGCCATCTGGGTTGGCAAGTCCGGTTATTATTGAAGTTACATCTTTATAACAAGCGTATGGGGCATAGTTACCAAAATCGGCATCACCATCACCATCAAATAGGATTTCATCGGCCGTAAGGTCCACATAAGAACCACCTGGAACCCTAAACTTAATTTCATCAAAATCACTACTCCTATTGTTATCCCTGTATACGGCGGACCAGTATAGACCAGCATATCTGACCAAGGAACAATTTGAGTCCGGTACGGCCAGGGTTGCACTACTGGAACTAAAGGTCGAAGGGTCACCATCAATATCAATATATTGCATGTTGAGCCTATCGTTGTATTCTGAGCTTGAACCCGTTAAATTATAGGGGTCCTCAGGGTTGTCGCCACCTTCGTCTCTGTTTACAATATTATTGGCAATAAAGGTTAGGTCCCCTCGAAGTTCATTTTCGTAACGAACGTCGAAGTTGTTTTTTACCTGTGCAATACCTGTATACGAAAATAAAAGTATACAAATAGTTGTGCCCCACCGGAGTAATGATGTTTTCATAAGCATGGTGGTTAGGTTAAATGGTTGTGTTTGGTTTTATACGCATGATCCACATTTCGTCATTATACGAAGCGTTCAATTTGGTATAGTATGAGGTCAACGCATTGTTCCAGGTCTCGTGTTTTTTCAAATACACGTACCTGTGCTTATCTTGGGGACTTATAAAGTAGCTTGCGTGCAAGCCTTTTGAATTCAGCTCTTTAACAAATTCCTTTGCACTCGATGAGTTTTCGAATACATTGGCAATAATGTAATACCCTTCAGCAAGTCCTTCGCCCGATTGTGAACTGATTACAACGTGACGTTTCCCTTTGGGGTTATTGGTTACATTTTTGGACAATAGGTTGTTTCCGTACTTGGAACCTTTGTTGTCCACTTCTCCAGTGTATCCCGCTATTTGGGAATTCCCGCCGTTCACGTTCATTAACCAGGCATCGCCTTGGTAGGCACCGTCCATTTTGGAATGGTAGGCATCCAGAGCTTCATTTTTGTTACTGAAGTCGCCAATGTACACGTAGTTGAGTCCGTTCTTGGGGTTTTGGAAATAATCAGCCTCAATCCCTTGTGAACGTAGTTTCTCTATAAAATTGTTTAGGTTATCAGTGTCTCTGAATACATTGGCAATCAAGTAATGGCCACTTTCCACATTGGGCACGGAATGGGACTTGAGCCCTGTTGCTTTTTTGCTCCTTACCGATCTGTAGGTATTGTCTTTTTTGGCCTTGGAATTTGATGCATAGCTAGCCTTGGTGTTATCGTTGGCCTCGTTGATTTTAATGACCTTTTTGGTGGATGTGTTATTGGACAATCCATGGTTGGCCAAGGGCTGTCTTCTTTGGGTCACGATATCGGCAGTATCCATGTTGGCAAAGTATACCTGCTTGGCTTTCTCCTCCAATACTGGGTTTTGCCCGCGTGTTTCGCGCTTTACCATTTTCATTACGGTCTCAAAGCGACGCTCCAAGTCTTTTTTACGTGTGGATTCGATGGAATCTTGACGCATCAGCAGCTCATCAAGTATGGCATCGTTTTCTGCCAACTTCTCTTGCAATTGTGCAATTTCAATATCTTTATCAGTAATGTTGAGGCTATCCTGAGGTACGTCCTCATCATTGGAAACCAATGCTTCATCATCCTTCTCCAGCATTACACGATCCTCGGTAAGGTTGGGTGTAAAGGAGTATGCCAAAGAGATTTCGTGGGTAACACCAAAGTTTTCAAATTCGTTGGACAGTCCCTTTTCCACCGTATATCCCAAGGAAATGTTTTTGGTAAGATTGAAACCAAGCCCTGCGGATGCTCCGTAATAATCATCATATCCCGCTTGTACCCAGCCTAATTTGGGCAAGTCAAGGATCAAGTTTCCTCCAAGGGTTATGTTTTCTTCGCCCACCTTGCGCACTCTTGCCAAAGGCATTAAACGTGCACTTTCCATAATGCCCCTTCCATTTTCAAACTGATGGGTATATTGTAGATGCCCTGAATATGTTTTTTCGTTGAAATCGGTTACGGATTCGCTGGTTTTTAGGTTGTAATCGAACAGATTTTCCGCAAAACCACCAATATCAAACTTCCCTATGGAAAGGTTGAAACCAGGTTGAAAGCTTACCAAGGAGCTGCTTTCCAAAGTGCTCAACAATGGATCTACCTCAACAGAATTTGCCCTATCCTGATTGAAGGCACTCTGATAATAACTTACGTTGGCCCCAAAGGTAAAAGTACTCTTTGGGCTCAAACGCACTCCATAGGCATAGTTGGCGTGTACACCGAAGTTGTTGAACAAGCCTTCGCGGTTGGTAAACAAACTAACACCAACACCGCTTCTATCACTCACTCTACCACTATAGCTCAAGAAGTAAACCTGATTGTTGTCATCAAAAGATACCGATTGGTTTCTATGAAAAAGGTTGATGTATGACTTGTCTTCCCTGACCGTGGAAAAGGTAGGGTTGAGCAAGAACCGATTGAACTTCAATAGGTTTTGGGATGGCACGTTATACGGCACATAGGCTTCTTCTTCCTGTCCTCTCATTCCAGAGAAGGCAAGTAGCAAGACGGCAAGTAATAGTAGAGGTTTGTTGATTTGCATTGCTGCTTATTTAATAACAGTGATGGTACCTTGTTTCAGGCTATTACCACCACGCGTGATTTTGTAATAGAAAATCATGCTTTGTTTGTTGAAAGTTGTGGTGGACTGTGGCCAGTTGTTTTCATAGCCAGCTTGGCTAAATATTTGTTCTCCACGCTCATTAAAAATGGTAACGAGAACATTGGGGTCTCTGGAATATGTGTTGGGCAACACCCATAGGTCGTTGATACCGTCGCCATTAGCGGTAATAACGTTTGGTATGTTGAACATATCCCTGTAGGTTACAGTGATGACTTTGCTAACAGTACAGGTTCCAAAACTGGCAACCAACAGGTACTCCCCCTCTTCGGCAAAATCATAGGAATTGCTTGAAGAAATAAGGTTGTTGCCCGCATCGTACCACTCATAGGAATCTGCACCGCTTGCGGTAAGGGTTTTGGTCTCCCCTTCAATGATGATGAGGTCTTTGGGTTTATCTAGAACCAATAGTGACTCATCAAAAGCACTGATGGTTATTTCATTCGATACGATGGGACATTCGTTGGAAACAATAACGAGTTGATACACACCGGTTCCGTTCACGGTCAAGTTTTGGGTTGATGAATCAACCACAGTTCCGTCTTTCTTCCATTGGAAGGATTCGTTGGAAAGGTCCGTAGCACTTTCAAGTACTATCGCCTCGCCTCCTTCACACAGGACAGTACCGTTGGTGGTTATCTGTAGTGCTTCGTTGGAAGCAAGCTTTAGCTGTAAACTGTTGGATGATGCTTCAAAAGCATCAATAGAGCCGATCAGTGTATAATTTCCGTTATCGTTTTGACTTGATACCGTAATGGTTTTGGAATTCTCTCCAGTTACATCGGTACCGTCCAGTTTCCATTGATAAGTAAATGAGTTTTGTAAATCCCCGGTAACATCGGTTTTGATTCCATTATCGCTTACCGCATTGATTTTGGTAAGGCTCAAAGTAGCATCTGTGCTCTCACAAGATGAATAAGAGGTTACATAGTCGACCACAAATTCAAAGGAATCCGGGGAAACAACAGTAGTTGTTGTTGAGGCCATTGGTGCAGGGGTACAAGCGCCTCCGTTTTCGGTCACTTCAGCATAGTACTCTCCTATTTCACTGATGGTCAATGAGTTGTTAGTGGCATCCGTAATAGCGGCCCCATTTTTAAACCATTGGAATGTTGGGCTTGTTGCAGTAGTGCTTACCGACAATGTTTTGGTCTGAGAAGGAAGCAATACAATATTTTCTTCATTGTCCAGTGTAATCTCGTAGGAACCTGAACTTGTAACTGTTACAGGGTCGGATAGCTCCACACAAATTCCTGATCCGGAAATCTCAACCTCATAAGATCCCTCAAAACCACTTGTACCTGCATCTACTGTGTATGTACTTGCATCCACAGTTGGGCCATTGACAATGTTTCCGTTTTTGTACCAAGTATAGGTATAACCTTGCCCGCTGATGTTGGCCTCCAACAAATGGGTTTCCCCTGGGCAAATCTCAACATCGTTGGCGCCATTGATGGCTAGTCCAGAACTGGTTCCGGTTGAAATTTCAATGGTGTTGGACAATGTATTGGCTGCTCCTGAACAATCTCCATAATCGAGTTCCACATAGTACATGCCGGGTTCGGAAACGGTGATGCTTTCCGATTTTTCAGACAGTAATGTTCCACTGCGGTACCAATTATATATGTAAGTGCTTGAATTTGGGATATTGTGTGGCTTCAAGGTAACCGAACCTCCGCCACATATTTGGATAAGGCCTCCAGAAGGAATATTTCCGCTTCCATTCTCACTGATCAACAACGGTAAATTGTGGTCGATGAAATACATGGAAAAAGCCTCCGAAGCTGGACTGGTCTTGGCGGGATAGGTACTTCTAACTCTCATTTTGAAATTATCCCCCCTAATATCAGAGGGAAGTTCAAACTGAAATTCAAAATCAAAAACGGCATTTTTATCACTGACGCGTGCCAGTTCGGTGGGAGAAGCAAAATAACCGTCAGCATCCGATAGTTCAAGGATAAACTCATTATCGCTTTCCACCATGGGCGGATCCCAGTTAAAGCTTACAAAGTACTCGTTGAAGTTGTTGGAAGCGCATACTGCTGTCCATGGTGTATTTCCACCAAGATTGGGGTTGACAGCTGGCTGCGGTTGGTATAGCACTTGCGCTTGCATACCGATGGTGCCCCATAGCAAAAAAGCCAAGGCTAAAACCAGAATGCTATACGTTGAATTACTTTTTCTCATCACCGTTAGTTTTTAAGAGGTTATGGGCTTAATAGCCCTGTTAGTTTGTGCCCCTTAATTGTAATTCATTCAAAAAGACGTTGTTCAGGCGTCTCTTTCGCATATAGTATTCAATAACAAATATGTCTCTATTTTCGACTAAAGGAAAGATATTGTTGTAGGCTATACCCAAAGTGTTGTGAAATCGCCTATTTTGTATACACAGATGCACGAAAAATAGCTTTCAACATGGGATTTTACTACATTTGCGCATCAAATTACTGGTATGGCAGAAGAAGCTAAATCGTTGAATTTTATCGAACATATTGTTGAGGAGGACCTTAGAGAGGGGTATACCCAAAAGGACTTGAGGTTCAGGTTTCCCCCCGAACCCAATGGATATCTGCATATAGGACATGCGAGTTCCATTTGCCTCAATTTTGGCTTGGGACTACGCTATAATGCACCGGTAAACCTACGTTTTGATGATACCAACCCGGCAAAGGAGGAGAAGGAATATGTGGAGGCCATAAAGAAAGATGTAAGCTGGCTTGGTTTTGAATGGGATACCGAATGCTATGCGTCCGATTATTTCCAGCAGTTATACGACTGGGCCGTTATGCTCATCAAGGATGACAAAGCCTATGTCGATAGCCAATCTTCTGAAGAAATTGCCAGTCAAAAGGGTACACCCACAGAACCAGGAAAGGAAAGCCCATATAGAAATCGCTCTGTTGAAGAGAATTTGAAGCTTTTTGAAGGCATGAAAAGCGGGGAGTTTAAGGATGGAGAGCATGTATTGCGAGCCAAAATTGATATGGCATCTTCCAATATGTTGATGCGTGACCCTGTGATGTACCGTGTGTTGCACAAAGCGCACCACCGCACAAATACCGATTGGTGTATTTATCCGATGTATGACTGGACCCATGGGGAAAGTGATTATATAGAACAAGTCTCCCATTCATTGTGCACACTGGAGTTTTTACCTCACAGAGAATTGTACAATTGGTTTTTGGACCAAGTGGTATCTTCTGACAAATTGCGCCCTAAACAGCGTGAATTTGCTCGCCGGAACCTGAGTCATACCGTGGTTAGTAAGCGTAAACTGTTACAATTGGTGGAAAAGGGATTAGTAACAGGTTGGGACGACCCCCGAATGCCGACAATCTCTGGATTGCGAAGAAGGGGCTTTACTCCAGAGTCCATCAGGAATTTTGCTGATACCATCGGAATTGCCAAGCGTGAAAACGTGGTTGATGTTTCCTTGCTCGATTTCCATGTAAGGGAACATCTCAATAAAATTGCTCCACGTGTTATGGGAGTTCTTAATCCTTTGAAAGTTGTCATTACCAATTATGAACAGGGGAAAGAGGAGTGGCTTGAAGCTGAAAACAACCCAGAGGATGAATCAGCCGGAAGCAGACAGATACCTTTTTCAAGAGAATTGTATATAGAGCAAGAAGACTTCCGTGAAGAGGCTAACCGAAAATTCTTTAGACTGAAGTTGGGAGGAGAGGTTCGTTTAAAGAATGGATACATCATCAAAGCCGAAAGCTGTACCAAGGATGATGATGGAAATATCACCGAAGTACAATGTACCTACGACCCCAAAAGTAAAAGTGGTTCTGGTACCGAGGAAAGTTTACGTAAAGTGAAGGGAACATTACATTGGGTTTCCATTCCTCACGCAATTACCGCAGAAGTACGATTGTACGATCGTCTTTTTACCGATGCTACACCTGATAGTCATAAGGATAAAGATTTCCTGGATTTTGTTAACCCGGATTCTTTGCAAAAAGTAACCGGTTATCTTGAGCCCAGTTTAAAAGATTCGAAAATCGGAGATCAAGTGCAATTTCAACGATTGGGTTATTTTAATGTGGACAAAGATTCCACACCCGAAAATTTGGTGTTTAACAGAACGGTCACTTTAAGGGACACTTGGGCCAAATTAGAGCAAAAGGGGTAGCATAACATTTTCTTATTTTAATAGTTTGTGTCATTGAAGAATCTTATGAAAACAGGGTTCTTTAGGATGCTTGTGTGCGAAAAATGAATTGGGCTAGATTGATTGTCCAAATCCGTTGTTGAAATGCGCTCAAATGCGCTTATTTTCAATTTTTTCTCAAAATTTATCTAAAGCGTCAAGGTTTCGAGCAATTGCATCGATCATTGTACTTGACCTATCTTAATTTTGAAGTAAATCGATTGGGACAGGCAATTCTTCACTTGTAAGATCTGACCGATTGATTAATTCACTGAAGTCTAATTTAAAATTTACAACATTATGTCAAATAACACTGGAAACGTATTAACCGCATTATTAACTGGAGCTGTTGTGGGAGCGGGAATAGGTATTCTTTATGCACCGGATAAAGGAAAAAAGACAAGAAAAAAAATCAAGAAAAGTGCTGTAAAAGCAAAAGACGATATTTCAAAAAGTTTGATTACAGCCAAAGAGGAATTTTCCAGAAGCGCTGATGCCAAAAAAGAGGAGTTTGAGGAAAAGCTTGAGGATACACTATCCAACATGAGTTACAAGGCCGATGATATTTTAGTGGCACTGGAAAAGAAACTCGAAGATCTTAGAGAAAAGAACGCCCAATTACAGAAATAATATATGGCATTCGAAGAAATCAAAGAACAGATAGACCATGTAGAAGATGGTGTTAAGTCCTACGTTAAGATCAGCTTGGACTTTTACAGACTTCAAAGTTTCAGGTCTATGATGAAGGGAATAACCATGGCCACCAAAGTACTCCTCATAGCGGGGGTGGTTTCCATGGCCCTACTGTTTCTTTCGTTGAGTGTAGCCTTTTGGTTCGGCACTATGCTGGACAGCACGGCACAAGGATTTTTAATCGTAGGTGGATTTTATGTACTGGTTGGTATTGTCCTTTACTTGATGAGAAGAAAAATCGAAAAGCCACTCTTGAAAAAGTTCTCTAATTTTTATTTTGATGAATTATGATTCAGACACAATACACATCTTTTGAAGAAATTGATGACAACCTTAAAATATTAAAGCTGCAGCGACAGATTGAGGAGGAAAAGGTTAAGTTGGCGATTCAGAATACCAAAAAGGAGTTATACCCCACCAATATTCTTGGCGGATTGGCGCCCTTGATTCAAAAAGTAGCCATCTCCTTGATTGCTAAGAAGCTATTGAACAAACTCTAGAAGCTTTAGTCCTCATACTAAAACAAAAAGGCTCCTTTTCGGGAGCCTTTTTCTCTTATGGATAGTAGTCTTAAGAGTCAGCAGAACCTTTCTCGTTCTGTTTACGTTTCATGGCCTCACCAATTTGGTTACTGGCGGTAAAGGAGGCCACCATATTGTTCAGCATATCGCTGCCTGCTTGTGGCGAATTGGGCAATAGGATCAAGTTGGTATCTGTTTCTTCCCCAATGGCTTGCAGTGTGTCGTAGTGTTGGGTGACCACGATCAAAGCTGATGCTTCTTGGGAATTGATTCCCACTTTGTTCAGTACTTCTACGGACTCTTCCAAACCACGGGCAATTTCCCTTCGCTGATCTGCTATACCCTGTCCTTGTAATCTTTTGCTTTCTGCCTCTGCTTTAGCTTTTTCAACGATCAGGATTCGTTGTGCGTCACCTTCAAATTGTGCGGCTATTTTTTCACGTTCCGAAGCATTGATGCGGTTCATCGCAGCTTTTACTTGTGCATCGGGATCAATATCCGTTACCAAAGTTTTGATGATGTCATAACCATAATCCAACATGGCATCTTGCAATTCTGTTTTAACCGCAATGGCGATATCATCTTTTTTGACGAAAACGTCATCCAGTTTCATTTTTGGCACTTCGGCACGTACCACATCAAAAACGTAAGAAGTGATTTGATCGTGAGGGTATTCCAATTTGTAGAATGCTTCATATACTTTTTCCCGTATTACCACATACTGTACGGAAACTTTCAACTTCACAAATACGTCATCCAAGGTTTTGGTCTCAACAATGACATCCAATTGTTGGATTTTTAAACTCAGTCGACCAGCAATACGGTCTACAATAGGGATCTTCATTTGTAGCCCCGAGTTACGGATACTCTGGAATCTACCAAAGCGCTCAATGATGACGGCCGTCTGTTGTTTTACGATAAAGAAAAACTTGAAAAGAACGATAAGCGCTACAAACGCAATAGGTATAAAAAGATAGTTGCCCATAGTTATAGATTTTATGTTAGAAATGGAAATTACGAAACTTGACCAATGTATTAGTAACCATTCGTCAAATAATGTTACACATCCATCAATTTCTAAAGCTGGGCAATAGCCGTTTTAATACGGTTGATACTTTCCTCTTTACCAATTAGGGCCATAATATCGAACAAGTGTGGTCCTTTCATATCGCCAACAATTACTAAACGCAACGGCGGCATAACTTTTCCAAAGGAAAGCTCTTTATTTGCAATCCAGGCTTTTACCATTTCTTCAATTTTTGATGATTCAAAATCTTGAACGGATTCTAATACGGTTGCAACACCTTCCATAATTTCTGGTGTGCCCTCTTTCCATTGTTTTTTGACCGCCTTTTCATTGTACGAGGTAGGAGCTTGAAAGAAGTAATCAGAAAGTTCCCAGAAATCTTTCACAAAAGTTGCGCGTTCCTTTATGGAAGAGACTACTTGCTTGATATAGCTCGGCTCTGCGGAAATTCCTTTTGCAATAAGTTCAGCGGCAAACAGTTCAGTAAGCTCATCATCTGTTTTTATTTGCAGCCATTGTTGATTGTACCAATTGTTTTTTTCGGGGTCGAAGCGTGCACCTGATTTGTTGACACGCTCCAAAGTAAAGGTGTTGACCAATTCTTCCAAGCTAAAGATTTCTTGCTCTGTGCCAGGGTTCCACCCCAACAATGCTAAAAAATTGACCACGGCCTCTGGGAAAAACCCAGCTTCCCGATAACCTTCGGACTGGTTCCACGTGAGTGGAAAAACGGGGAACCCACCTTTATCGCCATCACGTTTGCTCAATTTTCCTTTTCCCACAGGTTTCATGATCAAGGGTAAGTGAGCAAATTCTGGAGCATCCCAACCAAAAGCATTATACAATAAAGTGTGCAGCGCTAAGGAAGGTAACCATTCCTCGCCTCGGATGACATGGGTAATCTGCATTAGGTGGTCATCAACAATATTGGCCAAATGATAGGTGGGCATACCATCACTTTTGAACAATACTTTATCATCAAGAATGTTGGTATCTATTTTTATTTCGCCACGGATGATATCGTTGAGCAATAACTCTTCGTTTTCAGGAGACTTAAATCGAATCACATAATCCTCCCCGGCGGCTATTTTATTTTTAACCTCCTCGGCGGAAAGGGAAAGTGAGTTGGCCAGTTTTAAGCGATTGTGCCAATTATATATAAAGGTTTTCCCTTTTGCCTCGTGGTCTTTTCTATGCTGGTCCAAAGCCTCTGCGGTATCAAAAGCGTAATAGGCCATACCTTTTTCAATAAGGTCCAAGGCATATGATTTGTATAGTTGTTTACGTTCGCTTTGTCTATACGGACCAAAGGCGCCTTCTTTTCCAGGCCCTTCATCAAAAGGAATCCCGCACCAGTTCAATGCTTCGATGATATATTCCTCAGCCCCTTCAACAAAGCGGTTTTGGTCGGTATCCTCGATACGAAGTACAAAATCGCCATCATTTTTTTTGGCAAACAAATAGTTGAACAAAGCGGTACGAAGGCCTCCAATATGTAGGGGTCCCGTTGGGCTTGGTGCAAATCGAACTCGTACTTTTTGACTCATAACAATGATGAATTAGTTCGCAAAGATACAGTGCTGCCAATGAATTGGAAAGCGTTTGTTGACTGTCTTTTGATTGATTTTTAGGATTGTAATGATTAAGGTTTAACAAAATTTTTCCGCCCATTTCCCTTGGATCGGGTATTTTGGTAATAACAATAGAGGATTTTGAGCGCATATCAGGATATATTGGTCAAACTAGAAGGGTTTATCAAGCGGTTTTATACCAAACAGTTGATAAAAGGAATTTTCTTGTTCTTAACTATAGGCACCCTTTTTTGGATTGCCATTACCTCTTTTGAGTATGTGTTATGGCTTGACAATTCTTGGCGATTGACGTTGTTTATTCTTTTTATTGTTGTGGAGGCATATCTGTTGTATCGATACGTACTTGTACCACTGATGTATTTGTCCAATATGCGAAAGGGGATTGACAACAAAGCTGCTTCTAAATTGATTGGAAAACATTTTCCCAATGTAGATGACAAATTGTTGAATTTGTTGGAACTTTCCGAGAACACCCAAAAGTCTGACTTATTACTGGCCAGTATTGAACAACGTGCTGCGAATTTAGGACCAGTTCCTTTTGCGGAAGCTGTGAATTTCAAGGAAAGCTATTCCTATGCGAGGTACATCATTATACCAGTATTACTTTTTGGCTTTATCTGGATTGCCGGGGATATCGTTTCCTTTTTTAATTCGCACCAAAGGGTTATACATTACGATATGGCTTATGAAAGACCTGCTCCATTTACGTTTCAAGTTTTGAATACAGAACTTGAGGTAATGGACAATGAGGCCTTGACCATTCAGGTAAAGACCGTTGGTGATATTCGACCGGATAATGTTGAAATTGTTGTGAAAGGGGAAGCACTTTTAATGAAGAATCGTGGATCTTTTTATGAATATACCTTTCAACCACCTGTTCAGGAAACTAGTTTTTATTTATCTGCTAATGGATGGGATTCTAGAAGTTATACCATCAGTAGTTATAGAACACCGACCTTAGTGGATTTTGTTTTGGAACTGGAATACCCCAAGTACCTAAATCTAATGTCAGAAGCCATTACCGGAACAGGCAACGCCGAGGTTCCGGAGGGAACCAAAGTTACTTGGAAGATTCAAGGGGACTACGTTGAAAATATCAGAATGATTACAGCTGATACAACGCTTTCCTTTCATAAGGACAATAATCTATTTTCCAATTCCAAAAGACTGTTCAATGATTTTGATTACGAGTTGAGCACATCGAATAGTAAGGTTCAAGATTTTGAAAAATTAGCGTACCGGCTTAATGTCATCAAGGATGCGAAGGCCACTGTTCAAGTAGATCAGGTTTTGGATTCCTTGAACCCCAATCAATCCTATTATTCGGGTCAAGCGGCAGATGATTATGGTTTACAAGAGATCAGGTTGGTATGTTATCCTTCTGATGACCTGACCAATGTACAACGGATATCCCTCGAACGACCAAACACCAATGTTTATCAATTTTATTATACGTTTCCTTCAGGCTTAGCACTGGAGGCCGGAAAGCGTTATAAATTGTTTTTCGAAGTGGTTGATAATGATGGTGTTAGAGGAGGAAAAGTAACCAAAAGCACTGTTTTTAATGCTGCCCTTTATAATGATAATGAGTTGAATAGCAAAGAGTTACAATTTCAAAATTCTACTTTGAACAAAATGGGGGAGTCTTTGCAGAATTTTAAGGAGCAGGAGGAAAAACTATCAGAGATAAATAAGCTTCACAAAGAAGAAAAGTCACTGAGTTTTGAGGATAAGAGCCAGATCAAAAACTTTTTGCAGCAACAGCAAATGCAAGAAGAGTTGATGCAGAAGTTCAGTCAGGATTTGAATAAAAGTATTGATAAAAATACTGATGATACCGAAATGAAGAAGATGCTACAAGAGCGTTTGGAGCGTCAAGAGGCTGAGGCCAAGAAGAATGCCAAGTTGCTTGAAGAGCTTAATAAGATTGCGGAAAAAATCGATAAAGAGGAACTGCAAAGACGTTTGGAGGAGCTGGGTAAAAACCAAGGGAAAAACACACGCAACCTGGAGCAGATTTTAGAGTTGACAAAACGGTACTATGTCACAGAGAAGGCGTCGCATATTTCGAAAGAACTAACCGAGTTGGCAAAGAAGCAAGAAATATTATCAGAATTAAAATTGGGTAAGGATTTCAGTGATAAGGAACAACAAAAGTTAAACGAGGAGTTTAACGACTTGGAAAAAGAGATACGGGAGTTGGAAAAAGATAATGAAGAGCTTCGTAAGCCGATTGCATTAGATACTGATAAAAAGAAAACCGATGCGGTAAAACAAGATCAGCAGGAAGCCCTTGAGGAAATCAATAAGCATCAAGGTATGGAGGAGTCTTCGCAATCCGAGGAGAAACAACAAGCAGGAAACAATGCCTCTAAGAAGCAAAAATCCGCAGCTCAAAAGATGAAAGAAATGAGTCAGTCCATGAAATCAGGTTCCATGGGTGGCGGTGAAAGTGATGCTGAAGATGCCGAAATGCTACGACAGATTTTAGATAATTTGCTAACCTTTTCTTTTAAACAAGAAAATCTTTTTGATAATATACAAAGTGCCGATGTAGACATTTCTCAATTCTCCAGAACTGTTAAGGACCAACAAAATCTCAGAAGTTTATTTGAACACGTCGATGATAGTCTTTTTGCACTTTCATTAAGAAGAGCTGAGTTGTCTGAATTTGTCAACAAACAAATCACGGAGGTGTATTATAATATTGATAAGTCTCTTGAAAGCATTGCTGAGAATCAAATTTATCAAGGAGCCTCGTACCAGCAGTATGTTATTAATGCCACCAATTCACTTGCGGATTTCTTGGCAAATATTTTGGACAACATGCAGCAGAATATGAGCCCTGGTCAAGGTAGTGGAGGCAAAGGTCAAGATTTTCAGCTGCCGGACATTATCAAAGGTCAACAGAGCATACAGGAAAAAATGAATGGGTCAGGTCAGCAAGGCAAACCATCAGAAGGACAAGGAGAGCAAAATGGAGAGAATGAAGGCGGTCAGCAAGAAGGCCGGAAAGGAAATCAAGGCCAAGGCGATAATGGTGAAGAAGGAGAAAAGGGAGAGAATGGTCAGCAAGGTTCTGGACAAGGCGATGGAGGTCAATCCAACGGAAATGGGCTAGGTGAGATGGACCTGAATGAAGTGTATGAAATTTATAAGGAGCAGCAGTTTCTACGAGAGAATTTAGAAAAGCAGTTGGAAGATATGATGCGGGAATCCGATAAGAATCTCGCTAAAAAGTTGATTCAGCAAATGGAGGATTTCGAGAATGAATTGTTGGAAAATGGTATAACAGAACGTACTCGAAATAAGGCAAACAGCATTCAGCACCAGTTGATGAAACTAGAAAACGCCTCTATGGAACAAGGAGAAAAGAAAGAGCGTGAAAGTAACACAAATCAGAATCAGTATTCGAATCCAATCACCACTAAACCCGAACTACTTCAAGATTACCGGAATAGCATTGAAATATTAAATAGACAAGCATTACCTTTGCGGCAAAATTTTGAAAAGAAGGTAAAGGTTTATTTCGACAATGATTGATTTTCATTTTAAAAGCGACTTGTTGATTAATAACAAATCCGAGTATGTCGATTGGATAGCTAGGATTATAGAATCTGAAGGATTTGTAGCGGGTCAAATTGACTACATTTTTTGCACGGATGAATATTTGTTGCAGCTCAACCAGGAGTATTTAGATCACGATACTTTCACCGACATTATCACTTTCGATTATACGGACGGGAAAACCATTTCAGGGGATATTTTTATATCCACTGACCGGGTCAAAGAGAATGCCAAGGAGTTTAAAGTTGACATCTTAAATGAACTCCGTCGAGTAATGAGTCATGGCCTATTACATCTCGCAGGATATGGGGATAAAGGTGTAGAGGAAGCTAAATTGATGCGGGAAAAAGAAGAAGAAAAGATTAAAATGTTCCACGTGGAACTATAGATATGTTTGAAAAGGAATATGATGTTATTGTTGTAGGGGGAGGTCATGCTGGAGCTGAAGCAACTGCTGCTGCTGCCAACATGGGATCAAGCACTTTATTGGTCACAATGAACCTTCAAACTATCGGGCAGATGTCTTGCAACCCTGCAATGGGAGGTATTGCCAAAGGGCAAATTGTTCGAGAGATAGATGCGCTTGGGGGCTACAGCGGAATCGTTACGGATAAGTCCGCTATTCAGTTTAAGATGCTCAATAAATCAAAAGGCCCCGCCATGTGGAGTCCACGAGCACAAAACGACCGTATGCGTTTTGCAGAGGAATGGCGGATGGCTTTGGAGAACACACCAAATGCAGATTTCTATCAGGAAATGGTCAACGGTTTGTTGATTGAAGGAGATAGGGTGGTCGGTGTTAAAACCAGCCTTGGATTAGAGATTAGAGCCAAAGCCGTAGTGTTAACAAACGGCACTTTTTTAAATGGTTTGATTCACATCGGAGAGAAACAATTAGGAGGGGGAAGAGCGGGAGAAAAAGCCGCAACTGGAATAACCGAGCAGCTTGTTGAATTGGGCTTTGACAGTGGCAGAATGAAAACAGGAACTCCGCCAAGGGTTGATGGAAGGTCTTTGGATTATTCCAAAATGATTCCACAACCAGGGGATGACCAACCCGAGAAATTCTCTTATTTGAACACCCCAATTCTACAAACTCAGCGTGATTGTTATATGACGCATACCAGTAAATTGGTGCACGATTTACTTCGAGAAGGCTTCGATCGTTCCCCTATGTTCAATGGCAGGATTCAGAGTATTGGTCCGAGATATTGTCCGTCGATTGAGGATAAAATCAATCGTTTTGCGGACAAGGATTCGCACCAAATATTTGTGGAACCAGAAGGGTGGAATACGGTTGAGGTATATGTGAATGGTTTCTCCACATCATTGCCCGAGGATGTTCAATATAAAGCATTGAAATCCGTAAAAGGGTTTGAACACGTGAAGTTCTTTAGACCTGGTTATGCCATCGAATATGACTACTTTCCACCAACGCAATTAAAGCACACACTTGAAACCAAGTTGGTAAGCAACCTGTATTTCGCAGGTCAAATCAATGGGACCACCGGGTATGAAGAAGCAGCTTCACAAGGTTTGATGGCAGGCATAAATGCCCACTTAAAAATCAATGGTAAAGACCCGTTTATTCTCAAAAGAGATGAGGCTTATATTGGCGTTTTAGTCGATGATTTGATCACAAAAGGCACAGAGGAGCCTTATCGTATGTTTACCTCCAGGGCGGAATATAGGACTTTGCTAAGACAGGATAATGCCGATTTGCGATTGACGCCAAAGGGCCATGATATAGGTTTGGCCAAAGAAGAGCGCCTAAAACGGATGGAGGAGAAGATGAGCAAGTCCGACAATTTTGTGGATTTCTTTAAAAGGACAAGCTTCACTACGGACGAAATCAACCCCATTTTGGAATCATTAAACTCCTCTTTGGTAAAGCAATCCGACAAGTTGTTCAAGGTATTTTCTCGACCAAAAGTTACAATGGACCATATGCTTCAATTGGAATCCGTTTCAGAGTTCGTTAAGGAAAATGAATTGGATACCGAGGTGTTGGAGCAGGCCGAAATCCAAGTGAAATATTCTGGTTATATCGAAAAGGAAAAGACTAATGCGGATAAATTACAGCGTTTAGAGAATGTTCGAATCCCTGATAATTTTGATTATTCAAAACTTAAATCTTTGTCCTATGAAGCTCGTGAAAAGTTAGAGTCCATTCAACCAGTTACCATTTCCCATGCCTCTAGAATTAGTGGAGTTTCCCCTGCAGATATCAGTGTTCTTTTGGTGTATTTGGGGAGATAATCGACGAACTTGTTCCACGTGGAACACAGTTTTTTGTTTTCCATTTATAAATAAATGGCTCAATTTTTGATTTCATTTTAAGCGAAACACTACGCCGGATGAAACGAATATTACCTGTCATTTTTATTTTGGTTTTTTCAAGTTCTTGTATTCCGCTGAGGATTGCTCCAAATATAAAGGACTATAAATTGACCCAAGGAAAGCGATTCAAAAAAGGGCTTCCCAAAAAAAATGTTTTTGTTTTTGAAGACCCTAAAGATGCGAATGAATTTTATAATTACATCAACACAAAGTTTCAACTTGACGATTATTATGTGGATGTACAAGTTCCGTTTTTGGTCCAAGGCAAAACATTTTACTTTTCATTTTATGAAGTCGAAATTCCAACCAAAACAATAAACTTGATTCCGTTGGCATTGGATGTTGCTTTGAATAAAGCTGCAGATATGGACCCGGTTTTTGATGATGTGCATACGTCACGAACAGGAAACTGGTACATTGCCATGGAAGTTTTTAGTGGTAGTGAAGAAGATTGTATATCTGAAAATTCAATTTCAAGAGAGTTGGTTTTATCCTATCTTCGGGAATTGAAAAATGAATATTTGGCAACCGATAACTATAATGAAGTTGTTTTTAAAAACTAAAGATTTTTCTGTTTCTGGGGAGCAATTCGAATTACATCGAGATGAAGAATTGGATATGCTGGTAACCAAACCGCAACCCCAAAACTTATTGCCTTATTACGAAAGCGAGGACTATATTTCACATACAGACTCCAAATCTTCCTTTACGGACAGATTATATCAACTAGTAAAGACTAACAATCTTAAAAAAAAGATTCAAATAGTTGATAATCAGTTAAATAACAGCAAAACGTTGCTTGATTTAGGTGCGGGAACAGGGGATTTTTTAATTACGGCCCAAAATTCTGGGTTTAACGTTACAGGGGTAGAGCCAAATGATAAAGCAAGGAAACTTGCTGAACAAAAAGGGATAAATCTTTTGTCAAGCTTAAAAGAGATATCCAGACAAAAGTTTCAGGCCATAACGCTTTGGCATGTTCTGGAACATCTGCCCAATCTTGATGAACAAATCAAAAACTTGGTCAATCTTTTAGAGGAGGATGGCGTTTTGGTAATTGCCGTTCCTAACTTTAAATCCTATGACGCGAAGCATTACAAATCCCATTGGGCTGCTTTTGATGTTCCTAGGCATCTTTGGCATTTTTCAAAAACATCGATTTCCAAACTTTTTGCTCCACATCAAATGGAGGTGGTAAAAATAAAACCGATGTGGTTCGATGCTTTTTACGTTTCCATCTTATCAGAAAAATACAAGGGGAACAAACTTTATCTGGTCAGTGCATTTTTTGTTGGATTGTGGTCCAACTTCAAGGCCATCTTTACCAAAGAGCATTCTTCTTTGATTTACGTCCTTAAAAAGAAGAAATAAGCCATTTTCAGCACCTATGTTGGACTAATCCACCTCTGGCCACACAATCCCACCAAACAAAAAAGATCTGCTTAAATCGCGCCGTTTATGGGTGCCGACAAAATAATCTAATCTAATATGGTTGTAAACTTTCCATAAGAAAATCTTATGGTTGGGCAAAGGCCAATTTTCATATCGCATAAACTTAATGATCCCCATTCCAAAAGCTTTTCTATTTTTGCGCATCGATAAAAAGTAAAAGATGAAAAAATTAGTAGTGCTTGCGATTGCCATCACAGCAATGGCATGTCAGCAAAACAAGATTGGATATGTGGACAGTGTTAAGATCATGGACGACTATCAAGAAAAAATTGACGTTGATGCCAGATATCAAAACAAGGCCCAGGCCATAACCCAAAAAAGGGACAGTATTTCTCAAGCGTTCCAAATGGAATTGCAACAATTCCAAACAAAGGCACAGAGTATGTCACAACAAAGTGCACAAGAGGAATATTCTAAACTACAGCAAAGAGGACAACAAATAGGTCAGCAGTTGCAACAAGAAGAGCAACAACTACAGCAAAAAGGCCAAGCCGAAATGGACACCTTGGTAAGAAAAGTTAAAAAAGAGATTAGAGCGTATGGTAAGGCCAACGGCTACACTTATATTTTGGGTGGTGGCGATGGTGGTTCTGTAATTTATGGAGACGACGCAAAAGACCTGACCAATGAAATCCTTAAAATTTTGAACGATAAGTACGAGAACTAAACTCGATACATCCAATAAATTGAAAAAGCCCACTCTTTAGAGTGGGCTTTTTATTTTATCGAATGGAAGTAACATAGGCCCAAAGGATAAAAAGCAACTGCAACGGGACACGGAACCACAGATAAGTGGCCCCTGGGCCGTTCATTTGCCCTGTTTGATAGTTGATTTCTTCCAATGCCGCTTTGATATTCGCGGGAAGAATCAGGATAAAAAAGACAATCAACAACCATGCTGTTTGCTTTTGATATTGGGGCAGCAAAAGTCCAATGGCAAACAGAACTTCCATAATTCCCGTTATGAGTACAATCTCTTTCCTAAAGGGAACAAAAGAGGGAACCATGGCGGCCATCCCCTCCATAAAGGCAAAATGCCCAATAGCGGTGAACACCAACATGCAGGCCATGGCAATTCTACCAGCCAATTGCAGGTTCAACTCTTTTGTAAAGAGTTTTAAGACTAAAGCGGACAATACAAAGGTCCCAAGGAGCACAAAGAGAGGTTTCATCTTTTTTTGGGCAAAAATCCAACTTTACATTTTGCAGGTCAATGAACCCAAGTTAAGAAATACGCCTACGGATGCGGCTCAAGGCCTGCGGTGTAACACCAATGTATGAAGCAATATATTTTAAGGGAATTTCACGGAGCAGCTCGGGCCGCTCATCAAAAAGGTTGAGATAGCGTTGTTCGGCACTGTCGCGCAAAAGGGAAAGCTCTCTTTTTGATTTTTTCAAGAAAAGCTCCTCGCTGGCCTTTCTTCCTATCAAGTTCCCGATGTTGGAAGATGCATACACCTCCTGAAGCTCTTTATGGCCAAGACGCCAAAGTACCGTATCCGTTATCGTTTCTACCACATATTCGGACGGTTTTTGGGTCAGGAAAGAGTCATAAGCACTTACAAAGGCACCGCTGAACACAAAACCAAAAGTGAGTTCCCCATCCTTCAGTGGAATGTAAAGTCGAACAATGCCTTTTTCGATAAAGGATAGATGGTTTTCCACTTTCCCCATTTGAAGGAGCTTACTCTTTTTGGGGAACACATGTCGGCTTAATTTTGATGAAAAAACCTCCCAATCAGAAGGTGTGATCCTGAATTCCGATTCAAAATATTGTCTGATTTGTTCCAAACCGTTGTTACCTTAGGATTGACTTTTTGTATGAAAAAAACATAAAAACCCCAAAACCGAGTTCCATAATCGATCCCGAAAGAGCAGAAATGGCGGGAGACGCCTTCAAAAAAAACAAGGCAAAGGACGCAGCGCCCAACAATCCGCCTAAAATCCAATAGGTTTTAATACCATACAGGGTGGTAAAGGTTAAATACCGCCCCCCAATGATCAATAACATGCCCTGGAAGAACCAAGCATGGTTCTGCAAGGAGAGGAGCAGGGCCAAAGGAATACACATCAACATAAAAATGGTTCCCTCCATAACCAGTTTGCCCAAAGGATTTTGTTTGGAATGACTTCCTTGAACACCCAACAGC
The DNA here is from genome assembly GCF_029193885.1 of Flagellimonas yonaguniensis. Classification (GTDB taxonomy): domain Bacteria; phylum Bacteroidota; class Bacteroidia; order Flavobacteriales; family Flavobacteriaceae; genus Flagellimonas; species Flagellimonas yonaguniensis. The sequence continues at coordinate 305,909 of NZ_JARFVB010000001.1, read as the reverse complement.
TTGGCCATTAACAACCCCAGAGGATGAATGAGCATACCGCCAAAAAACAAGGTCCAAATAGCGGTTTGTGAAGAAACCAAAAAAGCCACAATTGCGGCTGTCATCCAAACCATTCCCGAAGCTAAAACCCCCAAAGAGCCATCGGCATAGCCATTACGCAAATCTGATTGTGCAGTTAAAATAGAATTAGTAGAAGAAGCTTCCGTGTTTTGTAATTGGTTTTTCATTTTTTTGATGAGATAGGATCATTCTTTTGTTTTTTTCTTGTTACCGACCATTACAAAAATCATGGCCACAATCAATAAAACGTTGGAGACCATGCCCCATATAGCATTATTGCTTTTCTTCAATTCAAAGAGATTGAAAACAAATAAAACCAAACTGATGATGATGAGCACCAAAGGTGCGATTGCTTTTTTTCCGAACATGGGTTACGTTTAAAGTTCAATGTCAAGTTGTCTGCCCTCTTCCTTGGCCTTGTTGTCCATTCGTGTGCCCAGGGCAAGGCCTATAGACATTCCTGCCGGCAGACCTATGCCTAAAAATGCATTGTTTCCGAGGCTGGACCCCAATGCCACACCTATAGGAACACCAAAAATCGTCATGCCCAAAACAAACCATGTTTTTCTGAAATAGCTTATGGGGACGACCTTAAGTTTCTGAGCTAGTATACCAACAATTTTGGATTGCTCTTTTCGAACCTTGTTCCGCAATGGTTTACCGGTATCCGCAACCAAATTTAGTTGTGTAATATGTTTATTGATGGCCAACTCGATTTCTTCGGGCAATTTCTTTTTTTTGATTTCAACGACCAATCGTTCGAATTGCTCGTAGGCCCTTTGGGTTTTATCGGTGAGCTCAGGACGTTGGATAGGTTCTAGAATCATGTTCGGTAGGATTTTACTGCATCAAATACACCAAAAAAACAGTCGGAATCAAATACACTACAATCGTCTGTGCCCCTACATAATCTTTGGCAACACGTTGGCCCAACAAAAGCATCAATAAGGTCACGGCAGAAAGAACGGCGCCATAAAAACCAAACATGCTTTCTCCATCCACGGCAAATTCAAATATGCCCACTCCGGAGAATATTCCTGAAAGCATTTCCAACACCAAAACAATGCTCAGAAGAACTGGGACGGTTCCCTTGAAAATTGATTTGGAAAAATGACCGGTGAGCCAGCTTAGATTGCCTTTCCAATCCATAAGTTTGTCTATTCCGCTCTGTAAAAATGTAATGGTCAAAAACGCCAACAATAGAATTTCCGTTGCGTTCGCTAATAAATTGTTCATGGTCAGTATTTAAATTAAGCGGCCTTGGCATGCAAGAGCCTAGTGAGCTTAATGGACAGGTCTGTGAATATCAACTTGGAATTTCCGTTACGTTCCACGTGAAAAATGGCCTGCTCCAACTCCTTTACAATATCCAAAATATTGTTCTCATGTACAAAAGGGGCAAACTTTCTTAAATCAAACCCCTCCATGTGTACTTTGGCATGTACAAGCTCATTCGCCTTGTAATTCAGCAAAAGCGCTTGTCTCATCATGGTAAGGCAATAGTTCAGGAACTTTTTTTGTACTTCACGACCTGTTTTGGCCACTTCTTCGCTCCACAAAATCAGTTCTTGTATGGCACCCTTGTTACCCTTTGCTTTAAAAGCGCTGCGAACCCATTGAACAAACCAACGTTCGAACACTAAATCTTCGGAGTCTTTGTTGAGCAGGTCCAAAGCTTTGTTAAAGTTTCCATTTGCCTCAAGGGCAATGGTCAATGCTTCGGTCTGGGAAACACCTTTCATCAAAAGCGTATCCGTAATGACCTGTTCCGCCAGCGGAGGAAAGTTTAAAATTTGACATCTGGAACGAATCGTATTGATGATCTGTTCCTCGTCTTCCGCCAAAAGAAGCAATATGGTTTTATTGGGCGGTTCTTCAATTAGTTTTAGCAGTTTGTTGGCTGCGGAAATGTTCATTTTGTCGGCCATCCAAACAATCAGGACTTTATAACCCCCTTCGTAGGATTTCAAGGAGAGCTTTTTTACCATGTCCTGGGCTTCATCGACCCCGATTTGGCCCTGCTTTTTTTCAATGCCGATGTGTCGGTACCAATCAAACAAGTTGCCATAGGGCTGTTCCTTCACAAATTGTCTCCACTCTTCCAAATAATGGTTGCTAACGGCATGCGATTTTACCTTGTCCGAATTGGAAACGGGAAAGGCAAAATGAAGGTCTGGGTGGGTCAAGGAGTTACATTTGGTATTGCAAACCGTATTTTCCCCATCATTTTCGCCGCCCGTATTGCCACAGAGCAGATACTGTGCATAGGCGATGGCCATGGGAAGCACCCCGGAACCCTCGGGCCCCACGAACAATTGGGCATGGGCCACCCGACCTGTTTCCGCTGTGGTCACCAAGTGGTTTTTAATGTGCTCGAGACCTAAAACATTTTTAAAAAGCATATCCCAAAGATACATTTTTAACTGCTGAAGTATGGCATGGAACCCCTGCTTGGCCCCATGGTGGTTTAACATATCAAACCGAAATGGTTAAAAAGCATGAAACTTTGAAATATTAGATCTGTCCAACCATGGAAAAAGCAGGAAATCTTTACATTTGAAGCTCTCAAAAAAGAACACACTACATGAAAACAATAGATGATTTTAATTTCGAAGGCAAAAAAGCATTGATCAGAGTTGATTTCAACGTGCCGCTGGATGGCGATTTCAATGTGACCGACACCAGCCGTATTGATGCTGCGAAACCAACCATCCTTAAAGTCTTGGAAGATGGCGGTTCCGCCGTTTTGATGAGCCACTTGGGCAGACCAAAGGGGAAAGCAAACCCGGAGATGTCCCTATCCCATATTGTTGAAAAAGTATCCGATGTTATTGGGGTGCAGGTTAAGTTTGCAGAGGATTGTGTGGGAGCAAAAGCTGATGAGGCTGTTGCCAGCTTGCAGAGCGGGGAAGTGCTTTTGTTGGAGAACCTTCGTTTTCATGCAGAGGAGGAGGCTGGTGATGAGGCCTTCGCTGAACAATTGTCCAAACACGGGGATGTTTATGTGAACGATGCTTTTGGTACCGCTCATAGGGCCCACGCCTCAACAACGATTGTGGCCAAATTTTTCCCGGAAAACAAATGCTTTGGGTATTTGTTGGCCAAAGAGATCAAAGCAATCGATAAAGTGATGGAAACAGGGGAAAAACCCGTAACCGCTATTTTGGGCGGGGCCAAGGTGTCTTCCAAGATCACCATCATTGAAAACATATTGGACAAAGTTGACAACCTTATTATTGGAGGAGGGATGACCTACACTTTTGTGAAGGCGAAAGGAGGTAAAGTAGGGGATTCCATCTGTGAGGATGATAAAATGGAATTGGCATTGAATATCCTAAAACAAGCCGAGGCCAAAAATGTAAAAGTATATCTACCTGTTGATGTTTTGGCGGCCAACGATTTCGATAACGGTGCTGACACCCAGTTTGTTGATGTGGACAAGATACCTGACGGATGGCAAGGGTTGGACGCCGGTCCAAAAACCTTGGAAATCTTCAAGCAAGTAATTTTGGCATCAAAAACGATTTTGTGGAACGGTCCCGTAGGTGTTTTTGAGATGGAAAACTTTGCCAAGGGAACCATTGCCGTGGGCAATTATATCGACGAATCTACCCAAGGTGGAGCATTCTCCCTTGTAGGTGGTGGGGATTCCGTTGCTGCGGTAAAGCAATTTGGATTCGAGGACAAAGTAAGCTATGTGTCCACAGGGGGTGGTGCCATGTTGGAGAGCTTGGAAGGGAAAACCTTACCGGGAATCGCCGCAATATTGGACTAAGTATCACGTTATGAGTTATTGGGGGAAACGTTAAAAGATGGAGATTTTTGTCTCCGGGCTTTACTATTTCAGAAAAAAAAGCCATTTTAGTTTGCCCCAAAAATCAAACCTTGTCCAAATGAACCAAAAGATTAAAATAGCTGTTTTCGCGGCCATACTGTCCTCAGCTCCTTATTTAATTGCGCAACAATCGGATGCAGCGCCGATTAAGGAGAAAGATTCCGCTTTGCTTCAAGAAGCGGAAAAAGCAACTATCTCGGTATCCAACATTAAAATAGATGGTCAGTTAATGGCCTTGGAAACCCAAGGGGACGGAAAGTTCAAATTGCGTGATTTGGAAGAGGCGTGGCGTTACGATAGCCTTTGGCTAAACGAACTCCATAGCAATGCCGATCTGTTCAGCGATATGTTATTGGAGATTCAGAATGGACCCGAGCAAGATTCTACTTTTGTGGTGGATTTGCCCACCGATACTTTGAAGGCCCGTTTGGCCAGAATGGATGAAAAAACCCCATTCAACATCAGTTACAATTCATCTTTGGAAAGTGTGATCAAGTCTTTTTTAACCAGAAGAAGGGACTTGATGCAACGCATGATGACAGCAAGCCAGTTCTACTTTCCATTGTTCGAACAGGAGTTGGACAACCAAAACATCCCCTTGGAAATTAAATACTTGGCCATTGTGGAATCTGCATTGAATCCCAAGGCTAGATCTAGGGTCGGAGCAAAAGGTCTTTGGCAGTTTATGTACAGCACGGGCAAAATGTACGGACTGGATGTGAGCAGCTATGTGGACGAAAGGCACGACCCCATTATGGCGACCAAAGCTGCTAGCAAATACCTTTCTAGACTTTATGCTATTTTCGGGGATTGGGATTTGGCCTTGGCGGCATATAACTCCGGACCCGGCAATGTGAACAAGGCCATTCGACGTTCTGGCGGATATGAGAATTATTGGAACATTCGACCATTTCTTCCACGTGAAACAGCAGGATACCTTCCGGCTTTTTTGGCGACCATGTACATTTTTGAATATGCGGAAGAGCACGGGTTGCAATACAAAAAAGCAGAACGCCCATACTTTGAAACCGATACTGTTCATGTAAAAAACCTGATCACTTTCGACCAAATTTCCAAGTTAGTGGATATCGGAACAGAGGAATTGGAAATGTTGAACCCGGCCTATAAGTTGAACATCATTCCAAAGGTTGAAGGAAAGAATTATGCCCTTAGGTTACCGGTTTCCAAAATAGGGAAGTTTGTATCCAACGAAGCGGAAATATATGCCTTTGTAAAAAAGGAATTGGACTCCCTTGAAAAGCCGTTGCCCAACATGGTAACGGCTCAAGACCAAATTAGATATCGTGTAAAGAGCGGGGATTATTTGGGTAAGATAGCCGAACGATATGGCGTTGGCGTGAGCCAAATTAAAAGATGGAACGGGTTACGAAGCAATAACCTTCGCATTGGCCAACGTCTGACGATTTTTCCAAGAAAACCCTACATCGCCAAAAACACGGCAAAAAGCACCAGTTCCAAAGGGTCTGGCACCACAGTTGCAGGAGGTTCCAAAATTCATACGGTAAGGTCCGGCGATTCACTTTGGACCATTTCTAGACAATATCCAGGGATTTCCATAGAAAATTTACGAGAATGGAATGGTATTAGTGGTAATAACCTAAAACCGGGCACAAAACTTAAATTGTGTGATTGTTCTTCGTAAATTTAGCGCAAGATGAAAAAATTAGGAACACTATTGTTTGCCACAGCGATGTTGGCATTGGGAGCCTGTAAGGATTCAGGTTCAAAAGAAAGATTTCTTCCGCCTTCCACTGGAGGCATTAACTCCTTAATGGTTATTATGGACACAGAGCTCTGGAGAGGGCCTGTAGGAGAAAAGATCAGGGATGAGTTTGCGGCCCAAATTGTAGGGCTACCACAAATAGAACCGAAATTCACTATAACCCAAGTACCTCCAAAAGTGTTCAAAGGGACCACGACCCATTCCAGATCCATTCTCTATGTGGAACAGGATTCCACTTCTTTGGCCCACATCAAGGACGATGCATATTCCAAACCCCAGAAAGTGGCCGTGGTAACAGGACCCACGGAAGAAGTAATGGTCAAAAACTTGGATTCTTTGGCCGACAGGGCCATTAAAGAGTTCAGGGCGAACGAAATTGCTGAGGCCCAAAGACGATTTGAACGTTCTTTGAGCAAGGACAAAGCCTTGGAGGAAGAGTTTGGAATTCATTTGAACGTACCCTCCTTGTACAAAGTTGGAAAAAGGGAAGATAATTTTGTTTGGATGGATATTCAGATACCGAAGGGCACCATGAACATCATCGCTTACGAAATGCCATGGGATTATTTTAGCAACGATTCCACCTTTGTACAGGATATTGTTCGAATGCGTGACTCCATTGGTCAAAAGTATATACCAGGGCCCTATGAGGACACTTATATGATCACGGAAAAAGCTTTTTCCCCGTATGTGTTCCCTGCAGAAATCGGAGGTAAAAAGGCTGCAGAGGTAAAAGGGGTTTGGGAAATCCATGGTTATCCAATGGCAGGCCCATTTTTGACCTACATCATCAGCGATAAGGACAACAACCGGAAAATGGTAATAGAAGGATTTACCTTTGCACCTTCCGAGGCGAAAAGAGACTATATGTTTGAATTGGAGGCCATATTAAAGACGGTGGATTTTGAGCCACCCACTCCAGCTTCGGACTAATCACAACTTGTATAAAGCAAAAAGGCCCGAACCTATGGTTCGGGCCTTTTTGTTCTTTAAAGCTTAGGGGGTTAATCAAATGCAAAGCCCGTAGCTATTCTGTACACAAATGCATAAAGCACTATAAAGAACATGATAAAGCTGAACCAGGCGAATATCTTAAAGTATTTTTCCACGATTATGTGTCCCAAATTGCGGAATCCTTCAATATAAATTTCTTTAACGAGTAGTAGTTTTTTCATAAGTATGATTTAAGGTTTAAAGACAGGTCAAAGATTTGATTTGTGGGGCGAGAATTTAAATTCAGAAGGTGAACGGTATAAAAAAAAGATGAAATAGAATGGCGAAGGGCAAAAATCCGCAAGACCATTTCTTTGATCGATGAAATGCATATTGTCATGAACGGATAGCCGATGGAAATGATCGATGAAATACACTTTGTCCGTTGCTGTTGGACTTATAATGCTATGAAACCTATAAAATAAGGAAGGAATTAATCAGATATAAGAATAAGCTCTGACCTTCTGTTCAAATGATGTTGTGCAGGAACACAGGGATGACCATCTGAACAGTCATTGAGCAATCGCTCTTCTCCGTAACCAATGGCACTAACAATTCTGGATTCGTCAATACCTTGCGAAATCAGATAGGCCTTGGTGGATTTGGCCCGCTTTTCGGACAGATATTTGTTATAGGCCTTTGGCCCAATAGCATCGGTATGGGATGCTATCTTCAGGGATAACCCTTTATTGTCTTTTAATACAGTAACGAGTTTGTCCAATTCCCGGGCAGATTTTGAGGTAATTTCAAAACTGTCAAAGTTGAAAAGAACATCCTTGGGCTCGAATACTTCAACAATGGCTTTTTCCTCGATTTCCTTTAAAAGATGTGATACGGAAACATCTTCGTTATCCTTGGTCCTTACTGATAGACTATTGCTCGCATAACCTTCCTTGTTTGCTGCCACCACGTAGTCTGTGGATGGATTCAGATATTTGAAGGTATAATTCCCAGTGGAATCGGAAGCAGTGGTATTTAGTACCGAGTCATCCTTTCCGATCAGGGAAATATTTGCGTTTGGAATAGGTTGTCTTGTTGCAAGATCAGCGACACTACCCGAAATAGTATTCAAGTTAAGGGTGTATGCAAAGGAATAGATATCGTCGTCTCCTTTACCGCCTTTCCGGTTGGATGCAAAATAACCCTGTAATCCCTTGTCATCAATAATATAGGAGAAATCATCACGGTTACTGTTGATAGGTTGCCCCATATTGCTCCCAACACTGAATTGGCCATCCGTGCCATCGGATTTGTACACATCCAATCCACCAAACCCCAATGGTCTGTTGGAAGAGAAATAAAGCGAATTTTCCGCGATGTAAGGAAACATCTCCTTTGCTGTGGTGTTGACGGTCCTTCCCAGGTTTTGAGGCTCGGAGAACGTGCCATTTTCATAAATGTCCACCATATAGATGTCTGTTTCTCCATAACCGCCAGGTCTATCCGACACGAAATACATTTTTGTGCCATCTTTACTTACGGCAGGGTGGCCTGTAGAATAATCTTCGCTATTGAAGGGTAGCTCTTCAGCCTTGGTCCATTCCCCGCCAACGAATCTTGAGCGGTAAATTTTTAAATGGTTGATGCCATTTTTCCCCCTTTTAAGTCGTTTGCCATAGTTGTTCCTTGTGAAATAAATGGTTTTCTGGTCTGGCGAGAAAGCCATTGAAGCTTCATGGTATTTGGTGTTGATCGTTTTGGAGAATTTTTTCGGGGAGGATAGATCACCTTCGTCATTCTTTCTTTTTGAAACATATAAATCCAAGAAAGGCTGGTTGGTCCAACGATATTTCCTAGTGATCAGAATAGAGGAATCCTTTGCGGATGAATAAACGATGTCCGAACCATTATGGAACATTGGGGAAAAATCAGAATAAGGGGAATTGATTCCCAAATTTTTGATTTTTACCGTATAAGCGCCTTTCCATGTACTGTTGTCGATTTTTTCCAGCTCATTCAAAGGCTCATCCCTTTTTTGTCGTAAAATTTTAGTGAGGGCGGCAGCTCTTCGATATTTACCTGTTCCTTTAAGGGTTTGGGTGTACTTAAAAAAAGTTTCCTCCTGCATGTTGTCTTGGTACGATTGGTAGATTTCGTTGTACCATTTGTATGATTTCTCCAGATTGCCAATGTAATAATGGGAATCTCCTGCCTTGGACAACAAGGACAAGGTATGCTTCGCTTCGGTTTTCTCGAGCACTATGTCAAAAATGCGCGCGGACTCGGCGTACCACATTTGGTCGAAGTACTCGTTACCTTTTTCGATAAGTTTTTCGGCGACACCGTCTTTTTTAAGGTATCGTGCCAGTTTTTTATCGGTCAACCCATCAAGATGTCTTACGAAATCAGAGGAACTATTTTCTACAGATGGAGTTAATTTATTGGAACGGGAAGACATCCCATCATGCTCGGACAGGGCAAGCTCTTGGGAAAACATCCCAATAGAGCATAGGAAGAATAAATGCAAGATCAGTCTTTTCATTACCACTCCATCTGCACAAATGAACGGTTGTGTTCATTTGGAGGTTAAGCATAGGGGGCTTAACAGTTTAGTTTGAACTGCTAAAATAGAATATGGTAAGTGGGGGGATAATTTTTTGTTGTGAAAGAATGGATTTGCAGCATTGAAACCTGAAATGTTGTTGTCGTTGGTCGAAAACCAACTGAAAAGCAACGGGTTTCAAGCCACAAACAGTCAGTTAGGATTTTGACTCGTTTCTTTCTCCTTCGATTTTGTCGTCTTCTTTGGTAGCGTCCTTAAATTCTTTGATTCCACTTCCAAGGCCCTTCATAAGTTCTGGGATTTTTCTACCTCCAAACAGCAAAACAACCACGGCGACAATCAAAACAATCTGCCAAGGACCCAGCATTCCAAGAAATATAGTTTGAGCAATCATATCTTCAAAACCTTTTATTAGAAATGTAAAAGTACTAAAAAGATGTGGAAGAGAATGTTCGATTAACGAAAATTAGCATTTGAAAATGATTTTTAAGAACTTATCCTCTTCAGCTTTTTAAAAAGCTTAACATGCATATTAAAATCTAAGCCTATCTTTGTTCACCATGGCAAAGGACAAAAAGAAACGAAAGGAGATAAAACGCAAGCTACTGCACAAGTACCGCTTGGTTATTCTTAATGAAAGCACTTTTGAGGAAAAGATATCCTTTAAGCTCAACAGGCTTAATGTTTTTGTTACCGGAACCATGTTCATTATTGTTTTGATAGGCATTACCACATTGATCATTGCCTTTACCCCGTTGCGGGAATACATTCCGGGATACTCCTCCACAAAATTGAAGCGTCAGGCAACAGAACTGACCTATAAAACTGATTCTTTGGTTACCGTACTTAATTATACCAATCGGTACCTTGACAATGTAAGGAAGGTTTTGCGGGGTGATGTTGAGAACAATCAGACCAATCGCGATTCTTTGTTCGAACAATATAAATTAGATCCGGCTTCCGTTGACCTAACCCCAATACGACAAGATCTGTTATTGCGGGAAGAAGTGGAACTGGAGGACAAGTACAATCTCTTTGAAAGGGATGTGGAGAATTTGGGAACCTTGTTCTTCTCCCCAGTGAATGGGACAGTTTCCCAGGGTTTCGACCAAAAGACCAAACACTATGCGGTGGATTTGGTCGCCCCGAAAGATACACCTGTAAAATCCATTGCGGACGGAACCGTGCTCTTTGCTGAATGGACCACCGAAACAGGATATGTCATCATCATAGAGCATCAAGAAGGAATAACATCGGTTTACAAACACAATGGCTCCTTGAGCAAGTCGCAAGGCGATTTGGTCAAAGCAGGTGAAGTGATTGCCTCTATCGGAAATACGGGAGAACTCACTACGGGCCCACACCTTCATTTTGAGCTTTGGAGAAAAGGAAAGCCCGTAAACCCCCAGAACTATATTGATTTCAATTAAATGTCCTTAAAAGCATTTGCAGCCAAAATATTTGCGAATCGGATAGCCAAAAAGACCGAGAAGTGGGTCAACCAGCCCGTGAAAGCCCAACAAAAGGTTTTCAATCACCTGGTTGCTCAGGGCAAGGACACTGTTTTTGGCAAGGACCATCAGTTCACGACAATCAATTCGCACCAAGATTTTGTGGAACGAGTTCCCATTCGGGATTACGAAGAGCTGAAGGGTTACGTTGAGCAAATCATAGGGGGCAAAGCAGATGTGTTGTGGCCGGGGAAACCCATTTATTTTGCGAAAACATCTGGGACCACTTCGGGAGCCAAATACATTCCCATTACCAAACCATCCATTAAAAATCAGGTAGAGGCATCACGAAATGCAATTCTGAACTATATCCATGAAACGGGAAATGCCGATTTTGTGGATGGACGGATGATTTTTTTACAGGGCAGTCCCGAACTGGAAGAAAAGAACGGCATTAAATTGGGTAGGCTCTCCGGGATTTCCGCACATTACGTGCCCAATTATCTCCAAAAAAACCGTTTGCCCAGCTGGGAGACCAATTGTATTGAGGATTGGGAGACCAAAGTGGACAAAATCGTTGAGGAGACAGAAAACGAAGACATGACCGTCATTGCCGGGATTCCATCGTGGGTGCAGATGTATTTTGAAAAGCTCCACGCCAAGACGGGCAAAAAGGTCGGAAACCTTTTCAAAGGGTTCCAATTGTTCATCTACGGAGGTGTAAATTACGAGCCATACCGTGCCAAATTTGAAAACCTGATCGGTAGAAAAGTGGATAGCATTGAACTTTTCCCCGCAAGCGAAGGCTTTTTTGCCTATCAAAACTCCCAAAGGGAGAAGGGGATGCTTTTGCTCTTGGATGCCGGGATATTTTATGAGTTTGTAAAAGCCGACGGGTTTTTTGATGAAAACCCTAAACGATTGACCATTGCCGATGTGGAATTGGATGTGGACTATGCCATGGTAATTTCCACCAATGCTGGATTGTGGGGGTACAACCTAGGAGATACTGTTCGGTTTATTTCAAGGAACCCTTATAAAATTGTTGTCTCGGGAAGAATAAAGCACTTTATTTCAGCTTTTGGGGAGCATGTGATTGCCAAAGAGGTGGAAGAAGCACTTAGACTGGCGGTGGAGCAGACGGATGCCTTGGTAAACGAGTTTACCGTTGCTCCACAGACTAGCCCTGATGAGGGGGAACTACCCTATCATGAATGGTTCATTGAGTTTGAACGGGCGCCATCTGATCCAGCGAAATTCTCTGAAATCATAGAGGAGAGCATGAAGAAGCAGAACAGCTACTATTTTGATTTGATTGACGGCAACATTCTTCAGCCTTTAAAAATCAGTAGCATTCAACCAAATGGTTTTCAAGATTACATGAAATCCATCGGAAAATTGGGAGGACAGAACAAGGTGCAGCGCCTTGCCAACGACCGTAAAGTGGCCGATGGACTGCACCCCTTTAAAATTAGTTGACTTGGAACAGCTTCATTTTCATAGGAATTCACTTATTTTTGCCAGAAGATATGATGGCAACAGAAGTAAAACAGACTACTAGGGCACAGGAATCCACCAATGCGATAGAGCGTTTGTACATTACCATGCGACATTTGCTTAACCGCGGATTTTATAAGCCTTCGGGCGTTTCCGGGAATGCGCTTCGCAGCGCTTTGTTATTGCTCAGGCCCGAAATTTATGGCACTATTGCCGAAGATAAAGCAGAACTCAACGGACTGATCTATGTGTTGGAACGATTGCCCGAGGGCATAGAGGAGTGCCGTTTCATTAATCTGACCTCGGATGAAGGTTTTGCCAAATCGCATTTGAAGCCCATTGTTCCACCTAAGCGTAGAAGAAACTGCTACCGAATTGATGATGAGCAGATGAACATCGAAATCACTCGGGGCAGGAGCGATATTTATGATATTCTGACCCACCTAACGTTTTTGTTTGTTGAATCGGGCAAGATCTGTAGAAGGGTATTGGTCGATAATGGAAATGCTACCATTCGCGATTGGGACAAGCTTACAGAGTTTGTGCTTACCGAGGAAAAGGACAATGAAGAAAGGGAAGTGGCGCTGATACATTGTGCCAATATCTTGGGGAGGACTTTTGATGAGGTGGTGGAAATCGAAAACAAACTGAAGACTTCCGAAGACCCCGATCGCTTTTTAAATGTGATCTATTGGTTGGGTAAACTGGCCATTGAGGAAGAGACGACGGGAAATAAAAGAACCATTACGTTCAGCCCGCTGCTTAGGGAGCGTTTAGGACATCACATCCACGGAGAAAAATGGGCGGATAAAATCAAGAGCACTCTAAAGCAACATAATTTAATGCATAGGCCGCTTCACATTATCAGTGCCAATATGCACAGTGTGATGAATTCCCTTTTTGCGAAAAAGGCCTTGGCACAGGAGTTCCGAGACAGCGATTCCTTGGACATTTATGAAGCATTGGGCTCGGTACAGCACAAAGCTCTCAACAAAAAGGTAAAAAGCCATGCCGAAAAGAACGGTATGATTTTTCTGGAGGATGAATCTGGGGCCAACATCGATGTTCAGATTTTTGATACTGCCAAGTTCGGCAAACAAAGTTGTTGCTATAAGTTACCGGAGGATATTTCACAGGAAGAAAAACCAGTTATATTTGTGATGGACTATGCCTTTGGAGAACAAGCATATGAGACCATAGACGAGTTGTTGAAGCCCATGGAAGAAGGAGATGAAAAAACCTTTCTTAATGTGGATTCGGTTTCCATTATGGGAAAAGCTGGTATTTTGGAAGGGGGCAAGGGCGATTTGATGATTCCATCGGCCCATATCTTTGAGGGAACAGCGGATAATTATCCTTTTAAAAACGAGCTTAACGGTAAAGATTTTGAAGGCCATGGACTAAAAGTAATGGAGGGCACTATGGTAACCGTATTGGGGACATCGTTGCAGAATAGGGATATTCTTCAGTTTTTCCATGAATCCACTTGGAATGTGATAGGGTTGGAAATGGAAGGGGTGCATTATCAAAAAGCAATACAATCCGCATCCCAAATACGAAAGAGCATCAAAAAAGATGTGAAAGTACGATATGCCTACTACGCATCGGACAATCCCTTGGAGACAGGCAGCACATTAGCTTCGGGGGGATTGGGGACAACAGGGGTAAAGCCCACATATTTAATAACAGACAGGATTTTAAAACAACTATTCAATTCATAAGGTAATGGCAGACCAACCAGTAAATCAGAACAATTCAGATGAAATAGATTTGGGACAGTTGTTCCAAATGATCGGAAGAGGCTTTCAAAAGTTCTTCAATTTCATTGGCAGCATATTTAAGGGGATTTTCCACTTGATCATGTTGTTTCTCCTTTTTGTTCAAAAGAACATAATTGTGATTGCGGCAGCCATTATCATAGGTGGTGTTGGAGGCTTTATTCTGGATAAGGTCTTGCCGGAGAAATACATCTCCAGAATGGTAGTGGAGCCAAACTTCAACAGTGTTCAACAGCTGTACAACAACATTGCCTTTTATAACGACTTGGCCGAGGCGCAGGATTCTGTTGCACTGGCAACTGCATTGAATATTACAGAGCACGAAGCATCTACAATAAAAGAGATTTTTACAGATTCCTATTCTGATGAAAATCAAAAGGTGAAACTCTTTGATGAGTTCATCCGGGAATTGGACACCACCACGGTCAAGACCATTGATTTTGAAAATTACTTGCAAAACTTCAATTCATTGGACGCTAGGTTTCATCAAATTTCTGTAATAAGCACTGATAATAGAGTCGCCAAAAAAACACAACCGGCCATAATCAATTCTATTGCGGTCAACGAGTATTTCAAGCTTCAGAAAAAAATCAATGATGAAAACTTGGATCTTCAGGAGGATATATATAAAAACCAGCTCTCGGAGATTGATTCCCTCCAAAGCTTATACAGAACGGTTTTGGTAAAAGAAGCTGAAAAACCCATGCAGGGCACCAGTATAAACATGGCAGAAACTGGGGAGTCGAGTAGTAGGGAACTTGCCTTGGTGCAAGAAAAAGATGTGCTCAAGGAAAGGCTGGTCCAATTAAATAGGGAAAGAGCCAACAAATCAAGCATCATAAATGTCATAAGTGACTTTCCCACTCGTGGAGTTGAACAAAAAGGTTTTTGGAACAGTTATAAATTTTTGCTGCCTGTGCTATTGTTGGTGTTCACATTTGCATTCTTGGCATTGTTGGAGCTTAACAAGTATTTGAAATCCTATAACAAGGAACAGGTTGATTCTTAAGAGGTGAGTTGATAATTTGGGAGAATCTGAAAATGCTATGGGGCGAATCTTGATAACTGGAGCCGGAGGCCAATTGGGCCTTACATTTCAAGAACATATCCATGATTTTCCCGAAGTTTCCTTTGATCTCAAAACATCTTCAGAGCTGGATATTGCCCAGCCAGTACAGTTGGCCGATACTTTTCGTATAGGACAGTATGATTTCTGCATCAACTGTGCTGCGTATACCAATGTCGAAAATGCAGAGAAACACCCAGAAGAGGCCTTTGCCGTCAATGCAGAAGGGGTAAAAAACCTTGCCGAGATTTGCAAGGAGCATGGCACAACCCTGATCCATATTTCCACGGATTATGTTTTTGATGGGGAAAAGAAGAGCGCATACTCCATTGATGACACACCAAACCCCATCAATGAATACGGAAAGTCCAAGTTGGCTGGGGAAAAATTTATTCAACAGATTCTGCCCAACCATTATATCATTCGTACATCTTGGTTGTACAGCAAAAAATATGGACATAATTTCTACAGAACAATTCTAAGGAAGGCATTGGATGGAGAAGACTTGTATGTAACAGATGCTCAAGAGGGATGTCCGACCAATACAGAAAGATTGGCAATGTTTATTATGAAGGAAATTGTATTGGGAAACAAGCCATTTGGGTTATATCATTTTACCGATGGGGAACCGATGACATGGTATGATTTTGCCCAGAAGATACTGGATGAGAACGGGCTTAAACATAAGGTCAAGCTTGTTTTGGATGCGAATTATCGTACTTTCGCCAAGAGGCCAAAGAACAGTGTTCTTGCAGAATAAATGGACACTGGGATTTTAAGGGAGCTTATATGAAAAAGAACACCCTCAAAAATATATTGATCACGGGAGGAGCCGGTTTTATTGGCTCCCATGTGGTTCGGCAGTTTGTTAACAAGTACAGTAACTACAGAGTTCTCAATCTTGATGCGTTGACCTATGCCGGTAATTTGGAAAACCTCAAAGAAATTGAGCAGGCCCCCAATTATTCATTTGTTAAAGGGGACATTGCCGACGCAGATTTTGTGAATGACCTTTTCTCTCAAAACCATTTTGATGGCGTCATTCATTTGGCCGCAGAATCCCATGTGGATCGATCCATTACCGACCCTGTGTCTTTTGTGCGCACCAATGTTTTGGGTACGGTCAATTTGTTGAATGCCTCATTGCAAGTTGCCAAGGACAACCCAGATTTCTTGTTTTATCATATCAGCACCGATGAAGTTTATGGCAGTTTGGGCAAAGAGGGGCTTTTTACCGAAAAAACAGCATACGACCCCAATTCTCCCTATTCTGCCTCAAAAGCGAGTTCCGATCATTTTGTAAGAGCATACGGAGAAACCTATGGTTTGCCCTATGTGATTTCCAATTGCTCCAATAATTACGGCCCCAATCAATTCCCAGAGAAGTTGATACCCTTGTTCATTAACAATATCATTCAAAATAAGGCGTTGCCCGTATATGGCGATGGAAATTATACTAGGGACTGGCTATTTGTGAAAGACCATGCAGAGGCCATTGACCTCATCTTCCACAAAGGAAAAAAAGGAGAAACCTACAATGTTGGTGGTTTTAATGAATGGAAGAACATCGATTTGACCAAATTGTTGTGCCGATTGATGGATAAAAAACTCAACAGACAAGAGGGGGCATCTGAAAAACTGATAACCTTTGTAAAGGATCGCCCAGGACACGATTTAAGGTATGCCATTGATGCGACCAAAATCAACCAGGAATTGGGTTGGAAGCCCTCTGTTACTTTTGAGGAAGGTCTCGAAAATACCATAGATTGGTATTTTGAAAATCAGGAATGGTTGGACCATGTTACATCAGGAGACTATTTGGAATATTATAAAAAGCAATATCAAGCATAAAAAAATGAAAGGAATCATCTTGGCAGGAGGAACAGGAAGCAGGTTGCACCCACTTACCCTTTCGGTAAGCAAGCAGTTGATGCCCATTTACGACAAGCCGATGATTTATTATCCGTTGTCCACCTTAATGTATGCGGGAATCCATGAAATATTGATTATTTCCACACCAAAGGACCTGCCCCTCTTCAAAGAGCTGTTGGGCGATGGAAAAAAATACGGTTGCTCTTTTTCCTATGCGGCCCAAGAATCCCCTAATGGCTTGGCGGAAGCATTTATTATTGGGGCAAACTTTATTGGAAAGGACAAGGTCGCTTTGATTTTAGGGGACAATATTTTTTATGGTGCAGGTTTGTCCAAACTGCTGCAAACCAACAACAACCCTAAAGGGGGAATTATTTATGCCTATCGGGTAAACGACCCACAACGATATGGTGTGGTAGAGTTTGATGAGGAAGGAAAAGCCATCAGTATAGAGGAAAAGCCCAAGAAACCGAAATCCAATTATGTGGTGCCGGGCATTTATTTTTATGACAATGAAGTAATATCCATAGCCAAAAACATTAAGCCAAGCGCACGGGGCGAATTGGAAATTACCGATGTGAACAAAGAATATTTGAAAAAAGGAAAGCTCAGCGTAAGTATATTGGATCGGGGAACTGCTTGGCTGGATACAGGGACATTTCAGGCTTTGATGCAGGCATCGCAATTTGTGGAGGTCATTGAAGAGCGTCAGGGCTTGATAACGGGTTCAATAGAGGTGGCCGCTTATGAAATGGGCTATATTACCGAAGAGGAACTGAAGGATTTGGCCGAACCCCTGATGAAGAGTGGTTATGGAGAAAGATTGTTGGGCATATTGAACAAAGAAGCATGATAAAAGCAACGGAGACCAAATTAAAAGGATGCTTTATTATAGAGCCAACAATTTTTGAAGATAATCGAGGCTATTTTTTTGAGAGTTATAATCACAAGGATTTTTGTGAAGCCATTGGTCGTGAAGTGAATTTCGTACAGGATAACCAATCTTTTTCCAAAAAAGGGGTGTTGAGAGGACTTCATTTTCAGAAAGGACAGCATGCCCAGGCCAAGCTGGTTTCAGTGTTAGAGGGTAGAATTCAGGATGTAGCGGTTGATTTACGTAAAGATTCTCCTACATTTGCAAAATATTTCTCAATGGAGCTCAACAGTAAAGACAAAAAACAATTGTTTGTGCCAAGAGGCTTTGCACATGGCTTTTTAACATTGAGCGAATCGGCGAAGGTGTTGTATAAATGCGACAATCATTATAACAAAAGAGCTGAAGGAGGCATTCGATTCGATTGTCACGAACTGAATATAAAGTGGTTAATCGGTACGGAGGATTTGCTACTCTCTAAAAAAGATAAGAACTTGCCAAACTATTTGAGCACACTAACATAAAAAACACAAAATTGAACCCCATAGATTTAAAAGAACAACTTGCCCTTGCCATAGAGGCTTCCATTGATGCTGGAAATGTTATCATGGAAATATATGATTCGGCTGATTTTGAAACCGAATTCAAAAAAGATGACTCACCACTAACCCGTGCCGATCTTGAGTCCAACAAAGTAATCATGTCCTATTTGACCAAGACGGATATTCCCATAATCAGTGAGGAGAAGAAGAACCTTGATTACAGTGAAAGGAAAAACTGGGATGTTTGCTGGATGGTAGATCCCTTGGACGGTACAAAGGAGTTCATCAAAAGAAATGGCGAGTTTACGGTAAACATAGCATTGATAAAAAATGAAACCCCAATTCTAGGGGCAATATATGTTCCTGTCACTCAAGAACTCTATTACGCCAATGTTGAGGAAGGAAAGTCATATAAAATAGTGGTTGGTAACACAAAAGAATTGCCAAGCAATCTTTTTGATAAAGAAAATCAGTTGCTCTCCTCGGAAAAGAGTGGTTCAATAACCAAGGTCGTGGGTAGTCGATCTCACATGAATGAAAAGACGGAACAGTTCATAGAGGGATTAAAAAGTGAAGGAAAAGAAGTGGAAATTGTCTCCAAAGGAAGTTCATTAAAGTTTTGTATCGTGGCCGAAGGAAAAGCGGACATCTACCCCAGGGTAGCCCCCACTATGGAATGGGATACGGCTGCCGGCCATGCCATTTGCACGGCGATTGGCTTGAAAGTGACCAATTGGGAAACAGGCAAAGACCTTACTTACAATAAGGAAAACCTACTAAACCCATTTTTCTTAGTTAGGTAAATGACACAAAAGGTTTCCTATAAAAGGCACTTGGCCAAGACCATCACATGGAGAATGGTGGGCACGTTGGACACCATTGTGCTATCATGGATCATCACGGGAAATCCTTTTACCGGACTTAAGATAGGTTTGGCAGAGGTCATTACCAAAATGACCCTATATTATTTTCATGAAAGGGTTTGGGTCAAAGTTGGTATAGGTGATAGTAGAAAAAGACACATCATCAAGACCATTACCTGGCGTGTATTGGGAACCTTGGATACCATTGTGCTGTCCTGGATAATATCAGGAAACCCCTATACGGGTCTTAAAATCGGATTTGCCGAAGTCATTACAAAAATGATATTGTACTATTTTCATGAAAGAGGATGGTACAAAATCAACTATGGTCTTGATAAAAGAAAACGAGCAAAAAAATGGAGGAGAACATCATAAAACATAACTATAAAATCGGAATGAACGAAAGAAGAAAGGCCAACGGCCATAGTTCGTTCCTTATATTTTTCACGGGCCTTTCAGGTTCGGGAAAATCCACTATAGCCAATGCTCTTGAACAAAAATTGGTAGAAGAGAAGATAAAAACCTATACTCTTGACGGTGACAATGTACGCAAGGGAATCAATAAGGACTTAAGTTTTTCGGCTGAAGATCGCTCAGAGAACAATCGAAGAATAGGAGAGGTAGCCAACCTTTTCGTAGATGCGGGAATGGTGGTTTTGGCGGCTTTTGTGGCTCCTTTTGAAAAAGACCGAAATTTCATCAAAGAAACCGTGGGCGAGGAAAATTATGTTGAGGTATTTGTCAACACCAGTTTGGAAGAATGTGAAAAAAGAGATGTAAAAGGTCTTTATAAAAAAGCAAGAAAAGGAGAAATAAAGGATATGACGGGCATTTCCAGTCCGTATGAAGTACCTTTGCGCCCAGATATCACTTTAACGGAGAAAGAGACCGTTGAAGGTGCCGTTAACAGAATATACGAATTGATTCGACCCAAATTACAATTGTAATGAGTAAATACTATTTAAACTATTTAGACGAGCTAGAGTCCGAAGCCATTTTTGTGCTTAGGGAAGTTTGGGCCCAGTTCCAAAACCCGGTAATCTTGTTTTCTGGAGGTAAGGACTCCATTGTGGTAACCCATTTGGCAAGAAAAGCATTTTATCCCAGTAAAATACCATTTGCTTTGATGCACGTGGACACGGGACACAACTTTCCGGAAACTATCAAGTTCAGGGACGACCTTATCGATAGTTTGGGCGTACGACTTATTGTAGGTTCTGTACAGGAATCGATCGACCAAGGAAGGGTTGCCGAGGAAAAAGGAAAGAACGCCACAAGAAATGCACTTCAAATAACCACCTTGTTGGATGCGATTGAATCCAATAAAGTGGATTGTGCGATAGGTGGAGGTAGAAGGGACGAAGAAAAAGCCCGTGCCAAGGAACGTTTCTTCTCACATCGTGACGATTTTGGCCAATGGGACCCAAAGAACCAGCGCCCAGAGCTGTGGAATTTGTTCAACGGAAAACAATTCGAAGGAGAGCATTTCCGGGTTTTTCCAATAAGTAATTGGACCGAAATGGATGTTTGGAACTATATCAAACGGGAAAACATACAGATACCATCACTTTACTTTGCCCATGAGCGTGAAGTTGTTTGGAGAAGTAACTCATGGATTCCCAACTCTGAATTCTTAAAGTTGGATGAAGGGGAGGAAGTGGTCACCAAGAAAATACGCTTTAGAACACTTGGGGACATTACCATTACCGGCGGAATCGAATCGGATGCGGATACGGTAGAGAAAATTGCACAAGAAGTATCGGCTATGAGACAAACTGAGCGTGGAAATCGAAGCGATGACAAACGTTCGGAAACAGCAATGGAAGACAGAAAAAAACAAGGATATTTTTAGAGAGATATGTTGGACAACAATCAGCTATTAAGATTTACTACGGCAGGAAGTGTAGATGATGGGAAAAGTACCCTGATAGGAAGACTATTATTCGATTCCAAGTCAATATTCGAGGATCAACTGGAAGCTATTGAGAGCACCAGTAAAAAGAAAGGTCACGAAGGTGTGGATTTGGCGCTTTTCACCGATGGTCTTCGTGATGAAAGAGAGCAAGGAATCACCATTGATGTGGCCTATCGTTACTTCACAACCCCAAAGCGAAAGTTCATCATTGCAGACACCCCTGGACATATACAATATACCCGAAACATGGTCACTGGGGCATCAACGGCAAACGCTGCCATTATTTTGGTGGATGCAAGACACGGTGTCATCGAGCAGACCAAGAGGCATGCTTTTATTGCTTCTTTGCTACAAATACCACACGTTATCGTCTGTATCAACAAGATGGATCTAGTGGATTTTTCGGAAGAGGCATACAACAAAGTGATTTCCCAGTTTGAAGAGTTTTCTTCCAAATTGCTGGTTAAGGATGTTCGGTTTATACCAATAAGTGCGTTGTTGGGGGATAATGTGGTAAATCGATCGGAAAATATGGATTGGTATCAAGGGGCCCCTCTTTTGCACACCTTGGAGACCATGCACATTAGCAGCGACATCAACAAAGTGGACGCCAGATTCCCGGTACAAACAGTTCTGAGGCCCCAAAGCGATGAATTTAGAGACTATCGCGGTTATGCGGGCAGAATGGCAAGCGGTGTATTGAGAAAAGGCGATGAGGTCACCGTAATGCCTTCAGGCTTCACATCAAAAATTAAAACTATCGACACTTTTTCTGGGGAGGTCGAAGAATCTTTCGCCCCAATGTCGGTTTCCATTACCCTTGAGGATGACATTGATATCAGTAGAGGCGACATGATCGTTCGTTCCAATAACAAACCGGAAGCACAGCAAGATATTGAGGTAATGCTCTGCTGGTTGAACAACAGCCCTGCAAAGCCTAGGGCAAAATACACCATAAAGCACACCTCTAACGAGCAAAAAGCCATGATCAAGGAGGTGTTGTACAAAATCGACATCAATACCTTGAATCGCAGTGCCGAGGACGTGGAAATGTCCATGAATGATATATGCAAGGTGCGCATCAGAACCACCAAACCATTGATGGTGGATCCTTACCGTGAAAACAGGACCACGGGTAGCATTATTTTGATTGATGATGCCACGAACGAGACCGTGGCCGCTGGAATGATCGTGTAATGATTCATGATATAAAAAGAAAACTTTTTTCAGCAAAAAAGCAAGGGTTCGTAAAATCCAGTATTATATCATTGTTTATTAGGGTCTCAGGGGTATTTCTGCAGTTCTGCAGCCTACTTGTGCTAACAAACTTTACAAATGATGTTTTGGTTGGAAAATACAACTATATATCATATTTAATAGTTATACTGGGCACTATTGTTTTATTGGGGATGAACACTTCTTTTTTTCAATTTTCAGGACAGTACGACTCATCTGGCAAGGGGCATTTCAAGTCCATTTTATATACTAGGTCAACGCTTTTGATTCTTGCGGCCTATGCTGTTCTTTTATTGATCTATGTTGGGTTTTCGTTCATTTTAAAGCCAGCATTTGTAATAGAGAACAAAGAAGTGCTGGACTTTTCAATAATCGGGACGATCCCTTTTGCAATTATGACTTTGAATTTCCAGGTAATCAGGGCATACAACAAACTATTTTTTTCAGAATTCTTACGGTCAATTTTACGGTTTGGGCTGATTCTGATTATTTTTTTGGCTCTTATTTTCAATGATTTGGATAGGTACGTCATCTGGGGTTACATCATATCCCTGTATATTGTCGCAATAGTGTCCACGGCATTTATCCATTTAAAATTGAAGAAAGGGACAAGAAAGATGGATAAAACCTCATTTAAAACGTCTTATCGGGATATTTTAAGGGTTTCAATACCCATGTCGTTCAGTGCCATGTCATTGTTGATCATGCAAAGCATCGATAGTGTTATTTTAAAGTTTTATGAAGGGTTTGAAATAATAGCCTATTATGGTACAGCAATGAAGATTACAGTTATAATCAATATTGTTCTCATGACCATAAATACAGTGTTATCACCTAGTATTTCTGAACTGTATACATCAAAAGAGCATACCAAATTAAAGAAACTATTAAAAACAGCTGTTAATCTAAATTTTTTGTTGACCTTTCCCATTTTGGTCATCGCGATTGTTTTTGCAGAACAATTGCTGGGTTTTTTCGGAAACAATTACCATTTGGCTAAAAATGCTTTGATAATTGTAATTCTGGGGCAAATGATCAATGCTATGTGTGGTCCTGTGGGCAATTATTTGAATATGACGGGAAGACAAGTCCTGTTTAGAAATATGTTGATTGTCTCGCTGGTACTCAATATAGTGTTAAATTTGGTTCTTATACCGATTTATGGAATGAATGGAGCAGCCCTAAGTACAGCAATATCGTTGGCGTTTTGGAACTTGTACGGAGCATATAAAATATGGAGAACAGATGGAATAATGTTACTTCCAGGAATAAAAACCACAAAACAAAAATGAGTGTATTTCCAAACTTTTTGATTGTCGGCGCAGCTAAAGCAGGAACATCAACTATCGCGAGATGCTTGGGTCAACATCCTTCTGTATTTATGCCAATACGAAAAGAATGCAGGTATTTTTCTATGATGGATGGGAACTTTCAAGGCCCTAAAGATTATTTGGTGAACAAGTCGATAATTAAAAGTGAAGAAGAATATATCAAGTTATTTAATAGGGCAAATTCTAACCAAATAAAAGGAGATGTATCTCCGGATTATTTATATTATTATAAGAATTCAATTGAGAAAATAAAAGAGTCATATGCCTCTACCAATCAAAAAGAACCTAAAATAATTATAATACTTAGAAACCCAGTTGAACGGGCATTTTCTCAGTATATGCATTTCGTAAGAGACTTAAGGGAAAAGGAAAGCTTCACAGAGGCCATTGAACTTGAAAACTCAAGAAAAGAGAGAAATTGGGAATGGGCTTGGTTGTATGTAGATGTTGGATTCTATCTAAAACAGGTTGAGGCTTACTTACAGAATTTCTCAAAGGTGAAGATTATTATATATGATGATTTTAAAAGAGACAATCAAAATGTTTTAAATGAAATTTCCGATTTTTTGGAAATCAAGCCAATCGAATATGATTTTAAAAATAGATACAACGTATCTGGTAGTCCAAAAAATATCTCTTTGCAAAAAATATATTCAAGGCTAGTTTTTCCAAAATTTGTTAGAGAGTTAGCCCCACAAAAAATCATTAATGCATTAAAAGGGGTAAAACAAAAAATGATTAGGAAAAATATTGCAAAAACTATAATTCCAGAAAGAGATAAAGAAAGACTAAAATCTTTGTATAGAGAGGATATAAAGGAATTGGAAAATTTAATAAATAGAGATTTATCACATTGGCTAAAATGAGTGAATTAAAGTACGATTATTTAATAGTTGGTTCTGGCCTTTTTGGGTCGGTCTTTGCCCATGAAGCGAACAAAAGAGGAAAAAAATGTCTGGTAATTGAAAAAAGGGAGCATTTAGGGGGCAATGTCCATTGTGAAA
Source organism: Flagellimonas yonaguniensis (assembly GCF_029193885.1). Classification (GTDB taxonomy): domain Bacteria; phylum Bacteroidota; class Bacteroidia; order Flavobacteriales; family Flavobacteriaceae; genus Flagellimonas; species Flagellimonas yonaguniensis. Next base: position 281,345 of record NZ_JARFVB010000001.1, on the reverse strand, counting down.
ATATAGAAGGGATAAACGTGCACAAATATGGAGCACACATCTTTCATACCAATGACAAGCAAATTTGGGATTATGTGAACTCTTTTGTGGAGTTCAATAGATTTACCAACTCCCCATTGGCCAATTACAAGGGTAAGCTCTACAATTTGCCCTTTAACATGAACACCTTTTATCAAATGTGGGGTGTAAAAACCCCAGAGGAAGCCAAAAAGAAGATTGAAGAGCAGATAAAGGAGCTGGATATAGACAATCCCAAGAACCTTGAGGAGCAAGCATTGTCACTCGTAGGGAGGGACATATACGAAGCTTTGATCAAGGAGTATACCGAAAAGCAATGGGGAAGACCAGCAACCGAGTTGCCAGCATTCATTATCAAACGTTTACCAGTGAGGTTTACCTTTGACAATAATTATTTCAAGGACAAATACCAAGGAATCCCAATAGGGGGATACAATAAATTGATCGACAAATTGCTGGCAGGGATTGAATGCAAGGTTGGTGTTGACTTTTTTAAAGAAAGGGGGGCCTGGGAAAGGCTTGCCAAAAAAGTTGTCTTTACCGGAAAAATCGATGAATACTATGGGTTTGAGCACGGAAGATTGGAATACCGTAGCCTAAGATTTGAATCATCAGTGCTGAACAGTGATAATTTCCAAGGAAATGCAGTCATAAACTATACGGATAAAGAAACACCATACACTCGAATTATCGAACACAAGCATTTTGAATTTGGGAAACAGGACAAAACTGTGATAACCAAAGAGTACCCACAGGAATGGAACTCACTAAACGAGCCGTATTACCCAATAAATGACGACAAAAATTCCAAAACCTTTACGGCCTACAGAAAAAGGGCGGAATCAGAAAGCAATGTTATCTTTGGGGGCAGGTTGGCGGAATACAGATATTATGATATGCATCAAGTAATAGGCAGTGCTCTGGTAGCAGTTAAAAAGGAATTCGATGGATAGGGTTTGTGCAGTAGTTGTGACATATAATAGGCTTGAGCTTTTAAAGGAGACATTGAACGCACTTTTGGAGGTAAATGGCAGTTTGGAAAAAGTTGTTGTGGTAAATAATGCCAGTACCGACAATACCCATGAATATCTCCAAGGGTTAAGTAAAGAAAGCCCAAAGGTCGAGGAGTACCTGATGAAAGAAAACTTAGGTGGTGCAGGAGGTTTTAAGGCTGGGCTAAAATACGCTTTTGAACAGGGGTATGACTATATATGGCTCATGGATGATGATTCCATAGTCAAAAAGGACAGTCTTGGCCCGCTTTTGGAACCTTTTAAAAAAGTTGAGGATGTTGGCTTTACCTGTAGCAAAGTTATTTGGACGGACGGTACACCACACAAAATGAACATTCCCGATGTTTCAAGGGTAAACGATAATGGGGTGGCATTTTTTGGCGATGAAGGATATATCAACGTAAAATCCTGCTCTTTTGTATCGATGATGGTTCCTGCGCGCATAGTGGATAAACTGGGCCTCCCATATCAGGATTTCTTTATATGGTGTGATGATCTAGAATATAGTAGAAGAATAATCCGAGCGGGATACAAAGGGCTCTTTGTAGAAGAAAGTCAAGTAGTGCACAAAACGGTTACCAACCATAACACCAATATCCAAAACTGTACACCAAAAGAGTTTTGGAAAATGGAATATGGTTTCAGGAACAGAACGTTTATGCACAGGAAATTTGGCGAGTACAATCTAATGTTCTTGTTTTTTGCAAGGAACTTATATCGGTCGGTTTCCAGAAAAAACCATAAGCTAAAAGCCTTTAGTATAGTAGTTGGTGCGTTTTTTAAGGGAATATTTTTTAAACCAACGGCCTGAGATGAATTTACCAAATTTTTTAATTGTAGGGGCTGCGAAATCCGGGACAACCACACTGAACTACTACTTGGACAAACATTCGGATGTCTTGATGCCAACCCCTAAAGAACCCAAATATTTCTCATCAAAATTTGCGAAATACAAAGGACCTGGAGATATTGCCTTTACAAAAAAGAGGGTTATATCTTCGCTGGACAGCTATAAAAGGCTGTTCAATACGTCCAAGGAATATAAATGTATGGGGGATTCCAGTGTGGACAATCTCTTCTATCACACAGAGGTAATACCGGAAATAAAATCACTTTTGGGCGCGCCTAAAATTATCATAGTGCTAAGACACCCTGTTGACAGGGCCGTATCCGCATATAAGCATCTAATTAGGGACGGCAGGGAAAAAATGTCCATAGAGCAGGCGATAATGATGGAAGAGGAAAGACTCGCAAAAGGGTTTGAATTTATTTGGGGATATAAAAAAGGCGGATTTTACCATGACCAGGTAAAGAGCTATATGGATAATTTCCCTGAGGTCAAGGTGTACCTTTTTGAGGATTTGATTCAAAACACGCAAGAAGTTCTGGACCAAACCTGTGACTTTTTGGGTATTCCATACATCGAGGCAGAAGAGAACTTAAAATTAAATGCCTCTGGCAAAGCGAAATGGCAATTTCTGAATAGCTTGTTGATCAAGGACAGCTTTTTGAGACGGATGGGGACAAAAATGGTAGGTAAGAACGCAGCAATTAAATTGCAGTCAAGACTTCAAAAAATCAACCTGTCGGATATAGAAATTTCCAAAGAAGAAAAAAAATCGCTCTCAAGGCTTTATACACAAGATTTATATAACTTACAAGAACTTATAGATAGGGATTTATCGGGTTGGATCGATAAATATTGAAAAATCAAGTTTTGTAAACCTGAAAGCGGACTTTTAACGTAATCACAAGAAAAATTGAAGATCAAAGCATCAAAAATCATATATCTTTTCTTTTTCCTAACAGTTTTCCTTATTCCATTTGATGGGGTGGGGGTTCTACCGTTGGGCGAATTTTCAAGGGAGGGATATATTCTTTTTTTATTGATTTTCCTTTTTTTTTTCATCTTTTTAAAAAATAGATTCTCAGTCCGTGTTCCAAGGATATCCTTGGAATTACAGCTGCTTATTCTATTTGTTTTCATAATCGGGCTGAGTTCTTTGGTAAATTTGTCATCTATTTTTAACAACGCCCATCCACTTAGAACAGGAATTCAAAAGTTATTGTCGCAGGTGCTGGTCTTTTTGTTCTTCTTTCCCTTCCTTACTTTGGTTTTGTATAATTATTTTATGGATACGCCGAATATTGTAGGCCGGATAAGAAAACCATTTCTCTGGGCGGTATACATTGTTTTCATAGTAGGTTTTTTTGAAGTGATTTATATCCATTATCGTTTTTCTTTTGCCAATGCAGTACTGGATTTTTTTGATTCGATGCCCTTGGTTAGAATAGTTAAAAACACTTGGGACAAAAGAATCTCCTCAGTTACCAAGGAACCACCTTCATTGGGTCTCTTCTTGGCTACAGCATTGCCCTGGATAATCAGTGTTAAACCCAATACTCGAAAAATTCTTCGGTATTATTTACCCTTGGGAATGATTTTGTTCCTGGCAATTTTCTCGAATTCCAGATCTGGGCTTTTAATCATCTTATTGCAATTCGCAACATTCATTGGTTTAAACCAAACCAAGGGGAGAATAAGTTCAAAAAGGCTTAAGAACATAATATTTGTGGTAATGACATCAATAATAATGTTGCCCTTTGCGATTTATTATTTGAGTAATAGTGAGTTCGTGCAAAAACGAATGGACAGCTATAACTTTGTCAAAAATTACAAAGCCTCTCAATCTAATAAAACAAGGTTAGGTACATATGTGGCGTCTCTGGAGGCTTTTAAGGAAAAGCCAGTGTTGGGCCATGGTTTTGGACAAGCGGGGTTTACGGTAGTCAATAAATACCCAGACTGGTCTAGAGAGGATAATATTGAATTAGAAAGGTTCGTCCAAGGCAAGAAAATTTTTCCTCCGGTTTATAACACCTATATTCGAGTGGGTGTTGACACTGGATTACTTGGATTGATTACTTTTGTGGCTTTTCAATTGGTTGTTTTTTTAAGAAGTTTGTTGCTATACTATAGGGGAAAAGTTTTATATGGACAGGAAAATCTTAATGCCTTACTGGTACTGTCATCTATAGGATTCGGTCTTACGTGGGTACAATTTGACACGTTCAGGGTCATTGGGTATTGGATTTTTTTCAGTTTTTTCCTAGTGGTGCTCAATAAGGCGGGAAACAAATGATGACAAAATTTACACAGCGATTGTTCGGTCTGGACAAGATAAGGGTTTTTCTCGTGTTCCTATTTTATTTGAGCATGGCATTTTCCACGGCCTTGAATAACATATGTTTTGTTTTGTTGATAGCTTGTGGTTTATATTACACGGCAAAAGAAGGTATAAATGTGCGACTGAGCCGCACGAGTATATTATCCATTGTAATCGTTGCTCTTTTGTTGATTGACATTGTGGTCTTTGCCGAAACCCCCAAGGACTACAAGGTAGGTTTAAGATATCTCATACTGTTGTGCACACCGATTATTTTAATGGGCGGCGGGAAGAGGTTTTTTAAGAGATTCCTTATGGCATACTTATTGGCGTATGCAGTTGTCTTCTTGTTTGTTATTGTTGGTATTGTCAGTAATTATTGGCAATATGGAGAGTTTAATTTTTATAAGTTTGGTGGGAACACCCAAAGCTTTCTGATTTTTGAGAGGCTATATTTTGGGTTTATGAGCATGATAGCGGCAGTTTTTGTTTACATGCTGTGTAAAACAAACCTAAAAATGAAATATGTGCTGTTAGCGGCGATTTTCATAGTCAATTTCATCTTGGCCTCAAGGCTCTCTTTTTTGTTCCTCACAGTTTTCCTTGTTTATAATATCTATGTTGATTTAAAATCGAAGATTTCATTCAAACATATTTTTATTCTGTTGATGGCATTATCTGTTTTAACCGTAATTGGCCTCAAAAATGAGGGGTTTAAAAAGAGGTTCTTTCTCAATTCGAGCTCCATTGACAATTATATGCTCCAATTAAAAATCCATGAACCAAGGTATGCCATATGGCGCTGTGCGTTTCAGATTGCTGGCAAAGAATGGGGGAAAAGTCATTTTATCGGGTTGGATACAGAAAGGGAACTTCAGGAAAAGCTTGTTGACTGTTATGGTAAAACCATTTATATTAAAGATAAGAGAGCATGGTTCGTTAAGGCCAGGTATAATACCCACAATCAATTTTTGCATACATATTTGATGCACGGAATAATTGGGATTGTTCTGGTTCTGATCTTAATACTGGTTTATGCATATTCTTATAGAGGCATTTTACCCAGTATGTGGCTTTTGTTCTTGATTATCGTATTTAGTTTAGTAGAAAACGTGCTGATGAGGCAAGTAGGAGTGTTTTTATTGGCAACCTGTTTTGCTGTTTTGGGTAAAAAAATCAAAAATGATTAAAGTATTACATGTTCTCCATTCCGTTGGTGGCGTTGAAGTATATTTAAGACTTGTGTCGGAAAATGTCGATGCGTCCAAAATCTCCAGTGTAATAGTACATGGCCGCCCAATGGACAATAGGGAAGATTATCTTGATAAGAATGGGAATAGGATTAAAGAGTATTATTTGCCAATACAAAGAGAAATCAGCCCAATAAAGGATTTTAGATGTATTTGGGGACTTGTAAAAATCCTAAAAAAAGAAAAGCCAAACGTTGTTCATGCACATAGCGCAAAGGGAGGGATAATAGGCAGGTTCGCATCATTGTTCTACCCGGTAACTGTTTTGCACACTCCCCATGCATTTTCCTATCTAAGCCAAAAAGGAGGGGTAAAACAAAAATTATTTTTGTTCATCGAGAGGCTGTTCAAAAATTTCAACTCCATTTTGTTGGCAACATCTATTTCAGAACAGATCAGGGGGATAAAAGAAGTTGGCTATGCGGAGGAAAATACAATAGTCTTCAATAATTGCATAAAGCCAATAACGGACCTTGATTTGAGCGCAATCCATGAATATAATCTGCCAAAAAAATATATTTGCACAGTGGGACGGCCATCGTATCAAAAAAATATTGAAATGATGGTGGAAGTAATAAAAAAAGTAAAGGCCAAGATTCCGGACATTCATCTGGTGGTCATGGGGGTCGGTGTTGTAAGCCCAAACACGGATAAGGTAAACGATTTGATTGAAAAGTATGCATTGGAAAGCAACATTACCCTTATTAAATGGATGGAAAGAAAAAAAATCTTTGGGATAATATCTAAGGCACAACTTTACTTGTCTACTGCCAGATATGAGGGAATGCCATATGCAATGATCGAGAGCTTGGCATTATCCAAAGCGATTATTGCAACTGACTGTGACGGGAATAGGGATTTGGTGTACGATGGACAAAATGGCTTTTTGATATCCCAAGGAGATGATGGGGAAATGGCAGGGAAAGTAATTGAATTGTACCAAAATGAAGATGTAAGGGAAAGATATGGCAAGGCCTCACAACAATTGTTCAATAAAGGGCTCAACATAGAAAACACCATTCAAAAATTGGAACAAGTTTACTCAGAGTATTCAAGTGGAAAATGAAAATTTTATTTAGGTCTTTGGAATAGGTTGGTCACTCAGATAGAAAGACTTAAGTTGTTATAGCATTAGAAGTATGAACAGGTTGGAGAATAATATTGGCACCAGGTTTTTAGAGGGATTGTTTATCTTTTTTGATCTTTTTATGATCAACTTCATTTTTTATTTATTTCCCCTTGATTATATGAACCCTTTGTTTTCAAGTCCAATCCTGTTCCATTTTTATATAACCCTGACTTGGATAATCATTTCATTGAAAAATCAATTTTATCTCATCAACAACAACAATAAGTTCACCCACATATTTAACCTCGTTTTCTATCAGTTCATTTTATTTTTTTTGGTGTTGTACGCTTACATTGGTTTTTTGAAGCAGCCATTGATCAGCAGGCTTAACCTTGGGTATTACTTCCTTATTTGTTTTTTTGTGATTTCAACCAATAAATTCTTGATTCATTTCCTCTTGATGGCACTAAGGGAAAGGTTCGGGTTTAATGTCAAAAGAGTAGTTGTGATTGGCAAAAACAATAGGGCCGAAAGACTGATTACCACATTTAAGGAAAAAAAAGAGCTGGGTTATTTGCTCGTAGGTCAATTCGATACTGACGAAAAAGATTTTAGCTTGGAGTCTTGCTTTGAGTTTATATCAAATAATAATGTTGATGAGATATTCTTTTCGATATCCGAAATGCGTAACGAACAAATAACGGAAATAATCAATTATGCCGACAACAATCTGAAAAGATTAAAGTTTGTGCCCGACAATACTATTTATACAACAAAGCTAAAGTTTGAATATTATGAATATGTTCCGGTTTTAAGCTTGAGAGATGCCCCTTTGGATAGAAAGCTCAATGCTTTGTCAAAACGTATTTTCGATGTCCTTTTTTCAACAGTGGTCATTTTATTTCTTCTGTCTTGGTTGGTGCCTTTAATGGCGGTCATCATAAGGCTGGAGAGCAAAGGGCCTATTTTCTTTAGACAGTTAAGAAACGGTATAGACAATAAGCCCTTCTATTGCTATAAATTCCGGTCTATGGCCGTAAATTCCGATTCAGATAAAAAATGGGCGACCAGAAATGATACGAGAGTAACAAAAGTTGGAAAGTTTATTCGAAGAACAAGTATTGATGAGTTGCCCCAATTTTATAATGTGTTGTTTGGAAAGATGTCCGTGGTAGGGCCTCGCCCCCATCCGCTTAAATTAACAGATGATTTGGCCAAAAAGCACAATAAGTTTATGGTTAGGCACCTTATAAAGCCAGGGATAACAGGTTTGGCCCAAGTTAAAGGGGAAAGAGGTGGAATAGAAACGGACATGGACGGTCTTAATAGATTAAGATATGACATATTCTATGTCGAGAACTGGTCCATGGTTCTAGATTTTAAAATCATCGTTCAAACGGTCCTAAATGCCATTAAAGGAGAAGAAAAAGCGTATTGAGCCGAGAAATTAGTGTAGCTTGCCTAGAAAAGTTTTCATTCTGTGTGCGTATAAGCTATGTTTGTGGAAGTTGAATACTTCAATTGATATCTAAATAAATGAAAAGAATCCTTATTACCGGGGCGGCTGGTTTTCTTGGGTCACACCTTTGTGACAGATTTATCGCAGAAGGCCATGAGGTCATTGCCATGGACAACCTCATCACAGGGGACCTTAAGAACATAGAACATCTATTTCCATTGGAACGGTTTACGTTCTATAACCATGATGTAACCAACTTTGTGCATGTTCCTGGAGAACTGGATTACATACTTCACTTTGCCTCGCCGGCAAGCCCGATAGATTATCTTAAAATACCCATCCAAACCCTTAAGGTGGGGGCAATGGGGACACATAACTTGCTAGGCCTTGCAAAGGAAAAGAATGCCCGTTTCATGATTGCATCCACCTCCGAAATATATGGGGATCCTCTGGTGCATCCTCAAACTGAGGAGTACTACGGGAATGTGAACACTATAGGTCCAAGAGGTGTGTATGATGAAGCCAAACGTTTTCAAGAATCGATTACCATGGCATACCACCGTTTTCATGGGTTGGACACAAGAATCGTTCGGATATTCAATACCTACGGACCCAGAATGCGACTGAATGATGGCCGTGTGATACCCGCTTTTATGGGACAGGCCCTTCGAGGGGAAGACTTAACGGTATTTGGAGATGGATCGCAAACCCGCTCTTTCTGTTTTGTGGATGATGAAATCGAAGGAATCTATCGCTTGTTGATGAGCGACTACACGCTTCCCGTCAATATTGGTAACCCGAATGAAATTTCCATCAAGGATTTTGCAGAGGAAATCATCAAGCTAACAGGAACCGATCAAAAAATAATTTATAAACCTTTGCCCAAGGATGATCCCATGCAACGACAGCCGGATATTACCAAAGCCAAAGAGATTTTGGGATGGGAGCCCAAAGTGGGTCGTGAAGAGGGTATGCGCAAAACATTTGAATTCTTTAAAGGGCTTTCCAAAGAAGAACTCGAAAAAACAGAGCACAGGGATTTTACCACTCACAACAAAAAATAATTTTTGTTTTTAAGATTACAAGGGTCCGATGTTTATCGGACCTTTTTTATATTATCCCATACGTTACAGGTGTTGATTGCTATCCAGATCGACTTGGTAGGATATTGTGCCAAGAAGTAAGCGAAGATCATTTGAAAATAACCCCTGAATTAAATTTGAATTGAGTTATTTTTGCCAAAACATTGAATCATGAACATCTTGGTCCTGGGAGCTGGGGGTCGCGAACACGCCATTTCCCTGAAAATTTCAGAAAGCCCTAAAACATCCAAATTATTTGTAGCACCCGGCAATGCAGGGACTTCACAGATTGCCACCAATGTTGAGGTAGGGGTCAATGATTTTCAAGCCATCAAACAATTGGTGTTGAAAGAAAACATCGAGTTGGTTGTGGTGGGGCCAGAGGACCCCTTGGTAAATGGGGTACATGATTTTTTCTTGAATGATGCCAAGCTTAAATCCATTCCTGTGATCGGTCCGAAAAAAGCGGCTGCAGAACTCGAAGGAAGCAAGGAATTCGCCAAAGAGTTTATGATGAGGCACAACATTCCAACAGCTGCTTACGAAAGTTTTACCAGCGAAACACTGGAGAAAGGCTATGCCTTTTTGGAAACCCTAAAACCACCTTACGTACTCAAGGCCGATGGTTTGGCAGCAGGTAAAGGCGTTTTGATTCTACAGGATCTGCAAGAAGCCAAGGATGAGCTCAAATCCATGCTGCTCGATTCCAAATTCGGAAACGCAAGTGCCACGGTGGTCATCGAAGAGTTTTTGGACGGTATAGAGCTGAGCTGTTTTGTACTGACCGATGGTACTAATTATAAAATTCTTCCGACCGCTAAAGATTACAAAAGAATAGGCGAGGGCGACACTGGACTCAATACAGGAGGCATGGGCGCCATTTCCCCCGTTCCTTTTGCCGATGCCGTCTTTATGGACAAGATAGAGCGTCAAATTGTAAAACCAACTGTAGAGGGACTTAAAACGGATAATCTGCCTTATGTGGGCTTTATCTTCATCGGACTGATAAAGGTCGGCGATGAGCCCAAGGTAATTGAATACAACGTTCGTATGGGTGATCCAGAAACTGAAGTGGTCATGCCAAGGCTCAAAAGTGATTTGGTAGAAGTGCTACAGGCAATGGCCAATGGCACATTAGATCAAATAGACCTTCAAATTGACGAAAGAGCAGCAACTACGGTAATGGCCGTATCGGGAGGTTACCCAGAAGCGTATGAAAAAGGCAAGGAAATCACAGGAGCGGAAAGGATTGCAGATTCCATTGTTTTTCATGCGGGAACAAAACTGTCGAACGGAAAGGTGGTTACAAATGGAGGCCGGGTCATAGCCGTTACTTCCTTTGGAAAAGACTTTAAGGAAGCATTGAAAACATCCTATCAAAACATGGAAAAGCTCCATTTTGATGGCATGTATTACCGAAAAGATTTAGGATTTGATCTATAGGTAAGAGTGGGAGCTAATGCTCTTATCTTCCTCGCCACTTTCGTTGAAAATTTTCAGCTGCCCCATCCAATATACCATCGCCACAAAACCGATGATCATAAAAATCCAGTTAATGGTGTTGGAACCCCACCAGCTGTGCATAAAACGGAAAAAATCCAATGGTGCGAAAAGGTAGTTTACAAATAAGTCCTCTATACCGTAAAAAAACTTGCTCATGTTGGCTATATTTACTTTACAAAAGTAGCAAAAGATAGGATGATTTCAAGCTTTTTCGGAAAAACTAAACCCATAAACCATATAGTTCTTGCCATCTTCCTGTTCCTATTCTATTTCACCAATGTGTTTTTTCAACTTAACGGGCAGAAAATCAACCAAGTCATTGCTTTAAAACTGGTGTTGTTCGCGGTAATGCTGTTCGCTGTTTTCATCGTCAATCAAATCGTGAAAACGGAAAAGGCAACGGAATCCAACTCCTACGCCATGCTCTTTTTTGTTCTGATGATCGTGTCGTTTTCCGATGAATTGGTGCTCCAAAATGTGATTTTCGCCAACTTTTTTTTACTCTTGGCCTTTTGGAGAATACTTTCCATAAAGTCCACAAGAAGCGTAAAACACAAAATTTTTGATGCCTCCCTGCTGATTGCCATTGCAAGCTTGTTCTACGATTGGGCCTTGGCCTTTATGCTCCTTGTTTTTTTTGTGATTGGGGTATACGATCGGAAAACCCTCAAAAATTGGTTGGTCCCTTTTTTGGGAATGGCCACAATATATATGCTTACCTTCACTGTGCTGAAACTAAATGGGGCTTTGAATTTTTTTGAAGACCATTACCAATTTTCCTTGGGGCTTTTTACCACAAAATCTTTTTTTCAAGTACTGAACATCAAGACACTGATTTATCTGATCTTGACAGTTATCGTTTCCGTGACCGTATTTGTCCGGCTTAGAAATGTAAGTGGGGGAAAGTTGTTGTTACTTCGCATAGTGTTCCTGATATTTTTGTTGGGAACGTGTATTACACTCTTTACCCCGGCCGATGCTTCGCCCGTATTGCTCACTTTTTTCCCCTCAGCGGTTTTTTTGACCAATTATTTCGAGGGCATCAAAAAACGCAAGTTTCAAGAGGTGTTGCTTATTGGCTGTATGGTTTTGGCCTGTACGCTTTTTGCCTTCCATTTGAATTAAGTACGCCATAAAGCAATATCTTTGGACAAATTTTAAGCTATGTTCAGCGATTTTGCCTTCAACATATTTCAGAAAAGTATCGAAACCTACCACATCAAGGACGATGTGTACCAAGAATTCACCAACCCTTATCCAACCGATAAAGTAGAGCATTTACTTTACAGAAAAAACTGGATAGATACCGTGCAATGGCACTACGAGGACATTATCCGTGACCCCGAAATTGATCCCGAAGCAGCGCTGGACCTTAAGCGAAAAATCGATGCCAGCAATCAAGACCGTACGGATTTAGTGGAGTATATCGACAGCTATTTTCTGAATAAATACCAATCGGTTCAAGCGAAGGATGATGCCACCATCAATACAGAAAGCCCAGCTTGGGCCATCGACCGACTTTCCATTTTGGCCTTGAAAATATATCATATGCAAGAAGAGGTCAACCGAACCGATGCATCTCAAGAACACATCGATAAATGCAGCGGGAAGTTGGCCGTGCTTTTGGAGCAGAAAAAAGACCTTTCCACAGCGATTGACCAATTGTTGGCCGATATTGAGGCGGGAAACAAGTACATGAAAGTCTACAAGCAGATGAAAATGTACAACGACGACGAATTAAACCCAGTGTTACGTGGACAAAAAGGGTAAACATACCCATATTTTGGCCATTCGCTTATCGGCCATGGGCGATGTGGCGATGACCGTCCCCGTGCTTCGTGCACTAACAGAAAAATATCCTGAAATACAGCTAACCGTTCTTACCAAAAAACCGTTCGCTCCTATTTTTGATGGATTGGAGGATGTACAAGTAAAAGTGGCCGACGTTAAAAATCGTCACAAGGGCTTGATGGGACTATGGCGCCTGTACAAAGAGCTAAAGCCCTTGCAGTTTGATGCCGTTGCGGACCTCCATAATGTATTACGCAGTCGAGTGCTTAAAAAGTACTTTGCGTTGGGACGTATCCCTTTTGCCCAAATTGATAAAGGAAGAAAGGACAAAAAAGCACTTACACGGCCCAAAAACAAAGTTTTTGAGCAACTAAAGACGACCCACGAGCGCTATGCGGATGTTTTTGCAGAACTAGGTTTCCCCATTGACCTAACCATTGCCAAACCACTTGACCGAATCCAACTTTCCGAAAAGGTATTGGATTTGGTACAACAGGACACCAAGAAATGGGTCGGCATTGCCCCTTTTGCGGCTCACGAGGGCAAAATGTATCCCTTGGAATCCACGGAAGAAATCATCAAGCAGCTAGACAATACCGACAAGTATAAAATTTTATTGTTTGGTGGAGGGATCAAGGAAGTAGAGGTGTTGGAGGAGTTGGCCAATAACTACGATAATGCGATTTGTATGGCTGGCAAACTAAATCTTTCTGAAGAATTACAGCTCATTTCCAATTTGGATGTGATGCTGTCCATGGACAGTGGCAATGCCCACATGGCTGCCAATTACGGTATTCCCGTGGTCACTCTCTGGGGCGTTACCCACCCGTATGCCGGTTTTTATCCCTTCGGACAGCCCATGGACAATGCACTTATGGCCGACCGAGAAGCCTATCCCTTGATTCCAACCTCTGTGTATGGCAACAAAGTGCCCGAAGGGTATGAGAAAGCCATGAGTACCATCAAACCACAAGAGGTAATGGATAAGTTGATGCTATTTCTGGATAGTTGAGCAACCTATTAATGGTTGTCGCATCATTTTCATAACTTTCCATGTCCTTTTATGGAGGTTCAACCCAAATCACATAAAAAACAAACTATGAAAAAGACAAACTTGATTTTTTCAGCATTAATCGGAATCACCATGTTTTCCTGCTCCACCGATGAGCCAGTTGTTAACCCAGACCAAGAAGACCCAAGACTGAACATTACCTTTATCATGGATGTTGATGCCGAACGATTGGACAATTTGGGCAACCCCGTAGCGGTGCCTGAAGGCAATGCCGCACAAGACCCAGACTTTGAGATTCTGGGACTGCATTTCATTGGTCTGTACCCCGATAAATTTACACCCTACGATAGTGGCGTGACCATTTCTTCCACGGCAACTACTGGAAGTGGGGGCGAAACCGCAATAGACTTCAACAGTGAGATCTTTTTCAACGAAGAGGTAAATACCATAAGTGTGCCTTTGAGTTACGTTAACGCAGGCACTTACGAATATTTGAGAAGTTCTATTGGGTATCAGAAGTATAAAATCGTTTACAATTTGGAAGGTGCTGAAATGGAGATTCCCGATTGGCCCGAAGGCGTGGACGATAATATTGATGTGGACGGTGCTGTTGCTTCCTTTTTAGGATACAACACCTATATTGGAAGTTATGTTATCGATACGCAAACCGTCACGGTAAATGGAAACAGGGCCCAAGGATATTTTGGGTTGGAAACTTCTGGGGATATCCAAGGATTCCAATTTATACAGCTTACTGAAGGAGAAACTCCTCAGACCACGGTGCCTAATCCAATCGATGATACTTCTCCCGTACCCGAAGGCTCTTGTGTAGTTACGGGACAATTCCCAACAGCTTTGGTAATTCCTGAAAATCCTTCGGAGGATATTAATATTGAAGTCGTCATATCCATCAACAATAGTTTTGAATGGGAAGATGGCAATGGCAATGGCAAATATGAGCCCTTGTTGGGCGAAACCGTCGTGGATATGGGTACAAGAGGCGTATTCCCTTCCATAGTGAATTAAGCCACCGTTCCCTGGCAACTACTGCCTGCCCCTGCCGTACAACCGTAACAATGCTGCGAGATAATGATATCCCGATTGTTCAGCACATCATCATTGTAATGCTTGATGTGCTTTACCTTGCTCGCCACCTTAAGGTCCAGCATTTGGTTAAAATCACAATCGTACAGCCAACCGTCCCAACTTACGGATATGGTGTTGGTGCACATCACGTTTTCCACCGCGGCAGGATTGTAGGCCTCTACCAAAGAGTACATATAATCCTCATAATTGTCCGAAGCGATGAGGTAGTCCAAAAAGCGTGAAATCGGCAAATTGGTAATGGCAAATAGATTGTGGAAATCAATGTCGAAATCTTCTTTCAATGCCTTTTTGAAATCGTGTTCCATGGCCGCTTGGTCGGCAGGCAAAAACGCTCCTGAGGGATTGTACACCAAATCCAAGCGCAAATTACTGTCTGGCATCCCATAACCCACCTCGTTGAGCATTTGCAAGGCTTTTATGGATTTATCGAAAACACCATCCCCACGTTGTTTGTCTGTTTTGCCACGTGTGTAATGCGGCATGGATGAAACTACGTGTACATTGTGCTTTTTAAAAAACTCTGGCAGGTCGTGGTACTTTTTATTGGCCAAAATAATGGTCAAGTTGGAGCGAACGATAAAATCTTTGATGCCTGCTTTGGAAGCCTCTTCCACAAACCATCTAAAATCAGGGTTCATTTCGGGCGCACCGCCGGTAAGGTCCAAGGTGTGTGCCCCAGTGTTGCGAATGACTTCCAGACATTGTCCCATGGTTTCCCGCGTCATGATTTCCTTTCGATCGGGACCTGCATCCACATGGCAGTGTGCACAAACCTGATTGCACATATACCCCACATTGATTTGGAGCACTTCCAATGTTTTGGGCTTCAACGGAAACTGCCCCGTCTCGGCAATTTTGTCCTTAAAAAACGGCAGTTCGCCATCGGCAAAAAGGTCCCCGTTCAAGACTTCCATTTGCGTTTGGGTGTTGGCCAGCGCATCTTTCCGTGCCTTCAAAGATTTTTTAGCTGCTTTTTTTATGTCTGTGAGTATACTTTGCGTCATTGATAAATTGGTTTACATGGAAAGCTTGTCGTACTTGTTCATCATCTGTACACCGTGAACCAAGGTTGCTCCACTTTCTATGGCAGCCCCAGCGTGCACCGCCTCCATCATCTCTTCTTTTGTGATGCCTCGCTGCAGGCCATCTTTGGTATAGGCATCAATACAGTACGGACATTTGACCACGTGTGAAACCGCTAGTGCGATCAAGGATTTTTCTCGGGCACTCAACGCACCTTCTTCGAAAACCTTTCCGTAATAGTCAAAAAACTTATTGCCCAATTCTTCGCTCCATTCCGTGATGTTTCCAAATTTTCTTAGGTCTGCTGGGTCGTAATATGATTTAGCCATGTTTTTAATTTAATGTTTTACCTAAACATACAACAAATACTATTCATTTAGGTCGAAAGAGTATGGGAGAGATTACAATTTCTTATGATAAAGGATGTATTCTTTATTAAAGCTTTTGCCTAGCTTTGAAAAATGAGATCAAACTAAAGGGTACTTTTATTTGGTCAGAAACAATAACCATACAAATGCTTGAAGATAAATCCATAGGCTTGGTGCTTTCCGGGGGCGGCGTTCGCGGAATGGCACACATAGGACTGATCAAGGCCATGCGCGAACACCAAATTGAGGCCAAAGTGGTGGCGGGCACCAGTATCGGTGCATTGGTCGGCGCGCTGTATGCCAACGATAATACGGTGGATGAAATGCTGACCTTTTTTAAGGAAACACCATTGTTCCAGTACAGTTTTTTTGCCATCAACAAACCTGGATTTATAGATACGGAACGCTATGTCAGTATTTTCAAGAACTTTTTCCCCGACAATAGCTTTAAAAGTTTGAAGCGCCCCCTTTTTGTGGTGGCCACGGACTTGATGAAGGGAAATGAAAAAGTGTTTTATGATGGGGAACTCATTAAGCCGTTATTGGCATCTGCTGCTTTGCCCCCTGTTTTCAGCCCCGTGAACATAGAAGATGTCCTTTATGCCGATGGGGGCATTATGAACAACTTTCCAAAGGAATATGTAGACCATCTAACCGACTATATTATTGGAAGCAACGTTTCCATAACCGTTCCTTTGCAGAAAAAAGATCTGCGCAATTCATTACAGCTAACGGCCAGGGTCACCAGTTTAATGATCCATGCCTCCAACCATGAAAAATTACAGGAATGTGACCTTTTTATTGAGCCTGGGGAATTGGACACCATTGGTGTGCTGGACAAAAAAGGGATAAAGAATGCCTTCGATATCGGATACGAGCACGGTAGTAGGGCCTTGGAGAAACTATTGTCCAAGACGTAGCCCATCATCAATTACACATCGTCGTAATCCACCTTTATTACTGGGGTCAATGGATGTGATTGGCAGGTAAGAATAAATCCTTCTTCAATTTCACCATCAGTAAGAATCTGATTTTTTACCATTTCCACTTTCCCTTCGGTAAGGCGGGCAATACAGCTGCTGCAAACACCTCCTTGACACGAATAGGGAGCATCGATATTTTCTTTGAGGACGGCATCTAGAACCCGTTCCTTTTTGTCCATCACAAAAGTGAAGGTCTCATCATCCAAGAGCACTTCAACTTTGGTCTTGCCCTCGAGTTCTTCGGCAAGTTCATCCTCGGTATCATCGCTGGTAAAAAGCTCAAAATGGATTTTCTCTTTGGACACCCCGTTGTCCTTCAAGGTGTCGGTCACCTGTTCGATCATCTCTTCTGGTCCGCAGAGGTAGAAACCATCAAACTCGGTTCCCTTGAACTTATTCTTGAGCACAAAGTTCACGGTTGATCGCTCTATTCTTCCAAAAAGGGCATCCTCCTCATGGGACCTACTGTATATGTACTGCACGAACAAACGCTCTCCATATTGCTCTTTAAGGGCTTGGATTTGTTTAAAATACATGGTCTCTTCAACTGACTGGTTTCCGAACACCAACACAAAGGTACTGTCAGCATTACTCTCCAAAACAGTTTGGGCAATACTCATGATAGGGGTAATCCCACTTCCAGCAGCAAAGGCCGCTATTTTTTGTGGCGAGGTTTCATCAAAAACAAACCGACCTTCGGGAAGCATCACATCCATGGTGTCACCGGCTTTTAGTTCCTCGTTGGCATACACGGAAAAGGTTCCGCCTTCCATCTTTTTGATTCCCACCGTTAATTTGCCCGACGATGGTGGAGATGAAATGGAATAGGCCCTACGAAGCTCCTTGCCGTTTAAGTTGTGCTTTAGGGTAATGTATTGTCCCGCTTTAAAGCTGTAATCCTCTTTTAAATCTTCAGGAATGTCAAAGGTAAGGGCCACGGCATTTGGGGTCAATCGATCCACCGCGGCTATTTTTAAGGCATGAAAATGACTCATGTATGGAATTTTGCAGCAAAATTAAGCAATACACTCCTTTTGAGCATCAATTTTAATAAAAAGCATTTCTTTATGTAACAAATCCAATAAATTAGACACCAACTAAAAAAATGCCAACCATGCTCAAACATTTTATTGGACTCCAATGGAAGTCTTTTTTTAGGTCCGCCAGTTTTAAAACAGAGATCTGGTTTAAGATATTGATGGCCTTAGGGGCACTGTACTTCATCGTTATGTTCTTGGGAATGGGCGTCGGGGCCTTTTTCATTATCGAGGAAATGGAAATAGGCGACCCTTTGCGTGTGGTCAACCAGTTCATGATCTATTATCTGGCCTTTGACCTCGTATTCAGGTACATGCTTCAGAAAATGCCCGTGACCAACATAAAGCCCTTGCTGTATTTGCCTATCAGCAAAACCAAGGTGGTCAACTTTTCGTTGGGAAAAACGATAATATCCTTTTTCAATATTGCCCATGCGTTTTTCTTTGTGCCTTTTAGTATTGTATTGCTTACCAAGGGCTATCCACCATTACAGGTAATCGGGTGGCATTTGGCGTTGATGGCATTGTTCTACTGTAACAACTTCATCAATGTTATGGTAAACAACCAGAACACGGTTTTCTATGTATTCGCAGTCTTGTTTATTGTGGCGGGAGCATCACAATATTACCAATGGTTTGATATTACCCTGTACACCCAGCCCATTTTCGACTTTTTCTATGATATACCCTGGACAGCAATTGTGCCTTGGGTGGTATTAGTAGGATTGTATTATGGCGCTTTTGCCTATTTTAAAAAGCACATGTATTTGGATGGCGGATTGGCCAAAAAACAGACCGAGGCCAAAACCGAGAACCTGGAATGGTTGGACCGCTTCGGGAACCTGGGGACTTTTTTGAAGAACGACATCAAACTCATCAAACGAAACAAAAGATCGCGTTCTGCCGTGATTGCAGGGGCCTTTTTTATTTTTTACGGACTCCTCTTTTTTACGGGCGCACTTGAGGTTTACGATGGGCCTTTCTGGAAAATCTTTGCAGGGATATTCGTCACGGGAGGGTTTCTCTTCAGTTTTGGGCAGTACGTGCCCAGCTGGGACAGTAGCTATTACCCTTTGATGATGAGTCAAAACATTAAGTATAGGGAGTACCTCTCATCAAAATGGTATTTGGTGATCATAGCGACCATTATTTCAACCATTTTGGCCACTTTTTACATCTATTTTGGGTGGGAGGCCTATGCCGCTGTATTGGTGGGCGCCATTTATAATATTGGAATCAACAGTTATTTAGTGCTTTGGGGTGGAGCTTATGTGAAAACCCCGATAGACCTTACATCGAACAAAAAGGCATTTGGCGATAAACAGGCCTTTAATGCGAAGACACTTTTGCTCACCTTGCCCAAGCTGGTATTGCCCATCGGGATTTATGCCATTGGCCACTTTTTGATCAGCCCCATGGCTGGATACATTTTTGTGGCTGTTTTTGGCCTACTCGGATTCGTTTTCAGGGACAAGGTGTTCACCATGATCGAGGGCATTTACAAGAAAGAGAAATACAAGACATTACAAGCATACAAACAGAAATAACCTCCATTAACAGAAAAATACATGATCACAGTTCATAATTTAACCAAGACCTACGGTGAGAACACCGTTTTGAACATTGATAATCTGGAAATCCCCAAAGGGCAGAGCTTTGGCCTGGTAGGGAACAACGGAGCGGGAAAGACAACCCTTTTCAGTCTGTTGTTGGATTTGATACAACCCTCATCTGGCTATATCATCAACAAGGATGTGCAAGTGGACCAAAGCGAGGATTGGAAACCGTTTACCTCCGCTTTCATTGATGAGACCTTTTTGATAGGGTACCTTACACCCGAAGAATACTTCTACTTTATCGGGGAACTGCGTGGCAGGAACAAAGCCGATGTGGATGCACTCTTGTCCAATTTTGATGATTTTTTCCATGGGGAGATCTTGGGCCAAAAAAAGTATTTGAGAGATCTTTCCAAAGGAAACCAAAAGAAAGTGGGCATTGTGGCCAGTTTTATCGGGAACCCTGAAGTGGTGATTTTGGATGAACCGTTTGCCAATTTGGACCCCACCACGCAAATCCGATTAAAGGGAATCATCAAAGATTTGGCGGCAAAAGAAGGAGTTACCGTTTTGGTTTCCAGTCACGATTTGATTCATGTTACCGAAGTCTGTGAACGTATCGTGGTGCTCAACAAAGGCGAAATAGTGAAGGATATCCATACTTCTGCCGAAACCATGAAGGAACTTGAGGCTTTCTTTGCAGGTTGATCTGAAAATCGCCAACTTTAGGACATCAACCATTAACCATGTCCAGCGACTTAGACTTGTTGATCGATTTTTATCAATGGGAAAAGCAGCGCCTGTTGCTCGAGATTGATGAAAATAAAAGAGGTCAGGATTATATGGCAGTTCATCATACTCAAGACGAGCTACGATATGTCCAGAATGAACTGGATTGCCTTTTGGAACTTCAGAATGCGAATCACCGAAAAATTCAACGGCTTAAAAGAAATATTGATTCATATTCCAAAGAAGATTCTTCAGGCTATTTTAAATCTCAAATCAACCAATACAAAAGGGAATTGGAGGAATTAAAAAAGAAACGGCCAATTGCCTCTGAGGAAACCCAGATATTGGATGAAGCAATATTTTCTTTGATCAACGAAGAAATCGAAGGATTCACGGTTTATTTTGATTTGAAAAAGCAAGCCTATATCGATGTGGTCAAAATTGAAACGGGTCAGATACAGTTAACTTTGGCAGAAGGAACCGGCCAGGGTGGTTTTGGGTTCCTGAAGGAATATATGTTCAAGGGCGAACCAAAATTAATCCTCGATG
This sequence comes from Flagellimonas yonaguniensis, assembly GCF_029193885.1. Classification (GTDB taxonomy): domain Bacteria; phylum Bacteroidota; class Bacteroidia; order Flavobacteriales; family Flavobacteriaceae; genus Flagellimonas; species Flagellimonas yonaguniensis. Next base: position 260,629 of record NZ_JARFVB010000001.1, on the reverse strand, counting down.
GGTCATCAAAAAGTTTGGTTGCCTTGCTCAATGTGGACCGATATAAAAATGTGCTCCCCATCAAAGAAACCATCTCCAGAATAGTGATCGGATCAAAGTATTGGTTGGGATTGGGAGACACGATTTTCTTAAAACTGAAGCCTTGATGAAGGAATAATGCATTTTATCGATAAGCCTTATAATAATCTGCTCATTTTTGAGTTTAAGGTTACACAAGATTATCGATAATTTTGAAGCTTCATCATACATTTTTAGGCGCCATGGTTTTGGGAGGACTTGCATTCAATGCATGTTCCACCCAAAAGGATAAATTCATCAACCGAAATTGGCACGCACTCAACACCGAGTTCAACACCCTGTACAACGGCAATTTGGCCTTTCAACAAGGATTGGAAGAAATCAATGCCAACTACAGGGATGACTATTGGGAAATCCTTCCCGTGGAACGTCTCAAGGTTACCGATGAGATAAAACTCGACTCTGAGGACAACAACCCCAACTTTCTTATTGCTGAGGAAAAGGCCACCAAGGCCATCCAAAAGCACAGCATGGACATCAAGGATGAAGAGCATAACCCACAGATAGATGAAGCCTTCCTTTTGCTCGGGAAGTCCCGCTATTTTGACCAGCGTTATATCCCGGCTTTGGAGTCCTTCAATTATATCCTCAGAAAATATAGTAAGAGCGACAAGTTGAACGAAGCCACTATTTGGAGGGAAAAAACCAATATGCGGTTGGACAATCCCGAAGTGGCCATCAAAAACCTGAAGCGCCTATTCAAATATGAAAAGCTGAAGGATCAAGAATATGCCGACGCCAATGCAGTTTTGGCCCAATGCTACATCAACCTGAATGCACCCGATACCGCCATTCAAAAGCTGAAAATATCACAAGCCTATACCAAAAAGAACCATGAAAAAGGAAGATACCTGTTCATTATTGGGCAGCTGTACGACCAGATGGGGCATCAGGATAGTGCCAATTACGCTTACAACAAGGTCATTGAACTCAACCGCAAATCGCCAAGGGTGTACATGATCAATGCGCATCTAAAAAAAATCCAGAACACCGAACTTACCGAGGGCAACAAGGAGGAGATGTTGGAATACCTTACCGATTTGGAAGAGAACCGGGAGAACAGGCCCTTCTTGGACAAGATTTATCGACAGGTGGCCCAATACCACATGGCCTACGAGGAGGACAGTTTGGCTTTGGCCTATTTCAACAAATCTATTCAGGCTACCCAAGGCGAACGCAAATTATTCGCCTTGAACTATCAGAGTTTGGCGGATTATTATTTTGATGAGGACGAGTACAGAATGGCAGGTTCTTACTACGATAGCACGCTGACCAACCTGAATGAGAACACAAGAAAGCATCGCGATATCAAAAAACGATTGGATAATCTTGAGGATGTTATCAAGTATGAGGACATTGTTCAGCATGCCGATAGTGTAATTACATTGTACCAAATGCCCGTTGCTGAGCGTACCGCCTATTTTGAGGACTATATCGCCGAGATGAAACGTAAAGAAGAAGCCGAGGCCGAGAAGCAACAGGAACGCACCAATGCTGGTTTTGCTACGTTTGCGAGCAGCAAAGGAGGGAAGGAAAACCAGGGTAAGTTCTACTTCTACAACATTACGAGTCTAGGCCACGGAAGAAACGATTTTAGAACCCGATGGGGCACCAGAACCTTGGAAGACGATTGGCGCTGGAGCAACAAATCCAAAACATTGGTTTCTGAAGCTACCGGAGAGGAAATCGTAGGCAACGAAGAGGTGTTGACGGAGGACCAAAAATATTCAGTTGACTATTATTTGGAGCAGGTTCCCACCGATATTGCCGTTATTGACAGTTTGAAGGGCGAACGCAACTTTGCCAATTACCAATTGGGGCTGATTTACAAGGAGAAGTTCAAGGACAATATGTTGGCTGCCGCAAAATTGGAACGTGTACTTTCCTCCAATCCCGAGGAACGCTTGATTCTCCCATCAAAATACAATCTGTACAAGATTTACGAGGAAACTGGAAGTCCTTTGGCTATGGACATGAAACAAAATATCATTATCAATCATCCTGATACCCGCTACGCGGAAATTTTGTTGAACCCGCAAGCGGTGTTGGACGGAAATACCGATAGCCCGGATGCGAGGTATGCGGCCTTGTTCAAACAATACCAAAAACAAGAGTTTTTGCAGGTCATTACCCAATCGGAAGAATACATCAGCCAATTTACGGGCGACCCCATTGTTCCCAAGTTTGAGATGTTAAAAGCAAACGCCATTGGTCGTTTGCAAGGATTTGAACCTTTTAAGGAAGCCTTGAACTATGTGGCACTTACCTATCCCAACAATCCCGAAGGGAAAAAAGCGGAACAAATAGTGGAAGAGCAATTGCCCAAATTGGAGGCTAAGGAATTCTCTCCGGAAACGGGTTCCACGGGAGCAGGAAACTGGAAAGTGGTGTTTCCGTTCAAGATCAAAAATGACGAAAAGGCGACCAAGCTCAGAGATCGTTTGGTAGAGGCCATCGATGAACTGAACTATAAAAACATTGTTTCCAAGGACATCTATAACTTGGAGGATGAGTTTGTAGTGGTTCATGGCTTTCCATCGAAAGACTTTGCCCTTGGCTTTGCCGAGCTTATAAAAAACAATCGGGACTACCTTATTAAAGATGAGAATTTTGTAGTTTTATCAGACAATTACAAAATTATCCAAGTCCACAAGAACTTAGAATCATACAAAGCGCAATTTTAACCCCAAAACCCTAGAACACAATGTTTTCTGACAACAAAAAACCCCGGCCTATGAATGAATTTGGCGGACAGCCCAATAGAATTGAAAAGAACACGAAAATAAAGGGTGATATTACCTCCGAAGCCGACTTTAGGATAGACGGTAAATTGGAGGGAAATGTGACCACTTCCGGCAAGGTTGTCATAGGAAAGGATGGCTACATCAACGGAAAAGTGGAGTGTGTGAATGCAGATATCGAAGGAAGGTTCAATGGAGAGCTTATGGTAAAGGATCTACTTTCCCTTAAATCGTCCGCAACCATTGAGGGTACCGTTAGTGTGGCCAAATTGTCGGTGGAGCCAGGGGCGACCTTCAATGCGTCCTGTGCCATGGGCAAAGGTGCTGCATCCACCACAAAAATGCAGTCCACAAAGAAAGATGAGCCAGCAAAAGCCTCCTAAAAAAAAGTATAACAAAGCAATTAATACAGCCGCCCGTTTGTCTGGTTCCGCCATTCAAATGGGCGCTACTATTTATTTAGGTAACTTGTTGGGTTCTTGGGTTGAAAATAAGTACGGGTTTTCATTTGCAGAGGAACTAATTACTTTTGTGGCTGTAATCATGGCTATGTATATTTTAATAAAGCAAGCTATTCAATTGAACAAATGAGAGGAAGAGGTCTTCTACAGACAGCAATTTTTATACTGTCGTTTACTTTAATTTATCTTTTGCACGCGTATATAATTGGCTGTAATTCCTTTGTTGAAAATTGTATTTTATTTAACCCTTACATTTTTTTATTGTCTTTTGTTTTGCTGGTTGTCGCCGTGTTCAAAATTTTGTTCCAAATGAAGAAGTTCAAGAATCAGTTGGGCTTTATTTATTTGTCCACATTAGTGTTGAAACCTGTGCTTTTTGTAATCCTGTTTCAAAGTTATTTTTTTGATGATTTGGCTGAAATCGAGATAAATAAGGGTCATTTCTTAGTGCCTGTTTTTTTGGGATTAGCCTGTGAAGTGTACTTTTTAAGCAAACTTTTGAAAAGAATGGAATGAAATCTCGAAAAAAAATTATTTTTTGACTTTTTAATACTACCTTTGCGCGGAATTTGACGAACGGATAAATTCTATAGTTACAATGCGGGTATTTAAAAGATCGATTGATTTAGCAGCCACACTGTTTATATTATTGTTTTCCATCGGGGTTAGTGCAAACTCCTCCTCGGACGAAAAAGAAGAGGGTCCAGTAAATACCCAAGAAGAGGTGGAGGGTTATATTCTGCACCATATAAAGGATTCTCACGATTTCCATATTTTTTCCTATACCAATTCAGAGGGCGAGCGCAAGCATATTGGCTTTCCTCTTCCCGTAATTGTATGGTCCAGTGAAGGCTTGGTTACTTTTATGTCCTCAAGATTTCACCACGATGATTCAGGTCATCAGGTTGTTGAAGCTGGTGGTACTCGTTTTGTGAAGCTTCACAGTAAAATTTACGAATTGAATTCAGGCGCAGATGAAATTTCTTTTGATGAAGGGCATCATCCGGTAAACGCACACAAAGTGTTGGATTTTTCCATAACAAAAAGTGTTTTTGGAATGCTTTTGATTGGTATTCTAATGTTTGTATGGTTTGGTGGTTTGGCCAGGCAATATAAAAGCAAACAAATTCCAACTGGTTTTGGTAGAATTTTGGAGCCTTTGGTAATTTATGTTCGTGACGAGATTGCCGAACCGAATATTGGTAAAAAATACCGTCAGTTTACGGGCTACCTCCTAACAGTTTTCTTTTTTATATGGATTTTGAACCTTTTGGGACTAACTCCGTTTGGGTTTAATGTTACTGGTCAGATTGCTGTAACAGCTGCTTTGGCCATTTTTACATTGGTAATTTATACATTTAAAGGAAATAAGGATTATTGGCAACACATGCTTTGGATGCCAGGTGTTCCTGTTTTGATTCGTCCGGTTTTGGCGATAATTGAACTTGCGGGAGCATTTCTAATCAAGCCATTCTCACTCTTGGTTCGTTTATTCGCGAACATCTCTGCGGGTCACATTGTGGTAATGAGCCTTATCGCAATTCTAATAACAATGAAATCAGAACTTACTGTATTTGGTTCTGGTTTGTTGTCGTTCGTTCTCTCTTTGTTTATAACTCTTATAGAGTTGTTGGTTGCATTTTTGCAAGCGTATATATTTACTATGTTGTCTGCATTGTTTATCGGTATGGCCGTGGCCGAACACGACCATGGACATGACCATGACGAAGAGGTTGATGCAGAGGACGTAAGAGCGGATTTTATTTAAATTGAGTTTATTTTTAACTATATAAATTGACTTTTATGACAGTTCCAAATTTAGTAGGTGCAGGTTTGATTGTAATCGGTGCTGGTATCGGATTAGGTAAAATTGGTGGTAGTGCAATGGAAGGTATTGCACGTCAACCAGAAGCAACCGGTAAAATTCAGACAGCGATGATTATCATTGCTGCACTATTGGAAGGTTTGGCATTTGGTGCACTTTTCTTAGGAAAGTAATCCAAAAAGCAAAATCATTAAGCTGCCGATGGTAACGGTTGGTTATCTATCGGCAGCCTTTTAAAATTTAATTTAGTTATGGAACAATTATTAAACGATTTTTCTCCAGGCTTGTTTGTGATGCAAACATTGATCATGTTGGTATTGATTTTTATCATGGCCAAATATGCTTGGAAACCTATAATGAATTCCGTTGAAAAAAGGGAAGAAGGTATAAAAGATGCCCTTGAAGCTGCCGAGGCTGCTAAAAAGGAAATGCAGAACGTTACTGCAGATAGCGAGAAGCTTTTGAGAGAAGCCAAAGTGGAAAGAGACGCTTTGTTGAAAGAAGCTAGAGAAATCAAAGAAAGCATCATTGCTGAAGCCAAGGAACAAGCCCAAGTTGAAGGTGATAAGGTAATCAAGCAAGCTCAAGCTACTATCGAAGCTGAGAAAAAAGCTGCGGTTGCCGACATCAAATCGCAAGTGGCCAATCTTTCAGTGGAAATTGCAGAGAAGGTAATCAAAGAAGAACTTTCCAATAAAGACAAGCAACTTAAGTTGGTTGACGATATGTTGGGTGATATCAAATTAAACTAAGGCATGAACCAGAACAGGGCAGCCATACGATACGCCAAAGCAACTTTGGATTTCGCTGTTGAAAAGAAAGCGGCTGATGCCGTTGAAAAGGACATGCGCGAAATTGCTGCGACCCTAGCTGAAAATGTGGAGCTTCAAAATGTATTGGAGAGCCCCATTATTAAAGCTGAGGTTAAAAAGAACACCTTGTTGGAAATCTTCAAAGGTGCAAACGAGATTACCAAAGGTCTTCTTCAAACTATGATCAGCAACAAGCGAATAGCAATGTTGCAGGAAGTAGCCTATAAGTATATCATTCTTCACGAAAAATTGAAGGGCGAGGAAGTAGCTTACGTAACAACTGCCGTTCCATTGACTTCAGATTTGGAGAAGAAAATTTTGGAAACGGTCACCAAGGCAACCGGAAACAAGGTTACCCTTGAAAATAAAATCGATGAAAGTATCATCGGAGGGTTTGTGCTAAGGGTGGGAGACACCCAATACGATGCTAGCATCGCAAACAAATTGAACGGATTAAAAAGAGAATTTACAAATAGTCTATAAAAATGGCAGGAGTAAAAGCCGCTGAGGTATCAGCAATTTTGAAAAAACAGTTATCAGGTTTCGAAGCATCCGCTTCTTTGGATGAAGTAGGTACCGTATTGCAAGTAGGTGATGGTATTGCCCGTGTATATGGACTTTCCAATGCCCAGTACGGGGAATTGGTGGAGTTCGAGGGTGGTATGCAAGGTATCGTTCTTAACTTGGAGGAAGACAACGTGGGTGTTGTATTGTTGGGCCCATCCAAAGAGATTGTGGAAGGCGCAACTGTTAAAAGAACCGAGCGTATTGCTTCCATCAATGTTGGTGAAGGAATTGTTGGTCGTGTGGTGGATACTTTGGGTAAACCAATCGACGGTAAGGGACCTATCGCTGGCGAAACCTACGAAATGCCTTTGGAACGTAAAGCTCCTGGTGTAATTTTTAGACAACCCGTTGACGAACCTATGCAAACAGGTATCAAGGCAATTGATGCCATGATTCCAGTAGGTCGTGGACAAAGGGAGTTGGTAATCGGTGATAAGCAAACAGGTAAGACCACCGTTTGTATCGATACCATCCTTAACCAAAAAGAATTTTACGATGCAGGTGAACCGGTTTACTGTATCTACGTTGCCGTAGGTCAGAAAGCATCAACGGTGGCCGCTATCGCCAAGACCTTGGAAGAAAGAGGTGCATTGGCCTATACAACCATTGTTGCCGCTAACGCTTCCGACCCTGCACCAATGCAGGTATATGCTCCTTTTGCAGGTGCAGCTATTGGTGAGTACTTTAGGGATACAGGGCGTCCAGCCTTGATCATTTATGATGACTTGTCAAAACAGGCGGTTGCTTACCGTGAGGTTTCCTTGCTTTTAAGAAGACCACCGGGACGTGAGGCTTACCCTGGGGATGTATTCTATCTTCACTCCAGATTGTTGGAGCGTGCTGCCAAAGTAATCGGGGACGATGAGATTGCAAAGAACATGAACGATCTTCCTGAATCATTGAAACCCATGGTAAAAGGTGGTGGTTCTTTGACTGCACTTCCAATTATCGAAACACAGGCAGGTGATGTTTCCGCATATATCCCGACCAACGTAATTTCCATTACCGATGGTCAGATATTCTTGGAGCAAGACTTGTTCAACCAAGGGGTTCGTCCTGCGATTAACGTAGGTATCTCCGTATCACGTGTGGGTGGTTCTGCGCAGATCAAGTCCATGAAGAAAGTAGCAGGTACTTTGAAACTTGACCAGGCCCAGTTCCGTGAATTGGAAGCCTTTGCCAAGTTCGGTTCCGATTTGGATGCTGCTACCTTGAACGTTATTGAAAAAGGTCGTAGAAATGTGGAGATCTTGAAACAAGGTCAGAACGATCCATTTACCGTGGAAGATCAGGTGGCCATCATCTTTGCAGGTTCCAAGAACTTGTTGAGGGATGTTCCTGTGGACAAGGTAAAAGAATTTGAAAAAGATTACTTGGAGTTCTTGAACGCCAAGCACAGAGATGTTTTGGATACGCTTAAAGCCGGTAAATTGACCGATGAGGTTACCGATACATTGACTGCTGTTTGCAAGGATCTTTCAAGCAAGTACAAAGGTTAAGAGTTCAGAGTGATGGGTTATGGGAAAGCTTGAAACGAGTCCTGTAAGAATTAAAAGTTTCGAGTTTGCTTGTAAGATTGTTCATTACTGTGATGAATTAAAGATTAAAAAGGATTTTGAGATAGCCTCTCAATTGTTGAAAAGTGGCACCAGTATTGGCGCAAACACTAGGGAAGCACAAAGAGGGGTTAGCACAAAGGATTTTAAAAATAAATTTGGGATTGCCCTAAAAGAAGCTGACGAAACAAAGTATTGGCTTGAGATTTTAGAAGCGACTGGCAGAGAAGTCCCCAAGGATTTGATGGATAGGTGTGAAGAGTTAATAAGAATCATTGTGGCAATAGTCAAAAACTCATAACTCAGCACTCATAACCCATAATTTAAAACAATGGCGAATCTAAAGGAAATACGTAACAGGATATCATCCATCTCATCAACGATGCAGATTACCAGTGCCATGAAAATGGTTTCTGCTGCAAAGTTGAAAAAGGCTCAGGATGCTATTACAGCGATGCGTCCGTATTCCGATAAGCTGACCGAGCTCCTGCAAGGGCTTAGTGCTAGTTTGGAAGGAGACGGGGGAAGCGAGTATGCAGACAAAAGACCCGTAAACAAGGTATTGGTGGTTGCCATTACTTCCAATAGAGGTCTTTGTGGCGGATTCAATTCCAATATCATTAAGCAGAGCAACAATTTAGTGTCCAATACGTACCCAGGCAAGCAAGTTGACTTCTACACCATTGGTAAGAAAGGACACGACATTCTCAAAAAAAAGCACACCATTTTGGGTGACCAGAGCAAAGTGTATGATGATTTGACCTTTGACAACGTTGCTGAGATTGCCGAACTACTGATGCGTTTGTTTACCAAGGGCGATTACGATAAAATCGAGTTGGTGTACAACAAGTTCAAGAATGCAGCTACGCAAATTGTAATGACCGAACAGTTCTTGCCCATCGTTGGAGCAGAGGAAGATGAAGCCATTGCTGCCGATTACATATTTGAACCATCCAAAGTGGAAATCGTAAAGGAATTGATACCTAAATCCTTGAAGACACAATTATTCAAGGCAATCAGGGATTCCTTTGCGAGCGAGCACGGAGCCCGTATGACAGCCATGCACAAAGCAACTGATAACGCAGGTGAGTTGAAAGATGAACTGACCCTTACCTACAACAAAGCCCGTCAGGCAGCGATTACCAACGAAATCCTGGAAATTGTTGGTGGAGCAGAGGCGTTGAACAATTAAGCCGAGCCAAAGAGTGAGGCTAAATATTCAATAACAGAGGCGTTGAACAACTAAAACATAGCCTAGTCAATATTTAAAGGCCACCGAATTCGGTGGCCTTTTTGTTTTGTGTCTTTTTCAGCCCATTTTCCCGTTTGCATAAAGCAATTACGGAAAAACCCCGATTTTTTTAAGGTTTTCGTCCAATGCAAAGTCGAATAAAGTTGTTAGTTTAGTCCCAACACAAATCCCCATTACTTGTTGAGTGCAGCATAAAGGTGTATGGCCAGAGTGGCCGTATGCGATGTGTTGCCATGATTTTTTAGATCTCCCAGATCTTATGAACTTTAAAACTTGACAAGCAATGAAACGTCTGAAGAACCTACTGCCCATGGTGCTATTGGCCCTATTGGCCCTTAATTGTGGAAAAGAAGAGACCAACTACCCTGAACCTATCCAAGAAGCGGAAGATAAAAATGTACTGCTAAAGGCATTGACCATTGATGAGTTACCGGGCCTCTCGGGCTCCATAGAACAGCAGAACTCTAAAGTGGAATGGGCCTCAAAGAACAATGGCGATGACGCGGTGCTGGACGGTAGCCGCGTACTGGCCGTTACGGACTCGGTGGGTAATACCACATACTCCCTGCGGATGTATGTACCGGGTACGCCACACAACGTATTTTACAATGTGGTGTCCAAACGGACCCACGATGGTATACAAAAAGAGCCCTTTGTGCTACGCTACGAGGTGGAGAAGGACTACTGGCGGGAGTATGTGATGGGCCCACGACAGGAAAAACCGTTCAAGGGAACCATAGAGGTATATAGCTTGGAAGCCTTTGGCCTGCAGATGGACCAGAACGGTAAAATGGGCAGCGAACCCGAGCCCTGTTTGCAACTGGATACCAATGGAGATCAAGACGAAGGTGGCGGAGGGAATAATAGCAACAACGAAGAGGGCAATAACCAAGGTAATGGAACCGACCACGACCCCGGCAGTTACTATGACTATTGGAACACCTATGCGCCAGACAATGGAGGGGGCAACGGTGACAATACTGAGCCCTTTGTGGAGATCGGGGAGGGTAAGTTCGGCAACTATGGGGAAGATGGCATTTTAAAGGCCTTTTCCCTTACGGGCAAGAGCGCCGACTGCCCCGAGGAGGAAACACTACTGCCAATTAATGAGGAGGAAGATGTAATATTAATCCCGAGTTGTCAAAGTTTTGAATATGCTGACGGAAGTTTGGTAAAGGGGGCTGGTGTGTCGAATATTCAAAATATCTTTGTAGCAGCGGGTATTGACGATAATGGTCCATTTACTCATTCATTTCATCTCAATATTACCAAATCATATTTTACTATGCCTAAATACTGGACAAATGGTAAAGCTGCGAATGCTACGGCAACAGCGTTACATCAGGCTAATCTTGTAACGAAGGCTTGGTTTTTGTCAAATCCTAATATGCTAATTTATGAATGGGAAAAGAATATCAAATCAGCTATGAAGGCAATAGGAGGAGATTTTAGCAAGAATGCCCCATTTCCAATCAACAATTTGGCTCCTTATACAGAAGATTGGGTTTGGGATAAAACTGATTGTAGTACTTAGGTATGAAAAATTTATTTCTTTTTACCATAGTATTTTGCTTTAATACGTTTTACCAAAATATGAAAATCGAAAACATGATAGGTAAGAACCTATTGAATGTTCCTTTCGAATTCAAAGTGCTTGATTCGGTGGGTAATTCAGGTTCAATTACCTATTTGATTACTGGTGCCAAGCAGGAGTTTTATACCAAACCATTGAAACATATTTTGGTAAAGACCGATGAGGAGGGAGTTATAAAACAGTTAATGACCGATTTTCAAGGTGTTGTGGATGAAGAATTCTATCGGTTTTTGGCACTTGAATTTGGAAAGGCCGATCTAATGCTTAAGCATGAAATTGAAACCCAAAGAAAGGTTATACAAGTTAATGGAACAACGTCCACCGAGACTAAAAGCACCTTAAAGAAGTGTGGCATTGGGGACGACCCTTTATTTATTATATGGGATAATCCTGAATTGAAGATGATGTTATCCATTATCAGGGAAAGCAACAGAACAGAATTGACGATAGGGGATATTCCATTTACAAAAGATACAATCAAATAAATAGAGTTAAAATAACCATTCATTAATATTAAAAGGCCACCGCATCGGTGGCTTTTTTGTTAGTTTTACAGCTCATTCCCCCCCTATTTTCCAAACAATTCTGGAAAAACCCCAGTTTTTTTAAGGTTTTGCCCCAATGCGATTTGGATTAAAGTCATTAGTTTAGTCCTAGTACAAATCCCCATTACTTGTTGAGTGCAGCATAAAAGGGTACGTCCAAAACGGCTGTATACCATTTGTTGCGATGATTTTTTTAGACCTCCCAGGTCTTATTAATTCTTAAAACTTGACAAGTAATGAAACGATTGAAGAACCTGCTCTTCGTGATGCTATTGACCCCCTTGGGCTGGAACTGCCAAAAGGAAGAGGCACACAATCTTGAACCAATCCAAGAAACGGCGGATAAGAATGTACAGATAATGGCATTGACCATTGATGTTTTATCAATTGGATAAAATGAACATTGCGCCTGATGACCCCAACGTTGATTTTTCTATTTTGGCAGACCAGTGGTCAAAGGTTGTTGCAGAAAGTAATGGAGGTCCGCTCCCTCCGAACGAATTAGCTTACACTCAACATGAAATTATGTCTAATTTGATTGAAACAATGGCAGAATATATTGAAAGCTTTTCTTCAAATAAGGGATATAATATAAATATGATTCAGGCAGAAGCAATGGCATGGATTGGTCTTGATGATTCCATTGCATGGACTGTAATGGACCAAAACCTTAAAGAAACTTATGAAAATATCATTGATTATGAGATTGCAAATTTCGATATTCTTGCTATTGGCAGTGAGTGCAATTAGTTTGACATCATGTAAAGCACAACATCAAAACGTAGTCGGTGATTTGGCCTATTACGAATTGATTACAGATATAATTTCACGTGATACTTTAGTTTCGGATTGGAAAAATAGAATAATTGAGGCTAGAATCAAAAGTGGACAACTTGAACGGAAAGATAGTTCTAGGTATTCTAACATTATCAAAGCTACCAAGCTCTCCTTGTTCTACAAAAAAGCGGATTCTCTCGCAAGAGATGCATTGGTAAAAGATATGCATGAAAATCAACACCTGATGAGTTACCTTTCTAAAGAAGATCTGACCAAGGCAATTGATAAATTACCGGAGATAGATGGATTACACGATACATCCAATATTTCCAGGGAAATAAAACTGATAGCAGAAACCCCGAAATGGGAAAGTTATCATAAATTTTCCTCGCCGCTAATGGTTGGAAAAAACCTGTTTTTAATTTACCATTATAGGTCTACAGGGCGATTTAATTATAAATATGGTGTAGTGCTTTTTTCATTGGGGAACAATGATGATTATGAAATTAAACAAGAAGTTACTTTAAAACAAGTAATAATGTGATGGGCTGGTGAAATAATAGCTAAACTAATATAAAGGGCACCACATCGGTGGCCTTTTTGTTTTTCTTAGGACAAGAAGGTTTAGCTACTAATGGCTTTTGCGTAACTTGTGGGCACCTAATCAAGGTTTTTAAAGAAGCAACACCTATTGAATCCACTAAAGAGGCTTTTTAAACAAACGTTTATCTACGGTTTGGCCACGGTATTGCCAAGAGTGCTCTCTTTTCTATTGGTGCCGTTGTACACCTCCGTAATGAATCCTGAAACCTACGGTGAGATTTCAGTGATCTTCTCGTGGTTTGCCATTTTTAATGTGGTGCTCGCTTACGGTATGGAAACGGCCTTTTTCCGTTTTTTCAACAAGCACGAGAATAAAGAGCATGTAATTTCAACTTCTTTGCTGTCATTGTTACTGTCTTCCCTGATATTCTTTGTGGCGGCACTGATGTTCAAAGAGACGTTTGCTTCGATAATTGATGTCAAGGAATCATTGATAATCTACATCATCTTGATTCTGGTTTTGGATGCACTGGCCATAGTTCCCTTTGCTTGGCTCCGGGCAAAGGAGCGACCCCTTCGGTATTCTATTGTAAAAGTGACCAGTGTGGCAATCAATTTGCTGCTGAACATTTTCTTCTTGACCCTGTTGCCAAAAATGGCTGAAAATGGACAGCCATTCTGGTCGGAAATCTATAAAGATGACTTTCAGATAGAATATGTCTTTATCGCCAATGTTATTTCTAGCGGCGTGGCTTTTCTTTGGATTAGTGGCATCTATTTTGATACCAAATACAAGTTCGACAAGCAATTGTGGAAGGAAATGCTCAAATATTCCTTGCCCATTATGATAGCTGGACTTGCATTTACGGTCAACGAGGTGTTCGACCGTATCCTTCTGGATAGGTTATTGCCCGAAGACATTGCCAAGGCGGAAATAGGGAAATATTCAGCCTGCTATAAACTGGCGGTATTCATGACATTGTTCGGCACTGCCTTCCGATTAGGGGTAGAACCGTTCTTTTTCAGTCATGCGAACACAGAGAACCCCAAAAAAGCCTATGCACAGGTCACCAATTATTTTGTGATTATGGGCAGTTTAATCTTCTTGGGTGTGATGGTGTTTATCGATCCTTTGAAGAAATTATTGGTCCGCGACCAAGCATTTTGGGAAGCCTTGGACGTGGTTCCCATCATACTTTTGGCCAGTTTCTGCTTGGGTATCTACCACAATCTGTCCGTCTGGTACAAGGTAACGGACCGAACCAAGTTCGGAGCATACATTTCATCAGTAGGGGCCATCATCACACTGGTCATAAACATAAGTTTGATTCCGAAGATTGGATATATGGCATCGGCCCTGGCCACTTTGGCAGCCTATGGCAGCATGATGCTATTGTCCTATCATTTCGGGAAAAAATACTACCCTGTACCCTATAATATGCGGAAGATTGTGTTCTATCTATCCGTATCACTCGTGTTTTCGATATTTTCGTTCTATGTTTTTAATAGAAATTTAATAGCTGGCAGCATACTGTTTTTGTTATTTTTGGGGTTAGTGTATAAGATGGAAGGAGATAAATTAAGAAGCATATTTATAAAGCGTGAAAATTAAGATCATCAACAAATCAGGCCATAAGTTGCCACATTATGAAACCCTTGCTTCGGCGGGGATGGATTTAAGGGCGGATTTGGAATCACCCATAACATTGAAACCCTTGGAAAGGGCCATTGTCCCCACAGGATTGTTTATGGAACTTCCCGTGGGTTACGAAGCACAAGTGCGACCACGGAGCGGATTGGCAGCCAAAAAAGGGATTACGGTACTGAACGCGCCTGGCACCATAGATGCCGATTACCGTGGAAACGTAGGGGTGATCTTGGTCAATCTGTCCAATGAGGATTTTACCGTGGAAAATGGCGAGCGCATTGCCCAAATGGTCATCGCCAAGCATGAGCGTGCCGAATGGAAAGAGGTGGAGACCCTTTCGGAAACCGATAGGGGCGAAGGCGGGTTTGGAAGTACCGGCACGAAGTAAAATAAATTCCTGAGAAGGCAGGAATCTCTTTGAAATAAAAGTCTAACAAATAAAAGATACCCGCTTCCGCGGGCACTCCTATGAAAATAATCGTTCCAATGGCGGGAAGAGGCTCCCGTCTAAGACCACATACTTTGACAATTCCAAAACCATTGATTCCCGTTGCGGGCAAGCCAATCGTGCACCGACTGGTAAGCGATATAGCCAAGGTCTTGGGAGAACCTATCGAAGAAGTCGCTTTTATTCTGGGCGACCCCGCCTTTTTTGGAGATGATGTTGTGGAAAGCCTATTGGAACTGGCCGACGAACTGGGAGCCAAAGGATCCATATACAGACAAGATAAACCGCTTGGAACAGGTCATGCCATTATGAGCGCCAAAGAGTCCTTGAGCGGACCTGCGGTAATCGCTTACGCCGATACCTTGATCCGTGCGGATTTTGATTTGGACAAATCTGCTGATAGCGTTATTTGGGTAAAGCAAGTGGAGTGTCCAGAAGCCTATGGAGTGGTTCAATTGAACGAGGGAAATGAAATCGTTGAGTTGGTCGAAAAACCACAGGAGTATGTATCAGATTTAGCTGTCATCGGCATTTACTACTTCAAAGACGTTGGAGTACTCAAAAATGAACTCCAGCACGTACTGGATAACGATATCAAGCACGGTGGTGAATACCAAATCAATGATGGCATCAAACGCATGATGCAAAAGGGCATGAAATTTGTTCCAGGTAAAGTGGACGAGTGGATGGATTGTGGCAACAAAAATGTTACCGTTGAGACCAATCAGCGTATGCTGGGCTTTTTGGAAAAAGAAGGGGAACAAATGATCGCCGATTCCGTAAAGCAGGAAAATGCCAATATTGTTGAGCCCTGTTTTATTGGGGAGAATGTGGTACTCAAAAACACAACGGTTGGACCTTATGTATCCGTTGGTGCGAACACCGTTTTAGAAAACTCAACGGTAAAAAACAGCCTGATCCAGAGCAATAGTAAGATCAGCAATGCCAACTTGGATAATGCCATGATTGGCAACCATGTAGTGTACAATGGTAATTTTGAGACCATTAGTATTGGAGATTATTCTGTTTTGGAATAACTTTAGAATGGATTTTTAGTTTGATGGGGACTTAGGATGTTAATATGAAAAAGAAACTTCTTGTTTGGATGGTTTTGGGAGCATCATTTATGATGCATTACGACACCTATGCCCAAGAAGAACAGCAGAGCGCCGATGTCTATCTGGAGGAATATACCGATGAGTTTCAAGAAAATTTCTTTGAAGCATTAAAGCAAAAAGGCATCCAGAACTATGATAGGGCTGTGGATTTGTTCCTGAAATGCAAACAGCTGGAACCCAATAATAGTGTTTTGGACTATGAACTGGCCAAAGCCTATATGTTGGACAAAAAATATGTACAGGCCCAAGACTATGCCATTGAAGCCTTGCTATCGGAACCAACCGACTATTGGTATTTGGACAATTTACTGACCATTTTGGACAAGCAAGGAAGCCCCATAGAAAACATTAAACAACGAATACCTTACGAGAACACAAAGCTACAACAGAACATGGCCGTTTCTCTTTTCAAAATGAAAAAGTACGGAGAAGCTTCAAGAGTGCTGGATGATTTAGAGAATTCCCAATTGAAATCGGACTTGACCCGTAAGATAAGCGACTCCCTTAAAAAGGATAAGCAGCCTGAAATTGCCCCGATTGTTGAGAGGGAAGTGGATTTGGACGACCCTGTGGCCCAACTAAAGGATCAAATGGAGCAGTTAATCACGGCTTCAGACTTTAAAAAGCTATTGGGCGATTCCCTGGAAGCGTTGGATTCCTATCCTTTACAGCCCTATTTTTATTATGCCTACGGAACTGCTTTAATCAATACGGGAAATCCCAACAAGGGCATTGAGGTTTTGGAAAGCGGGCTTGATTATCTTTTGGATGATGATAATTTAGAGAATAAAATATACCAACAGCTTTCCGAAGGGTATTCCCAAATCGGGAACACCCAAAAAGCGAACGAATATTTGAACAAAATCAATTCAGGATTATAATGAGCCTATATAAAAACATAAAAAGAATTGTCATGCTGATAGCTTTCCTCCTTACCCTTGGGGCTTGTAAAAGTACCAAGTCCATTACGGGGGGAGAGGTGAATTCAAAACTGTCCGCAAAGAACATCATCAATGCGCATTACTCCAATCAGCCCAAGTTTAAAACCTTGAGAGGGCGGGTTAAAATCGATTATGCCAACGGGGACGATTCGCAAGGTGTGAATGTGAGCCTTCGTATGGAAAAGGATAAGGTCATCTGGATGAGCGCACCGCTTGGTGTGGTAAAGGTCCATATTACCCCGAACAAAGTATCCTTCTACAACAAGCTTCAAAATGAATATTTCGATGGTGACTTCAGTTATTTGAGCGACTTGCTCGGAACGGAACTCGATTTTGAAAAAGTACAGAACCTTCTTCTGGGGAATGCCGTATTGGATTTGAGAAAGGAAAAATTCAACTCGGAAGTATACAATGGCACGTATCAATTAAAGCCAAAAAAAGCTAGGGATTTGTTCAAGATATTATTTCAACTAGAGCCCAAAAACTTTAAAATTGCAACTCAGGAAATAGCCCAGCCTGAAAATGCCAGACAATTAATGGCAAAATATACCTATCAGGATATTTCAGGAAACGTACTGCCAGATGAAGTGAAAATCGTTGCCGAAGAGGCTGGGGGTTTAACCACGATAGATTTAAGTTTTCGTAACTTGGAACTGAACAAACCCATGAATTTCCCTTACAAAGTGCCCAAGGGATATGATAAAATTACATTAAAGTAATATGAAAGGTAAAATTTCATATTTTATTTATTGTCTGATAGTTATATTTTTCACTTCAGTAGAGTCCTATGCCCAAACAAGTGAGCAGAAGGTGCTCGAGGCCAAAAGGGAACGACTCCAAGAAGAAATCAAGGAAATCAATAGATTGCTTTTTGCTGAACGCAAAGAAAAAGGTTCCGTTTTGGATCAAATGGAAGCCTTGGACAAGAAGATAAATGTTCGCCAAGAATTGATTAGGGTCACTAATCAACAGTCCAATTTGCTTAACAGACAGATCAATGTCAACATCAGAAACATTAGTAAACTCCGGGAGGATTTAAAGATCCTGAAAGAGGATTATGCGGAACTCATTCAAAAAACCTATCAGAACAAATCCCAGAGTAATCGATTGATGTTCTTGCTATCAGCCGAAAACTTTTATCAGGCTTATAAAAGGTTGCAGTATATGCAACAATATGCAAAACACCGGAAAAAGCAGGGAGAAGGAATCGTCAAAAAAACGGAAGAACTCAAGACCTTGAATCAGGATATGGTTCGACAACGTAAAGAAAAGGACCAGTTGATTGCAGAAAATCAAAAAGCCAAAGCCGAACTGTCCAAGGAAATCGAATCCCAAAGAAGCCTTTTAACGAGCATAAAGCAGAACGAGGCAAAATACACCGCCGCAATTGCCGAAAAGCAAAAAGAAGCCCGTAAAATTGATCGTGAGATAGAAAGAATGATCAAGAGTGCTATTGCCAGTTCCAACAAAAGTTCGGGAAAGTCCATCAGCAGCGCTACATTTGCAATGACACCCGAAACCAGATTGTTGGCCGATAATTTCACTTCCAACAAAGGAAGATTGATTTGGCCTGTGGAAAAAGGAGTGAAAAGTCAGGGATATGGGGTGTATGCGGATAAATTGTACCCTGGCATAAAGCACCGAAACAACGGGGTTACCATTACCACTGATGCGGGCAGCAAGGCTAGAGCCATCTTTGAAGGTGAAGTCATCGCCATACTATCTGTTCCAGGAGGGAACAAAGGAGTGCAAATAAAACACGGAAACTACATAAGCACGTACTATAACCTTTCCAATCTGTACGTGAAAAAGGGGGATAAAGTAGTCGCCAAAGAGGTGTTGGGAGACATCAACACCAATCGGTTGGACGGCACTACCAAATTGAAGTTCTATCTTTATAAGGACTCCAATCGCTTGAACCCTGAAGATTGGATCTATCAACTCTAATTACTATGCAGAAAATAACAGATTTACAAGGCTCCTTTGAATTGCACAATGGGGTCCAGATGCCCTATTTTGGATTGGGCGTGTATCAATCAGAAGATGGTAGCGAAGTGATCAACGCGGTAAAAGCGGCATTAAACCATGGTTATCGCCACATTGATACTGCCGCTATTTATGATAATGAGGAAGGTGTGGGTACAGGGATTCGCGAAAGTAATGTGGACCGAAAGGATGTTTTTTTAACGAGCAAGGTCTGGAACACCGATCAAGGTTATGACTCCACCCTCAAAGCATTTGATGCCAGTTTGGACCGTTTGGGAACCGATTACCTGGACTTGTACCTCGTGCATTGGCCAAAAGGCGAAATTTCGAAGGAAACCTGGAAGGCCCTCGAAAAATTGTACAAGGAAAAAAGGGTCCGAGCCATTGGAGTGAGCAATTTTTTGCAGCATCATTTGGAAGAACTATTGACCTCGGCAGAAATTGTGCCGATGGTCAACCAAATGGAATTTCATCCGTATTTGGTGCAACAGAGTTTGATTGATTTCTGCAACTCCAAAGGCATTCAATACGAAGCGTGGTCCCCATTGATGCAGGGAAATATCTTTGATTTGGATATCATGAGGGATTTGGCCTCCAAATACAACAAGAGCATTGCCCAGATCGTATTGCGATGGGATCTTCAAAAAGGAGTGGTCACCATTCCAAAATCATCCAAAGAAGAACGCATCATCGCTAACTCCGACCTTTTCGATTTTGAACTTTCCGAAGAGGATGTTCAACTGCTCGATGGATTGGAAAGGAACAAACGATTTGGCCCCGACCCTGATAATTTTGATTTTTAATAAACTAGGAAGTAAAAAGCGCCTTAAGCTCCGTAGCGTCGCTGGGCTTCATTTTACCTGCCAGCACTAAACTTAGCTGCTTTCTCCGAAGAGCAGCGGCATAGCGTTCCTTTTCCAAGTCGGATTCAGGCTCCAATGGAGGTACTTCGGTAGGTTTTCCAGTATCATCCACCGCAACAAAGGTATAAATGGCCTCGTTTGCCTTGGTGCGCTCACGGGTAAAGCGATCTTCAATCCAAACATCGATGAAAATCTCCATGGATGTTTTAAATGCTCTGGAAACTGATGCTTCAACGGTCACGACACTACCCAGCGGAACAGCTCGGTTAAAGGCTACGTGGTTCACCGAAGCGGTCACAGTAATACGTCGGCTGTGCCTACGGGCCGAAATACTGGCGGCTCGATCCATACGGGCGAGAAGCTCCCCACCAAAAAGATTGTTGAGGGGGTTGGTTTCACTTGGCAAGACCAAATCGGTCATAACCGTGCGGGATTCACTAGGAGTTTTAGCGCGCATACCTTAAAATTTTGCGCAAAGATATTGAAGTGTGTAATGGTTTTAAAGGAAAGCGGATTATTTCTCGGAAAGCATCCAGGCATCCCTTGAATCCTCGGCTTTTACCTTTCTTAAAAAGACAAGTGCCTCCTTGGGGTCGTCAAAACTATCATAGGCCACTTGATGAAGCCCATATTTGTTCACGCCCAAATAAAAAGCATTGTACCCCTTTTGTTTAAGTTGGTTCACTTTTTTGTCAGCGTTTAGTTCTTCGCGGAAAGCGCCTGCAATAATATGGTGTTTGCCCAATTGTTTTTTGGTTACCTTAATGTTGATGGCGGGAAGTTCCAATGGAGCACTTTCAAAAAAGGTGGCTTCCTGAATCAAGCGGGACACCTCTTCCTGTGCATCTTGTTGTGCGGCCACTTCCTTTTGTTGAAGATCACCATAGGTGCGATACGAGGTCACGCCCAAAGAAACCGCCAATAAAATCACCGCAGCATATTTTAGCCAAGGCCTAAAGGAAGTTTGTTCCCTTTTCTCCGGTGTGATGATGAATGGAATGCGCTCTTCCATTTCTTCCACTTCCACTTTGATAACTTCACGCTGTATGGGTGTGGCGGCAAATGTGGAGAGTCCAAAGGAAGATGTTAGAAAATTGATTTTTTCCTCAGGCTGAAATTGAATACGTTGCTCGCTGTTGTGCCACAATTTTCCAATGCCAAAAAGCTCAATGCTTTCCCCTTGGGCCAGCTTGTTATTCCAATCTTGGACCATGTTTTCCACTTCCCGGAGCATCTCCTCATACCCCAAATTCTTCTCTTTGGAAATATGGGACACCAATAAACCATCATTCTTGGAAAGCTGGGCATTAAAGGAAATGGTCTTGCTTGGAGGTGCTAGGGTGTTGGTCGCCAAATCAATTTCTGCGGATTTACCATGGGCCAAAAAAGCGCCAAAACCAGGTACCACAACACAGTTGTAATCGAACAACAATTTTTCTATGTATGAATCTATCCGCATGACCACAAATATTGTAAAAAAAGGGACAGTACAAAATATGCTGGATAACTTTTTATTAACATTTGAAAATCTGTATTTTGTGGACAACTTTGATCCCAAATCAAATGACTGAACCTGAAATTATTGCGGCTTTGCGACTGCAAAATATCCCGAATATCGGGGATGTCACTGCAAAAAAATTAATTGCCCACTGTGGTGGTCCAAAAGCTGTTTTCGAGGACAAACTGCCCCACCTTTTAAAAATCGATGGCATTGGAAAGATGACTTTGAAAGGTCTATTTGATGCTATCTATCTGGAAGAGGCCCAAAAGGAGTTCGAGTTTCTGTCCAAAGAAGACATTTCCTTCTCTTATTTTATGGATGAGGATTATCCGGCCCGTTTGAAGCATTGTGTCGATGGGCCCATTTTATTGTTCCAACGGGGAAATATCAACTTACAGCATCAAAAAGTGATCAGTGTTGTTGGAACAAGAAATGTTACCAACTATGGTACTGCGTTTTGCCATCGATTTATTGAAGAATTGGCGCCCTTGAACCCTGTTATCGTTAGTGGATTGGCGTACGGCGTGGATATGGCGGTCCAAAAAGCGGCTATGGACCAGGGGTTGCAGACCATTGCCTGTATGGCGCACGGGCTCAATCAAATTTATCCGAAGGTTCATGCCAAATACCAATCCAAGATTGAGGAAAACGGAGGGTTCATGACCGAATTTTGGAGTTCGAGCCAGCCCAACCGTGAGAATTTCCTAAAGCGCAACCGTATTATTGCCGGAATGAGCGAAGCTACCATTGTAATCGAATCAGCCGAGAAGGGGGGTAGTTTGGTCACAGCGGATTTGGCTCATGGCTACCATCGTGATGTGTTCGCTGTTCCAGGTAGGGCGACCGATAAGTGGAGTAAAGGCTGCAACGACCTGATCAAATACCAAAAAGCACATTTATTGACATCAGCAGCAGAGCTGATTTACCTTTTGGGATGGGAAATAGAAGAGGAAAAAAAGGAGAAAATGGTACAAAAACAGCTGTTCGTCGAGTTGGATGAAACAGAACAGTCAATCTACTCGTACTTGCAGTTAAACGGCAAACAGTTGTTGGATACCGTAGCTTTGGAGTGTAATTTGCCCATTTTTAAGGTGTCGTCCACTTTATTGAACATGGAAATGAAGGGTGTGATCCGACCCCTGCCCGGTAAAATGTTCGAGGCGGTGTAAGCATTGTCATACTGAGTGAAGGGAAGCATCTCGACTCAATTCATTAGGAATTATGGATTCTTCAGCTCCACGTTGTTCCGCCTCAGAATGACAAATGTGGGCTTTGAGAATTTGTTTGTCATACTGAGCAAAGCCAAGTATCTCTAAGAAACACAATCGATTGATGAACAAACATTATGTCTACATAATAACAAATAAAAACAAAACCGTTTTATATACTGGGGTTACGAACGATTTAGCTCGAAGATTAGTTGAGCATATTGATAATATAGAAAAGGGAAGAAAGACATTTACTGCAAAATATAAGTGCAAGCATTTACTATACTATGAGGAATATGGATGGATTCAAGAAGCAATTGCGCGTGAAAAAGAAATAAAAGGATGGGTTAGGGCCAAAAAACTAAAATTGATTAAGTCGGTTAACCCAAATTTGGATTTTTTAGAGGAAGGGTTTCTTTTTAAATGATTTTGTCATACTGAGCAAAGCGAAGTATCTCGAACAAAGGTCAAAATTAATGCGAGATTCTTCATCCTCACGTTGTTCGTCTTCAGAATGACACCTTTTTTAGTGTTTGTCATGCTGAGTGGAGCGAAGTATCTCAGCAATGCCATTAACATTGAGATTCTTCATCCTCGTTTCACTCAGATTCAGAATGACAAGATGCTACTTATCCATTAAGCTTTACAACTAAACGAATTGCAACATTGGAAAACAACCGTTTATCCCATTGTATGATAACAGAACAGTCACTCTGTTTTTAAGGGTAGTTCAACGGGAAGGTGCCACAAAAAATCGAGGTTCTAAACTAAAATTGACAAACTAGTTGTTTCTGATGATTCTACAGTAGGTTTAATTAGGAAGGTAAAAAGCCCCAAACCCGACAAAGTGCGAAGGGATAAGTCAATAAATTGTACCTTGCTTTGAAAATCATCATTATGCAAGTCTTTACAAATGTTCTTTTAATCATAGTGTTGGTATTGTTGATTTTGGATGTGGTATTTCTTTATAGGATTCAAAAAAGTCCAATTACCAGAAACAGAAATAGTTTTGACAAACGTTTTTTCGAACTCAAATTTGAACTTAGGGTTATAGAGGCGGTTGCAGCAATTTTGCTTTTTGTTGGGACTTTTTTAGGTGCTGCATCTTTGAATGAAATAAAGACTGAATACAAATCAGATTTAGAGGACGAAATAGAAGCTTTAAGAAAAGAAACGATTGATTTTGAAACAAAAGTGGCGGAATACACAAAATCACTGGATTCTTTGAAATCTAAAGAGGGACAATCTATAGAAAACCTAAATGATGTTAAAAGAGAGTTTGCTATAATAAACAATAAAGTTGCAAAAACGCAGGAAGCATTAAGATATACATCGAAGATTTTCATTGTTAAAGGACTTAAACACTATCATCAGAAAGAAGGGGATGTTACTTTCTATTTTGACCAGATGGAAACAGTTAATAATGAAAGCTTACCTGTGTTCAAATCAGCTCCTACCTTAAGTGTTCAGGGTAAAGGCTCGGTATATTTTATAAAAGAGGTTACGACTAAATATGTTAAACTTTCAGCTATGTTTGTTATGGAGCAGCCAGAATATGAAACATTGGATTTGTGGATTGTCGAGCCTAATTAATACCCCAACTTCTCTCGAACCCTAGTCAGGACCCCATCGGCCACTTTACGGGCTTTTTGGGCACCAAAGGCCAAGGCTTCGTCCACTTCGTTCTTATGGTTCATGTAGTATTCGAACTTTTCACGAGGCTCCTCGAACTTTTCCAAAATAAGCTCGTACAATGCCTGTTTGGCATGACCGTAGCCGTAATTTCCTGCCAAATAGTTGGCGCTCATTTCCTCCACTTGTTCCGGGGAAGCCAAAAGTTTATAGAGGGCAAATACATTGTCCTTGCTCGGGTCTTTTGGTTCTTCCATTGGCGTACTGTCCGTTACAATCCCCATTATCTGCTTGCGTAACTTTTTGTCCGTTTGGAACAAATTGATGAGGTTGCCACGGCTTTTGCTCATTTTTTCGCCATCGGTTCCAGGCACGTACATGGTCTGCTCATGTACTTTGGCTTCGGGCATCACAAAAGTTTCACCCATTTGATTGTGGAATCGGGAGGCCACATCTCGGGTCATTTCCAAATGTTGTAGCTGATCTTTCCCTACGGGGACAATATCGGCATCGTACAACAAAATATCGGCTGCCATCAACATAGGGTAGGTAAACAAACCCGCATTTACGTCCTCCAACCTGTCGGCCTTATCCTTAAAGGAGTGGGCCAAGGTCAATCTTTGATAGGGGAAAAAGCAACTGAGGTACCAGGCCAATTCCGCAGTTTGTGGAATATCGCTCTGTCTGTAAAAAACTGTTTTTTCAATATCCAGTCCAAAGGCCATCCAAGCAGCGGCTATGGCGTAGGTATTGTTCCGTAACAGTTCCCCATCCTTGATTTGGGTAAGCGAGTGCATATCGGCGATAAACAGGAAGGAATCGTTTTTGGGGTCTTCGGCCATTTCAATGGCTGGTGCAATGGCACCCAAAATATTCCCCAAGTGTGGTGTTCCTGTACTTTGTATTCCGGTCAGAATTCGGGCCATGCTAAATTTTTGCCCGTAAAAGTAAGCATCCCTTACGTATAAAAAAAGCGGCCAATGCCGCTTCATATAAAATTGATTTAATCAGGGTTTATTTTTTGAAGAGCCCTGCAATGAATAGAATCACTACGGCACCAATAACGCCGGTTATGAGGTCTCCAACAATGCCGGAACCCACATGGATTCCCAGTGTGGAGAACAACCAATTGCCGACAGCACCTCCAACAATTCCCAAAATAATGTTTATGAGGGCTCCAAACCCACCACCTTTCATAATTTTGCCAGCCAGCCATCCAGCGAGGGCGCCAATCAATAAAGCATATAAAATTCCCATATCCTAAGTTTTAATGGTTAGTCCTATAAAGATATTCAAAAATTCTACTTTTGACACATGAATGGAGTGATCAGAAATGCGGGGCATTTGTTGTACAGGGTTTGGTTCTATATTTTGGTCACCGTTCCCATTCTTTTGTTTTTTCCGTTTTTGCTCCTGCTGACCATTTCCGAAAAAACCTATCCTCAATTTTTTTGGTTGGCCCGAAATCTATGGGCCCGCCCCATTTTGTATGGCATGGGCTGTGTTCCGGTGGTTGTTCGTGAACAACGTATGGAAAAGGGTAAGAGCTATATGTTGGTGGCCAACCACACGAGTATGCTCGATATTATGCTGATGCTTCATTTGAGCAAAAATCCATTTGTGTTCGTGGGTAAAAAAGAACTGGTAAAAATCCCCATTTTTGGATTTTTCTATAAGCGGGTCTGTATCATGGTGGATAGGGACAGTGTTCGCAGTAGAACAGGAGTGTATCGGCGTGCCCAGAGAAGGTTGGATCAAGGCCTGAGCATTTGTATTTTTCCGGAAGGAGGTGTCCCTGAAGAGGATGTGATCTTGGACAAGTTCAAGGATGGAGCGTTTAAAATGGCGATAGCACATAAAATCCCCGTGGTGCCCATGACTTTTTTGGATAATAAAAAGCGATTTTCCTTCACTTTTTTTAGCGGCGGGCCTGGAAGAATACGGGCAATAGTTCATCCTTTTTTTGAAACTGGGATATTGAGTGCTTCCGACACGTCGACCTTACGGGAGGAGGTTAGGCAAGTAATCCTGAAAGACATGAATTCTTAGGAAAGCACTTTCTAGGCAAGATTGGGAAGCTCTAGAACAATGCTTTTGATGTTTACACCATCATTATTTGCACTGGTGGTATTGTGGGTAATTTGATATCCTTTGACCGTATTGAGCAGTTCCACCTGATCTTGCCATTTCATGATTTCATTGCGATAATCGTTTTTTGGAGGTGTGGTTTGCTCCATACTCTTGCAATGATACTGTATTTTTAAAACCACTTTTTTTTCAGAGGTAGCTATATCAATGTTGAAATGTTGATCGATCACTTTGTTGATGTTGGATTGCTCGACCAGATTTTCAAAGACAAGGAGAATTACGAACGAGGGGATTGTGATCTCTTTAAGGTCTCCGCTTTTCTTTTCTATGGAAATGGAGTATTCAAAAGAATCGTCGTACCGCAACTTTTGAAGTTTCAAGTACCAATGGAGCATATCTATTTCATTGTAAAGCGAAACAGTGTCTTTTCCCAATTGCTTCAAATAGAAACGGACCAACCTACTGAAAGTGGAAAAATAATCCAATGCCAGTTTGGTGTTCTGTGTGGTTATGAAATATTGGATGGCATTCAAGGAATTGAACACAAAATGGGGGTTGAGCTGCGAGTTAAGGGTTTTTAATTTCAGTCCCAACATTTCCTCCCTTAGTTGGAAAAGCTTGTCCTGTTTTTCAATGAGTTCTTTGTTGTCCCTGACGCTTTTGATTTTTATGGCGCAAATGGAAGCAATGGCCGAAAGCATTTTAAGGTGGCGGGCGGTAAAAAATCCTTTTTCGGGATGCTCGCAATCAATTACTCCGTAAAGGACATCCTCGTAGACTATGGGGACACATATTTCGGAAAGCCTATTGTCATCATCCAAGATATATCTCGGGTCTAGTGAGGTGTCCATTACCAATTCCGGCTTTCCTGTTTTAGCCACACATCCGGTTATTCCATCTCCGATGGCAATGTTCACGGGATTGTGCAGTTTAAAGTCTCTTGGATTTTTTGGACCATAGGCCGCTTTCTGTACCAACACTTGCTTAGGATGGTCGACCAGATAGATGACACAATCGACAAACCCCAATTTGGAGATGCAATTTTTGGCTAGGTCCCACAGGATGTCTTCTTCGTTTTCCTTTCCCATAAGTGATTTGGAAAAGTAAATGAGAATGTCCTCAAATTGCTCATGTTTCACGGTATCAATAAGTTGGTTAGTATTCAAGCGTTTAAAGTAAGAAAAATATGTGAATGTTATAGTGAGATAAAAAAAGCGCCCCATTTTAGTAGAGCGCTCAATTGATTGCTTTAAAGGAGCAATCTTCCTAACCAACTTCTTAAAACCTTAGAATTTAAAGCTGAATCCACTGTACACCCCAATGGAATATGGCCTGAAATTACCTGACACATTGGAGAAAGTATTCAGTTGATATTTAAATACAGGTTCCACATTGAATCTGATTTTTGGACTGAATTGATAATTGAGTCCCATACCAAAGTTTGCACTAAAATTCAATGAGTTTATGTTGTTCGCCTCGCCCATTTCGGTAACCAGTTCATTGGATTCCAAGAGGACCGAATTGTCCACAAGAAACAGAGAACTTACCCCGCCAATGAGGTCGACTCCGAATTTTTTGTCCAAAATCGCATAGTTTACTTCCAAAGGAACCTCGATATAGCCGAGTTGCTGGACCATTTTGCCGTCAAGAGTGGGCGCCTCGCTCAGGGCGATCTCTTTGGAATCGAAAGCAGCTTGGTTTTTGGGATTTTCCTTGCTTTGTACCACAATGGATTCTGAGGTTGGGCCATAGTCGATGTTTGCCAATTTATCGGTTGCAGCGGCTCGAAGGGTAGAGGAGAACAGGACATCATTGGTGTCGTATCCATAGTTTACGCGATGTACCCCCGAACGGATTTTCACTTTTTTACCCACTTCATAAGCGACGGTAAGGCCGTAACTTAGATTAAGTTGTCCCGATTTTGAGTTGGAGGAAAAGTCAGGACCAACGGGGGAACCGTCTCCGGATGCATCAAAATATACGGGTGCCAAAGATGGACCAACGGACCATTTGCCCGATTTGTTTTCGGCAATGGCCTCCTCGATTTCGTTCTGCTCTTTTATCGCATCGTAAATGGACTGCTTTTTATCTTCATCTTTTTCTTCGGTATGTTCAGCAACTTGTTCATCATTGATTTCGGATGATATGTTTGATTGACTTTGAACAGGTTTTGTCTCATTGGGATTCATTGTCACTGCAACGGCACTGTTGTTTGCAGCATCTTTGTTGTTGGTAAGCGCTTCAGCATCGTTTGAACGACTGTTTTCAGCCTGTGCCATCGCTGTAACTGAACCATCTCTGTTTGAACTGGAAGCAGCATTTTCAGCAACCATTGATGCACTCTTAACGCCTAGGTTTTTTCCTGTGGTCTGATGGTTTGTTTTCTCTGCGTTTTCATCGTTGGTCGTATTTGCCAATCCCCCTTTTTGTTTTTCTGAAGTGATTGCGGAACCATTGAAATCATCGCTGTCCCTTTCTTCCGATTTGTTCGGCGCTTCGGGAAGTGCACTGTTTTCCGTGTCCGTGATGATCTGTTCTTCCACGGGTTGCTCAGCAAATGGATTGATGACCATCAGCAGTAGCACCAAGGCAGCGGCGACACCCCCAAGGCTCCACCAAATGGGTATGGCCCGCTTTTTTTGTTTCTTTTTGTCCAAAGAAGCTTCAATGGAGTTCCAGACTTTTTCGTCCGGAACTTCCTGAAAGTCCTGAAAACTTTCTTTGAACAATTGCTCTAAATTCTTTTTCCCCATCATTGATTTATTTAAGCAATGTTGATTTTGGTTTTTTCTATTTTATCCCTCAAAATGGCTTTTGCCCTTGCCAAATTGGATTTTGAGGTGCCAGTGGATGTCCCCAACATCTCACTGATTTCCTTATGACTGTAGCCGTCCAATACATAAAGGTTGAACGTCAACCTATATTTATGTGGCAGTTCTTGAATGTATCCCAAAAGGGTGGGTAGACTGATATCCACATCTTCGGTATCCACCTCTACTTCATCTTCGGTGTTTTCCGAAACAAGGTTGAGATGTTGGTCTTTTCTGTATTTCTGGAGGACTGTGTTTACTGTTATCCTCTTGATCCAACCTTCAAAAGACCCCTTGAAACCAAATTGATCGACCTTGTCGAATATGGTCATAAAACTGTCATGCAGATTGTCTTCCGCCTCAGTTTTGTTCCGGGAATACTTGAGGCACATACCGAAAAGAATACCGGAATATCTCCGGTATAGTTCAGCTTGGGCCTGTCGGTTTCCCTTCTGACAGTTATGTATCAATTCATCAAGATCCAAATGTTGGTCAATTTTGGATTGTTGCCATTTAATTTGTTGGTGTTTCCTCTACCAAGGGGACAGTGTATTCCAAGAAAGTGGCGTTGCCATCGGCATCATCCCCTGCATAAAATCTAAATGTATAATCGTCCTTATAAATTACCTTAAACTTCAGGTTGGCCACAACTTCCTCTGCCATTTCTGTGCATACTCGGTCTTCATCCGTTAGTACAGACCCTATTACCACAACATCGCGGCCTGTCTCTGTGGTTTGTGTCACATCGAACCCTTCAAAAAAGGTGCAGCCATTAGGTCTAAGGTAGGTTACGTCAATGTCGTAAGTTTTCCCATATTCAAAAGATTCAGGCATATCAGCCTCGACCGTGGTCAGGGCGGCAAAGTAAAAATTTGGGGAATCATCGTCCACTTCACATGAAATGAACCATGAGCATGCCACAATAAAAATAAAGGGCATTAGCACTTTTTTCATAATAATCCTTTTACTCCCTAGATGTACAGTATACACAAGGGTTGCGTGGAATCATCACAACTAAAAGTTAATCTCCCAAAAAAATCGATAAAAGTATTATGCACTTACCGCAGCAATGGCCTCTTTGATCTTGTCTTCCAATTCTTCGGCCAGTTCGGGGTTGTCCATCAGCAATGATTTCACGGCATCCCGTCCTTGTCCCAATTTAGTGTCGCCATAACTGAACCAAGAACCGCTTTTCTTGACGATTTCGTAGGCTACACCCAAATCAAGGATTTCCCCGATCTTGGAGATTCCTTCCCCGTACATAATGTCGAACTCGGCTGTTTTAAAAGGGGGTGCCACCTTGTTTTTCACAACTTTGACGCGGGTCTTGTTTCCCTGTACTTCGCCATCGGTACTTTTAATTTGAGTGGAACGCCTAATGTCCAATCGAACGGATGCGTAGAATTTTAGGGCATTACCACCAGTTGTTGTTTCAGGGTTACCGAACATGACCCCGATTTTTTCCCGCAACTGGTTAATGAAAATCACGGTACATTTTGTTTTGCTGATCGTGGATGTCAGTTTTCGCAAAGCCTGTGACATCAACCTGGCGTGCAATCCCATTTTGGAATCGCCCATTTCCCCTTCGATTTCACTTTTTGGGGTCAGGGCTGCCACGGAATCCACGATTACGATATCGATGGCTCCGGAGCGAATCAGGTTGTCGGCAATTTCCAGGGCCTGCTCACCGTGATCGGGCTGTGAAATGATCAAGTTGTCGATATCAACCCCTAATTTTTTGGCATAAAAACGGTCGAAAGCATGTTCCGCATCAATAAATGCAGCAATACCGCCGGCTTTTTGAGCTTCGGCAATCGCGTGCAGGGTCAATGTGGTTTTACCGGACGATTCCGGACCGTAAATTTCCACAACCCTTCCTTTGGGGTAACCCCCCACACCTAAAGCAATATCCAATCCCAACGAGCCGGAAGGAATGACCTCTACATCTTCAACAACACTGTCACCCATTTTCATGACAGCCCCTTTTCCATAGGTTTTGTCCAACTTGTCCAATGTAAGTTTAAGGGCCTTTAATTTTGCTTCTTTCTCTTTGCTCATGGTTAAAATTGTTAGGAAGGCTAAAATACCATTTCTTTCCACATGAAAAAAAGGGCACGCAACCTTTTTAATAACAATACATCTTAAGTGTACTAACTCATCTATATAGAACTGGCTACAGTTCACAATTGCTAGGAGGGAGAAAATAATAGCTGTGAAAAAGAATAGTGGATCAAGGGGCCATTAACAGGCCCTTTTGATTTGCTCTCCCTTTAATTTTTATCTTTGCACCACATTTTCAAGAACCATTCTTTAACTTAATTAGGTATAGCATGCAACTGTACAATACATTGAGTGCAAAAGAAAGGGAGGCGCTTATTGAGGAGGCCGGTAAAGATCGGCTTACCATCTCTTTCTACAAATATGCACACATAGGCAACCCTCAAATTTTGAGGAACCATCTCTTCTTGACCTGGAACGGTATGGAAGTTCTAGGTCGGATTTACGTAGCCCATGAAGGCATCAATGCGCAGCTTTCGGTTCCTGCGGATAACTTCAAGGTTTTTAAGGAGCACTTGGACAGCATTTCATTTTTGGAAAATGTTCGGTTGAACATTGCTATTGAACAGGACAATAAATCATTTTTAAAGTTGAAAGTGAAGGTCCGCAACAAGATTGTGGCCGATGGCTTGAACGATGCCACCTTTGATGTGACCAACAAAGGAATCCACGTAGGGGCAGAACAATTTAATGAACTTATTGAGGATGAGAACACCGTTCTGGTGGATATGCGAAACCACTACGAAAGTGAGATAGGGCATTTTAAGAATGCCGTTACGCCCGATGTGGACACGTTTCGTGATTCTCTCGACATTATTGAACAAGACTTGGCAGAGCACAAGGAAGATAAAAAATTGGTCATGTACTGTACGGGAGGCATCCGTTGTGAAAAAGCCAGTGCATACTATAAACACAAAGGCTTTAAAAATGTCTACCAGTTGGAAGGTGGCATCATAGAATACACCAGGCAAGTCCGCGAAAAGCAATTGGAAAATAAATTCCTGGGGAAAAACTTTGTTTTTGACCATAGAAGGGGCGAACGCATTTCGGATGAAGTGATCGCGCATTGCCATCAATGTGGCAAACCTTGCGATACTCATGTAAATTGTGCCAACGAAGCCTGTCATTTGTTGTTTATTCAATGTGAGGAGTGCGCCGAAAAAATGAACAATTGCTGCTCTGTGGATTGCATGGAGGTACATGCATTGCCCTACGAAGAACAAAAACGTTTGCGTAAAGGCAAGGGAGCTAGCAACAAAATATTCAAAAAAGGACGTTCCCCCGTGTTGAAATACAAGAAGTAGCATTTCACTACTGCAACAAATTGTACTATATTTACAATTAGTAATTTTTATGAACCCTATTGAGGTTGTTGAAACGGATGGGAAGAAATTTCATGTCATATCGAGCGCAGTCGAGATGTGTTTTAAATTTCTCAGTGCTTGAAGTAGATTTGGCTGTAATCCAACTGACAACGTTTTATTGACACCTCAATCAAGATATTAAATATGGCGTGTAGCAGTTGTTCAACCGGCAAGGATGGACAACCGCGTGGTTGCAAGAACAATGGTACTTGCGGCACTGATGGTTGTAATAAGCTGACAGTCTTTGATTGGCTTTCCAATATGTCGTTGCCCAACGATCAAAAACCCTTTGATTGTGTTGAGGTACGTTTCAAAAACAGTAGAAAGGAATTTTTTAGAAATACGGAGAACCTTACATTGTCCATTGGCGATGTTGTGGCCACCCAGGCCAAATCCGGTCATGATGTGGGCGTGGTTACCCTGACAGGGGAATTGGTAAGAATCCAGATGAAACACAAGAAAGTGTCTCCTGAAGATAAGACCATTCCTAAAATCTACAGAAAAGCCACACAAAGGGACATCGATATTTGGCAAAAATGCAGAAATAGGGAAGAGGAGATAAAAAAACGTTCCAGGGAAATTGCCATCTCGTTAAGACTTGAAATGAAGTTGAGCGATGTGGAATTCCAAGGGGATGGATCCAAGGCCACATTTTATTATACTGCTGATGAACGAGTTGATTTTAGGCAGCTCATCAAGGATATGGCCAAGGCATTTGGCATCCGTATTGAAATGCGACAAATAGGCTACCGACAAGAAGCCCAGCGATTGGGCGGAATAGGCTCTTGTGGTCGGGAACTCTGCTGTTCCACTTGGTTGACGGATTTTAGGTCCGTGAGTACTGCATCCGCCCGTTATCAGCAATTAGCTCTGAACCCACAGAAATTGGCAGGACAATGTGGAAAGCTCAAATGTTGCCTCAACTACGAATTGGATATGTATCTGGAGGCGTTGAAAAACTTCCCACCATCCGATAGCAAGCTAAAGACTCAAAAAGGGATTGCATTCTGCCAAAAAGCGGATATTTTTAAAGAAACACTCTGGTTCTCCTATAAGGATGAACCAGCAAACTGGCATGCGTTGACCAAGGACCAGGTTCTTGAGATTTTAGAGTTGAACCAGAAGAACCAAAAAGTGGCAAGTCTTGAAGAATATGCGGCAGACAATGTTATCGAGGAAAAAACGACTTTTGAAAATGTAGTGGGCCAAGATAGTCTTACCCGTTTTGATAGGCCCAAAAAGAAAAAGCGCAGAAAGAAAAAGCGCAGAAAACCAAAACCTAAAGCATCTTCCAATGCGAAATAAATTTTTGTTGCCACTGATTGCAGTACTTGCCCTATCATCCTGCAATGAGTTGTTGGTTTATTCCGACTACCGGCCCATCAAGGAAGGAAAGTGGGAGATGGACCAAGGAATCGACTTCCAATTCTCTGAACTGGATTCTACCCAGGCCTACAATCTGTTCATCAATATCAGAAACGATGATACGTTTGCCTTTAGCAATTTATTCCTGATTACCGAGATGGAATATCCAAGCGGAAATACCGTTAAGGATACACTGGAATACAGAATGGCGGAATCCAATGGCGAATGGTTGGGAAAAGGAATGGGAAGCGTTAAGGAAAATAAACTTTGGTTCAAAGAAAACATCGATTTTCCGGATTCCGGCGTATATAAAGTGAACATTTCCCATGCCATGCGCAAAAATGGCGATGTGGAAGGCCTTCATATTCTTGAAGGAGTAACGGATGTTGGTTTGGAAATAGAAAAAGCACCCAAATTATAATGGCAAAGAAGCGTCAAAAAAAACAGCAGCAGAATTTTTTCCCTTTCATTAAGTGGTTTTGGATTTTATTCGGAGCAGGAGTTCTTTCTGCCGTTCTCATTTTTCTTTTGGCCTCATGGGGGGTCTTTGGAGAGATGCCCACTTTTGAACGCTTGGAAAACCCAAGCACCAATTTGGCCACAGAGATAATTTCTTCCGATGGAGAGACCTTGGGTAAATATTATTTGGATGACAACCGTACCCCAGTAGCGTACGGTGACCTTCCTCAAAACTTGGTCGATGCTTTGGTGGCCACCGAAGATGTAAGATATTATGACCATTCCGGTATCGATGCCCGTGGATTCGCAAGAGCCTTGGCTTTTTTAGGGACAAAAGGGGGTGCCAGTACCATTTCCCAACAGTTGGCAAGACAGCTTTTTATTGGGGTCAGGGACAAGGAAAGTACTACCAATGCAATTCTTCAAAAAGTAAAGGAATGGGTCATTGCTGTCCGATTGGAGCGAAACTATACCAAAGAGGAGATCATGGCGATGTACTTCAACATCTATGACTTTGGGAACAATGCAGATGGAATTAGATCGGCAGCTAGGGTATACTTTGGCAAAGAACCGATGGAGCTTAGAACGGAAGAAGCCGCAATGCTTGTCGGAATGTTCAAAAACTCTTCCCTGTACAACCCCAGACCACATCGAAACCCTGTGGGCACTAAAAGCCGGAGGGACGTTGTCCTATCACAAATGGCTAAATACGGTTACATTTCCGAAAAGGAAAAAGACTCACTCCAAACATTGGACTTGAACTTAAATTACAGTCCAGAACTGCACAATGAAGGACTGGCCACTTATTTTAGGATGTACATGCAGCGTTGGTTGAATAACTGGGCAAGCGACAATCCGAAACCCGATGGCGAGAAATACAATATTTATTTGGATGGATTAAAGGTCTACACGACCATAGATGCAAGAATGCAGGCAAATGCGGAAGAAGCCGTGCAGGAGCACATGAAGAACCTTCAAGCGGAATTCTTTCATCAAAATACACCCGATCGCAACCCAACCGCTCCATTCCTGGATGTGAGCAGGGGAGCTATTGATACCATTATGGATAGGGCCATGAGACGATCGGCAAGATGGCGCCACTTAAAACGAGAGGGATTGTCCGAAAAAGAAATCGAGACAACCTTCCATGAGAAGGCGGAAATGACCGTTTTTGATTGGAACAGCGATTCTTATGATAAGGATACCATAATGACCCCGATGGACTCCATTAGGTACTACAAAACCTTCCTGCGAACCGCCATGATGTCCATGGAGCCCCAAACAGGCCATGTAAAAGCATGGGTGGGAGGTGTGGATTACAAACATTTCCAATATGACAATGTGATACAAGGCTCAAGACAGGCAGGCTCCTTGTTCAAGCCCTTTGTGTATGCCGCTGCCATCGATCAGCTTCGCTATTCGCCATGTTACACCCTTCCGGACAACCAATATTGTATTGAACCTGGAAAACATGGAAACATGGCTGCATGGTGCCCAAAGAACTCGGACGGAAAGTATTCCGGGGAAGATATGACCTTGAAAAATGCCTTGGCCAATTCGGTAAATACCATAACGGCACAACTCATTGATAGGGTAGGCCCTGGATCGGTGGCCTCAATAGCCAAGAACATGGGCATTACCAAAGAAATTCCAGAAGTGCCATCCATTGCATTGGGTACGCCCGATGTAAGTGTTTATGAAATGGTGGGTGCTTTTGGAACGTATGCCAACCAAGGCGTTTATGTAAAACCCGTAATGGTTACCCGTATAGAGGATAAAAATGGAACCGTACTTTACGAATATACGCCCGAGACAAAGGATGTGCTCAGTAAAGATGTGGCCTATGCCATGGTCAACCTTTTGGAAGGGGTGACACAATATGGTTCCGGTGGGAGACTAAGGCATACCTATGGAGTTAACAATACGGTGTATAAAGAGATTATTACTGGATATCCTTACGAACTCAATAACCCAATAGCGGGGAAAACAGGAACTACCCAGAACCAAAGTGATGGGTGGTTTATGGGTATGGTGCCCAACTTAGTGACTGGAGTCTGGGTAGGAGGCGAGGATAGGTCCATCCACTTTAACCGTCTGGCTTATGGACAAGGAGCGGCAATGGCATTGCCCATTTGGGCCGTCTATATGAAAAAGAACTATGCCAATGAGGAACTAGGTATTTCCCAGGATGCTTTTGAAGAACCAGAGGAACTCTCCATCAATGTGGATTGTTCCAAGCAGCAAGATAAAGAAGAGGAGCAAATTGATACCGAAGACGATTTGGACGATTTGGATTTCTAGAAGGAACCCATTTTAATGAAATAAAGCCCCAAGCATATCTAAATTTGCTTGGGGCTTTTTTATTTAAATCGTAATTTCAGGGAAAATAAATAAGAATTCTATGATCAACAAAACAGTTGCCAATGTTGCCGAAGCTTTAAAAGGTGTCGAAGATGGCATGACCTTCATGCTGGGCGGGTTTGGCCTATGTGGAATACCTGAAAACGCCATCGCCGAATTGGTGCGATTGGGCATTAAGGATATTACCTGTATATCCAACAATGCCGGGGTCGATGATTTTGGTCTGGGGCTACTTTTACAGAAACATCAAATCAAGAAAATGATTTCCTCCTACGTGGGTGAAAATGATGAGTTTGAACGTCAAATGCTGAGCGGAGAACTCGAAGTGGAACTCACACCGCAAGGAACGCTTGCGGAGAAATGTAGAGCGGCACAAGCAGGATTCCCCGCCTTTTACACACCTGCAGGTTATGGGACCGAGGTGGCCGAAGGAAAAGAGACCCGTGAATTCGATGGGAAAATGTATGTGTTGGAACCAGCTTTCAAGGCCGATTATGCTTTTGTAAAGGCATGGAAGGGGGATGAAGCGGGCAACTTGATCTTCAAAGGCACAGCAAGGAATTTCAATCCGTGCATGTGTGGGGCTGCCACCATTACCGTGGCCGAGGTAGAGGAGCTTCTGCCAGCAGGTAGTTTGGCCCCCAATGAGATACATATTCCCGGCATATTTGTGCAACGTATTTTCCAAGGGGACACATTTGAGAAACGAATTGAGCAAAGAACAGTAAGAGCCCATTAAATAATTATTCAATGCTGTAATTTGAAGATGAGAAACGATAAACAAAATGCAGAAAGTTTGGCAGACTTTATTCATAAATTCAAAATAGCAGCCAAAGAAGCTAATGAATTGGAATATTGGTTGGATTTATGTAAAGATTCTATCCACTATCCATCTCCAAATGATAGCTTGATAAGTGAGCTTAGGTCAATTATTTTAATCATATCAAAAATCATTTCGACAAGCAAAAAGGTAAAATTGTCTAATTGAACAATTAAGATATTTTCAAATTATGTTAGATAAAAACGGAATAGCAAAACGCATTGCACAAGAGGTCAGGGACGGATACTACGTTAACCTTGGGATTGGGATACCTACTTTGGTGGCCAATTTTGTCCGTGATGATATAAGTGTGGAATTTCAGAGTGAGAACGGAGTGTTGGGTATGGGGCCTTTCCCATTTGAAGGAGAAGAGGATGCCGACATCATCAATGCAGGCAAACAAACCATAACCACCTTGCCAGGAGCCTCTTTTTTTGACTCCGCTCTGAGTTTTTCCATGATTAGGGGCCAACATGTGGATTTGACCATCCTAGGGGCAATGGAAGTTGCACAGAATGGCGATATCGCTAACTGGAAGATTCCGGGAAAGATGGTAAAAGGGATGGGAGGTGCCATGGACTTGGTGGCATCCGCTGAGAATATCATCGTGGCCATGATGCATACCAATAGAGCAGGACAATCGAAATTGTTGAAGCGATGTACCTTGCCACTGACCGGAGTAGGCTGTGTGACCAAAATTGTGACCAACCTTGCCGTGCTGGAAGTTACGAAAGATGGATTCAAATTATTGGAAAGGGCGCCTGGGGTATCCGTTGAAGAAATTCAGGAAGCTACCGAAGGTAAATTAGTGGTGGAGGGAGACATTCCCGAAATGAATATTTGATAAATATTTGCGCCATTTTTACAACATAAATATGGCATTACACAACAATAGTTTTAAATTGCCATTCATCGATTATATATTTGGTTATATCGAAATTTTTACCCAAATTAACACCGCAAACCAAATTAACCATGGCACTAAAATCAAACACTACGATGGACGAGAATGTTCAAGTTTACAAAAACGATTTTTTCACAGGTTTTATGCTTTTGATCAAGAAGCTTTTTATGCTATAGATTAGTAGACATCCCCCTGAAAAATATGGAGCCAACGTTTTGTTAGGCTCTTTTTTTTGTAGTAAGGCCGAGCAACCAATATTTTACAACTTTAATAAGTTCCCCAAATACAGAATATCACCTTCGGCCTGCAATTTGTAAGCAAAAGAATTCTCGAAAGCGGCATGGACCAATAGTGAAATGGCATTTGCGTTCAGCTTGGTTAAACTATTGGTGCGGTAAACCACATCCCTGATGGTGGAAAAACTCACATTGCTCTGTATGGCAATATTGGCAAAATCGTTTTTGGAAGTGTTTCTTCGCAGTACCTCGGAGAGTCTTTCGTTTATTGGCTTTCCGTAATCCTCTTCTTTGAAGATCAATTCACTTTTTAAAAATGGCCCAAGGCCTTTAATAGATCCCATATATAATTCGTGTTTAAAATAATTATATGTCGGGGTCAAATCCTATTTTCTATATTTGGCTTGTAACCCAATTACAGAAAACTAGATGAATTGCTGCGTTGAGCGCATATTGCGTAACAATATTACACAATATAGAAA
This sequence comes from Flagellimonas yonaguniensis, assembly GCF_029193885.1. Lineage (GTDB taxonomy): Bacteria > Bacteroidota > Bacteroidia > Flavobacteriales > Flavobacteriaceae > Flagellimonas > Flagellimonas yonaguniensis. The sequence goes on along the minus strand of NZ_JARFVB010000001.1, from coordinate 221,586 downwards.
TAAATGTATATAATAAAGCAATTAAGAAGAAAAAATAATATCAGCCAATCACAATTGGGCAAAGAAATTGGGGTCAGTTTACGCACGATTCAGCTTTATGAGCGCAAGGATGCCAATATTCCCATAAAAAACCTTACCAAGATTGCCGAATACTTTGGACTTACCATTGCCGAGTTGTACATGCACGAGGTCAACGATATGGGGGAGGCCTACACCAAACGGCAACCTTTTACCAAACATGGCAGTGTTTTTTACCCATTGGAGCATGGAAAGTATCTCGTGATGGCACCCTTGGTATTGGTCGAGTGGCATCAAAAATATATTCAAGGCCTACAGAAGGATAGTCTCATCAATCCCTTTCAGGGGGGGTTTATCATTGATTTTTTGACAGATGAACCACATCGTATCTTCGAGGTTTCTGGCGATTCCATGAACGATAATAGTGCAGCTGCCATTCCGAATAAGACGTATGTACTTGGGTTGGAAATCAAAAAAGAATCCTTGACACGTCACAATGAAACCCATTGGAACCAATCCTATATATTGGTTTGTGCCGACAGAATTATTTGTAAACGACTTACAGGGTACAATAAAGAGGATAAGGCGCTACAGTGTCACAATTTGAATACATCCCCGGAATTCAAAGACTTTGAGTTGCCTCTGGATGATGTGATACAAGTCTTCACGATTGTGAAAAAGCAGATTTGACGGCATTGAGATGGGTCAACACCCGTTCCAAACATTCATCCAAATCTTTTTTCACCTCTGTTTCCCAGAAACGGAATACTTTGTATCCTTCTTCCTTTAATGTTTGGTTTACCTCTTGATCCCGTTGTATGTTACGTTCGATTTTGGGAATCCAGAACTCACGGTTGCTCTTTATCCTATGTTTGCGTTCCTCCCAATTGTGGCCATGCCAGAATTCCCCATCAATAAATATGACGGTTTTGTACTTTTTTAATGCAATATCAGGCCTTCCTATGAGCTTTTTATAGTCGATGCGATATCTGTAGCCCGATTGCCACAACGCTTTTCTAAAGGCGAGTTCTGGCTTGGTGTTCTTGCCACGAATCTTTCCCATGATCTTGGAACGCTCCGGCGTGGTGTAAAAACCTGATTCCTCATTGAACCGAGGTACTTTTATGCGTTTTTTCGGATATTCTTTGGGCATACCGTAAGATAACAAAAAACCCAAACTCCTCTTGGAATTTGGGCTTTGTAAATCGAAATGTTATAATGTTTATCCTTTACATGTAGCGGATAAGTACTCACGGTTCATTCGAGCGATATTGGTCAAGGAAATACCTTTGGGGCATTCCACTTCACAAGCTCCAGTATTGGTACAGTTACCAAAACCTTCCAGATCCATTTGGCGAACCATATTTTGTACACGCTCTGTAGCTTCCACTTGTCCTTGGGGCAACAAGGCAAATTGAGAAACCTTGGCAGAAGTGAACAACATGGCACTTGCATTTTTACAAGCGGCCACACAGGCGCCACAACCAATACAAGTAGCAGCGTCCATGGCTTCGTCCGCATCGTATTTGTTGATTGGAATGGTGTTGGCATCAATCGTGTTACCAGATGTGTTTACGGAAATATATCCCCCAGCTTGCTGAATCCTGTCAAAAGCGCTTCGATCCACGATCAAATCCTTGATCACGGGGAATGCTTTGGCACGGAAAGGCTCAATCACGATGGTATCCCCATCGTTGAACTTGCGCATGTGCAACTGGCAAGTGGTCACCAATCTGTCGGGACCGTGAGGTTCCCCGTTGATTTGCAGGGAACAAGTTCCGCAGATACCTTCTCTACAATCGTGGTCAAATTCCACAGGCTCTTCTCCTTTGGAGACCAATTCTTCATTCAAGATGTCCAGCATCTCCAAGAAAGACATATCACCTTCTACCCCGTCAAGGGTATAATCAACTATTTTTCCTGGTGTGGATGCGTCTTTTTGACGCCATATTTTTAGATATAATTTCATAGTTTCTTATTTGTAGGATCTTGTCTTCAGTTCAATATTCTCGTATACCAAATCCTCTTTGTGCAATTCGGCATCTTTGGGCTCGCCCTTGTATTCCCAAGCGGCCACATATTTAAAGTTCTCGTCATCACGGAGTGCCTCGCCTTCTTCTGTTTGGTACTCTTCACGGAAATGTCCGCCACAAGACTCGTTTCTGTGCAAGGCATCTTTTGCAAAAAGTTCGCCCAATTCCAAGAAATCGGCAACACGTCCCGCTTTTTCCAGCTCTTGGTTTTTGGAATCGATGGTTCCAGGAACTTTCACGTTCTCCCAGAAATCTTTTCTAAGATCGGAAATCTCTTTGATGGCTTCTTTCAGTTCTTTTTCGTTACGGGCCATACCACATTTGTTCCACATGATCTTGCCCAGTTTCTTATGATAGTAATCCACGGAATGGATTCCAGAACCGCCCATCAGTTTTTCCATTCTATCACGAACCTGTTGTTCGGCTTCATCAAACTCCTTGGAGTCTGTTGGAATGGCCCCTGTTCTAATATCATCGGATAAGTAATCACCAATAGTGTACGGCAACACAAAATATCCGTCGGCCAGACCTTGCATCAAAGCGGAAGCTCCCAAACGGTTGGCGCCGTGGTCGCTAAAGTTGGCCTCACCAGCCGAGTAACATCCTGGAATTGTGGTCTGCAGGTTGTAATCCACCCAAAGGCCTCCCATGGTGTAGTGTACCGCAGGATAAATCATCATTGGGGTTTTATACGGATTCTGATCTACGATTTTTTCGTACATCTGGAAAAGGTTTCCGTACTTGGCCTCTACTACCTCTTCACCGAGTTTGGTAATCGTCGCTTTGTCAGGGTTTTTAAGTCCAGAGGTCAAGGCCTTTTCCTTTCCGTAACGTTCAATGGCAGATGCGAAGTCCAAGAATACGGCTTCACCGGTCTTGTTTACTCCAAAACCAGCATCACAACGTTCCTTTGCTGCTCTGGATGCCACATCACGGGGCACTAGGTTACCAAAGGCAGGATACCTTCTTTCCAAATAGTAATCCCTGTCTTCCTCGGCGAGTTCCGTTGGTTTCAATTTACCTTCACGGATGGCTATGGCATCTTCTTTTTTCTTGGGCACCCAAATACGTCCATCGTTTCTAAGCGACTCGGACATCAATGTCAATTTGGATTGATGGTCACCTGAAACGGGAATACATGTTGGGTGGATCTGGGTAAAACATGGATTGGCGAAGAAAGCCCCCTTGCGGTGTGCTCTCCAAGCGGCCATTACATTACTTCCCATGGCATTGGTGGAAAGGAAGAATACGTTTCCATACCCTCCAGTTGCCAAAACCACTGCGTGTGCACTATGTCTTTCAATCTCTCCACTGACCAAATCCCTGGCGATGATACCTCTTGCTTTGCCGTCGACCAAAACCAAATCCATCATTTCGTGACGGTTGTAGGCTTGGATCTTACCACGGTTGATTTGACGGTTCATGGCAGAATAGGCACCGAGCAACAATTGTTGTCCAGTTTGTCCTTTCGCATAAAAGGTTCTGGATACCAATACCCCACCAAAAGAACGGTTGTCCAACATACCGCCATACTCGCGGGCAAAGGGAACCCCTTGTGCCACACATTGGTCGATAATGTTGCCTGAGACCTCGGCCAATCGGTAAACGTTACCTTCTCGGGAACGGTAGTCCCCACCTTTTATGGTATCGTAAAAGAGACGGTAGTTACTATCGCCATCTCCTTGATAGTTTTTTGCTGCATTGATCCCCCCTTGGGCAGCAATGGAGTGCGCCCTACGTGGTGAATCTTGATAACAGAATGTTTTTACATTGTAACCCAACTCGGCCAAAGTAGCTGCAGCGGCACCTCCAGCAAGACCTGTACCTACAACGATGATGTCGATGTTCCTTTTGTTGGCAGGGTTAACCAGATTGATGTCGTTTTTATGCTTGGTCCATTTGTCGGCCAACGGCCCAGATGGAATTTTAGAGTCCAATATGCCCATGCTTAATGTGTTATTGGGTTAAGGTGGTGGTATATGGCGATAAATGCAAATGCCAAGGGTACCACTACCGCGAATATTTTAGCAAATTTTTTGAATCCGGCGGTGTACTTGTTGTTCACACCCATGGATTGGAACGATGAAGCGAAGCCGTGCCACAAGTGCAAGCTTAGCAACACAAAGGAAACCACGTAAAGAATGGTCCTCCAAAAAGGAGCAAATTTCTCTACCGTTTCATAATAGTAACGTGTTGGGTCCTCTGGATTGGCTTCAACATATTTGTAGGCCATTTCGTGTACCCAAAAATCGTAGAAGTGCAATGCCAAGAAAGCAAGGATCACTAGACCTGAGTAGATCATGTTTCTGGATACCCAAGGCGCATTGGCGCTACCTTTGTACTTAACATAGCTTACATCCCTGGCTTTTTTGTTCTGGATTTCCAAAACAAAGCCCATAACAAAGTGTACAATCACACCAATGATCAAGATGGGCTGCATCAAGAACTGGATTATTGGGTTGTAGCCCATAAAATGGGATGCTTCATTAAAAAAATCGGGAGAAAATACCGAGGCCAAATTGATGGCCACGTGAAGAATCAAAAATGTGACCAAAAAAAGACCCGATAGGGCCATGACATATTTTCGGGCCAACGAAGATTTTATCAAACTCATTAGAAGTTAGTTTTTACACAAATTTACGGCACGGATGAGTTTTTAACAAGCTTTCAACATTGTAAACATGGTTATTTAGACTCATTTTAAGCTACTGGGATTTAATCCTTCAGGATTTGATTTTGGGAATTTTAACCGATATTACGATTGATTTTCAAATCAATGCAAATAACATGGACATTGCCATTCTTTCCGTAAGCCTTAATGTGTATTCCACCTTTAGGATTGCCGAGGAATTTGAAAAAGCGGGCCATTATGTGGAGCATATCGACCATACGAAATGCTCGGTACAACTGGGTGGGGACAAACCACAAATTTTTTACGGAACAGAGAACATTACGGATGAGTTTGACGCCATTGTCCCAAGAATTGGCACTACTGTCACTAGGCATGGTGCTGCCATAGTGAAGCAGTTTGAAATGAACCATATTTTCAGCACGGCAAAGTCGTTGGGAATCATTCGGGCCAGGAATAAGGTCTCTACACTGCAGCTGATGTCCAAAAAAGGGATTTCCGTTCCCAAAACCGTGTTTTCCATCAACCCCAACAATGTTGAAGATCAGATAGAACTTTTGGGCGGTGCACCTGTGATCATTAAACTACAGGAGGGCACCCAGGGCAAAGGGGTCATTCTGGCGGAAAGCAAGAAGTCCGCAAAATCCGTAATAGACACTTTATATAATATGAACACCAGTATTTTGCTGCAGGAATATATCGAGGAGGCCAATGGTGAAGACCTTAGGATTGTTGTTGTGGACAATAAAATAGTGGCCAGTATGAAGCGTACAAGTGGCCTTGACGATTTTAGATCCAATGTGCACCGTGGAGCGGAAACCCAAAAGGTGCAACTGACACCAAGGGAAAAATTTATGGCCATCAATGCAACCAAGCATTTGGGACTTGGTGTGGCCGGGGTGGATTTGATTCGTTCCAAAAATGGCCCTTTGTTGATTGAGGTAAATGCATCCCCTGGACTTAAAGGCATTGAAGCGGCCACTGGGGTAAACGTTGCCAAAAGCATTGTTCAATTTGTGGAAAAAAATGGGAGGAGAAACAGAAAATAACCGAAGCAGGTAGTCTTAGGCAGAGCGATTGATTTTTTTTTCATTGATTTTGGCCAAGCTCCATTTGATGGCGTTTTCCAGATTGGAGAACTGTCTGATCTTATTTCTGAAGAACATGCGTTCCAAAACTACACTGGCCAATCCACTATTGTTGTATGCGACTATGGAGTAAAACTCCAATTGGTGCCGATGTTTGTAAAACTTCAGCCAATCGGTGGGCACTACGGAATAGTTGTGAATGCGATTGCTGATGTAGGCTATGGGTTTGTCTTGACCGAGGACTTCGTAAGCAACTTCTATTATCTTTTCAGCAATGGTCCAATTGAAGATCTCGCCTTCGTTCATTTCAGAAATGACCAACCCATCAAAAAAGTAAAAAATTCCAAATTCGTATTCCCGTATCTCTCTAATATGTTTAAAAAACTCTAAATTCTGAACGCGCTGCATGTCTTCTATCTGTTTGATGAATCAATTCTATACATCAAAAGTAGAGGCAAGAGTTCGTTCTATTTGAGGCTGTTTTACCAATGCCCTTTTAGAATTGGTACAAAGGCCTTTTCAATTGACGGCCGATTTTTCACATTTCAGCCAAAAAGAAGTATTCCTACATTAGTTGTTTTAATAACTGATTATTTCTCCATGTTCTTCAATTGGATTCCAAGCGCTTTGGTGGATAGTTGCACTTCCAAAAGGGAGAGTATCAAGGAAATCATCAAAAAAACGAGGCTAACACCAAAAATGACATTGGCCCAAACACGCATTTCCACATAGATCAAGAACATGGTCACGGCCGCGAGCAAAAAACTTATAATGGCAGAAGCCTGCATGTTTTTGATGATGCCCAAGCGTGTTCGTAGTTGATTGATCTGTTCCTTTAAAGGTTGTGCTGAAGTTTCCTCGAACTGTTTGTGCAATTGCCTGATCAATGCCGCTATGGCCAAATACCGGGCATTGTAGGCCAACATGGTCAAAGAGATGGCGGGGAATAGAAGCGCAGGGATGCTTAGGTTGAGCTGCATTTTTTCAATTTGATATGGAAGGTAAGAATTTGTCTTCGGTAACGCAATTACCTACATTTGAACAAATCAAATCACACTTATGAAATACGCTCAAATAGACAGCAACCTTTTTGTTAAAAACCGTAAAAAATTCATGGGCCAAATGAGGCCGAAGAGTATTGCGGTTTTCAATTCCAATGATATTTACCCCATAGGCGCTGATAGTACCTTGCCATTTGAACAGGACCGTGACATTTTTTACTTGAGCGGTGCGGATCAGGAAGAGACAATTTTATTGTTGTTTCCAGATGCCATGGACCCAAAGCACAGGGAAATTCTATTTGTAAGGGAAACCAACGACCATATTGCCGTTTGGGAAGGAGCAAAGCTTACCAAGGAAAAAGCGACCGAAGTATCGGGTATTGAAACTGTGTGTTGGCTTACCGATTTCGATAAAATATTTTTTGATTTGATGACCGAGGCGGATACCATATATTTCAATACCAATGAGCATTACCGCCAAGCTGTGGAAACGCAGACCCGCGAAGCTCGGTTTATTGAAAAGTGCAAAAAGGAGTATCCAGCCCACCAATGGGCCAAGAGCAACCCAATTTTGCAGAACATTCGTGGAGTAAAAGAACCCGAGGAAATTGAATTGATGCAAACCGCATGCGACATCACGGAAAAAGGGTTCAGAAGAATATTGGGGTTTGTAAAACCTGGTGTTTGGGAACACGAAATTGAAGCGGAATTTTTGCACGAATTTGTTCGCAACCGCTCCAAGGGTTTTGCATATTCTCCTATTATTGCAGCAGGAAACAATGCCAACGTACTTCACTATTTGGAAAACAATCAAGAAGTGAAAGACGGGGACATGATATTGTTGGACCTTGCCGCTGAGTATGCTAATTATTCCAGTGATATGACACGTACCATTCCTGCAAACGGAAGATTTACCGATAGACAGAAGGAGGTCTACAGTGCGGTGCTTCGGGTTAAGAACGAGGCCACCAAAATGTTGGTGCCCGGAACCATTTGGGCCGAATTCCATAAAGAAGTGGGTAAATTGATGACTTCCGAGTTGATAGGTCTGGGCTTATTGGACAAAGCCGATGTACAAAACGAAAACCCAGATTGGCCGGCATACAAAAAGTACTTCATGCACGGAACCAGTCATCACATTGGATTGAATACCCACGATTATGGCGAATTGAAAACCCCGATGAAAGCCAACATGGTATTTACCGTGGAGCCCGGGATTTACATTCCAGCAGAAGGAATGGGCATCCGTTTGGAAGATGATGTTGTCATCCAAGAAAAAGGGGAACCATTCAATTTGATGCACAACATTCCTATCGAAATTGAAGAGATAGAGGAGTTAATGAACAAGTAAATTGTTTTATCGAACGCAGTCGAGGCAGAAATACCTCGTTCTGCTCAACATGACAAAAAAGGAACAATATGAACCTAATTTGGTTGATCCAACAATCAAACATTGAAAAAAAGATGGAGGAAGCTCCTGATAGTGCCTATGGAATAGGCGTTGTCATCGGGAGTTATCTCCCTTTTGTGGTATTGGCAGGAATCGCCTATGCCATATATTACTACAATAAGAAGAAGCGGGGCTCGGAATAAACCGGACAGGGCCCCCAAACGTCAATCATTCATCATCAATCAAAAAACAAATGAAAATCGTAGATCTCTCCAAGCCTATTCGGTTCAATAAGGCCGACCCTTGGTTCATGAAAGTCAAAATCAAGCATAAACCGCACCGCAAGTCAAAATGGCTTTTACGTGCCATGGGGCTGCCGTTCAAACTTTTTCCAAAGGGATTCAATGGATGGGCAGACGACACCATTCAAAAAATGGGTGTTCATGCCACCACACATATTGATGCGCCTTGGCACTATTCCCCGACCACAAATGGCAAAAAATCCAAAACCATAGACGAAGTTCCGTTGGATTGGTGTTTTGGCGACGGTATTGTGATCGATATGAACCACAAACAGGATTTTGACCCCATTACCATTGCTGACATACAGTCTTTTTTGGATGAAAATGGGTTGGACCTAGAACCTGGAATGATTGTTCTGATCAAAACGGGAAGGGATAAATACAATGGCACCAAGGACTTTCACAAAAAAGGTACGGGAATGAGCGCCGCTGCCACGGAATGGCTTATTGATAAGGGCATAAAAGTGATGGGAATCGACTCTTGGGGCTGGGATCTGCCCTTGCCCTATATGTTGAAGAAGGCCAAGGAAAGTGGCAACTCGGAATATTTTTGGGAAGCCCATTTGGTTGGTCGGGAAAAAGAGTATTGCCACATGGAACAATTGGTCAATCTGGATGCATTGCCGTACTCTGGATTCAAAGTTGCCGTATTCCCACTAAAGATAGTGGGTGCTTCTGGGGCACCGGCAAGGGTTGTGGCGATGTTGGAATAAATGCAAATCCTTTGGTTGTCAATTGTTTATTTGCTTATTGCCGCTAAAACAGCGAACTTCACAGGACTTACAAACAATTCTTATGAAAAAAGTATTTCTTTTCCTGTGTTGTTCAGTTGCTTATTTGTCCTTTTCCCAAATAGCGGAGGACCAAGATGTGGACAACATTTTTGCTGAATGGGACATGCAGGTCCCTGGTGCAGCTTTGGGAATTGTGGAAGATGGCAAGCTGGTCTATGCCAAGGGCTATGGCAGTGCTGATTTGGAGCACGACCTACCCATTACACCTTCGTCCGTTTTTTACATTGGCTCTGTTTCCAAGCAGTTTGTAACATTTTGTGTCCTTTTATTGGAAGAGCAAGGAAAATTGAATCTGGATGACAAGATTCAAAAATACTTGCCAGACTTTCCCGAGTACGGAGCACCGCTTACAATCAGGCACTTTATCCATCATACGAGTGGAGTTCGTGACTACCTGACATTAATGTACTTGAAGGGTAGGGATTATTTGGACAATTCGGATGTGGATGAGGTGTATGAACTGATCAAAAATCAAAAAGAGCTCAACTTTACCCCTGGGGAAAAATATCTCTATAGTAATTCGTGCTACTTTATGCTGGCCATGATCATCGAAAAAGCATCGGGCCGAACCATAAAGGAATTTGCAGCCAATAACATCTTTGGGCCATTGGGAATGGAGCATACCCAATTCTATGACAATAATTTGGACTTGGTCAAAAACCGGGTGTTCAGTTACCGTAAAAAGAGCAATGGCATTGGATTTGACAATTTGATCATGCGATTCGACCTTGTGGGGTCCGGAGGGGTATATTCCAGTATAGAGGACCTGTATCTGTGGGATCAAAATTTTTATCACAACATTTTGGGAAAAGGCGGGCAGGACATCATCAATAAAATGCACAAGGAAGGGGTTTTGAACAATGGCGAGAGTGCTGGGTATGCCTTCGCACTGCACAACGATACCTACAAGGGTTTGCGAACGGTTCATCATGCTGGCTCATTGGCCGGTTATCGTGCACAGTTGCTTCGTTTTCCGGACGAAGAATTCTCTGTGATCATACTGGCCAACAGGGCGGATGCCGATCCATCCAGCAAGGCCTACCAGGTGGCGGACATCTTTCTAAAGGACAAACTGAAAGAAACCCAGCACGGGAAAAAGGAATCCGAACCAGAAGAGGAAGAAATCAGTAGAACACAAGAGTTTGATTTGTCCAATATTGATTTGAAAGCCTACGTAGGCGAATTTTATAGTGACGAACTGGACACCACCTATAAAATTTATCGTGACGATGATTCCTTAAAACTTATAATTGCCAACGCTGACCCCAAAGTGATGATGGTTAAAGGTGTCGATGTTTTTGAAGCAGAGGGATATAGGCTTCGGTTTAATAGGAGCAGTGATGAAGTATCGGGCTTTGAGTTTGATGCGGGAAGGGTAACCAATTTAAAGTTTGAAAAACAATGAGAATAGCAGGCTGGTTTTTTGCTTTTCTGGTTCTGACCATAGGCCTCATCAATACATTTTGGGGAAACGATCCAGGTTATGGCATTTTTGTAATGCTCTCCTCATTGGTTTTTTTCAATCCAGTGACCGATTATTTGAGTCGAAAAACAGGAGTGGTCATTCCACTTTGGATCAAGATTGTTTTGGCACTCCTTATTTTTTGGACCGCCTTGGGCGTTGCCGAGTTAAGCGACAAGATCGATCTTATGGTCAATGATTTTTTGTAAGCAATGTAACCTGTTCCGATAAAGTGTCGTCATACCTTACAAATCAAAAAACGTAAGGTAAAAATGAAAACCAAATTTTGTAAGGGACTATTGAGGTTCCTCTTAGTGACTATTTCAATAGGGTCTCAATTATCGTTGAATGCACAGGACCTATCATCCCAAATAAACAATAAGCTTGAAGAGAAATTTACCAAAAACGGACCAGGAGCCGTTTTCCTGGTGGCCAAAAAAGGGGACATCATTTATAAAAAGGCTTTTGGGCTGGCCAATATCGAACTTCAAGTGCCCATGGAGACCAATCATGTCTTCGAGATTGGTTCCATGACCAAACAGTTTACCGCTGTTTCCATTTTAATGTTGATGGAAGAAGGAAAGTTGCGCTTGGATGATGAAATAACCAAATACATCCCCGATTATCCGACGCAGGGCAATGTGATTACCATCCACCACTTGTTGAACCATACTTCGGGAATAAAAAACTTTACAAGTGTAAAAGGACTCAATGCCATTGCTGACAATGATATGGATCCCTTGGAGGTAATCGATTTTTTTAAGAACGAACCCATGGACTTCGACCCGGGGGAACAATTCAAATACAACAATTCGGGTTATTTCATTTTGGGCTACATCATTGAAAAAGCTTCAGGTATGAGCTATGCCGATTTTGTGGTTCAGCGGATTTTTGAAAAATTGGGAATGTCGTCATCATATTATGCAAGCCATTCAAGAGTGGTACCCAATAGGGCTTCAGGCTACCATAAAAGGGAGGCATATATCAACTCTAGGCATATCAGTTATTCCATACCCTTTGCATCTGGCTCTTTGATGTCCACTGTGGACGATATGTTCAAATGGTGGGAAGCAATCAAAAACCATGAGTTACTCAGCAAGGAAACCACAAACAAGGCCTTTACCAATTATATGTTGAACAATGGGGGACAAACCGATTATGGCTATGGATGGCATGTTAAAACGTTGAATGGCACCAAGAGCTTTGAACATGGCGGGTCGATTTTTGGATATAAATCCATGGGGGTATATTTGCCAAAAGAGGATATTTATGTGATCGGATTGAGTAATTGTGATTGCAACTCCCCCACCAAAATCACGCGGGATATAGCTGAAATGGCCATGAAATCTGTTGTTGTGACCAAGAAAATACGCTAACTTTAATACTTCAAACGAAACACGTAAGCGCATAAGGATAGCATGTGGAACACTACCAGCGTGGAAAACTTTACTCCGACCATGAAGATAACCTTGGACAAAGATATGTTCGTTGGGGCCACTTTTGTGGAAAGTGACTTGGTGGACAATTTAAGTGTGATTCACGATATGGGACAAGGCTATTTTGTTGCGGTATCGCCCGTAGCACATGTTCCAAATCTAGGAGAAAGGGTAATTCCACATTTTATGGTAAGGGGAACCCAAGACCCATTAATCAGTAACGAAGTGGTGGAACCTTTTGAGGAAGACTTAAAAACGAATGATAAAGCCGTGGAATATACTCAGGTTGAAGGGGCGGGATATGCCTTTTTTGATTTGATTCTCTATTAATTGAAAAGTGTTGGACAGAAAAAACCATTGGGAAACCGTTTACAGTACCAAAAATCCGGATGAGGTAAGTTGGACGCAGGAAGTTCCGCGGACCTCTCTGGATTTTATTCATTCTTTGGAACTGGAGAAAACTGCCAAAATTATTGATGTAGGTGGCGGCGATAGTAAATTGGTGGATTTTCTGCTCGACGAAGGGTTTGAGGATATTACTGTGCTCGATATTTCGAGCAATGCCATCGAGCGGGCCAAGGCAAGACTTGGGAGCAAGGCCCAAAAAGTGAAGTGGGTCGAAAGCGATATCATCGATTTTAACCCAGATGGAACTTATGATGTTTGGCATGATCGTGCGGCATTTCACTTTTTGACGGAATCCGAACAGATTCAGACCTATGTTGATTTGACCAAAAAAGCGGTAACGGGCTATATGGTTTTGGGGACCTTCTCTAAAAACGGACCCAAAAAATGTAGTGGGCTGGACATCAAACAGTACAATGAGGAAACCATGGAAACAACATTCCAGGATTTTGAGAAGATGGAATGCAAAACTGAGGAGCACACAACACCATTTGGAACCACACAGCATTTTATCTTTTGCAGTTTTAAAAAGCCATAAATGGTATGGTTTAATTGTCCTCCGTCAATTGAAAAGGGCCATCCATGCCCAAATTACCTGTATTGGTCAATTCATTGAACATTATGATGAATAATTTTCTGAGTTTCGATAGTCAATAAATCGATAACAATATCAGAAAATGAAAAGTTGGAAAACATCTTCAAAGGGATTTGTATTGATAATCAGTGTGCTGGGGTTTATTTCCTGTGACAGCGAAATCTTGAACGAGGAGCTCGAAAATACAGAAGAAGCGCAAGCTTATTTCGACTATGATTTGGATGGAAGTCAATCATGTTTGGTCAATGAAGAAGAACCTATTTCCGCTATTGATTATGAAGGTTCGATAACCCTTGGCCGTAAGATGAATATTCCTCAGACCATGGAGAATATGCAAAAGGCATGGGAGGAGCTACAGGGACGAGACCTTTATCCAGGAATGGAGAATCCTGTCAAAGTAAATAAACTCTACATCCGTTTTTTGCCCAAAAACAAAAATCAAATATCAGAACTGGCCAGATATGATGAAAACTTGGATTTGTTTGGTTTTCCCCTGCACTATGAATTTGAACCAACAACAGATGAAAATGACAGCTACAGAGATAGATCACTGCCTTTGGAAACACCAAGTCCTTTATACACCGTGGTTGATGATGACTATGCGTTCCCTTCATCTATCCCTTATGAAATCATCGAGGAGCTTTATATGCCCGATGAAGATAGAACCATACCTCCTGATTTAGCCGATGATTTGGAATTAGTGGCTGAAAATATTGCGGCGGGCAAATCTTCGAATGAATTAAGCAAGACATCGAAAAAATGGAGGCCCGAAGGCCGAATCAGGGTCGTCGACCATGCACAAGGGGAGCCTACAGATGGAATGGCCGTACCTGTAAAAGGGGTACAGGTAATGGCCAGAAGGGGCCTTAAGTGGTCTTGGGGCATTACGGATGAGCATGGAGTATTCCGTGTGAAAAAAGATTTCAAGAAAAAGGTAAACTACAGCGTAAGATGGTCCAACCATGAATGGTACATCATCAAAGGTTCCAGTGTGACCAGAGCGTGGTATTTTGGTCCTAAAAAAGAGGGTGAATGGGACAGTTTGATCAATGGGAGCATACAATCCTTTTATGCACAGATACATAGAGCTGCCTATCACTCATATTATGGTGAGAATTATGGAATTACCAGACCTATGCATAATAAACCTGGAAACGACAGGATGTGGATCAGGGCCCATAAAAAAGCTTCCATACTTGGATATGCGGCTCATTTTTATGAAAATGCTCCCCATGCAATTTCAGTTTTTGCGAAGTATAAATTGGATGGTGAGAAAAAATGGATATATGGGGAGGACTTTGATAAAAACCATAATAGGTTATACAGTACTGTAATTCATGAATTTGGACATGCTTCACAGAGAAATCTTTTCTACATGGACAAACAACTCAAATGGAAGAATCTGGAAAGGGTTGTTGGAGAAAGTTGGGCAAATGGTATTGAAATAGAGCTTATAAAAGAAGTTTATCCTAAGGAACATGGATTTTTATTGGATTGGACGGACTGCGTATTTCCCAATAGGCCCAATTACACTACATATATCGTAAAAGACTTGCTGCACCCTGGAGGAGATGACAATGGAGCAAATGAATCTAACCCAGTATTTGAATCACATCATGCAGATTTTACCTTAAAAGAAATTGAGAATGTTATGGGGCACACATGGGCTGAATGGCGAGAGAATCTAAAACAGGGACTCTCAACAGTTGAGGCAGACAATGTTCAGAATAGATTTGATTATTGGGAGACAGCTTGTGACTAACGATTAAAAGTTTCGATTGAAAGCATTGGAAAAAACGAATGTGATCAGTGCAGGCAACACCCACCCCATTTGGTGCTGGCTCAACGGAATCCAATCCAAGTATGGTAAAATGTGTCCACCCAGCCCCACACTTCCCAAAAAATCCGGTATGCTGAATAGAATGGTCACTCCGACCACACGTTGGAACACTTTTGGAGCACTCCAATTATCGGGCACAACATTCAGTAAAATCAAAATGATGGTAATTGGATAGATAAACATCAGTGAAGGAACTGCTACGGTAATGATGTAGCCTACATCAAACTGCCCCACGAGAACCCCCAATAAGCACCCTAAAAAAGCGGTGATGCGATAGGCTAGAATGGAATTGTTGAACCTGCCCTTTATAAAATCCGAAGTACCCGTCACAATTCCAACAGCGGTGGTAAAGCAGGCCAAACTTACCAGAACGCTGAGCAAAAGATTGGCCGTTTGCCCCAATGTTTTTGTGCTTATACCCCGTAGAAGGGCTGTTCTTGAGATTTCACTATCAAATGCATCCATATATAATGCCCCAGTAAGAATCAAGCCTCCATATACCAAAAACAAACCGATTCCTGCCCAAAGCCCGGCTTTTCCAATAAGCCTTCGTTTTTCTTCAAAGGTGGCGGTTTTCTCTTTTAAGTTGATGGATATGATGATTACCGCCCCCACTACAACAGCGCCAATGGCATCAAAAGTTTGGTACCCCTCCAAAATACCCGAGCTAAAAGGTTGGCTCATTTCAGAAGGAATAAAGTCAAAATCCATGGTAAGAACAGCGGTCAATATCATCATCAACAAAATGATGAGGATACCGGGAGTCAAAAGCTTGCCCAATGCATCCAAAACCTTGGTTCGGTTGATGGCAAATACGAATACCAACAAAAAATAAACGAGACTGGTAAGTAGTGATGAGGAATCCCAAAAGGGCTGTATGGCCATTTCGTGTGTTACCGATGCTGTCCGTGGAGATGGCAATGCAATGGCAATGGCGTATATCAAATAGCAGTAGACCACACTGAATAAGGGGGATACTTTTTTTGCAAAATCGAACAAGGTGCCCTGTAATTTGGCATGCGCAACAATCCCTAAAATGGGGATCAATACTCCCGAGACGCAGAATCCCAAGGCGACCAACCACCATAAATTGCCCGATTTAAAGCCCAATAAAGGTGGAAGAATCAGGTTTCCCGCCCCAAAAAAGAGTGAAAAAAGAGCAAATGCTGTAACAGTTAACGATTTTTTGTTCGTGGGTTGTTGATAATTTGTTTTCAATATGGTATATTACAAAAGCGTTTTTGAGCGGAAAAAGATGGCTTTTTATCGATTTTATGGTATTTCATCGAAAAAAATACTTTATCGATGTGATCATAAAATAAAAAGTTATCAACATCCGTTCCTATAACAAAGATGAACCTCTAAAAATCATTTCATATAACAAAAAACTACGAACCAATTTAAGCATTTTTCGAAGCCCCATTTCGTAAACCATTGCTTTTTCCAAACACCACCAACTTATGAAAACAACTACTACGCAACATGGCAACAAATTTTCTTCTTTCTTCTGTAGCTTGTTCGGGCACCATTATGTGGTTTCCAAAAAAGTGACCCAGCACATTAAAGAGTACAAATGCATTCATTGCCAAAAAGAAGTCACAACGGATGTCAGTGGCAAGCTTTCCGCATTGACTCCGCAAATGCAAGAGATCAACAGTACATTGGAGGACATGTACAGGAAAAGGAAAAGTAGGGTAGTGCACCAAGTGGCATAGCCCTTTTTTATTTTAGGAAAAGCCCAAATCTTATCCCGGAAACTTAAGTAATTGCCTGCTGCTAATGGTTGCGTGCCCCAATGCCATGATGTAGGGATGCCCTTGATTTTCGGGATTTTTTATTTGTTGAACGAGTTCCATCCTTGGGCTGCGATCGGTATTTTGCTTTCTGCTCTGGTGATCAAGTGAATACCTTCATTCTTTTCCGTCATGTGACCTATTACCGTTAGGTTGGGATTCCCTTTTATTTTTGGAAAATCTGCCTGATCGATGGTAAACAACAACTCATAATCTTCACCACCACTCAAGGCGATCATGGTACTGTCCATTTTAAATTCCTCGGAAGCAGAAATCACCGTGGGGTCCAAGGGGATTTTCTCTTCAAAAACGTTGCAGCCAACATCACTGTGCTTGCACAAATGAATCACTTCAGAAGAAAGGCCGTCGCTGATGTCGATCATGGAAGTGGGCTTTACCTCCAATTTTTTGAGTAATTCAACAATGTCTTTACGGGCCTCAGGTTTTAACTGACGCTCCACGATATAGGAATAGGGTTCAAGATCAGGTTGACTGTTCGGGTTGACTTTAAAAACCTCTTTTTCACGTTCCAGCACTTGAAGGCCGAGATAGGCGCCGCCCAAATCACCGGTTACCACCAATAGATCGTTTGGTTTACTTCCGTTTCGGTAAACGATTTCGTTTTCATCCGCAGCACCGATTGCCGTTACGCTAACGATCATTCCTCTGGTGGAAGAGGTGGTGTCTCCACCGACCAGATCAACATTATACAATTTGCAGGCCAGGGCAACACCTTCGTAAAATTCTTCTAGCGCTTCCAAAGGAAACCTGTTGGAAATGGCCAAGGAAACCGTAACCTGAGTGGCCATGGCGTTCATGGCATAAATATCGGAAAGGTTTACCATTACCGATTTGTACCCCAAATGCTTCAGGGGCATATAGCTCAAATCAAAATGAACGCCCTCTACCAACATATCCGTGGAAACAACAGTTTTTTTGCCATTGTAGTCCATCACGGCCGCATCATCGCCTACGCCAATTATGGATGATGGTTGATTGAGTTCAAAGTTTTTGGTAAGATGTTCGATTAGGCCAAATTCGCCCAATTCTTCCAACGAGGTACGTTCTTGATTCTTGTCTTCTAGCATTTTGCAAAAATAACGAGGATAATCGTAAATTCTAGTGTCGGATGGAACATAAAATTTTTTTGAAAGAAACAATGCCAAAAGCCATGACAATTTCTTGCAAATACACGCTTGATAGGCCTTAGGGTTAAATTGACCCAAATTTCCATAGGAAACACCTATGGAATCATTCGTTATATTAATGTTAGTTGCTATGGTAAAACCCTACTTATACTGTATATTTGTGGGCTATTTAGATTAAATACAAGTAAGATGATTAAGGTTTCGGAGTCAGCAAGGCACAAAGTGGTGTCGCTCATGACAGAGGAAGGTTTTGATGCGGCCACGGATTATGTGCGTGTTGGCGTAAAGAGTGGAGGGTGTAGTGGATTGTCTTATGAATTGACTTTTGACAATACTGCAGGAGATACAGACAAGGTTTTTGAAGATAACGATGTGAGAATCATCGTGGATAAGAGGAGTTTTTTGTATTTGGTGGGCACCACATTGGAATATTCTGGAGGTTTGAACGGAAAGGGGTTTGTTTTTAATAATCCCAATGCCCAAAGAACCTGTGGATGCGGGGAAAGTTTTTCATTATAAAATGAGATAAAGAGCTAAGTATTAAAAAAGTAAAAATGTATAGCTCTTTTGAAGACTTGGAAGTATATAAAACAACTGTGAAGTTCACTGCCCATGTCTATAATTTATTAAAGAAAAGTCCTTTGAAAGAAGATTTTGCGATGGTTGACCAAGTAAGAAGAGCAACTATTTCAATTTCGAACAATATTTCTGAAGGGTTTGAAAGGGAAACAGATAAAGAGTTGATAAGATTCCTTTATTTCTCTAAAGGTTCGGCCGGAGAAATCAGAAATCTTTTTAACTTAATGGAAGAGATTGGATATTTTAAAGCTGAAGAGTTGGTTGATTACAAAAAGCAGGTAATCAATATTTCAAGACAGCTTGCAAATTATATCAAGTATGTTAAAAAGCGAAGCAGCCTTTGACTTTTTAACTTTTAACTGAGACAATATATGGCTTATACAGAGGAAGAATTAAAAAAAGAACTGGAGACCAAGGAATACGAGTATGGTTTCTATACCGACATTGAATCGGACACCCTGCCCAAAGGGTTGAACGAGGATATTGTTATTGCCATTTCCAAAAAGAAGGAGGAGCCTGATTGGATGACGGAATGGCGATTGGAAGCCTTTCGTGCTTGGAAAGAAATGGAAGAACCGGAATGGGCCAATGTGACCTACAATAAGCCTGACTTTCAAGATATTTCCTATTATTCTGCCCCAAACA
Source organism: Flagellimonas yonaguniensis (assembly GCF_029193885.1). GTDB lineage: Bacteria > Bacteroidota > Bacteroidia > Flavobacteriales > Flavobacteriaceae > Flagellimonas > Flagellimonas yonaguniensis. The sequence goes on along the minus strand of NZ_JARFVB010000001.1, from coordinate 202,428 downwards.
AAAAACCCAAGTACAATAGCTTGGATGAAGTAGATCCAGAATTATTGGAAACCTTCAAAAAGTTGGGAATCTCAGTGGACGAGCAGAAAAAGTTGGCAGGTGTTGCTGTTGATATCGTGATGGATTCCGTTTCGGTGGCAACAACATTTAAAAAGACATTGGCAGAAAAAGGCATTATTTTCTGTTCCATCTCCGAAGCGATTCAGGAGCATCCGGAGTTGGTAAAAAAATATTTGGGGACTGTAGTGCCTCAAAAAGATAACTTTTATGCGGCCTTGAACTCAGCTGTATTTTCCGATGGTTCGTTCTGTTATATCCCAAAAGGAGTCAGATGTCCAATGGAGCTATCAACGTACTTCCGTATCAACCAAGCCGGAACCGGCCAGTTCGAAAGAACCTTGGTGGTTGCCGACGAAGGAAGTTATGTAAGTTATTTGGAAGGTTGTACCGCCCCATCACGTGATGAAAACCAATTGCACGCCGCTGTTGTGGAGTTGATCGCACTCGATGATGCAGAAATCAAATACTCAACAGTTCAGAATTGGTACCCAGGTAATGATGAAGGTAAAGGAGGGGTTTTCAACTTTGTGACCAAGCGCGGTCTTTGCGAAAAGAATGCGAAAATCTCTTGGACCCAAGTAGAGACCGGTTCAGCGGTAACTTGGAAATATCCTTCATGTATATTGAAAGGAGATCACTCCATAGGTGAGTTTTATTCCATTGCCGTGACCAACAATTTTCAGCAGGCAGATACGGGGACCAAAATGATTCATTTGGGCAAGAACACCAAGAGTACCATTATTTCCAAAGGTATTTCTGCAGGTCAATCGCAAAATAGCTACCGCGGATTGGTGCAGGTGAACAGCCGAGCGGAGAATGCAAGGAACTTTTCGCAATGTGATTCCCTGTTGATGGGCAACCGTTGTGGAGCGCACACGTTTCCCTACATCGAAGTCAAGAACAAGACCGCGCAGATAGAACATGAGGCTACCACCAGTAAGATCGGTGAGGACCAGATTTTCTATTGTAACCAAAGAGGAATTGACACTGAAAAGGCAATTGCATTGATCGTGAACGGATTTAGCAAGGAAGTGTTGAACAAACTCCCAATGGAATTTGCGGTGGAGGCCCAAAAATTGTTGGAAATCAGTTTGGAAGGCTCCGTAGGATAATAAATGACCATCATAAAATAATATTTGAAGAAGAATAGCATGCTAGAAATCAAAAATTTACACGCAAGCGTAGAAGATAAAGAAATCCTTAAGGGAATCGACCTAAAAGTGAATGCGGGAGAGGTGCACGCCATTATGGGCCCCAACGGTTCAGGTAAAAGTACCTTGGCGGAAGTGATCGCGGGTCAAGAAGAATTTGAAGTGGGAGAAGGAAACATTCTCCTGGAAGGAGAAGATTTGGAAGACCTTTCCCCAGAGGAAAGAGCCCACAAAGGAGTATTCTTGTCTTTCCAATACCCAGTTGAGATTCCAGGGGTATCGGTGACCAACTTTATGAAGACTGCTATCAACGAATCCAGAAAAGCACAAGGTTTGGAGGATATGCCGGCCAACGAAATGCTTAAAAAGATTCGTGAGAAGTCAGAAATGTTGGAAATCGATAGAAAATTCCTTTCACGTTCCTTGAACGAAGGTTTCTCTGGAGGTGAAAAGAAACGTAACGAAATCTTTCAAATGGCAATGTTGGAGCCTAAATTGGCCATATTGGACGAGACCGATTCTGGTTTGGATATCGATGCACTACGCATCGTGGCCAATGGTGTGAACAAGTTGCGCAGCAAGGACAACGCCATTATCGTGATCACGCACTACCAGCGATTGTTGGAATATATCGTCCCTGATTTTGTACACGTGTTGTACAATGGAAAAATCGTGAAATCCGGAACCAAGGAATTGGCTTTGGAATTGGAAGAAAAAGGATACGATTGGTTAAAAGAAGAAGCTGCGGTATAAATTAGATGTAAGACTTCAGATGTCAGAGTTCAGAAAACTTCACACTGAAAACTGATGACTGAAAACTGAAAAAATATGGATTTAAAGGAAAAATTAGTCTCCTCTTTTTTGGCTTTTGAAGATGGTTTGGATTTAGATCATCCAGTACATGAGGAAAGATCCAATGCCATTAAGAATTTCGAGACCAAGGGATTTCCCACCAAAAAGGATGAAGCATGGAAATATACCTCTTTGAGAGGCCTTCAAAAGGTCGATTTCAGTATCTTTCCAAAGCAAGAGACCACTTTGGAATATAAAGATGTGAAGAAGTACTTTCTTCACGAGATAGACACCTATAAAATTGTATTTGTTGATGGGGTATACAGTTCTTATCTGTCTGAGACAACACACGATGGTGTAGATATCTGTTTGATGAGTTCTGCCTTCAGTAAGCCGATGTTCAAGCAAGTAATTGAAGTTTATTTCAATAAAGTGGCCTCTAAAGACGAGTCGTTGACCTCATTGAACACAGCTTTCAGTAAGGAAGGAGCCTATATCTACATTCCAAAGAACAAAATGCCCAAAAAGCCTATCCAAATTTTACATTTGGCCACAGGCAATGAGGCAGCCTTGATGTTGCAGCCACGTAACTTGATTGTTGCCGAGGACAATGCCGAGGTTCAGATCATAGAACGTCATCAAAGTTTGACTGGCAACGAAGTCTTCACAAACTCTGTCACGGAGATTTTTGCAGGAAAGGATGCCATTGTGGACTACTACAAAGTCCAGAACGATGAGCCGACCGCTTCATTGGTGGACAACACCTATATTTCACAAAAGAACAGCAGCGTCGTAAGGGTGCATACTTTCTCTTTGGGAGGGAAACTCATCCGTAACAACCTGAACTTCTATCAGAATGGAGAGCGTATCGACTCTACCCTGAAAGGTGTAACCATTTTGGGCGACAAACAGCATGTGGACCATCACACATTGGTACACCATGCACAGCCCAATTGCGAGAGCCATCAAGATTACAAAGGTATATTCGGGGATAGTTCCACAGGGGTGTTCAATGGTAAGATCATTGTGGACAAGATCGCCCAGAAAACGGATGCCTTTCAGCAGAACAACAATATTTTGTTGAGCGATAGGTCGACCATCAACTCAAAACCACAATTGGAGATTTTTGCGGATGATGTAAAATGTTCGCACGGATGTACCATTGGTCAGTTGGATGAAGAGGCCTTGTTCTACCTAAGATCAAGGGGAATTCCAAAGAAAGAAGCGAAGGCTTTGATGATGTATGCTTTTGCCAATAATGTGTTGGAGAGTGTTCGTATTCCCGAGTTAAAGGCACGAATCAATAAGATCATTGCCGAAAAACTGGGTGTACGCATGGGGTTTGACTTATAATCCGACCTTTTCCTCAAATTTAGAAAATGATAGAGACCACTTTGGACATACAGGCCATTAGAAAGGATTTTCCCATCCTCCAAAGAGAGGTCAATGGGCAGCCTTTGGTGTATTTGGACAATGCAGCCACCTCGCAGACACCACAGCAGGTAATCGATACCATTGTTGATTATTACCAAGGCTATAATGCCAATATCCATCGTGGGGTACATACCTTGTCACAAGAGGCGACCGATGCTTACGAAGTGGCACGTGAAAAAATCCAAAAACACTTTAACATTGCCCATTCCCACGAGGTGATTTTTACTTCGGGGACTACGCAAAGCATCAATTTGGTGGCAACCGGTTTCACTTCCTTTTTAAAGAAGGGAGATGAGATTTTGGTCTCTGCCATGGAGCATCACTCCAATATCGTGCCTTGGCAAATGTTGTGTGAACGTACGGGAGCAGTTCTTAAAGTGATTCCAATGAACCTGGAAGGGGAGTTGGTAATGGAAGAATACCACAATTTACTGTCGGATAAGACAAAGTTGGTCTTTTGCAACCACGTTTCCAATGCATTGGGAACCATCAACCCGATAGCGGAAATCATCCAAGCCGCCCATAAAGTTGGGGCGGCCGTATTGATTGATGGAGCACAGGCCGCGGCGCACGTCAAACCTGATTTGCAAGCCTTGGACGTGGATTTTTATACCGTTTCCGCCCATAAAATGTGTGGACCAACAGGGGTTGGAATGTTGTATGGCAAGGAGGAGTGGCTCAAAAAGTTACCACCTTATCAAGGCGGTGGCGAAATGATTGCCGAGGTAACCTTTGAAAAGACCACCTATGCCGATTTGCCCCATAAGTTTGAAGCGGGAACGCCCAATATTTGTGGGGGCATTGCCTTTGGAGCAGCATTGGATTATATGAACAGTATCGGTTTTGGGGCCATTGCCCAGTACGAGGATGAGCTGATGCAATACGCCACAGAGCAATTGTTGGCCATTGATGGCTTAAAGATCTACGGAACCGCTGCGCACAAAACTTCAGTGATATCCTTTAATATTGAAGGGGTTCACCCCTACGACATTGGAACCATTGTGGACAAATTGGGCATTGCTGTTAGAACCGGACACCATTGTGCCCAGCCCATTATGGATTTTTACAAGATACCGGGAACAGTAAGGGCCAGTTTTAGTTTTTATAACACCAAGGAAGAGGTGGACAAGTTGGTTGAGGGCGTAAAACGCGCACGGAATATGTTGCTATAGCAGAACCGTTATCTTTATCATAAAGACTTGAATGGCAACCCATCGAGTTGTACTTTTGAACAAAACCATCGCATGACCATAAAAGAAATACAGGAAGATATAATAGACGAATTCTCCATGTTCGACGACTGGATGCAACGCTACGAGTACATGATAGAACTTGGAAAATCACTTCCGTTGATAGAAGAACAATACAAAACCGATGACAACCTGATAAAAGGTTGCCAAAGCAAGGTATGGGTGCATGCCGAACTTGATGGAGACAAATTGGTATTTACCGCGGATAGTGATGCCATTATCACAAAGGGCATCATAGCAATTTTGGTAAGGGCTTTTAGCAACCAAAAACCACAGGATATTATTGATGCGGATGTTGACTTTATCGATGAAATTGGTCTAAAGGAACATTTATCACCGACACGGGCCAATGGATTGGTAAGCATGATCAAGCAATTGAAATTGTATGCAGTTGCTTATCAAACACAGTTAAAATAGAAACAATGAGCGAAGAAACTACCATAGATACACAAGAACTGGGAGAAAAAATCGTAAAGGTGCTCAAGACCATTTATGATCCGGAGATTCCCGTGGATATTTACGAGTTGGGATTGATTTACGATGTATTTGTGAACGAGGAATACGAAGTAAAGATTTTAATGACCCTTACATCGCCCAATTGTCCCGTGGCCGAAACTTTGCCCGTGGAGGTAGAGGAAAAAGTAAAGTCCATTGATCTGCTGAAGGATGTGGAAGTGGAAATCACTTTTGATCCCCCGTGGACCCAAGAACTCATGAGCGAAGAGGCGAAACTGGAATTGGGACTTCTTTAAATTGTCCCCTTGAGGGGACTTCAGGGGTGTTTTAGTTAATTCACTTCACGGATGCTGAGAGGAGTCGAAGCATCGTTGCATATATTAAAAGTATATAAATGGATTCCCGCCTTCGCGGGAATGACAAGATGGAAGATGAAATCATAAACAGAGTAGCGCAAAGCAAATTGATGACCTTCGACCTAGAGGATTATTATCCAAAAGGGGAACGGAAGGTATTGGACATCAAAGATTGGCTGTATGAAGGTTTTATCTTGCGTGAAAAGGAGTTTCGTGCCTATGTTGATGAGCATGATTGGTCAACTTATCAGGATGCTTACGTGGCGCTTCAATGTTCTTCGGATGCCATAGTACCCGGTTGGGCGTTTATGCTGATTGCTTCCAAACTGCAACCGTATGCCAAAAAAGTGGTACAGGGAAACTTGGATAATCTCGAAACCGCTCTCTATCAGACAATTTTGGAACAATTGAACGTAACCGATTTTACCGATAAACCTGTAATCATAAAAGGGTGTTCCAATAAACCTGTTCCTGAAAACGCTTACATAATGGCTGTGGCAAAAATTCAACAAGTAGCCAAAAGCGTAATGTACGGCGAAGCCTGTTCTTCGGTGCCTATTTTTAAAAGAAAGAAGTAGTTTTAGTAGGCAGTAGGCAGTAGGCAGTAGGCAGTAGGCAGTGGTCGGTGGGTGTCATTGTTAACTGCGTTGATACGAATTTCTCGGATTGACTTTAATGTTTTTTTGAAGACAGAAGGTCTTGTCACTGTCATTCTGGGCAAAGCGAAGAATCTAATCCAGGTAATGGTTCTGTTAAATGATAGGTGGTAGTTAGTTATAAAAAAACCACCGAAAGACATTATGGCCTTCCGGTGGTAAAATATTGGGATTTTAATTTATTAAAAGATCAATTGCAGGTTTCCTCAAAGGTTGCCCCAATGATGTCCCAGCCGTAATTCACATCCAGTGAAAAGGCAGCTTGGAAGGAATCCGTCCCACAGGCGGTGAGCCCTTCGAGCCCCAGTTCAATATTATTGGGTCCATTGTTCTGTTGTACAAAATTGTGCCAACCAATGAGCGTGGCGTTCAGGCTTTGAGGGGACATGCCACTGTTGTTCAACATTTGGTACATGTCATCTATACCTGCGCCCAGCACGCTTCCTATATTCCAGGACCCCAGATCTTGGTCAAAGGAGCTTGCATTAAAGAACATTTTATACATAGCGGTCACATTGCTGGTGTCCCAAGTGGAGATATCCTGGTTAAAGCTTACAGCCTCGCCGAACATGCCGAACATATTCGTCACATTGCTGGTGTCCCAAGTGGATATATCCTGGTTGAAATTCACGGCGTTGTAGAACATATTGCTCATAGTTGTCACATTGCTGGTGTCCCAGCCGCTAATGTCCCCATTGAAAGAGCTAGCCCCATAGAACATGCGGTTCATATCCGTCACATTGCTGGTGTCCCAGCCACTGATGTCCCCATTAAAAGAGGATACCCCATGGAACATATAGCCCATATCCGTTACATTACTGGTGTCCCAACCACTGATGTCCCCATTGAAAGAGGTAGCCCCATAGAACAAATCTCCCATATCCGTTACATTGCTGGTGTCCCAGTTGCCAATATCCCCATTGAAAGAACTGGCATAAGAAAACATGGAGGTCATATCCGTTACATTGGAGAGGTCGGGCACATCGGTGGCGTTATAGACCATGTTGGCACAAGCATAAAATGTGGAATACATGGTTTTCCATTGGATGTTCCCCCATTGCTCTATACTTGCCAAAAATAGAGGTGTGGCCCCAAGCTCTTCTTGCATGATCAACCCAGGAAAGCTTCCCTGTATGGCCACGGTATAGGTGCCATCAGCTTCGTAGATATGGGAAATGAGACCCGCATCTATGGTAATGTCCTCCACGGTGCCATCGCCCCAGTCCACGGTAAAGTCAAAGTCAAAATTGTTACCTTCTGCCAGGCCTATCCTTACCTGTTTTCCCGCTTCGGCGTTCCAGGTGGTGACAAAGGAGGCAGGGTCTTCGGCCATGCTCTCGATCACGTTGGTCACTTGGATGGTCACTTCCGCCTGTATCTGGTTGGTGCCGTCGCTCACAGTCACGGTAATGTTGTGCTCGGTGGCGGTCTCAAAATCCAATGCCTTTCCATCGGCCAGAGTGATCAATCCCGTAGCCGTTATCTCGAACAGGTCATTGTCGTTGGTGGCGATGCTGAAGGTCAGATCGTCCCCTTCGGGGTCGGTGGCGGCCACCAGTCCTATTTCATCGGTGTCGCTGATGTTCTCGGCCACGGTGAACAGTTGTTTATCCTCTGCCGTTGGAGCTTCGTTCACGGTTTGGGCCACAGTAAAGTCGTTGCTGCTCGTGGCGGTATCACCATCCACGGTAACACTTATCTTGCCGGTGGTGGCCCCCTCGGGCACGGTGATGGTAAGCTTGGTGGCCGTTGGCGACGATGCCACTGTCGCCGCGGTGTTGCCGATCTTCACGGTATTGGAGGCCGCGGTGGTGCTGAAATTGGTCCCGTTGACGGTGACCACGGTGCCCACGGGCCCCGATGTGGGGCTAAAGCTTGTTATGGTCGGGGCTTTTGTTGTTGGCGTACTGGGCCCGTCGTCCTTGGAACATGACCAGAGAGCGGCCACGGCAAAGAGCGAAAGGGCTAATTTTTTAAGATTCATAGTCTTTAATTTTTAAATTGAATGGTACAAGGTGCCGATTTTCGGGAAGAGTTCGGTGCACGATCTGACGGATGCCCCGTTTGGGTTGACGGATGGCTATTTTTAATGAACAATAATCATTGTCATTTCGAGCTGAGCGGAGGGGCGTGGGAATTTTTTTGGTAAAAGATGGACTGGTCAGTAGGCAGTATGTCAGTAGGCAGTGGTCTGGTGGGTGGTTATGTTTAATATTTATCGCTTGTGGGCTCTAAATTGTTTGTTCGATTATAAAAAGACGTGACATTTCTTACTTTTGCGGTTCTAAACAGTAAACTCCATACTATGAAAAAACTACTTTTTGCCGCTATGGCTTTCTTTGCCCTATCGTCAGCCATGGCACAGACCGGGGAAGAACTCAAGGCACAAATCGCCCCCAAAAAGGATTCCATTGCTGCCATTCAAAAAAGGGTTGATGCGCTTCAAGCAAAACTGGATGCTTTGCCAGGTTGGAAAATCGGTGCGTTCGGAACCATTGGTGGGAGTGTATCCCAGTTCAATAACTGGTTTGCACAGGGAATACCCAACAACTCATCAGGGAATATCGGATTTACCGTAAATGCTTTTGCCAATCTTCAAGAAGAAAAGTTTTTCTGGAGAAATGCGGCCAATCTCAACCTGTCTTGGGTCAAACTGGACGATAAAGATGACCCAACCGATGATGATAGCTTTCGTCAAGCTACAGATGTTTTCAATATATCATCATTGTATGGTAGAAAACTGAGCGAGAAGTTTGCTATTTCAGCCTTGGCGGAATATCGAACCACTATATTGAGCAACTTTAACGATCCAGGTTATCTTGATCTTGGTGTAGGTGCTACGTGGACGCCCATTCCAGATTTGGTGGTTGTAATGCATCCGCTCAACTACAATTTCGTGTTCAGTAGCGAAGATACCATCTTTGAATCATCATTGGGTGCTAAGATTGTTGCAGATTATACCAAGCAAATAGGTTCCGTTAGCTTTAAAAGTAATCTTTCCATGTTCCAGAGTTATGAGAGCAGTGACTTGAGCAACTGGACCTGGACCAACTCTTTTAGCTATACCTTATGGAAAATGATAGGTGTTGGATTCGATTTTGGGCTGCGGAACAACAAGCAGGAAACCTTGAACTACATTGTGAACAATGCGCCAACTCCAAACCCTGATGCTACGTTCGATACGATTGATAATGAACTACAAACGTACTGGACCTTGGGATTGAGCTATAAGTTTTAAGAAGCGAATGAAGTCTACAAAAAAAGCCCTCATTATCGAGGGCTTTTTTGTGGGGTGAAAAATGTTTTTCTGTGTTTTTAAGACCATGGTCTAAGTAGGTTAAGATCCATAAGATCTGCGTTTGACACTAAAATGACTTAAAAACAGTGTGAAAGTAGGTCATCTGTGGTCACTCCCTAAACTTTTGTTGTGAACTGGTCCAAATATGTTGTGAACGGAATAGGTGTTTGCAGTTTACCGAAGAAATTGGAAAGGTCTAGTACTCATCCAAATGCTCTGGGTACAAAAAGTTGTTGTACGGAAAGCGGGTTACATGAATGTCACGTACGGCATCGTACACACGCTTTCTAAATTCGTCAATGTTTTCCTTGTTCAAGGCAGAGATAAATAGCGCTTTGTCCCCAAGTTTGTTGAAATACGTTTTTTTCCACTCCTCCAATGTGAAATGCGCTTTTGTGCGTTCTGTTACCAAGTCGTCCTCATCGATGGTTTCCGGAATGTACTGATCTATTTTGTTGAAGACCATGATGCAAGGTTTATCCTTGCTTTCGATTTCATCCAGGATTTTATTTACCGAGTCGATATGCTCTTCGAAATTGGGATGTGAAATATCCACTACATGAAGCAATAGGTCAGCTTCGCGAACCTCGTCCAAGGTACTTTTAAAACTTTCCACCAATTGGGTGGGCAGTTTCCTGATGAATCCTACTGTGTCACTCAACAAAAAAGGAAGGTTGCCCAAGACCACTTTTCGTACGGTGGTGTCCAAGGTGGCAAAAAGCTTGTTTTCCGCAAATACATCACTCTTACTGATGACGTTCATCAAAGTGGATTTCCCCACATTGGTATACCCGACCAAAGCTACACGGACCAAAGAGCCGCGATTGCCCCGTTGGGTTTCCATTTGACGGTCTATTTTGGCAAGTTTCTTTTTGAGCAAAGCAATTCGGTCACGAACAATACGTCTATCCGTTTCAATTTCCGTCTCACCGGGGCCACGCATTCCAATACCCCCTCGCTGCCTTTCCAAGTGGGTCCACAGACCGGTCAATCTGGGCAATAGGTATTCGTATTGGGCGAGTTCCACCTGTGTTCTTGCATAACTCGTCTTTGCCCTTTGGGCAAATATGTCCAGAATAAGGCTGGTCCTGTCCAGTACTTTGCAGCGTAGCAGCTTTTCAATATTGTTCTGCTGTGCAGGGGAGAGTTCATCATCAAAAATAACGGATCCGATTTCGTTCTCCTTCACATATTTGCGTACCTCTTCCATTTTCCCACTACCGATATAGGTTTTGGGATTGGGCACATCTATCCGTTGCACAAATTTTTCTTCAACTTCGCCACCGGCAGTGTATGTCAAAAATTCAAGCTCATCCAAGTACTCCTTTACCTTGTCCTCGTTCTGGTATTGGTTCATTACACCAATGAGTACCACCTTCTCATAGTTTATTGACTTATTTTCTAACATCAAATGGGTTTAAAGTACAAATCTACACAATGTTTTGGAAGCTGTTTTTGTACTTTGGCATTTCTATTGAACTATTAAAGAAACAGATATCTTGCAGAAAAAGGGAAATAGGTATACGATAGCCTTTTATAATCTCGAAAATTTTTTTGATACGAAGAACGATCCATATTTGCTGGATGATGATTTTACTCCCAAGGGCTTTAGAAGATGGAATAAATCAAAGTTTTGGAAGAAGGTCAAGAAAATCTCCAGGGCAATATCGAAAATAGGATTGGAGGATAGTGAGTATCCCCCGGTTTTGGTGGGTATGGCCGAAGTGGAGAACAAGGGTGTGATCGAAAACCTGTTGGAGACCAAAAAACTACGGGATTTTGATTATGATGTGATTCATTTTGATTCACCAGATGAACGAGGCATTGACACGGCACTGATCTATGATAAACAGCACTTCTCCGTGCTGGATGCCGAGACCATTCCCTTGTTGGTACAGAACACCAATGGGGACAGGGACCTTACCCGTGATATCTTGTACGTACACGGCAAGTTGCATCAAGAAGAAATCCATGTTTTTGTAAACCATTGGCCATCCCGAAGGGAGAGGGCCGAAGAAACCAGTTATAAACGTATCAAGGCTGCGGAAACTATCCTTCAAAAAATTGAAATAATCCAAGGGAACAACTCGAATATCATCATTATGGGCGATTTCAACGATGACCCCAATTCGGAAAGTATAAAAACAATTATGGAGACCGGAAGATTCATCAATCCCATGAAAAAACTATTGTCCCCTGTATCCGGAAGTGCCAATTATAGGGGGGAATGGAGTTTGTTTGACCAAATATTGCTCTCCCACAGTTTTTTGAACTTTGAGGTAGGTACTCATAGTTTTGTAAAGGCCAAGATATTCTCACCTCGTTTTCTAAAAGAATGGAAAGGAAGATACAAGGGAAATCCATTCAGAACCTTTGCGGGGAGTAAATATTTGGGTGGCTATAGCGACCACTTTCCCGTTTATATTGTTTTGGATGAAAACAAATCTTAATTGTACGAAAAAAGTTACACCACATAAAAGTGGATTTTCACAACAGAAAGAGGTAATACACTATGTATTTCATCGAATAAAGTAGGAATTTTATCGATAAATACTACATCTAATTATATATTCGTAGTCCAAATCTTACCTAAACTTAATTATGGACTACAGATTTCCTTTAGGGGCCAAGGGAGTGATCTTCTCCATTTTAGTTTCGCTTTTAGGAGCGATTTCCGTCCATGCCCAGTCCCAAAATGCAAAAGACCGAATTCGTTTTTCCTACGATCAAGGGAAAATGTCCACTTTTATTTCCCAAATGGAAATGGAGCACCAATCCAAACTCAAACAAATAGGTAATTTGATAAAGTCCAAGGGGCTTAAGGCTACAGAGCAGAAGAACAATGGTGCCCAAATAGCATTAAAGGATATCGGTACAGACGGTACACCACTGTACTATACCACACTTAGCGACCCTGCATCACAAACTTCAAGGGCGCATACACTTTATGATAAAGGGCTATTGAATTTAGGCTTAACGGGAGCCAACATGGAAGTTGGTGTTTGGGATTCCGGTGTTGCGCTATCTTCCCATCAAGAGTTTGATGCCCGTGCTAAAAATGCTGATAATGGGGACGAGGTAAGCTTGCATGCCACTTTGGTTACGGGAAACCTTATTTCCGCTGGTGTGGAACCCAATGCCAGAGGTGTTGCATATGGAGCCCAAGCCTTGACCCACGATTGGAGCAGAGATAAAATTGAAGTTGCCGAAGCTGCGGCCAATGGACTTTTGTTGAGCAACCATTCCTATGGGATATTGTCCGACAGGGTACCCGATTGGTATTTTGGTTCGTATATCAAGGTTACCCAAGATTGGGACAGGATCATGTACAACGCACCTTACTATCTGATGGTGACCGCTGCAGGTAATGCCCAGAAATCTTATGATAACGAAGCCCCGAATTTTGGCAAAACCGCTGATGGGTTTGATTTGTTATTGGGCTTTACCACCACAAAAAACGGATTGACCATTGCCGGAGCCATTACGGAGATTGATGGCAATGGGGATTTGATAAAAGCGTCGGTGGCCGGGTACAGTAGTTTTGGCCCAGTGGATGATGGGCGTGTAAAACCGGACCTTGCCGGAGATGGAGGGGATATTCTTTCCACTAGCTCTGCTACCAATAGCAGTTATCAGGTTTCTGCTGGAACTTCCATGGCCGCTCCCGGGGTTACGGGATCCCTTTTGTTGTTGCAACAGTATCACGAAGAGCTCTTCGGTTCTTATATGAAAGCGGCCACCTTAAAGGGGCTTGCGCTTCATACTGCCGATGATGTGGATGCCAAAGGGCCTGATTATAAAATGGGTTGGGGTGTGATGAATGCAAAATCTGCGGCAGAAGTACTTCAAAATAAGGAATATACCACTTTGGTCAATGAAGAAGCATTATCCGAAGGGGAAACCTACTCCATTACCGTAATGGCCATGGAAAATGAACCTTTGATGGCATCCATTTCTTGGACGGACCCGGAATCCGAATATGTGAACCGAGGAGACCTTAACAGTACAAAAGCTGCTTTGGTGAATGATTTGGATATTAGAATCACTAAGAATGATGAAACCCATTTCCCTTGGAAACTGAATCCCGCCAAAGTGAATAACGCTGCAACCAAGGGCGACAACAAAGTTGATCCCTTTGAGCGCGTAGAGGTAGAGAATGCAAGAGGGGTCTATACAATTACCATTTCGCATAAGGGTAGCTTGAAAAATGGATTTCAGGATTTTTCGTTGATAGTTTCCGGCGCCCAGATCTCCAATTGTTCCATTGAAGCCCCTTCTGGTTTGGGCTTGGAAAATACATCAAGTGAGAGCACTGTCCTTTCATGGGAAGAAGCTGAAGAAACCTTGTTCGAAGTGCAGTATAAAAGTATTGATGTGGATGGCTGGCAAAGCGAGTTGATTTGGGAGAACACTTTTGAGCTTGCTGCCTTGGAAGTAGGCAAAGTGTACGAAGCCCGTGTGCGTTCCATTTGTACCGAGAATGCAGTATCGGAGTTTTCGGAAACCATTGAATTCGAGTTCAACGGAGCGGAAACCGTATTGATTCAAAATGCTCCGATGTCCGTGCCACAGGAACTGAACATATCAGTTTATCCAAATCCTGCTGTTGATTATTTAAATGTAAATGCTGAGTTGTCCAAAGATGCCGAATTCTCCATCGTGAGCACATCTGGAAACACCATTAAAAAGGGTAAGACCGAAGGTTCAATCAATGTATCCTCACTAGCTTCCGGATTGTATGTATTGGTGGTTCAGGATTATGGAGGCATCAAGAGCACGAAATTTTATAAAAACTAATGCTTGATGTCATTCTGATGTGGAATCCATTGGGCTTTAAAGTGGATTCCAGCTTTCGCAGGAATGACAAGAGAGAGTTCGGGTCAATTCGTGTAATTCGTGCCAATGTTTCAATCTTTCGATAATCAATGGTTTTTTCATCCCGAATAGTTATCGGGATGTTCAGAATTACAATTTGTTCAGTGTCAGTTCGAGCGCAGTCGAGAACCAAGACATCAGATTTCGGACATCTTCAGAGAAAGTTCGATTATCCGTGGAATTGGTGCCGGTTCAATAAGCAATATAGTAAGTTGAACATGACCACTCATCGAAATTAATGACAACAGAACGGTCACTCTATTTTTGTGTGCTGTTGAACGGTAATCTGCAACAAACAATCGGGAAAATGGAAGGTTTTTAACGGAATCAAAGCTTTTGGGTTCAATTTAAACACGGCAGGAATAGGGGCTTATCTAATCAAATGCCAGGTAAGGCGTCGTGTCGCTTCGACTCCGCTAAGTGACCATTCTCTGACTACTGATATCTGAATTCACACTTTTTTAATTTCATCGTTGTTCAGAAGTTCCTCATTTCGCAATCGCAAGAAAACTTGGGCGGTGGTCACTACATCCAGTTCGCAATAGGTAATGATTCTATCGATATCCTTTTCCTTGTAGAACACATCCTTTACCATGCTGCCATCCATATCTTCTTTGGGAGATGGGATTCCGAGCACATGGGCCAAGAGTTTCAAGGAAGTGTAATGTTTATAATCGCCGAACTTCCATAGTTCCATCGTATCCAAATGGGGGACTTCCCATGGTTTTTTTCCGAAAAGATCTAGTTTGTAGGGCAAATTGATACCGTTTATGATCATTCTTCGGGCGATATAGGAGAAATCGAACTCCTTGCCATTGTGGGCGCACAAAAGGTGCTTTACGTGGCTAAAATGATCTTGAAGCAGTTGTTTGAACTGTTTTAGGATGTGGGTTTCGTCTCCAGAAAAGGAAGTGACCCGAAAGGTTCTTACATCCCCTTTCATTTTAAAATAGCCTACGGAGATGCAGATAATTTTACCGAACTCTGCCCAAATGCCCGCACGATCATAAAATTCTTTGGGCGTGAATTCGTCTTTGCGCTGGTATTGCGTTTTTTGTTCCCATAAAAGCTGGGTGGTTTCATCCAAATCGGAGAAATGTTGTTGTTGGGGTACGGTCTCGATATCCAAAAAAAGGATATGCTCCAGGTTAAGTTTATAAAGCATGGTAGCCAATTAAAAAAGAGTCGTCTGCTTTGCAGGACTCTCGTGTTCCAATAACCATTTTTTTCTATGCAGTCCACCTGCATATCCTGTGAGGTCTCCGTTGGTTCCTATTACACGATGACAGGGAACCACAATCCAAAGTGGATTTTTGCCATTGGCCGAGGCTACTGCACGAATGGCCTTTACGTCACCGAGTTGTTTGGAAAGTTCCAAATAAGAAATGGTTTTTCCAAAAGGTATTTTTAAAAGGGCATCCCAGACCCTCTTCTGGAAATCGGTACCAGATGGATTCAATTTAAGGTCAAATACCGTTCGGTTTCCATTAAAATATTCTTGAAATTGCTCAACGGCTTCTTTTAGGACCACAGGAATTGTACCGTTTGGTTTTTTGTTGTCCAATACAGTAATGGAGGAGAGGCCAGATTCATCGCCTTTTAATTCCGCAGTTCCTATAGGTGTCTGTATGTAAGCTATTTCCATCACTCTACTTCATCTTCATCTTCAATAATTCCCAATCGCTTTGCTCGGGCATGCCAGTTCTTTCTAGCCAGCTTTTGAAGGTCTTCCACGTTGTCACTTTCATCCATGATCTCGAACCCGAGCAAGGTTTCGATCACATCTTCCATAGTGACCAACCCGCTTACTGATCCATACTCGTCGACAACCAAAGAAATGTGTTCTCTTTTCTGAACAAATTTTTTGAAAAGGTCGTTTATGGATTTACTTCTGTTGGTTACCAATAACTCCCTTCGGATAGTGGCCAAGGTTTCGTTCCCCTTTTTATTGATGATGGCTTCCAATAGTTCGTCTTTTAGAAAGAAACCAGTAATGTTGTCCATCCGGTCCTTGTACAATGGAATTCTGGAAAAGCGCAAGGGTCTGTTTTTTTCAAAAAATTCTTTAATGGGCATATCTTCAGAAGCCACTTTCATTACGGTTCTTGGTGTCATTACATCCCGTGCCAGTATTTCATCAAAATAGAGCAGGTTTTTGATCATCTTGGATTCCGATTCCTTGAATACACCTTCCTCGTGAGCAATTTCCGTCATAGCGCTAAAATCTTCACGGCTCAATACGCTTCCGTGTTCTCCTTTGGCACCAACAAGTTTGGTGAACAGTTGTAATAGCCATAACAGCCCCGTCCATTTTAGGATGAATACCATAATGTTCAATGCTTTGCTGGTAAAGTTGGCCAACTGCTTCCAAAAAGTGGCACCTATGGTCTTGGGGATGATCTCTGAAGCTACTAGGATCAATATCGTCATCAAGGTTGAAACGATTCCCACCATAAGGTCTTCGGTCAAGGTAAAACCAAAAATGGCCCGTTCCGTGCTCCCATATAGTTCAGCATAGGCAACTTTTGCCTGTACCCCTACCAAAATGGCACCAACGGTATGAGCGATGGTGTTCAAGGTAAGGATGGCGATCAGTGGCTTGTCAACGTCCTTTTTAAGGGTTTCCAATGTGGCGGCATAATCTTTCCCCTCTTGCTTTTTCACATTGATAAAGGTGGGGGTAATACTCAATAGCACCGCCTCCAAAATGGAGCATAGAAATGAAAAGAAAATGGAAATAAGGGCATAAAATATCAGTAGTCCCATAGAATGATTCTGAATCAGCAAGATAGCGATTAAGAAAATATAATGCTATGCGTAAAAGGAACAATTAAAAATTTCTGTCAACCAAATCAAAGGGTAGTGGTCGATACAGGTCTCGTATATTGTAATTCCTTAAGGTCAATACGAAAAACTTCATTGGATGTCTTGTCAGAGAAATCCCTTGATTGTTTTCCGCCCAATATATAAATATGGTTTTTGTAATAATGGATGTTGGGGTTTTCAGCATCCACACTTAAAAAATACTTTTTCAACTCCCCATATTTAGGGTCGTAAGTGAAAAGTATTTCCTTTTGATAGATATAAAGGATTCCATTTCCTTGAGTGAATTTTGCGTTTTCGAAAGAAAGTTCCAATTCTTCCAGTTTTTTCCATTTTCCATTGATAAGGTCAAATTGATGAAGAATTTTTCTATCATTTTTGTCATTGACCGCTATATATAGTTTGTTGTTCACAAGAGCACCATCGGTTTCAAGACCTACAGGCATATTGTCGAGTTCGTACCAGTTTCCCGAAGTGACGTTGTAAAAGTGCATTTTGTTGGTAAATGTCTTTTTGTCATTTTTGGTCATTTTTGTGGAACCGCCGATCAACAAGATATCATTGCCATAGGCAATGCCCAAAGGGCTAGATGCTTGATGTGGATTCACATAGTCCACAAGGACCGTGTCCTTGGCAATATCGTAGACGTCTATGGTATTGGCCAAATATTCAAACAGACCGTTATCGGAAATAGTCTTACCTCCAATCACGTATATTTTTCCATTAAGTGGAACGATACTGTGGTATGCCCTTTTTGAAAACTCGGTGTTTGATTTAATCCAACTATCCTTTGAAATATTATAAATCTGAAGCTTATCTGAATAGGATTCCCAGGAAGTGCTTTGGGACAGAGCCATTTTTGCAAATACCATTGGGTCTGAAAACTGCGATGGATCCATCTCGCTAAGTTGTTCGAAACCTTTTCTAAAATCATCATTGTTTATGGATTGGTCCCCTCCGATCACATAAATTTTTCCATCAACTATGGTGCTCCCAAAACCTGTCAGTGCATAATGCATTGGGGCAAGTTTTTCCACCTTGATTTTGTCGCGCATCTTTCTGCGGCCAGCAACTTTGACCTCATCCAACTGCTCCTCTTTTGGGATAAGGAAAATAGTGTCCCTTTGTTTGTCGAGAAATTCTTTTAGATCATAACTGGATGTATGGTATCCCAAGTGTGTGAATAGAATTGGACCTTTCGTTATGGTATTTTCCAAAAACCATTTACCATCATCATCGCTTTCGGTTCCGACAGAACTGTTTTTGAGATAAATATTGACACCCTTTAGCGGTTTTTTTGTTTCTGAATCAATAACCACCCCGTTGATATTTTGGGCTGTAATTGTAAAACAGCCTATGAAAAAAATCGAGGAGATAATTGCCTTGGTCAAATCCATATCCAAAAGGTTTTAAGATTAAAATGACTAGGGGAACATTTAAATGTAAAGAATAATATAAAGCAATGGGATGTTTTGAAGGAAATTTCTCTATTTCTTAACCTTTGGAAACCCTAGTCAAGCTATAACCCTTCCGCCTGATAAAAGACATCTTGTAGTGCCGTTCGAATATTCAAACCATAAAGTTGTCGATGGTCCCTTGACGGATACACTCGGTTGGATAGAAAAATAAAAGTGAGCTTTTTTTCTGGGTCCGCCCATACAAAGGTTCCTGTAAAACCGGAATGTCCAAAACTTTTGGGGCTCGCCAAAGGGGAAGGATAGGCTTCCTCTAACGGAAGTTCTGGGTTGTCAAGCAAGGGTTTGTCAAACCCTAATCCCCGGCGGTTTTCGTTTTCGGGATATTGCACTTCGGTAAATTCTTTTACGGTCTTTGCTGAAATAAGCTGTTGGCCATCCACATTGCCAAAATTTTGATAAAAGAGCATCAACTTGGCCAAGTCATCCGCTGTGCCGAACAAACCTGCATTGCCAGAAACACCTCCCTTAAGTGATGCATTTTCGTCGTGTACCCAACCCTTTACCAAGGTTTTTCTAAAAAGAGAATCCACTTCGGTGGGAACAATGGCATTCACATAATGGTTTTCCTTGGGGAGATATCCAAGAGTATGACAACCTAAAGGTTGATAGAAATTTTCATCCAAATAGGTTTGATAATCGGTTCCTGTGAGCTGCTCGATCAAACTGGGGAAAATCAGAAAAGTGAGTCCAGAGTATTTGTATTTCTTTTCACCCG
The DNA here is from genome assembly GCF_029193885.1 of Flagellimonas yonaguniensis. Classification (GTDB taxonomy): domain Bacteria; phylum Bacteroidota; class Bacteroidia; order Flavobacteriales; family Flavobacteriaceae; genus Flagellimonas; species Flagellimonas yonaguniensis. The sequence goes on along the minus strand of NZ_JARFVB010000001.1, from coordinate 183,084 downwards.
AGACTTTGGATCGGTTGATGATCCGGTTCATTTTCCGTTCAAAACGATTGTTGATGTAGAGTCCATCGTATACTTGCCCTTGAAATCTTTTGTTGGATGAAAGGTGAACAAACCTCTTTTTGATCTTGCCATTTTTCCGAAGCACTTTCTGTAAAAAGACGATGTATGGAATCAAACCTGCTTGATGCGCCAGAATTTCCCGGAGTGTCAGGTCTTTTTTGTCTTTTCTTTTTTTCCAAGGTTTCCAATAAGTACTGAAGGGTTTGTCCAGGTCAAGTTTGCCTTCGTCCACCAACTTAATCAAAGCTGGCAACGGCCCGGAAATTTTGGTGACTGAGGCCAAGTCGTACATATCGTTCAAAGCTACGGGCTGAATGCTATCGTAGGTATGGAAACCGTATGCTTTATGGAAAATTATGGTGTCGTTCTTGGCGACCAAGAGTTGCGCTCCAGGGAATGCCAGACTATCGATGCCCATCTCCATAATGGAATCCACTTTTTGGTTGATGAAGTCCTCATCGAACCCCAATTTGGAAGGGTAGGCGTGGATAAGCTCCCGTTGGGCTAGACCAACTTTGGTTAGGATAACAAAAAAGAAAAGAGATAAAATAATACGGCTCATAAAGTACTTTTTAGTTCTAAGAAAATAAAAAGGTCTCTTTTGAAGAGACCTCTGAATATATATTATTAGAATTGTTGAACTAGTTTAAAATCCAACTTTTTTTTCGACAGAGTCTAACAACTTTTTAGCAATAATCTCTGCTATCTTGTCTGATTCTGTATCAACGTTTATTTGGCTCTTTTCCTTTGAACTAGCACTTTTCTTTTTTGAGAGTTCTTTTAGAAAAGCGGAAGAGAGCACGTCATATTGAATCTTAGATTTACTTTTTGGAACCATTTTTTCTTTTATGTGTTGAAATAGTTTTTATTGAACTGAGGATTGTATTTTTCTTCGAAATAATGCTTTCTCTTAATCCATATAAAACCGTCTCCTTTTGAAATCAATGCAACATCAACTGGTCCACCAACTGATTCTTCGTCTGAACTGATTCTTCTTTTAAGATAGGTCAAATATATCAAACTTTCGGCCATTTCAGCTAAATCTTCTTTAGAAAGAATAGAAACCGTATTTACCGTTGGTCGTATATGCTTTACTTCTTTGACTTCATCAATTTCATGCAACAATTGCTGGCAGATATTATCAATGTCAATTTCTTGTAATTTTTTTGATAGTTCTGGATTAGTTTTTTCTAAAATGGAAATTATATGATTATTATAACCACTTAAAAATTTATTGAAAGTAGAAAATAAAGTTTGATTGATTTCTGGACTTACACCAGTAATTAAAGTGTCAATTACATCTCTTTGTGCGAATGGCATAATAGACCCGTCGTTTCCGTCATCTATTTCCTCTATTCCCTCTGTATGGAACCTTAGTTTTCCATCAAATACATCTGAAACTTTAGTGCTAATTGCATTTGGAAATATTTCATCCTTTCCATATCCGGCAAAAACTAGTCCTGACCATTGACTTCGAAAGGATTTACTTTTGTAATAATAGAAAAGCATAGATATAAATATTTTTTTTATTTCTGGTGTGTCAAATTCAGGGAAATCCTCCTCTATGATCTCATAAACATCGGATTTGATGATTTCCCTGAACCTTTTTTTTGTTAAAGATTTAAAATCTGCTAACTGCTCCTCTTCTTTCATTTCTTCAATTTCATCATCAATAACCTTTATAAGAGTTTTCCTAAATAACTCAATTCTTTGTTCGGGGGTTAAAGAAATCAAATCAGTTTCTGACTCAAAACATTCATCAAGTGAGTGCTGTTTCATGATGTCAAATGCTGAAAAAATCAAAGATTTTATATAATGTGAAATGGTTTCTTCAGTGGCAAAAAAGTTTTTTTCCTTGAGAAACCGGAAAAAATCCTCTGAGTAATCTTTTAAGTGAGGGAAAGATTTCTTTCCAAGTTCATTCCTGTAAATTTTAATTATAATTTCCCAAGGTGTAGAGATAAAGTTAGCGGAACTGTAAACAATGATTGAAACAGGTTCAAATTTGGATAGTGTAAAAATTTTATTTGCTGTATTATAAATCTTTCTGCCGTTACTTCCAGACACGGTTACTGCTGAATCCGCAGCGATAGCAATAGCATTTTTGTTTAGAATTCCAATTACCGCTGTCATTTGCTGTTTTTTACAATATTATAAAATATTTCTTACAAAATCCTTCGCAAAATAACTGGCAATGATATCGGCACCTGCTCTTTTAATGGCAGTCAATTGCTCGAGCATTACGGCATCGTGGTCCAACCAACCTTTTTCGGCAGCAGCTTTTACCATGGCATATTCCCCAGAAACCTGATATACGGCAACGGGAACATCCACATCGTTCCTGATTTCCCGAACAATGTCCAAATAGCACAATCCAGGTTTTACCATTACGATATCGGCTCCTTCATCTATGTCCATTTGGGTTTCCTTGATAGCTTCATACCGATTGGCATAATCCATTTGGTAGGTCTTCTTGTCTTTTGGTACATTGGCGATATCAACGGGTGCGGAATCCAATGCATCTCGGAACGGACCGTAAAAAGCACTCGCATATTTAGCGGAATAGGCCATAATCCCTGTATTGGTGAATCCTTCATCTTCCAAGGCTTCGCGAATGGTCAGGATTCTACCGTCCATCATATCGCTTGGCGCCACGAAATCTGCACCTGCCTTGGCGTGGGATACGCTCATTTCGGCCAATATCTCTGCAGATTCATCATTCAGGATTTGACCTTCGGCGACAATGCCATCGTGTCCATAAGATGAAAAGGGATCCATGGCAACATCTGTCATTACCAACATCTGTGGACAGGCATTTTTCACGGTTTTTATGGCACGTTGCATCAAACCATCGGGATTCAAGGCTTCAGTACCTTTATTATCTTTCAACTCGTCTTCCACTTTGGCAAAAAGCAAAACGGAACAAAGTCCCATTTTCCAAAGTTCTTTCACCTCCTTTTCGAGCAGGTCCAGACTCAAGTTATAATAATTGGGCATGGAAGGGATTTCTTTTTTTACCCCTTTACCTTCAGTAACAAATAGGGGCACCAAAAAGTCATCCGGGGTCAAGGTGGTTTCCCGAACCAATCTCCTGATGGATTCGGATGCGCGAAGTCTTCTGTTTCGTATTAATGGATACATGTTTTTTGTTTTAAGCTGTAAGCCTTAAGCTTCAAGCCGTTTCTTTTAAGTTTTTAGTGATGTTTTTATGGTGTTGATCAATGCTGCTAGTATTTTCTTGATCTCATCTATTTCTGAAATAACGGTTTTGGATATTTCCGATTCAATATAACCCAAGTCGGAGGCCAAAAGTAAAAGATAATCCAATTCGTGGGCAGATCCTGAAGCGATATACAAAAATCGAATAAATTCTTTTTGAGTTTCGCGACCACATCCTTCGGCAATATTTGTTGGAATAGAGATAGAAGCTCTATTCATCTGGGAAATCAGATTGTACTGTTCCGATTTTGGAAAATTCTTGGTCAACCCATAAATTTTAAAGACAAGTTGATGTGATTTTTCCCAGACCTTGTAATTCTTATAGTTTCCCATAGCTTAGAGCTTATTGCTTAAGACTTATCGCTAATGTTAAATATCAATTTCTCCTGTGAGATAAAGCACGGCTTTCCCTGAAATTTTAACACGCTCGCCCAAATATTCACAGACCAAATCACCCCCTCTTTTGGAAAGCTGTTTGGCTGTCATTTTGGTTTTATCCAATACTTCGCTCCAATAAGGCGATAATGAGGTGTGGGCGGAACCGGTCACAGGGTCTTCTGGAATGCCACAGGCAGGAGCAAAAAAGCGGGAAACAAAATCCACTTCATCCCCTAGTGCGGTTACGATTACCCCACGAACATCCAATTGTGCCAATAAATGATGATTGGGTTCAATGGCTTCAATTTCTTTCTGGGAGCTGTAGACCATCATATAATCGGTTTTGCCTTTCAGTGTTTTTATTGGAGTTTGCCCAATTGCAGTGTCCAGCTCTTCAATATTTTGAATTGCCACCAAGTTGTCCGTCGGGAAATCCATGGTCAACCAGCCATTATCGGCCTTCGCAACGGTTAGATGACCACTTCGGCTTGAATAAAACTGAACGGTATCTTTTTCAAGCTCATAAAAATGGAACAGAACAAAGGCTGTTGCCAGGGTGGCGTGCCCGCAAAGATCCACTTCCACTTCTGGAGTAAACCATCGTATTTCATAAAGCCCGTCTTTTTTTACTGCAAAGGCGGTTTCCGCAAGATTGTTCTCCTGCGCAATTTTTTGCATCAGTTCGGGACTTAACCAAGAATCCAAAATACAGACCGCAGCAGGATTTCCGCCAAAGGTCTGGTTGGTGAACGCATCTATTTGATAAATTTTCTGTCTCATCGATTTGGTTTGAGGACAAAGCTACGGATTAAACCCAATTTTTAGGGCTCTGCAGTACTGTTATCAGTTTCTCTTCTTCGCTTCCTTTTTCGGGATGATGGTCATATCGCCATTGTACGTGGGGAGGAAGACTCATCAAAATACTTTCGATACGCCCGTTGGTTTTAAGTCCAAAAAGGGTGCCCTTATCGTGTACTAGATTGAATTCCACGTAACGGCCTCGACGGATTTCTTGCCAATCCCGTTGTTCTTGGGAATAGGGAAGGCCTTTTCTTTTTTCAACGATGGGAGCGTAGGCATCCAAAAAACTATTCCCAACCTCGGTCACAAAATTATACCAATCTTCCATACTGGTTTCTTTGGTTGCTTTGCAATAATCGAAGAACAGTCCACCTACGCCACGAGCTTCGTTCCGGTGGGCATTCCAGAAATATTCGTCACATTTCTTTTTGTAGACAGGGTAAAATGCTGGGTTGTGGGTATCACAGGCTTTTTTGCAAACTGCATGAAAATGGGTGGCATCCTCATCGAACAAATAATAAGGGGTAAGATCTTGCCCGCCTCCGAACCATTGATCCACAATGTTGCCCTCCTTGTCGTACATTTCAAAATAACGCCAATTGGCGTGCACTGTGGGAACCATCGGACTTTTGGGGTGGATTACTAAACTGAGGCCACAAGCAAAGAAATCAACATCTTCCACTCCAAAATAGTTCTGCATACTTTTTGGCAAAGGTCCATGAACTTTGGAAATGTTTACTCCGCCTTTTTCAAAAACGGAACCATTTTCGATAACACGGGTTCTACCGCCCCCACCTTCTTCGCGTTCCCAAAAATCTTGTTGAAACTTGGCAGTTCCGTCCAATTCTTCCAATTTGGAGGTAATGGTATCTTGTAATTGTTGAATGTATTGGTAAAACTTATCTTTCATTGTTCTAAAATATGTACCATTCGGTTTTTAAATTCAGAAAGTGTTGTGTCTTCATTAATTTTGATGGATTTCAATGCCATTTTCTTCAATAGTCCAACGATTTCCTGCTCAGATTTTTCCGTGTTTTGGGCAAAGATGAAGCGTCCCACTTCATTGTTGTGCAAATCCATTTTCTTGGGCAGCTCTTTATTCGGAAATGAATCCTCGTGCCAATCAGTTACTTTTTTTGCCCAAGCCAAAGCTGTTTCTTCATCTCTGTTCCAAGGAAAACATCTTTTGGCAATCATATAATTCCATAATGCGTGCCTGAAAGCATTCGCTGGACCATTTTTATGGTGCTGCTTGCCATAGTTTTTGGTCGATATGGCTATGCAATCCTTGGTCGCCTTGATGGTGGGCAAAATAAAGTGGGGCCGGCTCAATCCAACAAATACACCTTTCAGTATATTTTTAAAATCGACCCGTTTTGCTATTGCAATAAGGTTCACTCCTTATAATCTTTTACCGCATCTATAAATGCTTTGGCATTCTCCACAGGAATATTGGGTAAAATACCGTGGCCTAGGTTCACGATATATTTGTCCTTACCAAAATCACGAATCATTTGTGTGACCATTTCCTTGATTTTCTCGGGTGGAGAAAGCAAGCGAGCTGGATCAAAGTTGCCTTGAAGGGTAACATTGCCCCCTGTTAAATACCGTGCGTTTTGAGCAGAACACGTCCAGTCAACCCCGACGGCCGAAGCTCCCGAGTTTGCCATCTCTTTCAACGCAAACCAACATCCTTTTCCAAAAACGATTACTGGAGCTTCGTCTTTTAATGCATCCACGATTTGCTGAATGTATTTCCAAGAAAATTCCTGGTAATCTAGAGGTGAAAGCATTCCGCCCCAGGAATCAAAAATCTGTACGGCATTCACACCAGCCTTAACCTTGGCTTTTAGATAAGCAATAGTGGTATCCGTTATTTTTTGAAGCAATTCGTGAGCAACCTTGGGTTGGGTAAAACAAAAACCTCTGGCCTTGTCAAAACTCTTGCTGCCTTGTCCTTCCACGCAATAACAAAGGAGTGTCCACGGAGAACCTGCAAACCCGATCAAGGGAACTTCGCCATCCAATTTTTCCTTGGTCAAGGTTATCGCGTCCATCACATAACCCAACGTGTCCTGAATATCGGGCACGATTACTTTGTCCAAATCCGCTTGCGAACGAATAGGGTTGGGCAAATAAGGACCAAAATTGGGCTTCATCTGCACCTCGATATCCATGGCTTGTGGAATTACCAAAATGTCGCTGAACAAAATAGCGGCATCCATACCATATCGGCGAATGGGCTGTACGGTAATTTCCGAAGCCAATTCTGGGGTTTGGCAACGGGTAAAGAAATCGTATTTTTTACGGAGTTCCATAAACTCAGGCAAATAGCGTCCTGCTTGTCGCATCATCCATACGGGAGGACGTTCAACGGTTTCGCCTTTTAATGCTTTTAGGAACAAGTCGTTTTTTATCATAAATTTTAATTTGTCATTCCTGTGAATACAGGAATTTTTTAAATTCCTTTTGGATTCCGCATCAAGTGCGGAATAACATTTCTTTTATCGCCTGTACCAACACGTTTTCCACGGTCGGTTTGTTGGCTACAATACTATTTTTTGAATGTTTTTTTGCTTCATTGGCCGTGGTTTCCCCAATACAGAACAATGTGCTGTTCCCTAAAGTGTTTTCCAAAAGATAACTTCTAATACCACTAGGACTAAAGAACAGGATACCATCAAAATCTCTTTGAAACGCCTTTGGGTTTAAAAGGGTTCGGTACACCTCCAGCTCTTTATACCAAACGTTATTTTCTGCCAAAGTATCAGGAAGTTCATCCCTTCTTTTGTTGCCACAAAGAAACAAGAAAGACTCGTTTTGATGGTTTTTTGCAATGATTTCTGCCAATTCTGATGCATTTTCGGCCATTTCTACCACTTTTACTCCATTTTCTTCCAAAAGGGATTTTGTCTTTTCTCCAACACAAAAAGCATTGTATTTGGACAGATCCAATTCATTTGCCTGATTTAAAAATGCTTTTACTCCATTTTTGCTGGTAAAAATATAGTTGCTGTAATTGAACGGGATTTTTACATCCAACAGTTCAATTTTTAGGGCATCGTACTCCACCAATCCCAAACCAGAATTCAGAAATAGCTCTTTTTGGGACGGACTCAGCATTTTAGTGGACAGTACTGTTTTCATTTCTGATCTCTTGCATCAATTTGTCGCCTCCTTTTTGCAATACTTCTTCGGCGCAGGTTTTTCCAAGGCCTTTGGCATCGGAAAGCTTTACTTGTTTTTTAATATCGATTTTCTGTTTACCATCCAAAGAGAAAACAACGCCTTCAAAACACACGGTTTCGTCCTTAATTTGGGCCAAGGCGCCTATTGGCGCAGTGCAACCACCTTCCAGGGTGCGTAGAAATTCACGCTCAATGGTTGTAGCCAATTCGGTTTCGGGATGGTTTAGTTTGCCAAGAGCTTCATTGGTATAATCATCTTCCTCTTTAGCCACCACGAGCATGGCACCTTGCGCTGGAGCTGGAATCATCCAGTCCAGTTGAATGGCATCCTTGGGCAATAATTTGATGCGTTCCAATCCTGCCTGGGCAAAAATGGCTCCTTGCCAATCATTTTCAATGAGTTTTAGGAGACGGGTGTTTACATTTCCCCTAAGGTCCACCACTTTGTGATTGGTGTATTTGTTCAACCATTGGGCTTTTCGCCGTAAACTTCCCGTAGCAATGGTTGCCGGCCCATCAGAATTTAAAAAGCCAGCACCTTTATGGACCAATATATCATGGGTAATGGCGCGTTCCAAAACGGCTACTTGCACAATTCCCTTGGGTAATTGGGTAGGCACATCTTTCATGGAATGTACCGCAATATCAATGTCCCCTTTGAGCAAAGCAACGTCCAAGGTCTTGGTAAATATTCCCGTAACTCCTAGCTCGTACAGTGGCTTGTCCAACACTTGGTCCCCCATGGATTTGGTCGGTACTAAAATGGTGTCGAACCCGAGTGCTTCCAGCTTTTGTTGAACGGTGGTGGCTTGCCACAGCGCCAATTCGCTGTCGCGGGTTCCAATGCGGATTATTTTGCTCATTTGGAGTGTAGTTCTAGCTGAAATACTTTTTGGATCAGTTCCAGACTATCATCGGTATCGACTTCGTTGCTCTTTAAGTGGTTGGCAAACTGCTTGGTGATTTTTTGAATGATCCTATCGGAGATGATTTCGGCTTGAATTTGGTCGAAACCTTCATTTTTTTTGGTCTGAAAATCGATTTCCTCGGTCTTCATCGTATTCAGTTTGTCCTTAAGTGCATTGATAACAGGGGCAAACTTGCGGGTTTCCAGCCATTTTAGGAAATCCTTTTTTACTTTTTCTATGATGGCTTCCGCTTTGGGAACGTATTCTTTTCTTTTGGCCAAGGTCTCATCCGTAATCTGGGAGAGTTGATCCAAATGCACCAAGGTCACATTATCCAGTTCCTTCACATCATCGGATACATTTTTGGGCACGGACAGGTCCAATACCAATAATGGTTTTTTAGGATAGATCAATGCTTTGGAAACGGTTGGCAATTGTGCTCCAGTGGCTACCACAAGTATATCCGCTTTTCGGATTTCGGTCTGAAGGTCGCCATAATCCTTAACGGTCAATTGAAATTTACCTGCAATATCCTCCGCTTTTTCCCGTGTTCTGTTGATTAACGTTATGTGTGAATTGTTGGAATGCTTTACCAAGTTTTCACAGGTGTTCCTTCCAATTTTACCCGTTCCGAACAATAAAATGTTCTTGTTGGAAATATCATCGACATTGTCAAGAATGTATTTGACCGAGGCAAATGCCACCGATGTGGCACCCGAGGACAATTCTGTTTCATTTTTGATGCGCTTGCTGGCCTGAATCACGGAATTGCACAACCGTTCCAAGAATGGATTGGCCATATCGTGTTTCTTTGCACGATAAAACCCTTGCTTGATTTGGCTGATGATTTCAAAATCGCCTAATATTTGGCTATCGAGACCAGTGCCTACTTTGAACATATGCGAGATGGCATCATGGTTTTTGTAAACGTAGGCCACTTCCTGAAATTCTTCAACAGTTCCGTGGGTCTCGTCGCAAAGGAGTTTGATAAGCTGGTAAGGATGCTGTGCAAAACCGTAAAGTTCGGTTCTGTTGCAAGTGGAAATGGCAAGCAAGCCATCAATTCCGATTTCCTTGGCCTTGCCCAAAATATGGTCAATGGCAGGAACATCCAGACTGAACTTTCCTCTAACCTCTGCATCCGCCTTCTTGTAACTCAACCCAACGGCATAGAAGGAATTATGTTTTGAAATATGGTAGTCCCTCATAAAGGATATAAATCGTAGCACAAAAATAACAGGGTTGTAGGTCAAAAAATAACGCTAGCGGAACTATAAATAACCACGGGTGTTATTTTATGGTTTATTTTTGAAAAAAATGACGTAAAGCATTGGTATTATTGATAAATTTGATAATGAACAATGTAATTTAGAGCGATTCTAAATTAATTGAAAAACAGAATCACATTGAAAACCAGCATGAAAAATATCGCTAGCGGTTCGTATGATGAAATTTTGGTCGAAGACGGGATTTACATCCTCAAAATCCAAAACGATACCAAAGAACCAAAGCTTATAGAAAGGGATATTGATAGTTCCTACATTCAATTCCATTTTTGTTTGAAGGGCAAGTCAAAGTTCAATTTTAATGAGGGCAATTACTATTTGGAGGTAAACGAAGAAAACTCTTTGTTGCTTTATAATACCCAAAAGGATTTACCACTCGATTTAGTGGTCTCACATGGGTCCTGGTTGCTCTCGGTGGTAATGACCATCAGGAAATTCCACTCTTTGTTCTCCGATGAAGCGGATTATATCCCATTCTTAAGTGAGGAAAATAAGGAGAAAAAGTACTATTCTCAAGAAATGGTATCTCCGGCAACTGCAGTGGTTCTGAGCCAGTTGATGAACTACAATTTGCATCCGTCCATTAAAAAGCTGTATCTCAAAGGAAAGGTATATGAACTGATTTCCCTCTATTTCAACAAAACGGAGGATGCCGATTTGGAGCAATGTCCTTATTTGGCCGATGAAGATAATGTACGACGTATCCGAATGGCGAAAGAAATCATGATTTCCCGGATGGCCGAACCACCAACCTTGGCCGAACTATCACAAGAAGTGGGGCTGAGCCTGAAAAAATTAAAGGAGGGTTTTAAACAAATCTATGGGGATTCCGTGTTTGGATTTCTGTTCGATTATAAAATGGAATACGCCCGTAAAATGTTGGAAACAGGGAAGCACAATGTCAACGAAGTCGGTTTAAAAGTGGGGTACAGTACAGCCAGTCATTTTATAGCATCTTTTAAAAAGAAGTTCGGCACCACACCTAAAAAATATTTAACTTCAAACGTATAAAATCATGACTATGAGATTCACTGTCCTGCTACTTGTTTTTTGCTTTGTAATTGGTGCTTTTGCACAAGAGGAACCTACATCGGAAAATGAAAATGTAAAAATGCCCGAGTTGGTAATGGTATTTACCAAAACAGAGGGTTGGAGGCATAAATCCATTGAAAAAGGAGTACAGACCTTGAGGGAACTGGGCAGACAAAATGGATTTGTTGCTTTGCAAACAGAATCCAGCGAAGACTTTACCGCCCAAAACCTGAACAACTACAAACTCGTTGTTTTTTTGAACACGACGATGGATGTTTTGAACAACGCGCAGCAAAGTGCATTCGAATCCTACATTAAAGGAGGAGGGGCTTTCTTGGGTGTCCACGCTGCTGCCGACACCGAATATGACTGGGCTTGGTATGGAAGATTGGTAGGCGGTTATTTTGATTCCCACCCCAATGATCCCAATGTCCGAAAAGCAACCATTGCTGTTATGGACAAATCGCATCCGTCCACAGAACACCTGAACGACTCCTGGGCAAGAACAGATGAATGGTACAATTACAAAAAATTAAATCCAGATGTAACCGTTTTGCTCAATTTGGATGAAAGCAGCTACGAAGGTGGAACCAACGGCTCCAACCACCCGATAGCTTGGTATCACGAGTTTGATGGCGGAAGGGCTTTTTACACTGGAGGAGGCCATACCAAGGATTCTTATGATGAACCCATGTTCCGTCAACACCTTTTGGGTGCCATTGAATGGTGTTTAAAAAGAGAGTAAAGTTGGCCTCGCGACAATAATCCCAATATTACTTTTGATATTTTTGAGGTAATCCGACAAGGGCAGTTCGGAAATTTCGACCTCGCCGTTTTTGCTTGAAGCATGTAATAAATGCAACCTTCCGTCAGGTTGATGGATGGCGATTCCCGTGTGGGTCACATCCAAGCCTTTTATGGAAGTCGCCAAGGCGAGAATATCCCCTGATTTGATGAGTTGTTCTTTGCTTTCAATTTGGTCCTGTGGCAAATAACAAAGTGTTTCTTTGGCAATTTCTTTTTCCACGGAGAGCATGGCCTCATAATTTTCATCGCTGGCCAAAAAAGGATATAAATTACGGTGCGTGCCCATAAAATTAATGGGTTTTTCCAGCTCCACACCACCCAGTTCGGAAGTAATGTCCTTTACCAATCCTTTTTTCTCGTTGTTGCGAATCCATTCTGTAAAGTAGTGCAAACGAGATGGATATCCGTTTAAATTCCCATTTCTATACCGAACGGTTTCTAGGTTTCCGGTAAAATTTTCAAAATCCTTCTGTTGGTTTTGCAGCATCAAGCTAAAGGCCAAAACATTTTCCACAAAGGTGGTGCAGTCCAAGCCACCAAAGTTAATGACCAAGGTTTCTGTATCGCCAACTTCAAGGGTTTTTTCCACATAAGGAGTCCCCAGGAAGGATTGACCTACCAAGGCGATGGTGTCGCCCAAGCTGGTGCCTTTTGTGCGTTCCAAATCGGCGATTTTGACCTCAAAAAGGGATTTGTCCTCTGGGGAACATGTGATTTGTTGGGCAGAGGTATAGGTTGCCAAAACCAAAAAAACTGCTACTATCTTATTCTTCATCACTAATTTCATTTTTACGTTCAACCGTCAATCGGGTGGTTCTCGCAACGCTCTCAGGGTAATTTTCCTGTAGAAATACAATCAGTTTTTCGCGGACGTGCACCCGTAAATCCCATGCCGTAGGGGAATCCTTGGCACTGACCAAGCTTCTTATCTCCACATAATTGGGTTTAGTGTCCGTAACTTGGACCACATCCACCTTTCCGTCCCAGAGATCGGTATGCTGCAAAATACGTGTTTGCTCTTCCCGTATTTTATCAAAAGGAACATTGTAGTCCACATATAAGAATACGGTTCCCATGAGTTCCGAAGAGGTCTTGGTCCAGTTCTGGAAAGGTTGGTTTATAAAATAAGGGGTAGGTACGATCAAGCGTCTTTTGTCCCAAATGCTTACCACCACGTAGGTCAGGGTAATTTCCTCAATTCGACCCCATTCGCCTTCCACGATCACAACATCATCCAGTTTAATGGGCTGGGCTATAGCAATTTGAATACCCGCCAAGATAGTGCCAATAAATTGCTGGGCAGAAAAGCCGATGATGATTCCCGCCACACCTGCAGAGGCAAAAATACTAATGCCCACTTCGCGGATCTCCTCAAAGCTCATCAATATAAAACCTACGCCAAGCAAAATGATGATGAAGATAAAAATACGCTCCAGTATGGTAAATTGGGTATAGACCTTTCGGGCTTTTAAGTTGTCTTCAACCCCAATGTCATAATTGCTGATGACAATTTTTTTAATGATCTTGAGCAAAGCGATCATTACCCATGCCATGGAAAAAATGAAAAGAACGGTACTCGCTTTTCTGAACCAGAAACCAGCATCCTCCAGATTCAAAATATCACGCAGGGCCTTCATTCTAAGGAGGACCGAAACAAAAATCAATATCAGTGGCGTGGCCAACCGTTTAAAGGCACTTTTGGGCAAGAGGTATTTTGGATTTTTGCCCAAACGCCTGAGCAAAACCGAAGTGCCCCAATACAGAACGATCAGAACTAGTAAAGCTATGCCTAGATAGATGAGGGATTCTTTGGAAACATTGTCGTAAAAGGACTCCATATCCCAAAAATAAGACAGAAATGCCCAAGGACGGAAAATCGGTCAAACAAAATCGAAAAACATTATTTCATCATAAGAAAGTATTTTGATATGCAAAAGGTGAAGTCCACTTCGTGTTGTATTTTAGCGGCCTAAACAAAAAAGCCGTGAAAAAAGGAGTTTTATTGGTCAATTTGGGTTCGCCGGATAGTCCTACCGCAAAGGACGTAAAGCCGTATTTGGATGAATTTTTGATGGATGAACGCGTCATCGATGTGAATCCCGTTTTAAGGAACATCATCGTTCGCGGAATCATCTTGAACACACGCCCCAAAAAATCGGCTGAGGCCTATTCCAAAATTTGGTGGGAAGAAGGCTCCCCGTTGATCGTACTTTCCGAAAGATTCATGGGAAAAGTGCAAAAACATACGGACCTCCCCATAGCCCTCGGAATGCGATATGGTTCCATGTCCATTAAAGAAGGGCTGCAAGAATTAAAGAAGAAAGGAGTTGATGAGGTGTTCTTGGTTCCCTTGTATCCGCATTATGCCATGTCATCCTATGAAACCGTCGTGGTAAAGGCACTTGAGGTACAGCAACAGGATTTTCCCGAAATGCAGGTAACGACATTGCCCGCATTTTACAGTAACCCTGATTATATCAAGATACTGTCGGCCAGTATTGCCGAAGGTCTCAAGGGTTTTGATTACGACCATGTCCTTTTTTCCTATCACGGAGTTCCTGAAAGGCATATCAGAAAATCGGATCCGACCAAGTTCCATTGCCAGTTGAACGGGCAGTGCTGCAAGACCAACTCCGTTGCGCATCACACTTGTTATAGACACCAATGCTATGATACCACCGAACTGGTAAAAAAAGAACTGAACTTGCCAGAGGACAAGGTAAGTACCTCTTTTCAATCCAGATTGGGAAGCGACCCCTGGTTACAACCCTTTACGGATAAGGAATTTGAGAGACTGGGAGAAGAAGGTGTCAAAAGATTGGCCGTGATTACCCCAGCATTTGTCAGTGACTGTTTGGAGACGTTGGAAGAAATCGCCATGGAAGGGAAAGAACAGTTCCAAGAAGCAGGAGGTGGAGATTACATCCACATTCCATGTTTGAACGATCGTGACGATTGGGCCGAACTTATGGCCAAATGGATCAAGGAATGGGAAGAAAAAGATGCTTTGCCCGAAACCAACATCCGATAAATTCCGTAAAAAGAAGAGAACAAAAGAATTGCTATGAAAATTGAAAACTTGGAGCAAGAGCTTCAACCCCTGCGCGAACAACTCAAGAACCACCCACTGTACGCCCAATTGGAGTCGGTTGATGACATTAAGATCTTTATGGAGAGTCATGTCTACGCGGTTTGGGACTTTATGTCGCTCTTAAAAGCCTTACAGCAGCACCTTACTTGCGTGGGCTTGCCTTGGCATCCGGCCAACGATACCTCTGTGGCCCGTTTCATCAATGAGATTGTGTTGGAAGAAGAGAGCGATTTCAACGAAAATGGAAAAGCAAAAAGTCATTTTGAAATGTACTTGGATGCCATGGAAGAAGTACAAGGAGATACTCAAAAAGTTGAAGCCATCATTTCATCTTTCACTGATGTAAAGACCATTTCAACCCAAATTGAAGCTGCCCAACTCAATCAGGCCGAAAAGAATTTTCTTGAGTTCACTTTTGATGTCATCAACAGCCAACAACCCCACCTGATCGCGGCTGCCTTTACCTTTGGTCGCGAAGACCTGATTCCCGATATGTTTCTGGGCATCATCGAGCAGTCGGGTGAAAATGGACCGAGTAACTACAAAAAACTGGAATACTACCTCAAAAGGCACATTGAATTGGACGGTGATGAGCACGGTCCCTTGGCATTGCGCATGATCAAGGCACTTTGCGGTTCCGATAAGCAAAAATGGGACGATGTGTTGAAATACAGCAAGCAGGCACTTCAATATAGAATTGAGCTCTGGGACAGTATTGCCGAAAAACTAAAAGAGAACAAAGGTAATTTGGTGAATGCGTTGTAGCTTTGAACTAGATTTACCGTTCACTTTAATAGAAAACCCTAAGAATACCCGTTGGCATGGCCAAAATCACCTCTGATGAACTTGGGGAAGAACCCATTGGAAAATTACTGGTCAAACAGGCCGTACCCGCTTCAATAGGTATTTTGGTCATGTCCCTGAACGTTCTGGTGGATTCCATTTTTGTAGGGAACTGGATAGGTTCCATCGCCATTGCTGCAATCAACGTAGTGCTTCCCGTTTCCTTTTTTATCGCTGCCTTGGGAATGGCCATTGGTATCGGTGGTTCCAGTATCATATCAAGAGCGCTAGGGGCGAATAATCGCGAAAAGGCACTCAAGACCTTCGGGAACCAGATCACTTTGACCTTATTGGTTACCATTACCATGGTGGTCCTTGGGCTTTACTACGTAGACAGTTTGATCCCAGCCTTTGGCGGCAAGGGTTCCATTTTTGAACCCGCAAAAATTTACTATACCATCATTTTGTACGGGGTTCCTTTCTTGGCCCTCTGTATGATGGGGAATTCCGTGATTCGTGCTGAAGGCAAACCGAGATTTGCCATGGTAGCTATGATCATACCTTCCATAGGCAACCTGCTCATGGACTATATTTTTATCTATGTGTTTGATTGGGGCATGCACGGAGCCGCTTGGGCCACCACGGTGGGCTATTTGCTCTGTTTCTTTTATGTATTTTATTTTTTTCTGTCCAAAAATTCGGAATTAAAGATTGATGTTTCCCATTTTGGATTGGACCGTTCCATTCTTCGGGAAATCGGTTCATTGGGATTCGTGACCTTGGCCCGACAAGCGGTGACCAGCACTACATATTTGTTGATGAACAATATATTGTTCAATTTGGGAGGGGAGGCCATGGTGGCGGTGTATGCCATTATCGGTAGAATGTTGATGTTTGCCCTGTTCCCCGTTTTTGGGGTCACACAAGGATTTTTACCCATAGCGGGCTACAATTATGGAGCGGTAAAGTACGATAGGGTAAAGGAATCCATTTATACTGCCATCAAATATGCGGCCTTGGTCGCCACCGTTGTCTTTGTGGTACTGATGGTTTTTCCTTCGGAAATAGCCTCCTTGTTTTTGAGCGATCGTCCGGGATTGTCCTCTGAAGAGATGGTAGCGAATAACTTTGTACTGGAGCACATACCTTTGGCCATGCGCTTGGTATTTGCCGCGACTCCGATTATTGCCATACAATTGATAGGTGCCGCTTATTTTCAGGCCATTGGCAAAGCCATTCCCGCCTTGTTGCTGACCTTGACCCGTCAAGGATTCTTTTTTATCCCATTGATTTTGGTTCTGCCCAATTTTATGGGGGAAATCGGGGTGTGGCTTTCATTTTGCATTGCGGATGTGCTATCCACGATTGTCACAGGTTTTTTCCTTCAAAAGGAAATCAAGTCCGAACTGTCGTAAATATCACTTTCTTTGATTTAGAATGATTAATTTGGGTGGCCTAACTAAACATCCATGAAAAAAATTATCCTAGCGGGCATAGCTGCTGTATTAGTAATAGCCTGTGCAGAAAAACCAGAAGAAAAATCCATGTACACCCTATTTGTTGGAACGTATACCGATGGCGATAGTGAAGGTATTTACACCTACACTTTTGATACGAATACTGGAGAGCTTTCCAATCAAAAACTAGCCGCCAAATTGACCAATCCCTCCTATTTGGCTATTTCGGAAGACAAAAGGAACCTCTATGCCGTTCAGGAAACGTCTGATTTTGATAGCTTGGGAGGAGGTGTCACCGCTTTCAGTTTGAACAAGGATGTATTGGAGCTTCAAAACAGTATGGGAACCCAAGGAGTGCACCCCTGCCATGTTTCACTTTCAGGAGATGGCCATTTGGCCGTTGCCAACTATACGGGCGGCAATGTTTCCATTTTTTCCCTGAATGATGATGGTTCCCTAGCCGAAAACCCACAAATCATAGACCATAAACCGCTGGATTCCATGAAAACATCCCATGCGCACATGGCACAGTTCAATGCTGACGGACTCATGGTTACGGATTTGGGATTGGATGCGATCAAACGATATAGTCTAAAGGATGGGGAGTTTGTTCCTGCCGAACAAAGTTCAATACCGTTTGAAGATGGGGCGGGCCCACGCCATTTTACCTTTGGTAAGAATGGTCAATTGTCATACGTCATCAATGAATTGAACAGTACCATTTCCGTTTTTGAACGGGTTGAGAATGGGAATTACCAAGAAGTTCAGGTGGTTCCAACCTTGGCTGCTGATTTTGAAGGGGAAAGCTTTTGTGCGGATCTTCATTTATCCCCAGATGGCAAATTTCTGTATGGTTCCAATCGTGGGGAAAACACTATAGTGATTTTTGCAGTGGATGGAGACTCGGGCCAATTGGAGTTGGTGGGAAGGGAATCGGTTCACGGGGATTGGCCCAGAAACTTTTCCATGGACCCTACGGGCGAATTCTTGTTGGTCGCCAATAAAAAGACGAGTAATATTGGCGTTTTTAAAAGGGATGTGGAAAATGGAACCCTATCTTTTTTGAATGAGACCGAACTGCCCAATCCTGTTTGTTTGGTGTTTTTAAATTAATCTTTTGAATTACAAAATTCATTTAGTTTTTCTTGAGCTTTTTCAAAACCAAGTTTTAGAGCTTTTTTCCATGACAAGCAAGCCATATCATTTTTGTTTGAGGCTGCAAATATTAAACCTAAATTGTAGTGGGCATTACCATAATTGGAGTTTAATTCTATAGCTTTATTTGCATCGGCTAATGCCGTTTCGTTATTTCCCAATTGAAAGTTTGCATATGATCTATGACAGTATGAGTTCGCATAGTTAGGGTTAATTTTTAATGCATTATTAAAATCTTCAATTGCATTTGTGAATTTTTTTAAATTAAGATAACAATAACCCCGATTGTTCCAAACAGACTCATGTTTTGCTCCTAATTTAATACCTATGTCCAAAAATTTTAGAGCTTGGGTATATTCTTCATTTAATATATTTAAATATCCAAGCCAAGTATAATTTAAATAATTTCCAGGTTCTTTTTCTAATGCTTTAAGAAAAGAGTTTATTGCTCCTTTTATGTCATTTTCTTCGGTTTGATTTCTACCTTGCCAATACCAATCTTCCCAATTAAAATCTTTTGTCTCTTTAGGGGTATTAGCTGCTTCTTTTATTTTTTCTTTGCTTACGTTGTCCGACTTTTCTTCAAATCCTAAAGAATCTTTTAATTTTTGAATTTCTTCCGCTGATTTTTTTGCTATTTCGTGATGTTTTTCCCATTTAGATTTCTCATCATTTATCAACTGCTCACTAATACTTACAAAATCCAGCTGTAAAGCTTCAATAGCTTTTTTTATAGGTTGCTCTGACTTTTTTTCAACCTGTTCCCGTATCCATTTTTCGGTAACTATTTTATTCAACTTAGCATCTGATAATTCTTGTGCTCTTTCCGTAAAGAAGTTACTTATGGAGTTAGATAAATATTTCCAACCAAAAAAGGTTAAAAAAGTTATTGCAAGACTACCCACAACAGAGATTAACCAAATAAAATTGGTAAGTCTATTATCAACTTTGTCAAAATTGGAATTGCTCAATTTCTCATTTTCAATAAGAAGATCTTTTATATGCTCATTGCTGTTTTGTAATGTTCTATTTAAGTCATTAATCTCGTCTTCAAGTTGAATGATTGTTAATTCTTGAATTGAAATAGAATCTTTTTGGGCAGAACATATTAATATTGAAAACACCAAAATGGCTAGAAGAAAAAATTTTTTCATAAAAAGAGGTTAGTGTGAAGAGACACCCTAACTTACAAAATATGTGTAGATTACATTACAATTGTTTCGGCTTTTTTCAATGAGGCCAAACTGCCCAATCCTGTTTGTTTGGTGTTTGAGTGATGTTATCGGTCCCGATAGCTATCGGGATGAAGAATCTCTAGACTGGGTAAGAGATACTTCGGCGTCTTTTCCGACTCCTCAGTATGACATATAAATTGAAGTTGTTGTTTGGAAGACCTGTAAGAATCTTTTATTTTTTTGATAGAAAAACAATCACTGCAATTACCGCAAGCACAGCTACTACGGTAAAGAAGATTTTCCAAAAACTATATGGACGACTTCCAGAGATTTGCCCGTTTTCCCCATTGATAAAAAAGTTGTATTCCTTGCCATTGTATCGATAAGCACTCACATATACGGGCAATAAGATATGCTTGAAGGTCTCCTCGCTCAATTTCATGTCCATACTGGTCACGCGCTGCGTGTCCCCACCTATGTCTCGTCGGCACCAAGTATCAGCTATCCCCCTGGCCACTTCTTTGGAGTGAAGGTGTCCGTCCTGTAATGGAATGGTATATTTTTCCGTGACAAAACCAGATAGAAAGCCACTGCTGAAAGGCTGGAGTTTTTGTAAGTCCCAGAAGGCGATTTTGCCCGGAATCCGTCCTTCTTTTTGGTGGGAAGCTTTGATCAATGTATCGTCCACAAAGCCTGAAACTTGTCCCGATGCTGGATACCATCTTGTCTTCCTAACTCGTTGGGTTACCATTTTACCCTTTGAATTGCGAACCCTTCGTGTTTCGTAATAATATTCGCCCCGTTGACCGATGTACGAGGCGTATAGTTGCGCATCAAAAGTCCAGTAGGGCAAATACAGTCCTTTGGTAAATTGAGGATCCAGAGCAGCCTTTTTTAAGTTGTTCGGGGCAAACCACAACCGCTTTACCCAGTTTTTAAAAATGAGAAAAGATTTCTTTTGATCAATTTGGAAAGGCAATACCGCACCGGGTAAGATCCAATTTTCTTTATAGGCGTCCTCTATCACTAAAGGTTGGCCACAATATACACAATGGAGCGACTTGTAGTTTTCTTCCACATGTTGGTCGGCACCGCAATTTTTGCAATGCAGCATGGAAATTTCCTCGCTGTGTTTTTGTGCGCCCATTTCCTTAAGAAAAGGATACAGTTCCAATTCCTTGAACCCATTTTCGTCTACGGCAATGGTCTCTTGGTGACCACAGTATTCACAACTAATGCTAGTGGTGCCAGGCTTGTATTTAAGTTCTGCCCCACAATTGGCACAGGCTTTTTTGAGTTCGGTCTTTTGGATTGTTTGCTCTTCCATAATTTCATTTCCGCAAAGGCGAAAATCTCATCGTGTTTGGATTCCTGTTTTTACAGGAATGACAGGATGTATACTGTTTTGAAGGTCATACTGAACGAAGTGAAGTATCTCACAATCATGAAAAGAATAGATTCTTCGCTACGCTCAGAATGACAGTGAATATGATTACTCCGCTGGTAATGGCGGTGGGGTGTTGCCTCCCAAGAACGATTTCAATTCTTCCACTTCTTTCAATGCCGCCCATGCGGACATACCCTGTTTCCAAACCAGACTGTCACGGTTGATGGTTCGCGAAGCAAACAAGGATTGCATTTGCTCGAAGGTTACCGGGCCATGTTGTGTTCCATTCGTGGCATAATAATACATGGTCTGGGTAGGCATTGGGGGAGGTACTGCACCGCCAACAGGTTGAGCCGCTTGTTGTGGAGCAGTTTGAGGGGTTCCACCCATCATACCCCCCATTTGTTGGGCCAATACAAATCCCATTCCCATACCCATTCCGGCGCCAGCAGTTCCGCCTTCGTTCTGGGCGGCAGCTTCGATGGCTTTGGCTGTTTTGAATTTGGTCAATTTGTCCAAGTCAAGTTTATCGATGCGGCTATACTCGAAGATTTCCTTTTTAAGATCTTCTGGCATGGATACGTTCTCGATATAGAATTTCTCCAAGGATATCCCAACAGTTTCGAACTCAGGCGACATTACTTCACGGCAGGTATCCGAAAGTTCTGTGGTGTTGGCAGCATAGAGCTCAATGGGCAAATTGGCTTGGCCAACTGTATTTGTGAATCGTGTAGCAATCAAACTTTTTAGGTGTTCGTTGATTTCAAAGTTGGTAAAGTTGCTGTCTGTCCCAACAATGTCTTTGATGAACTTACCTGCATCGGAAATTTTGAAGGCGTATGTCCCGAACGCTCTTATTTCCACAAGTCCAAAGCGGTCATCACTTAATGTGATGGGACTTTTGGTTCCCCATTTTTCATCGGTAAACAGGTGTGTGTTCACAAAGTAAACTTCAGCCTTAAAGGGAGAGTTAAACCCATATTTCCACCCCTTAAGAGTAGCTAAGATGGGAAGGTTCTGGGTGGTAAGGTCATAAGTGCCCGGTTCAAAAACATCAGCCAATTGCCCTTCGTTGATAAAAACGGCGGTCTGCCCTTCGCGAACAATTAGTTTGGCACCGTTTTTTATTTCATTTTGATACCGTTCGAAGCGGTAAGCGATAGTGTCGTCAGTGTAGTCGAGCCACTCAACAATGTCGATAAATTCATTACTGAGTTTTTCCTTTATTTTCCCAAAAATATCCATGGTAGTGTTTTTAGTTTATCTGATGCTTAATTTATAAAAAAAGAAGATTACTTCCGTTAGATTAGTGTGAAATGACACTGTATTGTTACAGTTGGTGTTTGATTAGTCGATTTTCCCTGCCTCTTTCAACATTTCCAATACTTTTTCCTTTGGAAGTGCCTCGATTTTGTGTCCATCCCGTCCAATCATGGTTTCTCCTGCAAAAAGGGAATTCAGAATAGCCTCTTCTGTGGCTTCGATGGTAGCAAGGAACAAAGGGGTCATGGCCCCATTTCTCAAAGTCGGATGGGTTTGAATTGGGTCATCACTTTGATAAGGAACTCGACACGCCTCAGCCGTGGAAACAGCGATGACATAGTCCCCACTACCATTGCTTGCAATGCCACCTGTACGAGAAAGTCCCAACATGGCCCGCTTGGCCAAACGTTCCAGATTCCTGGCATCCAATGGTGCATCGGTAAGCACGGCCATCATACAGGAACCATCGGGGGAATATTTAAAACTGTTGGAATAGTGTCCCAGTTTTTTGCCGACTTCCACACCGGCTACTTGCAAAACGCCTCCAAAATTGGTCTGTACCAATACGCCTACGGTATAACCTCCCGATTTTTTAGGCAAAACCCTGGAAGATGTCCCAATACCTCCTTTGAAACCAAAACAAATGGTTCCCGTTCCAGCTCCAACATTACCCTCAGTAACAGGGCCCGATGTTACGTTTTCAATGGCTTGAAGCACATCTTTTTCTGTGACATGACGGCCTCGAATATCGTTGAGGTAGCCATCGTTGGTTTCGCCGACCATCGCATTTACAGAGCGGACATTTTCATTTTCAGGTTGATTGAGGGTGTAACCGATAAGTGCATTTGCCGCCGTGGGAACACTCAAGGTGTTGGTCAAGATGATAGGCGTTTCCAAATTGCCCAGTTCCTTTACTTGAGTGTACCCGGTCAATTTTCCAAAACCATTGCCAACATAAATGGCTGCGGGCACCTTCTCTTGAAAGATGTTTCCAGAGTGGGGTAGGATCGAAGTGACCCCGGTTCGGATATTTTCATCCTTGATCAGGGTCAAATGCCCTACTTGAACTCCGGGGACATCTGTAATGGCATTGAATTTACCTGGTTGCAGTACGCCAATCTGAACACCATGGTCTCTAAGTCGATTTTGTGATAGCATCAATAGTGGGAATAAGAAGAAAAGATAAAGAAGGTTGCAGGTTGGTTTGATCATGATTTAATGTAATGGATTACTATAGTTATGATTTCAAGCAAAAATTGCTACGTTGATTCTTTTAAGGCACTTGCTGTAACCAACAACTGGCCCACATGGCGTTGACTATGCTCGGCAGCATGAAAAAGCAATCCTATGACTGTTGAGGGCAACTTTTTTCGACCCACAAAACGTTCTTCTGCGAGTATGGCTTCGGGCGTATTTTTAAAATACTCCAAGGCCTGATGTACCTTTGTTTCAAAATCAGTTATCAATGCTTTGGATGATGGAGCATTTTTTCCATTGCCTTCATTCTTCAAAAAGTCAAATTGTTCGGAAGTCAATGCTTTCTTGTCGGAATAAGTCAGCATACGATCTAAAACGCCTGTTATGTGCCTTAAATGAAACCCCACCGAAGCCCTTCCAAATGGTTTTTCCCAGAGCTTTTCTTCCGGAAAACCCAATAGATATTGTTTTACCTCCCGTACCGATTGCAACAAGGCATGGGCCGCTGGTTGCAACAATGCAGGTACATCGGGAATGGGGCCACTTAGCCAATACTCTTGGTTGGATGACATGGAAAATGGTTAAAAATCACGGTAGTCCCCAGCCAAATATTTATTGGCCTTCTCCTCTTTGAACTTAGCAGTCTCGGCATCCCAATGCAAGGTTTCCCCGGGAAAACGTCCTGCGATGGTACCCAATAGAATGGTTTCTGTCAACCTGGCTGCATAATCAAAAGGAGCGGTTGTAGTATCCTTCCCAAGACAAGCGTCCACGAATTGGTGGTAATGTTTTGGACCTTCCGTTGCATAATTACGAATGGGTTCTCCCAAATTGTGCTCTTCGGAAACCTTGGCTATTTCTTCGGAAATATCCACATATTTCCCTTTTCGTATTTTCTTTGGCAATTGCATGAAGTGGGGCAGGAGCAAACGTCCTTTGGTGCCGACGAACATAGCGCCCTGTTCCGGCAATTCATTTTCTCCGGCTACGCCCGCATCCAAGGAAATGCTGTTTTCATCTTTTTTGCTCGCCTTTTTGTCCTTCTTCATTTGCATACCTGGCAACATAAGGTCTTCATGCATTTCGGGCGCACCAGGGCCATCATACCAAATCCATTTTAGGGATTTGCCCGTGTATTTGGTGCCGGGGAATTCATAAGTGACGGTATTTTTTTCAGGGAAACCAAATCCGTTTGTGGGTCGACACTCCGTCATAATGGTTCTAGGGACATCAAGTTCCAATGCATTGTAGGGAGTATCGAAAATATGGACGCCCATATCGCCCAAGGTACCACAGCCGTAATCCATCAATTTTCTCCAGTTACCGGGGTGGTACATGTCTTTTTTATAAGGACGTTTTTTGGATGTTCCCAACCAAAGGTTCCAATCCAATTGGTCTGGAACAGCGTCTTCGCCTTCGGGCAATGGGCCATCGTACCCCCAGTTTTTGGGAGACCATGCATGTACGGTATGTACTTTTCCGATAATGCCGGATTGAATCAAAAGGGTAGCCAATTTGTAATCATAAAATGAATGCACTTGTATGCCCATTTGCGTGACCAAGCCCTTCTCGGCGGCCAACTTTTTCATTTCCCTGGATTCGGAAACGTAGTGGGTCAACGGTTTTTGACAGTACACAGGTTTGTCCATGTTCATCGCCATCAAGGAAGCAGGCGCATGTGTATGATCTGGCGTGGAAACAATGACTGCATCGATTTCGTCCCCCATTTCTTCCAACATGGCTCGGTAATCAAAAAAGATACGAGCCCCTGGATGCATTTTATGCGCTGCTGATAGGTTGATGGCATCCACATCACAGAGTGCAACGACTTCCACGGCTCCGTGTGACGAAACAGCCTTTAGATCCTCCATTCCCATATTTCCGACCCCAATGTGGGCCGTTCTAAGTTTGTCCTTTGGGAATCCTGCTTTTAAAATGGAAGGGGCAAACATAATTCCGAGTGCTCCCACACTACTTTTCTTGATAAATTCTCTTTTGTTCATGGTCTGGAGGTTATAGTTTTTTAATTTTTATGTTTCTGAACCAAATCGGGCTCGCATGATCTTGCAGAGCAATGTAGCCTGTTTTAAATTTTCCGTAATCAGGGGCACTGTCCCATTTCCCTGAATTCTTTTTGGCCTTCCAATTGTCTGACCATGGCACGAATTCCAATAATTTTTTGCCGTTGAGCCAGTGCTCCACCTTTTCGGGGGTAAAGACGATTTTTGAGGAGTTCCATTCGCCGACCGGATTCAATTGCTTTTGTGATTCATCCGCGGTATGCATGGCATAATCGGCACCTGTTTTCTGCCAATCCTGAAGCAATTCCGGGTGCTCGGCCCCAAACTGTGAGTTGTAAGCTGTCAAATCGTGGATGTCGGCGTAGTTCTCATCATCGATGATTTGATATTCGGGTGCCACTACGGGAGGACCGTCATAACCTTCTTTCACATGATAAAAAATTCCACTGTTGGCCCCTTCTGGTACTTTCCATTCCACATAGAGTTCAAAATTATCGAACTCCTCAGCCCCATAAATGATATCTCTTCCGCCTGTGTAATTTTGTTCCAGCCCCAGCTCAGTGTCAAAAGTGAGGACATTGTCTTTTATGGTCCATCCTGGAGGGAGGGAATCCATGTTATAACCGCGCCATCCTTCCAAACTGGTGCCATCAAAAAGGTAAGTCCATTCGGATTGGTTTTTTTTGGGCTCGGCAGTTGTGGTTTCTTCTTTTTTGTTTGATTGGTCTTTACAAGCTGCTATGGCCAAAATCAAGATAGCGAGCTTAAAAAATTTGAGCATGGTTTAGTTTTTGAGTTTTATCCGATGGGTTAAAGTACAAAATATTGGACAACTTTTTTTGTGCCTTTTTTCACTACTTTTAAGGACGACTAACTCAACACTTTAAAAATGAAGACTTGCTTTTTCAAGATAGGTTTGATCCTTCTTGCCGTATCGTTGTCCGTAAGCCCAATTCACTCTCAGCGCAGAAACAAAAAACAAAGCGTACCTGAATATTCCGAAGAGCTTTATTCAAGTTTGGAGTATCGATTGATCGGTCCATTTCGTGGTGGCCGTTCCGGAACCGTTACCGGGGTGCCCGGAGAACCGAACCTGTATTATTCTGGCGCCACAGGTGGTGGTGTTTGGAGAACTGAAGATGGCGGCCGTAGTTGGGAAAATATCTCAGATGGGTATTTTGGAGGAAGTATCGGAGCTGTGGAGGTGGCACAAAGCGACCATAATGTGATTTACGTAGGAGGAGGTGAACAGACGGTTCGTGGTAATGTTTCGTCAGGCTATGGTGTTTGGAAAACCGAGGATGCGGGAAAAACCTGGAAATCGTTGGGCTTGGATAAAAGCCGTCACATTTCCCGAATGCGAATCCATCCCAAGGACTACAACATTGTGTATGCAGCAGTAATGGGAAATTTGTATAAACCTACTACTGAAAGAGGGGTCTATAAAAGTACCGATGGTGGTGAGACATGGAAAAAAGTGCTTTATGCCAACGATATGGCTGGAGCTGTTGATTTGACCTTTGACCCAAACAACCCAAGGATTCTATATGCTTCCACATGGAGAATACAACGTACACCCTATAGTTTAAGTAGTGGTGGCGAAGGTTCTGCGCTTTGGAAAAGTACCGATAGCGGAGAAACGTGGACGGAGATTTCCAAAAATAAAGGCTTCGCAACCGATACTTTGGGGATAATCGGTGTGGCTGTTTCGCCTCAAAACAGCAATAGGATTTGGGCCATGGTCGAAAACAAGGACAAAGGAGGTTTGTACCGTTCGGAAGATGCAGGTAAAACATGGTCCTTGGTCAATAGTGATAGAAACTTGAGACAACGTGCTTGGTATTACACAAGGGTCTATGCTGACACCAACGATGAGGATGTGGTATATGTTCTGAATGTTCGTTACCACAAAAGTACCGATGGAGGAAAAACCTTTACATCCGATAATGCTCCTCACGGGGACCATCACGATCTATGGATTGCGCCGGAGGACTCCAATCGTATGGTCATGGCCGATGATGGTGGAGCACAAGTAACCTACGATGGAGGGGAAACGTGGAGTACCATGAACAACCAACCCACTGCCCAATTTTATAGGGTAACCACGGATAATGCTTTCCCGTACCGTATTTATGTGGCCCAGCAAGATAATTCTACCCTGAGAATCAATTATAGAAGTGATGATGGTTCCATAGGAGAGGATGATTGGGAGTCCACTGCGGGAGGCGAGTCGGCACATATTGCGGTGGACCCAACCAATGATGATATCGTGTACGGAGGTAGTTATGGTGGATTATTGACCCGTGTGAACCACGCCAATAAAACCACTAGGGCAGTCAACGTTTGGCCAGATAACCCTATGGGTTATGGCGCCGAGGGGATGAAGTACCGTTTCCAGTGGAATTTCCCCATAATGTTCAGCAAGCACGACCCCAATAAATTGTACACGTTCTCAAACCATGTGCACATGACCACCAACGAGGGTCAAAGTTGGGAATTATTGAGTAGTGACCTTACCCGCAACGACCCCGATAAATTGGTGTCCAGTGGAGGGCCCATTACACAGGATAATACCAGTGTGGAATATTACTGTACCATTTTCGCGGCCAATGAAAGTCCCTTGAAAGAAGGATTACTTTGGGTAGGTAGCGATGACGGACTTATCCATGTGACAAAGGATGGGGGTCAGACTTGGGAAAATGTAACCCCTCCGAACATACCTGAGTGGAACATGATCAACAGTATAGAACCCTCAGCTTTTGATGAAGGAACCTGCTACATTGCAGCTACTCGCTATAAGTTGGGAGATTTTTCTCCATACCTGTACAAAACCACTGATTATGGAAAATCGTGGACTAAAATTACCAGCGGAATCGAAGATGAACACTTTACCCGTGTGGTAAGGGAAGATCCGAAAAGAAAAGGTTTGCTCTATGCAGGGACCGAGACAGGAATGTACATATCTTTCAATGATGGGGTCCATTGGGAGAAGTTTCAGTTGAACTTGCCGATAGTGCCCATTACCGATTTGGCCATTAAAGATGATAACTTGATCGTGGCCACACAGGGTAGAAGTGTTTGGGTAATCGATGATCTTACCGTATTGCACCAATTGGATGATGCCAAGAAATCAGCGGATGCCATTTTGTACAAACCGAGGGATAGTTACAGAACCAAGGGTAGAGCAGCCAGTAGGCCGTCAAAAACGGAAGGTAAAAACTTGGCCAACGGGGTCATAACCCATTTTTATCTGAAAGATTTCACCGAAAAGGACAGCATAGCCTTGACCTATACCAAAATGAACGGGGATACTTTGGCAACCTACAGTACTTATGCCAAGGATAAGGACAAAAAACTGGAAGTCAAAAAAGGAGGCAACACTTATGTGTGGAACACTCGCGGAAAAAGAGCCGAAAGATTAAAGGGCATGATTCTTTGGTGGGCCAATCTGAGCGGTCCTAAAGCCGTACCGGGAACCTACAAGGTCAGTTTGAATGTTAACGGAAGCGACCAAACCGAGGAGTTTACCATTCTTCCCGATCCAAGGGCCGAGGTTTCCGTGGCAGATATGCAGAAGCAATACGATTTCATTACCGAAGTAAACGAAACAGTGGACAGGGCACACCAGTCCATCAAAAAAATAAGGGCTGTCAATGGCAAGTTGGATGAATTCATCAAAAAGTACAAGGATGATGAAACTACAAAAGCTTTGGTGGAGAAGGCCAAAAAGATGAAGAAGGAATTTCGGTCCATTGAGAAGGAATTGTATCAGACCAAAAACAGAAGCGGTCAAGACCCATTGAACTTCCCGATTAAGTTGACCAACAAGTTGGCGCATCTGAACAGCTTGGTTTCCATTGATGATTTCCCGCCGACCGATCAGGATATTGCGGTTAAAAATGAAATGTCCAGGAAAATAAATGCACAATTGAGTGCATTCGATAGTTTGGTGGACAAGGAGGTTTCAGCATTCAACGAAGAGTTCAACCAACTTAAATTGGATTATTTGAGCATTGAAGAATAGTACTGGATACGAAAGCGCAGTCAATGCAGAAATACGTAATTTTAATGCCGAACTTTTAGCGAATGGTATTGTTGCCATTTGGATGTAACACGTAAAAACCGAGCAATTGCTGTACCCGTACATAAAATCATTGCACCTGATATTTGTGGTAACCTGGTTTGCAGGTTTATTCTATATCCCTAGACTCTTTATTTACCATATCGAGGCTTGGCAGAAACCATCTCCCGATAAGGAAATCCTCTCCGATCAACTAAAGTTGATGACGAAACGATTGTGGTACATCATCACTTGGCCATCAGCGATTTTGTGCACGCTGACAGCTATTTGGCTGTTGATTTTGATGCCCGGATGGTTGCAACAACCTTGGATGCATGTAAAGCTGGTCTTTGTACTGTTGCTTTTTGGGTATCATTTCAA
This sequence comes from Flagellimonas yonaguniensis, assembly GCF_029193885.1. Classification (GTDB taxonomy): domain Bacteria; phylum Bacteroidota; class Bacteroidia; order Flavobacteriales; family Flavobacteriaceae; genus Flagellimonas; species Flagellimonas yonaguniensis. Next base: position 153,435 of record NZ_JARFVB010000001.1, on the reverse strand, counting down.
ATGCCATCAGATTTTTAAGCAATTGCAGTGCGATGAGGTAAGGTACACTTCAAAGTTTATGCGGATGTGGAACGAGGTGGCCACCATTATCCTATTTGCGGTGGTATTCTTGGTGGTCCTCAAAAGTGCTTTCAATTGGATTTACGGCATTGTGGGCATGTTTGTCCTGATGATTTTGTTGATGTTGGGCATTCGATGGTACAAAAAGGTGCGTGATAGGAACCCCAATGCTTAATAAACTCAAAACCAAGCACAAGTCCAATAATCAGGGAAAATACGGGCACACTTTTCATTTGGATTTGAACTTGTCTCTTGCATTTGCCTCTTGTTTGGCTTGATAATTGCTTAAATTTAGCGTTAAATCAAGTGAGCTTGTTAAGAAAACTTTCCTTACGATCACGCATATTCGTTGCCATGATTACCTTGGTGGTACTGGCATCTGTCCTGATTGCAGGGGTAACGGTCTACCAATACAAGGAGCAAGGAAACGATTACCACAACGAGAGGTTGGAGCGAAAGGAAGAGCAATTGATGAAAAGCATCAATTACACACTCAAGGAGACCACCTATCCCATAAGCACCGAAAACCTTCATTTGATCTTCAGTGAGGAAATTTATGAGATAGCCAATATTCAAAATGTCAATTTCAATATTTATGACCTTGAGGGCAATTTGATAAAAAGCTCTCGACCCACGTTTGAATCCAATGCCATTGCCACTTGTTTGGATGCTGAAGTGCTGAATTTTTTGAGGGAAAGTGGGGAGACACGTTTTGTTGAGGAAAAAAGGGCGGCAGGAGATAATTATCAGTCCACCTATACCTATATCCACGATCTCAAGTTCAAGCCCATTGGGATTATGAACCTTCCCTATTTTGAGGACAACACTTTCAATAATATGGAATTGAAGGAGTTCCTCTTCAGGTTGGGGATGGTATATGTGTTGATGTTGATCATTGCCATTATTCTGGCATATTTCATCTCAAAATACATTACAAGGTCCCTCCAGACCATATCGGACAAGATCAATAGGACCAACTTGACCCGTCAGAATGAGAAAATTTATTTGGAGAGCCCTGGGGAGGAGATCGGTAAATTAGTGGATTCGTACAACCGTATGATCGATGAACTGGAGGAAAGTGCCGTGAAATTGGCCCGTAGTGAAAGGGAACAGGCATGGCGTGAGATGGCCAAACAGGTGGCACACGAAATCAAAAACCCGTTGACACCTTTGCGGCTTTCGGTACAGAGTTTTGAGCGTAAGTTCGACCCCAACGACCCTGACATCCAGGATAAAGTAAGGGAGTTCTCCAAGACTTTGATCCAACAGATAGACACTATGAGCAATATTGCCACGGCCTTCTCCAGTTTTGCGGATATGCCCGCACAACAAAATGAGACCTTGAACGTGGTCAAAGTGGTAAGATTGGCATTGGAGATTTTCCAGGAGGATTACATCCATTTTATTGCCGATGAAGAGGAAATCGTGGCCAAACTGGATCGTACACAACTGATTCGCGTCATTACCAATTTGGTTAAAAATGCCATTCAGGCGGTACCCGATGTGGAATCCCCAAGGATTCTGGTCAGTGTTGCAACGGTGGGCGATCAAGTGAAAATTTCCATTGCCGACAATGGAACGGGCATTGCCGACGAATATAAGAATCGGATTTTTGAACCTAAATTCACTACCAAGTCCAGCGGAACGGGACTCGGATTGGGAATGGTAAAGAACATTGTGGAAAACTACGGCGGAACCATTAACTTTACTTCCCAAGTAGGAAAGGGGACGGTTTTTTGCATTCAATTCCCCAAGGAACAGAAAAAAACAATGGCGGACAATTAAGATACCGTCTCAAACATCAGTATACATGGATTTCGAGAACATCTACATTGAAGAAGAGAACAATTTGGCCACCATAACCATAAACCGACCCAAAAAGCTCAATGCGCTCAACAAAAGAACCATAGAGGAACTTCATGTGGCATTCAAGGAGTTGGATGAGGATGAGGAAACCAAAGTGATCATCATTACCGGAAAAGGGGAAAAAGCCTTTGTTGCCGGCGCCGATATTTCAGAATTTGCCGATTTTTCGGTAAAAGAAGGCCGTCAGTTGGCGGCTGCGGGTCAGCAGAACCTGTTCGATTTTGTGGAAGACCTGTCCACTCCCGTTATTGCGGCCATTAATGGTTTTGCCCTTGGCGGAGGTTTGGAATTGGCCATGGCCTGCCATTTTAGAGTGGCCAGTAGCAATGCCCGAATGGGTTTGCCCGAAGTATCCTTGGGTGTCATCCCGGGATATGGCGGCACACAACGTTTGCCACAATTGGTGGGCAAGGGCCGTGCCATGGAAATGATCATGACTGCTGGTATGATCGATTCAGACAAGGCTTTTGGGTATGGATTGGTAAACCACGTAGTATCCTCCGAAGAATTGTTGCCATTTTGCATGAAAATAGCGAGCAGGATATCGAATAATTCCACTGTGGCCATAAAATACGCAATAAAAGCGGTAAATGCTGGTTTTAAGTATGACGCTGATGGCTATTCGGTGGAGATTGATGCTTTTGGCAGTTGCTTTGGTACGGACGACTTTAAAGAAGGCACCTCCTCATTTTTGGAAAAACGCAAAGCAGATTTCCCTGGATCATGACCATTGGCCTAACCAAGCCAGATCATGAAAAAAAACCTACTTCTTCTATTTAGCTTTGTGCTCATGGGCATGGCCGTGAACAGCCAAAAAATGCCCGTTTCCTACGATTTTGGAGAAAAATACCGCGATAGGTACCGCTATTCCAATCTAGTTGCCATCGATGAGGACGATTCCGGGGGCTACGTTTTGGTACGGGCCTATTACCAGGGGTTGGTACTTAAACCCAAAGGTTACCTTATAGAAAAATACAATAGTGATCTGGAACTGGTTTCCGAATACAATTACAAACTCAGGGGGCTGGACTTTGTTAAAGGGTTTCTAAAGAACGGTCAATTGAACCTCTTGTTCCTAAATTACAACCCCAATAAACAAGAATATGAGTATTGGGTGCATACCAGCCCAATTATCGATTTTGACTTCAAGGAGAAAAAACTGCTTTCCATTGCTTCCGAAGAGGTAAGGGATCCCGTAGGCAAGAATTACTATAACCGTGATTTTTCTCGTGGATTTACGACTGCCATCCTTTTTGATGAAGAAAAAAAAGGGTTTGTGATCAGTACGCATCACAAAAGAGGAAAGAGCAACAAGCACATGATCCACATGTTCGATACTGCCCTCAATAAAAAATTTGAATACGATTTTTCCGATGAAATCGAGGAGAAAAACTATGCCTTTGAAAATGTTGCATTCTCATCTGACCTGCAAACAGCATACATTGTGGGGAAGGCCTATTTTAAAAAGAGACGTTTTCGTGTGGATGAAAGAAAGTTCCAGTACGAGCTGATCAAGGTATCCCAAAACGGAAACAAATCACAGTCTTTTGTGGACCCGGGCAAGTATCCCGAAGCATTGTATCCAGTCTTGGTTCAGGACAAACTGGTCTGTGTGGGTTTTTATGCGGATAGAAAGGATAATCGGTACAATGGGGTCGCCTATTTTGATGTAAACCCCAATACCATGGATATTGAGGCACAAAAGTACAATGGGTTTTCACAACAGTTCATGGACGATAAATTTGGCCGTGAAGAAGATAAGGACATCAAAAATTTGGTGTTTAAAGGAGTTGAGGTTACCGATGATAAAGATATTTTGTTCAATGCAGAGGAATATTTTGTTACATCAGGAATGGAAGTTACTGGTGCAGGAGATGCTCTAAAGGTCGAACGATATCATTATAATGATATCGTCAGCGTTAAACTTGGCATTAACGGCGATTTGAAATGGGCAAGAAACATCAATAAGACCGAAGTTACACGAGGAGATGGCGCCTATGCATCCTACAGTTCGTACTGCAAAAATGGAAACACCTACTTTTTTATCTGCACTTCCTCCGAACAGCCACAGTTGATCAACAACGAACGCTTGATATTTAAGCAAGGATTCAGTAGAAACCGAAATGTGTTCATGATTTCCTTGGATGAAAATGGGGCAATGGATTATGAAAAAGTAATTGACCAACAAGAAGCCAGATTACCATTGATGGTCTCCAAACCCCTTAAAGATGAGGCTGACGATAAAATGCTTTTCTATGCCAAACACGGAAGTAGAAAACAGCTGGTAAAGGTCGACTTTAAATAAGAAAAAGAATCAAGAGCCGTGACTCTGCTTTATTGATTACGGTACATTGTATGTTGTTGGATTGGTATATGTGTCAGTTCGAGCTGTTACCCTGAGCGCAGTCGAAAGGGTGGTCGAGAACCATTTTGGAGGCATCAAGGGGCAAGAGTCAAGACGTTGGACAATTGATTGTTGTGAACTGTTTATCGCTCATTGAGCAATGCTTGTCATTCTGATGGAATAGCGACTGACGAAACCCATAACATACTTATAGAGTTCCCACACTCCCGTTGGTCGGTTCAAAATGACCAGTTTTTTTGTTCATTGTTTGATTGCATGTAGAAGTTATTTCGAATATCAAATTCATAAGTGAATATCGGGTTGCTGAGCGGAATCGAAGCAACATACACTACAAAGGATTTTACGTCTTGATTCTGCTACGTTCTATATCCGCATGGAATGATAAAAAATGTAATGTCATTTCGAGTGAGCTTGCGACGATAATTCTATTTGACACTCTTTTCCACTCTTGATTTAAACAACAAAAAGAAAGAATATTCCTACAAATTATTTTTGCTATCAATTCAAATAGGGTATTCATCAAGTGGCAGCACCTCTACGTTAATTAGGGTCGAATTACCTCATTTGCCCACCTTATTTTTGAGCCATTAATAACCCTAATTAAAACAAAAATTTATGAAAAATTTGAAATTATTTAGCATGGCCATCTTGGCAATGGCAATTACATTGGCTTCCTGCTCTGGATCTGATGGGGAACAAGGAATTCCCGGTGAAGATGGCACGGATGGAATAAATGGCGTAGACGGTGCTGATGGCAATGATGGTGCCGATGGTGCTGATGGCATTAGCTGTTGGGACTTGAATGGTAACGGTGTTGGTGACATTACGGTAGACGAAAACAATGAGGACATCAATTTGGATGGAGTTGTAGATGCCTTGGATTGTCAAGGTGCCAGTGGCCAAAATGGTCAAAATGGCAATGCGAATGTAGAAAAGATTGATTTTCTGATTACCGATTTTGCAGGAACTGATTTTACAGTAAACTTAGGATTATCCCAAGAGGAGATGAATTCCTATGCTTTTCTGTATTATTTGGAGGTCAACAATGGTTTTGATGATCTATGGTACTCTGTTCCTGGTCCACTTGGGAATAATACTAGATATTCTAGGGTGTATGCCAATGAAAATAATGCGGATGTTAATGTGTTTTTTTACAATACTTCTGATGATTCAGCATGGGATGTCCCACAAGGAACATTTACACAATTTAGAGTAGTGTCTATTGAATTTAGTAGTCAAGGAAACAAAAGTGCACAAGAAAGCGTAATAAGTGAACTAAAAGATGCTGGAATAGACACCAGTGACTATTATGCTGTGGCAGCTTATTTTGGTTTGGAATAGTAAAGGATATTTCCCCCTTGGGGCACCTGACCAAAGACGGAGAAAGCCGGGCGTAAGCTCGGCTTTTTTATTTCCATGTTGCACTTCGACCACGCTCAGCAACCACACGGAATTATGGCAGAAGTAAAAGATTCAGGAAATCCGTGAAATTCATGTCTAACCTTACAACGTTGAAGAGGTCCTTCACTTTTGTTCAGAATGCAAGAACAATGAAAAAGCAAGGTAATATACTTTCTACTCCTTGAGCTCATCAATTCATTTCCTGTATCCGTCAATCCATAGTTAGTATAGGTCAATTGGGCCCCGAAACTGTCATGGCACTTTTATACATTAGGATTTTGATGATAACATAAAACCATAATAATATGAAAACAATTAGAATAACGGTTATGGCCGTAATGTGCATGGGAGCAATGTTGGTATCCTGTTCTGGAGAGGATGGAACGGATGGTGTTGACGGAATTCCGGGGCTTGATGGGGTAGATGGTGTCAACGGGGCCGATGGCGCTGATGGCGTTAGCTGTTGGGATTTGAACGGGAATGGAATTGGCGACGAGAAAGAAGACGTCAACGAGGATGGCAACTATGATAGTTTGGACTGCCAAGGAGTGGATGGACAAGATGGAGCTGACGGACAAGATGGTGTAGATGGGCAAGATGGAGTTGATGGACAAGATGGGGCAGACGGGCAGGATGGTAACGCCAATGTTTTTTATTATGTATTGAATCTCCAAGGGTTTTCAGGCAACACCATAAATTTTGATATCCTTGATGTAGTTTCCAATCCACAGGACTATGCATTTCTTTTTTATATAAAGGATGATCAGTTTTCCTTATATAATTTTGTTCCCGGTAATTACCGAGGCAACCTTCAATTTACAACACTTCAATTTAAGGCTGGCCAAAATAATGCAGATGTGACAATTGGATTTTTTAATAAAGCGGATGACAGCTCATATTTTGTCCCAGAGGGTGAATTAGAATCTTTGATGATTGTAGCTATTGAGAAAGGAACCCAGGTATTAAATCTAAATTTAAAGAGCCCCCAAGAAAATGTGTTAAGCGAACTCAAAGCTGCTGGGGTGGACGTCAATGATTACCATGCTGTGGCAGCCTATTTTGGTTTGGAATAGTAAAGGATATTTCCCCTTGGGGCACCTGACCAAAGATGGAAAAAGCCGGGCGTAAGCTCGGCTTTTTTATTTCAGTGTTGCGCTTCGACCACGCTCAGCAACCATATTAATAATGGTTGAAGTAAAAGATTTGAGGAAATCCGTGAAACTCGTGTTAACCCTACAACGTTGAAATGATGCTTCACTACATTCAGAATAACAGGTTGGCGTTGTCATTTCGAGTGGGCTTGCGACGAGAAATCTCTTAGATGCTTCAGACGTCTTGCACTTCCGTTGTTCGGTTCGAAATGACCAGGGATTTCTACGCTGATTTGTGCTATTCGCATCAGTCCTTTTGCAGCTAATCATCTATACAACCATATTTAGTTAAAGGAAATAATCCATATATTTGGAATAAATCCAATATATGTCATCCAGAAAATTTTTAAAGGGAAGAGGAGCGCAGAAAAACACCAGCAATCGATTTTTGCAGCACCAGTTTGAAATGCGTGATGATTTTTTGGAATTCTGTAGATTGGAAGGAGAAGAAGCGGAAAGCAACAAAACACAGTACATCCCCATTTTTCCTAAGACCATCGTCAACAAAGTGGACAGTCCAGATGTGGGAATGGGCTATTCCATGAATCCCTACCAAGGGTGCGAGCATGGATGCATTTATTGCTATGCAAGAAACACCCACGAATATTGGGGCTATAGCGCAGGCTTGGATTTTGAACGACGGATATTGGTCAAAAAATCAGCTCCAGAACTTTTGGAGGCGAAAATCAGGCAAAAAAAATGGAAGGCACGGACCATTGTATTATCGGGAAACACGGATTGTTACCAGCCCGCAGAACAAAAGTTTGAGATAACCCGAAAATGCCTCGAAGTATTTTTAAAATACCGACATCCAGTGGGCATCATTACAAAAAATGCATTGGTGTTGCGTGATTTGGACATTTTGAAGGAACTGAACAAGCATCAATTGGTCGGTGTCAACATATCGGTCACTTCTTTGTCAGAAAAAACAAGACGAACGCTGGAACCCAGAACGGCATCCATCAAAAAAAGACTGAAAACAATCCAGGTATTATCCGAAAACAGTATTCCTGTAAATGCAATGTTGGCCCCCATGATACCAGGAATAAACTCCCACGAATTGTTGCCGTTGGCCAAGACCGTGGCCGACCATGGAGCTCTCTCTTTTGGGCTGACCGTGGTACGACTCAATGGGGCCATAGGACAAATCTTTTCGGACTGGATTAAAAAAACCATGCCTGAAAGGGCGGAAAAAGTACTGCACCAGATTCAGGATTGCCACGGGGGAACAGTAAATGATAGTAGGTTTGGCACAAGGACGAGGGGAGAAGGAAAAATAGCCGAACAAATACACGAAATGGCTCAAATTGCCAGGAAACGATACTTTAGTGATAAAAGTTTTCCAAGCCTGAACATGGAACTTCATGGGCAATACAAGGATGGGCAGATGAAATTGTTCTAGCCTCAATTGGACAATGATTTGGTAGTTCAGGTATTACGTATTGGGTTGTTTCTTTGTTGATTCTGGATAATTTTTGATATGATTTTCAACTTTTCCAGCATTTGTCATTCTGAGGGAGCACAATGATAGAAGAATCCCTTGGCTTGGAAATGTATTTGGGGGAATTGGTGTCTAACCCTACAACGTTGAAAAGATTCTTCGCTTCGCTCAGAATGACAAAAAAGAAAATGGCCCAAAACGGGCCATTTTCAGCATTGATATTTGTGTTTTGTTTATTTCAATTCCCAGCCTTCGCGGTAATCACGGGTTACCCATTCGTTGGCTTTCTCGTAATTGGTAATTTTCATATTATCGCCATCCCAGAACAGTTTTCTTCTTCCAGGCGAGTTGTAAGGGTTCCAATCCCGTGGAGTTTTGCCTTCCTGCAATTCTTTGTATTGGTATGCTTTGACAGCCAAATTCCCCATAAGTACGGTTTCTGTCAGTCTTCCCGCTTTTTCAAAGTTGGAGGAGGTAGGCGTACCGTTTTGGCAACCATCCACAAAATTGGCAAAGTGCCCATCGATTCCACCGGGCACTCTATCATATTTGGGAGCAGGGGATTTGTATAGATCCATCATTTCGGAAGGTAGCAATCTTGCATTTCTGGAATACGTATCGCATACCAAAATACCTTTATCGCCATAAATCACACTTCCTCCACCGGAATCGCCAATAGTTTCATCATCTTTCAATTCGTCTGGAAGATCAGGCTTGATCCCACCATCGTACCAGTTTAAAGCGATATCACCATGCTCTTCATGCTCAAACTTCAAATGGATTTTGGAAGATGGGGGGCAGGAGTGACTGTAATCGGCCTCAACAAAATCATCTACCCAGACCGTGGTACAACTAGCTTCGGCTTCTTTGGGATATCCTAGATCAAGCACACTGAAAGGTGTTTCCATGATGTGGCATCCCATATCTCCCAATGCTCCAGTTCCGAAGTCCCAGAAACCTCTCCATTTAAATGGCAGATAGGCATCGTTATAGTCCCTCATTTTTGCAGGGCCCAACCAAAGGTCCCAATCCAACCCTCTAGGAATTCTGTCTTTTTTCGTGGGTAGGGGAACACCTTGTGGCCATACAGGTCGGTTGGTCCAACAATCTATGGTATGAACCTTTCCAATAATGCCGGATTCTACCCATTCGCGGGCTATTCGACTACCATCGCTGGAAGCTCCCTGATTTCCCATTTGGGTCACGATTCCCTGTTCTTTTGCCACTTGGGTCATCAAACGGGCCTCATAAATATTGTGGGTCAATGGTTTTTCCACGTAAGCGTGTTTTTTCTCTCGCATAAAGGGTAGGGAGATGGTAGCGTGTGTATGATCTGGACTCGCTACGGCAATGGCATCGATATCGTTTAAATGTGCATCAAAAACCTTTCTAAAATCCTTAAACCGTTTTACATCGGGGAATTGCTCGTAGGTTTGTTGGGCGCGACGGTCATCTACGTCGCAGAATGCCACAAATTTTACCTTCCCTGTATCGTTTAAGCCATTTATTACGGCATTTCCTCTTCCACCAACACCAAAACCTGCCACATACAAGGTATCACTTGGAGGGACATGGGTTTTGCCCATCACATGGCTCGGGACAATGGAAAATGCAGCCGAAGCAGCTGCGGTATTTTTGATGAACTTTCTTCTTTGCATCTTGTTTAGTTTGATTTTTATGTGAGTTCCCAAGATACAAAAAAGGGGCAGAGAAATCCTAGGGATTATTCAGCTCCGTTCCACTCTTTATAGAATTGATCGAGGTAGTCCAGCATAAACTGATGGCGTTCTTCCGCCAATTTTTTACCGGTTTTGGTGTTCATTTTATCCTTGAGCAACAATAGTTTTTCGTAAAAATGATTGATGGTGGGAGCTGTGGATTTTTTGTATTCCTCTTTGGTCATGTTGAGGTTGGGCGGAACATCCGGATTGTGTAGTTCCCTGTTTTTAAAACCTCCGTAGTTGAAAGCTCTTGCAATACCAATGGCTCCAATCGCATCCAAACGGTCGGCATCCTGTACAATTTGAAGTTCCTTGGATGTGAATTTTGTTCCTTCCGTTTCCAAACTATTTTTAAAGGACATGTGCTTGATGATGCTTACCACATGTTCGATGATCTTTTCATCCACGGATTGGGAGACAAGAAAGTTTCTTGCTGTTTTTGGTCCCACGCTTTCATCCCCATCATAAAATTTAGGGTCAGCAATATCATGAAGCAGCGCAGCCAATTGTACTACCAGTGTATTCCCCTCCTCGTGATTCAGAAGTAAGTTGGAGGTGTTGAAAACACGTTCAATATGGAACCAATCATGTCCACCTTCCGCATTTTGGAGTTTTTCCTTTACAAAATCGATCGTATTTTGTACCAATTGGTATTCTTTCATTACTTAGTATTGACCCCAGCAACAATTTGGTTTTCTATTTGGGCAATGAGTTCATCAGCGTTTCCCTTGTTTTCCATGGGTGGATGTACCTCAAATGTAACATGGGACCCCAACCCCATCGGAAATTTACCATAACGTAACAACTTCCATGAATTGTTAATACTGATGGGTACGATCAAAGCGGAAGGTGCATTTTTAAGCATCACTTTAAGGCCCGTGGTCCTAAACGGTTTGGGTACTCCGTCCCTGCTTCGGGTACCTTCCGGAAAAATAACGGCACTACGGTTGTTTGCATCAATGTATTTGGCCAACTTTTGAAGCTCGGCGATGGATTGTTTCGGGTCTTTTCTGTCAATCAGAGCGGAACCGCCATGCCTTAGGTTGAAAGACACACTCGGTATGCCCTTTCCCAACTCGATTTTGCTCACAAACTTGGGGTGGAACTTGCGCATATACCAAATTATTGGAGGTATATCGTACATGCTTTGGTGGTTGGTAACGATGATGAGCGGTCTGTTGATCGGAATATTTTGTTTGTTCGTGAAACTGTACCGTGTTCCGAGTACATTGGTACATCGCATAATGAACCAGTTTAGGATGGAAACACTTTTTTTGTGTGCATTGTACCCGAACACTTTAAGGCAAATCCATTGTATAGGGTGGAAAATGACCAGGACCAAACCAAAGAGCAAAAAGAAAATTACGGTCAGTGGATACGATATGATTTTTTGCACGCTTACATGTTTAAGTGTTACCGTAAAAATAAAAAAACCACCCTTTAGGGGTGGCGTATTAGATATTTTAATTTGCTTGATTTAGCAAAACTCGTTGTAGGCTTCCATCAAGTTCTCAGCAATAAGTTCTGCAGGTCTACCTTCAATATGGTGTCTTTCGATCATGTGGACCAACTCCCCGTCTTTGAACAAGGCCATGCTTGGAGAAGAAGGAGGGAAGGGAACCATGTGGTTTCTTGCAGTTTCCACAGCTTCCATGTCCACACCTGCAAAAACGGTTACCAAGTTATTTGGGGTTTTGCTGTTTTGTAGGCTCAATTTGGCAGCTGGCCTAGCATTTGCCGCTGCACAGCCACAGACAGAGTTTACCACTACCAAGGTGGTTCCGTCCTTTTTTAGAGCATTTTCAACAGCTTCGCTTGTATGTAGTTCTTCAAACCCGGCACCGGCCAAGTCTTCGCGCATAGGTTTTACCAATTCTTCTGGATACATAGACTTCTTTTTGATTATGGTACAAAGATAGGGTATTGTTGGGGTTTTTTCATTACCCTTAACATTGCTTAAAGCTTTGTTTACCTATCAAACCCCTATATTTGCCCTTTAATTTTTGAAGTATGATCAAGTGGATAGCCGCTTTTCTCGGTTATTTTTTATTTAGATTTCCCGGAGCGGTTTTAGGGTTTATCGTGGGGACCTTTTTAGATAATTTTGGAGGTTCCGGTAATCGATCAAGATCGGTATTCGAAAACGTGACCCGGCAATCGGTGTCCCCGGCCGATTTTGAGTTGAACTTGCTATCCCTTTGCTCCATTATTATCAAAGCGGATGGGCATGTGAACCAAAGGGAGCTGGATTATGTGCGACAATATTTTTTGAGCACTTATGGTAAGGAAAAGGCAAATGCTATTTTTAGGACGTTCAATGATGTTATAAAAAAGCGGGAGATATCCACGCAGCGCATCTGTAATTTTATGGTACAACGTACCCGTTATGAGGTGCGTTTGCAAATGCTTCACTTTTTGTTCGGTATTGCGCAATCGGATGGGCAGGTAAGCAAGGCGGAAATTCAAAAACTACGGGAGATTGCGGGGTATTTTCGAGTGAATCAACACGATTTCGAAAGTATCATGGCGATGTTCATCAAATCCACGGACAACTCGTACAAGATTTTGGAAATCGAGAAGACCGCTACTGACGAAGAGGTAAAAAAGGCCTACAGGAAAATGGCCAAAAAATACCACCCCGATCGAGTGGTCACTGAAAATGAAGCTATCAGAAATGGGGCCGAGGAAAAATTCAAAGAGGTACAGAAAGCATACGAGACCATTCAAAAAGAAAGAGGTTTATCTTAAATCAATAAATTATGCAAGAGTTTTTATTCTACATCAAACTGGGACTTGATCACGTATTGGACTTTGGGGCCTACGACCATATTTTGTTTCTATCGGCCTTGGCGGTTCCGTTTACTTTCAAGCATTGGAAGCGTGTGCTGCTTTTGGCCACTATTTTTACCATTGCGCACTGTACTTCCCTGGCCTTATCGGTTTACGAGGTTGCCACGGTGGATGTTGGATTGATTGAGTTTTTGATTCCTGTGACCATTTTGCTCACGGCCCTGTTTAATTTTGCCTATGTGTACAAGGAGGCATTGGATGTTGGTATTTTTCTCCATGTTTTGGCCACTGCATTCTTTGGATTGATTCACGGATTCGGCTTTTCCAATTATTTTAAGATGTTGATGGCCGAAGAGGAGGATAAAATCACGCCTTTATTGGGTTTTGCAACAGGAATAGAGTTATCTCAGGTGACCGTCATCTTAGTGGTTTTGAGCATTGCTTATGTGGTTTTGAACTTATTGAAGGTAAAACGTCCCATTTTTATTGCGGCCGCCTCAATTTTGATCATCGCCATTACAATACCCTTGCTCATTGCTACGTTCCCAATGTAGGCCCTTCCGTTAAAATTTATCGAATAAGGTTGTAAGGGTCTCTCAAAGCAGGTATATTTATTTAATTATCAGTGTTTTTGCATTTATGAAGGCGAGCAAACAGGAAAAATACGATAAAGCTTACTTGCGGATGGCCCAAGAATGGGGCAAACTTTCGTATTGTAAAAGAAGGCAGGTGGGGGCTATCATCGTCAAGGATAGAATGATCATATCCGATGGCTACAACGGAACGCCAACTGGATTTGAGAACTTTTGTGAGGATGATGAGGGATACACCAAGTGGTATGTGCTCCACGCAGAAGCGAATGCTATCTTAAAAGTTGCTTCTTCCACCCAATCCTGTGAGGGTGCTACCTTGTATATTACCCTATCGCCATGTAGGGAGTGCAGCAAGCTTGTTCACCAAGCTGGCATAAAACGTGTGGTATACCAGAGTGCGTACAAAGACGACTCTGGAATAAAGTTTCTGGAACGGGCAGGAGTTGAAATCGTCCATATGCCCGTGTTGGAAGAAATGGTTTAAAACCATATTGCTATATGAAAAAGATCAAAGGATATATTTGGCCTGCCCTACTTGCTTTCGCGGTGGCCATCGGCATATTTATAGGAGGGAAACTTCATTTTAACGATTCCCCCGAGAAACTCTTTTCCACCAATTCCAAAAAGGACAAACTCAATCGGCTTATTGACTATATCGACTATGAATATGTGGACGATGTGGACACAGATAGCATCGTGGATGTTACCGTGAACAATATTTTGGGAAAACTGGATCCGCACTCAGTATATATTCCAAAGGATGAAATGAAGGATGTTGCTGAAAGCATGAAAGGCGACTTCGCTGGTATCGGGGTAAGTTTTTACATGTACAACGATACGATCACGGTTATAAGAACTATCAAAAATGGGCCCAGTTACATCAGTGGCATTAAGCCTGGAGACAGGATTCTTATGGCCGACAATGACACACTTTTTGGCAGAAGAATCGCCAACGATGACGTGGTATCCACCCTTAAGGGTAAAATAGGCACCAAGGTCAAATTGAAGGTTTTCAGAAAGACCGAGAACAAAATGATGGATGTCCCCGTGGTCCGCGACCGCGTTCCGATCCGGAGTGTGGATGCCTATTATATGCTTACCAAGGATATGGGCTACATCAAGATCAACCGTTTTGCCGAATCCACTTTTGAGGAGTTCAAGGATGCCCTTCGAAAATTAAAACTGAGGGGAGCGGAAAAATTGACATTGGACCTTAGGGACAATCCCGGGGGCTATTTGGGCATTGCCGAAAAATTGGCAGATGAGTTTTTGTCAGATGACAAACTGATTCTCTTTACCAAGAACAAAAAAGGACGGATCAAAAAAGCCTATGCTACCAAAAAAGGGGATTTTGAAGACAAACCTGTCTACGTTTTAATCAATGAACGATCCGCCTCGGCCAGTGAAATCATTGCTGGGGCATTGCAGGACAACGATATAGGGACCATTGTAGGTCGCCGTTCCTTCGGAAAAGGATTGGTGCAACGCGAAATGGATCTAGGCGATGGTTCCGCGGTCAGGTTGACCGTATCGAGATACTACACTCCAACTGGACGATCCATCCAAAAATCGTACAAAGATGGCAACCATGATTATTATAAAAGGTTCATGGAGCGCTATGCCAGTGGAGAACTTACCTCTGCTGACAGTATTAAGGTGGCCGACTCGTTAAAGTTTGTTACCCCAAAGGGCAAAGTGGTTTATGGGGGAGGTGGTATTATCCCCGATGTTTTTGTTCCTATAGGAAGTAACCAAGAAGAGGCGATTGAAAGTATGGACGATACGTATCAGTTCTTCGCCCGTTTTGTTTTTGAGCACTTGGAGGAGGACAGGACATTGTATGATGGTTACACCCAAAACGAATTTTTGGACGAATTCCACGTGGATGACATTCTTTTCGACAAGTTCATTGAATTTGTGCTCAACCGCAAGGTAAAGTTGGATTTCTACGCTTACGAGGATAAGATAAAAGCCTATCTAAAGGCCAATATAGCTGAACAATTGTATTCGCCAAACCTATCTGCACAGATCAAGGGGGATTATGATGCCATGCTGAAAAGGGTAAAAGCCTTGGATCAAGCTGAGATAGACCAATCCCAGTTGGGAGCGGTTGAAATAAAACCTTGATCTATTTCTTCAGCTTTTTATCAATCTTTTTGGAGGTCATGAAAATCAGCATAAGGACAATGGCACACAAAGAAGCAACTATCCCGATCAACGCAATGGTGCTATCGCCCTGTAGTGGGTTTTCGAAGTCGACCAGGGTCACGTTGTAGGCAATGAGCGCCAACGCCAAAATAATCAAAACTATAGCAAAGGTCTTGTTCATGGTTGTATGGTTAAGCACCGTGCTGTAGCAGTTCATTCACATTGGTCGCAAAAAGCTTGACAGCGATGGCCATCAGAATCACACCAAATACTTTTCGTATGATGTTGAGTCCGTTTTTACCCAAAATCCGTTCAATTCGGGCACTTGACTTAAGCACGATGTACACAAAGATAACGTTTATAATAATGGCCACGATAATGTTCTCCACATGATATTCCGCCCTAAGCGATAAGATGGATGTTAAGGTACCTGCTCCCGCGATCAACGGAAATGCAATGGGCACGATGGAGGCGGTTTCGGGTTCATCGTCTTTGTAAAGCGATATCCCCAAGATCATTTCAATGGCCAAGAAGAATATGATAAAAGCACCTGCAACGGCGAACGAGTTCACATCGATGCCAATCAGCGAAAGGATACTTTCCCCGACAAATAGGAATGCGATCATGATTGAAATGGCCACAATGGAGGCCTTTTCGGATTGTACGTGCCCCACTTTGTTGCGAAGCGATAGAATAATCGGGATACTGCCCAAGATGTCTATTACGGCAAACAATACCATTCCAGCGGTGGCTATTTCTTTAAAGTTAAAATTCATACCCTTATTTTTTCGGACGGCAAATTTACGGCTAAAAATGACTTTTGGACTACATAAAATGTTTAGAAATCATCAAATTTTTTGTTTTGAACTACCTTTGCCCAAAAACTAAGGGTCGACTATGTTTCAGATAGGAAAAACCATTGTGTCCGAGGAAATATTGCAGAACGATTTTGTATGCAACCTAAATGCGTGCAAAGGAGCGTGTTGTGTGGGAGGGGAGTATGGGGCCCCATTGGAGGATTCCGAGACCGACAAGCTGCTAAATATCTATCAAGACGTAAAACCTTTTTTACGTGCCGAGGGAATTGCGGCGATAGAGGAACAGGGTACTTTTGTGAAAGGCGAGGACGGCGAATGGGAAACCCCTTTGGTAAACAACAACGAGTGTGCCTATGTGATATTTTCCGATGATGGCATAGCCAAGTGTGGATTGGAAGCAGCCTACGAAGCGGGTGCCACCAAATGGAAAAAACCCATTTCTTGCTACCTCTACCCCATACGGACACGGGAATATACCGAGTTCACTGCGGTAAACTATCACAAATGGGAGATATGTGATCCAGCCTGTGCGTTGGGAGAAGAGCTAAAGGTGCCGATCTATAAGTTTGTGAAGGATGCCCTCATCAAAAAATTTGGGGAAGATTGGTATAGGGAATTGGAAGAAGTGGCAGCGGAAAACACTAAACCGTAGGAATATCCAAGATGACTTTGGTACCGTTTGGATCTCCATTTTCATCGAACAGGTCCAAAATATCCACATCGAATTTGTTCTGGTAATCCTTGGCAAAATTCGCCAGTCGCTCCTTGGTAATGCGAATACCCAAGGATTTTTTCTTTAGTACCCGGTTCTCTTTGTTCACCTCGGCCATTGTTCTACCGACACCATTGTCCACGATTTCAATGGTGACGTGCCCTCTGTCTTTGTGTTTAACGTTTATCTGAATCTTCTTTTCGCCGTCCTTTGGGGATAGACCATGCCACAAGGAATTTTCCAAAAAGGGTTGCAGAGTTAGGGATGGAATTTTGATGTTGTCTATGTTGATGTCTTCTTCGACCTCGATCTTAAAATCTATTTCGTTGGAAAACCGTATGTTTTCAATATTCATATAAAGTTCCATGGTCCCAAGTTCTTCAGATAAGGGAATTTCCTTCTGGGACGAAGCCTCCAAAATCTTCCTTACCAATTTGGAAAATTTATTGAGGTAATGAACGGCATTTTTTTGCTCGTTGTTGATAATATAAAGCTTGATGGAGTTCAGGGAATTGAACAGGAAATGTGGGTTCATTTGGCTGCGCAACATCTGTTGCTCCAATGTGAGTACCCTTTTTTCATTTTTGCTCTGGTACTGTCGGTAAAGAATATAAAGAATGGAAGATATCAAGCCTACGATCAATGCACTTACCAATAATGTGGTTTGATTCTTTTTTAGCCTTAAACGTACGATTTCATTTTCTTTGGCAAGTACGGCAATCTGGTTGTTTTTTTTGTCGTTTTCATATTTGACAATAATATCGTTCATGTACCGCAAGTTGGTGGCACTGGAGATTTCCTTGTCATACTCATCCGCCTTTTTGTAATACTCATAGGCTTGTTTGAAATCACCTTTGGCGTTTTCCAGGCCTGACATTTTCTCGTAGGCATACAAAATATTGCTGGGCATGTTTCTGTTTTGGGCCATTTGCAGCCCTTCCTGTATAAAGCTTTTTGCTTCGTCGTAATTGCCCAATTTGGTATGTGCCCAACCCGTATTGATATATATCACTGAGGACATGGAAAGATCTCCTATTTTTTTCGATTCAGCGTGGAGAGGCTCTAAGAGCACTAGGGCAAGGTAAGGCATATCTTGTTTAAGATAAATCTGTGCAAGACTGTTTTTGCAGATCAATCTCCCAATGTCCGAGTCGATTTCCTCGTTGTAGGCCAAGGATTTTCGATAGTTCTCGAGAGCAGCTTCCAAATCCCCTTTCTCTTCGAGACAATGCCCAATATTTTGGTGGTTGATGGCCAATCCTAGTTTGTTGCCAAGCTCCTCTTCCAGTTTAAGGGCTCTGCGGAACTGCAATATGGCCAGATCATATTGTTCTAGGGTTTGATAAAGGTTTCCAATACCGTTTAAGGCAACATTGATGCTCCTTTTAATGTGATGTGATGGATTCTCTATCTGTTCTGAAAGTTCCAGTGCTCTTTGATGATAGTCTATTGCGGTCTTTATGGCATCCGTGCGCCGGTAGACCACGCCTAACATATTAAGACTAAGAATCCTAAACCCGGTATTGTTGGCTTCCTCGGAAATTGCAAGAGCATTTTCGTGCAGCGCTACAGCTTTTTCATATTGCGAAATGTTCCTATATTTCATTCCCAATTGGTTCAGGGCAAAAGCCTGCCCCTCCAAATAATCATGTTCCCTGCTCAGATTCACGAAGTATCGCAACAGTGTGGTGTCTCCTTTTTCCGAATATAGTTCATTGTCAAGAGCCCCATAGGTGCGGGGTTGAAGTTGGACAATGGTTTCCGCCTTTTCCTGAAACTCTTTGGGGATTTCCTGTGCGGTCAATGTACCAAAGAACGAAAACAAAAACAGCATAAGCAGAGTAGTTCTTTGTACTCGATGCAGGTTTTCGATGTGATGGAACTTTACGATAGGCACGGGAACATAACGGTATTAAAGCATATCCAAAAAATCGGATTTTTTTTGCCGGGAAACTGGGATTTTATGATTGGATTCCAAAACCACGTAACCATCGGTTTTAAGAAACTCCTTTATTTTGTTGAGATTGATGATATAGGAATTGTGGATTCTAAAGAAACTGTTTTCGGGTAAAAGGGTGTTTACTTCCTTCAGTTTTTTGGTAAGAAGTATTTTTTGCCCATCGGTCAGGAATATGGTGCTGTAGTTGCCATCGGACTCAGCGTACAAAATATCGTCGCTGTTCAGGAAGACCAGTTTGCCATCGGTATTGATGGTTATTTTTTTGCTCTGGGATTCTGCATTGAAGTTGAGAAGGATTTTTTCCAGACGATTGACCGTCAAATTTTTGGCATTGAATTTTTTTATTTTGACAATGGTTTCTTCAAGGTCATCGGAATCAATGGGTTTTAAAAGATAGTCAATGGCCTCATTCTTCAAGGCTTGCAGTGCGTATTGATTGTAAGCAGTGGTGATCACAACGGGGAAATCCTTGTTCTTGAGGTTTTTTATA
Source organism: Flagellimonas yonaguniensis (assembly GCF_029193885.1). GTDB lineage: Bacteria > Bacteroidota > Bacteroidia > Flavobacteriales > Flavobacteriaceae > Flagellimonas > Flagellimonas yonaguniensis. Next base: position 133,919 of record NZ_JARFVB010000001.1, on the reverse strand, counting down.
AACTGAAACCCATCCATTGCAGGCATCTCAATATCCAAGAACAAGCAATCTGGAGTGTTCTGCTCCAGATAATTCAAGGCCTCTCGTGCATCTGTGAAAGATGCAATGATATCCACCTCATCGCTCAAGTTGGTAAGTTCCCAGCTCAAACTCTGAAGGGCCTTGATTTCGTCGTCAACTATTACTGCTTCTAGCATAGAATAATATAGGTTATATCAAATTTAGAATTATTCTTCACATAGTACTAAAATTATGTGTTAATGGATGCGTAGTGCGTATAACTGGTAAAAAAAGGGAAATCAAGGGGAAAACCGCTTCTTTTTTTAAGGTTAAAGTAAAATAAATTAAGAAAACACCTACAAATTTTAAAAACCGAAAATCCAATTATACATAAAAAGGAACAGTTTATACATAGAGGCCATATTTCAGGATTTATGTTAATTATATTCGGCTTGTCAAAAATTTGACGGTTATAAAAACCTTAGGGAATGAGAAAATGTGCAGTATTGTTTCTGATTTTAATTGTGGCTTTGGTTTTTGCAGCAGTGTCAGAAAAGAATAATGCCGAACTAAGTTCGGACTGGAATAAGGTGGTTGCAACGAAATAAGTGGCAACAACCAAGTGTTCATGGAAATTTTGTATTACCAAATAATTGTACGGCCACAGCAACCAATCTTTTGATTGTATAAACCGCTTGCACAATTCATCTTCGGTTAGGCCCATAATCTGGATTTGATTTTAGGTTTCGGGGGAACTACCTATAACAAAGAAGGATTATATAAAGGCCCAATTGAAGAGGCCGTACTCTTTGGTAATATTTTGGTCAATTGGCCAGTTCATCATAAAAGCGAGGCCAGGTAAAGGATTTACCTGGCCTTTTTATTTAATGTATCCCATACCCACTACTTCACAATTTATCATCCATATCTAGATGTCAACATTTTATGTTAAAAACTTTATGGCTGTTTTATAAAGTGGCTCTTTAAAATATGGCTTGGTTTTTAAATCTTTGCCAACGCAGATTTCAAAGTTTACTGTTGCTGTTGAATTGGATTCGGTATTGCTTGAATCCATTTTGAAAAAAGCAGGGAATTACTGCACGACTGCAAAGATTTGTTTCCATTGATGCAGTTCTTTTGTACTGAATATCAGTACGTGTGATAGTGTTTATTGATTTAATACCTCGGACAAGTTCACCCCACAAAAGAACATTCCGGGGTATTTTTCTTAAAATAAAGGATATAAAAAAACCTCCATTCAATGGAGGTTTTTGAATTTTATAGCGCTGTATGGCTTACAAGGACCATGCTTTTCCACCGGTCAATGTTTCCAAGTCGCCACAAGGAATGTACTCGCCTGGAATCGGTGCGTAGGCCAATACTTCCTCACCGATATATTCCGATGATTTATAGGCCCATGTGCCCAAATCCCTTAAATCGTTGGCAAAGGAGAAACGTGCAATATCATCGTCCAAACTACCTTGGCCTTCTTTCATGATGGCTTCCATATAGTTCATAATGGCTTCTGAATGTGCTTCTTCCTCTTCGTCCGAACGCTTTCTGAGATAGGTTTGCAAGGCAGGCTCTATGTCCGCTGCTTCAATATCCATTAAGGATTCCTTGCCAGAATCGGCAAGAACCTTATCGTAGAACTTGTTCATTTTCATGACCACGAAATCCCTTTGCTCCAAAGGCATGACTTCATCCAAATAGGCATCGATAAAAGTATGGACATTCATTTCCGTAGCGGATGGTGTATCCGTTTTTGGAAGGATGACGTCCAAGGTCTGTGCCAAGGCATATCCTTGTTCTTTACTTAGGAAACTTGGAGTCCATTCGGCATAAGCTGGTTTGTCCTTACAGCTCTGCAATAAAGACAATAACGTTGGCGTGGCCACGGCATAACCGAAAGCCAACCCCATATTTTTAAGTGCTGATCTTCTTTCCATTATATATTTCCTTTTTTAAGTTCTTGAGCGGCGTGGTTGGCTGCTCTTGCAGTAAAGGCCATGTACGTCAACGATGGGTTGACACAGCTTGCAGAGGTCATAAAGGCACCATCGGTAACATATACGTTCTTACATCCGTGTACTTGGTTATTGCCATTGACCACGGAAGTTTTAGGGTCAAATCCCATACGGGCGGTACCCATTTCATGGATTCCAAGCCCAAGTGCGTATGGTGCATCAAAAGCAGTGACATCTTTGGCTCCTGCTTTTTCAAGCATTTGAACAGCTTGCTCTTGCATATCTTTACGCATATTGTACTCGTTCTCTCCGATTTCGGCGTCAAAAGTCACTGTAGGTAGGCCCCACTTGTCTTTTTTGTCGTAATCCAAGGTCATTTTGTTCTCGTGGTATGGAAGTGTTTCTCCAAAAGCGTTGATGCTCATGTTCCATCCCCCTGGGGTCATCATGGCATCCTTGTAAGCTTTTCCATAAGCAGCCTCGGCAACCATTTCTTCGTAATTGCCCCTGTTGGCACCACCTTGGTAACCGTACCCACGAACAAAATCCTTCATATTGGAGTCTCCACCAAGGTTTCTAAATCTTGGGATGTACACTCCGTTTGGTTTCCTACCCTTGTAGTATTTGTCCTCATATCCTTCAAACTTGCCGGATGCACCAACCAAGAAGTGGTGGTCCATCACATTGTGGCCCAGTTCTCCGGAATCGTTTCCTAATCCATCAGGGAATCTATCGGATTTGGACTGCATCAAAATGGAAGTGGATGCAATGGCTGAGGCACAAAGGAAAATCACTTTGGCCTTAAATTCGAATTCTTCATTGGTTTCCCTATCGATAACCTTGACACCTGTAGCTTTTTTGGTGTTTGGGTCGTATATTATCTCATGCACAATGGAATCAGGTCGAAGTGTCATGTTTCCAGTAGCTTCGGCAGCTGGCAATGTAGAGGAAACACTACTGAAGTATGCTCCGAAAGGACATCCTCTAATACAACGGTTCCTAAATTGGCAACGTACACGTCCGTCACCTTCAAATTTCTTGTCACTGTTGATGTGTGCTACCCTACCGGCAGTAATTACACGCCCACCAAAATGTTCGGCGACCTTTCCTCTTACGTGGTCTTCCACGCAGTTCAACTCCATCATGGGTTCAAATTGCCCATCGGGTAATTGTGGTAAGCCCAAATTTTCACCGGATACCCCGATGTAGCTTTCCACTTTATCGTACCAAGGTGCAATGTCTTTATAGCGTACTGGCCAGTCCACTGCGATACCTTCATTTTTGTTGGCGGTAAAATCAATATCGCTCCATCGGTAGCTATGTCTACCCCACATAATGGAACGTCCACCAACATGATATCCCCTCATCCAATCAAAACGCTTGGTTTCGTTGTAAGGGTGTTCCAAATCATTCACGAACCAATGCTTGGAAGCCGCTCCAGTGGTATAACCTGTTCTGGATTGTTTTTCTTGTTTCTTAATGTCTTCTCGGGTTGCTCTTCCCCCATGCGGAAAATCCCAAGGGTCCTTATTGGCTGTAGGATAGTCTTCACGGTGTTTTACCATGGGCCCACGTTCCAAGACCAAGGTCTTGAGACCGTTTTCACACAATTCCTTGGCAGCCCAACCACCGCTGATACCCGTACCCACCACGATGGCATCATAGGATTCCTGCTCCTGATTGTAATAAAATTTACTCATTTATTCGGATTGTTTATTTGCTAAATGTATTAATTATTAAATTAATTTTCTACATTTAATCCCTATGTTTATTGAGAATTCAGCACTATAACGTTGTAGTTTTTGGATTCCGCACGAAATTAACCAACATAAAAATATGAGCAGAAGTAGTTTAGCACAGAAAAGTATCGCCACACTTATTTTAGTGGCTTTTTTGGGGATTTATTCCTGTAAACAGAACACAAAGAAGGATTCGGCCGAAGAAAATATCACAGAAGAGGTGGCTGTTGAAGCGACCAAACCGGACATTAAACTTTCTTTGGCGCAATGGTCCATCCATAAAATGATTTTTGAAGAAGGCGTAGACCCGTATACGTTTGCAGAAAAAGCAAGCGAATGGGGTTTCGAAGGTCTTGAGTACGTGAGCGCACTATATTACAAGGAATTGCAGGCAGCGGATTTTTCCGAAGAAGCGATGAACAACTGGGTGGAAAAAAGTAAGGCCGAAAGCGAAAAATATGGACTTACGAACCTGTTGATCATGGTGGATGGCCAAGGGGATATTGCCGTTTCTGATGAAGCGGAAAGGACAAAAGCAGTTGAAAACCATTACAAGTGGGTTGATGCAGCCGCAGCATTGGGCTGTCACTCTATCCGTGTTAACCTCAACGGAAGCATGGAGCCAGAAGTATGGATACCTGCATCTGTAGCAGGACTTACCCAATTGGCCACATACGCCAAGGATAAAAACATCAACATCATTGTGGAAAACCACGGTGGGCCTTCTTCCAATGCACAACTGTTGGCTGAGGTTATGGAGAAAGTGGGAATGGATAATTGTGGTACTTTGCCCGATTTTGGTAATTTCTGTATCAAAAGAGAAGAGGGGGATTATTATTCATCCAAATGTTTGGAAGAATATGACAGATATAAAGGTGTTGAGGAATTGATGCCCTACGCTAAGGGAGTAAGTGCCAAATCCTATGGTTTTGATGAAGAGGGCTACGAGACCCGAGTGGATTATCCAAGAATTATGGACATTGTGCTGGATTCCGGATACGAGGGTTTTGTAGGTGTGGAATATGAAGGCTCCGAACTTAGTGAAGAAGAAGGAATCTTGGCAACCAAGGAACTTTTGGAAAAAGTATTGGAGTAGTCCAAAAATAAAATATGAATGGGTAGATGAAGGGATTTTTACAACAGCTCTTCGATTACAATTTCCATTGTAACAAAAAAATAATTGAACAATGCAGTGGTCTGGACCATGTTCCGGACAACTGCATTAGACTTTTTAGTCATATACTCAATGCCCATCATATTTGGAACCAAAGGATTCAGGAGAGGCCAGCAGAATTTGGTGTCTGGGACCTGCACGATACAGGCTTATGGGAGGATATTCATTACGAAAATCAACGGACTTCCTTTGAAGTTATATCCAACACGGATACTTTTGATCGCCGCGTGGAGTATACCAACAGTACGGGAAAGAACTTTTCAAATAAATTGGAGGATATTCTTTTCCATATCATAAATCATTCCACGCACCATAGAGGGCAAATTATGATGGAGTTGAGAAATGTTGGGATTGTGCCCGAACCTTTGGATTATGTGCATTACAAACGATAATTACTAATTTTTAAATACCAACATGAATACTAAAACCAAATTCCAACTATCCTTTATGATGTTCCTCGAGTTTTTTATCTGGGGAGGTTGGTTTGTTACCCTTGGAACGTTTCTGGGGAGCAATCTTGAAGCAACGGCAGGGCAATCGTCAATGGCTTTTTCCACACAATCGTGGGGAGCGATTATAGCCCCATTTATCATAGGATTGATCGCCGATAGATATTTTAATGCCGAACGAATTTTAGGTGTGCTACATTTAATTGGCGCATTTTTGATGTACCAAATGTATCAATCAGAGGATTTCGTCGCCTTCTACCCCTACGTATTGGGTTACATGATTTTGTATATGCCGACATTGGCTTTGGTAAATTCCATTTCGTTCAATCAAATGAAGGACCCGGCAAAAGAGTTTTCCAACATTCGCGTGTTCGGGACCATTGGATGGATTATTGCCGGACTTGTGATCAGCTATCTCTTTGTTTGGGATTCGCCGGAGGCTTTGGAAGCGGGAATGCTCAAGAACACATTCTTGATGGCCGGGATAGCCTCCGCAATTTTGGGGCTGTTCAGCTTTACCTTGCCAAAAACACCACCAAAAGTGGATAAAAGTGAAAAAGTGACCATTTCAGATATGTTGGGGCTGGATGCATTGAAGCTTTTAAAGGATAAAAACTTTTTGGTGTTCTTTATCTCGTCGGTATTGATCTGTATTCCGTTGGCTTTTTATTATCAAAATGCCAACCCGTTTTTGGCAGAAATAGGATTGGCGAATCCAACGGGAAAAATGGCAATAGGGCAAGTTTCCGAAGCACTTTTTATATTGGCACTGCCTTTCTTTTTTACCAGATTCGGGTTTAAGAAGACGATATTGGTGGGTATGTTGGCCTGGACGGTTCGTTACCTTTTGTTTGCTTATGGTAATGCCGATGAATTATCGTTTATGTTGATCATTGGAATAGCATTGCACGGCATCTGTTATGATTTCTTTTTCGTTTCCGGGCAGATTTATACCGATACCAAAGCAGGGGAGAAGTACAAAAGTGCAGCTCAAGGTTTGATTACCTTGGCGACCTATGGAGTGGGGATGTTGATCGGTTTCTGGATTGCAGGACAAATTACCGATTCCCTGACCATGGAAGACGGTGCCCATGCTTGGGAAAGCATCTGGATTTATCCGGCAGTATTTGCAGCAGTGGTATTTATCCTGTTTGCGCTGATATTCAAAAATGAGAAAATAGAGTATAAATCATGATTCATTGAATACCGATACGCACATGATCGGTCGTTGAATGGTTCAACTTTGGAATTAAAATTCAGAAAGAGTGACATAAAAATTATAGATACAACCAAAAATTAACCGAAACAAACATGAAAAACGTAAACAAGAATCAGCTATTTGTAGCAGCCTGTATTTCGTTGGTGGTTACATCCATGACCTTTGCCATCAGAGCGGGTATATTGACCCAGTTGGGCGAGGAATTTATGCTCTCCAACCAACAATTGGGTTGGATAAACAGTATGGGCTTTTTTGGATTCCCGATCGCCATGATCTTTGGGGGCTTGCTCTACAATAAAATTGGAGCACGTAAACTCATGGTAACGGCATTTGTGTGTCACGTTATCGGGTTGGTCATGACCATTATGGCAGGCGGATTTTGGACCTTGATCATATCCACGTTCTTTATTGGCTTTGCCAATGGTTCGGTTGAAGCAGCCTGTAATCCTATGATCGCCGATATGTTCACCAAGAACCGTACAGCTATGCTGAACAGGTTCCACGTGTGGTTCCCTGGCGGTATTGTGATTGGTTCGCTTATCTCCAAGTTCATGACGGATTTTGGAATGGGATGGCAATTGCAGATCGCGATAATGTTGATACCAACACTTATTTACGGATATATGTTCTTTAAGCAACAGTTTCCCGAAAGCGAGCATATCGAAACCGACACCACCAAGAACATCAAAGGCCTTGCCGATCCCTTGTTCATTTTTATCATGGTGTGTATGACCTTGACTGCGATATCCGAATTTGGACCACAGCAATGGGTAGAGCGTATTTTGGGTAATTCGGGAGCAAGCCCAATGTTGGTGTTGGCCATGGTAACCGGTATTATGGCCATAGGCCGATATTTTGCAGGGCCCATTGTGCATAGGCTAAACCCAATTGGGGTACTGGTCATGTCTGCCTTGATCACCACCGCAGCAGTTTACAGTATGAGTGTTGCCGAAGGATCGATGATTTATTTGGCTGCCATTCTTTTTGCCTTGGGAGTTTGTTATTTTTGGCCTACCATGATCGGGTTTACCTCGGAGTATCTTCCGAAGACGGGTGCACTGGGAATGTCCTTGGTCGGTGGTGCAGGAATGTTCTCCACCGCTATTTGGCAACCTGTGATCGGTGGATGGTTGGACTCTGCCAAGGAAACAGCTGTTGCATCCGGATTAGCGGATGAAGTAGCGGAACTGGCTGCAGGAAAAGCAACTTTGGGAAAAATGATGTTCTTCCCGTTGGCGGTACTGATTCTGTTCTCCATTCTGTTCCTATTACGGAAAAAGCTGGAAGAGCGAAGAGTGCCCCAAGGTCACACCGCAGAAGAAGTAGTATAATTAGAGAAAATAAAACAAAAGAAAATGCCTAAAAAAATTAGACTTGGAATACTTGGAGGAGGTGGCGATTCCCTTATCGGGGTTTTGCACAGGGTAGCATCCTTCATTAATGATAATTATGAAATTGTTGGGGCCGTATTTACTCCGGAATATGAAGACAGTGTTGCTTTCGCAGAGGAAATTGACATTCCGACCAACCGTATCTATAAGGATTTTGATACTCTGGTCGAGGAGGAAATGAAGCTTCCAGAGGACGAGCGTATTCAGGTGTGTTCCATCCTTACACCAAACTTTTTACACTTTCCAATGGCCAAAAAGTTGTTGGACAATGGTTTTCATGTCATCTGTGAAAAGCCAATGACCACAACCTACGAAGAAGCCAAAATTCTTCAGGAATCTCTTAAAAAGGCGGGAACCGTCTTTGCCGTTACCCATACCTATACGGGGTACCCCATGGTGCGTCAAATGCGTGAGATGATCAAAGAGGGGGCCATCGGAAAAGTACACAAAGTAGATGCCCAATATTATCAAGGTTGGATGAATCCCATTATTCACGATAAGGAAAAGAGAGGAACCGTGTGGAGACTAGACCCTAAAAAAGCGGGTATCAGTTCCTGTATGGGAGATATTGGGGTGCACGCCTTTAATATGGTCGAGTATACAACAGGCTTGCAAGTACAGTCTTTGTTGTGCGATTTCAATTATATGTACGACGACAATGTGATGGATATGGACGGTACTGCCCTTATCCGTATGGACAAGAACGTAAAAGGTGTTATCAGGGCCAGTCAAGTGGCCACAGGGGAAGAGAACAATCTTACCATTGCCATTTACGGTCAAAAAGGAGGGTTAAAATGGGAACAAGAGAACCCCAATTACCTCTACAGGTTGAATGACCCGGAACCATTACAGGTGTATAAACCAGGTCACGAATATAATTCAGATTTGTCTTTGGATGGGACCAAGTTACCTCCAGGACACCCAGAAGGTATTTTTGACTCCATGGCCAATATTTATTTGGGTGTGGCTCGAGCCATTCGAGGCGAGGAATACAACAGTGGGGAGTTCCCAACCATGATGGATGGGGTACGTGGTCTTAACTTTATAGAGAACACCGTAGCTTCACACAAACAAGGGAACGTTTGGGTTGATATGGACTAATCCAAAGCCCTAAAAAGTAGAAATAATGGCCGCCCATGGGCGGCCATTATTTTTTATGAAGCATCTCGAACTCTTCGAAGACTACGATCATACTTTCCTTGGGGCTTTTTCCAAACTTGGCAAGTTCACGGGTATAGTAATCCCAATGTGTTTTTTTCCAATGTTCCAGGCTTTTGTCGCCCTCCCCTTCCAAACGGGCATGCTCGTTCCGAACGCTAAAATAGGGGAGTAGTTTTACCGCGGTGGTACGTATGACACATTTGGCATTGCCCTCCCAATCGGTAACCACGTAAAAATCCCCGATTTTGGGCAAAGCTTCATTGCGTAGTTGTAATCCTTGTAAAGAATGGCTGGTAGCCCTTTTGGTTTCTTTGCAGACCAAATTGGCACATAGATCGGCATCTTTTTCATTGTCACAAAAATGAATGACTTTGGGCGCATCTTCAGATGCAAACTCTAAATGGGCATCCAAAAAATCGCCCCACAGATTTCGGGCAGAAGCATTTTCCATAAGTAGTATTTAAAAAAAAACTCTAAGCTGTATTAATTGTTAACGAATCGCTATATTTATATCTTACCACATGAGACATAAAAATAGCATAGTTTTTTTCTTAAATATAGAAGATAAATCCCAATTTAATTGGGATTTCCTAATTTCTTAAAATTAAATATAATGAAGACAATTAAAGGACCTGCAGTGTTCTTAGCACAATTTGTGGACAGTCAAGCTCCGTTCAACACCTTGGACGGAATGTGTAAATGGGCCTCGGACCTAGGATACAAGGGAATTCAGATACCCACCTGGGAATCCTTTCTCATAGATTTGGACAAGGCGGCGGAAAGTCAGGATTATTGCGATGAGCTTAAAGGAAAAGTCAATTCCTATGGCTTGGAAATCACGGAACTGTCCACGCACTTACAAGGACAATTGGTGGCAGTACATCCTGCTTACGATATTATGTTTGACAACTTTGCGCCCGAAGCACTGCACGGAAAACCAAAGGAGCGTACCAAATGGGCCATGGAAACTGTGAAAAAAGCCGCAACCGCCAGCCGTAGATTAGGACTGAACGCACACGCTACATTTTCGGGTTCCCTGCTTTGGCATACCGCCCACCCATGGCCACAACGTCCTGCTGGTTTGGTGGAGATGGGTTTTGAGGAATTGGCGAAACGTTGGATGCCCATTCTCAACCATTTTGATGAAGAAGGAGTCGATGTGTGCTACGAAATTCACCCTGGCGAGGATCTTCATGATGGCGATACCTTCGAGCGCTTTTTGGCAGCAACGGGCAATCACAAAAGGGTGAACATCCTTTACGACCCAAGCCACTTTGTGTTGCAACAATTGGATTACATCGAATACATCGATTTTTACCACGAATTCATCAAATCGTTCCATGTAAAAGATTCCGAATTCAATCCAACAGGTAAAAAAGGAGCTTTTGGAGGCTATAACGATTGGGGGGATAGAGCAGGGAGATACCGTTCCTTGGGAGATGGACAAATAGACTTTAAGACCATCTTCTCCAAACTGACCCAATACGGATGTGATGTTTGGGCCGTAATGGAATGGGAATGCTGCATCAAAAGTCCAGAACAAGGCGCTCGCGAAGGAGCCAAATTCATTCAAGACCACATTATAGAAGCAACCACCAAAACCTTCGATGATTTTGCCGGTGCGGATATTGACAAACAAAGACTAAAAAATATATTGGGATTATGAGAAAACCATTGTTATTCGTAGCTCTTGCCATTGCATTTGCATGTAAAGACAAACCAAAAGAAAATAAGGGAGACGTTGACTCCGACCCAATGTCGGGTATGGAAGCAGAAGCTCCTGAAACGCCAAAGTCTTCTGCTGATGAGTGGACAACTCTATTCGACGGAACAAGCTTTGATGGCTGGCACATGTACAATGGCGGAGAGGTAACAGAGCCTTGGAAACTCGAAGATGGGGCCATGGTACTTTACCCACCGGAAGAAAGACCCGAAGGTGCCAATTACAACTTGGTAACGGATGAAGAGTTTACCGACTTTGTGCTTACCATGGATTGGAAAATTGCCGAAGGCGGAAACAGTGGTTTCTTTTGGGCGGTAAAAGAAGATGAAAAATACGGACAGCCCTACATCACAGGACCTGAAATCCAAGTATTGGATGATGAAAGGCATCCTGATGCGAAAAATGGGGAAGACCGTTTAGCAGGTTCTTTGTACGATATCATCCCTCCATCAGAAAATGTAGTGAAGCCCGCAGGAGAATGGAATTCGGTCGAATTGATGATCAATCATAAAACGAACGAAGGCCATGTGGTTTTGAACGGCACCAAAATAGTGGAGTTCCCCGTACAAGGACCTGAATGGGAAGCGTTGGTGGCCAATTCAAAATTTGCCGATTGGGAAGACTTTGCCGCTTTTAAAACCGGTAAGATTGGATTGCAAGATCATGGCAACGTGGTAGCCTTCAGAAACATTAAAATAAAAGAATTGTAGCATGTCAAAATTAACAAGCAAACTATTGGCTTTGTCTCTACTTTTCGTCGGATTTATATCCGCCCAGGAAGTTGAACCCACCAAGCCGGAACAAACCGAGTTTTACAAACCCGTGCCACCAAAAGTGACCCCGGGCGAAGATGGAGCACCACCAAGTGATGCCATTGTCCTTTTTGATGGTACTTCCCTGGATAATTGGATCAATACCGCGGATAGTACAGCTGCTAAATGGACCTTGAACAAGGATGGTAGTATGACCGTGAAGAACAGGACCGGCGATATCCAGACCAAACAGGATTTTGGGAGCGTTCAGCTTCATATTGAGTGGAAATCGCCAGCCGAAGTTCAGCAAGAAGGGCAGCATAGGGCCAATAGCGGTGTGTTCTTGAACGGTATGTACGAAGTTCAGGTGTTGGACAATAACGATAACGACACCTACGTCAATGGACAGGTAGGGTCCATTTACAAGCAACACGTGCCCTTGGCCATGGCCTCAGTGCCCACAGGCCAGTGGAATACATACGATATTATTTATCATGCACCCGAGTTCGAAAAAGGTCAAAAAGTGAAATCGGGAACCTTGACAGTGATTCACAATGGCGTATTGATTCAAGACCATGTGGAGATCAAAGGTACTACGCCATATATCGGTTGGCCAAAAAACCCACCACATGGCAAAGGACCACTTAGACTTCAGGATCATGGCGACAACAGTCGGGTCAGTTATAGAAATATTTGGGTAAGGGAGCTGGATTAGTTCTCTTTGCCCAATTCGGAAATAGAAATCCCCTTGGGGCCAGAAACCTATTTTGGTTACCTTTGGCAAAATTTACCATACCTATATGATTCAATCCATGACAGGCTTTGGGAAGCACGTAGTGCAGCTTCCCTCCAAGAAAATTACCATTGAGTTGAAATCACTCAATAGCAAGAATTTGGATATCAATGCCAGACTTCCCCAATTTTATAGGGAAAAAGAACTTGAACTTCGTAAAATGATTGCAGGTGCCTTGAATAGGGGAAAGGTGGATTTTAATCTTTATGTGGAAATAACAGGGGAAGAGACCACGGCAGAGGTAAACACTGGAGTGGTAAAAAACTACATGGAACAGTTGGCGGAAATTGCCAAAGGAGACGATATCAAGTTGCTGGAAATGGCCCTGCGGATGCCCGACACCCTTAAAACCGACAAGGACGAAGTAAATGAAGAGGAGTACAAGGCAATCACAGATGCCTTGAACGAGGCCCTTGCCAAAATAGTCGAGTTCCGGAATGAAGAAGGAAAAGTTTTGGAGGAGGATTTTGTGGCTAGGCTGAATAATTTGAACAAACTTTTGGAAGCGGTGAAGGCCATGGACCCAGAACGTTTGGGCATGGTTCGCGAGCGCTTGGAAAAAGCAGTTGCTGACTTGAAAGTGGAACTGGACGCCAATAGGTTTGAACAAGAACTCATCTATTATTTGGAGAAATATGACATTACCGAAGAAAAAGTGCGTTTGGCCAATCACCTAAAATATTTTGAAACCACTTTGAATTCGACCGAATCAAACGGAAAGAAACTGGGGTTCATTTCCCAAGAAATAGGGAGGGAGATCAACACCATTGGTTCCAAGGCCAATTATGCACCCATGCAGCAATTGGTAGTGCAGATGAAGGATGAATTGGAAAAGATCAAGGAACAAATGCTCAATGTGCTATGACAGAAGGTGGTAAACTCATTATTTTCTCAGCACCTTCGGGCAGTGGTAAAACCACTATTGTCAAACACTTGCTGGACCAGCCTGAACTGAATTTGGCCTTCTCCATATCGGCCACCTCACGCCCACGTAGGGGAAAGGAAAAAAATGGGGTCAATTATTATTTTATGTCCGTTTCCCAGTTTAAACGACATATCAAGGACGGTGACTTTCTGGAATGGGAAGAAGTGTACAGGGATAATTTTTATGGCACTTTAAAGAGCGAGGTGGAACGGCTCTGGGCAGAAGGCAAAAATGTGATTTTTGATATTGATGTTTCAGGAGGACTACGCATCAAAAGGAAGTTTCCCGATAAAACATTGGCCGTTTTTGTAAAGCCCCCCAGTGTGGATGAGTTAAAAATCAGACTGAAGAAGAGAAGTACCGAGAGCGATGATAAAATAAACATGAGGATTGCCAAGGCATCCGTGGAATTGGCCACCGCTCCACAGTTTGATGAAATCATCAAAAATTACGACCTCGATATTGCCTTGGACGAGGCCCATAAATTGGTCGCCGATTTCGTTGGGGCCCAGATACCCCAAAAAGAAGATTGAAATATGAAAAAGGTAGGGCTCTTTTTTGGGACCTTCAACCCGATACACATAGGCCATTTGGTCATAGCGAACCATTTGGTGGAGTTTTCCGATTTGGATGAGGTTTGGTTCGTCATTACCCCACAAAGTCCATTTAAGGCAAAGCAATCGCTCTTGGACGACAATCATCGCTATCAGATGGTATTCGAAGCAGTACAGGACTATCCCAAGTTGAAACCGAGCAAAATCGAGTTCGATTTGCCCCAACCCAACTACACCTCCAATACCTTGGCCCATTTGGATGATAAATATGGTAAGGACCATCGATTTTCACTCATCATGGGGGAGGATAACTTGAAGGGTTTCCATAAATGGAAAAATTATGAGACCATTTTGGAGCACTATTCCATCCATGTGTACCCACGAATTTCAGATGGTAAAATAGAACATCAATTTCAAGGGCACCCAAAAATCACAAAAGTGGATGCACCCGTCATGGAAATATCATCCACCTTCATACGAAAAGCGCACAAAGCGGGTAAAAATGTTCGCCCATTGCTCCCGTATTCGGTATGGAAGTATATGGACGAAATGAATTTTTACAGATAGGATACTGCCGTTGAACAATCCAATCTGTCAATCCTTGCTTTGGATGGTGGGGGCATCTAATTTTTTTCGATAGTGGCTGGGGAGACCGAACTGTCATGCTCGGCGTAATAAAGTTCCAGAAGATCCATCATAGATGTAATCAAATCGCGACTTTCCAACAAGAGAGAGAAATACAAAGTAGTGTTCTTTGGACTTGATTCCTCGGTTCTTGTTCTGGAAACTTGTTTGTTTATTTTTTGCGAAACGAGTTCGTTCAGCTCTCCTTTGGTGGCAAGGATTGTGCCGATTTGGTCAAACGATCTTTCAGCAAAAGCCTTTTCGGTAACTTCAAAAATAGCTTCCAGTTTTAGATCAATTTCCTTAAGCTCCTTGATTTGATTGTATTTTAATTTTTTGTGATTGTTGTTCACATGGTTGTAGCTGACCTTCCCGATATATTCCAAAGACTGGGACATATCCGTTAGGAGGTCCATAATATTGATATAGAAATTACTGGCACCGATATGGGCTTCTTCTAAATTCTTGATAAAGTAAAAAGTATCATTTCTTAACCCATCAATTTCGTTTGAAAGCTTTTTGCTCTGCTTTTTGTTCTTTTTCAAGAAGTCGAGGTCGTGTTTGGACAACCCTTGTATGGAATTGGAGTAAATACGGTTGCTACGCTTTATCACATTGGCAATGTTGGCCGCACTCTCTTCAATTACACCTTGAATGGAAGAACTTTCGGCTTTTCTTAGGCTATCTTCTGCTTTGTTTTCTTCTTTTTTTCTGGAATGGTTGAGATAGTTTCTGGTAATAAGAACACCAGCTATCAATAAAAGGATGACAAGGGCAATTAATCCACCAAGGTGAATCAGATATGCGATTGTAGCTGCAGAAACAAATGCGCAGATTGCAGTAAAAAACCAACCGCCAATAACATTGAGCACACCTGCAACCCTGTACACCGCACTTTCGGAGCCCCATGCTCTATCAGCCAAAGAACTTCCCATGGCCACCATGAAGGTTACATAGGTGGTGGACAAAGGTAGTTTCATGGAAGTGGCAATGGAGATAAGCACACTCGCCACCATCAAGTTTACGGAAGCACGGACCATATCAAATGCGGGTTGGTCTTGTGTTTTTCCTTTTGGGACATAGTTAGTGGACCTTGTAAACCGTACATTCAATTTTTCTCTTGTACTAACTGGAAATACATTGGAGATATTGTCAAAAGCCGTAATGGAGAACTTGACAATTTGACGTGACAAGTAATTTGGTTGGAACCGTTCTTCGCCATCGCCTTCACGGGCAAGGTTAATCTCTGTTTCGGTTACATATCGTGCCTTGGTGGAAAGCCACAGGGTAACAATCATGATTAAACCGGAAATAAGTAATAAATAGGTCGGGGTTCGCACGGCTTCAGCCAATCCGCCCATAGAATAGTCAGTTGCTGCCACTCCAGATGCATGCCAATCTTGGAATGATTGCAATGCGGCAATTGGGACACCAATGAAGTTTACCAAGTCGTTTCCAGCAAAGGCCATGGCCAAAGCAAAAGTGCCCAGAACGATGATGATCCGATAAATATTTTTATTGAAAATTGCAGTCAGAACCCAAGAAACCAAGGCCCATAAAACAAAATTTGCCAAAAGAAAGAGCTCGGTTTTTGTTGCGGCATATTCTGTTATCGCACCATTCAAGAATTCAGCACTCTTTAAGCCTTTTACCAAGATAAAATAGATAATGGCAGTAATGGCCAAACCACCAAAAATCGAACCTATCCATTTAGGTTGTTCTTGAAACTTAAAAGAAATGAGCAATCGAGATAAAAATTGTACAAACGCCCCAATAGTGAAAGCTATTGCCACAGAAAGCAATATTCCAAGAATAATCTCAGTTGCTTTCCCGGTATTGATATAACTTCCCAGGGCATCAATCCCTCCACCATCATTGGCTACTTTTACCAAAGCAATGGCCACGGCAGCCCCAAGTAATTCAAAAACAATGGACACAGTGGTCGAAGTAGGCATTCCCAAGGTGTTGAAAAAGTCCAACAACAAAACATCGGTAATCATCACGGCCATAAAAATGATGATGATTTCGGCGAATACAAACTCTGAGGGATTAAAAATTCCTTTTCTTGCAACTTCCATCATGCCGCTTGAAGACATTGCACCAAAAGCAATTCCGATACTAGCAACAATCATTATTGTTTTAAAAGAGATTGCCTTAGACCCTAAAGCGGAGTTTAAAAAGTTGACAGCATCATTACTAACACCGACAACCAAATCAGTAATTGCCAAAACACCTAAGGCAATGACCATAAAAATGTAGATATTCTCACCCATTCTTTCAGAAATATGACAAAAATGCCATTATAAATCCGCAATAAGGTTAACAAAATGTTACCAAATACGGCGTCAAAAATATCAATATTTTCCATGGGTTGGACATAGGTTCATCTTTTGATATATCTTCGCTGCAAATCAATGGCCAATGAACTGGGAGCAATTACTTTCTTTAAAACGTCACGGGGATACCGGAAAACGACTACGAAAGGAACAAAATGAGACCCGATTAGGGTTCGAGGTGGACTACGACCGGATAGTTTTTTCGTCAGCTTTTAGAAGTTTGCAGGACAAGACACAAGTGTTTCCCATGCCCATTGCCTTAGGTTCGCAGAAGAACTTTGTGCATACTCGTTTGACCCATAGTATGGAAGTATCGGTTGTAGGAAGAAGTCTTGGACGTATCGCCGGGCAACAGATTTTGACCAAATATCCGTTTTTGTCCGAGGTCCATGGACATCATTTTAACGATTTTGGAGCTATCGTGGCCGCTGCTGCATTGGCACACGATATTGGCAATCCTCCATTTGGGCACAGTGGGGAAAAGGCCATTGGCAATTATTTTAAACAAGGTAAAGGGAAATTTTACGAAGATGCCTTGACTCCAGAAGAATACCAAGACCTTATCGATTTCGAAGGCAATGCCAACGGTTTCAAGCTTTTGACCGAATCCAGGGAAGGGGTGCCGGGTGGATTACGGTTAAGTTATGCCACTTTGGGCGCGTTTATCAAATACCCGAAGGGGTCCTTGCCCAAGAAGCCTTCCAAGAACATTGCCGATAAAAAATTTGGCTTTTTTCAATCCGAAAAGGGGTTTTTCAATGAACTCGTGGAAGAAATTGGCTTATTGCCCAACCCGAATCATCCGGAAACGGGGTTTTTGAGACATCCATTGACCTATTTGGTCGAGGCGGCGGATGATATTTGCTATACCATCATCGATTTTGAAGATGGTATCAATTTAGGGTTGATACCTGAAGAGTATGCCTTGGAATATCTCATCAATTTGGTAAAGGACAATATCAATACCAAAAAATACAATGCAATGACCACCTCAAGTGACCGATTGAGCTATTTGAGGGCGCTTGCCATTAGTACCCTGATAGGCGATGCAGTGGACGTTTTTGTGAAGAACGAAGAAAAAATTCTGAAGGGCGAGTTCGATGCATCGTTGCTCGATAGGGGTAAATATACGGCACAGGTGGAAGACATCATTAAATTGAGTGTGGAGAAAATTTATCAATCCACCGAGGTGATCGATAAAGAATTGGCCGGATACCGAATCATTTCGGACTTATTGGATATCTACACCACGGCCCTGATCAATGTGAAGAAGGGGAGCGATACCAATTACGATCGATTGCTCATCAAAAGCTTACCTGAAAACTACAGGAACACGGATACGTCAATCTATAAAATACTACTGGACACCAGTTGTTTTGTAGCCAGCTTATCCGATAGTGCAGCAGTGCACATCCATGATAAATTAACGGGGCGTAAAATCTAAAAGGAATAGAGCAACCCAACTCCCAGTAGCTGTTTGAACTGGATTCGGGATATTCCAGGATCTATCACGGTTCCATCTCCTGCAATTTCCTCGTCGAACTTGATATCATCATCAAAGATGATGTGGGTACCAATATTTGCATTCAGAAAGTCGTTGACCTTTAAATTGAAATTCAGCTCCCAATCCACATCTATGTTACCAAAACTCCGCACATAATCGGTATATAGGTTGAGACGATGGTTCATAAGAACATTCCTCGCAATTTCGGTCTCCCAAGTATTGGTTATGAGGAAACCAAGCTCCAAAAAGACATTCTTGCCTTCTTCAACACCAAATGCACCTTGATTGGACAGTACTTCATCCAAAACAAAAGTGGATTTCATCGTGGCCGGGGAAATATACAGGTTGAATTGGTCTTTGGGAGGAAGGTAAGATGTACCGACACCGACAAACAAATATCCTGGTGCCATGAACCTCGAAATCGGTGTTTCCCGATCAGGATATTTATAACCATTGGAAAACTGTGTTCTTATATTGGCCTTTACGGAATAGTACCAATTGGTAATGGTGTCCTTTCTGAAACTGAGCGTGGTGGACAATCGAATCTGGTCGTCCGTTTTCCGAAGCTTGCGCCCCTCCTGTGCATTGAGTCCGTACCTAAGTTGTGCCTCGTTGTTCCAACTTAAATAGCGAAACTTGTAATTCCGGGCAAAATCGGCACTTGCAAGTGCGGATACAGAGTTGTCCCCCCCTGCATTCCAGTTTACAAAGGATACCTCACTGATGTTAAGTCCAAATTTGTTGACTTTTTTCCAGAATGATGTGGGCTTGAACCGATTGTACCAAACACTCAAAGGCTTTACCCTGTTCAACACAGTACGGGGATCGGTCAATTTTGCGTTTCGTGTGAGGTATTTGAGTTTTACATCTTTGATGCGGATAATTTTAAAGTCACCATCGGTACTATCGATTTCAAAAGCCTTTAATTGGGTTACCTGGGCATTGGCTGATAGAAAAGCGGTAAGGAATAGGATTAAAAAGCAATTTATACGCATTGGTTTAAGGTTGATTGTATGTATGAATGTATGGTATCAAAATCTATACCAGCCAGTTTATGGGTTTCGGGTATTGTTCCTTGTTCCACAAATTGATCGGGCACTCCGAATATTTTAACAGGTTTTGATATCCCCTCTTCGTTGGCAAATTCCAAAATCGCAGATCCAAAACCACCTGTTTTAGTGCCGTCCTCCACCGTTATGATGTGCTTGTACTGGCTAAAAATAGTGCGTAAGGTGTTTTTATCCAACGGTTTCACAAAACGCATGTCGTAATGCCCGATTTTTTTTGAGGCATCTAATTTTTTGATGAGTTTTTCAACATCATTTCCTATATGGCCAATGGTAAGCACGGCGATTTCAGAACCTTCCTTCAAACATCGGGAAGTTCCTATTTTGATGGATTCAACAGCATTCCTCCAATCAATGGTGGTGCCTCGACCTCTTGGATACCGTATGGCAATGGGTCTGTCCAATCCCAATTGGGCGGTGTACAAAATGTTTCGAAGTTCCATCTCGTTCATCGGGGCAAAAATGATGAGGTTTGGGACACATCGTAAAAAGGCCATGTCAAAAACGCCGTGGTGCGTAGGTCCATCCTGTCCTACCAGACCAGCTCGGTCCAAACAAAAAACAACGGGAAGCTTTTGCAGGGCCACATCGTGTATGACCTGATCGTAGGCCCGCTGTAAAAAGGTGGAGTAAATATTGCAGAAAGGGACCAAACCTTGGGTGGCCATTCCCGCAGCGAGGGTTACGGCATGTTGCTCGGCGATGCCCACATCAAAAGCACGGTCGGGCATTTGGTCCATCATGAATTTAAGGGAACTACCACTGGGCATGGCAGGGGTAATCCCTACGATTTTTTCATTTTTCTTGGCCAGTTCCACGATAGTATGCCCAAATACATCTTGGTATTTCGGTGGTTGGACTTGCCCCGTTTTTTTTAATCGTTCCCCTGTGATTTTATCAAACTTGCCCGGGGCATGGTACACCACTTGGTTTTCCTCTGCCTGTTTTAGCCCTTTCCCTTTTGTAGTGATGATATGGAGCAATTTAGGACCATCGACGTGTTTCAAGCGTTCCAGTTCGGCAACCAAGGCTTTTATATCATGACCATCAATTGGACCGGAATAGTTAAGGTTGAGACATTCAAAAATGTTTTCGTCCTTAGCTGTGCCCACCTTTACATTGGTAAGGTATTTTTTTAGAGCGCCGACGCTTGGGTCAATTCCTATGGCGTTATCGTTCAGTACAATTAATGCGTTGATATTCGTCACGCCCAAATGGTTGAGCCCTTCAAAAGCCATCCCACTGGCAATGGAAGCATCGCCCACTACGGCAATATGTTGTTTGGAAAACTCTCCTTTTAGTTTGGAGACCATCGCCATTCCCAATATGGCCGAGATGGCAGTGGAGCTGTGTCCTGTTCCAAAATCATCGTACTCGCTCTCACTTCGTTTGGGAAATCCACTTATACCGCCCAATTGCCGGTTGGTTTCAAAAATTTCTTTGCGGCCCGTCAAAATTTTATGCCCGTAGGCTTGGTGGCCCACATCCCAGATGAGTTTGTCTTTTGGGGTGTTGAACACATAATGTAGAGCAATGGTAAGTTCCACAACGCCCAAACTGGCACCTAAATGCCCTTCTTTGGTCGAAACAATATCAATAATGAATTCCCTCAATTCTTGGGCAAGTTTGGGCAATTCGTCCAAGCTCAATTTTTTGAGGTCTTTGGGGGATTTGATATGTGTTAAAAGCCTTTCCAATGATTAAAAAAACAAAAGTATCGATTCTCCCTAAGATTATTTTATGTGTAGCTTAGCAATCTGTTGAAAAAATGGATAAAAATCGTGGAGAACCCCTTTGATGACAACTATTTTATGAAGAGAGCCATGCAAGAGGCGGAAATGGCCTTTGAAAATGGTGAAGTACCTGTTGGTGCCGTCATTGTAGTGAACAACAGGATCATTGGGAGGGGCCACAACCTTACCGAACGTTTAAAGGATGTTACGGCCCATGCCGAAATGCAGGCGATTACCGCAGCATCCAACTTTTTGGGAGGGAAATATCTTCAGGGCTGCACGTTGTATGTAACCCTGGAACCTTGCCAAATGTGCGCTGGGGCCTTGTATTGGAGTCAAATTTCGAGAGTGGTCTATGGGGCAGCTGATCTAGAACGTGGATTTAGCGTTATGGGAGGGCACTTACATCCCAAAACGGAAGTGGTGGGGGGAGTAATGGAAAAAGAAGCTTCGGAACTGCTCAAGCGTTTCTTTATCCAGCGCCGGAACTTAAACTGAACAAAAAAACCCCGGCAATGCCGAGGTTTTGAAATCAAATCAAAATAAAATATTATTATCCGATTACCTGCACTCGTGCAGCAACCACTCCTTTTCTTCCTTCTTCTTCGATGTATTCTACTTTGTCGCCTTCGTTCAATTCCACTCCGTTCAATGCTGTAACATGAACAAAGATGTCTTTTCCTGTGTCGTCGTTTGTAATGAATCCATATCCTTTGGAATCATTGAAAAATTTTACTGTACCAGTCATTAAAAAATAAATAAAATGTTAAAACACGAATGTAACTTTTTTTACGGCTGATTGAGTGAAATGAACTTTAAATCTCACGAAAATTATTGATTTTCAGTGTTTTCACGTTCTTTTTCTTGCATTTTCTTAATATTTCCCTTGGTTAACATATAATCTTTCATGTTTTTTACCTTGCTTTCTTTCCAAAGGAAAAGTGGCATGGCCACCAAAAAGAGTCCTACAGTACCTCCGCCAATGTATTTTGGGGCATTGGGATGTTCCTCTTCCAAGGAAAGGCCATAAAAGATTGACCCAAGGGAAGCTAGCATGATGAGGAAGATAATATACTTCAGTTTGATTTTCATTGCGAATAATTAATCAGTTTTCTACGATAGGCCGTCAACATTTTTGATTTGGAAATAAAGCCTTCGTATTTGCCATTTTTTATTACGGGCAAGTTCCAAGCACCACTGTCCTGAAACTTTTTCATCACTTGTTTCATGTTGTCCGTTTCATAAAAGATGACCTCTGGTGGAGCATGCATCAAATTTTTAACAAAAACGGTGTCGTACATTTCGGTGTCGAACATCATGGGCCTGATATCGTCCAAGACAATGATTCCAATCAATTTTTTGTCGTCATCCAAAACAGGGAAAAGATTCCTTTTGGATTTGGAAACGGATTGATGCAGCATTTCACCCAAGGACATTTTTGGGTGTACGGGCCTGAAATTCTTTTCTATCACATCGTCCATTTCCATAAGCCCGAGCACCATTTGATCCTTGTTGTGTGATAAAAGCGCTCCGATTTTGGCCAGTTCCTTGGTGTAAATGGTATAATCCAAGGCGTTTTTGGTGATCAGATAAGAGATGGAGGCCGTGATCATCAGTGGAACAAAAAGCTGATATCCTCCGGTAATCTCAGCAATCAAAAAGATGGCGGTCAACGGTGCGTGTATTACCCCTGCAATCAAACCGGCCATGCCAATAAGGGTGAAATTACTTTCGGAAACGGAGAATCCCAAGCCCAAGTTGTTGATTACCTTGGCGACTACATTCCCAAGTGCACTTCCCATTACCATAGTAGGAATAAATACTCCACCTGCACCACCTGCACCTATGGTCGTTGTCATGGCAATGGCCTTGAAAATGGTAATTCCGAACAAGAGGGCAATTACCACCCAAATATTATCAGTGAAAGCATCGAAAGGCGTTGTGCCAAGTGCTTTTAAATGGTCGCCCTCCAACAAATTGTTGATAAAACCAAAACCTTCCCCGTATAGTGGGGGAATTGCATATAGCATTATCCCAATGGCAATACCGCCCACCAATAATTTATATTTGGGACTTTTCAATTTTTTAAAAATCGAGAGTATGGCAAAATACATCTTGGTAAAATAGATGGAGGCAAAACCTGTGCCCACACCCAAGAGTATGTAAAAGACCGTATCCTTTAGTTTAAAGCCTTCGGATAGTGAAAAACTGAACAAGACTTCATTCCCTAGAAAGAAATAGGAGGTCAATACACCAGAAATAGAAGCCAAAAGCAAGGGTAGCATGGACATCATGGTCAGGTCCAGTGTAAAAATCTCTACGGCAAAGATGATAGCTGCAATGGGCGATTGAAAAATAGAGGCAATTGCTCCAGCGGAAGCACAGGCCACCAAGAGTGTCCTGGTCTTAGCATCGATGTGAAATAATCGACTCAAATTGGAACTCAAGGCCGCCCCTGATTTTACGGCCGGACCCAATAATCCTACGGAACCACCAAAACCAACCGTTAGCGGTGCTGTGATCAAAGGAGTATAGATGTCCTTGAGCTTGAGCAAGCCCCTTTTTTTAGAAAGCGAGAATATAATAGAGGATACCGCATGCTGTAATGGTTCTTTATGGACAAATTTCACGTATAGATAAACCAGTGCGAGGCCAATAGTGGGAAGTATGAAGTACAATTGATTTTCCGAGGATACAATGCCCTTTTTTAAAAGGGCTTCAATAAAATAGGTGGAGTTTTTAACGGTAACTGCAACCAATCCAGCCAAAAATCCCACAACCAAGCTCATAACCTGAATAAAGGTCCTATTGGAGATATTTCTATACCGCCATTTGAGAAAACGGGTAAAAAGCTTTTTGTACCTGTTCGGCATGAGGTTATTTTTCGAATTATAGGCTTAAACTTGTATCCACTGATTTTTGCTGTGCTATTAAATCCTCCCAATAGATTTGTCGAAGGGCTTCCACATATGCTCTTTGATTATAGTACCCTTCCTGAAAATCTTCTTTAGCTTGTTCAATATATATTTTAGCGGAATCGATGACTCCTTGTTGCTTTAAAACTTTGGAAAGGTAGTATTTGGCATCTGCTGATTTTTGAGTATAACGTAAAACTTTCTCAAAATCTTTTTTGGCGGTGAAAATATTTCCCAGCTCATATTTGGCTATGCCCCTATATAAGAATGCCTCTATTTCAACCCAATCTTCCCCTGTTTCCTCTGTTTCTTTTTTGATATGCTTATCGTAAAAGGCGATGCAATTTTCGTAATCTTTTAATCCCAGATAGGCCATACCTCGCCAAAAGTTTATGCTGTGGCCCCCGGTATAGTCCACAAAGCCGGGAGTAAGTGTGTCGGCAGCATCAAAATCCGCCAAAGCTTTTTTATAATCCCGGTAGGAAACAAGATAGATGTTGCCCCTTGCCGCCAGCCACGATTTTGGATCGTGACGAACAGCTTTATCAAACAATGGTTTCCATTTATGGGGATATCCTCTTTTTAAATAGGCAACCGAAAGCTCATGAATGGCTTCTGCATAGGTGGAGTCAATAAGGGTGGCTTTTTCCAAGAGGCGCATGCATTCTGGGGAGCCTTGCCCATATTGAACTGCTTCTTCAAATACCTGCTCGGCCAAAGCCCTTCTTTCAGCGGCCAAAGAGTCGGTCTCTTTGGTTTTGCAGGAAAGCAGCAATACCAAAATGCTAAGGTAATATTTCCACGATCTTACCATTCTCAATACGATAAGTTATAAACATGTAGGAATCCTTAGGCTCTCCTTTTATAATATTGGGATTCCATTTTTTTAATTGGGATGTCAATTCAAAGAGATGCTCCACCATCTGGGGGTCCAACTTTGTAGGATTTAAATCCAAATCATTTTCATGGATCACGTATCTCCCAGCTTCTCCTTCACAATTGATTACAAAACGAATGGTTAAATAACCTGAATCGGTATAACCCCTATTGTGATAATTTTCCGTAATAAACTTCCTGAGGCCATTTTTGCCTTTGCCGAACGTAGCAGCTTCGGGATTGTAATATTGGTAAATCTTGTTTTCGTCACAAACCTTAAAGCCTTTGTTCAACAGGGCCTCAGTAGGGTCTATATATCCAATTCTATGAGTGTACTTGTTCCCATCAACAATATGGGTGTTGTCTTTTTGACGCCGATTACATCCAAAAACAATGAATAAAGCGGCTAGTATTGAGGATGATAAGAATGTAAACCTTCCGATCATAACACAATGATATGGAAAAAAACAATTTAAAGGTCGAGCTTCAGATGCAATTCGTTGAGTTGCTCCTCATCAATATTGGCAGGGGCATCGATCATAACATCCCTGCCGCTATTGTTTTTAGGGAAGGCAATGTAGTCTCGGATGGTCTCCTGCCCACCCAAAATAGCTACTAATCTATCCAAACCAAATGCAATGCCACCATGTGGAGGTGCCCCATATTGGAAGGCATCCATCAAAAAGCCAAATTGTGCTTTGGCCTCTTCGGGTGTAAAGCCCAAATGTTTGAACATGGTTGCTTGGGTCTCTTTATCATAAATCCTGATGGAACCGCCACCGATTTCATTTCCGTTCAGCACCAAATCGTAAGCATTTGCCTTTACCTCGCCAGGTTTTGTGTCCAATAATTCCAACTGGCCGGGTTTTGGTGAGGTAAATGGATGGTGCATTGCGTGGTATTTCCCTGTTTCCTCATCCAACTCCAATAGTGGGAAATCAATAACCCATAGTGGAGCAAATTCATCGGATTTTCTGAGGCCCAAACGAGTTGCCAATTCCATGCGAAGTGCGCTCAATTGTGTACGGGTTTCGTTGGTATTTCCAGATAGCACACAGATAAGGTCTCCGGGTGTGGCTCCGGTTACCTCGGCCCATTTGGCCAAATCCTCTTGGTCGTAGAACTTGTCCACGGAAGATTTGTAAGTGCCATCTTCGTTACATTTCACATAAACCATCCCCTTGGCGCCAACTTGTGGACGTTTTACCCAATCGATTAGTTTATCAATTTCTTTTCTGGTGTACGAAGCAGCCCCTGGAACGGCAATTCCCACCACCAATTCCGCAGAGTTGAATACATTGAAATCTTTATGTTGTGCCACTTCGTTCAGTTCGCCGAACTGCATGCCAAAACGGATATCAGGTTTATCGTTTCCATACAAACGCATGGCATCATCATAGGTCATACGAGGAAACTCGTCCACTTCGACACCCTTGATTTCTTTTAAAAGATGTTTGGTCAGACCTTCAAAGGTGTTCAAAATATCTTCTTGCTCCACAAACGCCATTTCACAGTCTATTTGAGTAAACTCTGGCTGGCGGTCAGCGCGAAGGTCTTCGTCCCTAAAGCATTTTACGATTTGGAAGTATTTGTCCATTCCACCGACCATCAACAACTGCTTAAAAGTTTGTGGGGATTGGGGAAGGGCATAGAACTGACCTTCGTTCATACGGCTTGGCACTAAAAAGTCCCTTGCTCCTTCGGGAGTGGATTTTATTAAATATGGGGTCTCGATATCGATAAAACCTTGGTCGGACAGATATTTTCTGACCTCCATGGTCACTTTATGTCTAAAGATAAGTTTGTTCTTGACGGGATTCCTTCGAATGTCCAGATAACGGTACTTCATACGGATGTCTTCGCCACCATCGGTTTCATCTTCGATAGTAAAGGGGGGAAGTAATGAATTGTTCAAGATGGTAAGCTCGGTTACAAGAACTTCTATTTCCCCCGTCGGGATATTTGGATTTTTTGAAGCACGTTCTATCACTTCTCCCTTAGCTTGGATAACGGTTTCACGACCCAATTCGCGGGCTTGTTCCAGAAGGTCTTCAGAGGTGCGTTCATGGTCAAAAACCAATTGGGTGATGCCATAGCGGTCGCGTAGATCCACCCATGCCACAAAACCTTTGTCACGGACCTTGTGCACCCATCCACTTAAAATAACTTCCGAACCTATATCCGATGCCCTTAATGCACCACAAGTATTGCTTCTGTACATGATGTTTGTTATGAGAGCGCAAATTTAATAGGAATGCGGGTATTTTTTAGGAGATATGTCCATTTTCTGTATTTCCTTTTTTTTCTAATCAAAGAACATGAGCTTCATTCGTGATTAGATAACATTAAATTAACATTGAAACAACATTTTGAATGATTTTTAATGGATAAAGTTCATAAAATCCCAGTTAAAATGGTAAGAATAGTTTATTCAATAAATATTTAACTAATTGAAATATAGTTAATTAAATTTTTAAAGTTAATTTAATGTAAACTAAATGTTATGTAAATGTGTGATTAATGTAAAATTTAAGTAACTTTGTTACGTTATCATTTGATAATTACAATATTAAAATCCCATAAAATATGAAAAAAGCAGTATTATTTTTGGCGGTGATGTTTGCGGTTAGTGTATCTGCTCAAGATACGAAACCGACCTTTGAAAAAATGGGAAAAATGGTGAAAGCCACTTATTTTCACGACAATGGCGAAATTGCCCAAACAGGTTATATGTTGAACGGAAAGTTGCATGGCGATTGGGTAATGTTCAATGTTGAAGGTAAAAAAATTGCCACTGGCCAATACGAAAATGGACAAAAGACCGGTAAATGGTTCTTTTGGCAGAATGATGGATTGAGCGAAGTAGACTTTACGGACAACCGTATTGTACAAGTGAAAAATTGGAACCAAGGCGATGCCGTTACGGTAAACCAATAGTTAAAATCAGTGTTTAAGAGAAAAGCCCCGACCAAAATGGTCGGGGCTTTTTTGTTTGATATGATGAAAACTCCTATTCTTCTGTAACTATCTCTGGCGTTTCATGTCCTGTTTGCCACTTTTTAATCCTGATCTTAAGTCTGTAACTAATGTTGAACAGTACAGGAACAATGATCAAGGTTAAGAAGGTGGCCACAATCAGACCAAATATTACAGTCCATGCCAATGGACCCCAGAAGATGACATTGTCCCCTCCCATATAGATCTGTGGGTTAAAATCCGAGAATAGACCAACAAAGTTGATGTTAAGTCCAATAGCAAGGGGGATTAATCCCAAAACCGTGGTAATGGCAGTCAGTAAAACTGGACGTAAACGCGCCTTGCCTCCTTTAATGATGGCATCGGTAACATCTTCGTTGCTCAAAAGGTCATCATCGGAAATACCAAGGTTCACTTTTTTACGGTCAATCAGGATTTGGGTATAGTCCAGTAGTACCACTCCATTGTTTACCACAATACCTGCCAATGATATGATGCCCATCATGGTCATCATGATCACAAATGACCATCCGGTTACGATCAGACCACCAAAAACCCCAATGAAACTCAAGAAAATGGCCATCATAATAATGGTGGGTTTGGAAATGCCACCAAATTGAAAGATCAAGATCAGCATAATGAGCCCTAGACCTAAAAAGAAGGCACTGATCAAAAACGACATTTGTTTGTTCTGTTCCTCAATCTGACCAGTGTAATCGATTTTGACTCCTTGGGGCAGGCCTTTGAATTCTTGCATCTCCTCTTGAATTTGGGCTACAATGGCAGCAGCATCGGTAAACCCGGGTTTTAATGCAGAATATACGGTTACCACACGCTTGGTATCCACATGCTTGATGGCACTAAAGGATGAGGTGTTCTTTTTATCGGCTACTGCAGATACGGGTATTTCCTTGATCTGACCGTTGGACGGGTCCCTGAAAATGATTTTTTGGTTGAACAGGGCACTTGTGTTGTACCTCAAATCTTCATTGAACCGAACATTGATATCGTAGTCCTCGCCATCCTTTTTGTAAATTCCTGCCTTATCGCCAAAAATGGACCTGCGTAGTTGCTGACCTACCTGACCTACGGAAACACCCAATTCCCCAGCCTTGGCACGATCTACCTCAACCTGCATACCGGGTTTGCTCTTGTTCACATCGATTTTGAGCTCTTCGATACCTGCAATGTTCTTGCTGTTGATGTAGTTGCGCATACGTTCTGCGGTATTGATCAAGGTATCATAATTTTGCCCTTCGATTTCAATGTTGATGGGATATCCGGCAGGTGGTCCAACAGCATCTTTTTCAACGGAGATGGTCACACCCGGATAGACCCCGGACAAGGTATCCTGAATCTGTTGACGAAGTTCTTCGGTGTCCAATCCATTCCTGTATTTGTATTCACGCATGGATAGGGTTATTTTACCACGATGTGGCATTTCCGCTGCGGAGCCTCCTTCGGTAAATGGATTTTCAGCACCTTTACCTACTTGGGATACGCTGGATTGTACCAAATAATTGTAGTCCCCATTATTGTATTTGCTCCTTCCGGTCACACCATATACCCTACCCTCGATATCTTTGGTAATGGTATTGGTCTTGTCTATATCGGTCCCCTGCGGGTATTCTATATACACATAGATTTCATTGGGTGTATTATCGGGGAAGAATTCCACTTTGGTACGTTGTGTTCCCAACGATATTCCAAAGAAAACAAAAGCCAATATCAACAGCAGAGAGGTAAGTCCGGCATACCAATAGACATTTTTCCCTCGGAGCGCCTTTTTTAATTGGCCTTCGTAAAAATTCTCCAATCGCACCAAACTTTTGGTTTGGAAACGACGTGCCGATGGTTTTAGGAAATACTTATAGATCCAGAACATGCCTGCCACTACGATCATAAGCGTTCCAAGTCCGCGAACGGGTCCTCCCACAAAGTAGATGAACAGGCCAAATCCACCCAGAATGACGCTCAGTCGTATCAATTGTTTTCTGGTAAGTTCTTTTTCACCAATCTGCATAAACTGTGATACCAACATGGAGTTCATGAAGATGGCCACGAACAATGAAGAACCGAGTACCACTGATAGCGTAATCGGGAATAAGATCATGAAATTGCCCATAATACCGGGCCATGCACCCAAGGGCACAAAGGCGGCCACCGTGGTAGCTGTGGATATGATAATGGGTATGGCTATTTCACCAATACCTTTTTTGGCAGCCTCCTTGCGTGACATGCCTTCCTGTTCCATGAGTCGATATACGTTCTCGACCACAACAACCCCATTATCCACCAACATTCCCAGTCCCATGATCAATCCAAACAGAATCATGGTGTTCAAGGTGTAGCCGATGGCCGAAAGAATCATAAAGGACATGAACATGGACATGGGTATGGCGAAACCTACAAAAAGGGCGTTCCTAAAGCCTAGGAAGAACATCAAAACGGTCACTACAAGGATAATCCCGAAAATGATGTTGTTCACCAGGTCATCCACTTGGTTCAGGGTCCTGCTGGAAGAATCATTCGCAATGGTCACGGTTAGGTCTGGGGGAAAGTGATTCTCCTTTGCATCATCTACCAGATCACGAATCATATCGGCGGCCTCAATGGTGTTTTTTCCTGATCGCTTTTTTATGTCCAACATAACCACGGGGGAACCGTGTTCCCTTGCATAGGTGGTTTTGTCCTCCTCTTTGAATGATACGGAGGCAATGTCACGCAGATAAATGGCCCCGTTCTCGGATTTGACCACAAAGTTTTCCAGTTCGGACGGTTTGTCTATCTCGCCAATGATACGAATGGTCCTTCGTTGGCCACTGGTGATCAAATTGCCGGCGGACATCGTCATGTTTCCATTGGAGATAGCTTGGATAACATCATCAAAATTTACCTGGGAGGCCATCATTTTATATACATCCACTGCCACTTCAACCTCTTTTTCCTGGGCACCTCGGATATCCACCTCTTTTATTTGGGTAAGATCTTCGATTTCATCTTCCAAATATTCCGCGTACTCCTTTAGTTTTTCAACCGGATAATCCCCAGTAAGGTTTACGTTCATGATTGGGAACGATTCTGCCAAGTTGAGGTCAAATACATTGGGTTCTACCTTCGCTCCATTGAAAATTGGCCAATCTTCCCCTGCTTTCTCAGTATCTACTTCGTCCTTTACCTTTTGTTTCGCATTTTCAACTGAAATTTCTTCATCAAACTCCACTATGATCATGGAATAATCTTCTTGGGAAGTTGAAGTGATTTCGACTACGTTGCTTATATTTTTGAGAACATCCTCCAGGGGGTCGGTAATAAGTCGTTCCATATCCTCGGCGGTATTGCCGGGATATACAGAGCTAATATATATTTTGGTTTCCTCCACTTCGGGGAAATCCTCTCTGGGCATGGCAAAATAGGAAGACAGACCTATGATGAAGAACAGTCCGATCATCACATAGATCACCGACGGGTTGCCAATGGCCCATGAAGAAAGCCGAAATTCTTTATTTGCGTTCTTTTTAGCTTTTTCCATTGTGGTCTATTGGTTTTTAGCAGTTGTGATTGAATCCGATACCTGAACATTTTGTCCGTCCCTTACACTACGGGCACCATCAACAATTACTTGACTTCCTGCGGAAAGTCCCTCAAGGACCTCCAAATAGTCTCCTTGGGTTTTACCGGGTTTTATAATGGACTTTTTTGCAACCATTTTACCATCTTTCTCGGCAATAACATATACATATTGCTCTCCTTCCGCATTTTCCGAAACAACACTTTGGGGAATGAGAATGGCATTCTCATTGGTATAATCGTTGATTTTAACTTGGGCCGTAAGGTTGGGTTTTATATGTCCATCCTTATTGGGAACAGGAATCTCGGCGATAAAGGACCGGTTGCTGGGGTTGATGAAGTTCCCTGTTTGACGTACTTCGGTGGTAATGGATTCGTCCAACACCGGAAAGTAAGCTTCTGCCTTTTTGCCTGGTGTTACATTGGGCAAATGGGCCTCTGGAACCTCCACATCGATGTACATGTCCGATAAGTTCACTATCCTGAATACTTCGGAGCCCGGGCCTGGACTGACCACGGTTCCCTGATCTTTGATCACATCATCAACGATACCTGAAAATGGTGCGCGAATGGAAGATTTTCCTACTTGGCTTTCCAATTGTTTTACAGCACTTTGTTGTGCTTCATATTGTGTTTTGGCTTGTAGGTATTGGATTTCTGAGCCTATGTTTTGCTCCCAAAGTCTTTTTTGGCGTTCAAAAGTGGTTTTGCTCAATTCTGCTTGGGTTCTTAATTGGGCCAGTTGACTTGATAGCCCGCCGTCGTCAATGGAACCCAACAGTTGTCCTTTGGACACGCGCTGTCCTTCTTCTACATACACACGATAGAGTGTCCCTGCCATTTCCGGATAGACCAGTACATTTTGGTCCGTCATCACATCGCCTTGCAATTCCAAGTAGTGTTGGAATTTTTCAGCTTGAACGGTAATTGTGGAAACCAAAGGTAGTTTTGAGTTATCATCCAGTTCGGCAATGGCATCATCGAGCTTTTTCACTTGATCCTCCAATGCCTTCAATTCTTCTGTAATGGAGGAGCGCTTGGCTCTCATGATCTCTAAATCTTTGCTTGCCAATGCTTCATCAACGGATTGGTTGTTTCCACCCCCGCAGGCGACCACGAGTAACCCTAGTATGGATAGTTGAATTATTTTTTTCATTTGATTGAGTTTCTTGATTATTGATTTAAAATGTTTTCCAGTTCGGTCTTCTTGTTGATGACATCGACCATGGATTGTAAATACTCTTGTTGACTGGTATACAATTGGGTCTGGGCTTGTCTCAGTTCAAAACTGGTGGCCAGACCTTCGGAATATTTGATTTGATTTTTCTTCTCGATGCGTTCCGCCAACTCTAGATTTTCCTTGGAAGTACCGTATTGCTCTATCGCCAGGATATAATCGCTCTTGGCACTTTCCAATTGAAGGCGAATCTGCGCTTGCGCTTCGGTAAATTGGGTTTTCGCCTTTTCCAAAGCAATCTTGGCCCGTTGGGTGCTTGCACTTCTCTTTAATGAACTAAAAATGGGAATATTAAGATCTACCCCTAAAATGGATGAACCAAACCATTGTTGGCCGCTATTTAAAAAATTGAAATTGTCGCTAAAGGAGTTTCCTCCATAATTTACAAAGGCGTTCAAAGTGGGCAAAGCATAGCTTTTAGCTAATTTTAATTCCAATGCCCTTTGTTGGTTGAGGTTGTCGGCCATTTTGTAGTCCACATTGTTTTCGATGTTGAATTGCGTATCAATCAGTCCCAAATCGATTTCCCTTTGGGTAAGATTGTCCAAGTTTTCGGTCAATACCGTAGGTGTTTCAATGGGAAGCCCCAGTACCAAGTTCAACATTTGCAGGGTAATCTTTTCCATACGGCGGGCATTTTTAAGTTGGTTGTCCACTGAGGATAAGGTAATCTGCAACTGGTCCACGCTTTCCTCGTCCCCAAGGCCATTTTCGTAGATGCGCTTGGTTTCGTAAAGATTTTCTTCGAGTGTGGCTTTGTTCTTTTCCGAGATCAGAACACTTTCTCTGGCCAAAAGTACATTGCCGTAGGCTTCCACTACCGCCTTACGAACATCCAGTTCTGTTTTTTTCTTGTTGTTTTTACTGTATTCCAAGAAGGTTTTGGTTGCCTGAACACCAACAATGTATGAGCCATCAAAAATTTGTTGCCTCAATGTGGCCGTGGCCGACATGGATTGCGCCTGACCAAAAACCACCTCTTGGAAAGTGCCGGGCTCGCCGCCAAAAAACTCCGCAGGAATCTGTGAAACGGGCTGCTTCAACTGGTTTTGATAACTGACTGCACCATTGATTTGTGGAAGTCCCGTGGCAATGGTCTCCCATTTTTGCTTTTGGGCATCCAAAATATCCCTCTCTGCATTGATAGAACTGTAATTATGCTCTAATGCATAGGTAATGGCCTGGTCCAAGCTAAGGCTCGGTATGGTATCTTGCGCAGATGCCAACCAGGGAAGTATTAGTAATAGACTGATTAACGTTTTTCGCATTTATTCTTTGTTTGAATTGATGATTGAGTTGAGTATTTTTCTTCCTTCGGGTGTCACGATGCCTCTCAGATGGTATTCCAAATAATTATCGAGCAATTGGGGTTTGTTAAATGTATCCGTGGGGAAAAGTTGGTTGTTTTTAATGGCCATGACTCCTGAAAAATAGATGCGAGATACAAATTCGACATCAAGATTGTCCCGGTATATTTCCATTTCGATCCCTCTTTTCACGTTTTCGGAAACACATCTGTTTGTACATTCAAATTGTATTTCCATCAAGGATTTAAAAATCTTTGGGTAATATTTCTGTAGTTGAAATAGGGGAGAAGACTTTTCGTCCTTCATGTGGACCATGACGAATTTTTTGATCTCGTACAGCTCTTCAATGGGGTTCTTTTCCAATGAAATGATATCATTGATTCCACATGTGATAAATTCGGACATGGACATGGTCGTTTCGGCAACAAGCTCATTTTTGTTTTTGAAATAGGAATAGATGGTTTTTTTGGATATCCCCAGTTCGTGGGCCAAATCGTCCATGGTAATGCTCTTAAAACCAAGGTTCAAGAACATTTCAGTTGCTTTGTTTATAATAGTCTCCTTCATAATCAGGGGCCAAATGTAGGGATGGAAACTTTAAAAACAAAAAAAGTTTCCATAGTTTTACAATTTTTTAACGAAGGAGTGATTATTTGTTTCAACTGGATTCTTTCCCATCTATGAACACGGGTCGAAGTTGCATCTCTTTGTCTGCGGTATGGGGATCCATATTTCCCAACCGCCATAAAAAGGGACTGAATTGAAGTAAGTACTTTTTCCGTGTTTTATTTTTCTTCTGATGTATCATGATGGTCGTTTTTGATTTTTTCCACATATGCTTTAAAGGCTTCTTCGCCTTCCTCTTTCCAAAATTGGTCGTAGTGTTTCCATTCATCAAAATCCCTTCTCCAGGGCGTACACTTATGGGACGATTTAATTTTCTTTTTGTGACTGGAGCCTCCTTTGCTTTTCCCACCTCCGCCACCAAAGCCGAACAATAGTTTGGCTAAGACAAAAATGCCCAATGCTTGCCAGTAGGTAACCGTTCCCACGCCAAAAAGGTCTGGCATGAGCCAATTCCACAGTCGCATCAATAGATAATTGGCCAACAGGAATACCAGAATCCCCAGTATGACCATGGCAATGACCTTGATTGCTTTTTTCACGGTGTTCTCCACCTTTTTTTCTACGGCTTTCTCAAATTCTTTTTTATGTTCCATAATTCAGTGCTTTTATATTCTCCAATGTTTTTGATAGTTCCGACATGGCCCGGTGTCTCCTGGACATCAGGGTTCCTGCCGGTATTCCGGTTCTTTTTGCTATTTGTTTATAATTGTATCCTTCAAAATCTATCGCAATAATGATATCGCGATAAGCAGGTTTTAGGTCTTCAACCGACTTTTTAAGGGCTTGCTCCATTTCTGGGGAATAACTGTTGTCAGCATCGCCATAAAAGAACTCGGCAAACTCCTGCCATTGTTGATCGATATCGTCACTGGGCAATTTCCTTTCTTTTTTGCCCCGCATAATGTCTATGATCCTGTTCCGAATGGCATTGTACACAAATCCGCCCACGTTGGTTATGGGCAGGGCATCATCCGATCGTGAAAACATCCGTAATGCAACATCCTGCACAATGTCCTCAGCATCACGCTCCGATGTATCCCTGATCTTGGACTGCACATAGGAGCGCAGCGATCCATACTCCTCATTAAAGAAGTCGGCCAGGTTGTTACGGTTATCGGTTTTGGCTGCCATTTAGTTGGATCAGGTTGCTTTTCACTTATAGAGACGAAGAAAAAATATTCTATTGCAGTTATTCTGAAATTTTTTTCAAAAGAATCCGATTTTCAGGATTTGGATACAAAGTATCCGAGTTTTTAAGCGAGGGCCTTCATCTCAAATTCAATATTTGAATGTATTTTTGGTTCCATGTCATATATCGATATCATTAGTCAGTATAGAGAGCAGTTTGTTACGTATCTCCATGGACGAACCAAATTAGGGGAACCTAAGAATCTGTATGAGCCCGTGCAGTATATCTTGGGATTGGGAGGCAAAAGAATGCGGCCCATACTCACTTTAATGACGGCCGAAGCCTTCGGAGGGAAAGCCAAAGACGCTCTGGATGCTGCATTGGCCGTGGAAATGTTCCACAACTTTTCGTTGGTACACGATGATATCATGGATGATGCCCCATTGCGCAGGGGAAAAACCACTGTGCACGAAAAGTGGGATGTGAACACTGGAATCCTTTCCGGGGATGCGATGTTGATTTTGTCGTATCAGTTTTTCGAAAGTTATCCGCCTGAAATATATTTCGAGTTAACCAAGTTGTTCAGCAAAACGGCCCTTGAGGTATGTGAAGGCCAACAGTATGATGTTGATTTTGAGACCCGTGACGATGTAGCGATTCCCGAATATCTGAAAATGATCGAGTATAAAACGTCCGTCTTGGTCGCCGCCGCCATGAAGATGGGAGCCATTGTGGCGAATGCATCCCAAAAAGATGCGGATGCCATTTACGAATTTGGCCGTAATCTGGGTATTGCCTTTCAGCTGCAAGATGACTATTTGGATGCCTTTGGAGACCCCAAAACCTTTGGCAAGCAGGTAGGGGGGGATATTATGGAGAATAAGAAGACATATTTGTACCTGAAATCCTTGGAAAAAGCTTCCAAGGAAGATCAAGATGGTCTATTGCACCTCTATTCCATCAAACCCGAAGACTCCACGGTAAAGGTGGCTGCTGTAAAAACCATTTTTAAGGAAAGTGGGGCAGTGGAGGAAACCAAAAATGCCATAAAAAGGTTTACCCAAAAGGCATTCGATGCTTTGGCGGAAACTGGACTGCCGGATAAAAACAAAGCATTGCTAAAGCAATTTGGCGAAAGTTTGATGGAGCGGACCGTTTAGAACATCCGTTTAAACAAGGCTCTGATAAAAGGCATGGGCTTGGGGGCCGTTACTATTTTCAGTTCTTCCCACAAATTGGTCTCGTTCTCGAGGAATTTTAAGATCAGCGAAGCCTTTCTTCTTTTGAACATCGACTCAAAAATCTCGTGTCCCAAGTGATTGCTCTCGTAGAGAATATCCAGCAATAGCATATCGTAAAACAAAAACCGACGCTTTTGGTGAAACTCGGACAAGGGTTTGTTTGCTTTTATATGTTCCACCAATTTGGGTACTTGATGACTTGTGTTGTAAAACGTATAACCCGTACTTGGTTTGGCCCATCCACCTGCAATACCAATGTGAAAAATCCGATTGGTATTATGTTGATGAAAGGGATAACAGGTCATTGGAATGCTGCCAAATTCGGTTTCTTCAATGGTATACGGTGTATCGCCAAAGTTTGTTGTTAGGTATGTTTTGATGGCATCCTCATATTCGCCTTTTTCCAAAAGATGCCCAGAGAACAAGGTGTATTCCACCAAGGCTTCGTTAGCTGAAAAAGGGAGCACGTACATAAAGCGCGTATTACCTTTTTGGGGTACGGAGAAATCCATAAAAGTGGCTTCTTTTGAATTAAATACCGACTGTTCAGTTTTTATTTGCCAACCTACAAAGTGTTGTTGCAAGACAGGGAACCTATTTTGTTTTATAGGGACGGAAGAGTTGTAGAGGCTGGAAAATACCGTTTGTCCGGTAAATTTTTGGGAGGGAGTGGTCACCAAGATCTCATTTTCTTGCTCTTTAATAGTTAGCACTTCTTCCTGCACCCAAGTAATGTTGGGATAGGATTTTACCTTTGGTAAAAAGTTGTTGTAAAAGTCAATACCGCGGAGCATTTTGTAGGTGTACGGTGCAATGGAAGTCGATTTTTGAAGCTGTTGCCCACCCACATAAATATGCCCCCAGGTTTTATGGATCAGATCATCGAATTCGCCCTTGCCACGTTCCCAAAAACACCAAGTACGGTCGTTTTTGGATTTGTCGTCCTTATCCAATACCAAAATGGATTTGGAGGCAAAGAACTTGTCTTTACCCAAGGCCTGGGCCAACAAAAGTCCGGCAGCTCCCGCTCCTATAATGATGTAATCGTACTTGGGCATAGAATCAAAGATAGGGGATAGTGATAAAGAAAATGCTTCTCAGGAGAATTTGAAAATCAAAAAGGTTAATCCAACCATTTTTGTTGTCTTTCAGTTGCATCAAGAATATCAATTCCTAATGCAAGCTTAAAATGCTGAGCTACTTTAAGGGCATTTTCCTTTTCAAAAGTTCGATAAAATGTGATGTGCTTATTTCTATCATAAAATAGATTGATAAGAAACACAACATCTGTGAAAGTAGTTGAGGCTCCCAAGGAGTTAACACGTTGTTTCTGCTTTCCTTTAAAAACAGAGATGTATTCGAATTCAGGAATAGGCTTCCACTTGCCAAAATGAATTGCGAAAATTGACCATATGTTCCGGTAGGTACGATTATCCAGGTTTATTTGTGTCCCTTCTGATGAAATCAAATAGACAGCAAAAGAAATCATGAAAAAGCCAAACAGCATGCTTTGATATACAATGGTGTAAAATGCAAACAGAAAGATTATAGTGCCAAATATTTTTTTTAAAATTGAAACAGGCTTTAAGTAGGTTATGATATTTTCCATTTGGATAAAAATGAATTACCTTATTTGCCTAAGATAAACAATCTTGCTCCATCCTAAAAAAACCGCATAACGTAACCCAAAGAAGTCACGAATCCCTTGGTTGGGCCCGGACACCTCAAAATTGTTCAACACGTTATATCCCCATTGTTTTAGGGTTTACAGTTTGTTTTTTTAGGCAATGTCTTTTATCCTCCGATTAGGTCAAAGACACCCTTGGTCAAGAATTGGTCCGTTTCGTTCAGTCCGGTTGATATGATTTTGGTATAACCCTCAAAGGTGCCGCCTTGTTTTACAGCAACCCTTTCAAAGGTATAGCCACCGTCTTTTTGCTCGATCAATTTAAGTACATAATAGTTGCCCTCTGATTCGATTACCGCTTCTTCTGGCAATGACCAGGTTTTGGTGGTGTCGGTCATGATCATCGCATCGATGAACATTCCTGGAAGAAAGTCGCCCTCCTCTTCGTGGGCCAAGTGTCCATGAACCTTAATTGTTCGTTTAGCATCGTCAATGGAGGTACCTACCAAATGCACTTCTGCCTCAAATGCTTCCTCGGATGCTTCTGGGATTCTGAACCGGATTTTTTGTCCTTTCTTCACTTTTAAAATATCCTTTTCAAAAACCGTGAGTTCCAAATGAACGTGGTCATTGTTCACGATCTCCAGAATTTCGGTAGCAGGGGAGACATAACTACCCTTGGCCACGTTCATTTTTGTGATGCTTCCAGAAATTGGAGCAAAAATGGCGGCTTGCGATGAAATATTACCTTGCTCTACCTTACTGGGCGAAATATTCAGCATTTGCAATTGTTCTTTAAGACCTAGATAGCGGGCCTTGGCCGTTTCATAATTGCTCTTGGCTTGAAGGTAGTTTTTTTGCGATGCGATTTTTTCCTCGAAAAGAGTCTGGTTTCTTTCAAACTCTGCTTTAAGAAAATCCAACTGATTGAATACCTCGAGATAATCCTGTTGCATTTGTACAAACTCCTGGTTTTCCAATACCACCAATAGTTGTCCCTTTTTTACTTGATCACCGACAAGCAACAAGGTCTGTTTTACAAAACCGCCCATAAACGCTGTTATGCTAGCTCGGTTTTCTGGTGGAACGTCAATCATTCCGGAGATCTCCACCATTTTTGGAAATGTTCTTTTTTCCATGGTACTGATCATAAGGTCGTTGGTGTCAAATTGATCTTGTGTAACCATGATTCCCGATGCTCCTGCTTGTCCTTCGGAGGTGGATGCTTTGTTGTTCTTATTGCCGCAGCCCATCAAAAGAAGGAATACAGCGGCTATTTGAAATATATGTTTCATTGTTATAATGTTATTGTCAAGTAATTAATGGCGATTACGGTTTGATTGTATTGGTTGAGCACATCCAAATAATTGAGTTGGATATCGTAGGCGTTTTCCAAACTTTGTATGTATTGGAAAAAGTCGATTTCCCCGTTTTGAAAGTTACCAGAGGCCGCTTTCAAAATTTGATCGGATAAAAGACCGCCCTCGTCTTCGTAGTAGGAGAGTTCCTTGGCCTGTTGCTCCAGTTGCCCCAATAGGGTTTTATAGCGCTGGTTCATGGCCACGGTGATTTCGGTGTTCTCCATCTCCGTGATCTTGGTCTGTATTTTGGATGACTTTACTTTACTACTGTGTCCAAAGAAGAAAATCGGGATGCGAACACCCAATTGAATGCCGTACAAAGATGTTCCAAGCCCACTGTTGGTCCCTTGAAAATATTCCAGGTTGAGGTCCGGTAACAACCTGTTTTGTTCCAAGCTCTTTTGGGCATTGCTCAACTTTTGGCGGTTGTCCAAAAAGGAGGTTTCCGTTGGCAACATCCCTTGGGAATTCAGTACCCTCAACTTTTCTGGTTTTTCATCAACGATTTCCAAAGTGTCCTCGCTTTGCACCAAGCTCACTATTTGGCCGTAGGTGGTCAACATTTGTTGCTTTACCTTCGAGTAGGTGTTCGCAATCTGACGCTGCTTCGCTGTTGCGGTCACCTTTTCCAGATAATTGGTCTCACCCAGTTCAAAGCGCCTATTGGCCGCATGGGCGAATTTACTGTAAATACTATCGAGTGTACCATAAAGCATTGCTTTTTGGTTCAATGTCTGGTATTGATAGTACGCATTGCTCAGTGATTGGTACAGTTGCTTTTTTTGTATCTCATACGAAGATTTCTGTAGCTCATAATTTGATTCTTGAAGTCTGTTCTTGGCACCGTAGACCGTAGGGAATTCAAACTGTTGCTGCGCCCCAAAAACCTTGAGGGGCTCTCCGTTCAATGCCAAGTTGTTTTCGTCATACTGGTAGTAAATGGCGGTTTTATCAAATTCAAAGGCAGTTCCCTTGAGGGTTTCCGCTCGATCTACCATCAACGAACCTGCTTGGATACCTTTATTGTTCTCCAATGACAGGGTCATCAAATCTTCAAGGTCCAATTTGGTCTGAGCGAATCCCGAAGTAGTCGCTAAAAGCAATAGCAGAGTTAGTGTATTCTTGTTCATTTTCCGCTCTTTTCTTCTTTTTCCCATTCCTTGGAATTTTATGTTGTTCGCATAAGCATATAAAACAGGCAAAACCACCAAGGTCAACATGGTTGCCGTTACCAATCCACCGATGACCACGGTAGCAAGGGGTCGTTGCACTTCGGCACCGGCATTGGTGGATACTGCCATCGGCAAGAAACCTAGAGCAGCAGCGGAAGCAGTCAACAATACAGCACGTAGCCTGTCCTTGGTTCCCTGTTTGATGAGGTCTTCCATGGAATCAAAATCTTTTCCCTTGAGTTCTTTGAAGTGCTCGATCAATACAATCCCGTTCAGCACAGCAATACCGAACAGGGCGATAAACCCGATCCCGGCCGAGATACTAAAGGGCATATCCCTTAGCCAAAGCAAGAGTACGCCGCCCACTGCTGAAAGTGGAATGGCGGAGAAAATAAGCAAAGCTTCCTTTACCGAGCCGAACGCAAAATAGAGCATGATGAAGATGAGTAACAACGCAATGGGCACTGCTATCATCAATCTTGCTTTTGCATTTTGGAGGTTCTCGAATTGACCACCATAAGTAATTAGATAGCCCGGAGGCAATGTAATATTTTGATCAATCAGTAATTGCACATCGTCCACAACGGATTGCAGGTCACGGTTCCTCACATTGATCCCCACTACGATACGTCTTTGGGTATCGTCACGGGAGATTTTTGCCGCCCCTTTTTGATAGGTAATATCGGCCAACTCGCTCATGGGAATTTTTCCACCGTTGGGAATATCAACATAGAGGTTTTTCAAGTTGGAAATATCCTGCCGATTCTCAGAATCCAATCGAACGGCAAGATCAAACTGTCTTTCGCCTTCGAATACACTTCCTATGACCTTGCCAGCAAACCCCATGGAAATCATTTCATTGAGGTCGGCAATATTGAGTCCGTGACGGGCAATTTTGGCCCGATCATAGGATACGTTCATCTGTGGCAGGCCTTCCACTTTTTCGACCGTGATATCGGATGCGCCTTCCACATCTTGGATAAGGTCTTTGATCTCATTGGCCTTTCTGTTCAGTATTTCTAGGTTCTCCCCAAAAATTTTGATGGCAATATCGGCCCGTACACCCGTGATCAATTCATTGAAACGCATTTCAATGGGTTGGGTAAATTCCACCTCCATACCCGGAATCACGGACAAGGCTTCTTTGAACATATCGGCCAGTTCGTCCTTGGTTTTAGCGGAGACCCATTCATCTTTTGGTTTTAAAGTAATAATCACATCGCTTTCTTCCATCGACATGGGGTCCGTGGGCACTTCGGCGGCGCCGATACGGCTTACCACCTGTTTTACCTCTGGGAATTGGCCCAACAATATCTGTTCGATTTTTGTGGTGGTTTCCACGGTTTTCGCCAAAGAGGTCCCTGTTTTCAGCACGGGCTGAATCACAAAGTCTCCCTCATCCAAGGTGGGCACAAATTCCCCTCCCATGGAAGAGAACAATAAGACAGCGCCGACCAATAATGCAGCAGCGATGGAAAGCACCAATTTTTTACTTCTCATGGCCCATTCGATGACCGGCTCATACTGTTTGTTGATCCAGTTGACCAAACGGGTGGAAATATTCTTGGACGATTCTTTGGTGGGCTTTAAAAATAGTGATGAAGCCACAGGAACATAAGTAAAGCATAGCAGAACCGCACCCAACAAGGCAAAACTGAATGTCAGTGCCATTGGTTTGAACATTTTGCCTTCCACACCGCTAAGCGATAGAATCGGAATGAAAACAATCAAAATGATGAGCTGTCCGAATACTGCGGAGTTCATCATTTTAGTGGCTCCTTCAACGGTTATTTTATCTTTAATGGACTGGGTTTCATTTTTGCCCAAAGTGGCAATTTCCGCTTGCTTTTGGGTAATCTGGAAAGCAATATATTCCACAATGATGACCGCACCATCTATAATAATCCCGAAGTCAATCGCACCCAGGCTCAACAAGTTGGCATCGACTCCAAAAATGTTCATCAAGGTAAGGGCAAACAACAAACATAGCGGAATAACCGATGCCACCACAAGACCTGATCGCCAGTTTCCAAGCAACAATACCACCACGAAAATCACGATCAGGCAACCCAAAACCAGATTTTCGGTAACAGTAAAGGTGGTTCTTCCAATGAGTTCGCTTCGATCTAGGAATGGGTTGATGTAAACTCCTTCTGGCAGGGATTTCGAGATGGCAGCAACTCGTTTCTTGACAGCATCGATTACCCTTTTGGAGTCGGCATCCTTGAGCATCATGATCTGGCCGAGCACTTTTTCTCCCTCTCCATTACCTGTTATGGCTCCAAAACGAGGCGCACTGCCAAAACCGACTTTCGCCACATCTTTAATATAGATAGGAATGCCGTTTCGGTTGGTCACAACGATGTTTTCGATGTCCTTTAAGCTACCTACCAAACCTTCGCCCCTTACAAAGTAAGCTTGGTTTACTTTTTCGATATATCCACCCCCAGTTACGCTGTTGTTGTTCTCCAGTGCGGTAAAAACTTCTTTTGCGGTAATGTTAAAGGCGTTCAGTTTTTGGGTCTGGATGGCTACCTCGTATTGTTTAAGGTAGCCACCCCATGTGTTCACTTCCACTACGCCAGGTATTCCCGAAAGTTGACGCTTCACAATCCAATCCTGGATGGTTCTGAGCTCCGTGGAGGTGTATTGATCCTTGTATTCGGGTTCAACATCGAGAATGTATTGATAAATCTCACCCAAACCTGTGGTTATGGGTCCCATTTCCGGGCTTCCGAATCCTTCAGGTATCCGGCTTGATGCTGATTTTATTTTTTCAGCGATAAGCTGCCGGGGCAGAAAGGTGCCCATATCGTCCTCGAAGACGATGGTTACCACTGATAGCCCAAACTTGGACACCGACCGGATTTCCTTGACCCCGGGAAGGTTGGCCATTTCAAGTTCCACAGGATAAGTGACAAACTTTTCCATGTCTTGAGTTGACAAGCTATTGGAAGTGGTCAACACCTGTACTTGGTTGTTGGTTACATCGGGTACCGCCCCAATGGGTATTTGTGATAGTGAGTATAGACCCACTACGGCTATAGTTGCTGTAAAGAGAAGAACAATGAACTTGTTCCTTATACTAAAGTTGATGATTTTTGAAAACATGATTCATAGAAAATAATAGCATTATTAAATGGAATAAGGCTTGATGAAGTGTTCAGCAAAGCTGAAATACTATGAATTACGCATGTTTTGGTGGTTGAAAAGGATCATCTCCCCAAATATGCGAGTAAGACATTTCGTAGTGAAAATTATCTTTGGTAGCTACAGGTATTTCGGAACGTGAGTTGATAAAACTATCTGTGTTAAGCACAAAAACCAGAAGCTGTGCACATTGGGTCTGATGCTGAAAAGGTAGTTTCTCGTGTTCTTTCTGTTCTTCTTGGTGTTTTTCGCTGTGTGAAGCTTTGAGTTCCCCGTAGTGTTTG
Organism: Flagellimonas yonaguniensis; assembly: GCF_029193885.1. Lineage (GTDB taxonomy): Bacteria > Bacteroidota > Bacteroidia > Flavobacteriales > Flavobacteriaceae > Flagellimonas > Flagellimonas yonaguniensis. The sequence goes on along the minus strand of NZ_JARFVB010000001.1, from coordinate 89,336 downwards.
GAAACAAAAACCATAAAGCCATCACCATATTCCTCGCTGTGGAATTGGTAATGCTCTATCAATTGCCCAAGCTCTACCAAATCATTAAAGTGGATATTGGCTCCTTGCAGCAAAATGATAAGGGAAATCCCTATGGAAACTATCTTATTCATCCCGACGATGATAAAATTACGAATTAAACATCGTCGGGTAAATAGCTGACAACTAATTTAGAATGAGTCTGATTCTTAATGCATTGTTGCTTTGACGATGAAAAAAAGGCTTCTTGTTGAAAATGTTCATTGGTCCAATTCCTCCAGAATCATACTATAATCGTGTTGCAGATCTTCATGGAGCAATGGAATTTTCTTTTTGATGTAATCCAATTGCCGGTTGTATAGATTTATGAGGGTAACATTTCTTTTGATGGAAGGGCGAAAGGATTTTAACTTCTCACAAAAATAGAGCAGCAGTTCCACCTCGGTAGCTTTGTTGCCCGAATAGCGAATATATTTTTTGATGGTTCGAAGTATTTTCCGAACACTTTTTTTGATGTAGAAATAACTATTGACATTGATGTCTTCGAACATGGCATCAATCTCTTCCTTTACGGTGTCGATGTAGCCTTCCTCACTGTCGGATTCAAAGAGCAAATAGGTAAGGAGTTCTTTGTTCTCTTTTTTGAATCTGGCCAAACGCAGGCAAAACTGCATCAATTCGTCTTGCGATTTGAACTGGAGTTCTTTTTTGAGTTGTGCAACGTTAGCGGCTTTCATAAATCAACTTCTTAAATATGAGGCTCCGTTCACATCGATTATGGTTCCTGAAGCATAGGCAGCTTCAGAAGATGCCAAGAACAAAATAGCATGGGCGACTTCTTCAGGTTGGGCCATTCGCTTGAACGGGGATTCGCGGAGCAGATTCTCGCGTTCTGCGGGGGTCAGGGTTTCTTTGGCCATTTCGGTTTCGGTAAATCCGGGGGCGACCACACTAACATAAATGTTGTGTGGCGCGAGTTTTTTGGCAAGGGATTGACTCATGGAGTTCAAGGCAGCTTTGCTGGCCCCGTATGCTGGTTTGGTGGGCTCTCCTCGAAAAGCACCACGAGAGGATACGTTTACGATATGACCGCCTCCGGTTTTCATCATGGCTTTTGCGCCCCAATAGCAGAGATTGGCTGCGGCAAACAGATTGGTCTCAAAGGTTTTTTCCCAAGCGTCGGTCCAATGGTCAAAATCCACCTTGTCAATTTCATGGAAAATGGAAATCCCCGCATTGTTGACCAATACATCAAGCTGACCGAATTCCTTCACAAAATCATTGATCAAGGCTTCGGTTTCTGCCTTTTGGGAAATATCCCTTTTAAAAAGGCAATGTCCTTCCCCGGGCATTTCTGCCAAGGTGTTATGGGCCACTTCCTCGTTACTTCGATAATTCAACCCCACTTTGGCCCCTTTTTTTGCAAAGGCAAGCGCCGTAGCTTTCCCAATGCCGCGTGAGGCACCTGTGACCAATACATTTTTATTGGTAAAATCCATAGAATAATTCTTAATGCCTCAAATATACTAGGATTGTATGTTCTTGACCCTTAAAATGAATTGCACTACCTTTAAATCATGCCAAATATTACCTGAATAATAGAAAATGAGCAAAAGAAAAAGACATTGGTTGTGGAATGTTTTGATTGTCCTGACCTTGGTATTGTGTGTTCTTACCTTTGTGGAACATTATAAAAATTGGCACAAGATAGAGGAAGGAAACTTGAAAATCTTCTCGGGGATATACTATCAAAAAATACCATTGTCCGAACTGGACAGTGTACTTTTTGTGGAAAAACTGCCCGAAATGGAACGTTCCAGCGGATTTTCTTGGATGGAAAAGGAAAAAGGGGTTTTCAACGATTCCATTACCAATGCCAAAGTGTACGTTTTTGTGGACGACCTCTATCAACAAAAAATAAAAGTGGTGCACCACGATTCCCTTAAAATGTATGTAAACCTTCGGGACAGCCTCAAAACCGAGGAATTATTCGCAATTTTGCAGACCGAGTTGATGAATCAGAAGGAAACTGCCAAAGGAGTCCAATGAGTATGAAAGGATTTTATTATTTACTGCTGTTGCCCACTTTTGGCTTTTCTCAAAACACATTGTCCATTCAAGTAAACAATGTACAATCCACAAATGGAAAAGTGAATGTTGCGGTTTATGATTCGGACGAATCTTTTTTGTCTTTTGACCATGTGTTGAAAACGGATAGTGTTGCGGCGAACGAAGGAAGTGTTGTTTTGAGTATACCAGACCTTCCGGCAGGGGAATATGCCCTGGCCGTGTTCCATGATGAAAATGATAATGGCAAGTTGGATACCAATTGGTTGGGAATTCCGAAAGAGAAAGTAGCCTTTTCCAAGGGCAAGATGAAGACTTTTGGTCCGCCCAAGTTCAGGGAATGTACCTTTACAATGAGCACGGACCACGAAATACACATTGATCTGTAGTAGTATGGAAACAATTTTTATGGCCCAGTTGATGGGCGCACTATACGGACTTTTAGCTGTGATTTTTGGAGCATTTGGTGCCCATGCGCTAAAAAAGAAATTGACCCCCGAACTACTGCAAAGTTTTGAGACAGGGGTCAAATATCAAATGTATCACGCTATCGTGCTTTTGGTCTTGGGGTTTAATCTAAGTTTTGATCAACCGCTGGATTCTTGGATAGTCAACTGCTTTATCTTTGGAACCCTATTGTTTTCCTTTAGTATTTATGCCCTTTGTTTGGGGGCGGCGAAAGACAGTAAACCTAGGTTTTTGGGCCCTGTTACCCCACTTGGGGGACTACTTTTGGTAGCGGGTTGGGCCCTATTGCTCTATTCCCTTGTTTCCAATTTGATCTAAAGGCGCAGGTACATATTGCCGTTTATGGTATTCAATTTTAGGCGGTGGGCTGCATTGTCGAACCTTCCTTCGACCTTTTGTCCAACATAACGATCGGATACGGTCAGTTCCATATTTTCATCTGCGTAAATATTGCCATGGATGGTCTCAGCGATCAATCTGGAATTCTTCATTACCAAATCTATTTCCCCATTGATGGTTTGTAGATCCATGTCCCCATTATATTTTGCGATGTCAATATCCCCATTGATCAACTCAGCGGTAAAATCCCCTTCGATGATGTCCGATGAAAGGTCACCGTTAATGCTGCTCACTTTGAACGTGGCTCCTTTGGGAACATAAAGTACATAGTTAAATTCGTAGGTGTCATTTTCCATAAATCCCTGGTTCTTTGAATTTGGATGGGTTTTATCCCATTCATCTTGAAATGCCTTGAAAACTGGTATAGCATCCTCCGAGATATTAATGACTGATGAACTTTCATTAATGTCGAGCTCGTAAAGCTCAATGAATTTCCCGTTTTTGATTTCAATATCTGCCTTGAAATAAACCGTGGATTTATCCCAAGTCTTAATCTCGATATCCTTGGCGAATTTTACTTCCAGGTCAATGGATTGCCCGGAATAGTTAAAGTTCTTTTCAATGATTTTCTGTGCACTCAAGCTCAACGTGGCCAACCCTACGAATGCGGTAATGATGAATTTTTTCATGATTATTCGATTTTTGATTTTAATATTTAATTGATGTTTTGTCATCCTGAGCGTAGTCGAAGGATGGGTAAAAAACATCTCGACTGCGCTCGATGTGACAGCGTAATTTATTTTTTTCTGAGATACATATTTCCGTTGGTGGATTTCATGGAGATTTTTACGCCACCTCCGTTGATGGAGGCTTTAATGTTCCTTCCCAATACAGATTTTAATCCATCCTTGTCCTCGGCTTTTACCTCAAAGTCGGTGTACACATTGCCATTGAGTGTGCTCAAAGCTAGATTGGCCGGTGTGTTCGAGGGTAGGCTTACATCCACCGCTCCATTGGTGGAATAAAGGGAGATAGGGGAATCTTGTTTCACTTTTCCGAACACTACTTCCAGTTGACCATTCAACGAATTGGCCGTAACAGGTCCGTTTACATTGTGTATTTTTATGCCACCGTTAAGTTGGGCATCTGCCTCAATTTCGCCAGAAAATCCATCGATTTCTATATCACCGTTCCATGTGCTTTTTACCGCAATATTTTGTGAAGCGGGGAGATGGATTTCAGCACCTTTGCTTTTTCTTAAATTGTATACAATCAAAGTGTTGCCATCCTGTACTACGGAAAAACCAACGTTGGTATTGTCCGTACCACCTTCGCCGACCAATTTTAGTCCTTTGGCACGTTCTGGTGTTTTTATTTCTGGGCCCGATTTGATCAACAGTTCATTGGAGCTATGTGTTTTTATCACAATGTCTGTTTTGGATTCGATTTTTACCCATTGGATTCCATTTAGGGATTTGGTGTAATCGTTTTGTGCTTTGGCAATGGTGGCTACAAATAGAGCCATTAGAATAAATGTGAATTTTCTCATGATTTTCGCTTTTTTGATGTTTATGTTATACTTGGCAATACTGCCCTGATTTGATCTTTGATAAAGGGTTGAGTATCTTCTTTTTCCAATAATTTTTTCATGGGTTCGGCGGCTTTCTTCTCTTGGATCTGTACCAAGGCTTGAATAATGGCCACTTGGATACTTGGGTTTTTTTCTTGTTCCAAGGCTTCTATATAAGTGTTTTTTACTGTTTCGGAGGAAGTGAACTTGGCCAATGCCTCAAAGGCGGTCATCCGAACATTGTCATTTTCATCATAGAGCAATCGGTTGGCAAGTGCTTGGATAATGGCGGCATCGGGCTGCTCAAACTCTTCAATATAATTTACTCCTTGAATACGTTTGCTCGCCGATTGGTTCTCCATCAACGATAGCATGGCCGTTTGCTTCATCTGATTGGTCTCGTCCTGAAGCTGTGCAATGTCCTCGTTCGCTTTTCGCTGTTGAAAAAGACTTCCCATCTGGAAAGCTGCAACCAAAAGTGCAATGCTTGCTGCGATTTTTAGCACATTGCTCGTCCAATTGGCAGAAGGTTTTGATTCCATTTGAACCACCTTGCCTTGATTGTTCTTTTCTTGTTCTAGGGCCGCTTCAAACTTGGTTTTAAGCCTGTTCGAGGGTGTTGGAACTTCTTCTTCAAATACATTGAAAAAGGTTTTCATCTCTTCCAATTCCTTTTGACAATCGGTACATTGTTCTACGTGTTTTTCGAATGCGGCTCTGTCCGACTTGCTCAAATTGCCATCCAGATAGTCCGGTATTTGGTCAAAAACATGATTCTTTTCCATGGCTATATACTTTCTAAATAGATATTCTTCAATTTTTTTAAAATCCTGCACACTCTGGTTTTTACGGCTCCAGGGGTACTCCCCATGATTTCTGCCAGGTCATCGTACTTGATTTCCTTATATCGGTTCAATATCACGAGTTCCCTATCATACGGATCAAGTTGGCTCAGGGCATATTGTAGGTGGGCGTTGTTCTCGCTCACATCGTTTTCCTCCTCCACGGCTTTATATGCCAAAACTTCCATATCGTCATGGGATTTATGGTTTCTTGTGTAGTGCGTTTTAAGGCTATTGCGAGCTATTGTAAACATCCACGACAAGAAGACCCCATTGTTGTATGAGTTCCGATACTTAATCAGTTTGTAAAAAACATCTTGTGTAAGATCTTCGGCCAACATTTGATCGCCCGACATTTTGTATAGAAAATTATATACGTGCTTGTGGTGTCGGTCAAAAAGTTCCTTGAGCAAATCCAGGTTTCCCTCGGATACTTTTTGCATGATCATTTCATCTGAAAGCGTTTCCAAATGCTGTTTTTTAGTTGGTGTTTAACTTATATAGTCAGGAAATTAGGAAAGGTTACACCAATAACAGAAAAAAATTTAGGATAGGTAACCAAAAGAAGCGTCAGTTTGAGTTTTTTCTATGAAAAAGTATCGAGAACAAGCTCATGGTGGTATGTGATTCTCGATACGATCTTTTTTCGTTCCACTCATAAAGATTACTCGAATTGACAAAAAAATACGGGGATGTCACCTCGAGCGCAGTCAAGAGGTTAACAGAATGAAAAGGCAAGATCTTGATTGGACTCGACCTGGCGTTCAGATTAGGATGTTTTAACTACAACCGCAATTGTCACTCCCGCAGGAATTGGAGTTGTCGTTCCCTTTGAAGAACGATTTGGGCAGCAAGAATTTCCACACCAAATAGCCTGCAGCGATAATCAATGTTCCGTATGCCAAAAGTTGTTGAATCATTTTTGGATTAAATTAGGATTTGGTAGGCTATCAAAGCAATAATATACGCAAAAACACTCATAAAGCCCAATTGAATCATGGGCCATTTCCAAGAGTTGGTCTCTCTTTTTACAATGGCGAGGGTACTCATACATTGCATGGCAAATGCATAAAACAACATCAAAGAAATACCAGAGGCCAAATTGAACAAAGGTTTGCCAGAATCATCTAGTTCTGCCGCCATTCGGTTCTTGATTGTTTCCTCTTCGTCACTGCCCACACTGTATATGGTGGCCAAGGTTCCTACAAAGACTTCACGGGCGGCAAAGGAGGTCAATACCGCAATTCCAATTTTCCAATCGTAGCCCAATGGTTTTACAATGGGTTCAAAGGCCTTTCCAGCTTGCCCAATGTAGGAGTGTTTCAATTTGTAACTGGCGATTTCCTGGGCAACGGCTCGCTCTGAAAGTTCTGTAGTCAACACTTGAATGGAATCTTGGAGAGCACTTGGAGACATACCTTCGGCTTCCACAGATTCTCGGTAGGATGCTACATTGTTTTGGATATAGTTTTTACTGTAGATGCTCAGTCCTTCATTTTCGATACGCTCGGTTACAATACGGTCGGCATCCTGAAAGTCTTCGGAATACCCGTTGGATCCCAAGAACCACAATACAATGGAAATGGCCAAAATGATCTTACCGGCACCTAGAACAAAACTTTTAGTCTTTTCGATGACCGTATAAACAACGTTTTTCAACAATGGTAGGCGATAGGTGGGCATTTCTACCATAAAAATGGAGCGGCTCTTTATTTTAAGAATCTTGTTCAATACCATGGCCGAGAGTAGTGCCATTCCAAATCCGATAAGGTACAAGAGCATCAAGGTCAAAGCTTGGTAGCTAAGTCCCAAAACAGTTCCTTCGGGAATCACCAATGCAATCAAAATGAGATAGACTGGCAATCTCGCAGAACAAGTGGTGAACGGTGTTACCAAAATGGTAATGAGCCTTTCCTTCCAGTTTTCAATGGTACGTGTGGCCATAATAGCAGGAATGGCACAAGCGTTTCCGGAAATCAATGGGACAACACTTTTTCCGCTCAATCCAAAAGGGCGCATAAGGCGGTCCATTAAGAAGACCACGCGACTCATATATCCTGATTCTTCCAATAGGGAAATAAACAGGAACAAAAAGGCAATCTGAGGAATAAAAATGACGATCCCACCGATACCGGCAATGATGCCTTCCGCAAGTAAGTCCGTAAAAACCCCGGGCGGCAATGTATTTTTGATCCATTCCGCTGCCATGGCAAATTGCTCATCGATAAAATCCATGGGATAGCCACTCCAATCGAAAATGGCCTGAAAAATCAATAGCAATATGGCAAAGAAGATAAGGTAACCAAAGATTTTGTGAGTAAGAATCTTGTCGAGTGAAGCTCGTAGACCTTTGGCGGCCATAAAATCAACCTTATAGGTTTCTTTTAGGATATTGTTGATGAGCTGATATCTCAGTACGGTTTCTTTATGTTGTAATTTTTTGAGGTCGTCCTTGGACTTGGTGGAAAAATCGGTGGCATCCTGAATGCGTTTTTTCTCGATGGGCATAAAGTTCACGTCTTGCGTGATGACCAACCATAATTTGTAGAGGTCTTCCTGAGGGAATGTCTTTTTAAGGCGGTCAAAATATTCAGGGGAAATTCTGGTCGGGTCCAAGATGGGCCTGGAAGAAATACTTTTGTAGTCGGCAATCAGTTCTTTGATGCGTTCGATACCCGTATTTTTCCGTGTACTGACCAGGGCAATTTTGGTGTCAAACTTTTTTTCCATGGCCTCCACATCCAGTGAAATCCCTTTACGGTCCATTCTATCGGCCATGTTCACTACCAAGATGGTAGGAATCTTTAGGTCTTTGATCTGAGTAAATAGGAGAAGGTTCCTTTTCAGGTTTTCCACATCACTGATCACTACGGCCACATCGGGATAGTCCTTATCGTTTTTGTTGAGCAACAATTCCACTACCAGGCTTTCGTCCAAAGAGGTGGTATTTAAACTGTAGGTCCCAGGAAGGTCAAGGATATGGGCTTTTACTCCCCTTGGGAGCTTGCAGACACCTTCTTTTTTCTCGACAGTGATTCCGGGATAGTTCCCGACTTTTTGCTTGAGTCCGGTAAGTTGGTTGAAAACCGAGGTTTTTCCTGTATTGGGGTTCCCGATTAGGGCTACATTGATGTTTTTGCTCATTTGGCCTGCGTTTCTTCAATAATTTCAAGCTCTATGAGTTCTGCCAAAGACCTTCTTATTGCCAAATGACTTCCACTGAGGTTGATGTATATGGGGTCGTTCAAGGGTGCGATTTGCAAAAGCTCCACACTATTGCCGGGAAGACACCCCAGCTCCAATAATTTGATGGGAAGGATGTGTTCGGTAAAATCCTTTATAATCCCTTTTTGTCCATATCGTAAATCTGCAACGGTCGCCACTGTTCTTATTTAGAATAAATTTAAGTAAGAGCAAAAATAAGTAAAAAAGGGAAACTACAAGGCGTAATCATGGTAAAAGGTACAAGCAGTTACTCTTGGTAACTGGCTTCAAGTATTTTGATGTCCGCCAAAAGCTTGTCTATATCTTCACGATTGGTGCCATCATAAAAACCTCTAATCCGTTTTTCCTTGTCCACCAGTATGAAGTTTTCGGTATGGATCATGTCAAAAGGACCTCCGTCTCCATCATTCTTAACGGCCAGATAGGATTTTCTGGCCAGCTCATAGATCTGTTTTTTATCCCCGGTCACTAAATTCCATTTGCTGTCTATAACGCCTTTTTCCAAGGCATATCTTTTTAATTGGGCCACGGTATCTATTTGAGGCGTGACCGAATGGGAAAGCAGCATGATATTCGGGTCGTCCTTAATGGCTTCTTGTATCTCGCCCATGTTCTTGGTCATGATCGGGCAAATGGTAAGGCAGGTGGTAAAAAAGAAATCGGCCACATAAATCTTGTCCTTGTAATTTTCTTGGGTAATGGTATCCCCATTTTGGTTCACTAATGCAAAATCGGCCACTTTGTGGTATTTCTTGGTGTAGTGCAGTGTGCTGTCCACTAAAGATTTGTCCACCATGGATGGCTGGTAGACCGGAAGCATTTTTTTGGGTTGCAATGCATTGTAAAACAGGTAAACGATGACCGCCGAAAGTGCCAACATTACAATTCCGAACAGTTTGTATTTTGCAAAGAATGATGCCATGGTTACAAAATTACGTTCCAAATGGTTATTCCTCAAGGATAAAGCGGTTTATTCTTGCTAAATCTTTCTTAAATCATAAGGGGATTAAAATTGTGGTTTTTTTATCATTTCCTAAAAGGTTACTTTTGTGCGTTTTAACAAAAGATAACGGATGACCCCTATAGTAATAAAGACCATACAATTCTTTCTGAGCTTATCGCTCCTCATCGTGCTTCATGAGTTGGGACACTTTATCCCTGCGAAGATTTTTAAAACCAGGGTGGAGAAGTTTTATCTGTTTTTTGATGTGAAATTTTCCCTCTTCAAAAAGAAGATCGGGGAGACTGTTTATGGCATTGGTTGGTTGCCTTTGGGCGGATATGTGAAAATATCCGGAATGATTGATGAGAGCATGGATAAGGAGCAGATGAAGGAGGAACCAAAACCATGGGAGTTTCGGAGCAAGCCGGCTTGGCAACGTTTGATCATAATGCTCGGGGGGGTGACCGTCAACTTTATTTTGGCCGTGGTCATTTTCATTGGGTTGGTTTTTACCTATGGTGAAGAATATATTGCCAACGATAGCCTAAAAGATGGAATTTGGGTAACAGAGAAAAGTTTGGGGGATGAATTGGGGGTACGGACCGGAGACAAAATTTTGTCGGTAGATGGTAAAAAGGTGGAGGCTTTGCAGCAGGTGCTTCCCGAAATGATTTACGGAGAAAGGTACACAATTGAAAGAAACGGACAGGTTATTGAAAAAACAATTCCGGTCGATTTTATAGAAACTTTGTCCAAGGATAAGGAAAAGGCGCGCTTTATTTACTATAGGGTTCCATTTGTGATTAGCGCAGTTCCCAAAAAATCTCCGAATATAGATAGTGGTCTTGAAAAAGGCGATGCAGTTGTTGAAATGGCGGGTAAGCCAGTAGAATACAAAGATCAGGTGATTCCGATTTTAGAAGCCAATAAAGGTGGTACGGTGCCTGTAAAGGTAGAGCGCAACGGTAAATTAATTGATTTAACTTTAAATGTGTCGGAAGAGGCTGCATTGGGTGTTGCTTTGGGGATGAGCCCAGAAGAACTCAAAGAAGCTGGCTATTTTGAGCAAAAAACGTTAAAATACAGCTTTTGGGAATCAATTCCCGCTGGATGGAACAAAGGGGTAAAGACGCTTTCGGACTACATTAGGGGGATGAAGAAGATCTTTAACCCAGATACGGGTGCCTATAAGGAAGTGGGTGGTTTTGCCGCTATTGGAGGTATGTTCCCCGATACATGGAACTGGCCTGCGTTTTGGGCCACTACTGCGTTTATATCCATTATTTTGGCCTTTATGAACATTTTACCCATACCAGCTTTGGATGGAGGACACGTCATGTTCCTGCTGTACGAAATGGTTACGGGACGCAAACCGAGCGACAAGTTTTTGGAGTACGCCCAAATGATCGGCTTCTTTATTTTGATAGCTTTATTGCTGTTTGCCAACGGTAATGATTTATATAAATGGCTTTTTAAATAGAAAAGCAATTTTTTTGTTTGTGGTGTAAAAAAGAATCCATTATATTTGCACCCGCTTAAGGTAAAATATTCCTCCTTAGCTCAGTTGGTTAGAGCATCTGACTGTTAATCAGAGGGTCCTTGGTTCGAGCCCAAGAGGGGGAGCGTTAAAATCAGGCAGTTACATGAAAATGTAGCTGCCTTTTTTATTTAGTGGCGTGCTTTTGGCGTGCCTTTTTTAATATAGTATCTATCTATATTGGTTCAAAATTTATGTCAAATACAAGCTCATTAGTAACTCCCTTACGAGTTTAAAGCAGCTTTCAAACACCTTCAATTCAAAATCTTGATTGTATTGAAGGTGTTTGAAAGCAAGAAATCTTAATGTTGGATACATTAATATTATTGTAAAGGAATATTTTGTAATTAACATAGTGTTCATTATATTTGAATGTTCATTGTCGCTGAACAAATAAAAATAATGAACAAAAAAAGCTATGTATCGTAATAATGACTTCATATATGAAGCTACTTCTAAGCTTGAGCAGCTTATAAATATTCCCATAGAAATAGATAGTAGCCGTCAAAATTATGACGCTCTACTACGAATCAAAAACGAGCAGTTTGTCGTCGAAGCAAAATCTGCTGTTAGAACTTCTAATCAAGGCCTAGTATTATCTCAATTACAGGAGATGAAAAATAGTAACAGTAGGCCTGTTATTTTAATTGCCGAGTATATTTCTAAAATGGCCGCAAAGGAATTGAAGGAACGTCTTATCAATTATATAGATGTAGCTGGCAATGCCTTCATTAAACATAATGATTTAGTAATATATATTGAAGGACAGAAAAAACCAAAAAGAGAAAAAACAAATCAATCTCGTGCTTTTCAAGAGGCTGGTTTAAAGATACTTTTTCATCTTTTGTCTAAGCCTGAACATCTTCAAGATTCTTATAGAAAAATAGCGGAAAAGGCAGATGTCTCTATCGGCTCAGTAAGTAATGTTATGGCAGAGCTTGAAGACTTAAACTTCCTTCTAAAAACCAATGAAAAACGAGTTCTTAAGAACACAACTGAACTCTTAGAACGTTGGCTTGTCGAGTTCAACTCTGTGCTTAGGCCACGAATTATAAGAAAACGCATGCGTTTTATGGATTCAGACTATGTTCAAAATTGGCGAAATATAGATACACAATCTAATCTTGGTACAATTCTTTGGGGTGGCGAACCTGGTGGTGCAATCCTTACCGATAACCTAAGACCAGAACACTTTACTCTTTTTACTGACCTAGAACTATCAGAATTGGCTAAAGTGCTTCGATTAGTGCCAAGTGAAAATGGGGAAATTGAAGTACTACAAAAATTTTGGAAGAATGATTTTGATGACACTAGAGTAGCCCCTGCGCTTTTGATATATACTGATTTGATTAATAGCGGTTACGGCAGAAACATAGAGATGGCAAAACAAATACTAGAGAATGAGTTACAATATATCTAGTAGTAGGTTTACTCATCCGCTATTAAAGCCCATTTTATTGGAGCTTACAGAGTATTTCAAGGAAGCGGGAATTTCCTTTTTCGTCATAGGTGCTACAGCTAGGGATATCATCATGGAATTGCATAATGAAAAATCTGGACGCTTAACACATGATCTTGATATTGCGATTACAGTCAATGATTGGGAACAATGGAAAAAAGTTGAAGAGGAAATTATAAGTCTTGAAAATTTTACCAAGGACGAGAACCAAAAACAACGCTTTATCTACAAGGGTAAGTTTCAATTGGATATTGTGCCTTTCGGAGAAATAATGAAACAGGATAGTAGGATATTCTGGCCACCCGAAGAGGAGTTTGCTATGTCGGTCTTAGGATTTTCGGCCGCCGATGAAGCAGCTTTATCTGTTAGTATCGATGAAGAGACTGATATCAAAATTGCTACCCTCAGTGGCATTTTTTTATTGAAAATAGCGGCATGGAAAGACCGAAATCATAAAAACAACAAGGATGCCGATGATATGGGATTCATATTAGAAAACTATCTCAATATTAATTCAGAACGAGCTGCTATGGAACACTATGATGAAATTTATGGAGCTGAACCTTTTTCAATAATTACCGGCGGCGCAACTCTCATAGGAAAGGATATCAATGAACTGCTCAAAACCCATCAAAAAACCAAAGCTTCCATAGTTGAAATATTAACTACTGAAAATAATAAAAAGGAAGACAGTAAACTGATCAATCAAATAATAGAAACCCACAAGGCATTCTCGTTTGAAGAAGTGCTAAATAGTATAGAAAATATAATCAACCAACTTAACTAAACACAACTATTATTTATATGGCCACAGCTATAAAAGGTAAAGAAGAAGTAGTATTAGAAGATAATGAGCTTGTTTGCATACTTACGGGAGAAGTAAAGAAAATTAAGGCTCAAGAAAGCAATTTGCAATCTGTAATCCTAATGCTTAATGAAGAATATGGATTCGACCTAGATGATATGGAGCGTAATTTTACCATTGAATACGAAGATCCAGATACTGGTCGAACTAAAAAACAAAAGGTAGATTTAACCATTTTTGAAAAGGACAAACCACACGAACAAGATTTTATTATTCGCATGTGCGTAGTACAAGATGATAAGGTTAAGGAAACCGATAAGAAAAAAGGTCTTGCTGCTACTTTGGAGAATGCAATGGGTGCGGTTAATAATTGTGAGTTTGGTCTTTGGGCAAATGGCTCTAGCTATCATTTTCTACAAAAGGAAGATGATGGAATTGGCTTCGATTTTGAATTTACAGATTTATCGGACTTTCCGGGAGAAGGAGAAACCTTAGAAGATTTAGATCGCGCAGATCGCTCGCATACACGCACGCCAGCAAATGACTCTTTGATTAAAGTATTCAAACGTTCTCATGATTATATTTATGGAAATGAAGGTCGAAAAAAAGATGCCTTTTGGCAATTGCTCAACCTAATTTTCTGTAAAATCTACGATGAGAAGCGCAGATTTATGGAGTTACCGGATGGCGAAAGCTACCGTCGTAAATTTTGGGTAGGTGTCAAAGAACAGAACTCCGAAGAAGGTCGTAGAGCCGTTGCAAAAAGAATTAAGGGCCTTTTTGAAGAACTTAAGAACGATAATCTGTTTTCGGAAGTATTCCAAGGAAACGAAAGTATCGACCTTACAGATAAGGGTCTAGCCTTTATTGCAGGAGGACTTTCAAAATATTCTTTCCTAGATGCTTCCGTAGATGTAAAGGGTCTAGCCTATGAAACTATAGTAAGTAATACGCTAAAACAAGAGGCAGGGCAATTCTTTACACCACGTAACATTGTGAAATTTATGGTACAAATGCTTGACCCTAAAGAGCACCATCGTGTATTGGATCCTGCTTGTGGTTCCGGAGGTTTTCTGGTAATGGTTCTTGATCACGTGCGCCAACAGATTACAAAATATATGTATCCAGAATTAGAAGGGCCTTTGCTAGAAGAAAAATATAATTCGGTAGAAGTGAACGAGCGCGTTCGAACCTATGCAGAGCGTAGTATTTTTGGATTTGATTTCGACCCGGACCTGAAGAAAGCAGCGCGGATGAACATGGTTATGGGAGGTGATGGCCACGCCAACATTTTTCACGTGAACTCACTTGCTTATCCGCTATGGGAGCACCCCGCAGAGGTTGAAAAAATAAACCGCACGATAGAAGAGAGTATCCGAGCTATGCAGGATATTGAAAATGTATATACTACCGATGCCCGTGGAAAGTTTGATATGGTTTTTACCAATCCACCATTTGGTGCCAAAGTAAAGGTCGAAACGGAAATTGCTTCGCGCTATTATTTGAGCCAGTATAGTAGTGCGCCAGAAGTTTTGTTTATTGAGGCTTGTTATAATCTTCTAAAAGAGGGTGGTAGAATGGCAATTGTTTTGCCCGATGGTATTTTGGGAAATCCCAACATGCAAGGTGTGCGTGAGTGGGTTTTAGATCGCTTTAAAATTCTTGCATCAATCGATCTTCCAGTAGAAGCCTTTTTGCCACAGGTTGGAGTCCAATCTTCACTTTTATTCCTTGAGAAGAAAACTGAAGAGCAGAGGCAATTGGCGCAGGGAAAAGGAGAAGATTATCACATTTTTATGGCAATTGCAGAAAAATTGGGTAAAGATCGTAGAGGCAGTCCAATATATTTAAAAGATGAAGATGGAGCTGAATTAATCTTTAATACCGAAACTAAATATTTGACCAAAAAGAAAAACGGAGAAAAAATTCTTAAAATTAGAAAGGAGAAGGTCAAGCAAATTGATGATGATCTTAAAGGAATTCTCATCGCTTATCGCGATTTTTTAAATAGATAAATTATGATTATATCTTCCGTCAGAAGTCAATTGATTCATGAGTCTAATAGGCTGAATAGTGGTTATTTTTTAAATAAAGATGCCATAAATAGTAGATTGTTAGAAGAAAATAGTGACAAGTGTGTTCAACTTAAGAAGCTAGCTGAAGTTTGGAATCCTCCGATTTTCAAGAGACAGTTCTGTGAAAATACTGAAAAAGCAATACAATATTGTCAAAGTAGCGATATCCCTAACACATTAGAAGGTAATAATGTCTATATAAATAAGGAACAAGCTTTGAAAGTTAAGGCTATTGTGAAGGATAGACAGATTCTAGTAACAGGATTTGGGACAATAGGTAACACAAGGTTAGTAAATGAGATTAGTGCTGGTATTTGTTATGCGAATAATGTTTGTAGAGTAGATGTGTCATCAAATTCTTTTTATGGTTTTGTGTATGCATTTTTAACCTCTAAATACGGAAAATCTCAACTTAATAAAAACGCCTCCGGTTCAGTTGTCCGTTATATAGAGGCTTCGGGAATAAGAAAAACATTAGTGCCGGTTTTTTCGACTAAATTGACTGAAAAGATTCACAATTTAATTGTTAAATCATCAAAATTAAGGGTAGAAGGAAATATATTATTAACTGACGCTCAAAATTCACTTAAAAATTCCACAGGCTTAAAACCTCTCAAAAAGGAAAACTTTGAATACTTCGGGCATCATTCTTCCGATAGAGCTGTATCTACTTTTACTCGGAACATTTCAGAAATCACTAGCATTTCAATAAACGCCTTTAATTATTCAAAAAGAATTGAAGAGGTTATCAATGCTGTAAAAATGAATCACCATACAGAGTTGGTTAACTGCCTTGACAGTAATAAGTTTTTTTCTACAGGCTCTTTTAAAAGAGTTGCAATTAATTCTAATAAGTCCATTAAACTGTTAAATCAGTCTGATATATTCAATTTCAGAAAAACTGGAAAATTGATATCTAGAAGATATGTAAGCACCGAAAATTTTGTGCGTTATGGAGAAATTTTAGTTGCTGGTGTTGGGACTTTGGGAGAGGGGGAAACCTTTAGCAGGGTGATTTTTGCAAACGAAGAATTAGATGGGCAATTAGTTGCAGGTGAGTTCATTCGCATGAGAACAAAAGATGAAATTCCATCGGGATATTTATTTAGCTGGCTTTCATCTGACTATGGATTTCGAATGATTAGATCAACACAAACAGGTACTAAACTTTGTAGGCCGATTCCTGCGCTACTCAAGGATATTCCAGTACCTATTCTGGACAGAGCTGTCATGAATGAAATAGATGAATCAGTAAAAAAAGCCCATACTATGTTATATCAAGCCTTGTTAAAGGAAGAAGAGGCAATAGCATTAGTGGAAAAGGAAATAGAACAATGGCAAAAATAATAAAACCACCCTATTTTGAAACAGTAGTAAATGCAGGGGAGAAGCGTTTACTAGATTTTTTACAGATAAAACTCCCTGACAACTATTTCTTGATACCAAATGTAGAAATTGCTTCTACGAACCCTCGAAATAATAGAACTCAATTTTGGGAATATGATTTGATTGTTGTTGCTCCTCATGCTATTTACAATATAGAAAATAAAGATTGGAAAGGCCGAATTGAAGGTGCGGATGATTACTGGTACATCAATGACAGACAAAAGCCCAATCCGCTTAAAACTGGTCGTCAAAAAACAGCTATACTAGCCTCAAAACTTAAGGAGGCTAACAGGGATTGGGGAAAGGCTTGGATTCAGAATATGGTAACGCTTTCATATCCTAATTCATTCATTCCAAATCTCAGACAGGAAGCAGGAAAACTATCATTTATACTTACCGATGAACTAATCGATTATATTCAAGATCCCGAACAAATAGGGAAATGGGAAGCAGCGATTGTCGACGTTCAAAATGATATTGTTCAGTTCTTGATTGGGGAACAAAACAAAAAATCTCCAAATGAGAAGAAAGAAGTACAAGGCTACCAAATTGTAGAAATCTTAAAACAAGAATCGGATAATTATGTAGAGTATTTGGTAAAGCCGAAAAATGTGACTTCAAACATACGTAAAAGGGTTAAAGAGTATTCGCTACAGGTGCTAGGTTTGTCTCCAGTAGAATTGCTAAAGCGCGAAGAAAGTATCTTAAATCAATACAATGCGCTTATAAAAATCCGTTCAAATCCTTTCATTCTTCCTGTAGAGTTCAAACTAGATGAAGAAAATCATCTTTTCTATGAAATCACAGATTTGATGGAAGAAGATTCTTTGCGTTCAGCTTCAAGAAATAAAACCTTCACTTTTGATGAACGTGTAAGTATCATAAAGAATGTGATGAGTGCTTTAAAATCAGCACACAAAGAGAATATCTTCCATAGGGATATCAATCCTGACAATATCTTTTTAAGTAATGGATATGCATATTTAGGAAACTTTGGAAAGTCATACTTTACAGATCATAATGACCATGGCTATACCGTAATGCCTACTATTAATGAATATAGCGCTACTGCGTACCATCCTCTAGAGCTTATCGCCAAAGATGCATCTAGAGCATCAGATATTTATTCGTTAGGGGTATTAATAGCTTGGTTATTTACAGGAAAAGAACCTATAAAAAATCCTTTTGAGCTTGATAAACTAGGTGGACAACTACCGCCGGACAGATTACCGTCTGCTGAAAATAGTTCTTTACCAAAATGGCTAGATGATATCTGTTTAAAAACCATCTTAACCGACAGCGATAAGCGTATTGATAGTATAGAAGAATTGGAAACTAATATCGAAGAAGCTTTAAAAGTTGAGTTTTCAAGCAAAGAATCTACGAAGCCAACAAATTCTTCCATAACAAATGACCAACCAGATACATATGATTTAAAAGAAGGAGATCGTGTAGATGACTATATTATTCATAAAATTTTAGGACGTGGGGGCTATTCCCGTGTTTTTAAGGCGAAACATGATTTACAAGGGCGTGATTTTGCCTTAAAACTATTTCATGAAAGTGTGAGTGTTGCTTCTGTAATAGATGAGTACAAAGCACTATCAGAACTTGATCATCCTAATATTGTAAAGTTCGTATGGAATGGACAAACCCGTTATGGACAATTTTACACGACAACAGAGTTTCTCGACGGAGATAATTTAAGCACTTACACAAAAACCGATGCTAACTTACCTATAGGAACCGTCTATAAACTAGCAGAGGATATGCTCTCCGCGTTAAGCTATTTACAAAATAGAGAAAAACCCATTCTACACCGTGATGTAAAACCGCAAAACATTATATGGGATAATGAAGGACGTTTCGTGCTGATTGATTTTAACGTGGCTTCGATTAAGGAAGATGATAAGGCATATGTTGGAACCAACCCGTATTTGGCGCCAGATTTAGTGGATGGGCATAATATCAATTGGGATCTTTCCGCGGATACATTTGCATTAGGAATTACTTTATATGAACTAGTTACTAAAAAATACCCTTGGCCTCAAGGTCGAATTCCTAAAATAAGTATTGAGCCTGAAAACCCTAAGACGATTAATCAAAGAATTTCGGAAAAGTTTTCTGAGTTTCTTCTGAAAGCAATTGCAACAAATGGTGATAAGCGCTTTTCTTCTGCTCAAGACATGTTAGACCGCTTACGCGAAATCGGAGTTGAAAATCTCCTCTCAGAGAACAAAGAAAAAGCAGGTTCTGTAGTACTTGATCAGAAAGAATATCATACAGAAGTTTCAATTAGACAAGGCAGTACAGTTATTGTTCTATTAAATGAAATGTCAAATTATGGTCAATTGCGGAAAACAATATATTCTTCTTTAAACAAATTCAAAGAAAAAATCGACGGCTACAAAACCTCTATTTCTTTAAAAGAGAAATTGAAAGTGGTAATTAAAGTTGATAATGAAGTCTTGATAAATGAGGTTTTTTGGAAAGGTGGTGCACGTAATTTTAATGATGGAAACATCCTTAAAGTGTACGATGCCTTAAAAAGCTCTTTTAAAGAAAACACCAACCGTTTAAAAGAACACAAGATAGATGTTGAAGGAATTGATATGGTTGATTATATTAATTCGCTTTATAGTCAATCAAAGTCTGGTAATTGGGGAACACGTGTTAATAATCGGGGATCACAATATGACGAGGCCACATATTCACCATCTAAACTGGATAGAAAATTAATTCCAGATATATTAGATGCACGCTTTAAATTAATAATAATTACCGGAAATGCGGGAGACGGTAAGACGGCTTTCATCAGAAAGATTGAAGACGCAGCTAGCGTTAAAAAACTAAATCGATTTGATCATAAAAATGGTGCTGAATTTGAAGTTAACGGTATTCCGTTTGAAAGCAATTATGACGGGTCACAGGATGAAGACGGGAAAGTAAATAATGAAGTTCTAGAATCGTTCTTTCATCCTTTTGAAGGGCTCAAAAATTTTAATAAAGCCAACGAAGGAAGAATCATTGCAATAAATGAAGGACGATTGGTAGAATTTCTAAAAACTTCTAAAAAATACAAGTCGCTACACGACACTATTGACCAATATTTCTATAAAGAAGGTCATTTTGATTTACCTCCAGGATTAATGATTATCAACCTTAACTTGAGGTCAATTACTGCTATAGACGGTGAGGAACCCAGTCTCTTTAGGCAGCAAATCAAAGCTTTGACTAAGAAAAGTCTTTGGACTAAGTGCGAAGGTTGCTCGCTAGCAAACAAGTGTTTCATTAAATATAATGTTGATTCTTTGAATGATCCTGCTTCTGGTAACGAGGTTATCACAAGATTGGAATGGTTACTTCGTACAGTTGGTTTAAAACGCGAGTTGCACATTACAATGCGTGACTTAAGATCTTTCATAGCGTTTATGATTGCACGCGACCATAGTTGTGAAGAAGTAGATGATGTATACAACCGCCTATTCAATAAGCCAGAAGAATATTGGCAGTTATATTATTTCAACATTACAAATCCAAATTATGAGGATTCTGGGGATAACGATCGTTTGGTAAAATTACTGAGAGAAACGGACATAGGTAGTGTTGCCATACCGAATCTAGATAGAGATTTGTTTTTTGGTCAGCACCTTAAAAGACATTATTTAGAATTTGTTGATCGTGAATTCCATTTGCTAGATGATTTCAATGCAAACAAGATCTGGGTGCCTGCTCACGAACAGGATAATGAAATATTGGATAAGATAAAGTCAATTCAGAAGTCCTTTGTGCGTCATCAATATTACGAAGGACGTGTAGGTAATTATAAAAAGCGGCTTCCATATCAATCCTTACAGAATTTTTATAAAGCACTTAATGTAGAAAAGGAGAATAGTGTTTCAGACGTAAAACTACGTTACCTCACAAATGATGAACAGTCAAAAAACAAACAGTTCAAGTTTGATGAAGCAGATTTTGCTGATAATTCTTCTTTCACAAAGGCATGCCTGAAACAAATTAAACCTCTGGTGCAAGAGGAAGGAAAAGGAATAAAGCAATTGACGATAATTAATCAGGCTACTGAATTTATTGAAGTGATTTCTTTAGAGTCCTATAAAGGCTGTAGCTGGACAGACTTCAAAAGAGCTACAAATACACTCGCTATAAAAAAAGCTTTACCCAGCTTATATGAGCAGCTAACAGAAGACTCGCTATTACGTCTCAAAATGTCTATTTCAAGAGCTATATCAATGAATGAGGGATGTGAAAATGAGGCAATTTGGCAAAAAAATCTGGTGTTAAGTTCCTCGGAAATCAACGATCCGTTTAGTAAATCATTCAGATTGTTCGATTTAAATGATTTTGAGCTATTTGTAAGTCGTACAGATCATCTAGTTAAATATCTAGAATACGAACCGGATAGTTTGATATTTAGACATAAGCAGGAAACCCATATTGAATTAGTTATTTCACTTGACCTTTTTGAAATGCTTTATTTTATTCAGCAAGGGTACAGTCCCTCCCTTAATGATATACGAGGAAAGTTTGTGGAGCTAACCATCTTTAAAAATCTACTTGAGAACCTTACTTATAATAAGGTGATAGTGACAAGGGATAATCTTGAGTTTTATGAAATAAGCAAGGATGTTAAAAATCATCTTAGCATAAAAGCAATGCAATTATAATTATGGCGATAAAACTAAATAAAGAAGAAAGCGTCTTAAGAAATGAACTTATTTATGCAGGGGATGCAAAAGCAGTAAACATAGATAATGTATTTGTGAATTTGTTTATGCTCTTAAAGCATAATGGAATAAGGCCTAGACAACGAGCTAGAAGCAATTCTTTTATCGACTTGGATACGCTACAAAGAGTTTTTGGAAAACTAGAAGAAGATGGATCTGTAAAAGGCTTCAATGAGAACAAGGAAGCCTCAGAGCTTTGGATGCGGAGTAATCTGGTAAACATGGTCTATAGAGGCAATTTGGATAAGGAGAAAATATCTTCTCTCAGACCAATCCACCTTGAAAGTTATAGGGTAAGAAATGCAGCCCATACAAGAGATTATAATACTGCAGATCAAGTGTATTTAATGCTTGGCGCAAATCCCAAGGTAAAAGAAGAACTCAAAAGTTTTCTAATGGAAGGTTGGGATAACACCACTAATAAAATTAATATCAGAACTGGTTTAGATGTAGACAGTCTGGGACTACTTCATATTATTAAAAATATTAAACCAGGTTTTTTAGATACGAATAGTTCTTTAAATCAAATCAAGCCAATACTAGAAGAACAAGCCAGACTCTACTGTGACGATGTAAGACGTTTGCTGGTTTATAAAAGAAAAATTCCAAGAAACGTTGTGGTAGACTATTTGAAAACCATAACATCATTTCATTTATCAATTTATATACAAAAGCTAGTTTTTCTTTTGCCTGAAATGGTAGAAAGAGGTTCTATTCGCCATAGTGATAATTGGAGTATTGTAGTAGACGCGACGGATGATTTTGAAAGCAAAATCGCAAAACTCGCGAGCTATGACGCTGAAAGCTTAACTAACAGCATTTATGATTACATCAAGGCTACTTTTCAAATAAACGCAGCTTTGAGAAGATTAAAGTTGGAGAAGACAAATTCAATAAACCTAGAAAAAGCACTTAAGATTTTAGCAGAAAAACCTGTGGGTTTTGAAATATATTTTGAGACCCAATGGGATAATCTCTACAATTCACTTGAAGAGGATGATCGGGAACTGATAAAAGATATGGTAAAGTACGAAGATTCTTACTTCGACAAATACATTGAATTAATAGTGAAAGCGCGTGGTGCGTATCAATTTAGGTATCATATACAACTGATTGATAATCTCTCACAAAAGAATTCGGAAAGAGGCTTTATGGCTCAAGGACGAAGTAAAAAGCATCCGCGACGTTTTGTCTTAGGTACTCGATTATTAGAGACACTAGTTCAAATATTAGTGCTAAATGTAGAAGATGGTCATTTTACTACAAAAACCCTTTCCATAGAGGAATTGATGGATAATATAAGAACACGCTATGGATTAATTATTAATGGCTTGTCTGAGGAAAGATTTGCGGATGCAGATTTGAATACCCATTTAGCTTTTAAAGAAAATGTAGAATCGTTTAAAATGAAACTACGCCAAATAGGCTTTTACAATGATTTAAGTGATGCCTATATTTTGCAAAGAATACGTCCTCGATACGAATTAAACGATTAAGAAAAGAATGGAAACAATTACGATTAATGTATACTATCAAAAGATAATAGGTCTTATCCTTGAGCTATACGATACTGACTTTGAAACGGCAGGCCCCGGTCATTGTATGAAAATTACGGGGCTAGGTGTTCTAGAATTGGAATATTTATGGGATTTGCTATTTGAGAAACATTCACATCTCGACATGTATATTGTTTCCGAAGCGGAAAACACAAGTCGCAAATTTATTTCTGCAACAAAACTTATCGAGCTTCGCAATAAGCAGGACAAACCACTACTCATTTTAATCCCGTCGAACAGCCGTACAGCTGCAGAAGATTCGTATGGTAACGCAACCTTTAAAGAGATATCTCTAGAAGGTATGGAAGAAGAATTGGTCAATACTCTTATAGAACAGGTTCCCGATGATGTTTATGATATGGTTGTCAATGATATAATAAACTATTTGAACCCTTCAAATACTGAAGTAATAGACTACTTAATAGCTATTGATCAAGAGGGGTATGAGGCTTCGGCAATTGGAAATTGTATATGTAACCTTTGTTTGATACCTGATGAGGTTCTTACAAAACATGTCGAAAAAATTAGGTCAAGATTAAATTTCAATAGAGAAAGTGTTGAGTTATTATCAGCTTTCAATAAACCACTATATGATAGAATAGCTGAACTAAGGTTAGAAAATGATTCTATACAAAAGGATATTGTCAATTTTCTCAAAACTGAAAAGGGAGCAAGAAATGCCCAAGAGATTTGTAATGCTATTAAAAATGGCTATGACGAATTAAATTTCAGTTACTGGCCTATTCCAGATTTAGACTTTACACATATTAAATTGATAACTGAAGAAATAAAGTCTAAAGATTTAAAAGTAGAAGATGGGACCAATGTGCTTTACGCACAAGAAGGTAATGTAGCAAAGTTGAAGGTTCGTTTTCACACTAATCCAAATCCAAAGGATATAAAAGATTTACGATTCTTTAGGATTATACTGATGGCCGTTAATGGAAGTAACGGAGAAGAAATTACGGTACTAAGAAAAATCAAAAACTCAAATTCTAATAGGCCCTACAGGGATGCCACTCTTGAGTTGAACCCTAATATCATTGAGGAAGGCTCTTATTTTATAAAGGTTTTAGCGGAGGACGAACACGGTAATATGTTAAATACTAATGATGAGTTTCGTGAGTCTAAAATTCAAAAAGCGTGGGAAGAAGCTAAAAAAGAAGATGAAAGTATATCAAAAAGTGCTTTTCCTTATAAACTCAGCTGTGATTCGATTGATTTTGACTATGTAATTGAGGAATCTTTAGAACGCGATGAAGATCAGCGCAAGGATAAACTTAATAATGTTTTACAAGCCTATTTCAAATATCGCATTGAAGCGTTAAAGAATGATATCGAGATTGAATTACCAAAACCTTCAGAGACATCGAATATTTGGATTAATGACGGAAAGGAAAAACATAACTCTACGTTTCACATCAATTATTCCGACCAACATAATTATCAGATCAATATTTCGACTAAACTGCGTCAAATAGAAAATAAGTTGCTTGCAAATGCCGATAGCTTAGGCTATGTGAGATGTCAACTAAAAGGTAATAAGTTGGCAGTAGGATTTGAACAATTACAGTTTGTAAAAAGCGAACTAAATGAAATCGTACCAAAATCATTACTAAAGTCAAGATTACAACTTTTTGAAGCTATTACTAATTCAAATACAACGGCTAATGGAATTTTTGAAACAGCAGACATATTTAATCTTAAAGAGAGCATCAGAAAATATGTCGATACATATACTAAATGGACAACAAAACTAAATAACCAGTTAGCGACTGACGAGATAGCGTTAGACGAGAAAACAAAACTTAGAGAGTTTCTAATCGAATTGCAAATGATTGACCTTGTTAAGGTCAAAAGTAAATTACCTGACGGGAGTAAGGTCGAAGCAATACTCCTTTCACCTTTGCATCCATTACGTTTGTGTTGGACTTTACAACTTTTAGAAGTTTTTGAAAATTGGGAACAAAGAACAAAAGAGTTTTCAGGACACAAAGAATCTTGGTCACAACATTTGGAAGAATTGTTTATTGGTCAGCTCTCTCCTGAAAATAACCAACAGGTTCTAATTGAGACAACATCTCAAAAACAATTTAATTATAGTGGCGAGCTATCATTTGGCTGGGGGCTTTACCTCAGTACAGTATCTCAAGAATCTAAAAACGGAATGACTTCTATTTCTAGACAGCTCCAACATTATTTAAGGTTGCTATTTAATATCACTAAGGACAACTATGTAGAGACTGATTTAAGTATCAAATTGGTAATTCGACATATTAAGAATTACCTAGCGCAACATCCATATATAGATAAATTAGTAGTTAATTTATTCAATGCGGGTGACGCAGAGGTTTTTGCTAATGCATTTGTCGAGTTAGAAAAGGAAAAAGCATTTGAGAGTATCAATTATGAAGTCCGAATTTTTAAGGGTGATGACAAAATAATTGAGCATGGAGAAGCTTTAAAGACGTTAATTAACCCAGAATCAAATATCTCCGAAGAAGCAGAAGCATTTTCTCAACCTTCTAAGAATAGATTGTTTCCAAAATTACGTTTTTCAATCAACGATATTTCAGACTTTTTAAAAGACCCCTCATCTTATACCTCTCATTTGAGCTTTTTAGTAAGTCCATTTCCCATAACTATAGAACTTATAAAACCAACTATAGAAGATCGCAATTTTTATTTAAATGGCTTAATTACAGAGTCTACGGTAAAGGTAGATGAAAATGGATCCCAAATTAAGTGGAATCGTTTCATTGAAAGCAATAAACTACCAGTAAAGTATGATACGGCAGGTGCAAACGGCATTAAGCTTTTTGAAAACCTTCAAAGTTTTGTAAGCGGGGCTTTAGTGTCAAAACACACTTTATCCATACCTTCTACCCAACTTAGGCTAAATGATAAGGACAAGGTGTTACTTACCCATCTACACGATTATTCTGATTGGGTGATAACGTTTGATAAAAATTTAGGGCCACAAATATTTGATCAACCATCTAAGGATGGTAAAATCCCATTTTTACTAGACTATGTTCCTGGCGAAGAGGCTTTGGGAATTTCATCATATCTTACAACAAGGCCTACCTCTGAAGTCTTAGGACTGCTAGGGCCTCACTTTGAAGAATTCAACCTTGATATTCATAATGAAGAGGACGAGCATAAAATAAAAATACTTCTTGAAGATTTAAGGGCAGTAAGTAGTTCATTGGTGCTTCAATTGAATTCTTCTAAAAACAAGGCATTTGAAGTAATTGGCTCTGCGTTTACCAAACGTGTTTTGGAAAAAAAGGAAATGTTGGAAGATGCTTTTCTCATTCCTATTGATTTGCATCAAAACCTGTTCGAGAATTTACCTTCTGGAAGTAAATCAAGAGCAGATAACTTGCTTGTTTCCATCAATCCTGATAAAAAAGAAATATTAATCTCGGTAATAGAAATAAAATGCCGTAAGGCCCTAGGGCAAAATGAAAAAGATGCTCTTAGATTAAAAATGCTTGATCAGATAGAAAATACAATAGAAGCCTTGAGGAATCATTTTGATCCTTCCTACAATAATTCTTTTGACAGGTTAGATAGAGAAATTAAAAACAAGGAATTAAAATCACTATTGACTTTTTATTTAGAAAGAGCACATAGATATGAGTATTTATCCAATAAAGCATACAATCAGTATTTAGCTTTTTTACAAAAACTTGATTCGGGGTTTAGTCTTCACTTTAGAAAACTAGGTTTAATTTTTGATTTTGCGGCATCAGAAAGACATAAAAAGGTAGTCGTAGATAATGAGTCCACCTTTTTTACTTTCGGCGGGAAATTGATCGATGATATTCTTGATCCTAATTCAGATTTAAATACTAAAAGGCTTGAAGAAAGTGATTTTGACAAAGACCTTACGAAAGCCTTTGGAAATATCAGTGAGCTTAAACCTTTTATTCAAAGATTTAAATCGAATTTGGAGTCTAACGAGAACACATCCGATTCTAGTGGAGATGATAAGGTTGAAAATTCAACCGAGGCAGATTCCCAACCCGATAACCCTACAGTACGTCCGCCGACCGAGCAAAAGGAATATCCGAAAGATCAAGAAGGTACACTTAGGGCAGCCGAAACGGAAATAGAATTAAACACAGATATTGATTCTGTAGAATTCATGTCAAATCATAATGAACATATCTGTCCTGAATTTGATATACTTATTGGTAAAA
This sequence comes from Flagellimonas yonaguniensis, assembly GCF_029193885.1. Classification (GTDB taxonomy): domain Bacteria; phylum Bacteroidota; class Bacteroidia; order Flavobacteriales; family Flavobacteriaceae; genus Flagellimonas; species Flagellimonas yonaguniensis. The sequence goes on along the minus strand of NZ_JARFVB010000001.1, from coordinate 62,093 downwards.
CATCACCAAGCAATCAATTTGGAATTCTTGGGGAAAGTATTTTACAGAAAAAAATCGCTATTGACCTTAGCGAGACAAACACTATTAGTCTATTTGGAGTTCAAGGCGGTGGTAAAAGTTATACTATTGGCACCATTTCCGAAATGGTTCTTAAACAATTTAGCAATATTAATCTTCTTCCAGCACCGCTAGCAGGGGTTATTTTTCACTATAGTGAAAGTATGGACTATGCACCTGAGTTTACCTCAATGATATACTCTAATGACCAAAATAAGGAATTAGAAAAATTAAAGTTGCGCTATGGGGCTGAGCCAAATAACATTGAGGATGTTATTATTCTCACGCCAAAAGACAAAATTGAAGAAAGGCAAGCCGAATATCCATCTATTAAAGTATTGCCAATAGCTTTTAATTCCAAGGAACTTAATGTACAAGATTGGCTGTTTATTTTAGGAGCAATAGGTAATGATTCCACCTACATAAGACAGCTAAAAGCAATTATGAAGCAGCATCGATCTAACATTACAATAAACGCCCTTTCCGAGAGTGTGGAGGATTCAGAACTATTGAGTAATTCTCAAAAAGCATTAGCAAGGCAGAAACTAAGTTTTGCTCGTGAATATATTGATGACAGCTTTATGATGAGAGATGTGTTAATGCCAGGAAGATTGGTGGTTGTTGATTTAAGGGATGAATTTATTGTAAAAGATGAAGCCTTGGGTCTTTTTGTCATAATGTTGAATATTTTCTCTGCGGTAAAGAATATTAACGGATTGCATTTTAACAAATTCATCGTATTCGATGAGGCTCATAAGTATATGGACAATAAAGATTTAACTGGAAATATTGTTACAGCAATAAGAGAAATGAGACATAAAGGAGTGAGTATAATGATTGCAAGTCAAGACCCGCCTAGTCTTCCAAATGAAATTATTGAATTGAGTTCTGTTGTACTATTACACAAGTTTAATAGCCCTCAGTGGCTTAAACATATTCAAAAATCAATAACTCAACTTTCTACTCTAACACCGGCGGATATGAGCGCTCTGACTCCGGGAGAAGGATTTTTATGGGCGACCAAAGCAACGGAAAAAAGCATTTCAATTAAACCAGTAAAGGTTTCTACTAGACCTAGGGTAACAAAGCATGGGGGAGGAACTATACAAGCTACAGGTAACTAATGACGTCAATTGCATTTTCATATATAGGAAAAAGAAAAACAAATCAAGATGTGATTTGTGAGAGTAGCCTAGGTTCTGGAACGGACCTTTACATAATAGCTGATGGAATGGGAGGTTACGATAATGGAAAGCTTGCGGCTTCGATGACGGTAGATAGCATTTCAACATTTTTGTCTACCGTTAAAGAAATTAATGAAGAAAGCATTCAGAAAGCGGTCAACAAGGCAAATCTTGTAATACGCCAATTTCAAGAACTGAATCATTCGAGGCTGGGAGCGACAATAGGGGGTGTCATTGTTGAAAATAATGTGGCTAGATGTTTTTGGGTTGGTGACGTAAAAATATTAAGGTACTCAGATAGCAAATTGAATTTTGAAAGTAAATCTCATAATTTATATAATGAGACCTCAGATGATGCTATCCCCAATATTTCAGAAATAAAATCCAAATATTCACACGTAGTAACACGATCTGTTCAGGGGAATCTGAGGAAATCTTATGTCTCTTATCAAGAATTAGAATTGAATGATAAGACAGATAAGCTAATAATCTGTTCAGATGGACTGCACAATATTATAGATGGCCATAGCATCGAATATTTACTAAAAAACAGTAAATCATCGGATGAAGTAATTGAAAAAATTAGGGATAGACTAAAAATGGAGGCTGAAGATAATGCTAGTTTTATTTTTATTTTTGGCACATAGCCTTTGGTCTAAAAGATGGGTAGAATTACAATTTGTTTATTTTATTCCTTATTGAAATTACACATTTTTAAGTGCTAAGTTCAAACATTGAAAAGGATAGAAACTGAAAATAAGAATACTCTTAGAATCTAAAACCACAAACTGCGAAAGTTCGTGTCTCTCTATAAACAGACGGGAAAACCGACCTTTATGACTCGACCATTTAAGTTTTGCTAAAACCATGATCAAACTGAACATGTTTTACCACCGGTTGTATAATACAATTAATAATTGCAGCTCCACAACGAATTAACGAGTGATTTGTCGAAATCGAACACCCTAATATGAAAGGAGAACATATCTTAAAGGGGTATTGGAGTTCAAACCAACCTAATGGAAGTTGTCTGTTTACAAGAAGAAGCCTTTTATGCCTTATTTACGAAGGTTATCGAACATGTCGAATCCAAAAGGCAGGACACCCTCGATAGATGGATCGATGGTGAAGAGGCCATGTCCATTTTACGGATCAAGTCGACCACGACTCTCCAAAAGTTGAGGGACGAGGGTAAAATAAGGTTCTCCCAGCCCCAAAAGAAGATCATACTTTACGATAGGGAATCGATTATGGAATATATTGAAAAACACGCCAGGGAAACTTTTTAACAATGGAAGAAGATATCAAAGTAGATGAAGCGTTTAAAAAATCCTTTAACTTAGGCTACCGGGTTGCAGCTGAACTGAACCTCAAAGCTCCTATGCTCCAGAACCAGGAGAAAATAATGCCCACAAACCCTATGCACTTGGGCATGCAGCAGTTTATCGAAGAAGCCAAGCTTTCAAAAAACAAAAACCAGGAAGAATCGATAGAACAAAATGTCAAAAAGGGCAAGGGTAAATCCAGGGGCAGGGGACCAAGCCTGTAATTGCCTGAAGACCCGTTGAAAAATTAGTTCGCCGCCAAGCAGTACGTTTCCATTGTTTCCAAAATATCCTTACAGGTATGTTCGTCCACTATCGACAGATCGAATTCACCGGCGAAATCACATAAGAGTGCCTTAAGCTCTTCAATGGTGTCCTCCTCCAATCCACTGGCATTTGGTTCATAGACCTTATAGGCAAGTGACCTACCAAATTCACCATCGAATTCCTTTTCCGAATAGGTATCGCTTTCATTTAAAAAATTCTCGAAATAGCACATGTATTTTTGGTCGAGGCCCCAAAAGTACAGGGCGGTAAGTTCGTCCTTTTCAAGGTCGTTTTTGAACTTCATCAACATTCCATAAAGGTCAAGTTCCAACTCGCTGGGCAAGTCAAACCCATAATGATTAACGCTTTTGAGAAGGTCGGTAATAGCTTCGTTGTTTGATTGTGGCTGAAAAGAAAATGCTATCAATAATTTACGAAGTACTATCTTTTTAAAATAGGCTACCGTAGCCGAATTGATATCCTTTGTAATGAACATTTTGTCGCCGATACCTATCAATGGGTTCGAAGTTTTTTTGTTGATTCCAAGTTCGGATTTGGAGGTTGCCCAAAGATACCGAGTAAAGATTTTAACGAACGGCGTCATACGTTTTTTAACTTTTGCATTCATTCATATGTCCCCAAGCCCCTGCGGAAGTCTTGCAAACCTTCCACTCCGATCCTCCCCGTTCGGACACGCTTCGCCGGTCCGGCCGTGAAGTCTTTCCGTTTCGGTTTTGCAAGACACCCTCGCGGCCACGCAAAAGAACAAGCGGCGAAAAGGCCGCTTGCCCTTTTTTCTCCCTACCCACAAAAAGCTTGAGCATTTTCGTATTTCCTTCCATTTTTTCAACAACATATCAGACCAAATAAATCCACTTTCTGTACCCATTTATATTGATATGGCCCGATATGGTTTAACAGGTTAAATAGTTGATTACAAGATAGTTAAATTCAATTTTAATCACTTATATTTATCCGTGAAACGGATAGCAAGGTGCATTCTAAGTAACTTAGAATTGTCTACTTCTGACGAAGTGTTTTGCTTTAATAAGCAAGGAAAATGGAACAACGGAAAAGAGGCCGGAAACGATTGGGGACTAGGAAGCGGTACCATAGCATAATGTTGCGGTTCAACGATGCTGAATATGAAAGATTGCGAAAAATCTGTGGATCCTACAATCTGGATATTTCCAAAAGGGGTGTCATAAGTCCGCTACTAAGAAGGCTGGTCTTGAACAGCGAAGCAGAGGAAAAGGATTTGCTACCCGATACCTCGAACCTTGCCTACCATATCAACAAGATCGGCAACAACATCAACCAATTGGTCAAGCTGGCGCACCATAAAAATTTGAGAAATCCGAACAGTAGTTTGCGGAACGAGATACAAAGAACCAATGATCTCTTGTACGCACTCATTGAAATTACGATGGAAGAAAAACAGGGATGATAGCAAAGATCATTTATGGGGAGACCTGTCAGGGCACATTGAACTATGTCCTTGGAAAGGAAGGTATGCGGATACTCGGTTACGGCAACACGTTTTCCCAAAAGGTATCGCCAAAGTTCTTCGGGGACGTGCTCCATTTTCAGGGGCAGCGCAACGCCACAAAGAACCGTTATGCCCATATCAGCCTGAACCTACCCCATGGGGAACACCTTAACGATAAAACGTTCCTTAAAATCTCCAAGGAATATATGGAAAAAATGGGCTTTGGGGAACAGCCCTATGTGGTGGTACGGCATACGGATACCACGCACGAACATGTCCATATCGTGACCACCATCGTGAAAGAGGATGGAAAAGTCCTGCCTATTTACAATAGTCATAAAAGGAGCATGGCGACAAGGCGGTACCTGGAGAAAAAATACGGGCTGTCCCAGGCACCGACGACAAAACGGAATAGACAACTCCCGATATACCGATTGCCAGAAGAACAGTTCGGTATGGATGCTGAAAAAGGGACGAAATTCTATCTACAGGACGTGCTCAACAGCATCAACCAAAAATACAAAGTGCGGAGCTTCGATGAACTCGCAAGGTTGGTAAAGCCCTATCACATCGAACTAAGGCAAACAAAAAACGAAATGGGAAGGATAGGGGTCGCCTTTGGACTGAACAACCAAAAAGGCTACCGGACAAGGTTCTTGAGCGGTTCCGCCGTGCACCGGAACCTTAGCGGCCCGAAACTTCAAAAGGTCTTCGATGCACATTCCAAGTCAAAATTGTTGCCGATGCACCGGAAACGCCTGTTGAAACAAATTGAAACAACGTACGGTCTTTTTAAAACTATCCGTCCGCATGACCTAAAGGATGTGCTCAAGGGTTATCAGGGTATCGACATCGAACTGGAGACAAAAGGCGATGTAATCGAGGGGTACACTATCTATGACAAGTCGAAGTATGTTTTCGGGAAAAGGGGACTGGGTAAACATATCCGAATGCAGAATCGTTTGGAAATTTTTGGCAACGGGAACGAACCTACTCAAATCGATATCGAAAGCAAGCAGTTCAAATTGGAAGTCCAAAAAGCTATAAAAGAGGCATTGACGACATCTTACCTGAAATCCCTGAAACAGGACGGGTTACTATCTGAACATATTATCACCAGGAACTTCGGAGATATCGTTCCGAACCTTAAAGCCTCGGAAAAATTTCGCTTTTTGGAACGCTACATCCCAAGGAATCAAAGGATCGAATTCAGGAAAGCTGTGGAAAATGCCTTTCCCATTATCAAGAAAAGAATCTACGAACTGGAAACCAAAAAGGAAAAGGAAATCTTGGAGAAAAAGTTCAAGCTTATCGGGAAGGTATTGGAGAAAGGTATTTTCAATGTCGGCACGGAACAGGGAAGTATCCGTCTTTTGTTCCAAGCTTTGGGTGTGAAGTATCATGACAATCAATTGTCCTTTACCCAATCGAACAAGCATACCATACCCGTAAAATTGGGCAATCTACCTTTTCCAGAGAATATGGAAAAACATGTATCCACGGGCTTTGTGCGTCAAAACCATTTGATGCTGGAAATGTTGACGGAACAATCTTCGGAAAATAGCCCCAAGATGACGGGATCGGCCATTTTCCTGCCGATGATTTTTCCGAAACTGTACGAAAGGATGGATCCCGTTTATAAATGGCAGTATGAACGTGTCGCTTTGGGCTCCTATGTAAAATATGCCGAACAGATGCATGCCCCCTTTGAAAAATCGGCGAAGGACTATATCACACTTTTCAACGCCAAGGGGTTCTATTTTGTAAAAGGAGAGAAAGGGTTCGAGGTCAAATCCATTTATACTAACAACAAAGCTAGTTATCCATTACCGAAAAGAACGAGCCTTTATTTAAATTCTATTCCCGATTTGAGCGTAAGATTGCAGAGACAACGAACCGTCATCAAAGGACTTTTTGAAGAGGGCAGGAATGATCTCAAAAACCTTTGGGTAGGGCATCTCATGGAAAGGGGAGTCTACGATAAGGTCGCCTTTATACTGACCAGTGAAAAAGCTTATCCGAACCTACATCGGGAGATAGTGCAGCACCATATGGATAATGGACTTCGGCAGAGCCTTGTTCAAGTATCCCAAAGGCAATCTAGTGTCCAACAAAAACGATTGCTCAGAAAAGGCGTTTATGCCGTTAGTTCGTTATTGGGCGGTAGGGGCAAAAATCAGGATGAGGCCTTTAACGGATTTAAGGATGAGTTGACGGATTGGTCGAAATATAAGAGAAAAGGCGTGGGTATGGGCTAGGGTGGTAAAATTTGAAAAGGTGTTTTGATATGGGATTTTGCGCCCTGACGGGCGCTTTTTTTTGTGGATAGGGAGAAGAAAGAAAAAGAATTTGTTTGCTAAGAAAAATAGAAAACCAAAAATCTCTTTCTGCTCATTCGAATAACCCAGACACCTACCCCGACATTTCCCCCTTTGGAATAAGGTTTTAATCCCGACATAACCAAGTTTATAATAGCAATAACTGCACCGGTCTATTTCCTATGATGCCGTGATTTTGGCATTTATTTCATCCAATATTTTTTCCGACACACTTTTTCCGTAATGTTTTTCGGTAACTTGAACACTTGAATGCCCAAGTCCCGATGAAATCTTACGTATGTCAATGCCCATATCCAAGCCGATGTTTGTCCATGTATCTCTTAGGGTATAAGTAGTAATCTTTTTATTAATTCCTGCTAATTTTGCAATGCGTTTAGCGTACTTATTGAAAGTTTTTACTTTTCCATTGTTTACTTTATGTAACCTCTCGGGCGTAGTGCCTTTTGGAATAATAGGAAATAGGTACTCATCATCATTTTGGCCGTTCAAATAATATCTAATGATTTTGAGGGATTCTTCATTTTGCAGAACGCTAAAGTAATCTCCTTCATAATGTGTTTTTTTACGGAAGTATTTAATACGGTTATCCTCGAATTGAAAACATTTTAAAATAGCCATATCAAAATGGTTCATGCCCATATTGTTGAACATGAACAATAAAAAATTGCGGGTATCCCATATAGGGGTGCGAGCTTCCAGTTTAAGTTTTCTTATGGCATTAATATCTTCTAAGTTGAGAGGAGCAGGGGCGTTTTCATGACTTTGTTTTTTTATGCTCGATAACGGCTTATGGTCTTTTAAATCTTGATAGGTCTTCCCCGCATCGTTCATTATGGCCTGTAAGCTTCTAAGGTGTATAGCGGGCGTATTTTTTGATTTATAACGGTTGCTCATATAAGCCTTGAAATCTTTTGAAAAGGCGTAGTCCATGGCTTTGATTTCCATATCCAAATCTTTGTAATCATCAAGGACTTTTAATTTGCCGTCTTTTAGTTCGAAAAGTGTTTTGATTAAAACTGTATCATCCTCCCCTTTTAGGCTTTTGCGGAATTTAATCAAGGCTTTCAGGGCATCTTCGTAAGAACTTGCCGTGGAAAAACGTTCTTCTAGTCGAAGTCTATTCAGATAGACTGCACCATGATTGAGAATAGAATGTGATGGAGATTTTTTAAAGAATATTCGTTCGATTTCAGATTTTAATTTTTTTATCTCCCAATTTTTTATTTCGCCCGAATGTTCATCCATCCATAAATCAACCTCCGAATAAATTTTTCGGGTGCGTTTAGTATGTCTTGTAGCGTTCATTATTCCAGTTATCTTTCCGGTCGAAAAATCATACTGATTCTCTTTCAAATGTAAATTGAAAGGTATATCACGTGTTTTTCTGGCGTGCCCAACACGCAGAACCAATGGAAATTTTTTATCTTTAGTTTTGTGATCTGCCCGTTTATCGAAGGTTATCTTGATTGTGGCCATAATTTAACGTTTAAAAAAGTGGCGTGCTTTTGGCGTGCTTTTTTTGATTTCAAATGATTTTTAATACTTATTAAAGATAAGCAAAATCCCTGTAAAATAGGCATTTTAAGACATATAAAACCATATGGAGCCATAAGTGAACCGACTGTTAATCAGAGGGTCCTTGGTTCGAGTCCAAGAGGGGGAGCAGACAAAGCAAGGCTTCAGAGAAAATCACACTCTGGAGCCTTTTTTATTTGCACTGGTTGGTTTGAACCAATTCATTTTAGATGAATCAGTGTCATTAAATTGTTGGGGTCGTATTTTTATGTTCTATATCACTAACTTCTCCATAATATAATTTGGACATACAGCAGTTTGTTCACACTCATTATACACTCAATAGGTCATTTTGAAATTACTATAAGGCTATCCAATTCTTAACTGATCCAAATAATTGTCAATGGGATGGCAGGAGGGCCATTTTGTTAATCATAATATTTGAAAGCACAGGATTCTTGGGTCAAATTTAAAGTAATGTCACTTATAAGAGAAAAACTTGTACTTCCAGAAGAAGAAAAGAAATTGCTTTTACATTCCTGTTGCACACCTTGCTCCTTTTCATAATTTCCTTGTAGCTATTTACTATAGAAACAGGCATACTTGTTTGCCAACCAATCAAAAGAACAGATACCACAATTGTGCGGTAAAGAAACAAACGACAAACCCCAGCACAATAGGCAAAAAGGTGGCCACTGCGGTCCATTTGGCACTCTTGGTCTCTTTGTATATGGTATAGATGGTCGTTGAACAGGGGTTGTGCAGCAAACTGAACAACATAAGGTTGATGCCGGTAAGCAATGTCCAGCCCCCCTCCCTTAAAATTCCCTCGGTACTGGAAATGGAATCCAGTTCGAACATTACACCAGAACCCTCGCCCACTCCGGCCATACCGGTAACGAGGACGGTAAGCATCAAAATGGTGGGAATGACTATCTCATTGGCAGGTATGGCAATAATATAGGCCAATAAGATAACACCGTTCAATCCAAATACCACAGCAAAGGGATTGGACCAATCGATAAAGTGTTCCGCAAGGCTCAAATCCCCGATTGTAATGTTGGAAACCAACCAAATGACAATCCCAGCTGGAATGGCAAACACCACGGCCCGCCATAACACGAACAAGGTCCTGTCGATCAAGGAGGTGTAAAGGGTCTGTAGAATCCTGGGTGGCCTGTAAGGTGGAAGTTCAAGACTGAATGTAGAGGCCTCTCCCTTTAGTACAGATTTGCTCAGACCCCACGAAACGATCAAACTAAAGACTATTCCCAACACAGCCACACCTACAACAGCTCCTGTAGAAACAATTCCTGCCCAAAACGGTGTGACCATACCACCAATAAAAATAGTGGCAATAAGGATCTGAGTCGGCCAACGCCCATTACACAGGGAAAAGTTGTTAGTGATTATGGCAATCAATCGTTCCCTGGGACTATCTATGACCCGGGCAGCGATAACCCCTGCGGCATTACAACCAAATCCCATACTCATGGTCAAAGCCTGTTTCCCATGGGCCCCGGCCTTTCTAAAAAGACTGTCCATATTAAAGGCCACTCTTGGCAGATAACCTAAATCCTCCAAAAGGGTGAACAATGGAAAAAATATCGCCATTGGAGGCAGCATGACCGCTATGACCCAAGCCATGGCCAAATAGGCCCCATCGACAAAAACCCCAGAAAGCCACCATGGCATCACACTGTCCGCAGCATTCTTCAATAGGGGATGCAGGGTATCCACCAACAAGGAGGCCAACAGTCCAGATGGATAATTGGCCCCGGAAATCGTAATCCAGAACACTAGTGCCAAGAGCACGAACATGATGGGAAACCCCAGCATCCGGCTTGTGACCACTTTGTCTATCTTGCGTTCCATACTAAATGATGGACGATCACCATCCATGGAAACCGTTTTACGTGCAATTTGGGCCGCATCAGCATATAGGGAAGATACAATACTGTCATGGGTGTCCATGCCCAGTTCCCATTTAAGGTTGTTGGCCATTCCCAAGATTTCCTCATTGACCTGTTTGTTTTTCTGTTCCATCATACCTCTATTTGGGTTTCATTTTCCACCAATTCTCCCAGACTGCCATTATGAAGAGCCTCAATAATGCTCTGGTCGCCTTCGAGAAGCCTTAAGGCCACCCAATCGGCATTGGGTAGGCCAGGGTATGTGTCCAATAATTTTTTTGATAGCTTAGTAATGGCCCGCTTTAATTGAGGAGAATGGTTACGGGTCCTATGGGGTTTACAGACATATTGTCCCGAGGCCACTTCGGAAATCATTTTGACCAGTTCGGACATGCCCTCGCGTTTTCGGGCGGAAGTTGGGACCACTGGAATACCCAACTCTCTTGAAAGCGCTCTCACATCGATTTCGACATGGTTCCGCTTCGCCTCGTCCATTAGGTTCAGGCACAAAATAGCCCTGTTCGTTATCTCTAGAATCTGTAAAACCAGGTTCAAGTTTCGTTCCAGTCTAGTGGCATCGGCCACGATTACGGTTACATCAGGGCGTCCAAAGAGGATGAAATTACGGGCCACTTCTTCATCCGTACTGGTGGATAAAAGCGAATAGGTGCCCGGAAGATCTACGATCTTATACCGTTTGTCATCATAGGAAAAAGCCCCTTCAGCACGACCTACCGTTTTTCCGGGCCAGTTGCCCGTATGTTGTCTCAGTCCCGTTAGGTTGTTAAAGACCGTACTCTTACCGGTGTTGGGGTTTCCGGCAAGGGCCACTACATAGTCCATCTTTTCCATATTGATTCCCAAGCGAACAAGGTTGTCCTTGTGATGTACGGGACATTTTTCACAATTAGGCTGACTGCTCATGGTGCTCTTTTTTAATGTTATTGATAAAAATCAGGTCGGCCTGATTCTTTCTGATGGCGATGGTAGTGCCCAGAATACGATAGCCAACGGGGTCCCCAGAGGCACTCTGGATCTCAGCGGTTATGGTGTTCCCGGGAACAATCCCAAAATCCATCAACCGTCTGCGCTGCAAACCTCTACAATAGGAGGAAATCCCGACAACGGTTGCGGTCTCATCAACCTCTAGATCGGAAAGTGTTTGATATCCTTCCTGTATTGGTTTTGCCTTTGGCAAAGGTTGAACGGTTATTGCAGAGGCAAAAAGCGGGGTCAGTACACATTCGTTCCCATCCGCCGCAAAAGTTACCTTGCCTTCTTGAACATCCAAAAGGTACACTTGCATCCCGGGATAAAGTCCTTGGGCGGACAACTGTTCAAAGATATAATGCGGTTCGTCCTCAATGTGAACAATCTGGGCCACTTCGCCTTCCTTTAAACTGTTCAATGTTTTTCCCGAAAAAGGGGGGATTTTACCATCTTTGGTCGGAATGGGGTCGCCATGGGGGTCAAATGCCGGATTCCCTATCCGGGCCGCAATCCTGTTGGCGTCTTCCATGGAGAGCTGGTGCTCCCTGATATCCGCCTCGCCATGCCAATCCATCTGTTCCACTCCAGTTTCGTCTGCTAAAAATCGTTCCCATATCCGGTGTACACGTACTATCCGAAGGGCATATGATTTTCCGGTATCCGTGAGGCGTATGTTTTGTTCCTGAAAGACCACAAGTCCCATGTCCCTGAGATGGGCCAGAAGTCTGGCCATTTGGTCTGCACTGATGTTCAAATTACCAGCAACACTGTTCAAATCACAAGTGTTCCCTTTATACTCACAATCAAACAGGTACTTAAGAGTATCCTCCAAAAGGACTCGTCGGGAACTATTCCTAACTTTGCCCATGCGAGCGAAAAGCCCTTTTTTGGGCCAAAATGCCCATGCCAATACCACTATAACAAGTAGTCCCAGTCCCAGTGCCAATATTGGATGTTCCATCGAAAATTTATATTTCTCTTTATAGTAACTAGTAAAAGGCCAAGGTCCAATGGATCTTTGCTTTTTATTTAATTAGTTTTGCTAAATTAAAAATTTAGTCTAATCTAAACAAAAATTTTAGACAAGTATAATAATAAGCGATGACCTATTTGCTCTGAAGGTAAAGATTTGTAGCAATTTGCTGGGAGACCGTATGTTCCCGATTCCCGACCCTTAGGTGCAAAGAACCATCAAAAACTTCCTTGCCCAAAATATGTATGGTCTTGCCTATTGAAATCCCGTGCTTGTCCAAATACTGCAAAAAAGGCACGGAACTATCCTTTACCGCCACACAGGTTCCTTTGGTGCCAACGGGAAGCTCACTCAACAATTGTTTGTCATACCCTTGTTCATCGATATCACCATTCTTTGTGGGTATGGGATCACCGTGTGGATCATACTTTGGAAATCCAAGGAGCTCGTCGATCTTGTCAATCAGCTTTTCACTCTTGATATGCTCCAATTGTTCAGCTACCTCATGTACTTCGTCCCAGGTAAAATCCAGTTTCCTGACCAAAAATACTTCCCACAAACGATGCTTTCGAATGATGTTCAGGGCCGTCTTTATACCCAATTCCGATAGTGATACCCCTTGATATTTCTTATAGTTTACCAGACCCTTTTCGGACAGTCTTTTGGCCATGTCGGTTACCGATGACGGCTTGGTCTCCATCTGTTCTGCAATAGCATTTGTGGTTATGGGGGTAGTGGTTTTGCTACCTCCCAAATGAAAGATGGTCTTGAGATAATTTTCCTCCGAACGGGTCATTTGAATATTTTTTCCAAAAATACATTTTTTTAATCAAAACCTTTTTTTAGATTTGTCTAAAAAATAATTAAGAATAAGGTAAATATTATTGAATGAATATTGAAAAATACTTTTTGTTTTGTTTAATTTTAATCGGGCAAATTGCATCTGCCCAGTCGAACCAAGCCACCATATCCGGCAATGTGGCTACAGCAGATGGATCTGTTCCTTATGCTACCGTCTTTGTGGCCAATGGCACTGAAGGTACACTCACGGATGCAAAGGGAAACTATGAACTTCAGGTTTCGCCAGGGGAACTTACCATACAAGTGAGTTCACAGGGCTATCGAAAGGCATCAAAGACCGTGAAGGTAATGCCAGGGGTAAGTATTACCTTGAACTTTACCCTTCTTGAGGATGCCCTTGGCCTTGACGAGGTGGTCATCAGTGCCACCCGGAACCGGGTGGAACGTCGGAATGCTCCGGTTGTGGTATCTACTTTGAAACCAAAATTGTTGACGGCCACCCAATCCACTTCATTGGCGGACGGTCTTAAATTTGCCCCTGGTGTAAGGGTAGAGACCAATTGTCAGAACTGTGGCTTTACCCAGGTACGCCTGAACGGTCTGGAGGGCGGTTATACCCAAATCTTGCTCAATAGTAGGCCTGTGTTCTCTTCGTTGCTCGGCGTATATGGACTTGAACAGATTCCGACCAATATTATAGAACGGGTAGAAGTGGTCCGCAGTGGTGGATCAGCGCTTTATGGCTCGAATGCCATCGCCGGTACGGTTAATGTGATCACCAAGGATCCTATATTGAACACATGGGAAATTGGTAGTACCATGGCCTTGGTGGACGGGGATGCGGTGGATCGCATGGTAACCTTCAATACCTCCATCGTTGCGGACGATCTTAACAGCGGGGTTACCCTATTTGGGAATTACCGCAACAGGGATGCTTATGATGCCAATGGAGACGGTTTTACCGAAATGGTGGAACTACAGAACAATACCGTGGGGGCCAAGGCCTTTTTGAGGCCGAATGACCGTAGTCGTGTCTCACTCAACCTAAATGCGATAAAGGAATTCCGTAGGGGTGGGGACAAACTGGATTTGGCACCACATTTTACGGATATTACCGAACAATTGGACCATAATACTTTTTTGGGGGGGGCTGATTATGAGATTAACAGTAAAGACCGTAGCTCCCTGTATCAAGTCTATACTTCGGCCTCCCATACGAACCGGGGCAGCTATTACGGAGGTCTGGGTGGCGAAAGGACCTATCAGGATAGTATATCGGCCAATAATGCCTATGGTTCCACCAAAGATCTGGCCTGGGTAAACGGTCTGCAGTATACCAAGACCTTCAAGAACAAGAATGTACTGACCTCCGGTGCCGAGTTCAACCATGCCAAGACAGAGGATGGAATCCCTGGATATGATCGTTTGATCGATCAAAAAGTGAATTCCTTGGGGGCTTATGCCCAATACGAATGGAAACTCTCCGATGTCTTTACCACCTTGATCGGTGCTCGATTGGATAATGTATCCGTTGATGGGGACTATGCCATTGGGGGTATCCAAAGGGAATCTGATATATCGCAAACAGCATTCTCACCCAGACTGACCCTTGCCTATCAGATTACAAAAGACCTTAAGTTCAGGGGTGGCTATGCCCGCGGTTTTAGGGCGCCACAGGCCTTTAACGAGGACCTTCATATTTCCAGTGTGGGCGGAGAACCGCAGTTTGTCATCCTTTCGGACGACTTGGAAACCGAGTATTCCAATGCCTATACCGGTTCGTTCAATTATTCCAAAAACGTAGGTCTCTTGCAGATGGATTTTCTGATCGAAGGCTTTTATACCGATATTGAAGGGCCCTTTACTGTGGTCAGCACTGGAGCTGTACTGGATAACGGATCTATTTTGGAGGAGGTCAGGAATGGATCTGGGGCCAAGGTGTACGGTGCCAATTTTGAGTTTGGGGTATCCCCTGACCCACAATGGCAGTTTCAATTGGGTGGTACCCTGCAAAAGGCTGAGTACGATGAGGCCCAAGCCCTTTTTGAATCCGATGGCACACCGGGCGAGTTTGATATATATGTGGATGAATTTGTCCGCAACCCGAACCTTTATGGATACCTGAACGTTTCATGGTTGCCCAGCGATGCATTCAATATGGATATTACAAGTAGTTATACCGGGTCTATGACGGTACCCCACGTTATCAGTGATACCGGATTTATGGAACTTATGGACACGGATGCCTTTTACGACCTTAACATCAAATTGGAAAGCCACTTCGATTTCAACGAGAATTTCATGGTTACCTTCACTGGTGGTATCAAAAACCTGTTCAACAGCTTTCAAGATGATTTTGATACGGGGGCAGGAAGGGATTCCGATTATATCTATGGGCCCAATGCGCCGAGAACCATCTTCTTTGGGCTGAAACTTGGAAAGCTGCATTGATATGATTGTTTAGTTAATGTTTCTTATGAAAAAGACCACTATTCTATGTAGATTAATTTCTGGTAATTCAAAAGCAATGGGATGTGGTCTTTTTTTATCTTGCTTACACATGAAAAAAAATAAACTGTACGTTATTATATGTTTTGTCTTTATGGCCGGGTCGCTCCATGCGCAAAAACAGCACATTCAATGGATAAGCTTTGAGCAATTGGAAGATTCACTGACTGTAAGGCCAAAGAAGGTCCTTATCGATTTTTATGCCGATTGGTGCGCCTATTGCAAGAAAATGGACATGGCCGCTTTTCAGGATCCAGCTGTCATTTCTGTAATCAATTCCCAATATTATGCAGTAAAAATGGATGTGGAATCAAAGGATACCATTTCTTTTGGAGGAGATACATTCCATAATGCACAGTCGGGCAAAAAAAGAAATCCCACTCATGAGATACCTTTGGCATTGGCCTCAAGGAAGGATAAACCTTTCTCTGTGCCCGCAATAGTCATTTTGGACGACAGATTCCGAGTAAGGAGCCGTTATTTTGAGTATGTCCCTCCGAAGAAAATGGCCATGATTTTGAATGAATAGCATCATTGTTGTCTCAACAGAAGAGCTTTTGGAATAAGGAGCCTTGCTCAAAACCTTAAACCATTTGATGAAACTGACATGATTAAAATAGTATTTAAACACACAGGGGGAAGATTATTTCAATCATCAAAGGTTACATGTGACCATTGAGAAAAAATAAAAAGAAACACATGAAAGAGATTGAAAACATACTAAAGAACAAAGAGATACGTCCTACGGCCATGCGTCTTCTCATCTATAAATACCTTGCCCAAAAAGAAGCGGCGACATCGTTGACGGATATTGAGGTGGCATTTTTAAAGGCAGACAGGACCACTTTGTACCGAACATTGAAAACTTTTGAGGACAAGGGCATTGCGCACCAAATTGATGACGGTACGGGCGTTCAGAAATACGCCCTTTGTGAACCGGGATGTAATTGTGACTTGGAGCAGGACCTGCATCTGCACTTCCATTGCAATAGCTGTAATGAAACCGTTTGTTTGACCGAACAAAAAATCCCGCATATCAATCTCCCGGAAGGCTTTGTTGCCGAAGATGCCAACTTGGTTATGAAGGGAATATGCGATAAATGCAACCAGATATAAATGCACTTCCGTTGCATGTCCTTTTTGTGCAAATTGCAGGAATGAAAAAAATGGGAGAAAACCCTGGGAGTTTACAGGAAGAATCAAATATGCACCAACATGGGGAAGGTTGCTGCAACAATGCCCCCTCTGAAAAAAAATGGGCCCAGTACAAATGGCCCTTGGTCAGTTTTGTGCTCCTTGTTCAGGGACTTATCAATGACCAACTGAAACTATATACGAATCCGGAGTGGTTTCGTTTGGTGTGGTACATGGGAGCATACCTGCCCATCGGCCTTCCTATTTTAAGGACAGGCTGGTTAAATATCAAAAAAGGGGAAATATTCACGGAATTTTTCCTGATGTCCATTGCAACCTTGGGGGCGTTCATCCTTGGGAAATACCCCGAAGGTGTTGCGGTCATGTTGTTTTATACTGTGGGGGAACTCTTCCAACATGCTGCTGTGGACAAGGCAAGGGGAAATATCAAGGCTCTTTTGGATGCCAGACCGGATGAGGCATTGGTGTTTAGGGGCGGAGATTTTGTGACGGTGCGCCCGGAGTCCGTCAAAATAGGGGAACACCTTAAGGTACGTGTAGGTGAAAAGGTTCCGTTGGATGGAGTATTGCTTTCAGCAAAGGCAGTGGTGAACACGGCCGCCGTTACGGGCGAAAGCAAACCCAACACCCTTCAAAAAGGAGAGAACCTCTATGCGGGGAGCATCAATCTGGAAGGGGTCATTGAAGTGGAAACAACCAGGGAATTCAAGGATAGTTCCATTGCCCGAATCTTGGATATGGTACAAAATGCCACTGCCCGAAAATCCAAGACTGAACTGTTCATCCGAAAGTTTGCCAAGGTCTATACGCCCATCGTGGTGTTCCTTGCCATGTCCCTCACATTCCTTCCGTACTTTTTTGTGGAAGATTATATATTCAAGGATTGGCTGTACCGGGCACTGATTTTTTTGGTGATTTCCTGTCCCTGTGCCCTGGTCATTTCCATACCCTTAGGGTATTTTGGTGGTCTTGGTGCCGCTTCCCGAAATGGAATATTGTTTAAGGGAGCTTCTTTTTTGGATGCTATGACCAAGTTGAATACCATTGTCATGGATAAAACGGGGACTATTACCAAGGGAGTTTTCAAAATAAAGGAAATCAAATCCTTTGGGATGGAAGAAAGGGAGTTCATGGGCTACCTCATGGCCATGGAGGCACAATCCACCCATCCCATTGCCCAAGCCATATTGCAATACAAAAATGGCAATATCAGCAAAGCTGTGGAAGTAAGCGAATTGGCGGGAAAGGGTTTGAAAGGTATTGTGAACGGAAAAAAAGTCCTTGTGGGAAACAGGGCCTTGATGGATGCAAATGGGATAACGGTCCCTACGGAAACCGATTCCATTGTGGAGACCATCATTATGGTGGGTGTGGATAGCGATTTTTTAGGGTATGTGACCATTGCCGACGAACTTAAGGAAGATGCGCACCAGGCCGTCCAGCAAATCAGAAATGTTGGGATTTCAGAACTCATCATACTATCAGGGGATAAGGATTCCATTACCCAGAAAGTAGCCATGGAGCTGGGTCTGGATTGGGCAAAGGGAGGATTGTTGCCAGAGGACAAACTCAATGAAGTGGAAAAATTGAAACAACGATCGGACAATGTCATTTCTTTCGTTGGGGATGGCATTAATGATGCTCCCGTACTTGCTATCAGTGATGTGGGGATTGCCATGGGAGGCTTGGGCAGCGACGTGGCCATAGAAACCGCGGATGTAATCATTCAGACCGATCAACCGAGTAAAATAGCGAGAGCTATAAAGATTGCGCGTTCTACCCGTCGAATCGTTTGGCAGAATATCGCTTTGGCCTTTGGAGTTAAAGCATTGGTGTTGATTTTAGGTGCTGGTGGCATGGCAACAATGTGGGAAGCGGTATTTGCAGATGTTGGAGTTGCCTTGCTGGCTATATTGAATGCGGTGCGACTTCAACAGATGAAATGGGATTGAACTGTATGTGACCATACGAATGTATGCAAAGAAGTAATAAAAAGTGTACGCTAATAGTTGGTTTCAATTGATTTTGTTTGGAAGCAAAACGTATTTAAACACTACATTTAGTTTTGGAATTTGCATGCATCCCATTCAGTAACGCTGCTGATCAGAGGATATTTGGTTTCGAGTCCAAGGGGGGAGATACAAATGTAAGAGGCTGTCTTTTCAGACAGCCTCTTACATCATATAGAATTAGCTTTTATTGTTGTGCCATTTCCAGGTTGATGGTCATTTCCACATCATCTCCCAACGAAGCTGAATTGCCGCCCACACCAAATTCCAAACGGTCAATAGTGCCGGTAAGTTTTAGACCGGCCTTTAATTTTTGGCTTCTTTGGTCTGAGATGATTCCGTTTACCTTTCCTTCCAAGGTTACAGGTTTGGTTACCCCGTGCATACTTAAATCCCCGTTGAGCACAAAGGTTTTATCCCCTGTTTTTTCAAAACTTGTGCTTTTAAAGGAAATTGACGGGTATTTTTCAGCATCAAAAAAATCGGCACTTCTCAAGTGATCATCCCGCCTATCGTTATCCGTATCGATACTGGTTGTTTTAATGTCAACGGAAAATTCGGCTTCATCAAAAGTATCGGTAGCTGTGGCAGTGATATCAAATTCACTGAAATGCCCCTCTACTTCGGAAATCATTAAGTGGGTAATGGCAAAGCCAACTTTGGAGTGGGCTCCGTCCGATTTCCAGGTTGATTGGGCCGCCACCAATAGCGTAGTCATAAATGCCAAGGTAAAAAATGTCTTTTTCATGATTGTGTGATTTAAGTGTATATGGTTTAAAGCTAACCATTTTGGAATGGTTTCGTTCCAAATATGATCATTAGTAAAGTAAATACTAAATATTTTCCGTAAACGACATATGTTAACCTCCATCCAACCAATGGATTAAATATATTGTATGGGGTTAAAATGTCGTTGAGGGGGTAAACTTGGTTGTTGGTAAAGCTGCTTTTTCCTAGCAGATGTTTTATACATAATTTTGAAGCTAAATAATTATAAGGTATTGATTTCCAAAAAAGAACTTCTTTTCCAAATTGTGTTGCACAGTATTGTGCTTTTGTTTTTCTCTTTTGACAGAAATGAGGAAGTGATTAATCTGAATAGGGTCTTATTTTTATTGTATTACAGCTTGGCCACTATTGGGGTAACCTATTTCTTGATGCCCAAATATTTGTACAAACAGAAGTATTGGCAATTTTTCATGGGTTTTGCATTGTTGGTGGCATTGGTCATCTGTATTGAGGAGCTTGTGATGGAACCGCTCATGTATCCTGGTACAAAACGAGGGGATCATTTTCCGGGCATATATATCGCCCTTTTGGGCACATTGCCTGTCATGACCATCCTTTCAGGCGGTAAGTTTGGATGGGATGCCCTCAAAAAACAAGCTCAAATAGATGAGTTGGAGACCACGATACAAGAAAGCGAACTACAGTTTTTACGAAGCCAGATCAATCCTCATTTTTTGTTCAATAATTTGAACAACCTATATTCCTATGCCTTACAGGAATCGCCAAAAACCCCAGAAATCATCTTGGAGATGAGTGGGGTATTGCGATATATGTTGTACGAATCCAAGGAACAGTTCGTACCTTTAAAAAAGGAATTGGAGCAGTTGGGCAACTTTATCCGATTGTACAAATTGCAAATAGAGGATAGGGGGGAAGTACACTTTGATGTGGACAAAATAGAAGGTGAATATAAGATTGCCCCTTTGATTTTGATCGTGTTCATTGAAAATGCCTTCAAACATAGTCAATCGGGTCAATCTTCAGATATTGAGATCGACATATCCGTTAAATTGAGCGACTCTACATTGGAGTTCCGTTGCAAGAACAACTATGAGCCAGGCTTTAGTCTGGATAGTGTTGCCAAGGGAATAGGGTTAAAAAATGTGCAAAAACGCTTGGAGCTATTGTACCCTAAAAAGCACGTGCTGAAAATAGAAGAGGCCGACAATTCCTATAATGTGTACCTGAAATTGGAATTGGAAAAAGTATAGGTTATGAGGTGTATTATTGTTGAAGATCAGCCACCGGCCCAGCGAATATTGAGGAAGTTTATTCAGGACGTGCCTACCTTGGAACTTGTTGAAGTGTTTTCCGATGGACTAAAGGCCATGGAATTCCTGAACAAGGAAACGGTGGATCTCATGTTCTTGGACATTCATTTGCCCAAAATAAACGGGCTGGATTTTCTGAAGAGCATTCCAGACCCCCCACATGTTATCTTGACCACTGCCTTTTCGGAATATGCACTCGAAGGATATGACCTGAACGTTGTGGATTATCTGTTAAAGCCTTTTTCTTTCCAGCGTTTTTTGCAAGCGGTCAATAAAGTGAATGCCAAGCATGAGCATATCGTGTCCAAAAATGATATAGCTCCACTAACGGAGATTTATGTAAAGTCCAGCCATGAGCACATCAAAGTTCTGGTAAAGGATATTTATACCATTTCCTCGGATTCGGATTATACCGAAATACATCTCAAGGACAAGAAAATATTGTCCAATGAGCCCCTACGCCATTGGAAGGAAGTCTTGGGCGGTAGTCAATTCTATCAGATACACAAATCCCACATTATCAATACCAAAAAGATAGACAGGATATCAGGAAATCTGGTATTGTTGACCAATGGCGCCAGAATACCCATGGGAAGAGCGTATAAAGAAAGTTTTTTAAAGAGTATTTTATAAAAAAAAGTCTGGAAATTCCAGACTTTTTGTGTTGTTGCATCTTGTTCTCTACTTCGCAAAATAGATGTAGATCCCGATTACGATTATAGCGATGAAGGCGCTTGCCAGTTTCACATGCTTCCAAGGCTCTATGGACACCTGCTTGGTGTACTCCAATTGGAAAGGCTCTTTTCTTGGGTAGAATTTTCCAATGACCAGCATGATGATGATGTTGGAAATAAACAAAATCGCCATCACGTGCAGGTAATGAGGATAGGCGCCCGCCTCTATCAAGTTGAGCTCGGCAGGGTCCGTAATTCCATTGGCCTTTGCTTCCGCCAAAGCATTGGCCACCATTTTTGGTCCAATGATAAACTGGCTAATGATGTAAAGTATAGATCCTGAAAGAATACCGATTTTTGCCGCAATTGCAGGAACCCTTTTCGTGAGATACCCCACTACAATGATCGTGAAAATCGGTATGCTGTAAATACCATTGATTTCTTGCAGATAGTTGAACAAACTGCCTGCATTGGCAATAAGCGGTGCAATGAACATGGCGGCAAGCGCCAAGCATACGCCAAACACCTTGCCGTATTTTACCACGGTCATTTCCGATGCATTTTTGTTGATGTGCTGCTTGTAGATGTCTATTCCGAACAAGGTCACCGAACTGTTGAGCACACTATTGAAAGAACTCAAAATGGCCCCAAAAAGCACCGCAGCGAAGAAGCCCATCAAAGGTTTTGGAAGCACGGCCCGTACCAGTTCCGGATAGGCAAGGTCACTGCTTGCCAATCCCCCTTCAAAATAGTAATAGGCGATCATTCCGGGCAACACCAGGATAATAGGTCCCAAAATCTTTAAAAATGCAGCCAGTAAGAGGCCTTTTTGTCCTTCAGCAAGGTTTTTGGCCCCCAGGCCTCGTTGAATTATTTGTTGATTGGTCCCCCAGTAGAAAAGCTGAACCAGCATCATTCCGGTAAAAATGGTGGAAAAGGGCACTTCTTGGCCCGGATTTCCAGTTGAATCAAAACGCTCTGGATTTGCGGACATCAATGTGTCCAATCCGCCAAGTACACTACCATCCCCTATGGCCATCAAACCAAAAACAGGAATCATGATCCCACCGATGATCAGTCCCACGGCATTAATACTGTCCGAAACGGCAACAGCCTTCAGCCCTCCAAAAACGGCATATATGGAACCAATGATCCCTATACCCCAGATACAAACAACCAAGGCCGTTGAATCCGAAACACCCAATAGCTTGGGGACATCGAACATGCCGCTAATGGCGACAGAACCGGAATACAGTATTACCGGAAGTAGTACCACTACGTAGCCAGTGAGGAACAATCCAGAGGTTATGGTCTTTGTGGTAACATCAAAACGTTTGGCCAAAAATTGGGGCACCGTGGTCAGTCCACCCTTGAGGTACCGTGGGAGCAAGAACATAGCTGTGACCACAATGGCAAGTGCTGCCAGTGTTTCCCATGCCATTACGGAGAGCCCGTCTTTGTACGCGCTACCGTTGAGTCCCACGATTTGCTCCGTGGATAGGTTGGTTAAGAGCAAGGAACCTGCAATAACCCCTGCAGTAAGGCTTCTGCCTCCCAAAAAGTAACCATCGGATGATGTTTCATCGGTTTTTCTAACGGACCACCATGATATGATTCCTACCAATAGGGTGAATCCCAAAAACGAAATAAGTGCCATATTGTAATATTTGATGTTTTGTCCACGGACAAAACGATTTGTTTAGCTGGTTGTGCACGCTAATATAACCTGAATTTTCCGAAATCTGGGATGAAGTCGTAAACACAACATTTTAATTTATATAGGAGGTATTTGGAAAATTTGATGTAACTAGAACACTTGAGAAAACATAATGGATCGCTAACAATAATTTAAACTGAAAAGTGTGGTTGTTTTCTTATAAATTTGAGTAATTTGAAACATAATTTTATTATTTGTAAACATTGATTGATAAAGGTACGGTCGCCAAGCGACCAGGAATCGTATTTGTTTTGCATGCTTCCCTTGCTGCTTTTGGCACATATTTTTGCATGTATGCCTTTAGAAAACCATTTTCAGTGGCCACTTTTGATGGGTTGGCCTTTATGGGAGTGGATTACAAGATTCTTTTGGTCATCACTCAGGTTTTGGGGTATGCGCTTTCCAAATTTGTTGGGATAAAAGTCATCTCGGAACTTAAACCCAACCGAAGGTTGCTTTACCTGATTTCGCTCATTGTACTGGCCGAAATTTCACTTCTACTCTTTGCTTGGGTGCCCGCGCCCTACAATATTCCCTTTATGTTCCTTAATGGATTTCCTTTGGGAATGATCTGGGGAATTGTTTTTTCTTATATCGAGGGAAGACGTTTTACCGATATTTTAGGAGTAGTGCTATCATCCAGTTTTATTGTGTCCAGCGGGGTGGTAAAATCCGTAGGGCTTTTTGTGATGAACTCTTGGGGGGTCAGTGAATTTTGGATGCCATCAGTCACGGGAGCTCTTTTCTTTATTCCTCTTTTGATTTGCTCCTACCTTTTACAGCGGGTGCCACCGCCTACCCCAGAAGATATCGCCAACAGGACAGAGCGGATTCCAATGACCGCTACGGATAGAAAAAACTTGGTAAAGAAATTCTTTTTCCCATTACTGCTAATTGTATTGTTCTATACGTTTTTGACCGCTTTTAGGGATTTTAGGGACAATTTTGCCAGGGAACTTTGGGATAGCATTGGATACAGCGGGGATGTTTCCGTTTTTTCCACTTCAGAAATTATTATTGCCATAGTGGTGCTATTGATCATAGGAACCATTTTTTACATCAAGGATAACTTTAAAGCCTTGCTTACCTATCATGTATTGCTGATTCTTGGGACAGTGGTCTTGGCCGTGAGCACCCTAATGTTTCAGACAAAGTTGTTGGACCCTTTTGTCTGGATGGTTTGCACCGGTTTTGGGCTATATATTTGTTATGTACCGTTCAACTGTCTCTTTTTTGATCGTTTTATCGCAACGTTCAAGGTAAAGGGAAACTCAGGATTTCTTATTTATATAGCTGATGCCTTTGGGTATGTCGGCAGTATTTTGGTATTGCTCTATAAAAACTTTGGACAGGCGAATTTGTCTTGGCTCAACTTTTTTGTTTACGGTACTTACGCTGTTGCCTTCATTGGTATATCCAGCACAATAATTCTATTTATCCACTTCGCCTCTCGCCGCAAAGCGGAACAACTCAACAACCAACTGGATTATGGGAAATAAATATGATGCCGTCATTGTAGGTGGTGGTATTTTAGGGACTTTTCATGCCTATCATGCATTGGAAATGGGCTTGAAAGTCTGTTTGGTGGAAAAAGATGCCTACGCCAAAGGAGCAACAACACAAAATTTTGGACAAGTGGTTCCTTCGGGCATGAACACCAAATGGCAAAAATTTGGCCGTGAAAGCCTTCGAATATATAAAGAGATTCAATCGCAGTTCGATATCAGCATCCGTCAAAACGGAACGGTGTATTTAGCATCCAATGAAGAGGAGGAGCAATTGTTGGTAGAGCTAAGGGCGATAAACAGTACCAACGACTACGAATCCAAAATGCTGACCCAGCAAGAGTGTTTGCAAAAATACCCGGGACTCCGAAAGGATTATGTGGTATCGGGATTGTTTTTTCCTCAAGAGGTCACAGTAGAGCCTAGAACTATGATCCATAAGCTTCAGGACTATTTGGTTGCCCAAAAGGGATTGGACATCAAGTTTGATTTTCCTGTTGTTTCCTGTGAATCCAATGGGGAATGGGTATCGGTCCAGAATACCAAAAACGAAGAGGTTTTCGGCAAAAAGGTAATTATATGCAACGGAGCCGATTTTAAAAACCTGTACCCGGAGACATTTGCGGCCAGCGACCTTGAGGTTTCCAAATTGCAGATGATGCAGACCAAACCCCAAGAGAACTATAACTTAAGGGGGTCTATCTTAACAGGTTGGTCCATTCGTAGATATGAGGCATTTCATGAATGTCCATCCTATGCAAGAATCAAGAACAACGAACCAAAAGAAAGCCTTCAAAAAAAATGGGGCGTGCATGTTCTTTTTAAACAAGCTGCCGATGGTTCGATAATATTGGGGGATTCCCATCAATATGCCGATGTAGGCAAAATTGAGGATTTAGGTTATGACCTGGATATGGACATTGACAATTTTATGATCGAGGAGGCCAAAAAAATAATAGACCTGCCCACCTATCAAATACAGAAAAGGTGGTATGGGATGTACTCACAATGCAAGAACAATGATGTTTTTCAAAAAACCATTGACGACAATATTCATATTGTAACGGGAATCGGTGGAAAGGGAATGACGGGCAGTGCCGGGTTCTCGAAGAAGAATATCGCTACTATATTTAATAAGCAGAAAATCAATTTATGAAAAAAATAGAACTGGCCGTTTTTGATATGGCGGGCACCACGGTAAACGAAGATAATGTAGTGTACAAAACCGTTAGGGCCGCTTTGGCCAAATCTGGAGTGGAGGTTTCTTTGGATACCGTTTTGGAGTTTGGGGCAGGAAAGGAAAAGTTCAAGGCCATTGCCGATATATTGGAAGAAACCAAAACTACTGGGGTAAACCCCAATGCAGTTTTTGAAGATTTTAAAGGAATGTTGGAAGAGGCCTATGCCAATTTGGATGTGACCACTTATGATGGTGTCGAAGAACTCTTCAAACTATTAAAATCCAAAGATGTAAAGGTGGTGCTCAACACGGGCTACGACCACAAAACGGCACAATCGCTTTTAAACAAACTGGGCTGGGTTCCAGGAGAACAAATTGACGCCTTGATCACTGCAGATGATGTGGTCAAAGGGAGACCATCTTCGGAAATGATTGATAAGGCCATGGCGATGTTTGGTATCACGGCATCCGAAAAGGTATTAAAGGCAGGTGATTCCGTGATTGATATTGAAGAAGGCAAAAACGCTAATTGCGGATTAACGGTTGGAGTATTGACCGGGGCACAAACCCGTGAGCAATTGGAAACTGCGGAACCATCCATGATTTTGGATTCCTTGTCCGATTTGGCCGGGCAATTGTTTCCCTGATCAAATAAAGAAATAGACCACCAACATTTTAGAGGGAATTTTTCCCCTGTTGATCGGAACATGGGGGATTCTGCCATCAAAAAAAATGGAATCCCCTTCTTTTAAAAGTACTTCTTGGTCCCCTATCTCGTAGTAGCATTCTCCTGTCAAGATATACTTGAACTCAAAAGCATCGGTGACCACTTTGTCCCGTTCCGAGTTGGGTTGCACTTCCAAGAGCACGCTTTCAAAACCAACGGAGTTCAATTGTTTTCCAAAAATATAATTATAGGTAAACCCAACAGCTTCGTCTTCTTTTTCTATAATGGATTGCTCATCCTTACGGGTCACTAAAAAGTTGTGGCCATTGGCCTTGGGAATTCCATCAAAAAAATCGGTCATCTCGGTTTCCAAGGCCCCCACTATCTTTAAAAACACAGGTAAAGAAGGTATGGTTCGTCCATTTTCAATACGTGAAATGAGTCCGGCAGTAACCCCGGCACTGATCGCAACATCATTTATGGTCTTTTTATTGTTCTTGCGGATTTGCTTGATCCTTTTCCCTATGCCAATAAGGTAATCTTCCATTTTTGTATGTGCTTCTAAAGTTTAGTATTTATAATATTATTTGATTAATCAAGATTAAGAAAAAAATTGGTTAATCCACTACAGTACTAGGATATATTGTGAAAACTAGTGTTTTCGGAGATTTTAAAAAAGTGCATATTTGTAAATAATGTTTACATAACATTGAGGTGCTTATTTTAACCTTTCCATATCATTTTTTTAATCTGTTTGAATGTCTGCCTTAACTCTTGTGTTGGATATTTGTTGATAAATAATTAACCAAATTTTACAAATACTCAACAAATGAAAAATTCAGCCTTAGGGTTTTTATTTACCATTTTTGTATGTGTCATGGGATATGCCCAAGATACTTTTACAGGAACGGTACTGGATGAAAACAATGTTCCGTTGCCGGGTGCATCGGTAGTTGTAAAAGGTGGTTCCACAGGGGTGGCCACCGACTTTGATGGAAATTTTGAAATTGAACTTCCACAAGGAGAAGAAATCTTGGTGATATCCTATATAGGGTATATTTCCCAAGAATTGGAAACAGCGGGACAAACATCCGCAACAGTTGTTTTGCAACCAGATTTTCAACAATTGGACGATGTGGTTGTAACTGCCCTTGGTATTAAAAGGGAAACAAAAAAGCTTGCCTATGCAGTTCAAAAAGTTTCCGGTGAGGAAATTTCAGAAGCAAAGGAGACCAATGTTGTAAACTCACTTTCCGGTAAAATGGCCGGGGTGCAGGTAACAGGGGGTAATTCCGGTGTGGGTTCTTCATCCCAAATCATTATTAGGGGAGAAAACTCATTGAATCCAAGCCCAAATGCCAATTCCCCTCTTTTTGTGGTTGATGGTATCCCGATCAACAACAATGTGAGCAGTAGAGGCTCCGAAGGTAACATGGAAGTGGATTATGGAAACGGTGCGATGGACATTAACCCGGACGATGTGGAGACCATGACCGTATTGAAGGGGCCAAATGCAACAGCATTGTATGGTTCCAGAGGTGCAAATGGTGTGGTGCTCATTACAACAAAATCGGGCCAGGGAACCAAAGGTATCGGTGTCTCTATCACCCACAACACGACTTTCGAGGATTTATTGACGCTTCCTAAGTACCAGAACAGATACGGACAGGGTTCCGGTGGTCAGTTTGCCTTTAACGATGGAGGTCAAAACCGTTCACTAACAGGCGGGATAAATGACCATGTGGATGAAAGCTGGGGGCCAGCATTGGATGGACAATTGATTCCGCAGCACGATAGCCCGACATCCAGTGGCCTTCGTGCCGGTGATGTGCATGTTAGGCCAAGAAATCCTGACGGAACCTTTGCCGATGAAATTATTGCAACACCTTTTTCGCCCCAACCCAATAATATCGATGATTTCTTTAGAACAGGCTTTACCATGAGCAACAACATTGCTTTGACGGGAGCTAACGAAGACGGAAACTTCAGGGTGTCTTTTACCGATCTACAAAGTGAAAGTGTTATCCCGAATTCCAATTTTAAGAGAAGGTCATACCAAGTGAACGGGTCTTACAATCTTACGGATTGGTTAAAAGTGACAGGTTCCATGAACTATATCAATTCCAACTCGCGTAATCGTCCCAACAACTCATACGGAACGGAAAACGTTATGTACTTGTGGATTTGGTTTGGTCGTCACATCAATATGAACAACCTAAGGGATTATTGGCAGCCAGGATTGGAAGGCGTACAACAGTACAACTACAATTATAACTACCACGATAACCCTTTCTTTACCGTGTACGAAAACACAAACGCTTTCAACAAAGATCGTGTGATCACGAACTTAAGAGCTGATATGACCTTGGCCAAAGGCCTTAGTTTGATGCTGCGTTCCGGTTTTGACTATTCCAACGAATTGGACATGCGTAAAAGAGCGTACTCCACACAGCGTTTCCCAAATGGCCAGTACAGGGAAGATTTTATTTATGCCTATGAGCAAAACACCGATTTCCTTTTGGCATACAACACGGAGTTGAACGAAGATTTTGATTTTGGAGTGTCCTTTGGGGGCAACCACCGTTCAGCGAAGAACAGATATCAGCGTATCAGTGCCAACTCATTGTCGATTCCTGGTATCTACAACTTTGGCAATGCCGCAGAGCCTTTGACCCAGAGCGATTACGATAGCAAATTTACCGTGAACAGTTTGTATGCTTTCTCCAACTTGGCATACAAGGATTATGCTTTCTTGGATGTTACAGCACGTAACGACTGGTCTTCAACGCTTCCTGATGGAAACAACAGTTATTTCTACCCATCCGTTGGTTTGAGTTTTATCCTTTCGGATATGTTCCAAATGCCGGAGGCCATCAGTTTTGCAAAAGTTAGAGGAGGCTGGGCAAGTGTAGGTAATGATACTGATCCATACAACTTGGCTGCTACCTACGGTTTCGGTAACACTTTTAATGGGTATTCAAGAGCGTATTCCCCATCAGAATTAAAATTGGCAGATTTAAAGCCTGAGCGTACCAACTCTTTTGAATTGGGTGCTGATTTAAGATTCTTAGGGAACAGATTGGGATTGGACGTAGCTGTCTATAAATCCGTGACCAACAACCAGATTCTTTCCTTGCCTGTTTCGAATACCTCAGGATTTAGCTCAAGGATAATCAATGCGGGCGAAGTGGAGAATAAAGGTTTGGAAGTAACATTGACCGCAACACCGGTTAGAACCGATAACTTCAGCTGGGATACCAACATCAACTTTACCACCAACCGGGGCGAGGTAAAGGAACTTACCGATGGATTGGATCAATATTTGGTAAAAGAGAACTACTTGCAAGTGGTCGCCGAGGTAGGTGAGCGTATGGGTGACCTATACGGAACGGGTTTTGAGAAAGTGACCGATCAAAACAGTCCATATTATGGTCAATGGATCATTGACGGGGATTCAGGTCTTCCCATCCGAAGTAACGAGTTGAGGAACCTAGGGAACTATAATCCGGATTTCATGGTGGGCTTCCAAAACAGTTTCAGATACAAGAATCTTCGATTCGGATTCCTTTTCGATTGGAGACAAGGTGGTGTTTACCACTCAAGAACTGTGGCCATTGGTGGCACAACTGGTATGTTGGACTTTACCGTTCCAGGTCGTGAAACGGGTATCGTTGCCCAAGGTGTTGTAGATGATGGAAACGGAAACTATACGCCCAATACGGTAAATGTAGCGGCATCCAACTATTACTCACATGTTTATAATAGGGGAAATGAGGAAAGCTCGATGTTCGATGCCACCTATGTTAAGTTGAGAGAAGTAAAACTGGGCTATACACTTCCAAGCAAGTTGTTGGCAAAGACACCGGTTAAATCCGCTACCATTTCCCTTGTGGGTCGTAATCTAGCCCTTTGGACAGAAAACGATCACGTAGACCCAGAATCCATTTCCTTCTCAGGAGGTACCATTGTGCCGGGTGTGGAAGATATGGCTTTGCCAAGTACAAGAAGTTTTGGACTTAACCTTAACGTAGAATTTTAAAAAAAGAATTTAAGATAAAGAATGATGAAAACATCAAACTTCATAACATCCATCCTATTTGCAGGAACCATGTTGGTTTCGTGTACGGACAATTTTGAGGAAATCAATTCCAATCCAAATGCTCCTGAACAAGTGAGTGCCAATCTACTTACTTCCACCGTAACCTCTTCAATTACAAGACAATTGACGCAGGAAGGCTATAGCGATGGAAATACAATTACCCAGTTAATGGCAAAGAACAACTTTCCAGGTTTTAGCCAATTCGATTGGGGAGATCAAGGAATGTGGGACTTCTTTTATAGCTATTTGCCCGAGATCAATGATATTCTGGAAATCTCCCGTGCAGAAGGGTCACAAAATGCAACCTACGAAGGCATAGCCTTGACATTGAGAGCACTTTCTTTTGCTAACCTCACCGATTTGTATGGCCACGTACCTTACACAGAGGCTATGGCAGGTGAATCCGACGGTATTTTCACCCCGGTGTACGATGATCAAGAAACCGTTTACAATGGTGTGCTCCAAGATTTGGCCGCTGCTGATGCCGCATTGGCACAAGGCGATGCCATTGCAGGCTCAACAGGAGATGTTATCTATGATGGAGATGCTTCCAAATGGAGAAAACTGGCAAATTCGTTGCGTCTTCGTTATCTGATGAGAATCTCCAAACAAAGAGATGTTTCTGCCGAAATGCAGGCCATAGTGAATGCTGGAAACTACATTTCATCCAATGATGACAATGCCGTATTGGTATTCAGCGGAACATCCAACACCGATTCTTGGCCAGAAAGTACCGGCCGTATCGGTGGTTTTGATGAGAAGAGTCTTTGCACTACGCTTTTGGGCTACTTTGAGGAATTCAATGACCCTCGATTGGATATTTGGTTCGATCGAAACAGTGATGGCGAATGGGTTGGAATTCCAATTGGACTGAACCAGGACAATGCCCGTGCCTATGATGATGCCAATAGCCCAAGCCGATTGGATGTGGAATTGTTCTATTTCTCATCAACGGCAGCAGAAGCCTTCATCATGAAAAACTCAGAAGTACAGTTCATCTTGGCCGAAGCTGCTGAAAGAGGTTTTATTGCTGGAAGCACCGAGGATTATTACAATGCCGGGATAAGAGCGAGTTTGTCATATTGGGGAGTTGCTGATGAAGATATTACCACCTATTTGGCAGAACCAACCGTGCAGTATGATGGTTCTTTGGAATTGCTTTTAAAGCAAAAGACCATAGCGCTATGGAACGTTGATTATCAAGGGTGGATGGATTACAGAAGAACTGGTATGCCAGCACTGGAAACGGGTCAGGACGACCTTAATGGTGGACGCTATCCAGTACGTTTCCTATATCCATCATCCGAGCAAACCTTGAACACGGCCAATTACGAAGCCGCCGTTCAAGCAATGGGAGGAGAAGGCGATAACATCAATACCCCTAGCTGGTGGGAAACCGGAACAAGGTATTAAACTATAGGAATTAGTCCTTTAACTAGCATATGGTTGCCCTGTTTTTCAGGGCAGCCTTTGTTGTTAAAAACAATCAAGATGTCAAAAAAGCTACTATTACCCATTTTGTTGACTGTTTTGGTGGTATCGTGCTCCAAAAAAGTAAGTCAATCCGTAAATATTGAGCACGTAGTTGTCATTGGAATAGATGGGATGAGTCCCAACGGGATTCAAAAGGCAAATACCCCGACCTTGGATTCCATGATTCAGAATGGAGCAGCTACCATGCATGCAAGGTCTGTACTTCCTTCAAGTTCAAGCCCCAATTGGGCCAGTATGATCATGGGTGCCGATACCGAACAGCACGGGGTAACCTCCAATGGATGGGAAAAGTTCGACCATCAGTTACCGCCCGTTGTTGTTACCGAAAATGGGACTTTTCCGACCATATTCACACTTTTTAAAGATCAGCAGCCCTCGGCTCATGTCGGGGCCATCTACGATTGGGATGGTTTTGGACGTTTGTTCGAAAAAACTGATGTGGATTTTGATATTGACGGGGATCATGAGGATAAAACCACCCAAGAAGCGGTCGATTATATTAAAAAAAATACCCCAAAATTCACTTTTGTGCACCTAGACCATGTAGACCATGCAGGTCATGCACAGGGACATGGTAGCCCTGATTATTACCGGTCAGTGGAAAAAGCGGATTCCCTGATCGCCGAAATAGTGAATGCTACCAAGGATGCTGGGATTTTTGAAAAAACCATGTTCATTGTAGCCTCTGATCACGGAGGATTGGGCTATGGTCACGGGGGCGAAAGCTTGGCCGAAATGGAAATTCCGTTCATTTTATATGGAGCGGGAATCAAAAAAGGTTACAAAATTGAAGAAACCGTTTACCAATACGATAACGCGCCGACCGTTGCTTATGCCATGGGTTTACAAACACCGCAATCATGGATAGGAAGACCTGTAAAAGGCGCTTTTATAGGAAATGAGGCCCCAATACTTATCTATAAGCGAAAAGAGCAGATAACCCAGCCCAAAATTCTCCCGGATGCAGGCCATTATGAGCCGGCCGGAGGAGTTTTTAAAGCGGATTCTGTTGCTGTGGTCATACAAAACCCGAACAATGTTGGGGAGATTCGATATACCATTGGCAACAATGTGCCCACCATGGAAAACAGCCAGATCTACCAAGATACCTTTTACCTAACACAGACAAGCATTGTCAAAGCGGGTATCTTTCAAAACAACCAATTAGTGAGTACCGTTGCTGAAGGAAACTTTAGAATTACATCAAAAGACAAACAAGACCCTGTCAAATTTCAGGTGTATCAGGTAAGCGGCATGGAAAAACTGCCCGATTTTACATCATTGGAGCCCGTTTTTGAAGGTTATGCCACCGAATTTTCCCATAAACAAGCACTGACCGGCGATATGCCGCAAGAACAAGTAGCTGTGGTTTTTGAAAGTTATTTGGAAGTAATCGAAAAAGGAAACTATAATTTTTTCACCAATAGTGATGATGGTAGCAAGCTATATGTAAACGGTATTGAAATCGTGGACAACGATGGCGACCATGGCGTTATGGAACGCAGCGGTTCTTTGGAGCTATCCGAAGGAAGGTATTTGGTACGCATAGCGTTTTTTAATGGTGGAGGGGGCTATCATTTGGATGCAAAGTATTCAGGTCCCGACATCCCAAAACAAATCATTCCAGCAAACCAGTTGTATAGAGAAAAATAAACATGCATTTCAACCTCAAAAAAACGTATCTCCCACTCATTATTTTAATGGTGCAGGTTTCACATGGGCAAAAACAGCAATTGCCCGAGTGGGAGCCTGGTTTTTTGGATATCCACCACATCAATACAGGTAGGGGCGATGCTGCTTTTATGGTATTTCCCGATGGTACAACCTTGTTGGTGGATGCCGGCGATATGTCCGAAACACATCAGCGGACAACATCGAGCAGAAATGCAAAATTGGTTCCCAACAGGTCCAAAACGGCACCTGAATGGATTGTGGATTATATCGATCAATTCCTGCCCAGAAAGCAAGAACGAAAGTTGGATTACGCCTTGATCACCCATTACCACGATGATCACTTTGGAGAGGTGGATTCACTTCGAAAGATTGCACCTGCAGGGTATCAACTTACAGGAATTATGGAAGTGGGAACGTTGATTCCCATTAAAAAATTGATTGATAGGGGATTTGATTTTCCCATCAACCTAAAAGATGGAAAAGTGCAATCGCAAGAGCGATTTTCAAAGGATGCCTACGGAATGATTCCTACCTTGAAGGAATATTGGAAGTTCATAGATCACCAATCGGAAAAAGTAGGGTTGAAAAACGAAGCGTTGCAAGTGGGGAGTAACCGTCAAATTGGGTTACAACAGCATCCGACCGGTTATCCTGGGTTTTCCATTCAGAACATTGCCTCCAATGGTAATATTTGGACGGGTTATGATGATACTTTTTACGCCCTTTTTGAGGATGGGGAATATCATGGGGAGAATCCGTTGAGCAATGTCATCCGAATAGATTATGGCAAGTTCAATTATTACACGGGTGGTGATATCTCGGGGATCAATGGTTTTGGGCAAACAAATTTGAATGATGTGGAATCCCATGTGGCGCCTGTTATCGGTGCTGTTGATGTGGCCACATTGAATCATCATGGGAACCGGGATTCCCAGAACCCGTATTATGTACGGACCATTCGGCCCCGGGTCTGGATACAACAAAACTGGACGGCCGATCATCCGGGGGAGGAAGTCCTCCGAAGGATGACATCAAAAAAACTATACCCCGGAGACCGGGATATTTTTTCGACCATTATGCTGCAAGGCACCAAAGATGTGATCGGTGGTAGGTTGGATCAATATAAAAGTCAAGAAGGACATATTGTTGTTCGGGTGTATGACAACGGCAATTCTTACGATATTTACGTATTGGACGACACCACCGAAGAACGAGAAATAAAAAGCAAGCATGGACCATACAAAGCGCGATAGGCACAACGCAGAATCTGTTGTGGAGGGCGACATCAACCTGACTCCTGCTCGGAGCCAATGGTTGCAGAACGAAGTAAGCGAAGAAACCAAGGAGCTACTGGAAAAGGATGCCAAGTATTTTATGCATCAATCCATGTCCACACCCTGTTTAGATGTGCTCCAAAATTGTGAAGGCTCGCATATTGAAAGTGTCTCTGGGAAAAAGTATCTGGATTTTCATGGGAACAATGTGCATCAAATCGGGTTTTCCCACCCAAAATTGGTTGCTCGGCTAACGGAGCAACTGCAAAACCTTACTTTTTCCACTAGGAGGTACGCCAATGCAACGGCAGTTCAGTTTGCGGAAAAACTGACCTTCCATACACCAAAAAATCTCAATCGCATCTTATTGACCCCGAACGGAAGCTCCGCCATTGGCATTGCCTTAAAATTGGCACGGGCCATTACAGGCAAGCACAAGGTGATCTCATTTTGGGATTCGTTCCACGGCGCATCCCTGGATGCCATCAGTGTTGGTGGCGAAGCGGTTTTTCAGGAGCACATGGGGCCATTAATG
This sequence comes from Flagellimonas yonaguniensis, assembly GCF_029193885.1. Taxonomy (GTDB): domain Bacteria; phylum Bacteroidota; class Bacteroidia; order Flavobacteriales; family Flavobacteriaceae; genus Flagellimonas; species Flagellimonas yonaguniensis. The sequence goes on along the minus strand of NZ_JARFVB010000001.1, from coordinate 26,689 downwards.
CCCGGTGTTGAGCGTATTCCACCCCCAATTACCTATCGTGGTATATTTGAAGGGAACGAGGAAAAAGCATTGGAGTATTTGGAGTATGTTTTGGAGAAGGATTCTCAAATCGGGGCGTTTTTGGCAGAGACCATTCGCAATACCGATGTGCAGATTCCATCAAAAAAATTCTGGAAAGCAGCTAGGGAGCTTTGCACCAAACACGGTGTTTTATTGATCTTGGATGAAATCCCCATCGCTTTTGGAAGAACGGGGACCATGTTCGCCTACGAACTTTTTGATATTGAACCCGATATTCTCTGTTTGGGAAAAGGACTTGGGGGAGGCATTATTCCGCAGGCCGCGATTGTCACCCGTGAAGAGTACAACAAGTTCGGCCACATCTCCCTTGGGCATTATACGCACGAAAAAAGTCCGTTGGGATCTATGGCGGGCTTGACACTTTTGGAGATTTTGGAAGAGGAAAACATCTTGCAAAAGGTTAAGGAGGATGAAGAATTCATGAGAAAAGCCTTGTACAAAATGCACCGAAAATATTCCTTGATCGGGGATGTGCGTGGGGTGGGATTGCTATGGGGCATTGAACTGGTAACCGATAGAAAAACAAAAGAAAAAGCAACGGCCGAAGCCGAAGAAATTATGTACGAATGTCTTAAACAGGGATTGAGTTTCAAGGTTTCCAAAGGAAACGTGCTCCAACTATCCCCACCATTGACCATAACCAGAGAAGAACTGGAAAAAGCCTTTGAAATATTGAATTGCGCATTTTTAAAAACCAACGCCATAGCCTAATGAAAAAAATCAACCAATTACTTATCGTTTGCTGTTTGGGTTTGATGAAACTCACAGCCCAAACCCAACCCCAAATCTTAGTGCAACCCTATCTTCAGGATGCAGAGCCAAATTCCATAGTGATCATGTGGGAGACCGCTAGTGGGGAAGAAAGCATTGTAGAATGGGGAACCACGGAAAAACTGGGCAAAAAAACATCAGGAAAAGCCGAGGATATCAATTTCTCTGAATCACGGGTGCATACCGTAAAATTGGAAGGTCTCAAGCGCTTTACGGAATACTATTATCGTGTAAAAACGGGCAAGATAAAATCCGATATTTTTCAGTTCAAGACCCCGCCTTTTTCGAGTGATGAAGAATCGTTCAATATCGTAGCCATGAGTGATATGCAATATGATGGCCAGCACCCGAACAAGTTTTCCGAAATCGTGAACCAAGGCGTTCTTCAGTATTTGGAAAAGGAGCATGGGGGCAAGTTACCGGACAATTTGGCCATGGTGATGATTCCAGGGGATCTAGTTTCTACGGGCAGCAAATATTATCAATGGAAAGAACACTTCTTTGACCCTGCACAAAAACTTTTTGCCGAGGTGCCCGTATATCCCGTTTTGGGCAATCATGAGCGCAATTCCGTTTTCTACTTCAAATATTTCAGCCTTCCCGAAAATGGAACACCGGCCTATGCCGAACATTGGTGGTACAAGGATTATGGCAATACGAGAATCATTGGATTGAATTCCAACGACGGCTATCGCGACCTTCGCGAACAATATGAGTGGCTGGAACAGGTGCTGGCCGATACTGAAAAGAACGATGACATTGATTTTGTGTTTGCACAGTTGCACCATCCCCACAAATCGGAACTATGGATTCCAGGAGAAGAAGAGTCCACTGGGAAGGTGGTAAAAATGTTGGAAGCGTTTTCTACCAGAACAGGAAAGCCCAGCATTCACTTTTTTGGACATACCCATGGCTATTCGCGTGGACAGTCCCGAGATCACAAACATTTGTGGGTCAATGTGGCCTCGGCTGGGGGAGCCATTGACAATTGGGGCGAGTTTGAAGGTAGGGATTATGACGAGTTTACCGTTACCCAGGACGAATACGGTTTTGTAATGGTCGAGGTCGACGGTAACCGGAACGATCCCAAGTTCACGATCAAGAGAATCAGTCAAGGGAACAACATTAAGTCCAGACAGAATGAGCTTCGCGATAGCATCACTATTTGGCGATTGGAGAAAAAGCCCGATGCCCCAACAGTGGTCTCGCCAGTGAACAAAGCAATTGTGACTACCGAATTCACTATGTTAAAAGCTGGTGGGTTTTCAAGTCCGCTCAGTGGTGCTTTCCATGCAGCAGCGCATTGGCAAGTTTCCCAAACCCCCGATTTTGAAAAGTTGGTATTGGATAGCTGGAAACAGTTCGAAAATTGGTATTACAAGGAAAATCGTCAAAAGGAGGACGATCTTACCGATGAGAAAACCAAACGATTAGAACCCAACACCACCTATTATTGGAGGGTTCGGTATCGTGACCAAAACCTAAACTGGAGTGATTGGTCCGAAATAGCAACATTTAAAACACCACAAGGAAATGAAAAATAGAATTTTGTTTTTGATGGCTGCCGTTGCAGCACTTGTTAATCTTCATGCCCAAAAGGCAGAGGACACCAAAGTGATATTGATTACGTTGGACGGTTTCCGCTGGCAGGAACTCTTTACGGGAGCGGATTCCCTTTTGATAGGTAACAAGGATTATGTGCACGATGTCGAAATGTTGAAGGACGCTTTCTGGAGGGAAACACCAGGTGAAAGAAGAGAAGCATTATTGCCCTTTTTCTGGAATCAAGTGGAAAAAATGGGCCAAATTCATGGGAATAGAAAGTTGGGAAGCCAAGTGGACTTGACCAACTCCATGTGGTTCTCTTACCCAGGGTACAACGAAATTTTGACGGGAACTGCAGACGATGAAAACATCCGGAGCAATGATAAAATCCCCAACCCCAATACTACCATTTTAGAGCGATACAACAATACGGCCGAAGGAAAAGGCAAAGTAGCGGCCTTTGGTAGTTGGGATGTGTTTCCATTCATTGTAAACGAAGAGAGGTCAGGGGTTCCGGTAAATGCGGGATTCGCGCCTGCCACGAAAAATTTGAATGAAAGGGAAAAGTTTCTCAACCAATTGCAACAGCAGATACCAAGTCCGTGGGGTACGGTCCGTTTGGATGCATTTACCCATCATTATGCTTTGGAACACATGAAAAAGGAGCATCCTAAACTGGTTTATATCTCCTATGGGGAAACAGATGATTTTGCCCACGACGGGGATTATCAGGCCTATTTAAAATCGGCCCACAATACCGATGCATTGATCAAGGAGGTTTGGGAATTTACCCAACAAGATGATTTTTATAAGGACCAAACCGTGTTTTTGATCACTACAGATCATGGACGTGGAACAGAGCCGTTGGATACCTGGAGAAGCCATGGAAGCGATATCAAAGGGGCAGGCTCCGTTTGGATGATGGCTTTTGGAAAAGATATTGATCCTAGAGGCGAAGTTATGGGGGAAGAACAATTGTACTCCAATCAGATTGCAGCCACTATTCTGAAGATATTGGACTTGCCCATCTCAAAAGAAATCGAGGGGAAACCCATAAAATTATAAGTTTAAGTTCGTTTAATTCAGTTTGTTAGTTTGCGTTACCGCAGTAGACCCGTGCCATAGGTACGGGTCTTATTTTTTCAGATGGCCCAAAATGTTCCGTTTTTACTAAAATGGTTACCTTAGAGCAGTGTATTTTTATAACATGGAAGAAGAGCTTTTAGCAACATTCAGCAACTATTTTGAACAGCCTCTAATCGATGAGATTCTAGAAGAGGGGAAATTAATGGAGGTGCCTGCGGGGGAAACCATAATGGGTATTGGGCAATACATACGAAGCATTCCCCTATTGTTATCCGGAGCCATAAAAGTGCTTCGAGAAGATGAAGAGGGCGATGAATTGCTTTTATACTATTTGGAACAAGGGGAAACCTGTTCCGTGACGATGGCGTGTTGTATGGGGCAGACCAAAAGTGAGATCAGGGCGATTACTGAGACAGATACCAAGATTGTGATGGTTCCCGTCCAAAAAATGGAAGAATGGATGGCCAAGTACAAAGGTTGGCGCAATTATGTTTTTGAAAGTTATCAAAACCGTCTTAACGAATTGCTTCAGACCGTGGATAGCATCGCCTTTAAAAACTTGGATCAAAGGCTGGTGGATTACCTTAAAAAGAAGGTGGAAGTGACCAATGATAACCGCATTAGAAATACGCATCAAGAAATTGCTTACGATTTGCACACCTCCAGGGTGGTGGTTTCCAGATTGTTGAAAAAACTGGAAAAAATGAAGAAGTTGGAACTACATAGAAACTACATTCAAATTGTGGATCTATAAGTTTGTGCCCTTTGTTACTTTGGATTGTCTTTAGTCAACCTATTTTTGCATAAAACCAATTGCATGCTCAAAAGGATTTTTCCTTTTTTAACGTGGATTGCCAATTATGACCGCTCAACGTTCTATGGCGATTTGGTAGCGGGACTTACCGTGGGAATTATGCTGATTCCCCAAGGCATGGCCTATGCCTTGATTGCTGGTATGCCCCCTATTTATGGGCTGTATGCGGCTCTGGTGCCCCAATTGGTATATGCCCTTACCGGAACTTCGAGACAATTGGGCGTTGGTCCCGTGGCAATGGATTCCTTATTGGTTGCCGCAGGAATCGGGGCGATGCAGTTGGCCAATACCCAAGATTATATTGCTGCCGTTATATTTTTGACCCTGCTCATAGGACTGTTCCAATTGTTGCTGGGGGTTTTAAAAATGGGCTTTTTTGTCAATTTTCTCTCCAAGCCGGTAATTAATGGATTTACATCCGCCGCCGCAATTTTAATAGGTTTGGGGCAGTTAAAGCATATTTTGGGAGTGGATTTGCAGCAATCGGGAAAGATCTATGTGCTTTTGGGAAGTATTTTTTCCAGTTTGGGCGATGCTAATCCATTGACTTTGGGGATGGGAACTTTAGTGATACTCATCATTATTGGATTGAAAAAGCTTAATAAAAAATTGCCCATACCTTTATTGGTCGTTGTTCTGGGAATTTTGTCCGTAGTACTCTTGGGATTGGAATCCAAAGGAATCAAAGTAGTTGGGGATATCCCAAGGGGATTGCCCAGTTTTCAGATACCAGGTATGCAATGGAACAAGATTGGACAGTTCCTGCCCATCGCCATAACAGTCGCCCTTTTTGGGTTTATGGAATCCATTTCCATTGCCAAAACGGTGGAGGAGCGTCATCCTGAATACGATTTGGACCCCAATCAAGAACTACGTGCTCTGGGGATGTCGAATATTTTGGGTTCGTTTTTCCAGTCCTTTTCCGTTTCTGGAAGTTTTTCCAGAACGGCCATCAACGATCATTCGGGTGCACGAACGGGAATGGCATTGGTTTTTAGTGCCTTGCTGGTAGCTGGAGTCTTGTTGTTCTTGACCCCGCTTTTCTACAATCTTCCCACTGTGGTACTGGGGGCCATCATCATAGTTTCGGTTTTTGGTCTTATCGATTTGAAGTATCCGCTACAGCTTTGGAAGAATAGAAAGGATGAGTTCCTATTGCTGAATGCCACCTTTTTGATGACCTTGTTCATCGGATTGATCGAAGGCATTCTTCTCGGGGTATTGCTTTCACTTTTATTATTGGTGTATCGCATTTCCAACCCCCATATTGCGGTTTTGGGGAAGATCAAGGGCACCACCTATTTCAAAAACGTGAACCGTTTTTTGGAAGATGTGGAGGTGTATGAGGATAAATTAATTATCAGGTTTGATGCCCAACTATACTTTGGCAACAAGGATTATTTTAAAAAACAGCTCTATCAACAGATTGAAAAGAAAGGGCCAAAGCTCAAGTTCATCATCCTGAACGCAGAATCCATCAATTATATAGATAGTAGTGCAGCCGTGATGCTGGAACGTATCATTTTGGAACAGCGGGAGAACGGGATCCAGTTTTTGATCGCTGGGGCCATCGGCCCAACACGGGATATATTGTACAGTAGCGGAATCATAGATGTGCTGGGCGAAGAAAACCTATTTGTGCAGACTTACGATGCCGTGGATTGCTGCAATAACCCACATAAATTGAGTACAATACAGAAAAAAGTGTCCTTACAGTCCAAAGCAAAGAGTTTGTAACTTTAGTGACTTAACTTTAAGGGACGGAATTATATATTTGGTAAAAACCACAAAAAATGAAGATTGAACAGATATACACAGGTTGTCTAGCACAAGGCGCCTACTACATAGAAAGCGAAGGAGAGGCAGCGATAATCGACCCCTTGAGAGAGGTTGACCCGTACATTAAGACGGCTGAGGAGAACGGTGCCAAGATCAAATATATTTTTGAAACGCATTTTCATGCCGATTTTGTGAGTGGACACCTTACCCTGTCCAAAGAAACCGGTGCGCCTATTGTATATGGCCCAACGGCTGAACCTTCTTTTGATGCGATTATCGCTGCGGACAAGGAAGAGTTCAAGCTTGGGAATGTTACCATAGTTGCGTTGCACACCCCCGGGCACACCATGGAGAGCACCACCTATTTGTTGCGTGATGAAAATGGCAAGGACCATGCGATTTTCAGTGGGGATACCTTGTTCTTAGGTGATGTCGGTCGACCAGATTTGGCGCAAAAAGCAGCCCATATGACCCAAGAGGAATTGGCAGGAACTTTGTTCGATAGCCTTCGTGGCAAGATTATGCCCTTGGCTGATGATGTAATCGTATACCCTGCACATGGAGCAGGTTCCGCTTGTGGAAAAAACATGATGAAGGAAACCGTGGATACTTTGGGCAATCAGAAAAAGATGAATTATGCCCTAAGGGCCGATATGACAAGGGATGAATTTATCGCGGAAGTAACGGAAGGCCTATTGCCACCGCCACAATATTTCCCGCTCAATGTAAAAATGAACAAAGAAGGCTACGAGGACATCGACAAAATATTGGAAAGAGGGACCCGGTCCCTTACCCCTGAAGCATTTGAGGTTGCAGCTAACGAAACAGGTGCCATTGTGCTCGATGTTCGCCATCAAGATGATTTTGCCAAAGGTCACGTGCCACGATCTATATTTATTGGGTTGGACGGCAGTTTTGCCCCATGGGTGGGGGCGTTGGTCGCCGATGTAAAACAACCTATTCTGCTCGTAACCCCGGAGGGAAGGGAAGAAGAAACCATTACCCGTTTGTCAAGGGTTGGTTTTGACCATACTTTGGGTTATTTGAAGGGTGGAATCGACGCTTGGGATGCTGCAGGAAAAGATGTGGATACTGTGGATAGCGTCAATGCGGAAGAATTGAAAAAGTTGGTTGATAAGGGAGTGCCTGTTTACGATGTCCGTAAAGAATCGGAATACAAGGCAGAGCATGTTGAAGATGCCCACTTGACACCATTGGACTACATCAATGATCACTTATCGGAATTTCCCGAAAAAGAGATTTTCTATGTGCATTGCGCAGGAGGATATCGCAGTATGATCGCCTCTTCCATCTTAAAAAGTAGGGGAATCCACAATTTGGTGGACGTATCTGGTGGTTTTGCTGATATTAAAAAAGCAGGAATACCAGTAACCGACTACGTTTGCCCGACTACTTTGAAATAAGACAGGGATAAGCTCGGAAAAATCATCAAAAGATGGTTTTGTGTAACTATCGTTACTGACCGCCATTGGCTGTTTGGGATACTTTAGTATCTCAAAACAACGAAACTATGTCAATATTCAGTTTTTTGTTCAAGGAGCAAAACCTTCCCGATGAAATCCAGATTATGGATAGGGAGGAATATAAAGATGCCATATCCAAAGGCAAGGTCCAGTTAGTGGATGTGAGAACCAAGGGAGAGTTCATGTCCGGTCATATAAAAGGAGCCAAGAACATCGATTTTTTCCAAGGGACTGCATTTGAATCCGCATTCTCCAAGATGAAGAAAGATGCTCCCCTTTACATTTATTGTCAATCGGGAAACAGAAGTCAGAAAGCAGCCAGGAAGCTCGTAAGCATGGGTTTTACCAAGGTATACGATTTAAGGGGCGGGTATAGAAGCTGGTGCTATTGATTCAGAAAAGTGTGCTATGAAAACAATATTCCAAATACAAAATCTAAAGTGTGGAGGATGCGTCAAGACGATATCCAACAAACTTTCAGAGATAAAAGAAATCAAAGATGTGATTGTGGAGAAGGACAGCTCATCGGTTAGCTTTGATCATCAAAGCGCCGATGATGCTTCCTTAGTTAAAGACGCCCTCAAACGCATGGGATATCCTACTATTGATGATGAAAACGGTTTTGTGGACAAGGCAAAATCGTTTGTAAGTTGTGCCAGTGGTAAAATGTCCAACTGATGAGATTCACTACAATATCCATATTTGTTTTTTTCCTGATGCTATCCTGCAAGCAGGGACCTAAAACTTCGGATGAAGAAGCCTCTGAACCGATAGCACAAAAGGTCTCTCAAGTTGAGGAAGGCAAAAAAATGATGGAAAACCAATGCTATTTATGCCATAATCCATCTGCACCGGAAAACGGACAGCGAATTGGTCCGCCGATGGTTGCCGTAAAAGCCCATTATCTGGAAAATTATGCGAATAGGGAAGCTTTTGTGGAGGCCATTATGGCGTTCGTGAAATCGCCTTCTGAAGACCATGCCCAAATGCGTGGAGCTGTCCGCAGGTTCGGATTGATGCCGGCCCAACAGTTCCCACAAGGTGGGGTAAGAAGGATTGCTGAGTACATGTACGATTATCAGATTGAAGAACCGGATTGGTTTCAAGCACATTGGATGGATCGTCGAGGGGATTCGCTCTACAACAGGGGCAAGACACCAAAAGTGTCCGAAACCGAAGTAACCCCCAAGGAATTGGGAATGCGTTATGCTTTGGAGACTAAAAAGGTACTTGGTAAAAATCTAATGGGCACTATTCAGAATAAAGGAGTGGAAGAGGCTGTGGTATTTTGCAATGAAAGAGCATACCCGCTGACCGATAGCATGTCCACCAACTTTAATGCCCGAATCAAAAGGGTTTCAGATAAACCCCGAAACCCTGAAAATCAAGCCAATGCAATAGAATTGATGCATATCGAAACTTTTAAGGGACAGGTTGCAGGTGGAGCGTCCGTTGAACCTATTTTAAGTGAAGAGAACGGAAAAGTACACTTCTATTATCCCATTGTAACGAACACCATGTGCCTGAACTGTCACGGAACTCCGGATAAAAACATAACCCCCAAAGTATATGCGAGCCTGTTGGAACTGTATCCCCAAGATAAGGCGATAGGGTATGGGCCCGATGAGGTGCGAGGTATTTGGAGCATTGTTTTTGATGCTCCGAAGAGCACGGACTAGCTATCTTTTTTTGGCTTTTTAAAGCCATAGATCAATTGGCCCCAAAATCCTTTGGGCAATTTCTCATCACCAGGGAAACCCAATTCAATTTTCCCTCCGTTTTCTGGAATATAGTTTGTCTTGAAGATGTAATCCCAAATGCTCAGGCTTATGCCGAAATTCACACCGTAGGATCCTTTGGGAATGGTATAGGCGTGATGATACAAGTGCATCACGGGATTGTTCAAGATGTATTTCAATGGACCATAGGTCAGTTTAATGTTCGAATGGTTAAAATGCCCGATGGCAATGGCAGCAAAATGTACAATGTAGGCCTGTTCAGGCTCAAAGCCACCCAGAACCATCACTCCCAAAGTTTTTAAAGGTTTGTAGAGGATGTTTTCCATCCAGTGGAAACGCATATGGGCAGCGAACCCCATTTCCTTTACGCTGTGGTGCACCTTGTGGAATTCCCATAGCATTGGGTATTTGTGCAACAAAACGTGGGTAAACCATTGTACAAAGTCGAGCACCACAAAAAAGACCAGCAGTTGCACCCATTGCGGCCAATTGGCGATATCCAAAATGACCAAGGACTTTGAAGTGATTCCAATATCCACAAAAAGTACGCTTAAGACTTTGTAGACCCCACTGATGATAATGGCGAACACAAAAAAGTTGAAGAACATATAAAACACATCCAACCAAAAGTCCTTTCTAAAAATAGACTGCTCTTTGCGCCAAGGAAAAAGGATTTCCAGCCCCCAGACCAAAAGAGAGATAATGATCAATCCCCAGAAATAATTGGTGTACCAGGGAACATCAAAAATAATGGACCTCCATGTCCATCGCACGGTTCCAAGAAATCCATTGATAAAAGCATCAAAATACTCCAACATACCAGTATTAAGTCGTTCAAAAAGCTGAAAACTGATTCATAAACAAAAATACTTTAAAAATAATGGCGTCTGTGTAACAGAGGTTACTATTTGGTCGGCGACGAACCACTACTTTTGAAGTAATCCTCTGATTATCAAAAAGAGGAGAATACAAGCTGATCTATTTTTTGGTAAATTGTATAGTAATAATCATAAACTATCAATTATGAAAAAAAACATGGGCGGTGCAGACCGTACAATTCGGATTATCCTGGCACTTGGTGTAGGGGCATTGTATTATTTTAATGTAATTACAGGAACATTGGCATACGTGCTGCTGGCTTTGGCAGCCATATTTGTCTTGACAAGCTTTGTTAGTTTTTGTCCTTTGTACACCCTATTCGGGATTAATACATGCAAGGTCAAGAATTAGGTTTTTTGGTTGGTTGATAAGGAAAGCCGTTCTATTGAGAGCGGCTTTTTTTTGTGAAAATGATAATATTCACATAAAACAGCCTTCAAATTATCAAGTATGTAACTTTAGTTACAATATAATATGATATTCCTCAATATTTTACCTAAATAGATTTAACTAAAGAAACATGAAGTCACATTATCAAATCCTGATAATCGGGGGAGGAACGGCTGGAATTATGACTGCTGCCCAATTATTGAGGAAAAACAAAAAGCTGGACATAGCTATTATAGAACCCTCCGAAACACATTACTACCAGCCTGCATGGACCCTTGTAGGTGCTGGAACCTATGATTTTAAAAAGACTGCCAAACCTATGGCAGATGTTATGCCCAAAGGGGTCGACTGGGTCAAGGACAAGGCCGCTGGCTTCAATCCGGAGAAAAATATGGTTTCGACCGAAAGCAGTGGCGATATAACCTACGATTATTTGGTAGTGGCCCCAGGATTGGTCATGGAACCAAGTATGATCAAAGGCCTGCCCGAAGCTTTGGAGCAGGGAGTGGCCTGTAGCAATTATATTGATCCAGAGCGAACATGGGAAACCATTAGGAATTTTAAAAAGGGAAATGCCTTGTTCACACAGCCAACCACGCCCATTAAATGTGGAGGGGCTCCCCAAAAGATTGCCTATCTGGCGGCGGACTATTTTAGGAAGCAAGGCCTGAAGAAAGATACCAACGTGATTTTTGCTACCCCGGGAACCGTTATTTTCGGGGTCAAGGAGATTCGTGAGACCCTTATGAAGGTCATTGATCGGTATGGCATTCACTTCAAGCCTTTTTATGCGCCCAAAGAAATTGATGTAGAAAACCGGATCGTTCACTTTAGCCATACGGCTCCAGAAGAAAACAGGTGCATCATCAACGAGGACAACGAGTTGGGAGAGACCATGGTGGGCGATGTGGACATCAGTGTGCCTTTTGATATGTTGCACTTGGCTCCACCACAAGCAGCGCCAAAGTTCATCCGTGATTCCATACTGGCCAATGAATCAGGTTGGTTGAATGTGGATCATCATTCCATGCAGCACCATACCTACCCGAATATTTTTGGTCTGGGAGATGTTGCGGCATTGCCAACGGCCAAAACAGGGGCTGCGGTTCGTAAACAGGTTCCCGTTGTTGTGGACAATATTTTAAAATTGATGGACCACAAGACGGCCAATAATAAATCTTATAATGGGTATTCTTCATGTCCCTTGGTCACCGGCTATGGAAAAATGACCTTGGCCGAGTTTGATTACAACAACAATTTTATACCGGACCCTAAGTTAAAACGTATGCTGGTCTTTAACAGTGACAAGGAACATTGGAGACTTTGGATGTTGAAAAAATACGGACTGCCCAATTTATATTGGAACAAAATGCTCAAGGGTAAAAATGTTTAGGGATCAATGCATTATGATTTTGTTTTTATGAGAATTATCATATTTTCAATTGGGTCAAGCCAGTAAATTTGACTCAAACTTAAAAACCAATACATCGTGAAATCATTAATGAACATTCCTTTGGTATCATGGGAAAACGGCATCTGGATGATAGGTGTGTTTGCACTGGTGGTCATAGTTCTTGTGGTTGCAGTTTTCGCTTTGATGAACAGTGGTAAAAAATAAACACTAATCAGACATAGGAGAAATGGATTTAGCATAAGATGGTTTTTTTATGTTAAATCCATTTTGTTTGTAACTTTAGTAACCTAAAAAGGTTGGCGTTAAAGCTATTTTTGAAAACAAAATATTATTTATGGAAACCGAAATACTTGCTCGGATCCAATTTGCCTTTACTGTTGCTTTTCATTACATATATCCCCCTCTTAGTATAGGCCTTGGGTTGTTATTGGTCATTTTTGAAAGTATCTACATAAGGACTAAAAACGAAACCTATCACAAACTGGCCCGTTTCTGGACCAAAATATTTGCCCTTACCTTCGGTATCGGGGTTGTCACGGGCATTGTCATGGAATTTGAATTTGGCACCAACTGGGCCGTATACTCCCGTTATGTCGGAGATGTCTTTGGCAGTGCCTTGGCAGCAGAGGGGATTTTTGCCTTCGCTTTGGAAAGTGGCTTTTTGGGAATTTTATTGTTCGGTTGGAACCGGGTCAAACCTTGGGTGCATCTGGTGTCCACTATTGGGGTTTTTCTGGGTTCCATGTTCTCTGCAATTTGGATCGTTGTGGCCAATAGCTGGCAACAGACCCCTGCAGGATTCCATATTGTGGGCGAAGGATTGGATGCCCGGGCGGAGATCACCGACTTTTGGGCCATGGTCTTCAATCCGTCCAGTGTGGATAGGCTTACGCATGTTTGGCTGGGAGCTTTTCTGGCCGGAGCTTTTCTGGTATTGAGTGTCCATGCCTACTATCTGATAAAGGGGAAATATGTTGAGATTTCGAAGAAGGCCTTTAAAATAGCTTTGGTGGTTGCCACCGTGTTTTCTTTGGGCCAATTGTTCACAGGGCACCAATCGGCTGATGGGGTAGCGGAGAACCAACCAGCAAAACTGGCCGCGCTCGAAGGTCATTTTGAAGCATCGGCACCCGCCGATATGTACATTCTGGGCTGGGTGGATAAGGAAAATCAAGAGGTATCCGGAATCAAGGTGCCTGGAGGACTGTCCTTTTTACTGGATTATGATTTTGATTCACCTGTAACAGGTCTTAATGCCTTTCCTGAAGATGAACGTCCTTCGCAGATAAATGCCGTCTTTCAATTTTATCACATTATGGTGGCCATTGGGATGGCCTTGATATTTTTGACCCTTTTCGCGACCTTTTTGTGGTGGCGAGGTAAGCTGTTCAACAAAAAATGGTTGCTTTGGATTTTTGTTTTTGCAGTTTTCTTGCCTCAAATAGCCAATCAAGTAGGTTGGTTTGCTGCCGAAATGGGAAGACAACCTTGGGTGGTCTACGGACTATTGAGAACTTCTGATGCATTTTCCCAGGCCGTTACCGACAACCAAATTTTGTTTTCCTTGATCTTGTTCTTTTTGGTATATGCCCTTTTGTTCGTGTTGTTCATTTACCTATTGCACAAGAAAATCAAACATGGGCCCTATGAAGAATCGGAATCTGACGATACACCTTTTGGAGGAACATTAACTCATATGATGAACTAAGCTTATGGAAACTTTTTTAGGATTGGATTATCCCACATGGTGGTTTTTAGTGGTAGGAGGACTTTTCTCAGGGTATGCCATCTTGGATGGTTTTGATTTTGGGGCAGGAGCGTGGCATCTCTTTCTAAAGAAAGAGAACAGTCGTAGGATAGCATTGAATGCCGTGGGTCCGGTATGGGATGGCAACGAGGTGTGGCTGGTCATTGGAGGTGGAGCACTTTTCGCAGGCTTCCCCGTAATGTATGCGACCATGTTCTCATCGTTGTACATTCCTTTTATGTTGTTTCTTTTGTTCATTATTTTCAGGGCTATTTCCATTGAGTTCAGGGGCAAGGAACCCATGTTGTGGTGGAGGAGGTTGTGGGACGTCTGTTATAGCATTTCAAGCATTATGCTCGCCTTTTTATTGGGTGTTGTGCTCGGGAATATATTGCAGGGAATAGCCATTGGTGAAAACTACCAGTACCAAGGAGGAGTGCTTTTTGAGTTTTTGAACCCCTATGCCTTGATGACAGGCTTTACCACATTGTCCCTTTTTATGGCACATGGTGCTATTTTTCTTTTGTTGAAAACGGAAGGTAGGTTGTTCGCAAAATTAACTCGTCTCTTAAAAAGGGGCATGATCTTTTTTATGGTCAGTTTTGCAGTGACCACCCTGTACACATTGATTTATATTCCCCATTTGTCGGATGATTTCAAAAGTAACCCCTCACTTTTCATTATTCCTTTACTTACCTTCCTAAGTATTGCCAATGTGCCCAGATTGGCCGAAAAGCGAAAATATAAATGGGCTTTTCTATTCTCCTCTTTGACCATAGCGTTTCTATTGGTCTTGGTAGCGGTTGAACTGTATCCGGTATTATTGCGTTCCACCATAGATCCTATGTACGATATAGATATCTACAACGCGGCATCTTCCACAAAATCCTTGCAGATCATGATGGTCATTGTGGCCATAGGGACACCTTTGGTGCTTTTCTATACCATATTCGTATACAAGACCTTTTGGGGCAAAGTTAAATTGGACGAGACCAGTTATTGATTTTGGATTTTTTGTTCCAATTGAAGAAAAGAGCATTAAGCACAGTGCTCTTTTTTGAATGTGACCTAGGTCACTTTATATCTGATCGGCTACCAGTACATTTGGGTAAATAATTCAAAAATGTCCAAAATAGTTGTATTGGGAGCTGGTATTGCAGGTCATGTAGCAGCCTCCCATTTAAGAAGAAAGCTCTCTAAAGAGCATGAGGTGGTGGTGGTATCCCCAAATGGGAACTACCAATGGATACCGTCAAATATTTGGGTCGGGATCGGTAGAATGAAACCAAAGGATATCCTATTCCCATTGGCACCCTTATATGCCAAAAAACATATTGATTACAAACAGGCCAAAGCAGTCAGTTTTCATCCTGAAGGCGATTCGGAAGAAATCAAACCCTATATAATGGCGGAATATGTTGCGGGCAATGAAAAAGGAACCCAAGAGAAGGTAACCTACGATTACCTGATCAATGCCACAGGGCCAAAACTCAACTTTGAGGCCACAGAAGGATTGTCCCCTGGCAAGAACAAAGCACATTCGGTATGTACCTATACCCATGCTCAAGAAGCTTGGATTGCGCTGGAAGGACTCATCAAGCAAATGAAGGAGGGCAAAAAAGTCAAAATATTGATCGGAACCGGTCATGCCAAATCAACCTGTCAAGGCGCCGCATTCGAATACATCTTGAATGTGGAACAAGAACTTAGGAGACACAAGGTAAGGGATATGGCCGAAATTACCTGGATCTCTAACGAATACCATCTGGGGGATTTTGGTATGGACGGAATGTTGATGAGCTATGGAAGCAATATCATGAAGTCCAACGAAATGGTGGAAATGATATTTGAGGATAGGGGGATAAAATGGATTTTGGAAGCTGGGGTCAACAAAGTTGAGGACGGAGTGGCCCATTATGAGACCTTGGACGGAGAGTACAAAAAGGAAAGCTACGATTTTGCCATGTTGATACCTTCCTTCTCTGGACATGGTTTCAAGGCTTACGATAAAACGGGGGACGATATCACTGATAAGCTTTTTAGGGGATTTATGATCGTTGATGCCGATTACACCCCTAAACCCTATGAGGAATGGAGTGTTCAGGATTGGCCTGAAACCTATCAAAATCCATCGTATTCCAACATTTTTGCCCCTGGGATAGCCTTCGCACCACCGCATAGCATCTCCAAACCCAGAAAAAGCAAAAACGGAACGGATATTACCCCTGCCCCCCCAAGAACGGGAATGCCTTCGGGGATTACGGCAAAATTGGTAGCGGATAATATCATTGAGATGATTAAACATTCCAACCAAGAGTTGCATCATAAAGGATCTATGGGGAATATGGGGGCGGCCTGTATTGCATCCGCAGGTTTTGGTATGACCACGGGAAGCGGTGTGAGCATCACTACCTATCCCATCGTGCCCGATTACAATAAATATCCCGATACCCATGGAAGAAAACTGGGTAAAACCTTTGGAACCATTGGTCTTGCAGGTCACTGGTTGAAATTGGCCTTGCACTACGCCTTTATTTATAAAGCAAAAATGAAACCCTTTTGGTGGTTAATCCCAGAATAGAAAGTTATGACACGAAGAATCTCAAAATACAAACGGTTTACGATGATGAATCCCATTATCCAGTTCTTTAAGTTCATTTATTTGAGCATTAAGGTATTGATTGTGGTGGCAGGCGGGCACGGGGGAACCCGAAGTGCTTAGTCGCTGATTTTCATCATTGTAGAGCACCTCAATACAGGCTTACTTTGTTAAGTTGTCTTCGTATTGAGGTGTTTTTTTGAAATTTTCTTGGTAACCAAGGTTACTGTGCAGGTGTATTGCCAAATCTATTTTTGCTTCAAATTAAATAAGTAGATGAAACGGATACTGATAATAACGATTCTATTGTGGACTCAGGGCCAATTGTTTGCCCAGGACCAAATCAATATTTCTCTGGAAGAAGTATTGACAAGGGTACAAGAGTCCAATGCCAGTATTAAGGTTTCCGAACAGGAAGCCAAGATGGCGAAATATGACTATAGATTCTCCAATTCCATTTTTTTGCCACAGATTGCCGTGTCGCATACGGGAATGGTAACAACAAACCCATTGATGGCTTTCGGTTCCAAACTGAACCAAGAGATTTTGACCCAGGCGGATTTTAACCCTGCCCTTTTGAACGATCCCGACCAGATAGAGAACTATGCCACCAAAGTTTCGGTGGAACAACCCTTGATCAATTTGGATGGATTCTATCAGCGCAAAGCGGCCAAGACCACTATGGAAGCTAAGGAACTTCAGGCGATGCGAACCAGGGACTATCTCAATTTTGAGGCCCAAAAGGCCTACGGTCAATTACAATTGGCCCACAGAGCCGTAGCAGTGTTGCAAAAAGCTTTTGAAGCCGCAAATGCCAACTTGAACACGGCACAGAACAGTTATGACCAAGGGCTGCTTCAGAAAGCGGATTTGCTGGAAGTAAAAGTTCGGGTCACCGAGGTTTCCGATCAATTGAACACGGCCAAGAGCAATGTGAAAAATGCATCTGACTATTTGGCTTTTTTAATGAACGAACAAGGAGATGTTGTCTATGAGCCATCAGAAGAGCTGGTGCCGGACAATCTTGGCGAAACCGTGGAAGGCTCTTTGGAAAATAGGGCGGATATCAAAGCCATGGATTTGGTGTCCGAAGCGTACAAAGCAAACATGAAAGCCGATAATATGACCTTTTTGCCAAGGTTGAATGCTTTCGCCAGCTATGAAATGTATGATGACCAAATTTTTCAGGCCGATGCCAAAGGATACATTATCGGGGCAAGTTTGAGCTGGGATGTTTTTAAAGGATCGCAGCGCTTTGCCAAAGCAGGGAAGAGCAAAACAAGTTATGAAAAAGCGAAACAGGAATACGAACAGTACGTCGCCAAAAGTACTATGGAGCTTCAACGCACCAAGCGGATGGTCGAAGATGCCGAGAGCAGGCTCCAGACCTCAAAATTGGCTATGGAGCAATCCGAAGAATCATTAAGGATACGCACCAACAGATTCAAAGAGGGCTTGGAAAAAACGACTGATCTATTGATGGCCGAAGCCACCTATGCTGAAAAGCAATTGGCATACTATCAGACCATTTTTGAATACAATCAGGCACAATCCTTATTAACATTTTTAACCAAAGAATAATTGCAAGATGAAAGACACTACGATATATAAAAGTTTCATTCTGACCGCATCCTTGGGATTCTTCCTGATGGGCTGTGGAAGTGACGAAAAACAAACTGTGGACAATACGGAAGCTGTTCCGGTAACCGTTGCCGATGTGGACATGGGCGATAGTTCCACCATTTTGGCAGGAAGTGGTCAGATTAAAGCTGTGAACAGTGCCACCTTGAGCACCCGAATGATGGGTCACGTGGAATCACTTCCCGTAAAAATAGGTCAGAAAGTAAGCAAGGGAGATTTATTGATTTCTATCAACAATGTGGATCTGCGTGCCAAAAAAGCACAAGTGGAAGCATCCATTACCGAGGCCACGGTTGCCTTCAACAACGCCAAGAAAGATTATGAAAGGTTCCAAAACCTTTTCAATGAAAACAGTGCCTCACAAAAAGAATTGGATGACATGACCGCGCGCTACGAAATGGCCAAGGCCAGATTGGAAGCCGCAAACCAAATGAAGAACGAAGTGAACTCCCAGTTTGCTTACGCCAATATAAGGGCACCTTTCAGTGGAGTGGTTACCAATACGTACATCGATGAGGGAGATATGGCCAACCCTGGTGTTCCGTTGGTATCTGTGGAATCCCCTGGTGGATTTGAAGTAGAGGCCAAAGTGGCGGAGAACAACATTTCGGCCATCGAAGTGGGGACCAAAGCCCATATTTTGGTAAAAGCATTGGATACCACGATTACGGGAAAAGTGTCCGAGTTGAGTGCATCTGCACAAAATACGGGCGGACAATATGTGATGAAGGTATTATTGGATAAAACAGAGGCCAAGATTTTGTCAGGTATGTATGCCACCGTTAGGCTCGAGGCGGAAAGCGAGAGCGACGGTAAAACAGTTGTTACCGTTCCGTCCGAAGCCTTGGTGCATAAAGGCCAGTTAGCGGGTGTGTATACTTTGGGCCAGGATAATGTGGCTTTGCTACGCTGGTTGCGTTTGGGCGAGAATTACGGAAATGAAGTCGAAGTATTGTCTGGCTTGTCCAAGGGAGATCAATATATCGTGTCGGCCGAAGGAAAGTTATACAATGGAGCCAAAGTAAGCATTCAATAACCCAAAAAAGCTAACAATGAAAGACGGACTTGCAGGAAAAATAGCCAAAGGGTTTATCAGCTCCAAATTAACGGTGCTCCTAATGATCGTGTTCATGGTCATTGGGGTGTACAGTTCCTTCCTTATTCCAAGGGAAGAGGAGCCACAGATAGATGTGCCCATGGCGGACATATTTGTGGGATATCCCGGAGCCAGCCCAACTGAGGTGGAATCCAGGATCACAAAACCACTGGAAAAAATCATATCCAATATCAAAGGTGTGGAATACGTGTACACCACCTCCATGCAAGAGCAAGGGATGGCCATTGTACAGTTCTACGTAGGAGAGGATATCGAAAGGTCTTTAGTGCGTTTGTACGATGAGATCAACAAGCACATGGACCAAATGCCCGAAGGGGTAACCATGCCATTGGTAAAAACCCGTGCCATAGATGATGTTCCCATGCTCGCCTTGACACTTTGGAGTGATGAGTATGATGACTTCCAGTTGAGACAGATTTCCGGAGAGCTTATCAACGAGATAGAAAAAGTCAACGGGGTGTCCATTACCAAGAAGATAGGAGGGCGCAGTCCCCAACTTCGTGTGGTGGTGGACAAGGATAAAATGGCGGAGTCTGGGATGGATGTGTTGGCAGTTGCTCAAATGATTCAGGCCAACAACCAGCAGATGGATGCCGGCAATTTCCTTTCCAACGACACCGAGTTTCATATCAGTACAGGAAACTTCTTGAAAACACAGGAAGATCTGGAAAATCTGATTGTGGGAACCAAACAAGGTCAGCCTATCTACTTAAAGCAAGTGGCCACCATTTTGGATGGCCCAGAATTGCCCAAAAACTATGTTTCCCTCGGATTCGGTGCTGCAAGCGAAAAAGCAACGGAATACAGATCGGAATACCCAGCGGTAACCATTTCCATTGCCAAGCGTAAAGGTGCCGATGCCATGAAGATTGCCGATGTGGTGTTGGAAAAGGTGGATCACTTAAAAACTACCTTGATTCCAGATGAAGTTAAGGTCGAAGTGACCCGAAATTATGGGGAAACTGCATCCCAAAAAGTATCCGAGTTGTTGATGCACTTGATTGGTGCCATTATCGCAGTGACCTTTGTGGTCATGTTGGCCATGGGATGGCGAGGTGGACTTGTGGTATTCCTTTCAGTGCCCATTACCTTTGCATTGACCTTGCTCAGCTATTATATGCTGGATTATACCTTGAACAGAATTACCTTGTTTGCCTTGGTGTTTGTAACGGGTATTGTGGTGGACGATTCCATCATTATAGCGGAGAACATGCACCGTCACTTTAAAATGAAACGCTTGCCGTTCAAGGATGCTGCTATCTACGCCATCAATGAGGTAGGTAACCCGACCATTTTGGCAACATTCACGGTAATTGCTTCTGTTTTGCCAATGGCCTTTGTATCTGGTTTGATGGGCCCCTATATGTCGCCCATGCCCATTGGGGCATCCATCGCGATGTTGCTATCATTGTTCGTGGCTTTGACCATAACCCCGTATTTGGGCTACATCTTCCTAAGAGAGAAGGACAAAAAGAAGAAAAAGGAAAAAGAGGCTATCGAAGTAAAGGATACTTTTATTTACAAAGCTTATGCAAGGTTCGAACAACCTTTAATAGATAGCAAGAAAAAAAGATGGATGTTCTTGGGGATTACTTTTTTCTTGCTGATTGCCTCTGTAGCCATGTTCTTTACGAAATCCGTAGCGGTAAAAATGTTGCCTTTTGATAACAAGAACGAGTTCCAGGTGGTCATAGATCTTCCTGAGGGCACTACTTTGGAAAGGACATCAGCGGTGACCAAAGAAATTGGGGCGTATCTCTCCACACGACCCGAAGTGGTCAACTATCAGAGTTATGTGGGTACCTCCGCACCGATAACCTTCAATGGTTTGGTAAGGCACTACGACCTACGCGGGGGAAGCAATATGGCCGATATCCAGGTCAATCTGGTGGACAAGCACGACAGAAGTGAACAAAGTCATGATATTGCCAAATTGCTCAGGCCAAAAATCCAAGAATTGGGCAAAAAGTACCATGCGAACATCAAGATTGTTGAGGTGCCACCAGGACCTCCTGTACTCTCTACTATTGTGGCTGAGGTATATGGACCAGATTATGACAAGCAGATTGCCTTGGCCGATAAGGTGAAGGGCATCTTGAACAACACTACCGATGTGGTGGATGTGGATTGGATGGTCGAGGACGATCAGGTGGAGTACGATTTTGTGATAGACAAGGAAAAGGCGATGCTTTACGGGGTTACTCCTCAACAAATAGTTCAGGTAATGGCCATGTCTTTCCGTGAACAGCCTGTATCGCACATTTACCGGGAAGATGCTTTTGATCAAGTCGGAATTGTTTTGTCCGTAAGTGAAAAGGATAAATCCAGCTTGGATGAAATCAAACAATTGAAGATAGCATCCCAACAGGGGAATATGGTCTCCGTGGGTGATTTGGTTCAAGTAAAGGAAGGAACCAAGGCAAAGAGCATCTATAGGAAAAACCAGAAGCGAGTAGTATATGTGATGTCCGATATGGCCGGGGAACTGGAAAGTCCCGTGTATGCCATTTTGGGCATGACGGACAAGTTGAATCAATTGGAGTTGCCCAAAGGCTATTCCATCAATGAACTCTATATGGAACAGCCTCAATTTGAAGATGACTATACCGTAAAATGGGATGGGGAATGGCAAATTACCTTGGAGGTATTCCGTGATTTGGGAATTGCCTTTATGGGTGTGATCGTGATCATATATATGCTCATCGTAGGTTGGTTCCAAAACTTTAAGGCACCAATGGTAATGATGGTGGCCATACCATTGTCATTGATCGGGATTGTGTTGGGGCATTGGTTGTTTGGTGCGTTTTTTACCGCAACTTCATTTATCGGTATGATAGCCTTGGCAGGTATTATGGTACGGAACTCGGTATTGCTTATCGACTTCGTCAACTTAAGGCTCAAAGAAGATGTTCCATTAAAGCAAGCTGTTATAGAAGCAGGAGCCGTGCGTACAACCCCTATTTTATTGACCGCTGGAACCGTGGTCATTGGAGCTTTTGTGATTTTGTTCGACCCTATTTTTCAGGGATTGGCCATATCACTTATGGGAGGAACCATAGTGTCTACCGTATTGACACTCTTGGTTGTGCCATTGGTTTATTATATGATTGAACGTAAAAATTACAACTAACATGAAAATGATCATTGTTACCACTGTGGAGGAATATAAAAACGAGGTTTTCAAACTCTTTAAGAAGGCAGGTGTGGAAAGTTTTAGTGGGTCCGATATTGACGGGTACAAAAGTGCAGCACCACTGATGTACACCAGTAGTTGGTTCCCAAGTGAAAAAGGAGGGGCGGCATCCAATATGTTCTTTTCCTTTACTGAAGAAGAAAAAGTGACGGAGTTGTTCAAACTATTGAAGCAGTTCAATGAGGAGAGCGAAACCACCAACCCGATCAGGGCAGTGGAAATACCCATTGATAGAACCGTTTAAAAAAATTGGAATGAAGAATAGAATTGTAAGAGGAGTTGCAGGAACATTTATCCTGATCAGTTTGGCCTTGGCCATTTATGTGAACATCAACTGGCTTTGGTTTACCGCATTCGTCGGGGCCAACTTGCTACAATCATCATTGACCAAATGGTGTTTATTGGAAGACATCTTGAAGAAATTCGGGGTTTCTGACTCGGATGATAACTGTTGCTAGCATCCCATAAGTTTGTTATTTGAGGCATTTTCGTGACCTTTGCCCAAAAACCTCACGAAAATGCTTTATCAACCTTGGCCTTGGTATGTGTCGGGCCCTCTTATTGCCATTATTATGGCACTGCTCATTCTTATGGGCAAACGTTTTGGAATGTCCTCCAACTTGGAGACTTTTTGCTCCATCGGTGGTGCAGGAAAGTTCACGGATTATTTCAAAGTTGATGTGAAATCCAAACGATGGAACCTTTTGGTAGTACTGGGTTCTGTCATTGGGGGTTTTTTTGGGGCACATTGGCTTTCTCCCAACCCAGCTGTGGATATATCGGATACAACAGTGACCAAGCTCCAAGACCTCGGTTTTGATAGTGCTGGAACTGCCTACTTGCCCTCGGAACTTTTCAGTATGGAGTCACTTTCGAATCCCAAAGTTTGGATAATACTTTTGATAGCTGGTTTTTTGGTGGGCTTTGGAACCCGCTATGCTGGGGGATGTACCTCTGGACACGCCATTTCCGGTTTGAGCAACCTACAGCGACCTTCCTTGATCGCGGTCATCGGGTTTTTTATCGGCGGATTGATCATGGTCCACTTATTGTTTCCTTTAATTTTTACGGTATGAAGAATATAGTGTACATCATATTGGGAACATTTTTGGGGATTGTGCTTTATAAGTCCGAAGCAGCTTCGTGGTTCAGGATCTATGAAATGTTCCAGTTCGATTCATTCCATATGTATGGTATCATTGGTTCTGCTTTGGCCTTGGGGGTTGTACTTGTTTTTTGGATCAAGAAATCCAAGATAAAATCATTTTCGGGAGAAACCATCAGTATACCCGATAAGGAAAAGACGTTTGCCCGATATATTCTGGGCGGAACCCTATTTGGACTGGGCTGGGCTTTGGCAGGAGCTTGCCCAGGACCCATCTATATATTGGTAGGTGCGGGTTATTGGCCCATTTTTATTGTACTGCTAGGTGCGGTATTGGGTGCTTTTGTTTATGGTGTCGTTAGGGGCAAATTGCCCCATTAAGGTTGACTCAACGGTATTTTGGGCCAAACAACGAAAATGAATGGTTCATAGCAAACTAGCACATAGCTTTGGTCGTCCCAAATTTACAATAGTCCCTACATGAAGTTAATTACGTTCATCATAGACGATGATTTGGTGTCGCAATTCGCGACTCGGTACTGCATACAGCAATCCCACGGTAATTTTGACATTGTGACCTGTTCCAGTGGAGAAGAGGGGATACAGGCTTGCTTTAGTTCCATTGAAGAACAGGATAGGTTGCCCGATATCATCTTTTTGGACCTTGTTATGGATGGAATGAACGGCTGGGATTTTTTGGAAAATCTAAAGAATTTGTTCAAGGGACACGAACTTCCCAGTGTATATGTGCTTTCAGCCTTTACCAATGCTTCGGATAGAGCAATAGCCAAAAAAAACGGTATGATCTCTGGCTATGTGGATAAGCCATTATCGCGTTCCTATTTGGAGAAAATACTTCAGGAAGAAGAAAGAAAACGGGCGTAAGATTAGACTCTTTGCTGTCGCTTATTAAATCATTTTAAATTGATTGTCGGTTTAGCGAAAAGTTCATCAAAAACGCTATTTTTGCAATCCATTTTATGGTATGGCCCCGTAGTTCAATGGATAGAATAGAAGTTTCCTAAACTTTAGATGCAAGTTCGATTCTTGCCGGGGCTACTTTTTGACTTCTGAATGATTCAAAGAATCATTAAATAAATGAAAACCAGATATTTAATATTTTTTGATTTTAATTGAATTCCTTTGATTTCGGCTTTTAGAGTTCACAAATCGTCAACATTTTTCAAGTTGCTGTTTTAATTTAAGTAATTAAAATTCAGTAATTTAGTTGGAACACTCGATTTGATTTGACTTTCGTCTTCGTCAACGTTTAACAAAAAGAAGACAACTATGAGGTCAAATTTCACTTTTTCCGTCCTGTTTTGGCTTTATTCCGGTAGGTCAAAAAATGGAAAAGCCCCTATTTATGCCAGGATTTCTGTCAATGGTAAAAAACTGAACATTAGTTTAAAGCGGAGAATCCAAATCAATCACTGGGACTCCGAAAGGCAGCGGGTAAAAAATTCTACTATTGATGCCAAATCCATCAACCAATATCTTGATGGGTTCTACTCTGGTTTGTTTCATTCATTCCAACAATTACGAATAGAGGGTAAACATATCACTCCTAAGAGTGTAAAGGCCAGGTTTCTGGATGAGGAAGTGGAGAATCAACATTTTACCATGAAGGACTTAGTGTCCTACCATAATTCCAATATGTTTCCCAAGCTCCACGGAAATACCTCGAGACTCTACCTGACAAGCCAGAAGTATATCTTTTTATTCTTGAAAACAAAATTAAAATTGGAAGACATCAGACTTGATGAACTGAATTATAAGTTTATCCTTGACTTTGAAAATTTTCTTCGCAAGCATAAACCTAATCACTATCAGAAGCAAATTGGTAACAATGCTGTAATGAAGCATATTCAAAGACTGAGGAAAATGGTCTCTCTGGCCTATCGACTGGAGTGGATAGATAAAGACCCGTTTAGGCAGTTTAAACAAAGGTTGACCCCTACGAACAGAGAATATTTAGGTTCCGAGGAACTTCAAGCGATTGAAGAATTGGAGCTTCAAACCAAGCGATTAAAAACTGTTAGAGATCTTTTTGTATTCAGTTGCTATACCGGTATATGCTATACTGATTTAATGCTTCTGACCGAAGATAACGTAATAATGGGGTTGGATAAAAAATATTGGATAATCACTAAAAGGCAGAAAACCCATAACCCTGTTAAAATACCACTTTTAAAAAAAGCTATGGATTTGATTGAACGGTATAAACAAGATTCCAGATCAGTAATAAATAATACGCTGTTCCCAAGAATATCAAATCAAAAGATGAACGCCTATTTGAAAGAGATTGCAAGTGAAGCAAAAATTAAAAAGAATCTTACATTTCACATGGCAAGGCATACGTTCGCCACGACAGTTACCCTGACCAATGGTGTACCCATAGAAACCATTTCAAAAATGTTGGGACATCGAAAACTTACCACCACCCAGATTTATGCAAAGGTGTTGGAAAGGAAGGTTGGTGAGGATATGGAGATTTTGAGAAGCAAATTAGAAGTAGCAACCAAATCAGAGTTAAAGAAGAAAGCGAACCAAGGGTAACGTAGTGTTGCAAGTCCCAATCTTACCCAGACTTTTGCGCTTGGTTCCTATCGAGTTTTTGTAGTGTTCGGGAAGATAAATTCATTCAACAGCTTCTAATAAACAAAAACCACTGAATTTATTGTTACTCTATACACCAAAGAAAGTTCACGCTTGCGTGAAAAAAGGAATAGCAAGAGGGTGATGCGCAGATTGCGCCATCACGGTTGTTTTCGGGTATTCAACAAGTTGAAAACCAGTTGATTGACCTGATTTTGTAATACTTCACAAAAATCGGGGCTACAGTAAACTTTTCCTAAATCTACAGTAAACCCTTTGGGAAGCCCTGTAAGCCCTGGAAATTTTTGACGAAAAAATTGACACAATTTGATGAAAAAACAAAATGGCCTATGGAAGCAGTCTAAAGCTTAAAATAACGGAATGGAGATTGGAACAATATAAAATTGAGGCTAACAGACCGTTGGATTACCTCAAATGATGAGAAGAGTATATCGGATTAATGGATAAAATTACCTCGCTCAGTAGTATTAGTTAAGGGTAAGTTTTGGGACGCTTGCAGCACTTCACTGCGTTACGCTCGCTAAATTTTGATTTTTAATACTAAATGAATCTTGGGTAGGAGACTGTAAACTGAACTCTGTCTGAAAAAGATTAGAAGTATTAATTTTATTCAGACAGTACCATGACAAAGAAAGAACAGACAGAATTTGAAAAGAAGGTGCTCGAGCAGTTCATGTCGGGCAAGA